>CAWGND010000014.1:0-1016504 GCA_963823845.1 Terriglobales bacterium
TTGGAGGATTCATCCCAGCGCATCTCAAAACTCATTGCAACGCAAGACTCGCCCTATCAGGTGGCAGAGGTCTATGCCTACCGTGGTCAAACAAATCAGGCATTCGTGTGGTTAGAGCGATCTTACCGGGAACGTGATCCCGGATTGAATCAGTTGAAGCTTGATCCGTTGCTAAAAAGCTTGCGTTCCGAGCCGCGTTACACAGAACTCCTTACGAGAATGGGGCTCCCCACTTATCCTTTACTTTTGCGGATTAGAGGCCGGGACCAGAGAAACCTAATCACCTAACGACGCCATGTTTCGAACTCTCAGGAAACCTGTTTTGCCAGGTACACCACCGTTGAATTCGGATTATTGCCGCACGTTGAAGGAGATTGCTGTTTTTCCCGGTCATCTATTCACTGAGCTCGGATTTCCTCTTGTTGGGGCAGCTTCGCTTTAACTGACCTCGATTGGCTGCGGAAGCGCGCGGGCGGAACTGTGAACTCGCGTTTGAACGCCCGGTTGAAAGCAGCTTCAGACTCATAGCCGACTTCGGATGCGATCTGTGACACTGAATAGCTGGTCGAAGAAAGCATCTGCGCTCCCAGCTGAAGCCGCCAGCGTGTGAGGTACGCCATTGGAGGCTCGTTGAGGTAATGACGAAATCGCTCAGCCAGCACCGAACGGGAAACACCTGCTTCTTTCGCCAAGGAAGCAATGGTCCACGGCTGCGCAGGACTCCGGTGCATTAGCGCCAGAGTCTTTCCGACCTCCGAATCGCGGGCGCCAGCCAGCCAACCGGTTTGCTCAGCTGGAAGATGCTCAATGTAGGCCCGCAGTGTTTCAACAAACAAAACCTCCGACAGTTTGGCCAAGACCGCTTCTCCGCCGGCGCGGGAAGCGTCGGCTTCGTTCACAGAAAACCGGATCGAGTTCTCCAGCCATCTGCCCGAGGCATCGTTTCGAATGCTGACTTTGAACACTGGCGGCAGGCCGCTAAGAAAAACCTGGCTCAATCGTGGCTCGCAGGCCATGAAGCCACAGACGAATCTCGTAATTTCCCCTCCGCCACCCTGGCGCGACAGCTTCAGGCCCTGGGAAAAAATTCGGGCCAACTCCTTGACCATGTCCACAGCCTTCGTCGGAGGGCCGTTTTCGATGAAGTGCGCGTCGCCATGGGGAAAGATCACGATGTCACCGGCGTGAAGAATGATGCGCTCGCCACCCACGAGCCGTGCAGAGGCGCGCCCTTCAGTCAATAGGTGATAAATGATCACGTGCCCCGCCGCCGGTGCGACATAGGGCGCGACCGTGTGCGAGGGCGGCGAGCAAAAACTCCACGGGGAGGAAAATTCTCCGTTGTAGAACATGGCCCCTTGGAGCCTCACCACCTTTAGCACTTCGGAAAGCACATCCATACTTCCTCCCGTGGGACGCCCGGCAAGCTTTCCCGGACTCTGGGGCAAAGCCATCATACGGCAAGCAAGAAAGCCGGACGCGCGGACAAGTATGGGCCACGATAGTGGCGCATAGTAAGCCTCATTGAAGCCTTCGCAGCAAAAAGCGCTTCAATCCAATTCGAAGTGCAGGGAGATGACGAATGACAATCACAGGTGATGTTCTTGATCAACATCTGAAGTGCTTTAGCGAGAACGACCTCGATGGCGTTCTCGCTGATTACACATCGGATGCCGTGTTGTTTGTACCCGACAGACCGCTAAAGGGACCTGATGCAATCAAGCCTTTTTTCCAGGCTTTCTTTGCGGAGTTTGCTAAGCCCGGCGCGTCGTTTTCGATGCATCAGCGATACGTTGAGGGTGATTACGCTTACATTTTGTGGAGCGCAGAAACAGCAGACAATTCGTACGAAGCCGCTACCGACACGTTTGTTGTGCAGAACGGGAAGATAGTGGCGCAATCCTTTGCTGCCAAGATAACCCCGAAACGCTGAGAGCAGCCAGTCCGGCATATCCATGCCCTTGTTGCTGGTGAATCAAAAACACTGGAGGAAGTATGAACACCATCACAGCTACACCGGAAATCGTTGGTCTGAAGGCGCGACTAAAAGAAACGTGGATGGCCGGCGACTACGACCGCTTTTCGCGCTATATGGAACAGGGCGCGCGCATTTTTTACGAACAACTCGATGTTCCCGCTGCGTGCCAACTGCTCGACGTGGCTTGCGGCTCGGGCCAGGTCGCGCTATGGGCCGCACGGGATGGAGTAAACGTCACCGGTGTGGACATCGCGCCGAACCTGGTGCAGCGTGCACAGGCCCGCGCCGACTCGGAAGGTCTCAAGGCTCGTTTTATTGAAGGTGACGCCGAGGCTCTTCCGTTCGAAGATGCCAGCTTCGATGTTGTAGTCAGCCTGGTCGGAGCAATGTTTGCTCCGAGGCCTGAACTCGTGGCCCGCGAACTGTTGCGAGTGTGCAGTCCCGGAGGAACGATTGCCATGGGGAATTGGACGCGCGAAGGTTTCATCGGACAAATGTTCAAAGCCTTCGCCAAGTTCATCGCTCCTTCCGGCATGGCCGCCCCGGTGTTGTGGGGCGATGAGACCGTTGTGCGCGAAAGGCTGGGCCACGGGGTTTCCAACCTTATCATGACGCGTCGCCAATACAGCTTCACCTATCCCTTCCCGCCGGCTGAAGTGGTCGAGGTCTTTCGTCAGTATTATGGCCCCACCAATCGCGCGTTCGCGTCGTTGAATGAAACGGACGCGGGGAAACTGCGCGATGACCTGGAGGCTTTGTGGTCCGCACACAATCGCGGAGGGGATGAACTCACCGTGGTTGCATCGGAGTATCTGGAAGTGATCGCAGTAAGAGCCTGAATTCTGCGTCTGCCCGCGAATCTTGCACGACTAAGGAGAAATGAATATGGCTTTAATGCGTCCGGATCCAACTTTTTATCCTTCACCGGGGATGGCAATGCAGGCCCCGCCAGAACGCCTCGCATATGTCGCTCTGCTCAACGCCGGTAAGAATGGACAGCACGATGCCATGGGCGTCATTGACCTCGATCCGAGTTCCTCCGGATATGGGCGGCTCGTCGGGCAAACGGACTTTCCATGCGGCGATAATGAGTTGCACCACTTTGGCTGGAACGCCTGCAGCGCGTGTCTATGCCCGCAGGCTCCGCATGCGCACATGGAGCGTCGCTACCTGATCGTACCCGGCATCGGTTCTTCGAGGATCTACATCCTGGATACCAAACCGGACCCCAAACAACCGAAGATCGTGAAGGTGATTGAGCCCGAGGAGTTCATTCAGAAGACCGGCTACACCTCGCCTCATACGATTCATTGCGGACCAGACGGCGTCTATGGAAGCGCACTCGGATCGGCCAGCGGAGACGGCCCCGGTGGCATCTTCCTGATGGACGCAAACACATTCGAGCTGAAGGGACAGTGGGAACAGGATCGTGGCCCACAGCAACTGGCATACGACTTCTGGTGGCATCTGGGACACGACACCATGATTACCTCCGAATGGGGCACGCCGAACATGGTGAAAGACGGCGTTAACCCGGAGCTGCTGCTTGCGGGTAAATACGGCCACAAGATTCATATCTGGGACCTGGACAAGCGCCGCCACCAGCAGGAAATTGACCTGGGTGCGGAGCAACAGTGGGTGCTCGAGTTGCGGCCTTCTCACGATCCCAAGAAGACCTACGGTTTCGTCGGGGTGGGGGTTTCGCTCAAAGACCTCTCGTCGTCGATCTGGATGTGGTACCGGGAAGACGGCGGTAAGAAAGGCAAGTGGGCCGTCCGCAAGGTCATTGAAATCCCCGCCGAGCCCGCCGATCCGGATAAACTACCGCCGCTGCTGAAGGGATTCAAGGCGGTGCCACCGCTGGTGACTGACATCAACCTGTCACTCGACGACCGTTTCCTCTATGTTTCGTGCTGGGGGACGGGAGAGTTCATTCAGTACGATGTCTCCGATCCCGCCAACCCGAAGAAGACGGGCTCGGTCAATCTCGGCGGCATCGTGCGCCGCGCGGCGCACCCGAAGAAGCCAAACGAGCCGCTCAACGGCGGCCCGCAGATGGTTGAGATCAGCCGTGATGGCAAGCGAGTCTATTTCACCAACTCGCTCTACTCCCCTTGGGACGACCAGATCTATCCCGATGGGTTAAAGAGCTGGATGGTAAAGCTTAACGTGGATCCGAAGCGCGGAATGAAACTCGATGAAAAGTTCTTCGTCGAGTTCGATGGGTTGCGTGCGCACCAGATACGGCTAGAAGGCGGCGACGCCTCATCGGACTCTTACTGCTACTCGGAGCCGCAATGACCCACTGCGAGATGGGCTCCACTGCGTTGTGGCTGATGCTGCTCCTCGGCGCCTACCACGGAATCAACCCCGGGATGGGTTGGCTCTTTGCGGTGGCGCTGGGGATGCAGGAGCAGAAGGGGAGCGCGGTGGCGAGGGCGCTCGTCCCGATCGCGCTTGGCCACGCCTTGTCCATTGGTTGCGTGGTGGTGGCTGCGGCATTTCTCGGCATGGCGCTGCCGCGGGAGGCGATCCGCTATCCCGTCGCAGCGCTCCTGCTTGGCCTAGGAATCTTCTCTCTGGTGCGGCATCACCACCCGCGCTGGGTCCGCATGCAGGTGGGCTTTCGCGACTTGACGGTCTGGTCGTTTCTGATGGCATCGGCGCACGGTGCCGGTTTGATGTTGCTGCCGGTGCTCCTGGGCAGCCGCACAGTTGAAGCGGCTGCCCACATGGGAGGCCACCATCACACATCCGCGGCCGCCAGCCCTCTCGCAGCACTGCTCGCCACAGGACTACATACGACCGCCTATCTTGCGGTTACTGGGCTCATCGCGTGGGTGGTCTATAGCAAGTTCGGCCTTGCTATACTTCGCAAGGCTTGGCTCAATGTCAACCTGGTATGGGCTGCAGCCCTCGTGGTCACCAGCGTGATCACTCTGCTGATGTAGCCTCTTGAATTTTGGCTGCCGCGGCCTGAACGCGACAGAACAGAGAAGTAGCGTAAGGGAAACAAGAGAACTTATCCGCCACATTATCTGATCCGGTTGCTTTCAAGAGGACATATTGCCGGTCCACCAGCGGTCCTTTCACGGGTTCAAATCCCGTCGGGGACGCCAAATAAAATCAACTATTTACAGATAATCCACCCAGTTGACTTAGGCCAAATGGGTACAAAATTACCCCCATTCTGACATCGCAGAAGGCAGCTCGACGCTGTTTGTGCGGCAATTCCGACACTTTTCGTGGGCACAAATGGGTACAAGTGCTGGCGCGTTGGTCAGTTCGCTGAACTTCCGGGCGCAACTAACAATTTGACCGCTGCACTTTGCGCGTTGCGTTTCTGTTCTGTGATTGCCTGCGTGTTTGTACCAAGCGTTACCCTGGCAGAGGCATGCCGTAACAGCTCCTGCATGACCTTGATATCCGCTCCCGTTGCCCGCAAGAGCGTCGAATATGAGTGGCGAAATGTGTGCCAGCCGATCCGCCGGCTGATGCCGAGTTTCACAGCCGTGGGTCGGTCCGGGGCCAAAACTCGGAATCGCTTTTCGAGAGGTAGCGTCTGGTTGATAGCTCGCAGTAAAGGGTAGAGTTGCTCGAAGAATCCGAATCCAGATACGCCACATATATTGGTTGGGTTGTATTTCGCCACACTTTCCGAGCCTCTGTGAGCTGCGAATCCAAAGCGTTTAGACCTCAAGGGAGTTGCAACGGATGTCCCCGCTCCAAAATGTAACGGATGTTCCGGTCACTCAGGGCCCCAGAAAACCCGGCAGAACTTGGCCCGGTCTTCCGTCACCCGCGAAATTGACTGAACCGCAGACACCTTAGTTTCCATTGTGTAATTCTCCGTCCTCGAACCACTCTTCTTCATCAATTCCGTACGCGATACATATATTGCTCGGCAAGTTTGACGGTCTTGTGTGGACGATTTCAGGTTAGCCGTTTTTTGCGAGCGTCAATTGACCAAGGCAGATGCTTGAGCCACCGTCTGACTAGTTAGTGGTCGCCGCCTGCTGTAGCAGATTCACAATCCGCTTCGCGTCTCCCCATATAAGCCCGGCACTCGCGCGCGGCAATAAGTTCAGCTGCAACCACGGCGAGAATATTGTGGCCGCGGGTGGTTGGGTGAAGATCATCCCAAAAGAGATACGTGTCGGGATTGATTGAGGGATTGTCTTGCGAACTGGTGCTGACATCTACCAGAGCGAATTTGGTGGGCGCCGCGATGATTTGGTTGAAAAGACCAAAGACGTCGAGCTGGTCGAGGTGGAGGTGCTTTCCAGGATTGAAGTCACGAAGGATATTCAGGCCTGCCGCCAGAGTCACGTTATAGAGGATGCTTTCCTTTGTCGCCGGAATCGACGTTATGGGAGATCCGTTGAGCCGCGGTACGGCTCCAAGGGGAGGCAGGTTGGGGATGATGAACTGGGTGGCTCCTGCCTCGATAAGGCGCTGGACGTTAAGGGCCTGATCAATGGCCGCCTTGACGACGTCATCCGATGAGGTGGCGTTAAGAATGTCGATGGCACCCCCCCAGACGATGAACAGTGTCTTGTCATTGATCTTGGGCTTGGTGGCGAGGTAGTCACTGATCTGCTGGCCAATGTTGTTGACGTTGACGGAGAGAGAATCGGACGGCCCGAATGTAAAGACCCCGGTACCGCCGCCAGTTGTGGCGAAGCCGTAAGCGTAGTCGGTTCCCCCGTCGAGCGAGGCCTTGATGACGGGCTTAGCCGGGAGCGTGGCTGCGAGCTGTTCAACCCACACGCCGAAGTAGTTGTGCGCCGCGGGCACGGTGTCGGTTCCGTCCGTGAATCGGCCATCCGTGTAGTCGAAGTCTGGGCCGGGAAGTCGGAACCCGTACTTGGCCAGCGTGAGATCCGCGACATTGCCAGTGTCCGAAAGCGAGTCTCCAAAGACGACGATGGAGGTGTAATCCTGCGCATAGGTCAGGACTGCGGTGAAACTGAAGAGGACCGCCGTGCAGACGCCGAGGAGGATGCGCCGATGCCATGCGGGAGTTCTGCGCACCTTGGCCGATGCCGGCGCCTCGGGTTCGCCCACAAAAGTTTTGGCAAGAAAGGGGAAAGCAAGCCTGTTATTTCGCAGAGTTGGTCGCATGGGTGTCTCGCATTCTTGAAAGAATTAGAAAGCCTGGCCCGGAAGGCTGACATTATTGATAACGGCCGGCACAGTCAACAGATTTCAGGAGCGAGGAATTTGTCGTACAGCCTCTGATCCCAACAATTCCTGTTTCGAAAATCCGGGACCGACGCGTGAGTCCCGCTCCTCGTCGTGCCGGAATTGAAATGCGAGGAAGGGTGGTCGCGCCCCGCCGATAGCTATCAGCGCTCGTCGTGCACCCTTATCGCATCGCTGTGGATGTTGACCGAAACCGCCGTAGTTGAGTTTGGTGGCGTAAGACTGGTGACAATCGTGTTCAGCTGACGGCCATCGTCCGAGATGACGAAGAACAGTTTGATTTTGGCGCCACTGGTTCCTCCAGGCGGTGTCGGAAAGTCGATCTCGGCCGCGCCGGTGCAGTTTTCGTTGACAGAGTAAGTGCCCGTTTCATCGGTGTTGAAGCCGTTGGGATCTTTAGGCCCAGGAACGGGCACGCCGTTCGCCAGGACATAGTCCACTTGAGTGAGAGCGCCGTCCCCGTCAAAATGGGTGAGCGCAATACCGTCCCGGTAGACGAGTCCCGCAGCGGTAAAGATCTCACCCGACACGCGAAACGCATAATCACCCCTCACGGTTTCGCTGGAGCAGCTGCGGTGGTAGTTCTGACCATGGCTGGCAGTCGCCGACAGGCTGCCGACAATAGCATAGTACACACACGATTTTCTTCATAGAATCCTCCGTGTTATCTCAACGGCGCGTGGAGTTCCGCTGTTCGAACTGCGCGCGCAGTGTCTGTGTTCTCTTAGTGCTCGGCTGGCGCACAGTCAATCGATTGGGACTGATCTCTGCCTAACCTGTTAAGCGATAGTCACAGAAAGATTTAATGGCTTTGCTGAACTCGATTTCCCCTGTAAGATTACGTTCTCTCGGGATGGAAGTATGGATGCTCCCTCCAACTCCGGCCGCCGTATCAGCACCGGGCTCTTCGAAGTTGACCTGACAATCGGTCAAATATTCAGACACGGACGGAGAGTGCCACTCCAGGAACAGCCCTTTCGCGTTCTCGCCGTACTGCTGGAACATCCTGGGCAGGTCGTCACCCGGGAAAAACTGCAAGCCAGACTCTGGCCGGCTGACACCTACGTTGGTTTCGACGAGGGGCTGAACACCGCCATACGAAAGCTGCGCGTTCTCTTCGGCGACTCAGCCGACAACCCGCGATTTATTGAAACCATTCCGCGGTGCGGATATCGCTTTATTGCTCCGGTGAGCGAGCTGCGCAATGGGTTCGTCTTGCCTGATCCTCAAATGGAGAAAGCCGAACCGAATGAGGTTAGCGTGGCCGCCGCTCCAGCAGCCCGCCCCGACACCGGCAAAAAGGATGAGCCAACCGTCCCGGCCCCCCCTTCACTATCCCCGCGCCGTCGCACCTGGGTATGGATGCTCTCCATTTCGGTCGTCGCGATTCTGGTCTTCGGAGTGGCGCGAGTGATCCGTCGCACGCATGCACCTTCTTCTCCGGAGACGCTCCCTGCAAAGCGCGAGATGCTGGCAGTCCTGCCGTTTCAAAACCTGAGCAATGATCCGGCCGAAGAGTACTTCAGCGATGGCCTGACGGAAGAAACGATTACTGATCTTGGCCAACTGAGTCCTGACCAATTGGGAGTCATCGCACGCACATCCGTCATGGCCTACAAGCACACCGATAAGACCGTCAGTCAAATCGGGCACGAACTGGGCGTCGACTACATTCTCGAGGGAAGCGTTCGACGGCAGCAGGGAAGAGCTCGCATCAGCGCGCAGTTGATTCGCGTGAGCGATCAGACCCATCTTTGGGCGCGAAACTATGACGATCGAGGGCTGCGTGATTTCCTCGACGTGCAGAACGAGATCGGGCGAGCGATCGCCGAGCAGGTACAGGTCAACATTACGCCGCAGCGCCAGCTCGAGATGTCGAGAATACACGCGGTGAACCCTGAGGCACTGGATCTTTACCTGAAGGGCCGCTTCTACTGGAACCAGAGAACGGCAGCGGCTATTCGCGACAGTATTCTATTTTTTAGAAAAGCCGTCGCTGCGGATCCAGGCTTTGCCCTGGCGTATGCCGGTCTGGCCGACGCTTATAACATCAGCAATCTTGTAGGTCTGTATTCGTCGAAGGAAAGCCTTCCGGAAGCCAGGGCGGCAGCGACAACGGCCATCCTGTTGGATCCGTCGCTTGCCGAAGCTCACGCCGCCCTTGGCATGGAAAAATCGCACTACGACTTTGATCTTCAGGGAGCTAGAGCAGAATTCCTGAAGGCAATCGAGCTTAATCCGAATTCCGCCTATGCCCATCTTTTCTATTCCAATTGCTACCTGATGCCTATGGGGCAACGTACGGAAGCGATTGAGGAAAACAAGAAGGCCCTTGAGCTTGACCCCTTGTCTATGCCCATCAACAACTTCTTGGGAGAAACTTACCTGCTAGCCGGTAACTATTCGCAGTCCTACAAGCAATTCCAGCACACCATCGCGATGGATCCGAACTATGGGATCGCGCGTCTATACTTCGCGGGCCTCTTAGAGGTTATGGGAAGATTCGAAGATGCACTCAACGAGTACGAGAGAGGTCAATTGTTAGTCGGCTTCACGCAGAAGCAGGCATCCGAGAGAGCGGCCGCGCTGCGCAAGGCGCTTAAGAACGGGGGAGAAAAGGAATATTGGAAAGAACATCTGACTCAGGACCTGCATGAGATGGAAAAGCCGGGGGCCGGATTGGCAATATCCTCGGTAGCCGAAGACTATGCCTTAGCCGGCGAAAAGGACGAGGCCTTTGAATGGCTGGAAAAGTCCTATGAGGCGCGAGAAGGAGGGGAGCTGACTCTTCTGGCCGTCGATCCGGTTTGGAAGAACCTCCATGGCGATCCCAGATTCTCGGACTTACTGCGGCGAATAGGGTTGCCAGAATCCTCTCAGAATGTGGCCGATCAACCGGTTCGAACCAATGCGCATTAGATGGCCGTGAGTGAACGCGAATCTGACCGGCCTTGGGCATGTCTGCGCTCTTTGCACACTCGACTGAGTTAGTACAAACAACCGTACTGCACGTACAAAAGGTGTAGCCCGAATCTCGATTGAATTTCAGTTGGCGATAACACAGCATGAACTAGCCACTCCGCCGGAGCGTAGTCCGAGTGGCCGAGAAACGTCAGGACTCCGTCGGAGCTGCTCCGCGAGATCAGCTGCGCTCAGTAGACGGAGCGCGCGCGGAGCAGGTCGGATAGAGCGGTTTGAAGAAAGACGCTGGCGTTTGCGGCGGATGCGGTTATGCTATGGGGATTGAATCGGCTACCGCCTGCAATAGGAAGAATAATAAAGAGTTAGAACAAAGAGACGAAAAGCGATTCAGGACGCTATGACCGCGCATGATGTCGGAAGTATCGCACGCGCAGCGTCCGTCCCGCCAGCGACTTCGTTCAAACCGGCTACTCGGCACCCAAGAGACGCCGAGCTTCAACATTCGTTAGCCTCATGAACCGCCACTATGGAGGTGGAAACCATGAGGAAATCGGCTACGAATGGTCAGAAGAACCGACCGAAGACTAAGCTCGTCATTCCAGATTTGGAACACTCAAAACTCGCGGTCTTACGAAGCCTCGGGTCGCCGGACTCAAGGCGCGGATACCAGCATGCCATTGATGAGTTCGTCGCCTGGTATTGTTCTGAGCCACGGCTAGCATTCAACAAAACCGTCCTCTTGCGTTACCGATTTTACCTGGAGGAGCGCGGCCTTGCCCCGGGAACTATCAACGTCCGACTTGCAGCCGTGCGCCGATTGGCTTATGAAGCGGCCGACGCTGGTCTGTTGTCCGCAACCGCCGATGCTATACGCCCATCCCAGGGCGTCACTCTGATTAACGGCTACTCGCAGCACTGGTGGAAAGAGGCAGTCGTCTACCAAATCTACCCGCGCTCTTTCCAGGACTCAAACGGCGACGGCATCGGTGACCTGAACGGCATCACCAGCCGGCTCGATTACCTCAAGAGTCTCGGCGTCGACGTGATTTGGCTCAGCCCGCACTTCGACTCACCCAATGCCGACAACGGCTACGACATCCGCGATTACCGCAAAGTCATGACCGAGTTCGGCACCATGGCCGATTTCGACCGGATGTTGGCCGGGAGCAAGCAGAGGCACATGCGCCTCATCATCGATCTGGTCGTCAACCACACCAGTGACGAGCACAAATGGTTTGAGGAATCGCGAAAGTCACGCACTAACCCCTATCGCGATTACTACATCTGGCGCGACGGCAAGCCCAATCCAAACGCCCCGAACGGCTTCGATCCGCCCAACAACTACACCTCTTTCTTCAGCGGTTCGGCGTGGCAGTGGGATGAAACAACCCGGCAGTTCTACCTGCATCTCTTCGCCGTCAAGCAGCCTGACCTCAACTGGGAGAATCCCAAAGTCCGTCAGGAGGTCTACAGCCTCATGCGCTTCTGGCTCGACAAGGGTGTCGACGGCTTCCGCATGGACGTCATCCCCCTCATAAGCAAGCCCACCGGCCTGCCCGACCTGACGCCCGGCCAGGACGCGGTCAAGCTCTGGGCCAGCGGGCCGCGGCGCGATGAGTTCCTGCAGGAGATGAATCGCGAAGTTCTCTCCCAATATGACGACATGAGCGTCGGCGAAGCCATCGGCATCGACCTCGCCGGCACCCATAACCTCGTCGGCGAAGATCGCCACGAACTCAGCCAGATTTTCAACTTCGATGCCACCCGCATCGGCTCCATGGGCGGCTACAACTATCGCCCGCTCCGCCTGCCTGAACTCAAAGCCGTCTACACCGCCCATGCCACCGTTCTCGGCAAGCAGGATTGGGACACATCCTTCCTCGGGAACCACGACATGTCCCGCGTCGTCTCCCGCTGGGGTGATACCTCCACTCCCGAGTTACGAGCCATGTCCGCCAAGCTCCTGCAGACCATGGTCCTCACACTGCGCGGTACCGCCTACCTCTACCAAGGCGACGAACTAGGCATGACCAACTATCCCTGGACCAAAATCAGCGAGTTCAACGACATCGAGGTACAGAACCGCTTCAAGACAGAAGTAGCCCAGGGCAAGCTCACCGAGCAGCACTTAATCGCCGGAGCAGCAGCCTATGGCCGAGACAACGCCCGCACGCCCATGCAGTGGGACACGACCAGGAACGCAGGCTTCACCACGGGCAACCATACCTGGGAGCCCGTCAATCCCAACTACCTGCAAATCAACGCCGCAGATCAAGTCAAAGATCCAGATTCCGTCTACCACTACAACCAGAAGGTGATCGCCCTACGCCGCAGCGATCCAGCCTTCATCTACGGCGACTACCAGGATCTCGACCCAACACAAGAACAAGTCTTCCTCTACACCCGAAGCCTCGGTGCATCAAGCTATCTGGTAATCCTCAACTTCTCCAGCCAGCCAATCGACTACACCCTGCCGCAGGGAATCCAAGCCAAGAATCTCAAGCTCGGCAATTACAGAGATTCCAGCGACCCCGCCGGCGCCACCACCCTCCACCTCCGTCCGAGGGAGGCAAGAATCTATAAGAATTGACAGTAGAAGCAACGGACTCATCTTGTGAGGCGGAGTGGGTCTCAGGCTAAACGGACAGCCGCGCTCGTTGACCGGCAAGTGGACGATTTGCCGACTATTCGGCCATCTCTAACAATCTCGGCTGTGTCAATGCATTTTTGAGCGTAGGACGGCCTTCACTCCGAGGAGCTGTTTCGTTACGCTTTGGTTGAACAAACTCATCATCGCCGACAAAGGTTCGTATGTAATCTTTCGGGCGGAACTCGGTCCGACCCAACCATCTCTCCGATCGCACGTTCGACCATGATTACTACTTCGAACTCCCTGGATAGGGAGCGGGATGCCCAATCAAGTGGGCGGTGATTTACTTCACACCATGGACGAATCCAGGCTCTCCCGCGTGCGAACCGAACTGCAAAGTCTGTTGATAATCGCATTTCTTACGCCACATCCAGTAGAGGCTGACGGCCACTTTGCGTGCCATCGCAACCTTAGCGATGCGACGGTCGCGACGCATGGCCAGATGAACGAAGCGACGTCGCCAGTCGGGGTCCCAGCGGACAGCAGCCTGGGCTGCCTCCGCCAGTAGAAAGCGCAACAGAGAACTTCCTTGTTTGGTGATGTGCCCCAGTCGTTGACGATCGGCGCTGGAGTCCTCACAGGGAATGAGGCCCAGATAGCTACCTATCTGATGGCCGCAACCGAAGCGATCCGGAGATCCAAGCACCAACACAAAGGCCAGTGCTGTGATGGGCCCCACGCCGGGATGCGTCATCAGCCGCAGTACCTCGGGCCGTTTGCGTGCCTCCTGCTCGGCTGCTGCGGTAAGTTCGTCGATAGTTGTGTTCAATCGATCCACCAACTCCAGCAGGTCCTGTCGGCGCCGTGTGGCCCACGGAGCAAGCGGGAGCGCCTCCAGTTGCCTTCGTCCGGTCTTGCTCCACAGTGTCTTTTTGCGCCGTACTCCCTCGTTCATCGCTGCAGCCTGGATTTGGTTCATGGCCCGCGTGCGCATCTGCACCAGGCGATGCCGATGCCAGATTAGCTGGCGTAGATCACGGTTCTCCGGACTCGGGACCCAGATCTGGGGAAAGCGACCCTCTACCAGTAGCCTAAGCAATAACTGAGCATCCTGTCGGTCGGTCTTTTGCTTGCGTACCCGTGCTGCCTTGATCCTGGCCGGATCCCCAATCCACAGCTCGAACTTCAACTCTGCCAGCAATCGCTCAAACCAACGTGCATGTCCGGTGGCCTCTATCCCAACACGCACCTTGATCTGTCTTCGCTGTAGATCGCGATAGAAACGCTCTGCCTCTCCATCGCTGTGGTTCAGTCGCCGTTCGCCGGTCTCGCCCGTCTCCGTATCCAAAAACGCTACCTGCTGAACGCTTGGATGATAATCCACTCCCACAATGATCATGTTCGGCTCCTTCTCCCGAACCTTCGGTCGTCGATGCAACAGAGTCTAATCGCGCCTCGACAGAGCAAACACTGTTATGAAATCAAGTGGGTAAGTTCGGTTAGCCTGCTATACGGACCGTTTGAAACCTCGCGTCAAGTTGCTGACAAAGCGACAATCCAGCCAGGTGAATTCTCGGATCGAGGACGGTGCCGAATAGCATTTGACAGGTTTCGGGGACATGTTCTGGGGCGGAGATTTGGGACTGCGGCGACCTCATTTCGGGGCTTTCAGACTTCGTCCCAAAACTTACACGGGGCACCCGCGGTTTAAGGGCGACCTGCAAACGTGCAGGCAAAGCAAAGATCGCCGTTCAGCCCGACACGGACCAACACCTACTGCCGCTGGTAAACCATGACATCAGGCTTGTCGCGACCGGCAAAGTGCAAGGTAATCGTCAATGTCTTCAGATCGGCCGACAATCCAACATCCTCGGTACCGGTCACCTTTCCGTTGTATTTGTGGGTGATCACCAGATTGTGCTCGTCTACCTGCCGAGCCGAGATGGCCGGACCTTGCCCAGCGTTCGATCCGTCCTCGGGATAGTCCTTGCCGTCGAACTTCATATTCTCTGGCCTATGCTGCGCCGGAGTAAGGAAGGACAGGCCGTCGCCTTCATAGGCCTTCACCTCCATTGACAACGGGGTATTTCTGGTCTCCTTGATGCTTTGCCAGTCCGCAGCGAAACCCGATCCTCCGCCGATTCGCTGGTAGACATAATCCAGGCTCAACGTCGAACCGTCCGACTCGAACTCGCGGTAATAGTCAGTAAGCCTATTGCCGTCCCCCGAAAGCTTCCATGTCGCCCTGAGCATCAACCGGCCGTCTTTCTTGCGCTCAACGATCCACGTATCCGGCGCTTCCTGCTTCGCTGACAGGAGGGTCCCCTGGAGGCCTGGCTGGTCGGTCCCATCCGCCATGATCGTTTCCACACCCCCGCCGAAATCGAAGGTGTACTTGGTGCCGCCCTTACTTTGAACCTTCATCTCATCGGGCGTTCTGCTTTTCGAGGAGTCGAACTTCCATTGGCCGATGAAGGGGCTCTGCGCCGAGGATGCCATGCCCGTCATAAGGCAAACCGCCGGCAGGATTTCAAGAATTCGTTTCAGCACACGCGCCTCCCTTGCTCTGATCGGCAGCACGCCGATGGCCGTTTTGCGAAGTTCGAGGTGCCAGTCCGGCTCTTCACGGCATTTCGTTGTTTAGCCATTCAATTTCTTGGGTTTTGGGGATTGCGCAACGGAAGATAAGCGCCTTCCAAAACCTCTGTCCCGCGCGACCGTTTGTCCGGAATCGAGAAAGCCGCCCCAAAATCGAACATCGATAGTCCGCGGGGTGCCGGCTTTGGGGAATGGAGCGGCCAAAGCGCGTAAGACTCGGCAAGGAATCCATCACGAGTCATGGTTAACATTGGCCAACGCGGCCGCATTGCGCCCTTTCTCCGTTGAGGGTCGCGGTAGGGATACCAGTCGCCTGGCACAACCCGCGCGGATCCGTACGGGCGCTCATTAGCGCATACGGCTCTTATCTTGGATGACTAGCGGCGAAACGAACCTCGGGATATGGATGGAGCTTCTGAGGACGAGGAAGCCATTGTTCGGCGAGCGCAACGCGGCGAGCCCAAGTAAACCGGCTCTTTTGACTACGCCGACGGAGGGTTTTCCCCCAGAGGCGAAGCACCCGGTTCCTGAACAGACCTAGGAGCTTGTTGAAATAGGTACGACTTTTGCAGCATTGGACAGGGTCTGTTCGTCTTATCGATATGCGTGGAGACGAGCGGATTCAGGACGGGATGTTCAGCTATGTGTCGTTGGAGCAGAGGGTACCGGCCGATCATCCGTTGCGTGAGGTTCGCAAGTTAACCGATGCGGTGCTACGGTCGCTGAGCCCGGAGTTGGATGCACTCTACGCTGATTCCGGCCGGCCGTCGGTAGCGCCGGAGTACATGCTGCGGGCCTTGCTCCTGCAGGTGTTCTTTTCCATCCGTACCGAGCGACTGCTGGTCGAGCAGATCGACTACAACCTGTTGTTTCGCTGGTTCGTGGGCCTGGGCATGGACGATGTGGTATGGAATCATGCGGTGTTCTCGAAGAACCGTGACCGGTTGCTGACCTCAGAGGTTGCACAGCGGTTCTTTGCCGAGGTGAACCGGCAGGCGAAGCAATACATGTCGGATGAGCACTTCACCGTGGACGGCACGCTGATCCAGGCCTGGGCCTCGCAGAAGAGCTTTCGTTCGAAGGATGATTCCGATGATGACGATGGCGCGAACTTCCACGGCCAGAAGCGGAGCAACAAGACACATGTCAGAGACCGCTTCAATCCTAAGCAGATATCGGTTGTCAGCTTCGGCGCGAACGCTGGACCGCACAACATTGTACTGAGCGACGATGACAGCCGCCTTGTGGTGACAGACTATTTTCTCAATGAAGATACTGCGGGCATTATTCACTTTGAAGGCGACCATAAAGCCCACGTTCTCAAAGTCACGCACGATGGGCTTACCGAGGACAAGCGGTTCAAACTGGACTTCAACACGGCCTTCAAGACAGGCCCGGCGCGTCCCCACGGCATTGCAATGAAATAACTCCGGCGTGCTCCGCTATGGAGATAGCGGGGCGCCTGCTACAGCTTTTCGGCTAAGTAGATTCCGTGCAAACCGGAGGCTTAGGTCGTCTAGTACCGATAGACGCTGGCGCGTCTATCGGTACTAGACGAGCCTCACCTAAGAGCTTGTTGAAAAACTCATTTAGGCACTTACTTTAGACTCCGAAAAAGTGACCAGAAATGTATACAGAGGGCGGATCGGCGCGTTGCAGGCCATTTTTGCGCGACGCTGATTTGTCCTGGCTGGCTGCATTGGATAGCCGGAATCGTTTTTCAACAAGTTCCTAAAGTTCATATGACTACTCTGGGTCTCCCAAGCCACCATATTCGTTTGGAATGGTATTTACGAAATCCATGAACAAAACTTCTTTCTCGATAAACTTGCTTCGCCGCTCCTCAATGGTCTGCGGAAGCCGATGTTTGTACGCGGGTTCCGTGGTGAAGTAGCGCACCCGCTCATCATCGATGTAAGCTGCCCAGAGTTCACCATGTGCCCCTTTCAAGAGTATGCCCTCCATGATGGTCCCGAGGCCTCGCACAAGCGAAAAATGCTTCGCCGTGGAGATCGTTGTCCCGCCAGTCGTGCTTGCCACCCCTGGCAAAACGGTCCATCATCGGTTCGTAATACTGGCCGGTGACCGTGAAGAGCCGTTGAAGCTCAAGCTCGTTCATGAATCCCCATTCAAAGAGAGTCTCCCGCCGTCTGGTGAACCGTCCATCGAAGCGAGCTCCCATCCCGTGAAAACTCTGACAACCGCTCACCTCCTCGATCTCCATCTGAGCCGGATGCTCCTCGGTCCGACGAAACCGCAGTTTGCAGACATTGCCCTCATTCCAACGTGTCTCAATGTTTGCCTCTGCCGCGTAGCGGTTCGTCAACTCAGCAAAGCCGTTGACCTGACCTAGATGTGAGCCATTGTGGACTTGCAGGTGGAATGTAAATCCTCTGGCGCTCGATTCGGAAATAAGGAGCCTCCCCCCATGCATTCCACCGTCATTTTTTGCATACCAGAAGCCCCACCATCGCGGCTCCCATCGTTCCGGTTTTCTCCAGCCTTCATCCAAGGGCAGGAGCGCCGCGCGAATTGCTGCATCGAGTTGACCGGACAGCGCACGCTTCCGTTCGGCTTTCTCATCTTTGGTGTTGTCTGAAGCAAGGGCGTACGTAACCGTCCGGCGTCCCCGCAAATCGAACGGCAACTCGTCGGGGCCACCATATTCTGTGTTCTGGATCAGGATGATACGGTCCCAGCCGAGGTGAGCGATCGCGAAGCCCAATTCCAGAAGCACATTCGGGTTTGGGGTACGCCTGACCTTCGAGCGGTGCGTTATCGTAAAGCCGAATAGTTTCCATTCCGCACTTCGACGACTCAGTGTGACGTCAGCCACAAACACGTCCGCAAGCACGATCTTCTCGAAGATTTTGTCCGTGATTGAAGGCGTCCCAGGAATGCCTCCAGTGTCTCGATCGAGCACAGGATCGATTTCAGTGCTTTGGTCTTTTCCCAGCTTCCTGAGAGCGTCTCCCAGACTGGCCTGAATCACGTTGCGACATAGGGAGTTGGGATGCTCAGATTGCCATGAATAGAAGACGATTCGATTCATACTTTCACTCGGTGTCTGATGAGTAATGATAAGTCCTAGTGCTGTATCTGGAGCGCCCCGCGACGGCAGTGCGCAGTTGCATGCTCTCAGAGCAGGGCGCTTCGGATACAGCGACTTGAAGGAAGCCGCCCCCATGGAAGGCTATGAACTTTGAATGGCGCTGATCGGGTGGAGAAGTTTGACCAAGTCGTTAATCTGGGCATGATCTGCGGCTTTTAAGTCGTGATGGAGCGGTGAAGGATCGCAATGTGGCATCCGGCGGGGGCTGAAGAGATGAGCGACCGAGCGTCCCGGGACAGATGAGACAAGGAACCTGCATGCGTGCCGAAGCAGGGGCAAAGGCCGAAGATGGGGATAGAGGTTCAAGCTGCGCACCGGTTTGGTTGAGGTGGAGAACGAAGCAGCAGTTGCGCAGCGGAAAGCCGTTCGACAGCGCGCATGGTTCCGCCACAGACTGGGCAGTTCCAGAGTAAATGGGTCTCTTCAGTGGACATCGAAGCTGCCGAAGCAGCCTTTTGCTCTGAGCCGCTGAGTAGTCGAGAGCATAGCGGCAACAGGGTAGCGCGGTTCCGGTTGGCGAGGAACCCGAAGTTGCGGATGCGGACGAAGCCTGGCGGCAGCAGATGGAGCAGGAAGCGGCGCAGGAACTCTTCGACGGCCAGAGTCATGAGCCTCTTCTTGTTGCCGTGGGCAGAGTCGCGCCAGCGGAAGGTGACGTTGCCATCGGAGAGCGCAACCAGCCTGCTGTTGGAGATGGCGACGCGATGGGTATAGGCGCCGAGATAGCGCAGCACGTGTTCAGGGCCGCCGAAGGGAGGCTTGGAGTAGACGACCCAGTCGTGGCGGAACAGTACACGCAGCCATGCGGCGAAGGTGCGTGGCTGGGCAAGAGGCAGAAGGTTGCCGTAAAACTGGAGTTCGCCTCGATGGAAGGCGCTACGGAGTCCGGCGACGAACTTGCCGCGGAAGACACGGCTGAGCACGCCGATGGGCAGGAAGAAGGAAGGCCGGGCGGAGATCCATCTGGAGTGATCTGGTGCGAGGCCGCCGGCGGCAACGACACAGTGGATATGGGGATGAAACTGCAATCGCTGATTCCAGGAGTGGAGCACGCTGAAGAAACCGATCTCGGCTCCAAGATGTCGAGGGTCGCGAGCAATCTCACGCAGCGTCTCGGCACTGGCGTGAAAGAGCAGGTTATAGATGAGCCGCTTGTTCTGTAAAGCGAGCGGGGCCAGTTCCCGCGGCAGAGTGAAGACGGCATGGACATAGCGGGTGGGCAGCAGTTCTCGTTCACGCGCCTTGAGCCAGCGCAGGCGCGCGTTGCCCTGGCACCGTGGGCAATGCCTGTTTCGGCAGGAGTTGTACGAGATCCTGGTCGTATGTCCGCAGCCGGTACAGCGATCGCGATGTCCGCCCAGCGCGGCGGTGCGACAGCGCGTGATGGCCAGCAACACTTTTCGGTGTTGCCAGTTGATCCACTTACGGCTGTGTTCAAGAAATGCGTGTCCTGCACAGCGAACAATGTCGGCCATCTCCAGCGGAGGCCGGCTCATGAACTGTGCTTGCGTCCTCCTTGTCGAGAGAACGTGAGAGCATCAAGCGGGCTGGCAGTTGCGCTGAGATGCCGTTGGGACAGATGCAGGTAGACGGTAGTGACCTCGAGGTCTCGGTGACCGAGCAGTATCTGGATCGTTCGCAGGTCGGCGCCGGCTTCAAGAAGATGTGTGGCGAAGCAGTGACGTAGAGTATGCGGATGGATGTGCCTGTTGTCGAGGCCGGCGCGTTCGGCGGCGATCTGGCAGGCATCCCAGAGGACCTTAGTGGTGACAGGGTAACTTGCCGTGTGCCAGCGGTTGCCGGGAAAGAGCCACTCCTTCGGCTTGCGCCGGAGGCCGCGCCAGTAGAGGCGCAGCGCATCGAGCAGCTTCGGGCTAAGCATGACATCGCGGTCCTTGCCGCCCTTGCCCTCCCGGATATGAACCACCATCCGCTGGCTGTCGATGTCACCGACCTTCAGGTGGGCCGCTTCCGCGCGCCGTGCACCCGTGGCATAGAGCGTCATCAGCAGGATGCGATGAAACTGCGAGTCTGCTGCGTCAATGAGGCGTGCCACCTCCTCCTGGCTGAGCACCTGCGGAAGGTGTCGCAACTTCTTCGGATAGGGCGTCTCGGCGATGCTCCAGCCGCGCTTCAACACGTGGATATAGAAGAAGCGCAGCGCCGCCAGCCGCAGGATTACGGTGTTCGGACTGAACTTCAGCTTGGTGAAAAGCATCGCCTGATACTTGCGAATGTCCTCGGGGCCAAGCTGATCGGGCCGGCGATGAAAGTATCGGCTGAAGTGCTCGACACCGTGCAGGTAAGTGCGGATGGTCGTATCGGCGAAGTTGCGACGCCGCAACTCCTCAAGCATGAGCTGGCGTAGTTGGTTCACAGAGAATCCTCCTTCTCTGCGCACCAAGCTACCCGGTAGCCTCAAGTGTCAGTTCAGTAACACGCGGATGCGTCCGCCGCCGCCGCGGCTTCGTTCAAGTCGGCTAGCAGGGTGGAATCTACGAAGATTCCGGCTTATCCGGTTCCAGCCCGATCCGATCGTTGACAGCGTTGCGGAAACGCTGTTTGCAGCCCAAATACCGCTCGGTTGTTTGCACAGAGACGTGTCCCAGCAGGAACTGAATCTGCTCCAATTCACCGCCGGCCTGATGGCAAAGGCGAGCGCAAGTTCGACGAAGGTCGTGCGGAGCGAGAGACTGGATTTCAGAGTCCTTTGCCTTTTGCTTCACGACACCCCAAATGACTTTGGGACTGAAGCCGGTTCCCCAGACTCTGCCAGCCTTGTTGATCGAACGAAGGAGAGTGCCGGTCGTAATCCCGGAAGCTCCTGTCCAAGCGTCAATTCCTGTTTTCACCCAATCCGGGACTGGAATGGTTCGTATATGGCCGCCCTTGCCGACAAGATCGGCAATGACCCAGTGCTCCTCCCGCTGTTGGATGTCCTCAACTCGCAAAGCCGTCAATTCCCCTCGGCGTAGTCCGCAGCCGAGCAGAATCGCGAGCGTCGCATAGTCGCGTTTGCCACGAATACTCGCTTCGTTCGCCGTCATCAGAAGGCGCTTTCCTTGCTCCACAGTGAGCCAATTGCCAACGGGAACACCGAATCGCTGGCGCCCTTCACCCAGCGAATTCCCGCAGCCAGATCTGCACTGAGGAGACCGCAATCGGCCGCCTCGTAAGCCAACCTCCGGACCGCAGCGAGTCGCAAGTTGATGGTGGTTGATGCGTAATGACGCTGCTCCAGGGAGATTCGATACCGCGTGACCACAGTCTTGTTGAATGCGAGCCTGGGTTCCGAGCAATACCACTCGATGAATTCTCTGATCGCATGATCATAGGTTCGCTGGGAACTGGGAGATGTCAAGCTGTTCAATACTGCCGATTTGGATTGTTCAAGGTCGGGAAGCTTGAGAATCGATTTAGGTGTCCTTTTGCGTTTTGTTTTGCTGCTTGCCATGGGTACGGCCTCCAATTGCCGTGTGGCAAACAACATGATCCGGATCTCCATCTCGGGCTATTCGCACCCTAGGGCGTTTGTCGGTACTAATCGGCCTTTCGGCCCGCAAATTATTCTCAATGAGTGCATTGCCCCTGTTAGCAACAACTGAGAACCAAGCAGCGACAGTCTGAACGATCGTGGAGTAACCACGAGCCGACTTGCACCGATTCTAGCCCGCCTCTAAATCGTCCTCCTGCGAGGCGCCGTGCCGACGTGAATGCATCACATCGGCACGCTCGTTACTGCGGTGGCCTCAGAGGCCTGTCAATTGACCGTAATTCGTGTCGCAGCGATCGTGCCCGTCACTTCAACTGGTGTGGGACTTCCATCCAGGTTCCACACTTTGAACGTGAAGCGGCCGCTATAAGATTTGTTGTCCGCCGCTACCGTAACCTCCTCATCCAGGGTGAAGGTGTTGGTAGCCGTAGCCGCCGGAGTAGCCGGAGTGAAAAGCCAGCCCACGTGATGAAGAGTTACACTCCGCAAGCCGGTCGGCTTCCACACTCCTACGCACACGTTGCCGCCCAATGGTGCCAGAAACGCACTTTCAAACTCCGTGCCGTCGCTGTGCCATGTGTCGAAGGTGTCGTTGAAAGTCGACTGATCGGCGCTGTTGGTGTAGATCACATGCCACAGGCCAACGATCGTCGGATTGCCCGCTTCAAACGGTGAGGTGAAGCCAGCAACCTGAGCAACCATAGGCAGTTTGATCGCGGGTGTTGGGACGGCTGCGCCGAAGCTTCCGCAAGCCGCTTTGGCACCGGTTGGAAGAATGAGAAGACATAGAGCAGCAAGGAGGCCGAAGCCGCCGCGGTAGAGCCGCGCCCGCAACCTGCCGTCCGAGGTGATCGAGAATACTAAGTTCCTGACAATTCGCTTCATGGTGTTTCTCCTGTTTCGCATCTCGTCCGAGCGAGCGACGCGTGGGCAGAGTCTGTAGCCCCGGCGCGTTTTAGAGCAATACCCGCACGGCGATTTGTTTCTCCCCAGGCAACACCTTGCGCTGCAATCGATTAGGCGATCTTGTCCCCGCCCGTCACGGTGGGGAAACGTTAATACACCGGTCTCCTGACGGTGCTAAACTCAGTGCTCGATGCCATCGTCCACTGCCGCACCGCGGCACCGGGCGGTCATCGCGATCAGTGCGTCCGCTGCGGCCATCAGGCCATCTCGTTCAACTCCTGCCGCAATCGGCACTGCCCCAGGTGTCAGGGGAACGCACGCGCCAAGTGGCTGGCAGCGCGCTCAGCTGAACTGTTGCCCGTGCCGTACTTCCACATCGTCTTCACGCTGCCGCACGAGTTGTCCGCTCTGACCCTCCAGAACAAGCGGCTACTCTACGATCTGCTCTTTAGCACCAGCGCCGCGGCGATGCTCGAGCTGGCTCGCGATCCGAAGCACCTGGGAGCCGATATCGGCTTTCTGGGTGTGCTTCATACCTGGGGGCAGAACCTTCAGCATCATCCCCATGTTCACTACATCGTTCCCGCCGGCGGCCTGGCTCCCGATGGTTCCAGATGGATCGATTCCTCGTGCCGCTTCTTCCTGCCCGTCAAGGCACTCAGCCGTGTGTTCCGCGGTAAGTTCGTCGCCGGACTGAAGACCGCATTCCACGAAGGCACGCTCCAGTTCCACGGCAGCTTCCGATCACTTGCAGACCCGCGCACCTTCTCTTCCTGGCTTCGAAACTTGTCCCGCAACCACTGGGTCGTCTACGCCAAGCCACCCTTCGGTGGCGCCGAATACGTTCTCAACTATCTGGCCCGCTACACCCATCGCGTCGCCATCTCCAACCATCGTCTCGTGGCCTTCGAAAACCATCGCGTTTCCTTCCGTTGGCGGGACTATGCTCACGGCGGCAAGAAGAAGGTCATGACTGTTTCCGCTCATGAGTTCCTGCGCCGCTTCCTGCTTCACGTCCTGCCCAAGGGGCTGGTCCGCATCCGACACTTCGGCCTTTGCGCCAACCGCAGACGTAGTGCCGCACTCCAACGTTGCCGCGCTCTGCTCGACACGGCTACCTCCGTCGATCCGCCAGAGATAGCAGGACCGTGCTGTCCCGCTTGCTTCGGCGCGATGGTGATCCTTGATCGACTCACCAGCAGCCAGCTGTATTTCTGCTCCAACCTCACATGGTCCGCACAACGGAGCCGTGGCGATGACAGCTCCTGAAGAGACTCATGATTTACTGTGGCCCTATCGATCGCCTCTGCTACCGCGTTCCTGCACGCAATGCCGGCCTGCGCTCAAGAACGAGTTTCAACACGCGCGCGATCGCTTCGAAGATGAAAATCAGACATGCATTTCATCTCGATGTGAGCTGTTCTCCGCTCCATCCATTGCGTCTGACCCACGCACTACCTTCGCTCAGTTCTTCTGCGCCGATTGAAATCCCATAGCTAAATCACCGCATCCCTCGCAAGCACCAGTGACTTACTTCAAACGGCCCTATCGAAACTGCCCCAGAGAAGAATCTGGACTATCCCCACCTCTCGCGTCGGGGCAGTCCCGATAGGGTTCTAACGTTTCCCGGTACTGATCACCCAAGCTTCGCGTACTCCGCTTTGGCCTCTTTCAGAATGGGAATGTCCGGGTCGGCGTCTTTCCACAGGGTGAAGAAATCCTGATAGGCGGCGCGGGATTTGTCCTTCTGTCCCTGCAACGCATATGCGCGGGCGAGGCCGAGATGGGCGAGTACGTAAAGCGGGTTGTTCGCGAGCAGGTTGGGATGGTCGAGAAATTTCTGAAACTCCGTTGCCGCTTCAGCGCCCTGATGGAGAAGCAAGTACGATTGCCCGCGCACGTACGCGGGATAAAGCATTATCCCGAATTCAAAATCCGACACAGCGCCCAGTTCATACGGAGTGGCCTTGAGAAACTCGATAGCCCTGGCCGGGTTACCGCGATCGATTTCAATGGCTGCCCGGATGGTCGGCAACCAATAGGTGACGAGGATGGTATCCAGCGGGGACTGCTTTTGCTGCTCGTCTGCCAATCTCTCCGCTCGTGCGGAATCGCCGGCTCGCGCAAAGCCCAGAGCCGCCAGGATCTGAACCTCTGACGTCATGGCCAATGCAGAAACGCTCTGCTTGTGAGCGCGCGCCGCATTGCCGAACTCCGCTTCCCGCAGTGCTCCATTCATCTGAAGGAGTGCAGCCGTTTCTTTCAAGTCGTCTTTTTGGGCGGATTGTACTGCACGCTGGGAGAGTTCCTGAGCCCTTCTGAGACGGCCGTAGAACGCCTCGGTGTCAGATTGATTGGAAAGCAAGGCGCCTGCCACACCCGGCTTGTCCGCTGCCCAGTTCACCTGTCTTTCCATCTCCTTTGTGTCCCGCTCGAGGAAAGCCACGCCATACATACTTAAGTGCGGGTCTCCGTTGTCCGGTATGCGCCTGACAGCCTCCTGGTAAGTAGCCTTCGCGTTGCCTAACTGATTCACGACAGCATAGCCCTGTATCAGATTGGCGTAACCATTGCTGCTATAAGGATCAAGGCGGAGGCCTTCCGCGGTTTCGGCGTTTGCTTTCTCATATTGTCCGAGCACGGCATAGCAATACCCCAGGTCAAAATGAGGTTGGGCGTCCCTCGGATAAGATTGAGCCCACAACTCGCCGATCTGGGCGGCCTTCTCGACCTCTCCTGTGACGGCGAAGTAGTAGTGGGTGGAAATGTTGTATTTTTCCCGCTCGGTCACGCGGTCGCGCAACTGGAAGGCCTTATTGAGGTATCCGGCGGACTTTGTGGCTTCGTTAAGAAGCCCGTACACCAACCCAAGTTGGGCGTAGGCCATCGCAAAGTTTGGGTCCAGTTCTATTGCCTGGTTGAAGAATGGACTCGCCTGAACCTCTCCGCTTTCATTCCAGATTTTCATGCCCAGGCTGTAGGCTTTCAGGGCTTCGAGTGAAGATGTTGTAGCCTGCTCGGGAGGCGTATCAAATTTCCGCACCGAACTGAGCGATTCGCCGAGCTCGCCGCGCAGTTTCGCGGCAGCGCCACCCAACGCATCAAGAACTTTCTCCTTCCCGTCAGCCTGCGTCTGCCTCAGCGCAAGCGTGTCCCCGCTCTGGCAGTTCACGGCCTTCAATCCCAGCACGTATTCGTTCCCGATGCTGGCGACCGAGCCCGCGATGTAGGCTTTGCTCCCCGCTCGCTCGCAGACCTCACGCACAATGTCGGGCGTAAGCGGGGTGTGCGGCGGCCGGGTCATCAGCTTGAGTGTCGCGGCTACCTTTTCGTCGGAGAGGACGTTGAGAAACGGCGATTGCCGCAGCGATACTGCCAGTGCCTGCTTGAGCGTGTCGTCGAAGACCGGGTTGCCGGTGGAATTGGCGAAGTCGGCGAGCACGACGGTGTCCGTTTCGCCGAGGGCGTGGGCCTTCCGGTTGTGCAGGAGAAATATCCCTGCCAGGATCGCGACTGCCAGAATGGCAGCCGAGGCGATCGCCCAAAGCCGTTTTTTCCGCACGGCAGGTTTGGACGCGGCGTTGCCGGATTCAACCCGGGAAGGCAAAACACTTGCGCCGGATTCCGTATCGCGCTTGAGCCGCTGCAAATCGGTGCGCATGTCGGCCGCGGATTGGTAGCGCAGCTTTCGGTCTTTCTCCAGCGCCTTGGTGATGATCTCCTCGAGCCTGACTGGAAGATCGGGATTCAGCCGCACCGGCGCGACCGGCGCGCGATTCAGAATCGCTTCCGCAATAACAGCGTAGGTCTCACCCCGGAAAGGCATGACCCCTGTCGCCATCTGGTAGAGAACCACCCCGAACGAAAACAGATCCGTACGCGTATCCAGCTCTTCGCCCCGCACCTGCTCTGGTGACATGTAAGGGAGGGTGCCAATCGCGGAATCACGTCGAGTAAGCGCTTCCGGTTCGCTGATAGTAGACATCCCGGAAACTTTCGCATCGCCGCCCGGGGGCGCGATCTTCGCCACACCGAAATCCAAAACCTTGGCGTGCCCCTGCTCAGTGACAAAAATGTTGGCCGGCTTGATGTCGCGGTGGACGATGCCTTTGCGGTGGGCGGCATCGAGCGCATCAGCAATCTCGATTGCCAGGCCCAGCAGGACAGAGGCTGCGAGGGGTTTCACCGCGATGCGTTGCGTCAGAGTCGCCCCGTCCAGGAGCTCCATGGCGATGAAGGACTGGTCAGCATCCTTGCCAATTTCGTAGATGGTGCAGATATTGGGATGGTTGAGCGCCGAAGCAGCCCGAGCCTCGCGGCGGAAACGCTCCAGTGCCTGCGCATCCGGGGCGACATCGTCGGGAAGGAACTTGAGGGCGACGAGGCGTCGAAGGTCAGTGTCTTCTGCCTTGTACACCACACCCATTCCGCCGCTGCCCAGCTTCTCGAGGATGCGGTAGTGCGAAACGGTGGTACCAATCATGCGCGCGGGATGCCAACCGATGGTTGACTGATGGTACGGGCGGAGGCCAGGCCCAGTCAATGCATCTGGCACTGGCCGACAGCCCGGTCTGCGCTGAGTCGAAGTGAACAGTCCGGGTCTAGAGACTTGAAGAGAAGGCTTCGCTTGCCCCGGCCGTTTTCCGAAAATCGGTCAAGGGATACCTGGCGGTCTAGTCGACAACCCCGCGATATTGCTCGCACAGAGCCAGATCAACGAGCGCACAATCGCCAAATCACTCATCGACACCGGATCAGTAATGATATGTCCCCAGGCTCCGGTAATTCGGAAGTGGCGTATCGCGGAAGGCTGCGGCGTTTGTGGGTACCTACCTATGAAAATTGGCCTGAGCTCGGCCCAATCTTCGCCAACTTGGAGCATATTGTTACTGAATGGAGTAGGCTTCAATCGAACGATTTTTCACTGACGCCTTCGGGCCATTGGAAATGATCATCGAAGCGCGCTCGTTCGGGGGCCCGATTTAGAAGACCACTCAACGAGAAGATCACATGGAAGATCAAAGTATCGCATTTCATCAACCAACCGACACAGGTCCGTCTTACTGGGGACCGGGCGACCGTTACACCTTCCTGGCCCCCGGCGCCCAAACAACGGAGCCTATTCATCCATAGAAGGGATCATCCCTTCCGGAGGCGGGCCGCCGCTGCACATTCACCATCGCGAGGAAGAGAGTTTCTACCTTCTCGAAGGCACTCTCGAGATCGCTGGGCGAGAAAAAGATCAACGCCACGACCGGAGACTTCGTGCAAATCCCTCGCGGAACCGTCCATAGATTTCAGAACGTGGGAGCACGGCAGCCAAGATGCTGCTCTTTTTCTCGCCTGCCGGGATGGAAAAGCATGAGGAGGTGTTGGAGCCGGTTCAGGACCGCTCTTCCGCCATTCCACCAATTACAGAAGCAGTGATTGTCCGGCTGATGAACGCAGGTCCAAAACATGGATTGGAGTTTGTGTGATGCCCAGCATGGAAAAGGGAGCACGGTCACAACTACAGCGACGACGCAACTCTCTCCACGTCGCTAGCTTCCTAATCGTTGTCACTCTCCTGATGGCGGGCTGCTCGTCTGTGCCAACTCCATCGACGCCTCCCGCCTCACCCGGCACCAGCGGGACCACACCGCCTGCGTCTGGACTCAAGCAGATCGACCAGGCTGCACTGCAGACCATGCTCGACAAGACCGCTAGGGAGCTTCTGATCCCTGGCGCGGTGATTCTCCTGCGCACGCCCCAAGGGGAGTTTACGGTCACCTACGGCACCACGTTATTGGGCGCAACAACCCCGCCCCGCGCCGACACCCACTTCAGAGCCGCGTCCAATACCAAGACGATGACGGCTGCGATCATCATGCAACTGGCCCAGGAGAACAAGCTCAGTCTCGATGATCCCGTATCGAAGTACGTCTCGGGCGTGCCCAATGGGGACCACATCACCATCGCCGAACTGCTGGAGATGCGCAGCGGCCTCTACAACTACACCAATGCCGCCGCAATCTGGGAGAACATGGACCGTCATCCGGCCAAGGTTTGGTCTCCGGCCGAACTGCTGGCCATTGCGTTTGCGCACCCGCCCAATTTTCCGCCCGGTACAGCTTTCGAGTACAGCAACACCAACTACGTGCTGCTCGGCCTGATCGTTGAAAAGGCCGGGGGGAAGTCTCTGGCCCAGGCGATGCAGGACCGGTTGTTCGGACCGCTGCGTTTGCAGGACACCTTACTCCCCGCCAGCGCCGTGAACACCATCCCCGATCCCTACTCGCACGGCTACCTGTACGGAAGTGCCTCTGTCGCCATGGTGGGCACGCCTCCTTACTCGCCTCAGGTCCAGGCCTCTGCCCGGGCCGGCACTCTGCTGCCAAAGGACTACACAGGCTTGAACCACTCCTTCGTTGCAGGGGCCGGCGGTGTTATCTCCACTGCCAACGATCTCGCCACCTGGATCCAGGCGCTGGTTGCCGGCCGCGTGCTCAACGCCACGTATCAGCGCCGCTGGCTCGACAGTCCGCAGCCCGAAGACCCGAACAAGCCCGACGGTCAACAGTACGGGTATGCCATCGACAAACTGCGCTGGGGACCGAACACGATCTATTTTCACGGTGGCGAGACCGCCGGCTACAACTCGTTCATGGGCTACGACCCCGGCAACCAGGTGACGCTCGTGGTCTGGACCAATCTGACCGTATCGCTCGACGAAAAACAGACAGCCAACGCCCTCATGTTGAAGGTGCTCGATCAGATCTATGTACTGTCACCGCTGACGCCTGCCCAGGCCTTCAAACGCGAAAAGTAACCCGCCTCATATTGCTCAATGTGTGCAGTCATTCAATCCAAAATATGTGGCTAGAGCGAAGAAGCCTGCCGTGAAGAGAAGTTTGCAGGCCATCGGTGACCGAGAAGTAGGAATTTGCAACTCTAGAGCCGGGCTGACCACTCGAGAGATTGGTACCGAGATAGTCGGCCAGTGTCTAGGAATAATCAATCGAGCACTCACAGCCTGTCCGCGGGACACAAGCGCGTTTTTCAATACCGATCCTGATTTTCGGGCGCAAATAGAGCTCAATGAGTGCGTTGGTCTGAAGTCGTGAGTTGAGACGGGCCGGACGCCTTCGCCGTGGCCTCACTCCCAGTTCTTCACCTTTGGCCACAGCGCCTGGAGATTTTCATGGAGGCCTCTGCAGATGAAAACCGGCCCACGCTCATACGGCTCCAAATACGGATTTGCATCCTGTGTAAATTCCACTACCGAGTCGAAGTTGGTTTCGAGCGTCCTGCGGCTTTCGCCAAACACGATCATCACGCTACCCGTATACGTGCGCGGTCCCCAGAAGAAGTAGTTCTGGTGACCGCTGATGGCCTCCGGCACATCCGGCCGGTACACGTTCACCGCGCTCGCGTCGCCATAGTTCTCCGTGTAGATCACGGCCTGTGCACGCTCCGCCTGCGGCAGCGAGTACCAGGCAGCGGCCAGCAAGTCCGCCTTCTGCCGCCAATCCAGCATGTCGGCGAAGTACTGCGACAGCGGCGCGGTGGCACTATTCTCCAATTTCGGAGGCTGCAGATGCAGCCGCTGCTGATATGCAAGAATTTTTGCCGGTGGCAGTACCGGGAGAATGATTGGCAACAGAATCGCGATGACAAGCACGTTGATCGCCTGAGCCGCCCGGCTGAAGAGCAGCCACAGAATGCCTCCCACCCACAACGGCGCCATCAGAGGACCGAAGACGAGCATCTGGTCCAGCACAAACGCGAGGGGGCCCACACGAACGTTCTTGCCGTTAATCTGATCGTTGTGCAGCAGCTCGAGCGTTGCCCAGTGGTGGTGCATCTCCCACAGCAGATTGGGCAGAATCAGCACGACCAGGAGCGCAAGGCCAATCGGGAACCATTTCGAAGCCAGTAATTTTCTCTGGCTGGTCATCAACAGCGCCGCCAGCAGACCGGTAAGGAAGAACACCTCGTTCCACTTGTTTTCGAGGCCCAGGCCAGCCGTCACGCCCAGCACCACCCACCACAACACCACTGTACGGCCACTGCGAATGCCGCGACCGGCCAGCCGTGCCAGCTCGATTGTCGCCAGCGCCACCGTCATCCAGAAGACCGGCTCAAAGGTGCTCGTCGAAAAGGTCGCATCGATGCCCATCACCATCGGCGCCAGCAGAATCCCCGTCATTGCCAGCGCTTGCGCCCAGGGCGAAGCGCCCATCCGCCATGCCAGCAGCCCCGTCATCGCAACTTCCGCGGCGGCCGCCAGCGAGGCAAGGGTCCGGAACAGGGCCAGCGATTGCAAGCCAAACAGCAACTCCGAAATGCGCGCGACCAAAGGAATGACGGGCGGCTGATCCACATACCCCCAGGCCAGATGCCGGCCGCACACGAGGAAATACAACTCGTCACGAAAAATGCCGTACCCTGCATGTTGGATCGTTATCTGGCCCAGCGTTGACAGAACATACTTCAGCAGGCCAAAGCCTACCGTCAGCCACACCGCGCCCTTCATTGATACCGCGGTCAATTCCTGTGGCTCAGCAATTCTCGGCTCAGTCGTCACCCCGGTTGTGCCTCCATCGCCGCGTACAAATATTTCGCCGGCATCGATCCTTACACATAGCTTATCCCTGGTGTTCCGCGATCATGTATCCCTGAACCCGAAAGAGCGAATTGGACGTTGATTGGTGCCAATTCGCCAATGCGCTCATCGAGCCAGATTAATACCGGAACCGGCTTCTCGGAGAACTAATAGTTTCGTTCGCAGTCTAAAACAGGCGCTTGAGTCTGACCGTCGTCAACAGTTACAAATCATCCTCTCGTGGATTTGTAGAACCAACAGGGGACGAGAAGATACCCAGCCTCGGCGCGCCAACCCCAGAGACGGGCGAAGTTTCCTTTTCGGATGACATTAACGCGTTCAATTGAGCTAAGAAGGATGTCTAAAGAAGGGAATAGCTTACTATCCAAATTTACTATCCACGGGTGTCAAAATTGGCCAAAACTGACAAATGTTGCTCACCGTTACGCATGAATGCAACTGCAATTAAGAGGCTTGGTTTCTGCTGTTTATCGGGATTCTGTTGATTCTGCGTGGAAAGTCTGGAAAGTGGCTTCGATGAAGCTGACGTTCTGCCACTGAACTACTCCCGCCTTTTAGAAACAATCATTTGCAAGATTGATTCGGTCTTACTATCCATTTTGCTGTCCCCTGGGCAGGAAATTCGTGCCGCCAGACTCAGATTTCCTTTACTCAGGTACCCCACCGGTGAGTGAGCAGACAATAAATGGATAGTACAGTCATCAGCGCGGCCAACATGAAGAAGTATATCAAGCATCGGGGAAAATGGCGTTTTGTGCCCGTGGTAAGGCAGCACGGCAAGTCAGTTCCAAACACCATCCTTACCGAAGGAAAGCCTACACATTCCAAGGGACCAGGAAGGACCGCCGCAGTATTTCGTTATTCGCTAGAACACCCTGCCCAGGCTGAAGAAGAAGCGATAGTGTCCGGCGTCGCCTGCGGCGCCGCCGATCAAGATAGGGCCAAAGATTGTATTGACGATGAGCCCGGCGGCCCCGTCGGCAGGATTGCGGTATTGGGCAGGTTGGCCAAGTGGAGTATCGACTCGCTGATAGACTCCACCCTCGAGGCGGCCGAGAAAGTACAGATTTCCCCCTAGAAAAGGCGGCAGTGTCGCCAATTGCCGCAGATACCCCAGTTGGCCGTAGCCGTATTCGTTGGTCAGGATCTCATTGGTACCATAGGACGCGAATAGGTGTGGGCCGCCGATCGAGAACACGGGAAGTCCGATATTGGCATTGTTGGTGCCATACACGGTGCCTCCACCCCCGGAGAAGATAAGCGAGTTGCGATCGTTTAACGGAACGAACTGCGAGACCTGGCCCTGACTTAAGGGAAATGCGGGTATAGTGTAGGCGCTGGTCGGGCTCGGATACGCCTCAATCCATTGGGTTCGGAAAAGAGCGGTCTGACCGGTGGTCGGTATTACGGGATCGTTCACGTGGAGCAGCGTGTACTGAAATTGAGCGTAGCCCTCCCGTCCCGAAACCGTAGGTTCGGTGTTTTCCCCTACCTGGAGTGAGTATTTGAGATATTCGGTGTCATAACCGATACGAAACTCCTGGCTTCGGCCGAGCTCGTATCCGAAATCTACGCCGCCCCCCGCCTGCTTAACTCGATAAACGGATGCAAGGCTGCCTCCGCTGGTGTAGGCATTGAACGAGTTGCTGTCGAGGATTACCTGGGGAGCAACGAACCAATTGCTGCCGACGCGAACTGGGTGGTAGAACTCGGTGTGAAGACCGTACTCGGAACCGAAGATTACGTCATTACGTAGTTCCGATCCGTAGCTGCCGAAGTTGAGGAAGGTAATTCTCGCCCCGATGCTGAAAAGCACGTTGTTGTATTGGGAACCGTCGAGAGTGATCTGCGGCCGGACGATCGGCGGGGCGTAGCTTTTTTCGTTCGCCTGGACGAGCAAGCCCGGGACACCATCCTTGTCGACCATGCTGTAGCTCAAGCTGGCATAGCGACCATCGCCCTGGATATCGAGGATGGTCTTCTGTATTTCCTGGGTGTTCACGGGTTGATTGATCGCCGGCGTAAAGTCTTTCTGGATGGCCGTAGCACTGTGAGAGTCTGTTCCAGCAACTTCTACGAATTCCGGCTTTGGCGTTTGCCGGCGCCGTGCGGCGCGGTCGGTCAGATACTGTTTCCAGGTGGCCTCGTCCACCGAAAACCGGGACAGGACCGCCGCTTTGCTTTCCGCCGCGTTGTAGCCCGCTTTGATCAACGCGTTTGCCTGGCTGTAGTCCATCGTGTCGTACTTGGCTAGCGGAACGGTGATCAGCACGTCCGCCATTTCCATACTGTGCACTTCATTGGCGGCGATCATCACGGAGATGGACTTTCCTAGGACGCCGAAGGAGGACAGGGATTCTGTTGGCGACATCGGCTGGGTATCAAGATAAACAGCAAGAGTAATGTCCGCACCCATCTGCTTGGCTACATCGACTGGAAGGTTGTCAAGCAGTCCGCCGTCGGCAAAGACATGCCCATCGACACGAACCGGCGAGAAGAAGCCCGGCAGGGACATTGTTGAACGCATAGCCGTCGCGAAGTCTCCGCTACGGAAGACAAATTTCTTACCGGAGACAAGGTCGGTGGCAACGCAAGCGTAGGGTATCGGCAATTGGTCGAAGTTGTTGATGGTGGAATATGGGAGCGCCACGCGGTCGAGGATGAACTGGACCTCCTGCCCCGTATTGAAGCCTGCAGGAAACTGGATGCCTTTTTTCAATCCGAACTCGATAGAGCCGGGGTAAGCAACGGAATCCTGCTTGCGGCGAAAGTCCAGATTCTTGAAAGGCACCTCTCCGCGCAGCACCTCGTTCCAGTTGATCGACTCAACCAGCTCCCGGACCTCGGCTGCGTTGCGGCCGGTGGCGTAAACTCCGCCGACAAGTCCACCCATACTCGTCCCGGCAACGTAGCTAATCGGAATTCGATGCTCCTCCAGCCATTGGATGACTCCAATGTGCGCGAGCCCGAGCGCGCCACCGCCTTCCAATACCAAACCGAGTTTGGGCTTGTTCCCTGCGGTTGGAGCGTCTTGTGTGAAACCAAACGTTGAGGCAATACAAATTAAGGCGACTGGAAGGAGACTTCGCGATTGACGGGTCATACAGGGTCAAGCCTTTCTGCGATCGATAGAGCGAGCATGCAAGGCAAGCGAGAAGGCAACCTAACTTGCCTCTTGCTTTGCCGTGGGATCGCCGCGGCCGTCCCGGAACCGGATGGCTATGCCGAGGAGCATGTTACGAAATTCCGGCGATACCTTTGAAGCAGACGTTGGCGTTTTGCGGCGGTATGGAACACTATCTGTCTATTGGGTCTTCAATTGTCTTTTCTTGACCAAGGCAGACTCAGATTTGTGGGAATTCAGATGGAGCGGTGCAGTCATCATTCGCCCATGATAGAAACGATGCTGGGCCGAGACAAGGCTTAGTTGTTGCCCAGGCCCCAGAAGCGCCAACACTTAGAAGGTCGATTTGCCCTCTCATTCATTTTCGCGTTCTTGTAGGGGCGCTACAGTCAATCGACTCGGCTAGGTCTCGGCAGGATGGCTTCGAGGGTCATTTCGATGGAGGCGCCGTTGCTACGTGGAACGTGCGGATATACTCTACTAACTTCTGAATCTGTTGGCTGTCCAGCTTCGTTCCGAAGGCCGGCATGTGGTTTTTTCCTGCGGTAATGGTCTGCGTCAATGCCGCGGGCGTTTTCTCCTGGGTCTCTTTGGCACGCAAATCCGGAGCGTGAAGGCGCGTCCCGAGGGCGGTACCAGCGCCATCCGCGGCGTGACAGACCGCGCAGTTCGCTTTGAAGGTCGCTGCCGCCGAGTCGGTCGTGGATGCAGTTTGAGCACGGGCAGCTGGGGCCGCCGTTGAGAGGGCGAAAACCAAGACCACTGAAATCGTGAAGTTGCGACGCACTTCGAACATCGGGAGAAATTTGATCATTCCTTCTGACTCCTTCCGATCACTCAATAAAACATCCCTGACATCGCAATCAATATGCGCCCGCGACTAGGGGTTCATCGCGGCATGTCATCCATGACAGGCTACACTCCACAAAGTACCATACGACCGCGGACTTTCGCATGGGCATCGCAACGCGGGCTATGCCACTTTCCGCAACTTGCTCACGCGCCCCACTTCCACCCATTCGACGACATAGATATTGCCTGCGTGATCGAAACAGGCGCCATGAGGACAGACGAACTTGCCCGGCTTGAAATGATCGCGCGTCAGCTTGCGCGTCGCCATGTAGTCGCTCGAAGAGTCGTCGCCGAGGTTCGCGATGATGTGATTCCCCTTGTCCATCAGCGTGACACGGGCAAACAGGTCGGGCACGACCATATCGCCATTCTTGTAGATATTGAAATGGCACGGCGCGTTGGTTCCATAGAGGAAGTCGATATGTTTGCCTTCGAGCGTGAAACGCTGAATGCGCTTATTGCTGCGGTCGGCGACATTAAGCACGGGTTCGGAGCCACGCGTATCGAGGATGATGCCGTGTGGGCACTGGAGCTGGCCGGCTTCCTTGCCGGGACCACCGAAGGTACGGATGTATTCGCCTTTGCTGTTGTACTGGATGATGTAGCTCGAGCCATAGCCGTCGCCAACGTAGATATCGCCGTTGGGCGCCACAGCCAGGTTGGTCGGACTGTACTTCAATGGTTTGCCGTCCGGACCGGGCTTTGCATAAGCTTCGGACTCCTTCGGATAACCCAGCGTGAAGACCTCTTCGCCATTCAACGTGGTCTTCACCACCAGGCCGCGTTGAATGTCGCACAGGTAGAGAAACTCGGTCCCGGCCTCCTTGCGGATATAAAGGCCGTGCGCGCCGCCACGGAACTCCTTGCCCCAGCTCTTGACGAACTTTCCCATCGCTGATCGAAGACCACCATGCTGTCTGGTTTCTCGCTGGTGGCATAAACCGTGTGGTGGATGTAAATGTGTCCCTGCGAGTCTTCGCAGACGCCATGCGTATTGCCATATTGAATGTCGGCAGGAAGCTCGCCCCAGTCGTGCGTGACCTCGTAGGTATGTTCTCCGGAACCGAGAACTGGCTTCTTGCTGCCGGATTTGTTCGTGGCTCCAAGAATCAAAGGCGCGACGAAGCCGGTTCCGAACTGAGCGAGAAATCCGCGGCGGGATATGGCCATGTAGCACTCCTCCTTGACCTGTTCAAGATCTCTTGACCGAAGTCGGTAACTCTGGCCACTCGCGCAACCGAATCCGCGACGAATCGGAGGGGTTTGGAGAACGACTGGCCTCGCAGCTTCCCTGGCTCGCGCTTGCCGTCTGCTTGTTTGCTGCCACCTTGAGCAGCAGTGGCGCGGAGGGATGCATGGTGGGGGAATTCGACTCGACCTGGCCCACCACATAGATTGGCTGCTCGATCGGCTTGGCCCAGTCCTCGGCGCGAAGAGTGAAGGTGCGGCTGGTCTGGGCTTCGGTCACCAGCACGCCGTTCAATCCAACATTGACCACCTCGAACGCCGGGAGGAAGATTTTGAACCGAGCAGGGCACACGACCCTTGAAGCCGTTTTGACGCTCGACATGAAGAGTGACAGTCACTTCCTTCCCCGGCTCGAGAGCAACTTCCTTGGCTTCTGTCGTCACCACCACATCGGGCGGCGGAATGATCGAAGCGAGTTGCAGCGGACGGGTCCGTCGTCTGCGTCCGCTGTTCGCAGTTCTGACCAGGTCGTGGCCGTCGACGTTAGCGTGGCCGACAAACTCGATCGGCGCCGGATGCGCGTCTAACGGTGCATCTGCAGGCGGCCGATAAGACGACCACCGTCGAATCCTGTCCCGGCGGGATCGTCGCCGGGCTCGCGGTGACTCCCTGCGGCAGACCTTTCACTTCAACCTCGATGGGCCTTCATAGTCTCGAGCCTGATCGACCGAAACAGTCACAGGGTGGACCCTCCTCCTCGGGATATTGGGATTCGCCGGTTCTGCCTTGAGCTGATAGTCGGGAACCGCTTCGCGAATGGTCAGGCGATAGGCAAAGTCGGGTCCCTCCATGCCGCGAACGTCTTTGAGATGCAGGAAATATTCGCCATCCGCCGGGGCAACGAAGTCCAGTCTTGAGTCTGCGCCGTAACCTGGTCCGCCGTCATCGTTGCGCCAGGTCAGATGAAAGACCGGCAAGCCATTGGACGGAAATTCCGCGTCGGGAGGCAGAATCTGCGCTTTGTAAACCGGCGTATTCACGGCGTGCACATCCGGGGAGGTTCCCAGATATGCCACGCGGAGATCGTCGATTCCCTTCAAGATCAGCGTCGGCGTCGGGCTGATCGGGAATGAAGTCCACTCGATTGAGCTCGTCGCCGACCATCAGGTAGTCGCCTTCGTGCAGACCGGAGGTGGAATCGAGCCGGATGCCGGTGGTCCGCGAGTCCTGATCGGAGAGCGTGGTTGTGGTCTGGTTCAGGCAGCGAATGGTAGCGCGCGGAATCGCGTTTCCTTGCGCATCCAGAACCTCGATCACCGAGTCCAGGGGAGAGCCCAGCCGCGCGGCCGCGACATCAATGCTCAGCTGCTGCCCCTTCCTGGCGTGGAAACGGAAATAATCTTCGTCGCGGCTTTCCCGCTGCTTCGACTCCACCCGTCGATATGCCCGTTAATGGTGACGGGCAGGGAAACTGTCTTGTGCTTGAGCGACGGTGTTGTTGGGTTCCTGCTCCAGAATTTCAGGCTCGTTGCCGACAGCGAGCTTCACTTCGTTCAGCGAGAGCGCTGCCTCCGCTCTTGATCTTCGAGAGGCATCGTCGTCCAGTCCTTCGGCCGATTTCGGCGGCTTCGACCTTCACCTCGACGGATGCCGCCCAGATTGACCCCTTGACGGACACTTCCGCTGCTTCTCCCGCGCGCACGCCCAGGGGAAAGACTCGGTGATATACGGCAACGGGCCCGCATCCAGGCGATAGAAGTCGATTCTTTCCTCCGCTTTCTTCGCGGTCTGTGATCGACGAGGGTGTATTTCCCGTCCTGGGGCAGCTTGTAGTCCAACTCGGCGTCGGGACTGATTGTCATGTTTTCCTGCTTCGGCCAGGACATGCCCGGAAGCTGTCGCTTAAAACGAGCATGCGATTCGAAGCTTCGAGCCGAGCTTCGAGGCCTGACCTGAAAGACCATCTCTTCGCCGGCCTTGCCCTCGAACTGGTAACTGTCGCTATCTCCCGGCGCGGCAATCGTCCCGACCAAGGTCGCCGGCAGCTCCACCTGTTGCGGCTGCGCGCCAGAGCCCGGCGTCGTTCGCTTGTTCGCTTCACTTCCGGAAGCGTTCCGATCGTCGAGGGCAACCATGTTGGTTGTTCCGAGCGGCGTCTGAACGCGAAAGCGATGGATGCCCGGCGGGACATCTTTGGCCACCGTGACTTCGAGCTTGGCGGTCTGTTTTTTGCCGAGCGGCACCTGCGCTCCAAGATCCTCACCTGCGCGCGGGCCCGTGATCTTCTCGGGCACGTCGGTAATCTCGAGTCAACTTTCCGCTGATGCCGGGCGCATCGAAGATAACTGTCTTTGGCGTCGGAGAGATTCCGCCCTTCAACGGTGAAGGTGGCTGTGCTTCCGCGCTCCATTCCTGCCGGCGAGATCCTGGAAAGCTCGGAGGAATGATCGGTTCTTCGGCGCACAGAGGCAAGACGCACTGCCATTGCCAACGCGAAACGACATGAGACACAAAACAGAATCTTGATTTTCACTTGGCTACCTCTCGCAGGGTGAGCTTTACTGGCTCGCAACCTGCTTCCTGTCGTTCCCAGCAGGTGGCTGTCGAGGCTCAAAGACCATCATCTGCCCTCGTACTTCTGTCAAGTTCTTCACGTCGTACAAGCTCAGCTGCCGTTAAAGCGGCCCGCCGCCAGCCATTTTCCATCGGGGCTCAGGCGAGCGCCTCCACCCAATCGGGCTGGTGATCGATGACCCGATTGGGTCGAGCGTTGCCGCATCGCGAAATCGAATGGAGCCGTCCGAGGAGGCGGTGATGATCGTTTTGCCATCGGGCGACCAGACCAAGGCGAGGATGCTGTCCTCGTCTGCGATCAACGACTGCTTGAGATGGCCATCTTCATTCCCCAGACTCCAGATGTAGATGGTCTTGTCGTAGCCGGCCGCGGCGACCTGATCGCCGGAAGGAGAATAGGCGATGCTGGTCAGACCGTCCAGAAGCGTCACTCAGCGTGTACAAGCGCTTGCCGGTCGCAACGTCCCAGATCTTCACCGTTCGGTCCTGCGAAGCTGAGGCCAGGTGCTTGCCGTCGGGACTGAATGCCACGGCAAAGACGGCGTCGATATGGTCCTGCAGATTGTGGAGTTCCTTGCCGGTGGCAGCATCCCACAGCTTCACCATCTTGTCATAGCTTCCCGAAGCGATCAGCTTTCCGTCCGGGCTCCAGGCAATGGAGTAAATGCAGTCCTTGTGGCCTTGCATCGTCTTGAGAAGCTGATGCGATTGAACATCCCAGATCTTGATTTCGCCCCAGCGCTGTGGAGGGCCACCGCCGCGGCGAGCATTTTTCCGTCAGGACTGAAGGCGATGGAGCGCACATAATCGGCATGGCCGGAAAGCGTGGCGAGCACTTTGCCCGTGGCGGGATCGATGAGGCGAACTTCCCGATAGCCGCCTACGGCAAGCAGTTTTCCGTCGGGAGAGAATTTCACCGATGCCACAGGAGAAACCACCGGAACCTCAGGCTGGATATCGGGAATCGCCGGCGCGCGCAAGCGTCTTGCGTCGTTTCGCCTGCTGCCGGGCCCGTCGCGCCGGCATCGATCCATGCCTTGATGGCGGCGATGTCCGCGGCCGGAAGCGGGTCAGCGCCAAAGGGCATCCGCGGCTCGATCTTTCCTTCGAGCATCTGGATGCCATGCGGCTTTCGTCGGCATTGTGAGGAACGATGGGCGGCCCATGTGTCCCGCCTTTCATCAACGAGTCATAGCTCTCCATAACCAGGCCGCCCATCTGTCGCGGTGCTGGAGTGGCAGGCCAGGCAATTCTTCTGCAGGATGGGAGCGATGTCTGAGTTGAAACTCGGTGCTGAGGCAGCCGTCGCGCGGGATGCGACGATGACGCCGGAATTGAATACGCCCAGGACGCGACGAGAACCGCACAGACCAATCGCGAGTCTGACGGCGTTTGATGACGAGTCGGAACTTGCAATGATTCGCATGAGACTGAAATCGAACCTCTGCGAATCGATTCAATGGTTGAACATGAACTCTTCGCTGGTCAACAGGGCCCAGGACATGTCGATCAGCGCCGCGCGGCGCGGATCATCCACCCCTGGGATCTTTTGTTGCTCCGCCGAAGCGAGGGCGCCGACGAGCGCCGAACGCTCCGAGTCCGTCGGGTGGCGGCTGAAGGAAGCCAGATAAAGATAGTCCACGATCTGCTCGTCGGAGAACCCAAGCCGGATCAGCATGTCGACCGAGTTGTCCGGAGCCCGCAGTTTATTGTTCAACGTGTCTCCGTTGATGATGTGGAGCGCCTGGGTGATCGTGGGCACCGAGGTGCGTTCGCTCTCCCGCGTTTGCTGCCGCACCGGCCGGCCAAAGGCGGTCAGAAAGTAAGAATTCACCGCGGTATCCGGCAACTGCATGCCTCGCATGCCCAGCGGGATATCCGTCGAACTTCTCCGGAACCTGTGTCACCTGCGAATAGGCATCCAGAAGCACCTCGGCCGGCAGGCGCTTGATGACATAGTGCGAGCCGTACTTGTCATCGTCGGCATTTTCCTTGAGCGGCGTCTGACGAAGCCTGGTAGGTCGCCGACTGCATGATGGTGCGGATCAGGTAGTTCACATCGAAGTTGTGCGCGACAAAATCCTTCACCAGCGCATTCAGCAATTCGTCATTGGTGGCCGGGTTCGTGTCGCGCAGGTCGTCGACCGGCTCAACCAGGCCGCGTCCCATGAAGTTGCGCCACACCCGGTTGACGATATTGCGGGCAAAGAACGGATTCTCGGGCGAAGTAAGCCACTTGGCAAAATACAGGCGCGTGTCGCCCGGCGCTTCGCTCGGCAAGCGCCGCGGCATCCAGCGGCTTGGGAGGCAGCGGCATCATGAAGCGGTCATCCATGAACTCGCCGGTCGGCGCGGAGTAGACCGTGACGTCATTGAAGAGGGGCCCGACGCGCGGGACGAGAGCCGCTGGGCGCGAAGGTCTTCAGCCGCACGCGCGCAAAGAGATTGGCCATGCCGTAGTAGTCCTTCTGGGTCCACTTCGCCAGAGGATGATTGTGGCAATGGGCGCAGGTGATGTTGATGCCCAGAAACGCCTGGGCCATGTTCTCCGAGATGTCCAGCGGATCGCGGTGGATCACCCAGTAGTTGGCCGCGCCATTCTCCAGCGTGTTGCCGGTGGCGGTGACGATCTCGGTAGACAAACTTGATTCCACGGCTTGTCGTTCGCCACGCTGTCACGAATCCAGTTGTAATAGCTCCACATCTCCTCGTTGGAAAGGTGGTTGCTCGAAACCAGCAGCAGATCGGACCACTTGTAGGCCCAATAGTCCACAAACTCGGGCCGCTTCATCAGGTCGTCGATCAGCCGGTTGCGTTTGTCCGGCGACGGATCCTTCAGGAAGCTCTCGACCTCTGACGGACTGGGCAGAATGCCCGCTGCATCCAGATATGCCCTGCGAATGAATTCGGCGTCGCTCGCAGGAGGCGACGGCGGAATGTGCAGAACTTGCAGATGCTTCAGAATCGCGTCGTCGATGTAGTTGTGGCGCGGCGCCTTGCTGAATACCGCGTCCTCCAGCTTGTAGGGGAAAGGAATGCGCAGCCGCGAAAAGGCAACATGGCTCTGGTACCACACCGTGACCGGAGCCTCGCCGTAGCCGTGCATGGTGACATGGCCGTCGTTGTCGACGGTGGCCACGCCTTCATCTCCGCTGTCGTATTTGGCCCAGCGGGTCACGTCCGCAGTGTGGCCGTCGGAAAATATCGCCGTCACCAGCAATTGCTGTTCGGCGCCAGGGCGGAGTGAAGCTTCCCGAGGAAGCACTCGGATTTCGGTGACCCGCGCGTCGGAATCCTGCGGCGCTGGCATCCCCTGTGCGAGCCATCCCGCAATCACCTTGTACTCAGGCGAGTCGACAGCAAAGCGCTTTCCGCCGCCGTGAGGGATGGTGAGGGTCGGTTTCAAAAGGATCAGGCTCTTGGCCGGCTCCATCGTTTCCGTGCGCCGCGCCAGAGCCTGATGGGTGAGCGTGTAGTAGTCGACCTCGGGTCGTAGCCGCGCAGGGTAAGCTTGAAGCCGTTCTTTCCCGCCGCCGCGCCGTGACAAGGCCCGGAATTGCAGCCCATCTTCGTCATGACGGGCAGCACATCGTTGCGAAAACTCCAGGTCGAGGCGCCTGCGAAATCTTTGCACGCTCAACGGCGCGCTCGCCCGATGGCCCTGGACGATCGCGGTAATCGTCGCCTGCCCGTCACCCTGTGGAACGGCGAAATTGTCCTTATCGATCGATCGCGACCTTGGTGTCCGAGATGGTGATCGTGGCGCGCGAGGTCAGTTCCTCCTGATGGCCGTCGGCAAAGGTTCCCTCAACCAGCAGCCGTTGGCTTGTAGTGCGGCCCCGTGATGGAGACCGAAGAAGGCAGCGATTTCAATCTTGGTGAGCGGGGCCAGCGAGGCTGGCGGTTTGGCGGCCGCCGTGTTCGCGTGGACTTTCGCATCGGCCGAAGCCGCATCCTCTGGTTTCACCATCTCTGGCGGATGGAATGGAGCATCGCTCTTCGTCTGCTGACGGCGTGCTGACCAGGCCTCGAAAAGAGCACGAGAACAGCGAACCCGCCTAGCGAGTGCGGCTGACAGTAGCAGAGCGCCCGAACCTTCATTGCATTTCCAACATAGCGTTCAATGCTCGAACATGCGGCGGATACTCACGAACTGCCGATGCAATCCAGCTTACTCAAACGCAATCCTAGATCAGCAACTCGTCGATCGGGTCAAAACCATGGTCCACAAGCCGCACTACGCGGCCTTGCGGAGTCTTCAACACCGTATCGACCGGAATCCCGAGGCACTTATAGACCGTGGCCGCGACGTGGGCGGGCATGACCGGGCGATCCTGGGGCGCAGCTCCGATCGCGTCTGAGGCGCCCACAACCTGTCCACCCTTGATTCCGCCTCCCGCCATCACCACCGTCCAGCACTGCGGCCAGTGGTCGCGCCCGCCGGCGGGATTGATGCGCGGCGTGCGTCCGAATTCACCCGTTGCCAGCACCAGCGTGGTATCGAGCAAGCCCAAGTCTGGCTCAAGTCCTCGAGCAGCGAGCTGTAAGCGTTGTCGAACATCGGGCCGACCAGATCGCTGTAGCAACTAATGGGGCTGAAAGGAGCGGAGCCGTGAATGTCCCAGGTGATGTCGTTGAAAACGGTCTCAAACATGTTGAGGGTGACGAAGCGCACGCCCCGCTCCACCAGCCGCCGGGCCAGCAGGCAGCCCTGGCCAAAGCGATTCATGCCGTAGCGCTTGCGTACGTCTTCGGGCTCCTGGGTGAGATCGAAAGCCTCACGCGCCTTGGCGGAGGTCATCAAGGTATACGCCTGATTGAACGTCGCATCCATCAGCTTCGCGTCCTGGTTCGATTCCTCGAAGTACTGCACGGACTGGTCGATCACTTGCGCGCCAGCTGCGGCGGCGGTCGACGCGCACCGCGGAAATGTAATCGGGCGGGAGCAGGTCGGGTACCTTGAAGTTCGGATCGGACGGGTCGGCGTTCAGGACGAACGGATCGTAGCCCTTGCCCAGAAATCCGGCCGTGTCGCCGTGAGGCAGGTTGCCGCCGAGCTGGCCGATCGTGTAGGGGATCAGCACGTTGGGCGGCATGTCACCGTTCGCGCCCTTTTCAAACCTCAGCACCGAGCCGTAGTTGGGCGACTCGAGACCGCCCTGGAAGAGCCTTCCCGTCTGCATCATCTGGCAGCCGGTATCATGCACCGCCGCCGCCGTGTGATACACAGATCGCAGCAGAGCGAACTTGTCCGCGTGCTTCGCCATGCGCGGAAATATCTCAGAGATCTCAATGCCGGAGACGTTGGTCTTGATCGGCTTGAACGGCCCGCGAATGGAAGACGGCGCATCGGGCTTCATATCCCAGGTATCGAGCTGGCTGGGCCCGCCCACCAGCATCAATTGGATACAGCTCAATGTCTTTGTTGGACTTCACCGCAGCCGGCGGCTTTGAGCTGAGAAACTGGGGCATGGTGAGCCCGAGGAAGGCGAGCGATCCCGCGTGAAGAAAGTCCCGTCGAGTAACACCGTCGCAAAAATGAACTCGCTTGTCAGCGTCGAGTCGAAACATCGAACCAGAGTCCCCAGCTGGACTCACGGGCATTATAATCCTACGATCGGATGCTCTATCGAATGCCCTCCATCGCAGAATGGTGGAAGCTGATGGGTAGGGATCTCCAGCAGCAGGTCTCCTAGCGGAGAGTTTGGTTGCGAGGGTGATGATAAGGCCAATGAAAAGATCAGGAACGATTGCATTTCTGATAGTGGTAGCAGTTTTTTTCGTTTATCAAAGTAGACAAGCTTCTATCTATGCAGCTTCTTCCGGTCAGGCGGCCTCTGGTACGGCGCCTGTCCATTCGCCCGATCTATCGGAAATGGGAGGGGTGCTGTTTCAGCAAAACTGCGCTTTCTGTCATGGCCGCGAAGCGGATGGAGGAGAAACCGGCCCCGATCTTACGCGGTCCAAGCTGGTTAACGCGGATGTGGGAGGGAACAAGATAGAGGAAGTTGTGCGGAATGGGCGTCCTGAAAAGAATATGCCGCGATTCGACTTTTCGAATCAAGAGTTAGCCGGCCTGGTTGCTTTCATCCATTCGCGGGCCACCAAGGCTCAAGCGATGAAAGGCCATCGCCGCGGCGTGGATGTCGCCGACCTGCAAACAGGAGACGTCGCAGCCGGGAAGCGGTATTTCGAGGGTGCGGGAAATTGTACTTCGTGTCATGCAGCGACCGGGGATCTCGCCGGCATAGCATCTCGCTACGAGGGATTGAAGCTGGAAAGGCGGATGTTGTACCCCGAAGATGCCAAGAGCCGAGTGATCGTGACGCTTCCGTCAGGCCAAAAGGTGACCGGCACGCTGGCATACCTGGATGAATTTACCGTTGCATTGCGTGACGAAAACGGGACGTATCGATCATGGGCGTTGCCCAACGTCACGTACTCCGTCGATTCACCTGTCAATGCGCATGTAGATCTATTCGGGAAGTACACCGATGCTGACATCCATAACTTGATGGCTTATCTGCAAACGTTGCGTTGAGTGTCTTGTAACTGATGGTGTTGAGGTCCCATTTAATATGAAGCTTTTAAAGCGCACATTCGTGCTTACTGTAGGCGTTGCCATTTTGAGTTTTGTGTCCACTGATTTGCTTAGGGCGCAGGATGTAAACGCCTCCATGTTGCTCCATCCATCGAATGATAGCTGGCCGGGCTATCATGGCGATTATTCCGGCAGGCGTCACAGCCACTTGACTCAGATCACACCGCAGAATGTAGGAAATCTCGGCTTAGCGTGGGCTTTTCAGACAGAGCAGAGCGCCTCGATTAAGGCCTCGCCGCTGCTGATCGACGGTATCTTGTACTTTACTGTTCCGGATAATATCTGGGCCATTGATGCGCGATCGGGCCACCAGATCTGGCACTATACCTATCCGCCCAATAAAGGCGACCATATCGGCCAGCGCGGAGTTGCCGTCTACAAGGATTGGGTATTCTTCATGGGTCCGGATGCCCATATGGTCTCCTTGAATGCCAAAGACGGCACGGTGCGCTGGAATGTGACGGTCGCCGATGTCAACAAAGGCTATTGGACAACCATGGCGCCGCTCATCGTAGGCAATCACGTGATCATAGGTGTGGGAGGCGACATGGACAATCTGCCCGGCTTTCTCAAGGCGATTGATCCGGAGACCGGCGCGCTGCAATGGGAGTGGGATGTGACTCCGCCAGCCGGGACACCCAACACCGCTACCGGAGGCATGACATGGATGGCCGGGACCTATGATCCGGACCTCAACCTGATCTATTGGGGAACCGGAAATCCCACGCCAGTTTTGAACGGCAAACCGCGCCCCGGCGACAACCTGTACACATGCAGCATTGTGGCACTCAATCCAGATACGGGGAAACTTGTATGGTCCTTCCAGGTCTCGCCGCACGACACGCATGACTGGGATGCGGTCGAGACGCCAGTGCTGATTGATGGAATTTTCAATGGAAAGCCACGGAAGATGCTCATTCAGACGTCTCGCAACGGATACTTTTTTGTTCTGGACCGTACTAATGGGGAGAGTCTTCTCACCACTACCTATGGACCTGTGAACTGGAGCTTAGGAGTAGACAAGCAGGGCCGCCCTATTCCCAATCCAGAAAAGGAGCCCGCTCCGGACGGTCGTCTTATCGCGCCCGACGAGGCAGGTCTAACCAACTACCGTTCGCCTAGTTTTGATCCAAAGACGGGTTTGTTTATCGTTGACGCTCATCCTAGTTACAGCGTCTATTTCGCCAAGCCCGCGGACGGCGACTATGGCTGGGCTGGGGCAGACTACGGGCTCTGGGGTAAAGCCGTGCTCGACGCCATCGATTACAAAACCGGAAAGATTCGCTGGACCCACGACCTCGGACCGGGTGGCGCTGGCGCAGGCGTCTTAACTACGGACTCGGGAGTGACATTTACCGGTGATGCTCATGGGAATGTCCTTGCACTGGATACGAGCAACGGCAAAACACTTTGGCATGCCGGCTCGGGAGCAGCTATGCAGAGTTCTCCGATAACTTATGAGCTCGATGGCCGTCAATTTGTGGTCATGGGAAGTGGCGGAGTTTTATTTGCGTGGGTGTTGCCTGAAGGTACGGCGAGCGAGCGACAGGCGATATCTACGAAGTAACTTATGGCCTTCGAGAGGCAGAGACAACGGTGAGACGATTCAGGACGGCGGTCATTGGGACAGGATTCATGGGGCGCGTACATTTGGAAGCGCTCCGACGCGTGGAATTTGTAGATGTGGTGGCTATCGCTGGCCGCCAACTTGAGGCGGCAAGAAAACTTGCCGAGGCCTTCGGTATCGAAAAAGCGGTCGACGATTATCGTCAACTCCTCCAGGACGCGACGATCGACGCGGTGCACATCTGTACTCCCAACGCAGCGCATTACCAAATGGCAAAAGACGCGTTGCTGGCCGGTAAACACGTGCTCTGCGAGAAGCCGCTGTCTGTTTCGGCGGGTGAAGCGCAAGAGCTCGTTACGCTTGCGCGCGAACGCAATCTCCGCAACTGTGTATGCCACAACCTGCGCTATTACCCGATGGTTCAGCAGATGCGGCGCATGCGGGAAGAAGGCGATTTAGGCGAGGTATTAGTCGTGCAAGGCACATACTCGCAGGACTGGCTGCTGTATGAAACCGATTGGAACTGGCGTGTGGACTCGACGGTTAGCGGACCGTTGCGAGCTATGGCCGACATCGGTTCACACTGGTTCGATATGGCTGAGCATGTAATCGGGTTGCGCGTTCGCTCTCTGTGTGCTGATCTGCAAACCTATTACCCAGTGCGCAAGAGGCCAAGGCACAATGTGGAGACATTTGCCGGCAAGCTCTCAGTTGCCAAGGATGATCTGGAAGAGATTCCAGTGAGTACTGAAGATTTTGGTGCAGTCCTCTTTCGCATGGACCAGAGCACCCGTGGCAGTATGACCGCCAGCCAGGTATCGGCCGGCCGAAAAAACTGTCTCAGCATTGAGATCTATGGAACAAAGTCGTCAGTCGCCTGGAACCAGGAACGGCCGGACGAGTTATGGATCGGACATCGCGACGCTCCGAACCAAACGATCGTTAAAGATCCGGCTCTTCTGAAGAAGGGCGCGCGCGCGTACGCAGACCTGCCCGGAGGCCACTCGGAAGGTTACGATGACACATTCAAGCAAATCTTTCGGAGATTTTATCTGTCCATCGCGGAGCCACAACCTTCAGTGGAATATCCTGAGATGCTCGACGGTTTGCGGCAAATGAATATTTTGCAAGCCGAGCTTGAAAGCCATCACAACAGGAGCTGGGTAGAAGTAGCGGATTCTGGAATGCTTTGAATTCTCGTGCTCGCTTGCCGTTCTCCGGAGAAGGAATGCTGATGGTCGTCTGCTCTATCAGTCTTCACCGTCCAGGTTGTGTTTGCCCTTTTGGCGCGGGACTTTTCGATCCGTAAGAGGTCGCTTTTCGTCTCGAGAAGGCCGGGCTGGTGAGTTTTGGATTGATCTCAGCTCGCGCTCCTGCTCCGAGAAAGGCTACTCGGCATGATATGTGCGGGCAGATAAATCGGCAGATCGACGCTATATTGGTTGGGCAATGAAAAAGTTCATGAATCGTCCCGAGAATGTTGTAGAAGAAATGCTGCAAGGGCTGTCCGTGCTTCACCCAGGTTTGCTCCGTTTGTCGGGACACAAAGTCATGGTCCGCGCAGATGCGGAACTAACCCGTGACCAGCAGATAGCGATAATCTCTGGCGGCGGCAGCGGCCATGAGCCCGCGCACGCAGGCTACATTGGTGCCGGCATGTTGAGTGCTGCTGTGGCTGGAGAAGTTTTTACTTCGCCAAGCAGCGACGCGGTCTTTGCTGCCATCAAGGCGGTGTCGGGAAAACCGGGCGCTCTGCTGGTGGTTAAGAATTACACCGGCGACCGGCTGAACTTTGGTCTGGCGGCGGAGATGGCGCGTGCGGAAGGCATTCCGATCGAAATGGTCATTGTGGATGACGATGTTGCTCTGAAAGGAACGGGGCAAGCTACAGGCGCACGCGGTCTTGCCGGTACGGTTTTCGTTCACAAGCTGGTGGGAGCCGCTTCGGCGGAGGGCAAGAGCGTGGCCGATGTTGCGGCAATCGGCAGAGAGGCGGTTGAGTCACTGGCGACCATGGGTGTTTCATTTTCCGCCGGTACTTCACCTGCAGTGGGAAAGCCAAGCTTCGAGCTTAGCGATGACGAGATGGAGCTAGGCCTCGGCATTCATGGAGAGCCCGGCGTGAAGCGCACCCATCTGCAGACCGCCGACGAGCTGACTGAGACATTGCTGAGAACAATTCTGCAGCATAGCAAGTTTGGCGACGAGAGGCGCGTGGCAGTGATGGTGAACAATCTTGGGGCAACCACGGAGATGGAACTCGCGATTGTAGGCCGCTATACGATTCCTTTTCTTGAGAGCGAGGGATTTACAGCGGAGCGAATCTATGCCGGAACGTACCTGTCATCGCTGGATATGGCGGGAATCTCGATCTCTGTTCTGGGTGTCAACGATGAGCGGCTGCGCTGGCTCGACGCAGAGACTGCGGCACCTGCATGGCCCAAAGTGCTTAGGCAACGCCCGGGCAAACCGGCAACACAGATGGCGGCGAAGGTTGGCGCGGACAAGAGTTCTGCGACCGTTAAAAATGTGCAAACGGAGGCAGGCAGAAAAGTAAAGCGGGCCATCCAAGCGACATGCCAAGCGCTCATTGCAGCGGAAGGCGAACTGACTGAAATGGACCGCATTACGGGCGATGGCGACCTGGGCGCCAGCATGAAACGTGCCGCTGCGGCCGTGCGAGATGCGGTCGACTCGTATCCCCTGGACGCTGTTTCCGCTACGTTCAAAGCACTCGGTCATACCCTCCGGCACGAGTTAGGTGGGTCATCAGGGCCGCTCTATGGGGTGCTTTTTCTGCGTGCTGGCAAGGTTCTGGAAGACTCTGGTTCAACAGGACCGGCGCAGTGGACCGAAGCGCTCGATCAAGGTTGCCATGCCATCAGCGAATTGGGTGGGGCGAAGCCCGGCGACCGGACCATGCTTGATGCGCTCGATCCATTCGTAAAGTCTTTGAAAGGTGCCGGAGGAAATGTGTCGCGCGAAGCACTTCTGACTGCGGTTGAAGAAGCGGAACGTGGTGTCGAAGCTACTGCGCAGATGATACCTCGGATGGGAAGGTCAAGTTATCTTGGAGACCGCGTGCTGGGCCATCCTGATCCGGGAGCGAAAGCCGTCGCTATCTGGCTGCGTGCTGCCTCCGAAGCGCTTTTTGCACGCTAAATCGCTGCGATGGTGAACAAAGTCGCGCACGAAGAAAGCAGGTAATTACGATGAATCCTCTCGTTACGCCCTCTTGGCTGGCTGAACGTCTGAGCGATTCCGGTGTGCTCATTATTGATGCCACGCTTGCCCCCGTCGGCGTTAGTCCACGGATTGACTCCCATGCTCGGTATCTTGTGCAGCATATTCCGGGCGCGGTCTTTTTCGATATCGATGAGCTCTCAGACCATTCCACCGCACTGCCTCACATGTTGCCTACGCCCGAAGCTTTTTCTCGTAGCATGTCAACTCTCGGTGTTGGCGATCAAATGTCAATCGTTATCTATGAGCAGGAAGGAGTGTTTTCAGCCCCTCGCGCCTGGTGGATGCTTCGTACATTCGGGGCGGAGAATGTCTACATTCTCGACGGAGGTCTGCGCGCCTGGATCGAAGCCAATCTCCCTACGCACACAGGGCAAGTTGACCGAGCACCGGCCATTTTCCAAGCAAGACTGAAGGGCGATGCGGTGAAAGATTTGGCTCAAGTCAAACTGATGATTGCGAAACATGCTCAAATTCTGGATGCACGATCTTCAGGCCGCTTCACCGGCGCGTTGCCGGAGCCGAGGCCTGGCATAAGCTCTGGCCACATGCCTGGTGCTACCAACGTCTCTTTCACCGAACTGGTCGAAGACGGCCGTTTGAAGCCTGTTGCGAAACTTCGCGAATACTTCGCCGCCAAAGGTGTGGCCATTGAACAGCCGATCACCACTACATGCGGTTCAGGCGTGACAGCTGCGGTGATTGTGCTCGGCCTCACAATCGCTGGGGCAGAGCAGGTCAGCTTGTATGACGGCTCGTGGGCCGAGTACGCGCAACACCCGGAAGCCGTGATCGAGAAAAGCAATTAGCCCGGCTAGTCACTTTCTACAAGTCTTTCTCGCACGCTGAACCAGCTTTTTTTTCAAGAACCATGGAATAAATCTCACCCCGCTCAGTTTTCCTTGATGAATATCAGCACGCATCCAAGGAGCGACATTGAGCATGAAAGAGACAGACCCAGAGATTCATTCTGAAGGTGCCTGCCGAGAAGCTGCGGTGTGTTGAGAATTACAGAGGTGCACTTCGTGGAGCAGTGGCATCAGCTAGCGGTTGTGTACTCAACGCTGTCGGCAGCGGCAGAAGAACCGAGCCCGGCATGATTCCGACCTCGCATCAGAAACAATCGGCAGTTCGGTCATCCGTGCGATTGCCCTCCGCTTTCGCGGTTAGTTTAAGCGCAGGCATTTTGATACTAGCCGGGCTGATTACATTTCCCCGTGTCAGCGGCGCGGATACAGGCGCAGATCGCGGTAAGGAACTCTTTGAAAAGCGCTGCACCGGATGTCATTCACTCGATCAGGATAAAGAAGGGCCCAGACTCAGGAGCGTTTTCGGAAGGAAGGCGGGCAAAATTCCCACCTTCAAATACTCCACGGCGTTGCAATCATCGCACTTTATATGGGACGATGCTTCTCTCGACAAGTGGCTTACAGATCCGGACTCACTGATTGCAGACAATGACATGGCTTTCCGCGTTGTGAAGCCCGATGAACGCGCAGATATATCCGCTTCTTGAAGGCAGTTTCGCTAAAGTAGACTGCTCGGTGGCCCGAGAAGGCACAATGAATGGACCCTGAGTTTTTTGAACAACTAGCCCTACCGTTGTTCGATTCGCTTTATAACTTCGCTCACTGGTTGACTGGCGACCGCGTCGATGCAGAAGACCTGGTGCAGGAAACCTACGCGAAGGCATTGAAGGGCTTCAAGTCCTTTCAGGAGGGCACAAACCTGCGAGCGTGGATGTTCCGTATCTTGCGCAATACGTTCCTGACTTCACGTACTGGCCTGATGGCGCGAAATACCTCGTCACTCGAAGAGGAGGCCGAAGATGCGGAGGTGCTCGTCGCACACACCGTCACCCCGGAATCAGTGCTACTACAGAATGAGAATCAGCAGATGATACTCGATGCGCTGACGGCGCTGCCCGTACACTATCGCGAGATCATTCTGCTGTGCGAGGTGGAGGAACTCTCATACCGCGAAATCGCAGAGGTATTGTCGTTGCCTATCGGCACAGTCATGTCGCGTTTATCTCGAGCCAGGAATTCGCTGCGCCACATGCTGGCGGTATCTGTGAGGTCTCAACATGAAGCAGTGTGAAAGGGATGCTGCTACGCTCGCGCAGTATCTGGACGGCGAGCTTCCGCCGGACCAGGCAACTCGGGTGCAGCAACACGTCATCGAGTGTACGCATTGCGCTGCAGAAGTGTCTGTGCTGGTGAGCATGAAGCGAAACCTGCGTGCGGCGAACCGGCAATTCACACCAAGCACAGAGTTCAGGCGGAAGATACAGCAGCAAATCTCGAAACCCAGCGCCCAGTGGCGAATGCGCTTTGTGTGGGCATTCGCCATGCTGGCAGCTGTTCTCCTCGTTGCCGTCGCATGGTTGGAGCACCCTCGCAGTACGGATTCTTTCAGTGAAGTCGCCGACCTGCATGTAAGCGCTCTGGCCAGCGCCAACCCCGTAGATGTTGTTTCCACCGACCGGCACACGGTGAAACCGTGGTTCCAGGGACGCATTCCGTTCAGTTTTAATATTCCTGAGTTGGCGGGCACGGAATTTGCGCTGCTTGGCGGACGGATGGTCTACCTGAACCAGCAAGCTGGCGCGCAGCTCATCTTCACAGTCAGACAGCACAAGGTCTCTGTACTTATCTTTCAAGAGTCTTCAGGACTGGCGAGAGCGCTGACTGACGGAGGAGGCGTCGAAAGACGGAATGCCTTCAATGTTGCTGCATGGAAAGCGCAGGGTCTGCGCTTTATCGTCATTGGCGATGCCGATGCAAATGAGATTCGCAAGTTAGTTCAGATGATCAAGATTGCGAACGGGTAGACCGGCATCGCCATAACATTACCGATGCGGGAAAGCCAAATTCTATTCCCCTTTCTCAGCTTGCAGTTCTACTTTTCGACGGGCTTCTCAAGATGGCCACCGAACTGGTATCGCATCGCCGAAAGAAGCTTGTCGGAGAAGCCTGCGAGCCCTCGTGAACTGAATCTCTCATAGAGCGCGGTCGTAAGGACATGCGCGGGCACGCCCTCATCGATGGCGGCTTTCACCGTCCAGCGTCCCTCGCCTGAGTCTGAGACGCGTCCGCCAAACTTCGCAAGCGCAGGGTCATCGATGAGCGAGGCAGCGGTGAGATCCAACAGCCAGGAAGCGATGACGCTGCCACGCCGCCAGACCTCTGCGATGTCAGTGAGGTTGAAGTCGTATTGATAGTGCTCGGGATCGCGCAGCGGCGTCGTCTCGGCGTCGATCTCATGCGTGTCCTTTCCTACGTTGGCGGCTTTCAGGATGCCGAGGCCTTCCGCATACGCCGCCATAATGCCGTACTCGATTCCGTTATGCACCATCTTGACGAAGTGGCCGCCGCCGCTTTCGCCACAATACAGGTAGCCCTTCTCGGCTCTGCTTGGTGTGCCCTCGCGGCCTGACGTGCGCGCAATGTCTCCGATGCCAGGGGCAATGGTGTTGAAGATCGGGTCGAGGTGTTCGACGACGTCTTTGTGGCCCCCGATCATCATGCAGTAGCCGCGCTCGAGTCCCCACACGCCACCGCTGGTTCCTACGTCGACGTAGTTGATGTTTTTTGGCGCAAGTTCTTTGGCGCGGCGGATATCGTCGATGTAGTAGGAATTGCCGCCGTCGATGAGGATGTCGCCCGCCTGGAGATGAGGAACGATCTCGGCGATGGTGTCGTCGACGAATGCTGCTGGAATCATCAGCCAGATGGCGCGTGGCGTGGTCAATTTGCTTACGAAGTCGGCCAGCGAGGAAGAGCCGCCGACCCCTTTTTCCTTAGCCAGTTCTTCGACGGTTTGGGCTGATCTGTCGAAAACGACGCATTCGTGTCCATTTCGTGCGAGGCGGCGAACCATGTTCGCGCCCATTCTTCCCAGTCCCACCATTCCAAGTTGCATAGTGCTCCTTTCAAATAGTTCGCAACGCGCTAATCCGAAGGTCAACGGACGCCTACTACGATAGCGTATTCCTTTTGGAAATGCATGAATGTGCCGTTAGGATGGCTGAATGCGTCAGCTACCGAATCCACGACAACGTTCTCTGTCGTCTTCGAGTCCTACTTTCCATCCCTTCCGTATGATCATGAATGGAGTTTCATGGAGAGAGCAAATGAAGTCTGGCAAATATTGTCCGTTTGCAGCCGTAACAATCGGTTTTGTGTTGCTATGCACTGGAGCCGCCTCTGCACAGGAATATGACATGGTCCTGCAGGGCGGGCATGTTCTTGATGCGAAGAACCATGTGGACGCAGTCGAAGATGTTGCCGTCAAAGATGGATTGATCGCCGAGGTCTCGCCGCATATCGATCCGAAAAGAGCAGTGAAGACGATTGACGTTGAGGGTTTCTACGTAACTCCCGGCCTGGTCGATATTCATGAGCATGTCTATGCGGGGACTGGGGAGCGGGACTCGTATGCCGGTGACAACGGTGTCTATCCAGATGGCTTCAGTTTTCGTGTTGGCGTCACCACCGTCGTCGATGCGGGCAGCTCCGGCTGGCGCAATTTCGAGGACTTCAAGCAGCGCGTCATCGACCGCTCGAAGACCCGCGTATTGGCAGAGCTAAACATTGTTGGCGCTGGCATGCGCGGGCCGAAGTATGAAGACAACCTCGACGATATGGATGGGGAGGCCACGGCGAAGATGGCCCTGAAGTATCCCGGCGTCGTAGTTGGCATCAAGAGCGCGCACTTTACCGGGCCCGAATGGAAGCCCTACGAGCAGGCGGTGAAAGCTGGCACTATCGCCAATATTCCAGTCATGATCGACTACGGTTCACGCCGCAGTGAACGGCCGCTATACGACCTGCTTGCCACTAAGCTCCGCCCGGGAGATATCTACACGCACTGCTATTCAGGCTTGCGCGGGGAACAGGACCCGGAAACCGGGAAAGCGAGTAAGGCCATGCTTATCGGGCGCCAGCGCGGTATTTACTTCGATGTTGGGCACGGTGGTGGCTCTTTCGCATGGACTGTGGCTATTCCGATGATGCAAAGCGGCTTTCAGCCTGATTCCATCTCCACGGATTTGCACATCAGCAGCATGAATGCCGGAATGAAAGACATGCTCAATGTGGCCGGTAAGTTCCTGGCGATGGGGCAGACGATTCCGCAGGTCGTTACGGAGATGACATGGAACCCGGCGCACGAAATGAAGCAAGACCAGCTGGGCAATCTTTCTGTGGGCGCGCCGGCCGATATCGCAGTTCTCAGCGTAGAGCAGGGGAAGTTCGGATTCGTCGATATGTACAACACGAAGCTGATCGGGACGCAGAAGCTCATCTGCCAATTGACGGTGCGTGCTGGAAAGGTCGTGTACGACCTGAACGGCATCTCAGCGGATCTGTGGGACGCGCAGCCCACCAGCGACACCAAGCAGTCGAAGCGCTGGACCAGCTTTACCGTACGTCCCTTCGACGAAAACCAGAAGTTCCCGGCATCAGTGCCTGTGAAGTAAGGCTTATTCGCTGTCAGCAAGGTATCCCAATGGGATAACCGTGGAGTATAGATGTCTCCTGAGCGTCGCACGCAGGTACGATTGTTTCTCTCATTTCTGCTCTTTTTCCTCAGCGCTGTAGCCTTCCTGGATCGCACCAATATTTCTATCGCCGGGCTCCAAATCAGCTCGGAATACAGGCTAGGGAACCAGCATCTCGGCTGGATATTCTCAGCATTTCTTGTCGGTTACGCGGGATTTCAAATACCCGCCGGATGGCTCGCGGGCCGGTTCGGTCCACGGCGGGTGCTGGCGTTTGGAGTTCTGTGGTGGGGCTTAGTTACAGGGCTCACCGCTCTGCTGCCCACAGATATGTCGCACCCGGTTGCCGTTTTGATCGCGATTCGCTTCTTTCTCGGAGTGGGCGAGTCTGTGGTGTATCCGGCAGCAAACCAGTTTGTCGCACGATGGATTCCACAACAGGAGCGGGGCTTCGTCAATGGGCTCATTTTTGCCGGCGTGGGTGCGGGAAGCGGTCTTACACCTCCATTGCTGACGTGGCTCATTGCGAATCACGGATGGCGTGCCGCCTTCTGGTTCAGTGCTTTGATTGGATTGTTTGCCGGAATTCTATGGTGGTATGCGGCCAGAGATACGCCAGAGGAGCATCCCGCTGTATCTTGTTCAGAACTGCAAAAGATTCAAAGCGGCCTCGAGTCTTACAAGATACTTCCGGCGCGAGCGGGCGCTGAACTTCGAAAATCAGATTCGGCAGACATCTCATGGGGACCGATCTTTCATCGGCGCGACCTTGCCGCGCTGATGGTTGGATATTTTAGTTTTGGTTACATCGCTTGGATTTTCTTCAGCTGGTTTTTTCTGTATATGGCGCAGGTACGCGGCTTCGATCTGAAAGCGAGCGCCCGCTATGCCATGCTGCCATTTCTTTCCATGACGGTTTTCTGCCTTGCTGGCGGAGCGTTGAATGATCGCCTGACACGCGATTATGGTCTTCGTACAGGTCGATGCATGCTTGCTGCTGCCGCCCTTTTTATCACTGCCATCTTTCTTGTCCTCGGTTCGCAGGTGCATAGCCCAAGTCTTGCAGGAATCATATTGGCGGGCGGGGCGGGAACTCTATATCTCTCGCAGAGTTCATTCTTCGCGGTTTCGGTCGATATCGCTGGACGCAGCTCCGGCGTCTTTTCCAGCATCGTGAATATGGGGGGGCAAATTGGGGGCGCGGTAACTGCCTCGCTTACGCCCTGGATTGCACAGCACTTCGGCTGGACCAGCTCTTTTGGGGCGGCGGCTGTGCTCGCTGTTATCGGCGGATTTTGCTGGCTGGTGGTTCATCCGGAGCGTCCCCTCGAAACAACGTAGCGGGCAACTGGATAAAATGAGAACACACAACCGGACCCAGGCTACGATCTGTGCTCCCCAGCGAGGACGCTTGCCCGTCTGAACTAAGTGTCTGGATTACATCGCAGTAGGAGGTTGGCTTGAAGATGTCTATGCTTTTCTTGCGGAGATGCTCGATTGTGGCCGCTCTGCTCATCGTATCCGGAACGATTTTTACGGTGACACATGTTGTTCTCGCCGATACTCCAAAGACAGCGGCTGAGTATGGAGCCGACCCTGCCTTGATGATCGACGCATATCGCCATGTCGAGGCAGCGTCAGTCTCAGATGCCATTGAACAGCTCCTGAATGAAAAGAGGTACATGTCGCATCGCATGCAGTCTATCTTCCCAACTAAGTTTGCGGGCGCTGCACTTACCGTCAAACTGGTGAAGGAGGAGAATCACGACGCTAATGCTCTATCGGGGATGCTGCAGGCGATTGACTCAGGCGGACCAGGCGCTGTCTATGTGATGACCGTCGAGGATGGAGCAGACATCGCGGGAATGGGCGGTCTGATGGGAACGGCAATGTTCTCCAGAGGGTTTGCGGGCGCCGTTATCGACGGCGGCGTTCGCGATCTTCCACAGCTCAAGAAAATCGGTTTTCCAGTTTACTCGACCGGGCCGGTCCCGTCGACATCAGTAAGCCACTATCGCTTTGGGGGAATGAATGTTCCTATTGTATGCGATGGAGTAAAGGTCGCCCCTCGGGACATCATCGTTGCGGATCAGGATGGTGTCGTCGTCGTGCCGCGTGAGCGCGCCCCGGAGATACTTGTACTGGCGCAGCATCTGGATGAGAGCGAGCACTCGATGTATCCTTTCATAGAAAAGTTTCATTCGATTGAAGAGGCGGTCAAACAGTTCGGCCGCATTTAGCACGGTTCCAATAGGGCATTTGTCCTGGTTTGCGAAAGGGCGTGTTGCCGATGACAGGTGGCGTCCCTTTGCTTGGAAATGGTCGTATTGAAGCCAAAGGTTCTGCTCTACGTCATCGAATCTGGTCTCGCGAAACGCGCTACCCATAGAAGGAAGATAACAATGCCTGAACAGAGCACGGAGGGTAAGCTTTCGCGGCGAAGATTCCTTAGCCTGTCTTCCGCCGCAGCTGCAACTCTCGGTATCGCTCCTCTCGTCGGCAACGCTACCGAATCTTTTGCTGAAGACGGTACCTCGCCTGACGACTATTACGCGAAGCTCGGCGTTGAGAAGATCATCAACGCAGCCGGAACCTATACCTTCCTGACCGCTGCGTGCATGCCTCCGCAGGTGCAGCGGGCCGTGGCGCAGGCTGCGCTGCATCCAGTCCGATTAAGAGACCTGCAACTTGCGGCAGGAGAGTATCTGGCGAAGAAGCTGCGCTGTGAGGCTGCTATGGTCACTTCCGGAGCATCGGCGGCCCTTACGCTTGCAACTGCTGCCTGCGTTGCCTCGGCGAATGGCGCGAGCCCGCAGGAGATTCCGGAAAATGTGGGCAAAATGAAGAATGAGGTGGTGGTGCAAAAAGCCCACCGCTATGAATACGACCATGCGATGCTGCTGTGCGGCGTGCATATCAGGGAAGTGGTCACCCTTGAGGACTACAAGCGAGCGCTCGGCCCAAACACGGTGATGACGAACTTTTTCAACGCTGCTGAACCCGGGCCGAACGGGGCGCAAATCGACCGCGAGACCTGGGTTGGTGTTGCTCACGAGCACGGCGTTCCCTGCCACAACGATGCCGCCGCCGATATGCCGCCGATTGAAAACCTCTGGAAATATACCGGCATGGGCTACGATCTGGTCTGCTTTTCAGGGGGAAAGGGAATTCGCGGCCCGCAGAATGCGGGATTGCTGCTCGGCAAAAAGCATCTGATCGATCTCGCTACAGCAAACAACAATCCCAATTCCGATGCAGTGGGACGCGGGATGAAGGTCGCCAAAGAGCAGATTGTCGGAATGGTTGCGGCCGTGGATTGGCTGCTGGAGCAGTCTGACGAAAAGAATCAGGCCGAATATATGCGGTTAACGGACATCATTGCGAATGCCGTGAAAGATGTGCCAACCATGCAGACACGTGTTTTTATGCCATCAGTTGCAAACCATGTTCCGCATCTGTTGCTTTCGTATGATCCGTCGGTTGTTGGCATTCCGCCGCATCAGGTGCAGGAAAAGTTGCGCTCACAGAGTCCTTCCATCGAACTGAATCCGGCAACGGGGACAAGCTCAAGAGTGGGTATTCCATCAGATGAGAATACGATTGTAATCGCTACATGGATGTTGCAGCCGGGCGAAGCAGAGATCGTTGGCAGGAGCTTGAGAGCTACACTTGGGAAGAATCGCGCATAGCGGCGTCTGAGTGAAGAGCAGTTACACCTAACCTAAGAGGAGAGAAACAGCATGGAGCAACGGTCCAGAAGAGGTCTTCTTAAGAGTGCGGCAATGGCAGCCGCGGTCGCGGGCGGCGCGGCAGTCCTAAGCGAAACAGCTTCAGCAAAGACGCCAAAACTCGAAAAGAAAAGCTATCCGCCGCCAAAGCCCGGAGAGACGCCGCTCTTCAGCGGAGCTGTTTCGTACGGCAACCTGCTGTTTCTCGCCGGGGTAGGGGCGCACTTTGATGGCACGATTGAAGAACACACGAAGCATGTGCTGGATGAGCTTGAGCAGAAGCTTCAATCGGCGGGTTCGTCGATGGACAAAGTTCTCAAAGTGAATGTCTACCTTAACGACATCAAGGATTGGGAGCGAATGAACACGGTGTACAAGGGGCGATGGGGAAGTGTGCCACCGGTGCGCACTACGATCGCTCCTGCCGGGGGAATTCCCGGAAATTCGCTCGTTGAAATCGATCTGATCGCTTACATCTGAACTGCCGTTGCTTGGCCACAAAACATTCAATAAAAATAAAGGCGCGCCCATGTCCCTTTTTCGCAATGCACGTCCGTCTCGGCGGGAAGTCCTGAAGCAGTCGGGAATGATTACGGCCATTTCTGCCGCTGCCGCTGTCTCTCCTTTGGCTGCAGGTGGTGGAGTCCTCGCTGACCCGCAAAAAACATTGCACGCTACGATGGAGGGAGTGGATGGTGACAATCTTTTTACTCGCATCGGGGTTCGTCCTCTTATCAATGCGCGCGGCACATATACGATCATCACCGGCTCGTGTTCGCTGCCGCAGGTGAAACAGGCTATGCTCGAAGCGTCGAGCTACTTCGTTCACTTGGACGAATTGATGCCCGCTGTCGGCAGCGAAATCGCCAAACAGATGGGCGCGGAATCAGCGATCGTTACCACAGGGTGCGAGGCTGCGATCGCGGTTGCAACCGTTGCCTGCATTGCGGGCGCCGATCCCGAGCGGACACAGGCACTGCCCTACGTAAAGCGCCGTGACCAGGTCATTATTCCTAAGCATTCCCGGAATCCCTACGATTTTGGCGTGCGCATGTGCGGCGTAGAGATCGTTGAAGTGGATTCAGAAGAAGAGCTGCGCTCCAAGCTCTCCGAACGCACAGCCATGGTCTACATTCTCTCCGGTCCGGCCGCAGAAAAAGGACCTCTCTCCATCCCTAACATCTGCTCCGTAGCGAAAGAAAAAACCGTCCCGGTCTTCGTAGACGCTGCTGCAGAGGAGCCGCTAGTCCCGAATATCCACATCGCTCATGGTGCGACGCTTGTGGGCTATTCCGGCGGCAAGTGTATGCGCGGACCGCAGGCCGCGGGTATTCTGCTCGGCCCAAAGGACATAGTAGGAGCCGCATGGTTTAATGCTGCGCCGCATCACAACTGGGGCCGTGCGCTCAAGGTAGGCAAAGAAGAGATCATGGGCATGCTGGCCGCAGTACGCGAGTGGTACAAGCGCGACCATGCAGCCGAGCAGCGCGAATGGCTTTCCTGGCTGCAACACATTGAAGGCCGCGTGAAGGGACTGCCTTCGGTGACGACCGAATACCTCCAACCCGAGGACCTGTCGAATCGCTCTCCGCGTCTTCGCATCAACTGGGACGCCAACCAGCTCAACATCACTGGAACAGAGCTTGTCGAACGCCTCGACAAGGGTACGCCTCGCATCCTCGTGGATGGAGGCACCGGCAGGCGCCCGGATCGGATGCAGAGTTCACTCACCATCATGCCGTACATGATGGCGCCCGGCGAAGACAAGATTGTGGCCGACGCCATCTACGAAGGTCTGACTCATCCCGGGCATTACGAAAATCCAGTTATTCCTCAGGGTGCTCCGGAGCAGATTGCTGGTAACTGGACTGTGCAAATCAAATATATTCGCGGCATTGGTGAACAGCGCTTCACCTTACAGCAGGAAGGCGATCAGCTTACCGGCACGCAGGCAGGCGAAATATATAAGGCCGACTTGAAGGGCATTGTTCATGCCGACCATATCGAGCTTACGAGCAGTATGGAGGTGCCCGGCAACTCCATTTCCTGGACGTTCCGCGGAGTTGTCTCCGGCAGCAACGCGAGCGGCACGGTTCACATGGGTGAGTATGGAGACGCTACCTGGACGGCGGTAAAGGGCTAGTGTCTGTGTTAACCATCGATGATCCGGAGCGATATGACGATTACCGTTACCGAGCAGGACCCGCGTTATCAAACCCTGAAAAGGAGCCGCAACCTCCGCCTGCCGCCGTCCGACAAAGACTACGCCAGCCGAATCGAGCTGTGCGAAAGCGCTTCGGACACGGCTGAAGCGCTGCAGCGGATCGTAAATGCAGGCCTGCGGCCGACGGTGCGCAGCGGGGGCCATTGCTACGAGGATTTTGTCGTCAACAATCCCGGCGGAGCGATTCTCGATCTAAGCCTTCTCCAGGAATCGCGTTCAGCCGAGGATGGAAACCGATACAGGATCGGCGCAGGGAAGCAACTAGGCGAAGTCTATCTCGAACTCTTCAAACGTTATGGGGTGACCATCCCTGCGGGAACATGTTATCCCGTAGGCGCAGGCGGACATATCAGCGGCGGTGGCTATGGCCTGCTCTCACGTCTTCATGGGCTCACCGTCGACTGGTTATCAGCAGTGGATATCCTTACCGTCGATGCGAGCGGCAAAGTGGTTTCGCGTCGCGTCGACAAACAGCATGATCCTGACCTCTTTCGCGCATGTCGGGGCGCCGGAGGAGGCAACTTTGGGATTATTACGTCTTTTCTATTCGACAAGCTGCCACAGGCGCCGCACGAGGTAGTGCATGCAGGCTTGTCGTTTGACTGGACCACTATGACGGAGGAGCGCTTCGTCGCCATTTTAAGAACCTATGGCAACTACTGGGAGACGCGTGGCAAGGATCCGGATACATACGGCCTCTTTGCCATTCTGGATGTTTCCCACGCTTCGAACAAGCGCTTTGGTGTCTCTCTGCAGTTCTGTAACCCGGATGGAACATGTAACGACCTGACTGTCGTGAATGAGTTTCTGAACCTCTTTTCATCGTGCAGTCCGTCGCCGGGCGCTCCCCCTCCAGCGGGAGAGCGGGCGATCGCGCACGCTTCTGTTGCTGGGGAGGCGTGCTCAGGACAGCATCCCATGACCCGCCGATTGTGGTTGGATGCCACCATTGGAGACAGCGGTGCTGAAGGAAGCGGCCGCGCGAAATATAAATCAACCTACATGAGGACCAACTTCACCGATGAAGAAGCGAAGCGCATTTACAAGCACATGACGCGCGATGTGCCCGGCGTGGATCTGAGGGGATTTTTTCTCGCGATCGACTCCTATGGAGGGGCGATCAACCGCAGCCAGCTCGCGGAAGAAACATCCATCTGGCAGCGCTCATCCATCATGAAGCTGCAGTTCCAGTCGTATTGGCAGAATGCGGAAGATGATGCCGGACGTCTGAAGTGGCTGAAGGATTTTTACAGCTACTTATACTCCGGCCCTAAGGTGGACCCTCGCTACGCCTCCACGCCGTATCCCGGAGAGCATTACGAAGGCTGTTATATCAATTATCCCGATAGCGATATGCTGGCCTATCCGTTCTGGCCACAGCTGTATTACGGCGATCAGGGGTTATACCCATTTCTGCAAAGTGTGAAGCGGCGGTATGACCCCAACAATATTTTTCACCATGCTATGTCTGTGCGTTTATAAAGTGCCTCAGCGAGATGATATAGGTGATATAGCCATCATGACATCGGGCACGCCATGGAGCCGACGAGCGTTTCTACGAGGTGTGGGGTACACGTCTGCTCTTGGTGTGCTGAGCGGGGTGTCTCCAGGCAGCAAAATGCCCGTCCAGTCCTCTCTAAACTCGATCCCGAAGGTCGGGTTCGCTTTCGTTGGCTCGCGAGGAAAAGAAATCGGTTCGCCGGGTGACGGCAGTGCTTCTGGAATTCACGTCTTCCAGGTGCGCAGTGATGACTGGAGCTGGAAGCAAACTATCCCGAGCCGCTCACCCGTATGTCTCGCGCTTCACCCCAACGAGCAATTCTTGTATGTAGCGAATGACGTCGATGAATATGAGAGATTGCCTCGTGGAACGGTCGAGGCCTACAAGATTGATGCTCATCACGGCACTCTCGATCTGATCAGTCGGCAGCCTCTATCGCTGTCTGGCAGCAAGCCGAGGCACCTTGGAATTTCACCAGACGGCAATTACCTCGTCGTGACGATTCATGGTGGAGGTGCATACAACGTACTGCCGATTGGCTCTGATGGGATAGTTGGGCGAGTGACACAGATTTTCAAAGAGGTAGGTGCGGGCCCTCACCCCATCTATCAGGCATCTGCCCACCCGCATACGGCCATGTTCGACGCGACCGGACAACATCTTCTGGCAACAGATGAGGGGTGCGACCGGATCAGTGTCTTTCGTTTCCAGAACGGGTGGATAACGCGAACTTTTCAGGCTTCTTCGCAGCCTCTCTCCGGACCCGGGTATCTCGCCATGCATCCAGCTGGCAACTTTCTTTACGTATCCAATACGTTGGATGGATCGATTGACTGCTACCGGTGGCACGCAGATATTGGGCAGATGGAACATCAACGGCGTGTGGTGACGAACCGAAAGACCGGCGAAAGGGGAGCTCATCAGCTCGTCATCTCTTCATCAGGCCGCTTTCTCTACGCGGCATCCGCCAATGAAGGCATCTCCGTTTGGGAAATTGATCCGATGACGGGGAAGTTGTCGCTAATACAGCAGTGGATTTTGACGAACCGCTCGTTGCGTCCTTTAATTTTGTCTCTAGATAGTCGGCGTCTGTTTGTAGCGGATAGCCGTCAACGTCAGTTGCTTTCTATTCTTGTCCACGCCGGAAGTGGCGAGCTCGGCACAGCTGTTGCTGTCGCAAAAATGGCAACGCCAGGGAGCTTGGTTGTGAGATACCTATGACAATTTGTACTTCACTGGCCCTCGAAAGGGCGCTTCAAGCCAGAAAGGCGATTCGGGCGAAGAATGACCAAAATTACAGCTCTCACTATTTCGAATTGGAAGAAGTTTTATGAAAAGCTCTCTTCGCAATCTCACAAGCTTCTGATTTTGATTCTTTGCTTAACGGCGGCGTTATCCGTTTCGGCAGAACCCGCTCCTTCGAAGCGTCCGTTTAAGCTTGTGGGAAATGCGCCGGCTTTCTGGGATCTGATTAGCCATGAAGCAAAGCTGGAGACGATGGCCACGGGCTTCGGGTTTACAGAAGGCCCGGTATGGGACAAATCCGGCTTTCTGTGGGTCAGTGATGAGGAGCTGAATAAGATCTTTCGTGTTTATCCGGATGGACGCCGTGAAGCAATGCTCTCCCTGGGAGATCCCGATGGCAGCACCTACGATCATGAGCAGCGGCTGATCTCCACCGCAAGCGTACTGCGGGCAATCATTTGTCTTTCACAAGACGGCAAGAGTTACACGGTAGTTACAGATCGTTTTGAGGGAAAGAAATTCAACAGTCCGAATGATGTGGTTTTGGGTCCGGACGGCGCCCTTTACTTCACCGATCCGACTCTCGATCTACCGAAAGGCGAGAAGCAGGAAATTCCTTTTCAAGGGGTTTATCGCCTCGACGCAAAGGGGCAGGTTACGCTGTTGACCAAAGACCTTACGCAACCGAATGGCCTGGCCTTTTCTCCCGACGGCAAACTCCTCTACATTGACGATTCAGAAAAGAAGAATATTCGCGTCTATGACTTTCACTCGGACGGGACCATCTCAAACGGCCGCACCTTCGGCAGCGAAGACGACGGCACAAAGGACGGAGTTCCGGATGGTATCCGAGTCGATCAAAATGGGAATCTGTTTGTCGTAGGGCCACGTGGCATCTGGGTATGGAGTTCGGCGGGTGTACATCTCGGAACGATAGAAGTACCCGAGCAACCTGCAAATCTGTCGTGGGGCGGCGCGGATAACTCGATCCTCTACATCACAGCGACGACATCGGTATACAAGATTGCAACCATGACGCACGGATTTGTGCCGTATGACTAAGCTGTGCTGGCTGTAGATGGCGCGTGCAAGCCTTTCGCAAGTTGGTCAGCGGGCAAATGGACTATGGATTTATCCAATTGATCGACTGTGAATGAGCAAAACTATTCTTTTTTTCCTGTATGGCGATCCTGCGCTTCAGCGCTGTTTCTTCTTCTCAAGTAACATTGCATCGAATTCCGAACGGGGCATCTTCAACTTCTCCGGATGAGCGTCGATCCACTTTGCCAGGGCGTCATATTTTTCCGGCGTCCACCCCCCTTCAAATTCAGCGCCATTCTTACCGGAACGGTTCAACTCAAAGTTGAAAGCGTCTTCCAGGTTGGTGAACTCGGCTGAACTGATTGCCGCCTCGGCCAGAACTGCTGGAATGAAGATTACCCCATCGGTTTTGGCCAGCACGAGGTCTCCCGGAAGCACAATCGCCCGCCCAATCCGGACCGGAGAATTGATGGCCGTCAATGTCATATCCTCCCATGCCGAAGGGTCATAGCCTCGATAGAACCCATTCAAGTTTGAGATTTCTCGATTCTCCTCCTGATCCCTGATCCCCGCATCGAAGACAAATCCGGCATGGGTGTGGGCAGCAATGCCGCTTCCCAGGTTGGAGCCGATCAGCGTGCCTTCTACAATCTTGCCAAAACCGTCAGCGACATAGACGTCTCCAGGCTGCAGCTCCTCGATAGGCCAACTGTTCGTGTCACTCAGTCGTCCCTCCGCCTTGCCCTCGGCCGCGATGGCCCTGGCCATGTCCGGCCGCAACGGCATATATTGCGCCGTCAAAGCTCGACCGGCAAAAGGTTTGTCGGTGTGCAAAGCTTGCCAGCCGCCGTCAAACTGACACCGGTAACGCCTTTCGCGCAGGTAATCCCACACGTCCTCGATCGACACATCCACCGCCCTCGTAAGCAGACTGTCGGGAATTTTCGGGCGGCCATCTGGAAATCGTTCGCCCTTCCATTCTGCCGTGTAGAACATCATCTGTTCCTTCGTTGTTTTAACCTGGGAAAAAGCCGGAGCAGTAACGCCTATGAGGCCGGCAAGCAGTATGAGCGATAGAACTCTCTTCATTGATTCTTCTCCAGTAACCACGGATTCGGCGATGATGTTCCGGGCTCAAGACGACCCGCGCTCTGCGCATACCATCGATAATGTACCGAGGCTGGTGTTTACTGCAATCGCCAGAATGTTGGTCGCGATCACGTTGCCACAATAGGTCGCGCTATGCTGCTAAGGGGTTGAGACATCGATGCGCTGGTGGGTCTCTTTTTTCGCCTTGCTGCTTTTTACGTTAGCCTGCGAAGCGCAGACGCAGGTCAACGTGAATGTGGATCTTACCGCTGCCGAGGGAGAGTTCACGCCCATTTACAGCTGGTTTGGGTACGACGAGTCGAACTACACAACGACGAAAAATGGCCAGGCGCTACTTCGCGAGCTACATGATCTAAGCCCTGTTCCCGTGAATATCCGCACGCACTTCCTGCTTGCTAGCGGAAACGGAAAGCCGGAGCTTAAATGGAGTTCCACGAATGTATACACCGAGGATGCGCGAGGCAATCCCGTTTACAGCTGGACAATCCTCGATCAGATCTTCGATGCTTATGCCGCTGCCCATGTTCGTCCTATGGTTGAGCTGGGTTTTATGCCGAAGGCGTTGTCAAGTCATCCGGACCCATATCACATACCCTGGCCGACGAAGCCTGGCGAGGTGGAAGGGTGGTCGTTCCCGCCAAAAGATTACCAGCGCTGGGGCGAACTGGTGCATCAAGTGGCTGTTCACATGGCGCAGAGATACGGCAAAGATGCCGTCGCAACCTGGTATTGGGAGGTTTGGAACGAGCCGGATATTGGCTACTGGCACGGAACTGAGGAGGAGTACGACAAACTTTATGATTACGCGGCTGCCGGCGTAAAAAAGGCCATTCCTAGCGCGCGCGTGGGAGGTCCCGCAACCACAGGGCCGGTACCAGACGGACATTCTTCGAACTTTCTGGAAGCATTCCTGCAGCATTGCGCGAAGGACAGAAGTGCGGTGACCGGCGGCGCGATTCCGCTTGATTTTATTTCCTTCCACGTAAAGGGAAGTCCCAATATCGTCGAAAATCACGTGCAAATGGGGCTGAACCACGAATTGGAAAGTGCTGCCACGGGTTATGCCATTGTGCAGAAGTTTCCGCAGTTTAGAAGATTGCCGATCATTTTGAGCGAAGCCGATCCGGAAGGATGTGCCGCATGCTCGTCCGGGAGATATCCGTATAACGCATACAGGAATGGCACGTTGTACCCGTCTTACACTGCTGTGGCACTTAAGGAGCTTTTCGAGCTTGAGGATCGCTATCGCGTTAACCTGATCAGCATGCTTACGTGGGCCTTCGAGTTTGAAGACCAGCCCTATTTCAGCGGCTTTCGAACGCTGTCAACCAACGGCGTTGGCAAGCCTGTGATAAATCTTTTTCGCATGGCGGGTCTAATGTCGGGTACTCGCGTGAAAGTGGAAAGCAGCGGCCGTGTACCGCTGGATGACATTCTGAAAGCAGGTGTACGGCGACAGCCCGATGTGGATGCGCTCGCGACGACTGCCGATGGCGAAGCCGCTGTGATGCTGTGGAATTATCACGATGATGATGTGCCCGGCTCCACCGCGGAGATTGAGCTATCGGTGAAAGGCTTTCCGCCTGATATGCATCGTGTGTTGATGCAGCATTACAGGATTGATGACGAGCACAGCAACGCATACACAGTGTGGAAGCAGATGGGGTCGCCTCAGGACCCAACGCCCGAGCAATACGCTCAGCTGCAGGCAGCCGGCGGACTGCAACTGGAAACTCCGCCCCAGTGGATTGACGTGAATTCCGCTGCAGTAAATCTGAATTTTTCGCTACCGCGACAAGGTGTGTCTCTAGTGCGTTTCAGTTGGTAGTGTACGAGGTAGCGGAAAAGGTTATGAATGGAGTTTCCGATGCATAGTTCGAAAGAATTAAGCCGTCGCAGGTTTCTTACTACTGCAGGTGCCAGCGCCGCGGCGCTCCTCCTTCCGGTGCGCGTTTTCGGTTCTCCCACTGGCGACGAGGAGGGAAAGATGCCAAGAGCAGCTGCACCGTTCGCCTGGCAGAACAAGGGAGTCATCGATATTTCAAATTCGCCCTATGCCAGGCTGAAAACTGTTCCGGTGAGTGCGGTGACTATCCAGAAGGGGTTCTGGTCGAGGCGGCGCGCGACGAATGTTGAGTCAAGTATTCCCAGCATGCATGATCAGCTGATCGAGCATGGCCGCATGGATAACTTTCTGCGCCTGGAAGGGAAGTCCAGTGCGCCCCAGAGCGGCCCGGTCTATTCCGACTCGGATATGTATAAGTGGCTTGAAGCCGTGGGTTTCGCACTGCAGACGCAGGACCATCCGGAGCTTCGTCAAACCGCCAATCTAACCATTCGGCAGATTGTGGCTGCACAGGAGCCGAGCGGTTATCTCAACACTTACTATGTGCAGGACCGCGCCAGTCTGCGCATGCTCCCCAAAACTCAGACCACCGGCCACGAGCTGTACAACATCGGCCATCTGTTGCAGGCAGCCATCGCCTACTACCGCGCAACCGGCGACCCCACGCTGCTGGAAGCCGGCATGCGCTTCGTGGACGATTTCCTGCTCCCCAATTACGGGCCTGATGCAAATCAGAAGCCTCTCGTCGCCGGTCACCCCGAAATCGAAATGTCGCTCATTGAGCTCTACCGCACCACGGGAAATCGCAAGTACCTGGAGTTGGCCGGATACATTCTGCACGGTGACAGCCGCATATCTCTCAAGCCTGAGCAAATTGTCTACATGTATTGCGGCATCCCCTTCACTTCGCGCACCAAGCTCGAGGGACACGCGGTACGGGCCATGTATGCCTGCTGCGGAGCCACGGACTACTATCTCGAGACCGGTGATCCTGCCTACCTGAAAACGCTGACCGCGCTTTCGCAGGATTTGGTAGCGCATCAACTCTACGTCACCGGGGGAGTAGGTGCGCGGGACGACGGCGAGGCCTTCGGCGATGCCTATGAACTGCCAAATGCACGCGCCTATGGCGAAAGCTGCGCGGCCATAGGCAACATGATGTGGAACTGGAGAATGCTTTCCGCAACCGGCGACGCGCTACACGCGGACGTGATCGAGCGAGCGCTTTATAACGGAATCAACTCCGGCATGTCCCTCGACGGCAAGCTGTATTGCTATCGCAACCCGCTCGCTTTCGATCCTTCTTCGGGCGACAGGATTCGCAACCCGTGGTACGACACGACCTGCTGCCCGCCAAATCTGGAGCGCACATTCGCCTCGCTGCCGGGATACTTCTACAGCACGTCAAAAGACGGAATTTATGTACATCTCTATGACAACTCTGAGCTGCGCTGGAAGCTGGACAGCGGCAACGCGATCAAGATCACGCAGCAAACAAAATATCCGTGGGAGGGCAAAGTGAGCTTGCGCGTCGCGCCTGCGACCCCGGAGGAATTCACTCTCTTTGTTCGCATCCCAGGATGGTCCAAGCACTCCATGGTAAAGGTGAACGGCAAACCGCTCGAGAACGTCGCTCCACGAAGCTATGCCGCAATTCGGCAGCGCTGGAGCGGCGAGGAGATGGTCGAGTTGGAATTCGATATGCAGACACAGATGGTTCACGCAAATCCTGCAGTTGCCGACGATACGGGAAGGATCGCCATGCAGCGCGGGCCGGTCGTCTTCTGTATGGAGCAGCTGGACCAGACCGGAAATTCTCCGGAAGAATTCCCACTGGTTGCTGCCACGCTTGCCGGAGAAAGCGACGAGCGGTTCGATCCCAACCTGCTCGACGGCGTATTGGTGCTGACACATTCAGGCACGGTGGCCGCGCAGTCGACTCAATCACTTTATGACACAGGCCCGGTCGGCAGAAAGCCGGGTCGCGATGCCCAGCTGAAGCTCATACCGTATTACTCGTGGGCGAACCGCGAGCCCTCATCCATGCAAGTCTGGGTTCCGTACGCATGAAAGGTAGGCTGGTCGGAGCCTCCGGGTTAGAACGAAGACTCTGCCGTGACAGCTACAAAAGCTACAATTAACCGTTGTTCGGCGCAGCCGTGTTTCAATTGTCAAGGCAGGAGCGGTTGAAATGGGTCTCCTCGCTAATTTAAAAATTCGGACCAAGGTTCTCATCGCCCTGCTTCCTCTGGTCGCTATGGTAATTGTGGCCGCGTTGTACGCGTCGATTGAGATGGACAAGATCGACCATCTATACAGCGATCTGATCAGCAGAGATGTCACGGCGCTCCATCACCTGACGATCGCACGTTCGTTGAGCAATCAATTCGGCCTCTTCCTCTATAAGGAGATTGCGGAGCCAGACGTCGACGCGATGGAGGGGGTGGATGCGGATCTGGACAAGACGGCGGCAGAACTTCACCTACGTATTGAGGAAGCGAAGCACTCAAGTCCCAGTCTAACGCCTCAGATCGAGGCGGCTATGGCCCTCGTTGATCAGGCAATTATTGACTCACACCCCATTCGAGCAGCGACCTTGATTGACAGAAATGGCAAGGCTTTGAAGCTGATGCGGGAGAAGTTCGACCCTGAATTGCTCAAAGCCCGCCAATCACTGATTGGCCTGGGCGATGAACTGCAGACAAAGGTCAACCAGGAATCCAACGAACTTACCCTTAGGACACACCATACCATTCTGATCACATGGATCGTGATCACGCTCGGCCTGACCGCATCTTTCATTCTGGCGCTCACCATTGTTCAGGTTGAGGTCGTGAGGGTTGTGCTGTCATTTCGCGGCCGTATCCTGGATGTTGCGGAAGGACGACTCGACCAGCCCATCACGAATCTCCAGCGCCCCAATGAAATTGGCGAGATGAGCCGCGCGCTGCAGGCCCTGCAGGCAGCTGCCCGTGAGCGGGAGGTGCAAGGATGGGTCAAAGCTGAAGTCGCGACTACCATCGAGCGATTGCAATCGGCGGAAGACTCCGCCGAGTTTGCCGCCATGCTCCTTTCACGGATCTCAGAATCGTTCAATCTTCTGTACGGCGCCTTCTATCTTGCTGATCAGGATCATATGCACTTTACTCGCGTAGGTGCCTTCGCAACGGATGTCGCAAAGCAGCCGCAAGAGTTTGCGCTCGGTGAAGCATTGGTGGGGCAAGCGGCCGTTGAGCGCCGCAGCCTTCAGATTGCTGCCACCGCAGACAAGCCACTCCAGGTTTCCGCAGGCGTCGGGACGGTGGCCCCTGCATGCGTTCTTTTCGTTCCTGTGATCAGTCAGGACATTGTGCTGGCAGTGATCGAACTGGCGCCCTCGACTCCGGTGTCAGTACGCCAGCAGGCACTGCTCGACGCGCTGCTGCCGACCGTGGCCCTCAGCACTAAGATCCTTGCGAGCAGGCTCGAGGCCAGGAAACTCCTTGAGCAAACTCAAGTGCAGGCCGCGGAACTGGCAGTAGCTAAGGAGGCCGCCGAAGCCGCCACAAAAGCGAAATCTGATTTCCTGGCCAACATGAGCCATGAAATCCGCACACCGATGAACGCCATCATCGGCATGACGCACTTGGCTCTAAAAACACAACTATCTCCCAAGCAGGAGGACTACCTGACCAAGGTGAAGTCCGCCGCGCAGGCGCTCCTAGGGATTATCAATGACATCCTCGATTTCTCTAAAATCGAGGCCGGCAAGCTGGGTATGGAAAAGGTAGATTTCCGGCTTGAAGACGTGCTCGACAATCTGTCGTCGATCGTCTGTCAGAAGGCGCAAGACAAGAACCTCGAATTTCTGATTGCAGCGCAGCATGAGATTCCACCCAACCTCGTTGGTGACCCGTTGCGCCTCGGACAAATCCTGATCAATCTTGTGAGCAACGCGATCAAGTTCACCGAACACGGTGAAGTAGTAGTGACGGTCAAGTTGGAAGAGCAGTTAGCGGCCCGGGTGAGACTACAGTTCTCAATTCGCGACAGCGGTATCGGCATGACACCTGAGCAGAGCGCGCGGCTCTTTCAGGCGTTCTCGCAGGCGGACACCTCAACGACGCGCAAGTACGGCGGCACGGGGCTGGGTCTCTCCATCTCCAAGCGACTGGTGGAGATGATGGAAGGCAATATCCGGGCCGAGAGTGAGCTTGGCGTAGGGAGCACATTCTATTTCACGGCATGGTTCGGCGTTGGATCAGCCGAGAAGCGCAAGCGCTTCATCCCTGATCTGATGGGCGTCCGCGCACTGGTGGTGGATGACAATGCGCAGGCGCGCGAGATTCTGACCGACGCGCTTCGGGCATTTGCGCTCCGGGTCGACGCGGTTTCGTCCGGAGAGGACGCAGTCCGGGAAATAGCTGCCGCAGACTCCCAGGACCACTATCGACTCGTGTTAATGGATTGGCACATGCCGGGAATGGACGGCCTGGAGGCAAGCCGCATCATCAAGCGCAATGACGGGCTGAAGCACCTTCCGAAAATCGTGATGGTGACCGCATTCGGACGGGAAGACATCGGGGCCAAAGCAGAGGAAATTGGAATCGACAGCTATTTGCTGAAACCTGTCAATTCATCCCTGCTCTTCGATGCCCTGGTGGATATCTTCGGTGTCACGGGTCTCGACGAGCACCGCTCTCGCGTGAGGAGAGGCGAAGCCGAAGAGCATGATGCGACAGGCATCCGCATTCTGCTGGTCGAAGACAATGAGATGAACCAGCAGGTTGCGACCGAACTACTGAAGAGCGCCGGAGCCATCGTAACCATTGCCAACCACGGCGGTGAAGCTGTGAAAATGCTGACCGAAGGCGATCAGCCTCCGCCGTTCGATGCGGTGTTCATGGATATGCAGATGCCCGAGATGGACGGTATCACAGCAACCAGGCTGCTGCGGCGCGATCCGCGTTTGCAGAAGCTGCCAATCATTGCGATGACGGCTCATGCCCTTGTGGAAGAGCGCCAGAGCTGTCTTGACGCAGGCATGAACGATCACGTATCGAAACCGATTGATCCTGAGACGATGTTTTCTACACTGCTGAGATGGGCGAAACCCCGGCCTAAGCAGTCAATCGAGTCACCAGCGGCACGCGCAAAAGACGGCGATGAGGTGATTCTGCCAGAAATAGGCGGCGTCAATATGGCCGACGGCGTTAAGCGAGTCGCCGGGAACAAGCGACTCTACCGCGATCTGCTAATGCAGTTCGCAACGAAGGAAGCCGACGCTTCCGCTGAGATTTTAGCTGCTATCGCGAGCAGCGACCTCAAACTGGCTGAGCGCATTGCTCATACAGTCAAGGGCGTTGCTGGCAACATCGGAATTGTCGACGTGCAGTCTGCAGCTCAGAGCCTGGAGAAAGCAATCCGCGAGGGCCAGGATTCGGTACCTACTCTGCTCGACGTGTTCGCCGAATCGTTGAGTAATCAAGTCCATGCAATCAAGCAAGCCCTGCGCAAATCAGCGCCTGGCAAGCCGGAGGAAGTGCGGCCGCAGCCTTTCAATGGTGAAGCGGCATCTGACGCGATCGCCCGCCTGCGAAGCTTGCTTGAAGCAAGTGATGCTGCCGCAGAAGAGGCATTTCCGAGCCTGCAGGCGGCTGTAAGGGACACAGTAGGGAAGCCACAAATGGACGCCTTGGGCGCCTCCATCAACGACTTCGATTTTGAGGCAGCGCTGGTGAAGCTGGATGAGATCGCCAAACTCTACGCACGAAATGGGGACGTCTGAAATGAACCAGCCCGATCAGAAGAAGACTATTCTCTTGGTGGATGATGCTCCTGCCAACATTCAAATCGTGAATTCAATTCTGAAGGACGCCTACAAAATCCGCGTCGCAACCAATGGCGCGAAAGCATTGGAGCTGGCCAAGGCAGTACCTCCTCCCGACCTGATTCTGCTCGATGTCATGATGCCTGAAATGGACGGGTACGAAGTATGCTCGCGGCTAAAATCGGAATCACAGACGCGCGACATACCGGTCATCTTCCTTACCGGGCAAACTGAAATCGAGGACGAGACAAAAGGATTCAGGGTCGGCGCGGTAGATTACATTCATAAGCCATTTTCGCCCGCCGTCGTCATGGCGCGCGTGCAAACCCATCTTGTGCTCCGCGGCATCCGGGAACAACTCGCGCAGCAATTGCAGACGATCCAGAAGGAACTGGAAACCGCACGGCAAATTCAGTTATCAATTCTTCCAGCCGAGATCCCGAAGATCGAGGGCCTTGATATTGCTGCGCGCTACATCCCTATGACCTCGGTCGCAGGCGATTTCTACGACTTCATCGTGGTGGATCAGAAACACATGGGGATTCTGGTTGCCGATGTATCCGGACACGGAATGCCTGCCGCTCTCATCGCGTCGATGTTGAAGATTGCTCTGGCCGCGCAGGTTCCGCATGCTGCTGATCCTGCACAGGTGCTGTTGGGATTGAACGATGCGCTGTGTGGAAAGTTCCAACATCATTACGTCACGGCGGCATATTTGTTCGTGGACTTGGCGAAGGGAGTAATTACGTACGCGGGCGCGGGTCATCCCCCTTCGTTGATGTGGGGCGCGTCATCCACGGGCGTACGTGATGTAGAAGAGAATGGTTTGTTTCTCGGGAAATTTCCGTGGGCAACGTATTCTTCGCTAGAGCTACCCCTCAACGCAGATGATTGGTTCCTACTGTACACCGATGGAATCCCGGAGACTGCGAACCACGCGGAAGTCGAATTTGGCACAAGCCGCTTCAGGGAGTTCCTGGCAACGCAGCAAAGCACGTCGGCAAATCAGTTCGCCGATTGCCTGCTTGACGAGTTATCCCGCTGGGCGGATCGCGGCCCGGGCGAGGAAGCGGAAGACGATGTAACGCTGGTAGCTATCCACGTAAAAAGCCAATAGTGGAAGCCGAGCAAATGCGGCGTCAGCACTGTGTCTGCTCAACAATTGGAAACCGTGGCACTACCAGTCGGTTAGGGTCCCATCCAGCTTGCGATTGATGGGAAGATAGGCGCGCTGGTAGGGATATTTCGATGCCAGTGTCTCGTTGACTTCCACGCCTAATCCTGGCGCATCGCCGGGATACATGTAGCCTGCTTCAAAGCGGTACCCATGCGGAAAGACCTCGTTTGTCTCCGGTGAGTGCGGCATATGTTCCTGAATGCCAAAGTTATGGACCGCGATGCCGAAATGCAGAGCCGCCGCCATCGTAACCGGCGAAAGATCGGTAGCGCCGTGGCATCCGCTGCGCACGTGATAGAGGGATGCAAAATCGGCAACCTTTCTCATATGTGTCAAGCCGCCCGCGTGGACAATCGACATGCGGATATAGTCGATCCATTGCTGCCGGATCAGATCGTGAGCGTCCCAGATGGTGTTAAAGACCTCGCCGGTTGCGATCGGCGTAGTTGTATGTTTGCGCACGATCCTGAATCCCTCCTGTAATTCAGCGGGCAGTGGATCTTCCATCCAGAACAGATGGAACGGCTCCAACTCCTTCCCCAGACGCGCTGCCTCGATCGGGGTTAAACGGTGGTGGCAGTCGTGCAACAAATGGACGTCCTCGCCAACAGTTTCGCGGATTTTCTCAAACAGCTTCGGCGTGTGCCGCAGATACAGCTCTGTCGACCATCTGCCTTCTGAAGGCAGTCCGCGCTCGGCCGGCTCGTAAGGCTGCGCAGCCTTAGGCACGCCATAGGTTGATTCCAGACCGGGAATTCCACTCTGTGCGCGCACCGCCAGATAACCCATTTCGATATACCTGCTGACATCGTCAACGGTCTCTTCTATGGTGGTTCCATGCGCGTGCGCGTAGACGAGAGCGCCTTCGCGGCTCTTGCCTCCGAGCAGGTTATAGACGGGCGTGCGCAGCGCTTTTCCTTTGATGTCCCAGAGCGCTACATCCACAGCCGCAATGGCAGCCATGGTAATGGGACCGCGCCGCCAGTACGATCCTCGGTAGAAATATTGCCAGGCATCCTCTGTCTGAAAAGGGTCGCGTCCGATGAGGCACGGAATTACGTGATCGGTCAGGTAACCCGCTACCGCCATTTCACGACCGTTCACCGTGGCATCACCCAGCCCGTAAATACCCTCGTCCGTTTCGATCTTGAGCGTGACAAAGTTGCGTCCTGGAGAACAAATAATCAGAGACGCTCGTGCGATCCTCATTTCATTCTCCAGCAGTGCTCAAAGCTGCGAAACATTTCAAAGTGAACTATAGTTAGAAACTTTGTGAAACGCACAAGCATTTTATTGATTGACTCCGCTCGCGAGATACCCTCCGTCGACGGTGATGATCTGGCCTGTCACATAAGAAGCGGCTTCAGAGGCAAGAAATACGGCCGTGCCAACCAGTTCATCCGTATAGCCAAACCGCTGCATCGGAATCCGCAGGTGCATTTCTCTTCCGCGCTCCGTCTTGTCCAGCAGGTCCTGGTTGAGTGCCGTGACAAAAATACCGGGGGCGATCGCATTGACACAGACTCCATCGCGAGCGAGTTCTATCGCGAGAGATCGGGTCAGCGAGCCGACGCCGGCCTTGCTCGCACCGTATGCCGCCACTTCGTGAAAAGCGACAAATGTTGCCAGGGAGGCGATGTTAACAATCCTGCCGTAGTGTTGCGAGGCCATCGTCTTTCCAAAAATCTGGCACGAGCGGAAGGTGCCCGTGATATTGGTTTCGAGAATGCTGCTCCACTCTTCTTCCGAACACTCCAAAGTTGGAGTGCGTCGCGTGATTCCAGCCGAGTTGACCAGGATATCCACGCGTCCAAAAGTCTCGATAGTCTTTGTGTGCAACGCATCCAGCGATGACCGGTCCAGTACGTCTGCAGTTAGTGCGAGTGATCGACGCCCGGCGGCTTCGATCTTCGCAGCAGTCCGTTCGACTTCAGACACGCGGCGGGAGGCAGCCACTACGTCCGCTCCAGCATTGGCCAGCCCGAGCGCGATGGCGTGGCCGATGCCCGATGTTCCTCCAAGCACAACAGCTGTTTTCCCACTCAAGTCAAAAATATGGTCGTTCATCTTGCCCCAGCCACAAGAATTAACTGCGGTTCTCTATTTACTTTGGGACGCGGCGAAAGAAGTGTAGTGCCTCCCTTGTGCTAAAAGAAAGGCTATTTCATCAGAAGCCGAAAGATTGCAACAAAACGTAGAAACCCAGCCTAGGCGTATCACATAGGCCAAGACATCTTTCTCGCGGGTGTGGAAGCAGTTCGGCGCTATTCGTTGTCGAATGGGAAAGGGAAATCGACGATATAGTGAGTCGATTTGCGAAGCGCTGCCGATGTTTCTTGATCTGAATCCGTTATAAGAATCGACAGACCCGGATGATCTTCCAGAGTTTGGAACAGAGCATTCGGCAAATCATCAACATTCTCGAGTATCAGAATCGCATTTTCTGCCCTCGCCGCACGCAGTATCCGAGCAAAATGTTTGTCCGGCTCTCCGTACGAAAAGCGATCAATCTCGCTCCTGTCCACTCTGTGCAGCGGACGTTGCAGCTCATATGCTAGAGCTTCGGCAGCCATAAGTTTCCCGGCCGCGTCGCAGCCCGCAAAAACCGCGATCATACCTGGCCAAACACTGGCACAAGTCTTACTCATCCGGTCTGCAATCTTGCGTAGTGCAATCACCTGTTCTTCGGGCAACGGCAGGTGCAACGAGAAATTGTCTTCGATCCACTGTGATGCAGACAAGGAAATGCGCTCCGTTGAGAGGACTCACAGATTAGTGAGTTCACGCGCCATTTCGTTTCGCGAATATCACCAGGCCCCTTCTTTCCCGCCGAACCACCATACAAGTCCCACGGTTGCCGTAGTCTGATCGTTTTTGAGAATGCCCAGCGTATCGGTCAGGAAGTAAGGCTGGTTCGAGAAGTCGTGGCGCAATTCCTCTCGCACAAGAAATCCATTGGCAACGGTCTGATCGAAGGTGAATGTAAACTCCTTGAGCGCCTGCACCTTTCCACTGAAGAGCGCTCCGCGATCAGAGAGGTATTCCGTCCGTCCCCCAAGGGCGAGTAGCGAGTTGAACTGATAGCGGGCGTAGAGTGCGCCTCCGTCCGTGTGTTGTGGCGCGGAATAGGTCTGGTCGCGCGAGACCACATAATCGCCTTCGATCGCAAAAGTAAGTTTCGGTGTGGTTATCCATGTCGCGTAGCTATCGAAGATGTTCAACTTTCCTTTGGGCGGATTCAGAATCGGCTCAAAGGGCTGGCCCTGTTGTTCAGGCAGGCCCGGCGGCCCGTTGGTTACGTATTCGAAGTCAGGATGCTCCTGGCCCAGATAGTAGTTGAACGTCCAGTCAATGGATTTGATCGGCTTTGCCTCGAAGCCGACCATCTCATCCTTGAAGTTATTTGTGGGCTCTGTCTGCTCTGTGCCGTTCACCATCCAGTAATGTCCTGAAAGCCGTGGCGTAAAGGCATAGGCAGCGCGCAGGCCCATGTGGTAGAAGGGCAGGTATTCAAACCAGTATGAGCGGGAGTAATTGATCTGGTCCTTGGTGTAGTTGCCTTCTATACCCAGCGAACTGGCCCACTTCCCGAAATCGACGGTAAGACCGCTGCCTACCGGAACGACATAGGTCCCATAAGCCTGGAAGATGTTGCGGTAAATTTCGGGGCGAGCCTCGTTGTTGGGATTGCCTTGCAATGTCTCCGTTGCCTGCCCGTACTGCAAGTCAATGCGCGCGCCAAACCGCTTTCCATTTGCCGGGTCCGGAGCGTGTTCCATGACGAGATCAGCTTGATTGAGACTGAAGGCGTTGCTGCTGACGTCATAAGCGCGCAGCAGGTTTACGCGCCCAATTGGATTGTTGAAGTTGTACTCATAATAGCCGTCGAAGAGCATGTTGATTGTGGTTCCGTTCAGGCCGTCGAGCGTTCTGCGATCTGCGACGGTCAGGGTTTGCACCGGAGGTGGAACCGTTTCGGGAAATCGTGCCCCAAGCGCCATGCTGGCGCTGCCAAGGGCCACAGCGCTCTCATCCGGAGTAGCGGTCGCAATGCTAACGTTTTCTTCGTTTTCAAGCTTCGTCAGGCGCGCGTTGATAGAGACGATCTCGCGCCGCAACTCACGGATCTCGTCGCTCCGTGACTGGGCAGGATCGGAAGTTTGCGCCATCAGGTGAAGAGCGAGCGTGAGAGAAGAGGCGGTGGCCAGCATGTGGATCGACAAGCGAAGAAAACGGCTCATGGTGGGTCCCCCTGAACGTCTGGTTTCACGGACATAATCATCACAAGGAAGGCGTGAGGAATCCATAAGGACTTCCTAAGCGCAAACCCTCTCAATTTAGAATCGCTCACCATCTGGAACAAACTCCACCGCACATGCTCATCCTCGCGGCGCCCTGATATACTTAATGGTTGCGGGAACTGCTCAAAAGCATTCTTGTTTTCAAGCATTTCGCGCAAACCAAAACACATAAGCTTCCGAGGTTTCCCATGTCCGGCCATTCAAAATGGGCGACAATTAAGCACAAAAAAGGGGCTCTTGACGCAAAACGCGGCAAGGCCTTCACGCGCCTGATCAAAGAAATCACCATTGCTGCCAAGGCTGGCGGCGATCCCGACGGAAACCCCCGCCTGCGAACCGCGGTTGCCGCCGCGAAGGCTGAGAACATGCCCGCGGACAACATCAAGCGTGCTATCCAGCGCGGCACCGGCGAACTTCCTGGCGCTATCTACGAGGAGATTACCTTCGAAGGTTACGGCCCAAGCGGTGTCGCGATCATCGTAGAAACGACAACGGACAACCGCAACCGCACGGTGAGCGAAATCCGACATGCCTTTTCAAAAAATGGCGGCAACCTGGGCGAATCCGGCTCGGTCCGCTTCATGTTCGCTAAGAAAGGCCTCATCGCCATTCCCAAAGCCGCAGCCGACGAAGAGAAGCTGATGAACATCGTGCTCGAAGCTGGCGGCGAAGACCTGAACGACGAAGGCGAGTCGTGGGAAATCATCACCAATCCCTCAGCGTTCGAGGCCGTCGCACAGGCGGTCCGCGATGCCAAGATCGAGACCGTGATGTCAGAAGTCACCATGGTCGCGTCGACCTACACCAAGCTCGAAGGATCCGCCGCATCGCAGATGATTCGCCTGCTTGAAGCGCTCGAAGACCACGACGACGTGCAGAACGTCTATTCGAATTTCGACATGGACGCGAAGCAACTGGAAGAAGTCGCCGGTTGAGCGGTCATTGAGATTCATCATGAGGGCCGCCGGATGGCGGCCTTTCTTTCGGACAGACGAAATCGAAGCGCATCCTGTACCCGCATCAGAAAATCAGCGCATCAGAAAAAGATCACCACATACTATGCTGAAAAAACTCGTTCCTTCTTTTATTGTTCTGGCCTCCAGTCTGTTTTCAGTTTCGGCCAGGGCGCAAAGCGCGCAGAAGCCTGCTCCAGCAAATGACAGCCCAGCATCTGCTGTTCTGGCAACTAGGCCATGGGAATTCGGGCCGTTCTTTCAGGGTGGCGTCGGCACCGGTGAACGCTCGGATTTCAGCTTTGTCAGCGCCGGTGTGCGCCTCGGAAAGGTGATCACGGAGCAGCACCTGCCGAGCTTCCTGCGCGGGCAGTTTGAATACGCCGGCGAACTGATGCCATACTGGCAGTCCTTTACTCCTCCGGCCGGTTTGCAGGAGACGGAGTATATATTCGACGGTCAGAAAGGAACCGCGCTGCTGCCCCACGATGGCGGAACCTTCACCGGCGTCAGCATTACGCCAATCATTCTGCGCTGGGACCTCAAGCCGGCAAAGAAGTTCGCCCCATGGCTTCAGGGCGCGGGTGGGTTGATCTGGACGAACCATAAGTATCCCCCGGACGTCATCGTGCCTCACGGCGAGCCGGGCGGAACGAGCGTGTGGAACTTCAGCCCCCAGTTTGGTATTGGCTTCCACTACTTCGTGAAGGCGCGGCAGTCCGTGACCTTCGCCGCAAATGCGATTCATATATCAAGCGCATCGTTGGGCGATCGCAATCCGGGCGTGAACGCAAGCGTCCAGTTCCAGATCGGCTACACCTGGTGGAAGTAAAGAGATTGAGATGAGCGATGCCTTAATCGAGTGCGTGCCGAACTTCTCCGAGGGAGCAGACCCGCGCAAGGTCGCATCCATCGTTTCGGCCATGCATCTTGATGGCGTATCGCTGCTCGACTGGTCGCTCGACGCTGACCACAACCGCTCCGTCGTAACGATCGCCGGACCGCCAGCCGCTGTAATCGAGGCCGCGATTCGCGCAGCAGGTCGTGCGGCAGAGCTGATCGACCTTACGTCGCAACAAGGCGTCCATCCGCGCATCGGCTCCGCAGACGTGATTCCATTTGTGCCGGTTCGCGGTATCTCGCTCGAACAGTGCGCGCTCCTCGCGCGTCAGGCGGGCATGGAAATCTGGAAGCGTCATCGCGTTCCGGTCTATTTCTATGAGGCGGCGGCCGCGCGTCCCGACCGGGCTCTGCTCGAAGACGTGCGGCGCGGCCAGTTCGAAGGCCTGCGCGATGCCGTGCGCAAAGATGTCTCCCGTCGTCCTGACATAGGCGGTCCCGACCTGCATCCAACCGCGGGAGCATCCGCCGTAGGCGCTCGCCGCTTCCTGATCGCCTACAACATCTATCTCGACACCGCGAATGTCACAGCTGCGCGGGCCATCGCTAAGGAGATTCGCGCCTCCGGTGGCGGCCTCTCAGGCGTAAAAGCAATGGGCGTCCTGGCCCACGGCATGGCGCAGATCTCCATGAATATCACTGACTTCCGCCAGACCTCAATGGCCGATGCCTACGCCGCCGTTAAGCGCCAGGCCGCGCGGCACCGCGCGCAGCCCGTGCGCGGTGAGTTGATCGGTCTGCTTCCGGAAGCGGCTTTTGAGCAGGACAGCGAGTGGGTGCGTCAGTTACATGGGTTTAATCCCGAAGAGAAGCTGCTTGAGCGCAAGCTGGAGCATCCGATTGCTTGGCCGGTATCCGAACACGACCGCGCCAGTCTAAAATAAGAAGTCAGGCATTTTCGGCCTGTTTTACAAACACGAAGGGTTGAAGCAGAAGGACATCAGCAGCCCTCGGAGGTATGAATTTGACGTTTGGTAAGAATCTATCGCTCGCGGCAACCATAGCGCTGAGCATCTTTGCCGCTCTCCCCGCAGTTGCAGCGCAGCTTGGCGGCGACGCCCGCGCGGCCATCCCCAAAGACGTGCAGCAGCTGATTGTCGTCGACTATCGCGCGATGCAGAACTCGGATGCGGCGATGAACCTGAAGGCACGCGTGCTTCCCCCGGAGCTGAAGCAGCTTGAAACAGCCCTCAAGTCTTCAGGACTGAATGACAACCACGACGTAGACGAGCTCGCCTTCGCCGCCTTCCGCACCGCGAACAGCGGAGACACAACGAAGATCGTCGGCATCGCGCAGGGTCAGTTCTCGCTGCCTGACATTCTGGCTAACTTCAAAAAGCATAAGGTGAAAGCCACCAAGGTCCGCAACAACTTCGTCTACCCCATGGGCGCAAGTGGGATGCTGGTGAGCTTCCTGAATCCCACGACCATGGTCTTCGGATCGAGCGATGCCATCAAGTACGCGCTCGATGCCCGCGATGGCCTGACGCCGAGTTTCCTCGGCAACGACACCATGATGCAGCAGATGTCGATCGTCGACACAGAGCCGATCTGGAGCATTCTCGACCAGAAGGGAACGCAGACTATGATGCGCGGCGTCCTCGGCGAGGCTTCGCAGCTGGCAGACTATGACACGGTAAAAAAGCGTTTGACTGCATCACGTTACACGATGAACTTCAACAATGGCGTGAAGTTCAATCTGGACGTCGTCACGCCCGACACCTTCACCGCCGCGACCATGTCCTCGCTGCTCAATGCAGCCGCCATGTACAAGAAGGTAAGCGGTACGGCAATCGAAAAGACTGCAATCGACAACACGACCATCGATTCCAGCTCCGGCACTCTGCAGGTGCGGTTTGCCTCGTCGGACAGCCAGTTCTCCAGCCTCCTGCAATCGCCGCTCTTCCAGTCGGTTGTGCACTAAGAAAGTATCGACACCAAAAGAAACGCCCTGGCCATCGGTCAGGGCGTTCTTGTTTTGTTGCTAATCCTTACTCTTCATGAAGAGCACTCATCGGATCAACGCGGAGAGCACGTCTAGCAGGCAACAGTGCAGCCGCGGCCGCAATGGCGATCAATACGAGAATGCCACCCGCATAACCCGCAGGGTCAAGATTGCTGATGCCGAAAAGTATCTTGCGCAGGAACTGCGAGACGCCAGCCGTTGCAATCGCTCCGACAACAGCACCAGCAAGCACCGGTATCAGGAACTGCCGCAGGACCACCGAGAGCACATGCAGCGGCTTGGCCCCCAGTGCCAGCCGAATGGCTATCTCCTTGGTCCGTTGGGAGACAGAGTACGCAACCAACCCAATGATTCCCACGCCGGCCAGCAGGACTGCCACCATTCCCAGAACGATGACTCCGACTGCGGTGTTTTCCAGAATTTTCGTAAACTCACGGAAGCCGGACTTGAGCAGCCAGATATATGGAAACAGCTTCGGATCGAGCGTTTCCACAATCGACTTCATCATGGGTGGCAGCTCATCGGGAGCGCCAGCAGTTTTGACAAGCAGGGTCATCGAAGCCATGTCAGCAGGCTGCATCGCCCAATACGCTTCCACTGCGTCACCATCGTTCAGCGCTTTGATGCGCGCATTTCCCGCAACGCCTACGACGAGATCCTTCTGGTCTCCGAACTTCTGTCCCAGCGCTTCCTGTCCCGGCCACAGCTTCCGTGCCAATGATTCGCTCACGATCACAGCATGTGTTTCACCCGGACGAAGATTTCTTCCGCGCAGCAGCGGAATTTCCATCGTTTTGAAAAACTCCGCATCGACCCAGTTCGGGTAGATGTTGACTGCATGTCCTCCGATGTCCTCAGTCATATAAGCCGTGTAGCCGTTTCCAAGAAGGGATATCTTCGACAGCGCCACCGATTTCACGCCCGGCAAACCAAGCAGCCGTCCTCTGAGGGTGTCGAGGTAGTTTTGTGCGGCTTGTGGACTATAGCCATGCCCATCGAGTCCGGGACTAATGCCGATCACCTGTTCATACCCAAAGCCGGGATCGGCATGCATCATATGAAGCACCGCGTGCACCAGCAGGCTCGACACAATGAGCAGCACGCAACTCGCAGCAATCTGCGCGCCCACAAGTATCTGGCGCACGATTGTCTTACGCTGGCGTTGCCGCGCAATTTGTAGCGCAGGAGTCAGTCCGAAGAAGATTGCGGCTATCACCGCGATGCCAACCACAAACAGAAGCACGCGCCAATCCGGAGCAAAGCTGACCCATGCTGGCGTTGGATTCAGAGCAGATATGATGCGCAGTCCCATGTAGGACAGAGTCAGCCCGCTGAATGCGCCGAGCAAAGCAAGGACCAGACTTTCAGTAAGTAGCTGTCGGAAGATGCGTTTCCTGTTCGCGCCAATCGCGATGCGAATGCTGATCTCATGTTCTCGCGAAACACTGCGCGCCATCATCAGACCGCCCAGGTTTGCACAAGCCACAATGAAGATAAGCAGCAGCAGTGCCGCGATCAACGCAAACGCGCGCAGCATTTCCGGCTGCAGGATAGTCGGGTGGCCACCCGGATCGATATGGATGTATTCCTTGTCCCAGATGAGCTTGGGATACAGCTTCCGCAGATCATTCGTTAGCGCCAGCAACTCCTCGCTGGCCGACTTCGCGGTGACGCTGGGCGCCAGCCGTCCCCACATCCCCACCCCGCCTCCGTTGAATACGTCCGTAAGGGCCCTGCTGCCTTCGATGAAATAGGGCTGCTGTTTCATCGACAAATAGACATCCGTATTGTTTCCATCCAGGGTGGGAGAGAAGTTGGAAATAACGCCGATGACTGTTACGGGCTTTTTGTTCAGGTGAATTACTCTGCCAATGAGCGAGGGATCGCCGCTGAATCGTTGCTGCCAGAACATATAGCTCAGGACCACCACTGGAGCTGCATCCGCAGAATCGTCACGATGCGGATCGAGGAGCCTGCCTGTCGCCGCAATCGCTCCTAATTCCGAGAAGTAATTCGCGGTCACAAAGTCGATCGACACCGGCTTCAGATCGTCGTCCAACTCCATTGCCGGACTGCCCATGGTGGCAAACATGGCCGACAGTGTTTTGGTGTGAGCCTGATAAAAAAGGAATGATTGATATGGAGTTTCGGAGGTATGGATCTCCGGAGAATCTCTTTGCAGCCGCACCAGTGCCGCTGGATCGCGCACCGGCAGGAAGCGAAACACAAGAAAATTAAGCAGGGTAAAGCCGGTTACACATACTCCAATCCCGATGGTCAGGACTCCGATCGCGGTAAACGTAAAACCAGGCGAGCGCCACAGAATGCGCGCTGCATAGCGAAGGTCCTGCAGCAGCCGGTCAATCCACGTCCATCCCCATGCCTCACGCGACTGCTCGCGCAGCCGTAGAGTATTGCCAAAATTCCGCCGCCCCCGCAGCGCAGCCATCTCGCGATGAAATTCCATCTCGTTTTCAAGCTCACGATCGAAACGCCGGTGAAACAGCAAATAGTGAAGACGACGGAATTGTTCGCTCATGGAGTGCTCCCTTATGCGGTGCGCAATACAGTCTGAATGGCCTCAGTAACGCGGTCGTAGTTCGACATCTCTGCCTGCAATTGCTTGCGGCCAGCCGCCGTTAGACGATAAAAGCGGACCTTGCGGTTCGTCTCCGAAATCCCCCACTCCGCCGTGACCCATCCCTTCAGCAACATCTTCTGCAGCGCCGGATAAAGCGATCCCTCCTCCACTGCCAGCACTTCGCTCGAAAGAACATGGATTCGCTGGGCAAGGGCATACCCATGCAGGGAACCAGACTGTAATACGCGCAGAACCAGCAAAGTAAGCGCGCCTGGAGGCATATCAGGTTTAGGCATAAAGCTCATAGGCATAGATTGCCTATGCCCTAATCCGTTGTCAAGACCTTTCACGATCCACACTTGCCATAGAATGGTGAGCATGAACGAGCAAACTTGGAATGCCACGCAATACGCGCTCAACGGGCGCTTTGTCGCCGACCTTGCCGGAGGCGTAGTCGATCTGCTCGATCCGCGCCCCGGGGAGCAAATCCTCGACCTCGGATGCGGTGATGGCGTGCTGACGGCGAAGATTGCCTCGTCCGGAGCCAAGCTGAAAGGCGTGGACAGTTCCGAGAGCATGGTGGCTGCCGCGAAGGCGCTGGGCCTTGACGCGCAAGTGACAAGCGCAGACGCACTCGACTTCGACCATGAATTCAATGCCGTCTTTTCGAATGCAGCATTGCACTGGATGCGTAACCAGGACACAGTTCTCGCAGGAGTCCATCGAGCGCTCAAACTAGGCGGACGTTTCGTCGCAGAGATGGGAGGCCACGGCAACATTGCCGCTATTCAGGTTGCGCTCCTTGCGGTCTTCGCAAAGCACGGAATCGACGCCGTCCACGCGGAGCACAACTACTATCCCACTCCGGCGAGCTACGAATCGCGCTTGCGGCACCACGGCTTCGACGTGCATTACATCGAACTGATTCCTCGACCGACTCCTCTCCCGGAAGGCGGCATGCGCGGATGGCTCGAGACCTTCCGTCGCGGACTCTTCAATCAGTTACCGGAACCCAGCCGCGAAGCGGCGTTCAAAGATGCAGTCCAGCTGCTAAAGCCGGTGCTTTGCGACGATCTCGGCAAGTGGACTGCTGACTACGTGCGTCTGCGTTTTCTCGCCGTCGCCCTGTAACGGCAAATGATCCTTTACTAGCGCCCATACTTCTTCAGTACTTCCTGCAACTGCTCGTGCGGAAGCCCCGGCACAGTATGGCCATCGATGCCTGTCGTGGTCTTCGCGCCCACCATTGCATTGACTATGGCTTCCTCAGTCGCCTCGACTGTCGCATTGAACACAGGACTGATGCGCCCATTTGCAACCGTCTGCACGGTGTTTGGACCGGGCTCATCATTCGCATGCGGATTAGCCGTCGAGAAAGCGAGAAAGATATCGCCCGATCCGTTGCCTGAAGTCGACCCTGTCCGAGCAAGCCCCATCGTAGCCCGGCGCGCCAGCCGCTTCAGCTGCGTCGGAATTAGCGGCGCATCGGTCGCCACAATGATGATGATCGAGCCCAGATCGCCTTGCCTCGCCCCAGCCTCGTTGTCCTTGAACATCGAGTAGGGAACGCCCTCAGTAATTTCTTTCCCCACTGGAACACCGGCTATCGTCAACTGCGGTCGACGCCCGCAATTGCACTGCACCAGCACGCCGACGGTATAGCCGCCGTCTTCCTTCTTCAACACGCGCGAAGCCGTCCCGATCCCGCCCTTAAACCCATAGCAGACCATCCCCGTCCCGCCGCCTACTGCCCCCTCGGGCACAGCGCCGCTCTGCGCTCCCTCAAGCGCGCTGAAGACGTGCTCCGGCTTCACATGAAATCCGTTGATGTCATTCAGCCAGCCATCCCACGTTTCCGCGACGACAGGCAGCGACCAGTCCTGATGAAACATAGGGTGTTTCAATGACCACGCAATAATCGCATCACGTACGACGCCTACGCTGTGCGTATTGGTAATGGCAACGGGCCCTTCCAGAAAGCCCGACTCTTCGACCCAGGTCGTTCCGGTCATTTCGCCGTTGCCATTCTGGCTGAACCATCCCGCGTACACCGGATCGGCATTTGACTTCCCACGCGGAAAGAGCACCGTCACTCCCGAGCGCACCGGTCCCTCACCCACTTTCAAAGGTCCATCGCCCGATATCAGTGTGGTGTTACCGACTTCGACGCTGCGCACGTCAGTAATCGCGTCAAGCGGGCCAGGAGTGCCATCGAAAGGGATACCGAGATCGCGAGCACGTTGTGCCTGCACCATGGTTGCTGAAAATACTAGCAGGAGAGCAGCAGAGATGCGCATGCTGTGAACGCTACCGCAGACCGATCATCTAAGCCAGTAAAAGATGAATCAGCTAGGTGACGTGGGCAGTAGCACGCGACGAGGCTGTCGCCAGTGTGCGGGCCGGCAGGTAGACGCGCACGCTCGCGCCGGCCAGCTCCGCATCGTTGCTGTTCTCGATACGGATGGTCCCACCATGCTTTTGCACGATGCCTGAGCTCACCCATAGGCCCAGGCCTGTACCCTGTTCGCCTTTGGTGGTGAAGAACGGCTGAAAAAGCTTCTGCGAAGCCTGATCGGTAATTCCTGGCCCGCTGTCGAGAATTTGAATCACAACACCCGCGCCACGGAATTCTTCAGCCGGCAGGCCGCGCATGCGAATCAGAATTCGGCCCTCCGGACCTGCCGCATCGACAGCATTCGCAATGACATTGGCGAAAACCTGACGCAGCTCGGCAGGGAACCCTTCGACCACAAAGCTGCCGCCAAAGTCCTGTCGCACCCTGATGCCCTGATTGTCGAGACGGCGCTGCAGCAACAATAGAACTCCTTCGAGCAGCTCTTTCAGATCGACATCGACTGGAGCGATTGGCTCGCGATACAGATTCAGCAGTGTGCGACTGATCTGCATGGTCCGCTTTAGTTCCTGTTGGGCCATCTCCAGATATTCCGTTCGTTTATCCAGATCGTTTTCCCTCGCCAGCAAATAGTGCAGGTTCGCCACCGAATCGAGCGGATTGTGAATCTCGTGCGCAATGCTGGCCGCCAGGCGTCCTGCGACCGCCAGCTTCTCAGTCGCGATCAGCGCGGCTTCCGTGCGCCTCTGATCGGTGACATCGCGGAAGACCAGCACAATCCCGATCATGCTGCCATCCTTGTCGCGGATCGGGGCCGCACTATCGTCGATTACGTATTCGGTGCCATTGCGCGAGACTAGGGCCGTGTGGTTCGCGAGACCAATCACCGTGTTCATGCGGCGCACCTTTTCCACCGGATTCTCGGCATCTTCGCGTGTCAATTCATGGATGATGTGAAATACCTGCTGAAGAGGCTTGCCGATGGCTTCCGCCATCGACCATCCGGTGAGTTCCTCGGCAACATTGTTCATGAATTCGACGTTGCTGTCCGCTCCGCAGGCAATCACCGCATCACCGATGGAGTGCAAGGTCGTGCGCAGCCATTCGCGGCTCTCATGAAGTTCGGTAGAGCTTTTCTGAAGCTCATCCAGAGAGCTTTGATAGGCTTGCGAAACCTGCCGCAAACGTGTCATGGTAAATATGCTCAGCGCCAGGCCAACGACTAAAGCGGCAACAATAATGGAGACAATTTCCCGGCGTTCCAGCAAAAGGGCTTTTTCCAGCCGCGCTTTGCGAAGCTGATCTTCCGCGTCGCTCATGGTTCTTGTTGCCTGGCGGACTGCAGTCATCAAATCCCGGCCGCGGTAGGCCAGATCCCTATTGGCCGTTTGGGCCGGCGAAGCCATGAGATTTTGCGCAAAACCAAGCCAGATCAAATACGAATCGTGAATGCGAACGAGGTTTGCTGTCTGCTGTGGATTGTCGGCGACAAGTTGGCGAATGTATGTGAATTGTTCATTGATGTGGGCGTTACGGGTGTCAAAGGTTCGCAGGATGCTTCGATCAGAAGTAAGCTCAAACCCACGCATTTCCGTCTGCTGGTCGATGATCCGCCGTTCCAGTTCAGCAATTTGAGTGCTGACCTGGTCGCTGTGGTCCAGCCAGCTCTCGGCATTCCGGGTGTCGGTTACCTGCCAGAGCAACAGGCCCGCCAGTCCAACGAGGGCAAGTAGCGGTATAAAAAAAGCCTGTCTTAGGATTCGCCGGAAGTTCCGAAGATTCACCGATTGTTCCTCATAGGTGAATGGGATGCTTCGATGAGCAATTGCAGCCGGCTGATCAGCGTTTCGGGGCCTTCTCCTTTTGGCATGGTGGCATCAACGAGGTTAATCGTTTCCGGCGACAGATCAACACACGCGGAATGCAGCAGAATCGGCACCTCCGGTTTCACCACGCGCATGGCGGCGGCCACCCGACCGCCATCCATCCCCGGCATTAGGTAGTCAAGCAAGACGGCGTGAATCGTGTTGTCTTCAAAAAGCGCGAGGCCAGATTTCCCGTCCAGCGCGGTCAATACTTTGTAGCCGGCCACCTCAAGCAACGCTTTCCTTATCTGCAGGCCCAGGGCCTCGTCATCAATGCACAGAACCGTATATGGGGTTGTCATTATTTTGCTATATGAACTTTGTTGTTATCGCAGGCCCGGAATTCTCATGGCTTGGCAGAAACCCAATGAAATCAACAGGACATAATATCGTGCTGAGTATAGACCGCGAAAGTATTATTCTGCCCGTATATCGCTTGGATTCGAGCCCCTTACGCCAGAAAGCCGTCGGCGTGAATTAACACAACTTTTGCATTCTCTTTGCCGTGATGGGATAGCCTGTAATGGAAAATTCGCGTTCAATTCATATGACTTGACGCCTGCGAGGGAAAAACCGGCTTGAGCCAGACCGTATTCGTGCTTGAAGATGACACAGATATTTCACGCCTAGTGCAGCATCATCTGGAAGCAGCAGGTTTTGCCGCCCGAATTTACGCAAATCCAGCCAATATATTGACAGACGCCGAGCGCCAGCCGCCCGCCCTGTTTCTGCTCGACATCATGGTTCCCGGCGGAGATGGTCTCGATGTCTGCCGCCGTCTGCGCAGCCATCCCGTGCTGAGCGCAGTGCCGATCATCTTCCTCACCGCACGTGCCGGCGAAAACGACCGCGTCCTTGGTCTCGAGCTCGGAGCCGACGATTACATCACCAAGCCGTTTGCTCCCCGTGAGTTGCTGGCCAGGGTCAAGGCTGTGCTGCGGCGCTTTGAGCGGCCTGCCACGCCCTCTATCATCACCTTTGAAGAGATTGTCATCGACGCCAGCGCGATGCAGTTAAAGGTGCGCGGCGAGCTGACCACCACAACCGCCACGGAGTTTCGCCTTCTCGACTACCTAGCCCGACATCCGGGTCGCGTCTTCAGCCGCGACCATCTGCTCGATGCCGTATGGGGCGATGCCCGCTTCGTCACACCGCGTTCCGTGGACGTATATGTGCGGCGCATCCGTGAGAAAATCGAGACAGACCCGGAAAATCCGCGATATCTGAAAACCGTGCGAGGCGCGGGGTACCGTTTTGAGGTTCCGCGGCCCGCGCAATGATTTGGCGCGTTAAATAGGGACCAATTTTGACAGGCAGGGTTTTCACCAAGTTACTTCTGTCGTTTGTTCTGGTGCTGTTGGTCGGAACAGCAATCCTCGACTTTTTTCTGCGCCCGATCTTTGAGCACGCCACGCGCGACCAGTCCCATGCGGCGCGCGATCTGATTTTTGGCTCGGTCTTCGCGCTGGCCGCGGCTACTCTGCTGGCAGCCTTTTTTGCCCGGCGCGTCGCCCAGCGCTACGACCGTATCGTGCTCTTCGCCAACCGTATTGCCGCCGGCGACCTCTCGGCGCGTCTCGAAGAAGACAGCCTCGGCGAGCTCTCAGAAGTGGCGCACGCGCTCGATGCCACCGCCAGCCGTCTTGAGCAAAGCTTCCATGCTCTCGAGGCGAGCCGTCGCGAACTGGCCGCGCTGCTCGACAGCATGCAGGAGGCCGTGGTGGCTGTTAATGCGGAGGGCCAGGTGATCTGGTCGAATTCCGTCATGCAGCGCATCTGTTCCAGTGCTATTCGCGAGGGCCGTCCGTTGGTCGAGCTTCTGCGCGACCCCGATGTGCTGTCGTGCGTAGAAGGCGCGCTGAGCCAGCGCGAAAACTTCAACGGCAAAGCGCTGAGCGTTGCTCCAGGACGTATCTTTGAGGTGAATGCCGCGCCCACGCCGGGAGGGGGAGCCGTCGCCGTGCTGCATGATGTCACCAGCATTGAGCGCGCGGAAAAGATGCGCCGCGACTTCATCGCCAACGTGTCGCATGAGCTGCGTACCCCGCTCACGTCGATCTCCGGTTATGTGGAAACGCTGCTCGAAGGCAGCGAGCAGGTCTCACACCAGGCGCGGGAGTTCCTCGCCATCATTCTCAAGAATGCCACGCGCATGAATCGCCTGACCGAGGACCTGTTGGCGCTAGCCAATGTCGAATCGGGCGACTACAAGCTGAAGCTCCAGTCCATGCGAGCTTCGGCTATCGTCGAAGACGCCATCGATTCACTCACTGGCATGGTACTCGATTCCGACGTAACCCTTGAAGCCGCCGGGGCGACTGACACGCTGGTTCTGGCCGATGCCGACGCCCTCAACCAGGTCTTCGGCAACCTGATTGAAAACGCGATGAAGTACGGCAAGTCCGGCAAGCGGGTGCTGGTCGGCGCGCAAATACTTGATCGAAGTGATATAGACCAGAAGATGGTCGAGTTTTTTGTCCGCGACTTCGGCCCCGGCATCCCCTCCGAGCATCTGGACAGAATCTTCGAGCGCTTCTATCGCGTTGACAAGGCGCGCTCCCGCGAATCCGGCGGCACGGGACTTGGCCTCGCCATCGTCAAGCACATCGTCATGGCGCACGGCGGCAGCATCCGCGCCGAAAGCGAACTCGGCTCAGGCGTCAAATTCCTGTTTACACTGCTGTGTGCCCCGGAAAAAAAGCCTGCCCCCGTCGAGCCGATTGCACAGGTGATCTTCGACTAGCTGGTTGCAGCCAATTGCCGAAGGCCTCATTGCTTTGACCCTGGCAAAGCCGGTTGCTTGATCGGCAGATCTACACTGATGGCAGCGTGGTCTGACAATGGTTCGTTCAGTGCTCCGTTCGCTTCGTTCATAGTGCGCGCAAAGGCTGGCGCGAAGCGGTAGGAGTCAGCGGTTCCGCCATCCTCTTTCAAATAGCCTTTCACAAAAATCCAGTCCAGCCTGAATTTCCCTGCTGCTCCGAGGGTTCGGGGCAACGCAAATGTTGTCACAAATCCCTTGCTTGCGCGCTCGTTCGAATTGCCTAAGGTCCCGTCGCGGCCGTTCACCGAGAGTTCCTCATCTCCTCGAAAATCAATGCGCGTTCCGTCGTCGAAGCGATACTTGTTCAACTCCTTAAAGAATCCCTGTTCAGGATTGGGCGCCAGTAGAGGAACTCCTGATGCAGTCGGGTCGCCTTGGAACTTCGCTTGTTTGAAAGCGAAACTGCTAACGCCCATGATGAGGCCCGCTCCTGTCGCGTACTTGACTCCTTGCGTAGCCCAAAAACCAGGATCGTTTATCTTTTTCAGCACCGCCGATTTTATGTTTAGAACCGAGCCATCGGTCCCCGTAGTATTCATATCTCCGGCGACGACCACAGGATTAGAAATCGGGCGAATCATGTCCAGAATCTCATCCGCTTCTTGGACTCGACCTTTCGGTGTCGTGCGGTTTTCAAGATGAGTCGCCACGATGGTGACCTTCTGTCCCGGGAGATCAGGTACATCGATCGTCGCAATAAGGTTGGTGCGGCCCCCGCGGCGCACCTCGCGCACGATTGCTTCTCCGAAGAGCAGGCTCGCGCCCTTGCGTTTACCGGCCTCGACGGAACCATACTTCTTCTCGCCGTTGTACCAGTCGTAAGCCGGATATTTAAAGGGCACGAGCTTCACATCGCGAAGCGGATAGCGAGAAAGAATGGCCGTGCCATGCAGCCCGAGAAGGCGCTTCTTATCAGTGCTGTATAACTCCTCCAACTTCTTTCGCTCGGTTTCGTTTTTCAGCTCCGCGAACGATTGGGTACCTAACACTTTTGGATCAACCTCTACGAACTCCACGCCATAGGCCCAATTCATCTTGAGCGCGCTGGCGAGATCTTTCACCACGGCCCGATAGTCGCTTCTCTTCATGCCCCAGTCGAGCTCATTGAGCACCAGCACGTCTGCCGATTGAAGCACGTCCATCTGCGCATTCAGCACCTGGTCGTTTGGCTTTTCAGTGTTTGTGTTGCTGGCGGCTTCGCTGTGCACTTTGGCGATAAATCCTTGCTTATCGGTCAGCAACAGCTTGATCGCGTCGAATTCGATTCCTCGCTCGATGTTCCATTCGACGAGGCGAAGCGAGGGCCCCATTCCCTTAAGATCGGGACGAAGAGGCTTTGTCCCAGCGAAGTACGCCTCATTATTGACGAAGGGAGTCGTCAGCAGAGTGTTGAGCTTTTTCGCCAGAGCAGGATCGACCGTTTCCTGCTCACCGAGGGTCACCAGCTCCTGGTAAGTCAAAAGCGGCGGCTGCGAGTTGCGTATGTAATCCGCTTTACCCTTATTCTGCGCGGATGCGTTGGAAAAAGAGATTAATGCCAGCAGCAGGACGAGTCGCCCGACGACTGTAACGGCGCCGAGAACAGCGTCTGGAAGAGCGGCGATCATGAGGTGTGCTCTCTGCATTGGTTCAAACTTCGTCATGGCGACGGGTTCCTTTGATAAAACCTGAAATTGGAGAATACTTGTCACAGCCTGTTTGGGCTACCGGCAAATTTCGGAGCGGTCGGCATTTGCCAAAGAAGATACTTCTAACCCTATCCTCCTTCTCGTCACGGGCAACGTTGATTATTGAATGGAATAGCCCGGGGTTTCTTGTGCAATTCACACGGCAGTAACGCTTCTTTAACAATTGCCACACAGAATCGACAGTAGTTTCCGAGGGGGAATAAAGTGAAGAAGAGCACGTTTTTAGCTGCTGCGCTCATAGTGTGTGCAGCTTCTGCAGGATTTGCCCAGAAAATCAACGGAGCGGGCGCGACGTTTCCGTATCCCATTTATTCCAAATGGTTCAGTGAATACAGCTCGCAGCATTCCGGCGTTGAGATCAACTACCAGTCAATCGGTAGCGGCGGCGGCATCCGCCAAGTCACCAGCGGAGTTGTCGATTTCGGTGCCAGCGATGGTCCAATGACCGATGAGCAGCTCAAAGCCTCAAAGGTGAAAATCATCCACATTCCCACCGTCCTCGGCGCAGTTGTTCCCATCTATAACCTTCCCGGCGTTTCTACCGAATTGAAGTTTTCGCCCGACGTTCTGGCCGATATCTATCTAGGAAAGATCAGCAATTGGAGCGACGCCCGCATCGCCAAAGACAACCCCGGCGTAAAGCTTCCGAATACCGACGTCATCGTCGTGCACCGCTCTGACGGCAGCGGCACCACCTACATTTTTACCGACTATCTCTCCAAGGTCAGCAACGACTGGAAGAACTCCGTCGGCAAGAACAGCGCTGTGCCGTGGCCCAAAGGAATTGGCGGCAAGGGCAACGAGAATGTCGCCAGCATGGTCCGCCAGATGCCCGGAGCCATCGGCTACGTTGAGCTGATCTACGCGCTCCAGAATAAGATCTCCTTCGGCTACATCAAGAATGTTGCCGGTAATTGGGTGAAGGGAAGCGTCGAAGGCGTAACCGAGGCGGCCGCAAGCGTAAAGCAGATGCCAGCCGATTACCGCGTCTCGATCACCAATGCGCCCGGTGCAAATGCCTATCCGATCTCGAGCTTCACCTGGCTCCTGATTCCAGTGCCTCCTAAGGACGCCACAAACGGCAAGGTCATCAAAGACTTCCTCGGCTGGATGCTCGATCACGGCCAGTCGGAAACCAGCGCGCTCTACTACGCACCGCTGCCGAAGGCGGTCTCCGACAAGGTTCGCGCCACCGTCAACCAATTGCAGTAAGTTGCTGTAACCCGAGTGTGAGGGCAGGCTTTTCGCGGCTGCCCTTGTCCTTTCCTGACTGTTTTCCGCTACAATGGACGCCCAAAGGTGCGTTTATTTCCTTATTTTTCATAGTGTTTAACGTTCTATTCAAAATAGCTGTTTAAGGTAGGTAGGTGGTGAACTTCAAAGTCCAGGAAGCCCGTGTGACCGGCCCGCCTATAGTCCCGCCACCATCGCCGGAACCCCCACAGGCAGGCACTGAAAGCTTCGCCCCGTCGCCCATTCGCCGGTTTTTGCAGGAGCGGGGCAGTTCCGCGCTCAGCGACCGCGCCTTCCGCTGGCTCATGCTGATCTGCGCGCTGACCATCTTCGCCATCGTCGCATTGATCGCCTGGGAGCTCGTTGCTCGTTCTCAGCTCACGATCTCAAAATTTGGCTTGAAGTTCTTCTTTTCACAAGCGTGGGATCCGGTCAACGGCAACTTCGGCGCACTGCCCTTCATCTACGGAACGCTGGCTTCCTCGATTGTCGCCCTGATCATCGCCGTGCCGCTCGCGATCGGAGTAGCCGTCTTCCTGACAGAAATGTGTCCGAAGTTTCTGCGCGGCCCCCTGGCCTTCCTTACGGAGCTGCTCGCGGCCATTCCCAGCGTTGTCTACGGACTCTGGGCGGTCTTCATCCTCGTGCCGATTCTGCGCGAGCATGTGAACCCCCTCCTGATGAAGGCACTTGGCTGGACCGGATTTTTCACTGGCCCAAACTACGGCATCGGTATCATGGCCGCCGGAGTCATCCTCGCCATCATGATTCTGCCCATCATCTCTTCGCTGACTCGTGAAGTGATGACCGCCGTCCCGCACTCGCAGCGCGAAGCCGTGCTGGCGCTGGGCGCCACGCGCTGGGAGATGATCCGCATGGGCGTGCTGCGCAACGCGCGCATCGGCATCGTCGGATCCATAATCCTCGGCCTGGGACGCGCCCTCGGCGAAACGATCGCCGTGACGATGGTCATCGGCAATCGCCCCGAAATCGTCAAATCGCTTCTGGGCCTCGGCTACAGCATGGCCAGCGTCATCGCCAACGAATTCAGCGAAGCCTCCGACGACATGTACCTGAGCGCATTGATCGAGATTGGCCTGGCGCTCTTCATCGTCACCATCATCGTGAACGCAATCGCGCGTCTGCTGGTTTGGGCCGTCACGCGCGGTGCGCCGGCCCGGGTCGTCTGAGAACAAAAACGGAAATAAGCAGTCATGGCCTTACAGCAAAATCCGAGCAGGGCGAGTTACATACGGCGCATGCTTGCCAACCACGCGGCAACCGGTCTGGCCGTCTTGAGCACGATTCTCGTCGTCGCGCCCCTGGTCGCCATCTTCATTTACCTGGTTTACAAGGGAGCCAGCTCGCTCAATCTGGCCTTCTTTACCCAGGTCCCCAAGCCTGTCGGAGAAACCGGCGGCGGCATGGCCAACGCCATCGCCGGCTCAGGAATTCTGCTTGCGCTCGGCAGCCTTCTGGGCGTCCCGCTCGGCATCGGGGCCGGCATCTTTCTTGCTGAGTTCGGACGAGGCGGAAGACTGGCTAATATCGTCCGTTTCACCGCCGACGTGCTCAACGGCGTGCCCTCCATCGTCATGGGCATCTCCGTTTACTCGCTCATCGTGTTGCCGCAAAAGCATTTCTCTGCGCTCTCCGGCGGCGTGGCCCTCGGCATTATGATGATCCCCACCATCACGCGCACCACTGAAGAGATGCTGCTGATGGTCCCCAATTCCATCCGCGAAGCCGCGCTCGGCCTCGGTGTGCCCAACTGGCGCTCCGTGCTGGCCATCACGCTCAAGACCGCGTCCCCGGGCGTCATCACCGGATGCATGCTGGCCTTCGCGCGCGTCGCCGGAGAAACCGCGCCGCTGCTCTTCACCGCCTTTGGCAATCAGTTCTGGAGCGCGAACATTAACCAGCCGATCGCCGCTCTGCCGCTGCAGATTTATGTCTATGCCCTCTCCCCCTATGACGAATGGCACCGCCTGGCATGGGCCGGTGCGTTGGTTTTGATAGTGTTAATCGTCGTCTCAGTGTCGCTCGTGCGCTACGTCACTTCGCGCGGCATCTTGAAGGGAGCCAGTTAAGTGGGTGTCGGAATCGAAGTCTCACACTTAAATGCTTGGTATGGCACCAACCATACCCTGCAGGACATCAACCTGAACATTCCGGCAAACCAGGCCACCGCACTTATCGGTCCTTCCGGTTGCGGCAAGTCCACATTCGTCCGCTGCATCAACCGCATGCACGAGACGAACCCCATCGGCAAGGTCACTGGCACAGTCCGCATCGGCGACCTCGACATCTACAACAATGCCTCGCCTGTAGAAATCCGACGTCGCATCGGAATGGTTTTCCAGCGTCCAAATCCATTTCCCACCATGTCGATCTACGACAACGTCGCCTCCGGCCTGCGTCTCAACGGATTCCGCAACCGCCGCATCTTAGATGAAGTAGTGGAACGCTCGCTCAAGCACGCCGCGCTCTGGGACGAAGTCAAGGACGACCTGAAGAAGAAATCCGGAGCCAGCCTCTCCGGCGGACAGCAGCAGCGGCTCTGCATCGCCCGTGCGCTCGCCGTCGATCCTGAAATCCTGCTCATGGACGAGCCCGCCTCGGCGCTCGATCCCGTCTCGACCGCAAAGATTGAAGACCTCATCTTCCAACTTAAGTCTCAGTACACCATCGTCATCGTCACCCACAACATGCAACAGGCCGCGCGCGTGGCCGAGCGCACCGGCTTCTTTTTGAACGGGAGACTTGTTGAGTTTGATTCAACTCACAAGATTTTCACAAACCCCGGCGACAAGAGGACGGAAGATTACATCACGGGTAGATTCGGATGATGCGCCTTCGTTTTCATAAGAGCCTTGATGAGCTCAAAGAGAAATTGCTGGTCGTAGCCGGCATGGCCGAGCAAGCTATCCAACGCGCCGTCGAGGCCTATCGCACCCGCGATCTCTCCATCTGCGACCTCGTTGACCGCAGCGAAATGGCCATCAATCGAATGGAGCGCGAGATCGACCAGATGGCGCTTGACCTGCTGGCGATGGAACAGCCTATGGCCATCGACCTGCGCTTCATCCTTGCCGTTATCAAGATCAACGCCGATGTCGAACGCGTCGGTGACTCAGCCGTCAATATTACTGAGCGAGTGCGCGACTTGCAGGCCTATCCGGTTGTTGACCTCCCCGTCGACATCCCGCGCATGGCCTATCTCGCCGCGGCTATGGTGCGGAAATCGCTGCAAGCCTTTATCGAAGCTGACCCTAAGCTGGCCCAGTCTGTCCTCTCGATGGATGACAGCGTCGACAAACTGAATGAGACGGCCCACTATGCTTTGTTGAACGTGATGAAGGAGCATCCGGAGCACACGCCCCAGGCGCTTGACGCGCTTGTCATCGCGCGTAGCCTCGAACGCGTCGCCGACCACGCCACCAATATCGCCGAAGACGTGATCTTCTGGGTGCAGGGTTCCGATGTTCGTCACCACATGAGCGTCAGCGATGGCACCAGCGGCTAGGAAAACAGCTGGACCTAACCTCGATCGCGCCCCTCCAGCACAGTTTGTCTTCCTGAGCGGAACATAGCGATGTCGAAAGGACCCGCACGAACAACGTGCTAAGACTTGCCAGCAAAGGGTGGGATGCTAGATCTGATCAACCATCCCACGCCTCTGCAACGACCAGCGAGCACTCAAACCCGCTCCATCAACCGTTCAAGAAAAATCTTCTGCCCTGCAAGAATCCTCTCCCCGGCCTTGTCCAGAGAAAACCACTCCCACCGATCGACTTCCGGGAACACCGCCATTCGTCCCGAACGCGGAGGCCATTCCATCGAAAACGAATTGCTCTTCAAGCCAGACGGATCGCAATCGCCCTCAACCGCCCACGCCGCCACAATCTTTCCCCCAGCCTGCTTCTGCTCACCCAATGCGATGAAATTACCTTCCGGAACAACGCCAGTCTCTTCCTCAAATTCACGCTTCGCAGCCTGCAACGGGTCTTCGTAAGAATCGAATTCTCCTTTCGGAATCGACCACGCACCCATATCTTTCTTCGCCCAGAACGGCCCACCCGGATGCGCAAGCAGAACTTCCACTCGACCCTCAGGGCGGCGATACATCAGCAAGCCAGCGCTGCGTTTCGGCATAAAAATAAAGATAGAAGCAAAAATAAAAGATAGAAAGATAGGTAGGCGCGGGTTTTAACCGCGCATTCGATCCGCCGAACTCCACGCGGCTTTAGCCTCGAGGTAAGATTCCCGCATTCTACTGGTGCCAAACAGGGATAAAGGACAATGAAGGAATGAGCACAGAAAGAATAGATCATAACGGCGAATTACATGGCTCAGTCCTTGTCCTCATCCAGTTCGACGTGTGCGAAGAGATCCGCCTCGATCGCCTGCGCGAAATATTCAGCGCGCAAACCGTGCAGAAACCACCCCTCAAGCACGCACTCCCCAACTACGTCCGCTACCAGCGTCCGCCCGTCATCGAGACCGCGGAATCGCTGATGCTTGAAACCGGCGAGCGCCTTCACGGACAAATGAAGTACTACGACTACGGCGTCGTAAGCGTTATCTTCGAGTTGCCCTTTATAGGTGACTGGCAGAAACTCATTCAACTCTCCAGCCGCTGGGTGTGGGACGTCGATTTCTCTGCACACGCCGAGAAGATTGCCAGAAAAAGGCTGGACCAGGCGCAGGCCGCGCTGATCAAGCCTTATCAACAATGGCTGGGCGAGGACTATTTCATCTTTCATCTCCGCGAATTGCCCGGGTCGCCATCCGCCCCGGAACTCCTGCTGCATTACGGAAAAGAAATCTCTCAAATCGTGCGCGGCGACGTAACCGAGCTGTCAGAGAGCGAGCGCCAGGAAGTCCTGCAATCCGGCATTTCCTACAGTGTTCGAGATGTGACCGTCATCGGCTGGAACGCAGCCTTCCTCTACGACACGCAGGTAGGCGCCGAGACGGCAATCCAACTCCTCGAATACGCCAACTCACAGCTCCTCGAATTCCGCCACTACGACGACCTGCTCACAACCGAACTCGAAGGCGTCTACAACTCACTCGAAGAGGGAACTGGCATCTTCGCCCGCTGGCGCCTCGCGCGCTCCGCCACCAAGCTGAACACCGTCCTGCTCGAAGTCACCGAGCTGACCGAGCACGCCGACAACGCCATCAAATTCCTGAGCGATATGTTCTCCGCGCGCCTCTACAAGCTCGCCGCCTCCAAAGTTGGCGTCCCCGACTACAAAAATCTAGTTACCAACAAAGTCCAGACCGCCCGCGAGCTCTACCACTTCATGGTCGACCAGTTCAACCAAAGCCGAGCCTTCTTCCTCGAACTCACCGTCGTCATCATCCTGGTCATCGAGCTCTTCTACCTCTTCCACGGCCACCCGTTCAAATAGGAACTCCAGGCTCCGGAAGCGAGCTCTGCTTCATTGCGATTTTGCCTACGTTGCGAGGCGATTGAGGATAAGATGCGAGCGTGGCTTTGTACTCTTTCGCAAGGGGAGCATTTGCATGGAATTGTGCCGCCTTCGGTCGTTCGTGTTTTTCGTCATAGCCTCGATGGTCGCGCCCGCCGGGTTCGTGGGTGAAGCGATCTCGCTCACGGTAGACGCAACCAGGACTACGCAGAAAATCCTGCACGCCCACCTGGTGCTCCCGGTCAAACCTGGACCTCTGACCCTCTACTATCCGAAGTGGATTCCTGGCGAGCACGGACCCGATGGGCCCATCGCAGACCTCACCGGCCTCAAATTCGAGGCGGGTGGCAAGATCATTCCATGGCAGCGTGACCTGCTGGATGTCTTCACCTTCCACGTCGACATCCCCGCCGGGGTCAGCCATCTCGATGCCAGCTATGACTACATTGAGCCCGTTGGCTTCTCAGCCACTGACAAGCTGATGATCCTCGAATGGAATTCTGTTGTGCTCTATCCCGCGGGCGCCCCCTCTGAGAAACTCACCTATGAAACCAGGCTTCTGATGCCGGATGGCTGGAAATTCGGTACTTCGCTTCCGATCGAGAATCAGTCCGGCAATCAAGTTTTGTTCAAGCCAATCTCGCTAGACCTTCTCGTCGACTCGCCCGTGATTACCGGCGAATATTATCGCGCGGTCGACCTCACGCCGCCGGGCGAGCCCATTCACCATGAAATCGACATGGTCGCCGACAGCGAAGCCGCCCTCAACATGAGCCCCCAGATTCAGAAGGGCATGACCAGCCTGGTCGCCGAGTCCGGCAAGCTCTTCGGCGCGCGCCATTACCGCGACTACCATTTCCTGTTCACGCTCAGCGATCACGTGGCCCACTTTGGCCTCGAACATCACGAATCGAACGACAGCCGTTTGCCGGAACGGACTTTGCTCTTGCCAAGCGCCGGTATGTCGTTAGGCGGTTTGCTATCGCACGAATTTGTCCACTCGTGGAACGGCAAGTTCCGCCGCCCCGCCGATCTCACCACTCCCGAGTTCGAAACGCCGATGAAGACGGACCTCCTCTGGGGCTATGAAGGGCTCACCGACTATCTCGGCCCCATGCTGGCCGCGCGCAGCGGCCTGTGGACCCCGGAGCAATATCACGAGTATCTGGCGGCCATCGCAGCGATGCTTGGTCCTGGACGACCCGGCCGCACATGGCGACCATTGCTCGATACCGCCGTCGGCGAGCCCGGCCTCGGGTTTGGGGCAAGAGGTTGGCTCAACTGGCGTCGCGGCACGGATTACTACGATGAAGGCGATCTGCTGTGGCTTGAGGTCGCCACCATCATTCATCGCGAAACGCAGGGACAGAAATCCATCGACGATTTCTGCCATGCCTTTCACGGAGGGCCCAACAACGGTCCGGAGGTGAAAACCTACACATTCGACGAATTAGTCAGCGATCTGAATGCGATCGCGCCCTTCGACTGGGCGAGCTTTTTCCATGAACACCTGAACTCCACTTCAGCAAACGCTCCCACCGGAGGCATCGAAAACGGTGGCTGGAAAGTCGTTTACAACGGCGAGCCCTCCAAATTGTCTGGTCGCCGCGGAAATCCTGGCGATGTCTATTCCATTGGCCTGCAGGTCGGCGACGACGGCACCGTCGCCGATTCTATTGTCGGCAGCCCGGCGTACGAAGCCGGCGTCTCTTCGGGGATGAAAGTAATCGGCGTGAATGGCCGTGTCTACACGAAGGATTCGCTCGACGACGCGATCAAAGCCGCCCAGAACAGCTCCCAGCCGATCTCACTCCTCGTCATCGTCGACGATTACATTCGGACCTGCAACATCAACTACCACGGCGGTGCACGATTCCCGCATCTGGAGCGCGTCGCTGACCGGCCGGACTATCTCGACGAGTTAATCAAGCCCCGTGCTATGGGCCAATAGAAGTCAATTGCAAGCGCCCCCTTGCAATCAAAGGGGAGAATGTGAAAGGCTTCCCTTGCAATCAAAGGGGAGCAAGTGGACACGAAACTCGAGTTTCTTCGCGGCACGCTCGACGTTCTCATTCTCAAGGCTTTGGTCTGGGGACGTCTCCACGGCTATGCCATCACCAGCCTTATCCGACGGCACAGCGACAATGCCCTGCTGTTGGAAGAGGGCACGCTGTATCCTGCGCTCTGGCGCCTTCAAAGCAAAGGGCTGCTTGCAGCCGAGTGGGGATTGTCCGAGAACAACCGCAAGGCAAAGTTCTACCGGCTCACCCCTGAGGGAAGACGTCAATTGCACTATCAAATAAAGACGTGGCAAGCCTATGCCGCGGCTGTCGCCAAGATTCTTGGCGCAACAGAGCCTCCGTTACCTGAGGTGGTGGCTAAATGAAGCCCAATCCCATGTGGCGTCGCTATGCGCGATTCTTCGGCGCCGATCCCGTTGCCGACGTCGATGATGAGCTACGATTTCATCTCGAAACCAAGACAGAAGAGCTAATCGCCGAGGGCTGGCGACCGAGAGAGGCGCGCGAGGAAGCAGAGCGCCAGTTTGGAGATCTCCGCATGATACGCAACGTTGGCAAGGCCTTTGGACAAAAAGACGAGCAGCGCAAACGCCTCAAGGATTACTGGAGTGATTCACTCCAGGATCTGCGGTACACTTTCCGCATCCTTCGTCGGGATAGCGGATTTACCGCCATATCGATTCTCATCCTCGCTTTAGCCATCGGCGCCAACATTGCTGTTTTCAGCGTGGTGAACTCGCTGCTTTTACGGCCGCTGCCCTTCCGTGAATCGAACCGCCTCGTATGGATTGCTCCACCGCCGAGTGAATGCGGTCTTTCCTGCGCCACCTATTCCGCTGACGCCTATGACGAATTCCGTGCGCTGAACCGTACCTTTCAAGACATCACGGGCTATTTTGCTTTTTCAAACGCAGACAATCTGCGCCTTACCGGTCACGGTGATCCTGTCCCTGTAACCGGTCTGTACGTAATCAGCAATTTCTTTCAGGTGCTCGGGGTCCAGCCCGCTATGGGACGTCTCTTCACCGCTGATGCGGGACGCAAGGGCTCACAGCCAGCGGTGCTATTGACCGATGCCTTCTGGAAACGGCAATTCGCCGCTGATCCAACCATCGTTGGCAAGGCAGTCAATCTAAGTGGTCAGGTTGGCGAACTGGTCACAGTGGTCGGCGTATTGCCGGCGAGTTTTGATTTTGGCGCAGTATTCGCGCCAGGCACCAAGGTCGACGTTTTTACCGCTCTTGACCTTGATCACGCTCGCGACTGGGGCAACATTGTGACCCTCATTGGTCGCCTCAAACCGGGCGTCACGTTAGCCCAGGCTCTCGACGATGCCAACCGCATTACTCCGGATATCTATTTCAATGTGAAATATCCCGGGACCAAGGGCCGTTACAAGGGCGATTTTGTTCCTGTGCCGCTCAAGGACCATGTCACGGGCGCGTTGCGCCGTTCGCTGATCATCTTATGGTCCGCAGTAGGCGTGATTCTTCTGATTGCCGGGGTGAATCTTTCTAACCTGCTGCTGGCACGCTCTGCTGCCCGCGCCAAGGAATTCGCCGTGCGTGGCGCGCTCGGCGCAAGTCGCGGCCGCGTTGTTCGTCAGCTGCTGATGGAAAGTCTCGTGCTCTCATCCGCTGGCGCAGTTCTCGGACTTGCCGTAGCTATGATTCTGCTCAGGTGGCTCTCGCACCAGGGCTCTCTCGCCCTGCCGCTCCTCAGCAGCTTACGCATTGACAGCCACGCAGCGGGCTGGACTGTGCTCATTGTCCTCTTTACTGCAACGATCTTCGGTTTGCTTCCTGGATTGAGAATGTCGATGGTCAATCATCAGGAAGTGCTGAAAGATTCAGGGCCTGGAACAGGCCTTGGCCGTAGACACGAACGCCTCCGTTCATTGTTGGTGGTTTCTGAAATCGCTCTGGCAGCTGTCCTTTTGATAAGCGCCGGCCTGCTGCTCCGCAGTTTTTTGAAGGTGCTTGACGTTGACCTTGGTTTCAAGCCTGACAGCGCTGCATCGATCAAGCTCGACTATGACGACGACGCTCCCACATTCGAAGCAAGCACAGCGAAACGCGGCGCGATTCTCCAACAGGTTATTACGCAAATCAGTGCGATACCCGGAGTCGAAGCTGCAGGTGTCGCGGACTATCTTCCTCTAGGCGCCAATCGCCAGTGGGATGAACCGGTCCCGCAAGGAAAAGCCTTCGAGCCCGGCACTCTTCCAGCTCCACTCGTGTACGTGGTTACGCCGGGATTTATCCGCGCGATGGGCATTCAACTCGAAGGCCGCGACTTTACGTGGGCCGACGATCTGCATAGTGAGCGAGTTGTTCTCATCAATGAGTCCGCCGCACGAATTTACTGGCCCGGCGAGAGTGCAGTCGGCAAGATTCTCATGCGCGACAAGGAGGCAGACCGTGTTGTTGGTGTTGTCAATGACGTCCGCGAAGAGAATGTCGAGTCCGGAACAGGATCGCAAATCTATTACCCGGCAACGCAGCAGGGCCCGGCTGGAGCACAGCTTGTCATTCGTACGAATCTTCCGCCAGCTTCGCTTGCTAACAGCGTCCTGCATGTGTTGCGCGAGCTGAATCCGAAGCAGCCCGCCGCTGAATTCCGCCCCATCCGCACCATCGTCAATCGCGCGGTCTCTCCGCGTCGTTTTTTCATGATGCTCGTGGGTGCCTTTGCCTCTCTCGGCGTTCTGTTGGCCGCCCTTGGCATCTATGGCGTCATCTCCTACTCAGTCACTCAGAAGACTCAGGAAATTGGGGTTCGCATGGCACTCGGGGCGACTGCTGGCCGCGTCCTGCGCGACGTTGTTTTCAACACATTACGCCTTGCGGGCACCGGCATTGTATTGGGAACGGCGGCATCTCTTGTAACAGCCCGTCTCATCGCCTCGCTCCTCTTCGCAACTTCGCCTTGGGACGTGACGACCTACATAGGCATGATGCTGTTGATTGTCTTGGTAGCCCTGATCTCCGGCTACCTTCCTGCGCGAAGAGCCTCTAGGGTCGACCCAATGGCTGCCCTGCGCAGTCAATAAAGGGGGCTTCCATGATGGTCTTGCCAGACTTAGTGTTGAAGAGCCTCGGCTCGAGCAGTCCCACAATAGGAAAATCCAGAAGGAAAATATTATTCGGTGCAACGACTAGTGGCATACTGTTATGCCGAAATCACTACAATAGAAATAGGGAACAAAATTTCAGGCGGACGTACGTGGCAATAACTCCCACGAGATGAATACTTTACGCACAAGCCGAATAAAATGAATACTTTGCCGCGATAACCATAACCCTAATGATTTGTTAGACCTGACAACCCTGGGGGGGGAGGGGGAGGTCAGCTGCCCAGTATTCCAATCGCCCTACCCGAGGAAAATAAAGCCCAAACCGAAGAGGAAGACCCTCGCCATGAAGCTTCCTCAAAGCTCGTCCATAGGACGCAAGTTGAGGCTCGTAGAACGCGCGCTGCTGAGCAAGAAAACCCGTAACCTCGCCGCCGGAATAAAGAGCGGTCTTATAATCCACCACCCAGAAGTAATCCGAGCCCTCCTGTAGCGGCTCAGCACCCGCGCGAAAGACGCGGTCAGCGCGAAGGGTCTGCAACCGGCCGTCAAGCCAGCCCGTCCACGACGCCTCCGACTGCGCTCCGGGATGCGGGCTGAGCAACCACCGCCCCACATGGTCATCCGCAGCCGCCGCCACCGCGGCAAGAATATCGTCCAGCGCCGCAGCCGACTGCTCAGCCGGGAAAGCAGCCGCCCGCAGCATCGTCGACGCCTGCGGTTGAAGCAGCGACCTGATTTCTGCGACAGAAATGCCAGGATTTTGCACGAAAAGTCGGCTTAAACGCTCCAAAAGCGCATGAATGACGCTGCCAACAGCGCGCTGCCGGCGCGAACCCTCAGGCCGCTCGTAAGGCTCACGTTCCTCGGCAACTCTGGAGAACATACCTGTTACGGTCACGTTTTCGCCCATCGGACCAATCACAATATCGGAGGGTAATCGCCGTAGCACAAGCGGAGGATGCGCCGGGCTCGCCACCGCAGCAATATCTACAACGCCCGGCTGCGGAGCCGATGGAAACGGAATCACAAACTGCTTCGACTGCGCCTGATAAGCAGATTCGAACTCAGGCCCCAGCGCCGGCCACGCAGTAGCAAGCAGGCTGTCCGGAGCGCCAGGCTCGAGCGAGCCTCTGCCGCTTACGACGGCGGTGCCGAAGAGATGCAGCTCGCGCCGAGCCCGTGTGCATGCAACATAGAAGACGCGCTTGCGCTCTTCGTCCTCGCGCATCTGGCGCTGCTTCCGCACCCACTCATAAAGCGGATGCGTGTCGCCGCCCTTGCTGCCAATAGGTGCAACCAGCAGCTCGTCAGTGTCGGGATCATCGATGCTCACACGTTCCAGCATGCAGATCAGCTGCTGCCGATCGCGCCCTGTACTGCGATCCAGTCCAGGCACGAGCACAACGTCAAAACCCAGGCCCTTTGCCTTGTGGATCGTCATCAACTGCACCCCAAAACGCTCGCTCGCGCGCGGGTCAGGCTGGGCAAACAGGCGGCTGAGCTGGTGATCAAATTCATCGCTCAGGCAGGCGATCCCGTCCGGCGCAATGCCGTCGAGCATGCTGAAGAAGACCTGCAGGTTCTCCCGCTGCTGCTCGTCAAGACAGAACGGGCCGCCAAGGCTGTGCCATGCGCGCTCAATCCACGATGAGAGCGAAGGCGACTGCGCCTGCTGATAGCGGACCTCAAGCGCCCGCGCAAGCACAGCGTACGTACGACTCAATCGCCGTTGCCCATCCTCGCTTAGTAGCGACCGGCGCTCTTCAATGAGTTGCTGGACAGGGACACGGGCGAGTTGCTTCTCATCTCTGCCGCAGAGAATATGCAGGTCTTGAAGGGTCAGTCCACACCATGGGGCGCGCAGCACGGAAAGCCACGCAATGCGGTCCATCGGATGCAGTAGCGCGCGGATGAGTGACAGCAGATCGAGAATCTCCTGTCGCTCTGAGAGGGTCTCCAATTCGACAGAGCGGAACGGAATATCGTACTCGCGCAGTTTTTGGGCAATCAGCGCCAGATGCATCCGCGCTCGTGCCAACACGGCGACCGTGTAGGATTTGTTCGGATCAGCCGCCTGAGCAGCCGCTTTCGTTATGCGCGGCAAATGCTCCTGAATGACGCGAAGCATTAGCTCGGCTTCATGTTCACGGGCTTCAAGAAGCGCATCTTCGTCCAGCCGGGGCACGAATTGAGGATGAAGATGAACGGATTTGCCAGGAAGCGCGCTGCCCATCGCTTCGGAAGGAGCGAAAGATACAGCGGCAGCACCGGCTGTACGAGAACTTCCAAAGATCGCGTTAAAGTAGGCATTGAGAGGTTTGGTCAGCCCACTATGCGACCGGAAGTTGGCGGAAAGCTGCAGCGGTGTGCATGGATGCTGCTGGTCGGGAGAAACGATGCCATGCTGCTGCACCTGCTCGAAGAGCTCCACTTCTGCCTGGCGAAACATGTAGATCGACTGCATGGGATCGCCAACAAAGAAGCAACTGCGACCATCACCTGGATTCCACGCCCGAAGCAACATTCGAACGAGCGAGTGTTGGCGGCGTGAGGTGTCCTGAAACTCATCGACCAGCAGATGCCTGACGCGGTCGCTGACACCAAGGGCGCGTTCGCTGGGATGTTCCTGCTTGAGTACCTGGTCCGCAGATAGGCCTAATTCGATGAAGTCGACTGTGTTTCGTTCCGCGAAGCGGACGCGCAGTTCGGCAACGGAGTTGTGGAGAACAGTAAAGAGATCGCGCAGGATTTGCCATTGATCGTCGTCATAGCGCGCCGGCGGCAGATGGCGAATATCGGAGAGAGATGCAAGCAGACCCTCAGATCGCGAAAGCCGGTCGATGAGAGAAATCATGCGATCTTTGTATCGTTGCTCAGGCGAATCCTTCCGCCGGTTTGCCGCCGGAGGAAATCCCTCTTTAGCTGTGACCTGTTTGCGCCACGCATCACTACTCTTGGTAAGCAGAAGCGCACAGAAACATGTCCACTGATCCAGAAACTTCTCATTGGGTTCGGGAAGAGCGCGTACGTGGGAAATTGCGCGAAGATCGATGTCGGAAGGGTTTCCACACGCATAATTTGCAAGTTCTATCAGTTCGTCAGCGACAGTTGCTTCTGACGTGAGGGCGAGATGAGTCCTTTTTAGAACGCGGCAGATCGCCTTGCGAAACGGCGCCTCCAGCCGCATGCGTATCTCGTCCCAATCTTCCTGGGTGAGTGTCCGATTAAGCGGGAGCGTGTGAATCCACTGGTCCCGATGCGCCAGCATTTCGGTGATAAGACGTTGTGCATCGGGCAGGTTGTTATCGCGCAACTGCAAAAGGTGCATGAGCGAGGCATGCAACTCGCGATTGCGCCCGCCCAGGTTGGCAAGCGTACGTCGAGCAGCTTCCTCATATAGAAGGAATGCATTTTCCAGCGGCTGCAGCTGTCCGCCCATGCGCGCCAGCAGCGGCTGCTCGTGAGCAATGCGCATGCACAGCGAGTCGATGGTCTGGATATCCAGGCGATGCGGCTGTTCGAGCAATTTCCAGCCGCGCTCTTCCGCATGCGTCAGAGCAGCACGTGCGAAGATGAGCATGGCATCATCCGTAGGCTGCGGAACAGGGTTACTCCGCGCCGCTTCCAGCTTCTTTAGAACGCGTGAGCGCATTTCCGCGGTCGCAGCGCGAGTGAAGGTGATGGCGAGAATCTCTTCCGGCTCATCGACACCTGCGAGGAGCTTGAGGAAGCGATGGGTAAGCAGCTCTGTTTTGCCGGAACCAGCGGGCGCCTGGACAATATAGGACGATCGCGTGTCGAGCGCTTCATCGCGCGTGTGCTGGTCAGGAGGCGTGACGCGAAGGTCAGGCATCGTCCCCCTCCGCGTCAGTTTCATTCGCAACTCTGGCTTCAGCTACGCGGCAGAGCCCTGGCAGTGGGCAATAGGCACAAGTATCCGCACCGTGCTTAGGATCAACAGACGCTTCGCCGTGCAGAAATTCCTCTGCGAGGTGCAGCATTGCCTCTTGCCATGCGTCGTGCATATCTTCGTTGTAGGGCTGGTTGACCAGGGAACTCGTCGCCGTCAGATCTGCCAGCACCGTTTGCTGTGCGTTTGCCGCGCGACCGACAAACTCAGTCTTGCCTGCTCGAATCTGTGCAAAAAGAATTCCGCCCACCCGTTCAACGTTTCCGTATGCGGCGTAGAGAGGGAGTTGTGGTTCGTCGGGCCGCTCTCCGTTCCATGCTGCCGCCGACACTTCGCCTGTTTTGTAATCGATGAGCAGGCGCGAGCCGTCAGGAAGCTCGTCGATGCGGTCGGCGCGCAGGTTCAGTTTTAGGTCGCCGACGTTTACGTCTTTCAGTCGCTCTTCTCGCTTGTCAACGGTGAATGGCTGACGCGCTGCTTCGTAGAGCAACCACTCGTGCAATCGAACAAGCAGACGCTGTTGCTCGGATTCGAGGTAGGCCTGCATCCACGCATCACCCGCATGCTCACGAACGAGTTTCTGGAAAGCATTTCCAATGTGATAACGCAGGACCTCGTCGAGACGTCGTGAAGATTTAACATTCCTGAGGTCATCGACAGAAACCATGCGAAAGGGCTCGGGCGTCTCCGGCGACCACACGGTTTCCAGAACGACGTGCAGCAAGCTTCCACGCTGGGCTGCGTCGAGTCCCCATTCGATGCGGTTAAGGGGCTGGGCAGCAAGCCGGCATCTGCCAAACGCTCGAAAGGGACAAGCTGCCTGGTCTTTCAAGACATCTGCACCGCCAGCGATACGATCGGCAGACCACGGTGCGATCTGCGAAGGAACGACTGCTGACTCAGCTTGTGGACTGGGCTTTGATGGTTCTGGCGCACCGATCTGCTGGCGAAATTCGACGGCGGAAATCGGACGCATGCCGTCACGAAAGATCGCCGCAAGAATTGGGGATGGCCTAAGTTCTCCTTCCTTGTTCTGCCGCGCGTAGCTGAAAATACACTCCGGGGCGCTTTCCGCAATCCGCCGCGTGACCGTCAGAGCAAGGTCTGTATCAGTTCCCGGGTCACAATGGGGCATCTTCGATCGCCGCTGCAACGCGACCGGTAAGAGGGGATGCGGTCTTCCGGTCTGAGGCCATTGAGTATCGTCGATGCCGAAAAACCATATTGCGTCAAATGTCTGGCCCGACGATTCGAGTGCCCCTAGAACTTGTATCGGAGCGTGATGCGATGCAGCGGTAAAAGTCGTCTCGTTCGCGTGAGCTTCGAGCGTTTGCAGGAAGGCGGAGAAAGTAACTTTGCGTCCGGCGAAGTCAAGTAGGGAAATTTCGTCCAACACCTTCAGCCACCGCTGCTGAGCCTGGAATTGCACACTGTCCGGCTTGCGGAAACCGGGCCATTCCGCGAGCCGGAGAAACTGTTCGGTCAGTTCGCTCCAATGGGTGTAACTATTTTTGGTGGCAAGGGCCTGGGTTTCCTCGACCGATCTCAGAACTTTTTTTGTGCGTTTAGAAAAGGGGCTTGATTCCTGACCGTTCACGAATGCTTCGAGAGACACTTCTGGCGACAGCGCACCCGAGTCGCGCCGTTTGAAGTCCGATTGTGCGAGATCGAGAGTTTCGGAACCGTTGCTATTGAGGAAACCTGATAGCAAGAGCCATGAAATGTCTTCTTCACGCAATGGCTTGCTGATCCAGCGCAATAGAAGAAGCGCGGCGCGGACGACGGGTACGCTCAATAACGGTACGCCCAGCGAAAACTCGAACGGCATCGGAGCAGATTCGTTTGCGAGATGGAGGGACTGCGGCATCAATACGGAACGGAACATTCGATCAGCCTCTGAGCGGATACTGCTGACGTCAGGCGCGATCACGCCGATACGAATGGCCGGGCTGTTTTCCAGCTTGTATTTGCACCACTCGGCACATATGAGTAGCTGTTCCCGAGCATTGCTCGTGGTGAGAAGTGTGTGCGCGGGGAGTTCCGGGGGCGCAGGCGCGGCCACCTCCACAATCACCCCGGCTTTGCGAAAGTGTTCCAGTAGGTTCTGTTGAACTGGCGTGAATCGGTCGAAGCCTGCGAGCAGAACGTGCTTTGGCAACGCCAGCGCGGCGATCAGTGCGGCATGAAGGACGAGGGATTCGATATTGCTGCGGCTTTTCCAGTTGTGACCGTAGCAAAGCTGATCGAATGCTTTTGCCCACTGCCGAAAATGCTCGGCATCCATTTCGAACCAGGGGGCCTTTCGTTCGTGATGCAGGTCATATTCGCTCAGGCGCTGATAGGCGTTCTGGGCAAGTGAGGCCAGCCCGTCCGACGACACAACCAGATGCTTATCGTTCTGTTGCACTTGCATCCACAAGATATGTTCCTGGAGTTGCGTCAGTATAAGAGGAGCATCGGGATCGGAAAAGGCTTGCTCCTGCCAGAGACGATTCAGCCAACTGTCCCAATCAAAGATTGCCGGCGAGGCCCACATGGTGAGCCCGTTCGCTCGTTGCTGCTCCGCATAGTTGAGCGTGAGTGCCCGGGCGGCACGTGCATTCGCAGAGACTACGACAGCTCCGCTTGCCAGAGCATTCAGGACGATATCCGCCAGCCTAGGCGTAGGCTGCAGGTCAAAAAGTGGGAGCACATTAGAGAGTGTAAACTGAGCTGTGCCCCGCTCTTTTTTCTGCTTGTGCTCCGTTGCGATAGCTCTTTGTTTGGTCCTTCCGACTGGCTGCCGCACCAACGTGAATACGCAGTCAACCTCGGATACACAGGCGAAGCACTATCCGGTGCGAGGCAAGATTGTCACAGTCGATGCGACGCATGGTGAAGTCGTTCTGGACGCAGCGGCAATTCCCGGCTTCATGGAAGCGATGACGATGCCGTACAAGCTGAAAAATCCCAGCATCATCAGCGAGCTGCATCCTGGCGACAGCATCACGGCGACTCTGATTGCGACAGGCGATTCAGACCTGCTCGATGAGATCGTCATCATTGCGCAGGCTAAGCCTGACTACAACCCGAGCTACTTTTATCATCCGATTCAACCCGGCGACCAGGTGCCGGATTTCCACTTGCTGAACCAGAGCAATCAGCAGATTCGTCTCTCGCAGTTTCGTGGCAAGGTACTGTTGATGACATTCATCTATACGCGTTGTCCGCTGGCCGATTTCTGTCCGCGGATGAGTCGCAACTTTGCGCAGATCGACAAGACGCTTGCTGCTGATCCGGAGCTTTACAAGAAGACGCATTTGCTGAGTGTGAGCTTCGATCCTGACTATGACACGCCACAGGTCTTGCGCAGTTATGGATCCTCGTACACCGGCAAATATACAAACGAGACGTTTGCGCATTGGGACTTTGCCGCACCCAGCAAGGCTGATCTGGCGCCCGTTCTCAGGTTCTTCGACGTAGGCGCGACGCCGGAGAAGGATCGTACGATTACGCATTCGCTTTCGACTCTCGTGATCGGACCCGATGGCAAAGTTTTCAAATGGTATCCGACGAATGATTGGACGCCCGATCAGATCGTCAGTGACGTAAAGCAGTTGGTTGCGCAGCAGGGGAAAGCATGATTCTTATCGTCATGGGAGTGAGCGGTTCGGGGAAGACAACGCTGGCACAGATGCTCGCGAAGCTTACCGGTTGGCAGTTTGCCGAGGGCGACGACTATCATAGCGAAGCCAATCGTCAGAAGATGCATTCGGGTGTTCCTCTCACGGATGAAGATCGCGCGCCGTGGCTTGCTACGCTGCATGTATTGATTCTCAATTGGCATCAGACGGGAGAGAACGGCATACTGACGTGCTCGGCGCTGAAGGGGGCTTATCGCGCGACATTGACAGCTGATCTTTCGGCGGAGGCTTATCGCTTTGTCCTGACAGAAGCTCCGAAGGAAGTCATTGCCCAGCGGATGCATGCACGGAAGCATTTCATGCCGGCTGAAATGCTCGACAGTCAGATTGCTTCGCTGGAGCCTCCGACGGATGCACTGCATGTTTCAGCGCTAGATACTCCAGAAGTTGCGGCGCGAAAGGTTCTTGATGCATTAAGAATCACGCCTCTGACTCAAACAAATTGACTCTTGCTGGTTTCCGAAACGTCTGAGAACCGTGTGCCTTCAATGCTCTATGCTAGATACATAGCGGAGGCGCTCCATACGCATGGCAAAAACTACTATCAGCTTCGGCGTTGTTCTGATTCTTCTTGGCATCTTTGCCTTCGTCGGTTCTCGCACGCATGCACCTACTTCACTGATTCCTGCCTTTGTCGGATTGTTGCTGGGCATCTTTGGTTTCCTCGCGATTACGGACGATGCGAAGAAGCGGATGCTGTATATGCATATCGCGGTTACGCTCGGTCTGCTCGGATTTCTGGGTACAGCGAAGAGCATTTATGACTACGTCCGAATGCTCCAGGGAATGCAGTTTCCTCACCCGCTTGCTGTAGAAGAGAAGGCTGCAATGGCGGTGCTGCTGCTGATTTTTGTCGTGATGTGTGTACGTTCGTTTGTTGTTGCACGCAGGGCGCGTGCTTAGGGGTTTATGCGGCCAGGTTCCATGACTTCGATGAGGGCTGAGCGCAGTAGTGGCTCACGCAGCGCTATTCGTGCGGCGGCGGGTGATCAGGCCAAGAAAAAAACTGACCTCAAGAAGGTGATGCCGGAGGTCTGGAAGCTGGTCCGTCCGCGACGCTGGCTGCTACTGTTTGGCCTTTTTCTGATGGCCATCAATCGCAGCGCAGGCCTCATTCTGCCTATTTCCACCAAGTTCCTCATCGACAAGGTGCTGGGACCGCATGGCGATCCTTCGAAACTACTGCCGCTTGTTGGCATCGTCTTCACTGCCACCGCGATTCAGGCAGTCACTTCTTTCTCGCTAACACAGCTCCTGTCGAAAGCGGCGCAGCGGATGATCACCGAGTTGCGCAAACAAGTGCAGCAGCATATCGGTCGGCTTTCCGTCAGCTTCTATGATGCCAATCGCACAGGCGTCCTCGTTTCGCGCATCATGACGGACGTGGAAGGGGTGCGCAACCTCATTGGTACTGGGCTGGTAGAGTTTGTGGGCGGCATCATGACCGCCGTCGGTGCTTTCGTCTTCCTCGTGATCAGTAGCCGCAGCATTACGCTTGTGGTCTTTGCCGTCATCCTGATATTCGTCGTCATTCTCCAGAGGGCCTTCAAAACGATTCGTCCTATCTTTCGGGAGCGCGGCAAAATCAACGCCGAGGTCACGGGGCGGCTTACCGAGTCGCTGGGCGGCGTGCGCGTGGTGAAGGGCTATCATGCCGAGGAGCGTGAGGCCGGGGTGTTCGCCAAGGGTGTACAACGGCTCCTTGATAACGTGATGCGCTCGCTTACCGCGACCAGCGCTTTGTCCTTCGCCGCGACTACCGTGCTGGGCATTGTCGGCGGACTGGTGATGCTGCTCGGCGGACGGGAAGTGATCAGCCACCGGCTTACGACGGGTGGCTACTTCCAGTACACGATGCTGCTCGCCTTCATGATCGCGCCCGTCTTCCAGATGGTGAACATCGGCACCCAGCTGACCGAAGCGCTTGCCGGTCTCGATCGCACAGTCGAGATACTGAATGAGCAGGATGAGTTCACCGACCCGAAGCGGATGGTAGAGCTGGGCGAGATTCGAGGTGATGTTGCGTTTGACGATGTTCGTTTCAGCTATGAGCCTGACAAGCCGGTGCTGCATGGCATCTCCTTTGAGGCTCAGCCCGGGACGGTGACGGCGCTGGTTGGGTCATCGGGTTCGGGTAAGTCGACGATCATCAGTCTTGTTTGTGGCTTTCACGACCCGGATTCAGGGCAGGTGGTCATCGATGGCGTTGACCTTTCTACCGTCAAGCTGGACAGCTATCGGAGCCAGCTTGGGGTGGTGCTCCAGGAGTCGTTTCTCTTCGACGGCACGATCCGCGAGAACGTCATGTTCTCCCATCCGGATGCGGCTGAGGAACAGTTCCTCGAAGCGTGCCGCATTGCGCGCGTGGACGAGTTTGCCGAGCGCTTTCCGGAGCGCTACGACACGATCGTGGGCGAGCGCGGGGTGAAGCTCTCCGGCGGTCAGCGGCAGCGGCTTTCGATTGCGCGCGCGATCCTTGCGAATCCGCGCATTCTGATTCTCGACGAAGCGACCTCGTCGCTCGATTCCGAGTCCGAGCAGATGATTCAACATGGACTGAGCTACCTGATGCAGGGGCGCACTACGTTCGTCATTGCGCACCGGCTCTCGACCATTCGCCGGGCTGACCAGATCCTGGTAGTAGAGTCAGGCGCAATCCTTGAGCGGGGCACGCATGAGAGCCTGTATGCCCTGGGTGGTCGGTACTATGACCTCTACACGCGGCAGCATGGGCTGGAGACGAATCTGTTTCTTGCTCCGGGCGAGGGCGATACGGTGGAGGAGACCACCTGACCCCGGGGGTGGGGAGTGTCTAAATCTTTGAAAATATTCAGTTTCCTCGATCATGGTCTGCAAGTATTGAAAATGCGTTGCTTACTCGTAAAGTATTGATTTGGTGATGGTTATGCTTTTTCTTCCTGCGGGGTAGATTAATTTTTCTCTTATCTCTATTGTAAAGAATTGTGCGAAATAACTGGCAATTTTTGGTCTTCGCTAAGTGATTGATCTAGTGCGATTTGCAAATCTCTTCCCGGAAAAGGGCTTGACAAGATTTAGTGGCCCGTCCAGGTACATCAGGATTCTAGGTATTTCCTCTCTCGCGATCAGTTTTTGGTTGAGTTGCGTTGCAGTGATTACCTGGATATATGGTCCAGGCAAGCCTCCGCAAGCCTTCTTAGCCGCACCGACCGAAATGGCATGTGCAATCACCTTGATTGCGTTTCCTACGTGGATTCGTCCTATTCTTTTTCCGAAGCTAACGCGGCGTTGGGAATTACTGGCGATAGCAGTTGCAATTCAATCATTTGTGCTACTTGAACTGTATGCGGTACTGATTTACCGGACTGGAGCGGATTCACCTGTTGTGACGGTCTTTGGTTTCTCAGCGACGCTGATTTTCAGAGAGGACTTATGGATCGTCTTCCCATTGATATGTCTTCCAATCACGTCTGGTATTTCTGGAATTTTCTGTGCGACCACCAGTTGGATGATTACTAGATTGCTGAGAAAAGCAGATCCTTCGTTTCGCTCAGGATGACAGTCTTGTGCGCTTCCGTCTGCCAAAGCGGAATTATCCGCTCAGGCGATCCAAAACAAATTTAACGTGCTGTTCAAGAAGCAGGAGAAGTCGCGGGCTGCTGGAACGCATAGAGTATTTGAATAGAGAGGTAGTTGGATGGAACAAAGCCGATGGGTTCTGCTCATCGCAAGTGAAGTAGGCAGGACCGATTCAGTCTCTGATCAGGCCATGGAACGGCTGATTGAGGCGATCGAGCGAGAAGGTTATCGAGTAGTGCGAACGGCGACGCCGGAAGACGGACTGGCGCTGGTGAATTCCGATCCGTCGCAGAGCGCCATTTTGTTGGATTGGGACCTTCCAGAGAACAAAGAGTTTGACGAACGCTCTGCGCTGCGCATTATCCGCGCCGTACGCCGCCGCAACAAGAAACTGCCGATTTTTCTCATCGCCGACCGCACGCTAGTGAGCGAACTGCCGCTGGAAGTAATAAAGCAGGTGCACGAGTACATTCACCTGTTCGGCGATACTCCGGCATTTATTGCCAACCGCGTCGACTTTGCTGTTGAGCGCTATCACGAGCAGTTACTGCCGCCTTACTTCCGCGAACTGGTGAAGTACACGGATCAGGGTGCGTACTCGTGGGACGCTCCGGGACACATGGGCGGCGTGGCGTTCCTCAAGCATCCGGTGGGCATGGAGTTTCACAAGTTTTTTGGCGAGAACCTCATGCGCTCGGACCTGGGCATTTCTACCGCTCAGCTGGGCTCGTGGCTCGATCATATTGGGCCTCCGGCCGAGTCAGAGCGGAACGCGGCGCGCATTTTTGGGGCGGACTGGACGTTGTATGTACTGAATGGTTCGTCGACTTCAAACCAGATTGTTGGAAATGGAGTGATTGCACATGACGAGATGGTGCTGGCTGACCTGAATTGTCATAAGTCCATTTGCCACTCGCTGACTGCGACGGGAGCGCGGCCCGTGTATTTCAAGCCGACGCGCAATGGCTTTGGCATGATCGGGCTGGTGCCGCTGGCGCGTTTTCGTCCAGAGAATATTCGGGTGATGATCGATAAGAGTCCATTTGCCGCTGGCGCGGTGTCGAAAGACCCGAGTTATGCCGTCGTTACGAATTCTACGTACGACGGCTTTTGCTATCACGTAAATTCCGTGGTGGAGCAGTTGGCCAAGAGCACGCCGCGCGTACATTTTGACGAGGCGTGGTATGCGTATGCAAAATTCCATCCGCTGTATCGCGAGCGCTTCGCGATGGATGTGCCGGACGAGATGCCGGACCGTCCGCTGTTGTTCGCGACGCAATCGACACACAAGATGCTGCCAGCGTTTTCGATGGCTTCGATGATTCATGTGAAGTTAAGCCCTCGCGCGCCGTTGGAGTTCGATCAGTTCAACGAGTCGTTCATGATGCGCGGCACGACTTCGCCGTTCTATCCGATGATTGCTTCGATTGATGTGGCGACGGCGATGATGGATGAGCCTGCGGGATCGACGCTAATGACGGAGACTATTCAGGATGCCATCACGTTCCGCAAGGCAATGGCTTCAGTTGCGCACCGCCTGAAGGCTGAAGAAGGCGGCGGCTGGTTCTTCGGCATGTTCCAACCGGACAATGTAAAGGATGCGGCGAATGGCGAGATGTTCCGCTTTGAAGATGCTCCGGACAGCTTATTGTCGCAGTCGGCGCAGTGCTGGACGCTGAAGCAGGGCGAGGCGTGGCACGGCTTCCGCGATGAAGATATTGCGGACGACTACGTGCTGCTGGACCCCACGAAGGTCACGATCCTGACGCCGGGCATCGACGCGCAGGGCAATATGAGCGACTGGGGTATACCGGCGACGATTCTTACGGCGTTTCTCGATTCAAGGCGCGTGGAGATTGCCCGCACCGGTGATTACACCATTCTGACGCTGTTCTCGGTCGGCACCAGTAAGGGCAAGTGGGGAAGCCTGCTGGAAACGCTCTTTGAGTTTCGCCGGCTGTATGACGAGGAGGCGTCCCTGAGCGATGCGCTGCCGCAACTGGTGGCCAAGTATCCGGACCGCTACGGCACGATGGACCTGAAGCAGTTGTGCGACGAGATGCACGCGTTTATGAAGGAACTGAACCTGCCGGGGCTGTTGCATGAGGCGTTCGATGTGGAGGCGAATCCGGTGATGACGCCCGCGCGGGCGTATCAGCGATTGATTCGCGAGGGCACGGAGAAGGTCAGGCTCACGGAGATGGCGGGGCGAATTCCGGCAGTGATGCTGGTGCCGTATCCGCCGGGAATCCCAATCAGCATGCCCGGTGAGCGGCTGGGCGATGCAAACAATCCGGTGATCCGGTTCCTGCTGGCGCAGGAATCGTTCAGCAAGAAGTTTCCCGGGTTCGAGCGTGAGGTGCATGGCATCGAGGTCGATCCCGAGGGCAACTTCTGGATGCGTGGCATTATTGAAACGCCGGAGAAGCGGGCGAACGGCAAGGCCAAACCGAGGACGCATCCGTCGTCGCGGGCGGCTAAGAAGTCACTGCAGAGCTGAGTTCGTTTGTTTCAGGGAAAAGCCTCCTCCAAGATGGAAGAGGCTTTTTTCGTCTTCAGTGCGTTACGGTGTGTCGGGTACAATCGCTGACTAACTTCGAGTGAGGAGGTGAGCACATGCTTGAGACGCGAAAGGTGCGGCTGAATTATCTTGCGATTCTGGTTTCAGCGCTGGTGTATTTTGCCATGCAGGCGGTATGGTTCACGGTGTTCATGAAGGAGTGGCTGGCGGGCATTGACAAAACGGCTGACGAACTGCGCGAGGAGGGAGGCAGCGTGGTGCTGGCTTACGTGATTGGATTCGTGGGCGCGCTGGCGATGGCGGCGGCCATTTCGTGGTTCACGCAGATGACGGGGAAGCAGACGGTCATTCGCGGAGTGCTGGTCGGCATTATTGCGTGGATCGGTTTTGTGCTGACGACGTGGTCGGCGGAGTATGCCTTTGAGCAGAAGGGCTTGCGCGTTCTCGCGATCAACACGGGCATTTCGCTCATTGGCATGGTGGTGATGGGTGCGATTCAGGGCGCGTGGAAGGCGAAGTCGAAGACGGCTGTGGTGGTTTAGGTTTCTGCACCAGGAGGCCGGAGAAGTGCTGCCGTTCCGGGATGAACGCAATGATCCAGCAGATGGTGACAAGGATGGCGAGCTGCGCTCCGGCGGGCATCATGAAGATGTGGAAGGCGAGAATGTTTACGATGACCGTAGCCAATAAGGCCAGACCGAGCGGAACGTAGCGGTTGGCAAGGACGAGCGCACCGCCGATGACCAAGGCTCATGAGACGAGCCAATCGTAATGTGACTGCATCAAAGCTCCGAGGAACTGGCCTGCCAATCCTCGCGGCAGCGGTCCTTTGATGAAGTTAAGGAAGCCGTTCTATCCGAAGACTACCGCAGATCAGACCCATGATGATGCGCGCGATCAGCGAGGCTATTTTCATTCTGTGTCCTTTGAGGGATAGTGGGATCACCGGCTGCATTGGCAACAGCCGGTGATCGGGTGGAGCTGCGGGTCAGTTTATAGCAACAGCGAGCTGGTCGGCGAGCCGCTGTAAGGTCTGTTGCAAGCCTTCGATGGCGTTGAAGACCTTGACGGTTGTGTCGCGGATCTCGGCGGTCTCGAATAGCATGTGCATGCTGACTTTTGTTTTGCTGCCGAGGTCTTCGAAGGTGACTGTCGAGATATGGCCCGGAGCGGAGACGTGTTGATAGACGAGGCGCTCCAGCGGCACGATTTCGAGATAGATGCTCTCGTTTTTGTAATCGACGCCGTCGGGGCCGTGCATGATGTGTCTCCATTTACCCCCGGGGCGCACGTCCATTTCGAAGATGGTGTTGCGGAAGCCGGTGGGTCCCCACCAGTTCACGATGTGCTCGGGGTCCGTCCACATTTTGAAGACGAGTTCGCGCGGAGCATTGAAGATTCGGCTTCCGGTGATCTCGCGGTCTTCTGTTCCCGTGGAGAAGGCGTTGTGGTTCATGCTGCTCGGGTCCTTCAGATAATTTTGCAGGAGCGCGTGGAGACGTTCGATGCTCTGCGTCCAGCCGGCTTCCATGCCCTGGAGCGCGAATGCGCCTTCGGGTGTCGCTTCGGTAACGGCGGCATGCAAGGTCATGGTGGTTCTTCCATTGTGCTCAGTAAAAGTGACGATGTTTTGCAGTTTGAGGTAGACCGTGCCGGTTGTGGCATCACGCGCTGTGGTGGTGAAGACGAGCCGGTGCGGTTCCTCGATTTCTTCAAACATGCCGCCCATGGGATAGACGGTGCCGTCGGGGCTGCGCATATCGACGCGGATGGCGCCGCCGGGACGCGCGTCGAATTTGTGCACCGTGTTGGTGAAGTGATGCGGCCCCCACCACTTTGCCAGATGTTCGGCCTCGGTCCATACCTTGAAGACGAGGCTGCGCGGGGCATTGAAGACGCGGGTGATCGTGATCTCTTTGGCGGGCGTTGCTGTGGCGGCAGGGCTACTTGCGGTGTTTGGGCTCATGCTTTTTCTCCTGATTCCTGGGCTTGGAATTTTGTAACTCGTGCAGATACGCATCCAGGCGGTCGAAGCTTTCATCCCAGAAGCGGCGGTAGTATTCGACCCAGCTGGCGATGTCCTTGAGTGGTGCGGCTTCGAGGCGGCAGGGACGCCACTGTGCCTCGTGTCCGCGGGCGATGAGGCCGGCACGCTCGAGCACCTTGAGGTGCTTGGAGATGGCGGGCATGCTCATCTCGAAGGGCTCGGCTAGCTCGGTGACCGAGGTTTCGCCGAGGGCCAGACGCGCGAGGATCGCGCGGCGGGTGGGGTCGGCGAGGGCGGCGAAGGTTGTGCTTAGGTGATCTTCCATTTGTATTAAACCATGTAGTTAATTAACTATTATGTTAAATACAGTGGAAAGGAAACCTATGTCAAGATGAATTGCGATTTTTATAAGAAGAGATTTTGGAGCGGGGGATAGAAAAAGCAGATCCCTCGCTCTGCTCAGGATGACAGCCTTCTGGAGTTGGCGTTAGTGAGGCTTACAGGTACTCGCGTTCCTGGCGGCGGATTTCTTTATAGCGGGTGAATGCCTTTTGGTCATCTTCGAGGCCGAGCATGTTGCGCCAGGTACTGCCGCGGTAGGTGTGCTTCATCATCTTGCGGCCGTTGCATATCACGAACCATGGATCATGTTTGATGACGGGGACGATGTGGCGGGTCTTTATGCTGCGCTCGTGCTTCCAGCGGAGGTATTCGACCTGGTCGGCGGAAACGTGTTTCGTGCGCACGATAGCGGTGGTGCCGTCGTATTCCTCGAGACGTTCGTTGTCGATAAGTCCCTGCTCGCGGAATTCGCGCGTCATGGGGGTGCGCGGATAGGGCGTGGGGTGCTGGATGTACGGCCAGTCGATGTATTTCTTGGCGAACTCCAGGTTAGTTTCGATGGATTCTACCGTGTCATCGGGACTGCCGACGATGAGACCGCCGACGACGAACATGTGGTTCTTATGCAGGTAGTCGATGGCCTTCATGGTGGCGTTGCCGACTTTTTTGCCTTTGTCCCGCTCGATGTTTTTGGAAGAGGCGTTGAGAAAGGTCAGGTCGCTTTCCAGGATATTTTCGATACCGAGGAAGACGTAGCGGAAGCCTGCCTTGTGCATGAGCGGGGCGAGGGTTTCGCCGTGATTTGCGATGGCGGACGTCATGCCCTGCACGAAGTAGTCGAGCTTGTTCAGGCCGGCGTCGATGATGGCCTGACAGAGGGCTTCAAAACGGCGCACGTCGAGAGTGATGTTGTCGTCGACGAAGAAGATTGTTTCCGCGCCGTGGTCGCGCGCGTCAGTGATATCGGCGATCACGCGGTTGAAGGAGTATGTATGGAAATTGCGGCCGCGCATTTCAATGATCGAGCAGAAGCTACAGTCGAAGGTGCAGCCGCGTGAAGTCTCGATCACATCCACCTTGCGGCCCAGCAACGTGTAATCCTTCATGACGCGTGCTTCGCGGTTGGGCAGGCGGATCTCGTTGTCTTCCAGACGGTGCACGGCGCGGTCGGTGTTATGCACCCAGCGGTTATTTTCTCTATGTGACAGCCCGGCGATGAAGTGGAGCGCTGATTTCTTTTCGAGGGCGCGGAGCAGCTCGCGAAAGGTGACTTCGCCCTCGCCGCGCACGATGAAATCGAAAGGCAAATTTGCGTAGTCTTCGTAAGCGAGGCTGGGATCGTAGCCGCCGGCGACGAGCTTCGTGTCGGGCTTGAGCGTCTTGATAAGGTCGGCGATACGGCCCGCTGTGCGGCGCTGGAAGGTCATGATGGACATGCCGACGACGTCAGGCTGGTGTTGCTGAACGAGTTCTGTCACGGTCTCCCGGATGCGGTCCTGGCGAAGGATAAGGTCGGCCACGGCCACTTTGTGGTGCGGGTCGACGTTGCCGGCGAGAGAGACGAGAGCGCCATTAGGCATGCGGATGGCGACTGTCGGCATGTGTTCGAACGAGTCCGGCATGGAGAGGAGAAGGATATTCATTCGTTTCTTTCTCGAAAAGTTCCGGAATATGTTTCAGCAACAAAAACGGTACTGTCAAGACGTGCATCATTGGTAGCATGATTGAGATTAAAAGTTCAACGGAATTAAAGATTTAGGTGGCGGAAGCTCAGGAGACAGGAGCCGGGGTTCCGAGCCAGCGGGTCATGGCTTCGGCGACTTCAGTTAATTTGGGTTCGGCTTCCGTAGCCCATGCGACGAAGCCATCCGGTCGTGCAAAGAGCGCAGTGAGGCCGAGGCTGTCTTTTGCTTTGGCGGAGACGTAGTTGACTCGTCCGCGCCACGGCTGGCTGGCAGCGCCAAGGGTTTCATCACCATTCAGGTTCAGCAACAGAGCCTTTCCTTCATGCAGGAGCGCGCCGAGGCGCGTTCCATCTTCAAACTCGAAATCTGGTGCGCTGTGGCCGATGACCGGATGATCGCCGGGCAGATCATAGTGCAGCCACATTCCGGCAATCTTCTGCGCGAAGAAAGTTGCGCCCGAGCGGGTGTTGATCAGTTCGCGCACGATGGTCGCCATAGCGCGCGCGTGTGGTTCGGGGCGGAGGATCGCGACCTGGGCGCGTGTCCACTCCAATGCCCATGCGCCGATGGGATGGCGCTCGGCGGTGTAGGTGTCGAGCAGGCTTTCCGGCGTCCAGCCTTTGATGACAGAAGCGAGTTTCCAGCCGAGGTTCATCGCGTCGCCGATGCCGAGGTTGAGGCCCTGTCCTCCCAATGGTGAATGGACGTGGGCGGCGTCGCCGGCGAGCAGAACGCAGCCTTTACGATAGGTTGTGGCCTGGCGGGCGTTGTCGGTGTATCGCGAGGCGAGATGCAGAGCCGTTACCGTTATATCGGTGCCGGAGACGCGACGCAGAGTTTCCTGAAAGGATTCAAGCGTGATGGTTTCCTCGCGAGCTGAAGCGCCGCCGTCGAAATCGACAAGGCCTAGGCGGCCCGGCAGGGGGCCATTTACATACATGCCGGTGGGTGTGATGTTCCAGCCGGGCTGCAGCTTTTCCGGGTCAGCGAAGTCGGCCATGGCGACGGTGCCGGTGAATTCCGGGTCTGTGCCAACGAACTCGAAGCCTGCGCGCTTGCGCACTGTGCTGCGGCCTCCGTCGCAGCCGACCACCCACTTCCCCTGAATGACCTCATCGCCGACGTGCACGCTTGCGCCGTCATCGGTTTGCGATATGTCAGTGACGGCTGCGCCGAGACGCAACTCGACGCCCAGCTCCTGCGCGCGTTCGGCAAGAACTTCTTCGAGACCCGCAAGGCTTACCATACCGCCGGCAGACGAGGGGCCCTGCACCATGAATTTCTCGTCGGAGAAGTCTAGATTGTTGGCGTCGAGGACGATTCCGGCGAAGTGTCCGGCGAATCGGGGAACGGTGGGAAGGTTCGCCCTTTCGGTCTTGGCGATTTCCATGCCTCTTCTGCTCTGAGGATCGACCCAGCCGATGGCTGTTTCGCGCACAGCCTTGAGCAATCCGCGGCGGTAGAAGGCTTCGACGGAGGGCAGGTTGAGCCCGCGTCCGCCCGTGTAGTTGGATTTGAGCGGGTGCGGGTGTCCTGGAGTTTTTCGAGCACGAGGACAGAGATGCCTGCGAGGCGGAGTTCGCAGGCAAGAAATAAACCGACTGGGCCGCCACCTGCAATTACTACGTCGTAGGTCAAGTTATCTTTTCCCGAAGATGAAATTCCCAGTTTCTTGTACTCGAGTTATTTTGCGGCTGCCTCCAGTGTAGTAGCGGCGCGATTGATGGCTTCGGTCAGTATGGCAAGCTGGGCGGTGGCTCTGGCGCTGTCTTTGGCGTCGACGGCCTCGTTTACGCCGGGGATGACGACGGCTGCGTAGCCGGTGTATTCGCCGGGGGCGTAGATGGTGTGCTTGAACCAGGGGCGCCTCGGCAGGCCCGCGGATGAAAGCAGATCGCCTTCAACCTGGCGTAGCTGTGCGTTGAACGCGGCTGGGTCAGTGGGGATGCTCTGCTGCTTTTTGTGGACGGCTTCAGCCGCGCTGGAGAAGCGCTTTGCAGCAGCTAGAGCTGGCGCGAAGTCGAGGCCCGTGAACTTAGCTTCATTGGCATTCTTTTTTACGGCGTCAAGGGATTTAGCTTCGTCGGCTTTCTTCTTCGCGGCGTCAAGGTATTCGGTGATTTCCTTGCCGTAGGTCACGTAGTCGTAGGGGAGCACGTCGGTGTCAGCCATGTGCAGGACTTCAATGCCGAAGACGCGGGCCTGCTGCTGCTCGTAGACGAAGGTCGGGTCGGCGTTCTTGATGAACCAGTTGTAGTTGTCGAAGACGGAGTGGTAGACGCCGTAGGGTCCGCCGGAACCTATGTCAGTCGATGGAACGCCGAGGTGCTGGATGAATGGGGTGTAGTCCGAGCCGCTGCCGAGGTCGCCGATTTCAACTTCGCTCACCTGCTTCGACGCACCCTGACCCAGGTGTTCGTTGGCGGAGTGGCGGCGCGACTCGCCCTCCGACTGGCTCTTCTTCCACTGATCGAAGACAGTGCCGCCTTTGGGGCTGGGGATTTCTTTTGTTACTTCACGGACGAAGTCTTTGAGTGATGGCACGGCCGCGGCGTCGAAGTTTGGTCCCGAGACCCCCACGTCAGTATTGAAGTAGACGGCGGCGTGGGCGAGCGCGGTAGCGTTGTCTTCAGCCCATTCGGTTGAGCCGATCAGGCCTTCTTCTTCCGCGTCCCAGCTGCCGAAGATGATGGTGCGCTTCGGCTTCCAGCCAGTTTTGAGAAGTTCGCCGATTCCGTGTACGGCTTCCAGCATTGCAGCGGTTCCGCTGTTGGGATCGACGGCGCCGTAAACCCAGGCGTCGCGGTGGTTTCCGGCGACGACCCACTCAATGGGCCATTCAGTGCCGGGAATTTTGCCGATGACGTCCCATATGTCGCGGTAGGCATAGTCCTGTTTCAGGAGCATGTGGACTTTCACGCTGCCGCCGCCGATGTGGTATGCGAAGGGCAGCGCGCCCTGCCAGTCATGCGGAACGGCGGGACCTGTAAGCGCTTCGAGAATGGGCGCCGCGTCGTGATAGGAGATGGGCGTGGAGGGAATCTGCGGCATGTTGGCAGCAGTTGCCGGGTTCTCGCGCTTAGATTCCGGCAGGTCCGGCGTGGAGGCGACGCCGGGGGTGCTTGCGTCGCCGGGATATTTGAAAAGAAACTGGACCGAGCCGCGCTGGACGCCAGTGTCGGGACGGTAAGGCCCTTTGGGGTACTTGTCGCCTCGGAAATAGCCGTCGTCGGCGGGATCGGAGTAGATGATGACGCCGGCGGCGCCGCGCTCCTGCGCGATGTAGACCTTGACGCCGCGGAAGTTGCCGCCGTAGCGGGTGAGGACGATTTTGCCTTTGACGCTGATGCCGAGGTCGTCGAGTTTTTTGAAATCTTCAGGGCGGCCGTAGTTGGCGTAGACGACGTCGGCGGTCACATCCCCGGATGGGGAAGACCCGTTGAAGGCGTTGACCACTCTAGGGTCGTCTTGAAATGGGTCGCCTTCGACGTGCTCGCGTGTTGGCCCAGTCATCAGCACTTTGCCGCTGGCGTCGGTCGCGGTGACCTTGATTTCCGTGGGCAGATTGAGCCATGCCTTGTAGGCCACGATGGAAGTGTCGAGGCCAGCGGCTTTGAACTTTTCAGCAACGTAGAGCGCGGTGTCGTGGTCTTCCTTCGATCCGGCGATGTGCGGGGCTGCGGTGAGCGTCTTCAGCTCTTCGCCGGCTAGTTTGGCGTCGGGCACCGTGAGAAATTGCTGGTCGATTTTTGCCTGCGCAGAGAAGTCGCGATAGCCGAAGACGGACTGCGGCATGCCGGAGTTTTGCGCGGGAAGGGAAATGGCGAGCGCCGAAAGGCAGAGGGAACTGGCAAGAGCACGACGGTTCAAGAGGGCTGCTCCTTGAAGTTGATTGGATGAAATGATGTGTAAAACACAAAGATTACACTATGAGATTGGGGGAAGTGGCTAAAACGCATGCGGAGAGATCTGTCTGCCGATTTTCCGACACATCGTGACAACTTTTTACAAGTTATGACAACTGCGTGGCTGAATTTGTGCTGCACTTTAAGGGAAGACCTATGCCGATGTTGAACACTCGATGTAGCGGGCTGGAAAGCGAGCGGAGCCTTGGCTAGAGAAAGTGCGCAGGCGGAGCTCGATCCCGAGTTAAAAGCTGATATTGCGCTTGACCTGCCGGTAGCCGGCAAGCGGTGGCCGCCGATTGTGCGCGCTCTGCGCAATGACGATTACCGGCTGTTCTGGGGAGGTTGCCTGCTCTCGAATGTCGGCACATGGATGCAGAATGTGGCTCAGGGCTGGCTGGTGCTGGAGCTTTCGAATTCCTCGTTCTGGCTGGGCGTGGTGGGGTTTGCAGCGTCGGTTCCGTTTCTGCTGTTTACGCTGCTGGGCGGCGTGATTGCCGACCGCGTGAGCAAGCGGCATCTGCTGATCGGGGCGCAGACGGCGCAGATGATCCTTGCGTTCATTCTTGCGGGGCTGACTTATTTCAAGGTCATCAACATCGGACAGCTGGCGCTGATTGCGTTTCTGGTGGGGATATCGAACGCGGTGAATGCGCCTGCGTACCAGGCGATGGTGCCGCGGCTGGTTCCGCCGGAAGACCTGCAGAACGCGATTGCGTTGAATTCGGCACAGTTCAATTTGTCGCGCATTGTGGGGCCGACGCTGGGTGGCTATGCAATGGTGTGGTTTGGCATAGCAGGAAACTTTCTTATTAACGGCTTCAGCTTTTTGGCGGTGTTGTGGCCGCTGTTTCGGATGCGGTATCCAGTGGAGAAGCATGAGCACCACACGAGTGTGCTGCAGAGCCTGCGCGATGGCCTCGCATATGTAAAGCGGTCACCGCAGATGACGGCGATTGTGATGCTGATTGCGAGCGCCAGCCTGTTCCTGCTGCCGTTTATTACGTTCATTCCTTACTTCGCCAAGGACGTTCTGAAAGTTGGCGAGCGCGGGCTCGGTTTTCTGATGGCGTGTTCGGGGATCGGCGCGCTGCTGGCTGCGGGCGTGATTGCGTCGTTCCCGCGGATTCGCTGGCGCGGCAGGGTGATGGTTTTCTGCGGACTGTTTGTGATGGCGGCGGTGATCGTCTTCTGCTATTCGCACATCTTTGCGCTGTCTGCGGCGATGTCGTTCTGCGAGGGCTTCGGCATGATCATTAGCCTCTCGACGGTGAACGTGACGATGCAGCAGCTCTCAAGCGACGAGATGCGCGGGCGAGTGATGAGTATCTATGCGACAAGTTTCCTGGGGTTGCCGCCGGTGGGATGTTTGCTGATCGGCGAACTGTCGCGGCACATGCCGACGGAGCACGCCATCGCCGCCATGACTGGGCTCGCGATGGTGTGCTATCTAGGGTTCTTTTTGCGGTCGAAGCCTCTGCGCGAGCTGGACTAGCTGTGGGGCTGGCCGGCTGCGCGACGGCGACGGCCGCTGAGCAAATAGATGGTCGCTCGCGGCTCAAACAAAGGATCGCCGGCGGTGTCGAGGCCGTCGACGCGTGGGCGCGGGTCGAAGATGATCTGGCGCTGCTCGGCTTCGTTGTCCGGGGTGAGTGCATCCAGGGTGCTTTCGCCGAATTTCACCTGTGACCGCTCTTGCGGCCATTGGACTGTAGAGTTGTCGACCACATCGCCTTCTTCCGCCAGTTGTACGAGAATCTGGAACTTGATGGGTCCGGCTGCGATTCTCTCGAAGAGCTCATCGAAGAGGTAATTGGGGCCCTTGGCAGCAGCCGCTTCTGCATCAAGGTATTCAGTTCCGAGATCGGGAACGATGAGATAGCGGCCGTAGCGGACGGCCCCGTCTGCATTGGTGAACTTAAAAGCGCTGACGGCGAAGAAATGCTCTTTCGCGAAGCTCGTAGGAAATGGCTTGGGCATCTGCACGAAGGCTAGTGCGGCGGGATGCGCGCCAAGAAATGCTTCGACCGGATTCGGGTGCGGAACGTCCGGGCCGCTGGCTGCCACAGCGTGCAAAAATTCCAGGAATTCTTCGGCGGTATGCGTTGGGAAGCCGTTGGCGGAGTGAGCGACGATGTCGGTGTGCACGTGATCGGCGAGATGGAAGCGGAGGGCAAAGCCGCGCGGACTGGCTCCCTCCGGGTGGTTATCCGGAATGACCGGAACGCCGGCAAAATCGGAGAGGCGTACAGAGACGGGGGTGGAACTGCGCGTGATGTGCGGCGCTCGGGTCAATGATGCGGCTTCCGGGGCGGGCACGAAGGTCCCGGTCAAAAGCGCACCCTTTGCATGCGCAGCGCGATAGCCTGGGTGCGGGCCACCACCGACGGTATCGAATGCCTGCAGCAAGTCTTTACCGAGGGCCAGGGCTTTTTCATCTGTGGGGAGCGGCATTGCAGGTTTCCTCCGGAGATTTTTGGAATAGTGTTCTACTGTATCTGGAAATGATGCAGGCCATATTACGAAGTCGCAAAAACTGAGGCTTTCCAAGCTGTAGAGATCGTTAGGCTAGAATCCTGCACTGCATCCACTCGTTGCGATGGAGATAGTTGATCGCATCACGCAGCACCCGGAAGTGAGGGGGACAAGGCGTGCATTCGCGGCATGCGGGTGACAGTGGGATTGGTTCTACAGGTGGCTCGCCATGCGGTCTGAAAACGTTTCAGCAAATATTTCTTCAGAGGCCGAAGCCGTCCCCTTCAGAACCAAATACCGCGCCCTTCAGGACGAATACTTTGTTGAGTAAAGCGACCGGAGCCTATGCCACCAGTTGCGTGCAGTGCGAGCAGCGCTTTGCATCGACGGGAATATCGCTGAGGCATTCGGGGCAGGGACGTGTTTTTGGTGGTTCGACTTTGGGATGGTAGAAGCGGGCCATGAGCTTGTTGACCGGTAACACGAAAAGAAAGTAAACAGACGCGGCAATCAGCAGGAATGAAATGAGCTGGTTCAGGAAGTTGCCGTAGGTAATCTTTCCTCCGTTGACCTCAAGCACCAGGTACGAAAAGTCGGGCTTGTTGAAGATTGCCGCAATCATCGGATTGATGATGTCCTTGACCAGCGAGTTGACGATGCCTGTGAACGCCGCGCCGATGACGACTGCTACCGCCAGGTCCACAACATTGCCACGCAGAATAAAATCACGGAATCCCTTTAGCATGCCTGTTTCCTCCGGTATCGCGATACGCTGACATGCTACCGCACAACCGCGGCGCATTGTGAACGGGAGATGCGCATTGACTACCCGCGAGATGCCGGGTGCAGTTTGTCGGAAGGGTCGCGGGTCCAGTATTCTGCTGATTGCTCCGGATGAATCCGGACTTAGAAAGAGCAGGAAAAGGATTGAAGAAAGTTGTAAAGAGTGCGGACGAGGCGGTGCGGGACATTCCCGAAGGCGCGACGATTATGATAGGCGGCTTCGGGCTGTGCGGCATTCCCGAGAGCCTGATCGAAGCGCTGGTGCGCCGCGGCGTAAAAGGTTTGCACACCATCAGCAACAACATGGGAGTGGATGGATTCGGCATGGGGCGCATGCTGGAATTGGGGATGGTGGCTTCTCACACCGGCAGTTATGTGGGTGAGAACAGGCTGCTCGAAGGCAAAGTGCTCAAAGGCGAGTTGGATTTGACGCTCATCCCACAAGGGACGCTTGCCGAGCGCATTCGCGCGGGCGGCGCGGGAATTCCGGCGTTTTACACGCCTGCGGGCGTGGGAACGCTGGTGGCCGAAGGGAAGGATACGCGCGAGTTTGAGGGCAGACCATTTATTCTCGAGCGCTGGCTGCGCGCCGATTTTGCTCTGGTGAAGGCCTGGAAAGGCGATACTGCCGGGAACCTGGTCTATCGCAAGACGGCGCGCAATTTCAATCCCATGATGGCGACCGCCGCGAAGATCACCATCGCCGAGGTGGAACATCTGGTCGCGCCCGGGGAAATCGATCCGGACCACGTCATCACGCCAGGAATCTATGTAAAGCGCATACTCCAGGGCGAGACATGTGAAAAGAGAATCGAACGCAGGACGTTGCGCGGGACTTGAAATCGGTTCCACATTTTGCCCGGCGCGTTCAGCGACACAGGGGCAGCGTTCAATTTGACGGAGAATGCATTTGCCGAATCTGCTCTTGCAACTGTGAGCAAAGACCGCGGTACTTCAGCACGAAGCGGGCGTCGGCAAACAGGGTGACGGCTGCAATAAAAATGACTCCTGCCAGCAGCCATTTCTGCGCTCTTGTCCCTGCTTGGGGCACTTGCTTGAAGCACAATGCGATCGCAAATGCCGCAAGAGTCGCGCAGACCGTCATGGACGGGAGGCGGTCGCAGTAAATCCCTTCGGAGCCGACTGCAAGCCATACGGATGCGGCCGCGATAAGCACAGAAAGGATGAGGGTTACGAGGGCTCTGGATTCGATCCTGGGCATAGACGAAATTGCCGCCCCATGTTCCATGTAGGCAGCTTTGCGTTCAGGCGCTCATTTCCTTTAGCTGGCGGCTGATCTTCAACGTCGCCTCCGTGGCCCTCTGAACGTCATCGACGCTGAGTCCCGGCGCAATCTCCTCTAGCACGAGTTCGCCAGGCGCTACGCTGATCCAGGCCATTTCTGTAGCTATGGTGTGGACGACCTTTAACCCGGTAATGGGCAGCGTGCAGTGGCTGAGGATTTTCGGCCTGCCGTCTTTGGTGGTGTGCTCCATCGCGACGATGACGCGGCGCGCGCTGGCGACGAGATCCATTGCGCCGCCCATTCCTTTGACCATCTTTCCGGGGATCATCCAGTTAGCCAAGTTGCCCTCTTGGTCGACCTCCATAGCGCCGAGGATGCTGAGGTCGATGTGGCCGCCGCGAATCATGGCAAACGAATCGGCACTGGAGAAATACGATGTTCCGGGAAGTTCGGTGACGGTTTCCTTGCCGGCGTTGATCAGATCAGGGTCTTCCATGCCTTCAAGGGGATATGGCCCCACTCCCAGCATGCCGTTTTCAGATTGCAGCACCACTTCGATGCCGGGCGGAACGTGATTTGCCACCAGCGTGGGCATGCCGATGCCAAGATTCACGTAGTAGCCGTCGCGTAGTTCGCGCGCGACTCGCTTGACGATGCGCTCCCGCTTGTCGATTTCCTGATGTTTGCCAGGCGTCAGAACACTGGGGTTCGATAAAGTAGACATAGTGGTTGTTTTTGAAATGCCTCCGGTGTTTTTCAATCTTCGGGCGCGGTCGCTGGTGCGCGGAACCATTCTAGTCCTCGGAAGCCTGGTGATGGCTCTTCTACTGTCCGGTTTTCCCAATGCGCGGCCCTCTTTGAAACTGCTCCTTCCGGCTTTCCTGGCGCTCTACGGAACCTACGACACGGCGCGATGCCTTCGATTGCGCTGGAGTTTTTATCATGGCGGAGTGTTGCTTCTGCTCTACATGGATGTGATGGCGCTGGCGATGATTTTCTTTCTGCTGCTCTATCCATACGAAGGATGGATTCAGTAAAACTTGCAGGTCGCAAAGGATTGCAAACGAAGAATTACATGCAGATCGTGTCAAAAATGCATGAGAAGACAGGTACATGCGGTATGGGAAATGATTAAAGAAAGCAAGCTGAGTGTACCGCATAGCGGTACGCATCCGGATCCAAGGACGGTTCGACAGGCGAAAAGTGCGGCCAAAAGACATTTGACAGGTTTTCGGAAGGGATTATTCCCAGTTTGGTGACGAAAGCTAACTGTCAGCCCATCAATAAGTTACCAGTGGAATCCTGCGGATGTTACGGCTGGTGCCACCATAGTAACGCACCAACATAACAAGTTGTTGTTTCCAAACGGTTTGTCTTCGTTTATCTTTTGGCACAACGAATGCATCTACTACTTGCTGATCTGTCCGCCGGAAGTGTGCTTTCGTGTGTTTGCCCCCTGATATCCGGAAATACAAGGAGAGAGTTGTGATGAAAGTTCGGGCCCGTAATTTGTCGTTGGTTGTTTCAGCCTTGATTCTTAACGTTGCATCGGTTCAATCTCATGCTGGGCTCACGGGCAGTGATCCGCGTCCGCCGAAGACAGGTATTGTGGTGGCCGGGCTCTCAGGCAGCGATCCGCGTCCGCCGAAGACAGGTGTTGTGGTAGCCGGGCTCACGGGCAGCGATCCGCGTCCGCCGAAGACAGGTGTTGTGGTAGCCGGGCTCACAGGCAGCGATCCGCGTCCGCCGAAGACAGGCGTTGTGGTAGCCGGGCTCACAGGCAGCGACCCGCGTCCACCGAAGACAGGCGTTGTGGTAGCCGGGCTCACAGGCAGCGACCCGCGTCCACCGAAGACAGGTGTTGTGGTAGCCGGGCTCACAGGCAGCGATCCGCGTCCACCGAAGACAGGTGTTGTGGTAGCTGGGCTCACAGGCAGCGATCCGCGCCCGCCGAAGACTGGCGTTGTGGTAGCCGGACTCACGGGCAGCGACCCGCGCCCGCCCAAAACTGGAAGAACGGCAGCCTGAGTTTCTTATAAAGTGCTGAACTGATCTGACCCCGGGAGTAATATCGTGCTGTGAATGTATCTCTCACAGCGCAATTCTTGTGGGCGGCGGGCTTCATCGAGCACGCTGTCCTCCTGGTGGTATTGCTCATGCGCGGGCGCTGGAGAACATTTCCTGTTTTCACCGCGCTGATCGGCTTTAATGCATTCCGCACGCTTCTTCTTGTAGTCCTCTATAAATACAGTAGTCAGGCGCAATACTCGTACGCCTATTGGGGTGCAGGTTTCCTAGATCTTGCCCTGCAGATCGCCGTCATCCTTGAACTTGCGCGAGTCGTTCTGAAGCCGACTGGCACATGGGTGCAGGATGCCAAAAGGCAGTTTCTACTGTACGGTCTTGCCGGAGCGGCGGTTGCAGCAGCGATTGCCTATTCGATTAACCCCAGCTCACTAGGTCCCCTGGATTTCTGGATCGAGAAGGGGGAGTTGTTTTCGGCCATGCTCACCCTGGAACTGTTTGCCGCGATGCTTTTTGCTTCCACGCGCCTGGGCCTCCTCGGAACCAGCCACGTGATGCGGCTTGGCCAGGGATGGGCCATCTGGGCGATTGTGGATTTGTTCGCGGAAGGCATCTATAGCCACTTTGGGCCAGAGTGGCGCAACGACCTTCCGGATACCGTCAGAATTATCGTCTACCAGGCGGTGACTATTTACTGGATAATAACCCTATGGCGTTCTGAACCAAAACGTCGTACACTTTCAACTGAAATGCAGTCCTACTTGGACGGCATTCATGTACAATTGCAGTCTGAACTGGAACGAGTAAGCAGTATCGAGAAACCTTAAAACTGCATATGGCATATCTCGCGTTAGGTGTGTTCGGTCTGGTTGCGGTCGTTGCGCTCATTTATGCGCAGGCGCGGTCGCACAAGCTTCTTTCCAAGGACTGGCAATCGCTGGTCACATCGATTGAACCCATGCACATGCGCGGCCTTGAAATGGTTGCGCTCGATCATCTGGAGCCGACAAAGAACCAGCTGCGGCTCGAACCCGATGAAATCTGGGGACTGGTTGGCGGCAAGGAAGGTTTGCGGCGGATGGAGCACAACGCCGATCTGATGATCGCTCTGGCTGCGTACGTTCGGAACTGGAACCACGACCAAGCCGTTGTCGTTGCCGAACGGATTCGCCACGATTCAATTCAGCTCAAGCGGGCGATACGCCGTATTCGCTGGAGCATGTATATGCGCCGCAGTCAGATACGCATTCCGTTTTATGTGCATCAGGCGGCTGCCTCATACTATCTGATGACTAAGCGGCTGCTGTCTCTTTATGAGACGAATCAGTACCTTCTCTACCCTGTGCTAGCGGAAGCCCTGTAATCTCTGTTGCCAGAGATTATGGGCTTTTCCACCTGTCACCTTGCAGCGGGAATCCCTTCCAATTCAGCTAATGTTTCTGTGTACGGAGCGCGCAGCACGCCGCGTTCTGTAATGATCGCGCTGACGTATTTTGCCGGCGTTACGTCAAAGGCTGGATTCTCGATGCCTACGCCGTGCGGCGTGAGCTGTTTTCCGGCATGGTGGGTGACTTCGATCTGGGCGCGCTGTTCGATGGGAATTCCATCGCCGGTTGGGGTGGCGAGATCGATGGTGGACCATGGTGCAGCAACGTAAAACGGAATGCCGTGCTCTTTGGCCACAATCGCTACGCTGTAGGTTCCGATCTTGTTGGCCACGTCACCGTTGGCGGCGATGCGGTCTGCACCTACAATCACCGCGCGAATCTTTCCCTGTCGCATGAGGCTGGCAGCCATGTTGTCGCAGAGGACCGTCGTCGGAATGCCGTCGTGCATTAACTCCCAAGCAGTGAGGCGCGCGCCCTGCAGGAACGGGCGGGTTTCATCGGCATAGACGTGAATGGCATGGCCGCGTTCGACCGCTGCTCGGATGACGCCGAGGGCGGTGCCGTAGCCGCAAGTGGCCAGCGCTCCTGCATTACAGTGCGTGAGCACTCCGCCGGTCTCGGGCAGTAGGGAGGCTCCGTTTGCGCCCATGGTTTTGCAGGCGGCGATGTCGTCGCCGTACATGAGCTGGGCTTCTTTGATCAGATCTGGAGCAATTGATTCACGGGTGGCTCCCGATTGCGATGCCAGCACAGAAAAACGCTCGCGCATCCGGGAAATGGCCCAGAAGAGGTTCACAGCGGTGGGACGCGTTGCTGCAAGCGTGCTACAGATGGCGTCGAACTCCCTGGTCAGATCGGAGATCGTTGCGGCGCTGCTCCGTTTCACTCCCAGAGCGACGCCCATTGCAGCGGAAACGCCGATCGCCGGCGCGCCGCGCACAACCATCGTGGTGATTACGTCGGCTACCTGCTGGTAGCTGGTGGCCAGCACGTAGGTTTCTTCAAGCGGAAGCTTTGTCTGATCGAGGAAGCGGACGCCGTCCGGGGTCCATTCAAGTGTAGGAATCATGTTAATTACAGTTTACAGGGCCCAGGGCGCAGACACAGAGCCAGCGATGTTCCTATTTTTTTTCGAGCCCGGAACTCTGCGACCTGAGTCCTCTGTTTCTGAGCCATTTCGCGACTCCCAGCAAAGAAAGCAGGAAGCCGAAGGGCAGACACATCAGGGCGACAATGAGTGCGAGCCAGCCTGAGTTGGTATGGGGACCTTGCGTACCGATTCCACCGAAAGCAAATTGCGCGAGTGCGGCCGCCAGGACGCCGGCGGCCAGCGTTCCGCCGCCTGATTGCAGGAGCTGACGCGTGCCATCGCCCTGCTCCGGCTGAACGGAGAGCTGCTCGTCGCTCTTTGTCAGCGGCTGTTGCTCCGGCGATTGTTCGGTCACAAGCGGCATGCTATTCCTAGTGCCATGCGGCCAGCATGGCGTACACCACGACCCCGGTGACAGAAACGTAGAGCCAAATCGGGTACGTGTACCGGGCAATCTTTTTGTGTTGTGGAAAACGGCCTGTCAGCGAAAAGAAAAATGTAATCAGCACCATGGGCAGCGCGACGACGGAGAGCAGCACATGGCTGATAAGCAGTGCGAGATAGGCGGCGCGGATCGGGCCGTGTCCGGGGAAGACCATTTCACCGTGCAGGGCGTGGTTGGTGGTGTAGCTGACGAGAAAAAGAGAGGAGAAGACAAAGGCCGTGAGCATCGACGCGCGGTGGGCGGCGATATTGCGTTTCTTGATATAGGAATAGCCGATCACCAGCGCTGTCGCACTCATGGCATTGAACAGGGCATTTAGGGCGGGCAGAAAGAGCAGGCGCGAGGCGTACTCCTGTGATGGTGGATGGACATAGACCAGCCAGAGCAGAAAAAGCGTGGCAACGACGCTGATTCCGATGATGGTTGCGATGGGTGCCCGGCTGGCGGTCTGAGTCGCTTGCATCTGTGTTCGTTCCTGAGGGGCTGGGCCCCTTTATATTCCCAACTATTTTTTGCGAGGGATGAAGCCCTCGCCTACCTTATGCCGCTTGCCCTATGCGGCTGGTTTATTCGTTCGGCGGTTGACGATGGCCCACGATGCGGCGAAGGTCAGCGCGCAGAAGGCGATCGTTACGGCCAGGTTTGCGGTCAGCGAAAATTCAGCGGACTGCCCAGGGAAAAGTGCGATTCGAAGCGCGTCCACACCATAGGTCAGGGGGTTGAGCCGCATGAGCGTGCGTAGCCAGCTCGATGCTCCGCTGGCAGGGAAGAGTGCGCCCGAAAGCATCCAGAGCGGCAGCAGGATCAGGTTCACAATTGCGTGGAAAGCCTGCGGCGAGTCCATGGGCCAGGCGATGGCAAAGCCCAGGGCGGTCAGCTCAAAGCTGATCATGATGATGGTGGCGACGCTGATGGCGATGGCTGTCAAATTGAGGTGTACGCCGATCAGCGGTGTGAAGACGAGGAAGACAATTCCCTGAATCGCAGCGAGTGTTGCGCCTCCGAGCACTTTACCCAGCACGATGGCTGAGCGATTGACGGGGGCTGCGAGCACTGAAAGCAGGAAGCCTTCGTTACGGTCCTGAATCAGCGACATCATGCTGAAAATCGCGGTGAAGAGCACGATCATGACGACAGCGCCGGGGAAGAAGTAGCCGAGATACTGTTGAGAGTTTGCGCTTCCACTCCGAAAACTGTGCGCGAAGCCGGAGCCGAGGACGAACCAGAAGAGCAGTGGCGAAGCGATCACGCCCACGACACGCGCTTTCTGGCGGTAGAAGCGGACGATCTCCCTGAGCCAGAGTGTGTAAGCGGGCGTCCAGATGCCTACTTTTCTGACTTGCTGGATGCGCGGTGCAGGAGCGGTTGCGGCGATCGTGGCCATGGTTATGCGTGCTCCTTTGTTTCTTCCCGTGGTTCCCTCCAGAAGCGATGACCGGTTCTTTGTATGAAGACGTCTTCGAGGCTCGGCTTGGCGACCGAGATGCCTTCGACCAGTCCCGGGAAGGTTTCGACGACATCTGTCACGAACTTGTGGCCCTGCTCGCGTTCGAGACGGACGCCGTTTCCCAGAACTGAGGGCGAGATGATGAAGCGATTGGCGATCTTCTGTGCGAGGGCTTCGGCGTCTGCTTCACTTGCCGTCTCGAAGGTCACAATGTCGCCGCCTATCTCGGACTTCAGGTCGAATGGCGAACCGAGCGCAACGAGCTTGCCTTCGTTCAGGATGGCCAGACGGTCGCAGTGCTCGGCTTCTTCCATCAGGTGCGTGGTGACGAGGACGGTCACGCCTTCTTCATCGCGCAGCATGCGCAGATACTGCCACACGTCGCGTCGCGCACCGGGGTCGAGGCCGGTGGATGGCTCGTCGAGCAATAGGACCGGCGGCGAATGGATGAGCCCCTTTGCCAGTTCCACGCGGCGCTGCATGCCCCCCGAGAGCGTTTCGACGGCGTCCTTGGCGCGATCCAGCAGGCCGACGCGGGAGAGCACTTCGCAAGTGCGTTCCTTGAGCTGTGCGCCCTTCAACCCGTACAAATGGCCCTGATGTTTCAGGTTCTCGGCGACGGTCAGCTTGATGTCGAGGCTGCGCGCCTGAAAGACGATGCCGATCTGCTGGCGGATTTTGTTCGGTTCGCGGGCGGCGTCGAATCCCTGAATCGAAGCTTTACCGGCGGTCGGCACCATGAGCGTCGAGAGGATGCGGAAGAGTGTTGTCTTGCCGCTGCCGTTGGGACCGAGCAGTCCGAAGATTTCGGCCGGGCGTACGTCGAAGCTGAGGTGGTCAAGGGCGAGGCGCGTGCCGTAGTTGTGCGTAAGCGCATTGAGGATGATGGGCGCAGGAGCAGTGCTGGTGTTTTTTTTGTTTGTTTCTGGTGCGGTGTGTTCTGTGACTGCTGACATAGTTACTTCGTTAAGTCCCAAGTTGCCTCAGGGGCTAAAGCCCCGCGTTCATTTTGCTCATTCATGCGAGGGCTAAAGCCCTCGCCTACCCATAACCTCCGACTACTTTCCTAACGCGTTGAGCATGAGGACCGTGAGCAGCACGGGCAGGTAGATCACGCTTACCTTTAACAAATCGCGCGCGTACATTTTAGATTCCACGATGCTGTGTGCGCGCGTAATGCGGGCAAAGCGGATGGTGTATCCCAGGTACACGAGGCCAAGCAGCATCGCGGTCGCGCCGTAGATTCTGCCTGCGACATGCAGATAGACCGGCAGCAGGCTTACGGGAATCATCAGCACGGCATACGTCAGCGCTTCGAGCACAGTCGACCACCCGTCCGGTTGCACTACCGGCAGCATGCGGATTCCGGCGCGGCCATAGTCTTCCTTGTAAAGCCATGCGATGGCCATGAAGTGCGGAAACTGCCAGACGAAGAGAATCGCAAACAGCGCGACGGCGGGCCATTCGATCGCGCCGCGTGCGGCTGTCCAGCCAAGCAGCGGAGGCATGGCGCCGGGGAATGCCCCGATAAACGTTGCCAAAGTCGTGTGCCTTTTTAGCGGTGTATAGACGGCCACGTAGCTGAAGGCGGTAATCAGAGTCAGCGTTCCGGTGACCAGATTTGTTTCGTAAGTGAGCCAGAGGGTGCCGGCGATGATGGCGACCATGCCCAGCAGCAAGCCGTGCGGCAGGCTGATGCGGCCAGAAGCCATTGGGCGCTGCGCGGTGCGGATCATCTTCGCATCGAGCTTGCGCTCGATCGTCTCGTTCAGCGCGGCGGAGCCTGCGGAGACGAGTCCGATGCCCACGAGGGCTGCGATCAGCCCCGGCTGCATGCTGCTGATGCCGCTGTGCATCGACCCGAGGTAAAAGCCGGCCCAGGCCGTCATCACCACCAGGGCGGTTACACGAAATTTGAACAACTCAGCGTAATCGGCGATGCGCGAGGCAGTTTCGCCCGCGCGCAGATGCGTATGTCCGGCCGTCGCTGCGGCAGGTGCGGCGGGCGCGATGGTCTGGCCTTCGATTACAGGAGGCGCGGAGATCACCGGGGACGCTGGCGTAGCTGGTGTCATGATTGCGCCGCTTGCAATGGATTGAGTTGTGCGCTTGGGGCCACTCCTCATGATACCAAGCGGCAGCGTGACTCGGACGCGTCCGGGCTGGATGCGGGAAGAAAGTCTTCGAATCAGGAATGAAGCCGACTGACAGTTTGCGGTTGGGCGATGATTGGGTCCGGTTGCACGGCGTATTCATCGAGCAGGACCGCGACGAGCACGGCCGTAGGGACGGCCACCATGGCGCCGACGATACCATCGAGAGCCGCGCCCAGAAGCAAGGCGACGATGACTGCCATGCCGGGAAGATCAACGCTCGACCGCATGATGCGCGGCGTCAGGTAAGAGGTTTCTATCTGCGCGTAGATGGCATAGAAGATGACAACGCCGAGCACACGTCCCCAGGAGTCGATGGCGGCGACGAGTATCGCGAGCGTGACCGTGATAAAGGCTCCGGCAATGGGGATGATATTGAAGACGCCCATCAGAACGCCGAGGGCATAGGCGTAGCGCACCTTCAGCACCATGAAGACGATGGTGCTCGACAGGCCCAGCACTAACATGAGCGCGCCCTGACCGAGGAGCCACTTGCCCATGCGCGTCTCGGCGCGCGCCAGAGTCACGTCCAGCCGCTGCCGCATGCCCACGGGGAAGAAGCTGAGGACCCAGTAATAGACGATTTCACCTTCGAGAATGAAGTAAATCGTCAGAATGATGCTGGTAATGATGTCAAAGAGGTTACTCGCCGCGCTGCGTATTGCCAGAAGCAGGTAGGTGGCGAAATTTTCCGCGAAATACTGCAACCTGGCATTGAGCGCGGTTACATCCACGTGCTGCATGAAAGGGATGCGGCGAATGCGCAATAACATCTGCGGTCCGCGCGTTGGCAGCTCGTTGATGAATTCGCGCATGTCGCGTACGACCGGGGGCACCGCGAAGGCGAAAAACAGCGTCGCGAAACCTGCAGTGGCTAGAAGCAGGACCAGGATTGCTACGCCGCGGTTCGGCTGCCACCTTCCGATGCGCAACTTCATGATGCCGCGGACGACGGGCATCAGCACGACCGCGAAAAGCGCGCTCACGTAGAGCAGGATAAGCACATCGCGGATGAGCCATGCCAGATACAGGCTGATTGCGAGCGCGAAGGCGAAAACGATGTCGCTGCGCAGGGACCGGGGCGGCTTGATCGCCACATCAGTCTCCATCGCGCTGGGACGGGCTGTCATGCCAGGCTGTTCTCCTTGAGAAGAGCGGCGACTGCCTGGAGTATCTGCTGCGATGTTTCTTCCGGCGTAATTGAAACCGTTTTAATCACAAGATGGGCATTCCGGTAATGAGGGAGCCTGGATTCGAACCGGCGGTGCAGACGTTCGCGGTCGTTCAGCACGGGGCGAAGAGCCGCGCCGGGTTGCTGCTCGCAGCGCGAGATCATGATTTCGAGCGGGGCTTCAAGAAAAACAACGCATGTCTCCGGACTGTGAAACAGGGCATTGCGGATGGCAGCCGTTTCTACCGCACCGCCGCCCACAGCGAGCACTAGATACTGTTCACGGAGAAGATCGTGAACAACTTCAGCTTCAAGGTTTCGGAACGCAGTCTCTCCCCGCTGTGTGAAAATCTCGGCAATGGAGATGCGAGTGCGGTCTTCGAGAACGCTATCCGCGTCGAGGAAGCGCCATTGCAGATGCTGCGCGAGTAGAGCGCCAACGGTAGACTTGCCTGCGCCCATGAATCCCACAAGCACGATGCGCGAGATACAGGTCGGTATTGGAGGCTTCGTCATGCGTTCTCTGCATTATAAGAACGCTAGCCGTCGCAGGCTATGGCCGCTTGCCCGAGGGCACTGGTTCCTTATGATTCGTCTCGCTGCGAATCGCCGACCGGATGTTGTCCCACACGCCGGGGCTGGGGTCATGAATCGGGAGCAAAAGCTTGGCCTGTGAGGCGATGTATTCGAGGTCACGCACCAGGGCAGCACAGTTTTCGCAGTCGATCAGATGCTCGTCGTGGCTGACGTTTACGCCCGACTCAAACAGTTCGGGCAGTTTATCCTGAAATTCGGCGCAGTTCATCGGTTTCCCATCTTGCTGATCGCGAGTATTGCTCATGCAATCGACTCCTCTTTCCGCTGTCCGGAGCGCAGGAGATCGCGAAGCTTCATACGCGCTTTATGCAGTTGCGATTTGCTGTTGCCGATGGAGCAGCTGAGCATGTCGGCAATCTCATTGTGTTCGTAGCCTTCCACGTCATGCAGGACGAAAACAAGCCTGTAGCCGGGAGGCAGATTTTCTACGGCGCGCTCAAGCGCGACACGGTCGAGGGAGCCGGAGAGAACCAGGTCCCGCTCACCAAGGTCTTTCCGCGGGCCGTCTTCCTGCGAGGGCTCGAGTGTTTCTTCGAGCGACACCTGCGGCAGCCCTTTCTTCCGCAAGTGCATGAGCACAACGTTTACCGCAAGGCGATGCAGCCACGTGGAAAAGGCCGAATCGCCGCGGAAGGTGCCGATCTTGCGATAAAGCTGAAGGAATGCTTCTTGCGTCAGATCCTCCGCTTCGGCAACATTGCCGAGCATGCGCAAACACAGAGAATAAACGCGGCGCTTGTGCAGCGAATAGAGCATTTCGAAGGACTGCGCATCGCCGGCCTGCGCCTTCGCGATCGCATCTGCTTCTCCGGCAATCGGGGGATTTCTGCGCATATGGTGTATTGGTTTAGGTTGCGTCGGGCCTGCGTTCATCCGCACCTCACCTGTCTTGAAAATTCCACGCTTTGCGCCTCCCGTCAATCTATTGCTCGATTTGGTTCGTAACGCCAGTTTCATGGAGTCCGTCTGCCCAAAGTATTATGCGAGTTCTTAGTGGGAAGGCGATTGGGCGCAAATGGTTGCCAGACTGAAGGTTGGCGTCCCTTGGGTCAGGAGCCAATAAACCGTGCATAGAGACTGCGTGCCTCCATAATATCGGTTGTTCCCTGAATCAGCGCCCTGCCGTCAGCAAAGACCGTGATGACATGGTCGCCACGCTCGAATCGAAGCAAAAGATTGTTGAAGCGGACCTTGCCGTGGGGCTTGAGTTTCGCCTCGATTTCGGCGAGGTTAACCGGTCGGTGATGCTCGTGAATCTGTACTGAATTGCGGCCGCAGAGGGTGATGTGAGGACGGCCTTCGCCGCTCAGATGGGCGAAATTTCGCTGCTGGCAGACTTCGCAGTCAGGGCGGGGTTGGGCTGTTGATATCTCCGATCGCTCGTTGGTCCACAAATCGAAGGAAAGGAGGCTGCGGCGCAGGTTGTTCTTCGCTCCGGTGAGCAGCTTGAATGCCTCCGTCACCTCGATTGAAGCGGCTAAATTGACCGTTGAGTTGAGAATTCCCGCCGTGTCGCAGGTTTCTACCGTGCCGCCGGGCGGTTTGGGGAAGATGCAGGCGAGGCACGCCGTTTCGCCGGGAAGAATATTCATGGTGACGGCATAGGCGCCGATGGCCGCTGCATAGATCCAGGGCTTGTCCTGCTCGACCGCATAGTCGTTGAGCAGGTAGCGGGTCTCAAAGTTGTCGGTCGCGTCGAGAATCAGATCCGCGCCGCGAAGCAGATCGTGAATATTTGCTGGAACCAGGTCCGCGATGTGTGAGTGAACGTGGATTTCACTGTTGAAGAGAGCAATTTTCCGGCGCGCGGCCTCCGCCTTGGGTAAGGCGAGGCTTGCATCCGTCTCATCGAAGAGTACCTGCCGCTGGAGGTTGCTCTCTTCGACAAAATCGCGGTCGATCAGGGTCAGCGTTCCGATACCGGCCCGGGCAAGCAGGCTGGCCGCTGCGGCACCCGTCGCCCCGCAGCCCACGATCGCTACGTGCGACGCTTCCAGTTTTTGCTGTCCCTCGGCTCCGATGCCGGGATACAAAATCTGACGGGAGTATCTCTCTGCTAACTGTGCGCTCGGCATCTGCTTATTTTCTGTTCCCAGGAGCCTACTTAGAACAAGGGACAGGGCGGATTTTCCCGATGGCTCGGTCGCTGGTCATTTATGTATGTCCGATACATCGCACTCTCTCGCTTCTTGCCCTCAGGAAAATCCGCACCCGTCGCTGTCTGCCCTAAATTGAATAGCAGGCTCTAGTATAGAGAATTGATAGAGCCTTCATCGGTTAAGGAGATATAGGGGGTTCTTCAAGTGCGACGGGACCGCATCTCATTCCATCGAGGCATCCGAGGAACTGATTGGATTTTCGCTGCAAATCCTGGGCAAGCATTCGCCGGAAAGCAAAGCACTGGTTCAGCCTTGCGGCTATGGCCGGCCTTCCCCTTTGTCTCGCGGCAAGCGCTTATGCATATGACGCTGCCGCGCAGCAGCCTTCTACCTCGACAGCCAAAGGGGCAGCCGAGCAGGACATCACGCTGCGTAGTTGGGCCGGGCTGCAGGTGGAATCGATCCAGTTCAAGGGCATCCCCGCCGACAGGCTTGCGCCTTTGCCGGACCGGCTGGCGTTGCAGCCTCACCAACCGCTTGATCCCCTTAAAGTCCGCGAGAGCCTGCGGCGTCTTTATGAGACCGGGCTCTATAAAACGATCGTGGTGGAGGGCCTGCGACATGGGAACGCGGTGACTATCATTTTCAGCGGAGAACCGCACCTGTTTATCGGTCGCGTGACCGTGAACGGGGTCAACAACGAACGGCTTTCCGGGGTGCTGGAGCGGTCCACGCGAATGAACGCGGGGACCGTATTCAGCGATAACAAACTGCTGCAGGGGGAGACGCTTCTGCAGCAGACGCTCAACGAGAACGGGTACTACCAGGCCAGAATTTTTGCCAGCACCACCATAGATACGGCAAATTCACAGGTCAACGTCGCCTTCCAGATCGAGGAAGGAAAGCAGGCGCGCGTGGGTGACGTGGTGGTAAAGGGCGACAGCGGCATGACCGTCGACCAGTTCCGAAAAAAAGGCAAGCTGAAGGAAGATTCCAAGGTGACGCGCGATACCGTGAGCAGCGCTCTGAACCGCCTGCGCAAGAACTACCAGAAGCAGGACCGCCTGGAAGCAAGCCTCAAACGGGATTCGCGCAACTACCAGCCGGCGTCCAATCATCTGGATTATGGATTTTCGGCGGATCGCGGACCGGTCGTAACCATTAACGTCGATGGGGCCTCGCTTAGCAAGGGCAAGATCAAAAACCTGGTGCCTGTCTATGAAGAGGGCAGCGTTGATGAAGACCTTCTGAATGAGGGCGACCACCGTATTCGGGACTATTTTCAGCGTGCCGGCTACTTCGATGTAAAAGTAACGCACACGGAACAATTGAAAGACCCGCAGCACTCCATCATTACGTTTACTGTCACCCTCGGGGTCAAGCATGAAGTGGCTGCGGTGACCGTCAGCGGGAACAAGTATTTCGATACCGACATCATTCTGCCGCGGTTGGACGTGGTGAAGTCGAGTATTGTTGATCGCAACGGAATATACAGCCAGGCGCTGGCGCAGGCTGACGTGAACTCGATCACCGCCTTGTATCAAAGCAACGGCTTCAGCAACGTAAAAGTGACTCCCGAAGTAAAAGACGTCGATACATCCAAAACTGGAAAGAAATCAAAATATGCGCAGCTCAGCATAAACTACTCGATCGACGAAGGCGTGCAGCAACGGATAGGCGCCTACGTGATCAACGGAGCGAGCCAGGTCCAGCTTTCCCAATTGATACCGCTGCTCAACACCCAGTCCGGGCAGCCCTACTCATCGCTCAACGTCGGACAGGATCGCGATTCGATCCTTACCTATTACCTCAGCCACGGTTTCGACAACGCGCAGGTCAACCTGCTGCAGCAGCCATCGCCGGAGAATCCGAACTTGATCGATGTGACCATGACCGTCACAGAAGGGGAGCAGGTTTTCGTCAACCGTGTCTTGATCTCCGGCCTCCACTACACGCGGCCAAGTACCGTTGAAGACCGAGTGCTGATTCATCCCGGCGACCCTCTGAACCAGACGGCGCTGCTAGAGACACAGCGAAGGCTCTATGATCTGACGCTCTTCAATCAGGTCACTACTGCGGTGCAAAATCCACTGGGGGATGAATTGCGCAAGGATGTCCTGTTGCAGTTCACCGAGGCGAGGCGCTGGGACATCAGCTATGGATTCGGATTCCAGGCGCAGACAGGCAATCCGCAAACCAACTGCAACAGCCTCAGCGCGCAACAACTGATCGCGGCTGGCATCAATCCTTCAACGAACACGTGCAGCCCAAATGGGAAGACGGGTGTAAGTCCTGCGGTTCTATTTAATATTTCGCGCATCAATATTCGTGGCAGTGACAGATCGGTCTCATTCAACTCGAATGTCGGCACCCTCGAACAGCGTGTGTTGATGAGCTTCGCCAACCCGCATTTCCTCGACAATCCAAAACTCAATCTGATTCTCACCGGCGGATACGTAAGTGCGCAGGATGTAACCACCTATGCTTCGTCACGACTTGAAGGGATCGTGCGCTTATCCGATCGTGTAACCAAGCCAACTACGCTGATCTATTCGTTCAGCTACCGTCGCGTCAAGGTCGATCCAAATAGCGTTCAGGTGGCGCCAGATGAGATTCCGCTGGTTTCTCAGCCGGTACGCGTAGGAGGTCCAGGAGTTACATGGATTCGCGATACCCGGGTGCCCACGCCTCTGGATGCGACGAGCGGCACTTATAACACCATTCTGGAGAACTGGGCCGATTCGCATTTTGGTTCGCAGGCGGACTTCAACCGCATTGACGGGACCAATTCCAGCTATTACAGATTCGGCAAGCTGAACTCGTGGGTGCTGGCACGGAACACACGCATAGCTTCTGAGCGCACGTATGGCGGCCCGCAGTACGACGTGGTTCCGTTGCCTGAGCGACTGTATGCGGGCGGTGCTCAGTCGCATCGCGGTTTCGCCATTAATGCGGCAGGCCCGCGCGATTCGCTGACGGGCTACCCCATTGGCGGCACCGGCGCGTTCATCAACAGCACGGAATTGCGCATGCCCAATCCGATGCTGCCATATGTGGGCAACAGCCTGGGGTTTGTTCTGTTTCACGATATGGGCAATGTCTTCGAGTATCCCTCGGATATCTGGCCCAGTTTTATCCGCGTCCGGCAGCCGCACAGAGAAGGATGCAGGATCTTGAATGAAGAGGCCCAATCCATACCGCATCCGAACTCCCCGATCGGCGCAGCGGGGCTTTGCAGCTTTAATTACTTCTCCCATGCCGTTGGGATCGGTTTGCGGTTCCACACCCCAGTCGGGCCGATCCGTTTCGACTTCAGCTACAACCTGGACCCGCCCATCTATCCTGTGATCATCAACTATTCGAGCACACCGACGCATCCGATTCCGCCCTATGTCGGCGAGGCAGGGCACTTCAACTTCTTCTTCAGCATAGGGCAGGCATTCTGATGAAAAGAGACACACACGCAGGAGAATTCGCAGCGGTCGCCGCGCTGCTGGTCGGCCTGTACGCCAGGAGTTTTGCCCAGGAGCCTCAGGCAGCGCAACCCCCGCAAGCTCTGGTCCAGGCGCAGACGTCGAACGAGACTCCAGTTGTGCTCGATCGTGTCATCGCCATCGTGAATGGCGATGTTCTGCTGCAAAGCGATGTGCGCGAGGAGATGCGCGTTGCCGTCCTGCAGGTCTTCACTGTTCCCGCCGGTCAAAACACAGAGATCAATGCGGCGCAGCGGCTGATCCGGCGCGCGCTGATCCTGAGGCAGATGAGAGAACAGAAGCAGGTCGACTATACGGTCAGCGATGATGAAGTGAAGAAGAGCCTTGCGGAGGTGCGCTCGCAGATTCCCATCTGCAGGCAGATAGGTTGCTCGACTGAGGAGGGTTGGCAGGCGTTCCTCAAGGCCAACAGTCTGACCGAGCAGGAAGTTGAGGACCGCTGGCGGCAGCGTCTGGAGATTCTCAAGTTCATCAACGCCCGTTTCGGCGCGGGTATCCGCATCTCCCGCCAGGACATTCAGAAGTACTACCAGACGAGCATAGTGCCAGCCTTTGAAAAGCTGAAGGAAACGCCGCCCACCCTAGAAAGCACATCACCGCGCATTCGCGAGATTCTTTTACAGCAACAGGTAAACTCCATGCTCCATGACTGGCTGCAGAGCCTGCGCGACCAGGGAAGCGTGCAGATTCTCGATCCTGCCTACGCTCAAATCGGCAGCTCGGGCGACGATGATGAGGGTGGAGCATGAGCACGTTGCCGTCAAATCTTCCAGACGCTCCGCCGGTGAGAAAGCAGAAGATCTGGCTGCGCATTTTCGCGGTTGTGGCTGTCCTGGTCCTGCTCGCCATCGGCGGAATCATCTGGTACGCCTCAACGCCGACATTTCAAAGTCTGGTTCGGGAGAAGCTGATCGCCACGCTGGAACAGGCAACCGGCGGCCGCGTGCAACTCAACGCGTTTCGGTGGTCGGTGCGGCATCTCGCCTTCGAGGCTGATGGCCTGACGATCCACGGATTGGAGGCAGCGAACGAGGTTCCGTATGCGCATGTCGATCGCATTTATGTACGAGTGAAGATTCTTTCCTTCATCCGGCCCAAAGTTGATCTGAATTATCTCGAGGCCGACCACCCGGTCTTCCATCTCATCATTTATCCCGACGGCTCGACGAACCAGCCTCGCCCTAAGACCGTGAGCAGCGGTAAATCTGCAAAAGACACGGTCTTCGATCTGAAGGTGGGAAGAACGGAAATCAGGAATGGTGTTGCGCTGATCAATGAGCGGAAGATTCCGTTTGACCTTGCCGCAAATGATTTAGGTGTCGCCGTAACCTATGCCCCGCTTCAGGACCATTACCTCGCAACACTTCATGCTGCTGATATCACAGCGCAACGGGGAAAATACCCGCCTGTCCAGTCAAGACTGGATCTCTCGGCCGATATAGGGCGCAATACGTTGAATGTGTCACAGTTACAGTTGCAAACTGGGCCATCGCTCTTGAAGGCGACCGCCAGCCTACAGAATTTTGCCGATCCTCATTGGAACCTGACTGCTCAGGGAAAGGTAGACGTCAGGGAAGTGATGGCACTTGAGCCCGTCGATGGTGTGGATCACGGCCTTGTCGATCTTGATCTGAAAGGGCAGGGGACGCGCACACAACTTGCTCTGGACGGTCAAGCAAAGGTTGCAGGAGCTGCTTATCACGTCGGCACCGTGCATATAGTTGGAGTCGACGTAGACACGGCGATTCACGCGACCGAGCAGGATCTCGTGTTCACCGGAGTTCGGGCGCGCATTCCTCGTGGCGGCAGCGTCGATGCCGAGATGCGCCTAGCCCACTGGCTGGGTGCGACCTTTGCGCCGCCAGGACAGCCGCCGTCGGCGACCCTACTGCGGGGTACAATTCGCGGAAAGCTGCGTGGAGTCACGATGCGTACGGTGATGACCCTCGTTGCTCCTCGGGAATATAGCGAGATGGGCTTCGATGCTGTCGTTTCGGGCGATGGCAGTGTCGACTGGACCGGCGATGCATCCGACCTGACGGCGAAGGCGAATGTGAGGTTCGTGCCTTCTGCACATACGCCCGAGGGCGAAGTGCCCATGTCCGGCATGCTCGACGGGACCTACTTCCAGAGAAACGGGAGCGTACAGATCAGGCAATTGCAGGCGCAGACGCCCGCTACGCAGATTCAGATCTCAGGCGGACTAGGCGTCTATCCCATCACCGGGCCTGCCACTCTGCAGGCGAATGTGGAAACAACCAACCTTGCCGAATTCGATCAGGCGCTAACAGCGTTGGGTGTCTCTGTACAAGGCAAAAAAGGCGTGCAGGCTTTGCCGCTGCGCCTGCAGGGACGGGCGCAGTTTCAAGGCACAATATCCGGGAATCTTTCGAATCCCGACGTGAAGGGGCACCTGGTAGCGAGCAATTTTGACTTGCTGTTGCCAGCCGAGACAACTCCATCGCCCGCCGCAGCGGAACCAGTGACGGAGCCCGCACAATCTCAGGCGCCGGTTCCAGCTTCCGCTGCCGCCCCCAATGCGGAGCGAGTCATTCACTGGGATTCCCTAGAAACAAACGCGGAGTATTCATCGCAATTGATCGCCGTGCAAAACGCAACATTGACCCGCGGCAAGACCTCGATTCATGCTTCAGGCCAGTTGCATGCACATCGCATCTCGGCGCGCCAAAGTGCTTTCGACGGCGAGTCGGCGATCAACGCGGACGTTAAGGTACAAGACGCTTCGCTCGATGAGGTGCTGGCGCTCGCTGGACAGAATCTCCCCGTGACCGGCATTGTGAATCTCAACGCGCGGGCTGGCGGGGAACTACGCAACCTGAATGGCGGTGGACATCTTGCCATCCAGGGAGGAGAGGCGTACGGCGAGCATTACCGCAGTCTGAACGCTGATCTTAAGTTTGCCGGAGAAGAGATCGGCGTATCGAAACTCGTACTGCTGCAAAATGGCGGGCAAGTTACAGGAAGCGGCGGAATTGGCATCCGCACGAAGCAATTTCACTTCCAGGCCGAGGGCAAAGGCTTTGATCTGAGCCATACTGAACACTTCCAAAATGCAAAATACCCAATCAACGGTGAGCTCGCTTTTTCTGCGGACGGCTCCGGAACGCTCGAGTCGCCCGCGATTCACGCCAATGCGCATCTCTCGAAGATCACCGTAGGCAAAGACACGAACGGCACAGTGGATGTCGAAGCCCATACGGATCATGGGAACGTGCTTTATATCGCCACCGGACGCCTGAGGTCAGCGTCCTTGCAGATCAATGGAGAAACGTCGCTCTCCGGTGACTACAAGACGCAGGCGAGCGCTACGCTTTCAAATCTCGATATCGATCCCTTCATGGAGATGTTTCATGTCGAAGGCGTCAAGTGGCACTCGTCCGTAGCTGGAAACGTGAACGTGTCAGGTCCGTTGCGCCAGCCGCGGCAACTGCAGGGCGATGCACAGATCGGTCAGCTCTCGCTTGCGGTCGGCGGAGTTCCGCTCAAGAGCGAAGGTCCTCTCCATGCCCAGCTTAAGAACGGCATCTTAAGTCTCGATCCGCTGCACATCACCGGTGACAACACGGACCTGCGCGCCCAGGGGCGCATCGGGATCTTTCGCACAAATCATCTGATGAACCTGCATGGGGAGGGAGCCATCAACATGAAGCTCCTGCAAACGCTCTATCCGGATGTTGCTTCGTCCGGGCAGGTCACCTTCACCATGGATACAAATGGCGTTTTCAATCGTCCGGAGCTGACTGGCCAGGTGAAACTGACCAACGTGGCGATGAACACTGAGGGCCTGCCGAACGGGCTGAGCCAGTTGAACGGCACGCTGGAATTCGATCAGGATCGTCTGCAGGTAAAGAATCTTACGGGGACAACCGGTGGCGGCCAGGTGAGTATTACGGGATACGTCACCTATCAGCAGGGCATCTACGGCGACCTTACGGCGACCGGCACCGATATCCGTATCCGTTATCCGGCCGGGGTCAGCTCGATGGTGAACACAAAGCTGCGATTGCAGGGAACGCAGAACAGCCTGGTGTTGAGCGGGAGCGTGTTGCTGACACGATTCAACCTCAGCCCGAATCTGGATTTTGCCAGCTTTGCCAGTCCATCGAGCGGCATCACTCCTCCGCCAGACCCCAATGCATTTTCGAATCGCATCCGGCTGGACATTCATGTAACGTCTTCGCCCGAGCTTGATTTCCAGAATTCGTTCGCGAAGCTCGCGGGAGATGTTGACCTGCGCGTGCGCGGCACTCTTGCGCAGCCCACAGTGCTCGGACATATCAACGTCACCGAAGGCAGCGCAATCTTCGCGGGCACAAAATATCACCTGCAGCACGGCGACATCTTCTTCAGCAATCCGGTGCGCATTGAGCCGATTATCGATCTCGACGCCACGGCTCACATCGAGGACTACGACATCACCATCGGTTTGCATGGCCCGCCCGGCAATTTGTCGCCCACGTTCCGCTCCGAGCCGCCGCTCGCGCAGCAGGACATCTTCTCGCTTCTGGCCATGGGGCGTACCCAGGAAGAACAACAAATTTACTCGATGCAGGCGCAACAGGCAGGTGCCAATACGGCTGCCGACGCGCTGCTGGGCGGCGCGCTGAATGCAACCCTCAGCAGCCGCATCCAGAAGCTGTTTGGCGGTGGAAGCGTGAAGATTGATCCTACGTGGGTCGGGTCCGTCGGCAACTCGACCGCGCGCATCACTGTGGCGCAACAGGTTTCAAAGAACGCGACCCTCACCTATGCGACGAACATCAACTCGACCGCGCAGCAGCTCATTCAGGCTGAGGTCAACGTGACCCCCACCATTTCGGTCCTGGCGGTGCGCGATGAATCCGGCGTATTCAGCCTTATGTTCAAATTGCATCGACGCTATCGATAGTCACGAAAGAATTTGAAGAAACAGCGCGTCCAAATGCGGGTAGAATGTGTTCGAAGTAAAAGACGCTGCATTCAAAGTTCAGGCCAGCCCGGACATTATTGCTTGCCGCCAACCTGCAGCAACCCAGGAGAGCACGACATGAAAATCGTATTACGCCGTCTTGTTCCCGCTGTGGCAGCGGTTTTGCTTACAATTTCACCTTCTGCCATTGCGCCTCGTTCCACGGCCGCGGTAGCACAAAGCGCTGACGCGGGCCTGGATAACCAGATTCTGGCGGATGTCCAAAACAAAGCCCTGAACAAATCTCAATTCAAGAATGTAAAAGCTGCTGTTCAGAACGGGATCGTCACGTTGACCGGAACTGTCGACATATATGACCAGAAAGCCGACCTCGACAAGCGTGTCCATCGGATTAAGAACATAAAAGGTGTAGAGAACGAGGTTGAAGTCGCCGGACCGGAAGTTCCCGACGCCGAACTGCAGGACAAACTGGTCAAGGCAATCTCGTACAGTCGCGTTGGCTACGGAACAACCGCGTTCAATGCCATCAGCGTGAATGTGCAGAATGGCGTTGTCACTCTGGGCGGGACAGCTTATGGCCCAGTGGATGCTGATACCGCCGTCGCCGTCGCGGCCAACACCAAAGGTGTAAAGGACGTCATCAACGAGATTAAAGTGGATCCGGTTTCACCGATGGATGACCGCATCCGCCAGGCTGTCTACCGCGCTGTCTATGGTTTTCCCAGCCTGAACAAGTACTCCATCGACCCGGCCCAACCTATTCGCATCTCTGTCCAGAACGGCAACGTGACGCTTTTTGGAGTGGTTCTCAACCAGGGCGACAAAAATGCCGCTGGCATCCGTGCAAATTCTGTTCCGGGAGTTTTTAGCGTGACCAACAATCTCCAGGTAGCAGGACAACCAGAAAAGAACTAGACCTTCAACATCACAAAGACACGGCCTCGTCTTGATTGCGACCGTTTGCTTCGCGTGCTGCGTCCAAAGATGTCCTAACATACACTGATAGTAGGGAGATTCATCGTAAGAGATGGCACTATTGCGCAGCATCGGCATGACACTGGAAATGATCAAGTGGGAGCACTCGATCTTTGCCCTTCCATTTGCGCTGACGGGAGCTATGCTGGCCGCTCACGGATGGCCGCGTCCGAGGCAGGTGTTGTGGATTGTCGTGTGCATGGTCACGGCGCGCTCCGCGGCGATGGCCTTCAACCGCTGGGCGGATGCCGATCTCGACGCCTTCGAACCCGCGTACGTCTGCGCGAGCAATTCCCTCCGGGTTGCTCACACGCGGCTTCGTCGCGGCGTTTACGATCTTCATGTCGGTGTTGTTTGTCCTGGCCGCGGCGCAGTTGAATCGTTTGACTCTATGGCTTTCTCCGGTTGCCCTCGCGATCCTGTTGCTCTACTCCTACACGAAGCGATTCACCCGCTGGTCGCACTTATTTCTTGGCTTGTCGCTCGGGATCGCGCCCGCCGCCGCATGGATTGCGATCAGGGGCGCTCTCGACCCGCGCATTATGGTGCTCACGGCCGCAGTCCTCTTTTGGGTCGCAGGGTTTGATGTGCTCTATGCGTGCCAGGACGCCGAGCACGACCGCGCGCATGGCCTTAACAGCGTCCCTGCTGCTATTGGCGTTAGCGGAGCATTCTGGATCGCTCGCACCATGCATGCCATCATGCTCGCATTACTCTTGTGGCTCGTGCATCTGTTTGCCCTCGGAGCGGTGGGGCTTTTGGGCATCGCTACGGTCGCGGCGCTGTTGCTCTACGAGCATCTGATCGTATCGCCCAAAGACATGCGCCGCCTGAATGCCGCGTTCTTTACGATGAATGGCGTGATCTCAGTCGTGTTCTTCGTCTTCGTCGCAGCCGCCTTGCTCCTTAGGCGTTGACAAAGAAAAGCCCCGCAATAACGCGGGGCTAGTCACAGGCAAAGTCCAACTATGCAGGCTTGCGGTGTTGGTCGATTTTTTCGTTCACACGCTCTTTCATGTCCTGCACCTTGTTTGCGACGCGCTCGCGGGTATCGTTCGCATTGTGCTCGGCTTCGCGGCGTTCCACCTTAGCGTTATCTTGGGCAACTTCCTTCGCGTTGCCCCATGTCTCCTTCGCCGCGCCCTTCACCTGGTCTGCCAGGCCTTCATTGGCAAGACGCTGATTGCCAACCGTCTCTCCAACTTTTTCCTTCACCTTGCCGGTTACCTGATCGAACTTGCCGCTTACCTGGTCTTTATTCATGACGATAACTCCTCAGATTGTGAGCCTTAACTATGGAAGCTTGAGGCCCGTGTAGTCGTCTTGCATACGACGTTTGCGTTATACGACTGGGCGCCTGCCGCTGATCAGCTGGATCAACAATACCACCAGCGCCACAACCAGCAGGATGTGGATGTACCACCCAATCGCATGAAAGCTCACCAGACCCACCAGCCACAATACCAACAGGATTACGAAAATTGTCCAAAGCATTTGTGCTTCTCCTCGTCTCTTGCCTGCAGCCTGAAATGGCCTACGGTGTGATATGGTGCGCATGATGCCCGTTTGGGTTGCCGGAAATCCAAAACCTTTGGAGGGAAGTGCTGAGAATGCAAGTCGCGATTCAGGGCGAGCCGGGATCATTCAGTCATGAAGCAGCAGGAAAATTGTTTCCCGAGGCAACCATTTTGCCATGCACGCTATCGCAGGATGTTTTTCGCACGCTGTCTGAGAAGGAAGTCGATGCTGCCGTCATTCCTATAGAGAACAGCCTTGCCGGTTCCGTCGTGGAGCATTACGACCTTTTGCTTGATCACGATGTTGCTATCGAGAGCGAAAGCCTACTGCGCATACGGCACAATTTGATCGCCGTTCAAGGATCGAGCCTTGGCCGCATACAGCGCGTCTATTCGCATCCAGTGGCTCTCGCCCAGTGCCGCAAATTTCTCGCGCAGCATCCTTCCATCGAGGCCATTCCTTTTTACGACACCGCGGGAAGCGTGAAGCAAGTCACGGAGCTTCGCGACCGCAGCTCAGCCGCAATCGCAAGCGCTCGCGCAGCCGAGTACTACGGTGGCGAAATTCTGGCAGCGAGTATTGAAGACAACGCCGAAAACTACACCCGGTTTTTCCTCATCCGACGTCGCGAGGACGTGCCGCGCAATTCAGACGCGGACAAAGTAAGCTTGGCCTTCACCGTCGAGAACCGGTCGGGAACCCTGGTGGCGGCGCTCGAAGTGTTTGCCAGTCAGGGAACGAATTTGACCAAGATCGAATCGCGCCCGGTGCAGGGAAAGCCCTGGCAATATGTCTTCTACGTCGATTACCAGCTTTCCACTCAGGTCCGCGCAGATATGGCGCTCGATCTACTGCGGCAGCACTGCTCCATGGTCAAGGAATTGGGACGCTATCGGGCAGCTCAGCGTCCGGAGTAGGATGTACCTCGTTTCAACTTGCACTCGATTCCAGCCGATGAAAGTTTCATGCGGAAACCGGTGCATGCCTAACAGCCGTATTTGCATCAAACGAGCCAAACAGGCCAATGAAAAACGGGGAGATTGATGGACGCTGACTCTAAGTCCATAGTCATCAGCCATTTTCGATGACCAATGGTGATTTGCGACTTTTTGGGGTGTGCGGAATCAAATACTTGCAAATTGAATTGTAATAAGATCATATAATCTGATAAGAAGGCACTCATGGCTAGCGATTTTCTTAGTATTATTCAACCGAGCGATCCCAAGGAACGCGAAAATCGTCCCGAAGGGCGCGTGCTGCCCATTTTGCCCGTGCGCGACACGGTACTTTTTCCGCACGCTGTTCTCCCGCTGACCGTAGGACGCGAAAGCTCGATTCAACTTATCCAGTCGCTTGGCGAGGAAAAGTCGATCGTCGTAGTCGCACAGCGCGACGCGCACCTCGATACACCGCAACCGAGCGATCTGTACGCCTACGGCACCCTGGCAACCGTGCACAAGGTCGTAAAGATGCCTAACCAGAGCCTCTTTGTCTTCACAGAGGGCACGGAGCGCGTCAAGCTAGGTGACTTCACGCAGACGGAACCATTTATGGTGGCCAGCGTGGATGCGGTTCCCGAAGCAGGGCCGCAGCAGGGCCCGGAACTCGAAGCTCTGCAGCGGAATATTCTTTCGCAGTTTCAGCAAATCGTGTCGGCATCTCCCACTCTCTCCGACGAGCTCTCAACCATCGCTGCACAGATGGACGACCCGGCCCGGTTGAGCGACTTCGTCGCGTCTTCCTTGCCGTTCCTGGCGACCGCAGACCGGCAGGAATTGCTGGAAACGCCCGATGTCAGCGTACGCCTTGAGCGGCTGAACAAGCACCTGGTCAAGGAAATCGAAGTCCAGCAGCTCCGCAACAAGATCCAGTCAGAGGTGCAGGACCAGGTCCAACAGTCCCAGCGCGACTACTACCTCCGCGAGCAGTTGAAGGCGATACAGAAAGAGCTGGGCGAGCAGGACGAGAGCCAGAAGGATATCGAAGAGCTCCGCCAGAAGATTGAAGACGTTGGCATGCCGGAAGAGACGAAGAAAGAGGCGCTCAAGGAGTTGAGTCGCCTCTCGCGCATGTCGCCAATGGCAGCCGACTACTCGCTGACGCGTAACTACATCGAGTGGCTGGCTGTGCTGCCATGGGCCAAGTCCTCCGGCTCGGAAGTCGATATTTCTAGGGCCAAGGAGATTCTCGACGAAGACCACTATGACCTCAAGAAGGTAAAAGAGCGCATCCTCGACTACCTTGCCGTCCGCCGCCTGAAGCCGGACATGAAAGGACCGATCCTGTGCTTTGTCGGACCTCCGGGCGTGGGCAAGACCTCGCTTGGCCGCAGCGTGGCGCGTGCCCTGGGACGCAAGTTCCAGCGCATCTCACTCGGCGGCATGCACGATGAGGCCGAGTTGCGCGGACATCGGCGGACGTATATCGGCGCGCTGCCGGGGCAGATCATTCAGAACCTGCGCCGCGCTGGCGCAAACGATCCTGTCTTCATGCTCGACGAGGTCGATAAGCTGGGCCGCGATTTCCGCGGCGACCCGGCGTCGGCTCTGCTTGAAGTGCTGGATCCTGAGCAAAATAACACTTTCCGTGACAACTACCTCGATCAGCCTTTTGACTTATCGAAGGTGCTCTTCATCTGCACGGCGAACATGCTCGATACGATGCCGGCGCCGCTGCTCGATCGCATGGAAATTATCGACCTGCAGGGCTACACCGAGGAAGAGAAGCGGCACATCGCCTTCCGCTACCTCATTCCGCGGCAGATCAAGGAAAACGGCATCGTGCCGGAAAGCATTGAGTTTCCGGAGGAATCTGTTTCCTACATCGTGCGTCACTACACGCGCGAAGCGGGTGTGCGCAAGCTCGAACAGTTGATCGGTACGGTCTGCCGCAAGCAGGCACGCCGCGTCGCTGAGGGCAAGACGGAGAAGCTGACCGTAACGAAGGAAATCATTCACGAGTTTTTGGGCGGCATCAAGGTACGCGTCGATACGGAGATCGCCGAGCGGACAAAGCGCGCTGGCGTGGCTGTGGGCCTGGCCTGGACCCCGGCCGGCGGCGACGTGCTCTTCATCGAAGCAAACAGGATGAAGGGCAAGGGTGGATTCACCATGACCGGCCAGATTGGTGAGGTCATGCAGGAATCCATGCAGGCGGCGCTGACGTGGGTCCGTTCCAACGCGAAGTCGATCGGTCTCGAAGAGGACTTCATGAAGGATATCGACCTGCACATTCACGTTCCTGCCGGAGCAATTCCCAAAGACGGCCCATCGGCAGGTGTAACCATGGCGACAGCACTCATCTCACTGCTGACGGATACGCCGGTGCATCCACTTACCGCGATGACTGGTGAAATTACCCTCAGCGGCAACGTGCTGCCAGTGGGCGGCATCAAGGAGAAATTCCTTGCCGCGAAACGCGCGGGCGTCAAGCAGGTCATCCTCCCGGCAGAGAACCGGCTGAACGTTGAGGAAGACCTGATGCCTGAGCAGATCGAAGGCGTCACCATCCACTACGCCAGCCGCATTGAGGACGTCCTCAACGTGGCTCTGCCCAAGTCCAGGGAAGAAGAGAAGAAGGACGAAGAGGTGAGGGAAGAAGTCCTCCTGCACGCCAACGCTTGAGGGACTTCGCGTCCGGCGATACGCGGCTTCGCCGCAAAGACTAAGGCCCGCCAAAAGCGGGCCTTTTTGTAGGGAAGAAGAAAAATAGATTGTTGCTGCCCCCGCTCGCGGTTATAAATCAGCAATGCCCCGCAAAATTCTACTGTGTTGTCTTGTCGCGCCATTCCTATTAACTGCGGTTATGGGTACCGCCTCAGCACAGACAGCCAAGCTCGTGATCAAGGACGCCAAGATCTTCAGCATGGCTCCGAATCAACGCGAGCCCTTTAACGGCTATCTTGTCGTCGCTGACGACGGCACTCTGGCGGAAGTCGCGCCCGGCGATCCGCCCGCATCGCTCGCGACAAAAGAAACATACGACGCGCACGGCGACTGGATTATTCCCGGATTCATCTCTGCGCACAGCCACATCTGGCAGAGCGCCTATCGCGGTCTCGCCGCTGATCAGACGCTGACTGGATGGATCGATGCACTCTACGGACGCACCGCGCCTCTCGCAAGGTCTGATGACTTCTATTGGTTCACGCTGCACGGTTCGCTCGACCACCTGCGTCATGGAGTGACCGCTGCCTACAATTTCAACTATGGCGGCCCTTCAAGCTTCGACTTTGGCCATCCGCCACCGACCTCACAATCGCCCGAGAGCTACGAGGAAAGTCAGTTCCGCGCCGAGATGGATTCAGGTCTGCGTTTTGTCCATGGCTACCAGGTAGGAAGGGCAGGCCCGCACTACTCGACGGAAGACGCCAGCCGCGGACTGAAAACATTTCTCGACTGGACAGCAACGCAGCCAAAGTCCTCCGCCTACCTCAGCATGATGATCAACGGCGGAACGGCCTTCAACAACACCTACCAGCAAGCAGTGCTCGAAAAATCGTTGATGGACGAATTTCATCTGGGCAATCAGAGCCATTATCTGGAGCCACCAGAAACAGAAGGCGAGGAGCAATCAAAATTTCGCTGGTTCATGGACAGCGGCCTGCTGTCGAAGCAGCTCATCTTCGGCCACTTCATCCACACCAACGACTTCATTCTGCAGCAGACTGCAGCTGCAGGAGCGTCGATGAGTTGGAACCCGCTCTCGAACGGCCGTCTCGCATCGGGCACGGCGGACATTCCGAAATATCTGAAGACGGGTGTGCGCGTCGGCATGGGCGTCGACGGCGAGGCGAGTGCCGACCTCGCAGACCCGTTTGAAAATATGCGCGCTGGACTCTACGCTATCCGCGACAAATACGAAGATGCGACGATCATGAGCCCCTACGATGTGCTGCGCCTTCACACGATGGGAAGCGCCGATATACTGGGCGTAGCTGATCACCTCGGAAGTCTTGAGCGCGGCAAGTTTGCGGACATGCTCGTCATCAGCCCGGAGCACTTCGGGCACGTCTTCGATCCCTATGCGAGCCTTGTCTTCATTGGCGCGCTGGAAGACATCAAGCGCGTCTATGTTGGCGGCGTCCTGCTGGTAGAAGACGGCAAGACTTTAAAATACGACTTCAACAAGGTGCAGGGCGAAGTGGATCAGAGGGTCGCAGCTTCGTTGAAATAGGCTTCGGCAGGCTGACCGTCAGGCTTGCGCGCTGCAAACGTAGTCGCAGACCAATACCGTCCGGTCATCGTCCTGAGAAGCCGACCACTTGCTTATTCGATCGAGGATCAGATCCGCGGTCTCGTCTGGTGTCAGTTTTGCGCTCTCCTGTAACAGTTCGTGAAGCCGCTCATATCCAAACTGCTCCTCGCTTGCGTTCTCAGCCTCAACAATTCCATCGGTATACAGAAGCAGACGGTCCCCCGCCTTCAGCCGCTGCGTAGTCGAGGTATAGGTTGCTGACGAAAACAACGCCAGCATCAATCCGTTCTCTTCAATGGAGAGCACTTTGCCGTCTCGCAGCAGGAGCAGCGGGAGATGCGCGGCAGCGGCATAGCACAGCTCTCCAGTATGCGCGTCAAGATGGGCATACGCTGCGGTAACAAACTGGCTCTGCGTATTTCCGCAAAGCGTCGAATTCATGCCTGCCAGCAACTTCGCCGGGTGAGCGGCGTGTTCCGGTTGCGAATTAGCCGCCAGCTTCACCATCGAGGCGATGAGCGCCGCCGGCACGCCATGTCCGGAGACGTCAGCAATCAGCAACCCGGCCTTTCCACCCTGTGCAACAAGAAAGTCGTAGAAGTCTCCCGCAACCGAAGTCATCGGTACATATCTCGCCGCGATCCGAAAATGATCCGATGTGGGAAACGCGGGCGGCAGAATCGACAACTGGATGCGTTTTGCAACTTCGAGCTCCTTCTGAATCGCGCTGAATTGCTGATCGCGTTCAACTGCCCGACGCGCGGCCACATACCCCAGGCAGGCAAGAAAGATTCCAAATCCGTATGGCTCTGTCGTGACGCCAAACAAGCCTCCCACGCTTCTCCATAACGCAAACGCGACAAAAACGAGAAGGCCATTTCGCATGATGATGAAATCCCGGTCCCGTACCGGTTGACGAAACGATAGAATGACCAGCGCCAGCAGCGCACAGATCACAGTGCCGTTGTTTACTTTATAAAGAATGTCCAACGGGCCGCCGAGGACAGTTGCTATCAGCACACAGAGGAGAATCCCACCGCCAGCATATGCCAGAACTTTTCCAGGCTTGCCCAGAAAACCGGTCGCATCAAAAAAGAAAAATGCTGGAATCGGCACCAGAAAGTCAATCGCAGCTCTCAGGCGATCGAAGAACGCCGATGGCGGGATTATCAGTCGCAGCAGTTCCGACTGCATCCACATCCGCTGTCCATACAGGATGGCAAAGATCGCAAGCCAGAAGAGAAGTGCGTCAAAGCGCCGCCGAATGAAAAGAAAACCCAATATCACCAGTCCAACTGTGGTGAATGCTGACCCCAGGAACAGGGAGATTTCGCTGCGGTGAAAGACACGCAGGACCTGCGAAGCTGTTAGTTCAGAATCAAGCAGAACCATCGCCAAGGATGGTAAATCATCCGCTACACGAAAGCTTACCGATCCCTTGCGCTACGCGAATCAAACCCGAGTTTGCCCCAGTGCGCTCCAGCTCTCGTAATTCGCCGGTGGGGGCGGCAAGAAACGGTAACATGGGATATTGCTTGTTGTTGCGGTCTCTATGAGGAAGATTTTCGCCATTTTGATGCTATATGCCACATGCGCTCTGGCCCGGGTGAACAGCGGCGAGTTGCGTCTACGGGTGCTCGACCCCTCGGGAGCAGGGGTCAAAGCTGTCGTGAACCTGACGAACGCCGGAAGCGGCTACAGCAATACATTTACAACGGATTCAGCAGGCCCTTCCAGCGTGCAGCCGCTTGCTTAAGGTATGTACCTCCTCAGCGTCGAATATCAGGGCTTTGCATCTGTTTCGCAACCGGTCGTGGGTGCGCTCTGCAATTCGTGTCGACCTCAGCGTCCAGCTTCACGTAGGCCGGTCACTTTAGGAAATATGATGGTTCTGGATGTTTACCATCGGCCATTCCACGCTGCCTGTCGATACTTTCCTGAAAATCCTTAAGGACAATGGCGTGCATTGGCTGGTGGATATCCGCACAATTCCAAAATCGCGCCACAATCCGCAGTTCGCTCAGGAGAATCTGGAGCAATCACTTGAGGCAGCGGATATCAGGTATCGCTGGCAGAAGTCGCTCGGCGGTTTGCGGCACGCGCTCCGGGACTCCGTCAATACCGGCTGGCGCAACTCCAGTTTCCGCGGATATGCCGATTACATGCAGACACCTGAATTTGCCACCGCCATCGACCAGTTGCTCGCTGACAGTCCTCATGCGCAGACCACGGTCATGTGTGCCGAAGCTGTTCCCTGGCGCTGCCATCGCTCGCTGGTGGCCGACGCTCTCGTAGTGCGCGGCATCGTGGTAGACGACATCTACTATGACGCGAAAGGTCATAGCCGCCGCGGGCCGCATACCCTCACGTCTTTCGCGAAAGTGAAAGGGGATCACCTCTGGTACCCATCGGAGGGAGAATTGTTTGCCGGCCTCGAAGGGTGATTTAGAATGCAAGGCATCATGGCTGCACCCGCACGCAAGTCGCGCCGCGCTTATTGGTATTGGCTATTGGTCCTGCCCGCTCTCGCGCTGATGTTTCCCGGGACCTACGCCAGGGCCACCCCGGCGCTCCTCGGCTTTCCGTTCTTCTACTGGTACCAGATGGGATGGATCGCCCTGACCAGCATCATTACGGGAATCGTCTATCTGGCGACAAGAACCCGTGCCTGAGTATGACCCTCTCCGCATACTCCGGATAACTGTGCTTTACAAGTGCTCCGTTTTTAGAGCTATACTTGTCCATAGATGGAGAGGACGAGCCTTTTCCATTGCGGAGGAGAATCATGTGCACAGACAAAGCGCCAGGCAGGCTTTAGCCTATCCCGCAACTATGTATACGCCACCTGCGCTGCCCGACCTCTCGCAACTGGAAGAGCGGAGGCGGCTTTCGCCTGCTGCCGCGCGCGCCTTTTTCAATATTGTGAAGCGGTGGGGGATCCGCGACGAGGACGCGCGCCAACTGCTCGGCGGCATCTCCAGCGGTGCCTACTACGAGTTCAAGAAGCGGCCCAGCCGAGTGCTCAACGAGGATCGCCTGCGACGCATTTCCTATCTCATCGGCATCTTCAAGGCACTGAATATCCTCTACGGAACGCAGCTGGCCGATAGTTGGGTACAACTTGCGAACACAAACCCGCTGTTTAGCGGGCGCACGCCGCTGGCGTATATGCTGGAGGGAGGAACAGTGGGCATGGAATTTGTGCGCCGCCTGCTCGATGCGCGTCGCGGTGGCTAGCCCTGTGAATCCGAACCAGACTCCCCCAGCTAATGACCCGGCCTAAAACAAAAGCCTCTCTTAATCCGCGCGACCCGTCGGGTGCGGTGGCAGTAGTGCGCGCACAGATGGAAGCGCACCCCGAAGTACCCGTCACCGACGACTCAAAGGCAAACGAAGGCCTGCCGCCTGTCACGCAGTTGCGCCGCTTTGACACGCACCGCCTCTTGCCAGCCAAATACAGTGTGAATTACGAGTCGGTTCTGACCCGCATCGCCGACAATGACGAGCACCTGCGGCAGATCTTCGACCTGGACAACGCCACCAACGCACGTCTGGAAGCGGAAGAGAATCTCCGGCCCGGTATTACGCCGCGCGAACTGGTCTTCAACATCCCGAATTACCGTATCGTCAACGCAGCTTTCACCCATCCCCATCCCCTGGGCGCGCGTTTCTCCACAAATGAGCGCGGAGCCTGGTACGCCGCCTTCGAACTCGCTACCGCTAAAGCGGAGGTTATGTTTCACAAGTCCGTCGAATTCGCTGAGATCAACTGGGCGGAGCGCGAGGTCATGCAATACGACGAGTACCTGGCCGATTTTACCGGGAGCTTCCACGATCTACGCTCTGAAGCTATGCCAGAGGAAAAGCGGGAGCAATACGCCGATTGTCTTGACCCGGCCAGCTATATCGCATCGCAGAAGCTGGCCGTAGAGCTGCTCGACCACGGCTCGCTTGGCGTCGCCTATCCCAGCGTTCGCAGGCCCGGTGGCACGTGTATCGCGTGTTTCCGGCCCAGTGTCGTGGCCAATGTTCGCAAAGGCAGCAGGTTCCTTATGACCTGGACGCCAAATCGAATTGTTTTTACCAAACAAGGTCTTTGACGTAATGCGACGCGCTTCCAACGGCACTGGAACACACGTCTAAGAGATAAGTAGCCTAATGGGTATGCATGTGCGCGTTCTGCTGTTTGGTGTGTTGAAAGATATATTTCCGGAGGCAGTCGATTCGCTTCAAATGCCGGCGGGCGCGACCGTCGCCACGCTCATCGATCATTTCCGAGCCCAGGCTCCGCGGCAGGAAGGGCTTTGGAAGTCATTGGCCGTCGCCGTGAATCAGCAATACGCGGCGCTGGAACAGCCTCTCAGTGATGGAGATGAAGTAGCGTTGCTGCCGCCCGTGAGCGGCGGCAATCGCGCGCACGTCGCACTGGTACGCGAACCGATTCAGGCCGAAGCTCTCGTCAGTCAAGTGAAGCAGGGCGAAGACGGAGCCGTCGTTGTTTTTGACGGTATCGTGCGTAACCACACCCGCGGGCGGCGCACTCTGTATCTGGTCTACGAGTCCTATGAAGAAATGGCGTTGAAACAGATGCAGACACTATCGGCAGAGGCCAGCGAACGCTTTCCCATTCGCGATGTTTTGTTGGTTCACCGGCTCGGCAAGCTGGAAGTGGGCGAAACCAGCGTCTTGATCGCAGTTGCGTCCGCGCACCGCGCCGCGGCCTTCGATGCCTGCCGCTGGCTCATTGACACGCTGAAGAAAACGGTCCCCATTTGGAAAAAAGAGTATTTCGAGGATGGCGCCGTATGGGCTGACGGCGAGCCTTTTCCGGCAGAAGGGAAAGGTGCGCTCGCACGATGAAGTTTCTCTCAGCATTTGCCCTTACCCTGCTCGCACCAGGAATACTTCCAGCACAGACGTCACCGCCAATTCGCGTTGACGTGAAGCTCGTGAATGTCTTCGTCAACGTGACCGACGCCAACGGCTCTCCCGTAGGCGGACTCACAAAAGACGATTTCACCCTCGCCGAAGATGGCCATCCGCAAAAGATCGCAGTCTTCGAGCGCCAGTCGGAGATGCCGCTATCCATTGTGCTGGCGATCGATACGAGTGGCAGCGTGAACAAGGATCTGGCCATTGAAAGACACGCTGCGCACACCTTTGTGCATTCGCTGCTGCGTCCCGTAGACCGCCTCGACCTGATCGATTTTTCTTCCGACGTGCGCGAAATCGTTCCATTTACTAACAAGCTCAACCGAATCGATTACGGCCTTGAAAACCTCATACCCGGCCCGGCCACCGCCCTCTACAGTGCGGTCTATCTCGCTTCGCAAAGCCTCGCAACGCAGCCGGGACGCAGGGTGCTCATCCTGATTTCCGATGGCGGCAACACGGTGAATGGAACCGATTACGCCGACGCGCTGGAGCAGGCAGTGCGCTCGGAAACGATGGTCTACAGCCTCATCGACGTTCCGATCGCCGCCGACGCCGGACGCGACACAGGCGGCGAGCATGCCATGATCACGCTCTCGCAGGAAACAGGCGGCAAATACTACTATGCCGATGCCGAACATCTGGACGAGGCCTTCCATAAAGTCTCCGAAGACCTCCGTACCCAATATCTACTGGCTTATTATCCGGTTCATCGTATTTCCGACTCGGATTTTCGGAGAATCGATGTCACTCTGAAGCAGCCGCCGAATACGCACTACACCGTCCGCAACCGAACCGGATATTACGCAACGCCTGCCCGGTAGACCGCTCCCGCTTCGCTACAATATCTACATGACCATCTCAACTTCATCGCGCCGCCGTCAAAAATCAGCTCCCCCTGGAGAAACCGGGCAGGAAGCGCTCTACCTGAAGTTTCTAAGCGAAAAACAGGTGCCTGTCGCGGTAAAACTGCGAGATGGGGAGACGGTCACTGGCTGGATCGAGTACTTCGACGACCGCATGATTCGCCTGACACGCGAAGGCAAGCCGAATCTCTTCATCTACAAGCATCAAATTCGCACCATTACCGAACAAACGAGCCGGCACGGCGCCCGTGCGCGCCATGCGCGCAAGGCCGCCGATGAAACGGATGCCGCCGTCGACGGAGAGCAGAAGTGAGCCAGCTCCCCACTGGCGTTGCTCTTGAGTTCGCTGGCCCGGCGGCGACGATAGCGCTCGAAGCAGGAGCGCTCATTCGCGATTTCTATCGCCGCGGAGTCGCCACCGAATACAAGACCGACGTTGATCTGGTCACCGTGGCCGATCGCACCTCTGAGAAACTGATCGTCGAGCGGCTACACGCGACATTCCCCGACTCCGGCATCTATGGCGAAGAGGGAACACGCGACCACATTGACCGCGAGTACCGTTGGTATGTCGATCCGCTGGACGGGACGACAAATTTCGCGCACGGATTTCCTGTCTTCTGCGTTTCACTCGGGCTTGAGCACCGTCCTGCCGGGCTGGCTGCGGACATGGATGGCATCCTGATCGCTGGAGTGATCTACGATCCGATGCGGGACGAATTGTTCGTCACCGAGAAGGGCAAAGGAGCGTATCTCAACGGGAAAAAGATCCATGCTTCCCGCACATATGATCTGGCGGAAAGCCTGCTGGCGACTGGATTCCCCAGCCGCGCGCGCCACCAGAATCCGAACGTCCACTTCTATCAGGAGATCACGCTGCGCTCGCATGGCGTGCGCCGTGCCGGGTCGGCCGCGCTCGATCTGGCATACACGGCCTGTGGCCGCCTTGATGGCTATTGGGAATTCAATCTCAACCCCTGGGATACCGCGGCCGGAGCGCTGCTGGTGCTCGAAGCCGGCGGCACGATGACGGGGTTTGACGGCAGCCCGTTCAAGCTGGACAGCCGGGAAGTCCTTGCAACGAATGGCCTCATCTACAAGGAAGTGATCACGCTCTTTCAAAACATGTTTGCCGGGCGCGATCTGGAGCCGATCCCAACCCCGCGGGAGTTTGCCGCCAAACGCGCCGAGCATGGCCGCTAGAAATGCGCTGAAAACGACCTCCGACTTCGCCCAGGACAGGCCTTCCATGCGGTCGACACCTGATACAATGAAGATCAATTATCTGCAACCGGAGAAGCTCTCATGGCATATGTAATTGCGGAACCCTGCATCGGCACGAAAGACAGCTCCTGCGTCGATGCGTGCCCCGTTGACTGCATCCACCCCAAGAAAGACGAGGCTCCTTTCGGCGAACAAGAGCAGCTCTTCATCGATCCGGTTGAATGCATCGATTGCGGCGCCTGCGTTCCCGTCTGCCCCGTCTCGGCCATCTTTGCCGCCGACGATCTGCCCGAAAAATGGGCGAGCTATACGGAGAAGAACGCGACCTATTTCGGGCGCTAAGCTCCTGCATCTTGTCGAACGCGCAGCCCCATGGCTGCGCGTTTTGTTTGGCGTGATTGTTGATCGCACCGAAATGTATCTTGTTAGGTGCAATGCACATAACCGGCGCGTGGATTCTTCTCATCTTTGCCCTTCTCGCAACAGCATCGATGCTGCTGCTTCTGCACCTCACGAATCTTGGCCATATTGTCCATCGGCGCATTCCGGATAGGCCCCGACGCAGGCTTTTCCTCGCCTCGGTGAGCTTCTTTGTCACGTTTGTCGGCGTGCGTTTGCTGGTCATGTCCATTACTCATCATGTCGGACCCTTCGGATGGATTTTGGTGGATGGCCGGCATATTCATCATCTTGTCTGGGGAATTCTCCTGCTTCTGACCGTCGGCTATTGCACGTTAGCCGAGGTCGGCACGGGAACATCGCCGACCTCTATCTTTCTTAGTCGCCTGCTGTCGATCTTGTATGGAGTCGGAGCAGCTCTCACGCTCGATGAGTTTGCATTGTGGCTCAACCTGCAGGATGTGTATTGGTTGCCTCAGGGAAGAGAGAGCATCGATGCGGTCATTCTGTTTGGAGCGTTGTTGGCAGCAGGCACGTGGGGAGCCCCGCTTTTCAGTCCGTCCAGTAAAGAGAATTAATTTTCGTTGTCTCATCTGATACCTTGACGATCTACACATCGTAGTGTAGATAATCAAGGTATGGGAAAACCAAGCGATCTCGTGCAGGGAACACTCGATCTTCTGATCCTCAAGACGCTCTCACTTGAAGCGAAACATGGCTGGGCCATCGCCAAGCGCATCCAGCAGGTGTCTGGCGAGGTGCTGCAGGTACAGCAGGGTTCGCTCTATCCGGCGCTGCACCGGTTGGAGCAGCAGGGCTGGATCAAGGCCAAATGGGCGGAGAGCGAGACTGGCCGCCAGGCCAAGTTCTATTCGCTGACAGCCGCGGGCCGCAAGCAGCTTGAGTCGGAAACGGCCAACTGGAATCGTCTTTCCGAAGCCATCAACATCGTCGTTCAGGAAGCCTGAGGAGATCGCAGATGCGCTGGCTGCACAAGCTGTCAATGCAGGTAAGAATGCTCTTTCATCGAGGAGAAGAAGGCGCGCGTCTCGACGACGAGCTTCAGTTCCATCTTGATCAGCAGATTGCTGAAAATACCGCCGCCGGCATGAGCGCAGAAGAAGCGCGCCACGCCGCGATGCGAAGCTTCGGCAACCCGACGACGCTGCGTGATCAAACACGAGATAACTGGAGTTGGAACTGGCTCGAACAGCTTTGGCGTGATGTACGTTACGGCGCACGAACGCTCGCGCGGACACCTGGCTTTTCCGTCATCGCAATCCTGGTGATGGCGCTTGGCATTGGCGCAAATGTCGCACTCCTCACGGTTGTCCGCTCTGTCCTGCTCAAGCCCCTGCCGTTCAAAGATCATCGATCGTTTGGTGCGCCTTTTTGAAGCCGACGGGAAGGGAAGATTTCAGGACAACATTGTCGCCGGTGGAACCTTCGCGTCGTGGAAAGAGCAGGCTCACAGCTTCGAGCAAATGGCGATCACCAAGCGCGTAAGCTATAACCTTTCGGGCGCTCACGGTCAGCTTCCGGAGCTTGCTGACGCCTACAATACATCGTGGAATCTGTTCCCCATGCTCGGCGTACAGCCCGCGCTTGGGCGCAACTTTACTGTGGCCGATGATCAGCCGTCCGCAAATGCAACTGCGATTCTTAGCTGGGGTTTGTGGAAGCGCCGCTATGGTGGTGATCCAGACATTCTCGGCAAAAATATTTTGCTCGATGCCAGACCCTACACCGTTATCGGAATTCTTCCTGCGTGGTTCAACTATCCGGATGCCAGAGTGCAGGTGTGGACCGCGCTCTATCATGAAAAGTCGCCATCTCTTATGCAACTGCATACCGCGCACAATTTCGACGTGATCGCGCGGCTTAAGCCGGGATTATCGATACAACAGGCGACTGCCGAACTGAACACGATTCAGCATCAGATTCGTATCCAGTTCCCGGATGGCCCGATCAATGATGGTGCGAATATCCGCCCGCTTCTCGAAGCAGAGGTACGCACGATAAAAACAGGGCTGTATGTCGTGTTTGCCGCCACCGGATGCCTCCTGCTGATCGCCTGCCTGAACATTGCGAACCTGCTTGTCGCCCGATCCGCGACACGGCGCAAAGAAACCGCAATTCGCAGTGCTTTAGGAGGAAGCAGGGCGCGCCTCATCCGTGAGCAACTGATTGAGAGCCTGCTTCTCTCAGCCGCGGGTGGCGCGCTCGGCCTCTTCTTTGCATCGCTGATACTGCATTGGCTTGTTTCTGCGCGCGATGACATTCCCCGCGCCGATGCGATTCACATGGATGGCGTCGTTCTTCTTTTCACGCTCGGGATCATCCTCACGTGCGGCCTCTTCTCCGGACTGATCCCCGCGATTTCTTCGATCGACAGGCAGATTCTGAAAACGCTGCATGAGTCTTCCCGTTCGTTAAGCGGCGGACGCGCCAGCACACGGCTGCGCCAGCTCTTGCTGGCCCTCGAAGTCGGCCTCACGGTCGTACTTCTCATTGGAGCTGGATTGCTCCTCAAGAGCTATCGTCAGCTACGCTCGGTCGACATCGGTTGTGCGACCAGCACCGTGCTCACCATGGACATCAATCTTCCCAAGGTCGGCTACGAAACCGGCGCAAAGCGCGTGGCCTTCTTCGAGCAACTGCAACTGCGAGTGCGGCAACTGCCAGGAGTGCGCGGTGCTGGTCTATCGACGGTGCTGCCCGGGCAAGGACGTGGCCGCGACGATGTCTTCACCATTGCAGAGCATCCGCCATTGCCGCAGGGGCAGGTCCTAGACGCCGATACGCGGTTCGTCGATCCCGGCTACTTCAAGGCCATGCAGATGCGGCTCCTTCAAGGAAGATTCCTGCAGCCGGATGAACGGCATGAGCGCGCGCAATCCGTTGTCGTCAGCGAATCGTTTGTACGCGAATATTTTCCTGGTGAGAATCCGATCGGCAAACACATCGTCCCGTCGATGGGCGAAGGGGTTCCAAGCTACGAAATTGTCGGCGTCGTTGGCGACACATTAGAGGATCAGGCGACACCGGTGTATCAGACGATCTACTACCCGCTCTATGCCGGCACAGAGCGTTCCGCGGTGCTCGCCGTGCGCGCTGCCTCCGATCCCACTACGCTGGCTCTTCCAGTTCAGAAAATCATCGCCGAACTGGATCGGGATCTGCCCGTGGCCAATGTCCTCACCATGGATCAGATCATCGGCCAATCTACGCTGAACCAGAGCTTCGACGCAAAGCTCATGCTTTCCTTTGCTGTCCTGTCGCTTGTGCTTGCCGCAGTTGGACTCTTTGGTGTGTTGTCGTACATCGTGGCGCTGCGCACAACCGAAATCGGCATTCGCATTGCGCTTGGAGCGCAGCGCGAGCAGGTCTTAAAGCTCATGCTTTTTGATGGATTGCGGCCTGCCTTCATCGGTCTTGTGCTCGGGCTGGCCGCCAGCATCTGGGCGTCACGTCTGATTGAGTCATTGCTTTTCGGAAGGCGCCCGCTGGACCCAATTGTTTTTGCAGCGGTCTGTTTCGTCCTGCTGATCATTGCAGCGATTGCCTGTGCCATGCCTGCATGGAAAGCATCGCGCCTCGATCCAATGCAGGCGCTGCGAAGCGAATAAATCGAGGAGGAACGAATGCGCTTGTTCCACAAACTCGCAGTGCTATTCCAAATGCTTTTTCGCCGCGGCAAAGAAGGCGCGCATCTCACCGATGAGCTGCAGTTCCATCTCGACCAGCAGATTGCCGAAAACATCGCTGCAGGAATGAGCAGGGAAGAGGCGACCCACGCTGCGGTGCGCAGCTTTGGCAATCCCACGGCACTCCGCGACGAGACCCGCAACACCTGGAGTTGGAGCTGGCTTGAGTCGCTCGTACGAGACGCGCGCATCGCCGCCCGAACGGTCCTGCGCACTCCAGGTTTCGCGATCGTAGCGACTCTCGTGATGGCACTGGGCATCGGCGCAAACGTCGCGCTCTTTACAATCGTGCGTTCCGTGCTGCTCAAGCCCTTGCCGTTCAATGATCCGGACCAACTGGTCAGACTCTACGAACACGAGCACGTTGGTGGAGCCGACTATCCTTATAACGTCACCGCTGGCGGTATCTTTGCCGAGTGGAAAAAACAGAACAAGAGTTTCTCTGATCTCGCGATTTTGGGCTATGCCGGCTACAACATCTCCGGAACGGGAGGCCAGCTTCCGGAAAATGTGCGCGCTGCAGAATTCTCCTGGAACCTGCTTCCGACGCTTGGGGTGCAGCCCGAGCTTGGGCGCAACTTTACCGCAGCCGATGACCAGCCTTCCGCGAATGCAACTGTAATCTTGAGCTGGGGATTGTGGAAGCGCCGCTTTGGCGGCAGCCATTCCATACTTGGCCAGACCATTCTGCTCGCTGCCAAACCATACACGGTCATCGGCGTCATGCCAGCTTGGTTTGCGCTCCCTGATCAGGGGGTGCAATTGTGGACGCCGATCTACCACGAGGAACATGCCGATCTGATGCAGGCTCTCGACGATCATGATTTCATCGTCATTGGACGCCTCAAACCTGGAGTCACCCAGACGCAAGGTATGACAGAACTCTCTCTGATCACGCGCCGTATTCATGACCAGCATCGTGACCTGGCGTTCGTCAGCGACGCCGCGAATATTCGTCCCTTGCTGGATTCCATCGTCCGTGACATGAAGACGCCGCTCTATGTGCTTCTCGGGGCAACCGGCTGCGTCTTGCTGATTGCCTGCCTGAATGTTGCCAACCTGCTTGTGGCTCGCGCGGCAGCGCGACGCAAGGAACTTGCGGTTCGCACGGCGCTGGGCGGCAGCCGGCTGCGTCTGCTGCGTGAGCACCTGATGGAAAGCTTTCTGCTCTCAGCCGCCGGAGGCGTCCTGGGATGTGCGCTTGCGTATGCCGTCTTGCAGTTGCTTATCAACGCGCGTGAGGACATGACTCGTGCTGAAGCCATTCACATGGACGGCATTGTCGCCCTCTTTACGGTGGCGCTAATCGTTCTATGTGCAATGTTTGCCGGCTTGATCTCAGCCGTATCGGGCAAAGGCGATCAGGTTCTTGCCGTGCTGCAAGACTCGTCGCGCTCTAACAGCGCTGGACATGGTCGCGCAACATTGCGGAGAGTGCTGCTCGCGCTCGAAGTCGGCCTTACAGTTGTGCTTCTTGTTGGAGCAGGATTGCTGCTGAAGAGCTATGCAAAACTGCGTTCTGCGGATCTTGGCTGCATTACGCAGAACGTGCTCACCATGAACCTCGACCTGCCGGAAGCCCGCTACACGCAGATGACGCAGAGGGTGAATTTCTTTGAGACGCTGCTTGCACGCGTCCGGAATCTTCCCGGAGTTCGCGCTGCCGGCCTCATCTTTCCAGTTGTTCCGGGAAATGGCCTGGGAGGTGACAACGGTTTCACTATCGTCGAACATCCACCACTGCCTGCCGGTCAAGGAATGTTCGCGCTCCATCGCTGGATCGATCCCGGATACTTCGGCGCGATTGGAATTCCTCTTCTTCGCGGGCGCACTCTCGACGAAGACCAGCGTCCCGGTCACGATACCCAGGTGGTCATCAGCGATGCTTTTGCGCGAAAATACTTTCCCGGTGAGGATCCAATAGGCAGACACATTCGCAACGACCACACTGGCCATACCAATGAAATTGTAGGCATCGTGGGCAATACGCGATTTGAGATCGGCGAGCCGCCTCGACCGATGATGTATGCTCCCCTCTATGGAGACGAGGGCATGAACGGAGCAGCGCTCGTTGTGCGCTCCGATCAGGACGTGACTCAATTTGCCATGCCCATCCAGCAGATCGTTCAGCAACTGGACCGCGATTTGCCTCTTTCCTACATACTCACCATGGATCAGGTCATTGGCAGAAACATCATGGATCAAAGCTTTAACGCAGTTTTGCTGCTGTCCTTTGCTGTCCTGTCATTGGTGCTTGCGGCTGTGGGTTTGTTCGGAGTGCTCTCCTACATCGTCGCGCAGCGTACAACAGAAATCGGAATCCGCATCGCGCTGGGAGCGCAGCGCGAACAGGTTATGCGCCTCATGCTCGGCGACGGACTGCGTCCTGCGTTGTTCGGCTTGTTCCTGGGCCTTATCGCAAGTGCCGGTGTAACTCGCCTGATTCAGTCCATGCTGTATGGAACCAGTCCCTTTGATCCAGGCGTGTTCGTGTTTGTCGCGGTGATGCTTCTGCTGGTAGCTGCTGCCGCCTGCGCTTTGCCGGCATGGCGCGCGTCGCGCCTCGACCCAATGCAGGCTCTGCGGACCGAGTAAATCGGGGAGGAACGAATGCGGTGGTTTCAGCAGCTTATGAAGCGGTCCCAAATGCTTTTTCGCCGCGGGAAAGAAGGCGCGCGTCTGAATGACGAACTGGAGTTTCACCTTGACCAGCAGATCGCCGAGAATATTGCCGCCGGCATGAGCGCAGAAGATGCCCGCCACGCCGCGCTGCGCACCTTCGGCAATCCCACGATCCTGCGCGACCAGGCACGCAATACGTGGAGTTGGAACTGGCTGGAACAAATCTTCAAAGATATTCGAATTGGAATTCGCACCTTAGCCAGAACACCGGAATTTGCGATCGTATCGATCCTCGTCATCGCCATTGGCATTGGCGCGAATGTCTCACTCTTCACCATTGTGCGTTCAGTGCTGCTCAAATCGCTGCCATTCAAGGATCCGGATCGGCTCGTGATGCTCTATGGGCGCTCGGGAGAAGACAAATACAACATCGTAGCAGCGGGCGATTTCTACGACTGGCAGCAGCACACGCACGGCTTTGAGCAGATGGCAATCTGGCGCTGGTCCGGCTACAGCATTACCGATGATAAGAAAGATCTGCCTGAAGAGTTGAATAGCATCACTGCTTCGTGGAACATCTTCTCGACGCTCGCCGTGCAACCTGCGTTAGGCCGGTCGTTCTCTCCGGATGACGACAGCGATTCCGCCACGAAAACGGCCATCATCACATGGAGCCTTTTTGAACATCGTTTCAATGGCGATCCATCTATCCTCGGAAAGAACATCCGGCTCAACGACCGGCCCTTCACCGTCATTGGCGTGCTTCCGAAATGGTTCAGCTATCCCGATCCGATGATTCAATTGTGGACACCGTTTCATATCGATAACAGCGTCGAAAATCTGCGAAGTCACTTCAGCCACATGGGCATCGTCATCGCGCGCCTCAAGCCCGGCGTCAGCGCGGAACAGGCAACGCAGGAAGCCAGCGCTCTTCAATATCAGATTCATCAAAACCTGAACGCGCAAGGCCCGGTTGCCGATGGAGTCAGTTCGCGTCCGATGCTCGAAGATGTGGTTCGGGGCGTCAAGACGCCGCTCTACGTATTGCTGGGAGCTGTCGGTTGCCTTCTTCTCATCGCGTGTCTCAACATTTCGAACCTGCTCGTGGCCCGGTCTGCTGCGCGACGCAAGGAGATCGCAATTCGCGCCGCGCTCGGCGGCAGCCGCGTGCGACTATGCCGCGAGCAGCTGACTGAGAGCCTGCTCATCTGCGTGGCCGGCGGAGTGTCAGGCATCGTGCTCGCTTTCTCAGCGACCCGCTGGCTCACAGCGCATTGGACCGACATGCCACGCGCAGACGCCATCCATCTTGACGGCACAGTATGCGCGTTTGCTATTGCCATCACCTTTTTGTCGGGCATAGTCGCAGGTCTGCTGCCCGCGCTCTCGGCCACAGGCGACAGCATATTGACCACATTGCAGGACTCATCGAGAAGCGTTGGCGGCAGCTCCTCACGCACAGCTCTACGCAAGACTTTGCTGACAATTGAAATCGCCCTGACCGTAATCCTGCTTGTCTGCGGCGGCCTGCTCTTCAAGAGTTTTCTGCGTCTGCGCTCGGTCGATCTGGGATGCGCAACAAAGAACGTGCTGACCATGCAATATTTTCTGCACGACGCGAAATACGACACCCCGGAAAAAGTCATCGCCTTCCACACACAGCTTCTTGATCGTGTGCGCCATTTGCCCGGCGTGCAGGCTGTCGGATTAACTTCGGTGGTTCCGGGCGACGGCTATTACGAGGACAGGACATTCACAATTCGGGAACATCCTCCCCTGCCGACAGGGAAGCATATCTCCGCACTGATGCGCGAGGTAGATCCCGGCTATTTCTCTGCGATTCAGATTCCTCTGGTCAAAGGTAGGTTCTTCTCTGAAGATGAGCGCCTGGATCGCGACAAATACGTGATCGTCAGCCGGCAATTTGCCCGCGAGTTCTTTCCGAATGAAGATCCACTTGGCAAGCATCTTCATGCAATTCGCCGCGGCGGCAGAGGAGATGACTATGAAATTGTCGGCATCGTCGGCGACACACTGCACTCACTGAAAGAAGAAACGCAATCCACTATGTACTTCCCAATTTTATCGGGCATCCTCGGCTCATCAACGGATGCAGCCCTGGTGCTGCGCACGAGTGGGAATCCGGAATCCTTTGCGCTTCCAGCGCAGAAAGAGATCTCGCAACTCGATTCGGCGCTTCCCGTGTCGAGGGTTCTCACAATGGAGCAGATCATCGGCAGGTCTACCGCCGATTCCAGCTTCAGCGCCACGCTGGTTCTCGCTTTTGCCGCACTGTCTCTGATCCTCGCGGCGGTCGGACTCTATGGGGTTCTGGCCTACCTTGTCACGCAGCGAACAACCGAGATTGGTATACGCATAGCGCTCGGTGCACGCAGGGAACAGGTGATGCAACTGGTCCTGCTGGACGGGCTGCGTCCCGCCCTGATTGGGCTGGCCGTTGGCGTTGCCTGTAGTTTTGCTTCGAAGCGACTTATCCGCTCTGTGTTATTCGGAACAAGCCCGCTCGATCTGTCCGTATTTGTATCTGTCATTGCGACATTATTACTGGTGGCTTCGGCAGCGTGTGCCATACCGGCATGGCGGGCATCGCGCCTCGACCCAATGCAGGCGCTACGGACGGAATAGGCCGAAAAGGCGCGCATGCCGAACATCGGCTGCTCGCTCACATCGGGCTAGAACAGCAGATCTTCTCCCAAAAGGCGCAGAGAGCCTGCGCATCTCTTCAGACGTGCGCGAAAACTTAGGGCGCGATATTGGCCGATGCTTCATAAGTAAAATCGCCCCGGCCAAAGCCAGGGCGATAGAAGCACAACGCAGTTGTCTCTTAGAACTGGTTCCAGAGAAACTGGTTATAAACCTCGTGGTGGAACTGCACCTCCTGCGCCTTGACAAAGGTCCCGAGCAGGCGCGGGCAGCGATCAGCAGAGGCTTCTTTCAGATCCGCATAGCGGCCCTTCACATCTTCGCCGAGCAGCTTCGTCGTCCAGGTGGCGTTGCGGAAGTTCTCAATCGCCGTGTAGATGTTGTCCGGCAGAAAGCGCTGCGCCTGACGCAGGTTCTCGATCTTCGCGGTATCGCCGTCAAGACCTGTCTTGAAGATGGAATGAAGCACCATGTAGGGATTTGCATCGGGAGCCACTGCGCGGACTTCCACGCGCATGCTCTTTTCGTTGCCGATCGGGATGCGGACCATCGAGCCGCGATCCACAGCTGAAGCCTTGAGTTGGTTCGGGGCTTCGAAATGGGGATCGAGGCGACGATATGCGTTGACGCTCGAATTCATCAGCAGACAAATGTCATTGCCATGCGTCAGAACGCGATCTACGAAGTCCCATCCCAACGCCGAGAGTTTCTCATCTCCTTTGGGATCCCAGAAAAGATTCTTGCCATTCTTGCTGATGGAAACGTTCGTATGCATCCCGCTGCCGTTGACGCCGACGACGGGCTTCGGCAGAAACGACGCCGACATGCCGAGCTTGGTCGCCACCTGGCGGCATACCAGCTTGTAGATCTGGATTTGGTCGGCAGCCGCAACCACTTCGCCGTAGCCGTAGTTGATCTCAAACTGCGAAGGCGCCACTTCCGGATGGTCCTTCTCGTTTTCAAAGCCCATCGAGCGCAGAACCTCCGCAGCCGTGTCGATAAAGACACGCAGAGGATCGCCGGGCAGCGAATGGTAGTATCCGCCCGTATTTACATAGTCGAACCTGCGGCAATCAGGGAAGCGCCGTTCCGCGTCGAGACCAGCAAAGATGAAGCCCTCAATCTCATTGGCAGCATTGAGCGTGTAGCCTTCCTTCGCGTGCAGGTCATGGGCAAAGCCCTTTAGCACGCCGCGCATGTCAGCGCTGTAAGGCGTGCCCTGTTTGTCGATGACTTCGCCAAAAACCAGAACCTTGCCCGGCCCAAAAATGTCCGCCGGTCCCCAGTAAAATGCGCCCCAGTCAATGCCGAGACGAAGATCACTCTCGCGCTGCGCGGTAAAGCCGCGGATCGACGAGCCGTCGAAGGTAAGATTGTCGTAGCTCTTGATCAGAAACTTCTTGTCGTAATCCAGCATATGGAGGCGGCCTTCAAGGTCGCTGAACAGCACCGTGACCGCCTTGATTTCCTTCGTATCGGTCAGGTATTTCAGCCGCTCTTCCTGAGTCTTGTGGGGTGCTACGCGGTTCCGCCGCTGTTCTTTAGCACTCAGGTTCTTTTCTTCCAGCTCTCCGTATGAGAGCGACAGGAAATTACGAAGTTCGTTGGACATGCATCTCCTCTGGATGGGGTTAAGTGAAAGCCCACCGTGGCTCACCCGTCGGGATAAGACAGGCAAGCTCGACCCGGCTCTTTGTTATCTCCTATATAGGTTATCGTGACACTATAAGGAAGCCATTGGTATCAGAAAAAGTAATTATGCAAATAGAAAATCCTTATGGCAAGGAGTCGATTTCTATGCCCGCTTACGATAATGCGACATACGGTGACCGCATTGCTCATCGATACGACGACTTCATCCAGATCCGGTCTGAGCAGACGCAAGCTGCAGTAGAAACCCTCGCATCGCTGGCGAACAGTGGGCCGGTGCTCGAGCTTGGGATCGGAACAGGTCGGGTCGCATTGCCGCTCCACCAGAAGGGAATTGCGGTTCACGGCATCGATGCCTCACAGCGGATGGTCGACGAGTTGCGTAAGAAAGCAGACGGCAATGCCATTTCTATTACCATCGGAGATTTCGCTGATGTAGCAGTCGAAGGGCAGTTCACACTGGTCTATGTTGTGTTCAACACAATCTTTACGCTGCTGACGCAAGAGACTCAGGTTCGTTGCTTCGCGAATGTCGCCAGCCATCTTCAGCCCGATGGACTCTTTGTCATCGAAGCGTTTGTTCCTGATCCGCCCCGCTTTACCGGAAACCAAAATGTCGTGGCTTCCAAAGTGGATGTAGACGAGGTTCGGCTGGATGTGACTCGTTATGATCCGCTGCACCAACGCCTCAATGCACAACACCTCGTCATTGCGAACGGGACGATCCAAACTTACCCCATTCAGCTTCGCTACGCATGGCCTAGCGAACTTGACCTGATGGCGCAACTTGCAGGCCTCACGCTAAGAGAGCGGTGGAGCAGCTGGCAGCGTTCACCTTTTACATCTCAAGACACGGCGCACATTTCGCTCTACCAATCGATGGCGAGTCTGGCATGAAGCCTCCCATCCTCGAAAACTCTGCTTCGCGCGCAATACGAACTGCATCATTTATCAGTGAGGGCGCTCATCGAATGGCCGCAGAAACATTCTCGATTCACCTCCCGGATACCATGCTGGCAGATTTGAGGCGTCGACTTGACGCCACACGCTGGCCGGACGAACTGGAAGGCGCAGGCTGGGAATTCGGAGCAAATCTGGCTTACATGCAGTCGTTGGCGCAGTACTGGCGGAACGGCTATGACTGGCGGCGTCAGGAGGCACTGTTAAATCAGCTGCCGCAGTACCGCATTGCACTCGACGGGTTCCACATTCATTTCGTTCATGTGCGCGGCAAAGGGCCAGCGCCACTGCCGCTCATCATCACCCATGGCTGGCCGGGAAGTTTCGTCGAGATGATTAAGCTCATCCCGCTGCTGACCGATCCGGCAGCGCACGGCGGCAAAGCCGAGGACGCCTTTGACGTGATCGTGCCGTCGCTACCTGGTTACGGATTCTCCGATCGTCCGCTTAAAGATGGAATGGATCCGAAAAAGATTGCGGCGCTCTGGGCGCGACTCATGCAGGAGCTTGGTTATAAGCGCTTTGGGGCGCAGGGCGGGGACTGGGGTTCAGCAATTTCCATTGAACTTGGCCTGGATCATGCGGAGAGCCTGATTGGCATCCATCTCAACTACATTGCCGGGCGGTTTCTGCTCGGGGGCACGTTGAGCCAGGCGCCAGAGGACGAAATTGCAAGTGGATATCTCGAACAACTTCGCGCATGGTGGGAGACAGAGGGTGGTTATAGCCATGAGCAGGGAACCAAGCCGCAAACGCTGAGTTTTGGGTTGAACGACTCTCCCGTCGGGCTGGCAGCCTGGATTATCGAGAAATTTCGAACCTGGAGCGATTGTGGAAGCGATGTCGAGAGCATCTTTTCGCGCGATGAGCTCTTGACCAACGTGATGATCTACTGGGCGACGCAAACAATCCATTCCTCCACGCGGTTGTACTATGAATCGCGCCTGCAGCCACTCAGTCTCTCTCGTGTGAACCGCGTCGAGCCCCCAGTAGCGTTTGCGCTGTTTGCCAAAGAAATTCCACTGCCCCCGCGGGCATTAGTCGAGCGCGGCTTCAATATCGCGCGCTGGACTGAGATGCCAAGAGGAGGCCACTTTGCCGCAATGGAGCAGCCGGAACTGCTCGCGGAGGACTTGCGAGAATTCTTTCGCTCTTTCCGATAAGTCTTCTCGTGAGAAAATGCCGCTGTGGTCGCTGCTCTGGAGTTTCAAAGCACAAGCAAACATTTCGGCGCACATGCAGCCCTCGATAATCTCTCTCTGGCGCTCGACCCCGGTGAAATTCTCGGCTTCCTCGGCCCTAACGGAGCAGGCAAGACCACAGCGATCAATCTGGCACTCGGATTCTTAAGGCCGACCGCGGGCGGCGGCGCCATCCTTGGCAAGCCGTTCGGAGACGCGGCTATGCGCGCCAGAATCGGCTTCTTGCCGGATACGCCTACCTACTTTGCAGGTTCTGCATTCAGCGCAGTAGCACTGGTTGGACGCCTGAACAATATCCGTAATCCACGGTTACGCGACCGCAGCAAAGCTCTATTGGCCCAGCTCAATCTCTCGACGGCAGGCAAAGACGCGCGCCGCTTCTCCCGTGGCATGCAGCAAAGGCTGGGCATGGCGCAGGCGCTGGTGAACGATCCCGAACTGCTCATTCTCGACGAACCCACTTCGGCACTCGATCCTCCCGGAGTGCTCGAAGTCCGCGAGCTTTTACGGGCCGCGCGCGACGAAGGCAAGAGCATCTTCTTCAGTTCGCACCAGCTATCGGAAGTGGAGCAGATTTGCGACCGCATCGCATTCCTTGATCACGGCAAACTGCTGCGCCACGGTCCTCTGACTACTTTTCTCGAAGACAGCGGCCATATCGAAGTCGTGATTCAGGGATTGCCTGCAGAATCGGAGGCGCTGCTGCCATACCAGCAATACCGGCGCGGCTTTTCAGAAAACGGTCTGCATTTTGTCATGCCTGTGCTTCTGCAGCGCGAGTTGATCGAGCAGGCATGGGCCGCCGGTGGAACGCTGAAAAGCGTCACCCCATTGCGCCGAACGCTCGAAGAGCTTTTCATGGCCTGGAGCGGGAAAGACGGCGCATGATCAAAGCATGGTTCATCGGACAGCGCCTCTTGTGGCAAAACCGCTGGCTCTTTTTGATGCTGATGCTCTGGCCCTACGTGATGGCCGCCATCCTCTGCTTCGGTGGGCAGCCCGACCCGGATGACGTGCTCTGGATGCTCCACCAGGAATGCTTCGCCGGATTGGCGCTTGTAGCCGTCACCGGCAGTACTCTGCTCGGCAATGAGCAGCGCTCGCGCCGCATCATCATGGTGCTGGCGCGCGCCGTGAGCCGTCCGCAGTATCTACTGTCTCTGCTGATTACGGCGTGGCTGCCGCTGCTGCTCTACGTCAGTGGATTCGTCCTGAGCGGCGTCTTCATGACGAGTCTGCTACATGAGTCGTATAAGGGAATCCTTCTGATGGCTCTTGCGCAACTCGTGCTGGGAGTCTGGGCCGCAGCTGTCAGCATCTTCTGGTCCATTCTGCTGCCGCAAATTGTCGCATCGATAGTGTCGGTAGCCTGCGTCGGATTAGCAGTATATGTGGGGCAACTGGGATTCATTGGCCCCGGAAGATTGCTTCTGGCCTTATTTCAGACATCCATCTCCGGGAGAAACATACCGACGACGATAGAACTCGACGCCGTTCTTACCGTGCTCGCCGGAGTTGTATGGTTTGCAGCGGCGTCCTGGCTCTTCAGCCGCCGCGACCTGAATCTTACCGCTGATTAGCCGCTGAGCTCGCGGAAGGGGTAGGGATGGCAGCACCTTACCTCACCGCCGTCGTGCCGGCACCTGCGTCAACAGCTGCGGCAGGCGCGAGCGAATTCGCCCCGGCCTTCGCAGCCCCCAGCACACGCCCTGGAACAATACCAAGAATAAGAGTAGTAGCCACTGTCAGAAGGAGTGCCAACAACATCGGCACAGAAACGCGCGGAATTCCATCGAGCAAGTCACTATGCACGGGCTTCGAATAAGCAGAGACGAGCAGCCGTAGATAGTAGTAACACGCGATGCCGCTGTTCAGCAGACCGATGATCGTCAGCCAAATGAGTCCGGAATGCAGCGCCGAGGCAAAGACATAAAACTTGCCGAAGAAGCCGCCGGTGAAAGGAATCCCAATCAGCGAGATGAGGAAGAAGGCCAGCGCGCCACCCAGCAGCGGCGAGCGATAAGCGAGTCCGCGATAGTCCTGAACGAGGGTGAGCCGGTCGCCGATCCCGCCCGCATGACTGAATACAGCAAAGATGCCGACATTCATCGCCGCATAGCTGGCGGTATAAAAACTGGCGGCGGCGATGCCATCCGGCGAGAGCGCGGTGAACGCAACCAGAATGTACCCGGCATGTGCAATCGACGAATACGCCAGCATGCGCTTCACATTCTGCTGCCGCAGCGCACCCAGGTTGCCGAATGTCATCGAGAGCGCTGCCATCCACCAGACCAACGGCTGCCAGTGGCTGTGCAGAGCCGGGAACGCGACGTACAGAATGCGCAGCAGCACGGCGAACGCGGCAGCTTTCGGCGCAGTGGACATCAGCCCCACCACCGGCGACGTCGCGCCTTCATAGACATCCGGCGTCCACACCTGAAAGGGAACAGCCGAAACCTTGAAGCCCAGGCCGATCAAGACCATTGCCACGCCAATCGTTGCGAGAATCGGCGTCTGGCTCGTAGCCAGGAGCCCGGCGATTTTGGTAATGTCCGTCGTGCCGGTTGCGCCGAAGATAAGCGCAATGCCGTACAGGAAGAAGGCCGTCGCAAACGATCCAAGCAGAAAATACTTGATCGCCGCTTCCGGCCCTTTGGCGCTCTTCTTGTGGAAGCCAGCCATGATGTATGTCGAGATCGACGAGATCTCGAGCCCGATAAAGACCAGAAGCAACTCAGCAGCGCTTGTCATCAGCATCATGCCAACGGCGCCGAAGCAGACCAGGGCAAACAATTCGCCCAGGCCTTCGGCGTCGGGCTGGACCGTATCAAGGGTCACCAGTAATGTCGCCAGCACAATGCCCGCAATCAGGACGTGGAAGAAAATGCTGAAGTCATCGCTCTGAACAGTGCCGAAATACGATGTGCCCGCGGAAAGTTGCAGCTGCAAACGTTCCGCCACGATCGTAAGGAGGGTTCCCAGAACGGCGAGCCAGCCAAGCGGCCTCCGGCTCGCATTCTTTTCGAGCAGCGGTTCCACCAGCGTGATGATGACGCCGGTGATGAGGAGAGTTCCCTCGGGGAGAATACGAAGGATTGGCGCTGCCAGGGTCATTGCTTCTCCGCCACGGTCGTCATAAGAGTTACGGTTGCATGTGCGACATTGTCCGCAAGCCCGCTCACCGCGTCGCCGATCGCGCGAATCCAGTACGGCGAAGCGACGCCAAGCACCAGCATCAGAATCGCAGCGGGCACAAGCGCAAACCCTTCACGCGCCACGACGTCAGGCACGGTCTTGTTCGCAACCATCTGTGATTGCTGCCCGTAAAAGAGTTTCTGAATCATCGTGAGCATGTAGGCCGCGCTCAGAATCACGCCCAGCGTTGCAGCCGCGGCCCAGTAAGGATGCACGCCGAAACTCGAACTCAGGATCAGAAACTCGCCCACAAATCCATTCAGTATCGGCAGCCCAATGAGCGCGAACGTCGTGATGAGATAGAGCGTCGCCATGCGCGGCAAATTGCCGGCAAGACCGCCGTACATCGCCATGTCGTACGTCCCATAGCGCTCATACAGAATGCCAAGGAGAATCAGCATCGTCGCGCCGGAAAGCTCGTGGTTCAAAATCTGATAGACCGCTCCATTCAATCCGACAACCGTAAAGCAGAAAATGCCGAGGGTACAGAAGCTCAAATGCCCGATGGTCGAGAAAGCAATGAACCGCTTCAAATCCTGCTGGACCAGAGCGATGAGGGCGCCGTAGAGAATGCCAATCACCGCCAGAGCGATCATGAGCGGAGCAATCTGTCTCGATTGCGCCGGGAAGAGACCAAGATTGAAGCGAATGATCGAGTAAATCCCTAGCTTGCCCGCGACCACCATCGCCATTGCCGTCGGCGCTTCCGAGAAAACATCGCTCAGCCATCCATGCAGCGGAAACACCGGAACCTTCACAGCGAAGGCCACGAGGAAAGCCAGCGAAACCCACCACAACGCCTGCGGCGCAAAGAGCGAGCTGTTTTGCGAGAGATACTGCTGCACCTCGACAAAATCAAATGTGCCCGTCTTCGCGTAGAGCCACAGCAGCCCGACCAGCAACAGCGCCGAAGGAATGAACGTAAACAAGAAGAACTTGATCGCCGCCTGCGGCCCGCGATTGCGCCCGAACATGGCAATCAAAATCGCCATCGGAACCAGCGACAGTTCCCAGAACCCGTAATAGAGGAACATATCGAGCGCGACGAAGACGCCAAGCATCGCCGTCTGCTGAATCAGGAAAAGGAAATAAAACTCCTTGGTGCGGGTCTCAATCGCCTTCCATGAAGCCAGCATCGCCATTGGCCCGAGAAACCCAACCAGCACCACCAGCCACATCGAGATGCCGTCAATGCCCAGGTGATAGCCGATCTTCGGGCTCGCAATCCACGGATGGTTCTCTTCAAATTGAAAACCCGTCTGCCCATACTGGTAATGCGCCGGCAGATGTAGCGTGAGCGCAAAGGTCGCCAGCGTCACGAGCAGCGTGAACCACTGAATCACCTTGCCCGTGCCGCGGCAGAAGCGCAACCACGATCGCGCCCACCGTTGGCACAAACGTAATGGTCGATAAGATGGAATCGTTCAGCACGAATACGTTCCTTGCATCAGTCCTTCGTTAAGGCACCCTATCGAAACAAGAGGTGCGTTCCAAACCCAAAATACGTCAGCAACAGCATCGCCGCCGCGCCAAGCGCCAGCCATCCCGCATACGAACGAATATTGCCCGACTGCACGCGCTGCACCAACGAACCAACCCCCTGCGTCGTATAACCCAGCGCAAGGCCGCCGCCCGTAATCACGCCAGTATCGAATAGGCCTTTCAGCACGTAGCGCGACAGAAAAAGAATAGGCGTGACGATCACCGCGCCATATAGCTCGTCCACCCAGTACTTGTTGAGCAGCAACTCATACAGTCCGTGCAGCTTCGCGGCAAGCTGCTTCGGCACCTCGGGCTTCATGAAATACATGAAGTGCGCGAAGAACCAGCCGATCGCCACGAAGGCCACCGAAAGCCCCATGAGCAGCAACTCCATGGAATGAGAGCCCTCTGCTGCTTCACCCGCAGGCTGTGTAGCCGGGGCGAGGAAGTGCGTAATCTCAGCATGACCGCCGAGGGCCTCAGGAACGCCAACCCATCCGCCAATCACTGAGAGAATCGCAAGGATTACCAGCGGCCCCAGCATGATCCAGGGACTCTCATGTACTCCGTGCGCGTGCCCATGTCCATGATCGTCATGCGCCGCTTCCTGCGCACGGCTCTCGCCAAAGAAAGTCAGATACCACAACCGGAACATGTAAAAAGCCGTCAATCCGGCTGTGACGAGACCGACGAACCATACAAGTTTGCCGACAGGACTCGGCGAGACAAATGCCTGGTAAAGAATCTCGTCCTTACTGAAGAAGCCCGCCAACGGCGGAATTCCGCAGATGGCGAAGACCCCCATCGTCATCGTCCAGAAGGTGACGGGAATCTTCTTCCGCAGTCCGCCCATTACGCGCATGTCCTGTTCGCCGCTTAGGCCGTGAATCACGGAGCCTGCCGCAAGAAAGAGCAACGCTTTGAAGAAAGCATGCGTCAGCAGGTGAAAGATACCCGATGAATAAGCCGCTACGCCGCAAGCCAGGAACATATATCCAAGCTGCGAAACGGTCGAGTAGGCCAGAACACGCTTGATGTCCGTCTGAACAAGAGCGATCGTCGCAGCAAAGAACGCCGTTGCTGCACCGATGATCGCAACCGTCGTCAGTGCAAACGGCGAGCGGTCAAAGATCGCATGCGTGCGCGCCATCATGTAAACGCCAGCCGTGACCATCGTCGCCGCGTGAATCAGAGCGGAGACTGGTGTCGGGCCTTCCATCGCATCGGGCAGCCAGACATAGAGCGGAATCTGCGCCGACTTACCCGTCGCGCCCAGCACCAGGAACAGCGCAATCGCAGTCAAGAAGCCACCCTGCCACTCCGGATGCTGCGCGATCTGGCTGAAAACTTCGCTGAAGCTCAGCGTGCCGAAGTGCGCGATCAGCAGAAACATCGCCAGCAGGAATCCAAAGTCGCCGATGCGGTTGACGACAAACGCCTTCTTGCCCGCGTTGGCCGCCGAGTCTCTTCGTGAAAGTAGAAGCCGATCAGCAGGTACGATGCGAGGCCGACGCCTTCCCAACCCACAAACATCAGCAGGAAGTTCTCCGCCAGCACCAGCGTCAGCATGAAGAACATGAAGAGGTTGAGATACGCAAAGAACCGCCAGTAACCCTCCTCATGCGCCATGTATCCGGCGGAATAGAGATGAATCAGGAAACCGACGCCCGTCACCACCAGCAGCATGATCAGCGTCAGTTGATCGAACGCGAAAGCAAAGTCCGCATGAAAGCTCCCCGCCGTGATCCACGTCCCCACGTTTTCCGTGTAGGGAAGCGTCAATGAACCGATAGTGCAGGACAATATTCAGCACATGCAGGAAGGGAATCAGCGTGGCAACCCAGGCCACAGCCGTCACCAGCGCCTTGGGAAAGCGGCGGCCAAGTAGACCGTTCACCAGAAATCCGGCGAAGGGAACGAGCGGAATCAGCCAGAGATGGAGGGAACCGGTCATAGTTTCATCAAATCCACTTGGTCGACGTTCAGAGTACTGCGGGTGCGGAAGAGGGCGATGATGATCGCGAGTCCAACGGCAGCTTCAGCCGCCGCCACCACCATGACGAAGAAGACGAAGATCTGCCCGTTCACGCGATGCCACTGGTGAGCGAAAGCAACGAAAGTCAGGTTCACCGCGTTCAGCATCAGCTCAATCGACATGAAGATGGTGATAATGTTGCGCTTGATCAGAAATGCGGCCACGCCGATCGAAAACAGTACCGCGCTCAGCACCAGATAATAGGCAATCGGAACCATTCTGCTCAGTGCTCCTTTCGCGCCAGTGCAACCGCGCCGAGTATGGCAACCAGGATCAGCACAGACGTCACTTCAAACGGCAGCAGCAGATCACGAAAGAGCACGCGGCTCAAGTCATGCGTCGTCACCAGGTAACCGCCAAGCTTCGCCGATCCCAGATGATCGCGCTGCTTGAGAAAGATGTAGGTCAGAATGCCGAGCAACGCCGCGGCTCCGGGAAATCCGACAATGTACGCGGCTTTGCTGCCATGCGTGCGCTCTTCTTCACCCGCATTCAACAGCATGATGACAAAGGTGAAGAGCACCATGATGGCGCCGGAATAAACGATCACCTGTGCCGCCGCCAGAAATTCCGCGCCCAGCAGAAGATACAGCACGGCGAGCGAAGTCATCACCACGATCAGCGAAAGCGCGCTGTTGATAGGGTGGCGCTGCAACAGGAGATTCAAGGCTCCCGCAACACATAACCCGCCGAAGATGAAAAACAGAACTAGATGCATGCTCTTAAGCGAAAGGAACCGTGAAGAAACAAATTGTAATTCAGCGTTCAGGGCCGAGACGGCTCAGCCACTTTACGCTGCGCGAAAAGCCAGCCACAGGCTCGTCGCAATAATATTTGCAATCGCCACAGGTAACAAAAACTTCCAGCCAAAACCCATCAGTTGGTCATAGCGGAAACGCGGCAGCGTGCCGCGCACCCAGACATAAAGACACAGGAAGAAGAAAACCTTAATCACGAACCAGAAGACCGGCAGCAGCGCCTGCACCACAGGTCCTCCCCACTGCTGGCAGCAGGTTGCCGAAAGGACTCGACCTCCGCCGAAAAAGAGCAGCGTCGCCACGCAGCTCACCGTGATCATGTTGGAGTACTCCGCCATAAAAAACATCGCGAACTTCATCGAGCTGTATTCGGTGTGGTATCCGGCGGTCAGTTCGCTCTCCGCCTCAGGCAAATCGAACGGAGCACGATTTGTCTCAGCATACGCGGCCATCAAGATAGATAAAGAAAGCAACAAACTGCAGTCCGCCGAACACATTCCACGAGAGCATCCCATGCGTCGCCTGCAGGTTCACGATGTCCCGCAGCCGCAGCGAGCCGGTGCGCAGCACGACACCCACCAGCGACAGCCCCAGCGCCAGTTCGTAGCTGATCATCTGCGCGCTCGCGCGCAGCGCGCCTAGAAGCGAATATTTGTTATTGGACGACCATCCAGACAGCGCAATTCCGTAAACGCCAATCCGCCGTAATGCCGAGAATAACCAGCAGTCCGATATTCACATCGGAAATCAGAAAAAGATCAACGCCTTTGACATGGAACTCTTTTCCAAAGGGGATGACGGAGATCGAAATCAGCGCGCAGCTCAGCGCAATCAGCGGCGCCAGGATATAAAGGGGCCGGTAAACACTTGTCGGTAGCAGGTCTTCCTTCAGAAAAAGCTTCAGGCCGTCCACCATCGGCTGCAGCAGGCCAAACGGCCCCACGCGGCTGGGTCCCCAGCGGTTCTGGATGCGCCCCACGAGCTTGCGCTCCAGCAGCACTGTATAAGCGACCGCCATCAGCAGGAGCACCGTAACCACGGCAACCTTCAGCACGCTCAACAGTAAAAAGATCCAGATACTTACTTCCATCGGGCCTTCCAGAAGAAAAGTGCTAGTCCGCCGCCGTTTCCGCGGGGTTAGGTGTTGTGTTCGATTCGACGACAGCCTTCAGCATATCGCTGTAACGGCCAAGCGTTCCCGAAGTAAACAGCGTGTCCTCTGCCGGCAGAACCAGGTCGCGGCGCGAGCCGCCGGGCTGAATCTGCACCAGATCAAACTTCTCCGGCTGTTCCGTCCCGGTCAGCAACTCCAGACGAGACACGTTATAGCCCGGCACCAGCCGCTGAATCTCATCCAGCGTAGCAAACGGGTCAAAAGGACTGAGCTTCGTCTCCAGATGATTCGCCGCAAGCCATACCGCATGACGATCGGCCTCGCCCGAGTGCGCGCCGCGCGACTGTCCCATGTCGGCGCTCACGCCGCGCCCAAACGGCACCAGCTTCTTCGGATCAGCGCCCATGTGGTCCGCGAGACGCACGATCAACTCAAAATCCGTGCGCACGCCAGCCTTGTCCGCAGCCTTCTTGACCAGCTGAATATCACCGTAGGTATTTGTAACCGTGCCTGACTTCTCATAGAGATTGGCGGCAGGGAAGACAACATCGGCCAGAGCAGCAGTCTCGGTCAGGAACATGTCCTGAACCACAAGAAAGGTGTTCTTGAGCGCTGCTGGATCAATTCCATAGCGCGATACCGGATTCGACCCGACGACATATAAAGCGGCCAGATCGCCACGCTGCGCCGCATCGAACATCTGCAGCAAATCGAGCCCGGCAGCCGGCGGCAGGGCCGCGCCATATTCTTCCGTAAAATGCGCGGCATCGCTGACGGGAACATAGCCCGGCAGCAGATCGGGCAGCAGCCCCATGTCTGCCGCGCCGCGGGAATTCGCATAGTCGCCAAGCGCGGCAAACTTTGTATTCGGAAGCGAGAGGCCGAAGTCCACCAGCGCCTGAATATCGCGCCCGCGATACTCCGAACCAAAGACAATCAGCAGCGACTCTTCCTTACGGATCGCATCGCGGAAGGCTGCAGTGTTGTCATTGGCGGCAATCGCGCCATCATTCCCGGCCAGGTACTGTACTAGCGATGCATAGCCATCCTGTGGAATCTCAATGAACGCCTTCGCCTGCCGCCGCAGCTTGATTTCCTTATGATTTGCGACGTAGACGCGCGCGCGATGGAGCCGCACATTCGACCGCAAATTCCACGCCAGTGCCGGGTGCTGCTCCGTCGGATCATTTCCGAGCAGCAAAATCGCCGGAGCCGTCTCCGTGTCGCGCAGGGAAGCGGTGAGTCCCGCCTTGCCGGCGAGCGCTGCAGCAAATGAAACATAGTCCGCCGTGCGGTGATGGTCAATGTTGTTCGTGCCGAGAACCGTCCGCGCAAACTTCTGCAGCAGATACGCTTCTTCATTCGTCGTCCGGTTCGAGCCGATCACGCCAATCGACTGGCCGCCCTTTGCCTCGCGAATCTCGCGCAGCTTCTTCCCGGCAAAATCAAGCGCACGGTCCCAGCTCACCTCGGCAAACTTGCCATCCGGCTGGCGAACCAGCGGCTTGGTCAGCCGGTCTGTTCGGTTCGCAAAATCGAATGCGTAACGTCCCTTGTTACATAAGGAAATCGCCGTTGATGCCGCTCTTGTCGCGGTTGTCCCCGCGGATGATTTCCGTGCCATCTTTCACGCTGCGCACGCCCAGCGTCGTCTTGCAGCCATCGCCGCAGTGCGTGCAAATGGTGGCGATGTGGTTCATCTCCCAGGGCCGCGTCTTATAACGATAGGTGCCGGAAGTCAGCGCGCCGACCGGGCACAGATCGATACACATGCCGCACTCTTCGCAGTTCAGATGGTCCTGGCCATTGGGAGCAATGACCGCGCCCACGCCGCGATTCTGAATCCCGAGCGCCCAGACATCCATGCCCTCGCCGCAAACGCGCACGCAGCGATAGCACAGGATGCAGCGTGGACGATCAAAATAAACAACAGGCGACCACTGCTGCTCTTCACGATGCTGCTTGATCTCGACGTACTTCGATTCAGCCGCGCCGTACTTGAAGGTCATGTCCTGCAACTCGCACTCGCCGCCAGCATCGCATACCGGGCAGTCCAGCGGATGGTTCCCGAGCAGCAGCTCAATCGTCGCCTTGCGCGCCTGCTTGATCTCGTCCGTCTCCGTGGCAACCACCATGCCTTCTGTCACGGGAGTAGTGCACGCCGTCTGCAGTTTCGGCATCTTCTCAATGCGCACCACGCACATGCGGCAGGCCGCCTGCAGTGAAAGATTCGGATAGTAGCAGAACGCCGGAATCTCGATGCCGGCAGTTCTTGCAGGCATCAATCAGCAGCGTCCCGGCGCGCGCGGTCAGCTTCTTGCCATCGACTGTGAACGTTACGTCAGCCATGAATTTCCTATCCTCTAAACCAGCGCCGGTTCTTCGGTGCGCGCGTACGGGCAAGGCTTGCCATTCAAATGATCTTCAAACTCATGCCGAAACTTCTTGATGAACGCAATGGTCGGCATTGCCGCCGCATCGCCCAGCGGGCAGAACGTTCGCCCCAGCATGTTCTCGGCAAGATACGGATATTGTCCAGGTCCTTATCCACGCCACCACCAGCATGTACGCGACGAATCGTCTTATTCAGCCAGTCAGTGCCTTCGCGGCAGGGAATGCACCAGCCGCAGCTCTCATGCTGATAGAACTGGATCGTGCGCAGCGCAAACTCAACCATACACGTCTGGTCGTCGATCACCACGATACCAGCCGACCCCAGCATCGCTTCCCGCCTTGCCGAGCTGATCAAAGTCCATACCGACATCGATCTCTTCCGGCAGCATGCACAGGCGTCGAAGACCCACCCGGCACCACAGCCTTCAGTTTGCGGCCGCCGCGAACGCCACCGCCGACTTCATAGATGGCCTTCTTCAGGTTGTAGCCCATCGGCAACTCATACACGCCGGGATTCACCACATGTCCGCTAATCCCAAACAGGCGCGTCCCGCCATTGCGTTCCGAGCCAGACCCTGGCGTACGCCTCGCCGCCCATCAGCAGAATATGCGGCACGCTGGCGATCGTCTCAGCATTGTTGATGACCGTCGGGCCGCCGTACAAACCAACCACGGCCGGGAATGGAGGCTTGATGCGCGGGACGCCGCGCTTGCCTTCAAGCGACTCCATCAGCGCCGACTCTTCGCCGACTTCATAAGCACCCGCGCCCGTCTGCGTCACGATGTCGAAGTCGATCCCCGAGCCGAAGATATTCTTACCGAGAAAGCCTTTCGCGTAAGCATCCGCAACGGCCTTCTCCATGATCTTGAGCAGATAACGATACTCACCACGCAGATAGATAAAGCCAAGCTTCGATCCGATGGCCAGGCCAGCAATCATCGTTCCTTCAATCACAGCATGCGGATCGTGCAGAAAGATGACGTGGTCTTTGCACGTTGCCGGCTCGCTCTCGTCACCGTTGACCAGAACATACTTTGGCCGCTCCGACTGCTTCGGCACAAACGACCACTTCAAGCCAGTGGGGAAGCCTGCGCCGCCGCGCCCGCGCAGGCCAGACGCCTTCATTTCATTGATGACCCAGTCAGCACCCTTCGCAATCGCCTTCTGCACAGCCTTGTAGCCGTCCAGTTCGATGTACTTATCGATATCCGTAGCGCCCTGTCCAAAGCGGCGGGAGATGATTCTGACCTCATCGGGATGGGAGACGAGTCTTGGCATCGTTACACGGTCTCCTTTCCACGGCCGGCCTTGTAGTCATCCAGAATCTGGTCCATCTTCTCCGGCGTCAGCTCATCATAAAAGTCGTAGTTGACCTGAATTGCAGGAGCCCAGCAGCAAGCCCCGATACACTCAACCTCTTCGAGTGAAAAGAGTCCGTCCGCCGTCACTCCCTTGTGCCCGATGCCGAGCCGCTTCTTGCAGTGTTCCAGAATGCCGTACCCGTCGCGCAGCATGCAGGAAATGTTCGTGCAAACCTGCACGTTGTACTTGCCCGCGGGCTTCGTCCGCAGCATCGAATAATAGCTGAGCACGCTGCGCACATCGAGTTCCGTGATCCCGATGCGCTGCGCGATCTCCGCAATCACCGCATCCGAAATGTAGCCAACCTCATCCTGCGCATAAAGCAGCATGGGAACAAGCGCCGAGCGCTTCATCGGATACAGGGTCACCAGGCGATCAAAGCGCGCCGCCGTCGCCGGTGAAAAAATCGTAGTTTGAAGTGTGCTCATTCTAAGAATTCCTCGAATTCGTCGTCCTGGCGCGGCGTAATCTCCGTGTGCTCCGTGCCCTCTGTGGTGCAAGATGCTTTCCTCAGCGGACCTCTGCGCAAGCTCTGCGGTTAATCCTCGTCAAAAACCTTGGCGGTAAAAGCCTCCGCCGCAATCTCCATTTCAACTGCACCCCGCCGATCGCTGAACGTTACCAGGCTGTCCGTCCCGATGCGAAACTCGCCGCCGCCCAGCCGTCGATCTGGTCCAGGCTCGTCCTCGTATATTGCCCAATCGCCTGTGCCAGTCTGTGCATCAAATTCCACGACCAGGATCTTCTTCTCTTCGCGAACCGTGAGCCGGCCATCTTCGCCGGCATCGACAAACGCATGGCCTTCCACTCTGCCCAGATCATGCGCCGCTACATACGAGCGCACCAGGGAAGCAAACGATATCCAAAGCTCAATAAAAACTCGTTCGTCGCCGACAGTCGTGCTCATCACCTGTCGATCTCCCCCAGAACAATATCAATCGATCCGATCACCGCGACCACATCCGCAATCAGCCGCCCTGCGCACATCGTCTGCAGCGCCTGCAGCGTGGCAAACGACGGGTTCCGCATGTGCACGCGATACGGCTTGGCCGTGCCGTCGCTCACGGCAAAGTAGCCCATCTCGCCGCGTGGCGATTCTACCGCCTGGTACACCTGCCCCGCAGGAACCGTGAAGCCTTCGGTCACAATCTTGAAGTGGTAGATGAGCGACTCCATCTGGGTCTTCATCTTCTCGCGATCCGGCAGAACCACATGCGGCGCATCCGCCGTGATGCGGCCTTCGGGCATGCCGTCGAGCGCCTGCTCAACGATCTTCACCGACTCGCGCATCTCCTGAAGGCGGACCACATACCGCGCCCATACATCACAACCGTTCGAAACCGGTACCTGGAACTGGAACTTTTCGTAGCTCGAATACGGCATGTCGCGCCGCAGATCCCAGTCCACGCCCGAAGCTCGCAGCGGCGGCCCGGTCACACCCAGGGCAATCGCATCTTCCGCGCTCAGATGCCCCACACCCTTCAGCCGGTTAATGAAGATCGGATTGCCGGTCAGAAGACCTTCGTACTCATCGATCTTCTCTGGCAGCCTCTTGATGAAGACCTTCACGCGGTCGAAGAAGTCGAGCGGCGGTTCCAGCGCCAATCCGCCTACGCGGAAGTACGAGGTCATCATGCGCTGCCCGGCGACATGCTCAAAGAGCCGCAGAATGTCTTCGCGCTCGCGGAACGTGTAAAGAAAGACCGTCAGCGCGCCAATATCCATGGCGTGCGTGCCCAGCCAGACAAGGTGCGAGTTCAACCGCGTCAACTCATTCAGCAGCACGCGAATCCACTGCGCGCGATCCGGGATTTCAAGCTGCAGCAGCTTTTCAATAGCCAGGACATACGCCAGATTGTTCGTCATCGGGCACAGGTAGTCGATGCGGTCTGTCATCGGAACCACCTGCTGATAGAACTTCGCCTCGCAGGTCTTCTCAATGCCGGTGTGCAGATACCCGATATCCGGAACGACCTTCAGTACAGTCTCGCCGTCGATCTCGATCACCAGGCGCAGCACGCCATGCGTCGAGGGATGCTGCGGCCCCATGTTCAGGACCATCGTGCGATCCTTCGTGCCTTCCTCCGGATGGGGCTTGATCAGCGTCGACGTCTCAACGAATTTCGCCAGCTCAGGGCTTGTAGGCATCAGCGGTAGCCCTCCACGGGATAGTCTTTGCGCAGCGGATGTCCGTCCCACTCTTCCGGCATCATGATACGCCGCAACTCCGGATGCCCATGGAAGCGCACGCCGAAAAGGTCCCATACCTCGCGCTCATAAAAGTTGGCCGAAGGCCAGACGGCAGTAATGCTGTCGATGGTTGGGTCAATGCTCTCGACCGGAGAGACAAGCCGCACCCGGTCTTTCAAGCTGAATGAAAGAATGTGGTAGGTCACGTGGAAGCGCGGTTCGCTGGGGTACCAGTCCACGCACGTCACATCTTCAAGGAAGGTATAGCCCGCGGCCTTCACCGCCTCGCACGCGCCGCGAATCTCATCACGGGCAATCGTGACCGTCAATTCCTTGAGAGCATAGGTTGCGTCAAGAACGGCATCGGCGTTCCATGCCAGCAGCGAAGCAAGCGCCCGGTTCTCCGGCAGCGCCGCGCGAACAGCATCTTTCCCTTGAACGGCTGAGTCCATCGAGTCCCTGATTCAATCAGCTAATTGAGTCGCAATCTTCCGCACCTGAAAGTAGCACTGTACATCAGTTCCGGATCAATTCGCCGTGTTTTGAAGGTGCACGACTTTAGCCGTGCCATAAAGTTGATGATATGCAGGGGGCTTTAGCCCCTGAGGTACTACGAGAGCCTACAGGTCGCCTTTGTCGGAAGACCAGTCGAGAATGCCTTTTTTCGAGATGTAGAAGAAGCCGACCAGCACGAAGCCAATGTACACCAGCATCTCCCAGAAGCCGAAGAGCCGCGAGCCGGTAATGCTCGGCAGGTCGCGGTAGATGACAGCCCACGGAAGCATGAAGACCACTTCCACGTCGAAAAGGATGAAGAGCATCGCTACCATGTAGAAGCGCACGGAGAAGCGTCCGCGGGCGTCGCCCTCCGCCGGAATACCGCATTCATAGGCATCGAGCTTGGCCTTGATGTTGCGATGGCGGCCCAGAAACCACGATGCCGTCGCCATCCCTATGCCAAGCCCGCACGCAGCGAGGATTTGTAGCATCAGCGGAACATAATTCCAGAAATAGTTTGCGCCCTGCATCTCACAACCTCACCGCTTGAGCGTTTTATCGCCGAAGCCTCTCTTGTGAGAGTAGTTCTGCTCATCACTGCCGTCAAGGAAGGGCGAAAAATCCGTGTAAAAATCACGGAAATATCTGTGCTTCCGGCGGCGCTCAATCCGTCACAGCAAGCTTGTCTGGCGCACCCATGTCCTGATTCGGAGCACAATCGCTAAGCGACTCGCGGTCTTCTCAAGTATCACCAGGTCGAGGCCGATAGACCCCGGTGAGGGGAAGGCCATGAGCACTTACACTCATTCACTGCGGCCCGTCCATGACAAGCGTCTACCGTTAGCAGAGCACGCAGAACCTCGAGAGGCTCCCGAAGACGACGGCCTGGGATGCATGCGTGGTGTGGCTGTCGCCATGTTCTGCAACGTCATTTTGGTTTTAATGATCGCCGCCGTCTGGGGCCTCTGGCGCCTCCTGCGCTAGCAAATTCGCACGTAACCTCAGGGCATTTTCTGTGTCCTCTATGCTCTCCGTGGTGAAAAGAGTTCTATGCATATCCTCCGCGTACCATAGCGTCCTCTGCGGTAAATGAGGCGGCCGTCGCTCTGATACCCTCAACCCATGCAGCTCGTCATCAACGGCCAGCCGAGGGAATTCCCCGAACTCGCAGCCAGTGCAAAAATCTCCGACCTGATCGCGATTCTGGGCCTCAAAAACGACCGCGTGGCCATCGAACAGAACGGCGAAATCGTCTCCCGCGCCTCCTGGACGAAAACCTCACTCCAGCCCGGAGACAAGTTCGAAATCGTCCATTTTGTCGGCGGTGGCAGCCGCTAATGGGAATGTTGGCCTGGCAAAACGTCTTTACGGAAGCTGCTTGCCGAAGGCCCGAGCCGGCGTGTAATAGTGGTCAGACATGCTACTTCGCCGCCGTCAAGCGAATGTTTTACTGAGTGGCCTCTGCGGCATCCTCCTGCTTTTGTTTACTTCATGCGGAACCAATTCTGCGCCCATTGTCACCAAACCGCTGCCTGATTTTGCGCTGAGCCTCTCGCCAGCCAGCCTGTCGATTACCACCGCGTCATCGCAAAATCTGGCAGTGAGCGCCACCGCCAGCAATGGCTTTAGCGGCACGATAAATGTCTCGCTCAGCGGATTGCCCTCCGGTGTTACAGGCACGCCTTCCACCTTTAGCCTCACTCCCGGCACGTCGACGAGCATCGCGCTGACCGCCGCCGCCAACGCCGTCGTTGGAAAAGTGACCGTAGTCATTACCGGCACCTCCGGCTCATTAAGCCATACCGCCAATCTGGCCCTTGAGATCGACGCGCCTGCACCGCCACCCGACTTCACGCTGAGCGTTACGCCGCAATCGCTGACCATCACCGCAGGTGCAACCGGACAGCAGGTGGCGCTCAGCGCAACAGCGCAAAACGGATTTACCGGAGCTGTGAACGTAGCCGTGAGCGGATTGCCTACCGGCGTAACCGCCAGCCCATCGACGCTGAGCCTCGCTCCGGGTACGCCACAGAACCTGACGCTGACCGCAGCCGCAAACTCCGCGACCGGCAACGCTACCGTCACATTTACCGGCACATCGTCATCCCTTACGCATACAGCCACGCTTGCTCTGACGGTCAATGCGGCCGCACCGCCACCCGACTTCACGTTGAGCGTCGCACCGCCATCGCTGACCATCACCGCAGGCGCAACGAGCCAGCAGGTGGCGCTCAGCGCAACAGCGCAAAACGGATTCACCGGAGCTGTGAACGTAGCCGTGAGCGGATTGCCTACCGGTGTAACCGCCAGCCCATCGACGCTGAGCCTCGCTCCGGGTACGCCACAGAACGTGACGCTGACCGCAGCTGCAAACTCCGCGACCGCCAACGCTACCGTCACATTTACCGGCACATCGCCATCCCTTACGCATACAGTCACGCTTGCTCTGACCGTCAATGCGGCCGCGCCTCCACCGCAGGCAGGTGTGGATGTGACAACGTATCACTACGACAATGCCCGCGACGGCCTGAACGCAGGCGAAACCACGTTGGCTCTTTCGAACGTCAACTCCACAAGCTTCGGCAAGATCAACTTCCTACCCGTGGACGGCAAAGTCGATGCCGAGCCACTCTACCTGTCACAGTTCGCCATCAATGGCGTTTCGCATAACGTTCTTTACGTTGTAAGCGAGCACGACAGCGTCTACGCCTTCGACGCCGACACCGGCACCGTGCTGTGGCAGCTCTCTGTCCTCGAAACCGGCGAAACAACGAGCGACGATCACGGCTGCGGCCAGATCTCTCCCGAAATTGGCATCACCAGCACGCCGGTCATTGACCGGACGCTCGGCGCGATCTTCGTCGCCGCCATGAGCAAGGACCAGAAGGGCGCGTACCACCAGCGCCTCCACGCCCTGAACCTCGCAACCGGCGCAGAGATGGAAAGTGGCCCGGCCGAGATCACCGCCTCTTACCCGGGCAGCGGCAACGGCTCGAACAACGGCATGCAGACCTTCGATTCCGGCCAGTATGCGGAGCGCGTCGGCCTGCTCCTGATGAACGGCTCTATCTTCATGGGATGGACTTCGCACTGCGACGAGGACCCCTACACCGGCTGGCTCATGATGTACAACGAAACCACTCTGCAGCAGACCAGCGTGCTTAACCTCACCCCGAACGGCTCCAGCACACCGCACTTTGACAATGGCGAAGGCTCGATCTGGCAAGCAGGCGCCGGACTTGCCGGCGATACGCAGGGCAACATCTACTTTCTCGACGCCAACGGCTCCTTCGACACGACGATGAGCAGCAGCGGCTTTCCCTCGCAGGGCAATTTCGGCAATGCATTCTTGAAAGTTTCGACGGCAAACAGCAAGCTCTCTGTCGCCGATTATTTCAACACCTGGAACACCGTCAGTCAGTCGATCAACGACCTCGACCTCGGATCAGGCGGCGTCCTGCTTTTGCCCGACGTGACCGATGTAGCCGGCGCAACCCACCATCTCGCCGTGGGAGCAGGCAAGGACGGCAATATCTACGTGGTCGATCGCGACAACATGGGCAAATTCAGCCCATCATTGAACAACATCTACCAGCAGCTCTCGAACGTGCTTTCAGGTGAGTTCGGGATGGCCGCCTGGTTCAACAACACCGTCTACTACGGCAGCATCAACAGCAAGCTGCAGGCATTCACCCTGCAGTCCGGGAAACTGGGGACTACACCCTCCAGCCAGACCTCCATATCCTTTACATATCCCGGTACGACGCCCGGCATAACCGCGAACGGCACGCAGAATGGCATCGTATGGGCAGTCGAGAACGCATCTCCTGCCGTGCTGCACGCCTACGACGCTGGCAATCTAGCTACCGAACTCTACAACAGTAATCAGGCAGCCAACGGACGCGACAACTTCGGCAGCGGCAACAAGTTCATCACGCCGATGATCGTCAACGGAAAGGTCTTCATCGGCACCCCCACCGGAGTCGCCGTCTTCGGATTGCTGAAATAGCTGGTCAAAAAAGGATTTGTCATCCTGAGCGAAGCGAAGGATCTGCTTTGAGCGAAGGTAGCCAATAATGCCGGGTGCCCCATCCTCGCGTAGCAAGGGTGGGAAAGCACGAACCTCAACGCGCAAATAACACTACAAACCGACACTCATCCGAGTACGGGGATCGAGATAATCCCGCAGAGCATCGCCCAGAAAATTGAACGAGAGCACGCAAAGCATCACGGCAATCGCCGGAAACACCACCAGATGCGGCGCATCGAACAGATGCGAGCGCCCATCATTCAGCATCGCGCCCCAGCTCGCCGCAGGAGGCGGCACGCCCAGCCCGAGAAAACTCAGCGTAGCCTCAGCCAGCACCGCGCCCGCCATGCCAATGGCTGACTGCACGATAATCGGCTGCAGAATATTCGGCAGAATATGCCGCGTAAAGATACGCAGATCGCTGGCGCCCAGCGACCGCGCAGCCTCCACAAACTCCCGCTCGCGTACAGAAAGCACTTGTGCCCGCACCAGCCGCGCATAGCCAACCCATCCGCCAATCGAAAGCGCAAGAATCAGGTTGATCAGCCCCGGCCCCAGGAACGCAACAAATGCAATCGCCAGCAAAATCCCCGGGAGTGCAAGAAACGCATTCATCACGAAAATATTCAGCGCCGTGTCCAGCACGCCGCCGTAGTACCCGGCAAGGCCGCCAATCATCAGCCCCAGCAGCAGGGAACACCCCACCACCGAACTAGCCACCAGCAGCGACAACCGCGCTCCATACAGCGTGCGCGAAAAAATATCGCGCCCTAGTTCATCGGTTCCGAACCAGTGCGCATGCCCTGGCGCCATCAGACGATGATTCAGATCAATCGTTGCCGGACTGTAAGGCGCGAGCAACGGGGCAAGCAGCGCCATGCCCACAAACAGAATGAGCAGCGTCATGCCAATCACAGCCAGCGGTTGCCGGCGAACAGTTTTTGAGAAAAGGAAAGTGGCCAAAGATGAGAGTAACGCAAACCCCACGTTCATTTCACCGAGTCAGCCACCTTTTCTAAGCGACGCTACTCAGCAGACGGCCCGTTTCGCGCACCGTCCCTAGGCGCTCGATTTACTCAAAACGGCCGCTGCAAATCAGGTTCTTGATACGTATCAATTATTTCGTCGGCACAGAATGTGGTTGAGCCTTAGCTGTTTTGGCAGCAATCGTCTCCGCTTTAGTGGGCAGAAAGGCAACTGAGGTGCCGTCTGAGGTCGCAACCCCCTCCAGATACTCCGTTGTTCCATATCGATTGAAGAGTACCTCCGACTTCCCGCTGCTTGATTTCTTTGAAGACTGTCGTGACTCCAGCGTTACCGAGTGCGTGCCGGCGCTGTTTTGGAGAACTAGGATACCTTGCTCGCCCCAATCGAGTTTCAGTGAATAGGTTCCGGCGGGCAGCTTAGCGTTTCCCGCGTAGAAGCTTGACGACATAGTGAAGGTGACCTGTACCTGTGCCATCGCTGGCAAGCAGCTCAGAAGCGTCATAACGATTGCTGCCAATGTGAGTAAAGTAATTTTCTTCATCGTAACTCTCCTCTTCGTACCGCGATTATTGACACCTGCTTATGTTTTCCGTTGTTTGCCGCCGGCGCTCGAAAACTGCTTGCCCCGAATGTGAAATTGACGCCGGCCAAATACTTGAAGTTTTTCTGGTTTCGGATATCCGTGGCCCCGTTGACTCCAAAAACGAATCAGCACGTGTTCGACTTCAACAGGACGAGCTTGGATGTTGTTCTGCCCCGTGGCATCCTGAGCGACAAGCCTGTATGTAACGGCCGTAATGCAATTCACCTGGTTCATGGTCTCTCCTGCCAAGTAAGCGACTCTTTATTGGTCCGCGCTCCGCTCAACCTGGGGGTACGCGGGGGTAGGTCATGGCGGACTTTAGTCAACGCTATGCGCGATAAATACTGGCAAAAGTTAGGGGGTGTCAGCGGAAAAAGTACTAGGTGCAAACTTTGCATGCCTCTGCAAGTTTTCTTTGACTTTTTCGCGCATCACGGATGAGAATTCAGCAGCCACTCTGCACCGTCCGAATCACGGGCCGTGCATTTGCCATACCAAAAAACCATAGGGGATACGACGAGACAAATGATGCATTTTCGAAAAAACATTGCGGTTGCTGCCTTATGTTGGACGATTTCGGTGGTGCCGGCGAATTTTGTTTACTCGCAAACAACAACCAGTGAAGCGAAACAGTCGCTCCTGGCAGAGCTGACGAGCAAGCTGGATACGAAATCCGCAAAGGTTGGCGATGCCGTTATGGCAAAGACTGTAGCCGACTTAAAAATGACGGATGGCTCAATCATCCCCAAAGGATCAAAGCTGGAGGGCAGGGTAACACAGGTTGAATCGAAGGCTGCCGGAAACGGAAATGTATCGCTCGGCATTCTCTTCGATCAGTTGGACGTCAAAGGCGGTCATCAGAAGCCGATACATGGTGTTTTAGTTGCGATCGCCCCGCGACCATCGCTCTCCGATCAGGAGGCATCCTCTGGCAGTCTGCCGCAGGGATCGACGCGCAATGTCGGGGCAATGGCAGCCGCTACAGGCGGCGGTCCTAACGCTGGGCGGCGATGAACAACAAGCCGCGCCTATGTCACCAGGAAGCACAATGAAAGGTGTTCAGCTGGACACCAAGTTAGCGACAGATGCAGCAACGGTGTTGCGAGCGAACAAAGACATCCATCTTGAGAGTGGGATGAAAATAGAAGTTGGCCTGATGTAGCGTTGCAGCCAGCAGCCTGCTTTATGGCCCACGCCAGCTACAGTTCTCAGCCAGGCGCTGGTTCTAACAGACAGTATTCAGCAAGAAGGAAAAGCCCACGCAAGCGGGGCTTTTTCTTCGTACGGCAATATTCTTAAGTTGTCATCCTGAACGAAAACGTAGTTCGAGGACAGTCTTTTCTAGAGAAGCCAGCAAGCACAGTAACCTTAATACTAACTGAAGACTTACGACGTAGCCATTGAAAATTAACGAAACGCGGCATGTTTATTAAGCGTGCAGTAAGATACTGACGGCTGATGATAAGCTATTGAATCTTAGTCAACCTATTTATTTATTTATTCTTAACACATCACTACAGCGCGGGCTGCTATCAAGCATGTGGAGGTTAGTATGAAACCCTGTTTGCTGTTAGCCGCAAGTGCCGCGATGATCGCTGCACTTACAACCCCAGCGCATTTAACAGCCCAAGACAACTCCGGTTCAAGTCAAATCAAGCATGTGCTCCTCTTGAGCATCGACGGAATGCATGCCGTCGATTTTCTGAACTGCGCTAATGGAATAGAAGACGTAAATGGTGGTGACCCGTATTGCCCGAACCTGTCCTCCTTGGGACACAATGCAATCAACTACACCTCAGCTTCCACTTCGAAGCCTTCGGACTCATTCCCAGGACTGATGAGCATTGTCACAGGCTCAACTCCAAAGACGATGGGCGTCTACTACGACGTAGCCTATGACCGTTCACTCGACCCGCCGGAAAAGACAACCGGCAATGGCGTGGCCGCCGGACCATGCACACCCTTTACACTGCCGACCGGCACTACAACCGAATACGAAGAAGGCATTGACATCGATCAGACCAAGCTGAATGGCGGATGGCCCGGAGCGGGCTTGACCGATGGCGGCGTTGGCTCCATCGATCCCAAGCGCCTTCCGCGCGATCCCGCCGCAGGATGCGCTCCCGTTTTTCCCTGGAATTTTGTTCGGACGAACTCCATCTTTAAGGTCATCCATGACGCTGGCGGCTATACCGCATGGTCTGACAAGCATCCTGCTTATACCGCGATTGCAGGTGGAGGCGGCGGTTTAGCGGTCGACGATTTCTACTCTCCGGAAATCAACTCCAACGTAGTTGCGCTGCCCGGAGTCATCACATCGGAAGGAATATCCTGCGCGGCCATTCGCGATCCGGGCGCTGATCTCACTGCGTGGACCAATAGCTTCCAGAACATCCAGTGCTACGACACGCTGAAGGTGAACGCTATTGTCAACGAAATTCACGGCAAGACGCACAGTGGATTGGCCGGCAAAGTACCCGTGATCTTTGGCATGAACTTTCAGGCCGTCAGTGTCGGACAAAAACTGATCGAGGGGGGTGTCACAGGCGGCTATCTGGACGCAAAAGGTGTACCGTCGGCTTCACTGCTCAGCGAGATCGAATACGTCGATGCGTCCATCGGTGACATGGTTAATGCTCTGAAAAGCACAGGTTTGTTCGAAAATACCCTGATCGTTATCACGGCAAAGCATGGACAATCGCCCATCGATCCCAACCTCTACAAGGCCCATCCGGGAAAGACGAATAACGGCACATCGCCCGCAAACCTTCTCGCGAGCCTTCTACCCGATTCCGAATCGCCCGCGAATCCAACCGGCATCGGCCCCACAGAAGATGACATTTCGTTGCTGTGGCTTAAGCCGGGATCAGACGTAGAGAGCGCAGTCCAAACCCTGGAGAAAAATGCGACAGCTATCGGATTGGGCCAGATCTTCTACGGTCCCACCGTATCGCTTAACTACAACACGCCGGGACTTGGGCCGGGCATGGATCCGCGCACGCCTGACATCATCGTCACCCCGAACGTAGGCGTCACCTACACAGGAAGCGCTGCAAAGCTTGAAGAACACGGCGGTTTCTCGCATGACGACACAAACGTAATGCTGCTCCTGGAGAATCCTTCCTTCGCGCGCCGTACCGTCTCCACGCCAACAACAACATCACAAGTGGCCCCCACGATTCTCATTGCACTGGGACTCGATCCCAATGCCTTGCAGGCAGTAAGACAAGAGGGCACAACCTCACTGCCCGGAGTCGCCCAGGCACTTAAGTAATTGTCTGGCTTACCAAACGAAACAGGCGGCAGCTCACGAAGCTGCCGCCTGTAATTTCTGCCCGGCTCCCGATAACGTCCATCGCTGAGTACAGCCTTCCCATCGCCACGAATAGGGCCGAAGGCGCGTCCGCCTGAACGGCAAGTCAGCCGACGAAATCCACCTTCACCGGATGCGGAATGATCCCGCGCTCATGCCCGAGCGTAAGCAGTCTGCGAATCGCCTCGCGCCCGTCCTCTCCATAGTTCAGGGTGCGCTCATTCACGTACATCCCGACAAACTTGTCTGCCAGATTCGTATCGAGATCGCGCGCAAACTGCATCGCATACGACAGCGCCGCTTCGCGATTGTCCAGCCCATGCTGAATGCTGTCACGCAGCGCCTGTGTCACCTTCACCATCACATCGTTGCCCAGCGAACGCCGTATCGCATTTCCGCCGAGAGGCAACGGAAGCTTCGTCTCTTCGCGCCACCACTGCCCCAGGTCGATCACTTTGTGCAGACCGCTCTGCCCATAAGTAAGCTGTCCTTCGTGAATGATCAGGCCCGCCTGAAAATTCCCGGCAATCACTTCAGGAATAATCTTGTCGAAGGGAACAACCGCAGTCTCAATCTCCGGAGCAAAAAGCTTGAGCGCAAGATATGCCGTCGTCAGTTTCCCTGGCACGGCGATTTTCAGCTTCTTAACCGCGTTCAGTGAAAACTTGTGGCTGGCCACGATCATCGGCCCATAGCCTTCGCCCACCGAGCCGCCGCAGGCCATCAGGGCGTAGTTATCCTGAATATATGGGTACGCATGGAACGAAATCGCCGTCACATCATAGAAGGCCTCGTGCATTGCCTTCTGGTTCAGCGTTTCGATGTCGCAGAGCGCATGGGTAAATTTGTAGCCGTTCACACGAATCTTGTTCGTTGCCAGCCCATAGAACATAAATGCGTCATCGGAGTCCGGGCTGTGCGCAATCTTGATCTCGCGAGGTAGCGCGGGGGGTGCGTGCGGTTCGGCAGATTCAGTTTTTGAGGAGGAGATGGATGCGGTCACTGCAGGTTTGGTTCCTTTCTACTTCTATCGAAGCGCGAGTAGCGCTCGCGCCATGGGGTGGGGAAAAATCAGCGGCCAACCGCCCCTTCCATTCTACGCACACGCAGCCAGCCTGCGGCGATGGCAGCGGCAGCGCAAACCTTGAGCGCATCACCGGGAAGAAAAGGAACCACTGAAAGAGAAAGCAAAGTTGAAAAATGTTGATGCGTCACCACCGCCATCCACGTAGCGCCCGAGGCAAGAATCACCGCATCGCCCGCTGCGGCAGAAACCAGTCCCGCAGCAAACCTGTGACCGCGAAGGCGGCTGTACATAAGGCTCACCAGCGCTGCCACAAAAGGATACGACATCAGATATCCGCCAGTGGGCCCCATCAACTGCAGAATCCCGCCCGGTCCCTGCGGCGTAAACACCGGCAGGCCAGCCGCGCCCTCCACCAGGTAGAGAGCCAGCGCTGCAAACGCAGCCGCCGGGTCTAGCAGCAATCCAAGCAGCAGAACAGCAAACGGCTGCAACGTCATCGGCACAGGAGTAAAGAACAAGGGCACCGATACATGCGCGCAAATCGCAACCAGCGCGCTTCCCGCAACAATTGAGGCAATCCAGCGAACCGACGAATAAGCGGGCAAGCCTGGCGCAACGGTAGTTGATGCTGAGGTCTGTGCCATAAATCTGTCTTCCCCCTGCTCCCGGAATTGAACCTATTCAGAATCAGCCTTCGAAACGGTTTCCTGTTCTTCCGCAATCTCCACATGCTTCTCGCGGGCTGCTTCGTGCCGGCGTATGTGCCGAGCAACCGCAACCGCCGTAAAAATCAGCGCAATAATGCTCAGCACGAAAACAACATAAAGCACACGCATGGGCAACCTTGAGAATAACAAAATTGGCCTGCGCTATTCGAGAGATTCATCCAGCCACCGCAGATACGCCGCGCTGCCCCCGTCCACCTTTAGAATCACAAACTCCGGTACGTCATAGGAATGCAGTCGGCGCACAGCCCCCTCCAGCGCCTCCAGCTTTTCCACACGTGTTTTGATTAGCAGCAACACCTCGGAGGCCTCTTCAACCGCACCCCGCCAGCGATACGCAGATGTAACGCCGTCAACAACATTCACGCAAGCCGCCACCCGCTCTTCCACAAGCGCTCGTGCCATCCGTTTGGCTTCCTCTGCGGAAGAAACCGTCGTCAGAACAACCCGATAAGGCTCCATCAATCACCCCGACAATTCGCAATGCACTAAATCGGCAGAAACACAGCTCGAACTAAATCAGCAGGTGCACAGCTTGCGGCAAAGCAACCGAAGCACAGCCAGCTTAAATGGGTAGAAGCACCGGCCTTTAGGCCGTTGAATAAGAAAACCTAATATGCGGGGCTTTAGCCCCGGAGTTCCTACGCATCCAAAGAATTCACCATAACAAACATTCGCGCACAAAATAATTTGCCGAGGTTGGTTCCTTTTCCCCATAAAGGAGAACTTCCGCTTGACGACACAAGTGAAAGAAAAATTTACTGGAAAGGTGAGGGAGGCTGTCAGGTCGTCGGGCAAAGCGCAGAACACGGTAATTGTGTGCCCGACGGTTAATTGAATCGATACGGCCGCCGATAAAGAAGAATGAGCATGAACAAAGTGGGGTAGGCGCGGGCTTTAATCCGTGCATCAACCCAGAAGGATAGAAAAGGGGCTTTAGCCCTGGGGCACACACCGAGTAGTGAAGCAAATCGCACAAAACCCGAATCTCATCCGCGCCGCCGTTTTCGCATACCGCATGCGTCGCCGCATTGCCACGGCCGCAGCCGTCGCCCTCGCAATCTTTCTAGGCTATCATGTCGTCGTTGGCCAGAACGGCGTCACCGCGTATGAACAGAAGCGCCTCGAAGACAGGGAACTCCAGAAGCAGATCAAGCAGCTGCAGGACGAAAACGCCAGCATGAAGGAGCACGTAGACCACCTGAAGAACGACCCCGACGCCATCGAGCACGAAGCCCGCGCGCGCCTCCACTACACCCGCCCGGGCGAGGTCATCTATACCTTGAACGACAAACCCGCCGACAAAACGACGCCCGCCCCCGCAACAAAATAAAAGCTGTCATCCTGAGCAACGCGAAGGGCCTGCTTTTCGCGATGGTAGCCACTACAAAGGTGGGAGCGTGAAAACCCAAACACACCTCAACAACAGACACTCCAAAAAGGGCATCAAAATCCGGTGACTATGCGCGCACGACTCCTCATTCCCCTCCTTCTTCTGGCCACGCTGACTGCACACGCCCAGCAATTCCCCAACGACCAGCAACAAACGCTCCTCGACCTTACCAACAGAGCCCGCGCCGATCAGGGCCTGCAACCGTTGCACTGGGACCCGGCACTCGCCGCCGCCGCCCAGGCGCACGCGCAAAAGATGGTCAACCAGCACGCCCTCTCTCATCAGTTCCCCGGAGAGCCCGACCTCCAGACGCGCACCGCGCAAGCTGGAGCGCACTTCCGGGAAATAGCCGAGAACGTAGCCATGGGCGGCGGCGCCGAAGGCGTGCAAAAAGAGTGGATGAACTCACCGCCGCACCGCGCCAACATCCTCGACCCCAGGCTCACTAACATCGGCATCGGAGTCGTCGAGCAGGCCGGCTACTGGTACGCTGTCGTCGACTTCGACACCGCCGTCCAGAGCATGGCCTCCAACCAGATCGAGCAGAAGATCGCCGCCCTTCTCAGCCGGCACGGCATCGACACATCCCGTCCACCCGATGCCGCACGCAAAGACTGCGCGAATGACGAAGGCGACGTCAGCGGCACGCACGCGCTCTTCGTCATGCGCTGGGAAGGAACAAGCCTCGACCGTCTGCCCGATCAGCTCGAGCAACGCCTGAGCACTGGCCGATACAAAACCGCATCCGTAGGCGCGTGCAGCAACCAGCAGGCAGCGAACCAGGGATTCACCACCTACCGCGTCGCCGTATTGTTGTATTAAAAAAAATCACCGGCAGGTGGAAACTGCCGGTGGCGCAATGCGGTGATGGAACAGGCAGCGTCCGCCACCTGTTCCATCACCGAAACCTGTCTATCAATTTCAAGCGGTCTGCGGACACGCAGTAATCAGCAGCCCTTCATTAGCCGAAAAGATCAGCGTCGTCATCGCGAACGTCCGGTGCTGCGCGTCGTTGTTCTGCAGCAATGTTGTGAACTTGTTCACGGTATCCTCGATTTGCGCCGTTACCGCCGGGCGTAATTCGTTGTCCACAATCCGCCCCAGGAATGCGTACGCCATCTTCGTCATCCCCGTCGAAACCGCATCTGAGCAAGCGCCACTTAATATGCCCGATAACACGGGGAAGCTCGCCGTCGGATCAACCACCGGCGCGGCAACAAACACATGGCCGTTCGCTCCTGAAATGGTCAACTGGATATGGATATCCATGTCCGCGTCGAACCAGTCTGGAACATTGATCGTGATCGGTACATGAATATCGACCAGCCCGGCATCGCCCGCCGTCACCGTCGATCCGCCTGGATTCAGGGAGAAATTTCCCCCGCCGCTGAACGCCGAATCCAGGGAGTCTTTCAGCTGGGATGTAAAGGTCGCAGCGGTAAAACTCTCATCCTGGCAACCGGTCGTATTGACCAGGACCGGAATCGCCTTCAGTATCCTGGCCGCCAGCGGCAGTGGTGGATCATTGATCCCAGCTCCCAGGGTGAAGTTTTGCCCCTGAGTCGCCAGCTTGAATGTCTTGCTGCCGGAGTTAGCAACCTCTTGTCCGTTCAGGCTAATAACGATGTCGAATCCGGTATTCGGTACCGTTACATTCCAGGTGGCCGTTACCGTGCCAAAGGGATCGACCTTGGTCGGAACCACCGTAAACGTATTCAGCTTTACCTTATTTAAGGCGTCCTTTTCTGACTGGGTTGGGACCCGAGGCTTGGCCGGGCCCGTGGGATCCATAGTTTTAACCATATCTAACCTCGCTTTTCCGTATCTGAGCGATAGTGCAGCGAGGCAGTCTTCTGTTACGGCATTTCCCAAAATTCAGCGCATGCGCCTAGGGCACAATCTCAACGCTTTCAGCCGACAAAATCAGCGTCTCAATCGCCACTTCCGAGGTCTTACCCCCTAACGGAGGCCCGACATATTTCGTCGTGTAAGCCTGAACAAATCGCCACGACTGCAGCGGCGTGTTGCCCGCACCTCGTTGCGTCACTATGACGTCAAGTTTGCTCGTCGCTCCACCACTGCGCGCCCCCGCAATCCAGTTCGACAAAGTGCTTGAACCCGCTACCACGCCGCGCTTCAGCGTCACGTCCCCAACCTTATGCAAGCCAGGCACCTTCCGCGGAAGCCCCTCCGCATCCGCGAACCCGCCAAGCGGCGTCTCCGCGCCGAGAGAATCTTTCAGATAGACGACAAAAGCATACGCAGCAAACACCACCGACCGATCAGCCATGACGGTTTCCTCCGGGTCACAGATCCATCTTAAGCTTCGGGATGCGGTGACCATGTCGAGCCTTGGACGACTGATCAGGCCCTACATCAATGATTTAGCTATACTCAGCCAGCACCAACTATGCCTCCGCGGATCGATCTCACGGCATAGCCCCTGCGGAAAGAAGTCGCATGAGAAGACTAAGCGGATGGTCAATTCTTCCTCTCGTCATATCCTCTTTGGCAGCGCAGACGAATCCCAATGTTCCTCAGCATGTCGTCGCCATCCGTTACGTTACGGTAATTGACGCCACCGGCGCGCCAGCCCGACCGGATATGACGGTCATCATCGTTGGCGATCGCATTACACAAATAGAAAAAAGTGGCGGGACGTCCGTGCCCGAAGGTGCACACTCGGTCGATGCCACAGGCAAGTTTCTGATCCCCGGCCTGTGGGACATGCACGTTCATCCCACCGGCAAAGAATATCTGGCGCTATTCATTGCCAACGGTGTAACCGGGATACGCATCATGTGGGGCTCCCCCAGCGACTACGAGTGGCGGAAGCAAGTCGAAGCCGGGCAACTGATTGGTCCGCATATGTCGATAGGCAGCCCCATCATCGACGGACCAAAGCCGCTCTGGCCTGGATCGATCTCCGTGAGCAGTGAAGAGGAAGCTCGACAGGTCGTCGACCAGGCGAAGCAACATGGCGCTGACTTCGTCAAGGTGTACCAGTTTCTTTCCCGCGAGGAATACCTCGCCATCGCCGATGAAGCAAAGAAGCAGGGTATCCCATATGAGGGACATGTGCCGATCTCAGTCTCGGCCAGGGAGGCGTCGAGCGCTGGACAGAAGAGCTTCGAGCATCTGGTTGGCATTCTTCCTGCGTGCTCTACACACGATGCAGAGCTCATGCACGCCCAGCAGGCCGACCTGACGGAGGACATAGCTTCGGGCAAGGTGAAATTCTGGGGGACGCATATAAAGGAATCCAGGGAGATGATGCTGGACACTTACAGTCCGGAGAAGTCTGCCGCCTTGTTTGCTGTGCTGAAAAACAATGGCACCTGGCAGTGCCCGACACTTACGCTGTTGCACATGTTCGCGTACGGAGATGATCCGGCTTTTCTCAACGATGTTCGGCTGAAATACCTGCCCGCCCGAATCAGAGGCGGCTGGGACCCGACGACCGTGGATGGAAAGCACACGCCAGAAGATTTCGCCTACGGGAAAAGAGAATTTCAAAAAGATCTCGAAGTAGTGGGCGCAATGCAGAAAGCAGGAGTCGAAATTTTAGCCGGCACCGACACGGCAAACCCATTTTGTTTCCCCGGCTTCGGTCTGCATGACGAACTGGGCTTCCTCGTGCAGGCCGGGCTGTCTCCCATGCAGGCACTCCAGGCCGCTACCCTGAATCCGGCGCGGTTCTTAGGTAGGGAAAAGGACCTTGGCACCGTCGAAGCTGGAAAAATCGCCGATCTGGTGCTGCTCGACGCGAATCCCCTGGACAATATCGGCAACACTCGAAAAATTGCCGCTGTCGTTTACGGAGGCCGGGTCTTCGATCGATCTGCGCTGGATGGAATGCTGGCAAAAGTGGAGGACCTCGCTGCCAGAAAACCCATCGGCGAAGTGCTTTTCAAGACGATTGAGGAGAAGGGCGCCGAGGCAGCAGTCGCGCAGTATCGCGATCTTAAGACCACGCAACCCGGCGCTTACGATTTCAGTGAAAATGAACTGATCGAACTTGGCTATCAACTGATCCGCATGAAGAAGTTCATCGACGCGATTGCGATTTTCAAGCTGAGCGTTGAAACCTACCCGCAGTCCTACAACACCTATGACAGCCTCGCCGAGGCCTACATGGATAACGGCGACAAGCAGCTTGCTATTGAGAATTACCAGAAGTCATTGCAGCTTAATCCCGGCAACACAAACGGCGTCAGGATGCTGAAAAAATTGAACTCTCAATAACGGATTGTTCTTAATGCTTGTTTCGCATGAACTCTCACTCAACTTCTCCAGCAACCCCTTTAGCCCCGGAAACTTCCGCCGAAAACCGTGTCAAGCCCCCTCAGGCAAAGAAACTTTCTAACCCACACATTCCAAAGCGAAAAAACTAGACGAACTTTCGCCGATTATTACCACCCAAATTGCTAAACTAGATAAAGAGAGAAAAAAACAAGCCCGCCAGGCATGGCGGGCTTTTCCTTTTTCCGGCACAAACACGAACTGCTTGGGTGCCCATCCTTTCACATTGATTGCGAAAGAGTGGGAAACGCCAATGCACGTAACCGCCTGCAGAAAGAAGAATTTACCAAGAACACCCCCGGGGGGCGCACCACGGAGAGCCAGCATGTACATCGAATGCCGCCACATCTTCTCCAGCGGAAAGAAATGCCAGTCGCCCGCGCTCACCCAGCCGCGACTTCTGCTACTTCCACTACAATAAGCGCAACCAGAAGAGCCCATCGCGCAAATCCGGCGAGCCTTCGACCCTCGTCCAACTCCTGCCGCAACTCGAAGATGCCGACACCATCCTGACTGCGCTCTCCGACGTCATCATCGCCCTCGCCGCTAACCGCATCGACGCGCACCGTGCCCGGATCCTCATCTACGGCCTGCAGGTCGCCTCCCAGCACAGTCGCCGCGTCGGGCAGAACAGCAGCATCCAAACCGTACGCGAAACGTACGAAGACGAAGACGGCTCGCTCGTAGGACCGCGTCTGCAACGCTACGACAGCGAAGACCTCACCGACGACGACGACGTAGACGAGGAGGACGAGGCAGCGGCCATCGAAGAACGATGGAATCGCGAACTCGACGAACAATACGGCTCGCTGCTCAATGCCACCGAAGAACCCATGACGAACACGACGAATGCGTCACCCAGCGAACCCGAAGCCACCGGCCATCTCCCACAGATACAGGGCGCCGCCGAGCCACGCGGCGCCACTAGGCAACGTTGCCGCGCAAAGAGGCGCGAACCAGAGAGCTCGGCACGCCTGAATCGGGCAGGGAAGTGTCACGTGCAAGGAGCCGGCAGGGAACCCCGAAGCGTCAAAATTCAATCCGGAAAATGCGAAAAATCAAACCATACACAAGCGGAAACCTTCTTTGACTCAGCCATAAGCATTTGATATAAAAACATAGGCGAAAACGCCACCCCGCCAGACACTCCTCAGTAGCTCAATGGCAGAGCATTCGGCTGTTAACCGAAGGGTTGTAGGTTCGAGTCCTACCTGAGGAGCCAAATAAAATCACCAAAATCAAAGGGTTATCACCGACACTCAATAAGCTCCCATTCCCTCAAACATCGCGATTTTAACCTGATTCTGCTACATCCCCGCTACATTTTCCGCTACATCCTGCCGCTGAGTTTCATAGATGATGTCATGGCGTCGAACACCAGTCGTACCTGGCTCCGCGACAAAGAAAACGCGAGACTATCGTCGTCTTGCCCTCGTCGCAAGCTTTCCTCACACCACGCACCGCAAATCTCGAGAGAGCTGCTCTGCCGAAAGTTCCGGATTGCCGACATCTATGTAAGTCAAAGTCAAGAGAAAAAACACGAGGCTTATGGGCGCGCTCCTGAGGGCGCGCATTGCGTAGATCAGGATCCTTCACTGCGCTCAAGAGCCTCTCGGCTGGTGGTCCGTGCAGGACCGGACATCCATTTGCAGTCTCGGGCTCGAAGAGCCGTCACAGAAGATTGAGTTGGTGTTCTCTGCCAGTCCCGAAACAATCCGTAGGGGCCTGGGATCTGATCCCTCGCCCAGTCGGCAATCGGCGGGACCTGGCAGCCTGCGCGTTCATGAATCCCGATGTTTTTCTTTCCCTTTAGAAGGGAAGGTCTTTTACGCTGCGACCGTGCGGCGGAACTCTGCGGCAGGCACGAAGTCCTGCTGTCTGCGCTCTACGGCGAGCATGTAGCAGACCATCTTCCTGGCAACAGCCAACGTGGCGCGGTTCCGATGTCCTCTCTCCAGTTCTCTGGCGTGGATCAGGGCGACTTAGTGAGACGCCTGGGCGCTAGCTTGGCAGCCTCGATCAGCACTCGCTGGATGTGCTTGTTCCGCTGCTTGGAAATCGGCATGCGCATCCCTTGTCGGCTTTTTTTTTTTTTTTTTTTTTTTTTTTTTTTTTTTTTTTTTTTTTTTTTTTTTTTTTTTTTTTTTTTTTTTTTTTTTTGGAGAGCCCACGTCCGTGCCGTGATTGGACCCACGCCCGGAACCGTTCTCAGTCGCCGCAGCCGCTCCTGCAGGAGTGGATCTCGCTCCAGAGAACTGATCAACGCGTACTCCAGCTTCTGCGACCGGCTGATCATGTCCCGGCTCAGCTTCAGTAGCGGCCGGATGCTCTGCTGCACTTCCTTGTTGGTCGTCATCAGCTCGCCGAAGTAGCCTACCTTGTGCAGCCGCTGCTTGTTGTAGCTCACACCGGTCTCCATCAGCAGACCGGAGACACGGTTCTTCATCTGCACCATCTGCTTGACCACCAGACTACGGTAGCGCAGCGTGCGTCGACGGTCCCGGATCTCCCGCGTCGCCATGTGGCACTCCGGCAAGAAGTCGCACCGTAGACAGTCGGCGATCTTGCCGGCATCGATCCGGTCGTTCTTCTTCTTGGACGCGGCGATGGCGCGCAGCATCAGGGGATGCGCCACCTTCACCTTTTCCGCATGCGGAAGCAGATGATCATATATCCACCCGGTGAAAATCGTCGCTTCCATGGCGATCATCCGGGGTTGTGGAAGGGTCTTGATCCACGCATCTAGCTCACCCCGGCTGGATCCCATCTTGCCTTCACTGTGCACCTGACCAGCTGCGTCCTTCACGCAATAGCTGATCGTCCTCTTGTGTACATCTAATCCGATGTAATACATAGTCTCTGAGGAGCCTCCGAGGTTGTTCTCTGAATCAGCGCACCGCTGAGTTCACCTCTTTGTAACACCTCGTGCTCCTCCTCGACTTAGCATTCAAACATACAGCCACAAGCTGCTCAGTTGGCGTCAGGGCAACTCGTAGGGCCGTCGCAGCAATTGCTGGGCTTCATCGAGTGCGCCACGCGTGTTGTCGTTGGTCTTGATTGCGCATTGATACTCGATCAGGGCCCGTCCCGCTGATCTGTGACGTCAAAAATCTTTATGCGCCCCATCATCAGCCACCTAACTGGTGGAATTATCTCCCGCACTTCGGGGAAAGTAATTACGTCGTTCGTCGGAACGGAACTAGGGCCCGTTCTAAGGACGGCGTTTCTCCTTAGCTAGTGGGAAGTTCATAAGGGCGAGGTTATTCCGTATTTGTTCTCAAGGAAGATCTTTAGATCGGCTGGTAGAACCACAGCAAGTTCCTGCCATGTCAGAATCTTCAGCCGGCAGCGCACCTCGGCAAAGCGCACAGCTCTTATGACGGCATACCAGCTTTCGATCAAATCCGTGCGACGAGCATCGCACAGCACGCAAAATGAGCTGTTCGTCGCGTATGCCGCCAATGTGCTACGAATCAGCTGATAACCGCTGTGTTTGTCATTCAACACAGGTAGCTGATCTCGGCAAAATATATCTTCGAGATCACGGTAACGTTCAATCATGCGCGGCTTAGCCCACTGAAAATCGCTCTCTGTCAGCTTTGCCTCCACCAGTAAATCACCGATCTTCCTTTCAATCTCTGTGCTGTCCCGCTTTCCGGCATGAAGCGGTGTGCGAGGTTTAAAGCCAAACTCAGGGATCGCGTCTTGTCCAACACCCAACAGATGGGCGACGCGACCGTCTAGGAATGTCCTGGGATGGCAAAAGATATTCATCAGCAATGCGTCGGAACTATTCGCGCAAACTATTCGCGCAATCCAACTCCATCCATAGCCAATTGGCCCGGCATTTTGATTTCTTCGAGGCAGTATGGACTTTCTGCAGCCGGCGAGCCCACTGTGGTTCCGAGCAAATTCTCTTGTACGAATCGGCATGAAAATTCCCATGACGTCCGGTTGCGTCTTTGCCAAAGATGACGCTGGGTATTTCACCATCAGTAACTTCATGAAGTAGCTTTTGAGAAGCCGCGAAAGCTAGAGCGCGGCAGCTCAGCTCTTGTCTCAGAGAGATTGGAGATGGGAGGTTTTCGAGTTGGTCAATCAAGTAAGCCATTCACTTCGGTACATCCTCTCCGCTGGGCTGATACCAGGCCTCACGCTTTTGCGGAAAGATGCTTTCGCTCTTCGATAGGAGTGCAGACAAGGCATGACGAGCCATGTGAATGGCATAATCGATCTCACGGTCCAGTTCTGGATCGGCAGTGGTCTTGTCGGATAGTGGTGGCCTCTTCGCTGTCCGAATGGCCAGGATGAGGCAGGTAGTGATCAACAGCGATGGCCCGAGCTTCGGCCAGTCCGGACGTTCCGAATAGCCGCCGACCTCAAGCCCCACGGCGCGTTCCCAATTTTTCAAATTGATAAGACAGTCTGCCCTGGAAGATCTCTGCTGGAAGATAACGCCTGCGCTCTCCACACAGTGGGCAAGTGTGAATGATCCAGGTTTAGCGAAGAAAACTAGAAAATACAGGGAAATTTTTGTAGAGCCTTAACCCATAACAAATACAATCATATATAGCCGATATACACAGTATTAGATGCAACTTTAAGTTTGACAACCCCGGGGCAATATAGGCGAATATAAAGCGAATATAATTATATGCCTTCCGCCACCTTATTGCGTGCCCAGATTGAATCCGCACTCGCACACCGAATTCCTTCTGCGCTCACTCCAGCACCCCGAATCATACGACCGGTTTCCGCTACAGGCGTTTCGGAAATTGATGCGCTGCTCGAAGGCGGTCTGCCGCTGGGAGGCATTACAGAGATGGTCGGTCCGGAATCCTCCGGGCGCACTTCCGTTGCACTCTCTTTCATTGCTCAGATGACTCGGACAGGGAAAGTCTGCGCCTGGGTCGACGTATCGAATGCATTGCATCCTGAATCTGCGGCCGCGTCGGGTATCGATCTATCCCGACTTCTCTCAGGTGCGTTGCAGGGTGCACAGAAGCGCCGGAAACCGTGGCGTCGAAGCCTGCTTTCATTCTTCCGGAGAAATACCTGATTCCTCCACCTGATCAAGAAGGGATTGAATGATGGCGACTTTCAGCCCGCACCCACGCAGCGAAACGAAAGGACTCTCCGACGCACTCAACGGTTTGCTGTAAGCCGAAACATTCGCACCGCGATATGCAGAACCGCGACGCAAGGAGACGATCAGAAAAGGAAGCTTTCGAACCAAATCTGCAGAAGCCCTCAACAAGACAAAGCAGAAAGTCGGTTCTATCTGCACAGACCGTTGTCACAAATTGATCCTCCGGAGATTTGGGTCACAGATCTCCTTTTGAGGGACGGAGACTTTAGCGCGATTGTCCTCGACTTGGGCAGCGTTGCGCCCGAGCATTCCTCGCGCGTGCCGCTGGCAACCTGGTTTCGTTTCCGCGCTGCTGCTGAGAAGACACAGGCAAGCATTGTGCTCCTGACTCAACACTCCGTGCGCGAAGAGCAGTGGTGAGTTGCTGTTACGGTTTCAGCCAGGACGAGCAAGTAGCGACGAAGTCACAGTACTGACCCGGATTGAACACTCGCTCGAAGTCGTGCGTAGACGCTTCACGCAAGAGGCCACAACGTGGTTCCGTTACGCAAACCACCGCAGAACGTAAACACAGCGGGCTGGCGTAGTCGAATACTGGGCAGGTGCCGGATGACAAAGCCTACCGAGGTATATGCCTGCATCTATGCCAGAGAATTTCCGGCACAGGCGCTTCTGCGTCTGAGGCCGGAGTTCCATGACAAGCCGTGTGTCGTAATGGCGGGGGAGCCGCCATTCCAACAGGTCTGCTCGTTAAATAGGAAAGCTCGCGCGCTCGGCATCGTCCCTGGCATGACGCAGGTGGAAGTCGACACGTTTCCGTCAGCCATTGTGTTGGCACGCTCCGAAAGCGCTGAGGCTGAGAACGAAATCGATTCTGCTCGAATGTGCGGGAGGATTCTCGCCTCGCGTGGAAGACCGGAGCGAAGACAGTATTTTCCTATGTGTCATCGATATCGCTGGAACTAGGAGCCTTTCGGGCCGCCCGAAGATCTGGCCCAGAATCTCCTCACTCGCGTCAGAACGCTCGGAGTAGCAGCGTGTATTGCCGTCAGCAGTAATTCTCATGCGGCGGTCGCACTTGCCAGGGGATTGTTGCCACAACATGGAGTGAAGGTCATCCCTCCAGGGGAAGAAAGGACAACACTGGCCTCGCTGCCGCTTGCAGTTCTCGATCTCATCAGAAAAACAGAAGGAAACCTTCTCCTTGTGGGGTATTCACACCCTGGAAATGTTAGCCGCTCTGCCGGAAAAAGAACTGATTGCGCGCATGGGGCAAGCGGGGAAACGCCTTCGCCAGTTAGCACGCGGAGAAGCGCCGCACCTGTTTCAGCCAGTAGAACCAGATTTCACGCTTGAAGAGGGCATGGAGTTGGATACTCCCGCTTCAATTACTCGATGCGCTGCTCTTCGTCGTGAATGTCATGCTGGAGCAGCTTATCTTCCGAGCCGCTACCCGCATCCTGACACTCGCTTCTGTGACGGTTACGTTGATGCTCAAAGGCGGCGCTACGAATTCGCGCACCGTCCGGCCCGCGGTGCCTACCGACGATAAGCGATTCTTGATCAAACTACCCCACCTTGATCTTGATGCTCATCCGCCACAGGCGGCAATTCTCGCGCTGAGACTTACCGCAGAACCAGGCAGCACGAGCAAGGTGCAACTCGGCTTGTTCTCGCCACAGTTGCCGGAAGACTTCGCGTCTCGATGTGACGATGGCACGTATCCGCGCCATCGTGGGCGAGGAAAATGTTGGCCGCGCTGTGCTGAATGACACGCATAGGTCCGAGGGATTTCATCTCGAGCCATTTGTCGTTCCACCCACGCAAGTCATCGGGCATAACTTCAATTCTCCCTGCCTTCCGCCATCCGGCAGCATCTATCCGTCCCGCGGAGGCAAAAGTTTTGGTCACAGAGTGCAAAAGTGGATCGTCCAAAGAAGGCGCCAATGTGATCTTGCCTTTCGCCAGGATGCGCATCAGCTGTTACCTGACCTCATGCTGGAACAGTGGCGGCTACGTCGCTTTGTATGATTAGCCGATATGTAGAACTGCATGCGGCCAGTGCCTTCAGCTTTCTTCAAGGCGCCTCGTCACCAGAGAGTTTAGTCGAGTGTGCCCATGCTATGGACATGCCGGCGATGGCCCTCCTCGATCACAACGGCGTCTATGGCTCGGCTCGCTTTCATACCAGCGCAAAACTCAACGGCGTTCATGCGCATGTCGGCGCAGCAGTCTCCGTTTCGAGTTTCGGCTCGCGTCTCCAGCCTCCGGCATGGCTGCCGCATCAATATCCAGATGAACCGGCGCGCCTGCCGTTGTTATGCGAGTCACGCGAGGGATATCAGAATCTTTGCCAGCTCATCACGCAGTTCAAAATGCGCGAAAGCACCAAGAACGATGGTGCGGCAACGTTCGATGATCTGAAGCAATACTCATCTGGTCTGGTCTGTCTCACAGGTGGGGATGAAGGTCCACTGGCCGCTGCATTGGCACGCGGGGAGAAGCAGAAGGACAAACAAGACAACTGAAGAATCTCACGCGCATCTTTGGCCCGGAGAATGTCTACGTCGAGCTGCAGAGGCATCAGGAACGTGCAGAGGAGTGGCGGAATCAGGCTGCCATCCGCATCGCACGCTCACTGAATCTCCCAATCATTGCGACCAATGGCGTTAAGCTATGCTTCGCGATACGACCGGGAGATTCAGGACCTCTTCACTGCCACCGGCATCACGTACCAACTCGATCAGGCTGGACGCCTGCTTGCTGTCAACAGTCAGCGCTATCTGCGAACTGCGAACGAAATGGCAGCGCTCTTTCACGACATCTCAGAGGCAGTCGAGCGTACTGTCGATCTCTCCTCTCGCCTGAAATTCGAGCTCAACGATCTCGGCTATCAATTTCCGCACTATCCAGTGCCTGATGGACAGACGATGGACAGCTTTCTGCGTAAGCGCGTCGCAGAAGGCGTCCAGCGACGGTACGGACAAAAGAACAATCGCTCACTATTCGAGCGCGCGAAAAAACAGGTCGAACACGAACTTGCACTGATCGCCAAGCTCGGTTTCGCCGGATACTTTCTCATCGTCTGGGACATCGTCGATTATTGCAAGCGCAACGACATTCTCGTCCAGGGTCGCGGTAGTGCTGCCAATTCCGCCGTTTGCTACGCACTCGAAATTACAGCGGTCGATCCAATCGGCATGGATCTGCTCTTTGAGCGCTTCCTAAGCGAGAGCAGAGGCGAGTGGCCTGACATCGATCTCGACCTGCCATCAGGTGATAAGCGCGAGGAGGCAATTCAGTATGTCTACCAGCGTTATGGCGAGCTTGGTGCGGCCATGACGGCAAATGTCAGCTCTTATCGTCAAAAGTCTGCTGCGCGCGAAGTAGGTAAAGCACTCGGCTTCGATGAGGAATCTTTGAGCGGTTATCGAAGCTGGCGGGCCAATGGGAATGGCGCGGCAAGACCGACACGATGGCGCATTCGTTCATGGATGCCGGTTTCGATATTCAGCATCCCCGCATTGCCAAATACCTTGAGCTGTCACTTCGAATTCAGGACCTTCCGCGCAATCTCTCGCAACATTCGGGCGGAATGGTGATTTGCCAAGGCCAACTAAATCGAGTCGTACCACTTGAACGCGCATCGATGCCCGGACGCACGGTGATTCAATGGGACAAGGAAGATTGCGCGTGTCTGGGCCTCATCAAAGTCGATCTGCTGGGCCTCGGCATGATGGCCGTGCTCAAAGATTGTGTCGAATTGATTCCGCGCTATTACGGTGTCCCCGTCGATCTGGCAAATCTGCCTCAGGACGAAGAAGTCTATCGCGTATTGCAACAGGCTGACACAATTGGCATGTTCCAGGAGGAAAGTCGAGCGCAGATGGCGTCGCTGCCGCTCAATTGCCCGAAAACGTTCTATGACCTGGTTGTCCAAGTAGCGATCATTCGTCCGGGTCCCATCGTTGGCAAAATGATGCATCCATACATGCGACGACGACAGGGAAGGGAAGCGATCACATATCCTCATCCCTCCCTTGAGCCGGTTCTGAGACGAACGCTGGGCGTGCCTTTGTTCCAAGAGCAACTGCTCCGGATAGCCATGACCGTTGCAGGTTTCACAGGGGCAGAAGCCGAGGAACTTCGTCGCGCTGTGGGCATGCGCCGCTCGTGGGAGCGCATGAAGAATCTCGAAGGCAAGCTTCGTGCCGGCATGACAGCGAAAGGCATCGATACTGCCACGCAGCACCAGATCGTGCAGAATATTAGCTCTTTTGCTCCGTACGGATTTCCCGAGAGTCATGCGGCGTCATTCGCGCTGGTTGCCTATGCTTCCGCGTATTTCAAGGTGAAATATCCGGCTGCATTTATGTATGCCATCCTCAACAATCAGCCAATGGGCTTCTACTCGCCAGCAGTGCTGGTCAAAGATGCACAACGTCATGGTCTGCGAATCAAGTCCATCGATGTTCAAACCTCCGATTGGCCGTGCACCATCGAGAGAGAACAGGATGGGACGCTGTCGGTGCGCGTGGGACTCGGCTACGTATAGTGACCTGCGAAAGACTGCAGCTGAAGCGCTGGTGAAATCGCGCATTGAGGAGGGTCTGTTCCGCTCAGCCGAGGATCTTGCGAAACGATTCCCACCGCTGACTGAGCAAGAGTTAAAAGCGCTTGCTAAAGTCGGAGCATTGAATGAAATCGACGGCATCGAGCATCGTCGTGATGCTCTCTGGCAGGTGGAACGGGCGGGTAAGCCCGAAGGGCCACTCTTCGGTCAACGAAGTGAATGGCTGCGTGAAGAATCCGATTTACATCCACTTAGCATGATGACTACTGAAGAGCGCTTGGTGGCTGACTATGCAGGTACCGGCCTCACAACCGGCAAACACCCAATGTATTACCGACGCGGTGAGTTGCGTGAACAAGGAGTTCTTTCCGCAGAGGAGCTACAAAAGTGCAAAGATGGAGAGTTTATGCGCACTGCTGGTTGTGTGATCACACGGCAGCGACCCGGCACAGCGAAGGGAGTCATTTTTATGACTCTGGGAGATGAAACAAACATCTCCAATGTGATCGTGATGCCCGATCTCTATGACCGGAACCGCTTGTTGGTCACTCGGAGTAAATTTCTGCTGGTCGAGGGTGTTCTTCAGAATCGGGACAATGTCGTCCATGTAAAGGCCACTCGTCTCATGACTCTTTCCGATCGCACATTGGAGTTGAGCTCTCATGACTTCCACTGAGCAACGTATCCGTCAGCAAAGTCTAAAAAGTTGGTTGTTCGAGCAATGAAAAAGAAAGCCATAATTCGATCTTCCTTTCGAAGCCGATCAAGAAGCTATCGGTGGATGTTGGATCGGGAGCCTTTGAGTTTGTTGACTATTCACGTTCAACGATTCGCGCTCCATCTTGTCGGCCAGTACTGGGCAGAAAGTTATCGACCCTGACAAAATTGACTCGTGCCCGGGACAACTTCATGTTCTCAGCGGCGCAGGCTCCCGAGCCTATGGCGGCCGATTTGCGGTGGCGGGGAACCCGAGCGGTCTATCATTCAGGAACCGACTCAGGCGCAAGCAAAGAGGTAACGGCCCGCAAAGCGCGTCTTGGCGGTGCAGCTCAGATTCAGCACCAGTAAATACCCACGCGTTGTCTATGACCTATCCGGATCTCCCAATGGAGGAAGTTTTTCCCCGGCCGGTAAAGGTGCACAGCGCTGGCGTCTTTTTGAGCGAGTCAGGACAGAGTAGAGTAGTTTAGTTTCCGGGTGATCTGGATCGCACGTTTTGGGAAGTGCTCGATGTTGATCATGCGAAATTGTTGCGCAACGCAGTGATCTGGGCGGCGAACGAAACTTCTCCGGTGAGCGTGAAAGGGCCGGGCATATTGGATATCTCAGTGTGGCGTCAGAAAAATTCTCTGACCGTACATCTCGTGAATCTGACAAACCCGATGATGATGAAGGGACCATTGCGCGAGATCATTCCGATTGCCAACCAAGAAGCGCGCATTCAGATCCCGCACGGTCGCCAGGTAAGCGCGGCAAAACTATTGGTGGCCGGGAAATCTGCATCGTTCAGAACTGAAGAGATTTTAGTTCTGCTCGAAGTGCCCTCGATCGGAGTACACGAGGTAATTGCCTCGGACTTAACGACTTGATGCCGTGTCGAACGGCTTCGTGACTGTAACTGGAATTAAAGGCCTTTTCGATCTCTTCCCAGCTGCGGTAAACGCATCACCAAGAGTCCCTTCAAATACCTCACGACACGCCAGCCGACCGGACCGGGCTCTACATCGAGATGGTGGAGAGTTTCAACTCAGGCTGGATCCACTTCGGTAACCCGGGAACCGAGAAGTTCCACGGGCCGACGACAATCGAGGCGTTCGCACAAGAGCTGGTCAAGTAAGGAGAAGTGGCACAAGGAAACTATCTTCGATGCAGTCGCGAATCCGCCGCGGCGACTCGAGAGATTTGCGGTTCGATCCGGCTATCTGCTCAAGCCGGTCACAGAAGAACGCTTTATGCTCGCACTCAAACGAGCCATTAGCTGACTACGAGACGTGCCGCAGGAGGAGGGCACGCGACAAGAATGCGAAGCCGACTGTCAGCTATGGGGTTCTTGGGTCACGATGTGAACATCCAGTGTCGGGGAATCACGAAGGAGTCCGTGGATGGAGGAGAGGTGCGGAAACCACCGCCAGCCAGCACGTACGGACCGCCCGAAGATCACTTGCGTGATGTGATGTTCACGAGTAAATTCGCGAATACCTTCGATCAGCCTGCTTCCCGATGCTCGCACCACATGAGCACTGAGGCTCTCTGCAAACTGGAGATTCGCCGTCAAGCTCTTCCATTCATCCGGGTCCAGTTTTTTGCCTAGATCAATGTAGAAAACGTACAACTCGCCGCCCATAGCCTGAGCGAGCCGCGAGCCGCGAGCAATCAGATATTGACCTGTGGGGTTCGCATTGATGCATACACCTATTCGCTCAAGGACGCACTTCGCCGATTGGGTGTCATCCTTTTTAAGATAAGCGTCGAGGCTGTGATCGACCACTTGAGTGACCTGGCGCAGCGCCAACTCACGCAGTGCAATCAGATTCCCTGGCCTGAAGAAGTGAGAAAGAGCTCGTTCTACTCGGTCCATTGGGTAAATGTCGCCTCGCGACATACGCTCTTTCAAGGCTTGAAGCGTCAGGTCCACCAACTGGACCTCATCAACGCGTTGCATCACCCAGTCCGGAACCGTTTCGCGGACCTGCACTCCCGTAATTTGCAACACGGTCGGACCAAGGCTTTCAATATGCTGGACGTTCATCGTGGAAAGAACATCGATTCCGGCCTCGAGCAGGTCCATTAAGTCTTCAAATCGCTTGGTGTGCCGGCTGCCCTCGATGTTCGAATGCGCCAGTTCGTCAACCAGCACTACACTTGGCTTGCGGGCGAGGATGGCGTCCACGTCCATTTCTTCAAACACTGTCCCCTTAAAGTCGAGTTTGCGGAGTGGAATTCGATCGATCCTGCTCGCCAGTTCCGCGATAGCCTTGCGGCTGTGGCTCTCCACTACGCCGATGGCAACATCTTCGCCGCGGCTCGCACGGCGAATGGCCTCGCTTAACATGCTGTAGGTTTTCCCAACACCTGGGGCGTAGCCGAGAAATAGCTTGAAAGTGCCTCTGGATTTCTCAGGGGATACCTCGGTCAACCACTCGTCGGACGTCTTGGTCACCAAGCCCCGGTCGTTCACCGCGTCACCGTAACCCCATCGTACAATACAGAAGTGCGAAGCCATGCTCGAACGCAGGCTGTCCGTTTTGGCCTTGTTGTCGCAGCAATCGGCGTCATTACGGCGACCGATTTTCGGTTGCACGTAAATCCAACGACCGTAGCGTTGACGTTTTTGGTCGCGGACCTTCTTGTCTCCGCCTATTGGGGTTTGCGTTATGCGGTGGTTCTGGCCTTGGGGGCGACAGCTGCCTTCAATTTCTACTTCCTTCCTCCGATCAGAACCTTCACCATCGCGGATCCGCAAAACTGGGTTGCACTCTTCGCTTTTCTGATAACCGCACTCGTGGCCAGCAATCTGGCGGAACACGCACGGCGTGATGCCGAAGCGGCACAACAACGACGCCGCGAGGTGGAACTGCTTTACGACTTGAGCCAGCGGCTCCTGGCCTCAGAGAATGAGCTCGAACTCCTAAATGCGTTGCCACTCTACGTGCAGGAGACCTTCGCTATTCGCAGCGTCTCCATGGTGGCGGCGGACTATCCTTCGGTTTACCGCTCTTCGCCCGATGCCAAGGTGGACGAAAGCCTGTTGCGCATAACCCTCTTGCGTGGGGAACCCAGTGTGCACGCAGGAACCGCGTATGTACCTCTGCGCCTGGGTATGCGCATTGTAGGAGCGCTTGGTGTGACAGGATACGATCTGTCGCGCGGGACTTTGGATGCGATTGGAAGCCTCGCGGGTTTGTCAATCGAGCGCGTTCGTGCTCTCGAGGCTTTGAGCAAGAATCAGGCTATGCAGGAGAACGAGCGTCTGCGATCGGCGTTGCTGGATTCAGTGACGCATGAGTTTCGCACACCGCTTACCGCGATTAAAGCCAACGTCACAGCGCTCTTGTCCGACGCCGCACCTCGCGATCTCGGCAAACGGGAGCTACTTACCGCGATTGACAAAGAAACCGATCAGCTGAATCGACTCGTAGCAGAAGCGGCGGAAATGCGCCAGCTGGATGCCGGCATGTTCAAACTCGACCTGCATCTTCATTCTGTCCAGGAGGTGCTCCAACCGGCACTGGAGGACGCGAAGACGTCCCTCGAGAAACACCCCGTCGAGATTCGGGTACCTTCGGACCTGCCAACGGTACGTATCGATACCCAACGCATTCGTGAAGTGCTGATGCATCTGCTGGACAATGCCGGCAAATATTCTGATCCGGGAGCTCCTATAAAAGTAACTGCTGAGGTAAAGTCCGACAGGCTCGTCATCAGCGTCGCTGACCAGGGTATTGGAATAGATTCTCTCGAACAAGCATTGATCTTCGACAAGTTTTACCGTGGCGGACGCCAAGGTTTCACGGCGCCTGGAGCAGGCATGGGGCTGCCCATCGCGAAGGCGATTGTGGAAGCTCACGGAGGCAGCATCGGGGTCGTCAGCCAGTTAGGCCAAGGTTCGGTATTTTCGATCAGCCTCCCGATTTACAGCGATCTGAGGGCTCCCCGCCAAATACATTCCGGCACGGCGGGCTTGCAGATCGAAAAGATGATCGCGCCACCCACGAACAAGATCCGCGACGGTAGTCTATGAGCACCACTCGGAGCAGCCCCGAATCTAGAATCGGAGAAGGATCGACAGGTGTCTAGGGCAAAGACGTTGAAGTGGGCATACTCGTCTGTCCCCGGGAAGCCAAATTGGAAATTCTGAATCGCTCAATGACTCACGAAATCGCCTTTGAAATGGCCGCCTCCAACTTGCGGTTCGGCGCCGGCGTCACGCGTGAAGTTGGGATGGACCTCGCGGACCTCGGCATGCGCAACGCATTGGTAATCACAGATCCGATCCTTCGGCGCATGCGTCCTCTCCAGACGGTGATTGAGTCGCTGGATGCGGCCGGCATTGCTTGTACAGTTTATGACCGCGTGCGGGTCGAGCCTAACGACGAATCGTTCCGGGATGCGATCGCCTTCGCCGAGCAGAGCGACTATGGCGCCATTGTTGCGGTGGGAGGCGGCTCCACCATAGACACAGCCAAGGCCGTCAATCTTTACAGCTGTTATCCTCCGGAGGATTTTCTCGACTACGTGAATCCGCCCATCGGCAAGGGCTTGCCGGTGCCGGGTCCTCTGAAACCGTTGATAGCCATCCCCACCACGGCCGGCACGGGCAGCGAAACCACCGGCGTTTCTATTTTCGATTTGAGCAAGATGCACGCCAAGACCGGCATCGCGAGCCGGCGGCTCAAGCCTACCATCGGATTGCTCGATCCGGAAAACACTCGCACGATGCCCGCACAAGTGGCCGCGGCGACCGGTCTTGATGTGCTGAGCCATGCCGTCGAATCCTACACCGCATTGCCTTACTCGGATCGCCCCTTGCCGGATCGCCCATTGGTGCGGCCAGCGTATCAGGGATCGAATCCGATTAGCGATGTGTGGTCGCTCCAGGCTATGCGTATGGTCGCGCGATATCTGGTGCGCGCGGTGGAAGACCCTTCCGACGACGAGGCTCGCGCCAATATGATGCTGGCTTCCTGTTACGCCGGCATCGGATTCGGCAACGCCGGTGTGCACTTGCCGCATGGAATGTCGTATCCCGTGTCGGGCATGGTGAAAGGCTATTTTGAGTCCGGATATCCTGGAGATCATGCTATGGTACCCCACGGATATTCCGTCGTGTTGAACGCTCCCGCGGTGTTCCGTTTCACGGCCAGTGCGAATCCGCAGCGGCACCTGGATGCCGCCGAAGCTCTCGGCGCCAACATATCAGGTGTGCTTCCCGCCGATGCAGGAAAGGTGCTCTCAGATCGGATCATTTGGTTCATCGAGCGGCTGAAACTGCCCAATGGATTGCGTGCGCTCGGCTACACCTCATCCGACCTTCCCGCGTTGGTCGAAGGTACTCTGCCTCAGCACCGCGTCACCAAACTTTCTCCCCGCCCGGCCGGAGCGGAGGAGTTTGCCCGCCTCTTCGAAGAAGCCCTCGTAGCATTTTGAAGTACAACGATGTACGCAGGCGGAGCCGGAATGTTTCGCGATAGCCGCGGGTGTCCCCTAAGGGATAGCGGAATTGTTTGGGCATGACTCCGATGACGGTGTACAGAGTTGCGCCGATGTGCACGGTTTTGCCCAATCCCTTGCGATCGCCTGCGAAACTGCGCTGTCAGGTGTCGTGAGTCGTATGCCATGCGGGAGCGAAACGATCGAACCACCCAGAAGGGAAAGCTATCTCATCAAAAACTTCCTAGCGAATGGCCGAATACATTCGTACGCAGTTCTTGACACACCTAAACATCTATGTATAAATTCTCTGAAAGCCAAATTGTTTACGGGTTAGCCGTATGCCAAAGAATGATCTGCAAGGAACGCTGGACCTGCTGGTGTTGAAGAGCCTGGCACAAATGGGAAGGCTACACGGCTACGGGCTTGCCCTGCATATCCAAAGAGCCTCCAAGGAACTCCTACGTGTGGAAGAAGGCGCTTTATATCCGGCGCTGCATCGCATGGAGCAGAGTGGATGGATCAATGCGGAGTGGGGCCTGACGGAGAACGGGCGTAAGGCAAGGTATTACAAGCTCAAACCGGCAGGCCAGAAACGGCTGGAAGAAGCTGAAAAGACCTTCGAGCATCTGGTCGAAGGCGTTCGCGCGATCCTTCAATATGCGTAGGGGGAACTATGTCATTGCTTCGCCGTGTCCTGAACCTGCTTTCGCGCTCGCGTTTGGAACGTGAGATTGAGCTTGAACTCACGTCGCATATCGAGATGCGGACCGAGGACAACATCGCCGCGGGAATGGCGCCCGACAATGCACGCAGGGAAGCTCTGCTGCTGTTCGGCAATCAGACCGCGACCAGGGAGCGCACACTCGCAATGGATATGACGCTTTTGCTGAGCAGCATCTGGTCGGATGTAGCCTACGCGTGCCGGCAATTCGCGAGGAACTTGGGATTCGCGGGTACCGCAATCATGGCACTGGCCCTGGGATTTTGTGCCAGCATCGCCATCTTCGCGTTTGTCGATGCGGTATTGATCATGCCGTTGCCATATCAGAACCCATCGCGGCTGGTAGGGCTCTTTGAGAGCACACCCATGGGGCCGCGTTTCCACCTTTCGTATCTGGACTATCTCGACTGGAAAAGAACGAATCGTGTCTTCGCATCGGTCGAGGCGTTCGATGGGAGCACGCTGGCGTTGAAGACTTCTACAGGAGTTGAGCGCGCGGATGGAGCTATTGTGGGTGCCGGGTTTTTCCGCTTGCTCGGAGTCACGCCTGCAATGGGACGGGACTTTCGCCTCGACGAAGACACAGCCGGCGCGCCCCGCACAGTCATCCTGAGTTACTCCGCCTGGCAAACGCGTTTCAGCATGCAACCAGATGTACTCGGCAAAACGGTCGTCCTCGATGGGGCTTCGGCGGTCATCGTCGGAGTGCTGCCGCAATGGTTCCAATTTGCGCCGGCGGCAGCAGCGGAGTTCTGGATGCCGATGCAACGGTCCGGAAGGCCGGAAGACCGTGGTGAACATGGCATGCTCGCCTACGCGAGACTGAGAGATGGTGTCTCTCTGCAAGCTGCGTCTGCGGACCTCGGCGCAATCGCGGACCAATTGGCGAAACAATATCCCGATGCCGACGAGGGAAGGGGAGCAACGGTTGTGCCGCTGACTGAGATCATCGTCGGCGGCCTGCGCCCGACGTTGTTGCTGTTGTTGAGCGGAGCCGCACTGCTGCTCCTAATGGCGTGCATCAATGTATCGGGCTTGCTGCTGGTTCGTCTGCAAAGCCGTCAGAGAGAGATTGCACTGCGAGGAACGCTGGGAGCGAGTCGTGCACGTTTGATTCGGCAATTTGCGACGGAAGCAGTTGTACTGACCCTGGCCGGCGGTTCATTAGGCATGGGAGCTGCTTATGGTGCCATTGATCTCCTGAAGGGGCTGATTCCGCTCAGCATGCTTGAGGCCATGCCGTACCTGAAGGGACTTGGCTTGAACGTGCATGTTCTGCTGTTTGCTTTCGCCGCGGAGTTATCGTGTGCAGGGCTGCTCTCCTTGATGGCAATCCTCCGTGCGCCGTTGTCGAACCTGCAACCGGGGTTGACGCAGGGCGGCCGCACTTCTGCCGGCACAGTCTGGCGGAATGTTGGAGCCAACATGGTCGTATTTGAACTATGCACCGCAACCATATTGCTGGTCGGGGCGGGTTTGCTTTGTAAGAGCTTTTACAAGCTTCTGCATACTGAAATCGGACTGCAGCCGAATCATCTGGCCGAATTGCGCCTGTGGGCACCCCCGTTGAGATATGCCAAAAATGAACAACTCGTTGCGCTCTCGCGTCAGTTAATGACTGAAGTCGGCCATCTACCCGGCGTGGAGTCCGTCGCAGTCGCTCACCAGATACCGATCGCGAACATCGCGGGTGGGAGTACAACGTTTCAGATTGTCGGCAGGCAACACTTGAAGGAGAACAACGAAGCAAACAGCCGCCAGGTGAGCGCTTCTTACTTCAACACCGTTCGGGCAAAGCTGGAGCGAGGCCGCTGGTTCAGCGAAGATGACGATGCCGGAAAGCAACTTGTGATCATCGTCAATCGGACCTTTGCGCAAAAATATTTTGTCGGCGAAGATCCGATCGGGAAGCGGATCCGGTATGACGATTCGCAGCCTCCGGTCGAGATCGTGGGTATTGTCGACGATATGAAAGAGGGGTCGCTGGATGCAGCGGTCCAGCCGGCGATCTATACGCCGTTCAATCAAGGACCCGATTCCGGTTTCTACGTTGTAGTCAGAACGGCACAAGCACCGCAGGCGATCCTCTCTTCACTTAAGGAAACCATTCACCGCATCGATCCAAACCTGCTGATGATGAGTGCGGAGACGATGGAAGACCGCATTCGTAACCTGCAATCCACCTGGCTGCACCGGTCTTCTGCCTGGCTGTTAGGTGGCTTTGCGGTAATAGCGCTTCTTTTGGGCGTGGTCGGTCTGTATGGCGTAGTTGCGTATTCGGTAAGCCAGCGGACTCGCGAGATCGGTGTACGCATGGCGCTCGGAGCGCAGCGCAGCTCCGTTTACCGGCTCATCCTCATTGAGGCGGGACGCTTGATTGCTGTTGGCATTGGAGCTGGGATGCTCGGTGCGATTGGCTCGGCTACGCTGATGAGCAAGTTGCTCTTTGGCACGAAACCATGGGATGGAGCTACTCTCGCCGTTGTTGTCGCTCTGCTGACGGTCTCCGCAATGCTTGCCAGCTTTATTCCAGCGCACCGCGCAGCTGCGGTCCAGCCCGTGGATGCTCTTCGATTCGAGTAGGGTAAGTGTTTTAGAGGCCGAGTCTTCTAAACAGAAGATAACAGGGTAAAGCACTTTTCCAGACCTGCCACTGCTGGAACCGCGCCTCGGCGATTTGTACTCGTTGAGAAGAATTGCAGGGGGGACGGATTTAGAAAACTGGTTTCGATATTCGAGAAAGCCGCTTAGTCGGCGCGAGGATTGATCTGCGATGCTTGTGTTCGGAAAGTCCGGATGAAGAGCCAAACAAGTTCGAAAACGATTGGCCAGACGATCACCATCGATACCAGCCGGCCTGATCTTGACCATATGCTGCCGGTCGCTACGCTATAAACGACGAGACACAATGTCGTGTTAGCAAGATAAGCGGCATCGAGACCGACAAGACATGCCCAAGTAGGAAAGAAGTGGTCGCGGCGTAGGAACAAAACGAGAGCACTGGCAATTACGATGCCGAAGCCCAAGCTCAGCACCGAGAGGCGTTGCCATTCGCTGGTTCCTGCGAGGTGCAACAGAAATGGCACCTGCACCAATGTCGTGGCACCAATTGAGAGGCCGACGGCGCTCCAGATCAAGCGTCGTTCCCCTCGCCGTCGAAAGTTGCGTCGAAAAGAGCAAGCGCAATCGGAGCCAAATCATCGGATAAGCCAGAAAGAACGGAGCACCGACAAGTACGTGCCACCAATTGCCCTGATTGCCCGGAACCCGTAGCGTCACTGCGTCCCAAGGTGACGTGTTAAATGCAAAAGGAAGGAACGCGACGGCCCCGGCGAACAGCCATACAAGTAGCCCGATCGCGTTGACCCATGTTGGACTCTGTCCTTCCTTCAACCAATTCGTTCCGTTGTTATCTGCAACTCTTAGATGATCCTGCACTATGACCTCCGGCTCAACATACGCAGAGCAGCTTGTATAGTTCCATGACCTCGGGCAACGAACATCCATCCTGACGCGTCAGCATTATTCCGGGAGAAGACACTTCCGTCAGTCAAATGACGAAAACAGGGCGAGCCAAGTATCCAATCAGCCGAAGATCGTTGCGCTGCGACAACATGATAGCGATCCGTCCTAGACAAGGGTGTCGGCAGCTTGATACTCATCTTGTGAACTGGTACGGGTGCGGTGTATGGGTGTCTCACCGAAGCCCGGATCGCCATTCTAAAGAGACCCTGAGAGTAACTATGAGCCTATTCCGCCTGTCGTTTGAGACTTAAATCCACAGGATTTCTGAAAAGGAAGGGAAGTGGCTCGTGCGAAGAGTATGGCGTAAGTATGATATGTAATACGACGCACATTATAGCAAGCCTTTGAAAGCAAAGCAACGAACTGCAACAACTTTAGCGGTCTTTCTATGCGGGCTGCATATTTTCTAAGTTGATGTTCGGGAGATCCTTAGACTACCAATCTCTCACCGTGGTTGATGTAACTCTGGATTAGCATATCGCGCACCCTTGTATGACTGCAGGTGTAATGAGAGAAGCAAGCACTGTGCCATTTTGTGCCTATGCTCCTTCAAAATCTGGGATGATCCGATATGTATGGATACAAGTGTTGCTGCTCGTTGGCGATGCGTGCTTGTCCCCAGGTTGGATTCTCCCGAACCATCTCGGCAATGAGATGACGAAGGCGGACGGGAATGCGGGGCCGCCCTGGTCAAGACTGCCACTTCCAGAAGAGCTTGAACCCCTTGCGGTGCCAGCCGATCAGGGTTTCTGGTTTGACGATGACCAGAGCATTCCTCCCATCGCAGACCGCGACCAAAACAGCAGGCTGAAACGAGCCGTGGCGGTCCATCGGCGGGGCCGAATCCGATGTTCTTGATAAAAGGCCAACTGCTTGCGAAGAAGGAGGTTTTCGGCAGCAAGTATGGCGCGACGAGCTCTCAGGGACTGCAGAAAGCGAATACCGTCGGTGAAGCTATTAATGAGGATAGGGAAGAGGGTGGCAGGGAACTGGAGGAAGCGCGCGAGCTGGCACATTGAATGTTCAGGATTACGCAATCCCACTGCTTTGAACAGTTGACAACGACTTCAGCATTACGAAGGAATGGATCAAATCAGCCTCGTACGGAATACTTGCGTACGACAGGCGTTTGTACTCGGCGGTTTATCACCTATTAACGGTTTAGGCAGAGTGTTTCTATTTCGGCCGAGTCGATCATTAGAGGAGCTGCGGCCGATGGGGCCTCAGCCCGGGACATTGTTATTCGTAGTGCAAAGTTTTCGCCAGATCCAGACGCAGTGCGCGTCTTGCGGGTAGCAGCATGGCTACGACGATAATTGTCGCGAGCGTAGCGATGGCTCCGGCATAACTGAGCGGGTCGAGATAGCTGAGTCCGTAGAGGGCCTTTGTGAGCAAACTCGCCAAGGCCACAGCGCCCAAAACTCCGGCGACCACGCCCAGTGAGACCGGCCATGAGAACTGTCGTAGCACAGCGGCAAGCACCTGCGCACGCCTGGCCCCCAGGGCCATACGGATGGCGATCTCCTTCATGCGCTGCGAAACTGCGTACCCCACGAGTCCAACAATCCCTACAGTGGCAAGGAGGATGGCCGCGATGCCTAACAGGCTCACCATCGTGGCTGCTCGCTCCACGCCTACCATTTCCTGCCTGAAGGCGCCCTTCAGCACCCGGATATCCGGAAAAAGCTTTGGATCCAGCGCCTCGACGATTGCTTTCACTGCCGGCGGGAGGCTCTCAGGAGCGCCTGCTGTCCTGATGAGCACAACCATATTGGGCATATCGCTCAGTTGCGCGGCGTGATAGGTCTCAAGCGCGTTGCCATCGTTCAGGGCGATCATGCGTGCGTTGCCCACCACGCCGACCACCGTATCATTTCCTGTCCCGTTCGGTAACTGCTTGCCTACGGGATCTCCTCCAGGCCACTGTCTGCGTGCAAACAAATCACACACAATGATCGAATTCACCTCGCCGGGCAGCAGATTACGGCCTTGCAACAACGGGATGCTCATGGTCTTGAAGAACGCGGGGTCTACTTGAAAGGGATAGATCTCAACCTGACGGCCGGCAATCTCGGTGCCGATCCGGGAGATTCTGCCGTGGCCCAGCGGAGCCATCGAAGACAGTCCCACGGACGTTACTCCCGGGACGGTCTGGAGACGGCTCACCATCTGGTTCAGAAAGTCTCGTGCGGCGGGGTCCGAGTAGCCGTGGTTTTTGAGGTTCAGATCCACCAGCACCACCTGTTCATACCCAAAGCCCGGATTTGTATGCAGCGTATGCTGCACCGCACGGACCAATAGCGCGGCTACGATGAGCAAAACACAGCTTGCCGCAACCTGCGCACCGACCAGCACCTGGCGCGCAATGGTCTTTCGCTGCCTCTGCCGCGCTATTTGCAGCGCAGGCGTCAGGCCAAACAGAACCGCGGTCACCAGCGCCATGGCAACCGCAAACAGCAGCACACGCCAGTCAGGAGTCGCAGACATCCACGTAGGCGCGTTCAACTTTGTCAGCAGAATGCGTAGAATCGCGTAGCTTAGCACCTGCCCCGCCGCTGCTCCGAACAAAGCCAGCAGGACACTCTCAGTGAACAGTTGACGGAAGACACGCAACGCACTGGCCCCGACCGCCTTCCGGATCCCGATCTCGTGCTCCCGCGCCACTCCCCGAGCTAGCAGTAGTCCGCCGAGGTTCGCGCAGGCTACCGCGAGAATGAGCAGGACCAGCGTCCCGACCATCGCCACTGCCAAGTAAACATCTTTGTCAGGTACGACCGAGTGCCCGGCCGGATCGGTCTGTAGAAACTCGCCGTCCCAGATCTCCCGGGGATGCTGCTGACGCAGTTCGTTCGTCAGCGCGCGCAGCTCCTGCTCTGCCCTCAGCGCGGTCACACCCAGCGCGAGCCGTCCCCACATCCTGACGGTTCCCTGGTCACGCGTCGACTCGGTCAGAGCCTTGCTGCCCTCCACGAACCAGGGCTGCTGCGTAATTGGGAGCCACACATCCGGATCCGCCCCGTCGAGGTTGGCAAAGCCGTACGGTAGCACGCCGACGACGGTCGCTGATTTCCTGTTCAAGTGGATCGTCTTACCCACAATGGATGGATCGGTGCCAAACCTCCGCTGCCAGAAGCCATAACTCAGCACGACGACCGGGGGCGCATTCGCTGCATCATCCCGGCCCGGCTCAAGCGTGCGCCCCAGCGCAGCGGATTCACCCAGCTGGGAAAAATAGTTTGCAGTCACAAATGTGTTGCCGACCGGCTGCACATCGTTGTCCAATTCCATGGGCGGTCCACCCATCGTCCCAATGACCGCCGAGAGAGTCTTCGCATGATCGCGGTAAAAAATTAGGGAGGAATACGGCATTTCCGTCGCGCTGCAGCAGTCCGAATGCCTCTGCAGCCGCACAAGTGAATCCGCATCTCGCACAGGCAGGGATTTCAACATCATCAGATTGAAGACACCGAACGCGGTCACATTGATCCCGATACCCACGGCCAGCACCAGCATCGCGGCCAGAGTGAACCCCGGTGACCGCAGCAGCCCTCGCCCGGCGTAGCGAAGATCCTGCACGAGGCGATCGAGCCAGACCCAGCCCCAGGCTTCGCGGGATTGTTCGCGAAGACGGAGCATGTTGCCAATGTTTCGCCGGCCCTGTAGCGCAGCCATTTCGCGATGGAACTCCAGGTCGTTTTGTAACTCTTGATCGAAGCGGCGGCGGTTGAGCAAGTAGCGAAGACGACGGAAGAACTCGCCCACGATGGGCCTCCTCTTAAGCAGTGCGGAGAATGGTTTGAATGGCCTGAGTAACGCGGTCGTAGTCGGAGAGCTCGGCTTTCAGTTGCTTGCGACCCTCTGCAGTCAACTTGTAGAAGCGGACTTTGCGATTGGTTTCGGAGATGCCCCACTCGGCTATCAACCAGCCTTTCAACAACATCTTCTGCAGCGTTGGATAGAGTAATCCCTCTTCCACCTCCAGCACTTCGCGTGAGAGCAGGTGAATCCGCTGCGCGATCGCATATCCGTGCAACGATCCGGAGTGCAGCACGCGGAGGATCAAAAGAGGAAGCGCGCCTGGAGGCCTGCCGGGGGTATGCCTAAGTTTCATAGGCATAATATATTTATGCCTATACCAATTTGTCAACACACATGTTCTGGTTGGGGGTGACCTTGAACACCTTTCGGCAGTCGGTGTCAGAAAGCAACCAGTCGCCGCACACGCCCTTGATGTCCGCTACATTCTGAACCAGTATGAAGTAGGATGCGATCCCTTATCAGATAGGTGTGGGAGAGAATTTATCTAGCGCATTGTTCCTACAGGCATCTTGCACTGTGGAGGTTAGACACCTGCAGAAGTCGCTTATTAGCCAGTAAATTGATCGATTAATTCCAGCTGGCAGGCTTTAAGGTTTTAGTAAATGCCCCGCGCTCCTGTACGTGTTCAAAGGACATTTCTCCGACCGGACAACTCCGTCGCCTAGTTAGTCCATCTGAACTTAGTGACTGCGTTTAACGAGAGGGCCGTTTACATACAGCCAGCCTACGGAGCCTCTGTTCAGCAATCAGTATCGGAAAGGTTTTCCACTTATGAAATTACTGCGTTTTGGGATCGTGGCTTCTGCCGTGATCGCCGTCTCATGTTCGACCAGCACTCCTTTCGTATTACAAGCATCTGCGCAAACTGATAGCGCGCAAACAGCATCCGACAATTCAAAGAACAACAAAGATCACGCACAAACCGCGGATAGCCAGTCGAACGCTAAAGCCGACCGCCAAATTACAGCAAATGTTCGTAAGGCAATTGTGGCAGACAAAGATCTTTCGACGTATGCCCACAATATCAAGATCATCACGCTCAATGGAGCCGTCACGCTCAAAGGTCCTGTCAAATCGGAGGATGAGAAGCAAAAGATCGCCTCTGATACCGCAAGCGTTGTTTCTGCTGACCAAATCACCAATGAGCTCACCGTCAAACAGTAGAAGCACTATTCACGCTAGTCAGATTTACGCTGCAGTTAGCAGCAGAGGAGTTTTATCATGTCCAGCAAAAATACAGCTGTCTTTGGTATCTATGCAACGGTAGGCACAGCAGAAGCGGCTGTTGATCACTTGATTGCCAGAGGTTTCACAAATTCTGCTATCTCCGTCCTTCTTCCTGACGACGAGAGCACTCGTGCATTTGCCCACGAAAAGAGCACCAAGGCTCCTGAGGGAGCAGTGACGGGCGTAACAGGTGGCGGCGTCGTCGGAGGAACTCTTGGCCTCCTAGCGGGAATTGGGGCTCTTGCCATCCCAGGCGTCGGTCCACTCATCGCAGCCGGCCCAATCATGGCAGCACTTGCTGGCTTAGGCGTCGGCGCGGCGTTAGGTGGCATCGTTGGCGCATTGGTAGGTATGGGCGTTCCTGAGTACGAAGCGAAACGATACGAAGGTGCCGTGAAGGGTGGTGGCACGTTACTCTCAGTTCATTGTGACACCTCCGAACAGATTGACGTCGCCAAGACTTCTCTCAAGCAAACAGGTGCAAAAGATATCTCATCCACTGGCGAAGCAGCCTCGAAGGACACAGCTGGTGGCCGGGAAACCTTTGGAAATATCTCTGAACCCTCAGCAGTCTCGGCCCGTGCGCGGGAGGCGGAGGTAGTTGATGTAGAGCGCGACGAGGTTCTCGAACCTACCCCGACAAGAAAACTGTGAGTTCGAAGATCAATACCAAAAACGGGGCCGCTTCTTAGCGACCCCGTTTTCTTTTGTCCCATCTCATCACAATCCTTTTGGAAAAGTCGCCCAAATGGGGGCAGGATTTGGGCCGCCCATCGGCTTAGTATCGCGAAATCTGTGTCCAAATTGCCGCGACCGCATTTGCTACTCAGAACAAAATCTTAAAATGGGAATATCGATTAGTTGGCTCAAAGGCGAAGAAGTGGCTTTTCGCTTGATGAAGGAAGCAAAAGGGCGACCTAATAATACTTACCGAGTAGAGCCCTATTTGAGCGAATCTCAGATCGCCCTCTCATGGCATCCTACTTTAGGGAGGCTCTGGAGTGCTGAACAAACTACAAATCGAGCTTCCGTTTCAAGAGAAACGGAAGCTATCCTGGCCTTACAGGTACATCTGAAATCCAGCAGGTTGTCGAAAATGCGAAGAGGTCAACTCGAGGTCGATCTCTATAACCGGATACACAACAGATACGTTGCGGTCCACGCTCTGAAGCAATTCCTCAGTCGTTGACATCTGCCAACTCGCCGGAACGAGCTCGACTCTGTCGCTGATTGCATTTCCCCCTTGATCTTTTTGTACTTCGCGTGAAGTTCATCGAGTTCCAGATCGCTCAGGTTTTCGATATCGATCATCTGGTCACGTGCTTTATCAGTGGAACGTATCAACTCGTTGAGCTTGAGATTACGAGATGCCCGGGCAATTAAAATACAGGAACAACGATCGTAACCTTCTTGATGGTCTTTCTCATTCAAAACACCAGAATCGGTGACCACGAACGAGAGAGCTATTCAGCAGATAAGTTTTTTGGATAGTCGCTGCCACGGCGTCCACCGAAGTCGGGCGCCCCAACTCTCTAATTTCCTCATCCTTCGAAATGCTCAGCAAGCCCAGACGTTCTGCAATCTGCTGATTCATGAGGACCACAGCCGACACCTCTTTCTCAGTAAGGAGAAGGAGGTGCAGCATGAGATGTTCCCGTTCGTCTGCTCGCTTCGCCAGTCCTGATTGGCGCATGAGAATGAAACTGGCAAGGAGGATCGCTTCAAGGGCGACGCCCGTATCCAGAAGGGGGAACGGAATTGGATCGAAGTGACGTATGCCACCAACGGACAGCGTGTTGATGACCACCCATGCAAGAAAGAAAGTGACGTGAATCGCGACGAACGGAAAGCTACCGGCAAAGGCAGCCACGCGATCACCGATCCGCTCTCCTCTTGATCGACTGGACTGAAACTCCTGCTCATGTTTCGCGATCGTTTCAACGTGATCTTGAAGATAATTTGGAGTTTGCATAGTGTCTCCCCGTACTCGTCGAATCATGCGACTGTTCGTGAGATGCGCTTTGTACGGAGATTCTTGGAACACTATCGGCAGAAGGATGTATACGTCTCGTCACGTATTCAGGAACATGCATCCCAAGGAATGGATGCTTAGGCGGGTGGGCCACTTTGTGACCGAAACTTCGACTACCGTGCGTTCGGGAACTGTCGGGTCTGCGGCGTTTGGCCACCGCTGGTCTGGAAGGCTCCGTTGGAGGCTTTGGCTAGGCGCCGCAGCGATTCTAATGGCGGCGGGAATTTACTTGGCCGATCAATCCTGGCCGTACCGGTATCGGAAGGTGCAACCACTGCTTGAGCAGGTCTTGCAAGCAGGATCACGGTCAGCGCCTATCATCGCATTTACTTTCCGTATCCCGGCTTTGTGGCGAAAGGGCTTACGCTGCGCCGCAGCTCGGCACCCGATGTTCCACCGATCGGTTCGACCCAGGACCTGATCGTCGAGGGACGCTGGGCGGACCTGCTGCTGTTTCGCCGCCGGGTGCGGCTAGTGGATGTGAAGGGCCTTCATATCGTTATTCCTCCGGTCGGGAGCCGCGCGAATCAGGAAGATTTTCCTACAGGTAGTAGTGTGGATTTTGCCGGGCCCGCGGTGCCGGTCGAACAGCTTTCTATCCATGGCGCCGCGCTCGACCTCCTGCGCGTAAACGGCGGCAAATATACCTATCAGATTCGACAACTGATCATGCGCAATTTGCGGCAGGGCCAGGCGGTTTCCTATTTCGTGGATATGCAGAACGCCAGCCCGACGGGGCGGATCCAGGCGAGCGGGAGCTTCGGCCCATTGGTCCCGAAGAACCTGGGAGCTACGCCCGTCTCGGGCAGGTTCACATTTACGGACGTTAATCTGCGAGAGGGTCGGAGAACCGCGCGGGGGGCTTTCCGCGAAGGGCTGTTCTCTGGTTCGCTGTCTGCGATTGAGTGTTATGCCACGGCCGAGAGTGACGATTTCGCCGTCCACCAGGGCCGGCCGGTAGTGGTGGAGGGATGGCTGCAGTGCACGTGAACGGCCTGAATGCCGATGTGGTCTTGCACAGAATCGAGGAGCAAACCGGGGAGACCACAATTGACGGGCGAGGGAATGTTGTCGGCTTGGCGAATGCGCCTAAGGCGACGGACCTGGATTTCGCCGTAAAGAGTGGCCGCGCGGAGGACCTGCTGCACCTGTTTCTCGAAGATCGGCCGCCGATCACGGGAGTCGTATCCCTCAATGCCCATGCGCACCTTGCACCCGCCAGCGAGCAGGCGAAGTTCCTCGAGCGGCTGCGGGTCGACGGCGGGTTCGTTTTGCCGCAGGAGCGGGCGACCAACCGAGCGAAGGAGAAGGCGCTGACGGGCTTCAGCGAACGCGCGCAGGGATTGAGGAACAAGCGGGAAACCGATGGTGATCCGGCGGGAGATATTTTATCTTCGTTCGAAGGACGAGTGACGATACAAGACGGCGTTGTGTCATCACAGAGTCTTACGTTTAAAGTGCCGGGAGCGGAAGCAGAGCTGAATGGCTGGTACGATCTCAGCAACGGTAAAGTGCATCTGACAGGAAACCTGATTATGGATTCCGATGTCTCGCATGTGACGACGGGATTCAAGTCGCTGCTGCTGAAGCCGCTGGTTCCGTTTTTCAGAAAGGACAAGGCCGGCGCACTGGTCCCCGTTATGGTCACCGGCGCGCCCGACAATTATGACGTGAAGCAGAACCTGCTGCACCGGAAGTAGACGCTTTGCGTGAGAAGCTTCAGAAAGTAACCGGCTTTAGCTGCTGAGCGACTCCAAAAAGCTGTCCGGCCGGTAGTACGACGTTGTATTGAAAGCAGAGGGCATGGTTCACGGCAGCTTCAGCGATTTTCCGCTTTTGATTGCGTATGGTCGTCGAAAAAGAAACCAAATTTGCTCTGGACAACTTACGGTTGACTGAATCGTACATCCTTGCCTTCCTCGACAAGAACCTCGAGTCCGCGAAGGAGCCACCGCTAGTGTCCTGAGTCAGAGATTCGTTTAGAAAGCCTCTGGATTTTGCCAAGGATGAGATCGGCGTCAGCGGTCCACACAAAAGGTTTCGGTGCGCGATTGCGTTCTCGAAGATAGTTCAGCATGGCCTTCTCCAGCTGAGGGACTGCGGTATGGCTGCCGCGGCGGACACAGCGCTCGGTGATCTCGGCAAAGAGTCGCTCGACCAGGTTCAGCCAACTTCCGCTGGTGGGAGTGAAGTGCACATGATAGCGGGGATGGCGTGCGAACCAGTTCCGCACTTTATCGACTTTGTGCGTGCCGTAGTTGTCCATCACTAGATGCACCTCGATGTCGGCGGGGACGGCGGCATCGATCCGGGCCAGAAACTTCAGGAACTCCTGATGCCGATGGCGACGATGGCAGTTGCCGAGCGCCTCGCCGGTGGCCACATTCAGCGCGGCGAACAACGAAGTGACGCCATGCCGTTCGTAGTCATGGGACTGGCGGGCCGGCACGCCTGGCGCCAGGGGCAGAATCGGCTGCGTGCGGTTCAGAGCCTGTACTTGGCTCTTTTCATCCACGCACAGCACCATCGCGTGCTCCGGTGGATTCATATACAGCCCGACGATGTCCCTGACCTTCTCGACAAACTGCGGGTCTTTGGAGAATTTGAAGTTCTCCACCCGGTGCGGCTGGAGTCCAAAGGCGCGCCAGATGCGCACAATCGCAGTCTGCGACAGCCCAGTCTTCTGCGCCATCAGCCGCGTGCTCCAGTGCGTGCAGTTGGTGGGCATCGATTCCAGTGTCTGCGTGATCACCGCCTCGACCTTGGCATCGCTGATCGAGCGCGGAGCGCCCGGCCGCGGCTCATCGAGCAGCCCTTCCAGCCGGTTGACTCGAAAACGCTCGCGCCATTTGCATACAGTGGCTCCGGTGATATTCAGCTTCCTGGCCACAGCGCTGTTGCTCAGGCCGTCATCACAGCCCAGCACTATGCGGGCGCGCATGGCTGTGGCCTGCGAAGACTTCGGCCGACGCGCCAGCAGCGTCAATTTCTCCTTCTCCTCGGCGTTTACGTTGAGCGGTTTGGTAGGGCGGCCCAGTGCCATACTCAACTATGCCGCACCTAACTGTATTATTCAATCTATTTCTGACTCATGACACTAGGAACTTGTTGAAAAACTCATTTAGGCACTTACTTTAGACTCCGAAAAAGTGACCAGAAATGTATACAGAGGGCGGATCGGCGCGTTGCAGGCCATTTTTTGCGCGACGCTGATTTGTCCTGGCTGGCTGCATTGGATAGCCGGAATCGTTTTTCAACAAGTTCCTAGAGGAACGAAACGAGTCATCCTGACGCTCTTGTTAAGCCATACGGTGGCTCCCCCACGTTGCTAGCCCTTCTAGGGAAACGGGGAGCCGTAATGTCTCATGGGTATGCAAATTGATTCAGAGGACAGGAGGAAACTATGCAGCGTGAAGCACCGACTAGCATGTCTAAACTTGCTTGTTCACGACCGACGCATAAGATTGCTGGTCTCATCATATTTCTTGTATGGACGTGTATCACCCCGGCTCTCTTCGGTCAGCAAGATGTCCATGCGGCGCTTATACCCCCTGCAAATCGAAAATCAGCGCCGGCCTTTCAACTTGTGACTGAAGACGGTACGAAGATGCAGATCTCTGATGATCGGGGAAAGGTCGTTCTACTCAACTTTTGGGCTACCGATTGTGGCGGCTGCGTGCTTGAGATTCCATCGTTCATAGAGCTTGAGAATGCATACAAGGGCAAGGGTTTTACCGCCGTCGGTGTTTCGATGGATATATCGTATGAAAACCTAAAGGACGCCAAAGAAGCATGGGGCAGGGTGAGGCCGTTCATTGCAAAGCACGGAGTCAACTACCCGATTGCGATGGGTGATGATGCACTCTCCAAGGCCTACTCATTGAACGCGTTTCCGGCCACATACTTGATCGACAAATCCGGTAAGATTGCGGTCGCCTATGTCGGAGTGGTCATAAACAAGGATAACGTGGCAACAAACATCAAGAGCCTTCTGTCGGAGCGGTAATGCGATAGGGGATAGGAGCCGCCCTCTTTGTTCGTCGCAGAAGAGGTAAATTTTGGGACGGAAAGGCTTTGGAGGATAAAGGACGTCGCCGGTTGTTCAATGAGGCGGTTACTCAACAAGTAATAACATCGCTGAGGAGTCGGCCTTGCATAACGAAGTTACTCAAAAACGAACTCCCCACCAAATCCCGACTTTTCAGTCAGAACACGAAAGCGTCATTGATTCCCCGCATCAAGAACCGTAGTATTTGGTGCTGTGTAGGAGGAGACGTTGCGACAAATCTCTATCCTTCTGTCTCACCAATTTTCGAAGCCCAGATCCCAACCCAGAATCTGGGCTTTGTTCTTAGACCGTTTCACAATCTCTTAAAAATTTTGTCAGCGAAAGAGCAATTCTGGGATTCTATTTCGACAAAACGTTCAGAAGGACAGACCCCGCCGCAGAGGGCAGAAGAAAGAGAAATGCTTCCTCGGACCAAACCGCGGAATTGTCGTGACGCGTGCCGCGGGGCCGAGCAGTATTGCGATTGTGCTGCCCGGTGCGACCGCCGCCCACTTCGCCGGCGTCCCGGTCACACTCCACAGGGAGCTGATTCAGATCGTCTACACCGACTCGGAGAGTCCATGCGAATATGACTGGAAAAGATATAGGCGTTCGTTACGAAAGCCGTAGCACGCTTACTCCCTCGAACGGCACTTGAACGTCGACCGTGCCATCGCGGATCGTCTGAGACCGGTTGTCATAGATGTTCATCGCCATCTTGTAGCGGGATGGCACCTGGATTTTCGCGGTCTGGTCTGTGACCTGGTCATTGAAGACGATCAACAAGCTGCCGTTCGGCGACTCAATCAGCCGTGGGCGAACCTTATCTGAGGACAGGCCCAGCTGAACCGCCTGACTCACGATTGCGCTGACTAGGTCGAGGCCTTCCTGAGATCCCTCTTCGATGCTCGCACCCAGGTTAGTCCCAAAGTAATAAACCTTTCCTTTGCCGACCTGTTTGACTGCGGCGACGGGCATCGATTCATACCACGCGGTTACCTTGGCGGATGAGACGGTAATGGGGGTCAGGAAAGTATGGGCTTTAACCGCAACGCTTATTGGTTCGGTGAAAGTGAGCCGGCCTTCTATATAGACGCGTTCCGACGAGGGTAAATCTTCAGGCTTGGGATTGTCCTTTATATCGTTCTGCATCATGTACAGGCTTTCCTGCTCACGATAGCCGAACACCTCGGCAAGTCCGAATGCCGGAACGATAGGGGCGTAAACCATGTGCTCGTCGTAGGACGCGAAACCGGTTTCCAGAAGAAGGGTCCCCCCGCCCTCGACGAACTGCCGCAAGTAATCGCACGTGACCTTCTTTCCGATGAGATGCCAGGGCGCAATGATGACTTTGTATTTACCGCTATTGGCCAGGCTCTGTGGCTCGATGAAATCCACAAGTACGTCGCTGTTCCATAAAGCTTTGTAGTAGCCGGCAAAAGACTTGGTCGACGCGTCCTCCTTACCGCTCATGGCGAATGTGAGAAGGGCATTATCGATGTCTACGACGACGGCAACTTCTGGAGTGGGTTTGTAGTCCTTGATGATCTCCCACTGTGCCTGTATGAGCTTGTGGTCCTGGGCTGCTTCAAGTACGCGTTCGCTTGCCGAGCCGTCGCGCTCGACCAAGCCAAAGCCGGTGGACTCCGTTCCTGTGGCTTCGGTGAGATAGCACCAATAGATGATACCTTTCCCGCCCATGGCAACCAGCATCCAGTTCCATAGACGGATATCTCGTGGGCGCATCTGGGGGCTGCGACGAATACCGTTGCTTCCATGCCCGCCCTGCAGTTCTGTGATCCAGAACGGCTTGCCGGCCGCAGCAGCGCGAGTCAATTCAATCTGTGCAGCACCGAAATAGATCGGAGAGCCTTGCCATCGGGGAAAATACGAAAGTCCCCAATATTCCATCAATTCGGCCAGACGCCAGGGATTGATTGCCTGAAGAGCAAGCGGAAGAATCGCAGCCTGGCTGAAAACATGGCTTTCGAGGATGCTGCGAGTGTCGACGGAACGAAGTGTCTTGACCCGGAACCGCATCTCCTCTGTGCTTCGCTCGATCATGAAGCGTCGCCAGTCCACCCAATCGATGTAGGAGCCCGGCCCACGCGGCGGATCGATGACCTCCCAGCTCGGGTAGCGGCGTACCCATGCTTCGCTCAGTTTCTGGAGGGTGCCGTAGCGATTTTTCAGCCAGCTCTGAAAAGACGCGACAGTCTTTTCGCAGTAGCAATATAGCTTCTGATCCGTCGATGCGTTGAACTCGCGTCCGCCTGAAGGCTCAAGGTGCGGCTCATTCCAGACGTCATATGCGTACATCGACGAATGCTTGGAAACTACCTTCCCCAATTCCAGAAGAAATCTCTCCGCGGCTTCGCGGACGGGGGCCCAGTCCATACATAAGCTCGGCCACCCGCCGCTCATATTGATAGAGGCTGTCTGCAGACGCTGGGGAGAACCGAGGGCGTCAACGAACCGCGATTCCGGATGCGCAGCCTCAAGCCAGTAGGGCGCCTCTTCGATGACCGCGCCCATCAGAACTTTCAGGCCCAATTGATCGCAGTCGTTGAGCACTTCTGCGATTTCCGTGAAATCGAACTTTCCCGGCTCGGGATTGAGGTAGACCCAAGAACAGTAAATACGAATGATGTTGAATTTGTACTCGTTTGCAATTGCCTTCAACATCTCGTGACGTAGGGCGCGCGGAGGGTTCGGAGGTCGAAAGAACTCCGCCCCATAGATGAACTCTTCGGGTCCCGGTACCGGAAGCTGGTCATCTGCCGTTTGCGCAAACGCAGATGCGGGACCGGCCAGGATACGCAATCCTCCCCAGTTGGCTGCGATCAGGCCCGTAGCAGTTCGTATGAATGTTCTTCGTGACACCTCTTGAGACATCGACATCTTCCTCCATCCGGCTGATGGAGCCGGGTCCCTTGATTTGCTGAGTCTTGAGCGCCGGGCCAGCCGCAGTCCAGTGGATTCCGGTTACGGATGCAGGGCTGCCCTCATCTTCTGTTCGCTGAGTTGATTGAGCGTATCGGCTTTGTTGCCGCTGAATTGCTGACCCAATTGAGCAAATAGCGCTTTGGCTTCCTCGCGCTTGCCCAGGGCGGCATACGCTCTTCCAAGCAGGTAGGTGGTATTCAGTGTATCCCGCTGTGGGTTCGGATCGAGATCCCGCGCAATCTTCAGGTCAACGAGCGCATCCGCGGGGCGCCCTGCTTCGAGCAGCGTCGAGCCACGAAGAGCCCTCGCCGGAACGGAGTTGGGGTTGAGCTGGATCGCCTGATTGAGTTCCAACAAAGCGCCGCTCGTATTCGCTGCATCGACCCGAAGTAAACACTCCGCCAGCAGGTAGTGAAGATCGGAATCCGCGATTCCAGATGCGATGGCGTTTCTCAGTACCGTCTCCGCTTCGTCATACTTCAATTGCCGATAGTCGACCAGCGCCTTAAAGAAGGGAGGATCGGGCGCCTCGGGTGCAATCTGTGCAGCGGCAGCGAAGTCACGATAGGCATCGTCGGACCGATCCAGTGATAGCTCGATGGAACCTCGCATTGAGAGAGCTTCAGCACTCTGCGGGAATGCCGCAACGGCTTTGTTCGCCACTTGGGCGGCTTTATCCATCTCCGACGTATCGACGAACAGCGTGATGAGGTTGAAATACCCGTACGGGTTCGCCGGATTCTGCCGAATGTTCTCGATCATGGTGTTGTAAGCGTCCTGGTATCTGTCGATCTTCGAATAGGCGACGCCGAGCAGGTCAGCACATTTGGCATCAAAGATTCCTTTGGATCGAAGAGCGACGAGCGTGTCGATCGAAGCCTCATACCGACCAAGCCCAAAGTCGGCTAAGGCGATGGCGTACGCATGCGTGAGCGGATCCGGCACGTCCACTTGTCCAGACGTGAAAAGTTTGAGCGCGTCAGAGGGGTCATGAGCCTTGCCATACAGCCAGCCAACATTGAATCGCTGGATCGGTGAAAGATGTGGACAGGATTCAAGACCATGAAGCACAGCCTTCGCTGCCGGATAGTCCTGCTTTTCGATCAGTGACTCCACCTCGGCGAAGCTTTTGTCAGGCAGACAGGGCTTTCCCTCTTGAGATGCCGAGCTGATGCGAAATGCGATGAGGCACAATCCGCCAGCCAGAAGTAACTTGAGGCTTCCCGAGGGGCTAGCGCGCGTGGCATAAGGTTTCATCGATTGAATGCTAGCTGCCGGAGGGCAGCCATCTCCAAGAATTCCGCGTTGGTTTTCCGACTGCGACGAGGTGCTCTCAATCGGGGAACCGAGGCACCCACCGATGCCTCGGTTCCGTCGGCATTTAGAACAACACCTTCAACCCAAACTGAATTTGACGGGCCGGCGCACTCGTGGATGTAATGCTCCCAAACGCGGAAGACTGCACATTGTTATTAGGCTGTCCAAGTTGAGTCCGGTTGAACAGGTTGAAGAATTCGGACTTGAACTGAACGGTCAGACGTTCGATTGTGAAGTCCTTGCGGGCGTTGAAGTCGACGTTCAGATAGCCAGGACCCACGAGATCATTTCTTCGCTCATTACCAAACGTATAGGGAGTAGGAACAGTGAACTGGTTCGGATTGAGCCATTGCTCTCTCGTCTTGAGTGCATGGCCCGGAGCATCGGGGTCCCGTTCCGCCCTTTGCGGTCCACCTCCCGTGTTCGCGACGTCGCCGCCTGCCAGGGCGTAGAAGGGAAGTCCCGAGTCGGCGGTAAAGATGCCTCCGATGTTCCAACCGCCGAGAACTGTATTTACAACTCGATTTGCATTTGTGAGAAACGGCTTCCCATTCCCGACCGGCAGCGCATACGAAGCCGCGAATGAAAACATCTGCGTTCTGTTGTAGTCGGATGGCCCGTAGTCCTGAGCCAGGTCGTAGAAATTGGTAAGAGTATCGGCTTGTGGGTCCGATGCCAAATCCATTGACTTGCCGTACGAGTAAGAGAGCAGGTAATAGAGCCCGCCTGCGAGTTCCTGCTTCAGCTTTACCTGGAGACCGTTGTAGTTTCCAGTTCCTTCGTTGTAGTCCCAGGGGACGGGTCCACCAAATTGTGGATATGGCTGTCGCGCAGAGATCGGGCCCGGCCCCGGCACGGTAGCGCTGTTTCCGTACGGTTGTAGAAATTCGTGTCTGCTTCCCGAAGCGACATAGTGCACGCCGAGGGCTAAGGTTTGCGTCAATTGTTGCTCCACCCCGAGATTCCACTCCATCGAATAAGGAATGGATGGGTTCGGGCTGCCGCCAAAACTCGCCAGCGGTATGTTCGGATTCAGGAAGTACGACGCCGGAGGGAGTGTATTGATAAACACGGACGGGTAGCCGTCGTCTTGATTGCTAATGGTCGTGTATATGCCGCTCGGCCAGGAAAGACGGATATCCGACTGCTCTTCAATCAGCGTGTTATTGTGATCGTCGATGATCACAAATGCGCCCTGAATCGCGGTTTTGGCGCGAGGTTGGTAAACGAAGCCAAGGCGAGGTTGCCAACCGTTCGTCTGTGCATAGTAGTAGCTGCTGGGCCCCACAGCCTTCGGAAAGAGTGGCAAGACAGGGCCCGTGACGTGGAAAATCCCTGTGAGCATGTCGAGGCCGGAATTGATCTTGGAAAAGGTTGGCGGTGAGATGTAGTCATAACGAAGACCAAAGGAGAGCACCAGATTCTTCAAAATGCGCCACTGATCCTGGGCATAGATTCCGTACCAATTGATGTGTTGGTTTTCCGACGTATTACCGACCCAGGGCGTGTAGCTGTCCGGAGTACCGATGAGTAGGCTGGCCGGTCCATACCCTGTTCCGCTCTGCGAGGCGTCAACAGAGGTCCCATTCGTGGTGAAGTTCATGGTATATTGCCAGCCGTCATCGAAGCTATGGATGTGGTAGTACATACCTCCGACACCGATAGTATGGTTTCCGACAATCTTTGAAAGGTCGGCGTGGTAGTCGCTGTTTTGTTGCGGTCCCACGGGAGCTGCAAACTGGCTGACTCCGGTATATCCATTCGCGATCCCGACCCCGGGACCAAGAGGTAAATCATTCTTTACGGGGGCCGTCAAACTAAAGTTGAGCGCGTTAAGAAAGTCCACGCCTGCCGGCTCATCGAAAATACTGAATGAGGTTTCCGTGTATCCATAGCGCAGGTTCAGAATCGTGTCCGGACCGAAGATATGGGTATATCCTCCTGCAAAGGCCAGCGAGTAGTTGGATTTATTTCCAACATAACCCGGAAACCCTTCGGGACTTGTCACGTTGTTGTTTGAGCGGTTGAACCGGAAGAATGCGGTGTTCTTGTCGTTGAACTCTTCGTCAATGCGGACACCCACCTGGTCTGCTGCCGTTGAGGTATTTCCGTTGAATGCGTAATTGGGTAGTATGCCAGGCGCGACGTTGAGGTTTGGCGCTGGATAATACTTACTGAGGATCGCCAGTGCTGCCTGGTTGATCTGGTTTTGGGGAATCGTGTTGTTCGGGTAGGGATTCCGGATGATCTTCGCAGGGTTATGGGGATCCACAGTCGTCGAATACGGGTCGTAGATCTCATTCGCAAATTCCGGACGCCCTAGATCATCATTGCCGATTGCGGTCGTTCCCAACACAGCCGAGAAGTCTCCGTTGCGCATAGCGTCGGTAAGCGTAGCCGACAAGTATGACTGTGTCTGCTCGGAACGAAAACCCTCCCAATATCCGGAAAAGAACGTATGATTCTTGATCACGGGACCACCAAAGAAAACGCCGTATTGATTCTGTTTATATGGGGTTTCCGAAGTAGCCGGGTATGTAGTGGCATCCAGCACGTTGTTTCGAATGAATTCGTATACGGCTCCATGGAAGTCATTGGTTCCCGAGCGGGTCAGGAGATTGATATTGGCTCCCGAGCTGATCGCAAACTGAGCATCTGTGATGTGAGATTGGACGTTAAATTCCTGGATCGCATCCGGGGGCGGGCTGATGGCGAAGGTATTCGTAAAAAGAGCGTTGTTCAGCACTCCATCCATCGTGTAGTTGTTTTGTTGCGGCCGCTGCCCATCGACTGACGGGCTTACCGACCCGGCTCCAAGCGTTACGGTGAACGCCCCCTGCTGTCCACCCTGAATTAGGGGAACGGCTCCAGGGGTGAGAAGTGTCAGCTGGTTGAATTGGCGCCCGTTCAGAGGCAGATCTACGATAGCAGAATGACCAACGACTTCTGCCTGGGTTGCAGAAGTCGTATTGATTTGCGTAACATCCGCATTCACCTGGACAGTCTGCGTGGAGGCAGTCACTCCCATCTTGAAGTTCAACGCTTCGCTTTGATTCACTTCGAGATGAACATTCGCCAACTTTTGGCTGGCAAACCCCTCTTTGTTGACAGTGACATCGTAGACACCTGGCTGTAATTCGGGAATCGAATAGTACCCGTTCGCGTCGGTGACCGCACTTCTTTGTATACCGGTCGCCTGGTTGGCCAGCTGTATATGGGCTCCTGGTATGACGGCCCCAGTAGAGTCTGTAATCGTACCGGTGATCAGGCCTGACGTTGTCTGGGCACGAGCCGAGCCAGGAAACGCCAGCGCAATGATCCCGAACTGTAGCGCAAATGCAATGAACCTCTTCGACATCAAATGACCTCCCAATTAAGCCGAGACTGAGATTGAGACAAGCGACACACTTTTGCCGCTTGCTTGCGCATAGCGCTGAGGCGGGAACGGAATCCTCCAAAACTGGCTGTGACGCTTCGACCTCGACACGAGCGCTCTCCGCCTAAATCTATTAGAAGCACTTAAACGGAGAGCAACCTAGATCACACTATTCTTGATTGTCAAGGTGTTTTTTTTAACTATTTGTTTTCAATAATATAATCGACTCGAGCTTTACTTTTTTTCATCCCTATTGTCATTTCAAGTGCTTAAACTTACAAATACAGGGACGAATACAACACTAGTTCTTTCAGGAATGTGCCCAAAGAAGAGCGTGGCGATGCCGCCATGCAGGAATTCTGGCCGGACCCCTTCCCTTGGCGCGCTCACGGCGTCGCCGCGCGCCAAAAGGCGAGGCCACAAGAAGGTGGCAGAGACTGAGGTGGGGCCAGGGGCTTCAGTCGAGATGAAACACTTCTTCCATCTCCGCCCACCATTCGCCCCCTTTGCGGGTAGGTAGTGGATCCTGTATAGGCTCCATAATGGCCCACCATTCCTGCGTTTTAGCGTCTGCTGCCATCTTCGCCCAGTCTTTCTTGATGTCCGTTCCATGGTATTCGAAGTATCCGAAAAGAACGTCGTCCTTGAAGAAGACGGAGTAGTTACGGATGTTGCAGTCCGAGATCTTGCTCAACACCTCTGGCCACACCGCGGCATGATATCTTTTGTACTCCTCTGCCCGCCCGGGTTTGAGGCGAATCATCGTGCCAAATCGCTGCATGCAGCTCTCCTTTGAAACTGAGCCATGCTATATGGTGGGGATTCTTGATGCAAGAATAGTCAAGTGCTTGTATTTACCTTGACACCGTAATATCGGGCCGCATACCATTACGCTTCACATCTTTAAGCGCTTCAATTTATGCCCACACCTTCCGCACTCGCATCCGATGGTCTCGTCAAGAAAACTTTGGCCGACAAACTCCTGGCAGAGATCATGAGCGGATCTTTGTCCCCGGGAGAACGCATTATTGAGGGCAAGTGGGCGGCGCACTTCAGTGTGGCACAGGGCACAATCCGCGAGGCGATCAATCTTCTTGAACGCGATGGGTTTGTGACTAAAGAGGGCGGCCGTAGCGCTCGCGTGATCAATCTCACGGAGAAGGACGTTGTCCAGCTTTATCAGATGCGCGGCGCGGTCGAAGGCCTTGCCGCAAATCTCGCGGCGCGGGCACAGCCGGACTTCTCGCATTTGCAATCGATCGTGGACGGAATGCGGCGTGCAGCGAAGGCGAAGAGCGCTCCAAACATGCTCGATTGGGACCTCAAGTTTCATCTTGAGCTTTGCAGTCTCTCCGGAAACAGGCACCTTGCGGACTACGCGCAACGCATGCTGATGCCGTTTTTCGCTTTTGTCCGGATGCGCATGATCGCGGGCGGGCGCGGCACATCGGTGTGGGATAAAGACCTGGAGTCTCATCAGCGGATTGTGGATCTGTTGCGCGAAGGTGATGGAGAGATGGCTGAACACTACGTAAAAAAGGCAATGGTCCGATTTGCCAAAACCGCATACGACAACTGGGTTGCGCATGGAAGAAAGTCTTGATGGAAAAGTCATAGTTCTAACCGGCGGCGCGAGTGGGATCGGTCGCGAGTGCGCAATCGCTTATGCGCGTGAAGGGGCGACCGTTGCAATTCTGGACAGGAATTTTGAGGATGCACAAAAGGCTGCGAAAGATCTCGGCAATCAGAGCTCTGCATACTATGCGGATGTTTCCAAGGGAGCCGATATCGAGAAGGCCATAGCGGCAGTTCTTAAGGAATTCGGGCGTCTCGATGCTGTGCATAACAATGCTGGAATCGTAAGCCCATCTTGCCCGCTGCATGAGACGACAGAAGAACAGTGGGATGATCTTCATCGTACCAATCTCAAGTCTGTCTACTGGACGACAAAGTTCTCACTCGAGGCTCTGGTCGAAAGCAAGGGCTCAATCCTGAACACAGCAAGCATGGTAGGCCTTCTCGGCCAAACTAACCACGCAGCCTATGTCGCGACTAAAGGCGGCATGATCGCTCTAACCAAGGCGATGGCCGCCGACTACGCGAAATATCTGATCAGAGTAAATGCGGTATGTCCTGCGGGTGCGTGGACTCCCATGCTGGAGCAGTGGGCTGCAGAACAGCCCAATCCTCAAGGCACTCGACAGTATCTCGATGATATTCACCTTCTCGGCTATTGCCCGCGGGGCGATGTCATAGCAGACGCAGCAGCTTTTCTACTTTCATCCAAGGCCCGATTTATAACTGGATGCATTTTGCCGGTGAGTGGCGGCGCTGAGCTGGGTTACAGACGCTAACTGGAATGGGACATGCCTGACTACACAATTCAATCCATCTCTACGTATGATGCCCGGTTTGCATTGCCACCGGGCGCAGGTACAGACTCTATTCACGATACTTCGGGATACTGCTTGGCGATGACACTGTTGTCGACGCAGGCCGGTCCCCGCGGATCGGGCTTTGTCCTGACACTCGGTGACGGCAATACTCTCGTGTGCAAAGCCATCGAAATGTTAGCGAAACCTCTTGAGGGAATGTCCATTGACGCCGTAATGGCCGATTTCGGGAACATCTCCCGTAAGATTGCCGACCACTCGTCACTGCGATGGCTTGGGCCGCACAAGGGTGTTGTGCAACTGGCATTGGCGTCAATCACCAATGCTTGTTTCGACCTCTGGGCAAAGAGCCGGGGTGTACCGCTCTGGAAGCTCTTGCTCGACCTCACACCTGAAGAGCTTATCCGCGTTCTCGACCTGAGCTACCTCGAAGAAATCCTCCCCGAGGACAAGGCTGTGGCAATGCTCCGTGAGCAGTTGCCCAACCGTGCACAGCGGGAAATCATTCTCAAGAGCGGCTACCCCGGCTATGACACCTCTGTGGGCTGGATGAACTACGACGACGATAGGGTCACGGAATTGACGAAAAAGGCTCTGGACCAGGGATTCTCCGCGTTTAAGCTTAAGGTCGGCTCGCCTGAAGAAAGCCGTGATCTGCGTCGCGCGGCGATGCTGCGCAAACTGGTCGGTGACGAAAGCACGGTGATGTTTGATGCGAACCAACATTGGCCTCTCCCTGATGCTCTTCGCATTTGCGGCGAACTCGCTACATTCCGCCCTCACTGGATCGAAGAACCGACACACCCGGATGACATCCAGGCACATGTGGAGTTGTCGCGTGCAATCGGCCCAATCAAGATTGCCGCCGGCGAGCACATTTCAAACCGTGTGCTCTTCAAGAACTTCATGAAAGCCAATGCGCTGTCATTCATCCAGGTCGATTGCACCAGAGTTGCGGGCGTCAGCGAGTTCCTCTCTGTGAGCTTCCTCGCCAAGATCTTTGACCTGCCAGTCGTGCCTCACGTTGGCGACATGGGCCAGATGCATCAACACCTGGTTCTCTTCAACCACATTGGCCTCGGACTTAAGGCTGAATTCCTCGAGCATATACCTCACCTCCGGACCTACTTCGTACATCCGGCAGAAGTAAAGGACGGAGTTTATAAGACTCCTGTGGAGCCTGGCGCTTCCGCGGATCTACGGGAGCTTTCCCGGTGATAACGTTTCATCCCATCTGCTCTGCGATGGATCGCCTCCGGCGCAGCGCAGATCTTTTGGATTGATCGTGGGTACTTAATTGAATGGGTAACGCATGCATTGACGCACATCAGCACTTATGGCGCTATCATTCCCCGGGGCCTGCCTGGATGGGACCGAACATGGAAGTCTTACGGCGCGATTTTCTTATTGGCGACCTGCGTGCCGTCACGGACGAAGCAGGCGTTACCGGAACGATCGTTGTTGAAACGGAACGTACCATCGCAGAAACGGAGTGGCTCACCCAGGTCGCGGCATCCCACGAGCTGATTTGCGGAGTCGTAGGATGGGCACCGCTTACAATCCCGCGTTCAGCCTCAGAACTCGAGAGAATTGCTGCTCTCCCGAAAATGAAAGCAGTGCGTCATCCGATTCACGATGAACCGGATGACCAGTTCGTCCTGCGAGATGACTTCAATCGAGGTATCGCAGAGCTGAAACGCTTCGATCTCGGATACGACGTCCTGATCTTCGAGAAGCATCTTCCTCAAACCATCGAATTCGTGGATCGTCATCCGAATCAGACCTTCATCCTCGATCATGTCGCCAAGCCTCGCATTCGTGACTGCGTTATGGAGCCTTGGAAAAAGCATATTCGAGAGCTGGCTCGGCGGCTGAATGTCTACTGCAAAATCTCGGGAATGGTGACCGAAGCCGATTGGGACACTTGGTCTGATGAAGGACTGTCTCCGTATTTCGATACCGTGCTCGAAGCGTTCACTCCCAAGAGATTGATGTTCGGCTCAGACTGGCCTCTTGTGACATTGGCCTCTTCCTATCGCCGATGGGTCGGCACAGTTAGGGCTGCGATCGCTCAACTGTCAGAAGACGAACGTGACTGGATTCTCGCGAGGACGGCTGTCGAAGCCTACAAGATTACGATGGCCTAACTCGGAACTTGTTTTATCGCATATGAAACGAACGAACATAATCATCGTAGCAGCTGTCACATTCGGCGTCGCTCTCTCGATCTATGTTGGTTGGGCGCAGGTCGCAGGCAAACCAACTTCTCTCATCACGGCGGATGCAGACTGGCCAGTCTATGGAGGCCAACCTGCGAATCAGCATTACTCCAGCCTAACCCAAATCAATCGAAGCAATGTGAACAAGCTCAGAGTCGCGTGGACCTATGACACCGGCGAGGATGGTGGTCTTGAGACAAGTCCTCTGATTGTGGGACGCACTCTCTATGCATACACCCCGTCCCAAAAGGTCATAGCTCTCGATGCGGTAAATGGGAAGCTGTTGTGGAAGTTCGATTCTGACGTCAAAGCGGAGCAGCCGGCACGTGGAGTCGCATACTGGACCGACGGAAAAGACGGCAGGATATTAGCGGGCGTCATGAACTACCTCTATGCACTTGACCCCAGCACTGGCAAACCTATCCCTTCGTTCGGGGAAGGCGGAAGGATCGATCTACGGAAAAATCTTCGGGGCGACTACCAGGCTCAGTCGATAGCCCTTACCACGCCTGGCATAGTCTACAAAGATCTCATCATCGTAGGCGGCGAGATGCCGGAGACGCTTCCTGCACCTCCTGGAGACATTCGCGCGTTTGATGTTCGTACAGGCGCTCTTCGCTGGAGCTTCCATACTATTCCGCATCCCGGCGAGTTTGGCTATGAGACATGGCCAAAGGATGCCTGGAAGACATCAGGCGCCGCCAACAATTGGGCTGGCATGGCGCTCGATGCGGAGCGTGGCATTGTGTATGTGCCGACAGGCTCAGCATCTTTTGATTTCTACGGCGGCGATAGAATCGGCAACGATCTTTTTGCCGACACGGTATTGGCCCTTGATGCCAATACTGGAAAGCGTATCTGGCACTTCCAGGGTGTTCACCATGACCTATGGGATCGCGACTTTCCCTCTGCACCCGCCCTGTTGACCGTGACGCATGACGGAAAACAGATAGATGCGATCGCACAAACAACCAAGACCGGCTACCTCTATCTATTTAACCGGCTAACGGGCCAGCCGTTGTTCCCGATTGAGGAGCTTAGCTATCCTGCCAGCACAGTTCCTGGAGAGCTAGCATCTCTCACCCAGCCGAGACCTCTTAAACCGGCGCCATATGCCCGGCAACTGCTGACCGAAGACATGCTGACTAGCCGGACGCCTGAAGCGCATGCCTGGGCCGTCGATAAGTTCCGTACATTCCGCAGCGAGGGATTGTTCATTCCCTTTGGATTGGATGGGCAGACGGTGATCTTTCCCGGCTTCGATGGCGGAGCTGAATGGGGCGGTCCCGCAATTGACCCTAAGACTGGGGTCATCTACGTCAACGCCAATGAAATGGCATGGACGGGCGGACTGGCAGCGGATAAACCAACTCGGACCCCGGGGAGGCCATCTATCGGAGCCAATGCAGTGTCTGTCATGGAGCTGATCGAAGCGGCTCACCCCCAGGCTTCCCATCTCTGATCGGAGTCAGCAAGCGGCTTACAGACACCCAGATCACAGCAACCATTCATCAGGGAAAAGGCAGAATGCCGACCTTCCCGAATCTCTCCGATGCTCAATTGACGACCCTGCTGGAGTTCTTGCACGATGACCCAACCGCATCACCGGGTGCTCACCCGACGAGTGATAAGCAGGAAATGGCGTCTGTTGCGGCCGAAGCTACAACTCCTCAGGAGCCGCAATACAGTTTCACGGGATACCGCAAGTTTCTGGATCCCGATCACTACCCAGCGATTGCGCCTCCCTGGGGGACGCTCAATGCGATTGACCTCAACACCGGGAATTATCTGTGGAAGATCCCACTCGGCGAATACCCGGCCCTCGCAGCGAAGGGCATGAAGAATACAGGCTCGGAAAACTACGGCGGCCCCATCGTGACGGCTGGCGGCCTGGTCTTCATCGGCGCCACTCTTTATGACTACAAATTCCACGCCTTTGATAGTCGCACCGGCAAGCTGCTGTGGGAGACACAGCTTCCGTACGCCGGCCGCGCCACTCCGGCGACTTACATGATCGACGGAAAGCAGTACGTGGTCGTGGCGACAGGAGGCGGAAGGTATCAGGTCGCTCCAGCAAAGGGAGTCTACGTCGCGTTCTCGCTGCCCTGATTCGGAACCTTCGCGACAGGACCAGCGCAGAATCTCGCCGCAAAGTCATTCATTCGCAACCTTGATCATCTGAGCTAGCTTGCGAATCTCGTTTGCATCAGCATCGCCGATGACCACAAATCGCAATTCCTGCGCATCCAAGGTCTCGACACTGAAGGAGTTGCGCTTCTCGATTCCACTTCCGGTGGGCAGCGCGTGTGCAATCTCCGCTGTTTTGTGAAAGATCAGCACAGATATCTCGTGCTTGCGCATGTTGAAGATCAGTTGCGCGCCGGGTTGTTGATGCAGATAGACAAGCCGTCCGCCGAGGAGCGCAAACTCCGTACCCGCCAGCTCTGGAATGTTGAAGGTGAAAGGAATCCTACCCTGAAACCACGGCTTCACGGTATGCCTGTCGGTTGAAACGACATCAACCGGATTCGCGCTGGCAAGAGCACCTACATGCAGATCAGCAACCTCGCTGAGCGAGTCCGCGCGACGAGAATGCTGTATCCAGAGCACGGAAACGATCACAAGAAAGACTGCTGCTGTCGCCAGTGTTAATACGAAGCGGCTCTTCCACCAGCTCGGCTGCGGCTCAGCAATCTGCTGTTTTAACTTCCAGCGGAACTCGGCGCTGGGGGTGAATCGGGCTCGTGCGGCGCGCAGGCTCCGTTTTAGAGCGACCAATTCTGAGACCTCAGCGGCACAGCGTGGGCATTCGCCAATGTGTTGCTGAAGAGTACTTGCCTGATCCGGCGAAAGTTCGCCATCCAAATATTGCGCAAGCGTTGCGGCATCTTGATCACAGTGCATTCTGAGATCTCCCTGGAGATGGCGCCCTCAATGTGTGGCGTAGCACATTTTTTGCCCTGTAGAGACGGGACATCACCGTACCGATGGGCAAGGAAAGTATTTCGCCGATCTCCCGATACGAAAATTCTTCCACTTCGCAGAGCAGGATAATTTCGCGATAGTGTGTTGGCAAGCTCTCCAACGCATCCACTACGGTCTGTTGATTCTCATGGCGCAAAAGTAAAGCCTCCGGAGTGTCTGTCTGCGCAGCAGTCAACTCGACTTCCGTTTCTTCGTCTTCGAGCCATGAAGTATTTCGAGCCGTCAAGCCGCTTCGCGAAGTCAGAAACGTATTGCGCAAAATGCGGCACATCCACGCGCGAAGATTTGTGCCCTCCTGAAACGACTTGAATCCTCGCAGCGCCTTCGTATATGTCTCCTGCACCAGGTCTTCGGCTTCGGAACGATCGCCCGTCAACCAATGAGCAAGGTTATAAAGTGGGTCGAACAACGGCATCGCCATCTGCTCAAAAAACTCAGAATTCATCCATTCCTGCCGGTATTCCTCTGCGCGAACACTATTTTCCGGATACCAGCTTGAGATACTGGATGATGTCCGCGCGTTCATCAGCGTTCGGGACCCGGTAGGCCATGTCATTGTCCGCGATCAGCGAGTCGGTATCGGTAAGCCACTTCTCGAGTGAAGCATCATCCCAAGTGATATGTGCTGATTGCAGCGCCGCCGAGTATTTAAAGGTTGAAATCCTGCCTGTCTGCCTGCCGTAGACCCCGCGAAGCCTTGGCCCTTCCTTATCCTGATCGAGCGAGTGACATCCTGTACAGCGTTTTTCAAAAAGCTCTTTGCCACGATCTGCATCACCTGTGGCATGGCTCAGATAGGGGAAAGCCAGCAGCGCAAACAGCATCGCTGTGCATGTGCATAGCCCAAGTATCGAATTGCGAGTCAGACGCAACTCTCGTCGCAGCCTGATAGTCAAATGAACACGTTTCATCGTTTCCGAAAACCTCGTATGGTTATGGTTCCTGTTGCGCTGCCTCATTTCTGACTCGCTTGCGTTCCACCCTTGCCCAGTCATAGAGAAGCTGCTGCTCTTGAGTTGAGAGCCGCGTCTTCGGATGCAGCACCAGATAGTGGCGTACCGGCATCTCCCCGCTCCGTGCTTCAGAGCCAATCTTCGTGAGCAGATCGATCTGGCTTTCGCGGCTGTATTCTTCCCAGCGTGACAGATTCAAATGATTCCGCGCTTCGAATACGTCATGTTCTACGAGCCAGGATGATGGAGCGATCCGGCTGTAAACGGGCCAATGCGTCGCCTCCGTATGACAGTCTATGCACTTGGTCTCGAGTACCTCGCGCACCTCGGGCGGTACATTGGCTCCGGCCAGGATCCTACGGTTTGGTTGAGAGGTGGCGCGGACGTTTCCCCATGGATGAAGCAACGAAAGAGGTGGCACCAACACAAGCACCCCGCCAACCACTGTCAGAGTCTTCCCCAAGGTCATACAAGCCCTGAAAAAGACGCGGTTGCGGCTCCCTCGGACAGCGAAGAATCGACAATGGCAAGCTGATGCCGCTGCGCCACAAAGTGCACTTCCGTGATTCCGAGCACGCCGCGCAGCTTCTCAGCAGGCACCTTCATCGGACCAGGCGAGGGTGCAGCGCCAGGAGCCGGCTGAGGAAAGGCGGTCGACATCGCCGTGTGGAATGTTGCATTGCCCTCCACCTTTTGCATGACCTGATGAATATGCCCGTTAAGGACCGTGACTGAGCCGAATCGTTTCAGCAAAGTAAATGCCTGTTCACTATCTGATGTGCCCCAACCCCAGGTTGGATAGACCGCCCAGAGCGGGATATGCGCGAAAAGCACAATCGGGGTGCTGGTCTTGTGCTGGCTCAAGTCACTCTTCAACCAGTCGAGCTGCGCCTGGCCGAGTTTCCCCATGCCTTCGAGCTGAACTACGTTCACTAGGCCAATGAAGTGCACTCCTTTGTGATCGAAGCTGTACCATCCATTTCCGGCAGAGCCTTTACCGTATCGTTCAAGGTAAGACTTTCCGTCATCGACAGACGTATCATGCTCGCCCGGAACATAAAATATCTGCCGTTTGGCGCCTGTCAGCACTTGATCCATTGTGTCGAATTCAGCGGGTTTGGAAGAGTGCGTTAAATCACCTGTATGGATCAGGAAATCGGGGGAGCTGGGAGTTGCAAGTATCTTGTTCACTGCGGCCTGGAGCGTTCCCGTAACATCCGCGTTGGCTGGTTTGTTAAAGCCAATGTGGCTATCGCTGATCTGGACGAAACTGAAGCCCTCTTGCTTCTGCTGATGCATAGCTGATCCAAAGGCGCGCGATACTGGTACGCCTCCAGCCAGGCTCCATACAAGGCCAGTTCCGGCCCACGCCATGCATTTAAGAAAACCGCGACGGTCTATGCCATCGGACGGTGAAGAAGATTGCTCAGGATCAAGAATTATTCCTTCAGAATGACTCTCTGGATTTCTCTCTTTCATGCTCAGTAGGCTCCTCTGATGTGTGTTGATATTCACTTATGAAAACTGAGGAGAGCGAGCTTTATTCCAGGTAATTTTGAAAAGGAAGAATCGGTAACAGATTTTTGTTTGTTAGCGTGATCGGTCCCATGATTTTGAGCAAGGAGTGGTTAGAGACAATATCTGGGCGTTGTGGGATTTCTCGGGGACGCCGTAGTTAAGGAAGACATCTCTGCGTTGCTCGTACATCTACTTGCGCTAGTAATGGAAAGTGCTGTGGCGGCTACAGATGAAAAGTCTCGACTCGCGGCTGCCGCCAGAGTGTCTGCTATTGGCTGAATCAAAAGCGGTTCCAGCTCACTTCACAGCGACACTCACTGCGGTCGTTGCCGTGGTTGCACCGTTGGTGCCCGTCACCGCGACGAGATAGTTTCCGGCGGCCGTGCCGAGATTCGGTGTGCCGGGGCTGGTGGGTGCAATGACGCGGCTATTTATGGTGCCGCACCCAGCTGCTCCCGCAATGGCAGCGAGCACCAGCAGGCTAAGCAGCGTTTGCCATCTCCAGCGGACAGGCAGCACAGGGAGAAGGAGAGCCGCGACTGTGATGCTGCCGGCAGCGGCAAAGATTTGTTGAAGCGGGTTGTGAAACTTCGCAGCGGACGCTGCCGTGGTGTTGACAACGAGCGTCGCTGTCGTCTCTGCGTTCACCGAGATTGTCGGGGGTGCGGCAAATGCGCAGGTGGGTGGATCAGGAATCGCTGGACTGATGACAGTACATGTTAGCGCCACGCTTCCAATGAAGCCTCCCCTCGGCGTTATCGTAATGGTCGAAGTTGCAGGTACTCCGGCCGGCGCGACGCTGACGGCCGTGTTGGTCAGTGTGAAATTCGGCGCGGCAGTAGCCGGCGGAGCTGTAACCGTGTAAGTGCCGACCACCCCGTTGCCGACACTGGAAGCGCCGGCCTCATCCGCGCCTGCCATCGTAATCTTCTTCCCACCTTCAAACCCGGGAGCGAATGACACGTCAAAATAAACTACGACATAGTTGCCGGAGGTTATCGCGTAAGTACCTACACCATGCACTGTGCATTGACTATTACTAAGGGGGGTCGTCGATCCCGAAGTGATCGGAGAGCTGTAATGAGTGCCGGCATCGTTTACAAGGAGAATGTCAGTCGTGCCGAGATCATAACGCAACTTACATGCGTTTGCTGCCGAAGTATTGTTGGCTGAACTCTTGACATTAAAGAAAACAGATGCAATCTGGGTTGTTTCGTCTGAGTATACTGTCGTGAATGTCTGCTCTGAACCACTTCCGGATGAAGGGAAAACCAATAATGGAGACACACTGGCAGTAACGTTATAATCTCCGACTTGTGTCGGAAAATTTGAATTGTTATCGTTCTCAGGATTTCCAGCTGACAAATAAAGTTGCTTGGCACCCCTGAACGCTGCCGTGAATTCCACGTAAAACGTAACCGTTACGCTGTTTCCGAAGATATTTGCGGAAGATAGAATAGCGAGCACCGTGCACTGCGAGTTGCTCACCGTTTGATCAGTTCCTGCGATGGCTGTATTGGAGAGGAATGCCCCACCTGCGTCCTGCACCAGCTGAATCACACCTGAGCCGATGGTGTAGTTCAGAATGCATGCATTCGCCGACCATCCGCTCTTACTATCTGGAGCAACGCCGTTCATGATCAAGAGAGAAAGCGACTGGATATCCATCGCGCTGTTCGGGTCCGCGTATGTTGCAATAAAGGCCTGCACTGAGCCGCTACCGGACGATGGGGAAATAGATACCGGATCAGCACTTTGCGCATGCACAGTCCCAGCAACACTGAATCCCATAAGTAGAAGGGCAAGAACGCGGCTTAGCTTGAAAACAGAGCGGGGCCAGAAGGCGATTATAAGTACATAGAAAATTTTCATGTAATGTCCTCCAAGGTTTCGCCAGGACAACTCTGTGGCTAAGAGGGAACAGATTCCTGCTCCGCCGGAGTGTGGTCCCTTTAAATGATTGACCTCCATGATTCAGAACTGAACACCGCGGAATTTAGTCGAGGTAAGGGGAATCTCAACTCGCCTGTTCCTCGCGATCAGACTCCTATCGTCAACGGTTTTCACAAGTCCGCTCCTCTACCTCCCAGGCATGGTGACGGATCTTCGGTGATCGTGTTCGATCTTGATGCATGTGAAACTTGGTTCTGCCTTCCACTCAGTTCCCTCCAACATTTCCCAGGTCACGGTGAATCGGTGCGAGTCATTGACAACATATAGAATGCGATGCGGCCGGGCCAATTGATCTTTATCATTTGTCGATGCCAGCATCAGCTTTGGTCCGTTCCAGCCCTCGGTGACGTAGGCTATTGAAGTGGGATCATCCGCGTCGATCATGAGGAATTGACTCTTGTCCCGGTCGTACCCGACAAAATAGTTCCCGTTGAAGCCACCTTGACTCTCGCGAATCTCTGTCCAGGGTCCCGGTAGACGAGGCGTCCCGCCTCCGGTGGCACGATTTTGATTCCCCACTTCTAGATATGCGATCGAAGCGCCTGCTCCGCAATTCCATTGGCCGCCGAATTCAAGCCCCTGCGGAGGATGCAATCTCCGATCCACAGGAATAATCATTTGAGCTCTTGCTGTCGGGAGTACTGCTATCAAGCCGGCAAATCCGACAAGGACTGCGAATGCTGCGCGGATCTTCTGCGCTGTTCTCCACTTCAGATCATCTGGCTGTCCTGCCTTCGCATGGGCACAGCAATAGACGGTGGCGGTGCCGCAGCGTTTGTACTCGCTGTTCTGTCGTGCGATGCGTCGCAATCGTAGGAGTCGCGGCGGTAGGAGATCGGCATGCAACACGACCGGTTTCTCATTCATACAGACGGACAGACTCCTTTCTGACAATGACTCTCTTTCATGCTTGATGCTGCTCGTCAGGTGCGTATTGATATCCATCTAGGAAAACTGAGACACGGGAGATTTATTCCAGGCCCCGTTAAAAAAAGTTTGCTGGAAACTTTCTGCCTCGCAATGAGTCCTGTCTGCGCATTCAAAAAAGTTTCTCGCCCAATGGGGAATAAATCCTGCGCACGACAGTTAGCGAGAGTACAGGGCCTCTGACTCTCCTTGCAGGCGCAGTTGGCCACGATAGTCAAAGAGCCGGGATCAGGAGGAACATCGATGTACCTTCGTAGGAAGGCTATCTTTCATGGATGCCTTTTGGCAGTGGCCATACGGCTAGCTATAGGCATTACCGGAGTTGGTCAACAATCAGCCAAAGAAGCGCCGGCGGGCTTCAACACTCCCAGCTTCAACAGCGCAGCAAGCATCAGTAATGGAATCGTCGAGCCGCCCGGAGACACGTTTGCTCGGGATCAGAATGTCTATGAGAAAAACGAGGCGGTCAAGGATGGACTTGGACCTGTGTACAACGCCACTTCCTGCGTCACTTGCCATCAGAATCCGAATAGTGGGGCGGCGAGCCAGATCACAGAACTCCGGGTTGGACACAATGATGCAAATGGCAATTTCGTAAACCCGACAATCTTCATTAACGACGGGAAAAACACGATTACTGGCAGATCCATTGTCAATGACCGCGCTATCGGTCCGCAGGCCCAGGAGCGGATACCTGATACAGAAACCATCCGCACTTTACGGGCTGCCCTCAACACTCTAGGCGATGGGTTTGTGGAAGCCATTGACGACAGCACTCTTATTGCGATTGCAGAAAGGCAACCGGAACTGAGCGAGGGAAGAATTCACGGGGAGGTTGTGCAGGCTCCTATTTTCGAAGCCCCTGGACAGACCCGAGTCGGACGCTTCGGCTGGAAGGACCAGCACAGCAGCTTGCTCTCCTTCATTGCCGATGCCTATCTCAACGAGATGGGAATCACGAATCGGCTGCGTCCCACGGAGGTTACTCAAGTTCTTAACACCACTACGGGCATTAACGATCAGCCAGATGACCTTGGGTTGGCTGACATCGATCACTTTGCTCAGTTCATACGCGGTACCATGGTTCCGCCTCGTGACGTAACGCTTGCAGCAACTCCGGCTGCTCTCAAGGGTCAACAGCTTTTCCGCCGGCTGGGTTGCAGCACCTGCCACGTAGAAACCATCATCACGGCACCCGCTGGAACGGTTATCGATGGTGGTCAGTTTACTGTTCCGGAGGCCCTTGGGGATAAGATCATCCATCCTTTCGGAGACTACCTATTGCATGACATCGGCACAGGCGATGGAATCGTTCAGGTTGGACCGCAGGACACAGCCAACAAATTGCGAACGGCTCCTCTGTGGGGTTTGCGCGATAAGGCTCGTTTCATGCATGACCTGAAGTCTTTGTCCCTGGAGAGTGCCATTGAACGGCATAAAGGCGAAGCACGCGAAGCCGAAAGGCGCTTCGACGAGCTGAGCCCGGAAGAGCGAGCGGCGTTGATCGCTTTTCTCAATTCTCTGTGATCACGGGCGATGGCACGTCGGCATCATCGCCGACCTGCCATCGCAGCCAGGAGTCGATCGTCTCTGATTCGCAGCGAGACTAAACAGAATAAGAAGACGCGTCGGAGATACGCATGCGTATTAATGCAACGCGTCGAACCATTTTGATCCCATCACCACATTTCACATTATGATTTCGGTTTTCTTTGTAACTAACTGTAACCGGAGAATAACCACAAAAGTCTCATGGCCGCATGGCTCTGGATAAGTTCAGGTTCTTCGCTTTCACCTCCGGAGTTATGCGACTTAAAAACCAAGGAGTGCAGTAATGAGTAAACGGATTCAAAGCATATCCATGCTTTTAGTGCTGGCAACAGCGGCATTGCCGATGTATGCGAGCGCAGATGACCATGATGTAGATAGCGCTCATGCAGTCTTTGTCATGTCAAACGCGGCGGATCGAAATGAAGTGATTGCGTTTGCACGGGCCACAGATGGCTCATTGCAGGAGACTCATAGGTTTCCAACTGGTGGCCGGGGAAGCGGTGGCAACCATGATCCGCTGGAATCTCAGGGCTCTCTGACTCTCAGCCAGGATCATTCCCTGCTGTTCGCTGTCAATGCAGGAAGTGGAGAGGTTTCTGTGTTTCGGATTTTCGGCTCTACTCTTGTTCTCTCGGACAAAGTTTTATCCGAGGGCAGTGAACCAAACGCAATTGCGCAATACGGAAATCTCGTTTACGTGGTCAACACAGGCGGGAGCAGTAACGTCGCAGGTTTTGCCCTGCAAGGAGATCATCTGAGCTATATCAAGAACTCACTTGCCTTTCTCAGCACCAATACTTCCGGCGCGGCATCCATTGCCTTTAGTCCTGACGGCCAGTTCCTCGCTGTAACGGAGCGTCTCACCAACAATATTGACGTATTCAAAGTGCTGGCTGGTGGCACGCTGTCCCCGGTCGTGATCAACCCGAGTGCCGGGCCCGGTGCGTTCTCGGTCAGCTTTGCGCCCAAGGGCGTCGCGATCGTTTCTGAAACTGGACCAGCGAACGTCACAAACGGATCAGCTGTTTCTTCCTATGCGATTCTTCCGAATGGTACGCTGTCGGCGATCAGCACCAGCGTCCCAACCCTCGGTGCAGCAAATTGTTGGAACGCAGTCACGCCTGACGGTCGCTTTGTCTATGTCTCTAATGCGGGTTCTTCAACCATCTCGGGATTTGTAATCTCTGCCACTGGAGTGCTTTCTGCGCTCCCAGGAACGGTTGTAGGCGAGAATTCCAACGGGGCCGGGAATCTTGACATTGCTGTCAGCGCCGACGGCAAATTCCTCTACACGCTGAATTCTTCCAATGGAACGATCGGTATCTTCGCGATCCAGAAGGATGGGACTCTCAGTAGTGTGGGCTCAGCCAGCGGCATCGGTCAAGATACTGGATTTAACGGAATCGCAGCGAACTAATAAATTGAACGCCTGTGCATCACAATAACTTTGTAATCCACAGGCGTTCTCAGATACTGAGTCGGATTTTTATAACATCGTTAAGACTGCTTTGCGGCTATAAGCCAAGTCTTCGTCCGGATTCTCGCTCGGGCATACGTTGATCGCCAACTTCACCGGATGCGGCGAGCGGCGTCCGCTTCCTCCGCCATATTCATAAAGGTCTGTAGGAACTCCTTCGATTGACCGACGAAGAGCCCATCCGCAATGAAGCTTTTCGCCGTGGCAACAGCGCCGCCAAACTGGTCATCCAGTGGCCGGATGACAGAGCAGCGTGGCAAGTCTTTACGAATAAATTCACATGGTACGGGAAAGATCAGGTTGGTCTGGAAAAGCGGGCCGCCTGGCGTGACATTGAAATTCGGAAACGTTAGACCTTTATCTGTTACGGGAACTTGCGAATTATCAAAACTAAAGGGCGGCCCCTGGACAGCGTTGCCCGCAAAATCCACCCACTCCAGAAAGTGAGCGATCTCGTCACCTCCGATGCCGAGCGTAATCTTGAGTACCTCCAGATCCCTTACCTTTTGGCTCAAACTGGCATAGAGGCTCGATCCACCCTGCTCGATGTAGCCAAAATGAAATGCCGCCGTATTGGCAATCGCCTGAATATGATTTGGATCATTGAAATCCGCATCCGTTCGCGGAATGGCAGGCCGATTGACAATCTTGATTGCTTGCGGGAACGTAGCACCAAAGTCAGGATTTGTAGAACTGCGGTACCGAATATACCAGCTCGTGTCGACGTTCAGGTGCATGAGATTTGTAAGCCGCCCGATGTTCTGGGCCCCTGTTGCAGTGCTGCCCTGCAAGGTGAGGAATTCGTCAAAATTGACTGGTTCCGCGCCGCGGGATTCCAGGTAACCATTAAGGAATGTAGCGTGGCTGATCTCGTCAATGGTGTTGCTGGTGATGTATTGGGAGCCATCGCCATCCAAAAACTGAAAGGCTAACTGATAATTATTTTGCGTTCCTTCTGTAACTCCGCCGAGCTCTGCATATTGTTGCCACAGGTCGCTTTCAATAAGCTCGGCAGCAGCTAGAAATCTGAGAATCGCCACGTCTCCTTTTAGGAGACTGGTCTGATCTTCCTGACTCAGGCTCTGTGCAAAGGCGGCTTTCGCGCCGCCAGGCAACATCGTGCCTGCAGTTGCCACACCTGCAGCAATCACTCCTGTTGATATAAACACCCGGCGGTTCAATGAGGTTTTCTTAGGCTCATTCGAGTCATGCATGTTATTTCATCTCCAATCCGAATCGTTCGCGCGTTGCCGCGCAACCATGAGAACTGAAGAAGGCCGTATTTATTCCAGGCATCTAAAAATACTTTTGCTCCTCATCACAAGCAAAAATGTCAGGAAAAGGCTGCTACTCGAGAAGATTGCAGTCTCTAAGCTAGATGCGCCTACAGAAGGTGGCGAGACGACTTACAGAAGCTTGGCCCACACGGTCGTGTTCAAAATTACGACGGAAGCCCAACTCGACGCATGAGATTCTGGAAGCGCGGGTCGGAGCGTAGCGGATCAAAGCAGGGCCGCAAGAGGACGCCTGGGTTAAATCGCTCTTCATAGCCTTTTTCAAGCGAAGCCATTGCTTGGTCCTTATCGTCCAGAGCTGTGTAGATCATGGCAATCGCTGTGGCATGCGCATAAGTGGAAGGACGTAGGCACAGGTCAGACACAGGGTGGAGGTGACAACAACAGTGGTCACGAACCGCATCTCAACTGCGCTCGCCACGCTTCAGGCCAAGGCGGATCAGGCCCAACCCAGAGACAGATGCTTTCTCTATGCCGAACTTATCAGGCGGATGACGGAATTAGCCGGCCAGCAGCTCAATTCAGGCGATTCTGAGCATGCCGTGGAGACCCTCAAGCTGGTGCAACGGTATGCAGAGAAGATCGATACGGGCGTTGCCGATGACAGCAAAAAGCTGAAAGGTGCCGAATTGCTCATGCAGGGCACCTCCTTTCGTCTCAAACACATCCTCCGCGAAGCTTCGTATGAAGACCGGCGGCCTTGGAGGCGACGCTTCAACAGTTGGATCAGGTTACCGAGACCGCGCACGCTTCCTTAGGCCTTCACCGAGCATGGGGTCATGACGTAGAAGCACCGGCTTAAGATGGGTGCAGTTTCTACCTCACAATCACGATGGAGATCGAACGAGTAGACTTCAGGAAGCGAGCAGCATGCAATGCCGGATCTCGACTTCAACTGAGCGAGGTACCAGATGAAGGCAAAGGCTGCACCCCAACCAGCGGCAACCTACGGCTTCGCTCCTCAGAGCACTGATGGCGTGATGATCGAAATCCAGCGTCTCAACCAGAATCATGTTCTGACCCGCATGGGGCTACATGGGCATACCTTTTTTGAGTTGATCTATTTCGAGCGTGGCGGCGGAACTCACGCTCTTGGAGGAGTTTTCGGACGGTACCGCAAAGGTGTGGGACGCAGTCAGTGGACCGGAGCTGGTGACCCTATCATCTGAGTGTGCCGCTTGAAGGCAAGATCGGAGAGCAAAGGGGATAAAATGACGGCCTACGCGCCAGTTAGGTCAGTCTGATAACAGCTTCCGCGCTCTGGCCCAGCGAGTTGCCGATTTCTCTGCGGACTACGTCGAGTCACTTTCTAGTCTGCCGTCGTATCCAGCCGATGTGAGTGGTGTCAAACTCGAGCAGATTTTCGCGCATGATCTGCCGCGCGAAGGAATCGGGCCAGGCGCGTTTGACTTGCTTACCAGCGTGTCCCATTACTCGCGTCCCGCTTCGCCGCGATTCTTTGGGTAACCAGGTCACGACCGCGCGCTCAATTGTGGTGGCGGAGGGTGCTGATCGCCACGACGTGGCATTCTGGTGCAAGACGCTCGAAGCAAAATCACCTAAAGCTCCTATGGGCTCTCCCGAGCCAAACACGTAAGGGCGCGGCGGTCGGGAGCTTCGATCGGCCGTCGAGGATGAGGGGGGAAGCAGAGGGTCACAGCGAAACACACCTCCGAACTTCTCTATCATGTGCAGATCTATTCCATGTACATGAGAGCCGCTCGGTCACGAATTTATTCCGAATCGAGTGGAATAGTTTGTCTGCGTGCCAGTTTACATATCCGGAGGATTTACTGATGGAAGATAAGTCATTACATCGCCGGGATCGCGAAAGACTTATTCACCGTGAACGGGTGAGGTAACGCAGGGCATAGATGATTCCGGTTTACGATCCCCGGCGGCAAATTGGGCACAAATCGCCCACAGTGCGAAATTAACCATTTTACAGGAAAGGTTTATCTCTGCGGATCGCAGCCACCGGCTAGTGAATGATTAGGCTTTCCCCATGACGGGGAATGCTGAGTGAAGTTCAACAGTTTTTGGTCGGAGCCTGGGACAGTGGTCGTTGTGCCTGTCGCATGCCTCAGGGCAAGTCGCTTGCCGTCTTTCGCACAACTCACACTAACAGTGCCGGAGGTTCTTTTGTTTGAAAACTACTGTGGTCGCATTCAATGAGGCTCTTTGAGATCCACGATCATCCTCGGTTCCCGAGGTTCTTGCGGGACATGGTCACCGATGCTCTGCAAGTGCTCTGGAGTTCCAGCGATTTGTATCACCCGATTATCCCTCGATTACAAAGGGCATTGGACAACTCTGGGACAAGGAATGTGCTTGACTTATGCTCGGGCGGCGGTGGCCCTAGTGTCATGAGTCAGAAATAGATTGAATAATACAGTTAGGTGCGGCATAGTTGAGTATGGCACTGGGCCGCCCTACCAAACCGCTCAACGTAAACGCCGAGGAGAAGGAGAAATTGACGCTGCTGGCGCGTCGGCCGAAGTCTTCGCAGGCCACAGCCATGCGCGCCCGCATAGTGCTGGGCTGTGATGACGGCCTGAGCAACAGCGCTGTGGCCAGGAAGCTGAATATCACCGGAGCCACTGTATGCAAATGGCGCGAGCGTTTTCGAGTCAACCGGCTGGAAGGGCTGCTCGATGAGCCGCGGCCGGGCGCTCCGCGCTCGATCAGCGATGCCAAGGTCGAGGCGGTGATCACGCAGACACTGGAATCGATGCCCACCAACTGCACGCACTGGAGCACGCGGCTGATGGCGCAGAAGACTGGGCTGTCGCAGACTGCGATTGTGCGCATCTGGCGCGCCTTTGGACTCCAGCCGCACCGGGTGGAGAACTTCAAATTCTCCAAAGACCCGCAGTTTGTCGAGAAGGTCAGGGACATCGTCGGGCTGTATATGAATCCACCGGAGCACGCGATGGTGCTGTGCGTGGATGAAAAGAGCCAAGTACAGGCTCTGAACCGCACGCAGCCGATTCTGCCCCTGGCGCCAGGCGTGCCGGCCCGCCAGTCCCATGACTACGAACGGCATGGCGTCACTTCGTTGTTCGCCGCGCTGAATGTGGCCACCGGCGAGGCGCTCGGCAACTGCCATCGTCGCCATCGGCATCAGGAGTTCCTGAAGTTTCTGGCCCGGATCGATGCCGCCGTCCCCGCCGACATCGAGGTGCATCTAGTGATGGACAACTACGGCACGCACAAAGTCGATAAAGTGCGGAACTGGTTCGCACGCCATCCCCGCTATCATGTGCACTTCACTCCCACCAGCGGAAGTTGGCTGAACCTGGTCGAGCGACTCTTTGCCGAGATCACCGAGCGCTGTGTCCGCCGCGGCAGCCATACCGCAGTCCCTCAGCTGGAGAAGGCCATGCTGAACTATCTTCGAGAACGCAATCGCGCACCGAAACCTTTTGTGTGGACCGCTGACGCCGATCTCATCCTTGGCAAAATCCAGAGGCTTTCTAAACGAATCTCTGACTCAGGACACTAGGAACTTGTTGAAAAACGATTCCGGCTATCCAATGCAGCCAGCCAGGACAAATCAGCGTCGCGCAAAAATGGCCTGCAACGCGCCGATCCGCCCTCTGTATACATTTCTGGTCACTTTTTCGGAGTCTAAAGTAAGTGCCTAAATGAGTTTTTCAACAAGTTCCTAGGCTTGGCCTGGCGAGAGACCTTGAGAGGAAAGAACACTATCCGGTGAAGGTCTGTCTGACCGATCGGCACCCAAATCGCAAAGCGTTCGAAAGGATCCAATCGAGGTCAGAGCTGACGGTCAAGTTTGATTTGCGGTCGATTGATGCTATCCAAGTACCGACTGACCTGAATGGCTTCAGGACGTTGTTCTCCGCATTTCACCACTTCGCGCCCGCAGAAGCCCGTCAAGTGCTTGCTAACGCAATAGACCACCGGGAGGGCATAGGGATCTTTGAAATGCCGCAGAGAACACTAAAAACCATGCTTGCAGTTTGCTTCACTCCTCTCGTGGTTCTGTGTCTAACTCCCTGCATCCTACCCATTCGCTGGCCACGAGTGCTCTGGACCTACTTCTTGCCTGTGATTCCGTTTGTAGTTTGTTTTGATGGGTGGATGTCCTGCCTGCGCTCTTATTCTCAGCAGGAGCTCAGTGAAATCGTGCGTAACCTACCCGGGGGGAACTATGAGTGGGAAATAGGTGAAGAACGCGGTGGCTTCTTACCTGTGACCTATCTCATTGGCTACCCAACTTGCCGATCGAGTTCTACTTCCGTAACACAAAACGCCCATAGTCGTCCTTAGGGCGACAGACATACGATCGACCCTCCCTGTTTTGTTGCTTACTCTATCAGCCACCACGCTCGCTGGCCTGCTTTTCGATGGCGAGGGGTTCGATTTACTGAACCAAGTCTTGGACGACAGAGCCGCCCACAACCCAGAGCAACAACTCTTGCGTCGCGAACTCAGCGCACGCATCTTACGTGCTCTGGAGAGACTGACGCCACCCGCAGTTGGCAAGGTACACGAAACTGTAGAACTCTTCGATGAAGCAGCGCTGTAATGACCCGAGTGTGAATCAGACCGTGATCCCGAAGAAAGAAAAGGAACTCATGGCAACAACCGCCTGGCTGCACCCTTGAACCATCCAACCGGAGAACTATGAATGGTCATAATGTTTGAGCGATTTCTGGCCTCTCTCAAATTTATGACGGAAGCCCAATGCGATGTACAAGGTCCTGGAAGAGTGGGTCGGAGCGTAGCGGATCAAAGCCGGGACGCAGGAGGACGCCCGGGTTAAATCGCTCTTCATAGGCTTTTTCGAGCCAAGTCATCGCTTGATCCTTATCGCCCAGGGCTGCATAAATCATGGCAATTTCCGAGGCATACGCATTGGCAGGAGCCGAGCGTTTCTTCAGATCGTTCAGTAGCCCCACCGCCTCTGCCTTTCTATTCGTTGCCGCGTAGGCGCGAGCCAGATTAGCGGTGAATGTCGGGCTCCCTCCGGAGATCTGGATCGCCTTCTCCAGTTCCGCGATTGCTTCCGCAAACATGTGTTCTTCGAGATACGCTTGGGCTAACTGATTATGGGCAAAGGCAAAGTTGGGGTCCATCTCGATGGTTTTGTGGCTCTGGCCTGTCGATTCGTCAGGAAAGTGCGCGATAAGAAGAAGTTCCGCCAAATCGGCATTGATAATAAGAGAAAGCGGATCCAGGTTTTCCGCCTTTGTCATTTCCGCTATGGCCTCACTGTTCCGCCCTAATAAGGCCAGGTGCCAGGAATACCAATGATGACCGGTTGCATAGCCCGGGCTCAGCTCCATCGCCCGCCGGAACTCCCTGTCAGCAGTCTCGAAATTCCAGTCGAAACCATCAAGGCAGAATGCAAGCGAAGCGTGCGCTTCGCCGAGGCTGTCATCCAGTTCCAGGGCTTTCATGGCAGCGGCCTTTGCTCTGGGCATTGCTTCTTTCGGGGTCATCACGGCATATTGCCAATCGCCCAGTAGAGCATAGGTATCGGCCAGTCCACTGTAAGCCGCTGCGTAGTTTGGCTCCTTGGAAATAGCTTGGTTGAAGTAATCAACCGCCTTCTTTAGTCCGTCCGCGGTCCGTTTGTTCCAGAAGTATCGGCCCTTGAGGTACTCCTCATAAGCTTCGGGGTCAATCGCCTTCACACTTTTCAGTGCTGCCTGCTCCCGTGGAGTCACCTCGATACGTATCTGTTCGGCAATATTCCTGGCAACTTCCTTCTGGAGCGCTAAGGTGTCGCGCAGATTACCCTCATAGCTCTCCGCCCACAAGTGCTTATCAGGTGGTGCCTGGATCAGTTGAGCCGTGATTCGTACCTGGTCCCCGGACCGCAGCACGGTACCTTCCACTACCGCGTCTACATTCAACTCCCGTGCGATCTCAGAAAGAGGCTTGCGCACTCCTTTGTACTCCATCACGGAGGTGCGGGAAATCACTCGTAAAGCACGGATCTGCGCCAGATCCGTAATCAACTCGTCGGTCATGCCATCAGCAAAATAATCCTGCGTTGGATCGCCAGATAGGTTGTCCAGCGGAAGCACCGCCAGAGACCGAATTCCGGTAGGCGGAAGGCCGCGCGAACGAAATAGCCAGACTGCAAGGATCACCAAACTCAGAACCAGCACCACGGCGACGATAACCCGATGCGTCGGCCAGCGCCGCGGTTTGGACGTAATGGTGAGCCCAGCGCCTTGGATCTGATGCTCAAGCTCCGTCCCATGCGAATCTCCAGCCGCAGATTCTGGCCTTTTTGTCGGGGCGTCTGTATCGACAACCGCCACGTCCGCAATGAAGCGATAGCCACGTTTCGGAAGAGTCTCAATATACCGCGGATTCTCAGCCGAGTCGCCTAGCGCACTACGAAGCTTTGCAATCGCAATATTGACTGCTTGGTCGAAGTCGCCAAAACCCTCGTTGGCCCAGATTCGGCTGCGCAATTCCTCCCGAGTGATGACTTCTCCCGGACGCTCCAGCAAGATTTCCAGCAGCTTCAGCGGTTGCTGCTGCACTCTGATTTTCACACCCGCTTTGCGTAATTCGCCCGACTGTAGAGAAAGCTCATAAGTACCGAATCGGACAAATGACGGATGCCGCAATGGTTCCATATGGCATTTCGGGCTTCGCACGGAAGTCTAGCACCTGTACGCGCAAAAGTCTCAGGGAGTTATGGCGAACTAGAACTCTTTCATTGTGGACCAGTGGCCAGAATATGTGCGCAGACAACCTCTTAGATATCAACTGCTTGCACGGAAAGGTGCTGGATATGTGAAGAAAAGCCTCAGTGACTTGATACCGACGCCTTAGCGCGTCAGATTGTTGGCGACCGGATTTTGAACTGATTCGGGAGGATGCAAATGAGACGTCTTGGATTTGGCCAACTGCGGACCATCCGAGTAGAAACTCTCTCCCCACAGGACAACACATCGTCGGCATCGTTCGAAGAACTAGCCATGCCGCTGCTGGATTCTCTTTACCATTTTGCGCGCTGGCTTGTTCACAATCAGAACGATGCTGAGGATCTCATACAAGAGACTTATCTAAAGGCTCTGCGGCATTTTTCATCCTTTCAGCCGGGCACCAATTTCCGTGCATGGATGTACCGCATCTTGCGCAACACGTTTTTAACCTCGCGCACCGGACTGAGGGCAGCCTCGACCATTTCTCTTGATTCAGAGGAGGAAGAGGGACCCGAACTGGCAATTGAGACCGAAACCCCCGAAACAATTCTAATGAACCACTTAAGTTCCCAACTGGTACAAAGTGCAATGGACAACCTGCCAATACATTACCGGGAGACCCTCGTTCTTTGCGACGTGGAAGAGATGTCGTACCGGGAGATCGCAGAAATATTGTCGATCCCAATAGGAACGGTCATGTCAAGGTTAGCCAGAGCCCGGAAGATAGTCCGCGAGTCGCTCAGTCGCCCTCCTCTTGCCCTCCTATCGAGAGACTTTCCGCAGTCAGCCGTGTGCAAGGAAGAAATATTCGATGCTGCAGCGTTGTGACCCCGTTCCGTCCAAAAGCTTCCAATGTTTTTGATGCTGGCTGTCCTGTCAGGTGAGGACTGTCGTCCAGGTAAGAAGCGGGAACGTAGGCACAGGTCAGACACAGGGGGTGGAGGTGACACAACAGTGGTCACGAATCGCATTTCAACTGCGCTCGCCACGCTTCAGGCCAAGGCGGATCAGGCCCAACCCAGAGACAGATGCTTTCTCTATGCCGAACTTATCAGGCGGACGACGGAATTAGCCGGCCAGCAGCTCAATTCAGGCGGTTCTGAGCATGCCGTGGAGACCCTCAAGCTGGTGCAACGGTATGCAGAGAAGATCGATACGGGCGTTGCCGATGACAGCAAAAGCTGAAAGACCGGCCGGCTTTGGAGGCGACGCTGCAGCAGTTGGATCAGGTTCGGGCGCAGCTCATTATGGGGTCTTCAAAAAGTAGAATGCGGTTGAATCATCTCATGGCCGCATAGGAGTGCATGCCTAAGCCGGAAAGGGGCTCTCCCTTTCTGAACTTTGGCCATCGCAGACGGAGGGGGTTTTCAATGCTGGAGCAACCTGTATGTAGGGAGCGGCTTTTGCCGCCTGGGTCTTGGCGGAGCATACAAAAAGATTTTCCAATTCCGGAGCCGCTTCCGACCGTAAGCAGGATGATCGCCCTCATTTGCCACGATCTTCGCCTTCCTTTGACCGCCATCCTGGCAAATGCGGAATTTCTCACTCAGTCAGATATCAGCGAGATGGAAAGGGCCGAATTCTATCTGGAAATCCGTTGTTCCATCGACCGAATGAATGAGCTGGTCTCTTCATTGTTGGAATGCTCTGCGGATCGTGACACTTTTCGGCCCAGCGTCCGAAACATCGTTGACACAGTCGAGCGTGCGATCAGGATGACAAGTGTGAAACAAGAGTTCCGGCGGATCACCATCAAGCATCATCATAAAGGCTTGGCTGTAGGCTGGTTCGATTCCAACCGCCTCGAACGAGTTGTCGCCAACCTCGTCTTAAATGCTTGCGAGGCCGTATCTCCAGACTCGGGACGGATCGTAGTAACCACGACTGGAAATCGATCCTGCTTACAAATTAACGTCCGGGATAACGGCCCCGGCATTCCAACGACGATTCAGGATTCCATTTTTCAACCATTTGTGAGCTACGGAAAGGCCGAAGGGAGCGGGCTGGGCCTCGCGATAGCGAAGAAGATTGTCGAGGATCATGGCGGCGAGATCTACCTCGATGGGAGAAGTGGGACCGGAACGTTATTCAGGATCACAATTCCTTTTGCCATTCCCCAGCGAGCAATTCCGCTCACGTCTGTAAGTGCAATCCGCTCGACGCGCATCTCAAGAGGCATGGCGCGTAGTGTGAACACGTCCAAGTAAGCAACTCTCTTCGAATGCAGAACCTGATCCGGTTGTGTTTATGGCTGGCGGAGAACCAGCTTAAGCCGCCACGACAGCCATTCCCTTGACCCGGCTAACACAAGGCAGCACATATCCAGCATTTTTCTGCTCAGCCGTCAGTCCGGTTTCGACGTCCATTTGAACGGTGCCGCTCACAACTCGCGTAGAGCAGGTACCGCATAGGCCCTGCCGGCAACCAAATGGTATCTGCACCCCGTTTTTCTCCGCCAGTTCCAGCAAAGTGCCCCCGGCGGAAGCCTGACAAATTTTCTGCGAGTGGATGAACACGACGGTCTCGACTGTGCGGGATTCCCCTGGACGAGACTCCGTGGACTGTCTGCTTTCCCCAAAACTCTCCTGAAGAATTCGGTCCTCGTCGATGCCGAGAGTCGAGAGAATCTGGTGCGCGCTGTCCATGAATCCCTTAGGACCGCAGAGAAAGAAAGTGGGTGAATCCAGATCGGTCACGTGCTGAGAGACAAATTCCTCAGTAAGGCGCCCGCTGCGCCCCTTCCAGGTCGGGTCCGGCCGCGACAGGCACAGCTCATAGTTGAAATTGGGGAGAGACTTTCTAAGCCGCATCAGTTCGTTTTGGAAAATTATGTCGGCACGGGTACGCACACAATAGAGGAGCGTGACGGAATTGGTCAGTTTAAGATCGTCGATATAGGACAGCATTGACATCATGGGTGTGATCCCGCTTCCGGCCGCAATGAGAACTATGCTCTTGTGGAGTGTCTCGTCAAAGTAAAACTGGCCGTACGGTCCGCTTGCATCCACCCGGAGACCCGGCTTCGCCTGCTCATTTAGAAAAACAGATACACAGCCATTTTCCATGCGCTTGGGCGTGATCTCCACATAGTTCTCGTGGATCGGTGAGGAGGAAATGGTGTAAGACCGCCGTACTCGTTTGCCATCAACCGTCCACTGGAACGTCAGAAACTGCCCTGGCTTAGCGCATAACGGTTTTTCGTTTAGGACCTGAAAGCGCAGCGTCCTGGTATCGTGCGTTTGCTGCTCAGTTCGTGCCAACAGAAGCGTCATCGGGGTCATCTCGTTTTCGTGGTCGATCAATGGTGTTGCCGGCGCAGGAATCTCCGGAATACGCGATGACTCCACGGAGGCACGCGACTGCTTCCTCTTTCTGAAAACCAAGGCGCACTGGACCAGGCACACTGCAACAACCATGCCGGTCGCGAGCCTTAACCCCAGGCTTCCTGGGTTCGCCGAACGAAGAAGCTCGGAGAACGCGGGGATGGACACAAGCACGAACGAAATCGCGAAAATCGTTACTCCGAGTGCCTTCACCAACGAATGGCTTTTGTAGCGGCGTGCGACCAATATTTTCAGCAGAAGCAGAGGCATGAGGACAAGCACAAGCACAATATGCAGAACCACGTAGGTAGGTAGATGACCCGTTATCCCCAAGCCGGCAAGTCTCTGACTCATGCTGTAGGTCATGATGCAGAACAGGATCACAAACAAATACCCACCCGCTCTGTGCAAAGCGATCAAGCGGCTTCTTGTCGCTCCGCTACGCGAGGGCTGGGAAGCCTCCAGCATCACCATCACGTTGGTGGCAGCCAGTGCGACAAAGGCAATTCCGGCCGAAATATCTAAAATATTTGACATAGACTTCCGTCTTTCTACTGTCTGAAGACTGCTAAAACCCACTCTGTACCTGACACCACCAAAGGCACTGGCGTTCAGGGTTTCACACATGCTCCAGATCAGGTGGCGATCTTCGGCATGAACGACAGGTCAGGGACAACTAGGGTCGGATTGCTTTCAAGAGAGCAAGACATCTTTAGCCCGCGTGAGGCCCAGCCCTTCAGCGCTGTGCCCTTATTGCGCACTCGACGTTAGCGGGCATCTGCACACGTCGGCGTTAATGACATCGACACAATTTATTCCAGAGCTGATGCGTTTTGGTTCCCGAGACATTCTTGAGATATCGGCGGGGACCTGAAGCCGGTGCAGTTTCATCTGGGCACACTGGAAGCAGCATCAACTGCTGAATGTCTTTCCCAATGACTGCTACCAACTCAGCGACGTCCTCCGCGACTCATCACCGCGTTCTGGCAGGAAGCTTCTTTATGGCCAGAATGAGTCTATGTTATGTGGGAGCCAATAGAATCCTGATTCGAGTCAGCAAGTCGTCAAGAGTCGCACCCTTGCCTACGTAGGTGTTGACATAAGTCATGTCCTCCGACGGCAAAAGCGTGTGGCCAGACACAACTATGATCGGAATGTCAGGATTTATCTGCTTGATCTCCCAAGGCAGTTTGGAGCCCATCATTTCGGGCATTCGATATGCCAGCAACACCAGGTTGGACGAGGTCTGTTTCATCCGTTCTAACGCCTCACCGTTGCAGGCAGTTACCACCTTGTATCCAGTCCATTCCAGAGCAAACGTCAGCATCCTCTGCGCCTTGGGGTTATCGTCTACATAGAGGACCGTCCACTGATTCGTTAGCCTTCGAGCCTGCTCCTGCTTCAGATTACGTCTCTGATCTGAGCGATTACTCTGCCCTACACGCAAATTAAAGGCCGCTGCATCGCCCGCTAACCGCACCACATTGCCATCCCCGCCCAGTGCTGCGATACACTGTTTGCAGTCCTTGAAATGCTTCTCAATGGCGGCACGCAACCCCGCGCTGAGTTTGCCCCTTATGTAGTTTGGGACCTCGCGCCAGATCTCTTCGCAACTCATTACCACCACCATGCCCTTATCTGTTTTGTAATTGTCTGGAATCGGTTCGCCAACCCCGATGCTATGCCGATCCAGGACTGGTCTGTCAGAGCGAAGGCGTTGCGATGAGGCATGTGACCAACGATCTAGTTGCCTCCGGAGCTTCCTGAAGCAGAAGTGTTGTTGCGTGATCTCGCGGCGGCTTCCATGATGACCGAATGGGATACGGGGATGTGATAAACGTCCCATGTTGTCTGAATCCTGCTGAGGCAGTACTGTTCCCCAACTCTCTGGAAACTCACCTGGGGTTTGTCGGCAGAAGCGCCTTCGATCCCACTAGGAACTTGTTGAAAAACTCATTTAGGCACTTACTTTAGACTCCGAAAAAGTGACCAGAAATGTATACAGAGGACGGATCGGCGCGTTGCAGGCCATTTTTGCGCGACGCTGATTTGTCCTGGCTGGCTGCATTGGATAGCCGGAATCGTTTTTCAACAAGTTCCTAGGGAGCAAAAACACACTGGCACGATTGTCATGGCTGGTAAGCATCAATGAGCCGAATTTATCACCCGACCAACGACTCACCGAGTATGTGCCTGCAGGGAGTGTCTTCCCACCGACCACAAACGCGAATGGCAGAGTTACAACAATCTCGGCCCGAGTTTCCGCTTTGGCCGCTACACCCAGCCCAAAAAGGAGAGTGATTGCAACTAGAAGCCCTGCATGTTTCTTCATAACTTCTCCCATGAGTAGCTTGTCTACTCATGCTGTGGTTGTGGCCCGCCGTTACGAGGCCAGGGCTAAATTAGGGAAGTCACTGAGCGCCCAGCGGTTTGTTAGGGGCTAGTAGATGACTCCCAGGAACTTACGCGCCAGGGCGATATTAGCTTCGTCTTGCCGCAGCGGTGCATTGCCACTTGTGAGAACTGAGCTAGACGGCTTTTATTCCAACTTACTGGGCCGCCCGGCAGAAATAGTCCGGATCGCCACCGCCTGATATTCCACCACGAACGTCCTCATGAAGGATTTGCAAAACGAGGCTTCGGCCGCGGTGATTAGAGAGTCAGTCGGCCCGTGCGAGCGCAGGTGCAGATGTATTTCGGTGGGATCTCTGACTTGCCTACTTTTTAGGCGGGGTGATGGATCGCCGGCCGTCGACCTTAATGCACTTGAAACCTGGTTCTGCCTTCCAGGCCGCGCCCTCCAAAATACATCGCCCTTGGTCAGGCTGCCGCCGCTGTCTTGAGCGAAGGCTGACTTCCCTCCACTGAACAAGCCAGTGCCAGCGCCCACGACTGCTGCGCCTCCTGCCAGCATTCCGCTTTTCAAGAGAGAACGGCGGTTTACCGGACGCTTTATCACGCTTTCATATTTTTCCATGACTTTCCTCCACTATCCGAGGTAAACCGGAATTTTCATTTTTTATTCCCAACAACGGAGCTGAACGCTAAACATCTAGGCGTCTGAAGAAGCAATCTCTCGTCGCGAAAATGGCCTGCAACGCGCCGATCCGCCCTCTTATAATTTCTGTCATTGAATAAAAAAATTTCAACAAGTTCCTAGCGTCTGAAGAGCCGGGAGTGATACCCGTTCCGTCTACCTAGGCGGTGTAGGGGAAATCGTTCTTCTTTTTTGAAAAACGCGCTTACTCCCTGGAATAAAAGTCGCAGACACCAGTTCTCATAGGTGTGCAGGCTGCACTGCAGCTTGTCGATACCGGCCGGTCAAAGAAGCGATGCGGCAGATTGAGTCGCTAACAGAGGCGTACTTTGCAACTGCTAAGGCAAATTTCCGGCTTTCCGTGCCATAACGGAGAGCATACAGGTGGCTTTTTCTCGAGGAAAAAGCCACTTGAGCTCAACAACTGAGCAATGCAGCAGCCCTGAAAATTGGTTTAACCAATTCTGTGGTTGGACATAGCAAGAGCTGATCGCTTGGCAGACCGGCGCATGAAACTTCTCGTTTGAAACGAATTCGCGCCGCTCCCGATTGCGCATTGTAATTGCCATGGGAATGATTCGGACAAAGCGATCCGTGGTCCTTGTATGACGTTGGCTCATACGCGCCAGGCAGGATCTCGAACTTGTGCCCGCGGTTTATGGGCTGCTTCGATTCACCATCAAGTTCTACACGGCAAGGTGATCAGGAACATACTTGCGCGCAGGAAATGTCCGATCGGGATACCTGAGTCTGTTACACGTCACACTGGGCACCAACTGAAATCAAGATCGCGGGAATAAAAATTGCCCTCGCCAGTTTCTAGTAGGTGTAGGTGAGCTAGAGCGGCAGAGTCAGTTTCCGTAGAGCGTGACCTCTTCCAACTTTGCGAATCTACACACGACGTTGAACATCAGCAGCGCGCGATCGACCGCGGTTACTGTGTCCGTTTGCAATTCAAAGTAGAACAACCCGAGGAGCTTCCATGAGCGAATCTTCAAGAAACCGTATTCATTCTGTCGAACTAACCCTTGATACCAATCAAGACAGCTTAGGTCCAGACGGCATTGACCGCCGCGGCTTTCTTAAATGCATGGCCTGGGCCGGCACTGGACTGATCTGGAGTTTTGCCGGAGGCGTCCCCGTATCGCGTGTCTTCGGTCAGACTCATCATGAGATCAAGCAGTCAGACTTCAGCTTCATACAGATCAGCGATAGCCACATCGGCTTCAACAAGCCGGCGAATGCCGACGTGACCGCAACCTTGCAGGCCGCATTGGACAAGATCGGCGCTTATTCCAGTGTCCCTGATTTTCTGATTCATACCGGAGACTTGACTCACTCTTCCAAGCCTGCGGAGTTCGACATACTCGACCAGGTGCTGGTCGGCGCCAAGCGACAGGTGTTCTACGTTCCCGGTGAACATGACACCTCAGTCGATGACGGCAAGATGTATCTGGATAGGTATGGCAAAGGCTCCAAGGGAAATGGCTGGTACAGCTTCGATCACAAGGGCGTCCACTTTATCGGATTGGTCAATGTGGTCCAGCTTGAGGGCATGGGCAAGCTAGGTCAGGCGCAGCTTGACTGGCTGAAGCAGGATCTCGGCGCGCTGAAGGGCAGCACTCCGATTGTAGTTTTCGCACACATTCCACTCTGGGCTGTGTACCCAACCTGGGGATGGGGAACATCGGACAGCGAGCAGGCCTTTGCAATGTTGAAGCGATTTGGCTCGGTCACAGTGCTCAATGGCCATATCCATCAGGTCATGCAGAAGGTGGAGGGCAATGTTACGTTTCACGCCGCAATGTCCACCGCCTTTCCTCAACCAGCGCCAGGCGCTGCGCCGTCCCCTGGGCCAATGAAGGTGTCAGCCGAGAAGCTTCACGATGTGCTGGGAATTACCCACGTCAATTTCGTGGCGCAGAAGCATCAACTCGCCATTGTCGACTCGTCCTTGTCTGGCGTCCCGATAGAGCTTCATGAGACGGCTTCAGTATGAATCCTACAAGGATAGCTTTGCTGCAGGCGCGCTGCTCGCGTCGAGCATTGCTCTCTCTTTTGTTCATCCCTGGGGCAACCTGCGCTCCGGGCCAAAGGCGGAATGCAACTCTGCTAGGTGGAAGCGCGGTCCCAGACGAGGTGCGTCACGTGCTGCAGGCGAAGTGCGCGGACTGTCATCCGACAAATACCGAGTGGCCGCTATACAGCAGGTTAGCGCCAGGTTCCTGGTTTGTAAAACACGACGTACACGAAGGTCGAAACCATCTGAACATGTCTCAATGGCAGCGCTACACCCATGAGACTCAGATCGACCTGCTAACCAAGATCGCTTCTGAAGCGCGCAGCGGGCAGATGCCAGTAAAGCAATATTTAATTCTTCATCCCAAGGCGCGGCTTTCCCGGAGGAGCCGCAACTCATCTATGACTGGGCGCAGGCTGAACGCAAACACATCAAGCAGCAGATCGAAGGGCTACGAGACAAGCCACCAGCAAACTAGAGGGCATAAGAGAACATGATCAATCGAATCGCAATGACCGCCAAAGTTCAGAGAGATAGAGCAGCATTAACTCTTTCAATGTTGTTTTTCATCAGCTTGGTGATCCTGTTGCTCGTATCTCCATTGCCAGGTCGTGCAGCTGGGGACGGCGCTATGCTCGGATACCAGGCTGGCGACGCGGATCGTGGCAAACAGCTCTTTGAAAAACGCTGTACAGGCTGCCACTCCCTGGATCAGGACAAGGAGGGTCCGCGACTACGGAATGTCTATGGCCGGACGGCAGGCAGCATTTCCACCTTCAAGTATTCGGACGCTTTGAAATCCGCGCACGTGACGTGGGATGATATTTCGCTGGATAAGTGGCTTACCGATACGGAATCGCTGATTCCTGACAACGATATGACTTTCCATGTGCCAAAGGCTGATGAACGTGCAGACATCATCCGCTTTCTCAAAGCATCCGCGGGCAAATAGGCACTCGCCGGCAATTTGTTGAAAACAGTGGTGGCCGTCAAGATGCTAGATCCTTGCAAGAATGGCATGATTTTGGCGGATGGTGAGGGGTCAGTTGCTCCCTACGAATCGCCTATAGACAACCATTCCGCTGCCGTCTCGATCCGAAACAGAGGGGAGACAGATTCCTGCTCTACACTGACGGTGTTGTTGAACCCGAGAACGCCTCAGGCAATCCATTTGGCGATTACGAGCTTGAAAACATTGTCCGCGGGAATCAGTCGCGATCACCCTCGGACCTGTCGGACGACCTGCTCACCGACGTTCGCCGCTGGCAACCTGCATCAGTCACTCAGCAGGATAACACTACACTGATTGTCATCGACATTGCCCGGTCGCCTTGGAAGGCCAATCAAGGGATCGTGGAAATAAGCCAGGCGTCGTTCCGACGATAATTACCCTAATCCGTAGCGCGGGGGGAACAACTACGTGATCACTGCGGCAGAACTCGCGGTAATACCTCTCTTCGCGGTTCTGGACGAATCCGCGCGCCAAAGACTCGCACAGAAGGCGGCAGATATCCGCGTTGAAGGCGGAGATTGGGTCATACGCGAAGGCGAGGATCCGCGGTTTTTCGCAGTTCTGGAGGGCCTGCTCCAGGTGGTGAAGGATATTGTGGGACAACGCCGGGAGCTTGAGCAGCTCAGCGCGGGCGAGTTCTTTGGTGAGATTCCAATTCTCTTGGGCACTGCAAATCTCGTCTCCGTCCAGGCAGTATCTCGATGCCGCCTGGCCCGTTTCGATCACCAGCAGCTTCAGGAGTTGATTCGAGATTCCTCCTCCTGCGGCGCCACCATTTTTCAGACGATGACGGATCGGCTCTCAATGGCGCCGCAGTATGTAAAGGACACTCCCTCCTCACGCGTGCTTCTGGCGGGGTCGTCCTATGACGCGGATTGCCGGGGTATCCGCAGTTTCCTTTCCGCGAATCGGGTGCAGTACGACTGGGTAGATAGCGAACTTGAGCCGGAGCGCGCTTCCTCCTGTGTGCCGCCAGGGAACCATGGAGTCGCTGTGGTAGTAGACGGTACGACGCGCCTACTGACTCCGACGGTCCGCGCGGTCGCAGAGTCGTTGGGCCTGCAGACCACGCCAAAGGACGAGCGCTATGACGTTGTCATCGCCGGTGCAGGACCAGCCGGGATGGCGGCTGGAGTCTATGGAGCTTCGGAAGGGTTGAAGGTGTTGATCGTCGAACGCTCGGCAGCCGGCGGACAGGCCGGAACCTCCTCCCGCATGGAAAACTATCTGGGATTTCCTTCTGGCATCTCCGGTGATGAGCTCACGGAGCGTGCACTCAAGCAGGCACGCCACTTCGGTTCGGAGATTGCCGTAACACGCAGCATCGAAGCGGTGCTAATTGCAGATATGGGGTTATTGCGTGCAACTAGATGGCGGAGAGCAGATATGGGCTCGGGCGGTGTTGCTCTCCACTGGCGTCGATTGGCATCGGATCGAAGTTTCGGGACTGGACCGTCTGCTTGGTCGGGGCATACTTTACGGCGCCTCTCGTCAGGAGGCCCATAGTGTCGCTGGGAAGAGGGTACTCGTGGTCGGAGGCGGGAATTCCGCTGGCCAGGCCGCGGTCTTCTTCTCCAATTATGCTGCTGAGGTGATCATGCTGGTGCGTGGTGCTGGTCTCGCGCTGAGCATGTCGCGATACCTGATCACGCAGATCGCGGAGAAGGGCAATATTCGCATCGAAGCATGGACGGAAGTTACCGGTGTGCATGGTGAAGAGCATCTGGAGCAGATCGTAACCACCACTCGTGACCCCGATGGCGGGCGAGTTTCCACTACACGCGACGCCGATGCGCTGTTCCTGATGATCGGCGCAACGGCGAACACATCATGGCTTCCACCACCCTGGAGCGCGATGCCAAGGGCTATATTTACACCGGAAGAGACCTGACCGGGTGGCCTCTTGATCGGGAGCCGTTTCCGCTCGAGACGAGCCTTCCTGGCATATTTTGCGCGGGCGACGTCCGTCACGGTTCGATCAAGCGGGTAGCCAGCGGCGTGGGCGAAGGCAGCATGTCGATCGCGTTCATCCATCAATATCTGGCGCTCACAGGGAGTCCCGATCTCACACGCGTGTGAAGTTTTCAGGCTTGGTGGGACAGGCAGTCGATTTGGATTTGCCGAAGGCTCGTCAGGAATCCCTGTGATGCGCAAAAATTGCGTCCGAGGTCACGCGGCCGAGTGCTTGATTTGATATTCATGATGTAGCCCCAACACTGAAGTCGAACTGACCTGTTCCCTTGGCTCGAGATGGTGCCTGTACTTTCTTGCTGGAGGCGAGCTGCGAGAGTCGGGAATACCTGGGCCCAGGCATCCTTCCCCAACTCCAAAAAAACGGGCTTCGCTGCCCGGACGTCCAAAGCGGACCTTCAGGGCATAGCAACCACGAAGGTTGTCAATCGCGCTGAATGATGGCATAGACCGCCTTATGCCTACTCGTAAAACATCGCGATCTCTCAAATCCACGGCAACGGAAAGCCGTTTCGCAAACGTCAACGGTGTGCGGCTGCACTACCTGGTCGCCGGGAAAGGCGATCCCGTAGTACTGCTGCACGGCTATGCGCAGACCAGCCACATGTGGTGGCCTCTGATTACAAAACTCGCAGATACCCACACCGTCATAGCCCCTGACTTGCGCGGAGCCGGCCAATCTTCGACGCCAGCTGATGGCTACACCAAGGTCGCTATGGCACAAGACATTCACGCGCTGATTAGCAAACTTGGGTACCAACACAATCAGATTGTGGGGCACGACATCGGCTTAATGGTTGCTTACGCCTATGCGGCGCAGTATTCGGGCGAAGTAGAACGGATCGCGTTAATGGATGCTTTCTTGCCAGGTATCGGGAACTGGCGTGATGTGTGGTTGATGCGGGACCTTTGGCATTTCCATTTCTACGGCAAAACGCCACTCGCGCTGGTGCGTGGCCGAGAACGAATCTATTTCGAGCATTTCTGGAATGATTTTGCCGCTGACGCCAGACATTCAGTGTCAGAACGCGATCGTCGGATTTATGCCAAAGCCTATGCCCGGCCTGGAGGCATGCGAAGCGGCTTCGAGTATTTTCGCGCGTTCGAGCAGGACGCGACGGACTTCGCCCGCCTTGCGAAAACGCCTCTGCCGATGCCGATGCTTGTTCTGACCGGAGAAAAGGCCTCCGGCGAGTTCCTGATGGAACAGGGCCGGCTGGTTGCGAAGAAAGTCGAAGGAGTGGTGGTTCGCAAATCAGGCCACTGGCTAATAGAAGAGGCGCCCGATCAGGTCATCCCGAAACTCGTGGAATTTCTCAGCACTTAGTCCACCAACATCAGACCACATCGTTCTGTGGGATTTCCAGAGAGACATAGTTCCAAGCGTGTCGTCCCAACTGTACAGAACCCGGAATTTCGCGTTCTGTCCGGTTGGGCGGCATACGACCGGCTTTGCCAATTGGTGAACGCCGTTTGCGGTTATCTACTGGAGCAATTCTGAGTTGCTCATGATCCAAGGACGAGGACCTTGGATCAGAAGATCTGCCACTTCGACCGTTCGGTGACAACTTGTCAATGTGAATGGAGTTGGCTCGGTTGTGACGTTGAATCCAGAAGCTGCTTCGATGGCGCGAGCGCGATTAAGACGGCGCCGATGATCACAAGCACAGCCACCCCGATCAGTTCTCCACGTGCGACCATGTTGCGACACGCCTGGGTACCCATGAGCGCCGCGTGAGCGAAACTCGACCATGCTGTGAAGGCAATCGCGCTACGACTTGCCGACGGATCACGGATGGCTAAAAGTAGAAAGATGCCCAGTGTGACGTACAAGCTGAACTGCATAGAAAGCGCAGGGTCTTGTCGGATAAACACCACCATGGGGTATCCCAAAGCGATAAAGAGCAATCCCACCACCGCCAGCGCGATCTTCAGAGCCAATTCACGATTCATGGACATCCTCCGAATCGGCGGCCTGACAAGCAGGATCTTCGACCTGTTGACGCATTCATCTGCCTTCGCCGACTCTGCGAGCATCATACTCAGGCCAACTCCTGTGTGCTGGCGTCTTCTGTTCTCAACTGGTGCCAAAAGCCCGATGCTCTCGTTTATCAGGACCTAATTCGGAGATTGATGCTTCTCTAAAGGCTAAGATCTGGGATTTGAACCTCGCCTCCATCGGGATGGCAATACGTTGAGCATCTCAGAACATCGTGAAGCACAAATGAAGATGACGTCCTAGAAGTTCGCAATCTTAAGAACCGCGAGCGGTGAAGGTCTGGTAGTCTGGGGTCGCTTCTCAAACGAACTTGGATCGAGGATAGACAATGCGCATTCGTGCTCTGGTTCTTGCAGGTGCGGTGATGGCGAGCAGTGGTATGCAGATGCGGGCGCAGATGAGTGGGCCACCGCCGTCGCCACCGGTGGGTACTAAGGAAGACCCCGCGAAAGCGGTAGATGGTTTGCTCTCCATGATGGAGTTCCAGGTAGTGGGCGCGGCGAAGGCTATGCCAGCCGATAAGTACAATTTCGCGCCGGCGCAAGGCATCTTTGCCGCGGGCCAGACGACGCAGTTCGATACCGTGCGCACCTTTGTGGCACAGGTGACGCACCTGGCGCAGGCGAACTACTTCTTTTTCGGCTGGAGCGGCATTCAGTCTGATCGCGACGTAAAGGCAATCGGGTCCATTACGGCGAAGGACGAAGCGATGGCTGCACTGGAAGCATCGTTCGTCTACGCGCACAAGGCGATTGCGACTATAACGACAGAAAATGCGTTTGTCGCCATTAAGCCGATCGATGGGTTCAGCACGCGGACGACGATTGCCGCTTTTGCAGCGGCCCACGGGAATGACCACTACGGTCAAATGGTGGAGTACCTACGGATGAACGGCATTGCGCCGCCGGCGAGCGCCAAGTAGTTGGCTGGTTCGCAAGCTAGCTAGATAGCGTGTCACCAAGATGCGGCAGAAAGGTGTCTTTTGGCAGGGACAACCTTTCAGATGTCAAGACTCTTAGTGAACGATAAATCCCCGAGTCTCTCATCGAATACCATTGCCTCCGAGAAAATCAGCATTCTCGGAAGCGCTAGGGGGCAGAGAGAGAATGTGCCGTTGCACTGCAGAGGTAGGGCAGGGAAGACGAGGGTGCTGAACAAGTTTCTGCCAATGCATTGTTATCGGTGCCCATCAGTTTCAATGAGGTACATCTGAATGCTCTTCTGTCACGGTACAGATTGTGGGGTTCGAGTCTCGTTCGTCGTCACCTGAACGGGCGGTGTCAATGTCAGGTTTTTGTCAGACAAGACCTACAACGTCGAGTAACAACGTGGGTAATTATGGGTTTCATTGCGAAGAATCCTTCCGCGCGGGCGCACAGTTCAAATGATTGATATTAGGACTCTAAGCTGGAGCTCAGACCGCGAAATTCGAAACTGACCGGCTGACTCTGGATCAGCATATCGGAGTTCGAAACCCTAGAGGACCTTTTGGAGAACACGCTTTTCTTTAGATTCTGTAACTTATACATTCCAGAAATGCATCGAGCGTTCGAATCCCACTTTCTCCACGCTCAAAGGATAGAGACTGTGGCTGGGGTCTCTGGGGTTCGACCATGAGACTGGGGAAGGGAATCGTGCTGTCACAGTTCGACTGCCAGATTTACGGGTGCGAACCAGCTAAAGTAGAGGTCGGTTCTTCCACGATCAGGTTTGCAGAACCGAGCTTGGTCCAAATTTTGGTCCAGTTGCGCGCCACAGGTACTCCAAAAATTCCTGTGCGCTCCTCTCTACTCCATTGATAACATAGGTGCTCCAGCGTTTACCCTTCGGCTGTTAACCGAAGGGTTGTAAGTTCGAGTCCTACCTGAGGAGCCAATTCTTTTCAGAGACTTACGATTCCGATAGGACAGTGCGATGTCCCTCAAGAATGCCCGACTGTGGGGACTTTTGTGGGCAACCTCCTTTAAAATTCTGCCTAATCATGCTCGATTCTGAGCACTTCTCTTCGCGATTTTCGCTCGCGTCAGTCGCGCTGCGTTTTCTTAAACGGAGCACTACACAGGGCCGAGGAATTGAGTGATGATGTCGCTGCGGCTATCGAAGGTGTTCTCTGAAGTCGCATAGTTGCGTGCTGTGGTCACAGTAGACGATATGCTGCCACCTCTTCTGGGAAAATCCTGCTGTCCGGCGCAGGTTGGAAGAATAACATGTATCATCTCTGCCGCAAGGCGGACGATCCAGGGCGGCCACCGTAAATTGCCTCAAGTGTTTTGGCCTCCGGATGCTTCAGTCATGAGGTTCTCAGACTCTTCAACCGAAATGTGACGATTGAGTCGTACCAATCGCCAAAATGTCGCAGAGCCGTCTCCAAGGTCGCCCCAGCTCTATCTCTTCTTCCGGGATAAGCGTGTTGTACGGCTGGTCTACGACCCGCGGTTCCTCGGCATGCAGCATAGCCGGCGGCAATAAGGCTGCCGTCGCGAGCGCTCCAGGCATTTTGAAACCCCGCGTCGGCTAAGCGGCATCACGGTCACGGCTGTCCTCCCTCTATTGCATAAAGCGTATGAAGTGGGGGAGGCTGCGCAGAAAGGGCTAAAAAAAGCAGCGTTCACATTCTGCCATAGGTTAGAAATTTTCTTGTTTCTTCTCTGTGCTAGGATGGCGTTGCTTTTTCTTCTTTGCCTATGCCAGATTCAGCGCCTGCTCCTAATGCTGCCTGGACGCTGGGCAGCTCACCCGATTGTGATTTGGTCGTTACTCAGCCATCCGTCTCAGGAAGGCATTGCCGGTTAAGTGTGCACGGCAATCAATATGTGCTGGAAGACCTGGGTTCCACCAACGGCACATTCGTAAACGACTACAAGTTGGAACCGCGTTCCCCGGTCTATGTGTCTGCGACCGACAAAATAACGATGGGTCCAAACGTCACCATGCCGTGGCCAGCAGCTTCTCAGAGTTCATCGCAGCCTTCGTTTACTCAACAAGCCTCATCGACGCAAGTACTTAACATTGGCCGCGCTCCGGAGAACGAAATCCGGCTTGACTATCCGATGATCTCCTGGAATCACGCGCGGATCTCGCGCAGCGGGAATCAATGGATCATCGAGGACTTGAAGTCGTCGAATGGTACCGCGCTGAACCATATTGGCAACAAGATTCAGCGCGCTACGTTGCAGCCAACCGATGAGATTTATCTGGGCTCGTACAAGATCGCCGCCAGCCGCATTCTGACTGAGAAAAGGCTTGTCCAGGGCGAGGGTCAGTTTGAGCGCGTCCGTTTCCAGGGCGACCGCATGATTCTTGGACGCGACCCGTCCTCGGCTTACCCACTCAACTACCCGATGATCTCGTGGCAGCACGCCTCGCTGGAGCGCACAGCAGAAGGCATCTATGCAGAAGATCTGGGATCAAGAAACGGTACATATGTCGATGGCGTCCGGATTACGAGCAGGACGCTCGTTCGCCCCGGGCAAGAAATTGGCTTGGGAAGTTTCCGTTTCCAGCTTCTCGAAGACGGCGCTCTTGCCAAGCGCGAGTACATCGGCAACGTCACCATCGAAGTCGCTTCCGTCGCTGTGAATTCTCCTGGTGGTGACCGTCTGCTTGACTCGATATCGCTTACTATCTTTCCGTCTGAGCTGATTGCACTGATGGGGCCCGCCGGAGCCGGCAAGACCACGTTCCTGAAGGCAATCAACGGCTACACGCGTCCAGCAGATGGCAGAGTCCTGTTCAACGGAGCTGATCTTTACCAGTTCTACGACCGCTTCCGCCAGCAAATGAGCTACGTCCCCCAGGACGACATCGTGCACGCACAGTTGAAGGTGCGCGAAGCTCTCTACTTCAGCGCCAAGCTGCGTACTGATCTGAGAGACTCTGAGATCGAGCAGCGGATCGACAAGGTCCTCGCAAGCCTTGGCATTGAGGACAAGAAAAATACCGTCATCGGTTCGCCCGAACAGAAGGTCCTCTCCGGTGGCCAGCGCAAGCGCGTCAACATTGCCATGGAATTGATCGCCGACGCGCCGGTTATTTTCCTCGACGAGCCTACCTCCGGACTATCTTCCTACGATGCCGAAAACGTAGTGCAGGTGTTGAAGAAGCTCTCCAAAGACGGAACCACCATCATCACTACCATCCATCAGCCCAGCGTGGACATCTTCAAGCAATTCGATGGATTGATCATGATTTCCCGCGACCGCGGGGGGCGCGGCGCGTTGGCGTATTTCGGTCCTGCACATCCGGATTCCATTGAATTTTTTGATCCGGCGTCCGCAAAGCTGGCTCAGACCCAATTGGGCAAGGAACTTAGTCCGGAAATGCTGTTGAGCGGTCTCGCCAAGAAATCCACTGCGGATTGGGTATCAACCTATGAGCAGTCGCGCTACAAAAAATTGTTTGTTACGGATCGCTCCGGAAAGATCCCATCGACTCCAAGCGCAGCTGCAGAGGGCGCTGTTCGCAAGTTCGGGTTCGGCCAATGGTGGACGCTGGTTCGCCGTAACTTCATTCTTAAGGTACGCGATCGCGGGCAACTGATCATCACGCTTGTTCAGGCTCCAGTCTTCGGCTTGCTGTTGGGTTTGGTCTTCAGACATCTCGAATATTCCAACCAGCGGCAATTTGGTCAAGCCACAATACACGCTGTTGGGATGGATTTTCTAATGGTGATCGCTGCCGTCTGGTTTGGTTGCAACAATGTGGCGCGGGACATAGTTGGCGAGTGGACAGTCTTTCAACGCGAACGAATGGTCAGCCTCAAGCTGCCGTCCTATATCTTCTCCAAGCTCACCGTCGCGGCACTCCTAAACTTGTTTCAATGCATCGTGCTGTTCGGAATAGTTGCCCTGATGTGCAACTTAAAAGGCGATTTCCTCAGCACTCTCGGCATTCTTTATATTTCTTCGCTTGTAGGTTCGGCTGTCGGACTCTGCGTTTCAGCCCGGGCCTCAACCACGGAAGCGGCCATTGCCATGCTCCCGTTGATTCTGTTGCCGGTGATTACGCTCGGAGGAGGGCTCGCGCCAATTAAGGAACTGCCCACATTGATACAACAAGTTGCCAAGATTGTGCCGTCGCGCTGGGCCTTTGAATCGACCCTGCTGCTCGAAGCCAAAGAGAACCACTTCGTCGAACCCAGCGATCCTAAAGTTCTCTCAAGCAAAGAAGACGATGTGAAACGTCTGAAAGTCGAAGAAGAGGCAAAGAATCAGTCCGCTCAAAACCCCATAAGAGGATTGGATCTAGCTTCAGGGCAGTTTCCGGATAAACCGAAAGACTCTCAGACCCCGTCAAAATATGAAGCGCAGGAAGATGATCCCGGCCGTACTCCTCTTTCTACCTCGTTTGCTGTTTTGGGAGGAATGCTCATCTTCTGGATAGGCGTGGCCCTGCTTTTCCTGCGAATGCGAGACATTCAATAGCTCCTGCCCATATATTTTTGAGCAGATTAAGGAAGAAAATGCGCTTACTTACTTAGCATGTCAACGCTCCCGTCTCATTCCTCATCCTTGATTGTCTCCGTCGGCGTCCAGTGCCATGTCGGGAGGCAACGCACTGAGAACCAGGACCGCGTCACACGATCCGACACTCCATTCGGCGACCTCTTTGTCGTTGCCGACGGCATCGGTGGCTACCTGGGAGGCGCCGAAGCAGCTCAGGTCACCGTGGGTGGCTTTGCTAATTCCCTGAAAGCCAACGGTAATCAGACGCTGCCCGACGCTCTTCAGCAAGCCGTTCGCAGCGTCAACGCAGATCTGCAAATGCGTTCGGCTGCAGGGCATGAGCAGCACGGAATGGGATCGACGGTGGTTCTGTGCGTGGTGAACGGCAACCGAGTCACCTACGCCCACGCAGGCGACAGCCGCGCCTATCTGATGCGCAACGGTCGCTTGCAGCAGTTGACCCGCGATCACTCCGTGATGGAGCGCATGGTGTCGCAGGGGCTGTTAACCCTTGAGCAGGCGCGGGAACATCCCGACGCCAGCGTGCTCACTCGGGCTCTCGGGCAGTCGTCCGATATTTCTCTCGACATCGCCGAGATCGCCATCCAGCCCAAAGACGCCCTGTTATTGTGCTCCGATGGTCTGTGGGGCTATACGCATCACGAAGAGATCGAAGCCGTCGCCGCCGCTGAAAATTTATCGGCCTCTGCCGTGGCATCCGCAATGCTGAACCTCGCGCTTGAAGGCGGTGGTGGAGACAACATCAGCATTCAGTTCCTCCGTTTCCAGCCTCTGGAGCCCGCCGATAAAAGCGCTGCAACCGTGCTTGGAACTCCAGCAAAATGGGGCTTTGCAGCGCTTGCCCTCGCCTCGGTTCTCGTGATCGCAGTCATTGCGATGGCAATCTGGATCCATCAACATCCGGCCAATCAAGCAATGACAGCCATTACCATTGCGGCGAGGCCAACTCATCAGCCAGGAGCTCCGAATGCCCAAAGGCTGCCGGTTCCTGCGCCCGCTACGCAGACATCAAAAATCGCCCCTCAGCCGACTCAACCCAGCCCGGCGGCGAAGACCAAAGTCGCAATAATCAGAATAGAGAATGGCTCAAGAGAATGGGCCAGGGACCTTAGCAAACTGGCGTATCTAGAGCCCTTAGAGCAGAGCGCAAATACAGCATGCCTGACCCTGGAGAAGCCAGGCCGCACGCTCTACTACTCGCACCAAAGTGCGCCAGTCGCGATGAAAGTGCAACAGGACCTCAAGCTTTCGGCTTCGCAAGTGGAAGAATTGGGAGCAGATGCCCTTAGCCAATGCAGTTCCTATCAGATAGTCGCCATGCCTGCTGTACCTTCCATCGGCGATGTCGGAAAGACCGCTCAGCAAAAGGCTGAAGAGAAAGCACGGGAAGTAGAAGGAGCGGTACAACAGACTATACCGCCGCTGCCGACGCCAACTTCACCGCAGTAAAGCTCCCGCCTACCATTTCGTCCGCAAAACAGTCCCACTATGCTTCCTTTACATCGCCTCAAGGTACCGAAATGGCCTTTCTCCGTGACTCTTCCAGAAATACGCGAGGATGATCACGCTTGCCACCGCTGCGTATGCGCACCACAGAGAAGTGAAGGCGTACCTCTTCACCCCCATTACCACCAGCAGAATCGCCAGATTTGTCAGGCCGAAAATCACCATGTCCTTGACCTTTGAGAAAAGCAGCGAACCGCATGTTGCGATGACATACAGAACCGCAACAGCAGTATTGTTCGTCGCGGGATTGATGTACACGATGGTATTGGCTTTGATGAAGCTCTGCGTTGGATAGGCAATCAGCGCCCAGAGTATATATAGCGCCGTCAGGCATCCAACCACTAGGAACGGCAGCATACGTCTGCGGCTCTTGGCGTCAGGCTCAAACAGCAGGACGCTGAGCGGCAGCAGAAAAGGGAGGAGTCCCTGCGCATACAACATGAACGCCGCAGCCATGGCTTGTGTAACCGCGGGCGAGAGCACTCCATCCAACCCCAGCCAGACGAATCCCTCGGTGAACTGGTGAACGGCAAAGAGTGTCGGGAGCGATGCAAAGAGCAATTCTCGTCTGTGTTTCACTCTCGTCAGAGTCAAGACTCCTATCGTGCCCAACACTCCGCTGCCGGTAAAATTTGCCGCCGCAGAAAAACACACGCAGTCTTCCTCCGCTATAGCTACTCAATCATAATTGCGCTGGCTATCAGTACCTGTTCAACTTAATTCATTCTCAGCGATTATCCGAGATGCGCGTCGAACCCTCGAACTCCACTTCTCGTAAATTTATCTAGTAGACGCGCACGTACGGATCTGTGCGGGTTGTGCCTTGAAAGCTCTGAAGTCCAGTCTCCTGAAATGGAGGCCGCGGCAAAGCCTAGCTAGCAGTCGCGTACCAAGTCTTGCGTGGTGTCCGGCGACGGCCACTGCGAAGCGTAGACAGGGAGGTTGCAGGCCGAAACAACAGTAAACGGCAACATAGCCCCGAAATCGATCGTGATGGAAGTGGCCGACCCGATCCCGTAGCGGGGAAGGCAGAAGCTCAGGATGCGTAATGGCGAGTGTGCTGAGTTGCTTCCGGGGTTCGTACCGTCAGCATGTAACCAAGGGATTTCATGGGAACAAGGGAGATCCGTCAGGCTCAAGCCTGGCTTGTAGGGTCCGACAAGCTGAACAAGCGAGGAAGATCCGAAGGCCTGACGGAAGTCAGACTGCCTGATAGTACTTCGAGGCCGGGAGAGCCGGTCACATGGGGAAGCGGGCAGCGGAAGTTGAGTTGTTCGGGGGAAACATGAGCTCCATCCAAAGGGAGGATACGGCCTTCTATGCAAAGAGAAGAACCGCCAGTCATGACAACAGGACTCGAACGAATAGCAGTCAAAGCTCGGTGCGAGCCGAAGCTCCGATTTACGTCGCTGGCTCATCACATCGCAAAGGAACGGATTTGGATGAATCTGTCTCAGATTCCAGCCAAGTCCGCAACCGGGGTGGATGGACAGACCGTAACGGAGGCGAGAGAGAGTTTTGAGGAATGGGTTGCAGTCATGCTGCAGTCTGTTCACCGCAAGGGATATCGAGCGCCCGAGATACGGCGAGTCTATATCCCGAAGCCCGGAAAGCAGGAGATGCGCCCTCTTGGGGTGCCAACTGTTGCGGACCGGGCACTGCAACGAAGCGCCTCGCAGGTACTATCGGCCATCTATGAGCAGGACTTCTTGTCGTGCTCGTTCGGCGGACGTCCCGGCAGAGGAGCCCACCAAGCGCTGGCAACTCTCCACGAGAGGATTGCGGGTGGAAAGATCGAGTGGGTGTTGGAGGCGGACCTCAAGAATTTCTTCGGGAGCTTAAGCCATGAATGGATGCTCCGCTTCGTGGAGCACCGGGTGGGAGATCAGCGCCTGATCAGTCTGATCAGGCGCTGGCTGAAGGCAGGTGTTCTGGAGGATGGAGAGATTCATCCGAATGAAGAGGGGACCCCGCAGGGAGGATCGATCAGCGTTCTGCTGAGTAACTTGTACCTTCACTATGTGCTCGATCTGTGGTTCGAGCGCGTGGTCAAGCCCCGGCTTCGGGGCGAGGCCTGCATGGTGCGGTATATCGACGACTTCGTGTTGTGTTTCCAATATCGTGCGGATGCTCTTCGTGCTCAGGAAGCACTTGTGAAGAGGCTGAGACGGTTCAGTCTTACCTTGGAGCTGACGAAGACCAAGCTCGTTGAATTTGGTCGCTTCGCGTCTCGACACGCGAGCAAGCGTGGTCGTAAACGCCCGGAGACGATCTACTTCCTGGGCTTTACTCTGTACTGCACTCGCAATCAGGAAGGGAACTTTCGAATTGCGATGCGTACGGAGAAATCACGCCTGCGGCGTGCGCTCACGCGGCTGCAAGACCAGATGCGGCGAATGCGGCACTTGTCGCAGCAAGAACAGGTGAACCATCTCAATCAGATGCTCCGTGGTCACTATGCATACTACGGCGTTGCCGGAAATCTCAGGGCACTGCTGCGGGTTCATCGTGCCGTGGAACATTACTGGCGCAAAATGCTGAGCAGTCGGAGCTGGCATGGCAGGATCCGTTGGGAGCAATTCCAGCGGATCAAGGAACAGTTCCCGCTGCTTCGACCACAGCTGCATTACTCCTACCGAGAGTTGCAGGCTATCGCCATACTGTGAATCAACATCTGACGAGCTCAGTGCGGGAAATCTGCACGCTGGGTTCTGTGGGAGCCGGAGACGGGTGACTGCCTCCGGCCACCCGGTGGGGCGATCAGCGATGTTCGTCCCTACCGTGACACCGATCCATATGGACGAGAAACGGGCTGTCCGGACAACTGCCAGTCAAGTGTCCGATCTGAGATAACGGATCGAAGGCGCAAAGCCCTGAGAAGAATGGCGTCTTGTCTACAGCTATCTTTTTCATTGACAACTAGCGGCCATCCCGGGACGATGTTACCGCTGCACTTTAAGTGCTCTCACCCAGTATGTAAATTCCATTCGAGGCTTGTTATGCGTGGCAACGCCCAGAACTTCCGGTTAGCACTCGCTTTTCTGGCAGTGGCTGTCGCTCCGATAGGCTGCGGCACCAGCGCTCCTGTTTCGAGCACCATGCCCTCGAATTCGGCGAGCGGAAGCAAGGGCGTGGCATCCGGCCCGTTCTTCGGCGCTTGGTGGGACCCGGGCACCCGGGCAGTACGTACCGTGTATGGAGTTTCAGGCGCTGCAGTCCAGGGACTGCCCAGTTATGGCGGTGGCGCATGGACAGGCGCATTTATCTGCATGCGCAGGAATCTGGCGCTGCTCACTGATGCCGCCGGAGCACTGTCACTCGCTAGCTTGCCGAATGGACAGCCGGCCGGCATTACTAGCCAGATTATTTCTAAGCCTCAGGTCGTCTTTAGCCCCTCGTGCAGCTCAGCGCTGGTTTACTCCTCCGGCACTGCGAACGCTCTCTTGATACAAGGCCTGCCTGCAACTCCCAGCGTCCACAATGTGACCTTGCCTGCGTCAGCTTCGAGTCCCGCTGTGGCGGACTCGGGCGCTGTTCTGTTCGCTGTTGCGCAGGCAGACGGAACTGCAGCCATTCAATTGCTGTCTACCGGAAGCACTACTCTTCAACCTGTTATGGTGCTCACGAAACCGGGCGGTATTACATTTTTGCCTGCTGCCGATTCGGCTCTGCTTGCCGACGCCGGTACAAGTACCGTGACGGAAGCTTCACAGCTCACCGGAAACCTGAGCCTTACACGAATTGCCGGCACAACCGAAGGCATTACGCAACCCGTGGCCATCGGCGTTTCGGCTGATGGACGCAGCACAGTTATCGTTAACCACGCAAATTCAACCATCGTAAGAATTGATCTTTCGGGTCAACGGGCTGCGGCTCAATCCGCCTGCCACTGTACTCCCTCAGAATTGGTGCCGCTCGCGGGAAATCTCGTCTTCCGTCTCAATGAGGCGGGTTCAGGGACTGTCTGGGCATATGACGGTGACGCCACTGCTCCTCGCCTCGCCTTCATTCCGACAGACCAGACTGCAACCGCCGCGCAGGGAGCACACCGATGAAGCAGCCAACGCGTTGCTCGTCCTTGCTGCTTCTGTCACTGCTGCTGCCGCACACGGTGGTCTATGGTCAGAGTGCCGCGCCGGTTCCCACCACTACGTTCACTTCCAACAGTCCGACGCTGCAGTTGCCGGGCAGCTTGAACCTGAATGCGGTGCTGGGACCACCGGCTGCAACTTGGGGCATGCCTACCGGACGTGTGCAGTTTTTCTACGGGGGGACGTCTCCGTTGGGCACATCGAATCTGAGCGTCATTCCTTCAACTGAAACATTCTCGGCGCCAGCAATAACGGGAAATTTTGGGAACGACCCCTTTGGGTTGTTTGCTCTGAGTTCTTCTGCCTCAAAGTATTCCGCGCTGGGTATGCTCGACTACTACGTCCCGGGCGGAGAAGAAACTGGAAATCCAGAAATTACAATCTACTCCGGACACGGAGCGGGCCTGTTTCAGACCGCGACAACTTACCAGATTCCGAACAGTACGCCACTCGACTACAACGTGGACTACTCCTCCATAGCCGACTTCAACCATGACGGCATTCCCGATGTGCTGCTACATGGATATGCGCCAGAACTGAGCGGAAACTCCCCTACACAAGAAGTATATTTTGTCCTGATGGGGAATCCTGACGACACTTACGGAGTCACCACTCAATATCCAACGCCCACGGAAGTCATCAGTCCGGACTATGGTTCAACAGGGGGATCAACAGAGGGTTCTGTTTCGGAAGCGATTACGGTTGACGATTTCAACGGGGACGGATATCCGGACGTTGCATACGCCTTCTATTCTGGAAACATTGGAGTCGCGCTGAATGTGGGCGCAGGGCAGCCGGGAAGCTTCCCCAATTTCACTGCTGCGGCTCCTGTCACAGCCCCGGGACAGTTTTACTCAAACGCCATTGCTTCCGGCCATTTCACATCGAGCGGACACGCTGATCTGGTGGTTGCAGGATTGCTCAACAGCCCCACCACCGGTATATCCACAGGTGAGATAGCGCTATTCCTCGGCAATGGCGACGGCACCTTCGCCTCTCCAACTACCGTGGCTGCAGGCGCATCACTCTCGGCCATCGCTACAGCAGATTTCCGGAAGAATGGCATCACTGATGTCGTCATCGCATCCCAGAACCCGGGCGGCGAAGTAGCTACAAGCGGCAGTATCCTGGTGTTGTTTGGCGATGGCAATGGCAATCTCGCTACTTCCTCAACTGTTGCGCTCACTTCTGCGCCAGAGTCCGTGCTCGTCGTGGACTTTAACAACGATGGGTATCCTGACGTTTTGGCGACAAGCACTGATGGCTCGCTCAGCCTTCTCTTAAATGATGGCACCGGGCATTTCAGCACGGCCACCTCTGTCGGAACAGCACCGGGCGTCTTCTCTATGACTGCGGCTGGAGACTTTAACGGAGACGGCCTGAGCGATATCGCAGAGATTACAGGCTATTCTGTAAGCGATTCGCAGACTACTTCTTCCGCGTTTGAGTTTCTGAACTCCGCATCATCTCAGGCGACCTTTACGACAGCTCCGCAGACGCTGCCCGCGGGCGCGCAGACTCTTACGGTTGCCTTTCCGGGGGATGCTAATTTTGCCGCCAGCACGTCAACCGGTGTACCGGTCACCGTAACACAGACTGCTACCACTCTGAGTTGGGCGCCGCCCGCGGCGATAGAGTATGGAGTGCCGCTGGGCGCGACACAGCTGAACGCCGTTTCCAGCGTTCCCGGCACGATTACTTACGCGCCCGCAGCAGGCGCCATTCTTCCGCCTGGACAGACAACGATCACCGCTACTTTTATACCCACCGACAACTTCGACTACACAGGAGCCACGGCTTCGCAGGCTGTTGCTGTTACTGCGCCCAGCCTCTCCGGAATCTCGCCTTCAAATGTAAACCTGGGGAGCGCGAACACTACGATTACCGTCTCTGGCCAGGGATTCCTCAACGGTGCAGTTGTGGAGTGGAACAGCACGGCCCTTGCGACGACGTGGGTTGGGTTAAACACGCTGACAGCGATCGTTCCGTCATCGCTGCTAGCCAACGCTGGTACAGCCACCATCACTGTAGCTGACCCGAACGGCGTGGCGGTCTCCGGCTCACAGATATTCACTGTGGCCGCTGCGCCAGTTACTGCGCAGGCGACTGCGCCATCGACCATAACAGCGGGAGAGGATTCCTCTGTGACACTGACGGTGGGCGCCTATCCTGTGCCGATCACGGCGACCCTGACGCTGAGTTTTACACCTGCACAGGCTAATGGCCCGCCCGATCCGACAGTGGTTTTCCCCAACAACACAGACACCGAGACAATCAATATCCCTGCCAATAATAATGCCACTATTCCAGCCGTAGACTTCTCGTCAGGCTCGACAGCAGGCACTATCACGCTGACGGTGCGGTTAACGGCAGGTGGTGCGGATGTTACCCCAACGAACCTCGTACCGATCGCGATTGCGGTGCCAGCGGCAGCGCCAGTCATCAAATCAGCCACCCTTGCGCGTAATGGTGAAAGCATGACTGTGTCCGTCATCGGTCTCTCGTCGACCCGAGACATGACGGAAGCTACATTCCACTTCACAGCCGCTCCCGGGCAAACTCTCAAAACCACAGATCTAACGGTCCAGCTTGCAACACCGTTTAACGGCTGGTATCAGTCGGCGGATTCGGATCAATACGGGACAACGTTTCTTTATACGCAGCCGTTCACGCTCGATTCCGACGCGACTAATGTCGCCAGCGTTTCCGTCACTCTTTCAAATTCTCAGGGCGCTTCGCAGCCAGTCACCGCACAATAGCGGCGGCACAAAAGGACCGTCTATGCCTTCTACTAACCCGTGCTTCCGAACCTTGGCCGTAGTGCTGTGCTGCCTTGTCATTAACGCCGCCTGCCCTGCATCTTGGGCGCAGCAGACAACAGCTCCGCAGCTGGTGATCACGATCCTCGACGGCGAAGGCGCGCTGAACGATATCCGCCAACGCACCGCCCGCGAGCCGATCATTGAGGTACAGGATGAGAACCACAAGCCCGTGGCCGGGGCTGTGGTCTTGTTTACACTGCCCAGCTCCGGTCCCAGCGGGGCATTTGCGGATGGATCGCAGATTTTCTCGACAGTGACCGATGACGCCGGTCGCGCTGTAGCTCAGGGCTTACGACCGAACAATATTTCCGGGCAATATGACGTTCACGTCAGAGTGACTTATAACAACTCGACTGCTGAGACCACCATTCACCAGAAAAATGTTTCGGGATCGTCTTCCGGAAGTGAACAGCAGGCGTCCCAGGGCAGCACGGCAGGCGGCACTGTTGCGGCAGCGACTCACGGATTGTCGGTAAAGACGATTCTTATTATCGTAGGCTCAATCGCGGCAGCCGGGACGGTCGCCGGAGTGCTTGCCACTCGCGGCGGCAGCTCTACGAATATTACCGCTGGTACACCTACAGTCGGGGCACCGCCTCCAACCGCGGGTATTAGCATCCGCTTGAACCTTCATGGCCGATAACCAGGAGGATGGCAAATGACCGCCAGGCGGCTTCAACTCCGTTGCCTGCCGGTATTTATTATTCTACTGCTGGCAGAAAGCATGTCTGGTCCTTTCGCGCAGACTCCTTCCCAGAGCGTTGTTTCCATCCGGCTTGAACAGAAACACGGAGATCTAGTACGGTCGGTCCCGCAGAATATCGTTTTTCGTACTGGCGACGTTCTGCGCTTTCGCCTGACAAGCCGTATTGCGGGATTTCTTTATGTACTCGACAAAGGCACAACAGGAACGACTGTCACGCTCTTTCCCGGAGCAGGCAGCGCAGCAGGCAATCGGATCGAGCCAAACCACGATTACCTGGTACCAGCCGAAGGCGACGGATGGTTTGAGGTGAGCGGACCATCCGGCTTCGACGTCCTGTACTTCCTGGTTAGCGATACGCCTATCGAGCTACCCACTGCTGCCCCCGAAGGCCAGAACCAGGAAATGCCGGAAGCTCCACCTCCTCCAGGCATGCTGCCGCGCTGCGATGATGCGATATTCAAAGCGCGCGGCGAGTGTATCGATTCCTCCGCGGGCGTTGTGCCATTTGCCCCCGGAGCTGTGGTACCGCGCGAGCTGGTTCCGCTCACAAAGACTGCTTCCCGCGATATCATCCTTACTGATGACGGCGACGGCACGGCCGTGCAGCCTGCTTCGAATGCGAAGCTTCCGTTCATTTACACATTCCGGCTGGCGCACCGTGAATAAACCGAAAGGAGATCGTGATGATGCATCGCCCTCCTGCGATCTCATGGATTGCGTCTCTTCTCTTTTCTCTATGCCTGCCGCTTGTTGCACAGACGTCGCAGCAGCAGACACCGCAACAGGAGCCTAGTAGCGGCACGCGTGACCTCAAACGTATCCATCCCGCGGACACCACAAACTCCGGTGCCGTGCCACAAAGCTATGCAGTAGTCATTGGGATTGCGCACTATCAAAATCTTCCTGCCTCTGCCCAATTACAGTATCCCGACCGGGATGCAGATTCGATCTACACGACACTGATCAGCCAGCAGGGAGGCCAATTTCCTACCAACCACGTACATGTGCTGATAGGCGCGCAGGCAACGCAGGCAAACATACTGCACGAATTGCAGGACTGGCTGCCCAGTGTATCCGCGCCGAATGACCGGATATTCATCTACTTTGCGGGACACGGCTTTATCTCCGATGGAAAAGGCTATCTCGCCCCATATGATGTTGATTTGCATCACATCGCAGCCACGGCTGTCCCCATGGAACTGTTAGGCACGCTAATCGGCGGCGAAATCCAGGGCAAATCAAAGGTGCTGATTACGGACGCCTGCCATAGCGGTGCGATCACACCTGAAACGGATCCCACACAGCTGAATCACATGCTGCTGGATCTTCACCAGTCAATTTTCTCGTTGACGGCAAGTCGCGACCGTGAGCAGAGCTTTGAAAGTCCGGATTGGGGAGGTGGACACGGTATCTTCACCTACTATGTAGTGCGCGGGCTAGCAGGAGAAGCCGATACCAATAATGATGGCGTGGTCACGGCAGATGAAATCGCCGAATATGTGCATACCAATGTTCGCGCTGCTACTAATGGCCGCCAGAACCCCACATCGGAGCGAGGTAGCTTCGATCCCACTATGGTGCTCGCTTTTAATCCGGAACAAGTGAAAGGAACGGCATCACCCAATCTGCAATATGGAGTTCTGGTCGTCCAGACCAATATGGACAACACGGAATTCTGGCTTGACGGTAAAAATGTCGGCACGCTCAATAAAGGCGCTGGGCTTCGTCTGCCGGGACTCGCCCCAGGTTCACATACGATCAAGGCCGTGCACATGGGCTATCAGCCGGATGGGCCCCGCGAAGAGATGGTGTATCCCGGGCAGGAGACTACTGTGAGCGTGCGGATATTGATCCCGCGCCAGCGCAATCAAAGTGCCGTGGATCTGCTCGATAGCGGTGTAGCGGACTATAAGAAAGGCTTCGAAGCAAATTACAGGAAAGCTGAGGAGAAACTTACCCGAGTCGTCGCACTCGATCCCAATTACAGCGAAGCATACATGTATCTTGGCCGCGTGGAAGACGCCCTGTACGAAGACGAGAAAGCGAGCGCTGCCTTTCAGCGAGCCATCGCCATCGACCCTGATTATGAAGCTGCGCGAATCAGTTATGCAGCGGCGTTGCTCGACCAGGGCAGCCTCGATGAGGCAGTCCGGCAACTGAACGCGGCTTTACAACGTCAGCCGGCTGATGGAACTGCGCTCTACCTGCTCTCCCAGGCCTATGCGCGGGAAGGTGATTTTGTCGACGGAAAGTCAGCGGCCCTGCGTGCGGTGAAAGCGGTGCCTGCAAATGGCGAGGCCCATTTCTGGCTCGCCGAATGCGAACGCCACCTGAATGAGGCACCTGATGCCGAAGCAGAATACCGCCAGTATCTGCAATTGACCAGCTTCAACTCAGGAGCGCTGGGAAACGTAAACTACTACGCTGTCGGGTTTTTGCTGGGCATGGGCCACAGGCGCCGCGCCGCCCAGCAGGATATATGGCGCGAACAGCAGGGACAGGCCAACCTTGGCATCTGTGACTGCGAATGGATGCAGAAGAGGAATGACGCCGCCATTCCCTACTGCGAAAAGGCCCTCAGCCTCATGCCCGCCGACCTCTGGGCGAATTACCGCTTAGGATTGATTTATGTGGAGAAGGCCAACGCCGGAGCACAGGGCGCGACCGCGTTAAACACACAGGCCATTACGGGCCTTCTCCGCTATGCCAGATTGAGATTCACGAACGTAGTAGCAGCTAATCCCGATACTGACGAGGCCAACCGCGCCCGCCAGTACATCTCCCGCATCGATGCTGCACTCGCTTCGCATCCCTGAATGTCACAAAATATCTATTGATGGGCTAGATTCAGACTAAGCATCACCTGAGAGGTCGCGGTTGGACCGTTTCCCTTACTCACAACATAGATGGCCTTCTCGCCAGCCTCAGAATCCGTGGAGGATTCATCCACCTTCTGTTCATCGACCAGGGTAAGATCCCGGCTTGCCAACTGTTGTACAAACATATCCGGAATCTTGTTCTCAGCCTCCACCACTGCCCCACCGGGCGGCGCGTGCTGAGTTGCGTCCGGTCCGTTATCGCCTTTCAGATCTCTGACGACGTGGTCGATATCTTCAATTGGCGCGCGACTCAGAATCACAAAGAGCTTTTCATCGCCAGGATGCTGATCGAAGGCAAAAGCACGATTGCCGCTCGGTACCATTTGAAGCTGCCCGGCAGCAATTTTGCTCACGGATGCGCCGGGCGGAGGAAAGATTGGAGACCATGCTCCGCTAGATCCCTGGGAGATGACATACAAATAACCCGGCCCGTTGGCCAGGAGCCCTAAACGTATATGGTCGCCACTGTGAAAGACGCTGCCTGGCGCGACCTCCAGATACTGACCATCGGTCTGGCGCAGTAGCACGGAACAACGCAGCCCGAGACGATCTTCTGTGGCCCTGATCAGGTGAGGGGCTGCGCCGTACCCATTTTCGCTCACAAGCTGCACGGCCTTTACTGAATTCGATGGCGCGCTATCAGCGTTGTGATTAAGACCTGTCGTGGATCCGGAATCAATTGTCTTGGGCGCACGAGGACGCGGTGTGCTTTGCTTATGGGCACCCGGATTCGGAGTTACCGTGATTAGGTCGCTGGACGACCAGAATGCGTCCCTTGCCGTGTGCTGCTGGGCTGCGACTGTCAATGGCAGCAACGCCAGAGCGGCCACGGAAGGCAGGACCGTTTTTCTCAAAATCATTGCTTCTCCTCATCATCTTTTCTGGATGAGCATGCTTGCCCGAAGAACATTATGATGATGGACCGGTACTCCGTACACAACGAAATCCTATCCAGGGAGAACGAGCATCTACCGGCAAACCGCGATGCTTTGCTATGAAGAAATCCTGGTTTCCTCCAGGTGAAAAGCTGCCGCCTTTGATCGTTCGCCAATCCGCGGAAAAGTTCTCGCCTTTTAAAAGCCGCTTCATTGCAGTGTTGTCGGCGGCCACAGGCGTGTACGGAGTGGATGTCCATTCCCAGACATTACCAGCCATGTTATAAGCGCCGTAAGGACTCCGGCGCAAGGAATTTGAGTTAACCGGCTCTAAATGGTCGGGCACATCGTTGGTCCATGCCTCAGCACCCCATGGATAAGTACGCTTATCTGTACCGCGCGCTGTTTTTTCCCACTCCTCCTCCGAAGGAAGCCGCTTACCTGCCCATGCTGCATAGGCGGCGGCATCGACATAGGAAACGCCTCCCACAGGGTTTTCGGGATGGGCGGAATAATCCGGGCTCTGCGGAGGCGCGTGTCCGGTCGCCTCGCAAAAGCGGCGATATTCGGCATTCGAGACCTCCGTTTCATCCACATAATAGGCAGGGAGCGTCGTTTCTTTAGGATCGCCAACTTCTGTTCCGCCAAATAAAAAGCTCCCTGACGGAACCAGAAGCATGCGTCCATGCGTATCGGAGTATACCGCCGGCAAACCAGACGCAACCGCAACTGAACCTGCCGGCTGTTGCGCAGGTTTTGGACGAAACACGAGAAACGCCGCGACGCCTGCTACCAGTAGAAGCAACAAGCTGGCACCGCCAATGATCCACCATCGCCTGGAAGTTTTCTTGTCAGATGTTGCCTGGACAGAAATCTCGCTTGGCTGCGACGTCACAGCAGCTGTATGAGCAATGGGCGGCGCAGCACTTCGAAACTCGGCAGTGAACGATATCTTCTCTGTTGAAGTCGGCGTAGCCTGTTGATCCAGCGGCCTTTCCTCACCTAGCTCGACCGCGCGTTGGAGTTCAGGTGCGACCTGCGGACGAAGCACACTCGGACCCGTGTCCGCACCATGATTGGACAATATCTGCAGCAATTCCTTCGTGCTCTGATAGCGATTTTCCGGATGCTTCTCTAATAGTTTTTGAACGATGGCATCGCAGGCTGGAGGTAATGACGGATCGAGTTCCAGCAGAGATGGAGGCTGTACAGAAAGATGTGCGATCTGTATCGCTGTTGCGGACTCGTTCTCGAACGGCCGACAACCTGACAGCAGTTCAAAGAAGACAACCCCGAGCGAATAGAGATCACTGCGAATGTCGCAGTGCTCGCCGCGAATCTGTTCGGGGCTCATATAGAACGGGGTTCCAAGGCTCTCGCCGGGTCGCGTGAGCCCGTCGGCAATATCAGAAATTCTTGAAATACCGAAATCCAGCAATTTCACCCGGCCGCCAGTATCCAGCAGCATATTTGCGAGCTTGAGGTCTCGATGCACGATATGTTTGGCTTCAGCGCACGAGAGAGCCTCTGCAGCTTGTGCAACTATATTTGCGGCTGTGGGTAGCGTAAAGCGTCCTTCACGCCGCAGGTAGCTGGCCAAATCTTCCCCGAGAATAAACTGCATGATTAGATAGTGCAGACCATCGCCCTCACCAATATCAAATACCGGAACAATATTGGGATGACTGCCCAGCGAGGCGGCCATGCGGGCCTCCTGCTCGAAACGGGCGACAATGCCTGGGGACTGGGCCAGGTGCTCAGCCAGGACCTTTACGGCAAATAAGCCGCCATGCACGCGGTGTCGTGCGAGGTAAACCTCTGCCATACCGCCCCCGCCAATGCGGCAGAGAATCAGGTACTTGCTTCCCAGAACTCTGCTTATCCGTTCCTGTTGATCCTGGTATGACACGGCATATTCCTAACTAATGCTAAGCCAGTCGACTCGATCGCAAATGGATGATTATCGATATTTCGTCGATCCAAAGACTGGGTGGCTCGAGTCAGAACCTCCCTGCCGGTGCCACTCCTGCCTAGCCGACTCTTGAGGAGCGTGAGATGCCATCCGTCGCCTCATCCCCCGTACTCGGGGGCTGTAGGCTCGGAAGCTGACGTTGATATGCAAAGCTAGGCTTTATCGTGGGCTTATCGTTGAATCGAATAGTCACCCTTGGCTGGTTTGCTCGATACCTGTGCGGGCGTGGGCAATTCTGTAAGATCCCATCCGCCTCCGAGTGCCTGAATCAACTCGATTGAGGCGACGGCCTCCTGAATTTGGAGCGTCACGAGCGACTCCTGGTCCGAAAGCAATGTGACCTGCGCGGTTGTGACGAGGAGGTAAGGATCGATGCCAGTTTGAAACCGAGTCATTTCGAGGTCAAGGGTGGTTTGCTCAGCCTCGACGGCTTCACGCTGCTTGATGACCTGCTGAGAAAGAATACGGCTCGCCGCCAGATAGTCCTCAACCTGCTGGAAAGCTGTGAGGACAGTCTGACGATAGATGGCGACATCGGCGTTGTAGGTCGCTTCGTACTGGTGGAGCTCGGCGCGATAAAGACCGCCGTCGAAGAGGAGCTGGGAGGTATTAGCCCCGATGGACCAGAATCGGCTGGGCCAGTCAAACCAGTGGGTGAAGGTTGTTGCCTCGAAGGCCCCGGCGGCGGAGAGCGTGACAGAGGGGAAAAAAGCTCCGTAGCCGATGCCAATAGTGGCGTTCGCTTCAGCCACGGTACGTTCGGCGGCAGCAACGTCAGGGCGACGTTCCAACAGCTGGGAAGGAACGCCAGTAGGAATTGGTGGGGGCACGATAAGCAGGGGTTTTACCGCGATAGAAAAATCAGAGGCAGGCTTGCCCAGGAGCGTGGCAATGGCATGCTCATACTGCGCACGCAACACTCCGACATTTAATGCGGCAGACTCGGCGCTTTTAAGAGTGCTCTCTGCAGCGGCCACGGATAAGTAGTCGTTGATGCCGGTGTCATATAGCGTCTTGTTGAGTTCAAGAGCTTTTTTGTCAGACTCAACAGTGTCGTTGAGTACTTTCTCCAAAGCATCCTGCCCGCGAAGTTGAAAGTAGGTCTCGGCGAGAGTTGCTTGTTCGAGCAACCTTTCATTTTCGAGGTCACCTGCGCTCACTTGGGCACCGAACTCCGCCTCGCGAACCTCATTACGGATTTTCCCGAAGAAATCGGGGGTCCAGGAGACATCCAGTGGAAAAGACCATATGGAGGCGGTGGACCCAGCATTGGCTGTGGAACTACGTCCGAGGTTTCCTGAGGTCTTGGAGCGGTTCCAGGAGGGACCGGTCGTGATTGTCGGCCAGTATTGAGCGCGGGCCTCGCGAACCATTGCGCGCGCCGCCATGAAGTTCTCAAAGTACTGTTTAATGTTCTGATTGTTGATGTCCAGCTGCTCTTCATACCCATTCAGCTCAGGGTCATGAAAGATCTCCCACCATTTGCCGCGAAGCATTCCTTCCTGTGGACTGGCGACTTTCCAGCCTTCGGTGTTCTGAAAATTGACCGTCGATTCTTTGTAGGACTTTGCAGCCAAAGGCGGAGGAGCGGGCGCATGATATTTCGGCCCGGGCGTGCAGGCAGCGAGCAGAGAACAAATCACAAGTACACTGCCCACCGAAGGCAGGTGATGAAGTCGCAAGCGAGTCCTTTTGTGGAGAGGCGATGTCATAACGCGGCTTCGCCTTCGTGATGGAATGTGTCGCGATGCTTACCCTGGGCGCGAAGACGGAGGCGATCGAGATACAGATAGACAACCGGCGTCGTGTAGAGAGTGAGCAACTGGCTCATGATGAGCCCGCCGACAATCGTGATGCCCAGGGGCCGCCGCAACTCCGATCCGGTGCCGGTGCCGAAAGCCAGCGGCAGCGCGCCGAAGAGAGCAGCCATGGTCGTCATCAGAATCGGGCGGAAGCGCAACAGGCAGGCCTGGAAGATCGCGTCGGCGGTCGTCTTCCCGTGCTCGCGCTCTTCCATGAGCGCAAAATCGATCATCATGATGGCGTTCTTCTTCACAATGCCAATGAGCAGGATGATGCCAATGATGGAGATGACATTGAGATCGATCTTGAAGAGCATCAACGCAAGGATTGCGCCAACACTGGCCGATGGCAGCGTGGAAATGATGGTGAGTGGATGCATGAGGCTTTCGTAAAGGATGCCGAGAACGATATACACGGCCAGCAGGGCCGTAAGTATTAGATAGGGTTCAGTGCTAAGTGATTGCTGGTATGCCTGGAGTGTTCCGGCGAAGAATCCGTGAATGGTCTCCGGAGTGCCGAGGGCGTTCTGCATCACCTGGATGCGTTCGGTCGCCTGGCTCAGCGAAACGCCCGGGGCCAAGTTGAAGGAGACTGTGACCGACGGGAAAAGGCCGGTATGAGCGACGGAAATGGGCGTCGTCGTGGACACAGCCTTGGTCATCGTAGCCAGTGGAATGACTCCGTTGCCGGTATACAAATAGATGTTCTTGAGTCCCTCAGGCGACTGCCAGTAGGGCGGAGCGACCTCCAGTACGACGTAGTACTGGTTGAACTGGGTGTAGATGAGTGAGACCTCGGACTGACCGAAAGCCGAGTAGAGCGCTGAATTGATCGACTGTGCGGTAGCGCCCAATCGCGCCGCGGTAACACGGTCGTAGGTCAGGTACTCAGACAGGCCCGCATTTTGGAAATCGGAGTTCACATCCTGAAAACCAGGCAGTTTCTTTATCTGCTCCAGCAGAATGGGGGCCCAGTGAGTAAGGTCGGAGATATTGTCGGACTGAATGGTGTATTGATAGAGCGCGTTCGAACCTCTGCCGCCAATGCGCAAATCCTGGGCCGCCTGCAGAAAGACCGAGGCGACAGGCAGGCGGTTGAGCTTGGGCCGAAGCCGATTGATGATTTCCGGAGCTGAGATCTTACGCTCGTTGAGCGGCTTGAGCGCGACATAGATAAAGCCACCATTGCCCGTTCCAACATAGCCGACGACATTCGCAACCGCAGGATCGGCCTTGATGGTCCTGACAATCGCCTGGATCGACTGATCCATCACGGGGAATGAGGCGTCTTGCGGGCCCTGCACACCTCCGACCAGGGCCCCGGTATCCTGTTGTGGGAAAAATCCTTTGGGTATCCTGATCATGAGGACGACGTTTAGAACTACGACCATGATCAGGATGACGAGTGTGAGCCCTGGATTTTCGAGCACCCATTCAAGACTGCGGCGGTAACCGCGCAGCATACCGTCGAAAATGTTCTCGCTTGCGCGGTAGAAGAGCCCGTGCTTTTCATCCTTCTTCGGTTGTTTTAGAAGATGCGCGCACATCATGGGCGTTGTGGTGACCGAGATGACCATCGAAACGATGATCGCGGTTGAAAGCGTGATAGCGAATTCGCGGAAGAGCCGCCCGACGATGCCTCCCATGAGCAGAATCGGGATAAAAACAGCAACTAGGGACATGCTGATGGAGAAAACTGTAAAGCTGATCTCCTTGGCACCCTGAAGAGCGGCGGCAAAAGGCGCCATGCCGTTTTCAAGATGGCGAGTGATGTTCTCCATTACGACGATGGCGTCATCGACGACGAATCCGGTCGAGATGGTGAGAGCCATCAGCGAGAGATTGTCGAGGCTGTAACCGAAGAGGTACATCACTGCGAAGGTGCCGATCAGTGAAACGGGGACGGCAACGCTGGGAATGAGAGTGGCGCGCCCGCTGCGCAGGAAGAGGAAGACGACCAGGATGACGAGCAGAACGGAGATGATCAGGCTGCGCTCGACATCATTGACCGACGCGCGGATCGTCGTAGTGCGATCCATGACGACAGTCATGTCGATTCCCTGGGGAATTGTGGCTTTCAGGAAGCCCAACTGACTGCGGATGCGATCGACGGTCTGGATGATGTTCGCGCCGGGCTGGCGGAAGATGATAAGAACGATCGATGGCTTCCCATTCAGATAGCCGCCGTTCCGGATATTCTGTGTGGAATCGATGACATCGGCAACATCCGACAGGCGCACCGCCGCGCCATTCTTGTACCCGATGATCAGCGGTGCGTATTCGGCGGCGTGAGAGAGCTGCCCATTGACTACAATGTCAGAAGATACATTGCCGTTTGCGATCTGACCGCGAGCAAGCTGGGAGTTCTGTGTGCTGAGAACAGACTGTACGTTCGAGAGTGTCAACCCATAGCTGTTGAGCTGCGTGGGATTGACTTCGACTCGTACCGAAGGCAATGCGCCACCGCCTACGACCACCTGTCCTACTCCCTGAATCTGCGAGAGTTTTTGTTGCATGACGGTGGAGGCTTCATCGTAGAGCTTGGAGTGGTCGTAGATATCGGAGGTGAGCCCGATGATCATGATCGGCGCATCGGCAGGGTTGACCTTGCGATACGTCGGATTGCCGGGCAAGTTCGCGGGCAGATAGGTTCGGGCCGCATTGATGGCTGCCTCGACATCGCGCGCCGCGCCATTGATATCGCGGCTGAGGTCGAACTGCAGCGTAATCGAGGTGGATCCTAGCGAACTGGAGGACGTCATCTCGCTGACGCCGGCGATGTGTCCAAACTGGCGCTCGAGCGGCGTTGCCACGGAAGACGCCATGATCTGCGCACTGCCTCCCGGTAGACTGGCCTGGACAGAGATCGTGGGGAAATCAACCTGGGGCAGAGGAGAGACGGGCAGTACGGTGAACCCCACGGCGCCCGCCATAGCCACGGCAATCGTAAGCAGCGTGGTGGCGACAGGCCGCCGGATAAATGGCGCAGAGATGCTCATACCTGACTCTCGGCGCGATCGGGGCTGGGCTTTTCGGCCCTCTTGGCGACTGGTCTGCCCATCAGTCTTTGCCCGAGACGATCGAAGAAGATGTAGATAACAGGAGTGGTGTAAAGCGTGAGGACTTGGCTGAGAAGCAGTCCGCCGACCATGGCGATGCCAAGCGGCCGCCGGATTTCAGATCCGATGCCATGACCCAAGGCGAGCGGAATGCCGCCCAGAAGCGCGGCCATGGTGGTCATCATGATGGGCCTGAAGCGCAGGAGGCTGGCCTGATAAATTGCCTCGGTGGATTCCATACCCTGCTCACGCTCTGCCTCCAGCGCGAAGTCGACAATCATGATGCCGTTCTTCTTCACGATGCCAATGAGCAGAATGATCCCGATAATCGCGACGACACTGAGATCCTGCTTAAAGATCATGAGCGCAAGCAAGGCTCCCACGCCCGCAGACGGCAGCGTCGAGAGAATCGTGATCGGGTGAATAAAGCTCTCGTAGAGAACGCCGAGGACGATATAGACGGTGACCAGCGCAGCCAGGATAAGAAGAGCTTCATTCGAAAGTGAATTCTTGAAGGAAGCAGCGGTTCCCTGGAATTCATACTGCAGGCTCGGAGGAAAATGCATGGCGTCAGCTGTCTTGTCGATCGCTGTAATAGCTTCGCCAAGGGACGCGTCCAGAGCGAGGTTGAACGAAACAGTAACGGAAGGGAATTGACCTTGATGGTTGATGGATAGGTCTTCCGTCGTGGTCTTGTAATTGCTGAAAGTGTTCAGCGGAATCGCATTCGCCCCGGCGGACGAACTCGCAGTATTCGTAGTTGTCGTTGGGGTGAGGATCTTTGTCGGAGGAGCGAGGGTGTTCGAGGATGGCGTATAGAGAACAGAGGTCGTGGTCGCGTTCGAACCGGCAGAAACTGACGCGGAGGCCGCGAACGAAGTCGCGGCGCCGGGACCGCTGGTCCCCGACGAGGCTCCGGACTGCACATAGATATTGCTGAGCTGACTCGGATCTTGCTGGAACGCCGGCTGCGCCTCAAGGATCACGTGGTACTGGTTCAACTGCGTGTACATCGTGCTGATCTGGCGCTGGCCGTAAGCGTCGTAAAGGGTATTGTCGAGCGTGGCTGGAGCAATGCCCAGACGCGATGCCGTTACGCGATCGATCATGAGTGATACCGCGCTGGCTCCCGTCTGCTGGTCGGTAGCGACATCTTCGAGCTGGGGCAGCTTCTGAAGCTTTGCGACGAAGCGATTGGTCCAGTCGTTGAGCTCATTGATGTCGGGGTCTTCGAGTGTGTACTGATATTGAGTCCGGCTGACACGGTCATCGACGGTGATGTTCTGCACCGGCTGCATGTAAAGCTTCACGCTGTGGATATCACTGAGGCTCTTTTGCAGTCTGCGAATGATGTCCGAGGCGTTCCCGTCTCTCTGATCGAGGGGCTTGAGATTGATCGAGAAGCGGCCGCTGTTGAGCGTGGTGTTGGTTCCATCGGCACCGATAAAAGACGACAGGCTTTCGACGGCCGGATCAGCAAGGATGATTTTGGCCAATTGCTTTTGCTGCTCCACCATGGCGACGAAGGATATCGACTGCGGCGCCTGCGAGATGCCCTGGATGACGCCCGTGTCCTGCACCGGGAAAAATCCCTTAGGAATGGCGATGTAGAGCAGGACTGTAAGGATGAGCGTGGCGAGAGCGACCAAAAGCGTGATCGTCTGGTACTTTAAAACCGTTTTGAGAGTTTTCCCGTAAAAGGCGATCATGCCCTCGAAAACTCTCTCGGAAGCGCGATAGAACCTTCCCTGCTGGGCCTCTGGATTATGGCGCAGAATGCGCGAACACATCATCGGCGTGAGCGTGAGGGAGACAACGGCCGAAATAACGATCGTGACTGCCAGAGTCACAGCAAATTCGCGAAACAGCCGCCCGACAACATCGCCCATGAAGAGCAGAGGAATCAGCACAGCGATGAGCGAGACCGTAAGAGAAACAATGGTAAAGCCGATCTGCCCGGCGCCCTTGAACGCCGCTTCCATCGGCTTATAGCCTTCCTCAAGGAAACGCGAAATATTTTCGATCATGACGATAGCATCATCCACGACAAAGCCAGTGGAGATCGTAAGCGCCATGAGCGAGAGGTTATCGAGGCTGTAGCCCAGCACGTACATCGCGCCGAATGTACCAACAAGAGATAGCGGCACGGCGACGCTCGGAATAATGGTTGCGGAAAGGCTGCGCAGGAAGAGGAAGATCACCATCACGACGAGAGCGATGGTGAGCATCAACTCAAATTCAACGTCGTCGACAGACGCCTGGATTGGGACCGTGAGATCAGTGAGCGTAGTGACGTCGATGCCAGCTGGCAGGTTGGCCTGGAGCTGCGGAAGGAGCTTCTTGATGCTCCTGACGACGGTGATGGTATTCGCGCCAGGCTGGCGTTGCACGTTCAGAATGATCGCCGGCGTCTGGTTCATCCACGCTGCCTGCTTGTTGTTCTCAACCCCATTCACAATCGACGCCACGTCTTTCAGGAAGACGGGAGCGCCGTTGCGGAATGCAACCACGACGTTTTTGTAGTCGTCGCTGGTTTCGAGCTGATCATTCGCGTCAATCTGGTAATCCTGTCGCGGACCGTCGAAGTTGCCTTTGGCCGCATTCACGCTGGTTTGCGTCAGTGCGGTCCGCACATCCTCCAGGTTGATGCCGTAGGAGGACAGCTGTCCCGGATTGACCTGGATGCGTACAGCCGGCTTTTGTCCACCGCTGATGCTGACCAGTCCTACGCCACTGAGCTGAGAAATTTTGGGAGCAAGGCGCGTGTCAACAAGGTCCTCGACCTGAGGCAGCGGTATGGATTTCGATGTGATCGCCAGGGTCAGAACGGGAGCATCGGCGGGATTGGTCTTGCTGTAAACAGGAGGCGCGGGCAGCACAGACGGCAACAGACTCTGCGCCGCGTTGATAGCAGACTGAACCTCTTCTTCCGCGACATCGATGTTAAGCGCGAGGGTGAACTGCAGGACGATGATCGAGCTGCCTCCGGAACTTGTGGAGGTCATCTGACTCAGCCCTTGTAACTCGCCGAACTGGCGTTCGAGGGGGGCCGTCACGGTCGTCGCCATCACCTGCGGGCTGGCGCCTGGATAGAAAGTCAGCACCTGGATGGTTGGATAATCCACCTCAGGCAGAGCCGAGATAGGCAACTGTGTGAACGCAACCAGGCCTACAAGGAGAATCGCGGCCATCAGCAAGGCCGTGGCGACCGGCCGCATAATGAATGGGCGAGACGGATTCACGGAGTGTTGCTCTCAGCTGTATCTTGCGGTAGCGGTTGTTTGGAGATATTGACCTTGGCGCCGTTCTGCAGTTTCTCGAAGCTGCTGGTTGCCAATTGATCGCCCGGATTGATCCCTTCTACCGCGGTTACCCCATGATCGGAAACACCCGGCTTGACGTTCTTCAGACTCGCGGCACCATTGGCGATGACATAGACGAAGGATATCTGCCCATTGTGCTGGATGGCAGAGGACGGAATCAAGGTCACTCCATGTTCCGTGGTTACGAGCAAGCGTGTATTCACGAACTGATTGGGAAACAGGGCCTGATTTCGATTGTCAAAAATTGCGCGGAGCTTGACAGTGCCCGTTGTGGTATCGATCTGATTATCCAGGGCCAACAGCTTTCCTGAGGCAAGCTTCTTGGTCTGTTCTCGGTCGAAAGCATCGACGGTAAGACCAACTCCTCGACCCTTCTGCGCAAGTACCTCGGAAAGGTAATCCTGAGCCAGAGTGAAAACCACAGTGATGGGCTGGATCTGAGTGACAACGGCCAGCACGGTACTGCCGCTGGATTGCACCAGATTGCCAGGGTCGACGAGACGCAAACCGACGCGCCCGGTGAACGGCGCGACGATATGACAATAGGAGAGCTGAACCTTGTCAAAGTCGAGAGTTCCCTGATCGGATCGAACCAATCCCTCATCCTGAGCGACGATCTTTTTCTGATCGTCGAGCTGCTGTTTCGCGATGGCATTTCGCGCCCAGGCCTTCTCGTAACGGTCTAAATCCATTTTGGCCTGAGACAGGAGATTGGTGTCCCGTTGGAGCGCGCCTTCAGCTGACTCGACCTGCGCCTGAAATTGGCGAGGATCGATGTCGACCAGCGGGTCTCCTTTCTGGACCGTTTGGCCTTCGCGATAGTGCACTTCCGTAATGACCCCGGTCACCTGGTTGTAAATCGATGCGGTATACACGGGCGTTACGGTGCCGATGGCGTCACGATACACCCCGATATCTCCCTTTTGCGCGGTGGCGACGGTGAGCGTTACGGGACCGCCAAAACCACGGCGACCGGCGCCGGCGGCAGCCGCGCTTTTAGCCGAGTCGTCATGGTGTCGCAGGATAACCACGAGGATGATTGCAAATCCCAACAGCAGCAGAATCCAAAGCCACTGACGCCGCCTGCGAGAAGGTTTCGCAGCGTCACCCGAGGAGGCGCTGGGTAGCTGATGATCGGGAGGAATGGGCTCAGGAAAATTTTGATCCATCTTGTCTTGTCATACCTTTGAGCACAGCCTTCCTTATCAGGTGCTGTCTCCGGAGAGCATCTGGAGCTGTTCGTTCTAGTACCCGCTGTCACAGATGACAAAGTTGGACCGCGGAACTTGTTCGCAAATACTATTTAGCCAAAGCTTGGCATATTTTTTTAGGACGACTCAATAGGGGGAATAGTTGCAATAACCTAGCGTATTGGCAATGATAACAAGACCAACCGTGACTCGGGATCGGAAGGCCTCTTCTCCATGGGTCACTTCTTGTCCATTACAGTTTAACCAAATTGAAATGCCTCCACTGAATCCTTGCTGACGAACGGGAGATTAGAGAAAATCAGTGTGCAGGCTTGATCAGCTTCGCCCGCCCTACGATTGGCAACGACGGACAAGCGCGATCCAGCACTCTTCGGAACTGGGATCTATCTATGCCGTTCCTCTCGTTCTTAACGATTTTGCCTGTGCTGGGTTTTGTCTACACCATCTGCTTCATAGCGCGAGAGGAGAGGACTAAGCTGTCGAATGGTGTCGGCCCAGCTGCGATCCCCTCTCCGAATTTCCCGGCAATCCAGGTTCCTTTTCGAGGCAAGCGGTATATTAAGTGGATCTCCGCAAAAGAATTCCAGACTTTATCTTGCAGATCGGACGACTTGGTTCTCATCGCCTTGCGGAAAAAGGCCGAGGCGAAACCGATTTCATTTCCGGAGTCGCATGTTCTATATATCGAGCCAGAGCAGCTAATTGACCTTTTGCGGTGGCTTCCTTCCTCTTGTGGTGCCATACTTTATGGCACTTTCAGTTGTCTGTCTGCGAGTGTCTGGACTGTTCGTAATCTCACAGGCTCGGCTCCCATTTATGTTGTTTGCGAAACGCCGCTCCATTCTGATGGCCTTCCATAGAAATTTGGCCATGTGCCAACCTGTTCATGGGGTTGGGCAATCTCGACTTCAAGCCTCGACACTTGGCGTTGCTGGATAAGGTGAAGCTCCTAATCCATCAAATAGCAGTCCGTCGCTCGGTATACAGTGCCGAGCTCAGCCGAAGCAGCTGATCCCGTACGGAGTTTTTCAACACCAACGGTTATCCGGGTGCAGTCAATAATCGGCGATCGCCTCGATCGCCGATTATGCGCCCCTGCTGGATGGTACGCGAGCTCTAGCAAGGTTGGGTTTCGCCGAACTTTCCCGATCCGGCGTAAAGGGCTGCAAGGGCTGCTCAAGACCGCTTGCGTCCATCCATCCCGACCGGATTCGCACGACCGGCCTTTGACGTCGCTCCGCGGATCAACGCCGCTGGCAGAATGGCCCATCCCGCTGAGGCGCTTGCCGTGTTCGAGGCAATGCTCGACGAAGAGGCGCCAAGAGCGAGCGTCACTCGCCGCCGCAAAGATTCACGAGTCACCGCCGCAAGCCGCAATTTTCCTCTCACCAATTTGAGTCACATGGCAGAGTATCGGAATCGAATTTATGGGGCCCCTTGACATTTTTTGACGGCTTTGCAGAAAAAGGGGCGCGGACTTGTCCACAAATGAGCGCTTCTAAATTCCAAAGGTATATGTTCGCCTTGGCGATGTGGCTCGCGGCGACGATGCTGTCCCGGATTGCGGGGGCCCCCTCCTCTTGTTATCACCTGGCGATTGTCATCTGTTGCCTCTACGCTGGCGAAAGGGCGGGCCTTCTGGCGACCGGCCTCGCCATTTTGAGTTTCGATTATTTCTTCCTACCTCCTCATTTTCACTTCTTTGTCGATCATTCCGCATTTCCCCGCCTCGCCGCTTTTATCGCTACCGCTATATGCATCAACCTGGTCATTGCAGCCAAACAACGAGGAGACAGGGCCCGTCGCGAAGTGGAAGAGCAACACAGAGTCATTTCTGAGACAGCGCTTGATGGTGTTCTTTCCACGGACCATCATGGTCAGGTCCTGCTAGTCAATTCCTCGGCCACGAGGATCTTCGGCTCCTCCGTGACCGAAATGGTGGGTCAACCAATTACCCGTTTTGTTCCGCAGTTCTGCAGTGAAGTTTCATCGTCCGTCACCGAGATGACAGGCGTCCACAAGGATGGAACCGAATTTGTCGCCGAGGTCTCCTTCGGTAAAGTTGCTACAAACGACAAATCTGCTGCGGTTGTTTTTGTTCGCGACATTACCGAGCGCAAACGGGCGGAGAATGCGCTGCGTACCAGCGAATCCTACTTGACCCAAGCGCAGCGACTAAGCCGCACTGGTAGTTTCGGGTGGGACGTTTCCAGCGAGAACATTGTTTGGTCAACCGAAACTTTCCGTATCGCCGGCGTTAATCCGGAGGTAACACCGACGCTTGAGTTGATCTATAACAGGATTCATCCGGAGGACAGGGCTGCCGTAAAGGAGTCCATGGAATCCTCCTCGAAAAGCGGCGCGGATCTGGATTTCGAGCATCGATTTCTTTTGCCCGATGGGTCGGTGAAGTTTATCCACGTTTTGGGGAAAGCGGTGCAGGATAAGCCGGGGCATCTTGAGTACATCGGCGCGGCTATGGATGTAACCGCTCAGCGAATCACAGAGGATATGCTGCGCAAGAGCGAAAGCAGATACCGGGAGTTGGTGGAGCTGTCACCTGACGCCGTGTACGTGGTGGACCAGCAGGGCATTTTGGTTTCCACCAATCCGGCAGGCCTGACATTGCTTGGTTGCTCGGCGGAGGAAGCGCGCGATCTCGCGATGATCGAAACGCACGTGTCAGAAGATCAGGACGGCTACAGGGAACGGCTCAAAGGGCTCAGCGCAGGCCAGAGTTTCAGGTTTGAACGAGTCTTTGTGCGCAGGGATGGTACACGGGTTCCAGTCGAGGTTTCCGTTTCCCCGATCAGGCAAGGGCTCTCTCAGGCAGTCCTGAGAGATATCAGTGAACGCAAGCGCAACGAATTGGAGCTTCGAAGAAGTGAGGCATACCTCGCCGAAGCGGAGCGTATGAGCCATATCGGCAGCTGGGTCTGGAATCCGGCCACTCGTGAGACAACTTATTGGTCCGCGGAAATGTATCGCATCCATCGGCGCGATCTGCTGCAGGGGCCGCTTTCTCTCGAGGAAGAGCGCGCACTTCACCCACCCGAAGATTGGGCCAACATGATGGAGGCGTTGGAGCGATCGACTGTAGAAAAGATCGAGCTTGATTGTAAAACCCGGCTGATCTTTCCGGATGGATCAATCAAATATTTACACGTTGTTGGCCATCCGGCAGTCGATGCCTCAGGTGACGTTGTAGAGATTTTCGGCATTATCAGAGATGTGACGGAACAACAGCACGCAAGAGCGGCCCGTGATTCTTTGCAAAAGATGGAAAAGAGGCTCGCCCGAGCAGCTCAGATCGCTACTCTCGGAGAGGTTTCGGCCTCAATTGCGCACGAAATCAACCAGCCATTGACTGCGATCATAGCGAATGCACATATGTGTTCCGAGTCGATCTCAAGCAGTCGCGTTAACATGGCCGATGCGCGCTCGCTCATTCAGGAAATTCTTGAATGCGGTTATCACGCGACTGAAGTGATACAACGAATACGCGCTCTTTTTAAAGGTGGAACTTTCGAAAAGACAACTCTAGACATCAATGAAGTTGTCAGGGAGGTAATCAACCTCATTCGCAGCGAGGCAGGTAAGAGACGCGTGAACTTAGAGATCCAGTTAGAAACGGAACTGCCGAAGATATTGGGCGATCGAGTGCAGATCCAGCAGGTCTTGGTCAATTTGTGCATCAACGGCTTCGATGCGATGGACTCGCTCGTCGACCGTCCACGAAAGCTGTCCGTACGAACCAGAGTTCATGGTCCAGCTGCGATCAAGGTGGAAGTCCAGGATAGCGGAATCGGCTTGCGGGAGCCGGACAAAATCTTCGAGGCATTTTTCACCACCAAGCAAAACGGGATGGGTATGGGGCTACCCATCTGCCGTTCGATCATAGAAGTACATGGCGGCCATCTTTGGCCAGAGAGCGACAATATTCTCGGAACTACGTTTTGCTTCACACTACCTCTGCCTCATCACCGCACATCGGAACCGCAACACGGTAGTGACAAACGTCGACCAGAAGAATATGTGTCTGTCGGGTAAGCCGGGCTGCCCAACGTCAGCACAGCCATAAAGTCTCGTTGGCTTGACCCTTACGTTCCCTGGCCATATTCTTTGTCGAAATGAAGAGAGTAGCATCAGGGCTTCTTCCGTTGATTGCGATTGACAGGAAGGCACAGAAACCTCTGCACAAGCAAATTTATGATGCCTATCGCTTGGCGATAGTGAACGGCCATTTGCGCCCTGGTCAGCGAGTTCCATCGACGCGAGTACTCTCATTCGAGCTGGGTGTTTCGCGATTTCCCGTTCTCGATGCCTACTCACAGCTTTTGGCAGAGGGCTACTTTGAGAGCCGCGTCGGAGCCGGTACTGTCGTTTGCAGTTCGCTCCCAGAACGCTTCACCCTTAGTGCGCCGAACAATACGCGCTCGGCGCCTTCCAAATCGGAATCACGAACGTTCGCGAGACGCGCTTCCACGATTGCTCATGCTGAAAACGTACCCTGGGGGCGAGGCTTCGGAGCATTTGGTCTAGGACAAGTCGCTTCTGACCAGTTTCCGCATCGCATTTGGTCGAAGCTGGTTGCCCGCCATTGCCGCAAGATGGACGCTGAATCCTCTCACTACGGAGACCCGATGGGCTTGCTCGCTCTCCGTGAAACGATTGCCAGCTATCTGAGAACCGCTCGATCTGTGCGCTGTGAAGCGGAACAGATCATGATTTTGAGCGGCTCGCAGCAAGCGCTGGTAATTACAGCACAAGTTCTTCTCGATCCGGGAAGTTCTGTATGGGTTGAAGAGCCGGGTTACCGTTTGGCTCGAGATGCATTCGCTCTCAATCAATGCAATGTCGTGCCTATCCCCGTCGACAATGAAGGCTTGAACGTGGCCGCCGGCATCCTGAAATGTTGCAAGGCGCGAGCGGCGATTGTAACGCCCTCACACCAGTTCCCACTCGGCGTGACGATGAGCGCTCAGCGGCGTCTCCAACTACTGGACTGGGCCCAGAATATGGGGGCGTGGATCATTGAGGATGATTATGACAGTGAGTATCGCTACGAAAGCTCACCTATCGCATCGCTACAAGGACTCGACGTAAATGCGCGCGTTATATATGTTGGGACCTTCAGCAAAGTCTTATTTCCATCGTTGCGCCTCGGCTACGTCGTCATCCCCCCTGATCTTGTGGATTCTTTTCTGACGATTCGTCGTGCATTGGATCTGGGACCTCCCAATCTCAATCAGGAAGTGCTTACAGACTTTATTGGTGAAGGTCATTTCGAGCGCCACATACGAAGAATGCGGATTCTCTACTGCGAACGAAGAACAATCCTGGTGGAAAATATCGAGCGGGAATTTGGATCCATGGTCGAAGTGTTGGGAAGTGACGCTGGTATGCATCTGACGATGAAGTTGCCGAATGAAATCTCAGATATACAAATTGCAGAGCGGGCTGCCCGCCAAAACCTTTGGACTTGGCCGCTGTCTGCTGCTTTTTTTGGCCGAACGGCATTCCCTGGCTTCGTTCTAGGTTTTGGCAGTACACCGGCTGCCGAAATTCCCGACTCTGTTCGCAAGCTCCGCAACTTGTTTACTAAAAGATAATTTTTTTCGATACGGAATGATGGGGACATGGGCCGGGCGGTCTTAGCTGTTCCCGATACAAGCTCCTAAATTACCGATCTGCCTTTAAAACCTTTCGACTGATCGAAATCATTGGAAACTTTCTGATGCCCGCTATCTCTTGCGGCAAAAGTGGCTATGCCACAAAGTCGCTAACTGGATATTGTCATTAGCCATTTATTCCTTAGATAGTGGTTTGCATCTTGATTACCGTGCACCGGTTTTCGCTCTTCGTATGGCTGATTGTGCGGCGCTCAGGATTTGTCCGAAATACAGAGTTGAAACAAAAAACTGTGGTTGCAGCAATTTTTTGGAGGCGAGACGTGAGAGATACCATCCGTTGGGTTTTGTTGTGTGCGCTGGTCTGCGTAAGTGGACCGAGCCTTGCTCAAAGCACCAATTCAGGCGACATTCGAGGCCTCGTGACGGACACGACGGGAGCATTGATTCCCGGCACGAAGGTTACCGTGTTGAACGTTGATACCGGCGTGTCAAAGGATTACTTCACCAATAGTGAGGGCATCTATGACACATCTTCGATTGTGGCAGGAAACTACAAAATTACATTCATACGAGAGGGCTTCGATCAGCTTGTGCGCGGTCCAATCACGCTCCAGGTAGGAGTTACAAACGTGAATGCGCAACTGACTGTCGGTTCAGTCGCGCAGAAGGTAGTTGTGTCCGCCGATGTACCTCTATTGAGAACAGAATCGGGAGAGCAATCGACCACACTCGATGCCGTAACCCTGTCACAACTTCCGCAGGTTGGGCAGGATTGGTCGAGCTTCGACATCTTGCTGCCAGGAGCCGCGGGCGTAACTCCAGGTTCTATGGGAAATACAGCGCAAGGAACAGCGGGCACAGGCACATCGAATGGCACGATGCTAGCGGTGAATGGCAACCTGCCTTTCAGCACCGTACTTGCCGACGGTGCGGCAACGACGCTACCAGCGAGCGCGAACTCCGACATCAGTGTCCAGGAGACGATACAAGAGGTTCAGATCAGCACCTCCGCCTTCTCAGCGCAATACGGCATCGGCGGCATTCTCTACAACCAGATCAGCAAGGGCGGCACAGACAGCTTCCACGGTTCGGCATATGAGTATTTCCAAAATGATGCTCTGAACGCGAACAATTACACCTTCGGCGCGAATACTCCGAAACCCGTCCTTCGTTATAACAATTTTGGAGGTTCCATCGGCGGCCCCATCATCAAGCGGAAGATGTTCTTCTATTTCGATTACGACAGAACCATTCAGCATGGGGGTCAAGCCGCCTCATTTTTTACGATCCCCACGCCGGCAGTTCAGAGCGGCAATTTTGCAGGGGGTGGATTTCCATCACTGTATGACCCCCAAACGACGACACTGATTCAGCAGACAGGTACGCACACCTATCCAAGCGGCGCGACCGTGACTTGCCCTTGCTATGACAGAACTTCTTTTGCTGCGGAATACGGCAATGGCAACGTGATTCCAGCCAGCCGGATCGATCCCGTTGCCAAAGCGATACAGGCCTACTTTCCCGGCTCCAACACCGCCGGGACATTAGGATCGAACGGAATTCTCCAGAATAATTACACCTATACTTCACCCTCTTCGAATCCGTTCATCAAATGGTTCGGACGCCTGGACTATGACGTTACTAGCAACAACAGACTCACGATCTCCGATACAGAGGGAGATAATCCTGGTGAAAGTTTCGGAGCAGGCATCTGCCCAATCGGCTGCCAGAGCAACGATGTCAGCAGGAATAATGCCCAAGTGACCGATGTGTGGACACTGAGGCCAAACATTACCAACGAATTAAGAATGGGATATACGAATCAGCTTAATTTCTTTGTGCCCGCAACGCTCAATCAAGGTTTCCCGGCCAAGTTAGGATGGCAATTCGCCAAGCTGGATAACTTTCCGAATATCAATTTCAATAACTATGCAAACATACTCAATTCTTCAATCAATGCCGTCTACAAAGAGCATTCGTATGATCCTTCCGATGTGGTTGGACTTATTCTCGGGAAGCATGTGTTGCACTTCGGTGGTGAGTTCCTGATCTACCAGAACAACTCCACAGCCTGGGGCAACCTAAATGCGGGAACAATGGGTTACACGGGTGTGTACACCTCGGAATATCCCGGCAGCAGCTCGACCGGATTCGACTATGCGGATTTTCTGCTCGGGCAGACACAAAATTGGGGCGCAGGCGAAACGCCGGAGTACGGCGGCAGGATGAAGCTTCCGCAATTGTTTGTCGAGGATGATTACAAGGTGCGCTCGAATCTCACGCTGAATCTTGGCTTGCGCTATCAGATTCAGACCGGCTGGAGGGAAATCCGCGGCAACGAGGCTTCATTCGATCCGACGGTGCAGAATCCCGCTACGAATAGTCTCGGAGCAATGTGGTACGGGTCGACCCACGCGAATGGCCGTGACACCATCCAGGCTCCTGTCTACAACACTTTCTTGCCGCGGGTTGGGTTTTCCTATCAGCTCGACCCCAATACTACCCTGCGCGGTGGCTTTGGCCTTTATGCGTATAACTGGAGCAACGATACTTATAATGGCGGAGTTATGGGCGGAGCCTTTGGGTCAAAGGGCAACGTAAACGATCAGACCAACGGTGTCACGCCAGTCGTAATCCTTTCCGGTTCCGGATCGAATCTCCCCTATGTAGGAGCTTCGACCGATCCAACCGCGTACAACGGCCAAAATCAAAACTATGTGGCGTACCACCAGCCCGTAGGAGGTTCTTATCAATGGAACGTACAGGGGCAACGCCAGATTGGCTCAAACATGGTTGTCTCTTTGGCCTATGTGGCAAGCCACGGACACGATCTGCCGTTCCCGGTCGATATCAATGAGGTTCCAGAGAGCCAGCTCTCCCCCAATGATCAGCAGTTCCGGCCTTATCCACAATTCGGGACACTTGCAACAACAGGGACAGTGGCTGGCGAAAATGTAGTCTCCAATTACAATTCGCTGCAGGCCAGCATCGAAAAACGCCTTACTCAGGGGCTTAGCTTCAGCTTTAACTACGTATGGTCCCACTTCCTTTCTGACATGGACTCGGCTGGGTGGGGAAGCCATTCCGGAGCTCAGTATTGGCAGAATGCATACAAGCCGTCGGACAACTACGGGAACTCAAACTTCGATGTCAGGAATGCATTCAAAGGCAACGTGCTTTATCAGCTTCCCTTTGGTCACGGCAGGCAGTTTCTGAACAATAACCAATTCCTTGACGCAGCCATCGGCGGTTGGCAGATTGCGAGCACAATCGTCATTCAGAGCGGCCAACCCTTTACCGCGGTCATGGCCGACGGCACCAATTCGTATTCGCTGGCGGGCAGCAACTTTGCCTGGTACCCGAATGTAATTGGGAACTCGCAACTGACTAGTCGCAATCCCAATCACTGGTTCAACGAGACGGCCTTCGCAGTCCCAACCTCCGGAACTTTCGGCAACGAAGGCCGTAATTCGCTGACCGGTCCCGCGTTCAGCCGGGTGAATTTGTCGCTTAGTAAGACATTTGCTATTTGGGAACAAGTCAGATTGCAGGTTCGAGCAGATGCGAACAATGCATTCAACCACCCAGGCTTCGGATTACCCAATAACAGTCTGACGCTGTCTGACGGAGCAATTTCGAGTGGTACTTCAACGATTAGAACCTTAAGCGATCCGGGTCGTACCATGCAGCTCAGCGCTCGATTCAGCTTCTAGGAGCTTGTTGAAATAGGTACGACTTTTGCAGCATTGGACAGGGTCTGTTCGTCTTATCGATATGCGTGGAGACGAGCGGATTCAGGACGGGATGTTCAGCTATGTGTCGTTGGAGCAGAGGGTACCGGCCAGTCATCCGTTGCGTGAGGTTCGCAAGTTACCGATGCGGTGCTACGGTCGCTGAGCCCGGAGTTGGATGCACTCTACGCTGATTCCGGCCGGCCGTCGGTAGCGCCGGAGTACATGCTGCGGGCCTTGCTCCTGCAGGTGTTCTTTTCCATCCGTTCCGAGCGACTGCTGGTCGAGCAGATCGACTACAACCTGTTGTTTCGCTGGTTCGTGGGCCTGGGCATGGACGATGTGGTATGGAATCATGCGGTGTTCTCGAAGAACCGTGACCGGTTGCTGACCTCAGAGGTTGCACAGCGGTTCTTTGCCGAGGTGAACCGGCAGGCGAAGCAATACAATGTCGGATGAGCACTTCACCGTGGACGGCACGCTGATTGTGGAAGTTCGCGCCATCGTCATCATCGGAATCATCCTTCGAACGAAAGCTCTTCTGCGAGGCCCAGGCCTGGATTGCCAGAAGCGGAGCAACAAGACACATGCATCGACCACCGATCCCGATGCCCGCCTGTACAAGAAGAGCTACGGGAAGGAATCGAAGCTGAGCTACCTGGGCCATGCGCTGGTGGAGAACCGTAATGGACTGATTGCTGCCGCGATGGTGACTCACGCCGATGGATACGCCGAGCGCGATGCGGCGCTGTTAATGCTTCAGAAGAAACAGCAGGGCCGCGCACGCCGCATTACCGTAGGTGCCGACAAAGCTTACGACACGAAGGATTTTGTGCGCACCGTGCGGGAGTTCAATGTCACTCCACACATCACCAGCAACCACAGAAACCGCTCCAGCAACCTGGACCGCAGAACCACGCGGCAGCCCGGCTATGTCATCAGTCTGAGCCGCCGATGGCTGATCGAAAAGGGCTTCGGATGGCTGAAGCAGACCGGGCCGTTGCGCCAGGTCAAGCTGCGCGGACTGGAGAAAGTAGATTGGCTGTTCGTTTTCAGTTGCGCCGCCCACAATCTGCTTCGCCTGCCGAGGCTGATGGCGCAACCAACACCTGCAGGACTCAGGCTGTAGTGTGCCCCAACCCTGGTTGCGGCCATCAGGCTCGTCTTCCCGATCACCACACAACTCGATATACACTGCTCCAAAGCACGATTTGAAACAGAATTTCAGCCTATGACAAGCACCAATCCCAAGTAAATCCGCTACAGCAAGACGAATTTCAACAAGTTCCTAAGTTTGGCCGCCTGGCGTCGGTATTACTCACGAGCTAGACAGAACCGAATTCACAATGCTGGCTGAAGTCGCTCACAAAGTGTTATTTCGTGCGAGATTATCCAGGAAAAATCGTGGATTTCAAGGGGGTATTTACTATATTCATGCCTAATTCATGCCTATTGACGTTTAAGGGGACCGCCTGGCACTGCAGCTGGTCTGCAGGTGGTTGGTGTGGGCAGCGACGGCAAACTCTGGTACACCATTTGTAATGCTGATGGTACTTGGACCGCAGGTTGGTATCGCAGATCGGCAAGGGGGGATGAGCAGCGTTTGGCTTGCGGAACGATTCGACGGTCGCTTTGAGCGGCAAGTCGTGGTGAAGTTTCTCAATATTGCGCTGATGGCGAAGGTCGGCGAGGAGCGGTTCAAACGCGAAGGCAGAATTCTCGGCCTCCTCCCAGCACGGGTTCGCATGCACCCGCTGACCTGGTCAGGGCAATCGTCGATACCGAGCCTGCTCGTCCGTCGGATACTGTGGCAGTGGGCGCAACCCGCGAGATCTCCACGGTTGCCGCGAGCCGTGGCACCACGCTGGATAAGCTTCGCCGGCTACTGCGCGGAGATCTCGACACGATTGTTGGGAAATCGCTGAAAAAAGAACCAAACGAAAGCTACTCCTCGGTCACAGCCCTGGCGGATGATCTGCGACTATATCTGAAGAATGAGCCGATCGGCGCTCGACCAGAGACGATCCTTTACCGGGCCGCCAAGTTCGCGCGGCGTCATCGCACTGTGATGCCTTTTGCGGCAATCGCGGTTGTTGCCACGGCTGCCGGAGTGGTGGGGACATTGGTACAGAGTCATACGGCGCGAGCCGAGCGCGACTTCGCGTTGGGACAGCTGTCACGAGCGGAAGCGGTCAACGACCTCAATGAATTTCTTCTTTTCGATGCTGCGCCGTCAGGCAAACCTTTTACGCTCTGATTGTGCTCACCAGGTTCGGCCTCGTTGTGAGGTTCCAGTCGTGATGCGAATCAAGAAGCTCAAATACTGAGCGAGCCGTACGGCCGCCCAATCAAGGCCCGAGCCTTCGATGGGTTATCGCTGCCGATGAAGATGGTAAACACCGTCTTCGCATGATAGCCAGCCACACGCTTCTTTCCCCGCAGATATCCACTGAGGCGATATGAACGTTCTTCCAGGTTCAGGTCTTCACAAAGCTTCTCAACCGTTCGTCAATCCCTGTCATTCGCGAAGAGATTGTCGTCTTTTGTCGTCGACTTTCGATTTCTCCACATAGGGGCGCAAGAGAAGTGCCAGTGGGGTCGCCACTAAACTTCGATGGCGAACTGATCGCCGAAAAGCTCGTAAAAAGAAAAGCAAAATTGCAGCAGTAGGTCTTGTGACGTATAGCTGAAGTGGTCACGCCATTTTGAATCCGGATTGCGGGTATAGGGTGGATGGCTTAACATCCTTGTGGGCGAGTCCGCGTTCGTGTAACGCCCCAAGCGCCTAGAACGCGCCGGCTGGCTCGATTCCGAATGGCGAAACACAGAAAACCCGCGACGAGCTAAGTTCTATATTCTCACGCGCACGGGAGGAAAGTAGTTGGGGATAGAAGAGGCAGATTGGAATCGGCGAGCCTCGACAGTTGCACGCCTTCTTCGGAAGGAGGCTTAAGCATGTTATTTTGGCGCCAAGTGACCCATGTCCTTCGTGGGCTGCTGCATCGAAACGAGCGAGACAGGGAAATCGATGATGAGGGTTCAACACTACTTCGAAGAAATGACCGCTGCTTATCGCGAGTGCGGTCTCTCCGATGAGGATGCCCGCCGAGCGGCGCTAGGAGTGCGGGAACCTGACACAGCCGGTGCGCACATATGGATGGGAAAACACGGTAAGAATATTTGTAGCAGATCTCCGTTTCGCTAGAGAATCATTAGAAAGTATCTGGATTGGTATAGTCGGGCTTTGTTGGTACACCTTGAGATTTCACCATGTCGTGCGTCTAGAAGACTGGCCGATTGTGCCGACATAGTGGCATAACTTTCTGATCGGGCCCGTAAATGTCTTCGATAAGAATCCCGCTCTCACATAGCCGCACCAACCCTAGAAGGGTGAAGATCAAGGACGTCATGGAAGAAGTGAAGAAACAAGAGTCGCGTTGGATTTCAGGCATTGAGCCGCCCAGGGAATTGCTCCACGCCACAGGGACTCAGATCTTGGAGATCGAGTGCCGTGAACAGCCTGCAAGGCTACGCGATCTTATTCGGGCATACAGCAATGATGCGGCGATCCGCACAGAGTTGAAAAAGTTTCGCGACCTTGCGGCAAAAAAGGGGCCAGTGCTTTTTATCGGAATGGGCGCTTCCTACTGCTCATCCATCAGCGGATCGATCTTTCTGCAGTCACACGGCAGGCTTTCGTTCTCGGCGAACGCCGGAGAATGGCTGCACTATGCATCCCCGGTATGGAATGAGGCGGCACTCTCCGTATTGATTACCACATCCGGGGAAAGCGCGGAGTTGGTCGAACTCTTTAAGCAGGAGAGCGACAAGCCACTTGGGCTAATCTGTAACAACCTTGCAAGCACTTGCTGGAAACTCGCCGAAAATAAGCTTCCGGCTTTGGCTGGGCCGGAATACGGGAACGCAACGAAGACATATACGAACGCAACTGCAGCTGCCGTCATCCTCGCTTCTGAAATCGTCGGTCTTCCATGGCAGAAGGATGCAGAGCGCGTGGCAGAAGTATTCGCTGCCAATCTCGATCCTATCTTCGCTATCAGAGGGGATCTGGAAAAGTTCTGCCAGGGCGCTGCGAATAGCGAAATCATCGGACGCGGCGCAGCATACGGTGGCGCCATCATGAGCGCGCTCTGCATCCGGGAAATGAGCGGTCATCGTGCCGCTCCGCATACTGGTGCAGGGTTTAGGCACGGTCCAAACCTGGATGTGGATGCTACGCACGTGGCAATTATTTTTGCATTGGGACGTGCTGCTGAACTCGGGGTGAAGCTCGCGCAGGAGTGCAATCGTCGCGGCGGGAGAGTCGTGCTTGTTTCCAGTGATGACCATAAGTCTACAGACGTGTTGTTCCCGGTTCGGATTGATCCTGTACCTGAGCCGTGGGAAGGAATTACATCGCTGCTGGTGCCGCAGGCTCTTACGCTCGGCATGGTGGAGCGAACGGGTTGCAGACTGCCGCCCCGTTTTCAATACGGGATCATGGAGCAGTAGCCTTTATATCCTGGTGAGCTGAGAGGAAACCTTGTCTGATTCGATAGTCGCTTCACAAATAGAAGTGCACCGCGGTTTTCTCGGGAGAGTATCCTTTATCGCCGGACTTGGAGGTATTCTCTACGGCTACGACATGGGGATCATTGCAGCGGCGTTGATCTTCGTGCGCCAGGCATTCACTCTCTCTATGCATATGCAGGAGATGGTGGTAAGCATTGTGCTCGTTGGCGCGATGCTGGGCGCGGTGGTTGGCGGCAGCATTGCAGACCGCATAGGCAGGCGTTCTACCTTGCTTTGGGGCGGCGGACTCTTTATCCTCGGCTCGATTCTCGCGCCGCTTTCACCCAACGTATTTACGCTGATCGCGGCCCGTGGTCTGCTGGGGCTCGCCATCGGTTTTACTTCTGTAACGGCTCCAGTCTTTGTTTCTGAGTTGGCTCCGCCTCAGTCGCGCGGAAGGCTCATCAGTCTGTATCAGTTCGCACTCACGCTGGGCATCGCGCTTGCAGACCTAGTCGGCTACTGGCTTGCTGGAGCGCAGTCCTGGAGGCTGATGTTTGGTATCGGAGCCATACCAGCAACGTTATTCCTGTTGCTGGTTCTTACTTTGCCGGAGAGTCCGCGCTGGCTGCTCGCTCAGAACCTGCTTACGGAGGCGCAGGCTGTTTTGAGAAGTTATACGAATGAAGCAGGTGCACAGCTATTGCTGGATGACATTCGCACTGCTCTCGGAACAAAGATGGACAAACGTTGGAGCTCGCTGTGGAGTCCTGCCGCGCGCACAGCGCTTCTAGTCGCCGTCGGCTTTACCGTTCTGCAGCAGGTTACGGGGATCAACACGATCATTTATTACGGCCCGCAGATATTTGCTCTCGCGGGCATTACGTCGAACAAAAATGCGATTTTCGCAACTTTGATTGTTGCCGTGACCAATATGTTGGCGACAGTCATTGCCTTCTTTCTCGTCGATAGACTTGGCCGCAAGCCACTTTTGTATATCGGGGTTGGCGGCATGACGGTATCACTCTTTGTGCTGTCTGTAGGCTTCCACCAGATCGCCTTTGGTCCATCGCTTGGTATGATTGCCACTGTTTGCCTGGTAACTTACATCGCCTTCTTCGCATTCAGCATGGGCCCAATTGCATGGATCCTGGTTTCTGAGGTCTTTCCTCTACAGGTGCGCGCTCGCGGCGTCGCTGCGGCAACGCTGGGATCCGGCGCATCGAACTTCCTTGTGTCGATCACTTTTCTCTCGCTCATCAAGTCCGCCGGTAACGCAGCAACATTCGCTATCTATGGAGGCTTCTGCATTCTTACGCTCCTTTTTGTCCGCTTCATCGTTCCTGAGACGAAGGGACGAGAACTGGAGAGCATCAGCGCCAAGCAAAGAGTGGTGGCTCATTGAAAAGTGAATCGAAAATGACGGAGCAACGAATCGGCAACAGAAATACGGTGCCGGCATCTGGGAGTAGCTATGTTATCGCCGTGGACATCGGCGGGACCAATCTGCGTCTTGCCCTTGCGGATATGACAGGTGCTATCGTGGCCAGGTGGTCTTCGTCGACGGCAGGCAGCCGCGGAGCAGACGCGATTATCGATTTGATTTGTAATGGCGTCACGGACCTTTTGCAGCAGGCCTCTGTACCTCGTAGTGCATTAACAGCCATAGCTGCGGGTGCGCCTGGCATCACTGATGTTGACGCGGGCATCGTCATTGTCACTTCATATCTGTTGGGCTGGCAGGATGTCCGTCTGCGAGACATGCTCAAAGCTGCGGTCGGCATTCCGGCGGCAGTAGATAACGATGTGAACCTAGCAGCGATTGGTGAGAGTATGGCTGGCGCTGCGATAGGAGTGAACGACTTCGTATTTCTTGCCATTGGAACCGGTATCGGCGCCGGCATTGTGCTCAGCGGAAAACCGTTTCGCGGCATGGGGTGGTCTGCGGGTGAGATTGGCTACATGCTTGTTCCGGGCGTGCCTGAACGCCCCGCAGATCATGGCAAACCGGGCGCCCTTGAGAGCATCGTAGGCGGCGAGGGCATTAAGACAGAGTGGCGGCGCCAGTGGAGCAGGGAAAGAACCACGCTCGAAAAACACATAACCGCCACGGAGATATTTGATGGCGCGCTAAAGGGCGACCCGTTGGCGCAAATTGTTCTTGAGCAATCGGCACGTATCTTGGCTTATGCCATCTACAACATGTCGCTGATGCTGAATTGCCCTCTTTTCGTGCTTGGCGGCGGCGTCGGCATGCATCCTGCTCTCGAGAATGCAACACGACATATCCTCGAGCAATGGAACAGGCATGGACACATGAAGCTGGCACGCAGCCTTCTAGGACCAGATGCCCAGCTAGTCGGTGCTATTCATCTGGCGCTTGCTACTGCAAACTCACGCCCGGCTGTCTCTGCGGGGGGCGCAACAGGCAAGCAGTAGTTCGCTGTCAGTTAAAGATAGTCATTATGGAGAGTGACCGGCCCGATGCGCGAGTCGTGGGTTAGGCTGAGTTTGTTCGAAGAACACAGTCCAGAGCCACAAGCGGAAGGAGCCGGTCATGAGAGAGAAGTTACGATTTTTGGGCATGGATGTCCATGCCGAGACGATTGCCGTAGCTGTAGCGGAGCCAGATGGCGAAGTTCGGAGTCTGGGTACGATTGCTAACCGCGAAGAGTCGATCCGTAAATTCATCCGCAAGCTGGGCCCGGTGGAGCATTTGCATGCTTGCTATGAGGCCGGTCCAACAGGATTTGTCCTCTACTGGCAGCTGACGCAGTTGGGGGTTGACTGCGCTGTAGTAGCGCCCTCGCTTGTACCCACGAAACCCGGAGACCGGGTGAAGACGGATCGGCGGGATGCGTTGAAACTGGCGCGCAGCCATCGCTCCGGAGATCTGACCGCAGTGTGGGTGCCGGATGAAGGTTCGGAGGCGTTACGGGATCTTGTGCGAGCGCGGGAAGCAGCCAAGCAGGATCAGCTACGAGCACGACATCGCCTAACCAAGTTCCTGCTTCGCACCGGCCGGCGCCCCTTGCTGGGAGTAAAGGCGTGGACGGCGCGTTACGTGACCTGGCTTGAGCAAATCCACTACACCCAGCCGGCGCAGGAAGCTACCTTCGAGGATTGTTTGCATGAAGTTCGACACATGAACGAACGGGTTCGGCGCCTGGAACAAGCCATTGTAGAAGTGATGAAAGCGGCTCCGCAGCCGATGCAGGAACTGATCCGGGGCTTATAGGCATTGCGTGGTGTGGCCCACATCTCGGCGGTGACGATTGCCGTCGAATTGGGGAAGATCACCTCCCGGTTCGAAAACGCGCGGAAACTGATGGGCTACTGCGGGGCGATTCCGAGCGAAGACTCCAGTGGCAAGCGCAAGAGAAAAGGGAGCCTTACTAAGGCGGGTAATGCGCACCTGAGACGTATCGTGATCGAATCGGCCTGGAGCTATCGGCATCGGCCATCGATTGGTGCTGGATTACGCAAGCGACAGGAAGGTGTGCCGGTAGAAATCAAAGAGATTGCGTGGAAAGCGCAAAACCGCCTGCACAAGCGCTACGTGAAGATGGTCATGGCCGGCAAGGAGCAGAGGAAGATCATCACCGCGATCGGACGCGAACTGTTGGGTTTTATTTGGGCCATTGGGATTAAGACTGAAGCAGCTTGCACGCAACAACTGGCAGCATAACGGACATCGAACACCAAAAAGCAAAAGCTTTCCAAATAGAGAAAAAGCAAGAACGAATCAGTAATGAACGCGATTATCCATTTCGAAGATAAGGTCAGCTGCAGCCGGAGCAAGCGCGAAGGAGAATCCTCGCAGGACGTTTGCGACAGGCTCGACCTGACTCGCGACGATAGTCTGAGGCAGCTCCCGACGGATCATGATTATGCGGTTTCGACCCGCGAATATCAGCTTGATCAATCGTCGCCACTACCTGCCCCGGCTCTGCTGACCCTATCTTCGAAAGACAACGACAAAAACAAACCCCGAATCGGTGCCTATTGACAGGGTCACTCCATATCAACGTCTTTATCACGTAGTGCGCGCAGCGCAGCGACGACAGCTCTGATGTCATCGCTGTGAAGGATCAACGATCTCTCTGAAGGACGATGTTGGGAGATTGGTGGGCGGGGCGCGCTTACTTGGCTACGGATTTTACGCTGGCCACGTTGTCCGAATTGTAAGCAGTAACGCGGTAGTGCGTGCCTAGCATCGGGTGGGGATCGATCCAGGGATCCTGCTCGTCCGTAGCACAGCGATCGCAGATTAGTTTCCACTGGCTGGAGCCGGGAGCCAGGCTCTCAATGGAGTAGCGGGTTGCACCGGCGGAGCCGCGCCAGGCAACGAGGCCGCCAATGACGACTGAGCTAACGACGGGCGGAGGCGGCACGGCATGTTTGGGAATCGGGAGCTCGGACATCTTGTAGGCGTGGCTGCGTAGCTGTTGCACACGGGCCGCCATGTCTTCCGCGGACATGACGAGCGTCTTGCGTCCAGGATAGTAGAGGGCCCACCACTCGCCGGATTCGCCGTTCTCGGCGAACTCGGGATGGGTGGTATCTGCGGGAATCGGTTGGAAGCCGAAATTATCGAGATGGGCCTGGAGTGCCCAGAAGCCATCCCCGGCGATATCGGGATTGTTGAGGAAGCTGTCGAGAACATGTTCGAGGTCTTTAGGGGTGACCCAATTGGTCTTGTCCCAACCGAATTCGTTGACGATGAAGACTTTGCCGTGGCTGACGACAGTTGTGGCGTCGTGCGCGATCGTTTCCGTAGTTGTGTGCTGTGTGGTGACTCCGAGCAAAGAGTCCCAATGCGGATACTCCTCGAAGGCAAAGAGGTCGATGCTGGGATTGTTCAAGATATCCGGATAATTACGAAATACGCCGGTTGTGTCCACGTACAGGTGATGGTGATCACCCGACTTGATGTGTTCGCCAATTGTCTCGGACCACTTGGCAACGTCGGCGAGGTTTCCGTGGGCAAAGATGGAGAAGATCCCGCACATGTTGCAGTTTTCCCAGGCAAGGATCGTAGGATCGTCGCGGTAGAGCACGCCGGTGATGGTGTTGCGGTGATTGAGAACGGCATCGATGTGATGCTCATAGGCAGCGATGAGTGCAGGGTCAGCAAAAAAATCTTGGAAGTTGGTCTTTCGGTGCCAGGCAAGATATTGACCGATGCCGCCGCCAGAGCAAGTGGCACAGTCCCCAATGAGGCTGATGATGACCTTCATGTGGAACTTGGCGGCAACGGAAAGTGCATAATCAGATGCCTGGAAAGCGCTTTGATTGAATTGACCTTCTTCTGGCTCTATGCAACCGAAACACCCGATGGTATCGCCCATGGTTTGCGAGCGCACGACTTTGGCGCCCATCTCGGCTGCCGTAGCGAAGGCATCGTCGATTTCAAAGTGAGAGGGGTAGCGGGGGCCAAAGGGGTCGTGAGGGCCATAACCTTCAAGGCCGAGCCACTCGATATTCGGGCCGCTGAAGCGAAAGGTCGTGTTGTTGAAGACAAGGTGAGTTCCATTGCGTTCCACAAATGACTGGCCGAAGAGGGTTGACGCGACGAAGATGAAGCAGAGCGAGAATGAGCGCATAAAATTCGGGCTTCCATTTCTATAAGGTGACGGGACAAAGGCCAACTTCTGTGCAGGAGCAAGCACCCGAGCAGAACTCTAATCCAATCAGGCATGTCTGCAGGTTGGCGGTATAGCTCAGCAGTTGCTTCTGCGTGACCTTTCTTCGTGCAAGCACCTCGCCACATCTGCCCAGCGCAACAATGTGATAGGTGGTCTTCCCCAAGTCAATGCCGCTCGAACGTATCTCCATCGCGATGATTCTCCTGTTCGGTTCCTGCCTCTACGCTGTACGGCTCTCGCGGGTTCATCAAACGGCGGACCACCTATTAGTCGCCATGTCGGACACATGACCTGCGAGTGTCCGACATGGCAGTATATTTCCGACTAGTGTAGCGCGCCGTTAAACCTGCGGGGGATGATGTTCGAAATTGCTGAGCAATAGACGTATCTTGGCAGAACTTACGCCGACTGATCTTCAAAACACTTAAGACATGGTGCGGCTTTAAAATGGGCGCGACGGAGATGTGCAGTGTCATCTCCGTCGAAGGCTCTTTTTTCGAAACAAAGATTCTTTATGCAATCATTTCTTCCGCGCAAGGCACCAAACACTACATCCGGAAGCGCCCTTTCGATCCACTGCTATTCATCATCAGAGCGAAATTGCTAGATCCGGTTATTGGATCCACAAAATAGGCTCGCCCGAACTGGCGGTCCAGAAGACCTATGGCGAAGCGCCTTGTGCTTCCGCAGCCATCCCGGATCAATCGATATGCGTCTCTTAACGATTTCTGCTCAGGCGCTTGTAGTACTCGGCGACTGAGTCCTGATATCCGGCAGGAACCGAGGAAGGTTCACCGGTGCGTGCTTCTGTAGAGCTGTCGTGTTGCAGCTGAAGTTCGATGCGGTCCAGAGAGCCGAGGACCTCGCGATGCATTTGCTCGACGATCTCAGGATTGCCACGAAAGCGACTAGGGTCGAGTTGTTGCATCTGTCTCGCCATTTCGCGTACTTCTTTTGCTGCTTGAGGATCGCTTTGCACCATTTGGCGAAGCTGGTTCAATTCACGCAGACCCTGCTGATAGGTGCGCTCATCATCTGCGGGATTGGCGTAGGCGTTCGTTCGAACTGACTGTTGCCGCGCCTGACCATAGCGATTGTTGCCCGTGTTGATGTTGCCGAGGATGAGGCTTTCGGAGTTCCCTCCGCCTCCATCGCGCACATCACCGCTGCTTGGGTCCCCTGGCTGGCCCGTACGGTTTCTTGTCAGCTGACCAAGGCGGCCGCTACGCGGTTCGCCGCCCTGTCGTTCGCCGCCCTGTCGTTCGCCGCCCTGTCGTTCGCCGCCCTGTCGTTCGCCGCCCCTTTCGCCAGCCTGAAGGTTTTGGCTTGATAGCTGTCCTGCGCCTTGTTGTCGGCCATTGTTGCCGCGGTGTGAGGCCGTCATCGCCTCAAGCTGGCTGCGCAGGCGCTGGATTTGATCAAGCCTGGCAGTCTCATCTCCCGGTGCTGTTCCGTCTTTAGGCGCCGCACCGTTGCGCTCTCCTGACGCGTTCTGGCCCATTTTTTGCTGCGCTTGCCGAAGTTGCTGACTCAGCTCCTGAAGTCCCTGGGCAATCTCGTTCTCAGTGCCATTTGCATTTGGATTGATTCCGCCGCGCAGCCAGTCTGCCGTTCTCTGCATATGGTTATCGAGGTCGGACTGATCCATCTCAGTAAGCGCATCGCGCAGCTTTTGTGAAACTGCCGGCTGATTTTGAGTCATCTCACGCGCTGTGTCGCGAAGGTTTTTCTGGAGCTTCGACAGATCGTCGGAGAGCTGTTGCCGCTCGCTGGCCAGCTGGTTGCGCTGACGCAGCCGCTCCATCATGCGGTCTCGATCCATCGCGTCATCCGTCGCATCCGGATCGCCTTGTTGACCTGCGAGCTTGTTGATTCGGTCTGCTTGTGCGCGTTCTTCCTGAGTGAGTCGGTCGGCCTCATGCGAGAGCGAGCTTAGCTTGCCCGAGGCGAGTTGCTGCTGCATGCCGCCCAATAGATTTTCCGCGTCGCGCAACCGGTCAGCGGCCTGTCGCGCCGCATCGGCACTTTGCTCAGGACTGCCGCTGCGCTTCATCGCCTCTCCCGCTTGGCGTAGATGGCTCAAAGCTTGTTTTATCCGCTGATCTGAGCTTTGCGCATGATTTTGTGCAGAAGATTGCCTGCCTGCTTGTTGCTGTTGCGATGACTGCGAACCAGTCTGCGATGATGTGTTCTGCTGCTGCGAACCGGACTGTCCTGAAGACGCTGTGCTTGAGCTCTGCTGTCCGTCCTGCTGCTGGCTCTGGCCATTTTGCGCGAGCTGCTCCATTTGCCGTTGCAGTTGCTCGGCCTCGCGCCGCAGCATCTCCTGCTGCCAGCGCTCCTGGAAGCTTTGCTGTGGATTCTTCTGCTGATTCGCCAAGTCTTCTTGCCGCTTGGCCAGAGCATCGAGCTTCGCCAGCGCATCTTCCACATCTTTCTCATGCTGCTCTGGGGGAGGTGTGGACTGTGCCGTCTCATACTGATTTTTCTCCGTGTCTAATTCAAGGTCGAAAAGGCTGGCCAGATCACGCCCAGCGCTGTTGCTGTCGCCACCACCGCCGCCCTGCTGGCCGAAGGCGACTTGAATCTGGCGAAATGTCGACTCGGCATGCAGGAGTGCCTGCAGCGCCTGCTGTTCCAGCTGAATAGCGTCCTTCCATTGCATTCCCCTCAGCTTGTCTGCTGAAGGGGCCATTGCAGCGGCTGCGGTCTGCATGTCCTTTTCAAAGCCATTGAATTCTTCGTTCGCATCCGAGAGATCGCGGCTCTCCATGCGAGCTGAGAGCGCCATTACCTGGCCGCGCAGCTTCTGCTGCGCATCAGAAAGAAACTGTCCCGCCACGGCAGCCTCTTTCGGCGTAGCGGACTTATCGTTCTGCTGTTTCCAGGTGGCGCCAATCAGCTCCTTCTCGCGCTTGGATATGTCGGTCTGATTGTTCTGCCCACCACCGCCTCCACCTCCGCCTCCGCTCTGTTGCGACTGCGAAAACTCGCGCTCGAATGGATCGGCCTGGATGAAGGTGATATCGGTGCGTGACTCGGCATGACCATCCTTCGCCGTTGCATAGAGGCTCACCAGATCGCCGGGCACCAGCTTGAAATCTTCGAGCCGCAGCGTGTAGGAGCCGTCAGCCTTTTTTGCGCCGGGAGCTTTGAGGAGATTCACATCGCGATCTGGCCCACCGTTGACGGAGTAATGCAGGTGCATATCGTTCAGCCCGAATTGGTCCGCCGCCTTTACACCGACCGTTACCTCTTCGATAGGGCTGGCGCGATAGTCGCCGCCGGGACGACTGACAGCAACCTCCGGCGGCATCGCTTTTTCCGTCGCAATGAAGTAGTCCTCTGAAAGCCTTACCGGTTGACCTCCGTCAGTAGCGGCAACATGATAGGCGCCGTCCTTTTCCATGTGGATCGTGCCCTGATACTTGTTTCCGTTACCACCGCTCAGGTGAATCGCCTGACCGCCATCGAGCGTGAGCTGACCATCCTTCAACGGACGGTCCATCTCGACTTCGATTGCGGCGTCCGTCCCTTCAATGGCGCGCAAGTCGCCCGAGTGCTCGTCGATAACCGGCTTCATCCCGGTCCACTTCGGATACTGGTACGTCACGCGGATGCTCTTCACAGCGGGGAGGTCCACGACCCGCACCTTGTAGTGTGGAGATACCAGCGGACCAGCGACTACGTAGTACTCGACGTTTTCCGGAAGGCCGGCAAAGACGAACTGATATGCCGCCGCACTGCCCGCATCAGGCTGCACCTGCATGGTGACCGGCTCCCACGCGCCTGCGCTCTGGTAGTGAGCGAATATCTGCGCCTTCTCTGGTCGCATGCCGACGACGTGCGCGGTCACAAGCTGGTCGCTGTTTCGCCGCACGGCGACATCGCCGGGAGTCACCGTGATCGAGTAGAACGGAGTCGAATTCTTTTTTGGCCCGGTCCAGAGCAGCGAAGCGCCGTAACCCAAATAGCCCGGCCCCGCGCCGATCGTCCATACCAGCACGCCAAGAGATGCAAGCCCCACGCCGGTCAGCACAAAGAGCCCGTTATCGGGAACCAGCGATGACGGCGCTGCATCCTGCGCCCGCGACAGCGTATCGGCAGCCAGCAGTTCCAGAAACGGATCGCTGCCATCGCGTTCGCGCTCATGAAAAGTAGTCAGCCGCTGCTGGAACTCAGGATGTGCAGTTTCAGCCTCACGCACAGCATGTGCACGCGTCAGTCGAACAAGGGGAAGAGCAATACCAAACGCCGCGGCTGCAGCGAGTGCAACAAGCAGAGCCAGCCGTGCTCCTGCTACCCCATGTGCCGGAAAGGCAAAGCGATTCAGCAGCAGAACCAGTACAACCGTGGCGATGAGCGCCGTACCAGCACAGATTGCAGCGCCGCGCAGCCACGCTCCCAGCCGGAGCCTGTGCTGCAGTCGCGCGATATAGGAATTGAGCTCGTCCCGCCTGCTCATGCTTCCTCCCGCTGCGTACCCATGTAGCGGCTGGCCAGGGCCGTCTCCGCCAGCGCGACTACCAATGCAAGCAGCATAACGTACCACCACAGATTTACGGGGCGATATTTGACGTCATCAACGGACGCCGTATGCACGGGCACGCTGCCGCTGCTGTTTCCACTCCAGAGTTGCTGCACATCCTGTGCAATCGGCTGCAGGTCCGATTCGCGCCGATCAGGATTTACTCCAATGACGGCATCGCGTCCATTCGCATATCGAACCTGATAGAAGCCCGCTCGTCGCAGGGGGAAGGTTTGGACCCTTCGCGCCTCATCGAGTGAGAGCGGCCTGCGTCCATCTGGGTCGATGACCTCAACATTCGCCACCTCACCCACCGGCTCGGCAGCCGAAAGAAGCTGCACGAACGAATCCACAAGTTGAGAACCGCTCAGCCTCTCGCGCCCTGAGAGATAACGCGCGGCCTTATCAATGAATGCTACAAACACAGGATGCAAAGGCAGATCATTCGTCAGATTTTCCAGTCCAGATGTGAGCAGAAGCATATGCCCTTCACCCATCTGCTTGTCGAGCAGCAGCGGCGTGCCGTCGCTCAGACGCGCGGCGACGCGTGCTTGTCCCGGATCTACCGATGCAGCATAAAAGACTTTTGTCTCCGCCCAGCCTCCATTGTTGCGTCCGGGCTGCTCCTGCTCAAGAGCTGGATAGGTGAAGTCCACAGAACCGACTGTCGCCGCCCCTCCAGTGCGGGCGTAGTCATGCACTTCTTTGACATCACTTCCCCATAGCGGAATGCGCGCATGTGTCCCTGGATTCGTGCCGAGAGCGATCAGCACGCTCTCTCCCTTGGATACGTCCTGCGCGAGCGTGTGCTCGAAGATCGACGGCAGCGTGACAGTATCCGACAGCACCACAAAACTGAATCTCGACGGATCGAGATCCGTCGTCTGCTCTGCGGTCACAGACTGCAACACGAATGAAGTTTGCGCAACCGCTCCCAGCGCGGCGCCGAAGTACAGCGCCGCCCGGGTATCATTCGCGGCGTGCACGAACAGCACCCGCTCGGGGTCCGACCGGCGTATCACAAAGATGCTTGCGTCATCCGCCGGGAATGCATCCCCGCCTTCGATCCGCACTTCGCAGCGGTTGAATCCATATCCCACATCGATCGGCGCGAACTCAACAGTCGCTCGCCCATTGGCGGGCACCTTCACCTTATGTGTCGCGATTGCCTTGCCATTCACTACAAGCGATATCGTCTTCTCTGCTTCCTGAGTGCCGAAACCCGCCACTACAGCCTGCACACGCGACCGCTTCGGATCTTTCGGATCTGCGAGCTCGGCTGGTGCGCTCACTCGCTCTACCGTCCAGTTGGGCGGCGCTGCACCTTTCGCCACATCATGCAGCACAAGTGTCACGTTCGGCGGCAACACCATGTCAGCAAAGTTCGCAGGCATCGCTGTGCGCTGCATATCGCTGAACAAGTGCAGATCGACTGGCCGTTGCGCTGTCTCAGCCATCGCACGGATACTTCGCCCCAGCTCGCCGAAGTTCGCGTGCCCGTCTCCGGGCTGGATGCTCTCAAGCGCCGACCGCAGCTGGGCTTCATCTGTGATCGGCTGCGTCAGCACGTCAAGCTGCCCTCCGAGCGCGATCACCTGCGCCTTCTGTGAACCAGACTTCTTTGAAAGCACTGCAATCGCCTGGTGCTTTGCGTCCGCGAACCTCGTCTTCGCGCGCATGCTGAAGGAGTTGTCCAGTACGATCAGCAGCAGATGCCCGCTTGTATCTGTCGCTGGCCGCCGCATAAATGGACTGGCAAAAGCCATCACCACCAGCAGCAGCAATGCAGACCGCAGAGCGAAGAGCAGCAGATACCTTAACCTCTTATGTCGCGTAGAGCTCTGGATTCCCCGCTCGAAGAACATCAGCGAACTCACCGGCCGTGGCGTGGTCACATGCTTTCGCAGCAGATGTACGAAGACCGGGACGCCCAGCGCTGCCAGTCCTCCCAGAAACCATGGCGCAAGAAAGCCCATCAGTTCCCCGCCTGCCGCAACGAAAGATATTCGCGCAGTGCTGTATCGAGCGGTTGATCTGTTACGAGCAGGTGGTAATCCATGCCCGCTGCTCGCGTAAGTGAGCGAAGCTGCTCGATATGGTTCTGCATCTTCGCGCGGTAGGTCGTCTTCGCGTACTCAGGAACGACTTCGATCTTGTGATCGGTTTCGAGATCGACGAGGATCGCCGGCGCTTTCAGTTCCGGCTGGATCTCCTGAGGATCGAGAATATGAAACAGCACCACATCGTTGCCATGGAAGCGGAGCGGCTCGATGATGCGCACGATTGTCTCCGGCTCCTCATAGAAGTCAGAGATCACAATGATGATGCCGCGCCGGTGCAGCAATGCCTGGAAGTGACGCAGCGGTTTGCCATAGTCGGTTCGCGCGCGCGGCTCCGCCTGCTCAAGCCCTGCGAACAGGCGCGCAAGCTGGCCTTGCCGTGTCGATGGTCTTACATACTCCCGCACCTCGTCATCGAAGACAATCAGTCCCGCAGCATCCCGTTGATTTCGGATCGCCAGATAGAAGATCGACGCTGCAATAAAGCGAGCGTAGTCCATCTTTGGCGGTGGCCCCGAAGTGTACTGCATCGAGTTGCTGGCATCGAGCAGCACAGTCACCTGGCTGCTCGTCTCGCCTCGATAACGCTTCAGATAGCAGCGCTCTGTGCGCGCGAATAGGTTCCAATCCACATGGCGGAGATCGTCCCCCGGCGCGTATGCGCGGTACTCGGCGAATTCCTGGCTGAAGCCAAAATCAGGCGATCGATGCAAGCCGGCGACAAAGCCGTCAACCACCGTCTTCGCCAGCAGGTCCAGCGAAGAGATGCCGGCCAGCACCGAAGGATCGAGGAAGCGCTGCATCAACTCTCCTTTGGCCGCGGCACGTATTCGAGAAGACGGTTGAGAATTTCATCCGCGTCGATCCGTTCGGACTCGGCGTGAAAGTTCAGCAGAATGCGGTGCCGCAGCACTGGAACCATCAGCGATGTAATGTCGTCATAAGTCACGTGATAACGCCTTCGTGAGAGTGCTCGCGCCTTCGCGGCCAGCACAATGAACTGAGCGGCTCGAATACTTCCCCCATAATTCACATATTTCTTCACGAAGTCAGGTGCGCTTCCGCTGCTCTGTCGCGTCGCACGCACAAGGCTCACGACATAACGCGCGAGGGTTTCAGCTATCGGCACCATGCGCACGAGCCGCTGAAAATCGAGCAACTCCTCCGCAGAAGTCACTGGCTCAATCTTTGCAGTACGTATTGTGGTCGTCATGTTTACGACCTTTAGCTCATCCTCGGTGCTCAGGTAATCGAGAATAGCGTTAAAGAGGAAGCGGTCTAACTGTGCCTCTGGCAGCGGATACGTGCCTTCGAGTTCGATCGGGTTCTGCGTTGCCAGCACAAAGAATGGCGCGGGAAGCTGATAGACGTGCCCACGCACTGTGCAGGAGTGCTCCTGCATTGCCTCAAGCAGCGCAGCCTGCGTCTTCGGCGGCGTTCTGTTGATCTCATCGGCCAACAGAATATTGCCGAAGATCGGCCCCTTCACAAAGGTCCATCTGCGATGACCTGATGTGGGATCCTCTTCAATGATGTCCGTGCCAGTGATGTCCGACGGCATCAGGTCGGGCGTGAATTGAATGCGCCTAAACTCAAGGCCGAGCGTGTCGGCGATCGTGCGCACCATTAAGGTTTTCGCCGTTCCTGGTAGGCCGGTCATCAGACAGTGGCCACCTACAAAGAGCGCGATCAGAACTTGTTCCAATACCTCGTCCTGACCCACGATCACTTCGCGCACCTGCTTAAGGATGCCTTCGTGCACAGCGTGGAAGCGCTCGACGCGCTGCTGGAGTTGCGCTGCATCCGAATTCAGGTCGGCAAGAATAGCCATCGGTTCGGTCCTCGTCTGTTTATTTTGGCGATGATTGGTTCAACTCCAGCAACATCTTCTGCGCCGGACGATACCCAGGTGCAGCTTCGAGAGCGGCCAGCACGCTCTCCTCGGCCTTGTCTTTCTGTCCCGTGGACAGATATGCCTGCGCCAGATGAAACTCCGCGCCAGCCTTGTCCAGTGGGTTCGACGCTACCACGGCTGTGTATTCGCGGATGGCGCCGTCATACTCTCTCTGCGCGTACAACAAATCGCCAAGCCGCCGATGCAGTTCTTCATCTTTGACGGGATAGATATAGTTCACGCGCTCAAGCGTGGCCGCAGCTTGAGCCTGTTGTCCCGCGGCCTCTTCGAGTGTCGCCAGCCGCTTCAGCACAGCTGGATCCTGACCACCCGCATGCTCGTATGCGGCCAGCACCGCGGTCTCAGCCTTCGCGTCTCCCTTTGCTTTGTTTGCATCCGCTAACAGTTCATAAACGTTCGCCTCTCCCACATATTCGGGATACATCGCCAGCGTCGCCGGGCCCTGCGCTAGCACAGCGTCATACTGCTTCTGCTCGAACGCGACTACAAGTGTCTTCAACTTCTCACGCCAGTCGTTGAAGTGCGCAACTTCTGCGCCGTATTTTTTGTCGATCCAGGCAAGATACTGCTTATCAAAGTCTTCCGGCGCCAGTCCTAGATCCTGTTGCACCACCTGCGGTGTTGTCTGCAACTGAGCATAGGAATGGATCATCGCCAGCAGCTTTGCGTCACCCCACTTCTGCTTGATGAAATCGCAGATGCTGCCCGCCTGAAAATAAGACACGATGACTTGCGACGGATACTCGGGATAGACGAAGCCACGATCAAGCTTGGCCACCGGCAGCAGCTTCTTGTCGCGAATCGCGATCAGCACTTCCGGCGTGATCCGGTCGGCCCACTCCGGAAAGCGGGCGCCTTCTTCATGCACTGCCAGGCCTTCGGTGAACCAACGCGGTACGCGATGATTGGTAGCGGTGAGAACGTAGACATGGCTCATCTCATGCCACAGCGTCTGACCCCAGTTGAAGTCGCCGGGCTTGCGTGCCGAGGGGCTGTCCATCGCCACTACTTCTCCGAACGTCACACCCAGCGCGCCAAGTCCCGGCATGCCTGTCGTGCGCACAGCGAAATCCTCGTGGTCCGGATAAACTTCCACCTGCACCGGGCCGGGCAGTTTCATGCGGTACTTCTTCTCGTATGTCGCGAGAATCGTGTGCAGCTCAGCCTGCATGTACGGTCGCAGCAGACTTGCCTCAATCTTCTTCAGCTTCAGGATCGTAGTGTCGTCACGAAAGGTTTCAAAATTCTTGTAACTAGCGAGCAGGCGCAGACTGTTTACCGTCGCCGCATTACGATAACCATTGTCATAGCTCAGCTCCAGTTCCTTCAGCGGCTCGTCTTCTTTGCCCAGCCGCATCAGATCGATGCCGAGTGCCGAGTGTGCGCTCCAAAGTCGCGGATCGACCTCCACCGCCTTCTGGTAATAGGTTGCCGCATCCTCATAGCGGTAATGCAATTCGAGTTGGTCTGCCACACGTTTGTAGGCCTCTCCATACCCTGAATTGATCGCAGCAATCTTAGCGAACCATGCATCGGGAGAGCGGTCCGCCAGCAGTTCCACGGCTGCGTGGATGGCCATCGCATCCAGCGCATCATCCTCGAGCGCGATTGCCTTGTCGGCCTCCGCGACAGCCGCTTGGCGGTCATCATTCTCCAGGGCATGGTTCGCCATGAATTCATGCGCTTCAGCCAACTTGGGATCGAGCGCGATCGCCTTCGCCGCATACTCGGTCGCTTTGCCGTCAAAGCCCTCTGCGGATACGATGGCGAGTCCAAGATACGCGGAGGCATTCGATGGATCTTTTTCGAGCACTTCGCGAAAGAGATCGGCGGCTTCACGATTGTTGAAGCGCTCGTGCAGCAACATTCCCCAGCGCACTTTGTAAAGTGTGTTGCTGTTGGCCGGCTGCGTCGCCAGGTGGAACTGGTCGTTCGCCTGCTCCCACTCCTCAAGCCCCCAGAAGCCCTCGGCGCGGGCGTACGCGTCACTGCTATGCGAGAAATGCTCGAAGCAAGCCTGCGCCTCCGCGCTGTGTCCATGCTTGCGCAGCGACCAGCAGTCCGCAGGCACAGCCGCAAATGCTGGGGCGCAAAGCAGGAGCGCCAGAAATGCAACAAGGCGTCTCATTTATCGAGATCCTCCTGCACCTTAGCCAGTTCCAACAGAGCGGCTGTTAATTGCTTCTTGTAATCATCCGGATCCATCGCTGCTTTCTGATACTTCAGAGTATCGATCTTCTGTTCCAGCTCCTCCTTTTTTGCCAGTAGCGCGCGTTTCGCCGGATCATTCGCCGCCTGCTGACTTGTGCCGAGATGCAGCACTGTAAAGCTCGACATAAGTGCGCCTTGGCTGCTACCTGCTTCGCGCACGGCCTCTCCATGTCCAACATCATCGAAGACTGCGTGCTCGGTGGCGAGCCGCTTCTGTGAGTCATAAAAGGCCGCTGTCTTCTTCGTTGCATAGACAAAGGCCTCCATGGCGCTAATGGAGTCGCTCTTGTCGGTGTCGGCTTCAGGGTCCTGTAGCGCCTCGACCCAATACCGCGCGAAAACCGTAGCGTTCTTTTCCGTGCCTGATTTTGTAGCTGCGATCACGGCGCGTCCTGGCCGCTCGAGAACTGCAATGGCACCTCCGCTGGCGCTGGTTGTGTCGACGATGAGCTGACGCCTCGCGGGAATGCGATCGCACATCGCTGCGATTTCGTTAGCCGATACATCAGGCCCTACCAGGTTGAACTTGTATTCAACCCCGTCGAAGGAGCCGTGGCCGATCAGGATAAGCACGAAGTCATCGTCCGCCTTCGCATCGCGCGCCACTGTTTCAAGCGTGTTCTTCAGTTGCGGCGCGGTCGCCTGAGCACCCATCAATGTGTAGACGTGTGCTGTAGCGCCGGCCGACTTGAAAACCTTATCCAGATCGCGCGCCGCCGCCGCGAATCTCTGTTCGAAATCTGGCTCTCCGCCGAGTCCCGCGACTGTGACGTAGTACACCGTGGCGCGCGACGGAAGAGCGAGGGCAAACACCGCAGTGAAGAGCCCAATTCGCATTGAGATGCGCTTCATACCACACCCCATTTGCGTCGCAGCAGCCATTCGGCAATCGGCAACCCCAGCAGCAGCAGAAAGACGATCGGCATGTCCCACAACTCATTCGTGGTGCGGACGGAGATGCCTGCTTCGGAATACCCAATATCGCGGGGCAGGTTCTTCAGGTCGGACGGCTTCCAGTAACGGCCGCCGGTCTGCGATGCAAGCTGTTCGAGCAGCGGCCGATTCTGCTCGGTATGAAAGTTCTCAGCAATGCCGTCTTCGCGCTGAAAAGTCAGAACGTCTCGGCCCAGTTCCTGCGGCTGGTTGCCTGTCGCCTCCGCCGTAACCTCAGCCAGATACGCGCCCAGTTTCTCCGCCGTCCATTCCGATTGATATAAACCCGGCGTGTCTCGCGACGGAGTGAGGTCAATCAACGCATTCACGCCCTCCGGCCCTATGATGTGCGCCGTCACATGCGCATCTGCCGCCGGCTGAAACTGCCGGTCACGTACCTGCGCGGCAATCTGCACGTGTCCTTCATCCATCAGGTTCCGCGCAGGCATGGACGCAGTGACGGGACCGGGCGAATCCGCCACCAACCAACGCAGAAGCTGCTGCCAGAAAAGATCATGCGACTGATCGCCCAAAGCTTCACTCATCTGCCAGCGCCATGTGCCGCCCGTCGCCATGATGGCCGTACGGCCATGACCGTAGTTCTGTGTAATCAGCATTGGCAGCTTGCGGCGCCCCACCTTCATGTCAGCCAGCACCGTGGCGCCAGGTTTAGGCGAACCGGGGTCCTGATAATCAGCTAGATATGTCAGCTTCTTCCAGCGCTCGGCATTCTTTGCCGGATCGTCCAGCAGTCGAGTGATGGGCGAGTCCACGCCTTCCGCAGTTAGCTCAACTGTAGCCGAGTTGCGATGGAAGCTATTGCGGCCTGCGGGCAGGAAAGTCGGCAGCAGTTCATTCATCGTGGACGCGGCCCAACCTCCGTCGCTGAGCGATGAGCGTCCGCCTAAGAAAAGAAGTCCCCCACCGCGGCGATCGACATACTCGCGCAGCAGCTCCTGTTGCAACGGGGTGAAATAGTCCGCATCCACGGAGCCAATAATGATGCCCACATACCCGAAGAGGTTTTCAGGCCGTACTGGAAAACCATCCGCCAGTTCGCTCGGATCGCTAATGCCTTGCCGGTAGATCTTGTTTTCGCTCGTGCGAAGCATCGAGACAAGCTGCACGGTCGGATCGTCTTCTTCCGCGCGCCGGATGAATTTAAACTCCCAGCGCGGCTCGCCTTCGACATAAAGAATCCGCCGCTTGGCATCCCTCACCAACAAGGTTCGCATCATTGCATTGTTGTTGAGGTTTTCCTCGCCGGCCAACGGTTCAATCCCAAACCGAAGGCTCTTCACGCCCGCCTCGCCTGCCGAGAAGAAGACCTGCTCAGTTTGTAGCGTTCCGTTCGCCGCCAGCGTCACCTCGTGCGACGCAAGCGTCTTATCACCGTCACGGACAGTGAGCATCGCCTTCTGGCCAGCGTAACCGTGCTGGGTCAAACTCACCGTCGCGGTAAGCCGCGCGTTGATGATCGGGCTCGCTGCAACGCTCACATCCTCCAACTCCATGTCATGTGCGTGCTCCAGGCTCCCGAACCCCACCGTATGCACCGGCAGGCGACGGTTTCTCAGTGCCTGCAGTGCATCCGGATCGATTCCCGATCCGCCGATTCCGGCTGTGTTCTGGCCGCCATCGCTCAGCAACAGGATCGCTCCGATTGGAAGATCGGACGTCTCTGTGGCGAGTTGCTTCAGTCCAGCACCAATGTGTGTGGCGGCATCCACCGGCTCGATCCCCTTCAACCCATCCGCCAGAGTCACTCCACTGCCAAGTCGGTAAAGACGCGTCTGGAAGCGCTTCTGCAACCCGGAGAGAATGCCGTCCTGAAGCGCGGCAAGCGCTGCGGCCTCACGCGTTCTCCCGCCGGTGTCCGCAATGGCCATGCTGCGCGAGTCATCTACCACCACAGCGATAATGTTCTGCTGAGAGCTAAGCGCCGAAATCGTGATCGCCGGCTGCCAAAGCAACAGCAGAATAAGCGCCACTAACGCCGACTGCATACCCCACACTATCCATGCCCGCCAGCCTCGCAGCTTTGGCGCGGCATCGCGCAGTCTCCAGCGGACGAGGACAGCGAGTCCTCCGGCAAAAACAACGATCAGCACCGGCAACAGCCACCCCGGCCACGCCGAGAGCAGCACGAACCGTCCTTTCGTGAAAACCGGACTGGGGTACTTGAAGAGAAACTGGAACATTCACCCTGGGCCCTGAAATGAGACTCGTACGTGTCTGCTGCTACTCCGCTCGGCCTTTTCGACCAGGAGCGAGCCTAATGCGTCATGCCATAAAGGATGTAATCGAGCCCTACACGAAAGGCCATCGATGCGAAGGGCTCCGGATAATTCGGGTCGTCTGCCCACTCCCATGCGTCGCCCAGGTGCATGTTGTGGCAGATAGCCACTATGATGCGCCCCTTGTTGTCGCGGATAGCACGCCACTTGGGCTGATAGCCGTCCTTCTCGTAGGTGCGTCCCGTCCAAACAAACTGCTCGCCGGGAATTTGCATCTTGTCGTCGACATCGTAAAGAGTGTGGAAGATTTCGTCGCCGCTCTGAAGGTCTTCGACGGGGCGGTCAGGCAGTACCTGACGCATGCCGTTCATAAAGTTCTCCCAATCCTCGGTTCCGTGAAAATCATCCACCATCAGAAAGCCGCCCTTCAGCAGGTACTCGCGCAGACGCTTTGCTTCTGCGTCGGTAAATGACCACATCTGCACCTGCACCGCATAAATCCACGGATAGTTAAAGATTTCGTCGGAATCGAGCGTGACCACCTGCTCAGTCGGCCTGCCATCGATGCGAGTCAGCCGGTGCATGGCGATCAGAAACTGGCGGTCAGCTTTCGGATAGTCGCGCGACCAGGCAAAGCGGCCCGGGTAGCCGTAATGACTATAGCCGCCGAAGCTCACCATATTTAGGCTGTAGGCCAGGCGCGACCAGTAAAACTCCGCCTTGACGTTGGTCGGCGATTCGTCGTTGCCGAAGCCGAAATCCGCAACTCGCTGGTAGGCCCACAACCCCGCGCAGCAGCCGGCTATCGCCACCGACACCAATGCGATCTGCGAGAACTTCATCCGGACCTCCGCAAGGGAGTTGTGGGGCGAGAGTACCAGAAATACCGACTGCGCTGTCTAAATAGACGAAGCGGACGGGTGGCTTGTCACTTTGGCACCCTTGTTCGGCGGTTTTGAGCATGAGACCATGCAGGCACGAAGCTCCTTCCGAAAGCCGCAGATTTATGAAACGTCGCGACTTACTCAAGCTCGGCGGTATGGCCCTGGCACAGGCTGGTTCAGCACGACTGCCGCTGCTGGCCCAGACGGGTATGGCGACCTCCCCTGCCACAGTCACAGACGGGAAGGCCGACTACACGCTCCGCATTGCGCCGGTAACAGTCGAGCTCGATCGCTCACACATCCTCTCGACGATCGGCTACAACGGCACAGCGCCTGGGCCTGTGTTACGTATGCGAGAGGGCAAACAGGTCTTCGTTGATGTGATCAACGATACCGATACACCGGAACTCGTGCACTGGCATGGCATGCTCATTCCGGCAGAAGTAGACGGTACAGAGGAAGAGGGTTCGCCCTTCGTGCCGCCGCATGGCCGGCGCCGTTTTGAGCTCACGCCCGGACCAGCCGGAAGCCGCTGGTATCACTCACACGCCATGGCCATGGATAACCTGCACAAAGGCGCATATACCGGCCAGTTCGGCTTTGTTTACGTCGACGGCGGCAACGACCGAGGCCAGTATGACCAGGAGCTCTTCCTCGCCCTGCGTGATTGGGAGCCGTTCTTCACCGACACCATGGAAGACGATGACGACGACACCCACGGCGGCCCGCTACTGGAAAAGCCGGCGACATTGAACACTGACCCTGACGGCCTCGAGGTCGGTTCCATGACCTATTCAATCAATGACAAGGCGCTCGGTTCCGGTCAGCCGATCCGGGTCCGTGAAGGCCAGCGGCTGCTGATCCATTTTCTGAGTGCCAGCGCGATTGAGAACCGGCGCATCGCGCTCGCCGGCCACAAAATGAAGGTGATCGCGCTGGATGGTAACCCGGTCCCGTCGCCACAGATGCTCGATTCCATCTTTCTTGGCGCCGGCGAGCGCATCGACGTAATCGTCGAAATGAACCACCCCGGCATCTGGATTCTGGGTTCGACAGAGAAGATGGTCCGAGAGTCCGGCCTCGGCATTGTGGTCGAGTATGCGGGACAGCACCGCCAGGCGCAATGGATCGACCCGCCTAAAACCCCTTGGGACTACACCATCTTTGGGACATCGACTTCCAACTCCCCCGGCCCGCAGCAGACCATTGAAATGGTCTTCGAGAAGATTCCCCGCGGCTTCGGCAAATTCAACTCGTGGCTGATCAATGGCAAGCCGTATCCGCACGAGCGCGAGTTCGTACTCCAGCAGGGCACCCGCTACCGTCTGGTGATGCGCAATCGCACCGACGACGCCCACCCCATGCACCTGCATCGGCATCTGTGGGAGCTCGCCGAGATTAATGGAAAGAAGACCGCTGGTGTCATGAAGGACACGGTGGTCGTTCCATACTACGGGCGCGCCATCGTCGACTTCACTGCCGATCAACCGGGCCTCTCCCTCTTCCACTGCCATATCCAGCAACATATGGACTATGGTTTCAAAGCGCTTTTTCGGTATACCTGATGCTAGTCGGCGAAGCCGTCTACGGCTCCGCTGCGAATCAAATTCGCCGGACAAGTTTCTGCTCTGTCGCATGGTATTACGTACCAGGAGTAACACCAGGATCATGCCAACAAGTGGGACCAGCGCAGCTTTAAGGATGATCGGATCAAATGAGTGTGTTGCCTCGGCGTGGCGAGCGTCAGAAAAATGGCCGATGAGTCTGAATGCGAAAATCGTTCCCAGGCCTGCACCGGACCCGCCAAGGCCGCTCACTGTTGCTACCGATTCACTAGCAAAAAGATCGGATGGCAACACGTTTGCCATCGTCGAGAACGCTGAGTACGAGAAAGTCTCTAAGACGCGTTTAAGTTGCGACGAGATAATGGACGGGAACGCCTGACCAATTATGCAATTTCTCCGACCATATTCGTATGTTTGCTCGGCCTATTCAAACGTTTGAAATCAGGAGACGAATAGTTCACTGGATACAAAGGCAGTCAAGCCAAAAAGCACATCACACGCAATGACGACAACAGCCCTGAAATAGTCAGACTACTCGGCGCGCAAGGCGTCCACCGGATTCACTGACGCAGCGCGGCGCGCAGGCAGGAAGCTCGCGGCCATCGACGCCAGCCCCAGCAGTGCAGCCACGCAACCGAGAGTCACCGCGTCCCAGGCCTGTACTCCGAATAACAGATTGCGTATCAACATCGATGCTCCCACCGAGCAGACAAGTCCGATCGCCAGCCCGGCTGCAGTCAACCATCCCGCCTGTCGTATGACGAGCCTGTATACTGAGCTGCGCTGTGCGCCCAGCGCCATGCGCACGCCAATCTCACGCGTGCGCTGGCTTACCGAGTAGGCGATGATTCCGTAAAGACCAACCACGCCGAGGATCAATGCCACTACGGCGAATCCGCCCACCAGCCACGCCGAAAACCGGTGCAGCAGCGCTGCCTGCGTCGCCCCAACTTTATCGCTCATCGTCGCTTCATCAGATACACCCAGGCTCGGGTCGATCTGGTGCAGCGTGCTCACCAAAACAGGCAGCAGCGCTCCTGCGTCCTGCGAAGTGCGCACCACGAGACTGAAAGAGTGGTCCCGCGTCTGGTTGATCGGGAAATACTCTGCAGGCCACGTCTCGACATCAAGCGGGCCTTCGCGAACGTCATCCACCACGCCTACGATCTCCCACACCGTCGGACGCCCACCCTCGTCATCGGCGATTCTCTGGCCAACCGGATCCTGGCCGGGGAAATACTTCCGCGCCAGCGCCTGATTGATCACGGCCACTCCGGGCCTCGAAGCATCATCGGCTTCGGTGAAGAATCGTCCCTGTAGCAGCCTAGCCTTGAGCGTAGGCAGATATACAGGACTCACGTGACGCTCGTCCACCTCATTGTGTTCGCCGTGGTCCGTTTTTCCCGGGAACAGGATCCGGTCCGTGCTGCAGTTGCATTCTACGGGGAGCATGCTGGTCATCCCGACCGACTCTACGCCGGGCAGGCTTGAGACGCGGCGCTCAATTTCGCGGTAAAGACCTTGTGTTTGTTCATCGGTCTTGTAAACCGTGCCGGGAGCCATCACTCGCATGGTTGCCAGATGGTCTGGATGAAAGCCCAACGGTACGCGCAGCAGGCGATAGAGGCTTTGCCCCAGCAGCCCTGCGCCTGCCAGCAGCACCACCGCGATTGCCAGTTCCACCACCACCAGGTTCGCCCCCAGCCTTCGCCACAGCAGGCCGGCTGCGCCGCGATCTCCATCCGCCAATCCGTCACGCACCTTCTGCAACGAAAGCCGCAGCGCTGGCGTAGCGGCCAGCAGCAGGGCGGCCAGCAGTGCTACTGCCGCCGCAAAGGCGCCCGTGTGTGTGTTCAGGCCAACGCCTTCCAGAAACGGCATATTGGCGGCCATGTCTTTGGGGACCAGGCGCGCCAGAAGCTTCATGAGCCCAGCGGCCAACGTCACGCCTGCGGCGCTCCCGAGCGCGGCATACAAAACCCCTCGGTCACAAACTGGCGCACGAGACGTGCGGGCGTTGCGCCCAGCGCGCCTCTCACGGCAATCTCGCGCCTGCGGCTCTCCGAGCGCACAAGCACAAGGCTGGCCACGTTGACGCAGGCAATCAGCAACAGTAGTCCGGCGCCGCCCAGCAGCGTCAGCAAGATGGGCCGCACGTCGCCTACGAAAATCTTCGCGAGGGGAATGACACTGGCACTCAGGTCGCGGCCAGTTATGGCGTATTGTTGCTGAAGCTGCTTTGCGATGGCCGTCATTTCAGAGTGTGCTGCATCGATGGTGACGCCTTGGCGCAACCTTCCTATTCCTAGGAAGTCATAGAAAGTTCGCGAATGCTCGTGAGGCGACAGGGCATTGATGGGCACCCAGAACTCTGCGTTGCCGCTCAGCGCGAATGTAAACGACCGGGGAAGGACGCCGATGATCGTGAAGGCCGCGTCGTCCAGGTCCACCGTCTGCCCCACCACATCGGGGCGTGCACCGAAGCGATGGAGCCACGCCCCGTAGCTCAGGATCACTACATTTGGGCCGCCGAGCCGATCCTCACCGGAATCGAAGTCGCGCCCGAGAATGGGACGTACACCCAGCGTCTGGAAAAATCGGCCGCTTACGCGAGCGCCCTGCACCGGGTCCGCGCCGGATCTGGTGCGCAGTAGATAGCCGCTACCGGTGTAGATATCGATCGAACGGAAGGATTTGCTCAGCCGCTGCCAGTCAAGATAGTCCGGATACGAGAGCGGCCAGAGCGGCGATTCAACGCTGCTTTCGTTCACAAACATCAGCCGCTCAGGATTCGCATAGGGAAGCGGCTCGAACAGAGCCGCATCGACAAAGGCAAAAATTGCGACGCTCGCGCCGATTCCGAGAGCCAGCACAACGATCGCGGTGGTTGCGAAACCCGGAATCTATTTTCCATCTGTCGTAAGTTGTTGAATGTTTGGCACAAACCCATAAGTTGCACAAAAATAGGGCACTTGTAGATTTATTATATTTATTTATGGCAAAGATTTTATGCCCTATAGCCTAGATTATGGCGTTTTTTCGTACCTGTTCGTACCCCTCTTTTTGACCTTCTTGGGTAAACAGAAAGAGGCTGTTTTCACTCAAATGGACACGGAGGGTGTCCGACATTTGGCCACTACCCAGACACGAATCTGGAACACTCCGGTGAGCGCGACAGGACACAGGTATCCTTATTCAGCATTCAGCTGCTCCGTTTCATGTACTCCACCAGCTGATTGATCTGATCGCGGATGGGGTCTAGCTTGCGTTTCACCAAGATGCTCTGGATGACGAACAAACCGAAAATGGCACCGAAAATGGCGAAGAAAAGCAAGAAAGGCTGAGCGCTACTCATGCGGACCTCGCGGTCACAAAGAAGCGTAGCACAGCACGCTAGGATACGACGGTCTTCGCCGTCGCAGCCAGACAAACGAGCAGTTTCAGCGAAGGTACGTTGGATATACTGGCATCGCCATGACTGAAACAGGCGAAATTATCAAATCCGGCGCGGGAGAGAAAATCGCTGACCTCGTGAACAAGCTGGCCGGACCTTTGGCGGAAGAGGTTGGCTTGATGCTCGGGGACAAAGTCAGAGTCTACCGAGTGAAGAACTGGATCAAGACTGTCGAGAAGACTGAGCGTTTGCTGCGAGACTCTGGATTACCAGCGAATGCTGTCCCGCCCAGATTGTTCCTGCCCATCATGGAGGCAGCGTCCATCGAAGACAACGAAACGCTTCAGGATATGTGGGCGGGCCTTTTAGCAACTGCGTCACAAGACACCGACACGGTTTCTCCGTCATTCGTTGAAACGCTGAAGCAACTCACGCCCGATGAGGCGAGATATTTGCAGCGCTTACAGGATCAGGCTTTAAAGGAAAAACGAGAAAGATATGACGATGATGATGCTTGGAAGAAAGTGCTGAAGAAATATCCCAAAGTTATGTTGGCGTGGGACAAATCAGTCGCAAATTTCCCTATCGCGGCAACTGCGTTTCCTACCATTCGACACATGTCACAGTTAGGACCGGACACATATGAGCGGCTTGGCCTCATTCGGAGAATGTATGAAGTAACCAGCAGCGACGCATCAAGAGACGCGCTCGTGGACGAGGGCCATGATCCGTTCGACGCAACCGAGATTGTCTACCAATTTGTATTCACCGAATACGCGGACAAGTTTCTGCGGGCGTGCCAAGGACCGAGCGAGGCTGGTTCTGGGCCGGACGCAACCACACCAAAGACAGGCCACTAGAGAAGCTAGCTTCGATTCTGAGTGATTCAGAAGTTGGCAATCGCCAGCCAGACAAGGAAAACCATCGCCAAGGTTGCAAAGCCAATGGCGAGATTCTCCGCGTATGTCCATTGTTTGAGGAGACGTTCGCTTAATTTCCCGGCTTCTTTAAGGGTCGTCTCTAACTCCTCATCGGAGTCTTCAACATCCTTCACAAACTCGGGCAAATCGATTCGTTGACCAGTCTGGATACTGATTGTGGCAGGATCGGCTTTGAAATAATTGAGCCTGCATTGCTGTTCATACCGACTGGCGCGAATGAAAGATATTTTGTGAATTTGCAGCACATAATTCGGGTAGCGGTAGTTTCGGAACAGGCTTGCAATAATTGTCAGGACAAGCGAGATCAACGCACCACGAAGTATCCACGTTGGCCACAACTTCGTAGAGTGAGCGCCTAAGAACGATACGAGGGCCGCGATGGTTGCGCCTGCACCGATGGTGAGTTTGTCGTAAAAATCTACCCTTCCTTTCGCGCCTTCAATCTTGCTTTGTTCCGTGTCAGCGTTCACTTTCTGCAATTGCTTGTTTGCGCCATCCACGAGGATGCGAAGGCGTTGAACCTCCACAGGGTCCGCTGCTTGCATCAATTCTTGTCTCCTTTTCCGGTTACAGTTCGCCGACGACAGCTTGAATCAGAACTGCATCCGGCACAGTCTTTGCACACTACCGGTGCGATCCTACTTTAAACGGAAGGCGCGGTTCTGAGGGCCGCTGAATCACTGTCCATGAGAACAGTCCCGGCCAAGGCGTGGAGCAGATCATCCGGTGGGTGACGCTCGACTATGCATTGAAAAACTCGATGATATCTCGCGGCCCGGGCCAAACGAGCCACTTGGCGGAGAATGCCGCTCCCTCCCTCTCAGCAAAATTGGCGTAGTTAGGCATTTATATCAAGCAGCATGAGATAGATACAGGCAGATCGCCGAGGTACGAAAAATTACGTACCCTCTTTAGCCTCAGTTTACCCGTAAGATATTGATTATATTATACTTATCTGGAATGGCGGTGGAATCCCGGATTCCTCACCAATTGACGAATTGAGAATTTCACATCGCGCACCAGATTGTCGAACCACACCAGCCGGTTTCTCAGATGGAAGCGCTCCTGCGCTGCACTCACATTGCCGAACTCAACTTTCGCCTTCCGGTGCGGTTGTTCTCGCTTACGCCCCACTTTGCGCTGATCCACTTCTTGTCTTCGAGCCTCTGCAGGGCTAAGTAGAGCGAGCGATGGTCCACGAAAAAGACTTCTTCCGACTGGCGTTGAATCGAGCGCGCCACACCCTGGCCATGGCACGGCCCCAGCACAAGGGTCTTCAGAATCAGCAGGTCCAGCGTTCCCTGCAACAAGGCAAGACGGTCATCGTCACTCTTTTGGGAAGGCATCCGACCTAAGCATTGCACCGCTTGGGTCGGATGTCAACAGAAGTCAACGGGTCTGTTCCTTTATCATGCGCGTAAGAGGCGATGGCAACGTGATGCGGGTAGTCTGGATCGCCGCATTTGCATGCTGCTGCCGAGCAGAAGCCTCCAATAGTTCTTGATTGAAAGGACTGACATGTCGCCACGAGTGGATCTTTACGACAGCGCATATTGCAACTATGAGGCAGATGTCTATCGGCAAATTCGGATTGCCACCTACGGGGAAGATCTCGGCCAGACGAGCTGGGTAACAAACCATGAGTCGGTGGAAATACCTCGAACATTGGACCTCACCCCTAGCTCCCATGTGCTCGAAATCGGCTGTGGCTCAGGACGATATGCTTTGCAAGTCGCTGAGACCGTAGGTTGCTGCGTGGTGGGTGTAGACGTCAATGAGCCCGGCGTTCGCAATGGTAACAGCCTTGCACGTGCTCGAAACGTCTCAGATCGGGTGTGCTTTGAGCAGTGCGACGTATCCAAAAAGCTGCACTTCCCCGATGCGAGCTTTGACGCGGCCTTTGCAAACGACGCCATGTGCCATATTCCTGGGCGGCTCGTAGTGCTTCAGGAACTGTTTCGTGTCCTGCAACCGCTCGGCCGGTTCTTGTTCAGCGATGCCCTGGTCATTGGCGGAGAGATTTCGCACCATGAGATCGCTACTCGCAGTTCGATCGGGTACTACATATTCACTCCGCCGGAACATAACGAGCGATTGATTCGGAAAGCAGGTTTTCGTTTGATCAAGGTTAGCGACACAACCGAGAACGCCGCCCGCGTTTCCAAGCGCTGGCTCGACGCGCGGGACGAGCGCCGGGATGCGCTGATCGCGGTGGAAGGCAATGCAAATTTTGATGGGGTGCAGAAATTTCTCTCTTGTGTATACACGTTGAGCAGTGAAAGACGCCTCCTACGCTATCTTTATTCCGCACAAAAACCAGACTAGAGTCCGCCGGATACGTCGGAGTTGAGTTGTTCCTACCCGGGCTCGTGATCCTGCTCACGAATTGCTTGTGCTGTAACCGTCACTCAGGTCTAAAACCTGGGAGCTTTGAGGTCCTTCGCCAGCAGACGATGAAAAAGATGTTCTCCCCCTTCACGGCGGACCGAGAGTCTTCCTGCGCCGTAGGCGCGTGAGTGCAATCCACGCTGCACCGATTCGCAAATATCTACATCTTCATCTTGAACCCGTTCGCTGACCGCGACGCTTTCAGTGTTGTATCTCTTTTTATCGTCGCTGATATCAGCGAAGAAGAAATCAAATTGGACGAGACACCTGTTCGGAGCGAGCGGGAGAACCAGATTCGTGTCCATCACGCCTTCATACACATTGATCATGAAGTTGGGATAGAGCCAATAGTAGTAAGCCCGATCGCCAGTCCGTGTCGCCGCAAAGGAAGCATCTTCCTGTGAAACAACCATCGGGCTTGATTGCAGGGAATAACGTTCACTGTTTTCGATTGTGTATTCTTTGTAGTCCAGAACGCTATTGAGCCCCTTGTGCAGGTGGGGCACATGGTATCCACCATCGAGGTAGTTATCCACGTAGACTTTCCAGTTACAGGCGAGGGTATAACTCTTCCGCTCGAAGAAATGAATATTGCCAAGCGAAAGAGGCGAGATCCGTGTCGGGAGGTCGCCGAGGAAACTCTCGAGCGAGGACGTTCCCGCATTCAACGTGACAAACACGAATTGCTCCCAGGTGGCCACACGAAGCGGAACCAGCCCGTTTTTCGCGCGATCGAAGTTGCATACGCCGGCGAACTCTGGAATTCCTTTCAGAGAACCATCCAGCCCATAGGTCCAACCGTGATAAGGGCAACGCAGGTGCTGCACGATGCCGCACGGAACGCTGGCGACGGCGGCGGCATGGTGCCGGCACACATTGTAGAAGGCTCGAAGTTCACCGTCCGCGCCACGCACGACGACGAGCGGTTCTCCGGCCAACTCGACCGTAAAGAACTGGCCCGGCATCGCCGCCTGGTCCGCGCGTCCGACCGCAATCCAATTGCGACCGAAGACCTGCTCACACTCCAAACGTTCAATGCGCTCATCCAGATACCAGGCCGCAGGTATCGTATAGGCCTCTTCGAGTAGAGCGTTCACGTTGTACAAATCCAACAGTTCAGAGAGTGATACGTTCATTCGTTGTTCCTTTCGTCGTTATTGCGAACCGAGGTTTTTCCCAGAAGCGCTCACTCCATGCCGACCGGCGTGTCATATGCTCCATTCACGCTTGTACCCGCTTTGCAGATTGATCAAAGTCCAATTGCCTTAGTTGGGAGGAGTATTGACTATAGTAAGCGCTGCTATCCCGTTGAGTAGTTTCAAAACAGCGGTTCCGGAATTCCGATGAAGGCTTTCGCGGATTCAGCAGTATTTCACATCTGCGCGTATAAAGTTGTTGTGATCGCTCGCGGCTTGACGCTCGCTCGAACACGCTACCACCCGGCCCGATTACAGTACGCGGAACCCTCGTATAGGAAACGCAGGCCGGTGAGATGCCTGTCCATGAAGTAGGTTCACACCTCTTGAAAGGATTTCGCATGAACCCCATCGAAGATCTCGGTTCTACCCAGTCTTTCAGCAGCCATGGCGAGAGGATATCGAGCCCGAAAGAGTACGACATCGTCGTTTTGGGCAGTGGTGAAGGCGGCAAGTACCTTGCCTGAACGATGGCCAAACGAGGAAAGCGTGTCGTTGTTATCGAGCGCAGATATATCGGAGGTTCCTATCCCAACATTGCCTGCCTCCCTAGCAAAAACACTATTCATAGCGCCGCCAGTCTCCAGATCGTGAGTCACATGGCCGATCAGAAAACCCGTCGCGCCGAGGCAGGAGTCATCGAACAGGGAGAACATCCATGAAGAAAGTAGCTGACGATATCCACGGTTACACATACGGAATGACCGACGTCGGTACTTCGCGCGTCTCGATGCAGGAATTGGAAGATTTGAAGGTCAGCGTGGGATTCACAGAAGAGGACCAGAGCTACCTGCAGCTAGCCGGCGAAGTACTTGCAGACCAGACCAGGCAAATAGTGGAACACTGGCGCAGCGGCATCATTGCCACCATTCCAAACCTCGCCAGACACTCGCGCACGCCAGAGGGAGACGCGATCCCCGATTATCTGGCGAAGAGCAACCTCCGTTTCGAGCAATGGATTCTGGACACCTGCCTCCGGCCCTACGACCAGGACTGGATCAATTATCAAGAGGAGATCGCTTTGCGGCACACGAGCCTGAAGAAGAACAAGGTCGATGGGGTACGATCGACGTTGTATGTGCCTTTGCGAGACATGATTGCGTTTATCGCGGTTATAAACGAGACCATCAAGCTGTATCTCACCGCCAAGGGGCACTCCGCCGAAGAGGTGGACAAGATGCATCGAGCCTGGTGTAAGTCACTGCAGCTACAGTCGGCGCTATGGGCGAGGCCATACACTGACACCGGGCAGGCGCCGAATGAGTGGTGAAATGACGGATGCGAGTGCTCGCGCCCGACCTTAACGCGTCCGTATTCATTGCCGGAGCGGATTCGCAGATCATGGCCACTTGCTCGCACCTGTTGTAGCCGGCTCGTCATAGGTTGGCGCAGGCCAGGTAACTGACGCTACTCCCTTATCTACTTTCCGTGTAGTTGAGCGAGCAAACGCAGCGTCTGCAGACGGGATTTTCAGGAATCTCGAGCATGCCTCGAAAAGATTGGGCTTCTCCGCCATTGATCGCTTCTTCAAGAGTCGCTGTTTTAAGGCTGCCGATCTTCGGATGAAAAAAGCAGGGCCGCACTGCCCCGTCGATTTCTACTACCGCCGACACCCACGGCGCGTTACACCTCGGCGCTTCCGCTGGAACCTGTCCCAGGTGTGCCCGAAAGTGTCGCGCGATGCGGTAGAGCTTTTCAGGCGATTCAACGATGAACCTGTTGGCGATGTCATCGCTATAGTCACGGACCAATAAATCTATCTCAGCTTCAAGCGCGGTGACCTCGCTCGTCGAGAGAGCGACCTCGTTTTGGCGTTCGCCCGGCCAGACCAATTCGCGATTGAATGCCTGGGAAGTGACGTCAGAAGCAAGAAATGAAATAGACTCAAGACCGAGTTGGCGTGCCGCCATCACGGTTTGTCTTAGTTGCGCGTGATTTGTTTTCTGTACAGTGCTTCGACCATGGATTGGCATCGTCGGCCTCAGCCGCCGAACTGCAAGAACGCCTTCGCGTATCACTTGAAAGCCGCCACGCACGCGACGCACACGATCGTGGGTCTCTTCCGGACCGTCGAGGGAGACGATGATTTCATCGATCGACGAAGCCACCAGTTCGGCGCGTTTCTTGAGCAGGAGACCGGTTGAAAGTAGGGTGATCTTGACGTCGCATTCTCTAAGGAAAGAGCAAATTGCAGCTAAATTGCTGTGCAGCAGCGGCTCTCCACCTGTCAAAACAACCTGGCGGACGCCAAGATTGATAATCGATGTCCTATGACGCGCAAACTCTTCCATATTGAGTTCGCCGCCGCTCTCCCGCTTCCAGATGTCACACATCAGGCAGCGGCAGTTGCATCGCTCATGGACATTCAAAATCAGAATCGGCAGTGTTTGCAGCCGATGAGAAGAAAGGCCGTCACTCCGAGAAGCAACAGGATATGACTCTTCGTGTTCAGCCTTGCTAACTTCCACATTTACGAATTGGGAAGACATAACAGCTTTCCTCCCAGACGTACCTCACCTTTTCCCAGAATGTTCTCTGCTTCATGTAGAAGGTCTTTGACGGGGCCGCGTAGCCACCGGATATTTCCATCTACCGAAAGTGGTTCTAACTCGTCGCAGTCTTCTAAAGGCAGCCTTGCGAAAACAGCCTCCGAGGCAAGCATGACACGGCCCGCTGACATAACAAGTTCGATGTCACTTGCAGAGAGCGAGCAGAGAATGTCTGCAGGATCGCGATGTTGATCGCGCACTGCAACAAGATCTGCAACGACCCCGGGCCGCATCGAGCCTTCACCATTCTTAAGTCGGAGAATCGAAGCAGACGAATCTGTCACTATAGAGTAGAGTCGCGGTGGACGTAGCGCGCATGCGTGAGCTGAAAAGCGTATTTCGTCAAGCAGATCTCCTGCAGCGGTAAGAGGTGAATCGCTGCCGAGCGCAAGTCGGGTGACAGACTCTAAAACTTCTTGCGAGAGCGTTTTTCCAAAAAGGAAATCATTCGACGAGGGGCACGCAATCAGCGAAGAGCCGCGAGCATTTAACCGGCCTGCTCCTTCCACATCAAGGGCAAGTCCGTGAACGAGCACCGTTCTTTGATCAAGGACTCCAAGCTCATCGAGCTTCGACAACTCTTCTTTTGATTGCGCATCAATGCCTTCGCAGGCGTGGATGATAAACGGCTCGTCCTCTGATGTATTGCCGTGCGCCGCCGGCACATTTGCCGCAAAAGGAAGGGAATGCTCCCATCCAAAGCTGGAGACGACACGCACAGGAAAATCTTGTGCCAGCAGACACGGATCAAGAGGGTTGTGATGACATACGGTTGTCACTCCGCTAAGGAGATTGCGGATGCCTCCCCACCACAGGCGCGTGCGCTTCGAAATTCTTCGATGGGTGGCAATGATTTCCGCATCGTTTTGCTGGATATCCTGTGCCCACAGCACCGCGTTTCTGTAGCATCCTCTTCCCAGCCTCGGGAACAGAGCAAATTCCAGGTGATCATGCGCATTGATCAGGCCCGGCAGAAGAAGGTAACCCGAAAGATCTACCTCCGAAGCAGGGCTCGTCATCACCATAGGACACTGGCTGCTCACCGCATCGATTTCTTCGTCATGAACAGCGATAGATGCGGCAACTTTCTCGCGCGGGCCCAGAGCGCATTGTCCTCCGTGAAGGAAATGCCGACTTCTCCCCTCGTTTTCATCGTGCAATAGGGCAGCCGCGGCATGCGGCTTCGAAAGATGTAGCAGATAGATTGCAGGAAGGTGCTCTGCTTCAGCGAAGCGCTCCAGTCTACTATGCGCAGCGAAGACATCCTCTTCAGCAGCGCCAAACGAGGGTTCCAAGACCGCACATTCTACGAAGCCCGCTGTCTTGAAGGCATCCAGTATCCCTGGAATGCTCCATTGGTTTGCAGGCAGCTTGAGTTCAACCTCGCCGACACGAAACGATCGCTTCCAACGAAGGCGGGTTGCAGTTTCTGGATGCATGTCCGACAGAAAAAGATCGCCTCCCGGTCTTCCCACCCGCGCAAGTTCTCTGGCAGCGCTGTTCAAATCGTCCACGTAGCTCAAAACGAAGGAGGCGAGCAACACGTCCGCACTCGCATCTTCGACCGGAAGATCCGTGCATGGAGATGCGGACAACCGCACACGCGGAATGTTCTTGGCCGCTGCCTTTGAAAGCATTTCAGACGAAGGGTCGATGCCGTGCAGGGAACGCGGGTTCAATCGGCCGAGCTGAGCAAGCCATCTCCCCGTTCCGCATCCTACGTCGAGAACATCGCGGTCCCGCATGTGCGGAAGAAGGCGCAAAAGATAGCGCTCTTCCAGCATCAGCAGAGGATTTTGCTGATGATCATAGACACCCGCCCACGCAGAAAACACTTCTGTACGGTGCGCGGTGCTCTCGAGTTGGGGTAAAGCGCTCATAGGCTCTCGCGCTTTGGCTTTCTCAGCTGGATAAACTGGTTCGCCCATTGCAACTCGATCGGAAAGCTGTAGATTCGCAGAGCATAGCGCCACGCGCTGAGTGTTTTCAGTAGAGTCCGGCTCCAGCGAGGCGCGCGAATATCCTGCACAGTCGGCCAGCGCGAGCCAACAACGATCTCGAAGTTATCGATCAGCTTCTTGGTCTTGTGTTTCATCCAGGGCGCGCTAGTATCAATGCGCAGCGTAAAGTCCATCCACTTCTTGCTCGCCCACTCCGCCGGAGTATCCGGGAAACTTATCTTTTCATCGACATCGCCATACATCGCGCCGCGCTGCGGAGTCGGCGTGTAGTGTTGCACGATAATCTCGGATTCTGAATTGATGCGTTTGATCTTGCGGATGAAGTGCAGTGTCTCCCGCGTATCACGCTCCGGATCCGTCGGATTGCCAACGACAAACGAAAATTCCGGAATGATTCCGAATTGGCGCGTGCGGCGGGCCATAATCAGCGTCTGGTCGGTCGTAATGCCTTTCTGCATCTCTTTAAGCGCCCAGTCCGATCCCGACTCCGCGCCGAAGAAGATCATGACGCAACCCGCCCGCTTGATGGCTGCCATCGTTTCGTCGGAATAGCGCGACATGATGTCCACGCGGCCTTCGCACCACCAGCGCAGATTGAGCGGTTCGAGCAGGTCCATCAATTCGCGCGCATGGTCTTCACGCAGAAAGAAATTCATGTCATAGAACTGCACCGAGTCAGCGCCATACTCCGCGATGAGGTGTTTGAGGATGGCCACAGTTCGCTCCGGCGATTCCATGCGTTCTTCACGGCCATAAGCGGCATGCACGCCGCAGAAACTGCAGTTGAACGGGCAGCCAATGCTCGCATGATGTACCGCCGTGCGTTTACCGAAAAAAGATGGTCGAAGATATCTCTCCACCGGCAGCCGATGAAACGGCGACCACGGAAAGCTGTCCGGCCCTTTCATCGGACGTTCTGCATTGTTGCGATGGAGACCGAAAACGTCCTTGTAGGAAAGACCAGGGATGCTGTCGAGCGAACGCTTGCCGCGCACCGCGTCGATCAGTTCGAGCAGAGTGTCCTCTCCTTGGCCACGCACTACAAAATCTATATATTTCGCATTTAAGGCAGTGTCGGGATAGATAGAAGGGAAGTACCCGCCCCACGCAATCTTGACGTGCGGACGCAGCCTCCTTATCTCCCGCGAAGTCTCCATTGCAGCGACCATCTGCGGCCCAGGCATGCAGGAAACTCCCAGGAGATCTACCTTGTGGCTGTCTATCAATGAAAGAATCGTGTCAACCGGCTTCTCGTCCAGGTTCCCATCGACAATCTCGTATTCTTCGCGACCCTCCAGAACTGCAGCCAGAGCAAGCACGGCAAGGGGAAGACGGCAGTTGCGAGGTTTGGTAGCGCGCGGATGAAAGAGAATGATCACGCGGTTTTCCTCGCGCTGTATATCCGGAAACGCGACGGCTCGCGCTTACGGCGAAGTCTTGCCAGCAGCGGCCGCATCGCCCACTGTAGTCCGTAGAAGGGAGTGCTTCGCTCCCAGCGCAGGCCGAATGCCTGCTCAAGACGACTTAGCCTTTCGTCAGTAAGAAATTCAAGACTCGGAATGGAGTTTGAAGCCGTGCCGTATTGCTGTGCAAAGACCGCATGACGCTCAGCCACCATACGCTCGCCGCTCTCATTCGCGGAATACCATGGAGAGTCGGCAATAATGACGGCCCCTTCTTTTTTAGTGCATCGCACAGCCTCACGCATGGCCGCGTGATAATCCTCCGCATAGTGAAACGAGGCGTTGAAAATCACAGCGTCAAACTGTTCATCAGCAAATGGAAGACGCGACATTTCCGCCCGGAAGCGTGGAAACAAAGCGTCAAGACGCTTTTCGAAGTGGACGGCTGCGCCCAGTCCATCCTGATCGTTGGTTAACAGATCGACCGCTACAGGGCTGTATCCCGCAAGTGCCAGCCGGTAGCTCATCCATCCATTTCCTGCTCCCAGATCAAGCACTGTGGGCTGATTCTTGTCGCTAAGAACCCGTGGCAGGAGCTTCCGGATGAGAACGTCATAGGTGCAAGCACGGATCTTCCATTGCCAGACATTCTTTCCCGTTGTGTCTTCATAAGGAAGCTTCAGGTAGAAATCCGCATCGAGGCTGCCGCGACCTTCAGCGGCGCGTATGTTTTCATACTCCTCAACAAACTGCGAAAAATGCGCAATCCTTTCCTGTGGGAGCGTCTGCCAGATGCCGCTCTCGTTGAGAATCGCAAATCCGCAGTTTGAGCAATCGTAATTGAGGTCATCAGCGCATTTGCCAAAAGGCAAACCGCCCAGATTTGTCCTGCAAGCAGGGCATTGCAGTTGAATACCATACTCGCGTGTGTGCGGAGCTTCTGCCGTCATCTCGCAGAGTGCGTGCGCCATGGCTAGACTCTCTCCATCGATAACAGCACATGGTCACCGACATTTCGAAAGAGAGGCAGATCGCACAGTGCTTCGTCGCAATGCTTCATGGCAGCCAGCAGACGAGGATGCTTCCTGATCCATCCTTCCAGGTAGGACGGTGGAGTAGTGATGCCAATGCCCGTCACCGCCCGCAGCCTGAAGTGCGGCTGAAAAGATCTGCGCAGGGACCGGATCGTCGAGTAATAAACGAAGAAAGAATGCTCGTCGAATCTGGCCTGAGATACTCCCCGCCAGCGGCGCATCGCCTTGCGAAAGTTCCCTCTGGCGGCGTAGTGCAATATCTCCCAAAGACAGAAGCGTGTCGAGAAACAGAGGAGCAGTCGCGCACCTGGCCGGAGTCGCATTGCCAGTTCATCGGAAACCGCGCGGAGGTCAGCGACACAGTTAAGGCCCGAAAAGTTCGAGAATGCGCCATCAAAAGGAGGTTCCATCGGAAGCTCGTGTAGTCGCTCAGTAGGGAACACCTGGAAATTGATCGAAGCCGCGGGGGCCTCCAGTTCCATTCGTGCCTTCGCGTGTTCGATCATCTGTCCTGAAGCATCGCAAGCTGTCACACAGATCCCTCTGTCGGCAAGAAACAATGCGTCCTCGCCGGTGCCGCAATTCAGTTCCAGAATGTGATTCCCGGAGAGAAATGTTGCAGTCGCACGTTTCCACACAACTTCGCGTTGTGCGCGGCCGACGATCGAGAAGGTAAACAGATCATCGTAATGATCGGCCATCCGATCGAACGCTGCGCCTGCAGCATGGTGCGATTCGAGTGAGGAGATCACTGCTCGACCTCACTGTAGGTGTTGAGTAGTCCGGCACGTGCTTCCTGGATGCTCACCTCAAGCTCACCCAAATGGGTTGTCTCGGTCGCGCGGCTGTCCTGCAAGATTCTGGCGCGGGCTACCTCGTCGCGCAGCAGCTTGTCTGCGTATGCGTAAAATCGCTTCGTGTGCCTGCCTTTGATCTTCAGTTCACGATCGGATGTCTTACCCCAGGGCTCAAGCTGAACAAGTCGATCGGAGATTCTTTTGTAATAAGGCGTTCCCTTGATCGGATAGGAAACTGTGGTGAAGAAGATATCCGGTTGCGAGGTACTGACATGGCGCACCGTGGCCTCGATATCTTCGAGTTCTTCTCCCTCGTAGCCCCACATCAGAAACATGCCGCTCTGGATGCCGCGTTCACGACTCATCTTCACCGCGTTATGGACCTGCTCGATCTTCACGCCGCGATCCATCGCGTCGAGGATGCGTTGTGACCCGCTCTCCGAGCCGATCCACATGCGAAAGCAGCCAAGCTCGGCTAGAAGGTCCATCATCTCGGCGTTCAGGCGGTCAGCGCGCGAGATGCACTCAAAGGGGATGCGCAGGCCACGGCGGCGCATTTCATTTGCATAGCTGCGCAGCCATGCATGGTTGATGGTGAAGACATCATCCGAGACCCACACCATATCCGGCGAGTATTCGTTGACCAGCCACTCCACCTCGTCCACCACGAGAGCAGGATCGCGCCTGCGGTGCGATTGTCCGAATACCTGGTGGCTGCACCAGTTGCAACGAAACGGGCAACCGCGGGCGGTGATGAAGTTGACCGAGCCACTCCCATGGTGAGTTCGCCAGGTTTCAACGTAGCGGCGAAGATCGATAGCGTCACGTGCAGGCCAGGGCTGCCGATCGAGATCGGCAATCTGGCCGCGCGCTGGCATCTGGTGTATCTGGCCGTCCTGATCGAGAAATGCTAGGCCGCCAATCTTCGAGAAGTCTGTTTCCCCGGCGCGTAACGCCTGGAGTAGGCCTTCCATCGTCAGCTCGCCTTCTCCTGCGACGACGAAATCTGCGCCAGCTCGCAGATATTCAAGCGTGTAAGCGCCCGGCTCCGGGCCCCCTACGACGGTCTTCCACCCGGCTTCACGCGCGACGGTGAGAATCTCAATGACGTTACCCCGCGTCATCAGGTTCGCATAGACTCCAAGGACAGACGGCTTTTCGGTGCGAAGAAAACTGAACAGCTCTTCACGACTGGAAAATGTCGTGTCGAACACGTCGACGCTGAAACCTTTGCTGCGCAGATGCGAACAGATATAGAGGATACCCAGCGGAGCGTAAGGTTTCATGATCTGCCGCTCCTTCGGATCTTCAAACAGGAAGTAGCCGTGTGTAAGTAGGAGGTCTCGCATTCATGCTCCTCTCGCGGCAATCAATTCGCTCAGCGGAAACAGCCCAGATTGGCTGCCACACGAGCCTTCGAGAGACTTTGCGGAGAAGTTGGTGGACTCTGCATTCCTGCTCACTGGCTCCAGTGCGTGAACCCGCTGCCACAATTCTTCAACGTGAGAGGCAACATTCGATTCGCCTGGACAGGTGTGCCAGCTACTGACCTCCGCATGCAAAGCATCGCGCACAGCGCGATAGAAGTCAGTCGTGTAAGCGGCTTTAAACATGATGCAAAGATCATCGCTGTCGGTCCAGTTGCGCTTGCCTCCCAGTTCGGCCTTAACTCGCTCATAGAAAAGAGTGCCTGGCAGCGGATAAGAGAATGAGATACCTATATCGTCCGGACGTGTTTTACGGACAAATGCAATGGTCGCCTGAAGTTCTTCCCAGCTTTCACCAGGATATCCGAACTGTAAGAAGTAGCAGGCGCGGATCCTGGCCTGCTGCAGACGCTGGCGTGCCGTCACGACAGACGAGAGTTTTAGCCGCTTGTCCATCGCATCGAGAATTGTCTGGGAGCCCGACTCGACTCCCATCCACACCTCGGTGCATCCAGCGGCCTTCAACGCGGCGACAGTTGCTTCACTCATCAGGTCGGCGCGGGACTGAATCTTGAATGGCAAAGAGGCTTCTCTTGCCGTCACTTCGGCGGCAAAGTCCTCCACCCAGTGACGGTTCAGCGCGAAAATGTCGTCGCCGAACCAGATGTGTTCCGCCTGCGCTTCCACCTTAAGCTGACGCATCTCTTCTGCGACTTCCCTGGCCGGGCGCAGGTGAAACTTGTCACCGGAGATCGGCTTCGCGCACCAGTTGCAATGAAAGGGACATCCTCTCCCAGCCACCATGTTCACGGAAAAGGATCCGTGTGCTTCCTTCCATGCTTTCCTATATGGCGCGAGGTCGATCAGGTGCCGCGAAGGAGCCGGAAGCGCTGCCCACCCTGGATTTCGGGAAAGCCTCCGTGAGCTGTGTACCATGCGACTCTGTCCATCGAGACGCACCAGCCCGGCGATATCGCCAATCGGCTCAGAGCGCAAAAGCGCCGAGCACAACTCGGCTAGCGTCTGTTCCGCCTCGCCCTGCAGAATGTAGTCGATGCCGCTCTCAAGAAAAAGCTTGGCATTATCCGTTGCATCCGACCCGTGAGCGATGACCATGGCGCTGGCCTGATGGCTGGCTGCCGCGATGGCAAAGGCAACCTCCCGCATCCGCGTCAGGCACATCTTCGAAAGGAAGTTGAAGTCGTCTTCGTAGATGGCGACTATGCGAGGGCGATGTGTCTTCAGCGCGTGCGCGATGCCCGTTGCCGGGTCTTCGAGCATCGGGTCGAAGACGGCAACCGAAAAATTATTCGCGCGAAGCGATGTAGCCGCATACAACGTGCCGATCGGCGAGTATGGCTGCATCTTACGCATCTGCTTCTGGTCGTACGGAAGGTGATACGAATGTGTTAGCAGCACATCCGTTTGAAATCCGACTCTGCCTTTCGCCTTTCCCGATCCGCTCATAGCAAGTGCCCTCATCAGCACGCCGCCTCTGCGGGAGTATTTGCAAGTCTCTTCGCATCTACGGCGGGCTTCATTGCTGTGTACTTCTTCAGCTTGTTGTTGAGCCATAACTCCACCGGGAACTTGTAGATGTCGCGATCAAGTCTCCAGCGAGCGGGAAAGGAAATACATTTTTGCGCAAGCCGTATGATCGGGCCGCGTGTGTCTGCCGCGATCGGGATGCGATCAAAGGCGATGCGGAGGTAGTCGCGCGTCACCTGCAGCCGAGTATGCTCAGGTCCGTCCAGCCAGGGCAGCCTAGTGTAGCGCGGAAAGAAATCCGCCCAAGCTTCCAACGATTTCGGAACTTCGATGCCCAGCTCCGCAGTTCTCTCGAAGATAGGTGAACCGGGGTAAGGCGTAAAAATATTCGTCCAGAACTCAGTGCCGGGAAGACGCCGGCACATGTCCATCATGAAGGCGACGGTTTCGCGGCGCTCTTTCCTGCCTTCTCCCGGAAAAGCGAAAATGATATTGAACGAAGGGCGAATGCCGGCGGCAAGACACCGAGCTGCGCTTTCATTAATCGATTCAAAGTCCTGCCAGTCTTTGTGCATGGCATTGAGAACTGTTTGCGATCCGGAGTCAACGCCCTGGCAAATCTGATGAAGACCTGCCCGGCTCAAAAGCTTGAGATCTTCGACTGAAAGCCGCGACGTGAGATTCGTGGTGGCCTGAATGCTCCAGCGATAATGTGATTTTGCCCGCACCAATCCCTCGGCGATCCCACGCGCGCGATCGAGATCGACCAGGAAATTGTCGTCAACGATCCACAGCATCTCCAGCGCATATCGGCGGCTCAGGTCTACCGTCTCTTCCACAAACTGCTCCGGAGGCAGCGCGTTCCACTTGCGCCCATAGACGCCCGAGTTAGTGCAATATGAACAATTGAAAGGGCATGCCAGGCTGGAGGTATACATCGCCCAGCGCCTGCCGCAGCTCCGCTCATACGCATCGAAGTCGGCGATCTGATACGCCTTGGGCGGCATGTCGACAAGTGGTTTCAGCGGCCGCTCCGGCGTCATGATCATTTTCCCATCACGCTTGAAACCGATTCCCGCAACAAAGTCGGGAGCCGAACCATTCGCGATGTGCTGGACAAGCTCAAGAAGGGCATCCTCACCCTGCCCGCGAACGATATAGTCGAGATAAGGCGCCTCAAGCGTTTGCTTCGGAAGCAGGGAGGGATGCCATCCTCCAAGGATGATGGGGAAGGTGGGATCCCATGCCTTGACCGTCTTTGCGATATCAACCGTTTCGCGAATCATGGGCCCGGTTACGAGAGAGATGCCTAGGCAAAGGGCATCACGCACCTCTGTAAGCACACGCTGCTTAAAGTTCGGTGTAATGGTGGAGTCGATCAGCTCCACCTCAAAGCCCGCCCGCATAAGAGGAGTGGCAACGGCGAGAATTCCCAACGGCGCTGTGGCCTCGGAGCTTGCAAACGATGGGAAAAAGAAGACAATTTTTCGAGATTTTCGCAAGAGACGCCCCTACGCTAGGTATCAGAGTAAGAAACGCAGCGTTTTGATGTGTCTCAGGATTGTCAGTTAAATGTCATCAGTTCTTCAGCCTGCAAGGACTTGACTTTTATCTCGCCAATTAAGCAGTGGTGAACATTGGGTCGCCGTCCGCGATCACTACCGCACAAGCATTGCCATTTTCATCCCTTAACAACTTGACGGAACACCAGACGATGGTACCCTTACGCTGTCAAAACGAGGTGAGCCATGAGCAAGTTGCGTCTTCGCATCTTCGACGGCACACGCCAGCCTTTCGCCAGCCCTGCTCAATTTCTTGTTCGCATCGTGGATGGCAACCAGAAGCAGCAGGTCTGGAAGGACTATCAGCAGAACGATCTTACGTTTGATCTCCCGTTTTTCGACAACCTTGGTGACAACTATAGCGTGCTGGTCTCATCCGATGGCTACAAGCAGGCAGGCTTCGTTCCAGTCAAGCTATCGGATGCCTGCCTCGCCACGCTGGACATCATGCTTATCACCAGTACGCCGACCTTTAACTTCGCCAATGGTCTCTGGCCACAAGCCAAAGCGGCGTATCCGTTCCTCGCACAGGGGGCAGACAACGCCACGGGCGCGCAGCGCTATACCGATCTCATCGAGAACACTCCCAAATCGGTCGCATGCCTCCTGAATCTCGGAGAAGCCATGAGCCAGATCAATCTCTCACAAGGCACGCCGCTCAATTACATCAAGCAGCTCCGTTGGGATGCTCCCTACGCTCCCGCGCAGGACCGCTTCTTTGGCTGGTGCGATGTTGCCCTCATCGACCAAGTAAAGATAGCGGCGGCCGCAGGTAAGTTTGCCGTTGAGGTTGATCCCGGCCTGCTGCATCCAGGTGCAACTTCAAGTTGGAAGCAAGTTCAGTTCGGTGAGGCCAACGTCCAGCTGACCTTCCACCAGGACGACAAAGCCACCATTGATGGTGTCGATTGTGTGATGATTGAGCCCGACATGGATTATTACCGCGATCCGGCCGCTCATATCCTTCTTGAAGTCGTGCCCAATGCCCTCACGCACACGCTGACAGATCCAGCAGAGGTATATGTCCTACGCTGGATTGCTGGGCAGGCAGCCGGGATACCCGAATTCAATCCTCTCTATACGATCCGATAATTCCTCGGCAATTTCCGGAATTCAAGTCCCCGATCACAGGATCGGCGCGCGCGCGATTCTTGACAAGGTCCCACTTCAGATAGATAAATGATTGTGTTCAAGAATGGTATCGATTCCAACTCAGTAATTAGTGACGTTTTTTATAAACATTGTTTTCGCGGAAACCGGGGAAAATTCATGTCGTTGTTCTCAAAGGGTCTTTTTGCCGCAGTCACAGGAGCGGCAATTGTATTGAGCGCCACAGCACAAACGGTGAAGGCGCCAGACATAACGAAGCAGCCCACACTTTATGTAGTTCCTTATGCCCATCTGGATACGCAGTGGCGCTGGGATTTCCAGCAGTCGATCAGCGAATACCTGCTCAAGACTATGCGGGTGAACTTCGATTACATCTCGAAATATCCCCACTATGTCTTCAATTGGACTGGCGCGAACCGCTATCGCCTGATGAAGGAATACTTCCCAGACGATTACGCCAGGATGAAGCAATACATTGCCTCAGGCAACTGGTATCCGGCAGGCTCTTCGATGGAAGAAGGCGACGTGAACCTGCCCAGCGCGGAATCGATCATTCGCCAGGTTTTATATGGCAATACATACTTCCGGAAAGAATTCGGCAAAGCCAGCGCCGAATACATGCTGCCGGACTGCTTTGGCTTTCCCGCCTCTCTGCCTACGATCCTGGCGCATGCTGGTGTCAAAGGCTTCTCGACTCAGAAACTGAGTTCAGCCTGGCAGCCTGCCCCGCAAGTGGGAGGCCCGGACTCTCCCGAGCAGACGCCGGAAGGCATTCCCTTCAACGTAGGCCTTTGGGAAGGACCGGACGGCGAGACCGTTCTCGCCGCGCTGAATCCCGGCGGTTACGGCAGCAGAATCCGTTCCGACCTGAGCAAAGCTCCGCCGCCATCTCCAGTCGCTGATTCGAATCCGGCCAGCATACGTCGGCCTGAGCCGGAAACAGACTGGGTCAAGCGCATCGACATCGATGGCAAAGCCACAGGCGTCTATGCTGATTACCACTACATCGGAACCGGCGACATCGGCGGCGCCGTCGATGAGGAGTCAGTGAAGCTGCTGGAAGCAATGGTGACACAGGGTGAGGCCGTCCTTCCTTCCGCTGACAATTCCGCGCAAGCGACCTCAGGTTCTCCAGTCCGCATGGGAGACGGTCCGGTCCGCGTTCTGTCCACTGCCGCCGACCAGATGTTCCTCGACATCAAGCCTGAGATGACGTCAAAGATGCCGAGATACAAGGGCGATCTCGAACTCATCAATCATTCGGCGGGATCGCTGACATCGCAGGCCTATCACAAGCGCTGGAACCGCAAGAACGAAATCCTCGCCGATGCTGCTGAGAAGGCTTCGGTAGCCGCCGCATGGATGGGTGGACGCACTTATCCGCAAGAGCGGCTGAACGACGCTTGGACGCTGATCATGGGTGGACAGTTCCACGATACTGGCGCAGGCACCGCAAACCCTCGTTCGTATGAGTTTGCGCAGAACGACGATGTAATCGCCCTCAACCAGTTTGCCAGCGTGCTGACCAGCGCAACACAGTCCATAGCCTCAGGGCTGAACACACAGACTACCGGAATTCCCGTAGTCGTCTACAACTCGCTGAATCTCGAGCGGGAAGATATCGTGGAAGCTTCGATCTCGTTTCCCGGCGCGCAGCCCAAAGCCGTTCGCGTAATGGGGCCGGATGGTAAAGAGGTCCCCGCGCAACTGGAAAACGGGAAAGTATTGTTTCTGGCCAGAACGCCATCCGTTGGATATTCCGTATATGACGTGCAAAGCGCGAAAACGCCCAAGCCTTCGTCTGACTTGAAGGTGACAGGGTCATCGCTTGAGAATTCGCGCTATAAAGTTGAACTCAATAAAGACGGCGATGTAGCCAGCATCTTCGACAAGAAGCTCAATAAAGAGTTGCTCTCCGCGCCCATGCGCTTAGCCATCTCAAATGACGCGCCGCGCCAATGGCCCGCATGGAACATGGACTTCGATCAGGAGCAGGCAGCGCCGCGTGCTTACGTTAGCGGCCCGACGAAAGTCCGGATTGTAGAAAACGGTCCAGTGCGCGTGGCTGTTGAAGTTTCACGCGAGACGGAAGGATCGAAATTCGTTGAAACCGTGCGTCTGTCGGCAGGCGATGCAGGCAATCGAGTCGAGTTCAGCAATTCGATTGACTGGAAGTCGCTTTCAGCGAATCTCAAAGCAGTGTTTCCGTTTTCCGCCAGTAACAAGATGGCGACCTATAACTGGGAGGTTGGAACCATTCAGCGCCCCAATGCATACGATCGCCAGTTTGAAGTCGCATCGCATCATTGGATCGATCTCACCGACGACGGCGGTTCATACGGCGCGACGATTCTCACCGGCTTCAAAAACGGTTCCGACAAACGCGATGACCAAACGATTCGTCTTACGTTGCTGCGCTCTCCAGGTTTTCCGCAGGGCAATGAAAGACGTGGTTATTCTGATCAACTCAACCAGGACTGGGGACATCACGAAATCCTCTTCGGCATTGCCGGACATGCGGGCGACTGGAGACAAGGCCAGACCGACTGGCAGGCCTACCGGTTAAGCTCGCCCCTCGTGGCCTTTGAAACAGAGAAGCACGCTGGCACGCTCGGCCGCAGCTTTTCGCTGGTCACGGTAGATAATCCGCGCGTTCGCGTACTCGCCCTTAAAAAAGCCGAGACGAGCGATGAGCTCATACTGCGGATGGTTGAATTGGACGGGAAACCAGTGCCGAGTGTCCGGGTTAAGTTCGCGGGACCAATCACAGAAGCGCGTGAGGTGAACGGCCAGGAACTACCGCTCGGCTCGGCAAACGTTGTCGATGGCGCGCTCCAGACGTCATTCAGCGCATATCAGCCCCGCACATTTGCGCTGAAGCTGAGCGCTGCGCCTGCACATCTCGACAGCATCAAATCGGAACCTGTTACGTTGAAGTACGATCTCGCCGCCGCCAGCGAAGACGATACGAAATCAACTGGTGGATTCGACGCAAAAGGCGATGCTCTACCAGCCGAGATGCTGCCTGCGGAGCTGACGTTCAGTGGCGTGAACTTCAAACTGGCTCCTGCGGGAGATTCGAAGCTCGACGCCGTCGTAGCTCACGGTCAGACAATTCAGCTGCCCGCTGGAAATTTCAATAAAGTCTATATCCTCGCTGCTTCGTCTGATGGAGACCAGAAGGCTACGTTCGAAGTTGGCAAGAAACCGGTTGAAGTTACTGTTGAAGATTGGGGCGGCTTCATCGGTCAATGGGACACGCGGCTTTGGAAGCCTGCTCCGAATACAGTCACCGTGCGTCAGTTCGGGCCCAATAGTCCTGCGAAAGACGTTCCGCTACGCAAAAATTGGGCCGTATCGGCCAATCATGCAACATGGGACTTGAGCGATCGCGGATCGCCGAACTGGTCTCCGCGATATCCGGAAGACTATCTTGGCCTTCGTCCGGGCTATATCAAGCCTGCAAGTCTGGCGTGGTACGCATCGCACCACCACACGTCAGAGGGGCTCAACGAGCCGTATGAATACAGCTATCTCTTTGCATACGGAATACCATTGCCGCCTCACGCAAGCACGCTTACTTTCCCGACCAATGACAAGATCCGCATTCTGGCGATTTCCGTAGACGGAGAAGACCCAGCCGTCATGCCAGTGCAACCGCTGTACGACACACTACCTGGACCGCAGCCATAGAGGCAGCGGTCCAGGTAGTGTTACTGATCCCGGAGCGTCTTCATCGGCTCCAGTCGCGAAGCGCGCCAGGCAGGGGCGAGGCTGGCCCCTGTTGACACGGCCAGCAGCACAATACTGACGGCGACAAACGTAATGGGGTCGAGTGGTTTCACCCCGTAGAGCATGTGGCTCAGGAAATTTGTGAGCACGGCAGACGCGGCGAGGCCAATGGCGAGGCCAGCCAGCGCGAGCCGCAGGCCGCGTTTCAACATCATACGCAGCACATCGGAGCGTTGCGCGCCGATGGCCATGCGCAGTCCGATCTCGAAAGTCCGCTGCGTAACAATGTAGGAGAGTAGTCCGTAAAGACCAATGGCTGAAAGGAGTAGCGCGATTCCGGCAAAGCATGTCAGCAACAAAGTTTGGAAGCGCGGCTGAGCGGCGGACTTCGACACATAGTTCTCAAGTGTCGAGACCTGGTAAACGGGCACATCCGTATCCATTTGAGTGACAGTCTTGCGAACAGCGTTTGCCAGCGTGACCGGGTCACCGTTCGAGCGAATGACGATGTAAGGATTGGTAATCACAGCCTGTGCATAGGGCAGGTAATACATGGGCGCCGCATCAGCAGTAAGCCTGAAGTGCTTGGTGTCGCCGACCACGCCGATCACTTCGCGCATCGGGTGCTCCAGCACTCCATCGCCCAGTTCTGACCGGATGTGTTTGCCGACAGGATTTTCTCCCGGGAAATATTTCTTCGCGAATGCCTGGTTGATGATGATAACCGGCGTGCTTTTGAGTCCATCCTGCTCGGTAAATGTGCGGCCCGAAAGAAGTGGAATGCGCATGGTTCCAAAATATCCTGGCATCACAACGCCGAGACCTTCACTGGGCTCATCGCCTTTCGCCACCGGTTTGTCTTCGATAGCGAGCGAAACCGAGGCACTGCTGTCGGAGAAAGGTAGCGGCCATCCCGCCGATGCCGACTGCACTCCGGGCAGTGCTGAAAGTTTCCCCACCACCTGCTCGAAAAACTGAGAGTGCTGGTCATGGCCGTAGCGCTCGAAGGAAACGCCAAGCCTTGCCGTCAGCACATGCCTTGAGTCAAAGCCGGGGTCTACGTGCAGCACACGAATAAAGCTCCGAATCAGCAGCCCGGAACCGACCAGCAGCACCAGGCCAATGGCCGTTTGCGCAATTACCAGACTGCTCTGCAGGCTGTGCCGCCCCCGTCCGCTGGTTACGCTGCGGACTCCCTCGCGCAACGCGGAAGAAGGCTCAACCTGCGACATCCGCCACGCGGGCAGCAACCCAAAGAGAATTCCGGTGAGCACGGAGACAGTGACGGCAAACGCAAGCACAGTCCCGTTGACTGTAACTTGTCCTATGCGCGGAATCTCCACTGGCAGCATGCTGACCGTCGCCTTGAGCATGACGCCTGCGAATGCAATTCCGGCGATGCCGCCGCACAAAGACAGGATCACCGACTCTGAGAGCAGTTGGCGGATAATCTCGTTGCGGCTTGCGCCGATGGCCGTGCGCAGAGCAAACTCGGCGCTCCGCTGCGATCCGCGGGCCAGCAGCAGGCCCGCCACATTCGCGCAGGCAATCAGCAGAACCAGCGCAACCGCGGCGAAAAGCACGCGCAGCGCGGGCTTGGTATCGCCGATGATGTGGTCAAGTTCAGGCTCAATCAGAGCTGAGGTATACCACTTATTGTTATCTGGATATTGCAGCGCAAGGTTGTTCGCAATCACACCGAGATCAGCCTTGGCTTGCTGCAAAGTCACCCCTGGTTTCAGCCGTCCTATGACACCTAGAGTGTCAAAGCCGCGCTGGGTGGTCGGCGCATCTTTTCCTTTGGTCCCGTCAGCGTCAACGGCGAGCGAGAGCCACAGCGCAGGAGCTGGGTTTTCCAGCGGAAACTGGAAGCCCTTCGGCATTACGCCAGCCACTGTGTAGTCAAAATCGCCAAGCCTGACAGAGCGGCCGACGATATCCTGTGCCGATCCAAATGCTGATTGCCACAGGTCGTAGCTCAGCATCACGGCATGATTGCCCGCTTTCTCTTCCTCCCAGCGGAAATCTCTGCCCAGCAAGGGAGCCACGCCCAGCACCTGAAAGAAGTTGGCTGAAACCACCTCCGATTCCAGGTGCTGCGTTTCGCTGTTCCTGAAAAGCGTGGTATTTCCGTGCCGGAAAGAAGCCATGCCGCTGAGCGTATGGTTCTGCGAGCGCCAGTCGAAGTAATCCGGATAGCTCAGCGACTCGGCAGTCACTCCGGACGTCGAATGGTCTTGCTGGCTCAGCCACACCAGTCGATCCTGCTGCGGGAAGGGCAGTGATCGCAGCAGAACTGCGTAGACGAGGCTGAAAATGGCCGTCGTGGCCCCGATACCGATGGCAAGCGTAAGAACGGCAGTAATCGCAAAGCCCGGATTCTTGCGCAGCTGGCGCAGTGCATAGCGGAAGTTCATTGGCGGCGGATCTCCGACGGGTAAAGAAGCAGGTTCCGGGCCAATGTTGCAATGGGCTAAGTGGCTGATGCGACATGGATTGCGAAGCTCGCACGGCATCACATGAGCAGCTGGCGTTCAATTTCGAGAATGCAGTGCCCGAAAATGGACGATGCCCTTTCAAAAGGCAGTCTCCAGCGGGCTTTCAACTGTAGTCGCTGTCTTGGCTATCCCGGGCGATTTGGGGTTAGGGGCTGTGCAACAGCTCAAATGCCGCTTTGTTCCCGTGCTTGTGCTACGCGTGCTTATCCTGACTCATTCGATCCATCCGAAGTGCGCGGTGTCCTCAAGCGCAATTTGCCTTTGGTGGAACCAAAGCGCCCCTAAATTGGCAGGCAGAGGCTGACCAAAAGGAGCATACTAACGTCTATAGGGACAGGAGTCTGCCCTAAGGTCATTGCATGGCAGACTGTATTCAGTTTGCATCCTGTTTCTTGGGGAGTGCTCTATGTCTACAATTTTGACGAAGAAGATGGTTGCTCCGCAGTTATTGCTGGTCGCCAGTCTTGCGCTGGCTCCGGTAGCGTTTACGCAGAGTACAGCGCAGAGCAGCTCGAACGGAAGTCAGCCGCAGGCCCAATCGCAGACTCAGGGTCAGGCGAGTACGCCTGCATCTGCCCCCACTCCGGGAACGCCATCGGCGACAAGTCAGCAGCCTTCCGCTCCATCGTCCCCCCAGGATAAGCCAGCCGCAGATGCCTCTGTAAACAGTCAGAGCACTCCCGACGCAGCAGGCGAGAAGGCACCGCCTCCCAACACTGAACCCAAAGACGTCCACGTCAAGACAGGCAGCATCGAAGACGTGAATGCGGTGGGCACTCGCAATATCGGTGGACGCGGCGTTGGCAACTGGTATTCGACCGAGGGCGAGATCAAGATGGGCAAGGGCTATGCCGACGAGATCGAGAAGAGCACGAAGCTCATCACCGATCCGGTCGTGACAGAGTACGTCAACCGTATCGGTCAGAACATCGTGAAGAACTCGGACTGCAAAGTTCCGTTCACGATCAAGGTCATCGATACGGACGAGATCAACGCCATGGCATTGCCCGGCGGATTCTTCTACGTCAATTCAGGTCTGATTCTGGCAGCCGATGAAGAAGCCGAGCTCGCCGGAGTCATGGCTCATGAGACAGCCCACGTCTGCGCGCACCACGCGGCGCGTGAAATGACTCGCATGAACTATGTCCAGATAGGCTCCATCCCGCTGATCATGATGACCGGTTACAGCTGGGCCGGCTACGGCATCTACGAGGCCATCAATATAGCCATCCCCATGACCTTCCTCATGTTCTCGCGTGAGTTTGAAGGGCAGGCCGACTATCTGGGTGTGCAGTATATGTATCGGGCCGGCTATGATCCGCAGGCCTTTGTCACCTTCTTTGAGAAGATCCAGAACTTGGAGAAGCAGAAGCCGGGAGCCGTCGCCAAGGCGTTCTCGAATCACCCGCAGACGCCTGATCGAATTCAGCACACACAGGAAGAAATCGCGAAGATTCTACCGGCCAAGGATGAATATCTCGTCACGACGTCAGAGTTCGACGATGTTAAGGCACGCCTCGCACGGATTGAGAACAAGCGCAAGCTGATGGATCCCAAGAGTGGAAAGCCGACGTTGCGGCGCGCAAGCACCACCGATCCAAATGCCGATCCGAATGCGCCGCCGCAGAATGGCGACGATCGTCCGACCCTGCACAGACGCGAAGACAACAACTAGGCTCTTATTGCTGATTTCCTGAACGAGACTGTTCGCTCAGACCGAGGCAGGTGTGCCATCCAGCAAGCGGCGCAGTTCTGCGGTAAGGGTATCGGGTGGAACCGGCTTGTAGAGGAACATGGTCAGCGGATCGCCGGCAACATTCTTAGGATCAGCATCGATGTGGCCGCTGACTAGCAGGGCCTTCAATTCCGGACGCAGACGACGCAGGCTGGCAATCACGTCCTGCCCGCTCATCTTCGGCATAATGGCATCGCTGATAACGGCGTCAATCGCCGCCAGCATTCCTTTCGCGATGGCCAGGCCTTCTGCGCCATTCTCCGCTTGCACGACGCGATAGCCGCAAGATTCAAGCGTGTGGGCCAGCAAGTAGCGGATGTTGCTGTCGTCTTCAATGAGCAAAATGGTTTCGCTTCCGCTCTGAGGGCCATCCTGGATATCGGGCACGGTGTTGGACGTTTTTGTTTTGCGTGCAATGGGCAGCGATAGCGTGAAGGTTGACCCGACACCTTCAACAGATTCAACGGCAATGCTGCCGCCTGCCTCGCGAACAATTCCATATGCGGTCGCCAGCCCAAGCCCTGTGCCTTTGCCTTCGTCCTTGGTAGTGAAGAAGGGCTCAAAAAGCCGCTCTCTCACTTCGGCGGGCATGCCGCAGCCAGTGTCGTGCACGCTGACCAGTACTTTGCGATGTTTCACAGCCGTTTTGATGGTGAGCGTGCCACCGTGATCCATTGCGTCTCTGGCATTGACCACGAGGTTTAGCAGCACCTGGCTAAACCGATGCGGGTCAATCTCAATGCATGCATTGTCCGCGCCGGGAGCCATTTCCAGAAAGACCGCGTCGCTTACCAGGCGGCGCAACATAGTTTCATCGTCGCGCAGCAGGTCATCGACGCGGACGATGCGAGGCTGGCTGACCTGTTTTCGGCTGAAGGCGAGCAGTTGTTGGGTGAGGCGCGCTGCGCGTTCACCCGCGCGATGGATCTCAGCCGACATCGGGCCAAGGCGCTCATTTCCATGCAGTTCGTGCTCGATAATCCGGGCATATCCATTCATCACGGAAAGAATGTTGTTGAAGTCGTGCGCGATGCCGCCCGCGAGCCTGCCGATCGCTTCCATTTTTTGCGCGTGACGGAACTGATCTTCGAGAGCCCGGCGATCGGTGATGTCATGCAGTAGAACGATGAATCCGGCAATGCTCTTATCCGCCGCGAAATCGGGCGTGTAGGTGGCCTCGATGGTGCGCTTCCTGCCATGAATGACGATGGATTTTTCGAATCGGAGAGGCGTGCCTTGCATCACCAGCCCCCAGGCGCGGCGCACATCTGCCTCATACTGCTTTCCATCTCCGCGCAGGACGAAATACTCAAAGTCAAGCGTGAGGATTTTTTCCCGCGAAATATCAAACCAGTCTTCAAAGGCACGATTAGCTCTGCGGCATTTTCCCTGCGCGTCCACGTAGAGCAACGCAACCGGCAGTTGATCGGTAAGAGCGCGCAGGCCCGCTTCGCTCATGCGTAGAGCATCTTCCGCTCGGCGCCGCTCGGTAATGTCGTCCGTCGTTCCAACGGAAGCAACTGGCTTTCCGTCGAGGCCTCGGATTGCTGTGGAGCGGCCATGTATCCAGCGAATTTCACCCGACGGGAGGGCGATGCGGAAGATGTGCTCATAGGAGTCTCCAGCTGTGTTCATCTTGAGCCAGTTTTCGGCCAGCCTTTCCATGTCATCCGGATGCACACGCCTCTGCCAGCCGTGGCCGAGCATCGCCTCCTCCGTCATCTGCCATGTGTTTGCAAGGACGGGGTTGACATAGAGCACGTAGCCGTCGATGCGGGCCTTGTAAACCCCAGCGGGACTCGATGCGCATAGGCCGCGAAACATCTCCTCACTCTGCGTAAGGGCCTCGGTTGTCCGAACCAAGTCGGTGACATCATTGACTGTGACGACGCGTACGGAACGCAAAGCGAGTTCACTAGTATAGGAAGAGATCCGGACGTAATGTTCCGATCCGTCTTTGTATCTGTGCCGCCATGGCCCTGAGGCGTGTTGTATGCCGCCCCGTTTGGCACATGCAAGGACGGGTTCGATCTCCTCTTGCGGACGGATGTCGAGTATGGTCATGCTCAAAAATTCTTCGCGGGACCAGCCGTACAGATCGATGGCTGCCTGATTTACTTCGAGAAAACGTAGGGTTTCCGAGTCGTAAATCCACATCGGATTTGGATTTCTCTCGAAAGGATCCAAGTACACCCCTTGCACGACCATCGGCACGGGCATTCACCGTGGGATCAACAAGACTTTTGCGATGGTCAAAACTGAATGTACCACAGCGGGAGCACGATTCTGCGGATTTACAAATGGCCCGTTTTGTGATTTTGGGAAGCAGGAAAGCGCGTTACAATCCGGCCATGTTGCGTCTGTTGAGCTCGGTTCTCCTTCTTGCGGGAAGCCCCGCAGCACTTGCTCTGACAGGACCGGACACTGCAACTATCTACAACATTGGAAAGGCTGCTTATGATCAGAACCGGGCTCCCGGTTTTTCCCTGGCCGTCTGGTACAAGGGGCAGATGGTCTTCGCCCGTGGATATGGTTATGCCGATCTAGCGAGCAGGGCGCCAGTAACGCCTGACACGCGCTTCTCGGTAGGCTCCATCACAAAACAATTCACCGCCGCGTCGATTCTGTTGTTAGCGGAGCGCGGCAAGCTATCACCTGATGATAGATTGAGCCGCTTTCTGCCGGAAATGCCGAATGCGGACAAGATAACTCTGCGGATGTTGCTCAACCAGACTTCCGGCCTGCATAACTATCCACTTACAAGCGAGCATAACTGGCCCCTCGAAGGACAGATCGATCCAAAAACGTTATTCGCGATTCTGAAGACAGACAAGCCTGATTTTGCTCCGGGAGAAAAATGGGAGTATAGCAACACAAACTATGCCGCGCTGGCTGAGGTAGTGGCGAGGAGTTCCGGCATATCTTTCGATCAATTTTTGCGGCAGAACATTTTTACCCCGCTTGTTATGACCGCCTCAGGAGTCGGCTATCAGGCACAAAAGGGGATTGCGACTCCATATGAAGGAACAGCAGGGAACTTTTCGCCGGCCGCCCTGCCGATCAGTCTGGATCTGTTCTACGGAGCGGGAAACATTGTCTCCAGCGCCAATGACCTGATGCGCTGGGACGCAGCTTTAATCGCGGGTAGCCTGCTGAGGCCGGCTTCAGTACGCGGGTTGTGGACTGCCGGAACGCTGGCCAATGGGCAGGCGGTTAATTATGCGATGGGTTTTGTTCCCACGTCCATAAATGGCCATCGCGAATTGTGGCACAACGGCTATGCTCCACTCACGGGCGGTTATTGCCTGAATGCGATTTTCCCCGACGATCAGCTGGCAGTCGTTGTGCTTTCAAACAGCCCGGATGTTGTCTTTCGAGGCTTGCCTGAACAAATGGTGCACGACGTCCTCGCGACGATTGAACCACGCGTGAGCGCTTCCCCGCACGCCTCACGCGTGGAGGGAGCAGAAGCGGGTAACCTCCCACAGCTTCTGGCACGCAAGTTATTTGAGGACATCTCAAGCGGCAAGGTAGATCGCAGCGTCTTGAGTCCGGAGATGAACGCAGCCTTGACCACGGCGCAATTGACTCAGGAAAGTAAACAATTCTCTGCGCTGGGTCACATAACGCAGATGAGTCTGAAGGAGAGCGCGCAACTGGGAAATGGCATGTATTACGATTACCTGGCCTCCTTCACCGGCGGAACTCGTGAGATCCTGCTCTCTGTGACGAGCGAGGGAAAGGTCAGTGGATTCCAGGTTGTGCAATAGTCGCCTGCTGCAGGGTGTTAACAGGTCCCTAACTGTCTACTCGATTCCCAGACTGTGTTGCATCTGCTCGAGCGTGATTCCCTTGGTCTCCGGATAGACGAACAGCACGACGAAGAACTGCAGGACCATCATCGCGGCGAAGAAGACAAAGGGCGCGCCAGCCGAATATCTCGCGAGCAGCGGAAACGTGCCGGAGATAATGGCGTTCATGATCCAGTGCGAAGAACTGCCAAGACTCTGGCCTTTGGCGCGGACGCGCGTCGGAAAGACCTCGCTGATATAGACCCAGATGACCGAGCCCTGCGAGATGGCAAAGAAGAAAATATAGCCAACCAGTAGCCATACCAGCCATGCCTGATGCTCCTGCTTGAAGAAGACGGCCGCCACGCCCAACAGGCAAGCCGCCGTACCGACAGAACCGATCAGCAGGAGAGTCTTGCGGCCCAGCTTGTCGATGACGCTCATGGCAAGGAGCGTCGCAACCAGATTCATCGCGCCAACCAGAACAGCCTGCAGATCGCCGGACATGGCGCTGAAGCCGCCTGCTCGAAAAATATCATTCAGGTAATAAAGGATGGCGTTGATGCCGGCCAGCTGGTTAAACATGCCGATCGTGACAGCCAGAAAGATAGGAAGACGATACTTGTATTGAAAGAGCGGCTCCGATCTCGCGCTGCGTTCGAGGTGGATCGAGTCGATGATCTCTCGCAGCTCCGCCTCCGAGTCGGGTGTGCCCATCAACTGGAGCACAGAGCGCGCCTCATCAATGCGGTTCTGCGTCACCAGCCAGCGTGAACTGCGGGGAATACCATAGAGCATGACTAGGAAGAGAGCGGCGGGAAAGGCGGCAACCCCAAGCTGCCAGCGCCACTGCAATACTCCCAGTCCCAGGCGTTCGATGAAGTAATTCGAAGCATAGGCAAGCAGGATGCCTAGGACGATATTGATCTGAAACAGCCCTACGAGCCGTCCGCGCCATTTTGCCGGAGCCAGCTCAGCGATATAGACCGGGCCGAGCACTGAGGACCCGCCGATTCCGAGCCCGCCAATAAACCGAAAGATGATAAGCGACGTCCAGCTCCACGAAAATGCGCAGCCGAGCGACGAAATTACGTAGAGTACGGCCATAATGCGCAACGTTTCGCGGCCACCCAGCTTCTGCCCGACGATTCCGGCAGACATCGCCCCGATCACTGTGCCCCACAGCGCGACGGAGACGGTAAAGCCCAGTTGTCCGGGGGTGAGATGAAAGATCTCCGTAAGCTGGTGGGTGGTGCCGGCGATAACGGCTGTGTCGAATCCAAAAAGAAGGCCGCCGAGCGCGCCCACAATCGTGCTCTTAAAAAGATAGAAGTTCAATCGCATCCGATGCGTCCAGGTAAGAGAATGAGCAGCCTTGTTACCGAACCGTCGCGTCTGGCGTGCCAGCAGTTCTTTGCTCCGAAATGGTGTAGGGGAGAATGCAAGCCCCAAGCAGCCCAGAATCCGCGCCAAGTTCCGCGGCAATAATACGCGTGCCGGTATTCACATTACCATTGAGAACTGCGCTGCCCGGCTCCGTGAGCCGATAAACATAGCTGCGATAACGTACTTCCTTCAACAGTGCGGGAGAAAACAGGTTCCAGGCATTGGCCAGTCCGCCGCCTACCACATAGAGGGGAAGATTGAGTGTGTTTACGAGATCACCCAGGCCGATGCCAAGAGCGCGCCCCACGTCATCAAAGACGTGTTGCGCGTCTGAGAATCCGTTTTCCGCCAGGTCCGCCAGGTCGCGTGTAGTGAAATCGGGATTCTTCTTGGCCAGGGTCGCAATCGCGGGAGCTTTGCCCGAGTCTGCGGATTCAAGAGCAATCCGGCGTACTGCCGTTGCCGAGGCATACATCTCCAGGCAGCCGTTGCTTCCGCAGCCGCACGCCGGTCCATCGGGCCATATATTTGCGTGGCCGGCCTCGCCCGCCATGCCATGCGCGCCATGCCAGATTTTTCCGTTCAGGATAATGCCGTTGCCGATACCCGTCCCCAGTGTGAGCATGCAGAGCGAGTCAATGCCAAGAGTACGGCCGCTTCCCAGGATGCACTCTGCCAGCGCCGCAACATTGGCGTCGCTTTCGACCGTGATCGGCATGTCCAGGCAGTTCTCAATCTCGGCCCGCAGCTCGAACCCGTCCCATCCCGGCAGATTCGGCGGATTGTGGAGGCGGCCTGCAGGCAGTTCGAGCGGACCCGGTGTGCCGATGCCGATTCCTGCAAGTTCATATTTCAGGGAATAGTCGGCCAGCAGTTTGCGGATACCACCGCACATGTCCTCAATAACAGCGTGCCTGCCTGCAGAAAGCCGCGTAGGCAGAAGAATCGTCTGCAGCAATCCCGACACGCGCGAGTATGCTGCGACACGCAGATTCGTTCCGCCTAAATCCACCCCAACCGAAAAAGAACTCATACGCAGCCAGTCTCAGATACGGGACGCCGACATCACATCCCGGTTGCAAGAAGGACAGCCAAATCTCATGCCTAGGGGAACATCAAGCCGCGCCTGGAATGAGCCGTGGGTTCAAAGTCCAATCGCAACCCTCTGCAATATACACGAAAAAGATGGCAGTGGAAACGATTCCATATGGAGGTGGTAGCGTTTCCCCGCCTCCGGTAACTTTTGGGATATTTGCCGCTATCCGGGGAATTGTTCCTGGGGCGCTGTCGGATTGCAGCCGCAGGAATTTCTGAGCACCAGCCTGGTCTCAAGCTTGACCTGGTCCTGGCGCTTTTTGGTGAGTTGATGCTTCTTCTTCTTGGTGGGAAATAATTGCTCGAAGAGGATTTCCGCCGCAATGCGACCTATATCTTCAACCGGCTGTTGAACAACGCTGATGGAAGGTCTGAGCGTGGACGCCAGCTCAAAATCGTCAAAGCCGAGTAGTGCCACAGTCTTCGGAATGGCGACCTTCATTTTTTGCATCGTCTCAAAGGCATAGATCGTAGTGCTGTTCTTGACGGTGAAAATGGCGTCGGGCGGTTGCGACGCAGAAAGGTGGCTCTCGATCGCGTATTCCGCTGATTTGTAATCCTTCACCGACATGTCAATAAGAGCGGGAAGACCCGCTTCTTCAATAGCGTGACGGTATCCGCGAAGCCGCTCACGGATTGTGTAGAGCGTTGTTTCGCCGCCGAGGCAAAGGATGCGTTTGTAACCGTGCCCGATCAGGTGCTCGATGGCGATGCGCGCCCCGTTGTAGTTGTCCGCTACCACGCTCGGAATTCCCGTTTTGGGTACCGGCCGGTCGATTGAAACAACCGGAGTCGAAATCCTGCCGAGGAATTCGGCTAGAGATTCACTCTGATAATTCGCCGGGGCCAGCAGCAGTCCGTCGGTGCGGTGACGCATGAGCACGTTGAGATTTTCCATCTCGACGTGCGGATCGTTATTTGTAACTGTGACGATGAGCAGGGAATCGTTAGCGCGCGCAATCTCCTGCGCAGCCTCTGCACAGCTCGCAAAGAAAGAATCGGCGATGCTGGGAATGACCAGGCCTATTGTCTTCGTGCGTTCGCCCTTGAGAATGCGGGCCGCCTGGTTCGGCATGTAGCCAAGCTGCTCGATGACGGAGCGCACGCGATTCAGAGTGCGCGGGCTAACGCGCTGTCCACCGTTGATGACCCGGGAAACCGTAGTCGTACCGACTCCGGCCTTGCGTGCTACATCTGCGAGCGTGGGATGCGAACCGGTTTTGCTCATTGAATCTGAGTGCAAGTCTACGGCTTCTTCCAACTCTGCACCAGTATTCAGGCAGTTCGGTGCACTGTCAATGCTCCTGTGTTCTCGATCGCAGTGCCGTTCCGGGAAAAGATCTTCGTCTCGCCTTCAGCAAGAGGAAGCATGCGCGAGACCACGCCAGCCTTTTCTGCCGCTGACAGCAGACGCGGCAACGGCTCGTCCATCGGTTCAGCGGAAAGACAGAAGGTGCCGTAATGCATGGGAATCATCGTGTCGGCGCGTAGGTCTGTAAAGATCTGCAGCGCGTCTTCAGGACTGGTGTGCACCGAGCGGAAACTGTCCGGCGAGTAAGCGCCGATAGGAAGCAACGCGATCCGCGGCGCAAGGCGCTCACGAATGTGGTGGAAGCCCTCAAAATAGCCCGTGTCGCCTGAGTGATACAACGACCGCGCGCCGCTCCGGATCACATATCCGCCGAAGCCGCGATGCACGTCCGTCATCTTGCGAGCACCCCAGTGCTTTGCCGGCGTAAGCGTAATTTCGACATCGCCAAGCTGCATCGACTGCCACCACGCAAGCGATGTAACACTCGAAAATCCCAGATCTGCAACCAGATCAGCCACGTTCCACGGCACGACAACGGCGGGAGCCTTGCCCGTGAGCCTGCGCGTGCGGCGGATGATCCTGCGCAGAGACGGAAGATTGAGATGATCCATATGCGCATGTGACAGCAGGACGGCGTCGATGGGAGGAAGATGCTTGATCGCCACGCCCGGCCGCCGAAGGCGATGCAGAACGATAAGCCAGCTGGCGAAAACCGGATCGACTAGCAAATTCAGGCCACCAATCTGAATGAGAAATGAAGAATGGCCGATAAAGGTCACTCCGATCTCCCCATCTCCCGCAATCACCGGCTTGTGCTGTTCACCCTGCATCGGCCGAAATGCCGCGCGGGTAATCAATCGAAGAATAAAACCGAGCGTTGGACGTCTTGCCACGAAATCTCCTGCAGTAAGGAGATGCCGGCAATTCGCGGTTCGATGCGCTAAATCATCGATATGCGGTTTTCGGCTAGCAGGCATTCGATACCAAAGTGTATGGTCATCCCGACCGTAGCGCCGCGAATGGGAGGGACTTGCGGTTTTTTCAGAGTTTGCTCGCTTGTATCGATGAAAAACTTAGGTAGGCGGGGCCTACACTTCTCAGATGCCTGTGACAGCAACGCCGGTCGGAACAACAACTTCGTCTTGCAGCGAGCCGCTCGTTAAACTCAGTTAAGCCACTACGGCTGCTTCTGCGCGTCGGCCTGGGCAACAGCTTTCTCGGCGCCCTGGAAGCCGATTTTGGAGTGCGTTCCGTCGCAGAAAGGCTTATTCGTTGAACCGCCGCAGCGGCACAGTGAGAAGGCAGGCTTGCCCGTCAGGTCCCATTCATTTCCATCCGCATCGACAAGCTTGCATAGGCCTTCTACACGGTAAGGGCCATTCGGCCGCACTGTAATCTTGACTTCATTTTCAGACATGCGCTTTCAACTCCTGAGAGAGATAAGGCTCGCTCCGAGTGTAGCAAGCTTCTGCGAACTGGGCATGACAGCACCGTTCTGGCAAACGGCTTCTCACAGAATCTGCTTGAGGTATCGGTCTCAAGCAGCGGCGTGGCTACTGTCCGGACATGACAATCGGCATCGTCGGGGTCGCGGCTCCCTGGGCTTCTTCTATGGTTACGCCGAATGCCTTTGCATCCACACCCGTCGGAAGCGGCGGCAGAACGACGCTGGCGCTTCCGTTGACATCTGGACGGAAGAGGCCGGCAGGAATCGGCGCCTGCCCGTTGGCTGGAATGAGCCACAGCTCATAGGTCTTATTTGCTTGCACCGGATGCAGATGGCTTGCAACAAAAATAAGCGCGCCCTTGTCCTTTTCGTAGATCACATGCGCCGTGGGCTGCACTGCGGCCTTCACTTCCAGCAGCGTGACGCGTTTTGCTGTCCGCGAAGTAAGCACATCGAGAATCTGCTGCGAGCGCGATACCTGATTTGAAAGCTGCAAAACCTGGTAGCGCTGGGAATCGAGTTGCTGTCGCAGGTTGCGCGTGTTGTTTCCCATGTAGGCAGCAAAGAGCAGAGCTGCGGCGGCAGCGGCCCATCCCAGTCCGCCGAACCAGTTGCTGGAATGCGCGGGCAGCTGCGGCGCTGGCGCCGGCCTGATTGCCTCCGGCCGCTTTGCAGCGGTTTCGGCCCGGAGCCGTTTGATGAAGCGATCTCGCGCCTCGGCAGGAACCGGCTCCTGCGGCACGGTGAAGGCAACCAGCGACAACTCTCCCAGGATATCCGCAAGTTTGCTGCGGCACTCCCCGCATGTATTGAGATGACCCTGCGCCGCGGCCGTTTCAGTGGGCGCGAGCGAGCGCATCGCGTAAAGTGCGAGGTCTTCTTCCGAAATATGGTCGCCGTAAATCAAGCCTGCAATGCCTTTCGTAGCGAAATAAGAGCAAGGCGGATCCGCGTTTTGACCGTGCCAAGTGGGTCCCCGGTCTTTTCCGCGATCTCCGAGTGTGTCAGACCTTCAAAGAAGGCCAGTTGTACAGATTTCTGCTGCTCTGGCGGCAGCTCCTGCATGATGGTGCGAAGTTTTTCCATCAGCGTGTTCCGCTCCGCCTCACTGGCCAAATCCACCGAAGAGGGAAGTACCACTTCGTCGACCGGATCGGACGGATGGCGGCGGCGAAGCACATCGATAGCTCTATTTCTGGCGACAACAACCAGCCAGCCGCCGAGAGATCCTCGCCCGACAATAAAGGATGGAGCGCCGCGCCACACCTGCATAAGCACTTCCTGCATGACATCTTCAGCTTCGAAAGGATCGTGCAGCACCCGCAAAGCGACTGAGTAAACGATCCGTGCATAGCGGTCGAAGAGGGAAGCCATCGCCGTCTCATCCCGCTGCGAGATGCGCTTCAGCAACTCCAAGTCAGCCGGCCCTTGCGTGCCGCTGTCATGCATACGCGTCAGCTCGCGCTCCGGATTTTGTGAATCGTCGGGCATGCTGTGTACAAGCAGGTATTCTACAAGTGCAGCGGATCCTGAACCCACTGCGAGTGCCAGCATAACAGGCTCAACCATGAAGATGCGTCTGGACAAATTATTGTTGGCGCGAAAGCTGGTTCCCACGCGAGAAAAAGCGCAGGCGCTGGTGTTGGCCGGCAGGGTATTGGTCAATGAGCAGAAAATAGACAAGCCCGGCAGCAGCGTTACCGAGGATGCTGCAATCCGCATTCTTGGCGACGATCTCCGCTACGTAAGCCGCGGCGGATTCAAGCTCGAAGCCGCGCTTGCGCACTGGAAGATCGATCTGACCGGACGCTTCTGTCTCGATGTGGGCGCTTCCACCGGTGGCTTTACCGACTGCATGCTGCAGCATGGCGCTGCAAAGGTATTGGCTGTGGACACAGGCTACGGCCAGATTGCGCAGAAGCTGCGCGACGATCCCCGAGTGACGCTGATGGAGCGCACCAATGCCCGCCATATCCAGCCTGGAGATCTGCCACAGGGCATCTATTTTCTGAGCATGGATGTTTCCTTCATCTCGGCGACTCTCATTCTCCCCGCAGTGATCCCAGCGGCCTTCGATCAAGGTGGCAACGGAGCAGAGAGCGTCGTACTGGTGAAGCCGCAGTTTGAGGCGGGCAGGGAACACATCGGTAAAGGAGGCATCGTGCGCGACCCCGCGGCCCATCAACTCGCCATCGAGAAGGTTCGCGCTTGCATAACCTCGCTGGGTGGAGAAGCCATCGAGGTTAAGGATTCGCCCATCCTCGGAGCGGAGGGAAATCGTGAGTTTCTTTTATACGCCCGCTTTTCCCGAAAATAGATTCCAGGCGGCGTAGCCGCGTCAATCTGTCAGAATTTCCTCATCTTGCGATTACACTGAAACCTGATGCGACGCATAGGCATAATTTCGAAGCCGCAAAAGGAAGAGCTGGTTACGCTTCTGCCCGAGCTGATTCTCTGGCTGCGAACGCGCGGTTTTGAGCCGGTTCTCGATCCGGTCAGCGGAAACTACGCGCAGGAAAAAAAGGTTGTTGCGCGTAACGAGATGCCGGCGCTAGATCCCGAGCTGGTTGTCGTGCTTGGAGGAGACGGCACGTTGCTGGCGGCGGCCCGCGTCTTCGCCAAGACCAACGTTCCGATCATGAGCGTGAATCTTGGCTCGCTTGGCTTTCTAACCGAAGTGCGGCTGGCCGATATCTATTCCACGCTCGAAGGCTGGTGCGACAACTGCTGCGCCACCGAAATGCGTGCCATGCTGCATAGCGAACTGTGGCGCGACGGAAAAGTATTTGTCGAGCATGAAGCGCTGAACGATGTGGTAATGGCAAAAGGCGCGATTGCCCGCATGGTCAATTTCACCATCAAGCTCGACAATCAGCTCGTGGCGTCGTTTCGCGCGGACGGCGTCATTGTCTCGACCCCAACCGGTTCGACCGCATATTCGCTTGCGGCGAACGGCCCCATTGTCGTGCCCAACGTGGATGCCCTGATTGTTTCCCCCGTGTGCCCGCATCTGCTGACTCTGCGCCCGATCGTCCTGCGCGGCGATTGCAATCTGAGCGTAAGCGTCGAAGGCATTCCCGATCAGACCTATCTGACTGTGGACGGCCAGGAGGCCATTCCGCTGAAGATCGGCGATGAGCTGCACTGCCGCCGCTCGCAGTATGCCGTGCGGCTGGTGCGGTTGGGCTCCGCCGGATTCTTCGATGTCCTGCGGTCAAAGCTGAAGTGGGGCGAACGCTGAGGTGCTGTTCCCTTTACCGCGCTTGGCCGTCTAATGGAAAGACTGGCACAGTAGTATAGAGAAACGAGCCATGCCTAGCCTTTTTCAAAATGAGGAACCGCCTCCAGCGCGGATCGCGCTGACGGCAGGACTTTCAATTGCGCTGCATGCCCTCCTGCTTGCTCTCATCGTCGCCGGCTCCATTCACGTGCGCCGTACGGTAGTTTTAAGACCCATGACCCGAGGATCATCCCAGCAGATCGCCGTCGTCGCAGTCAGCCGAGGCGCCCTGGCCGCCGTGCTGGCATCTGAGCATTCCGCAGTGCCCGAACAGACCCAGGCACCGCGGCCAAACGCGCCGCATCGTCTGAGCCCGACGCCGGCGAAATCCACTCCCGCGTTACAGGCTCCGCCGCAGCCGTCTCGGCCACTGCTTGCTCAGTCTGCTGCCGGAAGTAGCAATCCAGGCGTAACCGGGCTGGGAAGCGATGCGCAGAGCATGTATCCGGCTTATCCGACGGTCTCGCCGTCACCACAGGTCAGGGACCGCTCCCTGCTGCCGCAGACCGACCAGAAGGTTGTGGTGGACGTGAATCTCGGGGCCAATGGACAAGTGCAGCAGGCCACATTAGTGAGCGGCCTGGGGAATGCTCTGGATCAACTCGTGCTCGACACTGTGCATGGATGGCAGTTTCATCCCGCGATGCTAAATGGCCAACCAGTTCCGTCCAGTATGGAACTGGTCTTCCCCTTTAACAGGAATTATCCAGAAGCGGATTAGCGCTACTTCTTCGTGAGTTCTTCGAGCAACACTTTGGCCTTGTTAGCCAGAGTCTGAGCGCCGTCGAGGTCGTTATCCGCGAGAGCCTGTTTCGCCTTGACAAGAAATGTCTTGATCTGAGTGGAAGTCGTCTGCTCGTCGCCGGTCAGTGCGCGTTTTATGCCGTTGAGTCCATTCTCAGTGTCGCTGATGAGGTGCTCGATATCCTGGCGTCCCAGGGAGGTGGCGCCTTCACCGCTAGATGAGAGCTGGCCAATCGGAGAAACCTCAGAAGCCCCGGCGTTTGCCGCCTGAGTCTGAGATGGTGGCGCGGCCTTATCTCCGGTTTGAGTAGCAGCAACGTCTGCGGTGTTTGCGGGTTTTGCCGGGGAAGGCTTATGATGCGCGGGTTTTTGTGGATGGACCGGCTCCGGGTTTTCTGGTGGGTCGGTCGCAACTGCTACATCCCCAAGAGGTGGCGGGGGAAGCGGTGGAAGACTCGGAACATGAACCATCTTGGAAGGCGGAAGAACCGGTGCTGGAGCTTGCGCTTGGGGAGGGGGCGCGGTCTTCGCCTTGTTTTCACATCCCGGCAAAGAGAGGAGCAACACCGTTACAACCGCAGCTCTGCTTGCGGCTTTCATCCCCAAGGCTCCTTTGCAATAGTCGTGCCAGCAGCGGTATCTGTTTCCAGATAGCCGCGCAATTTTGTTTCTGAAGGGTTAGCGACTGGAATTTTTAGGGTAAACGTCGTTCCCCGGCCCAATTGTGATTCTACGTCAACTTGGCCATTATGGAGCTGAATTATTCGGTAAGTCATGGCCAGTCCGATACCGCTGCCCTCCTTCTTAGTTGTGAAATAAAGGTTGAATATTTTCGACCGGACGTCGTCCGGGATACCTTCACCCTCATCGGCGATGCTCAGTGCCGCCCAGCGAGAATCCTCGGTGAGACGAACTCGCAGTGTGCCCCCCATGGTCATCGCCTGTGCCCCGTTCAGGACAACGTTGAGCAGAGCCTGCTGCATAAGGTCTGCATCGACTTTTGCGATGACCGGGCGGTCCGGTGACACGTTGATCACGCGCACGTCGCGCGTTTCCAATTCGGCCGAAGCCAGCATGAGCACTGCATTCACAATCCGCCGCAGGTCTTGATCGTGCAGCTTGAGCTCTACGGGGCGGGAGAAATCAACCAGTGTCTGCACTACGCGGTCGAGGCGCTGAATCTCGTTCTGGATCACATCCAAATGCCGAAAGGCAGGGGAGTCCTGGACCGTCATCTTGTTCCGCAGCAGTTCCAGATGAACCACAATGGCGTTGATGGGATTCTTCACCTCGTGCCCCACTCCTGAGGTGAGCTGTCCGATAGCGGCCATACGCCGCGAAAGCTCCAGTTCCGACTCGATTTCCTGTACCGACTCGATATCGTGCAGTGTGAGCAGAGCGCCCAGGCCCTGGCGTTGCTGCGGCGCGCGGTCGTCATAGATAAAATCGAGTGAGACCTCGACACGGCGGCCGGTCTCCGTCGTAATCTCCTCCTGAACCAGCGAGATCCCGCGGTCGAATGCCTCGCGCACCATTCGCCCGAGAACCGTGCTGAGGTCGAAGATATCCGGTACCTTTGCACCAAGTATGCTGTTCCGGTCTACGCTCAGGAAGCGCTCGACTGAAATGCTGACCAGCACAGCGCGGGCATCATGCGTAAACAGCATCATGCCGTCCTGCAGGTTTGAGAGAATCTGATCGAGGTTCTCTTTCAGTGCCGAGAAGACCTCTTCCACGTTCCGCATGCGGCGGCCCAGCCGGTCGATCTTGTGCGAGACCTGCACGACCGCATCGTCGGAATCGCCTGCCTCCAGCTCTCCGGCAGGTTCAGACTCGGGGAGTTGCGTCAGCGCATCGAGGCGCTGGCTGATCTCTTCGATGGGCTGGAAGGCGAGGTTGGCAACGAAAGCCGAAACAATAAGCGTAATGACGATCATCACGCCGATCAGGGCCGCTGTCTGGGTGATCCATGGACGAAAGTCCTCGCTCAGAAATGTAGTACGAACACCGATGCGCACGCTCGCCACCGTCTGTCCCTGACGTTCCAGTCCAAGGGTGACGTTGTAGACTAGCGGCGGCCCAAAAACTACATCCAGTATTTGCTTCACTGAGGCATGCTTCAACGAAGCATAGTCTTGCCGCAACGGCAACATCTTATCCTGTTGTAATGGGACGGTGGTCAGATAGGCGCGCCCGTTTCCGTCCGCAATTGCGATATCGAACACTGTCGGCGAGTAGCTGATGACCGAACTGATCAGCGCGTTCAGGCTTGGATCATTGTGCAGGGCTGTAGCAATGGCGGCGCGCAGTTCCACTGGGTCATTCGCATTGATGGTCTGGTTCCGTGTGCCGTTTTCAATGGCTAGGCGGGTCGCGAACTGAAGCTGGTGAGCGATGATGTCTGTTGCGCTATACGATTGCTCGATGTGCTGCTGCAGCAGCTCGCCAAAGTAGAGCCATGACAGCACGGTGACAACGACGAATACCAGCCCAGTGATCGCCACCACGAGTTTGGTCTTAAGTCGCATGCACAGTTTCGGGAGCGGGACTCGCTATTCTTCGACAGCGTCCGTGCTGCTGCTTGCGCTCCCGTACTCCTTCAGCTTATTGTGCAGAGTCTTGAGGCTTATCCCTAAAATTTCAGCAGCTTTGGTCTTATTATTATTCGTGGATTCGAGTGTCTTGACAATCAGCCGGCGTTCGGCCTCATCGACCGTAGTACCTACTTCCAACTGTATGGCATTGGCATCATGATCGAATAGTTGCCTCACCGGTTTGCTGCCAAACCCAGGCGGAAGATGCCGGCTCTCCAGATAGCCTTCTCCGCACAAAATTACCGCACGCTCAATGGCATTACGAAGTTCGCGCACATTCCCGGGCCAGTCATAAGCCATCAGGCGTGCCAGCATCTCATCATTGATCCCGGCCACCTGCCGGTCATGTTTCTGATTCATGTCGCGCAACATAGAGTCGACGATGGCGGGAATGTCTTCCTTATGCTCGCGCAGTGGCGGCATATGAATGTTAAAGACATTCAGCCGATAATAAAGATCGCCTCGCAAATGACCGTCGGCCACCGCATCATCCGGATTTTTATTCGTGGCCGCCAGAACACGCACATCGACAGGTGACTCGATCTTGCTGCCCAATCGGCGTAGTTTCCGGTCTTCGAGCACCCGTAGAAGCTTGGCCTGCGTTCCCACTGGCATTTCCCCGATTTCATCCAGCAGCAGCGTGCCCTCTTCGGCCAGCTCGAAACACCCGGCACGACGCTCGATTGCTCCCGTGAACGCGCCGCGCTCGTGGCCGAAGATCTCGCTTTCAATCAGCGTCTCCGGGATTGCGGCGCAATTGACCGCGACGAACGGCTTGATTTTGCGCGGGCTCAAATCGTGCAGCGTCCGCGCAACCAATTCCTTTCCCGTGCCGCTCTCCCCGGTGATCAGCACCGAGACATTGCTGCCCGCCACGCGCTCGATCAGGCCAAAAAGCTCCTGCATCTTTCTCGATGCGCCAACCAGTGGCCCGAGCACGCCCGTATCGCGGAGCTTGCGCCGCGTGACCTCAAGTTCCTGCTGTGTCTCGCGCTGGCGGCTGGCGTTTGCCAGAATGGAGCGCAGCCGGTTCGGATCGATCGGTTTCTGGATGAAGTCATACGCGCCGATCTTCATCGCCTCCACAGCCTGCTCGATGCTCCCCTGCGCCGTAATGACAATGACCGCCTGGTCGTGCTGCTTCAGTTCTCCCAGCCGCTCCAGCAGTTCAAGGCCGCCCATCCGCGGCATCTTCAGGTCAGTGAGCACGATGCCGGGCTGCCAAGCCTGCGCGCGCTCCAGCCCTTCCAGGCCGTCGCGGGCCGTGTCGGTGCGGTATCCCCAACCGGAGACAAGTTCGGCCAGCCCGGTCAGAGCATTCTCCTCGTCTTCAACAATCAAGACTTTTTCCTGAACTGGCATGCGTTCTGGCGTACAACCTCGCTTGGGGGACTCTTTTGTTTGTAACACGTCAGAGCTGCCATTGACTCGGTAATAAGGGCACGAGCACGAGGTTGTTTCTCTTGTCACATGTTGTAAAATAGCAACAGCGAGTCCGACGTTCTTCTGCACTGTTCTAGATGCCTGTTTATGACAGGCTCCCAGAGGTCCGGGTCGCCTAGGCTTTGTTGGCGCGCTTCCCCGATTCCGCTTTGGATGTGAAAGCCCCGAGACACAAGCAACGTTATTTAGAGGAGACAGAGTTTCCATGGCTAAGATCGCCAAGACAGCAGACCGCAAGAAAGTAATGGACACGTCCAAAAGCACCGATTGTCCCAAGTGCAGCAAACCCACCCGCATCGTAAAGCGGGTAAAGGACCGCGAACGCGGCATCCCCGGCGGCGTGTACATCTCTTGCTCCGCCTGCGACTTCTACGAAAAACTGTAAGCAACAACATAAGTAAAATACCAGATACCCCACGTTCCCCTGAGCATGCCGGAGGGTAACGTGGGGCATTTTTTTTGCCGGAGTTCCCACTTCGTAAGCCAAAAAAGAAAGAGGGCCCGAAAGCCCTCTTCTGTGATTCGAACCTGCGTTCGAGGTTAGAACTTCACCGCTAGCGAGAACTGTCCGAAGCGGCGTTCGTCGTTAGCGCCACCGTTATTGCCGATGCCGCCCTTGGACGCGGTAATCGGAACGGGCACACCGTCACCAACGTTAAACACGTCATTCAACCCTTCCTGGATATACAGGTTGTGGTGGTTGAAGACGTCGAACCCTTCCGCACGGAACACCAGGTTAAAGCGTTCGGTAATCGGAAAGGTCTTCTGAACGGCGGCATCGAGGTTCCAGGCGCCAGGGCCACGGAAAGCATTGCGCGCCGTCATGTCAGCTGGCCACGGCCCCCAATCCGAAGCTCCGAGGAGATTCGGGTTGGACCACGAGTTTGCAGCCGGCAATGCGCCGATGGCATAAGAGTTTGCACCACCCCCGTTAACTCCGCTGGGAATGGACGAGAACTTCCGCTTCGGCACCACACCGCCAGCCGGAGTGTACCGGGCAATGTTGTATCCGCTGAAGTTGTTTGTGCTGTCGAAGTAGGTGAACGGCGTCCCGGAGCGGACGGTGTAGATGCCAGTGACCTGCCAGCCTCCCAGGGTCTGTCTCACGAGAGCACTGCTGTGCGTCAGCAGCGGCGCCTGATAGAGGGGAGCAATCACCAGCCGATTTCGGAGATCTAAATCGCCATTGCCATGGTCGAGGTACGGATTGAATGGATCCGTGTAGCCAAGGCTGAAGGCGTTATTCGTCTCGGAGAAGGTGGTGCTCAAATCGTCAGTCGCATGTGCAAAGGTGTAGTTCGCCACCAGGCCCAGGCCCGTGCGGCGCAGGTTCGTGGTCTGGAATTGAATGTTCACCGCGTTGTAGTAGGAATCACCGCTCGATCCGCGATTGTTGATGTTGGAGTACTGCGGATTAAGGCGGGTAAGGTTCTGGGAGCCGCTTCCGTTCGGATCGGTGACTGGATCGCCCAGAAGGGCGTTGCCGCCGCCGATACCGTTGATGTTCTTGATGTCATACAGGTGGAGGCCGCGAGCACCGGCATACTGCAGTGACAGTACGGTGCCGGGAGCCAGCTGCTGTTCCACGGCTGCGCTGTAGAACTGCGTCTGCGCGGTGCGGATGTTCTGGTCGACGTTGCGCAGGCTGGTCGGTGGAAGCGGAACGCTGCCCGAAGCGCCTCCAAGTGGTCCAGAGTTTGAGCTGACCACCCGCACATTGTTCGCGATGACCACAGCATAGTTCGGCGGATTCTGAATCACGTTGAATGTCACGTTGCCGAAGTTGCGCTCATAGCTGATGCCATAGCCGCCGCGAACTGACGTCTTGCCGTTTCCGAAGAGGTCATAAGCAAAACCGATACGCGGTGAAACGGTTCCGTACTGCGGATTCCAGAGCCCGTGAATCGGGCTGTTCGGGGTTGTGTACACCTGACCGGTACGGATATTCGCCGGCTCCAGCGTTCCGTTTCCGTAGTAGAAGTTGGAGTCCAGGTCCCGATGGTTGTTGTGCTGGACACCATAGTATTCGTACCGGACACCATAGTTAAAGGTGAATTGCGGTGTGACTTTGAAGGCATCCTGTGCGTAGATTGCCCAGTCATGGAAGCGGTTGCTGCGGGCAAAGACTGGCGGACCTGCAGGCAGGTTGATGGAGCAGCCTGGCGTTTGCGTCAAGTCTCCTGTGTATTGATTCCGTACGCATGGGAGCGCGCCATTCGGGTTCACAGCAGCCTGGAACTCAAACAAGTCACCGGTAGAAAGGTTCTGCAGGCCGGTAGTTCGGTTGTTGCCGAGCTGTTCATTTGCCTGAGCATAAGCGCCATAAGCCTGGTTGCTCTGGATATAAAGAATCTGCCCTCCGTACTGCATGGAGTGTTTACCCTTGGTCCAGTTGAGGTCCTGGTTCCATTGAATAGTGTTCTGCGGGCCGCCGAAGGGAAGGCCGCCGTTGGCCGGGTTGAAGTTGTAGAAACCAGGCAATTGGATAAACGTGCCGGTTCCCGGCACCTGCGCGTTCACGGAAACAATCAAGGTTGGCGTTTCTTGAAGCGCGGTGTCGTAGGAGAGGGTTGTATTGAACCGGCTGAAGCTCAGCTTGGTCGTGGTGAGCAGGCTCGGGCTGAAGACGTGTGATCCGCTGAAAAGATAAGCCTGGTTGTCGAATGTCTGGCCCACGTTGTATTGCGAGTAGGGCGAGGCGAATTGCGAGCCAGCCTCATCCACTTCCTTGTAGTCGACGAAACGGAAGAACATCTGCGTCTTGTCGTTCAGGTTGTAGTCCACGCGACCTACGATGTTATAGGCGTTCTGCGGAAAGCCGCCGCCGGCATTGGTTGGGGCGGCGAAGGCCACAGTGCCGAGTGCCGGCGTGTTGGCCGGGATGAGCGCATTCGCCATTCCAATATCGCCCGCAGCGTAGGTCTGCGTAAAATTGAAGCTCTTGCCCCCACCGTACTTGCTGAAGAAATCCTGAATATTGGGAGCGGCCAGCGCAAGGAACTGGGGGGTAGGCACAGCCGCAGTGAGTGTTGCAGCGCTGCGGACACGAATCCATTCCGTGCTGCCAAAGAAGAAGAGTTTGTCTTTCAGCACTGGTCCGCCAACTGCGAAACCAAACTGGTTGCGGGTGAACTGGCCCTTAGGAGCAGGAAGCGGACCTGTGCCGCCCCCGGCAAGGAACGCCGAGTTAATCTGGTCGTTCGTCTCGGTATTGGAGGTATAAGCTGCAATGCGATTGAACTCCCACAGGTTGCCGTGGAAGCTGTTTGATCCCGCCTTGGTAGCCACGTTCACCACGCCACCCGAAGCGCGGCCGTATTGGGGCTCAAAGTTGCTCGTCGTCACGCGGAATTCATTGACCGCGTCGATGGGCACCACGATGCCTACGCCTTCGCCGAATACCGAGACATTCTCGACGCCATCCAGCAGGATTTCCGTGCCAGTGGAGCGCTGACCGTTAATGTTGAAGTTGACGCCGCGCGTCGTGGCATTCTGGGTGTTTCCACCCATCTGCGAGTTGCCGCTGTTCGAGCTATCACCATTTGAGATGTTACCGGATAGAGCAACAAAGTCATATGGATTGCGCGTCAGGCTGGGCAGCTGCGAAACCTGCTGCTGGCTAACCACTTGTGATAATTCCTGGGTCTGCGTATTTACCTGCGTGCCACCCTCGCCGACCACTTCTACCGAAGTCGTTGCGGTGCTGACGCTCAACGTCGCATCGACGGTGGCATGCCCACCCACCGTAACTTCCACTTTCGTGGTGAAAGGCTGAAAGCCAGCCGCCGTTGCGGTCACTTCATAGGTTCCGGCGCTGAGGCTCGTAGCAGTGTAGGTTCCGTTCGCCGACGTCTCGACTGTACGTTTTACGTCAGTCTGCAGACTGCGCAGAGTTACCGTTGCTCCGGACACAACGGCATTGGACGAGTCTGTGACCGTCCCACCGACCGTGCCGGTATCGACCTGGGCGAAGCTGACGCCGCAGACGAACAGCAGCATGCCTGCGAAGCCCGCGAGTCTCTTCCAAAAGTAATTCATGTCACCCCTCCAACGGATAAATCAAATTCTTATCGAATGACACCACTGAAGGCATTTCAAGGGCCATTTTCGGAGGGCGTTTAGTGATTATCTAAATGTAACTATTTATAGGAAGTTAACAATTGCGGCGATATTAACCATATGTGTAACATGGAAAGGGTGATCCAGTTTTTAGCAATATAAATCCGTAAAATGGAATAACGAACATATCAACAATCTGGTTACATATTAATTAACTAGTAAACAAACCAGTAACACGCTCGACCATTGATAAATACCGGATCGCCTCAATTTGTCGTCGCAATTTCGCTCAGAATGCTCGTCGCAGCCAAAAGCGGATCCTCAGCCTGGGTAATCGGCCGCCCCACTACCAGATAATCGGCTCCCGCTGCCAGCGCGGCCGCAGGAGTGGCGATGCGTTTCTGATCACCCACAGCGACGCCTGCCGGGCGTATCCCAGGCGTTATCAGCACCGAATCAGGAAGCGCAAGGTGCATTTGAGAGGCTTCTTCCGGGCTGCAAACGAGCCCGTGAACTCCAGAAGCATGCGCGACCTTGGCCAGCCGAAGCGCCTGTTCGGCAGGCGAGGCAGAGATGCCAGTCGCCATCAGTTGTACCGCGTCCATGCTGGTGAGCACGGTGACGGCAAGCAACCGCGGAGCAACTGACAAGCCGGCCGCAGTCTCAGCAGCGGCCGCGAGCATCGCCGGACCGCCGCTGGCGTGTACGGTGAGCAGATCCGCTCCCAGTCGGGCGACCGAACGCACCGCACCGGCAACGGTATTCGGAATATCGTGCAGCTTCAGGTCGAGAAATACCCCAAAATCGCGCCTTTTGAGAGTTTCGACGACACTGTTTCCTGCTGCCAGATACAGTTCGAGGCCAACCTTGAACCAGCGGCAGCGCCCCTCGAGCCGGTCTACAAGTGCAAATGCTTGTACCGAGTCGGGAAAATCGAGAGCAACAATAAGTTTGTCGGCTGGTTCTGCTGCAGGGCGTCCCTGCGCGTCGTGGCGTGCAGGGACCTCCTGAGGTACACGTTCAGAGGGGGCCATGTCGAAGACGATTTTACGGCTTTGCGAGCGCAGGAGTCAGCGGATAACTCAAGCGGGCCAATTCCGTCTTCGAATTCACCAGATCCAGGCGCACAGGCGCGGTCCCTCTGCTGCTGAAGCCAAGGAAGCGCGCCGCGGCGTAGGAAAGGTCGACAACGCGGTCTTGCGGCACTGGCCCGCGGTCGTTTACCCGCACCACAATGGCCTTGTGGTTGCGCAGATTCGTGACCCGGATCAGCGAGCCGAGCGGAAGACTGCGATGAGCGCACGTCATTTGATTCATGTCGAAGTCTTCACCGCTGGCAGTCTGCTGCCCCTGGAGTTCTTCGCCATACCAGGAGGCGCGGCCAATCTGATACCAGTGACGCTTTGCGTCGGCCTTGGCATTCTTTCCGAGATCCTTGTCAGGAAGTATCGGCGGGTGCGGGTTATGGGTAGAGGCCGGTACACCAGCCTTCAATCCGAAAAGTCCAAGCATGGCAGCGAGGACAACTCCGGCATAAGTCGAGAGCTTAGGAATGCTTTTGATCGTATCCGTTGCGATAGCGTTCATAGTCCTCCATATACAAATTGTAAGGAGCCTGAAAAGCTAAGTCAAACGAAACTAAGTATTTATCTTCGTTATCCCCTTGCCAGAATGTAACAACTGTGGTAGCCCATTTCTGGCTTTTTACCGTCCGGGACAAGGCGGCGGTTTCCCGCCCGGTCTAAGATGAAAACACGATGAACCAGCAAGCGCAAGCGGGAATGCAGGAAAACACTACGGCTTCCGGCCACACCATAGCGCTCACCATCGCCGGCTTCGACCCCTCCAGCGGCGCCGGAATCACCGCCGACCTCAAAGTGTTCGCTGCCCACTACATCTATGGAATGGCCTGCATTACCGCTCTCACCGTGCAATCCACGCTCGGCGTGCAGCGCGTCGAACCGGTGGCCGCCAACACCATTCGGGAAACCCTGTCCTGCCTGCGCGAGGACGTCTCCCCCTCAGGGGTGAAGATCGGCATGCTGGCGACCACGGAGGCGGTCAGCGAAGTAGCCAGATTTCTGACCGAAACCGGAATCGACCGCCAGCGAGTCGTCCTCGACCCGGTCATCCGCTCCAGCTCAGGCAGGGAATTGCTCAGCGTCGAAGGAGTCGACTGCCTGCGGTCGGAGTTGCTGGCGCACGTCGGCTGGATAACGCCAAACCTGGAAGAACTGGCCATCCTGACAGCAAGCAACCCGCTTTCCCGAGAGGACGTTCCAGCAGCAGCCGACCGCCTTCAGGAACTGGCCCGCAAAGCTGGAAACCCCAAACTGCAATTAGTCGCAACGGGAGGCCATCTAGACCGCCCCGACGATTTCTTGCTTACTTCCGATGGAAAGGGAACTTGGCTCCCGGGCGAGCGGGTCGAAACCCAATCCAACCACGGAACCGGATGCGCCTTTTCATCGGCGCTGCTCTGCAAGCTTGTTCAGGGAGTCTCACCAGAGCAAGCCGTGTCCGGCGCGAAAGAATATGTGACCGCAGCCCTGAAAGCCGCATATCCTGTGGGCCAGGGCAGAGGGCCAATGCACCATCTCTTTGATCGGCAACCTGCGGTGTGAAGACAGCAACTCAGCGCTCTGACAGCTCAATTTGAACGCGGGTGTCCTTAGGAAAAGTTAACTCGCTGCCGCGAGCGATCCAGTGCTTGTAGACCGATTTGCTCAGGGCATAGTAAGCAAAGCCCATGCTTACTCCTCGGTTAGCTGCGGCCATCGTGGCAATCCGCGCCATCAGCCCAAAGCCGTTGCCGACCACGCCGTTCTTGACGACGTTGTCGTCGTCGCCCAGCGAAGCCGAAGCCGCAAACAACCCCAGAACCAGCGGCGCGACATATTTGTCCGGGCCTCCGGTGGCCTTCGCGCCACCCTCGGAGTCGATTTGGACGTTCTGGTTACGATTGGCCTCCGAGGTGATCATCCGCCCGTGGATCGGATGATCCGTCGCGGACGAAGAATTCGCCTGCCGCGACTCCAGTTCAGGAGCCTGCTTCGGGGCGTCCGCGATCGACGTCTGCGGCAGCTCCACGCGGCGGAAGGTGAAGCGCAGCTTGCCATTCCGGGCGAGCCAGCGCGCCGGCTTTGCCTGCAGTACCACTCCTTCCAAGTGGGTCCCTTCCGGCAGAAGTACCTGTTTCTTCGTGCCATCCAGCAACGGTTTGGTAAGCACCGCGTCGACTGTTTCGCCTTGCTTCGCGGTCGCGGAACTCAGGTCCTGCGTCAGACGCGCCTCGATCACCCCCACCAGGGACCTTTCGCTCAGCGGCAAAACGGGCAGCAGCGCAGGAGGATTCTTCTGCGGAATGCTCAACGGCGCAGTCAGGTCGGCGTCAAACTGGGTGCCCGGCCAGATGCGCTGCGGGTGATAGGGAAGCTGCATATAGAACATGCGCAGCAGGCGGTCCGATTTGCCTGGTTTCGTGATCTCGTCGAGTGTGTCCTGTTCGCGCTGCTTCACGACATCCTCCGTCTGCTGGGTGAGCGACGGTTTCTTCCCAGAAGATTTCATGCGTACGACGGAGCCGTCGCGCTGGACCACGTGGGTGGAAATCGCCACAGCCGTTCCGTCCGGCAGGATGATCTGGTTAAAACGCAGCTCAGGCGCAACCAGAGGCGTAAAGTCGCCATTGAGCAGAGCGTCGGTGCGCTCGCCTCCCATGATCGGATGCGTCGCAATCACTGATCCCGAAAACCCGCGTGTTCACCGGCAGAACTTCGTGGTCCACAAGAAAGACCGGGGCGATAAGGTGGCCTTCCACCCTGGTTCCTACATTCACCGGATAGCGTTTGTCGATCTGAATCCGCAGCGGAACACCGGCGGAAATCGCAACCTGCTGTGCGGGGGCATAGAAACCGATGCTGGCAACTACCGTAACCAGGAAAAATGAAAAGGGGAATCTCAATGGCATCTGCTTCTTGGACGGTCCCGGAGGAAAATGTAAAGCGCGAGCTGCCTGGAGTAACATGCCGCCTAAGAGCGCAACACTCGCACCCTCATGTCTAATCTACAGTATCGACAAGCCGAAGCAGTCGACATCCCCGGAATGGCGCAACTGCGCTCGTCGAAGCGAGGCACAAGCGAGTATTGGACCGACCGCATCACCCGTTACTTCGACGGAGAGCACAATCCTCAACATGCGCTCCCGCTCCGCGTGGGTTTCGTCGCGCGGGAAGGTGAAACCGTGGTGGGCTTCATCGCAGGGCATCTCACCCGCCGCTACGCATGCGACGGCGAACTGCAATGGATCTACGTCGACCCGGAGCGGAGGGGAAGCGGCATCGCATCGGAACTGCTACGTCTGTTGGCGAAATGGTTTGTTAAACAGAATGCGTTCAAAATCTGCGTCGATGTCGATCCCTCCAATACAACAGCCCACCAGTTCTACAAGCACCGCGGCGCAGACGACCTGAACCCCCACTGGCTCGTATGGAACGACATTCGCACCATCGCCGGGGCACCCGGCATGATGGACGCCAAATCCTAAGGAAGGAGAATGCGGCCCATGTCCATCGATGTTCGAGGTATGACGCCACTCATCCAGGTCTATGACATGCCGACATCGCTCGCCTTCTATTGCGACATGCTGGGCTTTGAAGTGCACAGTTCATCCCAGCCAGTACCCAACTGCGGCTGGGCATGGCTCAAGCTTAACGGCATCGACCTGATGCTCAACACCGCTTACGAAGAAGAGTACAGGCCGCCCGTTCAGGATCCCTCCCGAACCCTCGCGCACAACGACACCTGCCTGTTCTTAGGCTGTCCGGACGTCGACGCCGCATACGCCTACCTGATTTCACGCGGCATCGACGCGAAGCCTCCGAAGGTAGCTCCCTACGGCATGAAGCAGTTATATGTGAAGGACCCCGACGGCTTCGGCATCTGCTTCCAGTGGTCAGCGAGGGAGCAGCCATAAGGCTGCACAGCTTGCTATGAAAAAGAGATGGGATCCATAAGCGGTAACACCGCGGCTTTTCTTAGTGAGGCCGAACCGGAAATGACGCTTTAACGCGGGAACAGCCGAACAGCGTTTAATCCATCGTCTCCAGCCGAAAAACGACGTTGAGTTCCTGGATGACTTTCCTGGTCTCGGCTGCCAAAGGGAGCCCGCGCCGCAGACGCGTTTCCTGCGCCGCCGCGGCAAGTTTTCTGATCTCCTCTTTCCGCATCTTGATATCCTTCGCGCCAAAATGCGAGTCGTCCAGGTACTTTTCCAGGTCAAGCAACTCTTGGATGTTGATCCCGGAGGGCCCGACGTAGTTGACTCTGTCCAAAGTCATCGTTGCACTTAAAGACTTTAGATAGTCAGACAGGGCGCCAAAAAGCCGCAACAAATCATTCACGGATTCGGCCTTCTGCATCCGTCGATGGCGCCGTTGAAAAAATCCGTCCGCATCCTGGGCCGCGAACTTGTAGCACGCGCTAACGCCTTGGAGAGATCCATCAAGGATCGGGCGAAGCCTGTCTCGATTCAGGTAGTTGTGAATGCGCGCAAACAGTTCGGATCGGCACTCCCATTCATAGCGGGCGACCATACCGGCTTCGATAAGAATCTCGTCCAGCTCGTCTTCCAGGCCAAGCACTGCGGCACGGGCCGCCTCTAAGAACTTAATGCAGGATGCGACGTTGTTTTTCTCCGCCTGCCTGACCTCTTTTCTGGCGTCATCGAGATATCGTGATCCCATGCTCACGGCCTTCTCCAATGCCGTGGTCAGGATTGGCTCCAGCATCGTTCGACCTCCAGATGCGAATCATAAGCTTACTTGAAGACACATAAGAGACAAACGAGTTTCCTGTCCACTGCAGCAGGCTGAGTGTTACCCCGGTGCGATCCAGCCGCCGACCAAACTGAACGAAAATGGGCCGATGAAGTTGTCATGCTTTGGTCGGAAGATCAGTCCTGCTTGCTTTAACGACGGAACAGCCGCCGCAGCGTTCCCGGAGCCGCAATACCCATCAAAGTTGCAAGCGCAAGATAACAAGCACCATAAACGACGAGCACGCTGGGCCCAAGCACCAGGGGAGCCTTCCTCGGGAATAGTTGATTCATATAGGGAGAGAGAACGAGCTTGAGACCGTATCCAATCGCAGCGGCAAGAAGCGCGGCCAGCCAAAGGCGCGTGATCCGGGAAGTCAGCGAAGCCACTGCGCCAATCCGCGCATGTAAAGCGCTCCGCAGCAAGATAAATTCCACCCATCCCGCAATACCCGCAGAAAGCGTAAGCCCGGGCACGCCCCACCGGTGATCGATCCCGAGCAGCCGAGGCAGCGGCAACGCGAAAAAATATCCAAGAACCAGCGTCAACGCCACGCGAATCAGCGCAAAATTGAGCGGCGTACGCGTGTTTCGAAGCGCATAAAACGCCGACGAGTAGAGCCGTCCCGAAGTTGAAGCCAGCAGCCCGACACCCGAGCCAGCCAGCACCGTCCACACAAAGGTCACATCGTCTTTGCCAAAATGCCCGGACCGGTAAACTGTCGCAACGACGACGTCGCCGAGAATGATGAACGCAACCGCCGACGGAATCACAAAGAACGCAATGTTCTGCAGTCCAGCCGTAAGACGCTGCCGCAGCGTCGTGGCAATCTCTTCCTGAGTGCCCAACGCGCTCGACATCGCCGGCAGCTCCGCCGCCGAAATCGCCATGCCGAAGAGGCTCACGGGCAGTGAATTGAGCGTTTGCGCATAGGCAAGCGCGGAAGCGCCGCCGGTAGGCAAAAAGCTAACGAGCAGGGAATCAATATAAGCACTGATCTGCACCACGCCGCGACTAATGAAGACCGGAAAGAAATTGCGCACCACCGTGCGCACCTGTTCCGTGCGAAAGCGAAGATGCAGCCGCATCGGCCACAGAAATCGCAATACGGTAGGCAGCTGAACAGCAAACTGCAGGCCGCTTCCGATCACCGAGCTGATCGCAATCGTGACCGCAAGCTTTTCCTCGGTCTGGTGTCCGCCTTTCCACAGAAATGCCGCAATAATTGCGACATTCCAGATCACCGGAGCTGCGTACGAGAGAAAAAACTTGCGATGACTATTGAGGATGCCGAGGCACCACGCCGAAAACACCAGAAGCGCCGCGCCCGGAAACAGAACCTGGACCAGGTGTATCGTCAGGTCGCGCTTCGCCCCATGAAAGCCCGGCGCGATGGCGTAAATGAGCCATGGAGCAGCAAAGACACCAGCCACCACCAGAACCGAAGTGACAAGAAAGAGCAGTGAGAAGATCGCTTCGGCCAGTTCCGATGCTTCCTCATGCCGGTTCTCGGCGCGAAGACGCGCATAGACGGGAATGAACGAAGCCGAGAGCACCCCTTCGCCAAAAAGATTCTGCAGAAAATTAGGAATGCGAAAAGCCTGCCGAAACGCGTCCGCGGCATCAGAAGTGCCAAAGAAATGGGCGAATGCACGGTCGCGAATCAGTCCAACAATCCGGCTCAGCAAAATACCCGCAGCAACAGCCACCGCTGACGCCCGGGCTGACATTGTTTTGTGTGTAGTTGTCTCGCTCAAAAGTTGATTATAGGGTTGCCGCCCGGTTGTCTCTCAATCCAGGTATTGATTGCGACGGTACATCTGCGGCGTCGCAGGAAATGTGTTCGACTGCGGACAGCGGTTGAGCAAAAGCGGACACCTGCACCAGCCAGACGAGTCCCGGATCTTATATTTATCAAAAAGTTACGGGTGAAGTTCAGGCTTCAAAACGCGGCCTCAAAATTGCCCTCTTAAGGGGCGGAATTGTGTCTTTTCGGAGGAAACGAATGGCGTACTTTGAGCGAATGCGTGACGTGATTCATGGGCCTTTGCGTCAGGATTTACTGCGTCAAAGAACAGAAGCGGGCTGGCAGGTGGTCTCGGTGGAATGGCGGCGCGAGCTGCCCGGAAATGCCCCTGAAGGCTCCATCGACACCGAAGACGTGCCCTTCGGCCTGCGCCTTTCGGAAGATTGCACGCGACTGGAGATCGACCAACAGGAGAACCAGGCGCTCATGCAAATGATGGAGCTCCTCGTCCAAGACTTTCCCTTCTCAAGCGTCGCCAGCGACCTGAACGAGAAAGGTTACCGCACCCGCGAAGGCAAACGCTGGACACCCGTGACCGTCTTCAACATGCTCCCGCGCCTGATCGACGTAGGCCCGCGCGTCTTCTCGACCGAAGAATGGGAACGTCGTCGCGAGCGCTTTGCAGCCAAGGTAAGTTGACCGTCAGAATCAGTTGCTCCTGACGAGAATGACCAGCACCACGCCCCCGAGAACAATCACCAGCGCCGCGGCAAGTTCGGCAGCCGTCACTCGAGGCGGAGTGCGACCACTCATCCGCGCAACGGCACGAGTGCCCTGCATGTGATTCCAAATGACGACCGCCAGCAGCAGCGTGCTTACCCGGTCAGGGTGAGACCGGAAAAATGACCGCTCCGCACCCAGGCCGTCCCGGTTGCCAGCCGCGCCTGATGCATAAGCTGTGTGCCCTTATCGAAGGCGACTCCAGCAGCCATCAGCGAAAGCGCGGTGCGGATCCAAGCCAGCAGAGTGCGGTCCCACGCAAGCTCCGTGCGCTGCACAGCCAGGTCAATTCTCGGGTCGATCTCCTGTTCTCCCGCGTGGACGTCTTTTTCCATGGCAGTCAACCATTATTGCATCGCACCGTCCCCGCGATCGCCGGTGCCATCGATACGGCCCCGCTGCTCTCGGAGTGACTTCGCGCCGAGCCGCTTATGGAAATCAGGTAAATCCCCATCGCGAGCCCGACCAGGGCAAGGAAGATCGCGATAGAGATCGCCAGCATGTTAGGGCGGGACGGCACAGCTTCGCCCCGATCCAGCTGCCGGGCCAGGAGAATATGCTTCCAGGCAGACAATAGATTCACGATCACGCCCAGGGTGATAAGCGCCGTGCCGAACCACAGCGACACGTCGTAAGGCGGGACGAAAGCAACGAGCCGGGCGACTTGGATTTCCCGCAGAAATATCCCGAATCTCGCCACGACAAATCCAAATCCCATCAAGGAAAGGCCAGTCCGAATCCACGCAAGAAACGTGCGTTCCGCAGCCAGAATCTCGCGCAAGTCGGGCGCCGGCTTTGTTCTTGTTGCCTCGTCCATTTATTGCTACCTCCGAAGAGAGACTTTGCCGCAGACGCGCGACGGGAGTCGCACTCCATGAGTGTATGGCGATTTCGCAAAAGCGGGATGCCCCGAGCATCGGGCCTGGCATATATGAGATTCAGATAGCGGTAGATCGAACGTGCATGCTAAATTCCCTCTGACATCAAGGATCGCTCCGAGCACGCTTTTCTCCTCAGCCGCGAAAAATAGAAACCTCCGAGGTTACATATGCCCACCCAAATTGTGAACTATGACGGGAGCATAACCGTCTCTCCCCAGCAGGTCATCTACCCTGACACGGTCGAAGAAATCCAGGCGATCCTGCGCGACTCCTCGGTCTACCCCGGACCCGTCCGAGCAATGGGAAGCTATCACTCCCTCACTCCCTGCGCTTCATCGGACGGCACCATTATCAACATGTCGCGCATGGCCCAGGTCATCGCGATCGACAGCGCGAATTTCACTTTCACCGCTCAGGCCGGCCTGCAGATCATCGACGCGTCCAGGGCTCTCCGCGATCATGGTCTTCAACTCATGCTGAACATTGAAATCGGCAACATGACGCTCGGCTCGGCCGCCTGCTGCCACAGCAAAGACGCTCTGGACGGTATCGAATTCGGCCAGGTGAGTTCTTATGTCACCCAGATCAAGTGGGTCACGCCGGCCGGGGAGCTCGCCCAGGCTTCCGAGACCGATAACCCGGACCTGTTGCACATGATGCGGTCGAGCTATGGTCTTTGCGGAGTCATCTATGAAGTGACCTTGCGTGTAAAGCCTATTGAGGCGCTGCACTTCACCTATCTGCCGCGACCGGTCGACGAACTCACGCAAGCGGAAGTGGACAATATCCTCGATACTTCTGAAGGTCTGATTTGCTGGACGCTCGGGAGAACTGCAATTTTCCAGCAACGTCATCGCATTACCGACCCCGGAATCCTATCTACGCTTCAGGCCGATGTTCGTCGTACGCTCTGGAATTATGAAGCCGCCCATGTCGGACAGCTGATTGATCGATTCATTGCCGACAAGAGTCTTCGTGACGCCGCTCAACAGGCAGACTTCGATGCCGCGAAGCTGCTCTTCTCGACCCTTCATCTCGCCGACGGAATCACCTTGCTGGCTCCCAACAAGATCATCGACTACCACAACACGCCTCCCACTGCCAGATACGCATTCACTTTCTGGGCCTTTCCACGCTCTGCATGGCTCGATACTCTGCGCGCCTATCTCGACTTCACCGACCAGCATTTCAAAGCCACGGGCTTCCGTTGCAATATGCCGCTCGGTGCCTATCACATCCTCCGCGATTCAAGTTCACTCCTGTCCTACACTCAGGATGAGGAGATTTTCTCCATCGATCCAATTCACGCCAGTACCGACAACACGGCCTGGCACTATTTTCTCCAGCAATTCAATGAATTCGCCTTTCAGCGCAACGGCATCCCATTGCTGAATCAGAGTCCGTTCGTTGAGCGAAAACACGTCGAGGCGGCTTGGGGCCAGCGCTGGTTCCAATTCTCCGCGGCCGTTCGAGCCATGGACCCGCACGGTCGCATGTTGAATCCGTACTTCGCAGCCCTTCTCTCGCCGGCAAGTACCTAGGCCGGACCGGAGCGTTTTCTCTGGAGAAGAGTTACTGACTCTCCTTTTACGACGCGTCCGTTCAGCGGCTGAAGGGGCCGCACATCGTTCGGATAAAGGAAGATTTATCGGATACATACCACGTCAGACTTGGACTTTGGGGCTCCTGTCCACACATCGCAATCGTTATATCATCCGCGCCTTTTGCGAAAGAGTGAGAGACCACAATGCCAATGCACGTAACCGCCTGCAGAAAGAAGAATTTACAAAAAACACCCCAGGGGTGCCCCACCCCTGTCCATAAGATGGAGTAGTCTTCGTCTAAGATGACAGACGAATGATGCGGAGACGGACGCACGTATGTCTTACCCTGCTGACGGGGCTTCTTCTTTCTTTTTCTTTCTACGTGCGACCGGCATTTGCCAGCACGGTAGAGACGAATCCCCTGAACCTCGACCCTAAAGTGCGCGAGGCCTTCGACTGCTTCTATATCATGGACTACAAGTGCTCGATCTCGCGTTTTGAGGCGATCCGCAGCGAGCACCCGAACAACCCCATAGCGACCGATTATCTGCTGTATGCGATCGTCTTCAAAGAGCTCTTCCGCCTCGACCAGCTCGACACTACTTTTTACGCGACCGATGGCTTTCTGACCGGCAAGCACGCCGTCGTCGAAGATCCGCAGATACGCGATCAGATCAATGGGCTAACCGACCAGGCGGTCGACGCGGCGAACCGGCAGCTCCGGACAAACCCGAATGACGTGAATGCGCTTTTTGCCCGTGCCTCCGCAAAGAGCATTCAGGCCACTTACCAAGCCATGGTCGAGCGCGCCTTTGTTTCGGCCATGCGCTTGGCAACGCAGGCCCGAAGCGACGATGAGCGCGTGCTTCAGTTGAACCCGAACTATGTCGATGCCAAGCTGGTGACAGGGATCTACGAATACGTCGTCGGCGCCCTGCCGATTGCGTTCAAGATCTTCGCTGGCTTTGCCGGTATCCACGGCTCCAAGGCCACTGGCATGGAGATGCTGCGCGACGCAGGAGCGCGCGGCGTAATCACCTCCGTCGAAGCGCGCGTCTCTATGATGCTCTTTCTGCGGCGCGAGGCCAAATACCAGGAAGCCGAACAGATCGCCGAAGGACTTGTCGCCGAGTATCCAAGAAATTTTCTCTTCCGGCTGGAAATTGCCAATCTGCAGAAAGATGAAGGCGCCGGGTTAAAAGCCATTGCTAGCTACCGCGAAGTGATTGAACTATCTAAAAAGCCGGGATATTTCGAGGCTTCGATTCTGGAGCTGGTGTATTTCGGTCTGGGCGACACTCTGCGCGGGCAGAGGCTCTACTTCGACGCGGTCGAAGCTTACAACCATGCAGCCTATATGCCAACCACGAGCCCCGAGCTGAAGCGGCGCAGCCTGCTCGCCGCCGGAGAGGTGTACGACCTGATGCGCGACCACGGCAATGCAAGACAGCGATACCAGGCGGTGATCGATGCCGGCAGCGACACGGCGCAGGCCGACCAGGCGCGGAAGTTCATGCGAACGGCATATGCAGGGCGCTGAAACATCCCTTGCGCCGTTGTGGCAGAATATGCCATGCAGGTCAGGGAACAGGATCGCTGGGTTTTGCGTAGTATTTTGTAGAGGTTTCAAGGGGTGTTCAATGGCAGTGTTCTGTAGCAATTGTGGCAAGTCTCTCACTGATGAAGCACGTTTCTGTTCGGTCTGCGGCCGGCCGATCTATGTGACGGCTCCTGTCTATGTGCAGACGAGACTGATTCGTCCGCGCGAAGGACGCATGATCGCCGGCGTATGTCAGGGCCTGGCCAACAACTATCACTGGGACGTGGTGTGGGTGCGAGTCATTACAGTGCTGGCAACAATCTTTTCCAGCGGCGCCGGCCTGATTGCCTATATCGTCTTCTGGCTGGTGATGCCGGAAGAGTCCCTGGCCCTTCCGCCAGTCACGACCTATACGCAACCAAACGGCAGTTAGGCCGTGTTCTACACATCGGGCGGAACGAAGCTCTTCGCAGAAACGATGGGCGAAGGGCAGGACGTGATCCTGCTCCACCCCACGCCCGTCCACCACGCCTTCTGGCTACCCGTCGCCGAGATGCTGGCCCAGCGCTTCCGCGTTATCATGCCGGACCTGCGCGGCCATGGCCAATCGGAGGCGGGCGACGGCCCCATCACCGTAGAAAAACTGGGCGAAGATGTAGAGCGCCTGATGAATGAGCTAGAGATCGGCAAGGCCCTCTTTGCCGGATGCTCAATCGGGGGCTACACACTCTACGAACTCTGGCGGCGCATGCCGGAGCGTATTCTGGCGCTCGCCTTCTGTTGCTGCAAGCCGCAGGCGGACGCCGACAAGAATCGCGCGATGCGGCAGGACTGGATCAACGGCATTCAGCTGCGTGGCACGAGCGATTTTATTGAGCTGATGCTCACCAGCCTGATCGGTCCGACGACGCGCAGACGCTCCCCGCTGAGAATCGGAGAGGCCCGCGAGATGATGCAGGCCACGCGCGCCGATGCCGTGATCGCCGTCCAGCAAGGATTAGCCGCGCGCCCCAATTCCGTTGCCACCGCGAAAACGATCCGCGTGCCATCATGTGTGATCGCCGCCGCCGAAGACGGAGGAAGCATGGTCGAAGACATGAAGCTGCTGGCGGAAACGATCCGCAACGGCGGCTATGGAGCCGAGTTTCATGTGTTGCATGACGCAGGCCACTACGCTCCCTGGGAACAGCCGGAGACGGTAGGGCCTACTCTGCGGCGATTCTTCGATTCTGTTGTGGGCTAGGGAACCGCAGCCTAAGGTATTGCGTACAGCAAGTCTGGGAGTAATCTCAAGACCGAGCACCAAGTTAGGAGCAGCAATGTCACGCCGTTGGCTCTGTCTGTGTTTCGCCTTTTTCCTGGCAGCAATATTTGTCCCGCGTGCGCACGCGTCAGAGGACCGTGTCTCGTTCATGCGCGACATTGACATCAACGACACCGAAGAAGCCGGCGACGCGGTCTGCTTTCTCTGTTCGATCCGCGTCAATGGCAAAGTGAATGGCGACGCCGTAGCGTTCCTTGGCGGCATTCGCGTCAATGGCGAAATCAACGGCAGCGCCGTCTCCTTTTTGGGAAATGTGGCTATGGGCGATCAGTCGCGCATCGGCGGAGATTGTGTCGTCATCGGTGGCCCACTGCGCCGCAACGGAAATGCCGCCATCGACGGCAGCGCCGTCGATTTTCCGTTCATCCTCGTCATGCTGCCGTTTATCTTGTTCGCGCTGCTGATCTACGGAATCGTCTCGTTCTTCCGCCGCAGAAGATACAGCGCATACCCGATGATGCCCCCGCCTCCACCGATGCGCTGATCCAACCTCAAAGCTGGACGGGAAGTCCAAAGATAGTTAGGCTCGAAGCAACACTCTGGGATTTCCTGAGGCCGCTTGAATTTGACACGCCCCTTTGCTCATCCTGACGCGCAGTCTCCGCTAGCCTGCGACGGCGTAAGCCTGGAAATATTGGCCAAAAAATACGGCACTCCATTTTACGTCTATTCCGCGGGACAAATCCTTCATCGCCTGCGCTTCTTCACGGAGGCGTTTCAATCCAGCCCCCATCTCGTCTGCTACTCGGTGAAGGCGAATTCCGCGCTGGCCATTCTGAAATTGCTCGATCAGAACGGCGCTGGCTTCGACATCGTCTCCGGCGGCGAACTGGAGCGCGTTCTGCGAGTGAACAAAGAGGCCGCGCAGCGCGTCGTCTTCTCCGGAGTGGGCAAGACAGCAGCCGAAATCGACCTCGCCCTGCGTTCCGGCATCCTCATCTTCAACGTCGAGAGCGCAGGAGAACTCGACCTCCTCGCCGAGCGAGCCAGCAAGCTGGGCAAGAGAGCGCGTGTGGCCTTGCGGGTCAACCCCGATGTATGCGCCGAGACGCATCCCTACATCTCCACGGGATTGCGCGAGCACAAGTTCGGCATTGATATACGTCAGGCGAGAGCCGTTTACAAATCGGCAGCGAAGCAGAAGTTTCTCGACCCCTGTGGGGTGAGCGTGCACATCGGCTCGCAAATTCGCAGCGCCTATCCCTTCGGCGCTGCCGCCGCGCGCGTCGCGCAACTCGTCCACCACCTGCGCGCCGACGGACTACCTATCACCTCAGTAGACGTGGGGGGCGGCCTCGGCATCGAATACCACGCCGATCACAGCTTCAACCCGGAAGAAAAGATTCAACAGTACGCGACAGCGCTGCTCAAAGCACTGCGCCCGATCGAAAATCTGCAGCTGCTGCTTGAGCCCGGACGCTTTATCGTCGCGCAGGCGGGAGCGCTCCTGACGCGCGTTCTCTACGTGAAAAAGAACGGCAAGAAAACCTTCGTCGTCACCGACGCGGCAATGAATGACCTCATTCGTCCCGCGCTCTATCAGGCGCATCACGATATCGTGCCGGTAGTTCGCCGCAAGGGAGCGCGCAAGAAGATCGTTGATGTAGTCGGTCCCGTCTGCGAAACAGGAGATTTCTTCGCCCGCGATAGGGAACTGCCCGAGGTGAAGCCAGGCGATATCGTCGCCATCCTCGATGCCGGAGCCTACGGCCTATCCCTCAGCTCGAACTACAATTCGCGTCCGCGTCCCGCCGAGATTCTTGTTGAACGCAATCGGACGCGACTCATTCGCCGGCGCGAAACAATGGATGATCTGCTAGCCCCGGAACAGATGGAATCTATTTAACTCCTTTAGTCGGATCCCACGAACCCTGTTCCTTGCGGATATAAATGATCTGCCCAATGTGATAGGCATTATGCGTGCCGATGTGCGCAATCGTCGTAGCCCATTCCGCCAGCTTCTTGTCATCGGCGCTCTCGACAGCCTTCTCCCACTCCGTCATGACCTCGTCGAGTTCGCGCACCGTCGCATCCCACTTCTTGCTGTCGAAGTTGTTGAAGGTATCGTCATTGTTACCGCTGAATTTCTCCGGAGTCTCACCCTTGAACTTGGACAGCGACTCCTTGTCCCAGAAGAGTATGTGATAGGTCAGCTGCCCGATCGAGTGGCTGTTCGGCCCGCTCTTCCAGTTCACCTGCTCCGGCGTAAGCCCCTGGACTGCAATACTCGCGGGCACAAACCAGTCTTCCACGTTGTGTGTGGTTTTGAGCTGCTCCAGCAGAATGCCTCTTAGCGTCATTGGTTTCTCCTTCTTTTGATCTTGCGCGAAAGCATGCAAAGAAAGCGACAGTGCCAGAAGCATGGCAAGCTTTTTCATGTGGGTAAGCCTCCTCGTATCTCGAAAGCGAGACTATCCTCGCGCACTTGCCATGTCAGCGCATTTTTGACAAGGCGTTCGCTTTTTGTAGATCGACGGCAGTCTTTAGTCTTCGGTTCGCCAGCAGGGAGGCGAATTAGCTCTCTGGCGTGATAACGTTTCTCAATAAAAAAATTAGTTTTTCCAGAAAGGGTTTTCCGGATGCGGGTGATTCTACGAAGTGCTGTGGTCGCATGTCTTGTGGCGGCCAGCGCAACTCTTTTTGCTGCAGATGGGCCAAAAGTTAAAACAGATAAAGGCAAGGTTCAGGGATACGTCAGCAGCGATGGTCAGATACGAATCTTCAAGGGCGTTCCCTACGCGGCGCCGCCTGTAGGACCGCTGCGCTGGAAACCGCCGCAGCCCGCGGCGAAGTGGCACGACAGCCGTCAGGCCACCAGCTACGGCTATCACTGCATGCAACCGCTTCTTTGGGACGACATGATCTTCCACGATCCGGGCGGCAGTGAAGACTGCCTCACGCTGAACGTCTGGACTCCAGCGAAGGACAAGAACGCAAAGCTGCCTGTCATGGTCTGGATCTTCGGTGGCGGTTTCACCGCAGGCGCTACCTCCGAAGGACGGCAGGACGGCGAAAATCTCGCGCACAAAGGTGTGATCGTCGTCTCCATGAACTACCGCCTGAACATCTTCGGCTTCTTCGTCCACCCCGAGCTAACCGCCGAATCGCCGCAGCACGCCTCCGGCAATTACGGTCTTCTTGACCAGACCGCTGCCATCCAATGGGTTCACAACAACATTCAGCAATTCGGCGGCGATCCGAACAAGGTCACAATCTTCGGCGAATCGGCCGGATCGTTTTCCGTGAGCGCGCAGATGGCCTCACCGCTCGCGAAAACTCTTTTCCAGCGCGCCATTGGTGAGAGCGGCGGAGCCTTCAGCGCCACGCTACCCTTCATCACGCGGGAAGAGCGTGAGAAGGTCGACCCGGAAAAGGCGGCCAAGATTCTCGGCGTTACCAAGCTCGCCGATCTGCGCGCGTTCAGCGCGGAGCAGGTCCTCAAAGCAGCCACGCCAGAACCCGGTGGCAATTCCGTCCGGTACGCTCCGGATATCGATGGCTACTTTCTGCCCGAGAGCGTGTCGGCAATTTACGCCGCAGGCAAACAGGCGCACGTCCCCCTCATCGCAGGATGGAATGCCGACGAAGAAGGCATCCCACAGAAGACCTTGACCGTCGCAGAATTCAACGAAATGGCACAAAAAGGATTCGGGGCGAATGCCGACAAGTTCCTGGCCGCATACACCGCAACCACAGACGACGAGGCATTACGTGCCGCGAAAGACCTTGCGGGAGACACGTTTATCGCCGACTCAACATGGCGTTGGCTCGAAGCGCAAGTCGCCACCGGCGGACAGCCAGTCTATCGTTACCACTTCGAGTGGCCATCGCCCGGAGACAAGTTCCACCCTGCCGGCACAACCTTCCACTCCGACGACATCGAATATGTCTTCGGCACTCTCGATTCACGTCAGGGAGCAGTGTGGCGGCCCGAAGACCGCAAAATGTCTGATCTGATCCAGAGCTACTGGACTAACTTCGCGAAGACGGGCGACCCAAATGGAGGGGACCTGCCAAAGTGGCCGACCTACAACGCCGCCGGTGGATGGCAGGTGATGCACCTCACGCCAACACCTGAAGCGCGTCCCGATACGCAGCGAGCCAGATACGAATTCCTGGAGCAGCAACCGGCAAAAACCAGCGAATAACCAGATGCCGCACCAGACGACAAAAGGCTGCGCTGGAGCGCAGCCTTTCTCATAAAACAGAATGCTCAGTTCTGAATGGAGTGCGCTGACGCAAGAGTATTCGCTTCAGCGACAGAAGGCGCAGCCTTGCCCTGAGGAGCATCCAGCGGCTTGCTTGCCGTCGACGGCAGAGTGCCCGCATGATCTGGCCCCAGCCCCAGCTTGATCAAAGCGCGGGAGTCGGGCGTAAGCTTGGTCTGCCATCCGTTGTCAGCCTGAAATTTCTGCATGGCTGTCTGGGTTTCGCTGTCCCATTGTCCGGAAGGCTCGCCGCTCAGATAGTTTTGTTTAATCAAAGCGGACTGGATTTCGCGGGCGCGGTCCGGGTCAATCGCGCGTTGTCCCTGAACTTTATGCGATTTCTTACTATGGCCCGACGTCGCCGTGCGATGGCTGCGGCCCGCATATGCAGGTGTGACAACCAGCGCCGCGGTTAAAAGAATAGTTTGACAGGCTCGAACAAAAAGCATGCAGCTTAAAACCTCATAGGGGAACTGTGCGAGACCTTCCTGTGAAGGGTAAAGGCGATCTCTTTGAATTGCAAGTGATTCTTGACCGGCGCCTGATTACCTTTTAGGCGCCGGTACCAGATTGGTTCTACCTCCCGTTACGGCAAAGTGCCGCCGAGCAGCGTGCCGCCGTCTTTCGGGCGTTGAGGATCAACCACGTTGAAGACCACGTCCGAACCGGACTTCAGACCGGAGATGATCGCGTTGTACTCAGCCTTGTTGTGCACCGGCTGTTTATTCACTGACGTAATGATGTATCCCTCAAGTCCCGACATCTGGATCTCGTCGGCAAATGAGCCAGCCTTGACGCTCTGAATCAAAACGCCATGCAGCGATGGCGGAGCATTCGACGGCAGATCAGCGACCGTGATGCCGAGCTTGCTCTGCGAGGCATCCGTGCCATTGCCCGGCGCATTTTCTTCTTCGTCGTTGCCTGCGCCCTGTGCTTCTTCCATCTTGGTGCGGTCAATGATGGAAACGGAAGCCGTAGACTGCTTGCCGTCGCGGATGTAGCCAAGCTGCACCGTGCTGCCCGGCTTGCGCGCGGAGATGTCATTTACCAGATCGTCGCCGTCCTTGATCGAGCGGCCGTCGATGGTCGTAATGATGTCCCCCGGCTTAAGGCCGGCCTTGTCAGCAGGCATACCAGCCTGCACGCCGCGGATGATGACGCCACTCTTCGCGCCATAAACGCGCTGCACAGCGCTCGAAACGGTGGGCTGGAAGGTAATTCCAATCGACCCGCGCACGACTTTGTGCGTCGGACCGACAAGGGCGTTATAAACATCCACGACGGTATTCGCCGGCATCGCAAAGCCAATGCCCTGGTAACCCGCCGACTGTGTGAAGATCGCCGTGTTCACGCCGACCACTTCACCAGCCATGTTCACCAGCGGACCACCCGAGTTACCCGGATTGATAGCGGCATCGGTCTGGATAAAGTGCTGGAACTGCCCTCTCGGGCCGCCTTCAATCGTGCGATTCTTGGCAGACACGATACCGGCCGTCACCGTTTGATTCAGGCTGAACGGGCTGCCGATGGCAACCACCCAGTCGCCCACCTGCGCGCTCTCTGAGTTGCCCAATTTGACAGTTGGCAGCGGACGATCCGCGTCAATCTTAATGACGGCAAGATCGGTAGCCTTATCGACGCCGACCACCTTCGCTGGATGACCCGGTCCGTTGCCGTCAGGATCGGTCGCCAGCTTCACATAGATGCGATCCGCTTTATCGACCACGTGGTTGTTGGTGACGATGTAGCCCTTGGCATCGACAATAAAGCCGGAACCCAGCGCGGCATGCGCCTGATCGTCCGGCCCTCCCTGATCGGGACCCATTCCAAAGAATCGGTTGAAGAAGTCCTGCATGCCGCCCTGACCACCCTGGCCCTGTCCTGGGTCCTGCTGGTCCTGATCGTCGTCATCGCCATTGCCGTTATCAGGATTCTGCGGCATCTGGCGGAAGTGCTGCTGACCATGGCGGCGTCCCTGCTGTTGCTCTTTCGGCAGTGTTTCCGTATTGATGTTCACGACCGCCGGGCCCACTTCCTTGGCAATCTTCGTAAAATCGGTGGAGAGGTCTCTGGGCGAGGGGATCTTCAGCAGAGTCGCGTCAGAGCTGTCAACCTTCGACTCCTGTCCTTTCACCCCGTGCGCAACAACGGAGCCAATCAGAATTCCGGCCGAGAGCGTGGCCAGGATCGTAAAAGTGGAAGCGAGACGGCGGATACGAAGCCGTTCAAGCAGTGAATTCATTCGGGTCTAACCTCATCTGTTGGTTCGGAGCCAATAAAGAGAACTGACAGCGCATTGCGCCTCTGTCCTATAGTCCAGTATACCGAGGAAAATGAAGCGGATGGCAGCCGACGGGCAAGTTTCACTTTTTCTTCTCGTTTTGTTAGACGTGTCAGCTCGTAAATCCGTCTCACTTCGCTCTGGCACGTCAAGCGCTCAGCTAAGTGGAACCGTTTCATGCGCAGTGGGTTGCATGCTGCTCGGCATTAATTCCGTGATGCCAATTCCAGCCAGAATCAATATCGCTCCCACCGACGCCCGCGCGTTCAGACGCTCTCCTAAGATCGCAAACGATGTTAGCCACGCAAAAACCGGTTCGAGCGCCAGAATAAGAGCCGTATGCGTCGCCGGCAGAAACTGCTGCGCCCACGACTGTACCGTGAAGGCCGCAGCCGTAGCCAGCAGCGCGGCAATCAACAGCGCAATCACCACGCGCGGTGTCCAGCGAATATAAGGATGCTCCAGCAGCGGACCGCTCACGGCCATAAAAATGGCGCAGAACCCGATCTGCAGCAGCGCCAGTTGCGTATACGGCACGCGAGGCAGCGTGTGCGCCAGCGCCAGCACGTGCAGAGCAAATCCGAGCGCGCAGCCCAGCGTCAGAACATCTCCCCGATTGAGCGACGTGAAATCGAACCCGGCATGGGCAGGAGTCGTCAAAAAAACAATCCCCACAAACGCGATCAGCGCGCCGAGATAAGCATTCCATCGAGGAGCGTGAACCCCTTTTGGGCGTAGAAAGGGAATCGCCAAAAGCACGGGCACCAGCACAACCAGCAAGCCGGTAATGAAAGCGGATTTCGAAGGTGTGGTGAGGTGCAGTCCTGCGGTCTGGAACTGATAGCCCGTCGCAAGGCAGAGCCCAACGACAGTTCCACTGACAACCGCGCGGCGGGTAATGTTCTTCCAGTGCGTTCGATAAACAACCGCGAGACATCCAAAAGCCAGCGCCATCCGGATAAAGTTGAACAGCAGTGGAGAAACATCCCGCAGCGCGCCTTTAATCAGAACAAAAGTAGCTCCCCAGATAAAAACAACTGCGGTGAGCAGCAGATGAGCGCGCATGGAGCGGGACATGAAGGAAGGTTAGCAGAGGAGCCTTTTTAAACCTCCGTGTCTGGAGCCTGCCGTGGGCCTAGTCGAAAGGTGGTGAAAAAAGCTTCTCTGCGAACCTCTGCGCAAACTTAGCGTCCTCTGCGGCCAAGCTTTTCATTGGCGCACCACCCAGGTCAAATTTTTACAAGCCAACAACTCGGCCACGCGAGACAATCGCGTATCGGTATGAGAAGGGAAGCACGATGACGGAAGCCAACACAGCTCTGCTTCCAGATGAACCGCAATCAAGCACGGGCCCACGCCGCGCCGCGGTCATCTTCATCCTCGTCACCATCACGCTCGATATGCTGGCGATGGGGATGATCGCGCCCGTTCTGCCGCGCCTCGTCACGCAATTCCTCCACGGCAACCAGACACGAGCCGCCGAGATGTATGGAATCTTTGCCACCATCTGGGCGCTCATGCAGTTCATCTTTTCGCCGCTGCTCGGCTCGCTCTCCGACCGCTTCGGCCGCCGGCCCATCGTGCTGCTCTCAAACTTCGGCCTCGGCCTCGACTATCTCGTGATGGCCCTCGCGCCCACGCTCAGCTGGCTCTTCATCGGGCGCGTCATCTCAGGAATCACCTCCGCCAGCGTTCCTACCGCGATGGCCTACATCGCCGACGTCACCCCGCCAGCGAAGCGTTCGCAGGCTTTCGGCCTGATCAGTGCGGCCTTCGGCGTCGGCTTCGTGCTGGGCCCCGCATTAGGCGGCATCCTCGGCAACATCAGCACGCGACTGCCGTTTTATGTAGCGGGCAGCATGAGCCTGCTCAACGCGCTGTATGGCTTGTTCATTCTGCCGGAATCGCTTCCGCGCGAGCGCCGAGGAGGTTTTTCATGGACACGCGCCAATCCCATGGGCTCGCTCGTGTTGCTGCGGTCGCATATCGAACTGCTCGGCCTTGCGTCGGTAATCTTTCTGGGATATCTCGCGCATCAGGTTCTCACCAGCACCTACGTTCTCTATGCCGATTATCGTTATCACTGGAGCGACCGCACCGTCGGCCTCTCGCTCGCCGTCGTCGGCATCTGCTCCGGTATCGCCGGTGCCGTTCTTGTAAAACCCGCGGTGAAACTGCTCGGCGACCGCAACGCGATGCTTCTTGGACTCGTATTTGCAACGGTAGGCTTCGCGATGTTCGGCCTCTCGCGAACCGGAGTCGTCTTCTGGTTCGGAATCCCGGTCATGTGCCTCTGGGGACTTTCCGGTCCCACCGCGCAGAGCCTCATGACGCTCTACGTGCTTCCAGACCAGCAAGGCCAGTTGCAGGGAGCGGTCAGCAGTATTCGCGGTCTCGCTGGCCTGATCGGGCCGGCGATCTTCACCTTCAGCTTTGCCTTCGCGATCCGCCCCGGCGGCGGCTGGCACCTGCCGGGAATGCCGTTTTATCTTGCGGCGCTCTTCGTCTTCCTCTCCCTAATCCTCGCCCTCGTGGTAACGCGACGAGAGGAAGAGTAGAGAACTTCTATTAGGAAGTTGTCATCCTGAGCGAAGCGAAGGACCTGCTGTTCTGCAAACGAGCCACGAATGCGTGGCTGGGACCATGTCTCCAAAGTACTCAACGAGCATTCACCCCAGCCTGATACACCGTCTGCCCGTTCACAACGGTCCTCAATACCTGTGTCTTCAGGATCTCGGGAGGAGCCACCGCCGTGATATCGCGATCCAGCACAATAAAGTCGGCAAAGTACCCATTCGCCAGCTTGCCCTTCTTGCTCTCGGCAAACTCCGCGTAAGCCGATCCCTGCGTGTACGCATAAATCGCCTGCCAGATTGTCAGCTTTTCTTCGGGAACATACGTCTGCGTCCCCGCCTCATTCATGCGTGTCACCGCACAATAGACACCGCGATAAGGCGTGATCGGCTCGACAGGGTAATCGGTGCCAAAGGCCAACACCACGCCCGCATCCAGAAACGACTTCCACGCATACGCAGTCTTCGCGCGCTCCGGCCCAAGGCGCTGCTCAGCCCAGTTCATGTCAGTGAGCAAATGATTCGGCTGCATCGAAGCAATCACACCCAACTGCTTGTAACGCGCAAAATCCGCCGCATCGACCACCTGCGAATGCTCAATCCGATTACGCGGCCCAGTCAGCGTCGCGTGAACAATCTTGCGTCCATTCGGCGCCCGCATCGTTTGCATGTCAGCCGTTAGCGGCCCCGAACCCTGAGCGACAGCAAAAGCATCAAGCGCCATGCTCACAGCGCGATCGCCGATCGCATGAAAGCCCATCTGGAATCCAGCCTGCGCGCGCTCAATCGCCATCTGGTTGAGTTGCGCCTGCTGATATCGCGGAATTCCCGAGTTGCCGGGATCATCGCTATACGGAGCCTTCAGCGCCGCCGTGCGCGACCCCAGCGATCCATCCATGAAGCCCTTCAGCATCGTCGTATGCAGCATCGGATCATCCGCAGGATGATAAGCGCGATGCTTGTTCAACAGATCCACCGGAGCATTGAAGGAAAGCCACTCGCTGATGCGAGCAGGCAGCTTGCCTTCTTTCTCCAGCTGCTCGTAGACAAGAAAATCCTCCCAGTCCGAATTGTCCTGAACTGAAGTAACGCCATGTTCGACCGCATCGGCCAGCGCCAGCTCGATACCACGCCGCCGCAATTCAGGAGTAGGTGGCGGAATCTTCTTGTCAATTAGAGCTTGCGCTGTCTCGCGGATGATGCCGGTAGCCTCGCCGCTAGCATCACGATCGATCTTCCCACCCTGCGGATCGGGAGTTGCTTTTGTAATCCCAGCCGCAACGAGCGCCGCAGAATTGGCAATCGCAATGTGCCCGTCCACGCGAACCAAAAAAGTAGGATGCCCAACCGTCACCGCATCCAGATCAGCTTTGGTTGGGAGCGTCTTTGAATCCCAGAGCGTGTGATCCCAGCCACCGCCCGTCAACCACGCCCCCGGAGTGGCAGCTTGTGCCGCAGCCTTTACACGCGCCTGCATTTCCGCCAGCGACTTCATCCCCGTCACATCAACAGACAGTTTGATCCGCCCCGCATCTCCTAGATGCGCATGCGCATCATTGAATCCCGGCATGGCAAACTTTCCGCCAAGATCAACCATCTTCGTCGTCGCACCCTGCAGCTTCTTTACATCGGCATCAGTACCAGACGCCACCACCACGCCACCACGAACAGCAACCGCCGAGACGCGCTGCGGTTGCACCGATTCAACATCAACCCCGGTGAGAATATTGCCATGAAAATAAATCGTGTCAGCAGGAGGGGCCGTCTGCGCCCCGGCAGCGATAACAAGAATTGAAAGGAAAAGTAAGAAGGCTTTCACGAACCGGAGTCTATCAACTCCTCTTTACTCAATCCAGAATTACGAACAGCAGGCCAGCAATAGCAACAAAATCCGCCGCAACCCAAGCTCGCGCCCGCGAGCGTCATACCACTCATTACGCGTATGAATCCCGCCTCCATCGCCCCCCGCGCCCAGCGAAAGCGCAGGCACTCCAAGCGACAGCGGAATATTCGCGTCCGTAGAAGCAATCCGCGTCTCCGTTCGAATCCCAAGATGCCGATCCACAGCCCGCAAATTCTCAAAGACCATCGCATGCTCGTCCAGCGTCCCGGCAGGCCGGTCCCCAATCGTCTCAATCGTGAACTGCAGCGCATGCTCCCGCTTCACGCCCTCGTTGGCTTCGATCACCGCATCCTCGACCGCCCGATGAATCTCCACTTCCAGCCGAATCAGCTGCTCAGTGTCTGTCGACCGCGCATCGAAGCGTGCCGTCACCTGCTCCGGAATTGCATTGACCGAAGTCCCACCCTCAATCGTGCCGACATTCAATGTAGTCCGCGGCTTTGAAGGCAAATCCAGATCACCCAGCCGCGCAATTGCCCGGCTCAACACAACCACAGGATTCGCCCGCCCGGCATCCATCCACGAATGCCCGCCCGGACCGTTAATGGCAACCAAATACCTCCGGCTCCCCAGCGCATGCGTGACCGCGACTTCATGCCCCGCGCCATCCAGCACAACATGCGCCGCCACGCGCTGCCGCCAGGGAGCATGCTGGTAAAAATGCCGCATACCGCGCAGATTGCCCTCACCTTCCTCGCCCACGTTGCCAACAAAAATCAAATCGCACGCCGGACGAATCAGCGCATGCCGTAACGCGGCAGCAATTGCCAGCAGCGCCGCCACGCCAGCGCCGTTGTCGCAAGCACCCGGAGCAGTCAGCCTCGTTCCATTCAGTTGCGGATCAATAAGAGTGTCAGAGGGAAAGACGGTATCAATATGAGCCGAGAGCAGCACGCAATCTCCTTCGCTCTCCTCGCCGCGATAGACCCCAACCGCATTCCCGATGCCATCGAGCGCAACATCCTCAAGCCCCAGCTCGCAAAACTTCCCGCAGAGCCATTCCGCTCGCGACCCCTCGCCAAACGGAGGCGCCGCCACCAGCACCAGCTCCTGCTGCCAGCCCATGATCTGCTGCTCATGCAGGTGCAGCCAGCGAAAGGCCTCATGCACGCGGCGCTGAGAGGCCAGTTGGCCGATGCGCGCAAACGCCGTAGCTGGAATCGTGGCAGACACTAAGATTCAGCGTAGCATCCAATGAACGATTCAATGCTAGGCTGCTGCACATGAATGCCACCATTCGACAAGCAGGAATTCACGATGCGGCTGAGATTGCCAGAGTGCACGTCGATAGCTGGCGAACAACCTACAAGGGAATCGTGCCGCAGGAATATCTCGACTCTCTCAGTCGCGAGGCGCGTACAGAGTCGTGGAACAACCAGATATCCAGCGCGGAGGCACGGATTCTTGTTCTGGAAGATGAAAGTAGGATTTTCGGCTTTGCGTGCGGCGGCAAGCTGCGCGAACCCATTGGCAACTACGATGCCGAGATTTACGCGATATACCTGCTATCTGAATATCAGAATCGCGGCTACGGTCGAAGCCTCACACAACATCTTGCAAAACATCTAGTGCAAAGTGGCTTCCTGCATCTGGCCGTATGGGTCCTGGCAGAAAATCCATCTTGCGGTTTCTATGTGCGACTTGGTGGAGAACGCATCGCTGAAAAGCCCATTCAAATTGGTCGTGCGCAACTCGTCGAAGTGGCTTATGGATGGCGGAATATCGAGGAACTGGCAAGCCCAAACCCTCCGCCGCCTCAATAGTCCACTGAAACCAGAAACAACCCACTCGCCGGAGCGGTCGCTCCCGCAGCTGTCCGCGACTGCGCTTCCAGGATCCGCTTCACATCCCCAGCCGCGATACGCCCGCGCCCCGCATCCAGAAAAGTCCCCACCAGATTCCGAACCATGTGGTGCAGAAACCCTGATCCATGCACTCGGTACACCAGCAAGTCCGGATCAACCCGATCCCATGAAGAAGAAAACACAGTCCTGACTGTAGAAAGCCCTTCACTCTTCTCGTCGTTCGATTCTGACCTCTGCGCCAAATCAGGTTGGCTCGCCGCAAACGAAGCAAAATCATGCTCCCCGACTACAGCCGTCGCTGCCGCCTGCATAGCATCCAGATCCAGCGGCCAGTTCAAAGCGTAGACATAGCGCGAAACCCACGGCGGACAAATCTCCCCACGAAAGATCCGATACTCATACCGCCTTGCAACAGCCTGATGGCGCGCATGAAAATCTGACGAAACACTCACTGTCTCCAGCACGCGAATTGAAGCAGGCAGGGCACGGTTCAGCGCTCTGTGGAAATTCGCCGCCGGTATGGCGGCAGCAAGCACAAAACTCGCCACCTGTCCCAGTGCATGAACCCCCGCATCCGTGCGCCCACTTCCCTGTGGAAGAACGCGCTCGCCGGTGATGCGCTCAACCGCATCGGCAAGGGTTCCCTGAATCGTCATGCGGTCCGGCTGTACCTGCCACCCATAAAAGTCGGTGCCATCATAAGCCAGCACCAGCTTCCAACCGGACACGTCCTGCTCGCCGGCTTCATGAGATTTCTCAACCATTTAGAGCGTCCAATCGCGAGGATAAAACATCTAGAGTCTGACATTGCACTTTTAGGAAGGACAACGACAGGGGAAACCAGAGGCAGGCCATCGGTCTGCGATATACTCAGCTTTTCCTGTCATGGTGGGTATTTCACGTCTGTTTTCTACGACATGTCTGTCAAATCCACGGAACGAACTCGGGATGCAGCGCGTATTGACGGAGAGTAGCGATTAAACATTACGCAACCACCAACCAGTGTCCCTTTTAGCAGCGAGCGGGCGCACACGAGGAAGGCAGGCGCGTCTGAAAATGACGTGGCCATGTCTGTGAAATGACCGCTGCAATTGATGGAGAGGCGAATGGAATTGTTTAGCGAACGCAGCGAAGTGTTAGAGCTGAAACCGGTGTCCCCAGCACGCGCGATTTCCGCGTGCTCGAGTGGAAAAGGCGCGTTCTTTATGAAGTTGCGGGCTACTGCGGCCATTGCCATGCTATTGGCCAGCACGGCCCCTACTTGGGCCTTGGGGCAGCAGGCACAACAGCCTGCTCCAGCGCAGGGTACAGACCAGATGGTATTGCCACCGGAACCCGCGCCCAACTACACCCAGCCACTCTACATGCGGCCTACCGCGCGCGACTTCACCCAGCCGCGTGGATACTGGCCAAACCCCATCAAGCCTTATGCGCCAACGTCGCTTCAGCCACCCCGGTTCTTTAACGCGATCCGGGTCGACGATCTTATGAAAAACGGGAAGATTTACCTCAGCCTCAGCGAGGCAATTATGCTGGCGCTTGAGAATAATTACGACATTGCCATCCAGCGCATCAATCTGGACATTGCGGATACGGAAATCCTGCGCGCCAAGTCTGGAACAAATCTTCTTCTCGGTGTCAGCAGCGGTCTGATAACAAACACCGTGGGTACTGCGGGTCAGACCGTTGCTGGCGGCGGCGGTCCCGGTGGAACAAGCGCAGCGTCAGGCGGCGCAGGTACCGGCGCTGGAGGTCAGGCGCTGACCACCAGCGGTACAGGGCCAGTACCGGAACCGCTCGATCCCACGCTGACCGGAACCATACAGCTCCAGCGGCAGACGATACCGCAATCAAGCCCGGCATTCACCGGGACCCCGGCGCTCACCCAAAACACGGACGAGTATAATTTTGCCTATAATCAGGGGTTCCTCACCGGCACGGACCTGAATGTAACCTTCAACAACAACCGTGTAACCACGAACAACGCTTTCTCCGTTTATAGCCCTCAGTTGCAGGCGTCCTTCAATGCACAACTGACCCAGCACCTCTTGCAGGGCTTTGGATGGGGCGTCAACGGGCGCTTTATCGCACAGGCGAAGAACGACCGGCGCATTGCGGACTCTGCCTTCCGCCAGCAGCTTCTCTTCACCATCAATCAGGTAGAGAACATCTACTGGGGATTGGTAAGCGCTTATGAAGACTTGCAGGCCAAGCAGCGCTCTCTAGAGCAGTCCTCGCAGCTGCTTGCAGATGACAAGAAGCAACTGGAGATCGGGACGATGGCTCCCCTCGACGTGGTAAACGCCAATAGTGCGGTGGAGACCGACAAGCAGGCGCTCATTACTTCGCAGAGCAATCTTGAGTATCAGCAAGTCGTCATAAAGCAGGCGCTTGCCCGCAGCCTGGAAGATCCCACGCTGGCGAATGCCCCCGTGATTCCGACGGATCGCGTGAGCCTGTTGCAGGTACCGGAAGAACGCCAGACTGCCGATGAGCTGGTGCGTCAGGCCGATGCGAACAGCCCCGCAATTGAACAGTCCAACATCGCGCTCAAGAACGACGAGCTCACGCTGAAAGGCGCGAGGAACGGTCTGTTGCCTACCGTCGATGTCTATGCGTTTTATGGAGCTTCGGCTCTGGGTGGCGCCCAAAATCCAGAATGCGTGAACTTCGGCGCCACGGGTGAGACGCCTTGCCCTCCAGGACAATATCCCAGCGTCGGTTACGGACACACCTTCCAGAATTTATTCGACAGCAGTGGCCCAGACAAGGGCGTGGGATTCAATATCACAGTTCCCATCCGCAATCGTTTTGCGCAATCGGTGCAGGCGCGGTCAGAATTGGAATACCGCCAGGCGCAGATGCGACTGCAACAGCTCTATGTGCAGACGCGCATGAACGTGGTCAATGCGCAGTTTGCCCTTACCAATGACCGCGCGTCCGTTCAATCGGCAATCGCCACGCGCGACTATGACCAGCAGAGCCTCGATGACGAGATGAAAAAACTGCATCTCGGCGCTTCCACCACGGCCTTGGTCCTGGCACAGCAGCGCGCCTTCGCGATCGCCGAGAACGCCGTCATCTCGTCGACAGCGAAATACGCTATCGACCGTGCCGCTCTCTCGCAGATTTTGGCCAGCACGCTGGATCGCTACGGCATCAGCATCACCGATGCGGCAACCGGAAAAATATCGCAGCAGCCTACAATTCCGGGCCTGGAACCGGCCAAATCGCTGCCTGAGGTTGCACTTCCGGGCCAACAGCAGAAGCTGCAGGAGCAGCAACAGCAGCCAACGCCGGAGCCGCAAAACCGTCCACAGACGCAACCGCTGCCGCCGCAACCAACACAGCCGCAACAATAACCGCAGAAATGAGGAGCGTCTAGGTCGTCAAGGACTTTGCTATGAGGTAGCGCGAGCTTTAGAGGGTGCTGAAAAGTCGTTGCTTTGAAGGGGCACGGCTTCAGCACCTGTCCTGAGCGACGCCGGAGGGTACCGTAAAACCCATCGGCTTCAGCCTCGCTTCACGGCACATCGAGCGAAAGGCCCGGTTCATCGCCGGGCCTTTTACTTTTCCACTAATGGATGGAAAACTCATCCATTGAATTGAAAGGGAATTGCCCGAATGGCAACCTCTGTCGCTGCCGCTCCACGCCCTCGCGCATGGGCCACCATCGCAGGCGGAGGCTTGCTTGCTGGCCTTCTGGACGGCGTCGATGCCATCGTCTACTTCGGACTAAAATCCGGTGTCCGCGCAGAGAGAATCTTCCACTACATCGCCAGCGGCCTCATCGGTATGGGCGCGTCGATACAAGCAGGCTGGCTTGGCGTAGTCCTCGGAGTCATCCTGCATTTCACCATCGCCATCGGCGCCGCAGCTGTCTATTACTTCGCCGCGTTAAGGCTGCCCATCCTGATCCGTCGCCCATTCCTGTCCGGCACACTCTTCGGTCTGGGACTATACGTCTTCATGAACCTCGTCGTGATCCCGCTCTCTGCTGTCCCCAAGCCCCCGCACCCGGTCTTCTCCTGGCTCGACTTCGCAAGCGGCATCTTCGCCCACGTCGTCATCATAGGCATTCCAATTGCGCTGATCGCGCAACACTCAGCGCTTGTCAAGCCCCTGCCGCCTCTTCTCGTGCGTAAATAGCACATTCTAAGTTGTTTAGTGGGCAAGTTAGTTTGCCGACTATTTTGAGGAATTTGCTACACTCGATATAGAATATAGAGGGAAAAAAGCCCGCACCGTGAGTGCGGGCTTTTCCGTTTTCAGGGTGTCTGTTCCTTCGTAGTGCAGCTAAATACTATTAGAAAGATGAATTTACAAAAAAGATCCGGGGAGGGGCTACCGCTCCGCCACCTGATCCAGCAACTCATAAAACTCAGGAAACGAGATGGCCGCCGACTCCGCGCCATGAATTACGGTATCGCCCACAGCCCTGAGAGCGGTAATCGAGAAAGCCATGGCAATACGATGATCGCCGCCTGAATTGATTTCCGCCCCATGCAGCCGTTGCCCGCCCGGAACGTCGAGCCCATCCTCAAACTCCTCAACCTGAGCGCCCATCGCGCGCAGGTTATTGGCGACAAGCGCGATGCGGTCCGACTCCTTCACCCGCAGCTCTTTGGCATCGCGGATACGGATGCCATTCTGCGTGTAAGGAGCAATCGCCGCCAGTACCGGCAACTCATCGATCAGCTGCGCCGAGAGTGCGCCTGAGATCGTTGTCCCGGTCAGCCCGTTCAACGGAGCATTCACCTGCACCGTCCCCACAAGCTCACCGCTTTTCTCCTCAAGATTCAGGACGCCGATATGCGCCCCAAGGGCGGTCAGAACATCCAGCAGCGTTGCTCGCGTAGGGTTCAGCCCGAGGGAGTCGAAGACAAGGTTCGAACCAGGAAACAGTGCCGCAGCGCAAAGGAAGAACGCCGCCGAAGAGATATCGCCAGGAACCGCAGCCTCGATGCCATGCAACTGCTGCCCGCCCGCAATGCTGACCGAGTCCGCGCTGCGGTCGACGTCAGCGCCAAAGGCGCGCAGCGCGAGTTCGCCGTGATCGCGCGTGCGAACAGATTCCCGCACCGTCGTCGTGCCTTCAGCCTGCAACCCGGCGAAGAGCACGGCAGTCTTCACCTGCGCGCTGGGAACCGGCGTCGTGTAGTCGATAGCTCTGAGCCCGCCCCCGCGAATCGTAACCGGGGCATGACCGCCCGTGAGCGTAATCTCCGCCCCCATCTGCGAGATGGGCTTGAGTACGCGCTCCATCGGACGCCGGCTCAGCGACGCATCGCCGATCAGCGTGTACGTATGCGGCGCGGCGGCGAGCAGGCCGGTAAGCATCCGCATGGTGGAACCAGAGTTGCCGCAATCGAGAGGCGTCTCGGAAGCCTGCAGTCTGCCTGAGCCAACAATCTCGATGGCGCCACTGTTATGCTGTGTGACCGTCGCACCCAGCGCAGCCGCGCAGCCCAGGCTGCTCGCGCAATCGGCGCCGGTCGAGAAATTGGTGAGCTTCGTCGTTCCGCCGGCGAGCGCGCTCAACAGCGCGTAGCGGTGCGAGATGCTCTTATCGCCAGGAAGGCGAAGAGTGCCGAGAATATTGCGTGCAGGCGTAACAATGCGTTCCGTTTTCGTCTCAAGCATTTCTATTTATCGTACCGGAAAGTCAAAGACGAAGTGATCAAGAAGGACCGTCATTCTGAGCGCAGCGAAGAATCCATAGGATGCATCGGTTGCAGACATCCTGCTTGCTTTCTTGCTACAAGACCCGCAACACAACAACGGTCTCGTCGTCGAATCGCTCGACGCCTTTCTGGAACTTGGCAACCTCGTTGAAAATAGCTTCGGCTATCTTCGAAGCAGATTTGTGCTGATGCTTCTTCACAACCGCCGTCAGCCGCTCATTCCCGAACATGTCGCCATCCGTATTTTGAGCATCATCGATGCCATCGGAGAAAAAGATGAGCGAATCGCCAGGCTGAGTAGAAAGCGTGAACTCCTCATACTTCACGTCAGGAAACATGCCAAGCGGAAAGCCTTCCGCCTTGACCGTCTCAACCTCGCCCTCGCGGCAGAAGAGCGGCTGAACCGAACCGGCATTCGAGATCTGCAGCGTCTGATTCTCGTCATTCCACACTGCGTAGAGCATCGTCACATACTGCGACGCGACGCGACGCTCCTGCAGTGAGTCGTTCAGCGTCTTCAGCATCTCGGCAGGAGACCGATGCGCTGTTGCCTCCGACCGCATGATGCCGCTGACCAGCGCCGCATACAGTGCCGCTGGCGCGGCCTTGCCACTCACATCGCCCAGCACGATGGCCGTGCGGTTCGCGTCGTACGGGATGAAGTCATAGAGATCGCCGCCAAGCGTCCGCGCCGGCAGAAAGCGCGCCGAAAACTCAGCCCGCACATGCTTGGGCTTGTACGGAGGCAGCAGCTGCAACTGCACCTCGCGCGCCATGGCCAGATCGCTCTCCAGCCGCTGCTCCTGCTGTGCAACGCGCTGGTAGAGGCGGGCGTTTTCGATGGAAATGGCAATCTGCGCGGCCAGCGTCGTCAACGCCCGCTCATGGTCCTCATTGAAAAAGTGCGCGCGTGTGTGCTCGATGTCGAGGATGCCGATAACCTTGCCCTTGTAGATGAGCGGCATAGTCATTTCCGACCGCGTCTCGGGGTTGAACACGTGATAGCGCGGGTCCTTCCGTACATCCGGCACATGGATCAGCCGGCGCTCCGCAATCGCATATCCGACCAGTCCGTGGTCGAGTGGCAGCTTTACATCGGGATAAAATCGCTCACCAAAGCGGATCGCAAAGCGGTTTTCAAGCACCTTCTCGCTCTCATTCAAAATCCAGACCGAAAACATCTGATAGTCGATAATGCGCCGAAGCAGCGTGGCGATGCGCTCCAGCAGCGACTCCAGATCGAGAATCGACGTGAACTCACGGCTGATCTCGTTCAGCACCTGCAACGTCTGCGCCTGCCGGGAGACACGTGTATAAAGCCGCGCATTCTCAATCGCCTGCCCAATGCGTGACGCTGTGAGCTTAAGCAGGTGAAGATGCTCCGGCTGGAAATAGTTGAGCTGCTCAGACTGAATATCGATCACGCCGATGACGCGGTTCTTGACGATCAACGGAACGGCCAGCTCTGAGCGGACATGAGGATGGACGTTAATGTAGTTCTCAGCCTGGCTGACGTCATTGACCAGCACAGGCTGGCGCGTCTGCGCTGCCTGGCCCACAATCCCTTTGCCCATGCGGATCCGGATGCGCTCCGCCTCGGGTGTATGACCAATTTGAAACCGCATCCTCAGATCGTTGGTGCGGTCGTTCAGCAGCAGGATGGCAAAGATGCGATAGTCGATAACAGCGCGGACGAGGTCGGCCGTGCGCTGCAGCAAAGTCTGGAGATCGAGCGTCGTGTTCAGCGCATCGGCAAGCCTGACAAGGAATTCCGTCTGCAGCGGTTCAACGCGCACTTGCACCTGCGGCGCAGCCGTCTGAGAGGTTGGCCGGTAATCGCCTTCGAGGTCTGGCTCGATAGCTCGGCGTTGCGGGACGTTGGGTCCCCCGGCGCCCTCCGGCGCAGCAGTGGTATCGGTTACGACTCGCTCTTGCTCTTTGGTCACGCAGCTCCTGTCAGGCCCATTAGACACACGAAGTGTGAACGAGCCATGATATCGCGGCCCGGTGACCTTTGTTGATGGTGTTTGGTGCCGAGGATGATTCCTGCGACTCGGTTCCCTCAGCCTTGATGCAGCTCGCGAAGAATGTTGACCGAAGCGCTCGCGCCGATGCGGTTGGCTCCAGCTTCGAGCATGGAGCGCGCGTCAGCCAGGGAGCGTATGCCGCCCGAGGCCTTCACGCCGCAACGCGACCCAGCTACCCCCCGCAGCAGAGCAACATCTCCTGGCGTAGCCCCGCCGGTAGAGAATCCAGTGCTGGTCTTCAGGAAATCCACGCCCGCGGCAATAGCCAGCTCGGAGGCACGCAGCTTTTCCTCGACGTTGAGCAGGCAGGTTTCAAGAATCACTTTGACGATGGCGCCAGCCTCATGCGCCACTTCCACCACCCCGCGAATGTCCTGCTGCACGCGGTCGTTCATGCCCGACTTCAGCATGCCGATATTCACCACCATGTCAAGATCGTGCGCGCCCAGCTTCACCAGTTCCACGGCCTCTTCGCGCTTCGAGATGGGAAGCGATGCGCCCAGAGGAAACCCAAGCACCGTGCCCACAGGGACACCGCTGCCTGCGAGCACCGTATACGCCGTGCTCACCCACCCCGGATTGACCATAGCGCAGGCAAATTGATGCTGAGCAGCCTCTTCGCAAAGCAGGATCACCTGCTCGCGCGTGGCTTCAGCCTTCAACAGGGTGTGATCGAATACTGCGGCCAGCGCGTGGCTGCTCGAAAATGCATGCCGGCTGAAAGCAACGGCATCAAAAAATCCGTTGTCTTTTACCACTTCTTCTATTGCGGCTGCTTTGGTCGTCATGACGGCACTACTCCAGACACACCTACTCCGGATAATCGGGAGGCATGAGACAGATATCAGGCATATTGCGAAAACGCTCGGCATAATCCATCCCGTAGCCAAGAACAAACTGATTGGGAATCTTGAAGCCGACGTAATCGGCCTCGATTTTCACCATGCGCCGCGAAGGCTTATCGAGCAGAGTGGCAATGCGCAGGGAGCGCGGCTGGTGCTGCCGGAAAAGCTTCTGTAGAAAATCGAGTGTGAGGCCGGTATCGAGAATATCTTCCACTACGATGATGTGTTTGCCTTCGATAGGCTGATCAACATCTTTGATGAGCTTGACCGCCCCGCTGGTTTTCTGTCCCTTGCCGTAACTTGAAACAGCAACGAAATCAAAAGTGCAATCAATGGTGATGTTGCGCGCCAAGTCGGCAAGAAAGATGGCTGCACCTTTCAGTACGCCTAGCAACACAACGCTTTGACCTGAGTAATCGCGGTCGATCTGTTGGCCAATTTCAGCGACGCGGTCAGCAATCTGCTGCCGGCTGAAAAGAACCTTGAGGGCAGGGGAAGTAGCATGCGCGCTCATCACGTACTAGCATATCGCCAAACGCGGCCAATGGTTGTGGAACCTTGAAGGACGGAGGCTCTATACTCGAAAAGGTAAGCCGTTCATGTATCCATTCATTCACGTTGGCCGTTTCTCTATCGGAACCTTCGGCATCTTGCTCTGGCTCGCGGCAGTCGCCGCCTGCTGGGTCCTCTATCGCAACTTTCGCCGCTGGCAGATCGACGCCGACGCCATTGGCATCGTGGCCATCTCCACGGTAATAGGTGTGATTGGCGCAAAGCTCTGGCATGCTTTTGAAATGCCTCAGTTGTTGATGCGGGACCCGGCAGGAGTGCTGCTGGACCGGGCCGGGTTTGCGTGGTTTGGTGGCCTCATCGCCGGCATTCTCGCTCTCTTGTGGCAGAGCCGAGGCGCGGGACTGAGCAAACTCGGCATGCTCGACCTCGCAGCTCCCGCTGCGGCTATCGGCTACGGCGTGGGACGGCTTGGCTGCCTGATCTCGGGCGACGGCGACTACGGCATTCCCACCAGTCTCCCCTGGGGAATGAGCTTCCCCAACGGCCTCGTGCCCACGACGCAGCGCGTGCATCCAACCCCGATCTACGAACTGCTCGCAGCGCTCGTCATCGCCCGGATTCTCTGGCAGCGCAGCAGGCCGGAAACCCCAAAGCCTGCCGGCGAGATCACCGGCGAATACTTGATTCTGACCGGCATCGCGCGTTTTCTCGTCGAGTTCATCCGTATCAACCCCAAAATCTACTGGGGCATGAGCAATGCACAGGTGGCCAGCCTCGGCTCAGTTCTGGCTGGCGTAGCCCTCGTCCTATGGGCCCGACGCACGGGAAGGGCCGTCGTGCTCCCGCGCGCCATGGTTGCCGAATCGATGAAGTAGCGCGGCCACGTCAGGAAGTTTCTTGCAGATAAGCGCGCTGCCATCATAATCTTGCAGGCATGTCTTTGGTTGCTGTTGGATCCGTTTAGAAAAGGGCCGCATCAATGGCAAGAGCAACGAACACCCGGTACGAATGGTAAAAAAGCGCCTGTGATTTGAATCCAGGCTCTCCCCCTCCCTACGCACGAATAGCGGCACGAATCTTAGGCAGTCCAGCTACCGCTGCCTTCATTTCTTCATTGTTGGCGATCAACTCAAGTAGCCCCCGCGTAATCTCATCATCGGCTTGGACGCTTTGATGCAAACTGACCGGATAGCGCACCACCGCCTCAAGCCCGGTATCGGTAAGCAGCATCTGCGCCTTGGGCTTAAGCTGCGCAAACGGCATTTCAAATCGCTGTTCAATGCTGCGCTGCTGCCGATCGATGACTGGCTGATATTTTTCGTAAACACTCCGCACGACCTGCATCATCGTCTCTTCCACCATTTTGTAATTGCCTGAAGGCTGAAGCGCCACGGCAATCTCGTGCCACGTATAATCCGTGCCCGGAACCTGCCGGAACATAGGCGTCGTGGCCTGAAAGAGCACAGCATTCGCAAAGGCCACCACGCGGCCCGTCGGTTGCAGGTCGACACCAGTGCCGGCCAGTTCAAGCATGTAAAAGCGCACGAAGCCGACCTCCACAACGTCGCCCGTCACTCCCGCGATGCTGATACGGTCGCCTACCTTGATGCCGTAGCGCCCGATCAGGAAAAAATACGCAGCCACCGAAAGAAGAATGGTCTGGAGTCCGACGGCTATGCCCGCGGTAAGGAACCCGGCAAAGGTGGCCAGCGCACTGAATTCAGTGACAAAGCTGCAAATGAGAACCAGCCCTATGAGGAAGCCGATGACAAACCGGCGAACCAACAGGAACTGACGTCTGCGCCGTGCGTCGGGGATATAGCGGAATACCAGTCGCTTCCATAGTTCGGATAAGAGCAGCAGGAAACCGAGCGCAGCGAGGATGATGCCCACGCGGATTAATATGCTGCGCAGAATCGCGCCGTATTCGCGCCTAATGGAACTGCGCCACTCAGCCAGGTTCGCCCTGCTTTCATCCAGGGCCTGGACTTCCTGGCCAAGGGGCACTTCCACACCGGCAATCTGATCGAACTTTGACGCCAACGCGTCGAAGTCCTGCTTGGTTGGCGCGGTCTCCCCGGGCTCCGGGTTGTCCGCCTCGGCCGACAAAGCGCGTCCCTGATCGACCGTTGCTCTCAGTTGTGCCCGCAGGGGCGCGCGCATATCGTTGACGAAATCCTGCACCTGAGTCGTTTCAATCGTGAGGTTGTCGATCTGGTTCAGGCTCAGAGACTGGTCGTAAAGCCTGCGAAGCTGCCCGAACAATCCCGTAGGGCTGTTGAGATTCTGCGCGGCAGGGGCAGAAGGGGTGGGCTGGTTCTTCGGATCTAAGACCTCTGGAAGAGAACTCTTCAGTTGCGCGACGCTCGCATTAAATCCATTAGCGTTGGCTTGATTCTTGGTATCGCTCTTGTTTTTCTGGTTTTTTGGAACGGAAACATTGGCAAGCTGGTTCAGTGAGTTCAGCATCGTGTTGCCTAGGTCGAGTTCGCCCTGCAGCAAGTCTCTCTGGTCCGTCAGCGCCTTTACATCGCGGCGTGGAGCCGAAGCAATTTTTGCGTTAAGCTGATCGATCTGCGCCTTCAGCTGCGCATTGTGCGCGGTTGTGTCATGAAGCAGCTTCAGTAGATTCTGGTGTGAAGTAGATGTCGATGCTTGCTCTGCTTCGCTGGGAAGGAACGGAGCAGCCTTTTCCGCTGAAGCGAATGCGAAGGTCACCACCTCGTCCGCGATTCTGTTGGCAGTCGCCTGGTAGAGCGCATCCGTTGGTAACCCGACCGGCTGGATCTGCGTTTTCGTCTTGTGGTACCACGTGATGACGTTGTTGAGATGGCGCAGTATTTTCTGCTCGTCGAGCGGCGAAGCAGCAGGTTGATCATTCTGTGCGTTTTGCTTGTCCTGTGCGTTCATGCGCACCGGGCCGCCGAGGCTGAAAGAGAAGGAGGCAAGCAGGACGGAAATCGCGCAGGCGCGAAGGGGCAGGGGAGATCGAAATCGCATCACTTCCAATTCTAGGCTGAGGGGGCGCCGACCTTAGGAACGAATACCAAACCTTTCGTCGGCAACTCCCCCAATGCTTTCTGCATCACGCCTGACGAATTTCTTCGCGGCATCCAGACTGCCCTTTCCGCTGCAAGCGCTTCTTAGTTGGATGACAAGTTGAAAGAGAACAGCAAGGAGCAAGAATGAAAAGCACGACCCGAAAGCAGATATCAATGATTCTCGCCGGCAGCTTCATACTGGCCGCAGGCTGCTCATCCAAAACAAAGCCAACAGATCAAAACTTCATAGCAGGCCTGAACGCATACTACGCGAACCACAACGAATGCCTTTTCTCAAGCGCCCTGCGGTTCCCGTACGAAGTGAGCCCAGGCCCTGATGCGAAACAAGATAGGCAGCGCATGGAGGCCCTCATGCATGCGGGATTGATGAAGCAGCCTACCGAAGACAAGAGCATTCACGTCGTGGTCTATTCTCTGACACCCGCGGGCGAGCGCGCGGGCGGCCGCTTCTGCTACGGCCATCGCGAGATCACCACCATCGATAGCTTCACGCCACCCACCACAGCCGCAAATGGCATTCTCGAATCGCGCGTCACCTATCACTACAAACTGATGGACGTGCCTGTCTGGGCAAAAACCGACGATATGCTGAAAGCATTTCCCGAGATGGCAAAAGCCCTTGCAGGCGAAGCCGTCGGCGAGAACAACCTAGCCAACGCCGGAGTAGGTTGGCAGGTCCCAAACTAGGCTTCACCTCAACACTAACTGCTCATGCGCGGTAAACAACCGCCGCGTCACCAGGTGACTCGAAACAAAACACGCCAGCGCAGAGGCAGAAAAGATAGTCGTCAGCACAACAAACTGATAGAGCGCCGCAAACAGAGGCGAAGCCCCCGACAACACCATGCCCGCCATGATGCCGGGAATCCAGACAATCCCCAGCGAGCGGATATTATCGACCGACGGAATAAGGCACGCGCGAAACGCCGCGTTGAGATAGGGCAGCACAGCCGCGTCGGCGCTCGCTCCCAGCGCGAGCGCCGATTCAATCTCTCCAACGTGCGACGTGACCTCGCCGCGCAGCCGATCGAGAAAAAGCGACTGCGTGTTCATCGTATTCGCAATCACCATGCTTCCAACCGGCACCAGCATCGTGATCTTCAACGGAATCACGCCAAACACAATCATGATCGCCAGCACCACGCCCGCTCCGGCGCAGATAGAAGTCAGCGCCAGCAAAAAAGCGCGCGGAATCCGCTTTGCGCGCTTGCGCACAATGCTGGCTGCGGCAAGCATCATCCCCGTAAGCACCAGTAGCGACGTCCACTGCGGCCCACGCAGCATGAACGCGAGAATCGCGCCCACCGCAACAATCTGGACGACACCCCGAATCTCGGCAACCGGCAATTCTTTCAGCAGTCCGGGAGCCCGCCTACGTGCCAGCAGCATCACAGCCAGCGCCAGCAGCGCAGCCACTATACATTCTGCAATGCCAAGCGCAAGCTGCGAATGGAAAAAATAATTAAGCACGCAGCACCTCTGCTGGCGATCCATAGGCGTTCACGCGGCCGGACTCAAGCGCGAGCACCTTGTCCGCCATCGTCCGAGCCTGCTCGACACTGTGCGTCACCCACACGCAGGTCAAATGGCGCTCTCGGATAAGCGACTCCAGCAGTGCTTCCACCCCATGCCGCGCCGCTTCATCGAGCGCCGAAGTCGGCTCATCCAGCAGCAGCACCTCCGGCTCGTTTGCGAGCGCGCGAGTAATGGCGACCCGTTGCGCTTCACCCCCCGAGAGCGTAAGCGCATCGCGAGACCCGTACCCCGCCAGCCCAACGCGCGCAAGCAACCCCTCGACCTCGTCCGCCGAGATCATCCGGCCACACTGCTTCGGTCCGAACGCAACATTCTCGCCAACAGTCCCGGGAAAAAGATAAGCCCGCTGCATCACCATGCCTATGCGCCGCCGCAATTCGCGGGGAGCTAGCGTGCGTGTGTCGGTCCCGTTCAACAAAACGATGCCGCTAGTCGGCTCATCCAGCCGGTTCAGGAGCCGCAGCAGCGTGCTCTTGCCAGAACCGCTGGGCCCGACCACGCCGAGCACCTCACCGCGGTTCAATTCAAAATTCACATCCGTAACCAAAGTGCGCGACTCGGGCGGCGGAAGTATGCGCCCAATGTATGAGCAGGCAAGCATGTGTATTGAGTTACTTGCTGGTAAGTCTAACTGGAGCGGGCGAGGCACCCCAAACCTTCACACTAAAGAGTCTGAAAATATCGGCGAAGTGCTTACTGAAAGAAAATCAGCAGCACAAAGAGAAATACCCAGAAGATGCCCATCGTGTGCCAGTACCAGGCCGTGCAGTCGACAACAATCTGCCGCATCTCGACCCGCCGCAGCAGAAACAGCGCGCACAGCGCAACGACCAGGGCAAGAATGCCGAGAAGAAGGTGAATTCCGTGAGTCGCCGTAATCAGGTAGAAGAAGTGGCTGTTCTGGTTGGTCGCAAAAAACAGGCCCTGCGAGGCAAGCTGCTGCCATGCGATCCACTGCCCGGCCAGAAACATTACGCCCAAAACGACAGTTCCAACCAGCCAGGGCGACGCGCGCCGCACCGCAGGCCGTCCCAGGCCAAGCCACTCCTCCATCACATCCACTTCATGGAACAGATGCTGGCGGGCCACTTCAATCGTCAGGCTGCTCAAAAGTAGAATGGCAGTGTTGATCCAGAGAATCGGCGGGATCGCCAGCGGGTGCCAGTCGGTAACATAGTTGTCGCGTGGATCGAAATGCCCCGCATTCTGCCGCACAAAAAAAGCGCTCACCAGCGCGATAAAAAACATCAGATCGCCCGCCAGGGCGAAGAAGAGCCCCAGCCGGTAGCGTGTCAGCAGTTCACGCGGACCGCGCCTCCCTTGCGGATGGTTGTCCCAGTTATCGTCGCCCCCACCCCCGCCCGTAGGTCGCCTGTCGACTGGAGGTTTGCCGCCGATCCCAGTATCTTTCCTGTCGATTTCGGCTGGGTGACGAGTAAAGGTAGCGGGCATGCGCAAGTCCCTCTCGCGTACAGCTTACTCCTGTTCGGGCTCCTCGGCATACTGCATCACAAAGTCGGCTGAATTTGCATGAAATCGATAGTCATAAGGCCCCCGCAAGACCCTGTATTCCATATCCTCAGGCGCCCACTCTAAAGTCGTAGCCTGCCAGGGATTCTCCCCAGACCGTCGCCCATGTCGCACGCTCCAGACGAGGTTGATGAGGAAAAGCCACTGCGCCGCCGCCAGAAACAGCGCCGAATAAGTAATCCCAGTCTGCAGCGGCAGCAGGAAACTGAGCGTCGAAGTGCTCCCGGTGAGCTGCGCATAGTGCCGGGGCTGCCCCGCCAGCCCGGCAAAGTGCATTGGGAAAAAGGTGCCATAAGCCCCCACAAGCGAAAGCCAGAAGTGCCATTTCCCCAGCCGTTCGTTCATCAACCGCCCGGTCATCAAAGGAAACCAGTAATACACGGCCGCAAAGAGCGAGAACATCCCCGCCATGGCCATAATCAAGTGAAAATGCGCGACCACGAAATAGGTGTTGTGCAGATAAGCGTCAAGAACCGGCTGGGCAAGAATCGGCCCCGTAAGTCCACCGGCGATAAAGAACGACAGAAACCCCAACGTAAACAGCATCGGCGTAGCTAGAGGATGCACACGGCTGTCACGCCCTCGCAGCAACATCAGCAGCCAACCCAGAACCGACGCTGAGCTGGGAACCGCAATCGCCATCGTCGTCAGCGCAAACGCCGTCCCCGCATAAGGGTTCATGCCGCTTACAAACATATGGTGCCCCCAAACCAGCAGCCCGAAAAATCCAATCGCCAGCGTAGTCGCCACCATGAACCGATAGCCAGGCACAGGCCGCCGGGTAAAATTCGCCAGCAGGGAAGAGGTCAGCCCCATCGCCGGCAGAATGGCGATATAAACCTCCGGGTGCCCAAAGAACCAGAATAGATGCAGCCACAGCATCGGCGACCCATTCGCATGCGGATGGGTGCGATCCATCAGCAGCCCATCGATCACCTCTCCTGGAGGCACAAAGAAGCTCGTAGCCAAATGCCGGTCGCTAAGCAACAGCACCACCGCGGCAAACAAAACACTGAACGCAAAAAGGATCAGCACTGCCGTCACCAGCCACGCCCACACAGTGAGCGGCATCCGCAGCAGCGTCATCCCCTCACAGCGTTTGCTGATGACCGTAGTCAGTAGATTGATCGCGCCCAGCACGGAAGCAAAACAGAAAATGCCAATGCTTACCAGCCAGAGGTCCATCCCCGCAGCCTGCCCCGGCCCTGCTGCGGCAATCGCGCTCAATGGCGGGTAGTTCGTCCATCCGGAAATCGGCGCGCCGCCTCGAACGAAAAATGCCGCCAGCAACGCTCCGAATGAGACTACCGTAAGCCAGAACGAGACAGCATTCAGCAGCGGCAGCGCCATCCGCCGCGCGCCAATCTGCGCTGGAAGAACCAGGCTGGCAAGGCCATTCACGGGAGCCGTCGTCAATACAAAGAAAACCATCAGCGTGCCATGCATCGTCACCAGAGCCAGATAGCCCTCTGCCGGCACCACGCCCCAGAACGGCAGATTCAGATCGGGCCAGACAATGTGAATCCGCATGAAGACCGAGAGCACTGTGCCGACGGCAACTGCGAGCAGAGAGAGCAGTAGATACTCAATACCGATGATCCGGTGATCGGTCGTTAAGAGCCAACCGCGGCGCACCGTTTTAGTTTGCAGCCGAAGGCTCATCGCGCAGCTCCATCCGCCCCGTGCGGCACATGACTCACCAGCCACGTCGTGTACTCGCGTTCAGAGACAACCCGCAGATGCGCCTGCATCCGAGCATGCCCCAGCCCGCAAACCTGCGAGCAAAGGATCGGATAATCACCGGCGACAGAAGGCGTGAAGTGAATGTGCATCTCCATCCCCGGCACGGCATTCTGCTTCAACCGCATGCCCGGAATAAAGAATCCATGAATCACGTCGGTGGACCGAATCCCGAGGTCAACCTGGTGCCCCTCAGGCAGCACAAGCACGCTCGAAACGACATCATCCCCACTGTGCGCATCAGTGGGATCAAGCCCCAGAGGATTGCCGGCAGGCGCATTGATCAGCTCCGGCTTTGTCAGCCCGAAAGCCGCATCCGCACCCGGATAGCGGAAGTACCACTGAAACTGCATTCCCGTCACTTCCACCTGAATAGCCTGCGGCGCCGCCCCCTGATACCGAATCACCGACCAGAGCCTCTGCGCGCTGACCGCCATCCCCGCATACATAAGCGTGAGCAAAGTCAGCGCAACCAGTTCGCGCTTCAACGAAGAACCAGCCTGCTCATGTGCCGCCGGTTTCCTGCGAACCATCGCGGCGAAAAGAAAAATATGAGCAAGAAAAAACAGCGCCGTCAGCGCAACCAGATTCCACCACATCAACCGGTCAATAGCGATACCATGCAGCGCGCCATTGGGTGGCATCCACCAGATGCGATCAGCCCTCATGCAACGATTGTCGCTCAGCGGGAATGTTCAGCCCGAACCAGATCAACAAAGAGCCGATGCACGCGTCGATCAGCAGACAATTCCGGATGAAAAGTAGCCGCAAGAATATGCCGTTGCCGCACCAGAACAGGGAAGCCATCACGCGTTGCTAGCACCTCAACATCAGCCCCGGTCTTCACAATGCGAGGTGCGCGAATATAGACCATCTCCAGCGGGCCACCCTCAAGCCGGGTATCAGCGTCAAGAATCGCGCTGTCAATCTGCCGCCCATACGCATTGCGTTCCACCGTCGCGTCGAGAACCGCAAGGCTCTCCTGCGCAGGATTCAACACATCTTTCGCCAGCAGAATGCACCCGGCGCAGGTGCCGAAGGTCGGCTTCCGCTGCACAAAATCCTGCAGCGCATTCAGAAATCCATCGCGCGCCAAAAACCTGAGAAACGTAGTCGATTCTCCGCCGGGAATAATCAGGCCATCAATCGTCGCCAGCTCTTCCGGCTTGCGAACGAGCACCGCCTCCGCCCCCGATTCGCGCAGCGCAGCAGCATGAGCATCAAAATCGCCCTGAATCGCCAGCACACCAATTCGCAGAGTCTTCTGACCTTCTTCTGATTCCATCGACACGTTCGGAAATTACCTCAAATGATGAAGCATTATGCTCAAACGAAAAAGAACGCGAAGCACGAGGGGTAAAAGCACTCGTCCATGAAGCAAATTGCGGTTTGGCATCGAAGGCGCGTACGCCAGCCTGCCCTGAGCGAAGCCGAAGAGGCTAGTTCACCAGCCGCGGGTCTGAAGGAGCTGCTCCTGCTCTAGCGTCGAGATGGCCAGCCCCTTCATCGTGCCGGTCACCTGCTCAGAAGCTTCAGCGACGGTCTTGGGATCATTGTAGTGGGTCGTCGCAATCACGATCGCACGCGCTCTCGATACAGCTTCAGCGCGCTCCGCAGAATCATGCTCCACATCCAGCGGTGTAGCGCGCTCCTTCATGAAAATCCCGGATCCGACAAAGACCGTCTCAGCGCCAAGCTGCATCATGAGGGCCGCGTCTGCAGGAGTAGCGATGCCCCCAGCCGAAAAATTCGGAACCGGCAGCTTGCCCGACTTCGCAACCATGCGAACCAGTTCATACGGAGCCTTGTGCTCCTTCGCTGCCACATAAAGCTCCTCGTCTGAGAGGACGGTGAGCGAGCGGATATCACGAACAATCTGCCTCATATGCTTTACGGCATGCACAACGTCACCCGTTCCCGCCTCACCCTTGGTGCGGATCATCGCAGCACCTTCGGCAATGCGTCGCAGCGCCTCACCCAGATCGCGCGCTCCGCAAACAAACGGCGTCTTGAAAGCATGCTTGTCGATATGGTGGGCCTCGTCGGCAGGAGTAAGAACCTCGGACTCGTCGATAAAGTCCACTCCGATAGCCTCCAGCACCTGCGCTTCCACAAAGTGACCGATGCGCGCCTTGGCCATCACCGGAATCGAGACCGCACCCATGATCTCCTTGATGAGCTTGGGATTCGCCATGCGCGCCACGCCGCCTTCAGCGCGAATCATCGCCGGAACGCGCTCGAGCGCCATGACGGAGACCGCGCCCGCTTCTTCAGCGATGCGAGCCTGCTCAACGTTCATGACGTCCATGATCACGCCGCCCTTCAGCATCTCCGCCAGGCCGACTTTCAGGCGAAGACTCGTGCCAGTTGTACTGCCGTTGCTTGTGCTCATTTGTGTTCCTCCTGGCGTCGCTGATGAGGGGTTTACAGGAATACGCCCGCCCGTTCAAGAAAATGTCTGTGAACACTACAGTTTAGCAGCTTTCAACGGGTCGACTCATGCGGAAGATCTGGGACGCGGCAGAGATTCCTCTCACACGCTCCTGGCTGCATCGAGAGCAGACAACTATTGCAATGACACCATGATCTTGCTGTAGCTGGACGGATTGGCAGCCCATTGTGCTACAGCCTGCGGCGTTTCTTCCAGGCCCACAACCAGGCTGACAGCGGCTTCCACAGGAAAGCGCTTCGCTTCGAGCATCTGAATCACCGCGCTGAAGTTTTCCGGAAGAGCATTACGCGAACCGCGTATATCCAGCTCCTTCTGGACAAATAATCTCGTCTCGTAAGCAACCGGCTCTTTTGCGTACCCGATATAGACAACCCGCCCGGTGAAAGCCACTTCCTCTACGGCCATGCGAAATGTCTCAGGGAGGCCAATCGCTTCGATAAACACATCCGGGCCCCGTCCATCCGTCACCGCACGCAGCGCATCATGGCAGTTGTGCGTTTGGGTGTTGATGCACACCGCTGCGCCTGCTTTGCGGGCAATCTCAAGCTTGCGATCGTCAACGTCGATAGCGATCGTTGTCGCTCCGGCAAAGCTTGCAGCTGCAACCGCGCCAAGACCAACGCCGCCGCAACCAAGAACCGCTACCGTATCCTTCGCCGTGACCTGTCCGCGAGCAACCGCATGGAAGCCGATGGTGAGCGGTTCAACCAAGCACAATTCCCTCAGACTCAGGTTCCCACGCACAATTTTCGCCGCAGGAATCGAGATGTATTCCGTAAGTGCTCCATCGCGTTGAACGCCCAGCGTCTGGTTGAACTCGCATGCGTTCGGGCGCTGCCGGAGGCATGAGGCGCATTTGCCGCAGTTCGAATAAGGCATAAGCGTGACATCGGTTCCCGGCAGCAGATCGCCGCCCGCGCTCCCGACATTTTCCACGGTTGCTGCAATCTCGTGACCGGGAATCCGAGGATAAGACACCAGCGGATTCTTGCCACGAAAAGAATTGAGATCGCTGCCGCAGAGTCCGACCAGCTTTACGCGCAAAAGAACTTCGTTGGATGATGGTGCCGGCATGGGTCGCGCTCCGACAGCCATCTTGCCCGGGCCTTCCAGTATCAGTGCTCTCATGCGCCCCCCTTTCTTGATCGCAGCAGTATGCTCCGGTCCACCGCGATAAACAAGGCTTTGCCCCGCGCCAGAACTGTGCCCGTGGCCTCGCGTATCTCCGCCTCGCAGGAATTCTTGCGTCCGTGATGCGAAACGCGACGGCCTGTCAACGTAAGTTGTTGCCGCAAGGGAACCGGCCGCAGATATTCAACCTCCATCTGCCGCGTCATGGCAACAACATCATGTACGCGATTTGCCTTGCTCATCGCCTCATCCAGCAGCGTGGCAATGATCCCGCCATGCGCGTGCCCCGGCGGACCTTCAAAGCGCCGGGCGAGCCGCACATGGGAAACAACCTGCTGCTGCTCGTCGACGAAAAACTTCAGGCGCAGACCAGATCGGTTCGCCTGGCCGCACCCGAAGCAGTGCTGCAGTCCCCCATGCGCCAGTGGCGTGAGTGCTTTTGTCTTCATGCCGTCTTCAGCGCATCCAGAAATAGCTCGCGATCGACATTGCCCCCAGTGAGCACGACACCCACGCGCAGGCCGCGCAGAGCCTCGCGCTCCTTCAGCACTCCAGCCAGTCCCGCCCCCGCCGCGCCTTCAGCAACGTTATGCGTGTCCTCGTAATATGCACGCATCCCAGCTGCAATTTCCTCTTCACTGACTTCAACCATGTGATCAACATTCGCAAAAATAACTTCCAGCGCCTCTGGAACAGGAACGCGGCAAGCGAGTCCATCGGCCAGCTGCGTATTCGCCGCAGCAGAAACCGCCTGCTTCTCGCGAAACGAAATCGCATAAGCAGGAGCATCTTTCGCGACCACGCCGACGATCTTCGTCCTGAGCCCGAGAGCGTTGCGAACAGAAATCACCCCACAGATCGACGAGCCGAGGCCGATCGGCACATACACAGCATCGAGCTCCGGTGCCGCGCTGAACATCTCAAACGCATAGGTTCCCGCCCCGTGCACCAGCAGGGGATGAAACGAAGGAATCATATGCAATCCGCGTGTCTTCGCCAGTTCCGTTGCGTACTCCAGTGCGGCCTGAAAATCATCGGAGTGCTCAATTAACTCAGCGCCCTGCGACTGCATAGCCCGGTTCTTCTCGCGGCTGTTGCCATGCGGAACAACGATCGTCGGCTTCAGCCCGAGACGCGAGGCGGCACGCGCCACGCCTTGCCCATGATTGCCCCGTGTCGCCGCAATCACGCCCATGACCGATGGCTGAGTCTTCTTCAGCCAGTCCATGTAAACAGTGGCGCCCCGCAGCTTAAAAGCTCCCACCGGCGAGTGGTTCTCGTGCTTTACCCATACTTCAGCACCCGCGCGCGCATTCAGCAGCGGCCAGGTGTACTGCGGTGTAGGCGGCATCACAGCACGAACAATCTGCGTCGAGCTCTGAATTTCTTCAAGGGTAGGCAGTTGCATGGAAAGTGGATGACCTCTTTCACAGTTAAGCTAACAAATTTTTGTCGGCTACCCTCGCCCAGTCCTGTGCCGATGCTCAGGAACTCAAGGAACGGCACCATGAGCAGCGATATAATCAAGACAGTTATGCCGGATTTCGAAATCATCGGTGCGCCTCAGCCAGAGAACGCCACGGCGCATCACAAAACCTTCTACCTGGAAACCTTCGGCTGCCAGATGAATGTGCACGACTCGGAAAAAGTCATCGGCACGCTCACGCAGCAGGGCTACCATCAGGTCGAAACCGAAGAGGCAGCCGACCTCATCCTCTACAACACCTGCTCCATCCGCGACAAGGCAGAGCAGAAGGTCTTCAATCGCCTGAATGACTACAAGAAGCTCACCGCGCAGGGCAAGCGCTTCGGCGTCCTGGGATGCGTCGCCCAACAGGAAGGCGAGCGCATCTTCGAGCGCGCCCCATATGTTTCACTCGTTTCCGGCTCCGCCTCCTATCGCAAACTGCCGGAAATGCTCGTCCGCCTCGAACTCGGCGAAAAGCGCATCACCGGCCTCGACGACCGCCAGACCGAAGAAACCTTCGAGACCGAATTCACCGCGCGCAGCAATCCACATCGCGGATACATCACCATCATCGAGGGTTGCGATAAGTTCTGCGCCTACTGCGTCGTCCCGTACACGCGCGGCAAAGAGCGCAGCCGGACCTCGACCTCCGTCCTTACTGAGGCCCAGCATATGGCCGACGGCGGCTACACCGAAATCCAGCTCCTCGGCCAGAACGTCAACTCCTACCGCGATCCGGAAGGGAAGAAGTCCTTCGCCGAGCTCCTCGCAGCCGTTGGCGAGATCCCCGGCATCCGTCGCGTGCGCTTCACCACCTCGCATCCGCGCGACTTCACTCGCGATATCGTCGCTGCCATCGACGAGGTCCCCTCGCTTTGCGACCACGTCCACCTGCCAGTGCAAAGCGGATCATCCGATATTCTCCACAGGATGCAGCGCGAATACACCCGCGACTGGTATCTGGAACGCATCTCATGGATCAAGGCAGCAAAACGCCCGATCAGCATGACGACCGACATCATCGTAGGCTTCCCCGGCGAGACTACGGCAGACTTCGAGCAGACAATCACGCTGTTGCATGCGGTGCAGTACGACGGCGTCTTCGCCTTCAAGTATTCGCTGCGTCCCAACACGCCTGCCATCAGCATGCCCGATTCGATTCCGGACGAAGTGAAATCCGAGCGCCTGCAGATCTTGCTCGAGCGCCAGCGTGAAATCCAAAGAGCTAATTACGGCAATCATATAGGCGAAGTTCTGGAAGTAATGGTTGAAGGCCATAATCAAGCTCGCCAACAGGTAATCGGCCGCACCTCGCAGAATAAGACGTTGAACTTTACCACCACGCAGCCTATCCTTCCCGCTACGGGAAGTTACCTGCCGGTGCGCGTCACTAAGAGCTTCCCCAATAGCCTGGTCGGAGAAGCCGTAGCATAGGGGGCCAACTGCATGGAAATCGAGATGAAAATCCGGGGCCTGATGGTCGACCCTTCGACCAATGCGCCGATCGTCATTCTGAAAGACGTGCAGGGAGACACCGTGCTTCCCATCTGGGTTGGCTTGTATGAGGCCAACGCCATCGCGCTTGAAGTAGAAAAGGCCACCACGCCGCGCCCCATGACCCACGACCTGCTCAAAAACCTCGTCCAGGGCCTGAACGCAACCGTGCAGCGCGTCGTCGTTACTGAACTCAAGAACGATACCTTCTATGCCGTTCTGTGGCTTGAGCAGGACGGCGAGCCCGTCACCATCGACTGCCGCCCGTCTGATGCCCTTGCTCTCGCCTTGCGCGCCGACTGCCCTATCTTTGTGGATGAAGACGTCCTGCGAGTCGCCAAGCTCATTCCCAACCCCACCGATCAGGCTACGCAGGAAGAACTGCGGCGCTGGCTGGAAAATCTGAACGACGAAGACCTGGGCCGCTACAAGATGTAACGGGGTCCGCGTCCCTGTGCTTGACCACGAAAAGAATCTCGCAACTGTGTCTCTGAACGACACGACCCTATGAGTTTACGCCGCATCGGCAAGCTATTCGCTGCCCAGAACGTCGGGCAGCTGGTGACCATACTTACCCAATTGCTGGTGGCGCCAGCCTTCCTCCATTCCTATGGCATAAGCCTCTACGGGCAATGGCTTGCCCTCAGCGCTGCCGTCGCCTACTTCAGCACCTTCAACTACGGCCTCCAGACCTTCACCAATATGCAGATGACCATCCACTACAACCGTGGAGAGCTGCAAGAGACGCGCGAAGTGCAGTCCGCAGGCTTGCGCATTCTTTTCGTCGCCTTCATCATCAGCGGCGTCGCGCTGGCAGTCATTTTCCTCATTCCGCTCAACTCGCTGCTTCACCTCACCATCCCGCAGCGCGAAGCGCAATGGACACTCTACATTCTTGGCTATCAAGTCATCTCCGGAATGGTCTTCGGCTTCTTTAGCGGCAGCTACATGGTCATCGGCATGCCGCACCGCGGGCAGAACCTGGGCAACCTCAACCAGCTGTTCATCATGTTGCTGCAGCTTGGCCTCGTGCTCAGGCACTCCGCGTTTCCACTCATCGCTGGCGGGCAATTGGCGCTCACCCTCATCGGTTCTGTCTTTCTAGTGATTGACTTCAGCCGCCTGGCGCCCGACATCCGCCCCACGCTGCGCTACTGGAAGCCTGGTGCGCTCGGCACAATACTCAAGCCCAGCGCGCAATACGCCCTGCTCTATTCCTCAAACGTACTCGCGTACCAGGTGCCGACTCTCCTCATGCAGCGATTGCTCGGCCCCGCGACCGTCGTGGTCTATAGCGTCACACGCACCGTTTACTCTATGAGCCGCCGCCTCCTGTTTCTCGTCACCAACTCCCTCGGCCCCGAGATCACGATCACCTTCGGCCAACGCGACTGGAGAAAGCTGCACAGGCTCTACGAGCTTTCCGAGCGCATCATCCTGCTCATGACCACGCCCATCACCTTCGGCTCCATGCTGGCCACGCCGCTGCTCTTGCAGGTCTGGCTGCACAAAGGCAATCTCTTCAACCCCACCGTATGCCTCCTGCTCGGACTCACCGTCTCCATCCTCAGCATCAAGGAGCACAAATACCAGTTCCAATTCTCCAGCAACCAGGTGCGTGAAATCTCCTACCTGACCATCCTCGCCTACAGCGCGCAGATCGTCATCGCCGTTCCCATGATGATCCGGTTCGGACTCATCGGCTACCTCGTCACCTGGCTGATCAGCGAAATCCTGCAGCTCTTTTACCTGCTGGGCCTCAACGCCAGACTCTTCGCCGGAACTGCCAGCGTGGACCGCAAGCCGGTCTATCAGCTCTTCGCCTTTCTTGCGGTGGCCAGCGTGGTTTTTCTCTGGCCGGTCTACCACATCGCCAGCTTTTCGTATGTAACCCAGGCCGCCATTGCCATCATGGCGACCGCCATCACCGCAGCCATCTCCTACTGGATCTTCCGCGTCGATGAAGTGCGCTCGCTGCTCTGGCGCAAAGTAGCCGGACGCTTCCCATCGTTTGCTTCGCGTCGAGGCTGACCAATTTTCGAAGGCTCATTGCAACCAGAAACCAGGTAGGCGAGGGCTTCAGCCCTCGCACAAAACCTGGTAAAGAACCGTGGCTTTAGCCGCTGAGGTATTCGCAATCAGCCCTTCGCCATGTAAACGAAGCGCAGCAGAAACAGCGCCGCCAGCACATACAGCAGCCAATCCTGCCAGCGAAAGCGCCCACTGAAAACGTGCAGCAACGCAAATGCGATAATGCCGAAGCTCAATCCATTCGCAATCGAGTACGTCAGCGGAATCGTCACCAGCGTCAAAAACGCCGGAAACGCCACCAGCGGATCAGACCACTTGATATCGCTGATCGATGAAAGCATCAGGCCGCCAACAATGATCAGCGCCGGCGATGTAGCCGCTGTCGGAATAGCGCCGACAAGTGGCGCGACAAACAGCGCCACCACAAACAGCAGCCCCGTGACGATCGCGGTAACGCCCGAACGCCCTCCAGCCGCCACGCCCGCGCTCGACTCAATATAGCTGACCACGGTACTCGTTCCCGTAAGCGACCCGGCAATCGTAGCCGTGGCATCCGCAAAGAAGATGCGGTTTAGCCGCGCAATCCGGTGCTGCGCATCGATCAGCCCAGCCTTCTGGCTCACCGCCACCAGCGTGCCGATGTTGTCGAAGAGATCGACAAAGAGAAAGACAAAAATAATCTCGAACGCGCCAAAATGCAGGGCCCCGCGAATATCCAGCTGAAAAGCCGTCGCCGTAATGTCAGAAAACTTGTAAGCCTGTGGATGCCAATGCACCAGGCTGAAAGTCCATCCTGTCAGCGCTGTACCCAGGATCCCGATCAGCATCGATGCGCGCACGCGAAACACCTGCAGCAGCGCAATCAGCAGCAGCCCAAAAACAGCAAGAATCGTCTGCGGATTGCGCAGGTTTCCCAACCCGACCATCGTCGCCGGATCGGAGACGATAATCCCCGCATTTCGCAGCCCGATAAACGCGATAAAGAGCCCGACGCCACCCGCAACTGCGGCGTGCAGCTCATGCGGAATCGCCCCCACCAGCAATTGCCGAATCCCGCCAACCGTAAGCAGCAGAAAAATCACGCCCGAAATAAAGACCGCGCCCAGCGCCGTCTGCCAGGGCACGCCCATGTGCTTTACGACGGTATAGGTGAAATAAGCATTCAACCCCATACCTGGCGCTAGGGCAATCGGATAGTTCGCCAGCGCGCCCATCAGGATACTGCCTAAAGCGGCGCAACAGCACGTCGCCGCCGTGACAGCGGCAATCGGCATGCCCGCCTCATGCAGAATCGCAGGATTCACGAAGACGATATAGGCCATCGTGATAAAGGTGGTGAACCCCGCAAGAATCTCTGTGCGCCAGTTCGTCCCGAGCGTTTCGAAAAGAAAGTAGCGTTCGAGCGCAGAGACAAAGTCCCCGCGCCTTTCCGGTGACGTGATAGTCGGCATGCTTGCGCGTAGTCTACACAGAAGAGGCGCGCTGCCCAAGCAACATTATTTTACGAGTGGCATGATTCAGGATCACCGCCCAGCACGAACCGCGGCAGCCAACTGTCCTAGCAAACCCTGTGTTTCCTTCCAGTCGATGCAGGCATCCGTGATGCTCTGACCATAGGTGAGCGCCTTGCCATCCACCAGACTCTGCGAACCCGCCACCAGATTGCTCTCAAGCATCAATCCCATAATGCGGCGATCGCCCGCCGCGACCTGCGCCGCCACCTCGCGGCAAACTGCAGCCTGCTTCTTGTGGTCCTTGCCGCTGTTGGCATGGCTGCAATCGATCATGATGCGCGGCTTCACGCCCGCTTTTTCCATCTGCTCTGCAGTTGAAGCGACAGAGGCAGCATCGTAGTTCGTCGTCTGCCTGCCGCCGCGCAGAATGATATGGCAGTCAGCATTACCCCCAGTAAACAAAATCGCCGACTGGCCAGTGGCCGAAGTGCCGAGAAACGTGTGTGGGTGCCCCGCCGAGACAATCGCCTCAATCGCAATCTGCACATTGCCCGACGTCCCGTTCTTGAACCCGACCGGACACGACAACCCGGAAGCAAGCTGGCGATGCACCTGGCTCTCCGTCGTACGTGCGCCGATCGCACCCCAGCTCACCAGCTCGGCGACGTATTGCGGCGAGATCATATCCAGGAACTCCGTGCCCGCAGGTACGCCCATGTCCGCCAGATCGAGCAGCAGATGCCGCGCCATCCTCAACCCATCGTTAATCCGGAACGACTCATCAAGGTGTGGATCGTTAATCAGCCCTTTCCATCCCAGCGTTGTGCGTGGCTTCTCAAAGTAAACGCGCATCACAATCCGGAGCTCGTTGCCGAACTCGCCAATCGCGCCCTTCAGCAGCCCCGCATACTCGCGCGCAGCTTTCGTGTCGTGGATCGAGCACGGACCAACCACCACAACCAGCCGCGAATCATCGCCGTTCAGAATGTTAATAATTTCATTGCGCGCCTGAAAAACAGTCGCCGACGCCTGTTCGGTAACGGGCAGCTCTTCCTCCAGAAACACAGGCGGAAGGACGACTTTTGTCGACTTGATGCGTAGATCATTTGTGGAATAGAACATGGACCTATTTTTAATGTAACAGTCATCGGTCACTGGCTCCGCACTGCAAAACATAAAGCTATGCGGAAGATTCCTGAGTCTGCCGATCCACTTGGTGGGAGCAGGCATGAATGGGATTGTCCGCCTACTCCGCGTCCGGTTTTGCTCCGGGAAGCCGCTTCTTCAGAAACGCGATTTGTCCTGTATGGTGAGATTCGTGTTCGCAGACGTGAAACCACTTGCAGTAATTATCTGTTGGACCCCAGTACCAATCCTTGTCGACCGTCATAAGCCACGCATCGTCACGCTTCTTGAACTCAGCGAGCGATTTTTCGCGCGTTTCTTTCAAAGTGCTCAGATAGTAATCGAGGTCGTGACCCTTGATGATTTTTCGTCCGGCATCTCCCAGACTCATCGCCGCGTCCCATTTCTGTTTCACATCGTTTGACCAGCTATCCCACTTCATTCCATCAAAAGTGTTCATCTGGTAATAAGTCTCGGTTGCCGCCAAATGAAGCAGCAAGGCCCCAATCGTATTCGCATTGCTGTCAAAAAGATGATCGAGGTCTGCCTGCGTCAGGCCCTTTAAAGGCGACACCACAGCCAGCTGCATCCAGGTCAGCATAGAGACAAGCGTTCCGATCTGCGGGGAGTAGCCAGGCTTTGGTCCAATAATATTCACCGAATCGGCACCGCCAGTCTGAGCGAATCCCGGCAGCAGCAGATGCGCTCCACCGGCCATAACAGTGATGGAGGCTGTACCGTTGATGAAACTTCTTCGGTTGGGTAAGCAAATTGTGCCGTTTATAGCGTCCTCCAATGCTAACCAGCGTTTTCGCTCCGCATTTGCAGCGCCGATCTTATATCCAGACCATCCCTCATGCAAAGGTCCCATTCCATCCGCGCGTGACACAATGACGACAAATGCGAGACATGGGGAAGACAATCACCCATCCATGCGCCTCCCACCGCTGTCAATAAAGGTCCAGGACGGTTCTCGTCCTCACCGCAGCACAGCGAAATTCTGAAGAAAATTCCAGTCGTTGCCAATCCACTCCGCCCATTGCGAACGTACTCACCACGTCTGGGGAATTGCGGCGTCGCAATCAGCCGAGCAGGATATCCGAAGTGAATACGCCTCTACTCCCCGGAAAATCTCCAAGGAGGTTAGATCATGGATCTACCCGAGGATACGCAAGCTGCCATACCAGCCGATGAAACTCCGTCTGGCATGTCAAGAAGATCATTTTTTAAACGCGCTACAGTAGTCGGGGCCACCAGCGCGTTCGCATTGAGCGGACTCGTCAGTCTGGCTGCGGCATCGGACAAAGACGCGAACGACTACCATAGAGACGACCACGACCATGATGATCCGAAGAAGCGCGATCTGGACATCCTTGTTGCAGCACAAATCGCAGAAGCGCTAGCCGTAACCACCTATACCAACATCATCGACAACTCACCCTTTTTCACGCGTCTGCCCAATGACGATCAGGGCTACTTAGTCGCTGCACGGCAGGAAGAGATGTCCCACTATTTGCTCGAGCAATCCGTGACCGATCAATTCACTCCATTTAGCTCCTTCTTCTATCCCGCCAAAATGTTCACCGATGCACAAACCACTCTCAACATTCTCGTCACCCTTGAGGACGCCTTCATCGCCGCCTATCTCGTCGGAGTGCGCAACTTCAGCACGCGCGATCTCCGAGTCACGGCGGCACGCATCATGGGAATCGAGAGCGACCATCGTACGCTCGCCCGAGTCCTGGCCGGCGATGTCGCCCCACAAGACGGCGGTCCGATCGAAACGATCACCGGGGCCCAAGGCGTAGCCGAGAGTGCCGATCCTCCCAATAACAACGGCTACGAAAGAACCCTGTGCTGGACGAAAATCGATCAGGCGCTGGCTGCGTTGATGCCTTTCGTGGACAAGACTGCAGCCATGAAGGCTGGGTTTAACACGGCAAAATCGTTTCCGTTCGATCCCTTCAACCCGGTTCTGCCGAATCCGCTTGGAGAATTCATCTCCTTTAAAGGCTGCTAAGAGGCCACAACGCAACAAACTCGAACAATAGCCGACAAGGCCACGATGTACGCAGATGTCGTGGCCTTCTCGGCTATTCCAGTGTGCCAATGAGAGCTCGTCTGTGAGCGGCTATGAGCTATTAGTTAACCGACGGAGCGAAAGATGGAGGCGCATCGTCTGCGCCCGCACCCCATTGTTTATCCGGCGCGGGCGACAGTATAAACTCCAGCGTGCCGCCATGGCTCACAAATGATTCCGGCAGCCAAGTCCTCGACGTAGCCTTGCCGTCAACTTTTAAAGTGTGGACATACGGAGCGTCGGTCCCGGCACCCTCGCTCTTGATAACGATGTCGCCGGATGGTCGGTGAACGCGAATCTCGGCAAACAGGGGACTGCCCAACACCAGTTCCGCGCGGCCCGGTATTTCAGGATAAAAGCCCATCGCCGACCACACATACCATGACGACATCTCCCCGAGATCGTCATTTCCCGGCATGCCCTTCGGCGTGTTGGTCCAAATCGTGTTCAGCACGCGGCGAACCGTCTCCTGCGTCTTCCACGGCTGCCCGGAAAAATCATAGAGCCACGGTGTCTCGATAGATGGCTCATTATTTAGTTCAGCATGCAGACCGCCCGACTCTGTCACTGCCCATGAGCCATCTGGTTTGTGGAAGAACGTATCAAGGCGCGCGTTGGCTGCGTCGGTGCCGCCAAGCATGTCAAAGAGGCCGCGCTCATTGAAAGGGATCATCCAGAGATACTGGGCCGCGCTACCCTCTACAAACCCATCGTCAGACGCCGGATCAAATTTCGGCCATGTCCCATCCGCGTTGCGGTTTTGGATATAGCCAGCCTGACTCGTCGCCTTCGGGTTGAAAATATTCTTCCAGTATTGTGCGCGTTCGAGAAAGAGCGCATGGTTTGCCTTGTCGTCGAGACGGCGCGCAAGTTCCGCGACCGCGAAGTCCGCAGTCACATCCTCAAGCGTGTCCGCGGCCGGTCCCCACGCATTGCCCTCGGTAGGGATGTAGTGAAGCTTCAACCACAAATCGAGTGACGGCCGCTGCCCGACACATTCCACCGGACAACCCTCCTTGCTCAGATCGTGTTCCGTAGGCACGGTTGCCGCTTTCAACAGCGAGAGATATGCCGACTTCACATCGAAGCGCTCACCGCCGAAAGCGAGAATGTCCGCGATTGCAGGCGCAGCCGGATCGCCATTCATCACATGCGTTATGCCGGAGTTGTGCGTCCAGCGGTCCCACTCGCCGCCGTTCTGATCGGCCTGATTCAACAGCGACTGCGCAATGTCGCTGCCCACTTCCGGCATGAGCAGCGTTACCAGTTGCAGTTGCGAACGGTACACATCCCATCCTGAAAAAGTACTGTACTGTGCCTTCTGCGGAGCAGCAATCGCGTGGACCTTCTGATCCATGCCAAAGTACCTGCCATCCACATCGCTGTAGAGGTTTTCGCCCAGCAGCGTGTGGTAAAGTGCCGTGTAAAAGACCGTACGTTGATCGGCTGTCCCACTGCTGATATGGACGCGGTCGAGCGCCTGATTCCACGCCGCGTGTGCCCGCAGGCGCAACGTTTCAAAGCTGGTGCCTTCCTGATTCTCCGCCCGCAGGTTCGCCTCAGCATTTTGCTGACTGACATACGAGATGCCCACGCGCACATTCACAAGCGGCGACTTTGACGTATCCAGCACAACCCATCCACCCGACCCTTTACCCGGAGGTGGAAAGCCACGCGTGCCATAGGTGGTGCCACCGCTCGCCTCGGCAGTATCGGGTCGGACCGCAGAATCCTGCCATGTGCCCGTTGACAGAAAGGGCTGGTCGAAATGAGCCACAAAGTAGAGCGTGTAATAGCTGCGGCGGTCCGTCGTTCCAAGATAGCCGCAGAAATTCCCGCTCGTGACTGAGCCGGAGATCGTGTGATTTGCGGTATCTATCCGGACCGTCGCATCCGTGCTCCCGGTCTCAGAATCAGAAGTCCGGACCAGCATCACCGCCGGCTGTCCGGCAGGATAGGTAAAGCGGCCAGCACCGGTGCGCGGCGTCGCCGTCAGTTCCACCGTCACTCCATTCGCAAGCTTCACCCGATAATAGCCTGCAACTGCGGTCTCGTCCGCGTGAGAAAACTCGCTTGCATAGACTTCGTTATTCGCATCGTCAGACGGCGAACTCTGCACACTGCCGACAATCGGCATGAAGGGAATATCGCCGCTTGCGCCTGCGCAGCCCGTCCCCATCAGATGGGTGAGCGAAAAGCCGCGCATCTTCGTCGCCGTATACTCGTATCCACCGGGAGCAGCCGGACGTGCGCGGTCATCCTTCATCGACCCTGGTACGCCCTCAACCTTGCGCCGCGGCTTGTTCGATGGTTGTTCAGGGCTCCACGCGACCATGCCAAACGGAAGCACCGCGCCCGGATAGTCGTTGCCGCCATTCGTCGTCCCGATCAAGGGGTTCACCAGAGAGGCAGGGTCGCTCGCCTGCGCCGCAGCAGATCTTCCCATCGGAAGAGCCAGGAAAAGTGCGGCAAGAAGTGTTACGGCAGCCACACGACTACTCGGATAAATTCGTTCCAGCAAAACCAATGTCGATACACTCCTCAGCGAGAAAGATCTTAGGCTTCAGACTCAATACGACTGAAATTGTAGACTTCATGCGCGAAATTGGAAACGATTCCATTCGGTCATAGAGCCTGACCGCTGCCAGCAAAAATTGATTTAACGATCACGCCCTGATAAAACGGTGGCGCCAGCAAAGGAGCCAGTCATGCAACCCACTCTCGGCAACGGAAAAATCTGCTACATCGAGATACCCGCCACCGACGTAACCCGCTCCGCCGACTTCTACAGCAAGGTCTTCGGCTGGAGTGTCCGCCAGCGCGGCGATGGCGCCACTGCTTTTGATGACGCAGTGGGCCAGGTAAGCGGGGCATGGGTTCAGGGACGTCCACCCGCTACGCAGCCCGGCTTCATGATCTACATCTGGGTAGACAGCGTAGTCGCGACCGCCGATGCAGTTATCGCCAATGGGTGCGAGATCGTTCAGCCTATCGGAGCAGACGCGCCTGAGATCACAGCCCGCTTCCGCGACCCCGGCGGCAACGTCGTCGGCCTTTATCAGGAGCCACCCGCACAGTGAGAATCGATCGCCGTCAGAAAAGCAGAGCCAAAACTCCAAGCACCGCCACTCCCGCGCTCCACGCAGCGAAGACGAGCGCCTTCTTTCGCTGCTCCTGATCCATCGCATTCCCAACCAGCGAAGAGACCAGGAACGGGGCCCCCATCGCTCCTCGCATCAGCACGCGAGTGCTGCCTTCGTCGGTAATCGTTCCTGCTATTTCATATTCCTGTCCCGGCAGAATACACATTTCCCTGAAACGAAACGATCGCCCTTTCGTCTCCTTGTAGAATTTCGATGCGTGCCATTCGCGCAGATGCTCCAGCCTTTCGGGTACTCGCGGGTCTGCGACCTTCTCCGGTGATACCAGCGCCTTACTCATCGCGTCGTACAAAAAGCTCTTCGTTTGATTGGGGCAGTGCTGCTGCACATACTCCACCAGAATCCGTTCTCTTTCATTGCGAGGCTCCGAGATCGCTTCATCTTCCGCCGTGACAGGCACCGCCACTTCCAGTCCCTCCGGACGGACTTGAATCGCTCCGCTTGCATCCCGCAGCCAAAAACTGGCGCTTGAAACTTCTTCATGAATCGGCGCCCATGACGACCCTTCATCGCCGCCGTCGTTGCTGCCCTGATCTATCTCGACGCGATATCCGCAACACCGCGTCGCCGAGAATGGGCTGACAACTGGCTGCTCGCAATACGCCACGCCGCGAAGCCGGGCCCGACCACTCGCGGCCTGTCCAATCGGAGAAACGGGAACCGCAGCCAGCGTCTTCGCGGTTGCCAGGAGCTTTCGAGCGCGAAGCAGTCCAACTCCACCACCCAGAATCATCAAAAGCCCCAGCAGACTCTGCGCACTCCAGGGAACGCCATTCGCTTCAACGATCATTGCGAGAAAGAACCATGCGGTCATCGTTCAACTCCGCGGACAGCCCACATCTTCGCACAGAACCGAGAGACCACAGCCCACCCGCTGGTAACGTCCGAAGCCTCTCCCAGGAGCCATCCCCACAGTGAGCATCAGCCGCAGCCAACCACCTCTGGAATCAGTGCGTGGAAAACATCGACGCACGCAACTCCCTAAGGAATGATGAATTTAGCCAAAAATTGTGGGGAGGGGTGAGCCTACTCCGCATGCAGAACAATCTCGAAAAGCAGCAGGCAAATGGTTGTGTAAATCACGTCATATCCCGCTAGCAGCTTGATCCAAAGCCCCGGATCGGCCTCGCCCGTAAGGATGGCGGTCGCCCCCAGCACCATCGCCAGCAGCGCCGGAATAAACAACGGGAAGAGAATCAGTGGCAGCAGCAATTCCCGATTGCGCGTCCGAATCGAGAGCGCCGCAAAGAAAGTCCCATTGACCACCAGCGCCCAGGTCCCCAGCGGCAGCACCAGCGCCAGCAGCCAGCCATTTCCCAGCGCGTGCAGATTGTAAAAAATGATGAAGACCGGCGTGAGAATCAGCTCAACCACAGTTACAAATAGGAAATTCGCCAGCACCTTCCCCATAAAAAGCGAAGCCGCCGGAGCAGGCGTCATCCGCTGCGCATCCAGCACCTGGTGCCGCAATTCTCGCGCCCAAGCCTGGTTCAGCGCCGACACAGAAGCGAACATCGTAGCCACGCAAAGAATCCCGCCCGCAATCTGCCGCGAGGACTCCCGCGTAGGATCGAAAGCCAGACTGAAGAGCACCACCACCAGCAGGGCAAAGAAGAGCATGGAGTTGATGGCATCCTTCGACCGCCACTCCAGCCGCAGGTCTTTTACCAGATGCGTGACAAAATAAGGCCGCCTCACAGAGCATGCTCCTTCGTAAGATCGGCCAGCACAGCCTGCGAAGCGCGAACATAATCGGCAGGAGAGAGAACAATCTGGGTGCCACGCGTCCCCGCCGAGACCGATATCACATCGAAGAGCTCCAGAGTCTCGTCGACATAAACAGGGAAGTCCTTCTTCGCCCCAAAAACAGTCACCCCGCCGCGAATATAGCCTGTAAGCGGTTGAATCTCTTTGAGCGAAACCATCTCCGCCTTGCGGGCTCCGGCGGCAGCGGCGAGCTTCTTGAAATCCAGTTCGGCATTGCCAGGAACGACCGCAAAAACATGCTCCCTGTCGCTCGTGACGCAGAGCAGGGTCTTAAAAACCTGCTCCGCAGGCAGCCCGATCTTCTCCGCAACCAGAACTGGCCGAGAAGTCCTCGGTATCCAGCGCATACTCGCGCAGCTCATGGTCGATACCCAGAGAATCGAGATAGCGCGCAGCGTTGGTCTTCATGCCTTGATCGCGCTCGTTTGCGTTTCTTCTACGATCGAACTCACGCTGCCCGCAACCAGCGTAATCACCGAATCGGCAAGTGGCTCAGCCAGCTCGCGTTGATGTGTCGTAAGCACGATCGTCCGCTGCTCGGCCTTGATTCCGGCAAGCAATCGCAGCATCTGATGCGCGCTGCCGATGTCCATGTTGGAAAAAGGCTCGTCCAGCAGCAGCAATTCGGGCTCGCGAAAACAGCACGCGAGCAAGCGATGCCCGCTGCCGCATGCCCTGCGAATATTGCCCAACCGTGCGCGTCAAGTGCCGGATCGAGCCCGACGGAGCGCAAAGCGTCTTCCGGCGTAAGGCAAGGCTGCGTCCGGTACAAATCGCCGAAAATAGCGCAAGATTTTCTACGGCCGTGTATTCGTCGTAAAGCATGGGTGCATGGCTCATATAGCCGATGCGGTCGCGCGCTTCCTCGGCGTCGTTCCCCAGACGAGACGGTTCCATAGCTCGGCCGAAAAGTCCGGCAAGAATGCGAAGAAGCGTCGATTTGCCCGCCCCATTTTCCCCGAGAAGCACGTAGCAATGGCCGGCTTCAAGCGTGAGCGAAACCTTGCGCAGCGCGGCAAATGTTCCATAGAGCTTGGAGACGGTTTCAAGCTGGGCGGTGATAGGCATGAGCTAATGGATTAGTTTACAGGCGAGTGAACACAGAGGTTTCACAAGTGATGGGAGATGCTGCGATCGAAAAACAGATCCTTCGATTGTGGCTGCTATCGCAGCCTCCGCTCAGGATGACAATCGTTTTGGATACCGAGTTATTTTGCCTGAACTACCCGCAGCCTGCTGCGGTGGATGACAGAGCCGTTCCACTTGCCTGGAGCTTGGATTCTGCCCTGGCGCGGGAGCATACTTTGAGGCGCACTTCGCCTGCAAGTTGCGTGGCATGAAAGACGCCGTCATGGCCAAAGGTACCGATTGCCAAAGCCTGGGAATTGTCCTTGAAGGTGTCCGGCGGCGGTTCATCGCCCTTATACGAAACCCGCAGGGTGCGCGTATTTTCCACCAATACAAAATCAGCATCGGAGCCTTGATGCTGGATCGAGCCTGGCTGGACATTCCCCGCGACGCGCAGATGGCGCGTGTAGGCCTTGTTGCCCATCCCCTGCAGCTCCTGAATGGTGACGTAATAGCTCTTGTTGGACTGCACGCCGGTGATGGCAAGATAGACGATCATGCCAAGAATGACGAAGATGGCGATGCCGATGCGCGTGCCCTGATTCGTGCTTTTCATAACCTGCGATTATTCTACTGCGATTAAGCTAACCACACGCTGTGTCACTCAGCTTTGTTTCCAGCGTCAAAAATTTATGGTTTCGACAAGTTTATAATCCGCTTCAGGATTCATCTCGCATTCATTCAACATCGAAGTACGCAGTCATTTCCTTTCCATCGAGGTATATATGAGCGGCAACGGCAACGGCATTCTTCACTCCGATTCGGATGTGCAGTCGACACGGGAAATTTTAAAGCCTCGAGCGGAATGGATCATAAAACGTAAAGCCGAGATCGCAGCGCACCGGGGATACCAATGTCGTCGCAGATGCACTTTGCCCGGCAGGGCAAAATCACCGAAGAGATGGTCTATGTCGCCAATCGCGAGAACCTCGCGCCGAGCTGATCCGCGATGAGATCGCCGCCGGCCGGCTGATCATCCCCGCGAACATCAACCATCCCGAGCTGGAGCCGATGGCCATCGGCGTCGCCTCGCAGTGCAAGGTCAACGCCAACATCGGCAACTCGGCGGTGACCTCGAACATCGACGAAGAGCTCCGCAAGCTGCACATGGCCGTGCAGTTCGGCGCGGACACGGTGATGGACCTCTCAACCGGCGGCAATATTCCCGAGATTCGCGAGTCAATCCTCCGCCACTCGCCCGTGCCCATCGGCACCGTCCCGATCTATGAGGCGCTGCAACCGCGTCAAGAAGCTCGAAGATCTCAACATCGACCTCTACCTCGAAGTCATCGAGGAGCAGGCGCAGCAGGGCGTCGACTACTTCACCATCCACGCGGGCGTGCTCATCCAGTACGTTCCCATGGTCGCCAAGCGCATCACCGGCATCGTCAGCCGCGGCGGCGCCATCCTGGCGCAGTGGATGACCCACCACCACAAGCAGAACTTCCTCTACGAGAACTTCGACCGCATCGTCAAGGTCATGGCGAAGTACGACGTCAGCTTCTCGCTCGGCGACGGCCTGCGCCCCGGCTGCGTGGCCGACGCCTCCGATGAAGCGCAATTCGCCGAACTCAAGACACTCGGCGAGCTGACCGCCAAGGCATGGGAGAGCGACGTGCAGGTCATGATCGAAGGCCCGGGCCACGTGCCGCTGGACAAGATCAAGGAGCAGGTCGACAAGGAAGTCGAGTACTGCTTTGGCGCGCCGTTCTACACACTCGGCCCGCTCGTCACCGACATCGCCCCCGGCTACGACCACATCACATCGGCCATCGGCGCAGCCATGATCGGCTGGCACGGTGCTTCGATGCTCTGCTACGTCACGCCCAAAGAGCACCTCGGCCTTCCGAACGAAAAAGATGTGAAGGACGGCATGATCGCCTACAGGATTGCCGCCCACGCGGCCGACATTGCGCGGCACCGCCTCGGCGCCCGCGATCGCGACGATGCGATTAGCTACGCTCGATACACCTTCGACTGGGAGAAGCAGTTCGCGCTCTCGCTCGACCCGGAAACAGCGCGCTCCATGCACGACGAGACGCTGCCCGACGACTACTACAAGGAAGCGGCCTTCTGCTCCATGTGCGGGCCGAAGTTCTGCTCCATGAACTGGTCAAGCAAGGTCGACGAATTCAACAAGACCGTCCATGGCCTTGAAAAGGCCGATCTGAGTAGCCTGGTAACCTTGCAGGCGCAGCAACTTGCAGGCAAGCTCTAGAGTGATCGTATTGAGTCGCGTTCACCACGCGGTTCGATGACGATTTTTCTCAAAACATGGCGTTGCGCCACGCAGTCCCCTATCGGCGGTCCGTGGAGTGCCGGGTCATACAGGCGCAGATGGCACGCCGGGCAGACGTCGTCTTCCAGCGGCACTGACTCCTGACAATAGGGGCAGGTCTTGTCACCCGGTAGCCTCCCATTCCCAAGGAGAGAGCCTTTGCTGCGTATCAGCAGCGCATGGGGAAGGGCAACGATGAACACCAGCGTTCCATAAAGCCACCACTGGGCAAAGGAATAACCTTTCTGATGTGCAACGAAAGCCGGAAAAAGACCCAGACCTGGCAGTAATAGCAACAAAAGAACGTACAAAGTGAAACTCCGGGCATTGTGATTGCGCGGCGGAAGCTCATTCCATCCAGAAGACGGGCCAACGCAGCAATGTTTATATGGCACGGTTACAACCCCGTCAAAGTCTTTTGGCAAAAATGAGCATGAATCAGAGTTCTCCAACCATTACGAAAGTGCAAGAGCTGGTGGAAGCGTTTACAGCAGCCGATGGATCGTGTAAGAAAAGTGAATGCGAAATGACGGCATATCCCGCGCTGCCTTTGGCCTGTGCATCGCAATCCTTGCCTCATCCTTCACCAGTCGCGCCACCGAGGCGCAACAACCGCTCATTGCGCGCACGCCTGCGACTCCGCTCGTCCTGCATGATCCCTACTTCAGCGTCTGGTCGTTTGACGACGAGCTGACCGAGGGGCCCACGCGACACTGGACAGGCGCGCCGCAGCAGATGACCGGTCTTCTCCGGGTGGATGGCAAGACGTATCGCTTCATGGGGGGTGATCGTGATATTCCCGCACTGAAGCAGACATCGCGGGGTATCTGGCCAACGCGCACGGTCTACAACTTCGAGGGTGCAAAAGTCCATCTCACGTTGACGTTCTTTACCCCTGCTCTGCCTCAGGACCTCGATATTCTGTCTCGCCCTGTCACCTACATCAGCTGGGATGTAATTTCGGTCGACAACGAGCCGCATGCGGTCTCCATTTATTTTGACGCCTCATCACAACTTGCAGCGAACAATGGCGACGATACAGTCGTCTGGGGGCGCGAGCGCATTGGCGATATGCAGGCGCTCCGCGTCGGAACCAATGCGCAGCCGGTGCTGGCGAAATCCGGCGATAACCTGCGCATCGACTGGGGCTGGCTTTATGTCGCTGTTCCGCCGCAGCCGGAAACAGAGACAGCAGCAACCAGCGTGGAAGCGAGAGAACAGTTTGCGAAAGCCGGATCGCTGCCGAAGAGTGACGATCTCGACATGCCACGCGCCGTCAAGCAGCAATTGCCTGTGCTTGCCGTGCGCTTTGATCTGGGTAAGGTCGAGAACGTCTCCGTGTCTCGGCGGGTGCTGCTGGCCTATGACGATCGGTTTTCCATCGAATACCTGAACCGCCAGCTGCGCGCCTACTGGCGGCGCAACGGCATGACGACGGCCGAGATGCTCGAAAAGGCGGAAGCCGATGAGGGATCGCTGCGCATGCGTGCCGGGAACTTCGATCAGGAGCTGTACTCCGACCTGAAAGGCGAAGGCGGCGCGCACTACGCGCAACTGGCAACGCTCGCCTACCGGCAGACCATCGCAGCCCACAAGTTGGTCGCAGACATAGACGGCACGCCCATGCTCTTCTCGAAGGAAAACTTCAGCAACGGCTGCATTGACACAGTCGACGTGACCTATCCGTCAGCGCCATTTTTCCTTCTGCTCAATCCACAGCTGCTCCAGGCCCAGCTTGAGCCGATGTTTGCCTATGCCAGCCTGGCGCGCTGGCGCTGGCCCTTCGCCCCGCACGATCTCGGCACCTATCCGCTGGCTAACGGACAAGTCTACGGCGGCGGTGAACGCACAGAAGAAGACCAGATGCCGGTTGAAGAAAGCGGCAACCTCATCATCCTGACCAACGCTCTCGCACACGCTCAGAACTCGGCCGACTTTGCGCAGAAATACTGGCCCCTGCTCACAAAGTGGGCCGAGTATCTCAAAGAAAAAGGCATGGACCCTGAGAACCAGCTCAGTACGGACGACTTTGCCGGACATTTGCCCCACAACACAAATCTCTCCATCAAAGCAATCGAAGCCCTAGGCAGCTATGCCCAACTCGCCGACAGGCTCGGGAAAAAGCAGGAAGCAGCCGAGTACCGCAAACTCGCCGAACAGATGGCCGCGAAGTGGAAGGGCATGGCCATCGACGGCGACCACTACAAGCTGGCCTTCGATCAGACCGGCACCTGGAGCCAGAAGTACAACCTGGTGTGGGATCGGGTGCTGGGGCTGCACCTGTTTTCCCCGGAGATCGTCGATCAGGAACTGGCCTTCTACTTGAAGCACCAGAACGCCTTCGGCCTACCGCTCGATAACCGCAAAACCTACACCAAGCTCGACTGGATCGTCTGGACCGCGACGCTGAGCAGCAAACAAAGCGACTTCATCGCCTTAACCGATCCGCTCTACAGTTTCATGACCGAATCCCCGACACGAGTCCCGCTGAGCGACTGGTTCGAGACAACCGACGGCAAGCAAGTCGGCTTTCAGGCGCGTTCCGTAGTCGGTGGCGTGTACATGAAGATGCTGGCTGATCCGCAAATGTGGAGCAAGTGGACAGCGAAAGCGAAGTAAATCGATTAATGCAAGCTTTTCCGCATTTCACGCTCGTCTGTAAGTAATCATCGGCTGCGATTCAGTAGCGCAGCTCGAAGAGAATGTAGCCCTTGCGCGAGCCTATACGCCGCTGAGCAACTCGCAGATGGCAGCTCTCGAAGCCAAAACAGAGTCGGTGGCAAGCCAGTCGCTCTTCTTTCGCCACTACGACCGGGCTTGAGACAGCCCAACCGATGCCATGCGTCTCTCACACCAGTCTGCAATTGTTTTGGTGTACGTTATGGCCTAAATTATGTCTTAAATCCAAAGCGTCCTTCTCGGTTCGCGATGGACTGTTCAGCTCCGCCCGGTTTTCTCGAACGATTTCTTTCGTCGCAGCCGAATCTAGGGCGCGTTCGCGCACCCTACAGAAAGATCCGACTCAGCAAGGGCAGCAGTTGTACCAATCTCAAGCTCTGCGGAAGGAAGAATGACCTCAGCTTTGCAGCCTTTTTCTCCTGATCGATGGGTTTCAGGCGCAGAAGCATGCTCTGCAAGGCTTTGACTTTAAGCCCGTATACAGCGGCGCTCGCTGCCTGCTCAATCACTGTAATCCGTACGATATCGACCAGCTTAGACACGAATATCTGGAAGCTGGCGGAAGCGGCGATCTACGGCCCTTCCGCATGTACAACGCCAACTATCCGCCTTCGGCGCTTTTTCTCGCGGTCCCGTTTGCCTTGCTCCCCTGGCCGCCGGCTCCTCTGGTATGGGTGACGCTCAGCGCAGGGATTTTGGTCCTGGCAGCCTTTCTTATTGCGGACCTGTGCACGCCCTATTCGCCTTTTCTGGTCGTCTCGCTGATGGGATTCTTCATAGGCACCAGCATCATCCTGATCATGCTGGCCCAGCCGGCCATGCTTTCCATTAGCCTCTGCGTCATCGCGGCCTGGTGTCTTATCAGAGATCGATTTCCGATTCTGGCTGTGCTTAGTTTTGCGTTTAGCCTCAACTTAAAGCCGCAAATTGCGGCTTTGATCTGGCTCTATTTTCTGCTTTCCGGATTGCCGCGATATCGCCGCAGCGCAATGCAAGCCTTCTTCGTGACGATCCTGCTCTGCCTTCCCGGGATTCTCTGGGCTTCGTTCACGCCGCAGGCGCGGCACTGGATGCATGACCTCTATGTAAATCTCGCGGGAGCGGCCGCGCATGGTAATCCCAGCGATCCGGGCCGGCAAACTCGGAGGCGCTGGGAATCGCCAGCTTTCAAACGGTATTGAGTCTGGTTCGCGACGACCCAAATTTCTACAACCCGGCCACATGGGTATTCATCGGAACGCTGCTGCTTTTATGGCTCTACCCGACACTAAGAATGCTGCATTCTCTGAAAAAGGACTTCCTGGCATTGGCAACCATCGCCTGTCTCTCATTGTTGCCGATCTATCATAGGGAATATGACACCAGGCTGCTCCTCTTAACCTTTCCGGCGCTCGCTCTACTGGTCTCGGAAGGCGGAGTAGGTATCTTCGCCGTTGTGCTCTCAGCGATTGCCTTTGTCGCCATGTCCATCCCATTCGCGCGTTTTGTTAATATCCACTACGCCGCGCACCATCCGCATCCTGGCGTAGCAATGACGCTCGTCCTCATGCGGGATGTCCCACTTGCTGTCCTGGCCTTAGGGGCTTTCTATCTCATCTGCTATCTGCAGGCGTTCTTCAAGAGTAGGCAGAGTCTCGCGCTGGAGACAAACCACTTCGATGAAAGTCTCTCGCTCAAGCCGACGGGCAGACATCCAGTTCACGCAGAATAAAGGCATAATCCATCGCGATCTCTTTTAAATAGTCATAACGCCCCGATGCCCCGCCGTGTCCAGCCGTCATATTGGTATGCAACAGCAGGGAATTGTCTTCCTTCTTGAGCGTGCGCAGCTTCGCTACGTACTTTGCCGGCTCCCAGTACATCACCTGGCTGTCGTAGAGCGATGTCTTCACCAGCATCGCCGGATAAGCCTTCGCCGCCAGATTGTCGTAAGGCGAATAGCCCAGCATGTATTCAAAGGCGTCCTTCTCATTTGGATTGCCCCACTCCTCATATTCAGGAACAGTGAGCGGCAGCGAAGCATCCAGCATCGTATTCATCACGTCGACGAAAGGAACGTGCGAAAGAACAGCACTGAAAAGATCAGGACGCATGTTCGCAACCGCACCCATCAGCAATCCGCCTGCGCTGCCGCCCTCAATCGCCACGCGTCGAGGATCGCCATAGCCGTTCGCGATCAGATGCTCAACCACGGTGATGAAATCAGTAAAGGTGTTGCGTTTCTCCATCAGGCGTCCGGCATCATGCCACGGCTTGCCGAGATCGCCGCCGCCCCGGATATGCGCATACGCCATCACAAAACCGCGATCGAGCAGGCTGAGGCGATTGCTATTGAATCCGATGGGAAGGGAATAACCATAAGAGCCGTAGCCATAGACGTAGAGCGGGTTCTTGCCACGCTCGAATTTGTCCTTCCGGTAGACGAGCGATACCGGAACGCTCACACCCTCCGATGCAGTCGCCAAGACACGCTCAGAGGCATACAGTGTGCGATCAAAGCCGCCGGGAATCTCAAGCTGCTTGAGCAGCTTCGATTCACCGGTCGCAACATCGTACTCATAAACCGAGCTCGGCGTAACCAGCGACTGATAGGCATAGCGATATGCCGTCGTATCGAAGATGCGGTTCTGGTGCGGATGAGCGCTGTAGACCGGCTCGGGGAAGCCGATTTCCTCCGCGGTCAGTGTTTCGGTCCCGTCCCCTGCAAATCGCAGCACGCGCAGGCGCTGTAGCCCGTCACGACGCTCACAAGCCACATAGAATCCGCTGAATAGGTCAACTTCTTCAAGCATGACATCTGGCCTGTGAGGAATCAGTTCTGTCCAGATATCAGGGCTCTCGACGGAAGCGGTGACAAGCCGAAAGTTGCGGCCCGTATCGTTGGCGCGGATGAAGAAGAGTCCTTTGCGATGATCAATGTAGTACTCAATGTTGTCGCGGCGCGGCGTGATCAGCCGAAACTCTGCCGCAGGCGTGTCCGCGGGCAGGAACTGAGCTTCACTCGTAGTGTGGCTCGCAGACTCAAGCACGATGTACCTGTCATCCCGCGTACGCCCCGCGCCGATATTGAAACGCTCGTCTGCTTCCTCATAGACGAGGACGTCCTGCGCGTGCGGCGCTCCCAGTACATGCCGAAAGAGCTGATACTGCCGCTTCTGCTCTTCGTCTTCAACCGTATAGAAGAGAGTCTTGTTGTCAGCAGCCCAGACAATCGAACCAGTGCGCTCCACGCGCTCCGGAAGCAACTCCCCTGTGCGGAGATTCTTGACCTGCAGCGTGTACTGCCGGAAGCCCTTGTTATCGACGGAGTAAGCAAGCAGGTTGCCGTCGTCGGAGACAGTCATTCCACCAACCGCCATGAAACTCTCGCCCTCGGCAATTTTGTTCACATCGAGGATCACCAACTCCGCCGCGTCAGGAGCTACTCCGTCAGGCGACCCATGCTTGCGGCAGTAGATCGGATATTGCAGCCCCTCTTCGGTGCGCGTGTAGTACCAGTACTCGCCATCGCGGAAGGGAACCGAGATGTCGGTTTCCTTGATATGGCTCAGCATCTCGCGATAAAGCGTTTGTTGTAGCTCCGTCGTCGGCGCGAGGATCGCCGCCGTGTAGTCGTTCTCTGCTTGAAGGTAATTGAGCGTCTCCGCGTTTTCTTTGTCGCGGAGCCAGGCGTAGTCATCCACCAGGGTGTGGCCATGGAGCGTGGTTTCCGTGCGCTGCGGCCTGGCCACAGGATGAGTCAATCGTGTTTCAATCGTCATACTATAGTCAGCATAACGTTCTCGTTATCCCATGCCAAAGGCGCGTGAGATGAATGCGCGCCTCCTATACAAGTTTTGTCTCTATTCGAGACGCCTTCACGACGCGACACGCATTGCCAAAACCATGCACTATCATGCAGATAGAGCGCGGCGCGGTCAGAGTCGCACGCGCCACGACATGCACCAAATACACGACGTCAGCAAAAGCTGCAGACGGTGTTTTCTGATTGACTCGGGTCAGACCCTGTTAGTACGATTCGACAGCCTTCAATTCATTTCATTACGCATGTTCCACTTTGGCCTTAGGTGCTAAGACACTTAAAAGGCCTTCCGTAACAGAAGTACAACACTTACTTCCTGCGGTTTTTATGCCTTCGTTCGATACACATTGGTTAGCAAGGACATTCTCGCGCTCCATCCTGTGGTTCACGCTCGCCGGATTGTTGTTTCCAGCTGCTAAGGCTTTGTGCCAGGCGAGAAGCGCGGTAACTTCTCCCGCTCCTACTGTCACCGCAAAGTTGATCTCGGCTCTCCCGCTGGCGTTTGAAGAAAATGATGGCCAGCTTGCGCCTGAGCTTTCGTTCCTGGGTCGTTCACAGAGCTACTCGGTTGCGATTGAACTCGATCGCCTGAGATTTCTCATGCCGAGTGCCGGCGCAAGCTCTGATGTGGACGTGCTCTTTTCCGGAAGCCGGGGTGGCTCGCCGGTTTCGCTTTCAGGAGTGGCCTACCGGAGCAACTACTTTATCGGATCGGACCCGTCACGCTGGCATGAAGGAGTGGCTAATTTCTCGCGCGTCGGTATCCGGCAGATCTATCCCGGAATCGACACAGAGTTTTATGACAGGAACGGCGAGCTGGAGCACGACTTCGTTGTGGCTCCCGGCGCCGACGCAAAGCAGATTCGTCTCGACCTGCGCAGCGCGCAGCATGCAACTCTGACGGCGAATGGCGACGCCATCATACCTGCGGCCAACGGGGAGCTGCGCTTCCGCAAGCCCATGGCTTATCAGTTCGACACTCAGGGAAGGCGCGTGGCGGTTGATACGTCGTACCGGCTATTCGGACGCAGCCTGCGCTTTGAAGTCGGCGCCTATGATCGCAGCCGAACTCTGGTGATCGATCCGGTCATTGCGTTTGCGACGTATGTAGCCGGAACTGCGGGTTCAACTGGAACGCAGATGACAAGCGATGGAAGCGGGAATCTCTATCTGGTCGGCTCGACCACTAATATCAATGCCTTTCCAGCTCTACCCTCCGGAGTAAATCCAACTAAGAGCGTCGGGACCGGTTCCAACAGCACAAACGTTTTTGTCGCCGCGCTTGCTTCTCCACAGCTGGGCTCGGCGCTGAAGTGGCTCACCTTCCTCGGCAACTCGGGCACGACAACGACTACATCCAAGGCCACGAGCGTTGCCTTCTCCACACACGGGACTGGCGGCACAATTTATGTCGGCGGAACAACCAGCGCCACCGGCTTCCCCGGTGTGGTTACTGGCAATTTCAGCGCGACATTTCCTGGTGGCACAACGACGCAGACCGGCTTCGTGACCACACTGAACGCGGGGACCGGTGCATCGCCGAACTCGACCTACATCAGCACTGCCAGCACGAATGACACTACTCTTGTTGCCGGCGTGGCTGCCGATACTGCAGGTGATGTGTTTATTACTGGCTTCGGGCTGGGCGCCGGTCTGCCTTTGAAGAATTCTCTCGGCGGCGACACGAGCAACCCGCTTCCCACTACGGGAAACTCCAATGCATATGTCATTGAGCTGACCTCGAATCTACAGGCTGCAAACTTGGTCACTTATGTGCAGAGCAGCGCGGCGGGAAATTATCAGACCAGCGGCATACAGATTGACGCCGGCGGCCAGATCTACGTCAGCGGCTCCGTGGGGCTCGCAGGGGCAGCTACCACCGTGCGTTTCCCTACGCCGCAGTCTCTGCCGTCGGGCGGGGGATATACGGCAGCCAAGGATTTTCCCGCCTGTCCTAGGGCGACGACCAACACCAGCGCATTTCTCACACAGATTATTCCGGCGGTAAATCCGGCGCACACCAGTCTCGGCTTCTCGCTGTTTACATGTGCATCCAGTTCGGGTACTGAGTCGGAAACAGCGACTGCACTGGCCCTCGGATCGAGCGGAATCTATCTGGCCGGAAATACCTCGAACTCGGACAGCCAGGATTTATTTTCCACTGGGGTTCTTTACGGGACGCCTTCCACTACCCCAGACTCGTTTGCTACGGCAGCACCCGCTGCTGGCGTACAGAGCAATGGAGTCGGAAAGCTGGGCTTTATTATCAGGGCCCCTGTTTCAGGCTCACCTCTTATGGTCGGCACACCTTCGGCCTTTACTTATTTTGGTGGACCGCTGGTTACGGCAGGCACGTCGCTGAACGCCGTCGCCATCGACGATACAAACCATCTCTTGCAGGTTGCTGGGCAGACGGACTCTACGCGCGCCTCCATGCCTACGACGGCCTCGCCTGCGCCTTCGACACTACCCTCAGGACAGGATTCTTCCGGCAACAATCTGCGCGGGTTTCTCTATACGTTCGATGAGAGTGCCTCACCTTTCCTGGATAAAGTGACGGGCATCAGTTATCTAGGAAACGCGACGACCAAGAGCCAGGGGTTGAGCGTTGCTCCCGATGGCGATGCCGGAGCCTACGTGCTCACACAGGATAGCTTGGGCGCGAGTGGCTTCAGTTTCACGTCTGCCAATGCCATCGGCGTCGCGACAGCGAGTCAGCCCAATGCCTATATCGCCGATATTCAGGGAACCAATGCCAGCTCTACGCCTGGGGGATTGACCCTCACCGTGGACGCGAACAGTCCAACCATCGACGGCAATGCCTGTTCGGATGCAGCCGGTTCAACCAGTCCCTGCGTGATTGCCTATAACAACGCAAGCGATACCTCGACGGTGCTCTACACCTGGGATCTGAACCTCAGCGCCGGACAGGCTGATAACGTCGTCCTGAATTTTCCCGAGCAGGACGCGTTCACGTCATCCGCATCTCCCGCTTATGCGATCAAACTGGACGGCACCGCGATCGCCAACTGCGCGTCGAAGCAGAACAACAACGGTACCACCTGTATTATTCCGTCCGTTACTGCCGGAACGCAAACAGTCACGCTTCAGGCCGTCACTGGGCCCAACGCCCAAAGCTCGGTCGGCACTGCGTTCGCGTTTGACGGCAATGCCGCGGACGCTGAAGGAGAATACGCAGACGCGCCGCAGCCGAACGTAACCATAGCGGCGCCGGTGGCGATAACTCTGAGCTACACGCAAACATCCGGTGCCATCAACGCGAGCAGCGATAACACCGGTACGGAGGGAACAACCGTCGTCTACACGGCGACCGTCACGAATACAAGCACCAACGACTCGCCAAAGACGACACTTTCGCTCACCGCCCTGCCTCCAGCTACCAAATTTAAAGTGATCAACATTACCTCAGTCGTCGGAGCGACAAACGTAATCGCAAGCTGCGATGCAACCACTGGAACCGGCTGTGCTAAGTTCGTCGACGTGCCCGCCGGCGCATCGCTCGTGTATACGATCACCGGCGTCTATCTCAGCCCCGGATTCGGAACGACGACGCCCGGACCCTACACGTTTCCGTTCACGGCATCTGCAACCGCCCTGCCTTTCACAACGAATAACCAGACCCAGACCGCGAATCTCACCACAACCGTCAGTGGCTACGCCAACCTGACCGTAAACGTGGCCAAGCCTCCGTATCCGGGCTCCGGATACACGAACGCGGCAACAGCCTTCAATCTCGGCGCGGGAACGCTGACGTACACGGTCACCGTAAACAACGCCGGACCGAATGCCGTAAACACAGGTGCGTCACTAAGTCTCACCAACGCACTTCCCAATGGATTCACCGTGGCCACAGCAACTTGCGCAATCACGGGCAATGCGGCTGCCACCTGCTCACCGGCCGGAACGTCGATGGCCATCACGGCGCTTCCGTCCACCGGGCAAATCGTTTACAACATAACCGGCTCCTTCCCCGACAGCCCGACCGGAGCGGGTGCCGTACCCGCGAGCGTCCCAAACGCGGTCGTAACCGACACGGCGACCCTGCCAACTCTGCCAGCAGGCACGTTCAACCCAAATTCTCTGACCAACGCCCAGAACGTGACGGTGCAGCGCCTGGTCCACCTCAAGCTCACGTTGGCAGTAACCTCGACGCCAACGGCAACCGGGGCCAGCTACCCATCGCAGCCCGGATTTAACCTCAGCACCGCGACGCCTGTCACCTATACCTACACAATCCAGAACACCGGTCCCGATTACGCCATCAATGTTGGCCTGGCCAGCCTGGATGCTCCGCCAACCGGCTACACGCCTCCGGCAGGATCTTTCGCCATTACGCCGCCCACTGCCACCGGGCTCACCTGCACGGGAACGCCTGCCGCCAACCCCTATGCGGCCTGCAGTGTAGCCAATATCGCTCCCGCAACATCGCCGACATTGGCCTACACGGTTTTGTATCCTGACTTGGCTCCGAATCCCGTCAACTTTGCGAACATAGTGCCGGTCTCCGCGGTACCAGGCAACGCTTCAAAAGCTACCTGGAACTACTCGATATCGACACCTGCCGCTTACCCGAATGCAGTGGATAACAATGCCGCTGCAACCGCGGCTGGCGATAACGCAAGCGCGACACCAGCCACTATCTACCGCACGACCCATCTCAAGATCACCGTCGCCACGCCCTCCGCCACCGCGACCGGCCCGAGCTATCCATCGCAGCCCGGCTACAACCTCGGCAGTACTCCTCTGAATTACACCTACAGCGTCGAGAACGACGGCCCGAACATCGCCGCCTACGTGCCTCTCAACAACGCATTCGCCCAACTGAGCCCGCCGCCGGGATTTGCCCCTCCGGCTGGCTCGGTTGCCGTGACACCTCCAACGAGCGGCAATCTCGCTTGCACTACAGGACCGACAAACCTCTATTCGTCGAACTGCACCATCGCAGCAGTGTCCCCGAACACATCGACAACACCGCTGCAACTCGTCTTCCCGGTCACCTATCCCGATCTGGCGCCGCCGGCCGGCACGTATCCAGCACCCGAGAGCGTCTCCGCGGTCCCCACAGACCAGAAGTCCGCGACCTACAACTACACGACAACGACTCCGGCCACCTATGCAAACTCTGTAGACAGCAATCCGGCAGCGACCTCTGCCGGCTCAAACACATTCACTGCTCCGGCCAGCATCTACCGCACCGTGCACCTGAAGTTCACTTTGGTGAATGGCGGACCCACGGTCAACGGTCCGGCCTACGCTATGCCGCCGCCGAACAACGCCAATAACGGCTATAACCTGGGCAGCGCTGTCCAATATTCGTATCAGATCCAGAACAGCGGCCCCAACATCGCTTTGAACGTACCGCTCAGCAATGCGCTCGCTGTGACCACCCCGGCCGTCTACGTTGCGCCCGCAGGCTCATTCCAGTTGACAACGCCAACCTCTGGCAGCGTCGTGTGCACTCCTGCCGGCAACAACACCACCAGTACGTGCGGCGTAGAATCGCTACCGCCAGGAACCAGCAATCTGGCATTCGCCATCGCCTATCCCGACCTGCCTCCGGCGACCTACATCTTCCCAACGCAGGACCTCTCGGCGGTACCGAGCAGCCTGACCAACGCAACCTATAAGTATTCGACCATCACCCCCGCCACCTACGCGAACGCGATCGACAGCAACCCAACGGGAACAGCCGCAGGAGACAACACCAGCGCCACTTCAATCAACCTCTTCCGCACTTCAGCGATGACGCTGACCACGCCCGCCGTCACTGGCGCGGGCACGCCCTGCGCGCCTTCGTCGCCCACGCCCTGCTTTTACATGGCAAACAGCGGCGGTCCCACGAATACCGGAATGTTCGACACGGCAACCTACACCGTTCAGGTCAACAACAGCGGTCCCAATCTGGCAACCAATAGCGTCCTGACCATCCCGCTGCCGGCAAATTTCCTTTTCACACCCAATATGTCGGTCGCATTCAACGGAATCGCAACGACGGGAGTGACCAACCAACTGGTTTGCACCTACCAGAGCGTGTCCAACGCAATCGTCTGCCAGGGCTACGTTCCATCCGGAAACCCGCAGGCCAGCACGGTAACCGTCACCAGCAAATTCAGCACTGCAACGGTTCCCGTCGGCGCTGCCTTCACAACGACGGCAGCATCTCCCGGATCTGCGTCCATAGCGGCGACGGCCGTAGGCACCTACACCCCCGTCAACTTGCCGACAGTCGCCATTGACCGCGCATCGCATCTGGTCGCCGTCAAGCTGGTTGGCCCCGCACCCGGCAACGTCTCACCCAACGGCTTCGCGGTAAACGGCGTGCTCGCAATCAATCTCGACGAGAAAGTCGCCGCTGACGCCAACGGCAAGAACGACGCCGTTCAGATCACGCAGCAGATCGGCAATGCCGGCCTGAATGATGCCACCGGCGTCGTCATCACTGACACCCTGCCGCCGTACTTCATCCTGACCCAGTTGCCGAGTCCGTCCGTAGCCACCTGCACCGTTAGCGGCCCAACAACAAACGACGCAGCCAGACATCCAATGACCGGCTCCGCCCCCGCAATCCTGACCTGCGCCTTGCAGAATGCGGTGCCGCGTGGCACCGCGACGTCAGGCTCTGGATCGACGCACGGCACCGTCAACGGAGCCTTCGCTCAGGTCATCTATTACGGCAAATTTGAAGACAACGGCTTGCAGCCCGACGCGATTCCGCTGCCCCAGAGTTCGACCACGATCCAGTTCGCCACGCTCTCCGCCTCGTCTGCCGACCTCGTCAACCTCGGTGCCGCATCCGATTCCACCAGCGCTTCGGTCGCGCCCGTTCCGGTCATGCGCGCCGCGCACCTGCACTTCACGCTGACACAATACGTGCAACCAGGCGACGCGCCCCTCAATCGAGTGGGCGGAGTCGCCGGCCCCGGCATCGCGGAAGCGCAGCTTGGCGCGAATGGCGGCGAAGTCATCAATCCGCTCCGCTATCAGGTCAGAGTCACGAATGACGGCCCGAATATCGCGATCGATCCCATCGTAAGCTCGACGCTGCCGATGAACCCGGGCGGAGGCACGACACGGTTCGTCAACGTCACCCAGAGCATCGAGCCATCGTCAACGCCAGGCTTCCCGGTCGTGCCGCCCAGCTGCACCAGCGTCCAGGCTTGCCAGGATGCGGGCATGATCGCATCCGGAGCCGCAGTGCTCTACAACGTCGATGGAAATTTCGACCTCAATACTCTCACTGAGGGCAATTCCGGAGCGCGCACTTTTGCTTCCGCTGTCATGTCTTCGAGTGTCGTGGACAGCAATCCCACGGCGACCGCTGGCGGCGATCAGCAGACCAGCCTGCCAATCACAGTCGTCAATACGCCGGCAGGCGCGAACTTCACCCTGGCGCCCTTTATCGGGAGCCTCGCGCAGCCGGTCAACCTGAAACTCGGCACCGTACAGGTAGCCGGCATCACCGGCCTTGTTGCCTCCGGCGCCTCTCCCGCGCCGGCATTGCCCTCCGGCCCATCGCCCAATCCTCCCGACAACGGAGCGAATGTGGCCCTCTATCAATTCGGACAGGGCGGCATCTACTACATGCTGGGAACAACCGCGGGCGTGCCGACAGCCACGGCAAACCAGACAATGATTTGCCTGAACTCAATCCCCGACACCTTCCGGAAACCGGAGCGCGTCCTGTTGTGGGCGCTCAGCAATGCGCCAACCGGAACAGCATTCGGCACCGTCCCGCACTTCACCAACACTGCCACCGAGGGCGATATCACTACGCTGGTTCTGCCCCTGGGCGGAGGCAGCTACTCCGTGCCCGTGGCAAATACCTCATATCCGCCGCCGCCCGCCCAGCCCCAACCCGCCCAGGTCTGCGGCGTTCTCAACGGATTGGCAGAGGCAGCCAACCCGACAACACTCGCTGTCCTTGAGCCGGTCAATTTTGCCCCGTATATTAGGACGGCGGTCACTGCGGCCAACTCGGGCAATTCGCAGCCCGGCAAGGGTGTAACCGCCGCGGCCGCTCAGGTCGATCTGACGATCAGCCCGCAGAACAACTACGATTACAACGATGCGGACCCGTGCTACACCGATACAGGTGGCACAACGCGCAGCATCTGCAACGACAACGTCCAGGTAACCACCTTCCTCTTCGGCGGCGGCAACCTGATCGCCGATGCGCAGGTGGATACCTACTTCGTAGGGGATATCCAGTCCAATCCCAAGCCGCAGTTCAACTTGCCGGCCGGTCAACCGCAACTCTACCTCGTGCTTGCTGATCAGCTGGGCGCGCAGGGCTATATGGAGATGAACTCCGGCGGCAATACCCAGGTCTGCGATCCGGGGAATCCATCGGGGAACTACACTCCGACCACCCCGACGTGCCCGCTGCCCAATCCGTTGCCGAGCGGCGTTGCCGTGCCGCCGGCGCAAACCATTCTGCCTTTGCCGAACGACTCGTCCGTCGAGGTGGCCCTGCTGACAGGCAACGTCGGCTTCGGCGGATCAACCGGCCTGATTCCACTGCCACAAACGCCGACTCCTGAAGCCGTTGCCAACGTGACGGCGGGCCAGACCGCAGGCTTTGCATGGAACTGGCTGACCGAGCAGCCTCAAGTCCAGGGTGTTGGAAGCAACGCTCCCCCGGTGCTGACGCTTGCCTGCGTCAGTGCAGACGGCACAAACCTCGCGTCTGCCGGTATTCAGTGCACTGTCCCGCAGACCTATACTTACTCCACGGGTTCAGGGAGCAGCCTGGTCATTACGGTGCCGCCTGCCGTTTACGTAGTTACGACCAGCAATACAGCCGTGGGAGCATTGCTCGAGGCTCCGCTCAGCCGGGAAGTCCGGGTTGTCGCTGCGATCGTCTTCCCGGTGGGCGCCATTCCACTGGTTCTTTTGCTGCGACGCAGAAAGGCTCTGAATCTCTCCGGGTGGCTTGCCGTACTGTTCTTCGCGTCAATGATAGGGCTGGGAATCGGCTGCGGCAGCTCGGCATTCCAGAATCAGCGTGGCACCACGACAACCGCGACGCCCGCAGGCACCTATCAGTTCATTGTTACCGCTACAGGCACTGACAGCAACGGCAACCCGATTAACATCAAGACTTACCCCTTTGCTGTGACCGTATCTGCGGTGAAGTAAGACGTCGAATGCAACGCCCATTGCACAGCCAGCACTATCGATTGCGGGTCTGACGCGAGGTGACGAAAGGGTCATTCCATGAATGAACCTTTCGTGTTAGCTTTGTCCGCAGCGCTTCTTTGCAGACATCTTCATGCGTCTAAATCCCAACCCCCGGGATTTTCAAGGATGCCGCGCGGACAAAAACTTGATGGTAATGAGCTGGTTAGAGGGTAGTAAGCGCGGATGAGCAACCAACCTTTGGGAACACCAACAGTTACCCGGATCGGCCGATATGACATCGTTGGGGAGTTGGGCCGGGGCGGGATGGGCATCGTCTACCGCGGAGAGGACCGCCTGATTGGCCGTGAAGTCGCCATCAAGACCCTCACCGAGATCACTCCAGAGCTACGCGACCGATTTTACGTTGAAGCCCGTTCCGGCATCCTGAACCACCCCAACATCGTCACCGTCTACGAGTTCGGCGAGCACGAAGGCATGCCCTACATCGCCATGGAGTTCGTCTCCGGCGATTCGCTCGAAAAAATCCTGCCCTCCGGCCGCAAGCTCACGTTGCTCGAAACACTCTCCATCATCGAACAACTCTGTTCTGGCCTGGGATATGCCCACCAGAACCGCGTCGTGCACCGCGACATTAAGCCGGCCAATGTCATCGTGCAGCCCGACGGCAAGGTGAAAATCGTCGACTTCGGAATCGCCCGTCTGGCCGACCAGGCCACGCGCCTTACCAAAACCGATGCCGTCATCGGCACCTTCCACTACATCGCTCCCGAGCGACTCAAAGGCGAGATGAGCGATGGCCGGTCCGACATCTGGTCGGTCGGCGTCATGCTCTACCAGATGCTCAGCGGCGAGCTGCCATTTAATGGCGACGACATTTCGACGCTCTACAAGGTCATCAATGAGGCGCACCCATCGATCAAGGGGTTGGTTCCCGACATCCCTGATGATCTGGTAGCCATCGTCGACCGCTCGCTCGCCAAGAGTCCCGACGACCGCTACGGCACCGCCGAAGAAATGGCTTTCGATCTGCAGGGCATCTCGGAAGGCCTGAAGAAAGAGCGCGTCGGCGAGTTGTTGACGTCTGCCAGGCGCCTGATGGAGCAGCGCCAGTTGGCCAGCGCGCGCACCGTGCTCATCGATTTGCAGCGCATAGACCCGCAGAATCTTGAAGCCAAGCGCCTCACGCGTGAGGTGCAGGAGCAGCTCAACAAACTGCAAAAGGCCGAGCTGGTGCGGCAGATCGTCGAGCAGGCCGAAGAAGCTGTTCTGTCGCAGAATTACGATGACGCCGTCTCCTATTACAGGCAGGCCATGAAGGTGGACACGGAGAACGCGCTCCAGCTCGGCGAAAAGCTCGAAAACGCGGTGCGACTGAAGGAAAAGCAGGACAGGGTTCGCATTCTCTGGAAACAGGCCGGCGATGCGCGCGAGCGCGGCGATCTGATGTCCGCGCAGGAGTTTCTCGGCCAGGCGCTTAAGCTCGACGAGAAGAGCACCGACCTGCGCAACGCCTACTCGACCGTCCTGCGCGAAATGGAGCGCAAAGCCAGGGAAAGCAAGCTCCAGGAGCTGCTCGCCGCCGCGCGCCAGGAATACTCCGCGCGGAAATACACAGAAGCTCTGATTCACCTGCGCGCCGCGGCGGAAATTGACCCGGCACAGCCCGAAGTGCAGAAGTTGATTCACGAGGCCCTGACACGCGAGGAAGAAGAGCGCCGCCGCGCCCTGATTGAGCACATGGTCGCCGAGATCCAGGAGTCGATCTATCGCGAAGACTACGACCTCGCGCTGAATCATATCAATCGCGCGCTCGAAAAGCTGCCCTCGGAAGCCCAGCTGCTGCGCCTCAAGGCGGAGACGGAGAAAAAGAAGCGCGACTACGAGGCTCGGCAGATCGTTCAGACAACCTTGCAGCAGGCGCAGAAGATCTTCCCCGAATCGCCGCTGGATGCGATTACCCTGATTGATCGCGCACTTGAACAGGTGCCCGGGGATGAGAACCTCGTGCAGTTCAAGAGCATGCTCGAGTTTCAGCTCAAGCAGATCAAGAAAGACGAGTTGCAGGCGCAATATCTCAAGCGCGCACACGCCGCGATCGACAGCGGCGAATTCGACGAAGCCATTCGCACCCTCGAATCCGGCTTGATCGATTGCGGTGAAACGCATGAACTAACCTCGCTGCTCGATTTCGCCCGCACCGAGCAGCGGTCCAGTCTGCGCCAGCGTCAGACGGCGACCGTCCGCGATGAAGCCCAGGCGCTGATGCAAAGCGGCCAGTATGAAGCCGCCATCGGAAAGCTCGAACCGGCAGTTGCATCCACAAACGATGGATCCCTCAAAACGCTGCTCGAACAAGCCCGCGGAACTCTGCGCGAAGCTGCGCAGCGGGTAGAGAGCGTGGCTGCGCGCACCCGGTCCCTCGCCGAAACCGACCTGCAGGGCGCGCTGCGGCTGCTCGATAGCCAGCCGCAGGAAATTCTCGCCCTCAGCCAGATCACTGCATTGCGGCAGGAGCTGGCGCGCAAGGCAGAAGTAGAGAGCGCGATTCACGACGGGATCGCACTCTCCGATGAAGCGTTGGCAAAGAACGACCTGCACGGAGGCTTGGACGCGCTCGAGTCCGTCCGCCGCGCCTACGGCGAATCACCCGCGCTCACGCAGGCCATTGCAGCGTACCAAGCCAAGCGACGTCCAGCTGCCAACGCCTTGTTCGCGTCCGCGATCGAAGGCGCCCGCAAGGCGTTGCTGCGCAACCAAGCAACCGCAGCCCTCGAAGAGCTGCGCCGCCCGGCTAACTTCCTTGAGTTCGCCGACACACAGGTGCAGGCCGACTGGAAGCGCTTGGTGGAAGAAGCCACCAAGGCCGCCGGCGCCAAATCGCGCGCCGGCTCTGACTCCCTCCCGATCATTGTCCAGGCCAAGCCACGTACTGGCCTCTATATCACCATCGCCCTCGTCGCCGTCGCAGTGATCGCGGGTGCCGTCGTGCTCTTTCTCCGCCCCAGCGCCCCGCCGCTCCCGCCCACCTATATGCAACTGAACGGCATGCCGTGGGCCACCGTGAGCCGTGTCATCGATCCCACAGGGAAGAGCGTCCCGTTGCCGCCGGGCGATCCAACCACGCCCCTGCGCCTCGACGGGCTCACACCCGGCATGTATAAGGTCGTCTTTCAGGGCCCGGACAACAGCCAACAGACTCAGAACTGCCACATTTCACCTGAGGAGCACCTCTGCACCGTCAGTTTCGGCGAGCCTGATATCCAGCAGTTGATCGGAGGCCAGAAGTGAGGAGCCGCATCCTTCTGTTTCTCGCGATTCTCCTGTGCGCTCCGGCGGCCCTCTTTGCCGACCAGCAGGCGGACAACCTCTACAAGCAATCGCAGGCGACCAACGACCAGCAAGTTGCCGTTGAACTCTTGTGTAAAGCTGCCGAACTCGACCCGACGACCTACAGCAAGAAGTGCAACGACGCGAAGCAGTATCTCGACAGCCGCCTTCAAAAATTCGACGGTCTCTTCATCTCCGGCAAAACCAAGTTCGACGCCAAACAGTACACCGACGCAGTGACTGACTTGAGCAAGGTTTACTTCGGCCCGCGACGCGACGAAGCCCAGAAACTGATCGCCCAGGCCAACGACATCATCAACCACCCGCAGCCAGCCGACAACAGCGCGCAGTCCCTGAAGGCCGCACAGCAGGCGTATGACAACGGCGACTTTCCCACTGCCGAAACCAATGCCAGTCTCGTCAAGGCTCCTGAACTGCAGTCGCAGGCGCAGGCGATTCTCGCCAACATCAGAAGCTACCGCGACAACATGCAGCAGGCCGAGGCCTTCAAGACCGACAAGAACTACGCTGCGGCGCAGCAGAAATACAACGCCGCCCTCAGCATCAAAAGCAACGGCCCCGGCAATCCCTCGGCAAAACTCCAAGAGCTCGCCGGCCTGATCAAGCAGCAGAACGGCCCCCCCGTTGCCGGCAATAAGCCGGGAGCCCTACCTGATAACTCCGCTAGGATCAAAGCCAGCCTTGCCGATGCGCGTGACCTCATGAAAAAGGGAGACCTCCCGGGCGCTCTGCTCGCCTACAATCAGGTCCTTGTGCTCGACCCGCGCCAGCCCGAAGCTTTAACCGGCAAAGATCAGGTCAACGAAGCCATGAAAGCCGCGCTCGCCAAGGATCCCAAGGCGCTCGAAGACACGCTCGTCGGCGGCATTCGCAGCTACTATGAATCCCACTTCACTGAAGCTCGTGATGCCATCTCGCTCTACCTGACAGCAGGCGGAACGCGCAGCAAAGGCGCGGCATATTTCTACCTGGGAGCGACTATGCTTTCGCAGGCCATCGTCTCCAGTCCAAAAAGCATCCAGGAACGCGACCGGTTGCAGCGGAGTGCCGTACAGCAGTTCCAGCAGGCAAAGCAGGAACGCTTCAAGCCTATTGAAAAATACGTCTCGCCAAAGATCCTGGCCGTCTGGAATCAACCCGGAATGTAGTGCGCGTCACAGTCCCGCCAAGTGACAAAACAGCGAAGCTTTTCAACCACTTGGTTGATTCGATTGTTATGGATTCTTCTCCATCGATTGTGATATTGCTTTTTTAATCACTCAAACAATGCCGATAATCGGCCTGATGGACTGCTGTATTACCGTTTCTGTCGTTGGTTTTCCGTAAGTACAGGTGTTTCCCGTGATTGTGCGTTTGTTCCAGGCACAGTCAGGGATGAGAGATATGCGCAATCTGATAAGGGTACTAGTCTGCATATGTATGCTCGGGCTCGCAAGTTTCTGCGCCTTCGCGCAGACGCGAGTCGATGGACAGGTGCAAAATGGAGACCGCTTCCACCCGGTTGCCGGAACCACAGTTCAGCTCGTCAATTCTGCCATCAAGCTCGTCCAGACCACGAAAACCGACGATGACGGAAATTTCGAATTTCCCGTCGTTCCCCCGCAGGCTGGATACGTCATCCAGGTCCTCGACGCAGACGGAAAGGTTATCGCCGCCTCCGATCCCTTCAATCTGAACGTGGGACAGGCGCACACCACGCTCCCACCGATCGACATTGCGCCGTCGGTGCCTCCACCGCCACCGCCCACTGCACCTGTGGCAGCACCCACAACTCCCACTGCAAACAATCCCGCAACGTCCCCAGCTGCCCCGGCAAAGTCGCCGCCAGCCTTTATCCCGGCGCAGGCCAAATCGCCGGCCATTCAGAACGATCTGAACGTTTCGTTGAGCGCCAATATTACGCGCACGCAACTGATCCAGCTTCCTCTCTTCAACCGCAACTTCCTCGCTCTTGGCCTCTTTCTGCCTGGAGTGCATGACGTCGATCCCGGCTCACCTCTGGCCGGAGCAGCCTTCAGCATCTCTGGTTCGCGGACCACGTCCACCAACTTTCTACTGGACGGTAGCAACAATCTCGCTTCGAGCACGAATCAGGCCATACCGTTCCAGGTAAACGACTCGGTGCAGGAGTTCCGCATCATCTACGCCAACGCCGATTCACGCTACGGCCAGGGATCGGGCGTCGTCGTCGACGTGATAACCAACCGCGGCACGTCCAGAGGAGGCGCCTTCCATGGCACCGCCTTCGGCTACTTCAACAACGACTCGCTGAATGCCGGCACTCCTCTGTCGGTCTATTCCCCCACGACATTTGCCAAAGCCTCCGCCTATGCCGGCAGCGCGACGGCAGCGCCTGATGAAGTAGCCAACGAAACCATTGGCAGCGCCGCCGCCGGCTATATCTCCTACGCCCCAACCACATATAACGCGCTCTACCGCCTGCTGACCAACCTCGTTCCGTCGACCGGACAGACCGCCGGACTCGCCAACTGCAACGCCACGGCGGGCTCAGTCTGCAACGCGGGCATGTTCGACGGCAATGCCGTGCCCGAATATAACAACTTCACGCAGCCATTCAGCTCACAGCAGTTTGGTGGCAACGTCGGCGGTCCTCTGCTGGGTGGAAAATTGTTCCTCTTCGGCAGCTATGAGGGAACGCTGATCAATAATCCCAACCCCATCTTTGAACGCATTCCCACAGCCGCTGACCTCTCGACCAGCGGTCTCGGCTTGAACGCAAACGACTCTGCCATTGCCACCAGCGTTCTGTCGCTCTTTCCGAAACCCAATGTCATAGGCACAAATGTGGGAACATTCGGTTTCTATAAAGGCACGGCGCCCAACTACACCCATGTCAATAATCTGTTCTTCCGGCCTGATATCGACCTGGGCAACAAGGGGCAGCTGAGCCTCCGCTATGCCGGACAGCTTCTCAATCAGCTGCACGACGATTCGCTCCCTGCCAATTCGCCCTCCGGCTATCCGGGCAATGGCGCTGACCGCAAGGCGCAGAACCAGAGCGTCGCCCTTGTCCACACGCTAGCCTTTGGCAACGGCAGGAAAGTGAATGAAGCGCTTCTCGGCTTTACTCAATATCGCGTCGATGAAGTCGCGCAGGATCAGAATTTTTCTTCACCCGCCGTACCCAGTGCGTCGGTTGAGACCTTCGTACTGAGCGGCATCGACAACCGCCTTACCGGAGCCACACCGTCGACGCCCGGCGCGGTAGGCGGCTGGTACGATTCCTTCTGGAACCAGGTTCCGGGCAACATCACCTATTCACCTTCACCTGTAACTCCGTCGCTTGATGGAGATTTCCCCTTCGCCCGCATCGGCGCGCCTCTTAGCGCTCCGGCCGCCCACCGCGACACTCAGGTGCAGGCTGCCGACACCTATACCTTTCCCATCGGATCGCGCCATCGCCTGACCATCGGCGCAGATTACCGCTACATCCAGAACTTCGACTACGAAGGCGGAATGGCGCGCGGTATCATCGTCTCGAACAATATCGGCGAGTTCACCAGCGACAGCGAAAGCTGCATCTCCTGCGGCGATGGCTTTGCGCATCCCTCGTTCGATTACGAGCTGAAGCAGCCAACCGGATACGTGGGCGACCTGCGCAGCTACATTGTTACAGCATTCGCGGAAGACAGATTCCAGCCGTCTCTGCGCCTCACCATTATCGCCGGATTGCGCTACAACTTCTTTGGTCAGCCCTGGGACACGGGCAACCGTCTCTGGAACTTCTCCCAGGCTGCGAATGGCCTCGTCCATCAGGGGGCAACAGGCACATACGACGCCTTCGCGTACCAGTGCGCCGCCAACGGCGCTACTGAGACGCATCTCGATTCGCTGTACGGCGCGCGCCGCATCACCTTCAACAGCGGCTGGGGCTGCAATCCGGGTGCACAGTACACCATGCCGGCGGACAAGAAAGACTTCGCGCCACGCGTAGGCTTCGCCTACGGGTTCGATCCGCACCAGCGCAACGTGATTCGCGGGGCATTCGGTATGTATTATGACCATCTGCCCGCAAGCTATACCGAACAGCTGCTGATCGATCGCCCGAGCCCCTACAACGTAAACACTCCGAGCGCGATCTACGGGCAGAACTTTTATTCCGCCGGCTGCCCCAATGCGGTCAACGGCGGGCAGTGCGGCTTTGGTCTCAGCACGCTCAACCCGGCCACTCTCTCTCCCGCGCAGCAGGCTACCTTCAGCAGCTATCAGGCCGCCAGCGGAGCAGGCCCCATCTTCGAGCGCGACACGAGCAACCTGCACAATCCCTACACGATGCAGTACGACATCGACTTCCAGCATCAGTTCGCCCGCAGCTGGACCTCTGAAATAAGCTACATCGGTACGCAGGGCCGCAGGCTCCCGCTGATCTACGACGGCAACTTCCTGCAGGAGTTCTACTGCACCGCCAGCAGCACCAGCGGCCAGCCCGGCGGCCTTTGCGACAACAACACCTTCTTCCCGGTTTTCACCGAATCCAATTTCGGTTCCTCGAACTACAATTCGCTGGTGCTGCAGGTGCGCAGCGAGGCCTGGCATGGCCTGCTCCTCAATGCTGCCTACACCTTCTCGAAGTCGATGGACGATATCGCTGGAAGCTATTTCCCACGCAGCACAGACGCTCTCTGGAACCAGATCTTCGGACGCCAGCTTTACGGCCTCGGCAACCCGACGGCCTTCGCGCTCGGCGCCAATCCGCTTGGCGTGGGAGGTGAAGGCGGACGCGGCGGCCAGTTGCAGCCCGGCAATTGCAATCAGAATCCCGACTGCCTCTACCATGCGGTTCTTGCCGAAGCGACTATTCCATCCTTCAATGCCATTTCATCGGCTCTCACCACCACGGGCAGCCGACCCGTCATTGTTACCGAATATAACCTCCCGCAGAATCCGCTCGCCTTTTCCAAAGACGATTACGGCCGCTCCGACTTCAACGTCGCCCATCGCGTCGTGGCCGATTTTGTCTATGATCTTGCTTCGCTGTCTCAATCGAAGTGGCTGGATGGCTTCTCGCTCTCCGGCGTCTTCTCCGCGCAAACCGGCCTGCCATACACCATCTTTTCCGGTCCTGCCTACGGCCAGGTCACGCAGCGCGTCAATGTCGCCGGCAATGTCCACACAACCGGCAAACCGGCGCAATACTTCGCCGACCTGACCCAGTTCACCACGCCCGCGGTCGCCGACCGCGCCACGAACTCCTGCCCGAACCTCTATGCGACCCCGACGCTTTACAACGGGAGCGCAGGGCAACCCTGCACAGGAACTAGCCACCGAAATCCATATTCCGGCCCGGCATTCATCAGCCAGGATTTAGCCGTTCAGAAGCGGATACACCTCTTCGGCGACCACGGCGCGATGACCCTTCGCGCCGAGTTCTTCAACCTCTTAGATCGCGCCAACTACTACAACCCAATCACGGAGTACAGCACCGACGGCGTCCACCTCAATCCCGAGTTCGGCATCATCCGCTCGGCTCACGATCCCCGTCAGATACAATTAGCAGCGCGTTTCGACTTCTGATCGCTGCGTCAGAATATGCCAGAGTCCCCCGAGCACTCATCCGCGGTAAATGTCTCCTTCTCCCTCCGCATCGGCGAGGGAACACTCAACGCAAGCCTCTCCGTTCCCGCCGGCAAAACCACGCTGACCGAACTGCTTCCAATCTTGCAGGATTTCGACAGCAGCATGATCAATCGTGTCGTCGACGAGGCCACTGAGGCTGGCCATCCCGTCTCCTGTCGCAAAGGATGCGGCGCATGCTGCCGCCAGATGGTGCCGCTCAGCATCTTTGAAGCGGAATTCTTAGGTCAATGGATCAAGACCCTGCCGGCGGAACGGCAGGCAGCACTCGAAGAGCGTTTTCGCAGCGCTCTTACCCGGCTCAGGGAAGCGGGCATCCTCGACAAGATCATGGATCAGACCTGGGGCGCGGACGACAAGTCCTTCGTGCAAATGGCGGTCGACTACTTCCACGCTGGCGTACCATGTCCGTTCCTCGAAGACGAAAGCTGCGGCATCCATCCCATCCGCCCCCTCGTATGCCGCGAATACCTCGTCACCTCGCCAGCCGAGCTATGCAAGGACCCATCGGTCAACCAGATCAGCGCGATTCACCTACCGCTCATGCCGTCGAAGGCGCTCTACAAAATAGGCCAGGAGTTAACGCGCGACACGCGCGGCTGGATGCCGCTGGTCTTCCTGATGGCCTGGGCAAAGCGCGGCGTGAAGCCGGGCGACTACTACTCGGGAACAGGCCAGGAGGTGCTGCGCATCTTCATGGAGCACCTCACCACCGAACCACCCGCCGAAGGCGTAGCTCTAATGCAGCCCGGCTGACTTTCCTAAACGTTGTCACCCTGAGCGGAGCTAAGGGTCTGCTTTTTCGGCAGCGGCCGTTTATCGTCTGTTGGATGGTGATGCTTGGGCGAACCCTCTAGCGAACTTTCGCATGTACTAATCTAGCCTGACCTACTACTCAAAAGCAGACACGCCGCAAGCGTTGCACTCTTCTCATCCATCGTCCACGGCGGCCCGACCGTTCTCCCAAGGCTCGAAATTCTCTGCACGATACCGGGGGTCCTATCTCCAAAAACTGCGGCAGTCTCTTCATCCAGACCGCGCTCGCGAAAACCGATCACTCCAACGCGAAGTTGCTCAAAAGCGCCGCGAACAACTCCGCGAAAAAACTCCCCCTCAGCCGTATGGATCAAAGCATGTGAGGCTAGAATGCCAGGAAGCGCGGGCAATGCGCGCCCGGAAGCAAGCAGCAGGGCGCATCCACCGACGTGATAGTCGCGCCCGCGCAGATCAAGCAGTATTTCTTCGAAGGCCGCAAGAGCCAGCCGTTCCGAAACCGCAGCGCAGTCCGAAATGTGCTTCTCCGCTTTTTCAATCGAAAGCTTTTCGGCAAAGTGATAAGGCTGCTTCGTCCCAGCCTTGGAAGGGTCAATCAGAACGACGCGCTTTCGCTCAACAATCTCCGGCATACCGGCAGCAATAGAAACGGCCACCAGCACGCTCCAGCCCGAATGCACTCGAACGCCGATGGCCGCTTGCTTCATCGATCTATAGATATCTACGGCGTCTTTACCGTGTCGCCCGTCTTGGGCTTACCCGCTCCACTGAAGGTCCCAACCGCGGAGCTCGCGTCGACACTGGTAATCGTCAGCTGCCCAACCGGATCTTCAATCGACCGCAGCGGCTTGCCGGTAGACGGGTCTTTCACCACGCGAACCACGCGTGTCACCGCCAGCTTGTCGCCAACCTTCACCCCTCCTGCGCTGCCAACGTTGATGATGATGTCATTCGACGAAGCATCCGCGATCAGCCCATTCACTGTGACCACTGGCGCAACCGGTGCGGCAATCGTAGGCAGTTTGGCGCTGTCCGCATTCAGATTCGTCGCCAGATCCTTCACCGCGCTCGTTGTGGCCTCGCCAATAATGGTCGCAGCAAAGTTGCTGCTGCCCATCGAGGCGCCGCCGCCACCGAAGCCGCCCGTGCCCGCGCCGCCGCCGCCCAGCATCGCGCCCGAGCGCGCCGACTCGCCCTTGCCGCTGGCCGAAGCGAGAATCTCGCCGCTGCTCGTGTCAATCATACGTGCCGTGATCGCCACTACGGCCTTCGCTTTCTGCGTGCCGACGCCTCCGAGCCCGTAGCCGGCGCCCCACTTGCCCAGCATGCCGCCGACGTTCTTGTTCTGGTCGTCACGGCCAAACTGCGTGATGTCGCCGGTAATCACCGCATCCACGCCCAGAATGTGCCCGATCTTTGCTGCTGTCGTGGCATCGGCGCGATTGCTGTTCGAAAAGTTCTGCTCATTCAGAATCTTGTCGATCTGGTTGCGCTCGATCACGCGATACGTGCCGTCGTTGACCAGTTCGTTGATCAACATGTCGGAAATGCCCTTGCCGATATCGACATTCGTGCCGAAAACCGCCTGGGACGCCGACATCACCGTCGCGTAGTTGAAATCGAGCACTGCCACCTTGTGCTTGATCCCCGTCGACGCAGGCGCCGGCGCCGGTGCTGGTGTCTGCGCCACCACTACCGTCGAGCCCATTAAAAGGAACGAAAAAATAACCGAAACTACCCTACGCATGCTACTGTCTCCTATTTGATGTTTAAGAACTTTTCCAGAGTCGACACTTCCTTGTCAGCGCGATCCATATAGTCGTTCGCTGTCTGGAGATCGTTCTGGCTGAGTGCACTCTTCGCCTCGCTCAAATAGCTGTTCATCTTGTTCATCGAAGTGACGACGTCGCCCCGCATGTCATACCCTTGCGCCTGCTGTTGCTTGCGCATGACGTTGATGCTGTCATTCACTGCCCCTGCCCTTGCTTCGAGGTCAATCATCCGGTGGTGCGCCTGCTGCACTTCCTGTTGCGAAGGCCCTGCTGGTGCCGCCGGTGGAGCCGTCTGTGCGGGTGGTTGCGCAGCCGTGTCCACCGGCTTCGTCTTGGCTGCCGGGATCTGCACTGGAAGCGTCGCCGTCGCCTTCACCGTAGTTGGCATCGCGTGCTCGCTCACTGGATTCGCCTGCTGTGGCGCAGGATTCGACGTTGGCGGAGTCGTTGGCGCCGGTGTCGGCGTATCGGTAACGGACGTCGTCGACTTCTGGCTGGCGTTCGTCTTAAACATGGGAGGCAGCAACGTAGCCGCTGCCACCAGCGCAATCACCGCTGCCACCGCTCCCAGACCGATCCAGAGTCCGCGATGGCCCTTTCCAGTCGCGCTACTCGGCGCAGGTGTATACGGAGCAGCCTGCGCCGGGGTCTGCATCGGCGTGGACTGGTACGGTGGTTGCACAGGCGGCTGCATCGGAATTTGCTGTGAAGGCAACGGCATAGGCGTCGCCCCCGACTGCATCGGCATTTGCATCGAAGGGGTCGGCATCGGTGTCGTTGCGCCCGACCGGACCACCGGCGTATAGCCACCGGACTCGAATACTGTCTTCGCCCGCTGTTGCTGCTGATTCGGAGATGTCTGCGGCACAAACTGCGTCATCATCGGCTCGCGCAGATTCTTCAGGCAATTCCGGAACTCCTCCGCTGTCTGAAAACGCCCATCCGGATGCTTCACCATCGCCCTCAGTACAATGTTGTTCAGTTCCTGCGGGAGCGCTGGATTCACCTGCATCGGAGGCGTCGGCGCCTCATTCAACTGCGCATTCAGCACGCTGTATGAAGTGTCCGCCTGGAACGGCCGCTGTCCTGTCAGCATCTCGTAGAGCGTCACGCCAAACGAATAAATGTCCGATCGCGCATCCACTGTGCCGCCGCGTACCTGCTCCGGCGACATGTAGTACACCGACCCCATCGTCGTGCCCGGCCGTGTCAGCTGCATGTCATTTGTGGATTTCGCAATCCCGAAATCCATCAACTTCGCCAGCCCATGCGACGTGATCATAATGTTCGCTGGCTTGATGTCGCGATGGGTCACGCCGCGGCTATGCGCATAGCTCAAAGCCGAGAGCACTTGCGTCGAATAATCCAGCACCTGATCGAGCGGCATCTTCGACTGGCTGGCCCGTGCTTCAAGCGTCGTGCCTTCAACGTATTCCATGACCATCACCAGCTGGTTCTGCAGCTGAAAGGCAGTGCGCAACTGTGCAATGTTGGGGTGCTCTAGCCCAGCCAGCGTGCGAATCTCCGCCATGAACCGGGCTGCAAGCTCCGGGTCGGAGGCAAAATCAGGAAGCAGGACCTTCATCGCTTCTTCGCGATTGGAGATGATGTTGCATACCTTGTAGACGCGGCCCATGCCGCCTTTTCCGAGCAGCGCCAGGACTTCGTAGTCGCCGACGCGCTGGCCAACCTCAAGTGACATAAATGGGGCCTCTGCGGGTTAAATTGTGCCGGGGGAAGAACGGAGCCGCACTGCTGAACGCCCAGAGTTTACTCCATTTAGGTATCACAGCCCACCAAAAAATGGCGTTCCAGCCCCCTTTTGGTGGATTCCGCAGCTCTCCCCAACCTGCTGCTTTCCGCTTCTGGGAATAGTGCGACGAGGTGCTCCGCCGTTGCATAGAAAGCTTTACAGAGCCTTGCCCCTTCTGGCAGTCTTATGCAGCACCTTTTGCATGTTGTAGCCTTGGGTATGAACAGGTCGCATTGGGACTGGTACCATTTGCGAACGGGACGAGTTTCTGAACCATGGAAAGCCAGACTGGATTAAAGCTCGAAGTCGCTGGATTGACCGACGTTGGCTGCAAACGCACCAATAACGAAGACAGTCTGGGCTACGACCTCGCAACGCAACTTTTCGTTGTCTGCGACGGAATGGGGGGCATGGCCGCTGGAGAAGTCGCCAGCAGCACAGCCGTCAATGCTCTGCTCCGGACTTTCAGCGAGCGCACCGCGTCACCCGCCACCATCGAGGAGCGCCTCTACCAGGCCGTCACCCTCGCCAATCAGGAAGTCTGCGCCCTGTCCAACGCAAACGAAGAGCTGCGCGGCATGGGCACAACCCTCGTCGCCGCCTGTCTTGACGGACGCAAGATTGTCATCGCAAACGTAGGCGACAGCCGCGCCTATTTTCTGCGCAACGGCGGTTGCGTTCAGATCACGCTCGACCACTCCTACCTGGCCGAGCAGGTGCGCAACGGAAGCATGACGGCGGACGACGCAGGCGCGTCGCCGCTGCAGTCCCTGATCACCCGCGCGATCGGAACCGGCGAATCCGTGGAACCGGACCTGTTCTCCGCCGCCCTCGAACCCGGCGACTTCGTCCTCCTCACCACCGACGGCCTGACCCGCTACGCCGATGCCGACGCCATCGCCCGTGTCGTCCTCGCCCAACCCGACCTGCAGCAAGCCTGCCAGACACTGATCGACGCCGCCAAAGAACAGGGAGCCATCGACAACGTCACCTGCCTCCTGCTCCGCTTCTCCGAAGAAAATTCAGCAGCATAACCGTACACTCCTGCGTCTCGCTTTTTAAGACGCGGGAGAGCAACCCTGACCTGTATCCCGAGGGGTTTCGCCATCGTACGCTACCCGATGTATAAATCAACCGGGATAGCAAGTCAGTGATCTCTGAGACAAAGCGCACCGCCCTCTGGAGAACGACCAAGGTACTGGCCGCCGTTCTCATCGTTGGATGGAGCGCTACCTTGCTGCGAAGCTTCGACCCTAAATTCGGATTACGGGTACCAGGCTGGGCCCGGTTCGTGGGCTTCTTTATCCTGGGAATCGGCTTTTCCTGATCGTATTGTGCGGAGTGCTCTTAAGCACCTGTGGCTTCGGACCCGGCCAGAGATTCTTTCCTAAAGAATTTATCGCAATCGGTCCTTTCCGTTACGTCCGCAATCCCATGTCGATCGGCGCCATTATGGCAATGTTGGGCTGGAGCATGGTCAACCGCTCACTTTCGATGTTTTTGGCGTGGCTGCTTTTGACCCTTTTGCTCCACCTTATGGTGGTCTACGTCGAAGAGCCAGGGCTAGAAAAACGTTTCGGCGCCAGCTATCGCGCATATCGATTTTCCGTGCCCCGATGGCTGCCCAGATTCACCAAATCTGAGACTTCAACTGAGCAATGAAGTCAATTCAACAAACGAAAGCCCACCGATGCAGTGGGCTTTCTATCCATACCGCGATTTTTGCGACGATCAATTGATCTGCTTAAGCCCGCCGGTGCTCAATGAGCGTAGCAAACCTTGCCGCGATAGCGCAGCACCAGCGTACTCTGATGAAAATCCGCCATCCCGAAGTAGTCGATATAGCCTTTGGCGTTGGCGAACTTGCCCGTGCCGCCAACGATGTCGGACCGATAATTCCCCCATGGCACCGCCACAATGCCCGTGTCGCCGCTGATCGGGTAAGTAGGGGTCAGCACAGCTATGTGCAGCTTGATCGTTTCGGCCGCCGTTGTAACCCAATAATGCTGAACGTTGAATGTGCCATCGCCGTTTTGTCCAAGAATTGTCGCCGCTATCGAGCCCGCCAGATCGCCCGATACCGGACCAAGGTTGGTTACGCCCGCAATCGCCCCGATGTTTGTCATCAGGGCTCCGCCGACGATTTCGCAGTGGGTGTCATCGTCGGCGAACGCCGTGGGAACCAAACCGCCGAAATCGCTCGGCGCCAGCGACAGGACCAGGAAGATCCCGCCGGCCAAAGCGCCCAGAGTATGCCTTTTGAATGTCATGACTGTGTCTCCTTGAATAGTTTGGAGGCCGGGCGGCTGATCGTACTCGTAGCAACGGGGCCCGCCATTCTGCCGCCACGCAATGCGCCCCGCCCGGCCAGCTCGTTGTGTCTGAACCTTCGCGCAGACGGTGCGCGGCGGCAATACACTGGCCATAAATTCGGGGTAAATCGCGGGTAAACACGCACAAAACAGTCGTCCTGCTGCCAACAAACTTCCGGCTTGACCCCGGTTTCAGAAGCGGGTAAGGTCACAACCAAAAGCTGGTAGAGCCCGCCATGCAAGTGCCAGCCACGTCATCCGTGCGCCTCCGGGTCGGAGAGTTCGAAGTCGATCTTCGATGCGGTGAGCTGCGACGCAACGGTGACAAGATCAAGCTGCAGCAACGCCCCTTCCAGATTCTCGCCGCACTCCTCCAGCGCCCAGGCGAAGTAGTGACGCGGGATGAGATCCGGAAGAAGCTGTGGCCATCCGACACCTTCGTCGACTTCGAACACGGCATCAACACCGCCGTGAATAAGCTGCGCGAAGCCCTGGGCGATGACGTCGAGAACCCGCGCTTCATCGAAACGCTGCCGCGGTACGGCTATCGCCTGATCACTCCCGTTGAAGTCGTGGAGACCAATGGCGCAACTCCAGAGGTCGAAGCACCTCCCGCCCCTCCACAGCATGCGAACACTCAAGGGCCATCCACGCAAAAGAGCAGGCCGATGGTCGCGCTGGCAGCTGGACTTATCACGCTGCTCGCAGCTGCCGCTATCGCAATCTTCTTTTTCTTGCCGCGTCACACCGCAACCCCGCTTCGGAACACGTGGGTGCAGATCACAAATTATTCCGACTCGGCTACCGCTCCCGCGCTGTCTCCCGACGGACGCATGATCGCTTTCATTCGCGGGCCTGATACCTTCGTGACACGCGGCGAGCTTTACGTGAAAATGTTGCCCGACGGCGAGCCGGTTCAGCTTACTCACGACAATCTGTTGAAGATGGCTCCGGCTTTTTCGCCAGACGGATCGCGCATCGCCTACACGACAACCGATCCCGGCTTTGGATGGAACACCTGGGTCGTGCCGGTGCTGGGTGGGGAACCTCAAAAGCTCCTGCCCAACGCAGCCGCCCTTACATGGGTGGACCGGCGATACGTCATGTTTTCGGAACTGAAAACCGGGCAAAACATGGCCATTGCTACAGCTACAGAGAGCCGGGCCTCAGAGCGTGATGTCTATCTTCCGACCAACCCGGTTGGGATGGCGCACCGCTCCTGGGTCTCGCCCGACGGCAAGTGGATTCTGCTTTCCGAGATGGACGGTCTCGGATGGATGCCGTGCCGGGTGCTTTCTTTTGATGGGAGCACCAGCGGCGAGATCGCCGGTCCCAAAAAAGCGCGCTGTACCTACGCAGGTTGGAATCCGGATGGCAAGACGATGTACTTCAGCGCAGATGCGGGGGACGGCTACCACATCTGGCGCCAGCATTTTCCCCACGGCGTGCCGGAACAAATGACCTTCGGCCCCACCGAAGAAGAAGGCGTCGCCGTTTCTCCTGACGGCCGTATGCTCGTCACCTCCGCAGGCATCCACCAGAGCACCGTCTGGTTACACGACGCAAAGGGCGATCGCCAGATATCCGGAGAAGGATTTGCCACCGTGCCCGGGCTGGGACCCTTCGGCGGGACCGACAAGCGCTCCGTTTTTTCCCCGGACGGGAAACGATTGTTTTATCTCGTCCAGCAGCCAGGCTCCCGGGCATACGTGCATGGAGAGCTATGGGTAACCGATCTCGATTCCGGCGGGAGCGAGGCAGTTCTCCCCGGCATTTTGATGACTGAGTTCCACATCTCGCCGGATGGCGAGTATGTGGCCTTCGCGGCCCAGGATGCACAGGGGATTCCGCATGGATGGATAGCGCCGCTCGATCGCCACACATCCCCGAAGCAGATCTCTTCATCCGTCTCACACCAGCTGTCTTTTGGAACGGGTGGAGATCTTTACTTTCTAGCACGTGATGGCGACAAGGAATTCCTCTACTGCATTACGCCCGGGGAAACCGTCCCAAAGAAGGTCAACCCCCAACCTGTCGTTACCTTCGTCGGAGTCTCTCCTCAGGGGAATTTGCTGCTCTCGGGCATCAACCCCACCATGGGCAGTCCGGCCCGCGGAGGACCGGCAACTCGCATCTGCGACTTTTGCGGCATCGGGTGGGGACCCGATGGCAAGCTCCTTTACCTCAGATTCCGCGACCTCGGCGAGATGGGTGGCGGGAGAACCATCGCAATCGCCTTACCCACGGGCAGGGAACTGCCTATACTGCCACCATCCGGCTTGAAATCGATTGACGATACAAAGGGGTTGAATGTAGTTGCGGACATTGACATGTCGGGCAAAGTGATCTTCGCACCGGGGCCCGATCCCTCAATCTATGCCTATACGCGCATGACCGTACAAAGAAACCTCTATGGAATTCCGCTGAAATAGGGGGCGATTCGCCCATGCACAAATATCCTTCCGAGTTCAAAAACCGGAAAGGTGCACAATCGGCCGGACAAGGCTATGGGGACACACTCCTGCCCTGGAGCAAGGATGTTAAGGCCGCATGAGCGCAATCAACTCAGTCGTTGTTACGCATGTCTCTAGAAAACCAAACTGACCGCTGTTCGTCACCTCATAAACAGCTTTCAGAAAACCGCTCATAACTGCGCGGTAAAGCGAGGTAGCAAGGCTGATACGCCTGACTCCGGCTGCAGCAAGCTCACTCACCGAAAATAACTTTCCTTTGATCCCGACCATGAAATTCACCGGCCTCGACACGGCGTCACAAACAGCCTTCACCGAGCCAAGATCAGGCAACCCCGGAGCAAAAAGAACATCGGCCCCGGCTTTTTCGTAAGGCTGGAGGCGACGGAATCATCTCATCAAGGCTCGGATCGGCGTAAAGAAAATTGTGCGCTCGCGCCGTCAGCATAAAATCAAAGGGCAGTGCGCGTGCGGCCTGAGCGGCTGCAGCGATCCGCTCGACAGCCAGTGAAAATCGTAAAGAGGACTGTCCGGGTTACCCGTCGAATCCTCGATCGTGCAACCCACGAGTCCCGCGTCCGCCGCCAGCCGGATCGTCTCCGCTACCACTTCCGGCGCTCGCCTTTTCCTTCTGCGTCACATTCATCGAATGAATCTCCTCCAGCGGGACAGCTGACGAAAACGGAGGAATGGGTGTTCTCAAGTCTTCTGATTAATTCCCGTGCGAATCTTCCTTCGTTCTTTTCTTCGCTGTCGGATAGAAGGACAAGATTCGATTCAGCAATCTGCGCAGAAATGTCCGCAGGGTCTTCAAGGATGAATCTCCGGACACTCTGGCACAGTCATACACACAGACCTTAGGCTCCGCCTTTCTCATTCTCTCATTCGGAGGAAAGTGCGAAACATGACGCTCCTTTCGCTTTCCGTTTCCAAAAGAGGAAAGTACCGCATAGAAATATCATTCGTTCCAACGACGATTGACATAGAATTATGGCCAAATCTGATATCCTGAAAGTAGGGAAAACGAAGCCCGCTGACCATGGCGGGCTTTTTTATTTCGCATCGTGACAACGTGGAAACCAGATGCAGCCAAGTACCTTTATTTGGGTGAATTTACAAGAAATAGGGGTGGGCCCCAGCCTTTAGCCTAACGCCGACTTGACCTGGGAAGCGAGACGCTTGGGCGCAACCTGAAGATAGCTGGCTGTGACGAGGTCGCGGACCTCGTTCCAATCGATCTTTCCCCGGTCCAGGCGAAGCCCGATCCAGCCTCTGGGACCGATGTAGGGCAGGCAGGTAAAACTTGCGGGGATGGGCCGCGGCAAGGGCATTGTTTTCCCCGGGCAGCGCCTTCGCGCAGACGGAGACGATGCCGTCCCCGTGATGATCGTTGAGAAAGTAAGCGAAGGTCTTCTTGCGGACGGTGAAAGCAGCATGCTGCCCCTGATCGGTTCTTGAGCCTTCGGGCAGCCCAACGCAGATCGCGGTCAGTTGCACGAGGCGTGGATCATCGGCAGTTTTCACACAGATTGCCCCGGTTAGCGCCCAACCTCGGAAACGCAGCGCATGGCCAACCCGCCAGGCATCAGCAAGCTGGCATTCGGCCCGGAAAGCTCGATCCGAACCACCAGCGGCGTTCCCTCCACCGAGATTGGAGTACCCGCAATCTCCAGCGGATACGCCAGCCTGCCCGGCTGCTCCATCTTGCCCTTGTCGATCAGGTGGAAGAGCGCCCACGTCCCGTTGAATGTCAGCGGCAAACTGCCCGACGAGTAGTTGGCTGTAACTTGCGCCATCTGCGCCGTCTGCGCCGACCAGGTGAACTGCTTCGAGATGTCAGCGCCCGAGAGCCGCTGCGCATCGACAGACAGAGTCACGCTCTGGATCCCCTTCGACGGCAGGATGTGCGCCGTAAAGTTGAGCGTAGGCGAAGTCGAACCCGCCGGATACAAGGTAGCCGACAGCCCCGCTGCCTGATTGAAGAAGTGCAGAAAAGCAGGATTGATCTTGATGGGAGCCGTCGGCGCTGCAACGTAAGTCGTGCCTTGCTGCTGGAGCAAAGGCTTAAGCGTCCCATCATAGAATTGCCACAGCGAGCCGGTCCCAGGTTGGAAGACAGCGGCAACCTCAGCCGTGCTGGCATCGACGGTCGAAGTTGGCGAGAAGGGGAACTTGCCCATCAGCGCGGTGAAGCCGCCACAGAAGCCCTTGCCGCCACCGTTGGCCTGCTCGGGTCTCTGACCACGCACTGCGTCTTCGACGGAGTTGATCGGCGCGTGCATCAAAGCGGTCACCGTTTGGTCGACATGCGCCTGCGGGTCGATGTTGAAGGCCTGTGATGCTTGGCTGACCGCGCCATGCGCTGTGACAGCAGCGCTGATGATCGGCTGCACCGCCGCCGGATTGTTCGCTGCCGTCGGGTCTTGAGCAACCTGAGAAACCGCGCCCTGCAAGGCAACGAGGCTGTTGATGTACCCGGAATTGCCCTGAGATATCACCTTGTTCGTGCTCTCCGGAGGAACCAGCGCTTGTGTCGGTTGGAACTCTTTCGAGATATCCGGATTGGCAACCGCAGTGTTGTGCGACGCCGTAAAGATCAGCATCAATAGCGGGGAACTGGGACTCGAAATAATCTGCAGCTTCTGTCCCGCATCCGGCAGCCCGCGGTAACGGACAACGGACGCCTGCTTCAGGAAGGTGCGCCACTCGTTCTGATAGTCGGCAAGATACCGGCCGGCAAGCTGCTGTGTCAGATTCGTGCGATCAAGCGATGGAGGAGCCTGATCGCCCAGCACCCAAGCCTCGCCGCTGAAGTAGCGATCAGGATGTAGGATCGCGTCTTGCATAAACGTGAAGCCGTTGCGGGAGAAAGCACCGGGGACAATATGAGCCTCCACAACGGTGGCAGAAGATCCAGGGTAGGCCCGATTGAAATCGATTGGTGGATTAACCTTGTTCGCCGCCGCCAGCATGTTCTGGTAGATACGGTCGTATCCGCCAAAGCTGCCGAGATACGTCCGTGCATGCGTCACTGCCGCCATCGCCGGAGCAATCGAGTACGGATTTGCGCGCCGCAGTTCATTCGCGTAGAAATCGAACTGCTGCTGCGCAAGCTGCTTCTGCTGCTCAGTATCCGGAGTTCTTCCGTTGAGCCAGTACTGCATCAGGACAGGCGTCAGAAACTCCGGTGTGCTCTTGTCCGCGTTCGATGTCGTAATGAGATATCCGCGCAATGGATTGTAAGCAGCCGAGTAGTCCGCACCAGCCGCCGGAGTAGCCGGAAGCGCGCTGAGTGTGGCGATAATGTTGCTCTGAGTATTGCTCAGCAGCAGCCGCTGGAAGCGATCAAAATAGATGCGCCGTGCTGCGTCAAGCAAGCTATCGCCTTGATACAGCCCCCAACGGTACATCAGCGGCGGCCCGTTTTGCTGGTAGCCTTCGAGCTGAAGCAGCGCCCCTCGAAGCTGGTCGAGGGACGTCAGCTCCTGCTGTGAAGCAAGCTGGGTCGCAGGCACAGTCCGGACTGGCAGAGTCGTTGCGGCAGAAGAAATTTCTTGCTCAAGCCGGGAGTTATTGCTGTACGAAATAACGAGGCACAGCAAGTAAATCAGCAGCAGCGCGGAAACAGTGCCAAAGACGATTCGCCGAAAAGTATGCGTGCGCCCACTGTTGCTGGTACTCGAAAGCGCGCTGCGGTCCTGCAGAATGACGATAGGAAAAAGCTTCGGCAGAAAAGTCCACTGCGCGATCTTCTGCGATACAACCTGCGGCGTAGGAGGCGCGGCAGCCGCCTGCATCTGCTGGACTGAAAACATCCGCGTGGCGCCGGCATCAGCCGGAGCCGCCTGCTGCACCGCAGCTGGAGCGCTGACCATCTGCTCGACCACATGCGCGCGAACGCCGGTGAAGTAGAAGCCGCGCAGATATGGATTCGCATTCAGATGGCTGGGCCGCGCAAGCTCAACCAGATAGGAGGAAAGATTGTTGCGCAGCTTACGAATCTCACGCGGAAATTCATAGACCGGATCAACATTCCTCTGGTCGTTTTCACGCGACAGCATTTCCAGCCGGTATTCGCCGAGCGAAAAGACAAGCTGGTCTAGCGCATTTGTAACTTCGCGAGTTGCCTGTTCCGCATAGAGCCCGCTCGAAACGGCGCTGCGCGCCGCAGGAATACCAAGTGCCTGCGACGCTTCTTCGTTCGTGAGGTTGCGAACGTATTCTGTGAAACCGGGAACGCGGTCAAGCTTGGTAAGAATGACGTAAACCGGAACTTCTGTCCCCAACTGCTGGGCCAGATCGCGCAACATCTGATTGGTGGTGCGTGCAGAAGCTGCAACCGCATCCGTCGCAGACGCTCCAAGAAAATGCTCGCAGCTCATGCAGACCACAGCGGCGCGGATAGGGGCCTGTGAGCCCATCGCTGCGCGATACGCCTTGGGACGCGTCTTGCGAATGAGCTTCGCCCACAGCCCCGGACTTTTGCGGACCGCGTCGCCGGCCTCGACAAGGACGCACTGCTGCGTGTACCAGAGATTTGCAACCGGCGTGGCTACAATATCCTGATCGCGATAAAGCTGTCCTGCCAGCAACTCAGGATCAAGCCCCGACTTCATCACCGTCGTAGTCTTGGCGGAATTGGTCTCACCAAGCATGTATAGCAAGGGCAGGGAATCAAGCGTCTTTGCGCCGCTGCGCTGCGCTGATGCAAGCTTCTTCTCGGCATCACGCAAAAGCGTATCGAGTTCTGTGTTACCTTGGATGTTTTTCGTCGATCCTTCACGCTTCCGCTTGCGGAAGTACAGCACAAGAATGATCGTCGCAGCCGCAACACCGAGCAGAACAAATACCACGCGCAAAATAATGAGCGCCGTGCCCTCCACATGCAGGACCGGCCCCGCCATCCACGCAAGCACGAGCGAGAAAAGAAAAATAAGAACCGAGATCAGAATCGAAACCACAACAGACTCCTAACGAGACCTCAGGCTGCTGTTCTGCACCTGCGAGACACCGGAACCAAGAACAATTTCGAAGCCGCCAAATGCAAGCACGGTCAACCCGGCCAGCACGCAGGCGGTAATCAGCAATCCACGGCTCCACGCGTCTTTGGCGCGCGTGGGTTTCACTTCGGGTACGGGCATTGGCGGAATCAAATATGCCTGCCCGCGAATACGCTGGATCTTCTCCCTTGCCTGGCGAAGCAATTGGTGCAGCTCGCCGCTATCGCCAAACGCATAGCGTCCGCGATACCCCATCTGCAGGCAGAGGCAATGTAACTCCAGCGCATCGGCAACTTCAGCCGAATCTGGTTTCGTCAGCAGCGAGCGCAGATTCTGGAAAAATGTTTCTCCGGCGAGGTGGCCGCCGAAAAGCTCTTCCTGCAATGGACGGCGCGCCCAATCGCCAAAGACTGGACTCTGCAAATTCAGGACGCTCTCATCGAGATATGCCACCGCAGCGAAGACGCCCATCTGCACGGTTTCGCTTGTGTAGCCGAGCGATTTCGCCTCCTGCATCGCAGCCTGCAGAGATCGCCGCATCTGTGCGCGGAAACTCTCCGAGTCCTGCACCTGTTGGCGTTCGAAGCGCACGCGCAGAATTGCCGTGAGTACTTCTTGAAAAGAAAACGCCAGGCTGTTGACACGGGCATTGCTCATCAGGACGCCTCCACAATCGCGGTAAGGTCAAATTCCGGCTGCGAGATATCTCCCGGAATATACACCCCAACCTTGCGGGTTTGAAGAATGTGCTCCCAGCATGGCCCCGAGGTTTCGACAACAAAATATTGCATGTCCACCTCCGCGCGAATCGCAGTTGGAGGCACAGGCAGATGGGTAAGTGTCATGCCCGGCAGCGCCCGCTTCACCAGTTCAGGAACAAAGCGTGCCGAGCAGACTTTCACCAGCCGCGGCACCATCGTCAACAGCGCTGACTCGCCCAGGCTCGAACGCACTCCGAGTACCCAGCGCGCCCGGCGCAGACAACGCTCGTCCACTACATCCGCCTCGTGAATGTAAGGTTCCGTGGGTTTGAAATTCAGAGACACAGTGTTCGACGGCACAACAATTTCAAGATGCCGCTTGATATGCGCGTCAAGAGCCCGAAACGCCGGCCCCGGATCGCGATGGTTGTAAGAGGGCAGCGAACGCGGATCGGAATCGACGGCAAAGGTACAGAGCGCTCCAGCGAGACGCGACAACTCAACAAACAATTCTTCCGGATGCGCGTGCTTGGTGGCGCTCAGGTGATGCAACGGCGGGATGGCATTGTGCAGCGCATGCAGAAACCAGTAGTTGGCCACGTCGAGAGCGGAAGTTCCGGCCTCAAACCGTCCGTGGCGACGGGCACTGCGTACAATCGTCGCGCTTTTCTCGCCGATCGTGTCAATGAGGCGTTTGAAGAGGAGCATCAGCTGCTCGCTGGCGCTGGCCCGCAGGCAGGCAGGAATGAATTCCTCGTCGTAAATCAAATGTCCGCGTCCGTCGCGCAGCACGCGGGCGAGCGGGATCGACTGCATCTCGGGAGTCAGCTCCGCTTCCGTGACGACGCGGATATTCTTCTGCCCCAGCTCAATTTCACGCTCGTCAATGCCGTTGGTTTCGTCACGCAGAATACGCTGCATGCGGGCGTAGCGTGTGCTGGCGGCGCCATTCAAATCACAGTCGAAGCCATTATCCTTGCGTGCGGGAACCGCGAGATAAAGCGGAAGCACGGCGTCGGTAGAAGGGAACAGCTCGGCCAGATTGCGCGCCGCCGGTGACGGATCGGAGTTCGGCAGCTCAAACGTAAGGCCGTCAGGAAAGACGCCGGAGGCATGCAGCACCACAGCGCTGCCATTGCGGATGGCCTTCTGATCGAGCTCAAAGTGGAGAAATCCCCAGGGCTCGTGCCACAGACTAGCGACGAGAAAGGCGATCGAATCTTCAAAATACCGGCTCTGGGTCTGAAAATGGTGTGGTCCCAGATACATTCCCTCGGACCAGACCACACGCGACAAAAATTTCATAAATATCGAACCATAAGGCGAATCGGCGAAACGTTGTTCATGAATGACGCACCACATCTATAGGCCGTGAAGAACGACACTCCACAGCATAGTGAATGCATCGCACTTTTAGTTTCTGCTGCTTGAATTTTTGCGGCCAATTCGTGTGTGCATCGTAGGGTGTCGGGGCTTTACTGTCAAGAATTTGCGATGTAAGCTAGGACACCAGAACTACCACACAATTTAGAAGCAGCGGTGCGTACAGCATGGACTCATCCGAGTCACCATTTGACAGCTCCAATTTCTCCGGCCCCGGTGAGTCTTCCGCAAACGAATCCACCAGCGCGACAGGAATGTTCGCCAAGGTTGCACCGCAGGCCGCGCACTCTCCGGAACAGGAAGATTTGCTCCAATCTTTGCTCCGAGCGGAATCAACACCCGCCAGCAGCAACCCGCCGGAGACGCCCGTCCAACCGCCGCCGCAAGCCCCTCCCGCAGCCGCTCGCTCGACAGGCAGTCCGGGAAGCTTTACGCAGATGTTCCAGTCGCTCAAAGGGGCCGAGGCACCCCCTGTGACGATCGAGAGCGCTCCGCCGGCTCCGCTTGCCGCCCCGATGCCAGCTGCATCGCCCAAACCCCATGCGGATTTGACGACCGTCTTTACTCCGGTTTCGATCAACAAGCCCATGGCTCCAGCGGGTTCAACGCCCTCTGCGGCAGAGCCGAAGCCGGGCGAATTTACGCAGCTTTTGCGGACGCTGAACAATCCGGTCTTGAAAGCCGAGAGTTCCCCCCCTCCTTCGAAAGCGGTTGAAGCGGTACAACCTCCCGCACAACCCAAGAGCTTTACGCAGATGTTCCAGGCGACCTTTGCGGAGCCTGTAACTCCGGAATCCCAATCGACTCCGCTGCATGTTCCAGAGGCCGCGCCGGAGGTTACTTCGGTGTATCCCGTACCGGCATCGGCACCGGCTTCCAGTCAGGGGTCACGTTCGAACGGGCTTACGCAGTTCTTCCAGGCACCTTCTCTGACCGGTCCGGCCTCGGAAACAGTTACTGCGCCATTGCCGGTACCGGCTACTCAGGTGGCGCCTCCTGAGCCCGCTGCTGCGGGTGGTTTTACCCAGATGTTTCAGTCGTTGTCGCCGGCAAAGGAGCCAGCGGCAACGACTGCCGCGCCCGGCTCATTTACGCAGATGTTTGCGCAAATCGGAGGCCAAAATGCACCGCAGGAAGACCCGCTTGCTTCCCTGAAGCCGCAGGCGCCTCCGCCCGGCAATTTCCAGTTTTCGACGCCGGCGGCAACGTCAAGCGCCAATCCGTTCGGAAGCGCTCCCAACCCTGCCCCGGCAGCTTCTGCGCAGGGAGGAGGCTTTACGCAGCTCTTTCAGGCTCTCGGCAAGGAAGAGACATCTCCGGCGAAGGAACGACCCCCGCTGATGCCTTCACCGCCTCCCGCAGCGACTCCCGCGCTGCCGCCTGCAGGCGGCTTCACGCAACTCCTGCGAACGCTGAACGAGCCTGCAGTGCCGTCAACACAGTCAGGGCCGGCTCCGATGCCAGCTCCTGTTCCTTCCCAGCCGATGCCCTCCAGTGCACCCGGCGAATTTACCAGGGTCATTTCCAGCTCGATGCTACGAGAAGCACAAGGACAGGGCGTTGCTCCCGCAAGTCCACCCGTCCTGCCGCCCGCCGGGCAGGCAGGTGGAGGTCAACCCGGCTTCCAAATGTCGCAACCTCCGGCGTTTGCGAAGCCAGCCGCGCCACCTATGCCCCAGATGCCACAAATGCACGCAGGTGGAACAGGCGGCGCGCCGCAGATGCCACAGTTTCAAACGCCGGCATTCCAGTTTCCTCCTGCACCCCCGGCGGCAGCGCCACCGCCTCCGGCGCAGAGCAAGCTGCAACAATATCTGCCTTTGATTCTGATCGTGAATGCCTTTGTGCTGATCGTAGTGATCCTGATTGTGGTCTTTGCGCTACGCCACCATTAATCAGGATTAGCAAACAGAATAATCAGCTCCATATCCGGGTTCGGAATCTCACCGGGCACATAGACGCCAAAGTTGCGCGCGCGCAGCACCGCGTCCCAGACCGCACCGGTACGGTCCACGCTGAAATACTGGTACCGTAGCTTCACAGGAATCGCCCGAGGAGGCACGGGAACGTGCGTCAGCGTGAGCCCGGGAAGCGCTTGGCGGATCAGCTGTTCGATATGCGTGGCTGAGCAGGCCTTGGCCAGGCTGGGCATGCGGCCGATAAGGTCGGCCTCCCGCATGTCGGCTGATATGGCTATGTAGAAACGCGAATTCTCGAAGTATTGATCTTTGTCGATGGCGGTGGCATAGATAGAGTCACGAAGCTGCTTCAATGGCAGAGCCACAAAGTTGCTCGGTACCACCGTGTCCAGAAGTTCCGCAATGATGGCATCGAGCGCGATGAAGCATTTCCCCTTGTCTTCATGCTCGTATTTCGGAAGATCGCGCGGCTCGATCTTCTGCGAGAACGTGGTCAGCGCCCCGGCGAGCGAAAGCATTTGCACATAAAGCGATTCCGGGTGGACATGGTTTGCTTCGTGCAGATGACGCAGCGCCGGAAGGTGTGAGTTCATCGTGTAGAGTAGCCAGAAGTTAGCTACATCCGAGGCGCTGAAATCGGCAAGCGACTGGTTGCGCTGCCGCCGCGATCCGGCAAGCTGGCTGCTGCGCGCGACCAGTACTTCGATCAGGCCGCGCAGGATGCCGGAAAGCAGCTCGCTGGCCTTCACATTGAGCATGGGCGGCACAAACTTCGCATCAAGGCGATACCCGCCCGCTTCCGTCCGCTCGATTCTCGTCAGCGGCAGCAGCACGGAACCTTCAAGATTCTCGCCATCGGCGAGAATCTGCAGGTTCTTGCGGGCCAGCGACACCGGCTTTTCAATGCCGGAGCTGTTTTCGTCGCGCAGCATCTGCAGCTCTGCATAGAATCGCGTATTGAGGCCACCCCGCTGCAGCCCCACATTTATGCCGCCGGGTCGCTCCTGTGGAACGGCCAGATAGAAGGAACAGACTTCCTGCCCTGCATGGAAGCACTCATCCAGCGTGCGCGAACGGGGAGCGGCGTCGGACGACGGCAGATCAAGCAAAAGTCCGTCAGGCAGGACGCCGGAAGCTTCCGAGATACTCAGCTGGCCTTCACTCAGGGCAGTGCCATCAATTTGCAAAGTAGTAAATCCCCAGTAGCGGAAGGACAAAGCTTCTACAAGAAAACGTAGACTCTCCTCGAAAAAACGGTCCTGTGCCTGCAAATGCTGCGGGGATAAAAATACACCTTTCGACCAGACAACGGGTTGCAACTGTCGCATATGTTTATAGGAGTCCTACCGGGGTTTGAGTATACAGTGATGGTGAAGATCTCACGAGATAACGCTTCACTTTGCCCAAAGCCGTGCGAAACGTTTTCAACTTGACACGCACTATGGGGCAGTTAATAATTGGCCCGCTCTCCACAGGAATAAAATTGTGTTCCGAAACGGTCGTCAGACAGTTAGCGACGAACGCTAGGGTCCTTTGAAGTTATCGTGGAGTTGAATAACATTGATTCGAATCATCGGCGGGCGGTGCCTCCGCGCGTCTATCGAGGAATAGAGAATGGCTAAGGAAAGTACGCAGCATAAATTGGATCGCGTGCGTTCGCCGCGCGTGCACATCACCTACGATGTCGAGATCGGCGACGCGATTGAGCTGAAAGAGCTGCCTTTTGTTATGGGCGTGCTCGGAGACCTCACCGGTCAGCCCGAACAACCGCTTGCCGCCTTGAAAGATCGCAAATTCGTGGAGATCAATCCCGACAATTTTGACACTGTATTGAAGGGTATGCAGCCGCATCTGGCTTACTCAGTTGCTAACAAGCTGACCGACGATCCCAACGCGGGCCAGATTTCCGTCAACCTGAAGTTCGAGAGTCTCGACGACTTCTCGCCGGAGAACGTGGCGAAGCAGGTTGGACCGTTGAAGGAGCTTCTCGATCTACGCCAGCGTCTTTCCGACCTACGGGGCAGCCTGCAGGGAAACGATAAACTCGACGAGGCCCTGTTTGATGCTGTTTCCAAGACGGAATCACGCGAGAAGCTTCGTGGTGAACTGGGCAAGGCCGGGGGTGAAAAATGAGCACTACAAATCCCGCAGCCGCGGCGGCAGGGCAGGCAGCAGAACAGCAGGTAAGTGAGCAGTCGTTACTCGACCAGATCGTTTCGCAGGGGCGCTTCAACCGGGATGCTGCAACACTAGAGCGCGGCCGCGATATGGTGAAGGAGTTCGTCTCGCAGGTACTCGAAGGTCACATGACCCTGACCCGCGATGCCGAGGCCTCGATCCAGGCGCGCATTGCGCAGATCGATCATCTGATTTCGCTGCAATTGAATGAAGTCCTGCACTATCCTGCCTTCCAGAAACTGGAAGGTACCTGGCGCGGACTGAAGTACCTGCTCGATCAGTCCGAGACCAGCGACATGCTGAAGATCAAAGTCCTCAACGTCTCCAAGCGTGAACTGCTCAAGGATCTGCAGCGCGCGGCCGAGTTCGACCAGAGCGCTCTGTTCAAGAAAGTCTACGAAGAGGAATTCGGCGTCTTCGGTGGCGCTCCGTTTGCCTCGATCATCGGCGACTTTGAGTTCGGCAAAGGGCCGGAAGATATGGAGCTGCTGGAGAAAATCTCACAAGTCGCAGCTTCTGCCCATGCTCCATTCCTTTCAGCTGCGAATTCTGAACTTTTGAATTTAAGCAGCTATACGCAGCTTGGCTCTCCGCGCGACATCGGAAAGATCTTCGACTCGACCGAGTACGCCAAGTGGAAATCCTTCCGTCAGTCGGATGATGCCCGCTATGTTGCTCTGACGCTCCCGCACGTCCTTATGCGCCTGCCCTATGGCAAGGACACCAAGACAATCGATGCCTTCGACTACGAAGAGGCCGTGGATGGCAGCGATCACTCTAAGTATCTATGGGGTAACGCGGCCTATGCCCTGGGAGCAAGGTTAACCAATTCCTTCGCCAAGTACGGCTGGTGCGCAGCGATCCGCGGCGTAGAAGGCGGCGGACTGGTAGAAGGCATGCCGGCGCATACCTTCCGCACCGACGAAGGCGATGTCGCGTTGAAATGCCCGACGGAAGTGGCCATCACCGATCGTCGTGAGAAGGAACTCGCCGATCAGGGACTTGTGCCCCTGGTGCATTGCAAGGGAACCGACTATGCGGCCTTCTTCAGCGTTCAGACGGCTAACAAGCCGAAGCTCTACGACAAGGACGCAGCCAATGCAAATGCCCGCCTCTCGGCGCAGCTGCCTTATATGTTAGCGATGTCGCGCTTTGCGCACTATCTCAAGGCGATGATGCGCGACAAGATCGGCAGCTTCATGAGCCGTCAGGACTGCGAGAAGTTCCTGAATCAATGGATCATGAACTACGTCTGCGCGGATGACGACGCGTCGCAGGCGGCAAAGGCCAAACTGCCCTTGCGCGAAGCGGCGATCCAGGTTTCTGAGATTCCGGGAAAGCCGGGCGCGTATCGCGCTGTTGCATTCCTGAAACCACATTTCCAACTTGACGAGCTCTCTGTGTCGCTGCGTCTAGTTGCCGATCTGCCGGCATCGGCAAGGAAGTAGTAACGCGCCGGGACTTTGCCCCCCTTGCCCATGTAACGGTTAAGTAAAAGACTGAAAGGAGCCAGAAAATGGCGGTAGATTATTTTCTCGACCTCGATGGGATTCCCGGTGAATCCCAAGACGAAAAATTCAAAAACAAGATCCAGCTCCTGAGTTGGAGCTGGGGAGCTTCGAACATATCCTCGGTGGCTGGAACAGGTGGTTCCGGTGCCGGTAAAGTCGACCTATCAGATTTCAGCACGATGACTTTTTTTGACAAGTCAACGCCAAAGCTCTTCAAGTCCATCGTAAAGGGCACTCACATTACCAAGGCAACCATGAGCGCCGTCAAGTCTGGAGCGGATGGCAAGCCTTATTTGAAGATTAACTTCACGGAAATCTTCATCACCGGGCTGCAGATGTCAGCTTCCTCGGAAGTGCCAAGCGTCAGCATTTCGTTTACCTATAACGAAATCGGCATCGACTACTCGACGCAGGATGAGAAAGGCAACGTCGCGAGTACGGGTGAAGTTAAGTACAGCACGAAACAGAACAAAGCCTCGTAAGGCGGTCTTTGGATGGACGGGCTCTCTTATTACCGCGATGGCCAGCTACAGCTGGCCATCAGCGCGCTTGGCGATGAATTAAAGAAACAACCACTCGACGTCAAGCGCCGTACCTTTTTGTTTGAATTGTTGTGCTTTGCCGGGGAATACGACCGTGCCAGTAAACATCTCGACATGCTTTCTGACGCGAACAAAGAAGCAGCCGCCGGGGCGATGCTGTATCGCGCCGCGCTTGCATGCGGAAAGGACCCGCCAGGAAATGTTCGCGAAGGACGAGTTGCCTCTGGGCACCACGCATCCGTGCGCCCTCCGGGCAGCTTCAACGGCGAGGAATTTGCCAGCCTCGAAGACGCCGATCCTCGCATCGGCGCGCATCTCGAAGCGTTTATTGCCGGCAGCTATACCTGGATTCCGCTTGCCTACGTAGAGTCGGTGGAAATACAGCCGCCCAAGAAGCTACGTGATCTGCTGTGGATGCCGGCGATCCTGCATACGACGGCGGATTTCCGTTTGCAGGACCTGGGCGAAGTTCTGGTACCAGTGCATCGCGCCGCTTTCGTGGAAGCATTCCGACGATGCGGTTCGGCTTGGGCCGCGCCACCGCGTGGGAGGATGACGAGAAATACGGGGCCGTTCCCTACGGCCAGAAAACGCTGATGCGCGGGGAGGATGAGGTGCCGTTTCTCGAATGCGTAATCTGACCTTCCATCACGCCAGGGAGACGGCTGAAAGTGCCACTACGTGATGATCTGCTGAATCCGGTTCCCGGTGACAATCCTTCGGGAGTAAGCCTCCGCTACGAGAAGGTCTACGACCAGATCAAAGAAGCGCGGACAGAAGATGACGAAAGCCTTCCCAGCGGCGCCTGGCAGCGCCAGGTAAAGAAGGCCGATTTTCCGTTAGTCATCAAGCTGGCCGGCGAAGCTCTGGCTACGAAAAGCAAAGACCTGCAACTGGCGGCCTGGCTCTGTGAAGCTCACGTCAAGCGCGAGGGGCTGTCTCTTATCGAGCCTTGCTTCAAGCTCATGCTTGATTTGCAGGAACAGTTCTGGGACACGCTCTATCCCGAAGTCGAGGATGGCGATGTCGGCATGCGCGCTATGCCCATCGAATGGGCCGCGAATCGCACCTCCGCCATCGTGCGCGAAGCCCCGATCACCAAGAAGGGCCTGAATTATTTTCAGTACAAAGAATCTCGCGCCGTCGGATATGAAGCTGACGCGGAGGCCAGTGACAGCAAGCGTGAAGCGCGCCAGGCTGCCATCGATGACGGCAAGACCACCGGCGAAGAGTTTGATGCGGCCTTTGCTGCAACCTCGAAAGCATTTTATGTAGGGCTTCAGCAATCCCTGCAAGCGACCCTGGAAACGCTGGAAACGCTGCAGGGGTTCTGCGAACAGAAATATGGCGACGAAGGCCCTTCCTTCAGCAAGCTGCGCACTTCGATTGAGGAGGTCGGCCAGGTAGTCAACAGCCTGCTCAACGAGAAGAGAAAGACAGAGCCAGACGAGCCTGTCGAAGAGCCGGAAGAAGCCCAGGAAGAACAGGCCGAAGAAGAAGCGATCGAAGCAGTGGCTGAAGCTGCAGCTCCGAAAGCGAAAAAAGGGAAGTCCGTTTCGGCCGAACCTATCGACTGGGACGATGCCATCGGACGCATCCGCGACTGCGCCCTGTTCATGCAAAAAGAGCGCCCTGCAAGCCCGGTTGCATACCTACTGCAAACCGCCTTGCGGCTGGGGGAAATGCGCGAGCAAGGCAGCTACGCCTCCTATGATTTCCTTGCCTCGCCGCCCACAGAGACGCGCCAGACATTGAAGCGCCTCTCAGCCGAATACAACTGGGAAGAGCTGCTTCGCGCTGCGATTGCGGCGACCGGGGAACCCTCCGGGCGCGCTTGGCTCGACGTGCAGCGATACGTCTGGAAGGCCAGCTATGAAGGCGGTTACTCTGCTGTCGCGGCTGCTGTCATTACGACGCTGCAAGGGCTGTTGAAAGATATCCCGGAGCTGCCTACTTGGAGCCTGGATGATGACACCCCCGCGGCAAACCCGGAGACGCAGCGCTGGCTGGAAGAGTCGGTGATTCCGAAATCGCCGGAGCCGGCTTCGCAGGAAGAATCGCAAGCCGAGCCCTCGCCGGAGCCTGTGCACGCTTCCCGCGGCAACGCATCCGAAGAAGCCGAAGAAGCGCCTCCTGACACATTCGAACTGGCGCGTGACATGGTTCGTCGCGGCCAGGTGTCGCAGGCTATCCAGCTTCTCGTCCGGGATGCGGCGCAACAGCCGAGCGGCAGAGCCCGTTTCCAACGCAGGCTGCAGATCGCTCAGCTTTGTGTTGGCGCCGGGCAGAATAAGGTCGCGCATCCGGTCCTCGAAGAACTGGTCAAGGAGATTGAGCAACGCAATCTGGAAGCATGGGAGGCGAGTGAAATGATCGCTCAGCCTCTCGCACTACTTCTAAAGTGTCTTGATCCCTCCAATGACACAAACGGCGAGAGGGAAGCGCTGTTTTCGCGCCTTTGTCGTATTGACCCTATCGCTGCGATGAATGTGTCGCATTAGTCAAATTGACGATCTAGGAGTTCACCGGCTTGGCACGTTCGGCCACAGAAACGCTGGTAACGCAATCAGTTCTTGATCGCCTGACGGCGGTCGAGGACTGGCCCACGACGCGCGCGCAATCCTTGCGCTTCTACAAGGAAGCGCTCAAGCGCGACCTGGAATGGCTGCTCAATACCCGCCAGCCTCCTATCCCCTCCTTGGCGGACTACGATCTCGTAAAGGCCTCAACCATCAACTATGGCCTGCCTGACATATCCTCGATGGGGTTGAACTCCGCCTCAGACAACCGCCGCCTGCGGATCGCGATTGAGGCCTGCCTGCGCAATTACGAGCCGCGCCTGACAGATGTGCGGGTGACCCTGGAAAAGGGTGATACGGCCGAGCGCCGTCTCCGCTTCCATATCGAAGGCAGCATGAAGCTCGACCCGGCCCCCGAAGAAATCTCCTTCGATACCGTGCTCGAGCTCTCCAGCGGCGAGTACAAGGTGAAATAAGCGATGCGCGAAGAACTGCTCGAATACTATGAGCGTGAGCTTGCTTACGTCCGGCAACTGGGAGCCCAATTCGCTCAAAAATATCCGCGCGTAGCCAGCCGCCTGCTGCTTGAGCCGGACCGCTGCGACGACCCTCACGTCGAACGACTGATCGAGGCCTTCGCCTTCATGGCAGCGCGCGTTCACCTCCGCATCGACGACGATTTCCCCGAAATCACATCAGCCCTTCTCGGCATCGTCTCGCCGCATTATTTGCGGCCCATTCCGTCGATGTCCGTGATCGAATGCCAGCTCGATCCGGAGCAGGGAAAGCAGACCACCGGGCTGCGCGTCCCAGGCGGCACCGAGCTTGCGACCAGGCGCACCTTCGACGGAATGTCCTGCCGTTTTCGCACAGCGTACCCGGTGCATCTGTGGCCCTTTTCCGTCGGAGAGTGCGAGTGGCGGCATCCGGAACGGCTCACTCAGCCGGTGCGCGTGCATGGAGCGGCTGGCGTCGTGCGCATGCGCCTCGATTGCGCCCGCGACGTATTCTTCGACAAGCTCCAGATCGGCAAATTGTCGTTTCACCTCACAGGCGAAACGAATGTAGTCCATACGCTTTACGAACTCTTTTGCCGCAACTGCATTGCCATCTTCGTGCGCGATCCCCAGCAGCGCGGCGGCAAGCTGGTGCCTCTCGCAACTTCCCAGCTCTCTCCCATGGGGTTTGAGGAAGACGAGGCCCTTCTGCCATATCCAAAGCGCTCGTTTGAGGGATACCGTCTACTGCAGGAGTACTTCACCTTTTCCGAAAAGTTTCTCTTCTTTCAGTTGAATGGTCTGGAGGCGATTACCGAGGCGGGCTGTAAGGAGCAGGCGGAAATTCTTTTCTACTTCTCCCGCTTCGACCGCCCTGAGCGGCAGCAGGACCTCGAGATCGGAGTTACATCGCGCACTCTGCGCCTGGGTTGTACGCCGATCATCAACCTCTTTCCCAAGACCGCCGAGCCGATCCTTGTAACGCACACGAAGCACGAATATCCCGTGATTCCCGATGAGGGTCATCAGGAGACGACAGAAATCTTCTCCATCGACGATGTCATGGCGTCGAACACCAGTCGTCGCGAAAGCATCGAGCTTGATCCGCTTTATTCGTATCGCTTCGAGGGACGCAAAACCGTCGGACGCACCTACTGGCACGCGATGCGCCGCGCAAATGTCCTCGGTGAGCGCGAGCCATCGACCATGCACATTTCGCTGGTCGATGTGGACGGGCAGGTCACCCACCCCGACGCGGAGGTGTTAACCGTCCGCACCACCTGCTCAAATTTCGATCTGCCGTCGCGCCTCCCCTTCGGGCTGGAAGAAGGCGACTTCTCGGCAGAGGATTTCCCAGCTATCCAGAAGATCACTGCGCTGCGACGCCCCACGCCCAGCTATGACCCGCCCGATGAAAAGGGCCAGTTGTGGCGGCTTGTTTCGCAGCTCTCGCTCAACTACCTGTCCCTCGTCGAAGAGGGCGTGACGGCGCTCCAGGAAATCCTGCGGCTGCACAATTTCACTGATTCCTCATACCTCGAAAACCAGATTGGCGGCATCACGGCCTTGTCTTCTCGCCCGCATTTCGCCATCATGCAGTCCGGCTTCGGCAACATACCCGCGCGCGGCATGCGGCTTGAAGTCGACTTTGACGAGCGCCAGTTTGTCGGCGGCGGCGTTTACCTGTTTGCCAACGTGCTCGACCGCTTCCTCGGCAACTACACCTCAATCAACAGCTTCTGCCAGTTGGCTGCGCGCACCAACCAGAGAAAGGAGATGCTGGGAGAATGGCCACCGAGAGCAGGCAACAAACCGCTCCTCTGAACATGGAATTCAAGACGGCTCCCGCCTTCCAGCATCTGCAGGAGATGCTGGAGCGCGATCCCTACAGCGTCCGCTTCTTTCAGGCCGTGCGTCTGCTTGAGCGTCTCTATCCGGACCGGCGTCCCATCGGCCTTTTTGTGTCTCCCGGCTCCGAGGTCGTTCGCTTCTCATCGTTCCCGACGTTTTCATTTCCGGCGAGCGAACTTCAGGGCCTCGAAAGAGGCAAAGACGGCCAGATGAAGATGTCCGTCAACTTCATGGGCCTCAGCGCCGCGGTCGGCGCGCTGCCGCATGTCTACACGGATTTTCTACTGGAGCGCGCAAAAGCAAAAGACCGCGGCCCCGCAGACTTCTTCGATCTCTTCAATCACCGCATCATCTCGCTCTTTTATCGCGCATGGCAGAAGTATCGCTTCTACGTCGCATACGAACGCACTGGCGCCGGCGATGACGTCATCAGCACGCGGCTGCTCGACCTGATTGGACTTGGCACCAATGGCCTTGCCCGCAGAATGGACATTGCCGACGAAGCATGTCTCTACTACACCGGCCTCCTGGCGCAGCGCCGCCCGACCGCACAAGGCCTCAAGCACTTGCTCGAAGACTATTTCGCGGTCCCGGTTGAAATTCTTCAGTTCACCGGCACATGGAACCGCCTGCCTCCGGAAAACCAGTCATTCCTACGCGATGCCGGAATGTTCTGCGAGCGCCTTGGCATGGGCACCATCGTCGGCGATGAAGTCTGGGACCAGCACGGAACGGTCACGATCCGGCTCGGGCCCATGAAGTTCGAGCGCTATCAGCAGTTCCTGCCGGGCGCCGATGCGCATCGCGATCTGCGCTCGTGGCTGCGCTTTTATGCAAACCGCGAATTCGATTTTATTGTCCAGCTCGTTCTCGAACGCGAGGAGACGCCCGGCATGGAGCTGGGTATCATCGGGCCGTGCTCGTCGCGCCTGGGCCTCGTGAGCTGGATCAAGAACCGTCCGCTGAATCGCGATCCGGACGAGGCCACATACAAGTTGTCCTAGCAGTATTTATTCCATTGGAGGGAGCAAGAAAGATGAGCCTGAATCTGAAATCGCTGATCGGCAAACTGGACGACGCAACTCGTAGCGCCTTCGAAGCTGCAGCAGGTCTCTGCGTCTCGCGCACGCACTACGACATCGAGGTCGAGCATTACCTCATGAAGGCAATCGATAGCTCCGACAACGATATCGCTTTCATCCTCAAGCAATACGGCGTCGACAAATCGCGTCTCACAAATGAACTCCAGCGCAGCCTCGACCGCCTGAAGACCGGCAACGCTCGCAGCCCAGCCTTCAGCCCGCAGCTGGTAAAGATGCTCACCGAAGCCTGGACCATCGCCACCATCGAATACGATGCGAACCAGATTCGAACCGGACATACACTTTTGGCGCTGCTCTCGAATGACGAACTAGTCCGCCTCATCCGCGACGTCAGCAAGGAACTGCAGCTCATTCCGGTCGAAACCCTGCGAGCCGACTTCTTTACCGTCACCGCGAAGTCGCGCGAAGAACACTCAGCCGCCGGCGCAGTGGCTCCCGCAGCTACAGGAGAAGGCGGAGCGCCGCGGCCCCCAGGCTCCGGCAAAACGCAACACCTCGACCAGTACACCGAAAACCTTACGGCGAAAGCCAAGGCCGGCAAGATCGATCCCGTCCTCGGGCGCGATTTCGAGATTCGTCAGGTCGTCGACATCCTCATGCGCCGCCGTCAGAACAACCCCATCCTGACCGGCGAGGCAGGTGTAGGGAAAACCGCCGTCGTCGAAGGCTTCGCGCTGCGCGTGAGCCAGGGTGACGTGCCCCCCGCGCTGCGCAACGTCCAGGTGCACAGCCTCGACCTCGCATTGCTGCAAGCTGGAGCAGGCGTTAAGGGCGAATTCGAAAACCGCCTCAAGGGACTCATCGAACGAAGTCAAGTCCTCGCCGCACCCCATCATTCTCTTCATCGACGAAGCCCACACCATGATCGGCGCAGGCGGACAGGCCGGCCAGAACGACGCTGCCAATCTGTTGAAGCCGGCCCTCGCGCGCGGCGAACTGCGCACCATCGCCGCAACCACATGGTCGGAATACAAAAAGTTCTTCGAAAAAGACGCTGCCCTCGCCCGTCGATTCCAGGTCGTCAAAGTCGAAGAGCCGAGCGAAGAGCAGTGTGCCACCATGCTTCGCGGCATTATTGCGGCCATGGAAAAGCATCACAATCTGCGCATTCTCGACCAGGCCGTGACATCGACCGTGAAGCTTTCGCACCGCTATCTCGCCGGACGCCAGCTTCCCGATAAAGCCGTCAGCGTGCTCGATACGGCCTGCGCCCGCCTCGCGCTGGGACAGACCACGATTCCACCAGCCGTCGAGGACGCGACCCGCCGTATCGACGACCTCAAAGTCCAGAAGCAGATTCTGGAACGCGAAACAACCGTGGGCGAAGATCACGCCGAGCGGCTGACGTTTATTGAAGAACAGCTCGTAGCTACCGAAGCATCTCTAGAAAAGCTCAAGGCGCAATGGGAGAAGGAAGTCAGCCTCGTCAGCCGCATCCGCGTCATGCGCGAAGCACTGGAATCGGGCGCGGAGACAGTCAAAGCCGAAGGCGATGGCAAACCTGAAGTCAAGCCCACGCTCGAAGCCTTGCAGGCGCTCGAAGCCGAGCTGGAAAAAGTGCAGGGCGAGAACCCGCTCATGCACGTCTGCGTCGATGAACAGATCGTCGGCGAAGTCATCTCCGCATGGACGGGCATTCCCCTCGGCAAGATGGTCAAGGACGAAATCACCTCCGTCCTCGAACTCGATGCGCACCTCAAGAAGCGCGTCATCGGCCAGGACCATGGTTTGGCAGCGATCGCCCAACGCATCATCACCTCGCGCGCGGCGCTCGACGATCCCGGCAAGCCGGTTGGCGTCTTCATGCTCGTCGGCCCCAGCGGCGTCGGCAAAACTGAAACCGCGCTCGCCCTCTCCGATCTTCTCTACGGTGGCGAACGCAACATGATCACCATCAATATGTCAGAATATCAGGAAGCCCACACCGTTTCTTCACTGAAGGGCTCGCCTCCGGGATACGTCGGCTATGGTGAAGGCGGCGTTCTCACGGAAGCCGTCCGCCGCCGTCCATATTCCGTCGTCCTGCTCGACGAAGTAGAAAAAGCCCATCCCGATGTTCTCGAGCTCTTTTACCAGGTCTTCGACAAGGGCAACATGGAAGACGGCGAAGGCCGCTCCATCAACTTCAAGAATTGCATCATCATCCTCACCAGCAATGCTGCGACCGATACGCTGGCCAAGCTCACCGCCGACAAGGAGACGATGCCCGACGCCGACGGCCTGCTGGCTGCCATCAAGCCCGAGCTGAACAAAATCTTTAAGCCGGCATTCTTGGGGCGCATGATGGTCATCCCCTACTTCCCGGTACGCGACGAAGCCCTGAAGCAGATCATCCGCCTGAAGATCGGGAAAATTCAGCGCCGTCTGCAGGAGACGCACAAAATCGCGCTCGCCTATGACGACAATGTGCTCGAAGAAGTAGCCAAGCGCTGCACCGAGGTAGAGAGCGGCGCGCGCAACGTCGACAACATTCTCACCAACACCATGCTGCCCGAGATTTCGCGGGAGATCCTGTCGCGCATGGCCGAAGAAAGGCTGACGGAAAAGGTAACAGTAGGTGTTTCCCCTGAGGGACGATTTGTTTATGAATGGTAGGCAGCCCCGCGCGGCCGTGAAACGCTCACGGTCGCGCGTCAACCCAATGAAAGTTGTGGCAAACCTCTATGGCATCTTTACAAGCAGACCGGATTCTTAACTTCACGAGCACGCTCGGCACAGATGTGCTCCTGCCGGAATTTCTTGCCGGAGTAGAAGGCATCTCCGAGCTCTTCTTCTATCAGGTGGAACTGGTTGCAGACGTAAACACAACCATCGATCCGAAGAAGATCATCGGCAGCAAGGTCACCGTCGGCATTCTCGCCGACGACAGCGGGACGCAGCGTTACATCAACGGCATCGTCGCCAGCTTCGAATCCTGCGGTGGCGATGAGGAATACAACAACTACAAGGCCCACATTGTCCCCAACATCTGGCTGCTGACCATCAACGAGAATACCCGCGTGTTTCAGGACGAGACAGTCACCGACGTCATCAAGGCTGTCCTCTCGCCATACAACATCAGCCCTTCCATTCAGACCTCCGGCACCTACACGCCAATGGAATACTGCACCCAGTACCGCGAAACGGATTTCGCTTTCATCTCGCGGCTGATGGAGCAGCACGGCATTCTCTACTACTTCCAGCACACGGACAGCGATCACACCTTCACCCTGCAGGACACCTCCACCAAGCTCAGCGCCTGCGCCGTCCAGGACTCATTCCGCTACGCGCCGTTGGGTGAGAAATCCGAAGGTTTCTACGATTTCGTGATCACCAGCCTGCGCTCGAAGACCGACCTCGTCACCGGCAAATACACAGCATGGGATTACAGCTTTATCCGCTATCAAAAACTGCCGAACCCCCTGGCCAGCACGCAGACAAGCGGTCCTCTGGGCGCAAACAGTAACGAGCGATACGACTACGCCGACAGCGCGGCGGCCTATCTGAAAAAGCCGGGCTCAGACTCGACCATCGCCGATCTCTCAAATTTTTTCCAGACCATGCGCCGCGATGCCGGCGACGCTGAGTGCGTCATTGTCGAAGGCGTGTCCAATGCCATCTCGATGCAGACCGGCTTCAATTTCACCCTGACCGAGTACCCGCAATCGGCCATCAACACAAAATACCTGCTCACCCGCGTCGAGCACAGCGTCCGTCAAACGCCGCCCTATCGCGCGCGCGGCACAACAACGACATCTCCGTACAGCAATACGTTTACAGCGATTCCTTTCGCCACGCTCTACCGTCCGCCAAGAACCACCCGCAAGCCCGTAGTCAACGGCATGCACACCGGCCAGGTCGTCGTCCCCTCGGGCGAAGACTCCTACATGGACAAGTACGGCCGCGTCTGCGTGCAGTTCTTCTGGGACCGCCTGCGCAAGCCCAACACCACCGACAACACCCTTCTGCGCGTCGCCCAATCCTGGGCAGGCAAAGGATGGGGCACCTACTTCTGGCCCCGCGTCAACGACGAGGTCCTCATCGACTTCATCGAAGGCGACCCCGACCAGCCCATCGTCGTCGGCTCCGTCTACAACGGCGTGAACATGCCGAAGTACGACCCTGCCGGCCAGTACACGCTCTCCGGCATCCTCACGCGCAGTTCCAAAGGAGGCGGCGCCGCCAACGCCAACGAACTCCGCTTCGAAGATCTCGACGGCAAAGAACAGATATTCATGAACGCCGAGCGCGACTACGACCTCCACGTCGAACACGATCACCACACGCTCATCGGCAACCAACAGCACGAGCAGATCACCGACGACCACTACGTGCAGACCGGCGGAGATAAGCACCTGCACATCAAGAAAAAGCTCTACGAGCAAGTTGATAGCGACGTGCACCAGACGCTAAAGGGCGACCAAACCATCAAGCTGAGCGGCAGCAAACAAGAGGACATCGGCGGTGCTTCCAAGCTGAAAATCGCTGCGGCTTCAGATATAAGCGTCGGCGCAAACCTGACCGAAAAGGTCGGTGCGAACTACTCACTGGATGTCGGCGTGAACGAAGACCACAAGATTGGCATGATGTACAACATTGATTCCGGCATGATGATCAACATCAAAGCCGGGATGTCGATCGTAATCGACGCCCCTTTAGGCGTGAGTCTCACTTGCGGCGGCAACTTCGTCAACTTGACTCCCGCCGGCGTCATGATTTCGGGCATTCTGGTCAACATCAACAGCGGCGGCGCGGCGATGTCGGCCCAGTCCGCCAGCACGCAGTCTCCGCAAGCTCCTTCTTCGCCCACCGCTCCCAAACACCCAACCTTCCCCGGCGATGCACCACCCTCGCAGGCTGCCTCTGGCTCTTCCGGCTCATCGACCACGACGCCAAAAGCCACCACCGGCTCAGCGGGCGGTGCGCCTTCGGCGCCTCCTTCATCAACCAGCCCCGCTGTTGCTCCAGCAGCCGGAGCAACAGGCGCAGCCCCTGGCGAGTCGCAACAAGCAACGCAACAGGCAGCGCAGGGTGCCCAACAAGCCGCGAACCAGGCCCAGCAATTCGCAAATGCAGCCCAGCAAGCCGCCGGCGCGGCGCAGCAGCAAGCCCAGCAAGCCGTGAATCAGGTCACGCAGGAAGCTCGGCAGGCCTATCAGCAGGCAAATCAGGCTGTGCAACAAGCACAGCGGCAAGTCAGCCAGGCCGCAGCTCAGGGGCAACAGGCTGCCCAGCAGGCCCTGAACCAGGCACAGCAGGCCGCGCAACAAACCGCACAGCAGGCCGCGGCTGCCGTCCAACAGGCCCAGCAAAAAGCGCAGCAGGTAGAGCAGCAGGCGCAACAGGCTGCTCAGCAAGCCCAGCAACAGGCACAGCAGGCCGAACAACAAGCGCAGCAAGCTTCGCAAGCAGCCGGGCAACAAGCACAACAGGCTGCGCAACAGGCCCAACAGGCAGCCCAGCAAGCGCAACAAGCCGCGCAGCAGGCACAGCAACAGGCTCAACAAGCTTCGTCGCAAGTTCAGGGAGCCGCCCAGCAAGCCACGCAGCAGGCGCAACAGTCGGCGCAACAGGCCACGCAATCAGCGCAACAGGCCATTGGCCAGGCAATGAAAGGGTTCTAGCCAGCCATGGGAATGCCAGCCGCCACCATCACCAGCATGACCGCGCACGGCGGTACCGTCGTGATGGGATTTCCCACCGTCATCATCAACTTCATGCCGGCCTCGCGCATTACCGACATGCACGTCTGCCCCATGGTCACTGTCCTCGTCCCGCACGTCGGTGGCCCCTTCGTCATGGGCTCCATGACCGTACTTACAGGCTTCATGCCGCAGTCCCGCGTCACCGATCAGCTCGTTTGCGTCGGGCCGCCAGACGTGTGCGTCATGGGTGCCATGACGGTTCTCGTTGGCATGGCTGGAGCTGGAGGAGCCGCGGGCGCAGGTGGCGGCATCGCCGCCATGGGAGCTTCTGTTCCCATGCAGAATCCCGCGGCGGCTGCAGCAGCTTCAACGCAGGCCGCTCTGCAGTCTGACGGCACCATTGCTACGCAAACCACCGCTCCCGCAAGCAGTCTGCCGCCTATGCAGCTCCAGTCGCCCGGCTTTCCTGATCTCCCTCCGGAAGCCACCTCAACATTTCAAAGCGTGGCCCCGGTCACGCTCCCCCAGGGAACACAACTTTTTGCAGCAGCCAGTTCCGCCCAGGACAGCGCCCCGAGCTTCTGGTCCAGCGTTCCGCCGGAAATCAGCGACGACGCAAACGACTTGGTCAAAGTGATGACCGTAACGGCCCCCGACGGCATGAAGGCATGGGCCGGTCAGGCGGCGACCGCCGTAACCCAGACAGTTTCACCAGCCCAGCAGGCAGCGCAACAGGCAGCGAATCAGGCCCAACAGGCACTGCAACAGACTCAGCAACAAGCGCAGCAACAATTGCAGGCCGCGAACCAGGCTGTGCAGCAGGCGCAGCAGCAAGTCAATCAGGCGACTGCCCAAACCAAAGCTGCCGCTGGACAAGCTCTCGAGCAGGCCCAGCAGCAGGCGCAGCAAGTGCAGCAACAGGCCTCGGCCGCCGTCCAGCAGGCGCAGCAGCAACTTACCCAGGCACAGCAACAGGCAAAGCAGGCCTTGCAACAGGCACAGAAGGCAGAAAGTCAGGCGCAGCAAGGCACCAATCAGGCGAAGCAGCAGGCGGCGCAGGTCTGGACGTCCGCAGGCTCCGCTGCGAATCAGGCAGTGCAGACATTTGCCGCGCCCAAAAAGGGTTAGGCCCTGAAGCATGGTCGTTACTCAAGCCATCCCGCATCCCATCGCCGAGCGCTATCTCAACGCGCTCAAGGAACTGGTTTCGACCGTGCGCTCTGCTCTAGCCGCCGCAGGCAACTTGCCGCAAACCTCAGGGTGGCGGCAGAACATGCTGCCTCTTCTTGAAAACCGGCTCGCTGCGGCGCAGACAGCCATGGCACATCACGCGATCGGCGATCAGGAGCCGCTGGTCAGCCTCGCGCTCAAGTCACGATATCTGGCGCGCGACACGGATGGTCATTCCTTAGGTTTTGCTGGAGAAGAGCTGGCCGCGCAATACGAAGACCGGCGTCGTCTGGTGGTCTTCGCAGCCTGGCAGGTCTGCGAATCCGCAGGTGTTGTCTGAAATTGAGCTGAACGTATGTCTCCCCAAGCTGAACAAGCCGCAAGCCAGTCCAATGCCGCCCGCATCGGACGATGGGTCATTCCGGCAATCCCATTCGGGTGGACATGGATTCCCGACTTCGGCATCCAGCGAGGCGGTGAGAACATCGTTCCGAGCAACATCTATCTCAAGGAAGATGAGCTCCTTGCTGGAGATCATCTTAACCCTTACATTCAGACTCAGATTACGCTGATGAAGCGGACTTTTCGCGATCCCGCGATTGCCGGCCCGGCCCCTCTGCAGTCCACCGCAGCGGAGGAAAGCGCCATGCTCATCCTGAAGCATCAGCCCATGAATCAGGTGACCGTTATTCAGGTGCAACACTACCTGCGCTCAGGCAAATGGATAGGAATCGCCACGCTGACAACCACCGACTCCGAACTCCTCAAAGTCCGCCCCGACTTCGAGCAATTCATGAAGCTGCTCCAAATACAGCCCGCATCCTAAGCTCTGAGCAATGCTGCAATCAAAAGATGGTGAAACGGCTAAACCTTCTCCCGCAGCAACTCCGCAAAACCGAAATGTCAAGCCCCCTCAAGCAAGGAAATTTTCTAACCCACACATTCCAAAGCGAAAAAACCGGTAATAATATACTTGACAGACTATGCCTTTTGTTCTAGTATGGTCTTGTCATGGAACAGATTAAAACCTTGGCCCAAGCCATTCAGCACTTTGCCGATTCCGAGAACTGCCGTCAGTTCATGGTTTTCGTGCGCTGGCCCGATGGCACTCCAAAGTGCCCTTATTGTGGCGCTACTAAGCTGACTTGGCTGGCTAAGGCTAAGGTCTATCGCTGCTACGGCGACCACAAGAAGCAGAAGTTCTCACTCAAGGTCGGTACCGTATTTGAGGATTCCCCGATAGGCCTTGACTTGTGGCTTCCTGCCGTCTGGTTACTGTCCAACTGCAAAAACGGCATTTCCAGCTATGAGCTTGCGCGTGATCTTGGCGTAACTCAGAAGTCGGCATGGTTCATGCTGCATCGAATCCGCACCGCCATGCAGACCAATTCCTTTCTGAAGTTGGGTGGCCCTGATTCTGGCCCTATCGAAGTGGATGAGACTTTCGTAGGTGGCAAGATCAAGAACATGCACCAATCGCAAGTCAAAAAGAAGTTCTACGGCATACCGCGCTCCGGAGCTTCAGGCAAGGCTATCGTGATGGGAATGCGTGATCGTGAGACTCGCCAAGTTCGCGCCCACGTGATTCCGAACGTTCGCCGCACCACCTTGCAGAGCGAGATTCTGAAGCACGTTGAAAAGAAGTCCAAGGTGTTCACCGATTCCGCGCATGGTTATTACAACCTTGCCGCACAAGACTTCGTGCATGAAACCGTGAACCACATGGAAGAATACGTTCGCGGCGAAGTCCACACACACGGCATTGAGAACTTCTGGAGTTTGCTCAAACGTGGATTGAATGGAACCTATGTGGCCGTTGAACCGTTTCATCTCGACAAGTATGTTGCCGAGCAGGTTTTCAGGTTCAACAACCGCGCTACGAAAGATAATCCATTGAACGATGCGGACCGTTTTACGCTGGCAGTATCGCAGATAGAAGGCAAGCGCTTGACCTATGCAGAACTGACTGGCAAGGTGGGAGAAACGAGCGCGGAACCTTTCTAAGTGGCCCGCTTGGATGAAGAGACAGAAGCGCGGGAAGAAGAAGCTTTAGACGTTCGCTTTGCTGCTTTCTCTTGATCGAGTTTGGCTTTAATTTCGGCGTGAGGTACGGAAACAAGCCTCCGCATAAAATTCGTGAACTTGTCGAAGTCGCCCGTCTCATTCTTGGCGGAAGCGGTCGGTTGACTCGGCACACTCTTCTCTCTGGGCACTAAAAGTGCCTAGAGAGAAGGATACAAGATTGTGTGCCCAAAATCAACCGATTCGTTTCCCGATTCATCACATGCTAGTCAGCGTACTCGGAAAAGACTGGCAGAAGGTTTTCATCGTGGCATTTACCGTATATCTGGATGACAGCGGAACCGCTCCGGAGCAGCCTATCGCTAACGCGACGGCTCTCATCATTCCTGCCAGCAACATCATTGATATGGAAGAGGAGTTTGCCGCGCTAAAAGCGAAAGAAGAGTTTACTGACTTCCATACATCTGTATTCGTCTTTCGAAATCCTAAATATGAATTTGCTAACTGGAGTAGCAGCAAACAGAAGCGAGTTTTCCGAAGGATGCGGCAAATCACCCGCAAGTATGTGGCCCAGGTTTTTTCTCTTGCGGTCAACAAAGATGATTACGATTCGATAATTCCGGCCGAGTTAAGGAATCTTTCGGGCAAGTCTCACTATGCTTGGGCCCTGAGGCACGTCGTGCCATTTGCGCAAAACTGGCGAGTTCCAATTCCCGCGATTCCTCCATACGAATGGATTTTCGACTCGATGAAGCCTAATGATCCGACTAGAAAAGAGGTTGAGGCTGTAATGGAGCAGGCCGAGGTACAAGCCAAAATTCAGCGTGATGTCCAAGGCGACTATATTAACGTCCATTTCCGGCCTCGCGCCTCGTTGGCGGGCCTTCAGTGCGCCGATCTAGTGGCGTGGACGAATTATCAATTCGCTCTCAACTCGTTTCGGGGAAAGCCGCTGCATCCTTTTGCGCGAAAATCTTGGGATGACTTTAAGGCCATGCCACCATCCAGTCATCCTGGATTCCCTGAACCTATTGATTGGAATCATGCGATCACTATCAAAAGAAATCACCTCAAAGAGTGGGCAGAAAAAGAGACCATAGATGGGCGATCAATCGAATGGTTCAAAGCATGGAAAGAACAGAATCGGCTAGAAAAGACCAAGAAAAGGCAGGTGCCTTCCGAGCGCAAAAAACGGTGAAACAAAACTCGTATAATTCTCGGCACTATGACAGACATAGAAATTGCTGTCGAATTAGCTACTAGGCTGTTTAAGGCAAAGCTGATCGTTGAGAGCGCAAACATTGAATTGCAACTTTCGCGTGATCAGCGGCCTAACGCCCGGTCGGTATCTCAGATTGCTCAGGATGTTGAGAAGCAAGTTCTTCTGCCAGTCTACGTTGGGCGCATTGCAGAGCTTCGTCAAAAGCTCGCCGCATCCACTCCGGCCGATGTGCTTCATACTCTTCACGAGTCTCTTCAAGAATTGCTCGAATATAGCTATCCATTGGGTACACCTTTGCAAGAATGAGATTGCCCTGTCACGGTGCTCATATCTTCTCCTTATCTTCGTAGTCAGTCAGGTATGTTATTGCCAAAAAACCGGATGAACTTTCGCCGACTATTACCACCAAAATTGCTAAAATAGATAAAGAGACAAAAACAAGCCCGCCAGGGATGGCGGGCTTTTCCTTTTTCCGGCACAACCTCAGACTCTTGGGTGCCCCATCCCTTCGCGCGCAGTTGCGCGAAAGGGCGGGAGACCACAAACGCCAACGCACGTAACCGCCTATTGAAAGAGGAATTTAGCTAAAACATACCCCGGGGGTAGAGCCAGTGGTTCGAGGAGCTGTAGAGGAGCTGGGTTCTGAGCCGTAGGCAGGCGATAAACGCACGCGCGACAACAAGCGCACGCAACTACCCTAAGAATGAATAATTTGCCAAAAACACCGTGGGGGGAGGGGTAGGCCCTAGTAGGTATTCGTCCGCGACTTGGCATAGCGGGATGCAACGGCAGTCTCAGCAGCGCACTTGATGGCATTCCGGCGATAGAAGCTCAACCCCATCCAGATGCCGAACACGAAAGCGATAAATAACAGAGAAAGTACGATGATCATGAAACCAGCTCCTGCGGAAGATAAGAGGCGCAGCAGATAGACCGAAAAGTCCTAACGCCAGCAGCTGGCATTTCCACAACGCACGTAATCTGGTGCGTTCCAGAGGAGCATCGTTTCACAGGAAACAACAAGTTTCAGCCAAACGCAAAACGGCCCCGCCAGGTTTGGCAGAGCCGTTTATGCTTGCGAGCAGCGTTAGTTGCTGAAAAGCAGCACGCCCTCGGTCTTTACTTCGCCTTCTTTGCCCACTGGGCGATAGAAAAGCTGGTTGTTTTCGAGATAAACCTCAAGGAACGCCGGCCGGTCGAGAATATGTCCGGCAATCAGCGCCTCAGAAAGCGGGTCTTCCACGTAGCGCTGCAGAGCGCGGCGCAGCGGACGCGCTCCATAGGTACGGTCAACCAGCGTCTTCTCGAGGATCCATTTCTTAGCCTCCTCAAGGACAGAGATTGTGATGGCCTTCTGCGCCAGGTTCCCGTTAAGCTGCTGCACCAGCAGTTCAAGGATCTGGATCAGATCGGCATCCGAGAGCGCCTGGAAGATGATGATCTCGTCAAGACGATTGAGGAATTCCGGATTGAACGTCCGCTTCACCTCGTTCTTGACCAGCTCTTCCACCTTATCGGCCACCAGGTCTTCACGCTCGCTCTGGAAGCCCAGACCCTGCTTGCGCTGCAGATGGCGCGCGCCAATGTTCGAGGTCATGATGATGATCGTGTTTTTGAAGTCAACCGTGTTTCCAAGGCCGTCCGTCAGCTGACCATCTTCAAAGACCTGCAACAGGATGTTGAAGACATCCGGATGCGCCTTCTCGATCTCGTCGAGCAGGACAACTGAGTAAGGCGAACGCTTCACCCGCTCGGTAAGCTGTCCACCCTCCTCGTAACCCACATATCCCGGAGGCGAACCGATCAACTTCGAGACCGAATGCTTCTCCATGAACTCCGACATATCAAACCGGATCAGCGCCTTCTCTGAGCCGAACAGGAACTGCGCCAGCGTGCGCGCCATCTCCGTCTTGCCGACGCCCGTAGGTCCGAGGAAGAGAAATGAGCCGATAGGCCGGTGCGGCGATTTCAAACCGGCACGTGAACGCCGAATTGCACGGGCAAGAGCCGAGATGGACTTGTCCTGCGAAATGACTCTCTTATGCAGCTCTTCCTCAACGCGCAGCAGCTTCTGCGTTTCTTCTTCCTTGATCGAAGTAACGGGAACCCCGGTCCAGCGGCTGACAACGTCCTCAATGTCTTCCCGGGAGACGATGCCCGCAGCCGAGTCGTCAAGGTGATACTTGTCGCGTAGGCCGCGCAGGTTCTCGCGCTCCTTACGTTCCTCGTCGGAGTAAAAACGCGCCTTCTCGAACTCGTGATTCGCGATCGCCGAATCCATGCGGTGCACAATGAACTTGATCCGCTTGTGGACTTCAGTGATCTCCTCGGGCAGGGAGGTCTGCCGCAACTTTACGCGCGCGCCAGCCTCGTCGATCAGGTCGATGGCCTTATCAGGCAGGAAACGGTCGGGAATATAGCGGTTCGAGTGCGAAACCGCGAACATGATCGATTCATCGGTATAGCTGACCGCATGGAACTTTTCGTAGCGGTCTTTGATACCCATGATGATCTTGATCGCGTCTTCCTCGTTCGGCGGCGGAACTTTGACGGCCTGGAAGCGCCGCTCAAGCGAACGGTCCTTCTCGATTGATTTGCGGTATTCGCCCGGCGTGGTTGCGCCGATGCACTGAATTTCGCCGCGTGAGAGTGCCGGTTTCAGGATGTTGGCCGCGTCGAGCGAACCCTCTGCCGATCCCGCCCCAACGAGTGTGTGCAACTCATCGATGAAGATGATGGAGTTCTGGTTTTCCATCAGCTCCTTCATGATCGTCTTGAGTCGCTCCTCAAACTGGCCCCGGTATTTGGTGCCTGCGACAATCAGCGAGAGATCAAGCCCCAGCACCCGTTTATCAGCAAGGAAGCTCGGCACATCGCCGTCGGCAATACGCTGGGCCAGGCCTTCGACGATGGCCGTCTTGCCGACACCTGGCTCGCCGATCAGCACCGGATTGTTTTTGGTACGCCGGCACAGAATCTGTACGACTCGCTCAAGTTCCGCATCGCGCCCGACAAGCGGATCAAGCTGGTTGTCCATCGCCGCCTGTGTTAGATCGCGGGAGAACTCAGCCAGAAGGCTAGACTCGCGATTGCGCTGCTGCTGCGGAGCCTTCTCCTGTGTAGCCCGCGCGAGTTCTTCGCGAATGGCAACAAGCTTCAGCCCGCGCTCGTGCAGAATCTCAGCAGCAAAGCACTTTTCTTCGCGCAGTAACCCAAGCAGTAGATGCTCCGTCCCGATATGTTTGTGCGAGAGCCTCTCGGCCTCCTCCGCGGCGTAGGCCAGGACCCGCTTGCATTCATTGGAGAGTGGGAGGTCAACTGAAGTCGAAACCTTCTCCCGAATCGTTGTGTGCCCTTCGATTTGCTTCCGGATAGATTCAACGGACGCGTGCGACCGCAGGAAGCGATTGGTCAACGCCTTGTCCTCACGCAACAGGCCGAGCAGAAGATGCTCGGTCTCAATGTACGGTGAGCCAAACTGGCTGGCCTCATACCGCGCAAAAAATATGACGCGACGTGCTTTTTCTGTATAGCGCTCGAACATGTTCCCCCTAGGAAGGCGTGCTGCCGCAGTCAAACCTTGGGCCACTGGCCCAAAACCCTTCTTGCGAGGGTTTGTTCGCATACCGCAAAATGCCTTCGTCCCCTATCGCCGCTCTCAGCCAACTAAAGCCTGTCCAGGTTGAAAGCGACCCTTTGGTCTGGGTGCTTATCGCATCCATCCCGCTTACCCGGAGAGACTGCAGCCATTCCCTCCGGTCTTACTCCATCCGCCTAGACTGCCTGCGGACTCAATTCCTCAACGCGGCCTTTCTCTAGCCGCAAAACCCGGCTACATCGCCTTGCCAGCGCCATATTGTGCGTCACAATCACCGATGTCAAATGATGACCCTGATGTAGCCGTTCGATCAAGCTGAAAACCAGGTCAGCCGTTCCGCTGTCCAGATCGCCCGTGGGTTCATCGGCCAGTAATAATTTTGGCTGCGTGACCAACGCACGCGCCAGTGACACCCGTTGCTGCTCCCCGCCGGAAAGCTCGCCCGCCCGATGTTCGGCCCTGTCGCCCAGATCTACTTCCTCCAGCCACTTTTGGGCGCTTCTATTGGCCGCACCTTTCGATTCGCCTCTCGCCAGCAGCGGCATCGCTACGTTCTCAAGCGCTGTAAATTCGGGCAGAAGATAATGAAATTGCCACACATATCCTATCTCCCGGTTGCGGAAGGTTGCGGCCTGCTTGGTCGAAAGATTTTTCAAAGGAATTGAGGCGCAGTATACGTCACCTTCAGAGGGTGTATCAAGGGCACCCAGGATGTGCAAAAGTGTGCTCTTTCCCGCCCCCGACTGGCCTACGATCGCCAGCAGATCGCCTTGCGCGACCTCAAAACTGAGTTCTTCAAACAGCACCAGCCTTCCGCGCCCGGTGATGTACTCCTTGCGCAGGTTCTTCACCTGGACTAATGGATGCGCGTTGGTAGGGGAAAGACTCAGGACGGATGCCGCCGGATCGGGGGAAGCAAGGCCTGAAGTGGTGGAGAAGACTCCCATACTTACCTCTAACACTGTTGGACACCAAAAGGAAAGCGCCAGGGTCATCCGTTTCTTAATTCGTGTGCACTAAAGTGCAATGCCGGCGCATTTCTCAACTGCTTTCAACAAATAGTTGCAGTTCGCCTGCCAAACATTTCGACCAATCTTCGCAAAGTTCGATGTACCGCGTACTTGTTGCATAGCAAAAGTCTCCAACAGCTCACTTCATCGGGACTACAGGCATGTTTTGCAATATGGCGAGCTCGTCCTGCACACTTTTCCACGCTTTTGCATTCTTTTTGGTAATGATGGGCGAATTTGGATCGGAATAGTACGCAAGAATGTCCCGCTTCAGCCCCGACGGGACCGGATCCGCCGGCTTCGCTGTGATGATGCCGAGCAACTTCGCGTAGGTTTTGTCTGTCAGCGGATAGGCGCCCGGCTGCACGACGTATCCCGTATCAAGATCGCGGTTATCCAGCTTCATCGTGATCTCCGGATTTTCGGCAGGCGACTTATACAGGCGATCCAGTAGCCCGTCATACCAATCCAGTGACCGGTTCACGCTGGCAACGTATTTACTCTCGGTTTCGGCGGTAGGAATCTTTATCGCAAGGCCGGAAGTTGGGCCAATTTTCGGCGTCAGAGTGACGACAACGGCCAGCAAATGCGTCTCAAATCCAGCGTTTTTGCGTGTATTTTGCCACCCATTGCTGTAATCGGCATCCTGCAGCCTTTGATCCAATTTTCGCGATTCTTCAGTGTTCGGGTCAGGAAGAAAATCATGTTGGTGGATCAGCTCCTCAGCATTGGCAATGTCGGGCAAAAAACTGCGGACGGAGCGCTGGTAAGAGCTGATGACCGCCTTTCTCTTCTTTCCCATCACCTTGCGCAGGTGCAGCCCGTAGGTTTCAAAGAACGCGCGTTCCAGCAGGTCCGCTGAAACTCTCAGGCCGATGTGATTGAGGTAACCCGAAGGTGCAATGTGCCTTTGGCTGAGCTGGTCGATATCAAACGCAAATTCCGTCCGGACGTGGCCATGGGGACTCTCGTCATAGGTCACCGAATGCCCATACTGTAACTCCAGGTTGGGAAAGGCGATTGCGGTGGCGGGATTGACGGCATCGTGATGGCCCATGCTGTCTCCCACGTAGTGCGAGAGCGCGCCGAGAGCGAAAGCGAGTTCATTCACATTGCGAGCGTTGCGAATCAGGCTGGCTACGAAGTCGCCGGTGCGAACATAATGGGTGAGGTTGCTGAAGAAAACATTCCCAAAAGGGTAGTAGCCGGCATCCTGAATTACGCAACCACCGTAAGCATAGGACTGGGCCACGCGCAGTTGTTCTGCCGTTGTCTTCGGATAGCGCGCCAGCAGGAGCGGCTCCATCGAAGGATTCCAGGCCAGGTCAATCAACAGCTGATGCGTCAGCACGGAATAGGCGAAGCCGAAGGGCCCTGAAGCGGCAACCAGCAGCGCGGTCAGGAAAGCGATCGTCAGTACATCAAAAAAACCTTGAAAGTTGATTCCGAATCTTGCGGGCATTCGCTTCATACGAGTCTGACCTGCTTCTGCAGGTTGCTTGCTATTCATACCGCAGTGCCTCAGCGGGAAGCACCCTTGCGGCAGAACTCGACGGATACAGCGTCGCCAGCAGCGAAACTCCTAGCGAAACGACTGCGACAATCACTCCATCGAGCACGCGCGGCGCAAATGGCAGGTAATCGATCGAATAAACGTCCGGCGAAAGGGGGAAACGATAGTGGCCTCCGGCCCACGCCAGCACATAGCCAAGTACCAGGCCCAGCAGCGTGCCCAGCAGGCTGATGAGAAAGCCCTGCATCAGAAAGATGCGCCGAACCTGCCCCGGCTGCACGCCCAGCGACATAAGCACAGCAATATCCTTCGTTTTCTCCATGACCATCATGGTCAGCGCAATCAGAATATTCAGCGCAGCCACACAGACAATCAGGCCAATCACGATAAACGTAACGATCTGCTCCAGCTTGAGCGCGCGAAAAAGTTCACGATTCTGCTCCATCCAGTTGGTCGTTTCAAATCCCGACCCGGCGGCTTCTTCAATCTCTTTTCCGATGCGGTCGGCATGATAAAGGTCATCGACTTTGAAAGAGATCACCGAGATCACATCCGGTTCACCGAAAAGCCGCTGCGCATCGGCCAGTCGGATGAATCCGAAGCTCGAATCGTATTGATAAAAACCTGATCGAAAAATGCCGGCAATCTGAAAGCGCTGATACTTCGGGACCATGCCGAAGGGCGTTAAACCACCCTGAGGACTGGTTACGAGCACCGTATCGCCCACCTTTGCATCCAGTGTGTTCGCAAGATCGTGACCGATGACGAGGGGCGGTGTTGCGCGATTGACGTCATCTGCAACTGATAAGTCCGTAGGCTGTGCGAGTGCGTCGGCGCTGCCTTGCTTGATGTTCGAGAGTAGATCGCTGACAGTGCGTTCTTCCGCAGGAATGACGCCTTTTAGCTGTGCACCGCCTGAGAGTGCGCCGCGCGACACCAGTACCTGCTCATACAGCCCTGGTGCAGCTGCAGTCACATGGGGCAGATGACGAAACCGGTCCGTAAGCTCCCGCCAGCCGCGGATGCCATCGCTCTGTACGCGCATCAGGTCCACATGCGCGGTCGAACTGAGCAGCCGCTCGCGCAGATCCCGGCTCATTCCATTGGTAATGGCCAGTGCGATGATAAGTGACGCCACTCCTACCGCGACACCCGCTACCGAAATCGCCGTAATGACACCGACAACAGCTTGCCGCCGCTTTGCTCTCAGGTAACGCGCTGCGACAAAGAACTCAAATCTCACCGGACAACTGCCTTTACCGCTGCCCCGTTCTCAAAGCGGTCATAGACGCGAACAGTGATCAGATGCTCCGACGGGTTCGTCGCAGCCGCAGCACCCGGTTGCTGCAGCTTCAACGGCGCCTCAAAGTCATAGTTCTCCGTCAATGAATCCGAGAGCTGGCCTACTGGTTCGACATACTGCCAGGGTCCCGCATCCACCGAATACTCGGCGTGACCTATAGAAGTAGCGCTGTCCGTCGCCGTCAGAGTTACATGAATCCTGCCGCTCTCCATATGAGCGTCGATGGCTGAAAGAACCGGCGGCGTGGTGTCGATCAGGAAGCGGTCGCTGACGCGCTCTGTCGTGAGTGCCTCACCCGGATTATGCGATGGCGCGTCGCTGGCGACTACTTTGAGCCGGTAGGCGCCATCAGGCAGCGCTGTCGCATCGAACGTATAGTAACGCTCGTTTACTTTATCTTTCAGCAGCTGCCAGTTGGTCTCGCTGTCTCCCCGGTAATACACGGTGTAAATCAGCTCGTCGCCGTTATCGTCGTGAGCGGCCCAACGCGCGGTCACAGCGGATTTGTCCTTGACACCCGATAAGGATTCGCGCCCTGGTTCAGTGTTGAACTGCAAACCGGGGTTCGACGGACCATTAAAATTGATGCTAACGGGTTGTGGCTGCTGCCCCGGAGCGGAAGGCGCATTCACCCGCGCACCCGGCATAACTACGATTTCGTCAATCGCAGGAGCGATATTCACCGGCAGATAGTTGATGCCAACTGCGCCCACCGTGGCCCCGGGGTGCATGACCACCTTCCACTGCATAAAGCGTGACATGTCGAGCCCAAGAGGGCCGATGTTCGGAGTAACCTTTTTCCAGTCGCTCCATGCGCGCTCCGGATTCTCTATATTTCCCGCCCGCGCATACAGATCGTAATTCCGAGAAGCAGAATCAACCTCGGCGCGACCCCAGCGCGAAAAAACTCCGGCATCAAAAACATCGCTCAGGTAGGTGCCTTCCCCAGCCTGGACATGGCTCAGCTGGTAGACCTTCCCCGTGTTGGCCGTGCCGACATACAGCCCTTGCGGCGAATCGGCAAAACCGACGGCCTGCGATGCTTCCAGATGCGCAATGTCGGCATACTGGCCGTTCTCGCCAATGCGGTAAATGCGTCCACGATTGCCTGTGGCGGCAAGTAATCCCTGCGGCGTCCAGTGCAGTGCGTAGACGATGTCATCGTGATCGGACCAGATTTTATGCGGCGCGCCCTGCGGAGGAACTTCATAGACTTCCGAGCCATCGGGAATAACGGTATTGCCATTGAATGCCTGTACCGAACCCGGCTGAACCAACGAAATAGTCGCCGTTACCGATGGAATGCCCTGAACCGGTAAAGGAGGAAGTGTGGTCTGCCCCTTGCCACCGACAGCCGAGGCATAAATGGCGCCGTTGTCCGCGATTGCCAAGGAAGTAATTTCGCGCTTCGGAGCGTCGTAGAGTACGAATCCCTTGCCGCTGCTGTCGACGCGATAAACAAGCCCGCTTCCATCCGTGCCGGCAATCAGGTTTCCGGTCTTGTCGAAGAGGATGGCGCGGATATGTTGTTCGTCGCTCTTGAAAAACAGAGACGGTTTCGAGCCACTTCTGGATATCTCTACGCGATAGACCGCCGCAGGTCCACCCGTTGCAATGTAGAGGCGCCCCTCGGCATCGAATGCGAGGTCCCAGATGTATTTGGGCTTTTCTTCGGTCTGCGTTGGATCGAAGACGACCTCGGCCTTGCTCTCATCGAGGTCGACTGCTCCTGAAGGAAGTTTATAAACCTTGCCCGAGGGCAGGGTAGCCGCAAACACAGACCCGTCTTTTGCGACGCTGACGGCCTGGACAGTAAGGTCTTTGCTCGAGAAAATCTTTGTGATCTTGCCATCCGAAGTAATCCGCAGTACCGTTGCCGGTGAGCCCGTGGCCGCGTATGCGTTGCCAGCGCTGTCAGCAGCAATTGACCAGACGTAGGTGGAAGGCGTCACCACCAGCTGCTTGCTCTCCGGGCCCGGTTCCAGCATTCCGTCGCTGCGAACGGCAACGCTTTTTGGCGTGCCCTTTTCAAATTCTTCAAAGTGCTGCTGCGTCCATAGGCGTGTACCCTGGGCTGCAGCGAAAGGAACGATCAGGCAGAGAGTGCTGAGGTTGGTGAGTAGAAAAGCCAGTCGGCGCATCATGCTGATGATGAGTCTACTAAATCGGCCTGTGCCTACCCAGGAGATGAGGCACAGGTAAGTGGGACCGGAGAGAAGCAGCTATTTACTACGACAGAAATGGAATCGTTTCCACTTTTCATTTTTTAGGAATATAATCCGACCGTCTCTACCCGCTGTTTCTCAGATAGGCTTCTGCCACGGTAACGCGGGAATCAATGAGCTAGGAGAATTGCAGGTGAAGACTGGATTGGGTCGCGGAGTGGCCTGGGGCGCGATTTGTGCCACTGCCTTGTTTCTTTCATCTCCTGTGTGGTCGCAGGATGCAGAGCAGACAGCACAGCTTACGAAATCGATGCCCAGCGAGGCGCAGACAGTCATACAACGCCTCGGTTCACTCGACAACCTGCCGGCAGGCGAATGGCGGTTTCACTCGGGCGACGTTCCGCACGGCGAGGGTGTCAATCTTGACGATTCAAGCTGGCAGGTCGTAAAGCCCGGCTTTGAATCTTCCGGCGAAGCATCATGGTATCGGCGGCTGGTCGAGGTGCCAAAGACGTTGAATGGGTATGACCTGACCGATACGCGCATCTGGTTCCGCTTCTCCGCAGGTGCGAACGGGCCAGTGCCCCAGATCATCTACTTTAACGGACGCCGCGTCGCCCTCGGCGATGATCTTGAACCGATCGTTCTGTTTGATCAGGCAAAACCCGGCGACAAAATTCTGATTGCTGTGAAGATGCTGCATACCGTGGATCAGAAGCACTTCCACAACGCAGAATTCAAGATCGACTTTGCCGAAAGCCGGCCTAATCCGGATGATCTTCGCAAGGAATTCCTTTCTGCGGTGCTGCTCGTTCCTAGTCTTTCGAAGAATCCTCAGAGCGACGAAGCGACGTTGGACAAATCAGTTGAGGCTGTCGATCTGAAGGCCCTCGATGCCGCCGATCAAGCAAAGTTTGATGCTTCCCTCAAACAGGCCAGCAGCCAACTTGAAGCGCTGAAGCCACTCCTGCGACAGGGAACGTTCCACCTTACCGGCAACTCGCATATCGATGCCGCATGGCTATGGCCATGGACGGAGACCGTCGATGTCGTGAAGCGCACCTTCTCGACAGCGCTGCAGCTGATGAACGAATATCCCGACTACACCTATACGCAATCCGCTGCGCAGTACAACGAATGGATGGCGACCAAGTATCCGGAGATGAATGAGGAGATCAAGAAGCGCATCAAGGAAGGCCGGTGGGAAGTGGTCGGCGGCATGTGGGTTGAGCCGGACCTAAACCTGCCTGATGGCGAATCTCAGGCGCGCTCGCTCCTGCTCGGCAAGCGTTTCTATCAGAAGGAATACGGTGTTGATGTTCGGATCGGATGGAACCCGGATTCGTTTGGTTACAACTGGCAGACGCCTCAAATATACAAGAAGTCTGGCGTGGATTATTTCGTCACCCAGAAGATGACATGGAACGATACCAATCAGCTTCCGTTCAAGCTTTTCTGGTGGGAATCGCCTGATGGCAGCAAGGTTCTGACTTATTTCCCACTGGATTACGCCAACGACAATCTGAATCCTATACGTCTTTCTTACGGCTTCAAGCAGGCGCGCGAGCGGTCGCCGGGTATCACAGAAATGATGGATCTTTACGGCATCGGCGATCACGGCGGCGGCCCAACCCGTGCCGTTCTCGATGAGGGAGCGCACTGGGCGGAGCCGAACAAGATCGTTCCCAATTTCAAATTCGGAACCGCGCAGAGCTTTTTCAGCACGGTTGAGAAGCAGGTCTCTCCGGAATCGCCTACTTGGGATTATTTCTCGGTAATGAAGGGTTACACGCCACCTCCGACGCCTCCGGAAGGCCAGATAGCAATTCCAACGTGGAAGAGCGAACTGTATTTCGAGTACCACCGTGGCGTGCAGACAACGCAGGCCCAGCACAAGTGGAATATGCGCCACAGCGAAGAATGGGCGCTCAACGCAGAGAAGTACGCTTCATTGGCATGGCTCGATGGCAAGGCCTATCCGAACGACCAGCTGACCGACGCGTGGAAGACCATCACATTCAATGATTTCCATGATTTGGCAGCCGGCTCGGGCATCGGCATCATTTACAAGGAAGCCCAGGAGCAATTCGACAAGACGCGCCTGGAGACAGACGAGATCACGCAGAAGTCTTTGCAGACGATTTCCGCGCAGATTAATACAAAAGCTGCGGGTGAGGTTCCAGTGCTGGTCTTCAATCCTCTGGCATGGGAGCGCTCCGGACCTGTAGAAGTGAACGTGCAGATGCCGAACGCGGCTCCGAATGGAGTTTCCGTGCTCGACGCATCGGGTCACCTTCTGCCCGCAGTACAGCTTTCCAGTGATGCGAAGACCAATTCTTACAAGCTGCTCGTGGAAGCGAAGGACGTACCTTCCATGGGTTACCAAGTGCTGCATGTGGTTGCAGGTGAAAAGCCGTTCACGAGCGATCTGAAGGTCAACGGCCTGACGATGGAAAATGCTGCAGTTAAAGTGGCCGTCGATAAAACCACAGGCTGCATCACGAGCCTCTTCGACAAGAAGGCGAACTTCGAGACGCTTGCCAGCGGTGGCTGTGGCAATGAGCTGCAGGCATTCAAGGACACGCCGAAGGACTATGACGCCTGGAACATCGATCCGGGCACACTGGATGTTCCTCCGACCAAGCTGACCGATGCCGATTCGGTTGAGCTGATCGAGAAGGGTCCGGCGCGCGCTTCGATTCGAGTGACACGTCACTGGTCAAAGTCGAAGTTCGTGCAGGAGATTCAGCTTGCCGCCGGATCGGATGAGGTCAACGTCGTCAACGACATCGACTGGCATGAGGACCACATCCTTCTGAAGTCGGCCTTCCCACTGGCGGTGACGAGCGATAAGGCTACATACGAAATTCCGTACGGCAGCATCGAACGCCCAACCACCCGCAATAATAGCTGGGACAAAGCTCAATTCGAGGTGCCGGCGCTTCGCTGGGCCGATCTGAACGACGGTCAGCATGGCTTCAGCCTGATCAACAACTCGAAGTATGGCTATGATGACGCAGGGAATGTTCTGCGACTCACGCTCTTGCGCTCCCCAACATGGCCTGATCCTGTTGCGGACCGTGGGCCCCAGCATTTCACCTACGCGCTGTATCCGCACGCCGGCGACTGGAAGCAGGCTTTAACGGTCCGTCACGGTTACGAATACAACTACGTGCTGAAGGCAGTTCAGGTTGAGGCACACACCGGAAGCTTACCGCTGGAGCATTCCTTCCTAACAGTCAAGCCGGAAAACGTGGTGCTTACCGCCATGAAGAAGGCTGAGGACAGCAATGGTCTGATCCTGCATCTGTACGAGTGGGCAGGAAAGCAGGCAAGTGTGGAAATCGCATTGCCACCAGGTGCGACAGCAGCCGCGGAAACCAACCTCATGGAGCAGCCGCAGGGCTCGCCCCTGACCGTAGCAGGCGGCCATGTGACTGTGCCAATTCATCCGTACGAGATCCTTGCGGTCCGCGTGGACTACCCACTCGGCAATTAACATTCAACTTCACGAAACGAGAGGGCGGAGGCTGACAGCCTCCGCCCTCTCGTTTGCGGTCGGCCAAGGTCGTTAACCGGCCGGCTGACGCTTTTGATTGACCGCCTTCCCGACGTTCGTTATCTTGTAGGTGTGTAACTGTTTGAGCCCCCGATGGCGCAACTTGTTGCCAATCTAACCTCTCTAACAGCAGATTCCAAGTTCTGCGATGCATCAGATCATTCTCGTTCATACCGAACATTTGTATCGCAGAAGTGCATGTGCAACAAGAGTTTTCGCAGGGGAGATTAGCATTCATGCCAGCGTATTCAACCAGATCTCTTGCAAGCGTATGATCAACGGTCGGTCTGGAATCGGTGTTATCGATGATTCTCCTTGGAAAGACTCTTTATCCCGTCTCATGATGAATAATTCGTACCGAAGTACATCCAGGCTCTCATTCGCCGGCGATGGAAATCAGCCATGGCAGAATCTCGGCAGCTACTAGAAGTTTTTGTTCTCGCCGCTGAAAGACAGAAAATCTGACAGTCTACAGTTTCAAGGGATAAAAGGAGCTTAGACCAGGGATGCAGGGACAAGCGATTACGCCGCAACGGCAGGAATTACCGCTGGTGCCTGCGGTGGGGGGCACCTTAGAACATTCGGTTCTGACTCCAGGCGATCTTCGCAAGATTATCATTAAGCGGAAGTGGGTTATTCTCGTTTGCCTCCTCCTTGGAATTCTGGTGGCCAGCTACTTTGCCTTCCTGTCGGTCCCGCTCTATGAAGCCATGGCTCAGATTGATATCGACCTGGGTCGTTCAACCAACATAGGTATTAGCGATCTGGTCGAGCAAAACCTCGCTGGCGAAGATGCGTCTTCCCAACGATTGCAAACTGAAATAGCAATTATGCGCAGCAATACTGTTTCGCTCGACGTAATCAATACTCTCGACCTGTATCACAAGAAGCCGTTTTCGAGCATTTTCAATCGCTCCCCATATAACGGACATCTGACTCCAGGGCAACGCGGCGCTTTGCTGGACACGTTCTCCGACAACTTGAAAATCACGCTGGTTCCGGGTACGAACCTGGTCGAGATCCGGTACAGGAACCCCGATCCCAAGGTAGCGACCGCCATTACGAACGCCATTCTGGATGCGTACATGGAGCGGGACCTGCGCGCCAGATTTGAGGGCACCAACCGCGTTTCAAATTGGCTTTCGCAGCAGTTGAGCGCCCTGAAAAAGCAGGTGGAAGACTCACAGCAGCAGGTGGCGAAGTACCAGAAACAGAACAACCTCATTGGTTTGAACGCAGATGGCCAAACACTTGTTGTCGACAATCTGCAAACAGTGAACCAGCAGCTGGCAGAAGCGCAGGCCGATCGCATCGTAAAGGAAGCACGCTACCGGCTGGCGCAGACCAGAAACCCTGAGTTGCTCGTTTCCGTTGCACCGGGGACGACACTGACATCTCTGCGCCAACAACAAAGCGAATTGATGGTGCAGTACGCGCAGCTGAAATCAAAGTACGGTTCCGAATGGCCAAAGGTAAGGGAAGCCGAGAAACAACTGGCTTCCGTCCAAACGAGCATCGACACAGAAATCAACAACCTTACCAATAGGTTCGAAGAAGAATATAACGCCTCGGTTAAGACCGAGACCCTGCTGCGCGACCGGCTGGAACAGATTAAGGCGGAAGCGTATCGCGCGAATGACTCTGCCGCAGAATTCGAGATACTAAAACATGGAGCCGACTCAGCCTCCGACCTGTACGATGCATTGCAGACAAAGTTAAAGGAAGCCGGCATTACCGCGGGCCTGAACTCAAACAATATCGACGTGGTAGACAGAGCCGCCGAACCGTCCCGTCCCGTCTCTCCGATAAAGAAACGCGATCTCATGTTCGGTCTTCTCGGCGGTCTGCTGCTTGGCATCGTAGCAGCGCTCTTCTTTGAAACGCTGGACGATACCATTCGCACTTCTGACGATGCGGAGGGTATCTCCGGGCTGCCGGCGCTGGCGGTAATTCCGCACTTTGATGTACTCAAGAAGGCCGGCGCAGGCTCAGCAGAACTGGCGACGATTGAAAGAGAGCGCAACTCGAGAGTCTCCCCGGACTTGATGTCCTATACCGAGCCGCAATCGATCATCGCCGAGGGCTTCCGAAGTCTCCGGTCCTCCCTCTTGCTCTCGGCTGTAGACCGTGAGCCCCGGCTGATATTGCTGACAAGCAGTTATGCGGCGGAAGGAAAATCCACTTGCGCGGCAAATCTCGCTATTTCTTTCGCCCGACGTTCTGCTCGTGTTCTGCTGGTTGATTCCGATCTTCGAAAGGGCACCCAGCACCTCAAGTTCAAAACCTCCAACCGAGGCGGTTTGTCCACTCTTCTTTCGCGTGAGTCGGGTAACGAGGTATATGAACAGCCGCTGCCCGATCTCCCCAACCTGACTCTCGTCACGCGCGGCCCAATTGCCCCCAACCCGGGCGAAATGCTTGCGTCGCGGAGCATGGAAGACCTGCTTTTGCAATGGCGACTCGAATACGATCATGTGATTTTCGATACATCGCCAATACTTGCAGTTTCTGACACGCTCAGCCTTGCTCCCTACATGGACGCGGTTTTTATTCTCGTGCGCTCGGGCGTTACACGTAAAAAGGCGCTGTCCCGTGTCCGCGACCAGTTGCGGCGCGCAAATGCGAGGGTCCTGGGGACAGTGGTCAATGACGTTGATCTGCGGCTGGAAAACTACTACACCTATTCAAAACGCTATGACTATGACTACAACAAAGGTTACGGAGCCGGCTATGGGGTAACGGATGAAGAGAAGTAAGACCCGATATGGATCAAATCTTCCGGTTAGGCTCCTTATCGCCTTTCTGCTGGCTGCAGCGCCGGTCGGATTTTCCCAGGAGTCATCCCCAACGTCCTCACAGGACCAGCCACGCAATCCTGCGCCCAACATTGCCATTGGTTCCGGCGATTTGTTGAATATCGTTGTTTTCGACACACCCGAATTGACGACTTCCGCACGAGTCAGCCAGAACGGTGAGGTGAATTTGCCTGTTCTCGGGTTGATGAGACTGGCAGGCCTGAATTCAATCGACGCTGCGCGGAGAATTGAAGATGAGTTACGCTCGCGTCACCTGATTATCGATCCCCATGTCACTGTCTTTATCGTGGAATACGCGTCTCAGGGAGCAACGGTGATGGGTGAAGTAAGAAGTCCCGGGGTCTACCCGACACTCGGCACTCGCAAGATGCTCGATATGCTTTCTGTTGCCGGAGGCTTACAGAGCACCGCCGGCAAAACAGTCTCGATTGTGCATCGTGACGATCCCCAACACCCTGTCATGGTCGCTCTGCAGTCCGGGCCAGCCACAATGTATGCTCAGGAGAATCCAGTTATTCTTCCCGGTGACACAGTCATCGTCGCGAAAGCCGGCGTTATATATGTTATTGGCGACGTGTTGAAGCCCGGCGGATTCCTGATTGATAACAATACTCCGGTCTCTGTGATGCAATCTCTTTCGCTTGCCGGCGGATGGGACAAGACCGCTGCGCTGAGCAAAACGAAGCTGATTCGTAAGACCCCAGAGGGAAGAGAAGAAGTCGATCTGGATCTTAAGCACTTGGCCTATGGCTCGCAGGCAGACATCGGTGTAAAGGACGGAGACATACTCTTCGTTCCGTCAAGTACAACCAAGACACTGACATATCGGGGGATAGAAGCAGCTATCACCCTCACAAGCAGCCTGCTGATCTATCTGCATTGATAGTGTATGGCCGGCCCCAACAGGAAAATGTGTGTCCATGCGCACCGATAGTTTTTAGGGATGAACACAACTCTTAATCCGAAGACAGAGCTTCCGTGGCCGGGCATCGCCCATGTTACGAGGCGGCTGGGGAGTGGCGTAGAACCCGCCAGGCGTCTGTATTTTCTCGATTTCCCGGTGCTGCTTCTTAGTGTCGGTCTGACTACATGGATGATTCCAACCGACACAATGCTGTTCATTTCTGCCCTAACCGGAGCATTGGTAGGACTCTACACTCTTTGGGAGATTACAATCCGGCGCAAAGCCATCCGGTGTTCCCATGTTTTTTGCATTGTCAATACGGCGGGTTACGGCTTAGGAGTGGTCAATAGCTGGCTGACCGTGTCGCGAGGTGGCCAGGGTCTGGCACAGTTTTTTAACCGGGATCCGGAGGCTGTTTCTCATGCGATGGCAGCGGTGCTCATCGCTTCAAGTATTCTTTATTCGCTGGGAGAGATTTACGAGACTCCCGTATTTGGGAAAAATTTCCGGCTTGCACTCGACAATCGCGTCGCATTGTTTGTGTTGTTTGGCACTGTCCTGATCATAGTTGGCTTCGCCACAGGCAAGCTCGGGTACATGGGGTCAACTGCCAGCCTTAATAACGGCCATTTTGGCCTTTCGGGGGCACTTCTCAGTTGGGTATTCCCGACCGTATTCGCCCTCACATATCTCTCCTTCCTGGAGTGGCAGACAGGTATGCTGAAGCGGTTTTTCGGCGCTATGCTTGCCATTCAATTTGTTCTGGTCATCCCGACCGGGCGCAGAACTCTCGTCTATTTTGTCTTGTTGGCGATCATAGCCGCGCGGTTTGGTTCCTTCACGGTCAAGTGGTCATTTACGAGAAGGCTTGTTTATGGAGTTATTCTCGCGTCACTTATCGCACTTGGGGCCACGAGTTTTTACTACATCCGCTATGCTTCATGGGGCAAACATAAAATTTCGCTCTCTGATCAAATCTTTCTGGCGCTGGAGCTTTATGAGACCGGCAACACGGCTAAGGCTAATCAGAGCCTCAAAGAAAATCTGGCCAAGCGTACCTTCATATTAGGGTATGTTTCCGATCTTCTCGATGCCAGCTTCCGCATGCATCCCGCCGGCGGGCAAAATACGCTGCACGAGTTCCAGCTAACCATTCCTTCCGCATTGTGGGCGGACAAGAGCGCTTTTCTCTATAGCGAAGAGACCATAGCAAACACGACATTTCATTTCGCTTATATAGATGAAGCTAACTCGCTCTATTCTGCTGGCGCGATCGACTTCGGCATCTGGGGCATGATTTTGTATCCGATCATCATCGCCACACTTTTTCGAATCGTGGCGGAGGTCGTGAGAGTGTACTTTCCGGAGATAGTGGCAACTTTAGTCATCCTATATCTTTTGTACATTGCACTGATAACCGAGGCCAGTTTGTGGGTGTTCATCCTGGCGCTTCGAGACTCGCTAATTTACTCCGCATTGTTGTGGGTAATTTTCAACCTCCCAGCATTTGCTTTGACTCGCCAGCCTGAAAACGGATTTTCATCGTAATGAAGCTGAATCTCAAAACTCGACCTGCGCATATATGTCTTTGGGCACTCTGCCTGCTCTCTACTGCATTCGCAGGAGCTCAAGTCAGCAGCCCGTTAGGCGGTTCACTGTCTCAGCCCCTGGACTCGAACTCGAATGGAGTCGAGTCCTCCGTAGCTCCGTTTCCTTCTTCAGAGATTGAGCCGGGCGCAAGTAGTTTGCTGACCCCAGACGAACATATATTGCCCTATGACGCGATTGGAGCAAGCCTCGAGGCTACGCCTTTGAGTCCTTCTCTCATTCAATACGATCTGTTGACCCGTGTACCATTCCAGGTAGACAACTCGCTACGGGATGCTTCTGTTGTCACAGGTCTTCACACGCCAGCGCCCATCACCATTGTGAACGAGATTAGCCGAAAGCCCGGGCAATCAGGGTTTCCCCCCTCTCTTCAGCTCCCTGCATCCACTTTCAGCCGGTCCCCAATGAATCAGCTTGCACTGCCGGCGGAGCAAACACTACCAGGAGCAAACAATGTTCTTCCTGGCGCACCCTATCAGCAATCATCCTGGACAGTAGGCAGCACGGCGTTTGTGCCGACTATTGACCCTCTCCAGCCATCTGTGCATACAAATCAAGCGCCAGAGCAGCCTGTAACCTCGGGTCGGAATAACACTCTTCTAGAGAAGAAGAAACCGAAAGACCAAATAGAAAAGAATGACTCGGTCTCGCAAGCGGCAGAGCAAACTCAGGACTATGGCAAGAGCGCTCTCGAAGCGTTCACGATAAAGGATCAGGGTTCGGTTCAAGTAGCACCAAGCCCCTTCGAGAGCATCGATAAGAATAGCTTTCTTAATCCAGATATTGTCTTGGCTGCGTCGCACCGCAATGCATCTGCGAGGAGACGAACAGGGACATCATCAACAACTCAATCGCGATTCTCCACGCGAGCGGAATCAGAGCATCTGGGTCCGGAAGCGAATCGGCTAATGAGAGATCAGGGAGTGACGCGCACGGAGTCTCGATTGATGAAAGAGTCGTCGAGCGCAAAACAGGCAAAGAAACCACGATGGCACAACCCTATTCTGCAACAAATAGACAGTGGCCCCAATTCTGTTCGCCAATAGGGCGGAAACTGGAAGTGTGAGTATGAGTCGAGTCTATTGTTGCGGGATGAATCAGAGAGAAAATCAGGTTGGAGTAATAAGATGCTTCGATGGAAACTGAGTTGCTTTGGGTCTGGGGCGAGCACGGCGAAAGTAAAGTCTGTGCGATCATTATAGGCACACCCAGGCTAATCGCCCACGACATGCGCATCGAATAAACAATGAGCATATCTGGATTGAAAGACATCGAGGAACGCACAGGGTCGGCTACTGAAACAGTTGAGATGCACTCGCCGCTGCGCCTCCTGCATGTGATCTATTCGCTGTCTCTCAAACATGGGGGACCGCCGGAGGGGTTGCGGCAACTGGCCGAGGCCTGCCATCAGGAGGGAATTTATCTGGAGGTGGCTTCGCTAGACGGTCCGGACGAACCTTTTCTGAAAGAACTTCCGTTCAAAGTGCATGCGTTTGGGCCAGTAAGAACTGTCTATGGATATTCGTTTCGATTGCTTCCTTGGCTGAGGGCGCATATTCCTGATTATAATGGTATAGTCATCAACGGAATCTGGCAATATCACACTCTTGCCACGTGGCGTGCAGTCAGGAATAAGGTGCCCTACGCAATATTTATTCACGGCGCGCTGGATCCATGGTTTAAAAAGAGATATCCCCTTAAGCATCTAAAAAAATTACTGTACTGGTCTTTTTTTCAATATCCAGTACTACGGGACGCTCTGGCCGTGCTTTTCACCTCGCAAACCGAAAAGGAACAGGCTCTGTTGAGCTTTCGCCTGAATCGCTGGAACGGAATCGTCGTGCCTTACGGAACGAACCCGCCGGGTGGTAACCCTGCCGTCCAAAAGGAAATATTTATCTCCGTCTGTCCTGCAGTCCGCAATCGCCGTTTTCTCCTTTTCATGGCCCGCATCCATGAGAAGAAGGGATGCGATCTGTTGATCGACGCATTTTCGCGCGTATCATCCACTGCTCCCGATCTACATCTTGTGATGGCTGGCCCCAATCAGGTGGGGTGGAAGGCGACGCTCGAGAAACAAGCAAGGAAGCTGGGAGTAGGGGATCGGATTCACTGGCCTGGGTTGTTGCAGAAGGATGCGAAATGGGGCGCTTTTTACGCCGCTGAAGCATTCGTCCTCCCCTCGCATCAAGAGAACTTCGGCATCGCCGTCGCCGAAGCTCTTGCATGCGGCAAGCCGGTATTAGTCTCCGACAAAGTCAATATCTGGCAGGATGTCATTGCGGATGGAGCTGGAATCGTCGCAGAGGATACGGCGACTGGTACGTATGCACTGCTTAGGAAATGGCTGGATCTGTCAGAAACTCAACGTGTTGAGATGTCGCAAAAAGCATCTGCGTGTTTCTTAAAGCGCTACTCGATGAGAAGCGCAGCAAGAGCCATTGGCGAAATCTTTGAACATGAGCTCAATGCAACAGGCAAAGAACGTGCATCTAAACATGCGGTCCAGAGTATTGCGGGTCAATTTGGCGTCTCCCCTCGAAAACAAACCCTAAATAGCTGAACAATTTGCAGAAAACTCATAACTTCTGACAGGAAAGGCCATATGAACGAGAGAATAACTATCGCTGTTGTAGGCTCAGGATACGTGGGATTGGTTGCTGCCGCTTGCTTCGCTGAAGTCGGCCATCGTGTGATCTGCGTGGACAACGATGAATCAAAGATATCAATGCTCCGTGAGGGCGAAGTCCCGATCTACGAAGAATACTTGCCGGAGCTACTGGATCGCCACCGCAACACCTCGGTTGAATTTACGTCGGACCTGCACGCCGCTACGCAGGAGGCACAAGCGATTTTCGTAGCTGTGGGGACGCCGCAAAGCCAGACAGGTAGCGCCGATTTGTCTTATGTGGATGCTGTAGCAAGCCAGATCGCGCGCTCCATCACTGAATACAAGGTCATCGTAGAAAAGAGCACAGTTCCCGTATACACCAACGAGTGGATTAGCCGCGTGATTGAACGCAATGGGGTCCCGCGCGAGCTTTTTGATGTCGCCTCGAATCCAGAGTTTCTCAGGGAGGGTACAGCTGTTGTCGACTTTCTCCACGCAGACCGCATCGTCGTCGGCGTGGACAACGAACGCGCAGCCAACGTGCTGCGCGCAATCTACGAGCCTCTAACCTCCGGTAGCTACTATGAGGCCGCAGATGCAGTGCCGGGAACTCGCTCGGCGGCGGAGCCGCCTCTGCTCCTTCAGACTTCAACCAAAGCGGCGGAACTGATCAAGCATGCGTCCAATGCCTTCCTTGCGATGAAGATTTCCTTCATCAATGTGGTTTCCAACTTATGCGAAGCTGCCGGCGCCGATGTGGAAGAGGTTTCCAGGGGTATCGGATCCGATGAAAGAATCGGGCCTAAATTTCTCAAGGCGGGAATCGGTTATGGCGGCTCTTGTTTTCCCAAGGATGTGGCAGCATTCCGTTACGTAGCAGAGCAGATGGGTGTGGATTTTGGATTGCTGCGCGAAGTGGAAAAGATTAATGCGGAGCAGAAGAGGCGATTTTTTCAGAAAGTTCGTTCTGCGCTTTGGACTTTCCGGGGAAAGAAGCTCGGAGTGCTCGGTCTTGCCTTCAAGGGAGGCACCGATGACATTCGCGAGTCACCCGCGATTGAACTTATCGGCCAGTTCCTGAAGGAAGGATGCATCATCTCCGCCTATGATCCTGCGGCCATGGAGAGGGCCAAGCTGGTGCTGCCTCCCTCCGGAACTCTGAGCTATGCAGGAGATGCATATGAAGCGGCAACCGAGGCCGACGCTCTTTTGATTTTGACCGATTGGCAGGAGTTTGCCGACCTTGATCTGGACCGTCTGCGTTATACCCTTCGATATCCGATCATCATCGATGGCCGCAACCTCTTTGACAGGGCAATCATGGCCCAGCATGGCTTCACTTATTTAAGTATCGGCAGGCCCGGCGGGGTTCACCTTAGAGATGTAGCGCTATCGGCCAAACTTCCCTGATCGAGATCAATCTCGGCTGAGTGCCATCGATTCGCCTGAGGGGCAGCATGGCCAAGACCTATGAATGGATCGAGAGTCAGATGCTGGCACCTGTCGCAAGGTAAACGAAGAATAATAAGCTCAAATGGCCTGAAAAAGTACAATTCAGGCCATTTTCGTTGTTCGCTTTTGCGGCGTAATGACACGTGAAAAGCGTATAAGCTTGGCTTAGCCAAATAGAGAAATGAAAGTCCTGCTGATCTCAAACTACCGGCCAGACAAGCAGCACAGCATGCTTCGCTATGCACAAATGCTCCAGTACGAGCTCAACAATCGAGGACTTGCGGTCCATGTGGTTCACCCTCCGATTGTGCTTGGCGGCTTCCCGTTCTTTCCAGATTTATTAAAGAAGTGGCTCGGATACATCGATAAATATCTTTTCGCGCCCGCTTATCTCCGCAAGCAGGCTGTTCAGGCAGATATCATCCACGTTTGTGACCATTCCAATGCAATGTATCTGCGATGCGCCGGCACGAAGCACGCGCTGGTCACTTGCCACGATCTGCTGGCAATCTTCGGGGCGCGCGGAGCTTATCCCGGAGTGAAGGTCGGCTTCACGGGACGAATCCAACAGCGCTGGATCGCGACAAATCTCTCTCGAGCTCAGCATGTAATCTGTGTCTCAGCGAAGACTCAGGATGATCTGAAATCACTTGCCCCGGGAATCCGCTCCAATACGGCGGTAATCCATCATCATCTGAACTGGAATTATGCGCCCGCGCTGCCTCAAGCAATCATAGAAGAAAAAGGAAAGAGCCACCTAGAGCCTGCGGCCGAGTATCTGCTTCATGTAGGAGGGAATTATTGGTACAAAAACCGTTTAGGAGCCATGAAGATTTTTTTCGCTTTGCGAAGATATCCGCGGTTCCAGGATGTGAAGTTAATCACGGCAGGGAAGTCGTGGACCTCCGAGATGAGGCGGTATTGCCAATCGACGGGACTAATAAACGAGATCATCGAGCGCGTGGACGTTTCCAACGAAGAGCTGCAGGCACTCTATAGTGGCGCAATTGCGCTTCTGTTTCCATCGCTCGAAGAAGGCTTTGGGTGGCCGGTGCTTGAAGCGCAGGCGTGCGGATGCCCGGTCATCACCAGCAACCGACCACCCATGACCGAGATTGCCGGAGAAGGCGCTCTTTTCATCGATCCCAGCACTCCTGAGCGCGCGGCCCAAACCATCGCCGAACACGCTCCAGATCTTCCATCACTGCGACCGGCTGGATTTAGAAATCTGACCCGCTTTGCAAAGAACCAGATGATCGAGCGGTATCTCGAGTTTTATCAACAGGTCGCAGGCACTGAAGAGCGAATGGCAACAAGCAGCGAGCTTGGGTAAGCGTCATTTACAGTTGCGGTTCGCAAGGCATCACATTCCTTTGCGCAAAACTCATAATTGCCGCTGGCCTCGTAGCTTTAAGACGATTGTTTCGAAGCCATGAGTTTGGGGTAGTCGGACTAATGTTGTCGTATAGGTGTTATTTGTAATCAGACTGAAATTGTCGTATATTATCGGCGTTGCAAAGTATCGTTATAGAAGCGACGTGTTTAAGCGTCGTTAGATCTTGCATGAGTTTGAAACTAAAGGGATGAGTTTGACCCCGGAGCACCGTGCTGATCGAAAACATTGAGCAGACAGACAGCTATTTAGACGAAGTGTTTAAGACAATCAATCGAATGTTGAGAATTGGCAGGGTATTTTGTACAGCTGCACTTTTATCCGCTGCTCTCGCCTGGGCCAGCGTCGGCGGAAGCGTCTCCGGCACAGTCAAGGATCCTTCTGGACGTGTTGTTCCCAACGCAGACGTAGATATCCAGGAGGTCAACACCGGCCTTTCGTATCATGCCAAGGCTGACAGCAAGGGCTATTACACTTTCCCCGTTCTGCCTGCCGGCCGCTACGAACTCGACGTGCAGGTTCCCGGCTTCCGTGGCTATCGGCGCAACCAGATTGTCCTCAACTCAACTGCAGTCCTCACACTGGACGTCTCCCTTGAAGTTGGCAGTATCGATCAGACCGTGAGCGTGAGCGACAACACGGTGCACGTTGAAACAACCAGCACGCAGATGGGTCAGGTCATCAGCGGGCGGCAGATGACCGCAGTTCCCCTCAATGGACGTAGCTACACTGATCTGCTCTCGCTCCAGCCTGGCGTTGCCCCTGGGACGACCATCACCTCCACCACGGTGCAGGATGTCGGAGCTACTGTCCTCGAACCTTCAGGCACCCTCAATCCCGGCACAATCTCTGTCAACGGGCAACGCGAATTTGCCAACTTCTTCAGCGTCAATGGCAGCGATGTGGAAGAAGACGTCAACGCGGGCACTGCCATTATCCCCAACCTCGATGCAATAGCGGAGTTCCGCATCATCACCAGCAACTTCGATTCCGAGTATGGAGAATTCAGCGGCGGACAGATCAGCGTCATTACGAAGTCGGGAAGCAATGGATTCCATGGCAGCGCCTTTGAATTCCTGCGCAACACCGACCTTGATGCTCGCAACTATTTCTCTCCCACGCGTGGCGCTTTCCGGCAGAACCAGTTTGGCGGCACATTCGGCGGACCGATTCGCCACGACAAGGCTTTTTTCTTTGCCGACTACCAGGGAACGCGGCAGACGCAGGGCGTTGATACAGGGAACATCAGCGTGCCATCAAACGCGGACCGCAGGGGAGATCTCTCTGATCTTGCCGGCAATCTGACGGGTGCAGTAGGCGGCCCTTATTTTGCGAATCTGCTCAGCCAAAAGCTGGGCTATACCGTGTCCGCTGGCGAACCTTATTATGTGAGTGGATGCACCGTCTCGTCGCAGTGTGTCTTTCCCAACGCCACCATTCCTCAAAATGCATGGTCGACTCCGGCCCAAAGACTTCTCCAGTACATCCCAGCGCCGAATACAGCCTCCGGGACCTTTGCCACTTCTTCCTACAACCAGACAGTGCGCGACGATAAAACCGGCGGCCGCGTCGATGCGAATACGCGCTGGGGCCTGCTCTCGGCGTACTACTTCTTTGACGATTTCGATCTCGACGACCCCTATCCAGTCGCGCAGAGTGGCGCCAGCGTTCCCGGCTTCAACGCCCTCACCACAGGCCGCGCGCAACTCATCGCTCTCGGCGATACGAAGACCTTCAACGCCACATCGGTCAACGAATTCCATCTGAGCTACATGCGGGACTTCACCAACCTGGGTGTGCCTGTTGGTGGCCGAAACGTAAGTCTGACTTCGCAGGGCTTTGAAAATGCCGATGGCAGCGCCAGCATCGTCGCGATTGATCCCAAAGGTCAGAGCGTGGAAAACGTCAATTTCAATGCATACTCGATTGGCGCTGCTGCCAACCAGTTGATTCAGGCAAACAACACTTATCAGGTGACTGACACCTTCTCGAAGGTGCTCGGCAACCATACGATGAAGTTCGGCGGTGAGTTTCATCTTGACCAGGTAAACGCCAATGCCATCGCTCAGTTCAACGGCAACTTTGTCTTTTCCGGAACAGAGACAGGTGTGGACTTCGCGGATTTCCTCATCGGTGTTCCCAGCCAATACAACCAGAGCCAGCTTAACCCGCTCTATGCCCGCAATAAGTATGTCGGCCTCTTCGCGCAGGACAGCTGGCACGTGCTGCCGAACCTGACGCTTAACTATGGGCTGCGTTGGGATCGCATCGCACCCTGGACAGAAAAATACAATCAGATCTCCACATTTGTGCCAGGTGCGCAATCGGTCGTCTTTCCGGGCGCGCCTCCGGGCATCCTCTATCCTGGCGACCCTGGAGTTCCCAATACGCTTGCGCCGGTGAGCAACGGGAGCCTTGCGCCACGAGTCGGCTTTGCCTGGTCACCACAGGCTGACGCTGGCAGTTGGCTCGAAAAGGTTTTAGGAAAGCCGGGAACAACAAGCATCCGCGGAAGTTTCGGCAACTTCTACACGGCGATCGAAGCGCTCTCGATCAGTGTGCTGGCGGCGAATGCCCCATATGGCACAACGTACACCAGCCCTGCTCCGCCTCTGTTTGCGACACCGTTCATTTCTGCGGCTGACGGAACAAACAATGGCCGGCCCTTTCCATATACCTTTGCTCCGCTGAATTCTTCGCGGAGCAATCCCGACGCGAATATCGACTGGAGTACCTACGTGCCGATCAGCGGTATTCCCGGATACGACATCCACAATCGCACACCATATACCGAAGAGTGGATGCTCTCCATCGAGCGGCAGGTTGGACCGAATACAGTCTTCAGCGCCAGCTATGTCGGCACATCCAGCCATCTTCAGCGCGTGCTGATTGAGCCGAACGCCGGGAACCCTGCGCTGTGCCTGAGCTTGAGCCAGCCGAGTCAGGTGCAGCCCGGAACTCTGACATGTGGCCCGAATGGCGAGGACACCGTGTATTACCCGATAGGCGGCGGCCAAGTGAATGGAACGCGCGGCCCTCTAGGCCCAAACTTTGGGAGCAACGCGTTGCAGTCGACAATAGGTCATGCCAACTATAACGCGCTTGAGCTTAGTATGCGGCATACAAGTGGACGCCTCGAGTTTGCTGGTTCCTACACCTACGGCAAGACCATGGACCAGTCGTCGAACATCGGCGAAGAGGTGAATCCCTTCAATCCAGCTCTCAGCTATGCCATCTCGTCGTTTGACGTGAAACAGAACTTCGTGTTGAGTTACGAATATCAGTTGCCGTTCGACCAGTTCTTCAAACCCAATCGCGCGACCAAGGGATGGTCGCTCTCCGGTATCACCCGCTTTGCGAGCGGCTTCCCGGTGGCCATGATCAACAATGGGGACAATTCTCTAATCGGGACAAATCCGAATGGGGTCAACAACAGCAGCATCGATGAGCCCGACTACAATGGCGGCCCGCTTCATCTGAACCATAATCCGCGCCCGAACGGAAACAGCTACTTCGATACGAGCGTATTCAGCATGAATGCGCTTGGTACTCCGGGCACCGCAAAGAGACGGTTCTTCTATGGTCCCGGTGCAGACAACTATGACGTGGCCGTCGCTAAAAACCTGCTACTTACAGAATCGAAATCTCTTCTCTTCCGAGTCGAGGCCTTCAACGTTTTCAACCATACCCAATTCAATGGCCCGAGTTCGGTAAATGGCGATATAGGCAGTTCAACCTTTGGCAACGCCATTAGCGCAGCACCACCACGCATCATGCAGGGCGCAGTGAAATTTAATTTCTGATAATTCCTCTCAATGCCGTTGCTCTGGCAGCCCTCGCAAAAACGCCACGAATCAGGCGAGAGGACGGCTAATCTAAGGCGTTTTTGCTACTAAGACGTCTTTGCTCTCTTGCTGATGTTTAGCAGCGAATTCGGCGAATGTTTCTAACGTGGCCATGATCCGAATCCGTCCGCCGTTATAACCCTCTTCGATAGTGACAACGGTCTCGTCCGAACGCCAGTATGCAGAACGAAGCTTTGACTGTGCTCCGATCTTGTTCTGCACCTTTTGAACGTCTGTTACGGTCGGTTCGCCATATTTCTTAGTGCCGGTGGCTACACCATCCTCATACGAGTCTAGCCAGACATAGATACGAGACAACGTCCCCTCTTTGAAAATCATCGCACCGTTAAAGCCGAGGCACGGCGATTCCACGTCCTGAAGTTGAGTGGCGTAGCATGCAATCACAACGTTTTGTTGATGCGCTGGCTTCGCTAACATGGCGTTATATAGCATGCAATCCGGTGACGTGTGCGGGGGTGTATCCGCGTTAGAGTGGTGCTTTGCACGGTTCCAGTTATCCTCCGCTTGCTGTTGCGCGTAACACGTCATTCCGCCAGTTTTGTAAATCGTCTCAAATGACTGACCTAGTTCATACCCGTTCAGAGTTTGTGGTTCGTGCGCGGGCGCGTCGGTTTGCGCCTTGACGGTTGTGGTTGCGGCGAGAATTCCAAGGGCAATAGCAGTTAGCGCAGTCTTCATAAACCGTCTCTTTGGGTTGTTCATAACTGGCTCTTTGGGTTGGTAGCGTGGTGGGGTGCAAATTAAGCACCATTCCCGGCAACGCGCCGACCCTATAAAATCAGTAAGTTAACAGGTCATAGCGGCATGTTCGTATGAACGCTCTGTATATATGGAGCTACACAGACGAGATGCTGCGTATACCGTGAGCTACAGTGGGAGATATCCAAATGAAACTCTTGCCGGTCTTTGGACAACCTGACGGCTGACATCGCCAAGCAAGACAGCGGCGCTGGTTAGAATCCGAGGCAGGGAAGCGAGACTGGAAAGCGGGTCGGATAACCGCTGGCTGCCCCGAGTCTCATCTTCCGTGTGGGTGTAGATAACGACAGATTATCTGCATCCGACGCAAGAAGACTGCACCTGGAGCATTGCAACCGTCACAGCTTCGCTAGTAAACTGGCAGCGGCTGGAGTGATTTGCAGCTAACAGCAACCACAGTAGTGCCAGCGGTTTTGACGAATTCGGAAAACGCTGTAAACAATTGAAAACAATAGCGGAGAGCTGGCAGAGCCGGGTTGAATGCACCTGACTCGAAATGTGAATTTGACCTCTTCGCACCTTCTTGCAATGACTCGCACTGATCCTCGTAGCGTACTCAATCCATTATAGATACGGGTATCCCTCTTATCGCATGCCGTCGCACGCAGTTGCATAAAATTCGAATCCGAACGGACACCAGATCGGACACCAATTTTCCTTCTTAATGCACCTGACTAAGGACAAATTCACAAATTCATTGCGTCGGATTGACTGCGGAGACTGAGAAGTTTGACCCGGCAGAGTGAGCGTCGGGGCAATGTTTAGCGTCGTGCTGTCTCTACTATGTCTAGTTTACTGTGCACTCTAACCAATCGGATTCTATTTCATCGACTAGCAGTTTGGATTCTTCCTCGCTAAGTATCAAGGGCACGATGACGAAACCGACCTGTCGACTGAGGAAACTTTCGGTTGATTCGTCAATCCCGAGAGGAAGTTTGGCTTGGGTGAACGATTGAAAGTAGTTGTCGATTTCGAGTTTGAGACAAGACTCGCAGAAGAGGCCGGCCATGCAATCGGGCTCTAACTCTCTTGCATCATTTGGAAATTGCTCCAGTGATATCAAGCGGAACGAAGGCGGGTTTATGCCGCAATGGAAACAAGTCTTCGCGTCTTCTGTGGTGAAGGTCGTGGCCATCAGATACCTCCTGCCTCAACTTGCAAGGCGCCTCGGATGATCAGCAGTTGCGAACCGTCGGAGATCGCGCGTCGGAATCAAAACTCTTGATCCTATGCGCTTGGTCGTCAGGAGTTTGTTCGCGATGAGATAATCGACCGCTCTCTCACTGATCGACAACATCGCGGCCGCCTCTCGGCGACTTACGAGGAGTTTGTCATCTGTTTTCAGAGATTTCTTGTCTGAATTACTGGTCGGAGATTCAACTGTTTCGCTCATTGCACTCTCCCAAGCTCTAGATTTCGATGGATCCCGATACTTTTCTTGACTATGAAGTCCCCGGAGTATTTACCTAAACTTGAGTACGTCCTTGCCGTACCAAATAACGATCATTCGCACCAACTAAGAGTCGCAGAGCATTCGGCTGTTAACCGAAGGGTTGTAGGTTCGAGTCCTACCTGAGGAGCCAATTCTTTTCAAAGACTTACGACTCCGATAGACACATAGCTGTCGTGTTCAGAGGACCTGACGGAACCTTGTGGTGGAGAATAAAGCGTTCTCCAATAGCAGCGAATTCTATATAAAATATGGCACTTAGAGCTGGCCTCAGAGGAATCGCCATTCCGTCGATACGACGACAGGACCGGAGGGCCGTGATGATCTCAGCGACCCCGATGACATTAAGATTTAGTGAACTTTTTTGTAGTCGGCAAAAGGGAACGCTCAACGAGTTTGGCGTTCCACTTTGAAGGGCCCTTGTCTCGTGAGCTCACTGCCCGTCAGCGGAGCTTACACCCGATTGGTAGCGAGCCCAAGGAAAATAATCCTCAAACTGACCCATTACCAACCGCTAACAAAAACGGGCACCCTGCGATGGGCGTCGAGCGCTCGGTGGATGAAGATTCTAATCACAAGCAAGCACCACGTCTTGCACGGCCCGAGGACCAACTACGTGCCGAGGTGACATGTGTTCCCGTCGCATTGCTGGGCGGCGCGAGCCAGAGGCGCTGCCAGCGTTCCCGATACGGGTGTCTCTCACTTTGCAGGCCCCCGCACCAAGTTGCATGAAATTCGAATCCGAACGGACACCAGATTGAAGGAGCGGCTGAGCTTGGTCAGTGGGGAGCTATCGATTGACTCAGAGCTGGGACACGGAACAACAGTGCTCGCACGAGTTCCCCTAGGTCACGACACAACTGCCGCAGGCGCAGCCGCTTTGATTTAGCTTCGATCATGAAGAACAACCCGGATATAACTTCCAGCGAGCAATAGCGTCAGTGAAGTGTGAACCTCAGGCGTATCGTCTAGTGCGACGACAGACGGGATTAGTTGCACGGGCGGACTACCCTCTGCAGGTAGGTTCCTGCTGGAGCAGGAGGACAAGAATTAAGGCTTCAATCGTGAACATGCGGAAGGCTGGCTCTTGCCCGTTCCATGTTCTTGACTGCCACATAAGGAACCATTCGCCTCCGATCGAAAGAAATGCTACGAGCCACAGCAGGAGTCCGGCGGCTAGGGCAAGAGTTCCGATTCGCTTAGCTCTGGTGAAAACTTCTCCAGATGAGTTGCGGGCGCGGAAGAGTGCTGCGGCCCCGATCCAGCAGAGAATTGCATTGAACAATTCCCAGGCGATGATACCTAGATAGAATGCAAGTTGAAGACCGGGTGCGCGCCAGGCGCGCCACATCGCCTGATTGCCTGGAAACGTGGAATCCATCGAAAGAACATGCTGAACGAATTGGTAATTGGAGTAGAAGTCCGTGGTGTTGTTGAAAGCAACAAGCGTGAAAAATAGAGCAATCGATGCAAGGAGTAGCGTTTTCGACCACCGCGCTGCTGTCGTTGTGGGAAACATGCTCAATATTAGCTTGGTGCTTGGCAATGGCAAGTGGATTGTTGCCGGGCGCCAAAGCTGCGTGCTACCTCCCGGAGTGCAAGTAAGCAGCGTGCTAGAGTAGCTCCATTATGGATCCTTATGTAGCGCTGTCGCAGCTTGGTTTGAAGCTGCCTGCGCCGCCCAAACCTGGCGGCAATTACTGCGCTGCAAAAACGGTCGGATCGCTTGTATTTCTGGCTGGAGTCATTTCGCAAGACGCGAGCGGAGTGATAAGTGGGACGGTGGGTTCAGATCGTACCTTGGAGGACGCTTACGGCGGAGCTCGAAGCTGTGCTCTGCTGCAGCTTGCAGCCCTCGAAGGGCACCTTGGGTCACTCAATAAGGTCAAAGGCATTATTTCGGTGAACGGTTATGTGAACAGCGTTCCGGGTTTCGCCGATTCACCCAAGGCGATGAACGGTGCGAGCGATCTGCTGATGGCAGTTTTCGGCGAAGCAGGACGGCATGTGCGCGCAGCGATCGGGGTTAGTGGATTGCCGCGCAATGCGCTCGTCGAATTGCAGATGGTGGTGGAGGCGGTGGACTGATGGCGGAGCATACGCTCAGCGCTGAGCCTACGCATTCGCGCTGGAATGCTGATCTACCGCCACGGATTGCAGTTGAGCCTGGCGATGTCGTGCATTTTGAATGTCAGGACTCGAGCGGAGCTCAGGTTCGGCCAGGAATGACCGCGCAGGATTTCACGAAGATCGATCGCGGCAGGGTCCATGCTTTGGCTGGACCAGTGGCAGTGCGCGGCGCCGAACCCGGTGACGTGCTGCAGGTGGGTGTTCTGGAAGTGCGGCATAAAGGCTGGGGGTGGTCGAGCGTGATTGAAGGGCTGGGCTTTCTTAAGCAGCGCTTTCATGAACCGTACCTCTTTCACTGGGAGCTTGCCGAAACGGAGACTCGCTCCCTTGAGCCGGCAGTGGTTCCGCTGCGACCTTTTTGCGGAATCATGGGAGTGGTTCCTGCGGAACGGGGTGAGTTTCGTACGCGAGCGCCGGGCGTATTTGGCGGCAACATGGACGTGCGTGAGTTATGCGCCGGCTCAACTTTGTATCTGCCTGTGCAGCAGCGCGGTGCGTTGTTTTCCTGTGGTGACGCCCACGCGGCGCAGGGTGATGGCGAGGTTTGCATCAACGGCATCGAATGTCCGGCGGATGTGACGCTGCGGTTCGGGTTGCATAAGGCCCGATCGCTGGCTGGACCGCTGCTGGAATCTGCGAAAATACGGGCGAGCGAGGATCCCGGAAGCTGGGTGGTAGTGCAGTCGGCGACGGATGCTTTGGAGGCAGCGCGCAGCGCTACCAATCGCATGATTGATCTTCTGGCTGAACGCTGGAGTATAGAGCCGGTGCATGCATATCTGTTATGCAGCGTGGCGATGAAGCTGCAATTGAGCCAAGTAGTGAACGAGCCGATGATTACCGTCGCGGCGGCCGTCTCGAAGAGCGTCCTGCCACATCGGGCATTATTCTAAATTGCGCTGTGTCGTGTCTGTCTCCACTCGGAGGTTAGCTGAATGGTGGTAAACGATCCGGAAACAGTTGCAGAGCTGCGGGCGCTCTATCCGCGCTATGAGGAAGCCCTGGTGAACAATGACGTGGAAGGTTTAACTCGGATGTTCTGGGCATCGCCGCTGGCTACTCGGTTTGGCGCAGGCGAGAATTTGTATGGTCTAGAGCAAATCGAGGCGTTTCGCAAGAGTCGTCCTGCAAGTAACCTTGCCCGGCGGATTGTCCGCCTGGAGATCGTGACCTTTGGCAATAACTTTGGCAGCGTGACATTGGAGTTCGAGCGCGACGCCGCGGGCGGGGCCATTGTTAGAGGGCGGCAAAGCCAGGTGTGGGTGCGGTTCGACGAGGGGTGGCGAATAGTGTCGGCGCATGTGTCCACACTGCCAGTGAAATAGCAGATACCGACGTTTTATCCGGAGATGACGACTTCGAGTGTTTGCATGGGTGCCTTGACTAGCCTATCTGCCAGTTCACTTGAAGATTTGAAGCGGGTGCCAGGAACGAAGCGCGCTCGGAGAGCAAAGCGCATCTCCGGTTCACGTAAAGAATAGGGTGAAAGTCTGAAACTGCGTTCGCTTACTCTCTCAACTTTGACTTCCTCAACCGTGCATTGCAGTGTCCGCAGCGGATGTAACAGCGTTGCCGGTCTATCGAAATCGACACAACTTAGGAGAGAAAGATTGTCCGTTGCCTGCAGCAGACGGAAGTTTTCCAAAAGGGCGTCGTCGAGCTGTTCAGAAGAGAACGCAGTGGTGTCCAGTAGTCGCTGACGCAGCTCGCCTTGCAGACTTCGTTGCTCGGCGAGGAAGTTGTCGAGCGAGGGTAATTGGTCAGGACGGATGGTGCTGCGGTCTGCGCGTTCTGACAGAAGATTGTACGTGTGCATCGAGATAAGGATGGCAGCGAACGCATCTTCTTCGGACATGGCAAGTACGGCGTTGCGACGGACAGCAAGATAGTCTTCGAGGTCGATTTCTTCGAATGCAGAGTATTTGCCAACCAATTCCGTGGAGAATGCTGCCGGCTTTCCGTCGCGTGTAATCACTGGAGCACTGTCGCGGGCCACCCAGCCATCATCATGCCGGTAGATGCCACGTAGCACATGCGTGCGAGGTTCGGGCGGAGCGAAAAGCGAGTTGCCCCAGGCAGCTGCGAATTCGCCGGCAAGATGCGCGTGATCCGGATGCGTTATCAGCCACCAACCGTCGGTAGTTGCGAGGCGAAGCATTGTTGTCTGAGCTCCTTATGTCTGGCAAAATGTCAGGATTCGCTGCCTTCTGGGCGTGCTGACTCGTGCCACTTGTGAAGAAACAGCCACTCGAAAAACATGACGGTAAAGAAAAATGAAAATCCGAGTATCGTTGCGGCAAAAACCAGAGCGAAGAGATAATCGGTCTGGAGTTGCGCCATGGCATACAGGATAGAGTAACCAAGGCCGCCTCGACCGACGCGCGTGGACCCAGCGAAGAGTTCACCCGTAATAGCGCCGATGACTGCGATGCCGCTGGAGATGCGGATGCCCACAAAGAGATAGGGAAGCGAGTGGGGGAGTCGCAGCTTGCGCAGAATCTGTCCCTGCGAAGCGTTGTGCATCAGGAAGAGCTGCAGAAGGTTAGTGTCAACGCTGATGAGCCCTTGGGTGGCATTCGCGATAATGGGCGCGAGGCAGATGATGAATGTAACGAGACCGACGGCAAAGAGTCCCTGGCCGGCCCACATGAGGATCAACGGCGCGACGGCAACGATAGGAACAGTTTGCAGAAGAATCGTGTAAGGGAAGAGCATGCGCCTGAGCCATGGCAGACGCGCGAAAATGAGCGCGATCAACAGGCCGCCAACGATGCTTCCGAGCAGGCCGGCAGCGGCTGCTTCGCCAGAAATCCAGAATGAGGCCCACAGCTCGGGAAAACGGTTCGCGATGGCCCGGCCAACGTTTATCGGCGGAGGCAGCATATACGGCGGAATATGTAATACCCAGACTGCGGCTTGCCACACAAGAAGCAACGCTGCAAAGACGATAGCGGCATTGGCGACAAGCTGCAGTTTCTTCTTCATGCTCTGTGGGTCTCGCGCAACAGCCGGGATGCCCGATTGACGAGTGTGTCGAATTCGACGGTTTCGCGAAGGCTCGCCGTCCTCGGATAGGGCAGATCAATGGAGATTGTATGGGCGATGCGGCCCGGATGCGGGGACAGGATGACGACGCGAGATGAAAGGAAGACGGCTTCAGCGACGGAATGAGTGACGAAGAGCACGGTCCAGTTGCCAGCTTCGCGCAGCCGCAGAATTTCCTCATTCATATGGTCGCGGTTGATCTCATCGAGCGCGGCAAACGGCTCGTCCATGAGCAGAAGACGCGGCTTGGTGGCGAGAGCGCGCGCAATGGAGACGCGCATCTTTTGACCGCCTGAAAGCGCCCTGGGGTACCTCTGAGCTACGTCTGTGAGTCCTACCAACTCGAGGAGTCTGCCTGTGACTTGAAAAGCATCCTCCCGCGAGCGGGCTTCCAACTCTAGCGTGAGTGCGACATTGCGTTCAACGTTGCGCCACGGCAGTAGCGTTGCTTCCTGAAAGACGAAGGAGACCACTCGACGAGCGTTCTTAGGTTCCAGACCGTTAACCTGCATCTGGCCGGAAGTGATGGGCTCCAGGCCAGCGACGAGCTTGAGCATCGTAGACTTTCCACAGCCGGATGGACCGATAAGCGTCACGAACTCGCCACGCTCGACCGTCAAGTCAATACCTTGAAGCACGGGCGGGTCTGCAGCGCGAAAACGCTTCGTTACGTCGCGGCAAAGGATCTCGGGAATCGTACTCATGCGATTACAGGAAAGTAAAAGGCTGAAGGGTGCTCGTTATCATGGTGAACTATGTGCGTTGAGCGACTCCAATTAAAAGGAGTCATCTCGCTCGGTGTCGTGCCGTTGCCTGGGTTACGGTCGTACAGCGGAAACGCGCAGCCTGCGATTTCCAGCCGTAGCCGTTCGCCAGCACTGAACACGCAGGAGGTGGGTTCGAGGTGAAACTCCCAGAGATAGACTGCGTCGGCTCGGTAATTGCTCCCAAAGAGGAATGAGGAACGGGCGATACCGATTGAAATGAATTCGGCTCGCCCCGAAGGAAGCAGACGGACGAGTTTGGCGGTAAGGTCGGCGGAAGGAGCGGAGGTAGCGGCGTAAAGGGCAACACGTGGGGCTCCGAAGATGTGCACCGGTTCGGTCAGCGGCTCTGTGGTGTAGACGAGCACATTGTTGCCCGCTTCGATTGCAGTTTGGTCAAAAGTCCCCGGCAGTGATTGAGGTCCTCCGGGCGCCGAAACAGGCACTTCGGGATCATAGACGAAAAGATCAGGCGGCTCCGCTTGGTCGGGTTTCAGCTCTGTGAGAATGCCGTCGCCTTTTAGCGACTGAGCGCGTCCGCGGCTATGAAGGAAAAGCGCGACTTCTGAGTCTCCATGCCAATCATCAGCCTCTTGCCAGGCGTTCAATCCCAAAACGAAGTGACGCACGCGAGGTTCATCAGACCACGTGCCGGCGTCTTTCAGCCAGTGATCAAACCAGCGAAGAAGCAACGAGTCAGTGTCAAGAAGCGCCTCTGGGCCGAAGCTGCAATCACCTGCCCGATCGCTCCATGGAATGTGTACCCAGGGACCCGCCAGGAGATATTGATGCTGGCGTGCGTGCTCGGAAACCGCGTTTCGCCGCAGGAGATCAAATCCCCGAATGCTGCCTTCGAGATATGTGTCATACGAGCCTGATATGTGGAGAGCAGGAACCTCGATGCAATGCGCCTTCTGGCCCACATCCATCGCGGACCAGTATTCGCTCGGGGCAGCGTGCGCAAACCAGTCGCGGACGTACGATGGCAACGCTGGATCTGCGATCGCTGGATGCCCGCCATAAGGCAGGTGCATGGCCTGCGACCTGACATTCAGCCACGCAGTTTCCAGACGCTCACTTGCCTCGTGCAGTCCCAGACGACGTGCATCCTCTTTGAGCATCTGCAGTCCCCAGCCCATTGAGGACGAAAGTCGCAGCGCACCGTTGTGATAGAACCATCCGGCAAAAAGATCGCAGGCCGTCATCGCGGGCGCAATACACTCAAGACCGTTGGGGCGCTCAGCGGCAGCCAGTAGTTGCGTCGCACCTTGATAGGAGAATCCGTACATTCCGATGCGGCCGTTTGACTCCGGACGGGTTCGGAGCCGTTCGATCGTCTCCGCGCCATCGCGCCCTTCGTGGCGAAATGGATAAAAGGAACCTTCAGAGCCGCCTCGACCGCGCACGTCCTGAATGACGACGTTATAACCGTGACGGGCAAACCATGCCGGGTGGGCGTAGACGACCGCAGATGCAATGTCGCGTCCGTATGGCTGGCGCATCAGCAGCGTAGGCTGCTGGCCGTTGCCGGGGGGATAGTAATGATCGGAGACGAGCGTGGTTCCGTCGGACAGTTGAAGGCGAACGCCGCGCTCAAGCGTGACACCTCCACCGCAATCTATGAGTGCTGAGCCTCTAGATTGATCGTTCATGCCTTGGCTTCACTCCCAGTTGATTGGACAGGCTCGCGGAATTCAAGGATCTCGCGCAGGACGGCGGCAATTCTCCTGGCTGCTGCGTTGAGCCACAGTTCGCCATTTTCAGCAGTGGCGGGGCGAGGATCGCCCATCACACCGCTAGCCGCGATGTCGCGGGTGAGCCAGGCGAAGTTTGCAGCGCCGTTTTCAGGAGCAAGCAGCGGCTTGTGGTTAATCGACGCGATGTAGTTGGCGGTGTAGGCCGAGGTGTTGACAAGTTCCGGGGTGGTCGCGAGAAGAAATGCAGTCTCGAGTTCTCCGGCGTGGAAGCCGTAGGCGCGCTCCTGGGGATTGAGTCCTTCGAAGGTCGCACCCGCCGATCCGAAGATGGTGAAGGTGCGCAAACCGAATTCGGCACGTAGGTCGCGTGCCATGACATCTACCAGCGAGCTGTTGCCGCCATGTGTATTGAAGATCGCGAGGCGACGGAAGCCTGCAGCAGCAAGGCTAGCACCTAAGTCTCGCAGAACTGCAATGAAGGTAGAGGAAGAGACTGATAGCGTGCCGGGAAAGCCGAGATGCTCGTTGCTCTTGCCATAGCAGACTGGCGGCAGGGCATAGACGGGCGCTTCTGCCGGAAGAAGATCAAGCGCGCGGCCAAGCAGTTCGTTGTTGATCAGCGTGTCGGTCGCGAGTGGAAGGTGTGGACCATGCTGCTCTATTGCGGCAGTGGGCAGAATAAGAAGCGTGCGATCGCGCGGAAGGGCATCGACCTGCTTCCAGTTTAGATACGCAAAGTTTCGGGTATCAGCGATGCGGGTCCTCATGCCAGCGATTCCTCTGTGGAGTGCTCCTCCGTCCGATGAAACGTGGCCATCTTTCCCGGGTTAAGCAGACCCTTAGGGTCATAGAGATACTTGGCCTGAAGCTGCACGTTATCCGCGCGATATCGGCCGCCTCCTTCCACATAGTTCACGTGCGGGTTTGCCACAAATACCCCGTTTGCCCGGCACGTTTCGATCATTTCGTTAAGGTATTCCGGCGTACGAAAGCGGACTACTGGTATCGCACCGGCAAAGACGGTCCCCGCACCGTTCTTCATCCACTCGATGTGGTGCAGCAAGTCATCGCCGAAGCGGTGCTTGAGAAGTTCCAGCTGCTCGCGCGCACGAGCCGGATTAGTGTCAAAGCCGCATTGAAGGTAGGTCCATGAGGGGGCGGTCTTCATTGCCCAGAGCGTGGTGTGGTTCCATGTGTAGTCCGAGAGAAGGGGCGATGAACGCAGCCCTGCATATGGCGCGCAGAAAGTTATCTCGCCTCCACCGGCGACCGCCAAGTTCTTGAGTTGCTCAGACTGGGAGTTTGCGATGAGTAGAAAAACAGAAGTTGCGCCCTCGCGCGTGACGTTGCGAACCGGAGAAAAGAACGATGGAATCGGCCACTCAAAAGCAGTGACGAGGCGCTTCGTCCACTCTGGATTGGTAGCGACTGCGGTGCCGAAATCGAAGGCTGCGTCGAAGTTTGGGAAACAGACGGCGCATTGCGCCCATTCAACGGCAGGTGTCAGAGCGAGCCAAATGCGGGTTATGACGCTATTGGTGCCCCAGGCATGAAGAATCCCATGCACATCGTCGCCCTCGTGCATCAGAATCCGCGGCTCGGACTCCATGGTGATGGCTTCGAAGGCTCGCACAGTGTTGAAGTCACGAAGGCCGCCGTGTGCGACCGAGCCGATGCCGCCTGATCCTCCGCCAAGAAAGCCGCCTACAGTCGCCTTGACGATGGTGGAGGGATAGCAGCGCAGCTCCCAGCCGGATTCCCGCGCCGTCGATTCGAGCATGCCGAGGCGCACGCCGGGCTGGCAGATTGCAACGCCATCTGAAGTGATGGATTCAATCTGGTCCATCCGTGCAAGATCGAGAACCACGCCGCCATGTAGCGGCACGGCCTGCCCATAATTTCCGGTTCCGGCGCCGCGAACTGTAACGGGTACGTCAAGCCGGTAGCAAAGGCGAAGCACGGCACAGATTTCTTCAGCGGACACTGGCTGAACCGCCACGTCGGCGTATTTGCCGTCGAGAAGCGGACGAAGGACGGGCGAGTACCAGTAGAAGTCGCGAGAGAGGCGCTCGACGACGGAGGGTTGTGTGATGACGCGGGACGGGTCGCCGAGCACTTCGGCCAACTGCGTTGCGAGCTCCAATCGGTTTGCCTCCTTAAAAAATTGTTCTGCTCAACAGGTGAGCACGACTTCTATGTGGTCACGGATAATTCTCTGGCAGTGCTCCATGTCTTGAAGGCTTCCTGCATCTTCGGATGAGTAAAAAGAGCCACGCATTCATCACGACAGACTGGCCCAGTGACCACGGTTGCGCTCATATCTGACCGCTCGGTGACCTCGGTGGCGGGGATACGGATTTGCCGGCAGAAGCGATTGGCGTCAGCAATCGTCGCGCCGTAAATGACGCGGTCAAGGCCCGCCCACAGGGCGTTCGCCATGCACATTGGACATGGTTCGCAGGTGGAGTAGAGCGTATATCCCCTTAGAGAGTACGAGCCAAGTTTCCGGCAGGCGCGCCTGACAGTATGCAATTCGGCGTGGGCGCTGGGATCATTCTGAGAGGTTACGGCATTCAGCGCCCTCATCAGGCGTTCGCCACTAATACTGTGCACAATCTCAGCTGCAAACGGTACCGGATGAGAGGTTGCAAGCGTACGGGCAGTCCAGCGAGCGAGAGCCGCCATGCGCTGCTGATCGAGCTGGAAGATCAAACCAGACGAGTCTGATTCGCTGCGAGCTGCCATAGTTGAAATTAGCATACGAATCCCTCTTTTCAATGGCGATTCCTCGTGCGGCTATTCCTCATGGCCATGTCTGCATAGCATGCACGTATGCCACTGAGCTCTGAAATGGCTTTTTCTATTCATGACCTGCGCGAGCAATACCGAACAAGCCAGACGAAACCGCGGGAGGTAGTGGAAGCGGCTCTCAGGCGAGCCAATTCGAACGCGGGGCAGAACGTTTATCTCGCACGGGACGAAGCCTGGACGCAGCACGAGACAGAGGAGTTACTAACTAGCGCGACGCGAAGCTCAGAGGCATTTGAAAGTCGACCTCTTTGGGGAATTGCGATTTCGTTGAAGGACTGTTTCGACCTGCAAGGATTTGTCACGACTTGTGGATCGCAATTTCTCGGCGCCTCTCGTGCTCCTGCAGCTGCTGATTCGGCGATTGCATCCAGGCTCAGAAATGTTAGGGCGGTCATCACCGGAAAGACGCACCTGCATCAGCTTAGATATGGCATCACCGGTGAGAACCGTGATTTTGGTGACTGCCTCCAGCCGGCTGACCCAAATTACTGACAGACGGATCATCGAGCGGCGCAGCGGCGAGCGTTCAGGAAGGCTCCGCGATGGCGGCGATTGGCACCAATACAGGTGGGTCTATCCGCGTGCCTGCCTGATTATGCGGGCTGGTTGGGTATCGTGGATCGGTCACCCTGGGCACCCTGAATGGATTTGGCCTTTGGCGCGGCGGCGAGCATCTTGCTCCGAGCTTCGACACACTTGGATGGCTGTATTGCAACCTCTGCGACGGGCCGTTGCTGGGAGAGGCTTTGTTTGGTCTGCCGCGAGTGGAAGCGCCCGGTCTGCAGGGACTTCGCGTAGGACTTGCGGATGAGGCGTTTCTATATGACTGCGAGGACGAGGTGTTGGGCGCTCTCGAAGAGTGGGAGGCTCGGTTTCAGCGGCTGGGAGCGCAGATTGCCCCCTTCGATACGAGCATTTGGCGTGATGCGATGGAGTTGTATGTGTCGCTGCAGGCAAGCGAGGCCGCTGTACTGCACCCGGAACCGCGCGACGGCTTTGAGCCGATCATTGCTTAGCGACTGCGGTGGGGAGCTTCGCTTGACCCGGAGGAGCTTTGCGGCACTGCGGAGGAGGCTTACCGACTTCCGGCAGGAGAGTGAGCGGCAACTGGAGGCTTTCGACGTTCTTTTGCTGCCATGTTGTCCCACGCCGGAATTGCGCGCAGGTGAGGACCACTCACGGGCACGATTAAGGATTCTGCGTTATACGACACCAATAAGCCTGCTCGGCTGGCCTGCTGTTACTCTGCCGACCCGTCGTGGAGGGCCCCAACTGGTGGGCAAGCTGGGCAGTGATGCCCAGTTGCTGGCGCTGAGTGCGGCCATTGCGGACTAATAGTGTTTTCCGTACAGCGAATGGATGCTAGGCTGCTGCCATGCATACTGCGCGTTTTCTTCTTGCTGCGGTTGTGTCCGCTATGCTGCTGGGCGGTGTCGGCTGTCGATCATCTCAAAAAGCAAGTGGCCTCACAACCGTGAAGCTGCAGGCAGATTGGTATCCGCAGCCAGAGCAGGGAGGCTTTTACGATGCCATCGTGAAGAGCTTCTATAAGGACGAAGGACTCGATGTGCAGATTTTGCCCGGTGGTCCTTATATTTCGAGTGAGCCGCTGGTGGCGAGCGGAGCTGTTCAGTTTGGCATGAACACTTCGGATCACGTTCTGGAGTCGATTGCCAATTCGAATGAGCCGATCATCGCGGTAGGCGCGACGATGCAGCACGACCCGCAGGGAATATTGGTGCGAGCCGATTCGCCTGTGCACACATGGGCTGACCTGAATGGGCACACGGTTGCAGTCAAACCGGGTTCCACGTGGTGGGAGTTCCTGGTCAAGAAGTTTCACCTCGATAGCGTCCATGAAATACCAGCGACCTACAGCGTGGCCAATTTTCTGCAAGATCCGAACTACATCCAGCAGTGTTTTGTCACTTCAGAGCCTTATTTTGCGCAGCGTGCCGGCGTTCCAACACGCATGCTCATGAACAGAGAGGCCGGCTTTGACCCGTACAGAGTGTTCTACACATCCACAGATTTCCTAAAGGAACATCCCGACGTGGTCGCGAAGTTTGTACGTGCCAGCGTGCGCGGCTGGAGGGATTACATGAACGACCCTTCGGCTGCGAACGCAATGATCCTCAAATTGAATCCCGCGCTCAGTCCCGACTGGATGCAGTACAGCTACACCGCTCTAAGAAAGGGCAACTTCATTACGGGCGACGATGGAAGCGGTCTTTTGGTTGGGCAGTTTGATGCGACTCGCTGGCAGAACATGTATGCTCAGTTGCTGGACCTGCAGGTCTTGAAAAGACCACTTGAAGTGAACTCCGCTTACACAACGCAATTCCTGAGATGAATGCGAGCCGGGGAAAGGGACAAGAGTTGCTGTAGTTGTGCCTCTGGCCAGTGCAAATCCTATGTCCTGGGCCATCGCTGGGGACGATGAGATTGCGAGTGAAACAGGACCGGGTTGAGAAGAAGAAACAAGCCTTTGCCATGGGATTGCTGCTCGTGCACAAAATGGGATACGGATTCTGAGGGCAAGATCACAGTCTTGAGTTTTTCGTCGGATTGAGGTGGCGCACGGAACAGGGAATTCGTGCGCACCTATAAGGGAAAATGTCAGGGAAATTACATCCCCTGACGTCAACCGAGTCTTGAAACGCGCCAGCCAAACCTTAGTGCGGCTGAGCACTAGGTGCCAGGCCGCCGGAACTATCGAGGAGGCTCCCTGACCGAAAGGATTTGATCGGCCTTTACCTTTATCAGAACCTGCCGAATACCGCTTGGCCACCACAGTTCAATTTTGTCGATGACGGAACTCTCACCAAGGCCGAAATGTATCCGCTTGTCACTCGACGAGTTATAGCCAACCGCTGTGGTGGCAGAATTATACTGACTACCGTGTGCTGTGGTGATCTTGACTCTGGTTCCCAGCCCATCCCGATTGGACTTCGTTCCGGTTAGCCGCAGGATGATCCAGTGGTTCTTGTTTGGGGACCGATTCATGAGAATCTGGGGCGGCCCGTTCAGCACCGTCACGACAACATCGATTTTGCCGTCGTTGTTCAGATCGCCAAATGCTGCGCCGCGGTGTGCGGCTGGAACCGCGAAGTCTGCCCCGGCCATAGCGCTCAGGTCTTCGAAACGAAGGCCGCCTTTGTTGTGAAACAAACTATTTGGCAGTGCAAAGGGTTGGTGTTGGACCTCCATGGAATTGTCCAGGATCGCTGAATTTGCAGTGAACAGATCCTTGTATCCATCGTCGTCGAAATCAAATGCTCCGGCACCCCAGGCTGTGAGCCGGCTTGTGGAGGCAGTGAGTCCGGCGGCGGTTGTGGCGTCCTCAAACTGTCCTCTGCCCAGATTTTTGTACAGCGGAAATGTGTCGCCAAACATAGCGGTGTGAAAGATATCGGGCTTACCGTCGTTATCCAGGTCTCGAAAATCAGCGCCCATACCGGCGACCGCTTTGCCGTTGTCCGTATACGCCACGCCGGAAACCATGGCAACATCCGTGAACGTGCCGTCGCCATTGTTGTGCAGCAAGTAATTGGGGAAGGTATCGTTTGAGACGAAAATGTCGGTAAAACCATCGTTGTCATAGTCGGCAAAGGCGACACCCATGCCTTTTCCGGCATATCGGGAGATGTGTGAGGGCTCGGAGACATCGGTGAAGGTCCCATCGCCATTGTTGCGATACAGGATGTTTGGCATTCCGCGAAAACCGTTGGGTGAGCAATAGATGGTGATTGCCTCGAAGTGGCACTGAGGTGCGGTGTTGATGTCGTAGTCCAGATAGTTCACAACGAAGAGATCGAGCAGCCCGTCGTTGTTGTAGTCGAACCACCCAGCTGTAACGGCCCAGACCTTTCCGTGGTTCGCAACTGTGCCAGCGACGCCGGCCTTTGCGGTGACGTCGGTAAAGGTCCCGTCGCCATTGTTGTGAAACAATTGGTTCCGGTTCACACCTGCAACATATAGGTCGACGAAGCCGTCGTTGTCGTAGTCTCCAGCGGCCGCCCCCATGGAGTAACCAATTCCTTGCAAGCCGGCCTTCGCGGTGACGTCGGTAAAGGTGCCGTCGCCATTGTTGCGGTAGAGGCGGTTATAGTATTCCGGGCCTGTTTTTTCGAGAGACGGAATCTCGGCACCGTTGGTGAAGAAGATATCCAGTAAACCATCGTTGTTGTAATCGAAGACTGCGACGCCCCCACCCATAGTTTCGATTGAGTATCGTTTTGAGCTGACACTATTTCTGAGTTTGAAGTTGATCGTAGAGCCCTCGAGGATATTGTCGAAGTGGATCTCAGCTCCTGTTGATGGTTTTGCTGGATGCGGTTCCTTTTGGATGATTCCGCGCGAAGCCGCAGGTACCGATTGTCGCGCCAGTTGCTGGCCTTGAATTCCAACCAAGGGATCAGCTTGGAAGACACCGCACAGGATCATGCTGGATATGGCGCCTAACTTCCATCGCCGAAGAACAGCGCAGGACTTACTGACCATCCGGAGTCGCGCCGTGCAGCTTTTGAAACTCATTCAGCTCTTCATGAAATTTCGCTTCGTCGCCAGACTTTCGGTAAGCGAATGCCAAGCGGTAGTGGTACTCCTCTTTGTTCGGGTCGAGCGCGATGGCCTTCTTGAGGAGCCGAATCTCTTCCGCATAGTTCTTTTGCTGTTCGGCGATCAGGCTTAACTGGAAATAGGCTTGAGGCAGCTTGGGATTCAACCGAAGTGCTGCTTCAAGGGAATCGGCGAAATGCGGAGGCGGAGGGTCCGTGCTTCTCGACCATCGTCCGGACTGGACCATCATATAGTCGTAGAGAATCAAACCATCGTGTTCGTATCTTTTGTTCAGATCAGCGAAGAGGGAAATAATCCTCGGAGCCAACTCAGGGGGAACAATCTCAGTTTCTGCGAGCAGCTCCATTGGATGCGGATCGGAAGGGTTCAACTCTTCGGCTTCACAGAGAAGTTGTGCGCCTTCAAGTGACTTCCCATCTGCGTACAGCACGGTTCCCAAGGCCACGTGGAGCTTGATTGAGCCAGGATATTTTTGCACGCCATAACGAAGGATCGTGATCGCAGCGTTGTGGTCCAGGTGGAACAAAGACATGCCGAAATCAAAGATGTGCGTTTCACTCGGGTCCATCTCTGCAGCCTTCTGGTACTCGATCGCGGCCGCTTTATAGTTCTTCTGCGCTGCTTCGGCATTCCCAAGGATGCTATGAAGCTCCGCCCGGTCCTGTTGCTTGAGTAGAGAGGTTACGAGAGTTTTGGCGTTCTCGTATTGGCCCCCCTCTACCTCCGCATCGGCAAGGTCACGTCCGTTTTCATAGCCGGGACATTTCGAATACAAATCGGTCAGCAGAGTGACTGCACGGGATGAGCTTCCCGCCTGGGCAAGAGAAAGAGCATCGGCACGTTTTCTGCTGCACTCCTGTTCGGTCGCACTGGCAGCGGAGGGTGAAGCGGACTGAACTAACTGACGTGCGGCCAAGCACGCCGACTGTCCCAGTAGCATCGATAGGACGATGATCTTTGCTGAGGATAGTCCTTTCAAGCCACGCACACATTCCTCAAGGACCAGTTGGTCTTGCTTACGATCTCATGCCGCCTGGCTGAGCGGCTACCCCTTCTCTTAATACGGGGATTCCCGACGCGCGAGCACGAAGTTTGACAATCATCTTAACAATTCTATACGCAGGCCGAGGTGAAAGAGCGATGCGCCTGACGCCTGCAATACGCAGGCTACTTGTCCATCCGGTAAGCATTCCTCAAGTCAACTGGATAGATAAGTATGTCAAAGCTGAAGAAGACACGGCTGCGGAACTCCGCCTAAAATGCCGCAGCCTTCATTTGTTTGCTGAGCGAGTGGCCACATCTGAAACTGCGATTGGATCTGGGACTGTCCAAATGAGACGACGCGAATTCATCAAGAAAGCTGCGGCTGCGACCGGCGGCGTCATGTTCCCTCCGCGCGCTGATTTGCACCACGAGAAATTGCTGGCGGACGCTCAGCCCTCTTCGGATTTGCAGGAAATCCCGAATCTCGATGAACTAGCGGGCGACTGGATGGCCGGCAACCTGATTGAACACACGCCCGCACTTTCGAACTTTCACGGAAGTCTTGAAAGCTCTCGCAACATACTCGGCGTACAAAATTTGACCATTCCGCCGTTTGCACAGGGCGGAGAGCTGGGAATTCTGTCATTGAATGGGGAGATGGTCGCAGCCCAGGAATTCCGGTGGTATCCCTACCAGATCCGGCGCAGGTCGGCTCTGGAACACCTAAGCATCCTCACGACCTTGCGCATGCCATTTGAACAACGCGGTTTCCTGTTCGCAGTGGGCATTACGAACCATGGCCCAGCAGGCTACTCGGCTACTCTAGCGATTAGCTTGTATGCTGGCATTCGACACTATCCAGGCAAGTGGGCGTGGGAGACTCCTCGTCCAGGGGATAAGGATCAGGGGGATTTCCAACTCGGCACAATTCACCTGGATGGCGGCGATTTGCTCTATACCAAAGACCTGCGAAGTCGAAGCGCAACCGGATTACTGTTCCTGTCGAATCCCGATCAAGCGCTGCCCTCGTCTTCCAATGCAACCTGGAAGGTCACCATCCAATCCGGCGAGACCTTCACGTTGCGGGGCGTGATGGCTGCAGGGCCGGAGATCGATTCAGTGGCGCGGCAGGCGGCAGAATGGAAGGCCAACTTCTCCAAGGTCTGGGAAGAGGCGCGAGCGGATTGGCAGAAACGCTATGTGGCGGCTTTCGATCCCCGGAATGAGCACTTTTCTGGAAATTTACCTGTCCTTGTCACTTCTGACGCCCCCATTCGCAAGCTGTACTACCACAGCATTCTCAGCTTGCTGTGCCTGGAGAGAACGAATCTAAGCGGTCGATGCCCTCGCGTGTTTGTTACCGCGTCTCCACGCTGGGCGACAACTCTCGTCTATTTCTGGGATACCAGCTTCTTTTCAACCCTGTGGGCATTGCTAGATCCCGTTTGCATGAAGCTGCAATTGACGCTGTTTCTGGCGAGCAACATCCATTCCTGCTATGCGATCGACTTCCAGAGTATGGAAACGGTTGGCCCCTGGTACTCCGCCAATGACTATTCGATCTTTCAACTCGTCAACACCTACGTCAACATCACCGGCGACCACCAGTTCCTGGATGAAACCGTCAGTGGAAACAAGAGCGTCATCGACTATCTGGAGGAGATTTCGCTTTACTGGAAGACGCTGAACAAGCCGCCAAGCCTTCTGGCGGACTATGGCGATGCATCGAACCTGCTTGAGACGGTTCCAACATATATCCACCGCGTGCCATCGCTGAATGCCGCCAACGTGTGGATGATGCGATCCCTGGCACGGATCCGAACTGCGCGCGGAGAAGCTGACCAAGCGCGGGAACTAAACCAACTGGCAGACAAGCTCGCGAAGGAAGTCCTTGACCTTTATGTAGATGGTCAGGGATTTTGGGCCTGCGAGTTGCCAGACGCAAAGAAGGTAGAAGTGCGGCACTGCATCGACTTTTTTACCACGATCGCTGCCATGGAGAACGAACTCGGCCCGCGAAGGATTGAGGAGATGATCGCCTTTGTGACCCGAGAGTTGTGGACCCCAGAGTGGTTGTACGCGCTCTCGCCGCGTGACGGTGCAGCCAGGGAGTCTAGCAGGCCAGATCACGGATCGACTGGTGCTTACGACGCGTGGCCAGCACTGACCGCCGAGGCATTCTTCAAGACAGGGCGGAAAGTGGAGGCACTCGAGCGCCTGCGAAGCGTGGAGTCAGCTACCCGTGAGGGGCCATTTGGTCAGGCTCATTACGTTGCAACCAAGGCTTATCCGGTGCGAAAAGCGTTGGAATTGCAGGATTATTTCGAGAGCGCTTCTGGAGCATTTGCCGAAGTGATCGTGCGAACGATCTTTGGTCTAGCGCATCCAGATGCGGGGGACTTGGCGCAGACGGTGATCATTCCGAAATTTAAAGGGAACTTCAAGAATATTCGATATCGCGGGAAGCTTCTGTCCATCACAGCTACACGCTAGTCAATCTGACGACTAAGCACAGCCCTTTTCCGGGGCATTACCCGGTTCTCTACAGTGTTCGTCGACCCCTCGCGGCGATTTTCCTATTCGGGGAAAATCTAAAAAAGATTGACTCCATTTGTGGCGGGTGAACGGCTCAATGAGTCAACTGAGTGCATAAAAATGTCAATCCCGATGAGGACAGGACTCCCGGCCCGCGCCTACGATTTGTCCACTTTTAGAGTCCAGCATAATACTGACGAAATCTCGTTTAAATGCAAGGGTGGCGTGCCATGACAAGGCAAATAGTCCATAGGGTGTCGACAATCACGGAACTGTCGCAAGCTGTGCGGTGTTTCTTAGAGAAGACGCTGACAGAGTTACCTAAACACGCTATAGGAGTAGTTCTTTTCGTTTGCTTCTTGGCAGTAACTGCTCCGATTTACAATGTTTCTGCCCAGATCGCGACCGGCCGCATCGTGGGAAGAGTGACAGACGCGAGCGAAGCGGTGATCGCTGGCGCTACTGTAACCATCACAAGCGATACGACCAGCGTAGTCCAGACAGCACGTTCCAGCGCTGGGGGCGACTATGTCTTCGAAGCCGTGAACCCGGGCACCTATACGTTGAAGGTGACTGCACCTGGCTTTGGCAACTTCACCCGCTCGGGCATTCAGGCGCACATCCAGGACTACCTGACAATCGATGTGAGTCTTACGATTGGCACTGTTAGTCAACAGGTCGCTGTGACTGCAGCGACCCCATTGCTGCAGCAGAGCGATGCATCAATTGGCCAGACGATCAACCAGGAACAAGTTAACAACATGCCGCTACAAAGCCGTGACTGGACAACACTTGGATTGTTGGCCGCCGGCACCGTCACAACCGGAGGCGCGAGCAATGCCGAGTTCAATGTGATGGGCATCGATTGGACGCAGAACGACTTCCGCCTGAATGGAATCGATGACAACGTAGAGATTTACGGGGGGGGCAATATCCAGGGGGCTGGCGGCAACAATGGCTACACCGCCTTTGTGCCACCCCCCGATGCCATTCAGGAATTCAAACTACAGACCGGCAATTTCGACGCCGAGTTCGGTCATTCCACCGGTGGGATCGTTAATGCCGTCCTCAAATCGGGGACCAACAGCCTCCATGGGGATCTTTGGGAATACGTTCGAAATACGGTCTTCAACGCCAACGACTACTTTGCAAATCAGACCGATACACCACGCCCGCCTTATCACCAAAACCAGTTCGGCGGAACGATTGGAGGCCCCGTTTACATTCCCAAGCTCTATGACGGTAGGAACCGGACCTTCTTCTTTTTCGACTATCAGGGCACCAGAATCAGTACGCCAACAGCCAGTAGCTCGAGCGTTCCAACTCTCTTGATGCACAGCAGCAACTTCACCAATTTCCAGGACTATTTCAGCCTAGTGAGTGGAACGAAGACCGACGCGCTCGGGAGGGCCTACCCACTGGCAACCATTCTGGATCCCGCTACAACCCGCATGGTTGCGGCGAATGCTGTTGATCCCGTTTCTGGTTTGCAGAACGCTTCGAGCAAGGCTATTTATGTTCGCGACCCGTTCTATACAAACGGGAATGTTTCCGGGATCAGGGATTTTACGGGTCAAGCGCAGTATCTGAATATTCTTCCCCTATCGCGTCTCGATCCTAACGCGGTTAAGCTTCTTGCCTTGTATCCCAATCCCACACCTGGCAGGACTACTTTTCCCAACTACTTCCAGTTTCCTTCTGGGACCAATGACATCAATCAGTTTGATGTCCGCATTGATGAAAACATCAGCAGCAAAGACATCCTCTTTGGCGTATACAGCTATAGCAACGAAACGATATTTCTACCGCCGTCCTTGCCAGGGTATGCAGAAGGTCAGGTTTATGGGGATGGCCCTGAAGAGGGTCCGCGGTATGCGATCATCCTGGGTTATACGCACGTCTTTACGCCCACTCTTACCAACGAATTCCATATTGGATATATCCACAACGTTGAGAGATTAAACGCGGTTTACGGCAACATGACTGGCATACCAGAACAATTCGGAATTGCGGGGGTGCCCCAGTACCCGGGAAATGGAGGATTACCGCCCATCGCGATCGGCCCTCTTACGGGTATGGGGGTCGCTGGCTGGATGCCAACTCTGAATACAATCCGCACTGTGGAGATCATGGATAATGTGACCAAAATTTATGGGTCACACACCTTCAAGACTGGCTTTCAGGTGGACAATTTTTATGCGCCGATTATCCAGCCTACTTATGGCAAAGGAAACTTCGGCTTCACCGGCCAATACTCTGATATTCCCAATCAGAATTCAGGTTATGAAGGTGTTGGAGATATGCTCCTTGTGCCTGCCTCTTCAACAGTTCCCGACGGTATCAATAATGTTGGCGGACTGCAAACTTATGGCCTTTCCAATTATGCTCAGGTGAGCGACCAGCGGTACTACATCGGAGCTTACTTTCAGGATGACTGGAAAGTTACTCCCACACTAACGCTTAATCTTGGCCTCAGGTGGGACCACTATACTCCTTATCAGGAAATCAACGGAAGACAGGCTAACTTCGTTGAGACGGGCGGAGGATCGGGATCCTCGGGAACCTACTATATTCCGAAAAAAGGTTGCTCCGTTCCCACTTCGTCGACTTTTCAGGCGCTGATGGCCTCCTACAACATTGGTATCAACTGCACTTCAAATAACGCTACGGGAAATGCCCAAAACTCTAACTTTGCCCCCCGACTCGGTTTTGCGTTCCGCGCAACCCCCAAAGTAGTGGTACGCGGAGGCTATGGCATCACCTATGGGACGCTGAACAACACTGGATTTGGCTATAACATCGGAGGAAACTATCCATTCTCCTACACCGTGAACTTTTATGCGGTCGATTCCCAAACTCCGCTCACCGTGCCGGGAGGAGACACGGCCGTTCTGGGGAATGCCCTGGTCTCACAGAATCTCGAAAATCCCAGTGCCGTGAACGGAGCCGGTCTCACACTCTATGGGCGACAATATAACTTTCAAACGCCCTATCAGCAGACATTTAACTTGACCGTCCAGGATCAGTTCACCCAACATGATTCAATTTCTTTCGCGTACGTAGCTACTCTGGGAAGGCATCTGGACAGTGCAAGTACTCAGAATGCTCCGTCTGCGATAATGCCGCCGGGAACAAACATGTATGATCCCACGGTTACGGGCCATATCCCGTTTCCGACCCTGGCCCCGAACGCCGTTTATCAGGCCACCTCAAGTTCGAGTAACTACAACTCTTTTCAGGCGGTATATCAGCATCAGCTGAGTGCGGGGCTGACCGTACTGGCGAACTACACCTATTCCAAGTGCATGACCGATCAACGCTCGCTGATAAGTTCGACGCTGCCAAGCTACAGAGCACCTTGGCTTCCCGGCTGGGGTCAATCAGCCGATTACGGGCTCTGTTTCTCTGATACTGCCCAGGTCGTTCATGCCTCAGGATCCTACAACTTACCTTTTGGCCGGAATCAGCCTTTTCTGAACAGCGTCAACTCGGTCACCAATGCCTTCATCGGCGGCTGGATCACCAACTTCATCTTCTCGCACCAGACGGGACAACCCTTCACAATTCAGTGCCCGACACCAACAACGGCAGATTTTGGTTGCTTCGCCAATGTCGTGCGGGGCCAGGACATCTACGGCGGCCCCCACAATGTTCACCAGTGGCTCAATCCAAATGCATTTGCAAATCCGCCTGTCGCAACCCAGATAGGTCAGTCGGTTACCGCCCCCCTCGGTGGTAGCCCCACTCCGGTAAGAGGTCCCGGTTTCCAGAATCTCGATATGTCACTGTTCAAACAGTTTCCAATTCACGAAGCGGTGAAGCTTGAATTCCGGGCAGAGGCTTTTAACCTTCCTAATTGGCATTCGTTCGCCAATCCCTCTGCAAACCTGAACTTTTTGAATACCGCGGGTTTCAGTCAAATCACGTCATCGCGCAGTAATCCGCGTATTTTGCAACTTGCGTTGAAGCTGTACTACTAAGTGCCAGTCTCGCCAGCGGAACTGCTCCCGGTTGATTCACTCGGGAAGCAGTTTCGCAAGGTTTGTAGACGCGATTGAGTTAGGCTTTTAAGCAGCCTTGACAGTCGCTATGACAGCTGATATTCGCATTCCGGCAATCCTAAAAGTCGGTGTCGGTGCCTTTAACGAAGCTGCAGGAATGCTTCCCGGCTTGAAGTGCCGCCAGCCATTAATTGTGACGGATGCGTTTCTCGCAGGCTCCGGACTTGCGGCCAGACTCAAGGATCAAATCGTGGCCAGCGGCATCGACTGCAAGATTTTCGCGGGTTCTGTCGCAGATCCTACCACCGGGGCTGTTGACCAGGGTGTGCGCGCGTTTATCGAAGGCAAACACGACAGTTTGGTCAGCCTCGGAGGCGGGAGCTCCATCGACACGGCGAAGGCCATCGGCCTCCTGGTGGCGAACGGAGGCCGGATCAGCGATTACAAGGTTCCCAAGCCGATACCTGTATCGGGCCCTCCCCCACGTTGCGATACCGACTACGGCTGGAACTGGTTCGGAAGTAAGCCGGTTCACTGTCATCTCCGACTCGGCGACCGAAGAGAAGATGTTGGTTGCAGGCGGGGCGTTGGTACCTTCGGCTGCGATTGTTGACTATGAACTGACCATGTCCATGCCGCGACGGCTGACGGCAGATACGGGCACTGATTCGTTGACTCATGCAATTGAGGCATATGTGAGCCGCAAGGCCACTGCTTTTTCGGATGCCTTGGCGTTGTCAGCCATGAAAACCATCGGGCGGAGCTGCCGATCGCCTTCCACCAACCAGACAATCGCAGCGCGCGTGAAGCGATGATGCTGGCGGCCACTATGGCGGGTATGGCGTTTTCCAACGCCAGCGTCGCTTTAGTGCATGGCATGAGCCGGCCGATTGGATTCTTCTTCCATGTCCCGCACGGGCTTTCGAATGCCATGTTGCTACCTGCAGTGACCCGGTTCTCAGCGAAGGCCGCCCCTGCACGATATGCCGATTGCGCGCACGCTATGGGAGTTGCAAGCCTGAAGGACTCAGAGGCTGCGGCAGTGAGCAAGCTGATCGAAGGATTGTTTCACAGGAATGAAGAACTCGAGGTTCCGTCGCCCAGGCGTTTCGGAATCGCCGAGGAGCGGTACTTCGAGATAATTCCAACCATGGCAAAGCACGCCCTGGCGTCGGGCTCGCCGCAAAATAACCCAAGGGTTCCGTCCGCATCGGAGATAGAGCAGATCTATCGGGAGATCTGGCAATAGCAATCCCGGACCGATCAACCGCGCAATTGTGAAATCGTTCGCTTTCCGCTCCAATAGTCCTCGATCTCCTCGAGCGTTTTTCCTTTCGTCTCCGGCAGGAAACGCAAGGTGAAGAGTGCCTGCAAAAACGCCATGCAGGCCAGGAAAGCAAAGGTGGGAATCTTGCCGATCTGATTGAATGCAAGCGGAAACAAGAGAACTACAAAGGCGTTGGCTACCCACTGAGTCACCACGGGGACGACCATAGCCCGGCCGCGGACCTTGTTGGGAAAGATCTCCGGCACGAGCGTCCAGAAGACAGGCCCGATGCAAGAGGCAAAAAATGCGATGAACAGCGCCATCAGACCAACGACGATGCCGCCGTTAAATCTCCCTGCTGCCAGCATTCCTATGATCAGCGCCAACGCAGCCGTCATGCCCAACGAGCCTATTGTATAGAGAGGCTTGCGTCCGTAGCGATCGATCGTCCAGAAGGAAATCAGAGTGAAGGCAAAATTAATTCCACCGATGATGAAGGTTGAAAAAAGCGCCGCATCGATCTTCCATCCAGCAGACCTCAAGACCAGAGGGGCGTAATCGATGATGGTATTGATGCCCGATACCTGAATCAGGACTGCCAGAGCAAAACTGATGAGAACGATACGGCGGATAGGCGCGGATGTCAGCGGCTCTGCAGCAGCCGACGACCCGGCGAGGCTCGCTTCGATCTCAGCCGCCTCGAGAGCGGCCTCCTTCTCATCCATGATGCGCGCCAGAATAGCTAAGCCTTCTTTCTTTCTACCGATCTTGAAGAGGAATCGGGGAGTCTCAGGCGCGCGAATCAAGGTGAGAAAAAACAGGACGCTCGGCAATGCACCGCTGATGAACATCCACCGCCAGTTCCATTCGCCAAGATTGCGGAGCCAGTAGTTAATACAGTACGAAGTCAGGATGCCAAATGTGATGGATAGCTGGTAGGTTGCGCCCATTCTGCCTCGTATCCTCGGCGGCGAAACCTCTGCAATGTACATCGGCGAAAGGACCGACACGCCGCCCACGGCGACCCCGCCCGCGAACCTTGCGGCGACGAAGAGGGTAAAGGTCGGGGCAACGCCGGTGGCGATTGAAGTAACGATGAAAAGCAGAGCAACGAAGAGAAGTATCTTCTGGCGTCCATATTGGTCGGTCAACCGGCCTGCGATCACTGACCCCAGCACACAACCAAATAGAAGGGAACTGTACGCCCACCCTAAACCCAAGTCTCCAAGGCCAAAGTGTTCAACAAGGAACGAGCCTGCGCCAACGATGATTGCCAGATCAAATCCGAACATCATTCCGCCCAGCGCCGCAGTCGCGCCGAGAAAAATGACGTAAGGCAGATTTGTAGAGCTCTTTACATCCTGCATTGAGGGACCCTTGTCTGCATGCTATGAAATATGTATGTCGATCCACTCGATCGGCTTTCCTGTCGCGCTACGATCGGCGACGGTGATCGTAAGCCGGCCATCGTGAATCTGCTCCTGGCCTTGGGCGATTTCGCCTCCGAAATAGTGACTCACAATCTCAGCCTGTTTGCCGCTTTCCCGAAGAATCGAAATCTCTCCGCCACCGTAGGCCACCACTGCCAGCTCCCCATCCTTCGATATGCTGCTTTTTCCACGCGAGGCGATAACTACTGGCACACTGGAGTGCACGGCATTCCGGACGAGAGGGTGCGTCGCCTCTGACGCGAGGGGATTCGCCTCACCCGAGATTGGCGGACGATAAGCGAAAAGGACAAGCTGGCCGTCTTCCAATCTCGCCCACGAGCGAGCGTGCGCACCATACGTCGGCGCCTCGGAGATCGAGCCCAGCGGAATGACTTCGAAGATATTCGTCGGCCGCAGCACCTTGCTCATGCCGTTGTACTTCGCCATGAATTCCGGAGAGCCCTTTTCTCCTTGCTCGTCGGCGTGGAAGTCGTTGAGCGATCCGATCGTTCCAGACGCCGCCGAATCGAACCAGATGCTGGGCGCGCTGGCCCAGTCGTATCCGGAAGACCCGTACGTCGGAATACCGAGTGGTCCCAGCAGGCTGCTGAAGTAGATTCGCCGGTTGGCTTCGAGATCATATTCTCCAGCGGCGAGGAAGAGATCGTCGGTGCTGTGCAGATCGAAATAGTCAAGAAAGAGTGGCGAGAGCTGATAGTACATCACAACCAAATCCGGATTTTCCTCTCGCATGGCCTTGATGACGATATCGAGGCCTTTCCACACTAGCCGCTCTCCAGTCCATTTCTTATCCTGCGGAGCTGCAATGCCGGCGGCGGGCAGCTCGTATCCGAAGTCGAACTTGAAGAGGTCCGGTTTGTACCTGCGGATGAACTTCTTCACCAGGCCGGTAAGAACCTTTTCTACCGCCGGTTGAGTGAAGTCGATGATGTAGTAATGCGTGGTACCGGAGTTTTTCGCCAGATATGGAGTGCCGTCCGGCGTCTTGAGCATGTTGTCTTCGGTTAGACCGATGTCAGACGGACGCTCGCAACGCATGAGCGCTGCCCACATGCCCACGCGATAGCCATCGGCCCGAAGCTTCTCCAGAAATTGCTCGAAGTTGGGAAGCCTGGTCTTTGAGTGCTCCAGGTTGCCGTAGGCACCCTCCCACTTATCGTCTATCGAAAAGAGGCTAGCCTTCAGCCCCGAAGCCTTGAGGGCACGATAGGTTTCCTCGAGGAAGGCTTCGTCGAGATGGTCTTGCTCCTTGTTCTCATCAACCTGTGAACCCCAGGTGCAGAATTCAGGAGTAAGCGCCATCTGGGTCTTGTGCGCGGAGTTCTGGTGGATGTGAATGATTCCGGATTGAAGGAGACTCCTATAGTAGCCGGAGATCGCGTCACGATAGTCAGGCCCTATGGACCACACCAGGGTAGCACCGAGCGTTAATCTTCCCGGACCCCGAATGTGCTTCCACAAATCACTTCGATAGTCGACCCAGGGGCTGCAGTTGCCCTGATACATGTTCAGGAACAAGTCCCCGGCAGGCAGGTCGGCCAAGCCACAGGTGAATGCCTCCGAGCGTCCGTCGGTGAACATTTCCTTCAGGCCGGCAGAGGAATCGACGCTGAACCCACAAAAATAGTGGACCGGCAGCGCCCATTGTTGGTTCAGGCCGGGAATGAAGCTTCCGCGGCCCAGCCAGACATTCTCGTTGAGGTGCATGTCGTCTCGAACGATCGGGCTGACCGAAGATCCTTCACTGATGCCGGGAACCACAAGATACGTAGCATGAAGGGCGGCGTTATTGGTTGCCCCGTCCGCCTCGCTGAAGTAGCAGAGACTGACAATGTCCTCTGCGGACGGCGTGTCATAGACGATGGGATCGACCCAGATGCCGTGCCCGTCAAAACGCCATGTAACTGACACCGTGGCCGCGCCGTTGACTTTCTCGTACTGGATTGTCACATGGCCTCGATCGGTCTGATGAATCATCGCGTTGCCCGAACTGCATTGTCTTCGCAATGGGTCCTGGGTTGGACACACGATCACCGCGGGCTGCAGTTTTCCGCTGACGATCAGCCGCTTTTTCGAGTCTCGCAGACGGAACGTATCGCTGGCCTCAGAGTACTCCCATATGTAGTTGTAGCCTTCGACTCGGACTTCTCCGCCCTGCCTCGTAATCGAGGGTGCCTCTGTATTGCCGAAAAGCCTGCTTGACGCGGACGCAAGCAGGGCTCCCGTAGAGAGGTGAACGAATGTGCGTCGATTGAGAGTGATCAATGATACTCCTTGCTGATGCTTGACTTACAAAGTCCGAGCACACAGAACGCGATTGAACCGAGCGAAGTTCGCGTGCTGACGGTCTTATCCGACTGGAAAAGTAACCCGGCGCAGAATGGCGGCATTTCCTAGCGGGACCAGAGTTACCGGCACCTGCGTTCCATCTGGTTGTTTTGTCATGGTTCCTTGGAGAGTGATGAGCGCAGCGTCAAACGGACGCAGCGGATTAACACCGTCCGTGATTGGCATCACCTTGAAGCCAAATGATTGCCACTGCGAGGATGCGTTAAGAGCGAGTGTTTCGTATTTTCCGGCTAGCTTGTAGTACGAGTCCTCGAACCCGGGTATGGAATAGGTCTTGAGAGTTGTTTTCTGTGCTTCAAGCACTTGCGCGAATAACAGTGCTCCGTACTTCAGAGCGAACTCACCGTTGACGGTTGGGACCTCCTGGATCGTCGGGATAAAGGTGATATGGACGCTATCGCCTTGCTGCCACTTCTTCCTGACTAACCAGTAGGAATCCTCGCGGGTAATCGTGGCGCCGTCGCATTTCACAATCGTGCCGTGTGACCACCCCGGATCACGGAGGTAGAACGGAAATTCCGGCGCGCCTTCCGTGTGGATCTCGAGCGTGACTGTGTTTTCGAAGGGATAGAGAGTTTTCTCCTCGATCCGAACCGGGACGTTTTCAACAGTGGTGGAAACGGTGCAGGGTCCATAGAGCAGCGCGGCGAGCGCCCCGCTGTTGTGCCGCATCCACATGCCGCGCACATAGAGAGAGGCCACGTTGGCGGCGTTAGGATTACAGCATACGGCCACATCCGTATGAGTCGGAGAGAACTTGTTTTTGATGTCGGGCTTGGCACCGTCAGGCGACACACCATCGCAGTGAAGCCTGTTGTCAGAGGTGAGATACGTAATCGCAGCTCCATTTGGCAAGCGAGAACCCTGCGCAGCGTTAAACCAAATCAGTTCGACCTTGTCGCCAAGAGAGGCTACGCCGGTCTTCTGCAATGCGGACTCGAGAGTGAATTGCATCTCCTTCGTCCCACAATATTCGTACTCGGTGGTACTGGGATCCGGTTTCAAAGCGAGGACATCCTCCTGGCTCACGTCAGAACCACTCGCCTCGGTGTATCGATTCAATTTGTCTAGGGCATTTCGGGACGCACGACCGAAGTCATCTCTGCTGGTCGCCATCCAGAGCCAGAGCGGAACCCGGATTGCCTCAAAGGTATTGGCGCCATGGTCCACGAAATCGGAATTCAGATTGAGGAGCGAGGTCAGGCTGGCATCCGCCTTGCTCGTATTAGCGCTCATGTTCTGATACAGGCCAACCGTAAAGTCCCGGTATTTCGCTTCATCGGTTAGATCGTACAGCCGCTCCGTCACGTCGGAGATCATCAAGTCGTGACTCAATCCCTGCCCGGAAATCGTGTACTCAAATAGGATGGGCGTCTTCCGTGGACCGTAGACTGACATGGTTAAGTTGACGGCACGAACGACGGAGTCCCTCACCTCATGTTTGCCGGTCAGTTCGTAATAGTCGAGCAGGCCTCGCATAAGGCAAGCCTGCGTCCACAATTCTCCCGGCCTGGAGAACCTGATATCGGGTGCGAAGACACCCAGATAGCCGTCTTCTCCCTGCGAAGAGAGAATATGGCGAACATAGGCGTCGGCCGCCTCCATCGCCGGCTTATCTCCGGTGAGATAAGCCATCATAATGAAACCCGCTCGCCAGTTTCCTTCTGTCTCGCCATTCCACCAATTGTTTTTCTCGACGTTCGCCACGTTGCCTGATGCGGCACTGTTGCGATTGCTGACGAAGATGTCAGAGGAGGCTTCGTGGCACAACTCTCCTAGATGTCCTGCAAAACCTTCTTTCAGGTCTCGCAGCATCTGCTCCTTGATCCAGCCTGAGGGTTTTACCTCTCCCAAAGTCAGCCACCTGAACACTGGCGCGATTTTCGTCTCTGCTTGCGCCGGAGGATCGGATGGTGTCAAAAGAATGCCTGTTGCGTTGCTCGACGGGAGGATCAGGTTTCCCGATGCAGCCATCAGCAGCTTGAGAGTATCTCTTCGATTCATCAAAGTTCCAGTGAGATAGAACGCTAGCACTGCAGCAAGGTAACTGTCTTTTTTACCGTTGACGATATTGTGTACGTCATTTGCAGCCGGTTTTTCGTGCTTGAGATTGAAATTCTACTCATGGAGGACCAGATCGGTGTTGAACAGCTGCGAGGGTATTCGAACCGTTTCCGCCAGTCAGCGTCTACTCGTTCTCTTTCGCAACAACATCCTCATGACGGGATATCAGAATGAAGCTCACCGCAAGCCCTCTAGGTTCTGCGTGGAACCGTGTGTCGCCAATCTTGATTCAAGAGAATGCAAATCAGGAAACAACTTCTTTCAGATCGGCCCGCGATTTTTCGTAAGTAGTGTCGTACGCAAGTAGCTTCGGATCGGGGTCAACGCCTTGATTCTGGCAGGCCGCACGATAAATATCAGGCCACCAGTTTCGATGTTCTGTAAGGCCGTCTTCTTTCCATTTTTTCCAGTCCACCAGGATTTTGGACCAGGCCTTGTCGCCAAAAGCTATGGCTTCCGTTTGCGATCCTACCTCCGACACAATCCAATCACGTCCGATCTTGGCATGTAGAACTTCGTCCGCCCAGTCATAGTCCTGAATCATGGCGGAGAGCGGATTGGCGGAAGCTATTGCGACCTCCCACTCATATTGTTTGCCCGTTTTTCGAGGCATAAGCCCTTGCTCGATGGTGTACAGCACTCCATGCCGCTCCTTCGCAGTGAGCAAGGTATTCAGCCCCAGTGACCAGGTGAAATTGAAGGGAATTGTGGACCAATCGATTCCCATCGAAACGAATCCGAGCTCACCCATCATCGCGTGACGCGCCTCATCCCATAGCTGACGGGTCATATCACGGTAATATTCCCACGGCTTGCCCTCGGTCTCCGCAAGGATGCTTGCCATCATTTCAGGCACGTCAATCTCGCGCATGCGCTTGAAGCACAGCATGATCAGCTTGGGGAAAGGCGGGATGCTGTTGTCGAACAGCATCGCCTCAGCATTTACCCCCATGTTGTATGGATCCTTGAAGCGGTCATCCCGCTTAGGAACTGGATCATACTTGTAGGGAATTACTGAGAAGTGAGCTGCGACGGTCTCGCCGGTGGGTTCTCTCTTGCCGTCGAGATCCCCTGCGGCACCAAGCATACGCTCGAGTGTGACCGGCCAAGCCCCAAGCTCTTTTCGGCCATCCGCGCTGACAAGACAACGAACGGCTTCATTCCCATAGAGCAGCACGTCCTGCATCTCGACAAGAGTGAGCCGGCAAATGCGAAAAGTCGGATGGTCAAAAAGCTTGTTCGTATCGGCAATGAGATTCTCGAGAGCGCGAATCACCGCGGGTATCGCGTGCTCGTAGAGTCCCAGGAGCACTGCAGGTGTCGTAGGCGCTGCCAGTATTTCGTCGAAGAACAGATCGAGCGACGCGTCCGGAGATACCTCCAGTCCGTATGGCGGCTGCCGCATTTCCCGGACACGGGTAGCGATCTCTCCAACATGTTCCGAGCAGTAGAACGCGTGCAGGCTGAAGGCCATCTTCAGCTCGTAGACAGGTTCGCTTGTAATGCGCGACACGAAGATTTGGTGCAGCCTCTTCAAGGACCAGTGCACTCGCTTCAATCGAGAAACCGACTCGCTGACGGACAAGCCAGTCGTTGCCGCCTCGTTCATCGTTTGCAGACCCACCAGGGGCGGCAGACCGGCGAAGCCTTCGTAGAAATTCAGCGACGTATACCGAGGGTGCTCCGAATCCTGGCCTTTATGAACGATGCCGTGTGGGGAGGATATGCTCATAGTCATCACCTGCAACACATTCTGTGGTCAATTTTCGATAACGGTAGCCGACGATGACTGTACATGTCCTCTGATCAATTGACCACTATGGGTATCAAATTGACGTGATTTCCAGGAAATGTGTCCGCGGTCCGCTAATTCGGTTGAACTCTGCAGCCCGACGCCAGCGTCGCCGGCATAACCGGCGCCGGGAAGCCAACCCAGGGATTCAAGTGCCGTCCGCAAAGACAAGAAATGAAAACTCTTGTGCGCCTTTGGAAAAGACAACTTGTTAAAGCGCGGATAACATTGCCTTGCACTTGAAAAAAATTACTTAGGCTGTGGAGCAATCTCTACTTCAAGATTGCAGACGGCAGGTATTGGCCTCGAACACTTTTTGGGCAGGAAAGTGGAGATGATCGAATGGCGTCGAATACCGGGATAGCATTTTTCGATACAAACAAGATTGAGGTTCCATCCATCAACCACTCTGAAATGCGGTATTTGGCTGGGAAAGAGATTGGCGCCGGGATCCCTGAAATCATCGCGGACAACATTCGCGGGGCCGACCGGCGCATGAAGCCGTATTTCGAGAAGGTCGGGTCGGGGTCCGCCTTGGTGGTTGCCTTTGAGCGAAGTGATCCTGAATTCCCGTTCTATTGGCATTATCACCCGGAGTTCGAACTAACTCTGATTATCAACAGCCGCGGACAACGCTTGGTCGGCGATGGCATCGCGGACTATGGCCCGGGCGATCTTGTACTGCTCGGTCCCAACGTGCCGCATAGTTGGCGCTCTGGCCCAGTAAAAGCACAGCGGGCCGAGACCCATCGCGCCGTAGTTGTGCAATTTCGTCACGATTTTCTTGGAGAACATTTCTTCGAACTGGAAGAAATGGCCCCGGTTGCCCATCTTCTGCGCCGTGCTTCGAATGGGCTTGCCTTTGGCCACACAGAGATCGGGCGCAGGGTCGCACGATCTATTGCGAAGCTTCCTATTCAGTCTCCCGGCAAAAGGTTGGCAACGCTATTGTCGGCACTTGTAGAACTTGCAGACGAAAAGGACGGCCAGATACTTTCCACATTGAGAGTAAAGCCGATCTGCCGGACAGCCGACCAGCACCGGATAGACGAGATTTGTCTCTTCTTGAATGAGAACTTTGCGGAAGAGATCGAGTTCGCCAGGCTCGCGAAGCGCTTTCATATGGATCAGGCCTCGCTCTGCCGCTTCTTTAAGAAGGCGACCGGCCGCACCATGACGGCATATCTGAATGAGTTGCGAGTCGGAGCGGCCGCGCAGCTCCTTATCAACACGAGCGACAGCATTCTCGACATAGGCTTCCGTGTCGGGTTCGGCAATTACTCGAATTTCAATCGCCAATTCAAACGGATCAAGGGCTTTGGACCAAGAACATTAAGACACCAGTTTTCGCTCGGAGCATCTCCGGAAAATCTGTCCTCCAGAATCACCCACATCGCTGGACATCCCGTTCACTAAGGAAAGGGCAGATTGCGGCCTAGTCAAGTTGAATTGCACGTTGGTCTGCAGCTAACGTCCTGACCTTCCCATTTACCCGAATTGAGACAGGCCTCTTCACCGACAGTGGCAGGTGCAGCTGCGCCCGACCGTACGGCTGCTGGTGCGTGCCCCGATCCACCCGATAGTCGAGCACGACTGAATCGCTGGATTTGCGAAGATCAAAGTCGACGGCGCCGAACCTGGTCGGAGCCCGCCGCACAGTTATTCCATTGTTCAGCCAATCTTCCCTTGCACCCCAGCAAAGGTGGAGCACGTCGTTGTCTTCGTAGACCAGCGAGTTGCGAAGCAAGTGGACAAACTGAGCTGCCGCCCAGCCGTGTGGCATGTCGCCCGTGCCTTGCCGCGTGTCGAGAAAGATCTCTTCCGTCCAACCGTTCGTTGGAGAGGCATGAGCCACATATCCGTCGAACAGTCTGTAGAACACTTCCAGGTCGTCGCGAAGCAGGTAGCACATTGCCCAATCTACCGTTATGTATGTCCATAGCTTCTTCCTGTTGAAGTATGTGTACTCGTCTTCCTGGCAGTGCTGGCGCATCATGTCGAGGGTTTGCGAAATCATGGGATCGTTCGCACCAAGAAATCGCGATGGATACAGAGCTGCGATCGACCCCCAAATGTCGAGTTGAGTGACCGGGTGAAACGGCGTTGCAGGGATATATTTGTTACCCCCAACGCGCTCGAAAGCGAGCTTTACCGACGCGGAAAGATTGGCGTAGAACGCATTGTACGCATCTGTCATCCATTTGACATCGGTCTCGTCATTGACAGCCCTGGCAGCCTCGATCGCCATCCGAAGTCCGAGCACTGCCCAGAAATCGTGATAGTAGATATAGCCCTGGCCTATCGCTTCACCTTCGGCAGCGGGCAGCAGCCCATAGTAGATAGGGCGATCACCGTTCTCGGTGAGATAGCGCATTTGCTGGGTAACGTTTCTGATCCAGCCTGCACCCTTCCTGATATCTGGGTAGACCACCCGCAACCACTCGAGGTCTCCCGAATACTGTGCATGGAGCACCAGTGCCCACAGTACCTGCCCCTGACCGTCCGACTGGTTTAGAGGAGATTGCCAAAGCCCACTTTCCTGCTGCTCATAGGATCCACAATTGCCGCGAAGTCCGGTTTGCCAGAAGAGGCGCAATGACTTCTCTGCTTCATTGGACTGACCGGCGACGTCCAGTGCAGCAATCATGTAGGCGGCGTCCCTGTACCAGAAAGCGTCGTAGATTGACGCGCCCGGTTTAACAACGTAGAGATCCCCGCCGTCGTTGGCTGCGCCCTGATACTTTGTTCGCAACAGAAAAATATTGAGCAGAGAGGTCCGGTAGAGGTTATCCAGCCGGGCATCTCCGGTGCGGAACTGCGCTCCATCCTCTAAAAGACGCTCCCATCTTTGTTTTGCGCCGGCTTCCGGCGAGACGGCGCAAAACGCCGCCACCGCATCACGGTTGTTTATACCGACGTCGTAAGGCAGAACGATTCGGCACGTCGCCGCGTCAGCGTTTGAAAGATCAAAGGTGACTCTGCAAGCGCGATCGGCCATGGACTCCTCGCCGCAGCGAACGTAGAACAGAGCCTTATTACTCAAGGCTCCCGTAGTGACCTGTGACAGGTCGACGGCTTCCTCGAAGACCCAGATCGCGTTTAGCAACACCCAGCGATAAGGCGACGTGGAAGACGGATTTACTTTTGAGGCGATTTGAATCTCATTCGTCGAAGCATGGATCACAAAGTCATGAAGAAACGGCTCGCCGGCCGTCAGATCTGCCAGATCCACGGTTACGGACATTTCATTTGCAGACAGGTCTAGAAGCGATTGCGAATGGATATAGCGGTACTCGGCGCCTTTCTGTGCATATAAACCGAGAACGACGTGATACGTCTTCCCAGCCTCTACAGGGAACCTGTATCGCAATGAGCGAAAAAGATATGAGGACCTGCCGCTGGCAAATGCAGGATCAAGGCCCGGAATTGGGGTCGGGTGAAATCCGGCGGGTACCTCCGGTGACCACGGCTGCCTGCTGAGTGACCAACTCTCCCGTGCCGGCGTCATCATGTTGTATTTCGCTTGCGACATATTGACAGCGGAGGAGGGTGGAAATGCCGCAAGAATACGATCACCGCTGGTTACGATTCCTTCGTTGACTTCAATCCCGGTGACGAATGGAAACCAGAGGTCGACCTTCAACGGCAGATCCGCCTGATTGAACTCGAAGTAGTCGGCCTGAACGGTCCCCTCGGTCGTGGCGCCGGCAGTCCAGCGCGCGCTCCCCTGGTTTGACTGGACCTCAGTGCTCACAATCGGAAGACAGCCGCTTTCAAGAGACTGAGACCAATGAAGATTCGGCGACTTCAGTGGAACATCTCCAATGCTCAGGCAAATGGACGCGTTCCGCGAATCGAGTTGGCCGAACTGGTCGATGATTCCCGGCGCTTCATCACCTAGGCCGATGTTGGTCTTGATGTTGGTGTTGCATAGAGAGGGAAATGCCCGTGAGGACGATCCTTGACTCAACACATTTGCCGTGGCATTGGCCGAGTCACGAAGGCTATCGCGGGCCTGTATCTGCACTTCCAGTGCCATGCCACCCAGGACCAGCCCTGATCCTTGAAGAAACTTCCTTCGGTCAACATTCCCCATATCGGCCTTGTTCGATCTTTTCAGTCTTTGTGATTTACAACTCGCAGTCGCGCTGTCGAATTATAGGCACACGTTTTGCGCAGTCTGGCTGCGGTGACAAGAAATGAGAACTTTTGAACGCGTTTCGAAAAGACACCATCGTAAATGGAGAGATACGATTACTCGGCTTGACGAAGACGACGCGGGTCTGCACGATCGCAGACCCTTCGAGTGGAATGAGCAATCGCGAGAGTGCGTGCCTGAAAGGCGATCGCACGGGAGAGTTGAGGAGATTTCATGGCACAGAATTCCGGAGTAGTTTTTCTTGGACCGAACAAAGTTGAGGTTCAGTCGATTGATTTCCCCAAAATGCAAAATCCAGCGGGGAAGAAGATCAGTCACGGCGTAATTCTTAAAGTTGTTGCCACCAATATCTGCGGCTCTGATCAGCACATGGTCCGCGGGCGTACCACCGCGCCCTCCGGATTGGTTCTTGGGCATGAGATCACAGGTGAAATCATCGAGATTGGCTCCGACGTCGAGTATTTACAGGTCGGCGATCTTGTCACAGTGCCTTTCAACGTAGCTTGTGGGCGGTGCCGCACCTGCCGCGAGCAACAAACGGGTGTATGTCTCAACGTCAATCATGGCCGTGCGGGAGGCGCTTACGGCTATGTCGATATGGGCGGTTGGGTCGGCGGGCAGGCCGAGTACGTGCTGGTTCCTTATGCAGACTTCAATCTGATCAAATTTCCTGACAAAGCCCAGGCAATGTCGAAGATTCGGGATCTCACGATGCTCTCCGATATCCTGCCCACCGGCTTTCACGGAGCCGTCAGCGCCGGTGTAGGCGTAGGCTCCATTGTCTACATAGCCGGCGCGGGGCCTGTAGGACTGGCAGCTGCGGCTTCCGCACAGATCCTGGGTGCGGCGGTTGTGATGATCGGAGATATGAACGCCGATCGGCTGAAACACGCCGCAAATGTGGGCTTTACGCCGATCGACCTCACCAAGAGTCATGATCTCGGCGAACTTATCGCCGACGTTGTAGGCAAGCCTGAGGTAGACGCCGCTGTGGACGCAGTCGGCTTTGAAGCAAGAGCCCAGGGCAAGGACGGTGAGGAGGCTCCGGCAACGGTATTGAATTCCCTGATGTCCATTGTCCGCGCCGCAGGTGGAATTGGCATTCCCGGTCTATATGTGACAGAGGACCCAGGATCTCAGGATGAGGGCGCGAAACACGGCAATCTCAAGATGCGCATCGGTCTTGGCTGGGCCAAGTCGCATCGCTTTTACACAGGCCAGACGCCCGTGTTGAAGTACAACCGGCAACTGATGCAGGCAATCCTCCATGATCGCCTGCCCATCTCGAAAATCGTGAATGCTACCGTGATTCCTCTCAACGACGCGCCGAAGGGTTATAAGGACTTCGACTCCGGCGTAGCGAAGAAGTTTGTCCTTGATCCGCACGGTCTCGTGGGCCGCACAGCTTGAACGGTCGCCAGTGCAAGAGAAGACCCGCCCGAGTGGCGGTCTTTCCTTCGTCTGATCTGGTCAAATAGAAGCTGCAAGGCGTCGTTGTGCTTCGGCAAAGCATGCGCGCGCGAGATCCTTGTAGATCAGAGCTTGGGAATAGCGGTCCGACTCCTCGACGAATTGGCCTGAGGCATTTGAAAAGAGGCGGGCATAAAAGTGTGTGCTCGCCAACAGCTCTGGCGCGAAGATAAGCACATCCCCCGGGAGAGCGGTGCGAAGAAAGCCAAGCATGGCGCGCGTCCACAGTTCCTTGAAGTGATCGACATAACTTGAAGAGAAAGTTGCATTGATGCCCACCTGGATACAGCCTGGGCTCGCGACACGAGCGTGAATGAACCCGACCCTTTCGAAAATGGGCTCCATGAAAGCAAGCTTGGTGTTCCAGTCGCCATAGACCAGTTCCAGGCCGCAGTAATAATGGCTGAAGTCGCCGTTGAAGCGAACCTCGGGAAACTTTTTCGTGATCTGGACCGTCCTCCACACGTCCTGAGTGATTGTCGCGCGATGCGTTTCAATAAAGATCGGGAGACGGTGCTTGTCTGCAGCAGCCAGAACGGACTCAACCAGTCGAAAAACCTCTGAGTCGTCTTCGAGTCCCCAACCGACGTGAACGGTGATGCACTGATCGCCGCGGTCTGCGTGTCGGGCGGCGATTGTCTCGGCGTCGGCGGGGGCGTTAATACGGTCCAGCCCGCAATGGGGCAGGGGAGCGCCCGCTAGCGGAGGATCGTTGGTGAGTTGCACGCCCTCGAAGCCGTCATCTTTCAGACGCTGGTAGCGTGGCAGACCCTCGAGTCCAGGCCAGACGGTGTCGGCACGCAGGTCGACCAGGTTGTCGAGGTTCAGATAGACCTTGAGTTTCGGAGTGCTACCGGAGTCACCGTTTAAAAAACGCGATATCGCTGCCATCAGAATTCGTCGTAGGAGATCTGGCTTTCGGGTACACCCAGTTCAGCGAGCACCCTTGTGCAGGCCTTGATCATCATGGGCGGCCCACAGAGATAATATTCCACTCCCCCTGGATTCGCGTGAGAACTCAGATAGTCGTTGAGTACCACCTCGTGGATGAAGCCCACACGGCCAGTCCAGTTATCTTCCGGCAGGGGCGACGAGAGCGCGAGGTGAAATGAAAAATTGTGATGACCAGCAGCTAGATCCCTAAAGTAGTCCTCGTAGAAGATTTCCTGTTTTGAGCGGGCGCCGTACCAGAAGCTGATTTTGCGCGCAGTTTGCTCGGTCTCGAGCAGATGCGAGAGGTGGGCTCTCAGTGGAGCCATGCCGGCGCCTCCACCGATGTAAACCATCTCGCGCTGTGTCGGCTTTATGTGGAAGTCGCCGAAGGGACCGATGCCGGAAACGTCGTCGCCAGGTTTGAGATTGAAAAAGTAACTTGATCCGACCCCGGGATTGCAGTCCTGGCCGGGAGGAGGCGTTGCAATGCGGATGTTAAACCGGAGTATATTCTCAGTCTTCTGATTGCTCGCGAGAGAGTAGTTATTTCGGCGAGGGCCCTCCAAGGTGTTTCGAGCGATCAGATCGAAAACATGCTGGTTTTCCCAGACAGTGGCGAACGGCTGCGGAATGGCGAACTTGCGGAACGCGATCGCATCGTAGGCGGGAATGTCGAACTGCAGGTAGTCGCCAGGCGTAAACTCGAATTTTTCCGCAGGTTCGAGCACAAGCTCTTTGATAAAGGTTGCGACGTTCGTATTACTCACGACGCGGAATTGGTACGACTTTTGTGTGCGGGCTCCCGCGCCGCTGGCATGCGCGACGTTGATCACAATCTGGCCATTGCGCTCCTCGACAGGATACGTGGCCAAACCGCGGCATATCGGGGCACGCGCCGGCGAGCCATCGATAAGGTTGAAGCGCCCATTGTGCTTCGAGCATTCGATTTGCTTGTCTTTAACCAGGCCGTTGGCCAGATGGGCATTCCCGTGGGTGCACAGTCCGTCCGTGGCATAGAGTTTCCCTTCGTCGTCCCGGTAAATGGCATAGGTCTTCTTGCCGTGATCAAAGCGCTTGACGTCCGCAAGTCTAAGATCGGTGGCCGGACAAACATCGACCCACCCCTCCGCATCGGGTACGGCGGCGGACTTGTAGGCGCCTTCATTGAGGCGCGCCTTCGGCTCTGGAAGCTTACGTTTGACGTGATACGCCGGATCTTTGACCTGCCTGAGAACGGAGGGAAGGATTTCGCGCCAGGCTGCGAAGAGGCTTGGATAAGGCGTGGGGCAGTCATCCTTCACGGCCTCGTGCAGGTCGCGCTGGCGATGGTAGGGCACCAGTGGGAACATGTGGTGCTCTACGTGATAGTTCATGTTCCAGTAGAGGAACCGGTGGATCGGGTTCATGTACACCGTTCGACAGTTGAGACGGTGATCGAGAACGTTCTCCGCCAACCCGGCGTGCTGGGTGAGGCCATAGACAACAAGAAGCCACGTACCGAAGAAATTCGTGAAACCAACCAGGAACAACGGAAGGAAGCTGCGTGTATAGATCGCAATCCCGATCACTGCGAGATAGATAGCCACGTATATCCGCGCATGCCGATATACATTCGGAAACTCTATCTCGGGAATGAAGGTCTTTTCTTCGGCAGCCATGCGGCCGAACGAGTGCAGAACGATTCGCCTGAAGTACTTCGGATAATTCCCGAGATTGAAGAAAGACTTGATGATGGCCTTCACATCGGGCGGCCGCGGGACCGCTATTTCAGGATCGCGGCCGACAATGATCGTATCGCTATGGTGCCGGGTGTGGCTCCAGCGCCATACGGTGGACTCGCGCATGACCATGAATGAGGCGATTTCATACAGCGCATTATTCATCCAGTCAGTCTTGAACGCCGTCCCGTGTCCGCACTCGTGCCAACGCGAGTCGGACGTCGATGCGTAGAGCACACTGTAGACGATGTAAGGCAGGATCACCCACCACGTGCCCCACAGCGCCCAGGTGGCATAGCCGCTGCTCAGGATCAGCGCAAACCAGAGGATCGTGTCGCGAATTGCAGGCCCGTCGCGGCGTTCCAGCAGCCGGCGCATGGCTTCGCGCGGCACGGGGCATTGATACCAGTCTGCTTCCGCGAGGCCCTTTTCAATCGCCTGGGTGGAACTCACGCCGGTAAGACTGTAGTCAGGCTTGATTGGACGGGCGAGGACGGCGGTATTGTGACCCATAGTTATCGCTCATCGCCTGGTCGCGATCCCGCAAGATTCGTAACAGGCTCTCGTTCAGAGTTCGCTTCTACGCCGCACACGCTGGAACTGCGGTCTCTTCCACTCTGCCCAATGCGGCCGGAAAAGGACGTGTTCGCGGGCGCTGCGGAAAAGGCATACATCGTCGTGTGTCGCTGCGGACGCTCTGGACGTAGGATGTTGTCACTGAGAAGCGGAGCATTTGCTCCATCCGGATAGCCGTGGCACTCCAGGCAAATGCCGGCATGCCTGCCGTACTGAACGCCGGACTTTCCGGTAAGAGTCCCATCAAGAGCAGCGGCACTATAAAGCTGGAGATGGGTTTCGGTAGTGGAAACATTTAGCGCCCGCCCGCTGTGCGGCTCCACCAGGCACGCGGCAGGTGCAAGCTCACCGGAGAATCGCCTCCCGCCTGGTTTGCAGAGGAGATATAAATCCCCGTGGTTGAGAAACAGATTAGGGATCGCGGCGCCAAGACCGCGGCTCTCGCGAAAGTCATTGGCCTGGCCGCTCACTGACTCATAACGCCCGAGCAGGGTTAGATGTTCATCAGCGGGAACATACTGATCCGCGTGGATCTGGAGTTCATGATTCGCAATGGAACCCGAACTCTCTCCGCGAAGATTGAAGTAGGAGTGATGGGTAACGTTGAACGGCGTTGGCCGATCTGTAACAGCTTCAGTATCAATTGAAAAAACATTGTCGCCAGTGACCGTGTAGGTCACCGTGACGTCGACAGTACCCGGGTATCCTTCCTCGCCGTCCCGGCTCCGATAACTCAGACGCAGAGAACAGCCTCCGTCAGGAACATCTATAGGAGTCGCAGTCCAGATCTTCTTGTCAAAGCCCTCCACACCTCCATGGAGATGATTGGGAGCCTGGTTTTGCACCAGTTCGTAGGTCCTTCCGTCCAGAGTGAACCGGGCTCCGGCAATCCGCCCCGCGACGCGTCCTGTGATCGCGCCGAAGTACGGATGACCGGCTAAATAAGACTCAAGCTCTCTGAAACCCAGAACGACGTCTGCGAGGCGCCCCTCTCGATCGGGCGCGAGCAGTCGTGTGACGATGCCGCCATACGTGATGACTTCCAGTTGGAGGCCGCCTGATCCCGTCAGCGTCCATGCCTCGACCGACTCTCCGCTGGGGAGCTGTCCGAACAACCGTGATTGCGGAGACAAGGCCATTTTCAGTTTCTTTCAAAGCCTTCTCTCACACTACAATTCGCCCGGGAAAAATGTCTTCTCGACAAACGCTCAAGAGTTATCGTATTTTGTCCATGTGCTCGAAGATCTAAAGCTCCGCAAGGGTTACGACGGCTTCCTCTACCTTGTGGAGTCCACTCGGCATCCTCCTAAACTCAAAAGCCATCACCACGTTGAGTTGGAGCTGAACCTGGTGGTCCGGGGAACGGTCACTTATGTGCTAAGCGGGCGCAGGTTCACGTTTCAGCGCCGTACCCTGCTCTGGCTCTATCCCGAGCAGGAGCACCAGCTGGTAGATCTTTCGAACGACGCGCAAAACTACGTTGCAGTTTTCAAGCCCTCGCTCATAGGTCGATCCTGCCGTACTGAGGCCTACCTTGGCTTGAAGCGCAAAACGAATGAGCACGATGGTGTTCTGAATACCCTGCTCGAACCGGATTCGTTCGATCTAATCCGAAAGACCATGGACTCGCTGATGCGCGGTTCCCTCGACCCGGACGTGCTCAATCGCGAGGCTGGCTTCGGCGTGGGATCGGCGTTTTCCTATGAGCACGGGGATCCCGATGGGTTGAATGCCGGACTCCACCACCTTCTGCTATTGTGCTGGCGCAGCCAGCGCACAGGCAGGGTGCTGGGAGACGCCGTGGCTCTGCACCCTGCGGTACGTCGCGCACTCAGGCTCTTGAGCGAAGGCGACTCGAGCCAGGATCTTGGCGAACTCGCTGAAAACTGTGGAGTCAGCGAATCCTATTTGAGCCGGACATTTCGACGGCAAATTGGCGTTCCGCTCAGCCGGTATCGTAATTCGCTGCGGCTATCTCGCTTTTGGGAACTTTATAGACAGCCAGAACAGAAAACCCTGGCTGAAGCCGTGTATGCAGCAGGATTCGGGAGCTACGCGCAATTCTATAAAGTCTTCACGCAAGCCTACGGACGCGGCCCGCGCGCCTGCTTGCCAGCCAACTAATTGCGCCGGTCGTACAGAACGTTTGCCCGAGCGCTTTCGCGTCGAATGCTATAAATTCTGACATCACGTTCCGCACCGCTTCACTCTGCGTGAACGGCGAAGACGAAGGGAGCCCACGCCCGCAAATGAATTCGAATCTATGCCGTTCTCTGCTACAGACCACTAGAGACCCGAAGAATCGCAAAGTCTCGGTCGTGGAGTCGACGAAACCCCGGCATTATTTGTGGAGGGACCTCCAGAGGCCGCCGGCATTATGTAGCCTGATTTGCGCGCTTATCGTCTTCTTTCCGTTTAGCACTTTTGCAGCAACAGCTAAGCTGCTGGTCAAAAATGCCCGCATATTTTCCATGGCTCCGCAGCAGCGTGCACCGTTCACGGGCTATTTCGTTGTCGCCGAAGACGGAACCCTTACCACGGTGAGCGCAGGTGATCCGCCATCCAGCATAACCGCCGAACAGGTATTCGATGCGCATGGAGAATGGATCATTCCCGGGTTGATCTCAGCCCACAGTCATCTTTGGCAGGCGGCGTATCGCGGTCTTGCCGGGGACAAGACACTGATTAGCTGGATCAACGACCTATATTTTCAGAGAGCAGCGAAGGCCTCCCCCGAAGATTTGTATTGGTTCTGTTTACTTGGCGCACTCGATCACCTTCAGAACGGAATTACCACCGCCTATAACTTCAACTACACGCGGATTTACTGGCGTGGCGACGACAACGATTTTGATGAGGCCCAATTCCGCGCAGAAGAGAAATCGGGTATCCGCTTCGTCCACGGATATGAGCCCGGAATGATGGCGCCCGGAATTACCATCGATCAGGCGCGCAAACGGCTCAAGGCCTTCTTGGATTGGACCGCCATTCAGCCGCCCTCGTCGGACTTTCTGAGCGTCATGATCAACGGGGGCACCGCATTCAACAACACCTATCAGCAGTCCGTCATGGAAAAGGCGCTGATGGATGAATACTCCTTGATGAACCAGAGCCACTACCTGGAGCCTCCAGAGCCGCTGACCCAGGGAGAAGAGCGGGCTGAGTTCCGATGGTTCATGGACAGCGGCATGTTGTCCAACAAACTCATCTTCGGTCACTTCATTCATACTGACGAATACATTCTCCAGGTGACCGCGAAGAACGATGTCGCGATGACATGGAATCCACTCTCAAACGGTCGCATGGCCTCCGGAATACCCGATATTCCCAAATATTTGAAGATGGGAATTCGGGTGGGAATGGGAATCGACGGGGAGGCGAGCGGAGATCTCGCAGATCCCTTCGAGAATATGCGTGCCGGTCTTTACGCTATCCGTGACAAGTATGAAGACGCGACGGTCATCAGTCCTTATCAGGTGCTTTGGCTGCACACGATCGGAAGCGCGGACGTTCTCGGCGTAAAGAACAAGCTGGGTAGCCTAGAGCCAGGCAAGCTTGCGGATTTCGTGGTCATTGACCCCTCGCGGCTCGGAGCCGTGCTTGAGGATCCCTATGCGAACCTGGTTCTTGTGACTGCCCAGCCCGATATCGATCGAGTCTACGTGGGAGGAGACCTTCGGGTTGACCATGGTCAATTGTTGCATCAGGATGTAGCGAAGATTCAAAGGGAGGTAAACCAACGTGCGGTAGCTAGCTCCCGATAAGCTCTCGCACGGGGTGACAACTGCCAATACCATGCGGACCTGATGACGCCGGAGAAGTCTCTTAGTTTGGGAGATTTGCTCAGAGCCAAAAATGCTTACAAGCCAGACATGTAGGATGCGCCTGACTATTGAATGTGAATTTTGCCATTTCGCACCTTCTTGCACCGCCTCGCACAGATCCTCGTAGCGTACTCAATCCATTATAGATACGGATCTTTGCCTCTTCGCACGCCCTCGCACTCAATTGCATAAAATCCGAATCCGAACGGACACCAGATCGGACACCAATTTCGCTTCTAAATGCACCTGACTGAGGAAAGTTTTGCCTGTCCGAGATCCTGCGAAGGAGTTCGGTTTGGGTGAACGATTGAAGGGCGTTGTCGATTTCCAGGTCAGACAAGGCTGCAAAAAAGGCCGGCCTGTAATCGAGCTCTAACTCTCTATTGCATTGTGGAAATTGCTCCAGTGATATCAAGCGGAATGAAGGTGGGTCATGCCGTAATGGAAGCAGCTCTCTGCGTCTTTCGGGGTGAAGCTCATTGCCATCACAATCTCCAGCATCAACTCGCAAGACGTTTTGGATGATCAGCACTTACAAACCGTCGGAGATCCCGTGTCGGAATCAAAACTCGAGATCCTATACGCTTGGTCGTCAGGAGTTTGTTCGCAATGAGATAATCGATCGCTCTCTCACTGATCGACAACAGCGCGGCCGCATCTCGGCGACTCACGAGAAGTTTGTCATTCGTTTTGAGAGATTTCTTCTCTGAACCACTTGGAGGAGACTCAAACATTTCGCTCACTGTACTCTCCAATCTCGCAATTCACGGCAATGATGGTGAGTCTTGCAGTCTCGCGTCCAATGAAAATTGGGAAGACCGTTATTCCTCCCAGGAATTGGCGCTATCACACGCATCGCAGGGAGGAGCTTTCGCTTGGAGAAGAGTGGTACCCACCGATTGGCTGGCGTCGCATGGCCTCCCAAAACGAAGACCGATATCTCAAACGTTCAATCACAAATCAAGAAGCAGTTGGCTGGGATCTGCTTCGACCTTGTTGTTGGGAAGGCCTTTCTTTAGGAACGCTCGTCCGAACTCGTTGATCAGCCGTGAAGATTGGTCAGAATATTGCTTGGCCCTAGCTGCACCAGCTCCGAGGCCGTCATGGGATCGTCCATGATCAAAAACCTCAGCCAAGGAATTTGGATTGAAGGTCGGAGATGTAGAAGCCGGATCCACCGATCTTGGGATAAATACTCGAAGTCTTGGGATGTCCAGCGCACGCCGCGCGGATATCAGCGATCGTAGCTACACCTGGCAGAACCCCAATGACATTACTCGCATCTTCAGTATCGGGGAGGTGCGCATAATGCTCGTTAAAGAATTCAATGGTCATGAATTGCTTTGCATCTTTTCAGCCTACATTCTAGCTCGAATAAAAAGTGCCTTATGTAGCTCAGCGGTAGGGTGGTGGTCTGCGATTCATCAGGCGACCAGTCCAGGATCAGTTTACTGGCCACCATCGTCCGCAGCTTCTCGTCGATGGCAAGAAGGCACACCTTGGGTCGCAGAGCCGACTCCCAGGCCCGACGATCGGCTTCACTGGCTCGATACAGGGGACGCCCGCCGTGACGCGACACCTCCCGGCTCACCGTCGACACAGCCCGCTGCAACCCTTTAGCGATCTCACGAATCGACGAACCGGAAGCCATTCCTCGTGAGATGTCTTCCCGCTCGGCCAGCGTCACCGTTCGCGGCGAACGCCGACCAGCAGCAGGAACTATCCCGCCGCGCTGCGTCAACAAGAACCGGATGGAACCATGGCCCCTACCAAAGGCGCGGCCAATCTCATGCAACGACTCTCCCGCCTTCCAACGGCGCCACATGTCGATCCGCTGCTCCCTGGAAAGCCTGTCCCGTTTTCCTTGTGCCATAAACACCACCTTTAGAAAATTCATATCAGATGGTGTTGCACCGACCGGTTGAGACCGCCCCCCATTTCGGTAAGTTGCCCATTTGGGGCAAGTCGCCGGGTTGAACTTACCTATAAGCCCGGTTTTGCGGGAACTACGACAACGATGCCCAGTTTTGGCCGCGCGCGGATTACATTCTGGTTAGCCTACAATCCCACACGTAGATTAATCGAGGCGAGTGATGGATTCATGGAACTAGCTACGCTGAATCGAGCTGCAAAAAGAGGCGTGAGCGCGGTGCAACAAAACGCGCTGATCTCGGGTCGTGCGCTCGGCAACCTTGTCCGACGCCCATTTTATGGTGCTGATATCATCACGCAGGCCGATATCATCGGCGTTGGCTCCATTCCCATTGTCATCCTCACCGGAGTCTTCACTGGCGGCGTGCTTGCGTTGCAATCGCATTCCACTCTTGCTCAATTTGGCGCAGCGGCTGTTACAGGACAACTTGTCAGTTTTTCCATGATTAAAGAGCTTGGTCCAGTATTGACCAGCCTCATGGTCTCCGGACGCAATGCCTCGGGTATGGCCAGCGAACTTGGTTCCATGATGGTGACAGAGCAGATCGACGCAATGCGTGCACTTGGCACCGATCCACTCAAGAAATTAGTGATGCCACGCATCGTGGCCACCATCATCATGGCTTTTTTCCTTACAATTGTCTCCGATGCTATAGGCATCCTTGGCGGAGGAGCTGTTTCCATCTTCCTGCTTGGGCAAGATGGTCCACAGTATTTCAATTCCTCGTATCAGTCGCTGAAATATGCCGACATTCTCCAGGGACTCGTCAAGCCGTTGTTTTTTGGTTTCATTATTTCCACGATCGGCTGTTATTACGGCATGACCACGCGCGGAGGCACGCAAGGCGTGGGTCGGTCAACAACGCAGGCTGTTGTCTGGTCGTCGGTACTTATCATCGCCTGTGACTTTGTTATCAGCCAATTCATGATTAACATCTTCGGCAGGTGAGCAAAGTGCTAAAAACATCAATTTGATGGTAGGTCTACCAATGCTCGCATTGAGCTTCGTACAAGCCTAACACTTCCGCGCTGCTCCCGAGTCACAGGCAACCTCGAAGTAATCCCGAAATGCCTGCGAAGTCTGGGCTTTCGGTAAGTTGCCGACGCAATGAACAGCGAGCCGCGAACTTACCGCCCAGTTTTTCAGGAACTCTGCTTCGAGGGGCTACAAACCAGATGTCCGAGAAGCCGATACGGCTTGGCGACTTCCACACGGAGCGCCGACTTGCAAAAACGTCGCATCCGGTAGAAAGTGTCTATCCGAACCCGTCAGCCAGAAATCTGTCCGTTGCACCCATTCCCAACTTGCCGTTCACGGCAGTCGACAAAGTGGAGCAAACGCGCATCGATCCAGACGGAACCATCGTGAAGTTCAGGACCACCCGTGCGATTGCGCGCGACAGTCAAGGGCGCGTCTACAAAGTAGCCCGGTTACTCAGGCCTATCGCAGAGACCGCCACACCACCGATCGCTATGATCGAGTTCTATGATCCGCAAACCAAGATCTACACCCTTGTCTATCCTCGATCGAGAACCTTCTGGAGGGGGGACCTTGATTCAACCCCGACTCTGTTAGCTCAAGAGTATTTTTACGGTTTGCCCATGCACAACGGCCTTCCTGTATACAAATTCTCAAAGGAGGAGGATCTGGGCACCCAGAGTATGTTGGGGATGCCAGTGCATGGCATCCGCGAGACACAGAAGCTGGTAGACAGCACCGGGAAAAATACTTTTGGGACCGACGAGTACTGGTACTCAGACGATCTCCACATGAGCCTGGTCGCCGAGCACAAATTTTCAAATGGCGGGAGCCTGACGGTGACGGTCACTCAGATTACGCGGGCAGAGCCAGATCCTGCCCTCTTCGAGATCCCAGCCAACTACAGGCAGCTTGACAGGCCCGAAGAATGACGATGGGCGGCCCAACTGTCATACGACTGACACACCCCAACATCCTGACACAGCTCTACAGAGCCTCGATGGTCTCTTGGATCATCAAGCCACTTGTCCGATTTACCGCTTTTCGGAAAGGCTGGTCCGAACCTCCCGTAAAGTCGTGCCAGCTAATTTCAACCCACTCGCTACGTCACTTCGGCACTTCCTCATCGCTGGGCTGATACCATGGCGTTTTCTTCTGCGGGAACAACCCTTCGCGTCTCGATACCAGAGATGACATCACCCTGCTGGCAAGGAAGGTCGCATACTCGATCTCTCTATCGAGTTCAGGGTTGGCGGTCGTCTTGTCAAACGTCGCTGGCCACTTCGCAGTGCGGATCGCGAGGACAAGGGCTGTAGCGATCAAAAGAGATGGCCCCAGTTTGGGCCAGTCTGTGGTCACGTTGTAACCGCCAATTTCAGGTTCTGTTGCCATGACCAGCCCTCCGCGACCATGCCTCGAATCCACCAGAAAGTCGCCCTCTAAAGATTTCCGCTGGCAGGTACCGCCGACGTTGACCACACAGTGGACACGTGTGAATGATCCACGAATCCGGCATCGTCTGGACGGGTGCGGCGATATGCTCGCTGCAACGCTTGCACTTGATTACGAAATCACGGAGGCGGCTGGCGGGTCCGTGGAAGGATGACATGGCGAGATCAGTATAGCGAACAACAGGCGAATATACGAGGGGAATTAAGTTCGCCTTCGCTGTACGTCTCCCGTCGCGCATAGAATTGCCGGGCAAGACCATTTCATCGTTCAATGCGAGGTTGTCATGAGCATTACGCTAAACGGCACTATCCCGTCCTCACGGTCTCCCCTCGTGATCATTCAAGCTAATGGGGAAAAAGGACCCGGCGGCATCCTCAAGTTCAAGTTCTCTGCGCCTCAGGCCGGAGCATACACAATGAATTTTTGTATCGGCCCTGCAAGCAATCCCTGTGGAACATTAAGCGACTTTGTTGTGACAGTGCCGGGAGGAGAAGAACGGCTGGCAATAGTCGAGGCTGGCGTTTTTAGAAACAATGTATTGGTGGTCTCTCAGGGCACAAGCGAGGTACTACCCTTTGCCGTGACAGTCGAGTAGGCGCACAAGCCTCTAGCACTACCCGATGGCAAATGCTGAACATCTCGCGAAGCTCAAGGAAGGGGTCGAGGTCTGGAATCAGTGGCGGCGAGAGAATCTTGGTGTCCCGCCGGACCTCATCGGAGCGGACCTCAGGGGGGCAACCCTCACTGGGGCGGACCTCAGGGGCGCGCTCCTCAGGGGGGCGTCCCTCAACTTGGCGATCCTTACTGAGGCGATCCTCACTGAAGCGGACCTCATTGGGGCGGCCCTCAGTAAAGCGAAGCTCTTGAAGGCGGATCTCAGGGGAGCGAGCCTCTTGTGGGCGGACCTCAGGGGGGCGGACCTCAGTAGGGCGAGTTTGATTGGGACCATCTTTGAAAAGGCAAATCTAACAGGCTGCAATGTGTACGGTGTTTCGGTCTGGGATATTCGGCTGGAAGGAGCAATTCAATCAAACTTGGTGATTACCCCACGCCGGGAACCTGCTATCCAAGTGGACAATCTGGAGGTTGCCCAATTCGTGTACCTGCTTTTGAACAACGAGAGAATCCGGCACGTAATTGACGCCATTACCTCTAAAGCCGTTCTGATACTCGGTAGGTTCACGCCTGAACGAAAGGCCGTCTTGGATGCCATCGCGACGAACTCCGAAAGCGCGACTATTTGCCCATTCTCTTCGACTTCAAGAAGCCTGACAGCAAGGATTTGACTGGTACAGTGACCACACTTGCCAACATGGCGCGATTCATCATTGCGGACCTTACCGATCCCAGCAGTGTGCCACATGAATTGGCTACGATTGCTCCTGGTACTGTTGTCCCGATTCAGACGATTCTCTTATGTGGGCAGAAAGAATACTCGATGTTCCCAGACCTGAAACGCAGACACCATTGGGTGCTCGAACCGTATCAGTACGACTCACAGAAAACACTCCTGGCTAGTTTGAATGAGCGAGTGATCGCCCCCCGCTGAAGCCAAGGTGATCGAACTCAGACAGAAATGATGACCAGGGGACCGGAGCAGGAAGGTGCGAAACATCGTGCTACCATCACCCGTGCCGATCTACACTCCGCCCGTGCCCCCTCCGCCCACATACTCTTGCGGACATTGCGGCAAAGTCATTCCGCGAGCGATGGCCCTCCGCCAAGCCGGATATTGCGAGAGCTGCGAATGGATGACGACGGCACAAGTCGTGAGAAGACTTCTTATCAATAGCCGAACGCTTCGTCAATGGACAGCTGCTGGGAAGATCCCTCGCTACGGCGCATGGCGCAATCTCTATCATAGAGCCGACGTGGAAGCGAAGAGGTTATCCCGCCAGTCCTATTTTGCGTCATAATTAGCTGCGTGAACTGCTACCGCTGCGGATCCCCCATTAAACCCTGCTACTGTCCCGATTGCAGTCTGATGACTGTCAATCAGGTGATGGCGCGTACGCATTGCAGCCGAGACACTGTCCAACGTTGGATTAAGGCCGGGAAACTCACTCCCATCCGCATGGTGCACCGTCGTGTGCTGCTCCGGCGAGCGGAAATCGAGGCACTATTGCACTAGAGAACCTATCTCATAAATCGACAAGCAGAGCTTGCCCGCCCTCTCCGGTTTGCCGGTCACTCGCCGAAAATGACGATTCACCCAGATCGTGACTGTCAATGAGCGCCTTGGCGATTTATCGTCAACTGAGAAGCATAAGATGACTTGTGGCAATATCAAGCATTCTTCATCTGATCGTGCGTGGAGTCCCTTCTCTTAAAGCTGAAGGTAACAGCGGTGGCCAAATGTCCGGAACTATCTCAATCTCATTGTGGAGTATTCAGACGGAGCCACTGGCACCTATTTAGTTAAGTTAGCTAAGCAACTTTTGGAGCTTGAACCACAGCAAACAGTCCCGCAGACGGCAAATTGCAGAAGTTCATCGAATTGACCCTGGAGCATCCCTACTTGCTGGACTTTGAGCGCATTCTGACCACGACGATCAAAATTACAACCAGAAGCACGGCCAAACCGACCCAAAGAAGGTAGTTTGACTTTTCCGGAGTGGGTGCGGCAGGAGCAGCAGGTTGTTCCGTCTCGGCCGGGACCGGAGTGGGCTTTCCTTCGGCAACGAGCAAAGGAGCATCGGGTGGCGGAGAGGGGGGATCGTGGCAGTCACAGGCTGTGGCTGCGTCGCGATCTGCGTCGGAGCCGCAGCTGGGGCCGCAGGAGGCGTCTTGCCAGTCACACTCTGTTGCTCTGATGAAACCACCGTCGGAACCTCCACGATCTTCGTCGCGGAGACCTTCATACCCTTCCTCAAGGCAAAAGCGTCGACCATTTGGCCGTCGACGTTGAATTTCTGGTCCTTTGGGATCTTGAACTCCTGGTTTGTGTTGTCTTCGAGTGTGAGGATCACCGACAGTGGTGGATTGACATGCCAGACCTTGCCTGTCACGGTCTGGATTGTGGTGACGATCATAGGAGTGGTTGTGGTGATGATCGTGCGCTGGAGCATCATGCCCGGCTTCAAGTCGTGGATGCCAAGCTTTTTCCCATCAACCGTGGCTCTGGCAGACTCGGGGACATCCGGAAAATGCCGGAAGGTGCCATCTGCCATTTTCACGATCAAATCATTACCGTCCACAGCGTAAACTTCGCCGCGGTTGACCGTAACGGTGCGGCTGCTCTGGCCCGCTGTTGTCGCTGTTGTCGTCTGGACCTGCGCGCCGGTTTGAACAGCAAATGCTAGACCGAGTGTTCCGGTAGCGAGCAAGAGTCCCCTCTTAATCCATCTGGCACCAAGCTTCATGGTCTATCCTCCGTGAACCTCAATTTCTCGGCCCAACCTAGAATATGTATTCAACTCCACGCAGTGCATGTCTGTCGACTGCGGAAATACCTAGTCAGTACTAACGAAACATTGGTAATTGGCATCGGGGTCTGGATCAGCAACGTCGGAGCCTCCCGTCCAAAGACACGAAAAGAAACACCTGGCACTTCAAATAGGTATGTCATTAGGTCAGCAGAGCCTCACGCGTAAACACCTTCACGAAATTCCCTTGGGTGCCTACTTCCCGCCCCCCTACTACGAAGGCGGCCACTTCTACGTGCCCGTCTCGCAAGATGTCATCCAAGGCCTGGCGACATTCTTCGGCGTCCCTGACAAGTACCCCGTCGATGACCGCGGCGTCGCCTTCACCATGGGCTTCTTCAGCGCAAAACACCTCGGGGCAGGTCAGTTCTACCTGATGACCTTCAAAGACAAGGATGGCCACAACCTCGAGGGCGGCGGTACCTATCACCTCAATGTTCCTGCGAACGCGCCGGTTACGCAGTACTGGTCGGCCACCATTTACAACGGAGACACCCACGCGCTCATCCGCAACATGCAGTGGCCAAGCCGCTCCTCCCAGACAGCGGGACTGCAAAAGAACGCCGACGGCTCCGTCGACCTCTACTTTGGACCCAAGGCTCCCACCGGCAAAGAATCCAACTGGGTCCCTACAGACCCCAATGGAAAATTCGAAGTACTCTTCCGCTTCTACGGTCCGCAGAAGCCACTCTTCGACAAGACATGGAAGCTGCCGGACATCGAGAAGGCAAACTAAAACCAAACAGCTCACAGATCGGAGGAATGGTCATGATCCATCGTAGAAAGCAACTTGCGGCGGTCTGGGTGTTGGCTGCGTGCACTTCAGTCTATTGCCAATCGCCAATGGGCGGCCCGCTCAACTTGAACCGGCGCGATATGGCTGCAGCTCGTCTGCCTGCCGATTCGGGGGCGACGTCTGCCATCGGCGGTCCGCGCCGCATCACGCTCGAGCAGGCGCAACAGCAAGCTGCTGCTGCCAACGATACCATGGCGCATCTCGCCCAGCTTCAGGTGGAGGCGGCCAGGCAACACAGGCTTGGCGCAGAGTCGGACTACTTTCCGAAGATCAGCTCCACGCTCGCGAACTTTCACTTCAACAAATTCATGGGTGAACAGTTCACCGTAGTACGCCCCATGCAAGGGGGAACAACAACGGAGCAGATACCGCTGGTCGGTAAGGACCAGACTCTAATTGCCGTTACTGCCGCGCAGCCAGTTACACCTCTGTTCAAGCTTCATGAGGTTGTGAACATCGCCCGCGCGGATGAGCGAGTGGCGATGGCTAAAGCTGGGATGCCGGTTGAGACTGCCAGCAATGTGGAGAAAGCCTATTACGGACTGCTCGTCGCTCAGCGGCAGTTTGCTGCCGCCCAGACCAATTCAGATATCCTTCGCAACAAACTGCTGCTGGCGAGCAATGCCACGACTCCTGTAGTGCTGCCGGCCCATCAGGAAGATGACATTGCCGCAGCGAAAGCGCTTGTAATCTCCGGCAGCAAGGTTAAGGAAATGACCGCATCGCTCAATCTACTTCTAGGCTATCCGATGGACACAGAGTTGGAACTGGTAGCTCCGGTCACGCAGATCGAGGAGATATCGCTGAAAGAAGCTGCAGACAAGGCGATGGCGGCGAACCCCGAAGTGGTCGAAGCAGCGCAGACGGTGGTGAAGGCGCGCGCTGCGTCAAGGCTATCCAAACTGGACTATGTTCCCGACGTGGTCGTGTTGGGCGGCTATGTATACAACAGCCAACGCCATCCCGGCTCTGCCGACAGACTTCTCTTTCATCGGCATTATGGCCTCTTACAACGTCTTTGATTTCGGCAAGCGGGAACACACAATCAAGGAGCGCAACGCCCAGGTCTCTATGGCTGAGACCGCTCTGGAATTGACAAAGGCCAAGGTCGCCGCAGCAGTTAAGACTAGTTACTTTGAGATGGACCGGTCGCGGCAGTTGAGCGAGTTGGCGCACCGCTTGTCCGCTGCCATTCCCCTTGAAAATGTCAGCTATTCAAAGGACAGACCCCGGGCTCGCCGCATCCAGGGCAGAGGTTGATGTCGAGATGCTTCAGGCCGATCTGGAGTATCGCCAGGCACTCGCGCAATTGAGGACGCTGATGGGCGAACAGTGAGAAATCGAACTGAAAATCCGGACATCACAGTTGATCGGAGGTTGACTATGACAAAACTCAGATATCACATGGCAGCCGCTTTGATCCTGGCGGGGGCATCGACGCAGCTTACAAGTTGCAAGAGTGCTGAGACCCCTGCACCCGCTGCTTCTGCTCCCGCCGAAAAGGCTCCAGCGCCTGAAGCTCCGGCGTGCCGCGATTGCATTCCTGTCACCGCCGACAACTTCATCCGCGCCGAACGGATAGGACCTTTGAGGGCTTAGGGAAACAGGGCGCATTCGGCAAGTTCTTGCACTTCCGCGACCTGGCCCCCATCGACAAGCAAGTCGTCCAGCGCGGTAACCGCGACACACTTTATTCGGTCGCGATATTTGATCTGGATGCGGGGCCGGTGACAATCACGCTACCCAACGCGGGTAAGCGTTTCATGACGATGATCGTGATCGATGAGGATCACTATGTGTATGAGGTCGTCTACGGAGCGGGCAGCTACACCATCACAGAGAAAAGATCGGTACTCGCTATGCACTGGCGGCAATTCGAATACTGGTCGATCCGGGAGATCCGAAAGACATGGAGCAGGTTCACGCCCTGCAGGACGCAGTCAAAGTCAGCCAGAAGAGCCCAGGCAGCTTCGAAATACCCAAATGGGACCCGGCAAGCCAGAAGAAAGTGACCGATGCGCTGGTCGTGCTGGGCTCGACGCTCCCCGATTGGCGACACGCAGCCGGCCGCAGGAATGAGGTCGACCCGGTCAGGCACCTGATCGTCACCGCGACGGGATGGGGCCTCAATCCCGACAAGGACGCCATCTATCTCAACATCACCCCAACAAAAAACGAGGGCACGTTGATCTACAAGCTCGACGTAAAGGACGTGCCCGTCGACGGCTTCTGGTCGGTCAGCGTTTACAACGCCCAGGGCTATTTCGTGCCGAACAATTTGAATGCATACACACTCAACAGCGTTACCGCGAAGAAGAACGACGACGGCTCGGTCACGATCCAGTTCGGCGGCTGCGACGGCAAGATTCCGAACTCCCTCCCCATCATGGCAGGCTGGAACTACATGGTGCGGCTGTATCGTCCTCGTCCAGAGATTCTAAGCGGCAAGTGGAAGTTCCCCGACGCGCAGCCTGTACAACAAGGCCGTGCTCTAGCCTTCAAGCAATAATCATCGATTCGTGGATGATTCGGGCGTCAACCATCCGCCTTGCCGCCGTCAAGTGGAGACCTCAGGCCGAGGCACTCAGAGACGTAATATGGGGTCATTTCTGTGTTCGTTCTAGTCGCCAATTCGGAAGTAGTCCGAGCCGAACGACGGTCTGCGCACCGGCGATGTAGTGCATGAAAAATTCATATCAGATGGTGTTGCACCGACCGGTTGAGACCGCCCCGTTTTTCAGGCACGCTGTCGGATAGGCGACGCTGTGAACGCTCGATTACACCGGATTGCCGACCACCCGGCAACTTGGTCCGCAGCGCTGTGAGTGCTTAGGAACGGGCACGAGTTTTTCCAGTCACGTATGTCCATCCCATGATGTGATACTTTCCGGGCACGAGAAAGGAGGAAGGATGAACTGGGCTATTCTCGTTGTTGCAGGGATTTTTGAGGTTGGATGGGCCATCGGGTTGAAATACACAGAAGGCTTCAGCCGATTGTGGCCTACCGTGTGGACGGTTTTCTCGATGATCATCAGCCTGGGACTATTAGGCATCGCCATGAAGACGCTTCCAGTCGGGACGGCCTACAGTATTTGGGTCGGCGTGGGAGCTATCGGCACCGTAATATTAGGGATTGTGCTACTTGGAGAGCCCATGAGCGCGGCTCGGATGATCAGCGTTGCCCTCATACTCGCCGGCATTGTCGGCCTCAAGCTCTCAGCCTCCTAACAAGGCAAGAGCGGAGCGTCTCCAATCCTTATTGACGCTTGTGCTGACGGCGGCTAGGCTGGCATCGAGCCGGCAATGTTCGTGGAGTCGCGCTGTTTTCGATTGGCGCGAACGGATGATTCGGCGGGGTTCAGGAGGAGCGATGCGAATGAAGATGCTAAGACGGTTACTTATGCTGGCAGTCATTCCTCTGTGCGCGGCGGCCAGCCTGATGGCGCAGGATGCAGACACGGGTGCCCGCTTTGCTTTGCCGTTGCAATTTGCCGGGACAGCATTTGGACAAGCGGGCGCTGCGGCGGGCAAGAGTTTCGGCTTCACGGTTTACATCACGGATTGGACAACTGACCAGCAGGTTAAGGACTTGACCGATACCCTGCGCGAGAACGGTCCGGACGGCCTTGTGAAAGCGTTCGATAAGACCAAGGACGTGGGCCGAGTATCTCCGACGGGCTTTGTGGGGAACAGCTTTCGCTTTGCCCGGGCGACACCGACGCAGGGCGGCGGAATGCACATCGTGATGGTGACGGATCGTCCGATGAGCTTCTGGGAACGATACAACAGCGGGCGCTCAACCCAATACCCGTTCGGGATCATCGTGCTCAATGTCGACAGCGCCGGCAAGGGAACGGGAACACTCGCCCCCATATGCAAAATCAAGTTCAACAAGAAGAACGAGCTAGAAATAGAACACTACGGACAGAAGCCGCTTCGACTAGCCAATATGCGGATAGAGAAGTCGGGCAAATCCGAATAAAGCAGCCCTGAGCCGTGATTCCGTTCCGACGAACGGCGGAATTACTTTCCCAGAAGTGCGGGAGATGGTTCCGCAGTTAGGTGGATGATGATGGGGCGCATAATCTGTGGCTTGGCGCTTCTGTGCAGTTGCTTCCTGGCTATCCCGGCCCGGGCGCAGCAACAGCCGGAGCCTGAGGATCCCGAAGATGAGAAGCAGATAGGGCTCTGGCTCGATCAGGGAATCACCACCCCGTTTTCGGGCAATAAATCTCTGGATATCGAATTCCACGAGCGGCTGGACGAGGGAGCGTCCAACCTGTTCGAGTATTTCGTTCAAGGCGGCGTGGCCTTTCGACTGCGGCCGTGGTTCACGCTGATACCGATTTATCGTTACCAGCGCTTTCCTGGGAATCCCGCCATCGCTTACGAAAACCGCTTACAGCTCAATCTCACGCTGAGCACATCCCGTGGCCCGTGGCGGCCGATCCTACGCACGCTTATCGAGGGACGCTTTCCCGATGACCGGCCGGCTTCGGCACGCCTTCGATTTCGCCCCGGAGTCGAGTACACCCTGCCGATCCGCACAGCGCGGCAGCCGGTGCTGGTGGTGAACAATGAGTTCTTCATCGTTCCCTGGTACAACCCCTTCGCCAACGGAGGCAGCAGCTACACTCAGAACCGCTTCCAGATCGGACTCCGGTTTCCCATCGCCGATTCGTTTTCCATTCGGCCTTACTACTTGTTGCAGTCGGTTAACCTGCCCGCTGGGTGGGACACAAATGAAATTTTTGGCATCTCGCTCGCCTATAAGATTCCACGCAAAACCAGGTGAGGATCGCCGTTAACCCACTACTCAAAGCAGTTTCTAGACTTTCGACACGGTTGGCGTCGGGGCAGCGCCTCGCGGCTGAGGATTAGCACCTCTGGAGCGTAGTAACAGCATGCTCCCGAACAGACCGGCGACCAAAGAGCCCGAAAGCGTGCCGATTTTTGACATGTTTAGGAGCAAAGGTTGGTCTCTGAAGGCTAATCCTGCGATAAAGAGCGACATCGTGAAACCGATTCCACACAACGCGCTCGCTCCAAAAACCTGTCGCCAACCTAAGTTCGCAGGCTGAGTTGCTAGCCCGATTCTTGCGGACAGCCAAGCAAAGGACCAGATTCCCAGCGGTTTCCCCAAGAAAAGGCCAAGAGCAACCCCGAGGAAAACCGGATGTCCGAACGCAGGCCCGACATTCCCGACGACTCGCACTCCGGCATTTGCTAGAGCAAAAAGCGGCATCACCAAGAAACTGACCCATGGGTGAATGCTGTGCTCGATGCGGTGTAGCGGCGACTCGATGAGCTCGCATTGACTCTCAAGCGAGTGGACGGCCGAGTGAGCTTCCAGCGAATTCGGCGCTGACTCTTCGAAGCTTTCCAGCAGCCAGCGGCTTCGCTTAAGGAATTGATCGCGATCAATGTAGGTTTGCGCCGGGATCGTGAATGCCAATAGCACCCCTGCCACCGTCGCGTGGACTCCCGATTTGAGCACTGCAAACCAGACGAAGATGCCGATGACCGCGTAGACAAGTGGCTTACGGATCCCTAGCAGGTTTGCGCCGAGTGACAGTGCCACACCGACGAGGCCAACCGCGAGGCTGAAGAGATCAATGTGCTCGGTATAGAAAAGTGCGATGATGAGCACCGCGATGATGTCATCCGCAATGGCGAGCGCTGTGACGAAAACCTTGAGTGAGGCAGGCACGCGGCTTCCGAGCAACGCCAGGACTCCCAACGTAAACGCGATGTCGGTTCCCAGGGGAATGCCCCATCCCCGGCTTCCTTCTCCACCGAGAGTTACAAAGAGAAAAATCACTGCGGGAACGATTGCTCCGCCTATGGCACCAACGAACGGAAATGCCGCTTGCCTCAGCGAGGACAACTCACCGATCAGCACCTCCCGCTTGATTTCGAGCCCCACGAGGAAAAAGAAAATCGACATCAGACCATCGTTGACCCACTCATGGCGACTTTCGGTCAACGAAAACCGGCCGAAGCCGACCGTTACAGATGAATCCCAGAGCACGTGATAGGTGTGCTCCCAGGGCGAATTGGCCCAGACGAGAGCCGCAACTGTGGCAGCCAAAAGCAAAATGCCACCGGACGCTTCGAGTTGCGCAAATCGCACAAATGGACTTGCTAGCAGGTCAATGGGCAGGTTTAAGGTTCTTAAAGACTTCTCGTAGGGCATTCGTTACCCCCGCCAATTTTGCCATTACTTCGTGCGTGCGGCAATGCACAGGAGCGCTGGCCGGAGTTAAGAAAGGCCGAAACCGAAGGGTATGAACGCTGGAGTAAAAATAGACTACATCGCGGCGCGGTAGCGCAAATGAAGCCTTGTGGGTGAAACTTGAACAGCTCCCACAACCGCGCCGCTGGATCCCTTTTCCGCGAATTGTCCTGGCGTCGTGGGTTATGATTTCTTCGCCGTAACAACGTAAGGAGGAACTCCCAATGAACAGTGTTCCGAACTCGCCCCAAGCCACTTTCTCCCCGCCGCAGATTCCTCGGCACGGCCATCGCCGGAACGGCCGCTACCCTCACCGGCACCGCCTCGATGAGCTTTCTCAGCACCGAGCCCGTCCTCGCCCAGAGCAATCTCACCGCTGACGAGGCCCTCAAGGCCCTCATGGACGGCAACGAACGCTACGTCTCCGGCCGCATCACCAGCTTCGACAAGGACATGCAAATCCTGCGTGACCACACCGTCGAGAAGCAGGAACCTTTCGCTGCCGTCCTCTCCTGCGCTGACTCGCGCGTGCCCGTAGAAACTATCTTCGACGAGACCATCGGACACATCTTCGTTACCCGAGTAGCTGGCAATGTGGCCACGTCCGAGATCATCGGCAGTCTCGAATTCGGCGCCGCTGTCCTCGGAACCAAGGTGATCATGGTCCTCGGCCACGCTGGCTGTGGAGCTGTCAAAGCCACGATCGCCGGTAAGGATGTTCCGGGGCGAGCAAAGGATGCTGTCGCAGTCCAGAGTCAGCACGCCGGAGAACAGGCAAGGCCTGGATGCCTCCGGCGTCGTTTTAAGCGAGAACATCTGGACATGGCGTTTGCCAACCCGAATGTGGTCGCTGTGCCAAGTGACCGGACTCTTGACGATCTGCCGGTCCACTCCGGTGTCATCGCGGAGTTGGTCGGCCGCGGCCCATTCCTCAAGGTTGAATAAATAGCTGAAGAATTGAAATGCGCCGTTCTTACCGAGCAGACGAAGCCCCAACATGCCGCCGAGATGACCTTCAAGAATCGTTGCCGTCTTCTGGAGGTCGGACAGCATCCGCGATGCCTCATCGGCATTCTCCTTCGGCTTGCGCTCAAAGACTTTCACACGCGACGGTTCGAGCGTGAGGCACCAATGCAGGTCGATCCTCCGGAAGCCTCCTGTCCGCTCAAGAAAGGCCAGGCGGTCATCAGCGAATACCTGCGTTACTGGATTGCTGTACCTGTCTTGACGGGGCAGTTCAAAGCCCGCCATGATCCGGATGTATTGGTACAGGCACGATCCTTCGGGCAGGCCGTGCAAAGCACCCTCAATAGACCGCATCCGTGCATCAAGCTCCTGGTCGGTCAATCCTTCTTCGTCTATGCCGGTGAGCGTAAATAGGCATCCATATCCACCGCCCTTGAGGGCAAAGATACTCGGGCTAATGAACCGTGCGATTGGAACGATGCTGCATGCCGCTCCAGACTTGGCGAACCACGGCGTGCGCTTCAATTGTTCAGTGTTTGCGCGCATCATAATATGATTTCTGGCTGAGGCTCAGGCCCCACAGTTGGAACATCTTTGGGTGTTTGCGAACGATGAGCCATGCACTAGCCAAGAGAGCCGGGAACGCCGTGATTGCCAAGAGGCGAAACCCGACGAGGAAAACCGTTACGCAGACGAAGACAATCGCCATCCATGCGCTAAGGTCGAGTCCCAGCTTGGCCCTAGGCCTGTTGAGCGCCTGATTGATCGGTAACGGTTCTCCCCGCTTGGTCACGTACATGGTCCCTCACATTTGCTGTCCGGTGAGGGATCCAATCCAACCAGCGCCCCATCCGAGCACGCCTGCGCCGAACAGAGCACCGAAGAGGCCGGGAATGGCATCCTGAAAGCGTCCGCTCAACATACGGATTCCGGCAAAAATTAGCCCGCCAAAGCAGATAACCGCGCCGGCATAAATTGCAAAAGTCTTGAAGGTCCCCATGAGCGTCTGTGCTCCTGAGAAATCCATCGTTCCCTGGGCATGGGCAACGCCCGCGAATGTGAGCGCAACCAGTGTCGGCCCCATCACACGAACTGCACGAAGAAGAGTACGTTTAGAGAAGCGTTGTACCCGCCTTGTGGCGGGTTGAATGAGCAACCGAATCGGAGTCTTATCCAATCGGCGGAGACGGCGGAATTGGATCACTAAGCACCTCCGCTGACGTAAGATTTCGTCAGCTATGGCGCAAAGGTAGGAGCAATTCAGGGGATCGTCCAATGACTTTTAGGGAGAGCGTTATTCCAATCGGGAATAACTCCGTCAGGAAAAGGCTCTACGGAGGAGAACCAGTACTCGTAACCCAACCTTTGAATAACGGTCGGGGTGGAACGAATTCCCTAGTTATCTTTCACCGGTTGCCATGAGTGCAGAATCGCAAACGCACATCTGACTTCGGGTCGCTTGGTGATACCCAAAAGGCATCAATCGTCTTGCTAGGCTGGAAATCTCGTCAGCACAACTACGGCCTCGCGGCTGATGTGGTGCCGTACCTTTCAGGGCAATCCGGCGCACTGAACTGGAAAGCAGAAACGGAACAGTATTAGGCGATGGTTGCCGCGATGAAAGCGCAAGGGCTTACATGGGGTGGCGATTGGATTCATTTCAAGGATGAAGATCATTTCCAGATGCCAAATGTCCCCGCCAACCCGGACGCTCTAATGATTGCGGATTATGAGCAAGCGGATGGGGCATCATTGCAAGCGATATGGGCGAATGCAGACGTTGGTAAATATCAGGCGTAAAAGACGGGGCAGGGACCTCTTGAGTCTGAAGTGATTGGGAAATCAGAATGACCACGATTATTGAAACACGCCCAATCTCGACACAGTTAGGTCCAGTGAACCTTAGTGGCTTCGTGTTCATTGCCATCCCTCAGAGGATTCCTTCATCGAGGGAATGGCAAAAATCCTTGGTCTCTATGATGTGAACATCATGGCTAAAGTGGATGAGCAGCTGTTCATGGTTGTTTGATGGAGATGAATCATGCTTCTTCTCTGAGATCGCTCAATTAAAAGCTATATTTCGAGCGAGACCGCTCGCTAGGCTTTCTAGATAGGAGGCTTCGGTGAAGTCCGAGACCGGTTTGGGGGCCGCGGCGCTGATTTTGGCGACCGCTATGGGGATAGGCTCGCATTCTGCCAAGGCGCCGGTAGCCTCATCCGGTGCCGCGACCAATCCGACTCACGTCACTGGCCAGCAGGCTGCTACAGCCGACGCGGAAAGCGAATTCGATCGCGGTCCATGCGGCGATCTCGAGAGTACCCTGCGAACATTCCTGATGGTGCCGGGCGACGAAATCGCTGCTCCGTCGTCTTGCTACGGAAGTAACCCCAAGAGTTCCGAGTATCTCAAGAACCAAAGTATCTCGCTTACGTTTCAGCAGAAAGCCAGCAGCCTGCAATTCGTGATCGCCATACTCCCCGACCCATTGCATACACATTTCTCGCTAAGCTTCGACCGGATGACTGAGGCCATCCAGCAAGCGGCACAGGCTGAAGGCTACTTCTACGATTTTTCCTGGCTCCCTTGGGAGACCGAAGAGAAACCGCTTGTCTTGCTCGCCGATCAGGACAAAGCCGAAAAGCAGAAAAGGGCCCGAGAGGAACAGCCCGGCGTGCTGCTCTTTCGCGGAAAGCCTGAGAACTGCGATGAATCGGCAGTTAAAGCCAAATGGCAACCCGGTGAACAACCATATTGCAGCGGACTCGCAGTCTTTATCGTCGGCGAAGAGCCGACCGGAGGGATTCATAAGACTCAATTTGAAAACGCGGTGAGTTGGATTACGGCGCTCAGGCCGCATCCCGACAAGCAAGTCAAAATTCTTGGGCCGACCTTTTCTGGCTCTCTGCCTTCCCTCGCGCAATTGCTCGCCGAGGCGCGTAGCAACCAGACCATATCAACGCTCTATGCTGGCTCCGTTGATGGAAAGCTGTCCATTTACAGCGGCGGCGTTACCAGTAACGAACTCGTGGACTGGTTTGTCAGTCAGCCGGGTGCGGATATTATCCGTTTCCGTAGCTTCGAGCAGGATGGAAATTCACTGTTCCGGGCATATCGTGCATATCTGAAATCACTGGGTTTCGAGGCTTCGCATCTTGCGATCCTCTCCGAAGACGAGACGGCGTATGGCGGCTATCGCAGCGTGGCGTATGGCGACTATCCCAGCGTCAAGAACGATTTGCTTTGTAAACTGGACCCCGCTTTGGACAAGGGAAAAGTAGGACCGACTTGTCTCTATTACCCGAGGGACCTTTCAGCTCTACGCGCAGCCTATCAAAAAGAGGGCATTTTCAGTGCCGGCTCAAAAGCTGAATCCTCAGATGCAACGCAACGACAGCTTGCCTCTGACCTTGCTGATCCAGAGGGCAGCCAGCACGACAGCATTCGCGCCTATAGCGGAGATCAGCTTGCACTCGCGCAAGAGGCGATCCTCGCTCAGATCGTTAGCCTGCTTCGGTCTCATGAATCGCAATATATTGTGCTGCGAAGCAGCAATCCACTCGACCAGCTCTTTCTCAGCCACTATCTCCGAAAGGCGTATCCCGCAGGAAGGATTGTCGTCGAAGGATCAGACTTGCTCCTGCGGAGAGAGACCGGCTCCGCGGCGCTCAGCGGCATCATGACCCTGACCAGTTATCCACTTCTGCCTTGGGGATATCATTGGACGGCGCTTAAGGGCGGAGATCCTTACTTGCATGTGCACCCGGTCTTTGCCCAAGAAGGTTCCGAAAGCACTTATATTGCGCTGCGCTTCCTGTTGAACGCGCAGCGCCCGGGCATGGAGACGGCCAATCTTCCTGATGGTTACCGCGATGTAGGACATCAGGCGTGTTTACGTGAAGCGGATTGTGAATTTTTGATGCCGAATCGCTTCGCGAAGTCAGATGATTCAAAGCTTGTTCTCCCAGATTATAGGGCGCCTTTTTGGAACCTTTCCTCAAAAAAACCAAAAGGCGTCAAGAACCTGAAATATCCAGAGGATTTCGTCGACGATCGGCCATCTGTCTGGCTCTCCGTACTGGGTAGGGACGGGTTCTGGCCGGTGGCGGCACTCACCATACCCGCAGATAACGATTCCCAAGATTCAAGTAAGTTCCATCAACTCGTGCAATTCACCACCGGAACGGCTCAATCATGGTGGCATTTGGTCACAGCGATCGTTTGGCCTGTTACCGTTACCTCTGAGGCCAACTATCAGGGCTGGCCAGAATGGCCGCCGATGCCACTGAGTATGAAAATCTGCCTATTGGTGCTCATGCTATTGGCGGCTTTTCATCTCCACTGTTGCACTCAGCCCTCGGTTACGGTAAAGCCGGTGCATCGCGCGCATTTTGTATGGATTTCCGACTCCCACTCTGCCTTGATCGTCTTTGGCAGCTCCATCGTCGCGTTCATTCCGATTTTGCTGGCATGGGGCTATGGGGCGATGTCGGCGAAGGGAGAACCGGTTCCTTTTGCATGGTGGTATCGAGTGACTCTGCCGCTGAGCTGGCTTCTGGCCGGGTCTGCCGTATGGTTCAATGTCAGGGACCGACTCATACACGCTCCCAAAAAACGGGTTCCCAATAGATGGATATTACGATCCGCTCGAGTGCTCCGGCACCTCCGAGCTTGTTTTCGCAATCCGAGGCTTTTCTTCAGCAAGAATTTGCGAACTCAGTGGGTAAGCCCAGCTATATACCTCGCGATTACGATACTCACATTTTTGGTCGTGGATTTCTTTCTGGAACAGAGCCTGAACGATGCGAATCGGATTCCAACCTACTGGAGGTCCATCCACCTCACCACCGGTGTCTCGCCTCTCGTGCCTCTTCTCGCTTTGACGGCCGGGCTTTATCTCTGGTTCTGGTACTCGCTTCAAGGCCTGGCATTATTTGGGCCGGATCGGCCAATGCTGCCTGACCAGGAGATTCTTTCCATTGACGTACCGACTCAAAGGCAACCCGCGTCACCAGAATCCACAGGCATATCGCGATGGCTTGCAGGAATGTTCTCGTGGCAAGCTCCAGGCGCTCAGCATGTCGAAGACCCCAGCAATAGATTACAAATCCTAGGCATGTTCAGCCATGAGGGGGTCGCGGAGCCATTGGAAAAGCTGTGCGATCCGTTTGCCAAGGGAACTCTCGTTGTAGCGGTCATTGTTTTCTCGGTTCTGGGCTTTGGCGCCTGTGCGATCGCGGGTTGGAGCGCGCCGATTCGCAATCTGGGATCGGTGTCTTCGAGCATCTTTGTCTGCCTTTACATAGACTTGTGCATAAGCCTGATGCTGGCCAATGCCTGGCAATTTATAGAGGTCTGGCTGCGATTGCGCAATTTGCTGCTCTTCCTGGACCGGATCCCCCTGCGGCGGACTACCAAAATGCTCAAGGACATCTCCTGGGGTTCGGTGTGGAAGATGAGCGGCAGCATCCTCGATGTCCGCTATAAGCTGCTGTCGCGCCAGCTGGAGAGCCTCACTCATCTAGAAAACTCCCTCGCGCGCGCGCAAGCCGATCCGAGCGGTGCCTGGAAAGCGCAGATTGATCAGTCTCGGCAGGCGATGAGCGAATTCGCCAAATGGTACGCGAAAAATTGGGACAACTGGCGAGAACGCAACTTGACGGCGCTCGCGAACTTTCAAAACCGCATCGCAGAGACTGCTGGCTACACTTTCGCCAAACATTTACTCCCGGAATGGAGAAAGGAAGAGCAGTCACTAATCCTCGATTTCTCAGAAAAAAAAACGGATGAAAGCCAAGAATCAGATGAAAGCGATAAAGAGGGCGAAGACCCGGGCTTCACGCATAGGCAGCGGTCCTTGCACATTCTCAACGCCGAGGAGTTGGTTTGCCTCGTCTATCTGGGATTTGTGCAGAATATTCTCGGACGCTTGCGAACTCTTGCGATGCAGATGCTCTGGCTCTTCATTGCGCTTTCGGCTGCGGTGGCCACATATCCATTTGATCCCCGGCCGGCCCTCAGCGGGACCATGCTGGTGCTTTTTGTAATTGTTGGGACGGTGGTTGTGATCGTCTATGCACAGATGCATCGTGACGGCACGCTGAGTCTCGTGACCAAGACGACTCCTGGCAAGCTGGGGTTGGAGTTCTGGATTAAGCTCGTCAGCTTCGCCGCGGGACCGATACTCGGTTTGTTGGCTGCGAATTTTCCCGGCCTTATTGGCTCATTGTTCTCTTGGCTGCAGCCCGGGTTGGAATCCATCAAATAGACCATAACTCCAACCCATAGCTGATCCTCCCCAATTCGGCCCATTCTTTCAGCTCATCTCTCCTGGGCGGTGTCCCAATATGGAGGAGGGAGACAATTGAGTTTTCCTGCAAGGAGCCGAAGAAAAATGGGGGACTACTACGCAGCAACAGCCAAATTGAAGTTGCGAACCGCGCTGAAGACATTTTGGGCACGAACGCAACGCACACAGTAGGCAACGCGGCGAAGGACGCGTGCCAACTCATCACCGCTGATTGGCAGACGCACGGACGCATCGCTGTGGCTCAAGCATCAACTAGCATTTCCACAGCGGCGCCACTCAGCCCCGCAGTTACGCCAAACGGAAGTGTTAGAGCAACCGCATCCGTAACAGAGGCTGATCCCGCAGCCGCGGCAAAGCAGCACCAGGCCTGTCTTGAACTAGCGAAGGATAATCCCAGCATTATTTGCAAATAGTAGTCAGCACAAGCACCGTCAACAGCAATGCGCCGCACCGGAAAAATGCGGCGCAACTCTCTCCAGGCAAGGCATTGCAAACCGGAGATAGCCAGCATAATCGCGACTTCAGAAGCAGGGCAGCCGGCTGTGACCGGGGACCTCGTGATGCAGGACTTGTCCGAGATCGCGTTTGTCGACGGCTTGCCCGCAGGATGCGCAGACGTAGAAATGCTCGCTTGTCGGGGCTCACCGCCGACTCTTCGGCCGATGATCGTTCCGGATTTGACTCTTCGAAAGGCACTCTGATGCACCTGACTATTGAATGTGAGAATCCGGTAGGATAGTTTGGGAATATGACGGCGAAGCGGGGAATTTTCGAAAGAGAGAAGGGAAGTGGCATCTGGTGGATCCGATGGACCGATGCAAACGGGCGCAAGCGCCGTGAGAAGGCAGGGAATCGCAGCGCTGCCGAAAAGCTGCTGGCGAAACGCCACACGCAGAAGCTCGAGGGGGTGAAGCTGCCAAAAAATCTCCGTGTGAAGGCCATCTCATTTCAGGAGCTGTGTGAGGATGCGCTGATACACAGCCATGCTGAGAACAGCGATAAACAGACCTATGAACTTCGCTTGCGTATTAATCAGCTTCTCACTGCATTCGGGTCACGCCCAGCCGATTCCATCCGGAAGAATGAAGTCGTCTCATGGCTGACCGAACAGTCCGCGACGAGGAACTGGGCCGCAAGCAGCCGAAATCGCTGGCAGGTCACCTTCTCCTTGATCTTTCGGGTCGGGATCGACAATGAAAAGATTGAACGAAATCCCGCGACCCGTATTCGGCGCAAGACAGAGGACAACGGACGAGTCAGATTCCTGTCCGGCGAAGAAGAGATTCGACTGCGTGAAACCATCGAGCGCCGCTTCCCGGAGTTTCTGCCTCACCAACTCCTGTCCGTCCACACCGGTATGAGGATGAGTGAGCAAATACAGCCTGCGCTGGAACCAGGTAGATTTCGAGCGGCGGCAGATCCATCTTTACAAAACTAAGAATGGCCGTCCGCGTACAATTCCCCTCAACGCGGTCGCTCTGGCGGCTCTGAGGCAACTCTACGGCGCTGGAAAAGTAAGAGGGAACGACCCGGTATTTCCATCCGTTCGCAGTGGAGATACTCTCCAGGGATCACGTGGCTGGTTTCCCACCGCACTCGCGGAGGCGGAGATCGAAGGGTATACCTGGCATTGCAACCGGCATACTTTTGCCAGTAGACTGGTTATGGCCGGAGTGGATCTGCGCACGGTGGCAGAGCTGCTTGGGCACAGGACGCTGCAAATGGTAATGCGCTACTCCCATCTCGCTCCCGAGCACCAGGCATCGGCTGTAGATCGCCTCGTCAACTCCGGAAACGAAAGGGACACCACAACGGACACCAGCACATTCCAATCTCAACGGGCACTGCGACATCGTCCAGTAAGTAATAGAAACAAAGCAAGTTAAATAACGGAGAGGTGGCAGAGCCCGGTTGAATGCACCTGACTCGAAATCAGGCATGGGGGTAACTCCATCGGGGGTTCGAATCCCTCCCTCTCCGCCATAGACTCAGCTAAATCTTTTATTTAACGCTAAATAATAGAAAACACAAGACTTCCTGTATTACAAAACATCAGCTAACAAGGCTATGGAAAAGCCGTTTCCCCACAGCCACGGCTGCTGTCTTAACACAGCTATTGTTGCGTTCTAAATGGTCCTTTGGGCTGCTGAACGCAACAGAAGAAAAAGTACCGTCATGTCCGATAACAGATATTCTGTTAACTAAGTTTGTAGGCGCTCTTTAGAAATGTCATGTTCCCGCCCATTAGAAATGTCAGGTTCTAAGGATGGGCTGGATTTCTATGAGCGAACGCGATCTGAAGCGGATCGAAGTGTTGAGTGAGGTGCGGAGCCGGGCGACGCACGGTGGCTTCTGCAGCGGCGGTGTTGGCGGTCAGTGAGCGCCAGGCTTATCGGCTGCTGGCCAGGTATGAGGTGGACGGCGGGTGCGGGCTGATCCACAAGGCTCGAGGCCGGACCTCGAATCGGAGCGGAACGAAGGGATCCGGAAGTATGCGGTCGAGCTGGTCAGGACCAGATATGCGCGACTTCGGGCCGACGCTGGCGGCCGAAGTGCTGCTGGAGAGGCATGAGCTGCGGGTCTCCCGCGAGACCCTGCGGAGTGGATGATGGCGGAGGGCTGTGGCTGTCGCGCAAGCAGCGCCGAACCTTCCATCAGCCGCGACTGCGGCGCGAGAGCTACGGCGAGCTGATCCAGATCGATGGCAGCGAACATCGCTGGTTCGAGGAGCGCGGCGAGCCCTGCACGCTGCTGGTCTTCATCGATGATGCGACAAGCAGGCTGATGCAACTGCGTTTCGTTCCCAGCGAAAGCACGGACTCCTACTTCGAAGCGCTGCGCGGTTATCTGGAACCCACGGCTGCCCTGTCGCTTTCTACTCCGACAAGCACTCCGTCTTCCGCGTCAATGAGCCGCGATGCGAAGGGCGGTCAAGGCATGACGCAGTTCGGCCGAGCGTCTGGCGGAGCTGAACATCGAGATCCTCTGCGCGAACTCCAGCCAGGCCAAGGGCCGCGTCGAGCGAGCGAACCGCACGCTGCAGGACCGGCTGGTCAAGGAGCTGCGGCTCGCCGGCGTCTGCGACATGGATGCCGGAAACGCTTCCTGCCGGAGTTCGTGGAGCGCTTCAACGAGAAGTTCTCCGTGCCGCGCAGCCAAGCCTGACAACCTGCATCGTCCAGCTGAACGTGCAGGCTCCGTCGGCTCAGCGACATCCTGTGCCATCGCGAGCAGCGTTACGTCGGCCAGCAGCTGACCTTGCATATGACCGCAAGCAGATCATCCTGGAGCGCAGCGAAGTCTCGGACAAGCTGGCTGGCAAGTACGTCGAGCTTTATGACTTCGCTGACCGGCCGCTGGAGGTGCGATGGAAAGGGTCACTCGCTTCCCTACCGCGTCTTCAGCAAGGATCAGCGTGTCAGCCACACTGCCATCGTCGAGAACAAGCGCCTGGGCCATGCACTGGCGATCGTCAAGGCGCAGCAGGACCTCAAGCATGCAACCGAAGGTGATGACCAACAGCGAGAAGACTCGGTTACAAAAGAAACGCGCGACAGAGTATATGGACCAGACTTACAAAGCGAAAATCCGTCGGCGCAAAAGCGGTGGAAATGCCGGTCTGATGGAAAGCGTGGAAAACGATAAAACTGTCCGGTCTCCCACCCTTCCCACAGACCTTGGAAATCGCCAAAGAACGGCGATTTCACACATTCCCACCGCACGACGGCTACGACGTTATACTGACATTTCTAATGGGTGAGTTCACCCTGTCATTTCTAAAGAGCGCCAACAAAGTTGTTCTACTTTCCAAAATATCCGGTTGTTGCCAGGCCCTAGATTCCGATTACAGCGCAGAGTTCCTTCACCGCATCCGCACTCTTCTTCAAAGCAGAATCTTCTTCGGCCGTCAGCTTGATTTCAATAATCTGTTCCAGCCCGCGCGCGCCAAGTTTGCACGGCACGCCAACGTATAGACCATCAATGCCATATTCGCCTTGGAGATAAGCCGCACACGGCAGAATCTTCTTCTTGTCCTTCAGAATGGCCTCAACCATCTCAACCGTTGCCGCCGAAGGCGCATAATAGGCGCTGCCGGTCTTCAGGTGCTTTACGATCTCGGCCCCGCCATCCCGAGTCCGCTGGACCAAAGCCTCCAACCGAGTCGGCTCGATCAACTCCGTAATCGGAATCCCGGCAACCGTCGAGTAGCGCGGCAGCGGAACCATTGTGTCCCCATGGCCGCCCAGGACGAACGCCGTCACATTCTCAACCGAAACCTTCAACTCTTCAGCGATAAATGTCCTGAAACGCGCCGAATCCAGCACGCCAGCCATCCCAATCACGCGCTCGCGATTAAACCCGGCCTGCTTGAAAGCCGCCTGCGCCATCGCATCCAACGGATTCGAAACGATGATCAGAATGCAATTCGGCGATGCCGCCGTAATCTTGCTCACGACATCGGACATGATCTTGTAGTTGGTCTGCAGCAGATCGTCGCGGCTCATGCCCGGCTTGCGCGGAATGCCCGCCGTAATGACCACAATGTCGGAATTCGCAGTGTCCGCATAGTCGTTGGTACCGGTGATCTGACAATCGCGCTTCTCAATCGGCATCGCTTCCAAAAGATCGAGCGCCTTGCCCTGTGGAATACCCTCCACCACATCGATCAGGACCACATCGGCCAATTCCTTCGACGCGATCCAATGCGCAGCCGTAGCTCCCACATTCCCTGCACCAACAATCGTTACCTTCTTACGCATTACTTCTCCCTCTTATCAAGTAAGGTTGTCATCCTGAGCGCAGCGAAGAATCTGCTTCTTCTACGCCCCAGCAACACAGAACTACATATTCTCAATCATCCGGGAAGCAAACTCGCTCGTCTTGACCTTGGTCGCGCCCTGCATCTGGCGTTCAAAGTCATAGGTCACGTATTTTTGTTGAATCGTCTTCTCCATAGACGATTCAACCAGCTTCGCCGCCTCATGCCAGCCGAGAAACTCAAAGAGCATGACGCCGGAAAGCATGACCGATCCGGGATTGATGACGTCTTTATCCGCATATTTCGGAGCCGTCCCATGAGTGGCTTCGAATACGGCAAACCCATCGCCGATGTTGGCCCCCGGAGCAATCCCCAACCCACCAACCTGCGCCGCACAGGCGTCAGAAATGTAATCGCCGTTGAGATTCGGGCAAGCCAGCACGCTGTACTCATCCGGACGGATAATCACCTGCTGGAAAATTGAGTCCGCAATGCGGTCATTGATCAGCACCTTCTTCTTCCACTGACCGCTGCCATGCGACTTCCCAATCGAATCCAGCACGCCCTTCACTTCGGCGTAGAGCTCCTTGCGAAAATCATCGGAACCGAACTCCAGCCCTGGCTCGATCAGCGCCGCATTTTCTTCGACGGTTAGATTCGGATTGGCTTCCTGATTGCCAAGAATCCAGCTTTCGCGCTCGGTCACTACTGCATCGCGAAACTCATCGACGGCTACTTCGTATCCCCACTCGCGAAACGCGCCTTCGGTGAACTTCTGAATGTTGCCCTTGTGCACCAGCGTCACTGACTTGCGCTTGTTTTCAACGGCATACTTGATGGCGTAGCGAACCAGCCGCTTCGTCCCGGTAATCGAGATCGGCTTAATGCCCACACCCGAATCCTCGCGGACCTTTTTCTTGCCGCCCTTCAGCATGTCGTTGTTCAGGAAGTCGATCAGCTTTTTAGCCTCGGCAGTTCCCTCTTTGAACTCGATGCCCGCATATACGTCTTCCGTGTTCTCGCGGAAGATCACGACATCCAGTTTCTCCGGATACTTCACCGGACTGGGCACGCCCTGGTAGTACTTCACCGGCCGCACGCACGAATATAGATCAAGAATCTGCCGCAGCGCCACATTCAACGACCGAATCCCACCTCCCACAGGAGTCGTCAGCGGCCCCTTGATCGACACGCGCAGATCGCGCGCCGCATTCACCGTGTCATCCGGCAGCCAGGTCTTGAACTCGCGAAACGCCTTCTCGCCGGCATACACCTCAAACCACTTCACTGAGCGCTCGCCGCCGTAAGCCTTTTCTACCGCAGCATCAAAAACACGCTGCGACGCGCGCCAGATATCGCGACCCGTGCCATCGCCTTCAATAAAAGGAACAATCGGATGATCCGGAACCTGATATTTCCCGTCTGCATACTGAATCGGCTCGCCGTCTGTGGGCAAAGCCTTCCCGTTGTACGTCGTCTGCATGTGTCTGGATATCTCCCAGCTGGATAAGAAATGAGGACTACAAGAATGATTCCCCTTGAGGCTACCATCCGCTCAAGACGAGTGGCAATTCGACGACAGGTCTCCTTGATATTGCATTTGTCTCCTCTGGCGGTACAATCATCGTGGAATCGATACCATGCGTCTATCCAAAACTCTGCCGATCCTCGTAGCCTGCTTCCTGCTGTCAGCCTTCAGCTTCGCGCAGTCGCCATCGGCACCGCTTCGCGTAGCTATCTATGGCCTCGAACACGGCCACATCGCCGGCTTCCTCCATCAGTTCCCCCAGCAGCATGACGTCGAGCTTGTCGGCATTGTCGAAGCCGACAAGGCCCTCGCCAGCCGCTATCAACAGGAATTTCATCTCGACCCGAGCCTTTTCTATACCAATCTGGATGAAGTAGTCTATGCAAAGCATCCGCAGGCCCTGCTCGTCTACACTTCGGTCGGCGACCACCGCAAAGTCATCGAACAGGCAGCGCAGCACAACCTCAGCGTGATGGTAGAAAAGCCGCTTACCATATCACTCGACGATGCGCTAGCCATCCGCCGCACCGCCAAAGCCCACAACATTCAAGTCCTCGTGAACTACGAGACAACGTGGTACTCGAGCAACAAGGCCGTCTACGACCTCATCAATCAGGGCAAGTTGGGAGACGTCCGCAAAGTCGTCGTTCACGACGGACACGAAGGTCCGAAGGAAATCAACGTCCAGCCTGAATTTCTAAAGTGGCTGACCGATCCAACCAAAAACCCAGGTGCGCTCTACGACTTCGGCTGCTACGGCGCTGATCTCATGACATGGTGGATGCACGGCAAAGCGCCTCTCAGCGTTACAGCTGTTGCACAAACCGACAAACCAGACATCTATCCCAACGTAAACGACGATGCGACCATCATGCTGCAATATCCGGGCGTACAGGCCGTACTCATGCCTTCGTGGAACTGGTCCTTCGCACGCAAGGATTCAGAGATTTACGGCAATAAAGGCTACGCCATCACCGTTGGGCTCACGAAACTGCGCTTGCGTTTCGTAGGAGAAAAACAGGAAAGCGAAATAACGGCAGACCCGCTCACGCCGCCGAACGACGGTTCCCTGCACTATCTGGCTGCGGTCATGAATGGCTCTCTCAAGCCAGAAGGCGATCAGGCAGCGCTCGATACCAACATGATCGTGATGCAGATTCTGGACGCGGCGCGCGAGTCGGTCCGCACCGGGCGGACCGTCAAGCTCAAGCCTCTGCCGAGTAATTAGACGATCTGTTGCACGCGCTTCGCAGCCGAGTCATACACATTGCCGGCTGTGTCGATAGCATCGTCCACGGCGCTTCTGCCAACCTTGTAAGCCTTGCCGGCACGTTCATTGATCGTGTCGGCGGTGTCCTTCACATAGTCCGCAGCATCTTCAAACCTGCGACGAACCTGCCGCCGCGTCTTTTCGCCCGTTTGCGGTGCATACAGAAGCGCCACTGCTGCTCCTGCCGTAACACCAATCGTAAAAACTGCCCAGAATTTTGCTGCATTCATAATTCGCTCCTTATCACTACGGTACTCGCAGTAAGATACCCAGCCCACTCCACAGGTTGCTGGTAATCCTACATTCAATTCGCTTCATCTATTAAAATAAACAAGTTAGATTCTTTCGTGCACACGCCAAGCAGACACTGAATGACGAATTGTTTTTCTCCTCTATCTGTCCCGCAATCCTCATATTGCACTCAGATTGACCCCTCAAAGCACACGACCTCTCACCACATCGGAACTGGCAGATGAGCGATCAGAAGACCGCTGTCATCATCGGAGCTGGCCCCGCTGGCCTCACAGCCGCGCTTGAATTCCTCCGCCGATCCAACATCCGTCCCATTGTCCTCGAAGCCAGCAACGAAATCGGCGGCATCTCCCGCACCGTGCGCTACGAAGGCAATCGCATGGACATCGGCGGGCACCGGTTCTTCTCGAAATCCGACCGTGTCATGAACTGGTGGACTGAGTTGATGCCCATCACTGCTGAAGAAAACGGCGACCACTTCATCCGCTACCAGAACAAAGAGCGCATTGTCTCAACTTCGGAAGCGGCCTCCGACCCCGACATGGTCATGCTCGTGCGCGAACGCAAAAGCCGCATCTACTTCCTGCGCAGTTTCTTCGACTACCCGCTCAGTCTCAGCGGCAAAACACTGCATCAGTTGGGCGCGTGGCGCATGGTCCGGATCGGCCTCGGCTATCTGCGCGCCCGCATCTTTCCCCGCAAGCAGGAAACTACTCTCGAAGACTTCCTCATCAACCGTTTCGGCGAAGAGCTCTACCGCACCTTCTTCAAGTCGTACACAGAAAAGGTCTGGGGCGTTCCCTGCGACCAGATCAGCGCCGCATGGGGAGCGCAGCGCATCAAGGGGTTATCTCTGCGGACCGCAGTCGCTCACTTCCTGAAGAAGACCTTCCGTCGTCAGAGGACATCCGACATCGCACAAAAAGAAACCGAAACATCTCTCATCGAGAAGTTTCTCTACCCCAAGTACGGCCCCGGCCAACTCTGGGAGTATGTAGCTAAACTAGTTACAGAAAAAGGTGGCTGCGTCCAGCTAGGCTGGCGTGTCAACCACCTGCACGTCGAAGACAACCGCATCAGCGCAGTCGGAGCCACAAATCTAGCCGGAGAAATCCGCCGTATTGACGCCGACTATGTATTCTCGACCATGCCAGTACGCGAGCTGATAAACGCCCTCGATGCTCCCGCTCCCAAAGAAATCCGCGCCATCAGCGATGGCCTGATCTACCGTGACTTTCTCACCGTAGGCCTGCTTGTCAATAAACTCGCGGTAACCGAACCCGACGGTGGGCCACTCAAAGACACCTGGATCTACATCCAGGAACCCGACGTCCAAGTTGGCCGCCTCCAGATCTTCAACAACTGGAGCCCCTACCTCGTCGCCGACCCAAGCAAATTCTGGATCGGCCTCGAATACTTCTGTTACGAAACAGACGATCTCTGGCTCATGCCCGACGACGAAATCAAGAAATTCGCCATCGCCGAAGTCGAAAAGATCGGCATCCTGAAAGCATCCGATGTCCTCGACGCCCACGTCGTGCGCGTACCGAAGACCTACCCGGCCTATTTCGGCACCTACGACCGATTCGGCGAGATCATCCGCTACATGGACCGCTTCGAGAACCTTTTCCTCGTAGGTCGCAACGGCATGCACAAATACAACAACCAAGACCACTCCATGCTGACCGCAATGACCGCCGTCGACAACATCATCGCTGGCAACATGGACAAAAGCGTCCTCTGGGAAATCAACACCGAACAGGAATACCACGAAGAAAAATAGCAGGGAAACTGCAACCCCACTAACCCTGTGCTATCTAAGCTTCATGAGTATCGAGCTCGTCCCGATAACGCCGGAGAACGCGCTTCTCTTCAAGTCTGTTCGCCTCAGTGCGCTCCAAGCCGACCCCTATGCCTTCGGCAGCACCTATGAAAAGGAGTCTCAGCTGGATGATGCAGGTTGGGTCCAGCGTGTCCGTTATTGGGGAGCATATCGCACTGGCTTTCTCGCACTTGACGGCGATCTTCCCTGCGGCATGCTTGCTGTCTTTCCTGACGAGGACAATCCAGGGTGCGCCCAACTCATTTCCATGTGGGTTGCCCTGGAGTATCGCAGGACGGGCCTCGGATGCCATCTCATCGAAGCAGCCAAAACCTGGGCTATATCTCACACTTTCCGCGAATTGCGCCTCTTCGTAACGTGCGTGAACAAAGGCGCAATTGAGTTTTACATCCGCAACGGCTTCACGAAAACCGGCAGGACTCAGCCCTATCCCAACGACCCGAGCATCATCGAATACGAAATGGCAATCGCTCTCACGTAGCTCTGAATCCAGCGGCGGAGTTCAAGTGAGGCGGCCGCAGCGTATCCTATAGTGTGAATCTGCGAAACAATCCCCTTCTCGCGGCGCTGGCCCTCGCCACCTTAACTCTGTCAGCCCAGCAATACTCCGCCGACAAGCCCCTCGGAGCCGCCGCACAATCTACCCCGCCTTATCTGAAGAACGCAGGCATCGACCAGAACCTCAACCACCCGCTCCCGCTGACCGACCACTTCCGCGACGAAAACAGCAAAGACGTAATACTGGAAAGCTACTTCGGCCATCGCCCCGTCGTCATGGCCCTCGTCTACTTCAAGTGCGGAATGCTCTGCCCGCAGGTCCTTCATGGAATAAGTTCATCCCTCAAACAAACCGGCCTCCACCTCAGCCACGACTACGACGTGATCGTCGCCAGCATCGACCCATCCGACACACCCGCCGACGCCGTCGAAGCGAAGCAGCACTTCCTGATGATGCTCGACGACCCATCCGCCGCCAGCAGCGTCCACTTCCTCACCGGACAGCAAGCCTCCATCACCGATCTCGCCCAAGCCACTGGCTTTCACTACGTCCGCGTCCCCGGCCCTGACGGCAAGATGGATCAGTTCGCCCATTCCAGCGTCATCATGATCGCGACCCCTGATGGCCGTATGTCGAAATATCTCTCTGGCGTCGAATACCAGCCTCGCGATGTGCGCCTCGCCCTCGTCGAAGCCAGCGATCACAAAATCGGCTCCTTCTCGGACCTGATCCTGCTCTATTGCTGCAACTACATCCCCAGCCAGGGCCGCTACACCGTCGCCATTATGCGCGTCCTCGGCCTCGCCGCTATGGGCTCGATCCTTATGCTTATCGTCATGGTTTACCTGCTGAGAAAGAAACCCAAGCTAGCGGTATGAGCAAAGCGTTCCGCGCCGATCTGCTGCGGATGAACCACTCTGCGTGGGAGACATGGCTCGTTAATGGCAAAAGGGAAAACTACCGGGCTACCCGAACCGGCTTGCGCTGCCGAGGCTTGACTTCCTTTACCTCAGCCTGCGGAGCTGTTCCTGTGCCCCCCGATTGCTGATCCATCCAGTCATCCAGCCGCGACTTCTTGAATCGCCATCGATTCCCCAGCTTGAACGCCGGAATAAAACTCTCCGACGCGTATTTGTAGAGCGTATCCGGGCTGATTCCCAGGTAATCGGCAGCTTGCCGGATGTCCATGACCTCTCGAATCTCACTGCGCGCAACCGCTGTTTTCATGGATGGCCTCCAGAAATGGATCATCTCTGCGCGGGTGCGACAAAATGCCCCGGCCATGTGCTTATACCTGTTTTGAGGTGTTGATTCAAGAAATTTCCGCAAATCACAGGTTTACTTAGGGATTCCCCCGCAAAACATCGGCGATTAGCCCGGTATCCGCGTAGACAGTATCAAAGTTGGTTCCATTTACCGACTGCTTCATGTTTAACATGAGCATTATCCGCACAAGCAATAGAAAAAGCTAGACATACAGTGGCTCTGTTGACATCCTCGATACGCGGCGGGTGGAGTGGGCGAAAAAGCGGATAAGCTGAAGCTGCTCTGGAAGCTTCGCAGACAGCTATGGCCGAGATCGGACTGGTACGATTCGCCCGGCTGGCGTTGGTAGTCGGCGAGGCGGTGCTGCCGCAGCACCGCACGAAGTTCAGCAAACGGCAGTTCACTCAGCCGCAACTGTTGGCGGTGTTGTGTCTGATGCGCTATGAAGACTGGACCTTTCGTGAAGCCGAAGTCCGGTTGAGCGAACACACCGAGTTGCGATCAGCGCTCCAGTTGAACTCTGTCCCCGACTACACTACGCTCTATCGCTTCCTGACACGATTATGCGAAGAGGATGTGGCGCGAGTGTTGCGCGAGATTGTGCGGCGCATGCCCGGGAGGTGGCGAAGTCCGGCCACGGTAGCGGTGGATGCAACCGGACTGGCGCAGGGTGCGGTGAGCACGTTCTTCGTACGCCGGATGTATCACCATACGCAGCAGCCGCTACCCTGGAGGCACTGGCTGAAGTGGTGGGCCGTGGTCGATGTGGATCGCCGACTCATTCTGGCGCAGTGCGCACGGCAAGCGCCGTGGAACGATTGCGCCAACCTACCCTCGTTGGTCGCCGAGGCTCATCGACATACTCCCGTGGGCTGTGTATTGGCCGACGCCGAATTCGACTCGGAACGCAATCACAGTTTCTGCCGTCAACAGCTGAAAGCCGACAGCGTCATTCCCGCTAAGCGCGGCAAGAAGACCTGGAAAATCCATGGCGTACGGGCGCAGATGCGGGCCAATTTCCCTCGCGCTAAGTATGCCCGGCGCTCACTGATCGAAACCGTCTTCTCCGTCGCGAAACGTAAACTCTCCTGCCCCGCTCCCGGCAGGACCCTTGCAATGCAAGTCCGCCAGGCTTTGTTGCTCGGCGTTACTTACAACCTTTATCGCCTCTAACCACCGCCCTCGTCTCTCACGAGGATGTCAACAGAGCCACATACGGTCTAGCCTTGAATAGGGAGCGGCAGAATCTAATCCTAAACTTTAGGCTCCAGGCCATCCAGAATTTCAAGGAAATTATCCGTAACGGTCCGGTTCTTTGAGATCGCCTCGGCTATCGAAATGTCCTTAATCTCGGTCCCCCGCAGCACGACCAGACGTCCAAAATTCCCCTGGTGAACCAAGTCAATCGCAGCCAGTCCGTAACGGGTCGCCAGCATTCGGTCATAGGCCGTCGGAGTACCGCCCCGCTGCGTATGCCCCAGGTTCACCGACCGCGTCTCATAGCCCGTCTTCTCTTCGATGGCTTCAGCAAGCGCCTGCCCAATCCCGCTCAACCGCGCATGACCGAACGAGTCGACCTTCGTCCCCTGAATCGCCTGTCCACCGCCCGGCAGCTTCGCGCCTTCAGCCACGACGACAATCCCATATTTCTTCCCATGGTCATGGTTGTACTTCAGCAGCGCACAGACGTGATCCAGATCGATCGGCTTCTCCGGAACTAGAACCACATGAGCGCCGCCAGCCACCCCAGCCGTCAAAGCAATCCAGCCCGCATCGCGCCCCATCACCTCGCACACGATCACGCGGTTATGCGCCTCAGCCGTCGTATGCAGCCGATCCACCGCCTCGGTTGCAATCGAAACCGCCGTATCGAACCCAAAGCACGCATCCGTGCCGTACAGATCGTTATCAATCGTCTTCGGCACGCCCACGCCTGGCACGCCCGCCTGAGTCAGCGCATTGGTTACCGATTGCGTATCGTCACCGCCAATCGCAATCAGCGCATCAATCTTGTTGGCCTTCAGCGTGGCCACGCCCTTCTCAATGCCGCCTTCAATCTTGCGAACGTTCGTGCGTGACGTGCGCAGCACCGTGCCGCCCTGGTCCAGAATGCCGTCCACCGACTCCAGCGTCAGCGGCATCGTATTGTTATCAAGCACGCCGCGCCAGCCCTCCAGAAACCCGACAAACTCATCGCCATAGTGAAGAATTCCCTTCTTCACGACCGCCCGAATCACAGCATTCAACCCGGGACAATCACCGCCACCCGTAAGCAAACCAACTCGCATTTTTTCTCCTCACTCAAATAAATCGGGATGATTCTGTTTTTACGAAATTACACAAGCAAGATCATAATTGCCTCACGTGTTCAGTTACAAATTCGGCAAGCTGCGAGAATTTACTGGCAAAGAATGCGCGTCTGAGGTACTAAATAAAAAACAATGTTTCGCTGTTCGACTTTCTTCCCTGCCCTGTGTCTCGGTGTTTGTTGTGTTGCGTCCCTTGGCCTAGCCCAGACAAAACCGGAGCCTACACCCGCGTCCAAGTCTGCAACAACTACCTACGACTATTCGCGCGAAGCCGTGGTCTTTGAGAATCTGGCGACCATATACGATTTCAACGCCGATGGCACCGGCGAGAAGACAACTACTTTCTCAGCCCGCATTCAATCCGACGCAGCCGTCCGTCAACTTGGCGTAATCAACCTCCCTTACGCTGCCCAGAATGAGCATCCGGAGATCGTCTATCTTCGCGTGCGCAAGAAGGATGGCTCCGTCGTGCAGACGCCACCCGAAGATGCGCAGGATATGCCCTCACCGGTATCGCGCATCGCGCCGTTTTATAGCGATCTCAAAGAGAAGCAGATTCCAGTAAAGTCGCTGAGCCCCGGCGACACGCTCGAATACCAGGTACACTTCCATCTCGAAAAGGCTCAGGCTCCAAACCAGTTCTGGGGCGCAGAGAACTTCGCAACTAACGCAGTCATCCTGAGCCAAACCGTAGAGTTGTGCGTCCCCAAGGACAAGTATGTGCTCGTCCTCAGCCCAAAGGCGCAGCCCGTCATCTCTGAAGAGAACGGCAAGAAGGTCTATCGCTGGAAGACCGCGCATCCGGAACCAACACCAACCAAAGACGACAAAGATAAGAAGGACGCTCCGAAAGCCGACCCCAATCCCCAGCCCACCATCTCGTGGACGACATTCAAAAGCTGGGAAGAAGTCGGCACATGGTACGGCGGTCTGTCTAAGGATCGCACAGCAACAACACCGGAGCTGAAAGCAAAAGTCGACGAGTTGACCAAAGGCAAAACAACCGACGACGAGAAGATGCAGGCGATCTACGATTACGTCTCCACGCAGGTGCGCTACATCGGCGTAGCCTTCGGCGTCGGGCGTTACCAGCCGCACTCCGCAGAAACCGTCATGGACAATCAGTACGGCGACTGCAAGGACAAGCACACGCTGCTAGCCGCGCTGTTTAAAGCCACAGGATACGAGGCATGGCCCGCACTCATCAGCGATTCCACTAAGCCCAATCCTGATCTGCCATCACCCGGTCAGTTCGATCACGTCATTACTGTCGTCCCGCGCGGCAGCGATAAAATCTGGCTCGACAGCACGCCAGAGATCAGTCCATACCGTATGCTGATTTATCCTCTGCGCGACAAGCAGGCCCTCGTCATCCCCAACTCAGCCCCGGCATCCCTCATGCGTACCCCCGTCAATCCGCCTTTTTCTGCACTCGACGCATTTGAAATCAGCGGCAAGCTCGATAACGACGGTACGTTCACCGGACACTTGAGCCTGAGCCTGCGCGGCGACAGCGAGATTGTCTACCGCGAAATCTTCCACCAGACGTCCCGCACCCAATGGAATGATGTCGCCCAGAATATCTCACAGAATCTCGGCTTCGCCGGAACGATCACTAACCTCGATGTCTCCGTTCCCGAGCACACCGCCGATCCCTTCCGCTACTCCTACGACTACACGCGCAAGGATTTTTCCGATTGGGCCAACCGCCGCATTCAACCAGCCACTATGCCGGTTATTTTCCCCAGTGCCGATGACGATGACAAACCAGCCGACGAAGTAAACCTCGGAGCTCCGCACGCTGAAACCAGTCATTCCGTCATCGAGCTTCCGTCTACCTACACAGCCGAGCTTCCCAAACAAGCAAAGTACAGCACGGCATTCGCAACCTATCAAACCGATTACAAAGTTGACGACAATAACCGTCTCATCATTGATCGCCGCGTTGAAGTCCTCCAAAGCAACGTTCCTGTCTCTGACTGGGATACATACAAAAAATTCGTCAAAAATGTGCAGGACGACCAGAACCAATACATCCAGCTCGCCGCCCCCGGAGTAGCCGCCGCAGCCGAAGAAATCAGCAATCCCGATGCCGAGCAATTGGTTCGCGAAGCCTATATCAACATGCAAAGCCGGAATTTTGACGGCGCACGCTCATCGCTCGATCAGGCCGAGAAGTTGAATCCACATCAGCTCGGTCTGTGGGCAGCGTATGGCGCGCTGAGTATGCGTAACAGCAATGCTTTTAACACGGACGAGGTCCTCGCCGATTGTAAGAAAGAGGTGGCCCTGCATCCGGGAACGCCTTGGGCCTACCGTAACCTCGCCGGAATGCAAGTCACTTTCAAGAAATATGACGATGCCGAATCGACCCTACGCTCGCTGTTGAAAGTTACACCGAATGACGCTACCGATGAAGTGTGGCTCGGCTCTCTTCTCATGCAACAGAAGAAATACGAGGACGCCGCCACTCTTCTTACAGCGGCGCAAAAGGCCACACCGGACAACAAGAACCTCGCCATTCAGGCAGGACGTGCGGAAATTCTTGCGGGCAATTCGACAGAGGGTGAAGCTGTACTCCGTGCGGCACTCGACGGCGCAACCGATCCCGGAATCCTGAACGACGCAGCATACGAACTGGCCGACTCTCATCTCGACCTCGGCCTTGCCGAGGCCAGCTGTAAAAAAGCTCTGGAACTACTGGACAAAGAGGCCACTCAGTTCACTCTAGCCAACCTCAGCAATTCCGATCTTCGACGGTTACAATTGCTCACCGCAACGTGGGACACCATGGGGTGGATCTACTTCCGCAAAGGAAACCTTCACCTCGCCGAAGACTACATCTACGCGGCATGGTTTGAAGGCCAGCATCGCGAAGTAGGCCATCACCTGGGCCAGATCTACGAAAAAGAGGGCAGGAAACAGGACGCAGCCAACATCTACGCCCTTGCACAGTCATCCAGTCGAACATCCTCCGATCCATCCGGCCGAGACGACATGGATAAGCGGCTCACTGCTCTCAAGAGTCAGGGCATTCGCGTTGCTTATTCAGATCCCGGACGCGAACTCGGCGAACAGCGCTCTGTCTATATTCCGAAACTCACTACGAAATACGCATCTGCGGAATTCTTCGTAGAACTATCCCCTGGAAAAGTGGACGGCGTGAATTACATTCGGGGAGACGAATCGTTGAAGCCAGCAGAAGAGGCTCTCAGGAAAGTTGAGTTCCACGTTCCTTTCCCGAGTGATTCACAGGCTAAGCTCATTCGTCGCGGCATTCTCGTCTGTTCCGAAGGCAGCGATAAGTGCCAGTTTGCAATGCTGCTTCCGCAATCCACCACAACAAACTAAAGCATGGTGCTCTTGGGGGGTTCAATATCTAACTCCACCTATGCACGTACCTCATCCGGATAAAACGCAGCAATCTCCTGCGCATACTTCTGATTCACAACCCGACGCTTCAGCTTAAGACTCGGCGTCAACTCACCCTGCGCAAGCGACCACTCCTCGGGAACAACCCGAAACCGCTTGATCGTCTCAAAGTGAGCAAGCCTGCTGTTCACCTCATCGACGATCACCTGATACTTCGCCACTACCGCCGAATTCTCCACCAGCTCCCGCCGCGTGGGCGCGCTGATTCCCTGCTGCTTCGCCCACTCCTCCAACGCCACAAAATTCGGAGAGATCAGCGCAGCAATAAACTTGTGCTTATCCCCCACTACCGCTGCTTGCCCCACAAACATCGAGGCCTTCAGCTTGTTCTCAATCGGCTGCGGGGCGATCATCTTCCCGCCAGAAGTCTTCAGCAGTTCCTTCTTGCGGTCGGTAATGTAAAGAAACCCATCCTCATCGATGCGCCCAATATCCCCTGTCCAAAACCAGCCCTCCGCATCGAAAGCCTCACTCGTCTGATCCGGCTTGTTCCAGTAGCCCTTAAACACATTCGGCCCGCGCACCAGCAGCTCGCCATCATTGGCAATGCGGCACTCCACATTCGGTAGCGGCTTTCCCACAGACCCGATCTGGTACGCAGCCGTCGTATTAATCGCCAAGACCGGCGAAGTCTCCGTCAGTCCGTAGCCTTCCAGAATCCGAATTCCTACACCCGCAAACCAGCTTGCCGTGCCCATGCCCAGCGGAGCGCCGCCCGCAATGTAATACCGAACCCGGCCGCCGAAGCCGCTCTGAATTTTGCTGAAGACCAGCTTGTTCGCCAGCTGCCAACTCAGTGCTGAAGGCGTCTCGCCGCGAAGAATCTCATCCTGGTGTTTCTGCCCCGTCTTCACCGCCCAGCCAAAGATGCGCTTCTTCGCTCCGGAAAGCGAAGCTTGCCGCTCCGCCTCCTGCCGCACCTTCTCAAAAACGCGCGGCACAGCAACCAGAACAGTTGGCCGAACCTCTTTCAGCGCATGCGGCAGCCGCTCAAAGCTGGGGCAATACGCCACCGTAGCCTGCCGCGTATAGATCGCGTAATCAAGATGCCTTGCCGTAATATGCGAAAGCGGCAGAAACGAAATGCACAAATCCGCCGGCAAAATCTCAAAGCCAGCCAGCGAGTAATTCAGATTCGACGCGATATTTCCGTGGGTGAGCATTACGCCCTTCGGCTCGCCTGTCGTGCCAGATGTGTAAATAAGCGTAGCTAGATCGTCCGGCGCAACGTCATAGGCCGCACGATCAAACGCCGCGTCACGCTCCGAGCCGCGCCTGTCAGTGTCCTTCAGCAGCGACGACATCAGCACCGCATCCGCGACGCCTTCATCATCCATCAGCACAATCTGTTCGATCGCCGTCTGGCTGCGGACTGAGGCCACTTTGTCATACTGCTGACGCGACGACACCACAGCAACGCGCGTGCCGGAATCAGCCAGCAGCACTCCAATCTGCTCAGCAGTCAACGTTGGATAGACCGGAACATCGACCGCGCCAATTGCCAGCGCGGCGAAATCGGCAACCGCCCACTCCCAGCGATTCTCTGCCAGGATCGCAACGCGATCGCCCTTCTTGATGCCCCAACTCGACAGGGTTCCGGCAAATGCCCGTACCCGCTGATACATCTGCATTCCAGAAAACGCCTGCCACTTCCCTGCCGCGTCTATATAAAGGACGCTTCGCGACTGCGAACTCGTGGCTACTAGAAAAAAGGTATCGTTGAGCGTCTTGAGCTGAAGCATACTTGCCGACCGGGCTCCTGAACTGCCTCGACCAATCTATCGGAGCCGCAACCAATTGCCAAGCGGAGAGAAAACAAAGCTTGCATTCCTTCTTCCCATCCCTCACGCTGTTACAACTTTTTCCGGGGAGAACGACATGAAATCAATTGTGGCAACAACTAACGACTTACCGCTCGCCGTCTGCCGCCTGATTCTTGGCATCATCTTCTTCATCCACGGCTTGCAGCAAACCCTGGGATGGTTCGGCGGCTACGGTTTCAGCAGCACCATCCACTTCATGACCGCACAACTCGGCATCCCTTCCATCTTCGCCGTAATTGCCATCCTCGCGCAGTTCCTTGGCGGACTCGGCCTGATCGTCGGTCTGCTCAGCCGCATCGCCGTCTTTGGCATCGCCTGTGTCATGTTGGTCGCGATCGTCAAGGTCCATCTCGCAGTGGGATTCTTTATGAACTGGTACGGCGCGCAAAAAGGCGAAGGCTATGAATACCATCTGCTCGCCCTAGCCATTTGCTTCCTGATCATCGTCAAAGGTGCCGGCGCATTGTCGATCGATCACATCTTATGCAAAGAGAGCAAGTAAAACGCCGCTTTGTCACAGTGAAGCGGCATGGAATGCCTCGTGCTCTACATTGTTGCCGTACTGGTGTCGTGACAACCCACAGCCTGAGTGGACGCCTTTTCGTTCTTCGTCGAACCGTTCCTGAAATTGCTGTTAGTCGGTGCGTTCTTCATTCCCTTCAGCAATGTTACGAGGCGGGTGAAAGCCTGTTCTCGGGCCATCTTGTTACCCGGAACGGTATTCGTGGGGTCTTCACCCGCACGCATAAAGCCGTGTCCCGCACCATCGTAGGTGACCGGCTCGTATGTTTTGCCAGCTGCCTTCATCGCTGCTGTAGTTGCGGGGATAGTCGCGCCGATGCGAGCGTCATTGCCCGCATAAAAACCATAGACCGGAGCAGTAATCGCAGAAACATCCGCCGGACCGGGGCCATAGAAAACGAAAGCCGCCGACAGGTCTTTGCGGTGAGTGGCAAAAGCGAACGATTTACCGCCACCCCAACAAAATCCGGCGACGGCAATCGCACCATTGCCCGCGGGAATTTGTTTTCCATAATCGGCTGCGGCATCCAGATCGGCCAGAACAGCATCCGGATCAAGGCCCGAGACTGCTTTCACTGTCGCATCCTGGCTCGTAAACTCGCTTGAACCACCACCATTCGGGCCGAATCCAGAGAGTAGATCAGGTGCGACCACAATAAAGCCCTGTCCCGCTAGCTCGTCTGCCATTTCCTTGGCCCAGTCGCTCAGTCCAAAGATCTCATGAATGAGGATCACAACCGGGGCTTTACCCTTCACCTCTGGATAAACAACAAACGCCTGAACCGTGCGGTTCCCATGCTTCAGCGGCACATATTCGTGGTGGCGCGGAGAGGCGTCCAGACGGGCCTTCGCCCAATCTTGCGCCTGGCTGGAGGCGACGATGGTAAAAATCAAAACAACAAGAATCACGGCAGCACGAATAGTCGTCACTTTCATGCGGAGAAGTGTAGTAGCAGAACGACCATGCCACAAGGTATGCAGTTACAAAACCTTGCCTATAATCAAAAATCTACATTCTGTGGGTACGCAAACTAAGGCACCATGCCCGTAAGGAAATATGCCTGCGCATAAGCGATCAGACCAATCATCGTCGCCATAAGCACACTGTGCCAGAATGTGCTGTACAGCACTCTGCCTTCCTGTCCAATGAGCCCTACGGTAGTGACTCCCACCGCAATATTCTGCGGGGAGATCATCTTGCCCGCAACTGCGCCGGACGAGTTTGTGGCTGCCAGGAGCAACGGACTCAGATGCAGTTGATGGGCCGCCGCCACCTGCAGATTGCCAAAAAGAAGATTGGCGGCGGTATCACTTCCACTCAGGAAACAAGCGACCCATCCCAGATAGCTGCTTACCAATGGAAAAAGGGTTCCGGTGCGCGCTACTGCTGCTCCCAGCGTATAAGCCATCCCAGAATAGTTATAGAGGTATGTCAGCCCGACAATGAACAGGACGGTCAGGCCCGGCAGCTTCAGCTGCCGCAGCGTCTTGGATCCTGATTGTAGAAGAACCCGTGGTTGGGTTCGAAGACAGAGCCCCGCAAGCAGGGTCGCGGCCACGACTCCAGTTCCTGCCGCCAAAGGTTGAAAGGAATAAATCGCGGCGTAGGGCTTCTGGTAAAGCGTAATCAGAACACTGTTGTGGAGGTTTGGAATTGGAATCAGAATCTGGCCATGCTGAAACAGTTTGAAGTAGGACCAGAGCACCATGACAACAGATAGAGACGCCCACGGTAACCAGGCGAAAACAACTGACGCGGCGGGAAGCCTGCCTTGCTCGGCTTGGTCTGAACCCATGTCTCTCCCCTGCTTCTCCCGCCACCGGGCGGTAATTCGCAGATAAGTCACTAACGTGACAATAGAAGCCAGCGAACTGATGAGGTCGGTCGCGTACGGCCCCCACATATTGGAAACAAGAAACTGTACCAACGCGAAACTTCCGCCAGCCGCTAGCGCCGCCGGCCAACTGCGCCGCAAGCCTCTCCCCCCCGCGACACTCCATGCAAGATATGCGGGCAGAAAGAAAGACACGAAAGGAAGCTGTCTTCCCACCATGGCGGAGAGCTTCATAATGTCCAGTCCTGTCACGCCTGCTAACGCAATGATCGGAACCCCCACTGCTCCGAAAGCTACCGGTGCGGTGTTGGCCAGCAAAGAAACCGTGACCGCCTTGCGCGATTCGAAGCCGAAACCTACGAGAAGAAAGGCGCTGACCGCGACCGGAGATCCGAATCCCGCGCTGCCCTCCAGGAGCGCACCAAAACAGAACGCCACCAGAATCGCCTGGATGCACGCGTTGCCGGAAGCGTGCTGTTCCATCCACTGGCGCAGCAGATCGAATGAGCCGGTTGCCACGGCAAAGTTGTAGAGGTACAACCCGCCAAATACCAGCCACAGGATCGACGAAACCGCATAGGCAAAGCCGAAGACAATGGTCCAGCTTGCCAGCAAAACGGGCATTCGCCACACAGTCAGCGCCAGGATCACAGTGCTCAGCAGCCCGCACGCCGAGGCGAACAACCCGCTCTTCCGAAAGCCTCCCATCAGAACTAGCACGATGACAAGAGGAATCGCCGCGACCAGCGCCGACAGCAGAACCGAGTGAAACGGGTCTAATGGCTGCGGCCAAATCAGTGCGAAGGCGTCCTTGCATTGAATGGAAGTCAAGATAGCGCCCTCATTTTCCTCTGGATTGGCTTCCGTATCGCGGCTGTAGTATACACAGCGCCGTTTTCTAAAGGTTTCAGCTTTTCCCTTTAGAAGACGTCGCTTATACTGATCCGGACGGGGAGGTTACATCGCGCATGGGTGGCAGGCTCGAGACTTTTCTCGGGAAGGCGCTCTATGATTTCATATTCTCCCCCATCGTCTTCTTCAAATTGGTGTTTCTCTTCAGGCTGGTCGTCTTTACGACACTGGAATTCTTTCGCCCTGCCCGGGCGATTTCCTATCTATCTGTCATCTGGCGGGATCTGGTCGCCTATGGATTTTTCAGGTGCGCCATACTGCCAGTTACCCTTTATCTGAACGACATCTTTCCCGGCTACCACCCCGCCCCTGCGAGCGTCGCTCGTTTGCCGCTTGCTGTGAGAGTCCTTCTCTATTTCGTCCTGGCTGACTTTGGCCACTATTGGATACACCGACTCACCCACACCCGATACTTCTGGCGTGTACACAAGTGGCACCACGCACCCACCTACATGTATTGGCTCGGCGGAGTGCGGACCACAGTACCCGATTTCTTCTTGGTCAATATCCCATACATTCTGGCCTATGCTGTGCTGGATATTTCGCCCTGGTGGATGGCCAGTGCGATGGCGGTCTGGAGCATCCTGCAAAATGACTGGATGCACATGAACGTCACCTGGCGATCGCGATGGCTGGAATGGATTCTTGTCACGCCGCGCTACCATCACATCCACCACAGCGATAACCCGGAACACTACGGGCGAAACCTGGCCAGCTTGCTCACCATATGGGACCGTCTCTTCGGGACCTATCTTGATCCGGAAAAGGTGGATGCAAAGCTGTCCTTCGGAATTGGCGAGAAGGAAAATCCGGTTCGCCTCGTGTTGGGGGTGTAGTCCCGCGATTCAGCCAGGTGATGCGGTGTTCTTCCCAAGGACCGTTTCGGGAGCGGACGCGATTTGTGGGTATGGCCCCCCCTCCCCTGTTTTGAGGATGTGTTTTGTTTTCAGCGGCTTAGGTTTTCGATACAACGGCGTTTATCAGGAGTAATACCGAACCCGTTTGCCATGCTCAATATGTGCTTTGCCCGATTGGCGACGGTTGATATTTTCTAAGCGGTGATGAGGCCGCGCCCGCGCCCACGCCTTTGGGCGTCCACGTTCTATGAATGAAGGCAGCGCAAGCACGCCACTCAATTCACTGGCTACGGACAAAATGAGCCTTGCGTGATATACACTTCGCTTCGGGACCAGCGCCCATAAGAGGTCCGGTGGATGGCACTTACGTCTAAAGATGGGTTTTGTCCAGGCAGGAATTATGTGCTTTGCCCGCTGCTTGGAGCATCATTGGTGGCATCATTTTCAACTCTGCGGAGCAGAGCTCAAGATGCTGCGCCAGGATCGCCGCAAACGGACACCGCCTGGTCGCTCTCGACCACCCGCTTTGACAACAGTTTTGAAAGAGAACCGTACGTCGGCAACGGCTATATCGGTCTTCGCGTACCGGCTGCGGGCATGGGTTATCTCGGAGATCTCGGCAAGGTCGGTTGGCCGATCGGTACTGAACGCATCGCGTCTGCAATTGCGGCGGGCGTCTATGCGAAGGTCGCCGACGGCAGCTTTTATCACGACGAGAAACAGGCGATCGCTCTGATCCCGAACTGGTCGACTCTGACCTTCGGTGACGCATCGGGCAGATATTCGCCGGCTACAGCATCGTCGAGTAGTGTCAGCGAGTACCGGCAGGAGCTCGACCTACGCACCGGCATAGTCAGCACCTCTGGTATCTGGACCTCGCCGGGCGGAAACAAGACGCGCTTCCTTTATCGTGTGGGCACCGACCGCGCGCGTAGCCACGTTGCGGTGGTGACGCTCGAGCTGACACCGATGTGGACGGGGAAGGCTATGGTCAGCAGCGTTCTCGACTGGGCCGGCGCGCGCCGTCTCGACCTGGTTGCCGTTGGAGTCGATCTTCCGAAGCAGACAATCTACGTCAACTCCAAAACGAAGGCGACAAATATTGTGGTCGCGGAGTCGGCGGCACTGCGAAGCTCGTGTGAGTCAAAGCCATCTGAGAAGAAGCCGCAGATAGCTGGAACGGCAGCGGAACAGGTGACCTTTGAGGCGCAGGTGGGAAAGAGCTGCTCGTTCGTAAAGTATGTGGCAGTTGTTACGGGCCGGGACTCGTCGACGCCAGAATCAGATGCCCGTACGGAATCCGAGGAGGCTGCTCGTCGTGGCCTCGACGCATTTCAGCAGGAGAACCGCGCTGCGTGGGACAAGGTGTGGAAAGCCGATATCGTGGTCGATGAAGACCCGGCGCTGCAAGAGGCGATCCATGCTAGCGAGTATCAGCTCTACGCTAGTATGTCTCCTGAGAGTCCGGCGAGTATTGGCCCATCGGGGTTGTCGAGCGATGGCTATGCGGGCATGGTCTTCTGGGACGCGGATACCTGGATGTTTCCCGCACTGCTCGCCCAGCATCCCGACATAGCCCGCGTGATGGTGGACTACCGCTCGACTACACTGCCTGCGGCGCGAAAAAATGCCGTCAACAATGGATACGCGGGTGCGATGTATCCGTGGACTAGCGCGATCTCCGGGGACATGGGTGACGAATGCTACGGTGCGGTCACTAACGCGAAGGGAAAAGTGATTGCCGATCCGAACAAGAGCTGTACGCAACAGCTTCACCTGCAATCTGACGTGGCGCTAGCGCAGTGGGAGTATTACAAGGCCACTGGCGACAAGCAGTGGCTCGCGCAAAAAGGATGGCCGGTGCTTGAGGCCGTTGCTGAGTTCTGGGCATCGAAGGCGACTCCGTCAGCTGGCGGATACGCGATCAACCAGGTACAGACGCCCGATGAATATGCCACGGACACCGACAACGATGCTTATACCAACGCCGCCGCCTCGCTCGAACTCGAGGCGACGATTGAAGCCGCGAGAATCCTTGGCAAGACCGTGCCGAAATCCTGGTCGACGATAGGCGCTGGTCTCATCAAGACGATGCCGGTCGATGCCGCACTCAATATCTATCTTGAGCATCAGGGCTATGCCGCACAGCGGATTAAACAGGCCGACGTGGTCATGCTGACCTATCCTTTGGATTTTTCCATGCCCAAACTCATGGGCGTAAACGATCTCAACTTCTACACGCCGCGCACTGATGTCAATGGACCGGCGATGACTGACGCCATTCACTCGATCGCGGCGGCAGCGATCGATGCCCCCGGCTGCTCAGCATACACTTACCTGCTTCGCAGCTATCAGCCATTTCTGCGCGAACCATATCTCCAGTTCTCTGAATTTGGACCAGTAAAGCTGACCGCAACTGCCTACGATTTTCTTACCGGAGTTGGCGGCTTCATGCAGGAGTTCCTCTATGGCTTTTCCGGTTTTCGTCCTCAGGTAGATGCGGTGCGGCTCGATCCGAGCCTGCCGCCTCAGCTTGCCGGAATCACCCTGAGTAACCTGGAATGGCAGGGCCGCACTTTCACCATGCACATTGGACCGCGGGAATCCAGCATCACGCTGAATTCCGGCGCGGCAATGCCGCTAATTACGCCACGTGGGGCGAAGACTGCGCGGCTCGGCACTCCACTTGTCATCCCAACGCGACGCCCTGATCTGCAGCCTACCGAAGACCTTGTCCGCTGCCGGCAGATCTCGGTTACATCATCGGTTCCTGGATCGCCGGCTGTCGCCGCCGTCGACGGAAGTCCCGCGACAGCATGGACCGCCGAAGAACCCTCAGCGAAACTCACCGTCGCTCTGGCAGCTCCGGCGACGTTGGGAACGATCAAAGTGCGTCGTGGAAACCGGGATCCTTTTCCATACGCGGTAGAAGCATCCTCCGACGGCGTTGATTGGAAGGCAATTGCCAATGCGCCGGCAAATTCCCCTACGGGAGTCGATGAATTCAACTTTCCGCCGGTCGAGGCGAAATTTGTGCGCCTCGTCTTTCCTGGTGCTGGCGACGCGAAGCCCGGCAGCATCGCTGAGCTGACGGTGATGGCCCCGAAGACCCACTGAGTTGCCGTCTTCGGGCGAATCTGCAGAGGATACCGGCAAGAGATGATGGTTGTCTTGGGCATTAGCCCCAGGTTCTTTGCTTGGGGTAAGTGCTTAATTTGGGCACCTTCTGCCCTCTTGAGGCCGAGCTAATGTTGGCTTCTGAACAGCGATGTAGGGCAACGTACAAGAACGAATACCAGGCAGCCCGATAAGAGACGTAGGGATGCCCGTGCGGCGAATCGCGAACTCACCGATAATGGGTCACTCCCCGAAAGTCGGCTCATAAGCGTCACTTTGCGCTTCATCATCTGCCGCCAGGCGTACACGGCATCGGCGCGCAACGAAACAACCAAACCTTCAACAGCCGACGACTTCATTGTTCTCTCCATTGACACACCGCCTTAGATGTTTGGTGGATTAGACACGGAGATGGCCGTCCGGTTAGGTGGATATTTTTACGCTAGACGATTCCGCGCTGCCCGATCTGTAGTGCAAGCGAGTGGTGGGCAATCGGGATATTGCTGTGTCGATTCCTGGTTGTCGACCGGGTAGAGGAGAATCTCGGTTGCTCCTTTCTGGAGATGTGCTTAGACTTAGTCATCTCTCAAGCTCCTGCCCTGTTTGGCTGTCGGTTACGGGTGGGTGCGGATTTTGTTTCGTCGAGAACGGCCGGGTGTTTGTATCAAGAGATGTTGTAAGTCGGGCTCATGCTCGGGCAGAGTGGCAGCCTTCGTCGATTTTCTTTTTGAATTTTGAATGGTAAAGGGGAACGTAACCATGTCCCAACCTGCGGAATCGCTGGATGCCAGACGTGTTCTCACGCTCGAAGAAATCAGTCATCTGATGGAAGAAAGCGGTCAGCCGCCGGAAACACTGATGCGGGTAGTCGAGCTGATTGCGCGTCATTTCAAAACCGATGTCTGCTCCATCTATCTGCTCGAACCGGATCGCGCCAACCTGGTTGTTGCCGCGACTGTCGGACTGAGTCCCGCCTGTATTGGCACCCTTCGCCTGGCACTTCACGAAGGGCTGGCCGGGCTCGTAGCGGAGGAGGTGCGGCCGATCGCCGCCAAACAAGTGAAGAAACATCCCCGTTTCAAATACATCAAAGAGGCAGGCGAAGACGCCTTCCAGTCGTTCCTCGGCGTGCCGCTCATCGAGCGCGGCGTGTTGCAGGGTGTACTGGTTGTGCAAACGACCGACCCGCGCGACTTTCGCGAAGACGAGATCCGCATGCTCACTGATGCTGCGGCGCAGGTAGCGCCGACGGTGAGCGAGGCACGCAACCTGGCCCGCTTCATCGCGCCCCTGCAGGAACGGCTCTGGAGTCTTGCGCGCAACATCTGGTGGAGCTGGGATCAGGATTCCAACGCGCTCTTTCTCGATCTCGATCCCAGGCGCTGGGGTGACCTGAACCATAATCCAGTATCGCTGCTTAACGAGATGCCTCTGGCTAGGATCGAACAGCGTGCCGCGGAGCTTGTCCTGCACAGCCGCATTAACTACGCTTACCGCCGCATGCGCGAGTATATGCATGCCGACCGGACATGGGGAGCGACGCACGCAGGCATTCTGCGTCCTCGTCCTGTGGCGTACTTCTCGGCGGAATTCGGCCTGCACGAATCGTTGCCTATTTATTCGGGCGGCCTGGGCGTGCTCGCGGGAGATCACATCAAGAGCGCATCCGACTTGGATATTCCGCTGGTTGGGATTGGCCTGTTTTACGGGCAGGGGTATTTTCGGCAGTGGCTCGACCGGAAGGGCTGGCAGCAGGAAGAGTATCTCGACACGGATACGAGCCAGCTGCCGATGGAGCCGGCGATCGGCATCGACGGCAAGGCAATCACGATCGAGATTGCGACGCGCGGGAAGCCGATTTTGGCCAAGGTCTGGCGGCTGAAGGTGGGCCGCTGCAATCTGTTTCTTATCGACTCGAATGTCGAAGGCAACGCGCCGGAAGACCGCGAACTTACCTCGCGTCTTTATGGAGGCGACGGGCGCGTGCGGATTCGGCAGGAGCTGCTGCTGGGGGTGGGAGGATTTCGCGCCCTGAAAGCAATGGGCATTACGCCGGGCGTACTCCATCTCAACGAAGGCCATAGCGGCTTTGCCATACTGGAGGCGATTCGCAGCCGGATGCAGGAAGAAGGCATGACCTTTGCGGCTGCGGCTCCACGCATCAGCCGTGAAGTTGTTTTCACGACGCATACTCCGGTGCCTGCGGGTCACGACCGCTTTGATGCTGCGCTCGTTGAGGAGCATCTTGGACCGCTTGCCGATGATCTGGGCCTGACAAGCGAACAACTCATGGCCCTGGGGCGGGAGCGTCCTCACGATACTACGGAGACCTTCTGCCTGACTGTGCTCGGGCTGAAACACTCGCGCCGCGCGAATGCTGTATCCGCACTGCACGGTGAGGCTTCGCGGCAGATGTGGATGGGGCTCTATCCCGGCAAGGCCGAAGACGATGTTCCGATTGGGCACATCACAAATGGCGTGCACGTTCACAGCTGGCTTGCCCCGCAGATGGCGCGGCTGTATGACCGCCATCTTGGTTCGGGATGGCAGGAGCGCAGTGGTCGTGCTCACACCTGGGAGGGCATTGAGAACGTGGATGACGGCGAGCTTTGGGAGACGCACGTCGGACTCAAGCTGCGCCTGCTTGAATTTGTGCGCCAGCGGGCGATGGAGCAGGCTGCGCGCCGCGAGGAAGCGCGGGATTCGGTGCTGAAGCTGGGGAGGGTACTTAGCCCTGATGCTCTCACTATCGGTTTCGCTCGCAGGTTCGCAACCTACAAGCGGGCCAATCTGATTCTGTCAGATATTGAAAAGCTCACATGGATGGTTAATGACCCCAAGCGCCCTGTGCAATTCGTCTTTGCCGGCAAGGCCCACCCGCACGACGAGCCGGGAAAACGTGTGCTTCAGCAGATTGCCGAGTTGATGCATGACAGCGTGTTTGCTGATCGCTTTGTCTTTGTTGAGGATTACGACATTAATGTCGGGCGTCATTTTGTTCAAGGCGTGGACGTGTGGCTGAATAATCCGCGCCGCCCGCTGGAAGCGTCGGGAACGAGCGGCCAGAAGGTGGTCCTGAATGGCGGGCTCAATCTTTCCGTTCTGGATGGCTGGTGGGCAGAAGCCTATGACGGACTGAACGGCTTCGCCATCGGCAAAGGCACCACGCATTCACAACTGGATGTGCATGACAGTCGCGATAGCGAAGATCTCTACCGGGTGCTGCGCGAAGAAGTGGTTCCGCTCTATTATCAGCGCGACAGCGATGGCTTGCCGCGAGGCTGGATCAAGCGCATGAAACGGACGATCCGTACCCTGGGCTGGCGGTTCAACGCCGACCGCATGGTCATGGATTACACGACCAAATGCTACGTCCCTGCCGCGGGCGGAACATCGAGCGACATGCGCGGACGATAAACGCACTTGCCACAGGCGATCAAGCCATCTTTCGCGGACGGCTCAACGATTCAAGGTTCTTTGATTCGCGTTCTGCTGAGTTATATCTGATGATGTGTGTGTAGCGTGGCTTGAGAAGCCGCTGCGATGTGAAAGAAGCCCGAGCGGAAATGGAGGTAATCTGTGAGCGTTCCTCATTCTGATGCGTTGGTTTTTTTTGGAGCGACCGGAGATCTGGCTTATAAGAAGATCTTTCCGGCGCTGCAGCACATGGTCCAGCATGGGAAGCTCAATATTCCCGTGATCGGCGTAGCCAAGGCTGGCTGGAATCTCGATCAGTTCAAGGCGCGGGCCAAGGACAGCCTGGAGCAGCACGGCGGCTTCGACGCGGACGCATGGCCGAAGCTGAGCGCCTTGCTCAAGTATGTAGATGGTGGCTATGAGGACTTCGCGACATTTCAGGCGCTCCGGGCTGCGTTGGGCGCGGCAAAGCGGCCTGCGCACTACCTCGCGATACCGCCGTCTCTCTTCGAGCAGGTGGTAGCGCAACTGGTGAAATCGGGCTCCGCCGAAGGAGCGCGCATCATAGTCGAGAAGCCATTCGGCCACGATCTGGCCTCGGCGCAGGAACTCAACCGGATTTTGCATTCCGCCTTCGACGAGTCCGCCATCTTTCGTATTGATCACTATCTTGCGAAAGGCCCGGTCACCAACATGGTCTCTTTTCGGTTCGCGAATTCTTTGATGGAGAAGATGTGGAACCGCGACCACGTGGAGAGCGTGCAGATCACCATGGCGGAAGACTTCGGGGTTCAGGGACGCGGAGCATTCTACGACCAGAATGGTGCAATTCGGGATGTCGTCCAGAACCATATCTTTCAGGTGATGTGCAATGTTGCCATGGAGCCGCCGGCGCGTGACGACAGTGAGTCGCTGCGCGATGAGAAGGTCAAGGTGCTGAAGAGCATTCCACCGCTCGACGCGAAAAATGTCGTTCGCGGCCAATTCCAGGGATATCTCGAGGAAAAGGGCGTGGCCCCGGACTCCAAAGTCGAGACCTTTGCGGCTCTCCGGCTGGAATTGAATTCATGGCGGTGGGAGGGGGTTCCATTCTACATCCGAGCAGGAAAGAACCTGCCGATGACCTGCCTCGAGATCGTTGCCCGGTTTCACCGGCCCCCGGCGACCCCCATCAACCGAGACCTGCCGCAGAACTACCTTCGCTTCCGCCTGAGCCCGGAGATAACAGTGGCTATGGCGGTTTCCGTTGCCCCTTTTGTCGAAGGGGGAAGACGAGAGGACGTAGAACTGGTAGCGAGCCGTTATCCCCGCCCCGGCGAGATGGAAGCCTATGAGCGGGTGCTGAGCGATGCGATGGAAGGCGATGCGACGTTGTTCGCCCGTCAGGACTACGTCGAAGAGGCGTGGAGGATCGTTGATCCAGTCTTAAAGACAGCGTCGCCGGTGTATCAGTACGCTCCGCATACATGGGGGCCGGGTGAGGTGAATCGATGTGTCGTTCCGCCAGGCGGTTGGGATACGCCACATGTCGAGGTCCCGGAGGGCTTCCGCGTAGTTGAGCCGCACTAGCTTCTTGATGGGAACGACGGTCGGTCCCGAACGGCAGATCAGTACCTAACAAGTCCGCGTGTGAGCTGGACACCCCAAGAGTGCCAGCTCAGCAATTCATGCTTGCGGCTTAGGCGTTAGCCGAATAAACCGCTCGCCCAGGGTATCCCATTCGGCGAGCATCCATTGGGCTCGCGTGCTGCCCGTCTTCTCCGCGTGCAGCACAATCAGGTCACGGATACTGACCTGCGCTTCCGCATCGAGCGCGCCGTAACCATCAGCATTCAGAAAGTCGGAGTGATAACGGGCTTCGCTCAGGAACTTGTCTTCCTCATCGAAGACCCACGCCAGACCGCCCGTCATGCCGGCACCGAAGTTGATGCCGGTATCGCCGAGAATGACAACGAGGCCGCCGGTCATGTACTCGCAGCCATGATCGCCCACGCCTTCAACCACAGCGACGGCACCGGAGTTGCGCACGGCAAAGCGCTCGCCCGCGCGCCCAGCCGCAAAAAGTGTGCCGCCAGTGGCGCCATAGAGCGCGACGTTGCCGAGAATCACATGCCGCTCGCTCTCGCGCGCAGCGCGACCCTGTCCGCGAAGGATGAGTTCGCCGCCGCAAAGGCCCTTGCCAACAAAATCGTTGGCCAGACCTTCGAGCGTAAGCGACATTCCCGGTGCGGCAAACGCCCCGAACGACTGGCCCGCTACACCCTTCAGGCGGAAGGCGATTGGGGCCTGCGGAGCTACACCGTAGTCCTGCAACAACGCCAACTCACCCGACAGGCGCGCGCCAAGCGTGCGGTCCTCGTTGGTGACATTTGCGTCAAGCTCAAACGGAACACCGGCCTTGTAGGCAGCTATCGCGGGCTCAACCCATGGATCATCGATCGGAGCATGCTCTTCCGGACGCAGATTCCGCCTGCCTTGCCAGTGGACAACGCCATCTGGAGGAGCAGCCAGCAACGGCTTCAGGTCAAGACCGCCAACCTGACGCACCTGATCAAGCAGATCCGTGCGCCCGATCGCGGCCTCCAGTGACGGCAGACCAAGTTTGGCAAGGAGTGCTTGAATATCGCGCGTCAGTTCCTCGAAGAACTTGACGACATGCTCCGGACGCCCGCGGAACTTCGCCCGCAGATCAGGCCGCTGCGTGGCAATGCCTGTCGGACACGTATTGAGGTGACACTGCCGCGCCATATCGCAACCCAGGGCGACCAGCACGGCAGTGCCGAACGCGAACTCGTCGGCGCCGAGCATCGCGGCAAAGAGAACGTCGCGGGCCGTGCGCAAACCGCCGTCGGTGCGCAGGCGAACGCGTCCCCGCAGTCCGTTCTGGATCAATACCTGCTGCGCTTCTGCGAGTCCCAGTTCCCATGGATTGCCCGCATACTTGATGCTCGAAAGCGGCGAAGCGCCAGTCCCGCCGCTGTGACCGGCAATGACAATGTAATCGGCATAAGCCTTGGCCACGCCAGCAGCGACCGTGCCTACGCCCATCTCGGAGACGAGCTTCACGCCGATGGCAGCCTTCGGATTCACACGACGCAGATCATGAATCAACTGCGCCAGGTCTTCGATCGAATAGATGTCATGATGCGGCGGCGGACTGATGAGTTGCGCTCCGGGCTGCGCATGACGCAGACGCGCAATCAGCTCGGTCACCTTGTGCCCCGGAAGTTGTCCGCCCTCGCCGGGTTTCGAACCCTGGGCGATCTTGATCTCGATCTCCTCGGCGTTCATCAGGTACTCGGCCGTAACGCCGAAACGGGCGGAGGCAACCTGCTTCACCTTGTTGTTGAGCAGATGCGCCGGAACATTGACTCCGTTGAGAGGGAGCTCGCCGATCGGGTCGTAGACGGCGCGGTCTTCCCCGCCCTCGCCTGTGTTCGAGCGACCGCCGAGCATATTCATCGCGGCGGTAATGGTCTGATGCGCCTCCGGACTGAGCGAGCCGAGCGACATTGCGCTGGCGATAAACCGCTTGTAGAAGTTCTCCGATGGCTCAATCTGTTCGATCGCCAGCGGAGCGCCCGCCGGACGAAACTCCAGAAGGTCGCGCAGAACGGTCGGCTCCTTCTCGACGGCGATGCTGGCGAATGCCGCCCACGCCTGTCCGGGTTCGGCAACAGCGGCAGCACTGCGCGCCGTGCCAGTCACGCTTTGGAGCAGACGCACCGTCTGCGGTTGCCAGGAATGCGGCTCCGCCTTGTCTGCCTTGCGGAAGCGAACCCATCCGTAATCAGGCAGGTCTTTTACCGCTGTGGCAGTACCGACTGGAGCTTCGCCGGAAGCAGCATCATCCCTGTAGCTCGCAAGCCATTGGTCGCGAACCGGCTTTTCCAACTCAGCAAAACCAACGCCGCCAAGTGGAGCGGGAGTGCCGAAGAAGCACTTGTCGATCACCTCGGCATTCAGCCCAATCGAGTCGAAGAGGTGCGCACTGCGATAGCTGTCCACCACCGAGATGCCCATCTTCGACATGATCTTCGCGAGGCCGGCATCAAAGGCGTGCAGCAGGTTTTCTTCACCCCTTTCGGCATTCACGGAGCGCGCCGTCTCGAGGGCCAGCCACGGACAGACCGCTCCAGCACCCATGCCCAAAATCACCGCGCCATGGTGCAGATCGCGGCAATCCCCCGCTTCGACGGCGAGGCCGGAGCGTGTACGCACGCCCGCACGAATCAGCGCATGGTGAACGGCACCCGTCGCCAATGCCATCGGTATAGGGATCGACTGCTGATTGCAGTTGCGGTCGGTCAAGAGCAGAATGGCCGCTCCTCCACGTACGAGATCAATCGCCTTCGCGCATAGATCGTCTATGGCGGTCAACAGATTGCACGCAGGATTGAAGACACAGTCGAGCAGCGCAAGCGGCAGCTCGTCGGCCAGTCCGTGATGACGTGTGCGAAGCGCCTCAACCTGACCTAACGACAGATAGGGAGATGAGAGCGAGAGACCGGGCAGTGTCGTTTTCTTGTTGAGCAGGCTCGGCCAGGGACCGAGACGCGTGTGCAGTTGAATGACGATGGCTTCGCGCAGTGAATCAATCGGAGGGTTCGTGACCTGCGCAAAACGCTGGCGGAAATATGCATAGACCGGCCGCGGCGTGCGCGCCAGCGGAGCCAACGGAGTATCGTCGCCCATCGACCAGACTGCATCTTTGCCGTCGCTGGCCATCGGCTGAAGAATCATACGCACGTCTTCGCGCGAATAGCCGAATCCAAGTTGGAGACGCGCCAAGATCGGACGCTTCGAGCGCGGCGATCGGTGTTTTCGGGTCGAGCGTTGTCTCTTCCAGCAGGCTCTCGTATTGCGGCGCCGCATCGTCGAAAACCTGCAACAGTTCATCGTTCTCGTAAAGTTTGTGCTTTCGAAGGTCGGCAACCAACATTTCACCTGGACCGAGCCGCCCGCTATGCACTACTTTCTCCGGATCGAGATCAACCAGACCGGCCTCGGAGCCGACGACGATCAGATCATCTTCCGTCACGAAGAATCGGCACGGCCGAAGGCCATTGCGATCGAGCGCGGCACCGACAAAACGCCCATCCGTAAAGGAGAGCGCTGCAGGCCCGTCCCATGGCTCAATGCAGTCTTCGTTATAGGCAAAAAAGGCCGAGTTGCCTTTGTCCTGCGCGGGCGGCAGAAGCAAGCGTACGGATTCGGCGACGGTTCGTCCATTGTGTGCAAGCAGTTCCAGAACTTCGTCCAGGCTTGTCGAATCAGACCCATGCGCGGTAAAAATTGGCTTCAGCTCATCTGAGAGCGTTGCGGCGCGGGCATCCATGCGCGCGCGATTGCCCCAGACTGTATTGATTTCACCATTGTGAGCCAGCATGCGGAATGGCTGGGCGCGATCCCAGGACGGAGCCACATTGGTTGCATAGCGCTGATGGAAGACGGCAAACGGCGTGATGAACCGCGGATCGGCGAGATCGGGATAAAACTCAGGCAAGAGCCGGCCGGCGCACATGCTCTTGTAGATCAATGTCGTGGATGAAAGCGAGCAAACATAGCCCGCTGCGCCACTCCGCTCAAACCACTTGCGAGCCAGGTACAAACGGCGGTTGAGATGCTGGGTATCCTTGGTCGTGATCAGCACTTGGCGAATCACCGGCATGGTCGACAGGGCAATCTCGCCAAGGATTTCCGGGCGTGTAGGCACGTCGCGCCATGCGAGCACTTCGCAATTCTGGCGGGCTAGAGCCTGCTCCAGCTCGGCGTGCGACTCAGCCACATCCTGAGGAAAAAAAACCATGCCTACCGCGAGGGGTGCATCCGGAACAAGCGTAATGCCGGCCGATGCCAGCAGGAAATCGCGTGGAATCGCAGTACAGATACCGATCCCGTCGCTCGATTTGCCATCTGCGGCAACGGCGCCGCGGTGCGCGAGGCGGGCGAGCGCGGTAAGAGCTTTCGCGAGAATGTCATGCGACGGAAGGTTACTGAGGGTCGCAACAAAGCCTACTCCGCACGAGTCGTGCTCGAAGCGCGGATCTATAAGAAAAGGTGCTGGATGAAAAGATTGGGCTGGGGCGGGAGAGACACCTTGGCGCGCCGGTGGCACCGGCGAATCAAAAAAAGTTATGTAGCCCATAGGTAACTATACGACCCTTTTTTCTGGCAAGCGCCAAATAATTTTCAGAAAAATCAACCGTCAGACTGAAAGGCGAGGAGTTGGCAACTCCTGTTCGCGAAAAAGAGGTAAAAATTTGCAACCGCTGTTGACAACCTGAATCTGTATATTTATACATTTAGATTGTATCTTTATGCAAAGCGGAGGCGCGGCGTTTTGGCCGCGTTTTTTAAGTTTGAGCAAAATAGAAAGACACAATACGATTCGCGAACTGGTGGGTGCAGCAGCTATTTTGAATCAAGAAGAACTGCGCCGCAAGCTGGTGAAGCGCGGCTTTGATGTGACCCAGGCCACGGTCTCGCGTGATATCCGCGAGCTTCGCCTCTATAAAGGACCGAACGGCTACGCCTTGCCCACCGGCAATGGCAATGGGCGAAACGAGGACGAAGATCTTCCTTCGATTCACGATGTATTAAGCAGTTTCGGGTTAAAAGTGAATCAGGCGCTGAACCAGCTCGTGCTGATCACCACCGGCGGCAGCGCCCAGGCGGTTGCGCTGGGCATCGACCATGAAGACTGGCCAGAAGTAGTGGGCACACTTGCCGGCGACGACACGGTATTGATTATCTGTCCCGACCTGAAGCGGGCTTCACAACTGCGCACCCGCCTGGAAGAGATGATTGGCTAATAAGCTAGAAGAAATATTGGGATGAAGAAGACTTTACAAACAGCTGTGATGGGAGTGACTGGATATGCTGGTATGGAGCTGGCGCGCCTGCTTACTGCGCCACCCACAGCTGAAAAGCGCGGCACCCTTATTTCTGAAGCGCGCAGAGGACGGCGGTCGAATGCAGACACCCTCACGTGATTTGCATCCTTAACTTATGGATAACAATGGCTCGCCCTCGTTGAAGGTCGAGCCATTTTCCTGGGAACTGCTAAAAGACCGCGGCGTAGAGGTGCTTTTTCTGGCCACTCCGCACGAGCAGTCGCGCGAGATCGGCTCCGGAGGCGATCGAGCGCGGACTCCGCGTAATTGATTTGAGCGGAGCGTGGCGGCTGGATGAAGCCCAAAATCGCGCCGTCTATAAATTTGAAGACGAAGGCTCAGCGACTGCGGTGTCCGTGCAAGCGAAGAGCGTCTACGGTATGCCGGAGATACATCGCGAGGAAATCAGAGACGCGGAGCTGGTCGCCAACCCGGGCTGCTATGCAACGTCCGTGATCCTGGCGCTCAAGCCGCTGGTTGCGCAGGGATGGGTCGATCTCGATCATGGCATCGTCAGCGATTCGAAGTCGGGCGTTTCCGGCGCGGGAAAGACTCCGTCAGCCAAAACACATTTTATGTATGCAGCAGACAATCTCTCGGCTTACGGCGTATTTGCTCATCGGCATACTGGAGAACTTCTGGAGCAGCTTGATCTCGGGCCGGAGCAGATTATCTTTACGCCGCATCTGCTGCCGATTCCGCGCGGGATTCTCTCGACGATCTATGTGTCGTTCAGAGGAAGCAGAAGCAAGCGGCGGAATCGAAGCATGCTATCGCAGTTCTACAAGGACAGCCCTATGGTCAGGGTCTTCCCTGCCGGACAGCTTCCGCAGATTCAGTACTCCGTGCGCACAAATTATTGCGACATCGGCTTCCATCTTGCTCCCGATGGGCGACGATGCGTGATCGTGTCCTGCCTGGACAATCTGCTGAAGGGCGCTGCCGGACAAGCAGTGCAAAATCTGAACGTGATGCATGGATGGAATGAAGCGGAGGGGTTGGCATGAGATATGTAGTCAAACTTGGCGGGGCCGCCCTTGAAAATCCTGAGCTGCGCGAAAGTCTGCGCCAAAGCCATTGCCGAGATGGTGAAAGATGGCAATCAGGTCGCGTTGGTACACGGCGGCGGCGTGCAGCTGACGAAGACTCTCAAGCAGCTTGGCAAGCAGAGCGAATTTATCGCAGGGCTGCGCGTCACGGATGCCGAGACACGCGACACCGCTCTGATGGTTTTGAGCGGACGGGTAAACAAATTGCTGGTAGCGTCGCTCGGTGCCCATGGACAGTCTGCAGTAGGACTCTGCGGCGGCGATGGGCTCATCTTTCGCGCCCGCAAAAAGAGAACGGCTCCCGATCTTGGCTTTGTAGGAGAGATCGTTGCCTCCGATACGCGGTGGCTCGATGCCATCTGGAAGATGAGCGCCGTGCCGGTACTTTCAAGCCTCGCCCTCGGCTTCGATGGCGAGTACTACAACATTAATGCCGATGAGATGGCCGCAGCCTGTGCTGCCGCCTGCAAAGCCGACGCGCTGGTGTTCCTGACGGATGTACCTGGAGTTCGTGACGCAGATGGCGAAGTCATGCGCTGGCTGAGCGTTGACCGTATCGCGGCATTGACGCAGGACGCTGTCATCAGCGGTGGCATGTTGCCGAAGCTCAGCGCCTGTCGCGAAGCTCTTCTACAAGGAGTCAAGCGCGTGCGCATCCTACCTGCAGAAGTCGCGGGCGTGCTGCCCGATCTGTGCAGCACGCGCGTCACCCACGGCACCGAAGTAATGGTTGCATAGGAGAACTCAGAATGAAGCTGGATGCAATCCAGGCAGCAGAAGCAAAACTGCTGCTCACAACCTATGAGCGGAATCCGATTCTGTTTGTTCGCGGTGAAGGTGTTCACCTGGTCGACGAAAACGGCGACCACTATCTCGACCTGTTGAGCGGTATCGGCGTCAATGCGCTGGGCTATGGCCATCCCGCGATTGAGAAAGCAATCTTCGAACAGAGTAAGAAACTGATTCACATCTCGAATCTCTTCTTCCATGAAGGACAGGCGGAACTGGCGCTGCGCCTGACAGAAGCGAGCGGGATGGATCGCGCCTTCTTCTCGAACAGCGGGACGGAAGCCGTTGAAGCCGCGATCAAGCTGGCGCGGGCCCACGCTGGCATGAAGCGCAGCGAGGGCAAGCCACTGGGCACGAAAATTCTGGCGCTTGAACAGAGCTTCCACGGCCGTACGATGGGCTCGGTCGCAACAACACATAAAGAGAAATACCGCGCGCCCTTTGCTCCGGTGATGCCGGATGTAGAGTTTGTTCGCTTCAACGACATAGCCGATCTGAAGGCAAAGTTTTCAAGCGACACATGCGCCGTGCTGCTCGAAGCGGTACAGGGTGAAGGCGGCATTCGCCCGGTCTCTCAGGAATTCATCGAGACCGCTCGCGCGCTAACGTACTCGACCGGCGCGCTGTTGATGGTCGATGAAATTCAGGCAGGACTAGGACGTACGGGCAAGTGGTTTGCCTATCAGCACTATGGCGTAAAGCCTGACGTGACAACACTGGCCAAGCCGATTGCGGGCGGCCTGCCCCTTGGAGTCATGCTCTGCACCGAAGAAGCAGCACAGGCCATCCATCCAGGCATGCACGGCACCACTTTTGGTGGCGGACCGCTAGCGTGCGCTGTGGCAATTGCCGTCTTCGACACGATCGAAAAAGAGCATCTCCTCGATCATGTCAAAGAAGTCGGCAGCTACTTCCACCAAAAGCTCGATCAACTAAAGCAGAAGCACGGCGCCATCACGGAAGTGCGCGGCCTGGGCCTGATGCTGGCAGCGGAACTCGATTCAGAAGCACTGGCTAAGACAGTTTTGGCCGAGATGCTGAAGCGGCGCATCCTTATCAATCGTACCAGCGAGACGGTGCTGCGTTTTCTGCCGCCTTTCATTCTGGGCAAGGAGCATGTCGATGAAGCCGTCGACGCTCTTGACACAATTTTAACGGAGCATGGACCGGAACACGCCGGCGAGCAGGCTCATCATATGAATGGAGGAACACACAATGGCTAGCAAGGCATATGCGGTTCTGGAACAGGAAGCTGGCCTGAGCGATGCGCTCACAGGGCGTGATCTTTGCTCCATCGCCGATCTCTCACCTGCGGAAGTATCTGCGATTCTCGAACTCGGGCACGACGTCAAGGCGAATCCGGAAAACTACCGTCGCGCGCTCGACGCAAAGCAGATGGTCATGTTTTTCGAGAAGTCCTCACTGCGTACGCGCCTGACCTTCGAGGCCGCGATCAATACGACCGGTGGAAACGCAATCTTCGTCGACCAGACGCAATCGCCTCTGGGCGAACGCGAGTCCCTCGCCGACATGGCGCGCAACCTGGAACGCTGGGTCTCGGTCATCGTCCTGCGGACCTACTCGCACGAAACGATCACCGAAATGGCGCAATACGCGAGCGTCCCCATTATCAATGCGTTGAGCGACCTGGAGCATCCTTGCCAGGCGCTGGCAGACTTCCTGACGCTCGAACAGCGCTTCGGCACAGTAAAGGGCCTGAAGTTCACATACGTCGGCGACGGCAACAACGTTTGCCATTCCCTCATGCTGACCGCAGCCCAACTCGGCGCGCACTGCACAATTGGAACGCCGAAGAACTATGCGCCAAAGGCGGATATCATCGCTCAGGCGCGGGCCATCGGCAATGTCACCGGCAGCGACATCACTATTATTGGTGATCCGATCGCGGCCGTGACCGGCGCAGATGCTATATACACCGATGTCTGCACCAGCATGGGCTTCGAGCACGAGGCGATGAAGCGCGCTCCGATCTTCAAGCCTTACCAGGTGAATGAAGCATTGATGGCACACGCCGCACCACACGCAGTCTTCATGCACTGTCTGCCTGCGCACCGCAACGCTGAAGTAACCGATGCTGTGCTCGATGGACCGCAGTCGGTCGTCTTCGATCAGGCGGAAAACCGGATGCACGCGCAGAAGGCGTTGATGCTTATGTTGCTGGGCGGGGCAAAGCCGGCGAGGTAAGTTCCCCTCCCGCTCTTTGCGCTAAATGGTGGGTGCCCCAGGCTGGTCGAATATCACAGCAACCGAAGAAACCCGAGGTTTTGCACGAAATGTCTGTCATTCTTGAAAGTCTGCCGGTTGGGCAGAAAGTCGGTATCGCTTTTTCCGGCGGCCTTGATACCAGCGCCGCGCTTCACTGGATGAAGCAGAAAGGTGTGGTGCCCTACGCCTACACCGCCAATCTCGGCCAGCCGGACGAAACCGATTACGATGCCATCCCCCGCAAGGCGCTTGAGTACGGCGCGGAGAATGCGCGGCTAATCGATTGCCGCGGGCCGTTGGTTCGCGAAGGCATCGCCGCACTGCAGTCCGGAGCCTTCCACATCTCGACTGCGGGTATCACATACTTCAACACCACACCTCTGGGACGCGCTGTTACCGGCACCATGCTGGTCACAGCCATGAAAGAAGATGGCGTCAACATCTGGGGCGACGGCTCGACCTTCAAGGGCAATGACATCGAGCGCTTCTATCGCTATGGGCTGCTCGTCAATCCCGATCTGCAGGTTTATAAGCCCTGGCTCGACCCGCTCTTCATCGATGAGCTTGGCGGTCGCGCCGAGATGTCCGCCTTCCTGCAGAAGTCTGGCTTCGGCTACAAGATGTCTGCTGAGAAGGCCTACTCGACCGACTCCAACCTTCTCGGCGCCACGCACGAAGCCAAGGACCTCGAACAACTTTCGAGCAGCATCCGCATCGTTGAGCCCATCATGGGAACGGCCTTCTGGCGCGACGATGTCGATGTCAAGCACGAAGAGGTGACAATCCGCTTCGAGCAGGGCTTCCCTGTCGCACTGAACGGTAAGGCATTCTCCAACCCGGTCGAGCTGCTGCTCGAAGCCAACCGCATCGGCGGACGTCACGGCCTGGGCATGAGCGACCAGATTGAGAACCGCATTATCGAGGCCAAGAGCCGCGGCATTTATGAAGCTCCGGGCATGGCCCTGCTCTTCATCGCCTATGAGCGCCTCATCACCGGCATTCACAACGAGGACACCATCGAGCAGTACCGCGAGAACGGCCGCAAGCTGGGCCGCCTGCTCTATCAGGGACGCTGGTTCGATCCCCAGGCCATCATGCTCCGCGAGTCCGCACAGCGCTGGGTGGCGAGCGCCATCACCGGAGAGGCCACGCTCGAGCTGCGCCGCGGCAACGACTATTCGATTCTGAATACCGAGTCGCCCAACCTCACCTTTGCGCCCGAACGCCTCAGCATGGAGAAGACCGAGTCGGCCTTTTCTCCGCGTGACCGCATCGGCCAACTCACCATGCGCAATCTCGACATCACCGACACCCGCGCCAAGCTGATGACTTACGCGCAGACCGGCCTCATCACACTGAGCCACGGCTCGGAGATGCCGCAACTAAACAGTGGGGCGAAGAACGGGAGCACAACGAAAGGCGAAGAGAACTGATGAGCGAACAGCCCGCCAAGATGTGGTCCGGCCGCTTTCGCGAGCCGCTCGACCCGACTTTCGAGCACTGGCAACGTTCGTTTGGCTTTGACCGGCAGCTGCTTCAGGAAGAAGTAGCTGCCAGCAAGGCGCATTCTCTTGCGCTGAAGGCAGCGGGCATATTGACCAACGCAGAGCAATCTGCGATCGCCGACGCTCTGAGCGCAATCGCGTCGCGCGGCATGACCGAAGACGCGAAGCAGTGGATGGATGAAGCTGCGCAGTCTGAGGACATTCACCACTTCGTCGAAATGAAGCTGGGCGAAGCAATCGGGGACCTCGGGCTCAAATTGCATACTGGCCGCAGCCGCAACGAGCAGATCGCGACCGATCTGCGCCTGTACATTCGCTCCCGTGCGCGCGTGCTCATCGCCAACATCGGCGAATGGGCGCAGGCGCTTGTCGAGCAGGCAAAGGCTTCCGGCGAAGCAGTGATGCCCTCGTATACGCATTTGCAGCGAGCCGAACCTGTGCTGGTTGCGCACTGGATGCTGGCCTACGTCGAAATGCTGTTGCGCGACGCTTCGCGTCTCGAAGACTGCGTTGCCCGTTTGAACTATTCTCCGCTGGGCTCGGGGCCGATTGCCGGCGCTACGCTTGCGCTTGACCGTACGATCGCCGCGCAGGAGCTTGCCTTCACTGCTCCCACAGCAAACAGCATGGACGCGACCAGCGACCGCGACTTCGTGCTCGAATATCTTCATGCGCTGACCCTGTTGGCTTTGCACGCCAGCCGTTTCGCTGAAGAGATCACCCTTTTCGCCACGGCTGAGTTTGGTTTCGTCGATCTGCCGGAAGCATTCTCCACCGGATCGAGCGCGATGCCGCAGAAGAAGAATCCTGACCTGACGGAGCTGGTTCGCGCCAAGGTTGGCCGCGTCAATGGGGCGGCGCAGGCGGTCACGCTGCTGCTCAAAGGCTTGCCGCTTGCTTACAACAAGGACATGCAGGAGACGCAAGAGCCGGTCTTTGCCGCGACGAGCGCCATCGATGTCACGGTTCAGCTGCTGGCGAAGTTTACCGCTGCGCTCAAGTTCCGCACGGAGCGCATGCGTACGGCCTGCGAGAACGGCTTTTTGAATGCGATGGCTGCTGCGACGTATCTTGTATACAAGGGTGTTCCCTTTCGTAAAGCACACGAGAAGATTGGCAACGCTGTCCGCTATTGCCTGGACAAGGGTTGCGAGTTAAACGATCTGACTTTGGACGAACTGAAACAATTCGGCCCTGAATTCGAACAGGACTTCTTTGCTGCCGTCACGCTTGAAGCAACGCTTGACTGCCACGACGTCATCGGCGGTACAGCCCGGCACCGCGTCCGCGAGGCGCTCGTGGCGACTGAAGCTCGCGTTCTGGCGCTGCTGACCAGCTATGCGCCACGCGATTCTACTCTGGAGGCAGTTGTACATGCTGGTGCGTAAGGCGCGCCTTCAGGACGCAACCAACATCTACGAACTCGTCAACAGTCTCTCGCAGGATGGCACGCTGCTGCGGCGTGCCTTCGCCGAGATATGCGAGAACGTCCGCGATTTCACCATTGCCGAGAGCGACTCGGGCATTTTTCTCGGCTGCGGGGCGCTGCATCTTTACGGACCGCATCTTGCTGAGGTGCGGTCGATTGTTGTGCGTCCCGAGGCCAAGGGGCAGGGCGTGGGCGCCAACCTGCTGAGCGCGCTGCTCGATGAGGCCGAGCATCATGGTATCGGCTGCGTCTGCCTGTTTACGCGCATTCCCGACTTCTTCTTCCGTTACGGTTTTCGCGTCGTCGAAGACCGCGCGGCCATCCCGGACAAGGTCTTCAAAGACTGCCAGAGCTGCCCGCGCCTTTATCGCTGCGACGAGGTTGCCATGGCTCGCGGGCAGGTGCCTAAGGTGTCGATTCTCGGGCCGCGCATCGAAGCTGAACAACTTGTTCGAATCTCCGGTTAATCCTCCGTCATCTCTTTTCTTGCGGTAGACTGCTTTTGGTTCGACCGATGCACTGGAAGCTTGCACTTGCGATTGGTTCCTGCGCCCTGCTTGGCCTGCGCCATGGGTTTGACTACGACCATCTTGCTGCGATTTCTGACATTACGGCGGTGCAGCGGTCCGGGCGTCAGGGCGTACGGCTGGGGGTGCTCTATGCTCTCGGGCATGCGTGCACTGTGGTTGCGTTGGGGGCTCTGGTCATTCTGCTGCACATTTCCCTACCGTCGCACCTGGATGCGTGGGCAGAGCGACTGATCGGCGTCACGCTGATCGTTCTGGGGGTTCTCGTCGTCGCCAATCTGGTGCGGCATTCGAAGTCCCATTCTCACTCCCATCAACTTATCCAAAGCCGCTGGGCGCTTCTGATTAATGGCTCGCGCCATGTGATCTGGCGGGTTCGGCTGACATTCCGCAAAGGCATCCCGGAGCCCGTGCCTTTTACATGGAACTATAACGGCGGTTCGGTCTTCGGCATCGGCGTAGTGCACGGGCTAGGCGCGGAGACGCCTACGCAGTTGATGCTGTTTCTTTTGGCGGCGAGCCTTGGCGGGACGCTGCTCGGATTCCTCGGCCTGCTCGCCTTTGCGGCCGGACTGGTTTTGATGAATACAGTGATGACGGCGGCACTGAGCGGTCTCTATAACGGCGGCTTGCGCCGCCCCTGGTTTTACCAGCTGCTCTCGGTTGCAGGTGCTGTCTATAGCTTTGCGGTTGGATGTATTTTTCTCTTCGGGGCGTCCGACCGTCTTCCGCCCCTCAGCTAGCCAGCAGCAAAAACGCGGCTCCGCGCGTCATTCTGACCGCAGGGTCTGCATGGGATCTATGGAGGCGGCGCGGTGCGCGGGCAGCCATCCGGCGAGAAGAGCGCAGGCGAACAGCACGAAAACAGCACCTAGAAAAGCGGTCGGGTCGAGCGGTTTGATCCCGTAGAGCAGGCTTTGAAGAAAACGCGTGAGCCAGAGCGATGCCGCGAGTCCGAGGGCGATGCCGGTTCCGGCCAATAGGAGCGCAGAGCGCAGAATGCGACGGAGCACGTCTTCACGGGTAGCGCCCAGGGCCATGCGGATAGCGATTTCACGCGTGCGCTCGCTTACGGTATACGCGAGCACGCCGCCGATTCCTAGTAATGCCAGCAAAAGGGCCACGCCAGCAAAGGACGTGAGAGCGACGGTATTGAAGCGGCGAGGCGCTTCGGTTGAGGAAAGTACCGTGTCCATGCTTTGAGTATTTTCTACGGCAAGCAGCGGGTCGAGCTGATGCACGGTTTTCTCAAGGCTGGCGGCGAGAGCCGAGGGGTCGCCTGTGCTCTGTACGACAACATGCATGCTGCTACGCGTGCCGATAACCCCGGAGACTGACGCCTCAAACTGTCGCTGCAATTGAGAGAGAGGCTCGTACATCTGCGGGTAGATCTCGCGGTCGAGTGGGCCCTGGCGAATGTCGCCGACGATGCCGACCACGGTAACAAAGGGCCGCTTGATGTCCGGTTTACCGCCCATCTGGAAGCGCTTGCCGATTGGGTTCTGTCCGGGCCATGTCTGCTGCGCGAGGGACTGGCTGACAACGGCGACGACGGGTGCGTCTGGTTGATCGTCGGAGGCATTGAGATAACGGCCGCCCAACAGCGGTATGCGCATGGCATTGAAGTAATCGCCCACGATGAAGTAGTTGGAGGTTGACATCCACGAGCGGCCATTGCGCGCTGAGTAATCTTCCGGAACATAGGCTCGGTCGGAGTTGATGCCAATGACGGGGATGTTCGACGAGGCTGCGGCGTAGCGCACCTGTGGCAGTGCGGACAATCGGCTGAGCAGTTCAGCGTAGAAGTGATCGATTTTCTTCTGCGAAGGATAATCGTGGTCAGGCAGGGAGAGATGGGCGGTCAACGTGTGCTGCGACTCGAATCCGGGGTCGGTTTCAAGCATGCGCGCGAAGCTGCGCAGCAGCAGGCCGGAACCGACGAGCAGGACCAAGGCGAGTGCCGTCTCAACCACGACGAGTACGTTGCGCAGTCGCTGCTGCGCTCCTCCGGCGCTGGCGTGGCCGCCGTCGCGGAGCGCGTCAAGAATATCGGTGCGCATGGTGAAGATAGCGGGCGCAAGTCCGCATATCAGGCCGGTGAGCCCGACCAACACGCAGGCTGCGATGAGCACAGGCCAGCGGATGGAAATCTCAGCCAGACGCGGCAGCGATGCGGGGAGGAACAAGCTGCCGAGACGGACGGTGAAGGCGGCGAGCAGCATTCCGACAAAGCCGCCGATGGCGCTGAGCACGAGGCTCTCGGCAAGCGCGTGACGAAGCATGGAGCGACTAGCAGCGCCCAATGCGAGACGCACGCCGGACTCGCGACGTTGCCCGGCGGCTCGGACGAGAAGCAGGTTGGCGAGGTTGGCGCAGGCGATGAGTAGGACGAATCCCACAGCGGCGAGCAGAATGCGCAGCAGCGGGCGGCCGCTTTCCACGGTTTCTTCTTTGAGCGGCCTGACTTTGCTGGTGAGATGAACGCCAAGCTGTGACGCAACGCCCGATTCCTCGGCGTGGACCATGCGGGCCACATCAGCCTGCGCCTGCACAAGTGTTCTTCCTGGCTTGAGGCGGCCGATGACTCCGTACTGGAAGTTGTCTACCTCATCCCCTTTTTCATCGGGTGTCAAGCTCATAGGCACCCAGAGGTCGCGATGGCTGAGGCGTCCGGGATCGAGGGGAAATTCAAAGTTGCGCGGCATGATGCCGATGATGGTGTAGGGGCGGCGGTTGAGGTCGATGGTGCGTCCAACGACGGCGGGGTCGGAATGAAAGCGCTCGCGCCAGAGAGCATAGCTGATAAGACCAACCGGGGCGGAGTTGTCGTCTTCTTCCTGCGTGAAGCTGCGGCCCTGGATCGGAGTTACGCCAAGCATTGGAAACAGCGACGCGGTGACGCGTTCTGCGCGTGCGTGAAGCGGCGCGCCTGCTCCGGTCAGTTCATATTCAGAGGCCACGAAGCCGCCGACGGCACTGAAGGTCTGGTTGTTTCGCGCGAAGCGGATGATGTCGGGCGCGGGCAGGTCGACCGGGTCGAGCATGTGCTCGATGCCTTCGTGCAGACGGACGAGGCTTTCCGGGTCTTGGAATGGGAGCGGGCGCAAGAGCACTGATTCGACGATGGAGAAGACGGCTGTGACTCCGCCGATGACGAGGGTCAGCGTAAGGACCGCGGTGATGCTGAAGCCAGGGGCCTTGCGCAAGCGGCGGAATGCGTAGCGGAAATCGGAGAGCATATTTGTGCTCCTGCTCGTTACAAATCTTTACATCTAGCTCATTACTCTGCGCGCAGCGTGTCTGCCGGTTGAATGCGGCTGATGCGCAGCGTTGGCAGGAAGCTGGCCACCAGTGCAATGAGGGCGAGGACCAGTAGGACGGCTCCGAACGTAATCGGGTCGTATGTCTTCACTCCGAAGACCTGGCTGGCTAATGCCCGCGTCGCTACGAATGAAAGCGCTATGCCAGCCGCGAGGCCCGCGCCTGCGGCAATCAGTCCGGAAGAGCCGACGTGGATCATGGCCCCTTCGATGGTCGAGCCAAGCGCGATGCGGATACCGATTTCGCGCGTACGCTGCACGACGAGGTTCGAGACCAGCGAATAGATACCGATGGCGGAGAGAATGAGCGCTAGCGATCCGAGGACGGTGAGCAGCAGGACCTGGATGCGCTGCATCTGGAGCTGCTCGTCGAGAATCTGCCGCATGGAGTAGAAGCCGGAGAATGGCAGGTCGGGGTCTACATTTGCGAGGGCGCGCTGCATGGATTCTGTGAGGCCGGTGATGGGGCCGCGGGTGCGGACAATCCATGAAGGCTGGAACCAGATGTGGGCGCCGTTCGCGAGTCCCTGCGGCGTTTGCGCCGCGGCGAGGTAGTAGACAGGCTCGTGGGAGATAGGCGCATCGGCGATCTCGCCGGGTCTCTTCGCTACCTCGGAGACCACGCCAACAATGGTGAAGACGGTGCCGTTGGAATCGCCGGAAATGAAGTGGCGACCCAGAGGTGACGATTCGCCGTAGAACTGTTTTGCGAAGGAAGTGTTGACGATCGCGACGCGCTCTGACGTTGCTGAGTCGCTGTCGTTAAAGGCGCGTCCGGAGAGAACTGGGATGCGCAGGGTGGCAAAGTAGCCCGGGGTCACATAGGCCATGCTGGAGCCATCCTGTTTTCCGGCCTGATTGCCGTCTTTAATCCAGATAGGCTCGTTCAATCCGCGCTCGTACGGCACGCTGAGACCGACGGCTGCGCTTTGAACGCCGGGAATCTGGCGCATGACGGCGATACTCTTCTGCAGGAGCGACTGAAACGCGGCGGGATCGCGATAGCGGGCGTCATCGAGCGATACCTTGGCGGTCATCACGTTGGTCGGATCGAAGCCCGGCGGCAGCGATTCAAGATGAACTAACGTGCGGATCAGCAATCCTGCTGCGGCGAGAAGAATGACGGTGAGCGCGACTTCCGCTCCGATAAGCCACTGGCGGGTGCGGCCATTTCCGCCAGCCACTGCATGACTGCCTGCGGCGATCGAGGAGCGCAGGTCGACGCGGCGGGTCTGCAGCGCTGGCAGCGCGCCGAAGAGGAGGCTGGTGATGAGCGATGCGCCGAAGGTGAAGGCGAGCACGCGGGAGTCAAGATGGAAGCCACCTACCGGGATCATCTCTTCCGGCAGGAAGCCGTGGAGTCCGTTCAGGATGAGCACTGCGAGAAACAATCCCGCCCCTGCGCCTGTGAGCGCGAGCACCAGATTTTCTACCCAAAGCTGACGGAGCACGTCGAAACGCGTGGCTCCGAGAGCGAGGCGTGTGGCCACTTCCGGAGTGCGGCGGGAGATGCGGACGAGCGCGAGTCCGGCGAGGTTGGCGCAGGCGATGAGCAGGATGAAGCTCACGGCGAGCATGAGGGCCGATACTTCATCGCGCATTTCGCCGGCTAGCTCGCGTTGCATGGGACGGGCGTAAATCCAGGCGCTTCCGTGATTTTTCGTTTCGATTTCGGAGAAGAACGGAAGGCGCACAGTATTGAGCTGCGCGTTTATCTGCTGCCAGTTCGCTCCGGGTTTGAGGCGGACATAAATACCGCAGTTGTTGCCTCCGCATTCTCCGGTCGTTGCGGGCTGCAAGGGAGTGAAGAGGTCGGCGTTGGTTGGGGTGACAGCACCTTGCGGAAGAATGCCGACGACCGTGTAAGGCTCGCCTTTCAGTTCGATGGCCTTACCAATGAGCTTCGGGTCGGAATGGAAGGTCGACTGCCAGAGTTTATAGCTGAGGACGACTACTGGTGGGTCGTGCGGCACGTCCTCCTGCTCGGTGAAACTGCGGCCCAGGTAAAAAGGGATGCCGAGGACGTCAAAATAATGCGCGGAAACGCGCGTGTTGTGGGCATAGCCGACAGTTCCGCCTGCTTCCGGAGTGGCCTTTAGATTGACTCCGCTGGTGAGTCCATAGGAGGCAAAGGTAACGGTGCTGACATTGTTCTTTAGGAGCTGCCATGAGGCCCCATCAAAACTGTCGTCGTCTTCAGTAAACGGTCTGCCGCTGTGCTGGCTGACTCCTTGAGTGTGTACCACCAGTGCAGCGAGGCGTTCCGGCTCGGGGTACGGCAGCCGGCGCAGCATGAAGCCATCGACCATGCTGAAGACCGCGGTGTTGACGCCGATGCCGAGGGCCAGGGTACAGATCACACCCAGCGTGTATGCAGGGTTTTTGTAGAGCTGGCGGTAGGAGAAGCGGAGATCATTCAGGAACATGTGGACACACTCCAGAGTACGTACGGTAGCAGTTTTTCTGCCACAGGCGGAGCCTCTAAATCGCTGGAGAATTGATGTTTATGGATCAGACTCTTGGATTGAGGTTGTCCGGAAATGAAATCAGGTGTACGAAAATGGACAGACGTTTCAGGAGCAGATTTCCAGACCGTATCCTGGAGCAAGCGAAAGAAGACGGTTGAGGATGGAAGGGTCTTCTATTTTAGGCGGATGATTCAAAGAGCCGGGCTGCCCTAGCTCGGCCCACATTCGTTCAAGGCCGCCAGGTGAAAGAATGACCAGCATTTTCCCGGGAATGGCACCGACATTCTTATAGGTGTGTGGGGTGCCTTTCGGAATTCGCACGAAGTCTCCATCGGCGACGTCGAAGATGCGATCGCCGGCAATCACGGAAAACGCGCCTTCTACCACGTAAAAGCATTCGTCTTCCTTGCGGTGAATATGCGGCGGCGGACCGTTCCCGGGGAAAGACTCGATTTCAGTAACGGAGTAGGCCCCGCCGGTCTGCTCGGCGGTGGTCTTGATGGCGTAGAAGTCTCCCAAGAGCCAGAAACTTTCTCCCTGCCCCGTCTCGAGGACAGTGCTATCCGTGTTGTCCAGAACGTTTTCGTTCATAAATTTTAAGCGGGAGAAAGCGTTTGCAACATTGTAGCTCGACTTATGGTGATCTAAGTATGAAATTCAGCTTTGAGTAGGTAATCGACGATCTCGAGCCACTCTGCTTCAGTTTCCAGGCTGCAAAATGGCTTCCCAGCCTGGCTGTACCAATACTGGGCGTTTGAGGTATCTCCTTCCTTGTGGTGCAGATAGGCATGCACCCAGGCCGCGTCCTCTGATTGAATCTCCTGCGCAATTTCATGGGCGCGGACCCAATTTCCCTTCGCGTCCCACCACAATGCCTGCGGTAGCGGTGGCAAATCACTGGGCGGTTCGTCGTTTTTTAGAGAACTGCGAAATTCCTGAGAGGTCATGGGTTTTTCCCGCGATAAAAGGCGTATCCAGTGTAATCGCCTGGCAATCGGTTCAACTAGGATTAAATAGGTCGCCATTTGCGATATGATGAATTTGCAGCGGTTGAAACATCTCATTCTCTCAGGCGGCCCGAAATGGGAAAACAGGGCTTGACTGCTGGAAGCGTGTGAATCTTGATGGCGTTGAGTGAACTGAAAATCGGGCGGTCAGCGGTTGTGGTAGGCCTGTTGCTGCCGGATGAGATCCAGCACCATTTGATGCACATGGGATTTATGCCTGAGGTTCGCGTGCAGGCTGTTCGGCGCGCCCCCACCGGCGACCCGACCGTATATGCGGTAGACGGAATGGAAGTGGCGCTGCGACGGGAGACTGCGCGGTGGATCTCTGTGCGGGAGTCTGAAGAAGGGTCACGATGAGCGACTGCTGCACGACAACTACAGTTGAGGCTGCGGCGATTCCCCGCATAGCAGGTAAGATTCAGACGGTCGCGCTGGTAGGCCCGCCAAACTCGGGCAAATCCACACTCTTCAATCGCCTAACCGGCCTGCGGCAGAAAGTCGCCAACTACCCCGGCGTCACGGTCGAACAGCATTACGGCAAATTGACCGGCGTCGACCGGGGCGACCTGACCCTGATTGACCTGCCCGGGATTTACAGCCTCAATACACACTCTGAAGATGCTCGCGTCGCCGTCGATGTTCTCCATGGCAGGATGCCCGGTGCTCCCGTTCCCGATGCTGTGCTGCTGGTTCTCGATTCCCTGCACCTGCAGCGACAATTGATGCTGGCGGCGCCGATTCTCTCGCTCGGCCTGCCGACGCTGGTTCTGCTGAATATGAGCGACCTGATGGAGACGCGCGGTGGCGAAGTAGACACGCTCGCACTGGCGCGCGAACTCGGCGTTCCGGTCGCGAAGATCAGCGCATCGCGCGGCACGGGCCTCGATGCCATCAAGCAGTTCCTCGACAAGAAAAGCAAACCGGTCGCGGCAACGCCCCGCCTGGAGTTGCCGGTTGTGGGCAATCCACGGTCGTACCGACAGTGGGCCACCGGCATTAGCACTCGGACGAAATACAAGGCGCCGATCTCTTCCGAATGGACAAGCAAGCTCGATTCGGTCCTGCTGGGGCGCGTGACGGGACCGCTGCTTTTTCTGATTGTCGTTTTCGGAATCTTCCAGATTGTGTTTTCCGTTGGCCTGCCAATCAGCAACGCTTTTCAGGAATTCCTGAATGTGGCGGGCAACAAAGTCGGCTTCTTGCTCGGGCATGGATGGATGGAATCGCTTTTGATTGACGGTATTTGGAAGGGCGTTTCATCGGTGCTGGTTTTTCTGCCGCAGATACTCCTGCTTTTTCTCTTTGTGGGCATACTTGAAGACTCAGGCTACCTGGCCAGGGCAGCTCTGATTGCGGACCGCGTGATGCGCGCTATTGGCTTGAATGGCAAGGCGTTTATTCCTTTGCTCTCCGCATATGCCTGTGCGGTTCCGGCAATTATGGCCACGCGGACCATCGAAAATAAACGCGACCGTTTTGCGACCATCCTCGTTACGCCATTTATGACGTGCTCGGCGCGGTTGCCGATCTACATGCTGATGATCGCGGCATTTATACCGAATAAGAAGCTGCTGGGCGACTTCTTTGGATTGCAAGCCGCCGTCATGCTTAGCCTGTATGTGCTTGGATTTATGGCGGCTCTGGCCACGGCACGGCTCCTGAAATCGTCGATTCTCAAAGCCTCGTCGGCACCCTTCATTCTGGAACTGCCACAATATCGCGTGCCTACGCTACGCTCGCTTGGACTGCAGCTCATCGACCGCGGCAAGGTCTTTGTAAAGCAGGCGGGCACCGTAATTCTTTGCGTAACGATGGTGCTTTGGGCGCTGAGCCATATCCCCATCCATGCAGATCTGCCGCAAAGCATCATCGGGCATATTGGTCAGTGGATTGAGCCAGTCATCAGGCCGCTTGGCTTTAACTGGAAAATTGGCATTGGCCTGCTTAGCTCAGTCATTGCGCGCGAAGTGATTGTGGGCACGCTGGGCACGCTGTACGGCGCGGATCCGGCGACACAATCGCTGGGCCTTCAGGCGGCTTTGCGGCACGACCTGACGCTCGGAGGCGCGATGGCGCTGGTCGTTTTCTTCGCATTTGCGATGCAGTGCACCTCGACAATGGCGATCGTCAAGCGCGAGACCAACAGCTGGAAATGGCCCGCGCTGCAGTTTGCCTACATGACCGCGCTGGCCTACGTGGCTGCGCTGGTGACGAACGTATTGGTTTCGCACTTTTTCTAGTAAACTAAGAGTAAAGCGGTGGCATAGGGCATGGTCTTGGCCCGGTATCCTGGCGTTCACCGCGACGGCGCTCACATTTTGAAAAAATAGTTTTACCACAGAGAACGTAGAGGGCACAGAGATGCTCTGTTGCGAGGATTGCGTTCCCTGTCAGATTGCAACAGGACAAACAATGATTTCAGTCAGCAACGTAAGCATGCGGTACGGGTCGAAGGTTCTGTTCGAAGACGTCTCCACCACCTTTACTTCGGGCCGCCGCTATGGCCTGACCGGGCCGAACGGCTCGGGTAAATCGACCTTCATGAAAGTTCTTACCGGCGAGCTGGATGCGCAGAAGGGTACGGTCGTGCGCCCGAAGAAGCTGGGCGTGCTGCGGCAGGACCAGTACGCTTTCGACGCTTATCGCGTGATCGATACGGTCATCATGGGCAACAAGGCGCTGTGGGCGGCGCTGGAAGAGCGCGACCGATCTACGAGAAGGCCGAGCTGACGACGACGACGGCATGCGCCTGGGTGAGCTTGAGGGCATCGTCGGCGAAGAAGACGGCTACACCGCCGAGAGCGATGCGGCGATCCTGCTGCAGGGACTCGACATTCCTGATGACCTGCACGAGCGCAAGATGGGCGAGCTGCAGGGTGGCCAGAAAGTGCGCGTGCTGCTGGCGCAGGCGCTCTTCGGCAATCCGCAGGCGCTGCTGCTGGACGAGCCGACGAACTACTCTCGATCTTGATTCGATCCACTGGCTGGAGGATTTTCTGATGCAGTCTCGAAGGCACGCTGATCACGATTTCGCACGATCGCCATTTCCTGAACAACGTTTGCACCCACATCGCCGACATCGACTATCAGACCATCATCACCTACACCGGCGGCTACGACGAGATGGTGCTGGCGAAGACGCAGGTGCGCACGCGTCTGGAAGCGCAGAACGAAGAGCGCGAAAAGAAGATCGCGCAGTTGAATGAATTTATCGCGCGCTTTTCTGCCGGTACGCGTTCCAGCCAGGTGACGTCCCGCAAGAAGGAAGTGGAGCGGCTGCAGACGAGCGAGCTGGCGCGGTCGAACATCGCACGCCCATACATTCGCTTCGATCAGCTGCGTCCTTCGGGCAAGCACATGCTGGAAGCGGAAGGCGTCCGCAAGGCGTACGGTGACCATGTTGTGATCAACGGATTCAGCCGCGTCGGTGACGCGCGGCGAAAAGATTTGCCTGATCGGCCGCAACGGCCAGGGAAAGACAACGCTGTTGAAGGCGCTGCTGGCGCAGCGATCCAAAGATGGATCATATGCCGGGAGAGAATCCCAGTAATGACATTGACAGCGGCAAGGTGAAGTGGGGGCACGAGGCGCAGATTGGCTACTTCGCGCAGGACCACGCCTCGAGTGATTGAGAACGGGAACGACCGTCGGCGGACTGGCTGCATCAGTTCGATCCCAAGGCCACCAAGGAAGATATTCGCGGCGTGCTGGGCAGATGCTGTTCAGCGGAGAAGAAGGCTTGAAGCCGACAGAGGCGCTGTCGGGCGGCGAGGCGGCGCGGCTGCTGTTCTGCAGGCTGATGATGCAGAAGCCGAATTTTCTTATCTTCGACGAGCCGACGAACCATCTTGATCTTGAAGTCGATCAATGCGTTGAACAGGCGCTGCAGAAGTATGAGGGCACGGTGCTGCTGGTGACCCACGATCAGGAACTGATTGACGAGGTCGGCACGCGCATCTGGAATTTTGAAGACGGAAAGATTGAGGACTTCAAGGGGCCGTACGAAGAGTACGTTGCTGCTACGACGGCGTCGAAGTAAATACCTCAGGAGCTAAAGCTCCTGAGGTATCTTGTTTCATTGCGTGGGCTGAAGCCCTCGCCTACCCTTAATCGACCTGTTTGATTCTCTGTGCTCATACTGAACGCACAATCGATCTCGAAAGCTTTTGGCCCAACTTCCCTCTTCCGTGACATCTCTTTCACGGTGGACGAAGGCGACCGCATTGGGCTTATCGGGCCGAACGGATCCGGCAAGTCGACCTTGCTGAAAATTCTCGCAGGAGAAATAGAGCCGGACTCGGGTGAAGTGGCTGCGCGCAAGTTGACCCGATTCAGCTATGTTGCGCAGGAGTCCGAGTTTACTCCGGCAGTTACTGTCCGTTCTGTGATTGAGGTTGCGCTGAAGCGTGCCGGTGTTCCGGAGAGGGAGTGGGAAGCGCGTCTGCGCGAGACGCTTGGCCGCGCCGGGTTCATCGATTTCGAGACTGAAGCGGTGACCTTTTCCGGAGGCTGGCGAAAGCGCCTGGCCATTGTCGAAGCCCTGGTGCAAAAGCCTGATGTATTGCTGCTCGATGAGCCAACGAACCACCTTGATCTTGCCGGGATCGAATGGTTGGAAGGCATGCTGGCGTCGGCTTCTTTTGCCTGTGTTGTGATCAGTCACGACCGCTATTTTCTGGAGAACGTCGCAACGCAGATGGCGGAGCTGAATCGCGCGTATCCCGGCGGTCTGCTGCGTGTGAATGGCAATTACAGCGAATTCCTGGAAACGAAACAGGAGTTTCTCGCGGCACAGTCGCGAAGACAGGAAGCGCTGGAGAATCGCGTCCGCATCGAAAAAGAATGGCTGCGCCGCGGACCAAAGGCTCGCACTTCGAAATCAAAGGCGCGCATCGATCGCGCGAATGAACTGATTGGCGAGCTTGCCGACTTAGGCAGCCGCATGCAGACGCGCTCTGCGGGAATTGATTTCAACGCGACCGACCGTCAGACGAAACGGCTAGTGACGCTCGAAGAGATCGAATACTCAGCCGGCGACAAGAAGCTCTTCAACGGACTGAACTTCGTGATCACCGCGGGGATGCGCGTTGGCCTGGTTGGTCCGAATGGCAGCGGTAAGACTAGCCTTTTGCGGCTCCTCAGCGGCGAACTCGAGGAAGATGGCGGATCGGTTCAGCGTGCCACCGCGCTGAGGGTGGTTTACTTTGAGCAGAATCGCCAGATGGATGAATCTCTGACGCTGCGCCGTGCGCTTGCTCCGGAGAGCGATTCGGTTGTCTACCAGGATCGCGTGATTCATGTTGCCTCGTGGGCGGCGCGGTTTTTGTTTACCGGCGAGCAGCTCAATCAACCTGTGTCGCGTCTTTCCGGCGGCGAGAAGGCGCGCGTGCTGATCGCGAACCTGATGCTGCAACCCGCCGATCTTCTACTGCTGGATGAGCCCACCAACGATCTTGATATCGCTACACTCGAAATTCTCGAAGAGAGCCTGCTTGAGTATCCGGGCGCGCTGGTGCTGGTCACTCATGATCGCTATATGCTCGACCGAATTTCGAATGTAGTGTTGGGACTTGATGGGATGGGCGGGGCCGAGCGCTTCGCGGATTATTTGCAGTGGGAGTCGTGGCTTGCGGAACGAAAGCAGCAGAAGGATCAGCCTGTCCGGCAGATTTCGAAGCCCGCTTCGACGACATCAAAAAAGAAACTCTCCTACCTGGAGGCCCGTGAATGGGCTGACATTGAAGATCGCGTTGCCGCTGCGGAAGAGACGCTGCAACAGAAGCAGGCAGTCCTCGAAGATCCGGCAGTCGCTGTAGATGCCTTGCGGTTGCAGGTAGCGCTTGTGGAAGCCGACGAGGCAAAATCTGCGGTGGATGCTCTCTACTCGCGCTGGGCGGAACTGGAAGCCAAGCAAAGCTAGACCCCGCCTCCGTCACACGCGGAAGTAGTCGGGCCGCCAGTTCCGGATCTTCTCCCTAATATCTTTTGGGCTTAGGTTATCCTTTAGAGTTTCTTCGACGAGTTGTTGGATTTCCGGGTCGGATGCAAACCTTAGCGCGACGAGCTGGTATTCGGTCAGTTCCGAAATACGCCCCTGTAGGGGTTCAGGCAGCAGCGCCATGAACCTCAACCGCTCCTCCAGACGAATGACCCGGTCCTGAGCCTTCAACGGGTTGATACGCGCGATAAACGCAAGCACGAGCAGTGCAAGCGACAGCATCACCATCCATGCAGCGGGCAGTCCTGGATGCCGTACCAAATACACGATGGCGATGATCGTATTTGTGACCAGGACTGGGATCACGAAGAAGTGATAAGAAGGCTGAATGCGTTTGTAGTTAGCGTAGGACTGCGTTTTGATCTCGCTCATGCTTGTTCATCCTATAGAAAAGCCTTGCAATCGTCATGAATCCAGCAGGGTCTGGGATTTTACAACGTGTTACATCTTTTTCCGGTTAAATGCTGTAACCTTTTGATCGTCCCATATTCTTATGGGCAGCAGGTCTCCCACCGGCAATCTCAAACGCCTGGTCTTAGGCTTGCAAATCCATGGAGGAATGACAACGTATGAAGCACTCAATGAAGACCTTGATGGTCGCCGCGGCAGTTTCAGGTTTACTCGGCGGTGCCGCAACCGTGCAGGCGGCAGCCTCGGCCACCAACTCCACGTCAGTGGTGAAGGTGGGCAAAGCGTCGTTTGCGAAGAACTCAATGGACCAGGACACGAGCAAGCATTCGTGTAAAGGCAAAAACGATTGCAAGGGACAGGGTGGTTGCAAGAGCAGCGACAACGGCTGCAAAGCCAAGAACAGCTGCAAAGGCAAAGGCGGCTGCGCAACTGACGGTTCAAAGCCTCACTAAGCTCAACACATTAGCGGGCCGCCAGGTAGCGGCCCGCTATGTTTTTCTACTTTGCACTTTGGGAGTCGGCAGTGCCCGCGAATCGCTTTAATAGCTTTACCGAATACGGTGTCGGGATCGGACTGCGGATTCCACACTACCGGCACATTCTGAACAAGAAGCCGGTGGTGGACTGGTTCGAGATCATCTCGGAGAATTACATGGTCGATGGCGGACGTCCGCTCGAAGTGCTCGACCAGATTCTCGAACAGTACAACGTCGTCCAGCATGGCGTGTCCATGTATTTCGGTTCAGCCACCGACCCCGATCCGGAGCATCTGAAGCGGTTGAAGCGGCTGGTGAAGCGGACGAAGACTCCCTGGCTGAGCGACCATCTCTGCTGGGGCTCAGTAGATGGACGCTACACGCACGACCTTCTGCCTATGCCTTACACATGGGAAGCGGTGAAGGTCACGGTGGAGCGCATCAAGAATGTTCAGGATTTTCTTGAGATTCCGGTCGTCGTCGAAAACGTTTCGAGCTATGCCGAATACCACGTTTCCGAAATGACGGAATGGGAGTTTCTAAACGAGGTCGTTGAGCGCGCGGATTGCGGCATTCTGCTCGACGTGAATAATATTTATGTTTCGTCGCAGAACCACAGCTTCGATCCATTCACGTACGTGAACGCGGTTCCGGCCGAACGCATTGCGCAGATTCATATCGCCGGGCATTCGAAGTTTGAGAAGTACATTCTCGACACGCACGACCATCCGGTACTGGAGCCGGTGTGGCAGCTCTATGCGCGCACCATCGAGCGCGCCGGCCCGACGGCAACGCTGCTGGAATGGGACGACAATATCCCCTCGTTTGAAGATGTACATGCGGAAGCGCTGAAGGCGAATCAGTTTCTGCGAGCTGCGGCTAAGACTAGTCCCGAACTGGCAGAGGCTGCACGATGAGCGACCTACTGGAGATTCAACGCCGGGTCGCGGCTGCGATCATGCATCCGCTGACGCAGCAGGAAACGATGTCTCGCAAGCGCAAGGATGGCACCTCGAATAAGAGCGAAGCCGACGACATCATCAAGCCGAATGACCGGCTCTCGTCCTTTGAGCGTCTTGAGATTTACAACCGCCAGTACTGGTTCCGGCTTTACTCATCTTTTGAAGAAGATTTCCCGGGGTTGATGGCAGTGATCGGGCGCAGGAAGTTTGATGCTCTGACGCGCGCTTATCTCACCGACTTCCCTTCGCGGTCGTTTTCACTGCGCAATCTTGGATCGCAGCTTGAACACTGGCTCCTGGCACATCGCGACTACATCGAGCCGCGTGGAGACCTTGCTCTCGACATGGTACGTATTGAATGGGCACACATTGAGGCCTTCGACTCGGCTGCTGAGCCCCTGATTGACGCAGATGATCTTGCGGAGATTCATGATGGCTCGCAGCTGCGTCTGCAGCCATATCTGCGTGTGCTCAAGCTGCGGTATCCTGTGGACGATCTGATCATTGAAGTGCGCAGTGAGAGCGGCAGCAGCGATGGGAGCAGCAACAATGCCAGTATTGCGCGCAAACGGAAGAGAGCGCACCATGTCGCTGCAATGGAGCCGGAAGAGATTTATCTTGCCGTGCACCGTCATGAGAACTCGGTCTATTACAAACGGCTCTGTCGAGAAGACTACCGGCTTCTGTCGGCCCTGATGACGAGCGAGCCGATCGGGAAAGCCATCCACACGGCGTTTGAAAACAGCGCTCTTCCTGAAGAGGAGCGCGCCTCATTTCTTCAGGCGGCGTTTCAAACCTGGTCATCGCTGGGCTGGTTTATCAGGTAACGATGGGGGTGTTGTTGTGAGCACGCAACCGGTTTCGATTTCTACCGCCAAAAAGCCTTCACTCATCGGAAGGATCAGCGACCTCTATTGCATCTTCAAGCACTACGCAGCACGGCTGGATTCGCCCTTTCTGCTGCTGGTGCGGCTTTACTGGGGATGGCAGTTTGCACAGTCGGGCTGGGGCAGACTGCACAACTCGCACGCAGTTGAGTTTTTTGCGAGCCTCGGCATTCCGGCACCCGGGATCGTGGAGCCAGCTGTTTCCTGCCTTGAGCTTCTTGGCGGCATTCTTTTGATTGTAGGACTGGCATCGCGGCTTACGGGTTTTCTGCTAGCGTGCGACATGTTTGTCGCCTACTTGACCTCAGACCGTGAGGCTCTGAGCTCGATCTTCAGCGATCCGGGCAAGTTCTATAATGCCGATCCCTTCACTTTCCTTTTCGCGTCCCTCATTGTGCTCATCTTTGGCGCCGGGTTCTTCTCTCTCGATTACTACTTCACCCACAGACGCAAACGATAGCGATGAGCACACCACAGGCCGCAGCGGGACTGCGGCAGGAGCGCGAAACGGCGCTCATCGCGGCGATTCTTGCGGGAGAGCGCGAGAAGTTCCACGACCTGATCCGTCCGTATGAGCGGCAGGTGTATCTCACAGCGCTCACCCTGGTAAAAGATGAGACGGAAGCTGAGGATGTGGCGCAGGAAGCGATTTTGCGCGCCTATCGCAAGCTGGCCAGTTTTCGCGGCGACGCTAAATTCAGCACATGGCTTATTGCTATCACGCTGAATGAAGCCCGCACTCGTTTGCGCGAACAGAGACGCGCCAGTTTCGATTCGCTCGACGGCCATGATGCTGAAGAAGGAGACTACACCCCCGCGGCGTTGACCGATTGGCGCGAGGTTCCATCCGAAGCGCTGGAGCGCCAGGAGATACGCGAGCTGATGCGTCAGGCTGTCGCAGAGCTGCCGGATCCCTTTCGCCAGGTAGTTGTGCTTCGTGACATTGAAGAGTTGAGCGTGAATGAAACCGCGGAGGCGCTTGGGATTTCGATCGCGCTGGTGAAGGTGCGGACGCACCGCGCGCGTCTGCTGCTGCAAAAGAAGCTCGCGCCGCTGCTGCGAATTGAATGGAAAGGAAAGATGAAAAGTGGAATTCTAAAGGGGTTGCCATGGTTCTGAATTGCAGACACGTGTGGGACCGCATCTCCGACTACATCGATGGAACGCTCGATCCCTCCGTGCGCGCCGATGTAGAGAAGCACTTGGCGCATTGTGAAATCTGCTCGGCGGTGCTCGATTCGACGCGCAACGTCATCATCCTGATGGCGGACGACCGCGTCTTCGAGCTTCCGGTCGAATTCAGCAAGCGCCTGCATGCGCGTCTGGATCTGGTATTGGCATCGGAATCGCCGGACCCGGCCTAAAAGTTAGTGCGGAGGGTGGTGGAGCATGGAGTGTGTCCACCATTCAGCAACCAGAAGAATTAATGTCAGAATCGACAGCGCGATCTGCAGCCGCTCTGATCGCGTCTGCTTCAGCGTTACCGGCTGTACGCGCCATTGCGAAGCAGGCCGGTTGCGCAGGCTGCGCACTCGCCACACTGCGTACAGATTGATGAATGTGCCGGCGAGCGCAAAGAGCATCATGGGAATGCGGATCGCGTCCTGATGGAAGCCTTTTGCCGGAGCGTCCGTACCGGCCGCCGCGGCGAGCGAGCTGAGACGGATGAGGACGCGAATGCCGTTCGTCGCCAGAACAAAAGTACACGCGCTTTGCAGAATGGCGAAAACGAAACTTGACAATCCAAGCCAGCGGGAACCGCGCTTCTGCTGCAAGGCCGGTACAGATTCCTGAGTTAACTGATTCATTGCCTTCCGATTAAAACGTTAGCAGGAAAGCAGCAGCGGGATTTGGCGGCCTGATTGTTGCTCTGCATTGCATCACAATCAACATTTCATTTGATCCAGATCTGGTGATTTGGTTACAACATAGCCGGTATACATTTGTTCATACGAAGCATGCATTCTTAGGACGGTGGAGGGAGACTGTGAAAAAACTTAGACTCATTCTCCTGGCTCTGGGTTTTATCGCACTGAGCGCGTCGCATCTCTCGGCGCAAAGTGGCACGACCTATCGAGATGGCCCGAGACTGACATGCGCCTCCGATGACGGCAAAAGGCACTATTGCGCCGCCGATACGCGGTACGGCGTGCGCATGGTGAACCAGAGAAGCGGATCGCCTTGTACGAAAGGCTATACCTGGGGATATGATCCCGGCCGGTTAGCCGGAGGCCTCTTATTTTGCAGGGTTACGCAGCCTTTCCGAGATAGCCGTTTGGATCGAGCACATATTTCTTTGCTGCCCCCTTATCGAAGTCGGCATAACCTTTAGGGGCATCGTCGAGACTGATGACGGTTGCGTTCACGATCTTCGCAATCGGAAGCCGGTCGTGCAGAATCGCTTGCATGAGCTGGCGATTGTATTGCAATACAGGCGCCTGACCAGTGTGGAAATGTAAGGATCGTGACCACCCTTTGCCGAAGCGAATTTTGAGGACCCCTTTCTTGGCGTCTTCATTCGGCGCGCCGGGGTCTTCGACAACGTAGAGGCCGGGAATCCCGATACCGCCCGCAACAAAGGTGATTCCCATCAGTTGGTTCAGCACGCTTGCCGGTGCGGCCTCATTTGCTTTCCCGTGAGAGCTCGCTTCAAAGCCGACTGCATCGACAGCTGCATCGACCTCTGGCACGCCGACAAGTTGCTCTATCTGTGCTGAAAGATCGTCGTGCTTACTGACGTCGATGGTCTCGAAGCCCATCTTCTTTGCGTGAGCCAGCCGTTCGGTATTCCGGTCACCGACGATGACGACTGCTGCGCCCAAAATTTGCGCGGATGCTGCGGCAGCCATTCCGACCGGGCCTGCTCCGGCGATGTAAACGATGGAGCCGACCTCAACGCCCGCGGATTTTGCGCCGTGATAGCCGGTTGGAAGGATGTCGGAGAGCATCGTGAGGTCTTTTATCTTCGACATGGCCTGATCTTTGTCCGGAAACTTGAGCAGGTTGAAATCAGCGTAAGGGACGAGAACATATTCAGCCTGCCCACCAACCCAACCACCCATATCGACATACCCGTACGCGCCCCCAGGTTGCTGCGGATTCACGTTGAGACAGACGCCGGTATGGCGTTCCCGGCATGCGCGGCAACGCCCGCAGGCAATGTTGAAGGGCACGGAGACGAGATCGCCAACGTTGATGAACTCAACGTCCTTTCCCTTTTCAATGACCTCGCCCGTGATTTCGTGCCCGAGAATCAGTCCTTTGGGCGCGGTGGTGCGGCCCCGAACCATATGCTGATCGGAGCCGCAAATATTGGTAGCGACAATCTTCAGGATTGCGCCGTGTTCAATGTGCTTCCCCTTAGGCGTCTGCATTTTGGGGTAGTCAATGGATTGGACCTCAACCTTGCCAGGGCCCATGTAAGCAACACCACGATTCGTGGCCATGGTTCCTCCGTGATACAGCTGTGAATATCCGGCTGGTTTATGTTTCGGGCAGCGCAGTGCGGCTAGAACGCCGCCGCGCCAGCTTCTGCAACCTGGTGGTCCTGATCGCCAGAGCCGCCGCTTACACCGATAGCTCCTACGACTTTATCTCCACTCTTCAATGGGATGCCGCCAGCGAAAATCATGATCTTGCCATCATTGGATGCATGGATTCCGAAGAACTGGTTGCCGCTTTGTGAATGCTTCGCCAGGTCCTTGGTAGAAATATCAAATGCACGCGAGGTAAATGCCTTCTTCTGTGAGATGTCGATACTGCCGATCCATGCGCCTTCCATCCGGATGAATGCGACGAGGTTCGCGCCGTGGTCAGCTACTGCAATATTCATAGGCTGGCCAATTTCCTGCGCTTTCTTCTCCGCTGCCGCAATAACGCGCCGCGCGTCTTCGAGCGATACGCCTGTTTTGTGTGCTGTTGCCATCGTTCTTCCTTTCCTGTCTCCAATTTCGATGAGGTGAACTGCGCCTCATATCTTATGGGATGCGAGCAGTGAGTGCGAAAGGTGAGTTGGCTGGATCAAAAGAATAGGCCCCCGGCGAACCGGAGGCCATTGTTGTTTTCAACCGCAAACTGCGATTACGACACCTTGGCGAAGATGATGAGCAGGGTGAAGAGAGCCAGCGACTCAATGAAGGCCAGGCCGAGAACCAGCACCAGCTGAATGCCGGCGCGCGCTCCAGGGTTGCGTGCCATTGCCTCGGCAGCAGAACCGGCGACACGGCCCTGTCCAATACCGCAGAGACCAGAGGCGATGGCCATGCCGATGCCGGCGCCAATGGGAACCCAACTCGGAGCCGAGCTTCCAGCTGTTTGAGCGAACGCGGGCGATGCCATGCAGAGGACGGCCAGCGTCATGAAAAGATATTGCAGTTTGCGCATTGTATTTCTCCTTGCTTCCTTCAAAATGTGCCGTCAGTGGGTGGTTGAGGCTCACCGTGCTGGCCTCCTCACGCTCACGGCCGCGATGCCGAAGTGGAAGCAGAACTCCGGGTGCGAAACTTTTCTAAATCAGTGGCTCTCGTGCGCTGTCGCTTCGCCGAGATAAATCATTGCCAATAGCATGAAGACATACGACTGAATCAGCGCGACGCCAAGATGCAACCCAAGGAAGATCACCGGAATGCCGATCGGGATCATCGAGAAGAAGACCAGCGTCAGCAGGTCGCTGGCAAACATGTTGGCGTAGAGACGAACCGTGAGCGACATGACGCGCGTGAGGTTCGAAATGATCTCGATGGGAAACATGAGCGGCGAAATCCAGATCACCGGTCCCATGAAATGCTTGAAATACCCAATCGGACCCTGTGCGCGCACGCCGTGGTAGTTGTAATAAAAGAACGTAACAAGGGCGATACCAAGCGGAACAACAGGACTGGCCGTCGGCGTTTCAATCCCCGGCAGCAGACCGATGATGTTGCACAGCAGAACGAACAGCAGAATCGTCGTCACGAATGGCAGATGCGTTTTGTAGCCGTCATGCCCCATGACCGACTGCGCCTGCTCATCGACGAAGCCATGGATCATCTCCGCCAGATGCTGCAGGCTGCTCGGCTTCTCAACACTCAGTCTTGCCCGCACCACAATGAAAAACAAAATAAGGATGAACGCCACCACCAGCTGCAGCGTAAACCTTTCATTGATGGGGGCCGCTGGGTGCAGGGGATAAATATTGAACTTATTCAGCAGCGCGGTGACAGGCGCGCCAAAGAGCTTGTTGAGCAGACTTGTAAGTGCCAGAAGTAAGCTATGCATGACTTCCTAAAACGTCTCAATCCAAGTGGGTAATTGCTGCGGAGATCTATCAGGAGCGAATCATGCGCACAGCTTCGACGGTCAAAGCAAAAACGCCTAAAACCAAGCCTGCCACCAGCGCGTAAACCGATCCATGTAAACACTTTAGACTACCATAAAGTATGCCTCCGGCAAGCAGAAGACGCAGCAAAAAGGTAGTCATTACATGGCCCGCTCCAGTTGTCTTCTGGTTGTCGAGCCGCGCGTTGATGAAAGCCACAAGCCGCTGCCACTCCCATAAGCCAGTCGCGGAAATAATGGCGCCGGCAAGAAGCAGCGCGCCCGTCTGCCAGCCATAAACGAATGTGAGCACCACGGCAAGAACGATGCCGATGATCGCGGTTGTCTTGAAAGCTCGGCGAAGAGCCGCCTTCAAATCGGCGTCAGTAAAGTCGAATATCGGCAGGCCGCTCTCTGTCACTTAACGTCTTTTCCTGTTGTGGAGATGAGCCGGAAAATCTGAATGAACCCAGCCACAGCACCGAAGATGATTCCGACAAGATAGATCCAGTGCTGGTGCAGCCACTTGTCGAGGCCCACGCCCAGAATCCAGCCTACAAAGACGGAGACGGGAAGAACAAAAGCGATCTGCGTCAGCTTCTCAGCACGCAGCAGGCTGGCCATTCCGCCGTCGTCAGCTTTTTCATCGGGTTTCTTCGGAGATGGGTCGCTGAAAGCCATGCTCGAAGCTTGTTATATCAGAAGATGCAGCTAAGAAGTGGCCAGGTTCTTAGCGGCATCTTCTTAGCTCCTCCCAACTCGCTATACTGACATTTACTCATTCCAAATTGCAGCAAGTTGAGGCGCCGACGTGTTTGAATCCGAGTTCGAGCGGAATCTTTTCGCACTTCGCAAGGAGAAGCTGAATCAGATTATCGCTCTTGGGCAGCAGACCTACCCAAACCAGTACATCGCATCCCACACAATTCCCGACATCTGGGCGAAGTATCGCGAAGCGACGGCAGAAGATCTCGAAGCGAGTCGCGTTCAGATTTCTGTCGCCGGCCGTCTGATGGCGATTCGCGGACAAGGCAAGGCCGGCTTTGCGCACCTGCAGCAAAACGGCGAACGCCTGCAGATTTATGTGCGCAAGGATGATGTTGGCGAAGAGGCATTCCAACTGTATAAGCTGCTCGACCTTGGCGATCACATCGGCGTCACAGGCTATCTCTTCCGTACGCGCACGGGTGAGTTGTCCGTGCATGTGCAGACGATCACGTTTCTCTCGAAGGCTATGCTGGCGTTGCCGGAGAAATATCACGGACTCTCGGACGTGGAACTGCGCTATCGCCAGCGCTATGTCGATCTCTTCATGAACACAACCCTCAACGAAGGCGGCCTCGATGAGATCAACGTCCGCGATGTATTTCTCAAGCGCGCCCAGGTGCTGAAGGCTATACGGAATTTCTTTGACGCGCGCGATTACATCGAAGTGGAAACGCCGATGATGCAGCCGATTGCGGGAGGTGCTGCGGCGCGACCATTCGTCACGCATCACAACACGCTCGACATGGATCTCTTCCTGCGCATCGCGCCGGAGCTTTATCTGAAGCGTCTTGTGGTAGGCGGCATCGACCGCGTATATGAAATCAACCGCAACTTCCGCAACGAAGGCATCTCAACGCAGCATAATCCTGAATTCACGATGCTCGAGTTCTACCAGGCATACGCGAACTACCACGACCTGATGCAGTTGACGGAGGAATTGATTGTCTCTGTCGCCAAAGAAGTGAATGGCACCACGATTACGCATTTCAATGACACCGAGATTGATTTGTTGCAATGGCGACGTTTCTCCATGCGTGAAGCGATTATCGAATTCTGGCCCGAAGTTGCAGGCGCAAAGCCGGAGATGCCGGACTTCGACGGCGACGCACCTGTCGTCGCTCTCGTAGATCGGTTGCGCACTGCGAAAATCCACATCGAATTCAAATCCGGTGAGCCGCGCGGCAAGACGATCGCGACAATCTTCGAGACTGTTGCCGAAGATCACTTGATCCAGCCGACGATCATCTACGACTTCCCTCTCGCAGTCTCGCCTCTGTCCAAGCAGAAGCCCGGCAAACCTGAGTGGGTGGAGCGCTTCGAGTTTTACATCGGCGGATTCGAAGTAGGCAACGCCTTCAGCGAGCTGAACGATCCGGAGGAGCAACGTAAACGCTTCGAGCAGCAGATTGCCCAGCGCGAACACGGCGATGATGAAGCCCATCAGATGGACGAAGACTACGTCCGCGCCTTGTCCTACGGCCTTCCACCAACCGGCGGCGAGGGCATCGGCATCGACCGTCTGACGATGATCCTCACGGGAGCCAGATCGATCCGCGATGTGATTCTGTTCCCGTTATTAAGACCGCAGAAGGATGCAGACGAATAAAGTTAGTGTTGTTATCCTTAGCTGCGCTCAGGATGACAGCATAAAAACTCATCTGCAGGCTATTCCCCCAACAGCATCCGTTGTGTGCTCAAAGCCTTTCCGGTAGCACCATCGCACTCAATCAACGTCGCAGCCATGCGCGGATCGCCCTTCGCCGCCTCGAACTTCCCAGGCATGCCAGTGAGAAAACGTTGCAGCACAAGCTCTTTTTCCACTCCGATGATGCTGTCGTACGGGCCACTCATGCCGACATCGGTCTGGTAGGCCGTGCCTCCCGGCAGCACGCGGTCGTCGGCCGTGGGCACATGGGTATGCGTGCCGAGCACTGCGGTCACACGGCCATCGAGATACCAGCCCAGGGCGGCTTTCTCTGACGTTGCCTCTGCGTGCACGTCAACGAGGATGACTTTTGCAGTGACCTGCTTCAACAATTCATCAGCCTTGCGGAACGGATCATCATTCGAGCCCATAAAGACCCGCCCCTGCATGTTGATAACGGCGTATTCCTGTCCGGATGGGAGTTGTCCCTGGTAGAAGCCGTAACCGGGCGTCCCCGCAACATAGTTTGCCGGGCGAATCACCCGGCGCGCTCGCTCATTGCTGTCTTCAGGCACAGACTTTAGGTACTCGATGATCTCGCGCTTGTCCCACACATGGTTCCCTGTCGTGATTACGTGCGCGCCGAGATCGAATAGTTCTTCGGCGATAGCCGGCGTGAGTCCAAAGCCGCCTGCGGCGTTCTCTCCATTGATGACGACAAGGTCAACCTGACGCTGTTCTACAACGTGCCCCAGGTGCTCGCGCACGATGCGGCGGCCAGCGCTCCCGAAGACATCTCCCACGAAAAGAATACGCAATGCAAAACCCCAATGACCGGATAAGAATCTGTTATTCACTTTAGAACAGGCTCTGTCAGAAGTCCTATTTGATAGCCTGCGGTTACATACGCATTTTGATCAATTTGAGATATGGATCGGCAAAGACCTATGGTAGCGTGGCAGTATGGCCGTCAATACCCGATTCGCTACCGGCGTCCACGCCTTGCTTCTGCTCGCTGCCGAACCGGATGGATTGCAGACCTCAGAGGATGTGGCACATAAGCTAAACACGAACCCCGTCGTGATTCGGCGCGTTTTTTCGCTGCTGCAGCAGGCGGAACTGGTGGAGAGCCAGAAGGGTCCCAGCGGCGGATCGCGCCTTGCGCGTTCAGCCAAGGAAATTTCGCTAGCCGATATATACCGCGCGCTCAATCCTAGCGACGTGTTCCACCCAGCTTCCGCCCACGCCGTGCACGGCGGAAAATTGAATCAGACGTTGCATCAGGTTTTTAAAGATGCACAGAAAGCCCTTGAGAAGGACCTGGCGCAGACCAGCCTGAGCCAGCTCTTGAAAAAGACCGCAAAAAAAGATAAACACTGACCTCTTACATTTGCGCAATGCTCAGGATGTTGCCATCCGGGTCTTTGAACCAGGCGATCTTCGCACCTCCCGGAGCAGTCCAGATGCCGTCGTCATCCTGCGGCACGTGAGAGTAACGCTCCGGCTTCACTCCGGCACTTGCGAAGGCGCGGGCTGTCGCAGTCGCATCCTTCACCTGCCATCCAAGTACGGTGTAAGGCTGCGGCCGGACCTCGTTGACGAGGGTCACGCGCAGCATAATTCCGCCCACATCAAAAACAAGAGCGAAGCCGTCTTCATGCAGCATCGTCAGCCCTAACGTGTCGCGGTAAAACGCACGAGCCTTGTCCGCGTCGCTGACTCCGACAAAAGACATAATCTTTTCATTGTTGAGCATCGAGCACCTCAAAATCCTTCCCGCTGAGTGTAGACCAGAATTGTGAATCCAGCGTAGGCTGGATGAATTCCGTCCAGATCCTCATGGCTCTGCTCACCTTTCTCTACGCCTGCGTTGTGTTCCTGAGCGCGTTTCTGCTTTTTCTGGTGCAGCCAATAGTGGCAAAGCAGCTTTTGCCGGTGCTTGGCGGCTCGGCTGCAGTATGGACCACGTGTCTTGTCTTTTTCCAGTCGGCATTGCTGCTCGGCTATATGTATGCCGATTTCGTGGCAACGCGGCTGCGGCCAAGAGCGCAGGCCTTGACGCATGTCACGCTGCTTGCATCCGCTCTGGCGATGCTGGGACTGCACATCCGCGCCAGTCAATGGGCGGCCGTGTGGCATCCCATGTTGACAATCTTCGGGCTACTGAGCTTGATCATCGGACTGCCCTATATCGCCTTGTCTGCAACCACACCTCTTCTGCAGGCATGGTATACGGGCAGTTTTCGCGCGGGGTGGACTTACCGAATGTTTTCGCTTTCGAATGCGGCCGCGCTACTGGCGTTGGTTTTGTATCCCACATTGATCGAGCCGCATGTCACGTTGAAGACTCAGACGCGCGGCTTCTCGACCGGCTTTTTCGTCTTTGCGGTCCTGTGTGGCGGCATTACCTGGAGCGTGCGCCAAACGCTGCCGGAGCGTCAGACGCTGCGCCCAGAGGCCGAGGGTGCGAGTCAGGTAATATCACCGCGCCAGCGAGCTCTCTGGCTGCTATTGCCAGGCTGCGCTTCCCTTCTGCTATGTGCCTTTACCAGTCATCTGAGCCAGAACGTCGCAGCCATTCCGTTGCTTTGGATTCTACCGCTCTCGGCCTATCTCCTCAGCTTCATCATTGCGTTTCATTCGCCGCAGGCGTATCCGCGATGGCTGATGGTGCGGCTGGCGGCTTGTACATTAGGCGTTCTGGGGTATCTCGCGCACGATGTGCATCGGACGCTTCCGGTCCAGCTTTCTCTTCCCCTTTATTGCCTATGCCTGTTTGTGTTCTGCTTCTTCTTTCATGGCGAGGTCTACAGGCTGCGGCCCGTCACCGGGTCGGCCACCGGTTTCTATCTTCACCTTGCACTCGGATCGGCACTCGGGTCACTCTTCGTCGGAGTGGTCGCGCCGAATCTTTTCCGCGCCAATTACGAAATGGCAATCGGCCTGGTGCTTGCCGCCGTTCTGGCCCTGGTGGTGATGTGGAATTTCGGCGTCGCAGCGCGCCTCTTCTGGAGCGCGGTAGCGCTCGCACTCGTCTGGGTTGGCATCATGCAGGCACGCGCCTGGCAGCAGGATGTCCTGGTGCAGCTGCGCAGCTTTTACGGTACTCTGCGCGTTACCGAGACGCACTGGCCTCCGCTGGCCGGCACAACACGCACACTCTATCACGGCACGATTGAGCATGGCGTACAGTTCTTTGCCAATGGTATGCGCCTGCAGCCGGCATCGTACTATGCGCCAGCGTCGGGTGTTGGGCTCGCCTTGCGTTTTTGCTGTGAGGGACGGACAAAACGCGTCGGCATTGTCGGACTGGGTGCTGGAACGATCGCTGCCTATGGTCAGGCGGGCGACTCCTTTCGCTTTTACGAGACCGATCCGTTGGTGGAGCGCATTGCCCGCAACCTGTTTACCTACCTGCGCGAAACGCACGCGCACACGGATGTGGTGCTGGGCGACGCGCGCTACTCTATCAGCCGCGAGCGCGGCGATCCTTATATTGTGCTGGTGCTCGATGCGTTTTCCGGCGATGCGGTGCCCACGCATCTGCTCACGCAACAGGCGCTTACTCTCTATCGCAAACACCTGGCGTCGGATGGCATTCTGGCATTTCACATTTCAAGCCAGTATCTCGATCTTGAGCCGGTACTCGCGCGCGAGGCGCAGCAGGCTGGAATGCACGCGATAACCGTGCACTCCGCCGGTGACGACAGCCACGGAATTTTTGCCGCGGACTGGGTATTGCTGACGAACAATGAGAAATTTCTAGCGCGGCCTGAAGTAGCTCGTGTAGCCCACCCGTCGCTGATGCGCAGCGATGTCCCGCTGTGGACGGATGATTACTCCAGTATCCTGCGCATCCTGAAGTGGCAGCCACGCACTCACTGAGGCTGCACCGGCTTTGTTTGCGGAAATGGTGTCGCCTGCTGTGAGGAAGGAATTTCCTTGACCGGCGGAGCCGCCGCCTGCGCCATCACCCTGGGAGTGGGTTCGGGCACCGTTTTAACCACAGGCTCGCCGAATGAATGCTGGTCGTCACTGACGCTGGTGATGCGACCGGCTTCGTTGTAGTTGATATCCCACAGCCTGTAGTCGGTCGGCGAAATCGGATCCACGAAGCGGACTTCGTGTTCGCGGCCGCTCACGGAGATCCGTAACATCGGCGGCGGAGCTTTGATCATATGGATGTCGAGGCTCGGCTGGTTGGGTACCTGCGGGCGCGCACCCGCCATCTCGGCGTAACAAACGGAGAGCGAAAGCCATTTTCCTTCCGGACCGCTGTTCTTTTTGGCTATCTCGGCAGGCACAACCTGGCTGAATAGCTGGTAATTTCGGGGATCAACCGGCGCAGGCTTGAAACGTGTCGCTCCGTGGCTGAGCACGGGCACAACCCAGATGCGTCCGCCATTGCGTGGTACCAGAACGGTGAAGATCGAATCGGCCCCTGCAGGATCCTTGCTCGAATAGCGCAGCATGACGTCATCCGGCATCATCGTGCAGACGGGTTGCTCATAGCTCCAACCACCCGTTCTCATGTCATAACCGTAGAATTCGGCCTGAGCCAGCACATCGCGCTTGCGCTTTGTGAGCAGCTCGGCATCCGCTGGTTTAATCTGCTCCGGGAGGCGGTGTTCAAGGACAAAATATTGCAGCGTCTCTAGCGGCGAGAAGACACTCTCTGTCTGTTCCAGATTCCTGGTTGCAGGTACGGCGGCAGTCTGATTGGGTGTAGGTGCGTTCTGTGCTAACAGAAGCGGAGCCACTAAGAACAAAAGAGCGGCGGGGGAAGCCAGGCTCGGAAACCTCATCATCGCGTTTACTCTACCATTCATTTCGATGAAATAGAAAAGGCAGCCTCTCGGCTGCCTTTTCCGAGCTGATGGATGGCTCTCTATATGCCGCTTGGATGATGAACCGGACGCTTCGCGGCTGGCTTCTTAGCCGCCGCAGGCGGCTCGCCGTCCTTGAGGATGATCATCGGCGGGTTCTGCGTATAGGAGTCGAAGGTGGCGGTGTACTTCACCTGAGTCCCGGCTGTCGGCACATCCTTGAGCGGGGCCTTCATGTTGATGGTGAAGTCCGCCTTCTGAGACGCCTTGGCATCGTCTGAGACAGCCAGCTGCACAGTATTGGCAGTTGCCGAGACTACGGTTCCGGGAACCTCCGCCGTCACGTCCTTCAACACATCCCACACCTTGCCGGCATCTTCAGGCGTTCCGTTGGCCAGGATGAATTCTTTGTCGGCCAGCGCCAGCGTCTTCAGATCGGGCGTGCTGGTCACAGCCTGGTGCGCCAACTCCTGCGGTGAAGGCGGTGGAGGAGCGGCAACCGGCTTATAAGAATCCGGTGGGAAGAGGTTGGCCTGCGTCAGGGTCTTGACCTGATCGAAACCGTCCATGCCACCGTGGTACTTCTTGTACCAGTATTCAGCGGCCTTTTCGATCTGGTCCTTGTAGCCTGCAGGAGCATATTGCGCGGCGCGTGTCAGGAACCAGACGCCATTCACCAGATCCTTGGGGTCTTCAGAAACATAGGCATTACCGAGGTTATAGGTTGCCAGCAATCCGGGACCCGACTGCGTCTGCGCCGGATCCGGGTATGACTTCAACTCGGCGGTATAAGCCTCCACCGCGGACTTGTAGTCCTTCTTTGCGCTCGCATCGACGGCGATAGCGTCCTCGAAGATCGGCGTCGTAGCAGCCTTCAGCTTCTGGTAATCGGAATCGGAAAGCGCAGGGGGCTTAGGGGCGGCGAGTGCTGTTTTGGCCTTGGCAGCGGCGTCATCCAGCTTTGCCTGGTCGCTGGTCTGCTTCTTTTCCATGTAAACAACAATGGTGAGCGCGCGCAGATTGTTCGGGTTTACCTGCAGCAAGCGGTTGGCCGCATCTACTTCCTTATCAGCCTGACCAGCCTGTTCATAGGCGGCCATCAGCTGCTCCAGCATCTCTTCCTTCACCGAGCTGTTTGGATACTGCTGGAGAAACTGCTCGATCGCCGCGGCCTTGGCAGCCGGAGATGACTGCCCCACGGCGTTGGTGTAGGCGTTATACTCAGCCGGGTCTTTGATGGTGATCTGGCTGGATTGCGCACCCTGGCTCTGATCATCCAATGCCAGCGCAGCAGGCAGATAAGATACAGCGCCGGTGGCAACAGCCAACACGGAAGCAACGACGACTTTCTTCATTCAACGCTCCTAGGAAAAACTCCTGAAAAATTGCTCGATGCGGATTTTTGAGGGTGCTCACTCGCATTGAAACACGCCAGTCCATTTTTGTGGAGGACATTCGGCAGTCCGTTGCGATTTGTTGAATTATAGAAACCAGCAGCCATCAGTGACAAGTAATCGCTTTTTGCAATTCCGTCAATGCGAAAAGTGAGATGCGGCAGAACGACAATTCGTAGCCCGCCCGATTCCAGCTTCCCGCTTGGTACTGACATTTAAGACACCGGTCTGGCCCGGCAGGTGCCACAATCTCAAAAGAGGTTTTCTCCCCATGGAACTTACAAAGGTCAACTGGCAGTAGTTACAGGAGCGGGACGCGGCATCGGCGAGGCGATCAGCAGGCGGCTGGCGGGCATGGGGGCGTCGGTTGTGCTCGCCGCGCGCGACCTCGCCCAGCTTGAACGCGTCCAACGGGAGATTGAGGCCGGCGGTGGTTCAGCGCAAGCCACACAGCTCGACCTACTCAGCGAACAGTCCATCGCAAAACTGGCAAAGAACATCGAAGCCCGGCACCAGCGGTGCGACATCCTGGTCAACAACGCGGCTATTGGCGTTGGCCACGGCCCCCTGCACGAGATGCCTCCCGATCAATGGGACCAGCTCATGGCCACCAATCTGCGCGGGCCGTATCTGATGATCCGCGCGATGGCCCCCATAATGATCCGCGCCCGGTCTGGCCATATTGTCAACATCTCGTCGCTCGCCGGACACGGTCCCCTGCCAGGCGGAGCGGCCTATTCCGCCTCGAAGTGGGGCCTGAACGGACTGACCTATTCGGTCGCCGAAGAGCTGCGCCCGCACAACATCCGCGTCTCGGTGATCGCACCTGGATCCACAAATACGCGTTTCGAAGGCAGGAGCGACAAGAAGGATCCCAACAAGAAGATCCAGCCCGATGACGTCGCCCGGGTCGTCGCCATGCTGGTGACGCAGGCCGCGCAGTCCTTCGTCAGCGAAGTGCTGCTCAGACCCACGCAGAAACCGTGAGCCTGAGTCTCACTCAGCTCGCAACGCCTCGACCGGATTCACCGAAGCCGCGCGCCTTGCCGGCAGATAACTGGCCAGCAGCGCGCACACCCCCAGCACCAGCGCAACAGCGATGAGCGTTGATACATCCCACGCGCGAACGCCAAACAGAAGCTTTCGCATCAGCGTCGTCGCACCCAGTGAAACAACCAGCCCGGCGGCAATCCCGACAACCGTAAGCAAGCCCGCCTCTCTGAGAATGAGTTGGTATACGGAACTACGTTGCGCCCCTAGCGCCATGCGCACGCCAATCTCTCGCGTCCGCTGGCTCACCGAATAGGCGATCACGCCGTACAATCCGACCACGCCCAGCAACAGCGCCAGCGAAGCAAAGCTTCCAACCAGCCAGGCCGCAGACCGATGCAGATAGGCCGAAGGCGAATCGTGGATGCGCTCGGCCATGGTCGAGGCGCCATAGGTCGCGATATTCGGGTCGATCTGGCGGACGATGGAGGTGAGCGCGGGAAGAATTGTCTCCTCACTCTGCGAGGTGCGAACGACGACAGAAAAGAAGCTGTTCGGACCCTGATTGTATGGAACGTACATGGCGCCGCGTGGATCGGCATCCAGTTGACCTTCCTGCAAGTCCTTTACGACGCCAACAATTTGCAGGTACTCCTTCGGCTTATCGATGTCGAAGGCAATCTGCTTGCCTATCGGGTTTTCATCGGGAAAATACTGCTTCGCCATCGTCTCGCTGATGATCACCACTTCTGGTTTCGATTTATCCTCGTTCTCCGCAAAATAGCGCCCGCGCAACAATTGCGATTGCAGAGTCTGGAAGTAACCGGAACTCACTTTGCGGATAGCGACTTCCATATGCTCTCCGTGGTACTCACGTCCCACCACGCGGAATCCTGTCGTAGAGTCACCATCGCCAATCGGCAGCTTGGATGACACCCCGACCGACTTCACTCCCGGCAATGCTGAAACCTGGCTGACGATCTGCCGTTCCAGAGCAATGCGCTGCTCGTCTTTTTCGTAATTCTCCGATGTTGCGCCGAGGTTCAGCATGGCGAGATGATCCGGTTGCAGGCCGATATCCACATGCAGCAAACGATAGAAGCTCTTGCCCAGCAGCCCGGCCCCCACCAGCAGCACCATCGCGGTGGTTAGCTCGATCACAACAAGATTCGACCCGAAACGGCGCCACAAAGTACCTGCATTGCCCCGGCCACCGTCTGCTAATCCGTTCCGCATCTCTGATGCGGACAGTCGCAGTGCGGGCGTGAATGAAAAAAGTATCGCAGCGGCAAACGAGATGGTGCAGGCGAACAGCAACACGCGAACGTTTAAGCCGAGTCCGTGTAGATATGGCATGCTCGCCATCATGTCTTTCGGGATGTAATGGGCGAAAAGCTGCATTCCCCAATACGCACTGGCCACTCCCAGCACGCTGCCTACAGCTACAAGCATCAGCCCTTCGGTCACAAATTGCCGAACCAATCGCCCTCTGGATGCTCCAAGCGCCCCGCGCACGGCAATTTCACGCCTGCGGCTCTCAGACCGCACCAGCAGCAGGCTGGCTACGTTGATGGTTGCAATCAAAAGCAGCAGACCGGCTCCGCTCAGCAATACCAGCAGCACCGGACGAATATCGCCGACGATCACTTCACTCATCGGCAGCATGTAGGCTTTCTGATCGCGGTTGGAATCGGGATACTGCCGCGCAAGCTGGTCGGCAATTCCCTTGATGTTGGCGAATGCCGTCTGGAACGAGACTCCATCTTTCAGGCGTGCCACGCCATAAAGCCCATGGCAGCCGCGGCAACCGCTGATGTCATCCTGAATTGTCGCCCAGAAATCGGCAGGCTCCGCGGGGGCGAAATGAAAATCAGACGGCAGCACGCCAATGATTGTGTTGGGGTGTCCATCGAGAACTACTGTCTGGCCCAGCACGTCCTTTCGCCCGCCAAAGTGGCGTTGCCATGCAGAATAGCTCAGCAATACTGTGCGAGGAGCGGACTTCTGATCTTCACCCGCACGGAAATCACGCCCCAGTATCGGTGAGACGCCCAGTGTCTGAAAAAATCCGGAGCTGACGCGAGCTCCGTCAGCTTGGTGCGTTCCGTCCGCGTCCTTCAGCATAAAGCCATACGGCGCATACACGTCGAGAGACTGAAAAACTGAATTGCCCTTCTTCCAGTCCACATAATCCGGATAGGAAAGATGGAAGCGCGGGCCAAGCGGAATGCTCTCAAACAGAACAACCAGCCGGTTGGGATTCTTGTACGGTAAGGGCTTGATCAGCGCGGCGTCGACAAAGCCAAAGATGGCGACACTCGCCGCAATGCCGAAGGTCAGAATGAGGATCGCCGTGGCGGCAAAACCGGGATTCTTGCGCAACTGCCGCAGGGCGAAGCGGAAGTCCTGCAGCATGCCCTCGAACCAGAAAGCAACCGTTTCGCTGCTCTCGTCTTTCAGCCGCGCGCCGTTTCCAAACCGCCGGCTCGCGAGGTGGCGCGCGTCGTCAGCAGCCATGCCTTCAGTTCGAAGCTCCTTCTCCGTCTCCTGGCGATGAAAGGCCATTTCTTCCTCTAGTTCATTGTTGAACTTTTCGCGGTGGACGAACGTCCTTAGCTTTCTGAAAGAGCGACCAAGCCATTCCATCGAAAACCTCCTATGCGTCCTGCAGTACTCGGCCAATCGCGGCGATCATCACTTCAAATTGCGAAAGCTCCTCGCCCAACTGCTTGCGGCCTGCCGGAGTTAGCGTGTAATAACGCGCCCGGCGATTCGTCTCGGTCTTTTTCCATTCCGCCTTGACCCACCCCTGCAGCAACAGCCGCTGCAGACCGGGATACAGCGAGCCCTCTTCAACAGTCAGTACGTCTTCTGATAGCCGTTTGATCGACTGCGCGATCCCATAGCCGTGCAGCGGCGCGCGCGTCAGGGTCTTCAAAATCAGCATGTCCAGAGTTCCAGGAAGAAGTTCAGATTTCTTAGCCATGCGCATATATATAGATTGTCTATGGATAGAAAGTCAATGGAGGCAGACGGCGCCTACGAGAGTGCACCAAAGTGTGTACCTATTGACCGGATTTTGGCTTGTTTCTGGGCTGTTTCAGGTCTACTTTTGATATATCTGGCTGTATTCTCCGCGACGATTCCAATCAACGCCCGCACGTTCGAGCAGACAGGCTTAGTCTGATTCTGCGACAATATCTGCAGTGCCGTCCTATTTGTGGCATTTGGGACGGCTTATCCACAAGATGTTGGGGTGCGAGTGTTGATTCCACCTTGCCGCGAGGCTAGAGTTTCAATTGACGCAGCCTGTTCGCGCACCCTCCCGGAGTTTAGAAGGAGCTAGATCCGCATGCTAAAGCTAAAAAAAATCCAGATCCTGGGCTTTAAATCTTTTTGTGATCGCACCGAGGTGGCATTGCCCGGCGAAGGCATCGCCGTCGTTGTCGGACCGAATGGATGCGGAAAGTCCAACATTCTGGATGGCGTGACCTGGGTTCTGGGCGAGCAGAGCGCAAAAAGCCTGCGCGGCGGCAAGATGGAGGACGTCATCTTTGCCGGGACGCGCGACCGTAAGCCTCTGGGCATGGCTGAGGTTTCGATCACGCTGATCGATCCCGATGCTTACGCTGGCGGACCCCTTCTCGATGAGCCCGAAATTGTTGTCGAAAATGAGCTGGATGCAGATTGGGACGAAGAAAAGCTGCGTGAGCAGCGGGCTGCGGAAGTCGAAGAGATTATTGCTGATTCGCAACCGGGTCAGGTCATTGAAGGCGACGCCCCTGTCGAGGCGCAGCCAGTTGAGGGCGACACAAACACCACTGCAGGCAACAACGTTGTTCTGAAAATTCGCCGTCGCAAGTTTCGCAAAACGCCGCAGCAGGGCGAGATCATTGTTACGCGCCGTCTATTTCGCACCGGTGACAGCGAATACCTGCTCAACGGCAAGCTCTGCCGCCTGCGCGACATTCAGGACATCTTCATGGGCACGGGTCTCGGCCCCGAATCCTACGCCATTATCGGGCAGGAGCGAATCGGCCAGCTTCTCAGCTCAAAGCCGCACGACCGCCGCGCCATCATCGAAGAGGCTGCTGGGATCACCCGCTTCAAGACGAAGAAGCGCCTTGCCGAGCTTCGCCTAGAACAAGCCAAGCAGAATCTGGCTCGCGTCAACGACATCTTTGAAGAAGTTACCCGCCAGATGGGCTCGCTCAAGCGGCAGGCGGCAAAGGCCGAACGTTATGCGGCGTTACGCGACGAAATGCGCGGCCGCCTTCGGATCGTGCTCGCCAGCAAGATTGCGCAGATGGACGCCGAACATGCCAAGTTTGAAGGGGAGATTGCTTCCCTCACCCAGAAAATCGACGAGCACAGCACTCAGGTAGATGTGCTCGACGCGGAGCACACTGCAGGGATGCAGCGAGGCTACGAACTTGATGCTGCCGCTCAGGAGTCATCTACGCGTGCCAGCCAAAGTGCAGTCGAGCTGGAACGTGCTACGTCGCGCCAAAACGCAAACCACGAGCGCATTGCCGAGCTTGAGGCGCGGGTTGCGGCCAGCACTGCGGAACTCGAACAGGCAAAACAGCAATTCGAGGGACTGAAGAACGAGCGCGAATCGAACCGGGCTTTCCTCGAAACAGCCGCGACCGAAGCGCAGAATTTCCGCGAGCAGGCGCAGGTCAGGCATCAGCAGGCACGCGATGCGGTGCAGGCTGTCACCTCAGCCGAGCAGCGAACAGAAGCTGCAAGGCGGCAAGCGATGCAACTGCTGCAACAGGTCGGCCAGTCTCGCAACCAGATGACGCAGGCCGAAGAATCGCTCGCCGCTCTTGACCGCGACGCGCAGCGTCTCGGCTCCGAAATGGAGTCGGTGAAGCGCGATCTCGAATCGCTCGGTGCAGAGCGCGGGCAGGTCTCGATCAAGTTCGAGTCTGTCACTGAAACGCTGAAGCGTCTCGAATCGGAGATCGGCGCCCTGCGCAACGAGATTGCCGCAAAACGTGCGGCGGAGATGGAAGCCAGGAAGCGTGGCGACCAGCTTCGCGCCGAGCACGCAACGCTGACCGGCCAACGGAATTCGCTCGATGCCTTGATCCGCGAGCACAGCTATTCGACCGACACCGTGCGCACGCTCTTCCGTTCAAACTCGCTCGGTGGTGGACTGGCTCCGGTGGGCACGCTGGCCGACTTCCTTGAAGTTACCGGCCAGCATGAAAACGTAGTCGACGAATTTCTGCGCGAGGAGCTGAACTATATCGTGGTCAAGAGCTGGGACGCCGCGCACGAAGGCATGCGCCTGCTCAAGAACGACGTGAATGGCCGCGCCACCTTCCTCGTCCACCCCGAAGACTCCCAGGCGAAGTTCTCCTTCGCTGGCGATGGCATTGCCAACCACTACGACCAGCAACAGGGCGTGGTGCCATTGAAGAGCTGCATCCGCGTGCTCGACGGTTTCGGAAAATCGCTGGAGGTAATTCTGCCGAAGTTGCGTGACGGCTACGTCACTCCGGACAGCGAAACCGCCCGGGGCCTCGCACTCGAAAACCCGAATGCGTTTTTCCTCGCGCCGTCCGGAGAATGTTTCCACAACGTGACCGTGACCGGCGGCAAGCCCAGCTCTGCGGGTCCGCTTGCACTGAAACGCGAGCTACGTGAAAAGCAGCAGAAGCTGGAAGCTGTAGAGGAAGAACTTGGACAGGCCGACATCGTCGTCGCAGCCCTTTCACGCGATCTTGCCGAACTCACAAAACAACTCGACGCTCAAACGGAAGAGCGTCGTAACGCCGAGCGCGAAAGCGCAAACCAGAGCGCGGCCCTGCGACAGATGGATTCCGAGGTGCAGCGTCTGGAACGCCGCCTTCAAGAGTGGAACCTGCAGAACGAACGCAACAGAGACGCGCGCAATGCAAAGCAAGGGTTCATCGAGCAGAAGCGTGAAGAGATCGGGCGGCAAGAATCTGCGCACTGCTGCTGCGGAACAATCATTGGAAGAACTCCAGCAGCAGGTAGAAGACCTGCGGCGCGCGCGCGAGACCGCACAGCACGAAGCCGCGCAGATGTCTGCTGAGCTCGCCGGACTCGAAGAGCGTCGCCGTGGCGCCGAAGCTGCCTTTGCTCGTATCGATCGTATGTTTACCGACCTTGAGCGCCGCGTCGCGCAACTCGAGCAACAACTGGCGGCAGCAAACGCAGAACGACAGCAGCGAGCGCAGGAAAACGAACAGCTTGCAGTGCGACGCGAAGAGTTGACGCAGGTACGCGAACACGCGCAGCAGGAAGTGGCCCGCCGGAACGAAGAGGCAAAGACTCTCCGCGCCAGCATCGCGGAAACCGAGCAGAAACTGAGAGTGCTCCGCACAGAAACCGACGCCCTGCGCGAAACCCGCAGCCAACATAGCGCGAGCGACGCCACGCTTACTGCCGACCGCAAGCACATGGAAGAAACGTGCCTGAACGATCTCGGAGTCGAAGCGATAACTTTGCGTGAAGACTCAGAGATAGCCCTCATCGAAGGCGAAGCGCTTGCACTGGAAGACGAGACCTGCCGCGGACTCAAGCAGAAGCTCGAATCGATGGGTCCGGTAAACATGATGGCGCTCGAAGAGTACAAGGAAACTGAGCAGCGTCACCTGTTCTTGGAAACGCAGCGCAAAGATCTGCTCGACTCCATCGAAAACACGCAGGCAACGATCAAGGAGATCGACGAAATCTCCCGCACGAAGTTCGACGAGGCTTTCGTCCGCATCAACGAAAACTTCAGCATGACCTTCGCAAGACTCTTCGGCGGCGGCCAGGCCTTCATGCGCCTTACCGATGAAGAGAACACCGCCGACAGCGGCGTGGACATCGTGGCCCAGCCGCCCGGCAAGAAGCTTCAGAACGTCTTCCTGCTCTCCGGCGGAGAGAAGGCCCTCACTGCACTTTCGCTCCTCATGGGCATCTTCCAGTATCAGCCGAGCCCCTTCTGCGTGCTTGACGAAGTCGATGCGCCGCTCGACGAGACAAACGTGGGTCGCCTTGCGGAGATGCTTCGCAGCATGGCAGCTGACACGCAGTTCGTGATGGTCACGCACTCCAAGCGCATGATGACCGCCGCGGATCTGATCTACGGCGTGACCATGCAGGAGCCAGGAGTGTCAAAGGTCGTCAGCGTGCGCATGGGCGGGCTGGAGAAATCGCAGGAGCCGCGCCGAGCCACGGCATAGGCACGCGATCGTCTCTTAGTATCGGGAGGACGACATTAAGAGCACCAGTGGTTGGCAATAATTTGTTTCATCCTGACCGCTTTTTTCTTAAATCAAGTCTCGTCTCTATTGACAGGGATGTAGTGTCCATGACAGGACTTTACATCGTTACATTTTCTTCGATCTTGGCGCGTTGACAAACTTTTCCGGTGGAAGCAGAATCAATTCTCAGCCTCTCGACGAAAGGTACGACTCCCTTTGCCAGCTCTTCTGGAAACTGAACTCGGCGATCTTGTTTTGCATGCACGCGGCAAAGTGCGCGACTTGTATTCGGTTGGCGAGTTTCTACTCTTAGTGGCCACAGACCGCATCTCGGCATTCGATCACGTACTGGCAACGGGAATTCCCGCCAAGGGAAAAGTTCTCACACAGATTTCCCTCTTCTGGTTCGAGTTTTTGCACGACATCGTCCCAAATCACCTGATCACGGCAGACGTAAATAAATATCCTAAGGAATTGCGCGAGTACGCCGACGAACTGCGCGATCGATCGATGCTGGTCAAGCGCGCGCAGATGTTTCCCGTCGAATGCGTGGTCCGCGGCTACCTCTCGGGATCGGGCTGGAAAGATTATCAGGTGACGGGAGCGGTATGCGGTATTCCTCTGCCGAAAGGTCTGCGAGAATCGGACAGGTTGCCAGAACCGATCTTCACCCCCGCGACCAAGAGCCTGCACGGCAAGCACGATGAAAATATTTCCTTCGATCAGATGGTTGCACTCGTTGGTGCTAAATCCGCGGAAGCCTTGCGCAGTTTGAGCCTTGCCATCTACCAGACGGCGTCTGGTCACGCAGAAAGCCGCGGGCTCATTCTTGCCGACACAAAATTTGAGTTCGGGACGACGGCAGAGGGGATCATACTTGCCGACGAAGTTTTGACGCCGGACTCCTCGCGCTTCTGGCCGCGTGATCAATATGCGCCCGGTGGCGTGCAGCCTTCCTTCGATAAGCAGTTTGTGCGTGACTATCTTGAGAGCATTCACTGGAACAAGCAGGCGCCAGCGCCCGGCCTGCCCGATGACGTGGTGAAAAAGACACAGGAAAAGTATTTCCAGGCATACGAGTCGCTCACTGGAAAATCGCTGGCACTGTAAGAAGTACGAGGTTACAGACCGGGCATGGCACTGATAGATTGGGCGATCGTCGTTATCCTGATCATTTCTGTACTGAGCGCGGCTAAGCATGGATTTTTTGTAGAAGCTTTCTCGCTGGCGGGTGTGATCCTTGGGCTATTGCTCGCCAGCTGGAACTATCAGAAACTTCTCCCGTGGGTTGAACGCTGGGTGCATTCTCCGGGGGGGGCGGAAGCAATCGCATTTGTTGTAATTGCAATTGTGGTGATGGTAATTGCGGGACTTGCAGGCCGGCTCATTCGCTGGTCTGTTCGCTCGATCGGGTTGGGATGGGCTGACCGGTTCATCGGCGCCATCTTCGGCTTCGTAAAGGGATGCGTACTGGTGACGCTGGGGGTGATGGCCATAGCGGCTTTTCTTCCTCACGTCACATGGCTGGAGCGGTCAAAGCTTGCGCCTTATTTTTTGTCCGTGGCGCACGACGCTTCTGTAGTGACTCCCGCTGAGCTCGGTCAGCGAATACGGGAGGGAGTTAAAGTGATACGCGATGCGCAGCCGGACTGGTTGAAACCGGACGCGGCCGTCACTTCAGGGACCTTGGAGCAAATTCAGAATAAGCCGGGAAGATACCTGGCATGAGAGAGAGGTTTTTGTGAAACGCGAACTGGAAACCCTTGTGGCAGCAATGCTCGCAGGCGGTATTACCTATAACGAAGCCGTGCGCGAATTCAAGCGCCGTTATCTACTTGCAGTACTTGCAAACAATAAGGGTAACCAGTGCAAGGCCGCCAAAGAGCTGGGCATGCATCGCAACACGCTCAGCCGCACCATCGCCGAACTGGACATCGATCCGGTACAGGTTCGCAACGGACTCAAGCGCCCGCCACGGAGCGCGCGTCCTGTATTTGAGGTAAAGCAGGCCGTCCGCTAAAGCTGTGTCCTAAACGGACACCCGCAGAAGCCGTGGTCTCTGCTGTACTCTTAGAGTACAGACCACGGAAAGGCGAGCGATTCGGTGAGTTTCACCACAATCGATACAGTATTAGCGCAGGCGGCTGACGACAGCCCCCGCATCTACGTGCAGGAAGGCTTCTCCTGGGACCAGCAGGGGGCCTATCTCTTCGACATCGACGGCACACTGCTGCGCAGCCGCGACCGCATTCACTACGAATCGTTCTTTGAGAGCGTGCGTACTGTGATGGGTCGCGAGCTTGTGCTCGATGGCGTGATCCTCAGCGGCAATACTGACCCCGGTATTCTTTACGACGCCTTCCGTCTTGCGGAACTGGACCCGGAGCATTGGCGGCCGATGCTCGAAGATGTACTTGAGTATATGCGCACTACCGTCGCCGCCCAGCGCGACCAGATGAACCTGGTGAAGATGCCCGGCGTCGATGAGATGCTGGTCTATTTGCACAGCAAGGGCGCTGCACTTGGCATCGGTACGGGCAATCTCGAATCGATCGGCTGGCTCAAGCTGGAAGTGCTTGGCGTACGCCAGTGGTTTACCTTCGGCGGCTTCAGCGACAACTTCCCTGTCCGCGCCGAAATGATTGCCGATGCGGCAAAGCAGGCGCGCAAACTGAGAGGCGCAGCTGCCACCGTCTGCGTGGTGGGTGACACGCCGTTTGACATTGCCGCGGCAAAGGCCAACAGCCTGCCTACGATTGCTGTCGCCACCGGCCATTTCTCTTTCGACGACCTCATGGAGCACCAGCCCGAGGTCTGCGTCAGCACGTTGAGTGCTCTGCTGCATGTCCAGGCGGCAAGCGTGGACGTATGAGCTTTCGCCGTGGCAATCTTTTGTTCCTGTGTGCGGCGCTCGCTTTGACCGCTGTGTGTGCGCGCGCGCAGTCGGCGCCGAGTGCGCCCGCCACGCTGAAGCCTGCCTCTGAACACGAGAAGAGCGAGGCATCGAAGGCGTATCTGGAAGGCGCAAAAGCTCTAACGAAAAATGATCTCGCCGAGGCCGAGAAGCAATTCGAACGCGCGGCAAAGCTCGATCCGGGTAATGGCGACTACCGCGCCGCATTGGCCATTGCGAGGGAGCACGAACTGACACAACTCGTACAGGACGCGGGCAAAGCGCGTCTGATGGGGCATGATGATGCAGCGCGCGCTCTTCTTGCGAAGGCTTACCTGATAGATCCGAAAAATATCATCGTGCAGCAACACATGGACGACCTTGCGCGAAATTACGAATCGCCGGATGCTGTTCTTCTGCCGTCAGCCGAGGAAGCAGCGCCGCCAGTACAACTTGCGGTCAAGGAGGGAAAGCAAAGCTTTCACGTCCGTAGCTCCGCCAACGAAGTATTGCGCCAGGTATTGACAGCCTTCGGCATCACGCTGACGCTGGATTCATCCGTAAAAAACCAGATCGTCCGCTTCGACGCCGATGACGTCGACTTTGCGCAGGCGGCAACGATGCTCAAGCTGATTACCAACACGTTTTTCGTTCCGCTCGACGAAAAGCGTGTTCTCGTTTCTCTGGACACAAAAGAGAATCGCGCCAAGTTCGAGCGCGAGGTGATGGAAACCGTCTATCTTCCCGGATTGACCGCAACCGAGATGAGCGACGTGGGGAACATTGCCCGCAACGTATTCGAAGCGCAACAGGCCTCCATTCAGGCAGAAGCGCACACTCTTACCATCCGCGCGCCTCAGGACCGCATTGCCGCTCTGAATCATACCCTCGTCGACTTGCTGGATGGCCGCAGTCAGGTCCTCTTGAATCTGCGTTTGTATCAGGTGGATCAAATGCGGATGACGAACATCGGCGTGCAGCTTCCCCAGCAGACGACCATCTTTAACGTGCCCACCGAAGTTAATCAGATCATTCAGGCGAACGAGAGTGCGGCGCAGCAGGTGGTCGCCGCGGGTCTGGCGCCTGCCGGCGACGATGTCGCCATCGTCGCCGTTTTGATAGCGACCGGCGTCGTCTCGGGCACGGTCTTCAATCAGCCCTTTGCCCTCTTTGGCGGCGGAATCACGCAAAGCGGCCTGACGCTGAACCAGGGCGCTACGGTGAATCTTGCTCTGAATTCAGCGGACACTCGCATGCTCGATCAGGTGCAGCTGCGAATTCAGGACCAGGAAGACGGGACGATTCGCAGCGGTATGCGCTACCCAATCATCACCTCCACGTACTCGTCGCTCACCGGAGCATCTGTTTCCATCCCCGGTGTAACGCAGGCAGGCATATCGAGCGCGCTGCAGAGCATCGGCATCAACGCGACGGCACTGCAAAGCAGCGTGAACCAGACCATCCCCCAGGTTCAATACGAAGACCTGGGGCTAACGCTGAAAGCGACGCCCCACATCCAGCAAAACAAGAACGTCACGCTCAAGATAGATTTTAAAATCGAGTCGCTAAGCGGTCAGACTGCCAACGGCAATCCGGTTCTCAACAACCAGCAGTACACTGGGTCGGTGACGCTGCTGCAGGGCGAAAGCGCGCTGGTAGTCAGCAATCTGACGCGGCAGCAGAGCGCCGCTGTGAGTGGTATTCCCGGACTCAGTGAGCTGCCAGGCTTTCAATCGACGACAAACAAGGAAAACGATGTGGATGTGACGAAGCTGGTCATCCTCATTACTCCGCACATCGTGCGTCTGAGCCACACAAAGCCCGCGAGCCAGCTTGTGATGCTTCCAGTGCACCCGTAAAGACGGATGGGACCATCCATCTTGTCGAAGGATGGTCCCGACTCGACCAGCGTTACTTATCTTCCTTCGCCTGGAAGGCAACGATCTTCTGCAGCGTTTCGTAAGGAGCGGCGCCCATTGGAATACCACGGCCATTCACAAACAGAGTCGGCGTTTCGTTCACACTGAGGGCCTGCGCCAACTTGATCGACGCATCCACGGTAGCCTTCGCTTCCGGAGTCAGGGCGCATGACCCGACTTTCGTGGCATCCGCACCGGCCTTGCTAGCCGCATCGTTCAACGTACTGTCGGACGTCTGCGGTGTTAGGGCCTCCTGATTTTGAAACACAAGGTCAGAAAACTTGAAGAATGCATCATTGCCGTTCAGCTTTGCCACGCACACGCTATACAAAGCAGCCTTCAATGCCTCTGAATGAATCGTCGTGAGCGGAAAATTCTCAAACACGAAATGCGCATTGGGAAAATCCTGCAGCAGCCTCTGCACTGTTGGCTGAGCGGCTTTGCAGTGCGGGCACTGGAAGTCGGCGAACTCCACCAGCAGCAGGTCTTTGGAAGCTGCACCGCGCGAAGGGCCATTGGCCTCTGCCAGCAGCGTTTTGCGAGCCGGATCGAACGGACGCGCGCCAAAGGGCATCACATCGCTTGCGATCAGATGCTGGCCATCCGGAGTCGTGAAAAACTGCAGTGTACCGACCTGCGGATTGGTCTTCTGCGCCGCCAGAACCGTCACCTTGTCAACACCCGGAGCGGCCGTTTTCTGAATTGCCTGGATCTGCCAGACGCGATCCGGGTCGTAGCCCCAGAACTCGTGCAGGAACGCATTCACCGTATCTTTACTTGGCGTGTCCGCTGTAAAGTTCGCGGGGTCAACCGGAGGAAACTGCGGTGGTCCGGATGCAGGAGCTGCAGCGGGAGCGCTGGGCGCGGATGGCACCTCTTCGGTGGTCTGCGCATGCAGCAGTGGAGCGGCCATGCCAATGAGGGCAATCGCAAAAAGAGTATTGCGAAGGGAGACAAAAAGTTGCATCGAATTCCTTTCTGCCGAAGCAGGGAGTCTTAACAAAGTCTATACCTGAACTTTTACTGCAATAGGAAAGCGCCGGCCTGGTCCGAAGGCTTTCTTCGTCACCTTGAGCACGGGCGCAGCCTGCTGGCGCTTGTATTCGCTGCGCTCCACCAGTTTGACCACCTTGCGCACGAGTTGGAGATCAACATGCCGCTTCGCCGCGATCTCTTCAGGCGTTTCATAGCACTCAACGTACGCCTCAAGAATCGGATCCAGCACTTCGTACGGAGGCAGCGAGTCGGTGTCTTTCTGCCCGGGCCGCAGCTCCGCCGACGGCGGCTTTTCGAGAATCGCAGCGGGAATGCGCTCCTCGTCGCGATTCACCCAACGGCAAAGCCCATAGACGCGAGTCTTCACCACATCGCCGATGACAGCCAGCGCGCCCACCATATCGCCATAGAGCGTGCAATAGCCAACCGACATCTCCGACTTGTTGCCCGTAGTAAGGACCAACGCGTTGAACTTATTTGACAGGGCCATGAGCAGATTGCCGCGAATGCGCGATTGAATATTCTCTTCCGCAATGTCCGGCTTAAGGCCGGTAAAGAGCGGATCGAGCGCCTTTCCGTATTGCGCAAAGAGATCGCTGATCGAAATAATCTCAAACCGTATTCCAAGATTCTCAGCAAGCCTGCGGCTGTCTTCGACTGATCCAGTGGACGAATAAGGACTCGGCATACCAACACCCGTCACATTCTCTTTGCCCAGTGCGTCAACCGCAATCGCTGCCACCAGCGCCGAGTCAATTCCTCCGCTCAGCCCCACCAGTACCTTCGAGAATCCGCATTTCCGCACATAGTCCCGCGTGCCCATCACCAGCGCGTTGTAAACTGCCTCATCGATGTTGTCCGTCTGCCAGTGCATGTCACCTGTGCGCGCACCGATGTCGCAGAAGATCAAATCCTCTTCAAACGACTTGGCTTGTGCTATCACCGCTCCATCGGCGGCGATCACAAGGCTCGATCCATCGAAGAGCAGGCTGTCATTGCCTCCCACTTGATTCACCATCACCACCGGCGCGCAATGGTGCCGCGCTATCGCAGCCAGCATTTCGCGGCGAGTCCTTCGCTTTCCGCGCCAGTAGGGCGACGCGGCAATATTCAGGATGATCTCGCCGCCCCCACGCATCAACTCCTCAACAGGATCGACGCTGTGCAACCGCTTCTGCCAGAAGTTCTTGTCATTCCAGGTATCTTCGCAAATGGTAAGCGCCACCCGTTTGCCGCTGAAGTGGCAGAGGTGCTGCTTTTCAGCAGGAGCAAAGTATCGCTGATCGTCGAACACGTCGTAAAACGGCAGCAGCATCTTCGATTGCACAAAGGCGATTTGCCCTTCACGAACCAGCGCAGCCGAATTCATCACTCGCTTCCCAGTGCTGGCGTGAGCACGCGTGACATAGCCAACAATGCTCGCGATGGTCAACTCGGCCGTCGCCTGAGCAATCTCCGCAATCGCCTCTTCCGATCGCGCTACGAACGATGGTTTATCAAGAAAATCTGCCGGCGGATAACCGCAGACTGCGAGTTCCGGAAAGAGCACAAGATCGGCGCCGCCTTCGGCTGCATTGCGTGTGAAATCGAGAATCTTCTCTACGTTTCCGGTGAAATCGCCGATAGTGGGATTGATCTGAGCGAGCGCAATCTTCACTCTTTTAGTGTAACAATCTCACTTTGCTACTTTCTCCCAGGTAAGCTGCACAGCCACGAGACCGTCTCCCGAAGGGATCGGCGGCGTGCGCAGTATCAGCGTATTACCTTCACGCTTGTGGTAGCGCAGCTGCGCCGTGCCCAGCCAGTTGGGAAAGAGGCTCACCTCAACGTGATGCGTTACCGTGTCGCCATTCACTGTGTAAGGCCCCGCGTATGCGATGTAGTCACGCTTGCGGCGTGCCTTTTGGCTCTCAGTTGGTTCGACGTTGTGCCTGCGTCCCGCCGGGCTTAGGTTGCCGCTCATGTAGCCTTCAGGGGAATAAAGCAAATAGCCGACGACATGATCACCCCACGGCTTTTCGACCGTTCCATCTTCATGCAGAAAGGAATAATCGACCAGCTTCCATGTTCCGATAAAATCGCTCGCCGTGGTGTGATGAGCACGTGCTTTCATATCTCTTGTCGCTGACATAGTTAGAGCCTGTTATTAACTTATAAGACGGACAGCAACCCGAAGGGACGGGGCAGATTTTCTAGATGGCCGTGTCGCTCGTCGCTTATGTATGTCCAATACATCGCACTCCTCGCTCCTTGCCCTCAGAAAAATCTGCTCCCGTCGCTGCCGTCCTATAAGTTAACAACGGGCTCTACGCTTCCGGCAGCACCAGCGCATCGAGCTCCAGGAACTGACGTACCACCTCATCGTCGCATCGCTCCATCTCTTGCATCGTGCCGAAGAAATGCGCCTTAGCCTGATGCAGAAAGAGTACCCGGTCGGCCAGCTTCTTGGCGAAGCGCATATCGTGCGTGACCACAATGCTGGTCAGATGCAGTTGATGTTTCAGCTTCTGAATCAAATCACCAAGCAACCGGGCAATCAGCGGGTCGACCATCGTCGTGGGCTCGTCATAAAGAATCGCCTCCGGCTGCGCGGAGAGAGCACGCGCAATCGCGACGGACCGCTTCATTCCAGTCGAAAGGTCGGACGGCAGCAGATCCCTCATTCCCGCCACACCAACCATCTCCAGCAGCCCCTGCACAATCTGCTGAACCTGGTCTTCCATCAACTCGCCGCGCTCGCGCAGAGGAAACGCGACATTTTCACCTACGGTGAGCGAATCAAACAAAGCGCCATTCTGGAAGACCATCGTAACCTTGCGGCGAATGGCCTGCATCTGTTCCTCGTTGTATCCGCATATATTCTCGCCCGCCACAAGAATCTGCCCCGAGTCCGGCTTGAGGAAGCCCATGATCTGTTGCAGCGAAACCGACTTGCCCACGCCGCTTCGCCCCAGAATGCAAAGCGTTTCTCCCGGCAGCACGAAAAAGCTCACATTATCGAGTACCACCAGATCGCCAAATGACTTCGAGACTTTGTCGAACGCGATGTATGGTTCCGGCGTTGCCGCAGTGCCCTTCTCTTCTACAATGACGACGGGAATAGTGCTCAAGCCGCGGGTCTCCTCCTCATCAGCTTACCAGCGCTAAATCCGCTGGCGCATTCAGATTTTGGAACCAGCGATGCAGCGGCGGTTGCAGCGGCCAGTCGTCACGCGTCGCGGCAACGGCCTCCATACTGAAAAGGTCCACTTCGAATGGCCCGGCGGCGTTCTCGATCCCATGCATCACCTTGTAATTTCCCGATTCCAGCGATTTCCGAATCCCAGCCAGCAAAACGCGGCGGTACACCGCGCACAATGGCTCAGCTCTTCCCGTCAACGCTGGAATCGTCGCGGCCGCCCCAGTAATGCGCGAACGCTCCACGAGGTACCTGACAAAAGCTGAAGGCAGCAACGGCAAATCTACAGGCAAAAAGAGGTTCCACTCGCTGGTGGTCGATGCGAGCGCCGCTTCGATGCCACCCAGAGGGCCGCATCCCGGATGCAAATCTTCAATCACCGGAGCGTACGCGGCCAGATCAGGCCTCTCACCCACTATATGCGGCTCCAGACTAACTGCTTTTAGTAGTTCGACAGCACGCTCGATCAACAGGCGTCCAGCGTAATACAACAACGCCTTGTCAGCACCCATACGCGTGCTGCGTCCTCCAGCGAGAACAAATCCGTTCACTTCCCCAACTCTTCAAAAAAGGTAATGATCGATTCGATACCGCGATAAAAATTCGCCAGATGAAGCTTCTCATTCGGCGCGTGCAGGTTGTCATCAGGCAAGCCAAAACCCATCATCACGGTAGGAATCTTCAGGTGACGCTCAAAGTCCCCCACGATGGGAATAGACCCACCCGACCGGATGAAAACCGTGTTCTTGTTCCAGACTTGCTTCAGCGCCTTTGTGGCAGCCTTGATGTAAGGATTGTCGGTCCCAATCACGATCGCGTCGCCGGAGTGAATCAACCGGACATCAAGCTCAATACCCGCAGGCTTCAGCGACTCCACATATTTCTTGTACTGCGCGAACGACTCCTGCGGCGTCATGTTTGGCACCAAGCGCATTGAAACCTTCGCAACAGCCTTCGCCGGAATCACCGTCTTCGCACCCGCCCCAGTAAAGCCGCCAGGTATCCCGTGAACATCAAGCGTAGGCCGCGCCCAGGTGCGTTCAATGACGGAATATTCCGGCTCGCCCGTGAGTTGCGGCGAACCAACTTCACTCTGACGATAATGCTCTTCATCGAACGGCAGACTCTTCCATGCTTTTAACTCATCCGCGCTCGGGGCCTGCACCTTGTCGTAAAAGTCCGGGATCAGAATGCGCCCGTCTTTGTCTTTCAGCTGGGCGATGATCTGTGCCAATGCAACAAATGGATTGGGCGCCGCACCGCCATACATGCCGGAGTGCAGATCAGTCTTTGCGCCGCGAACCTCGATCTCGGTATAGATCATGCCCCGCAGTCCAATGCACAGCGTTGGCAGCTCCGGCGCAAACAACTCCGTGTCCGACACAAGCGCAAAGTCAGCCTTCAACTGCTCCAGATGCTCGCGTACAAACCTGGCAATCGATTCGCCGCCGACCTCTTCTTCGCCCTCAAGGATCACGCGGATATTCAGCGGCAGCTTGCCCCCATGCGCCGCGAAGAGTGACTCCAGCGCCTTCATATGCATGTACATCTGGCCCTTGTCGTCGACTGCCCCGCGCGCATAAAGATTACCGTTGCGCTCGGTGGGCTCAAACGGCGGAGACAGCCATTCATCGAGCGGGTCCGGCGGCTGAACATCGTAGTGTCCATAACAGAGGCAGGTCGGCTTACCTTCGGAGTGCAACCAGTCCGCATAGACCAGCGGGTGGCCGCTTCCCTCGATGAGCCGAACATTCTGCATCCCGATACGCTTCAACTCTGCGGCCAACGCCTCGGCAGCGCGGCGCACGTCATCCTTATGCTCAGGCAACGTGGAAACGGACGGGATACGCAGCAAATCTTTCAACTCATCCAGAAAGCGCGGATACTGCTCGCGCGCAAATTCAACAGCAGTCGGCATCATTTCTCCCCAAAAACAAACATAGACCACAAACATCCAGTGTATTCCCTCCACCGGGAGGCAGCGCACGCCTGAATCTTTCCAGGCCGCTAGGGCATCTGTCACACACAGGTGCAGTATGGAACCCCGTTTTGCTTTTCTCGCCAGCTCGTCTCCCAGTGACTCAATCAACGCTAACGAACCAGCAGCTACAGACGACTCGTTTCTTCTGGACGCATACTCAACCGCCGTCACGCGGGCAGTCGAGCGCGTTAGCAGTTCTGTCGTCAAGATTGATGTCAAATCGTCTTCCTCCCGTCGCGGAGGCTCGGGCTCCGGCTTTGTCTTCACGCCCGACGGACTGGTCCTGACAAACAGCCACGTTGTGCGGGCCGGCTCGCGCTTTCAGCTCACGTTCAATGATGGCCAGCAGGCGCTGGCGACTCTCATTGGTGAAGACGCCGACACCGACACCGCGGTCCTGCGCACAGACGCGGCCACACTTCAACCTGCCGTGCTCGGCTGTTCGCGCACGCTGCGAGTAGGCCAGTTGGCCATTGCCGTCGGCAATCCATTTGGATTTCAGTTTACCGTCACCGCCGGGGTCATCAGCGCGCTTGGCCGCAGTATGCGTTCCGCTACGGGCCGCATGATGGAAGAAGTGATCCAGACTGACGCAGCGCTGAATCCAGGCAACTCCGGCGGCCCTCTGGTCAACTCACGCGGCGAAGTCATCGGCATCAACACGGCCACTATCGTCTCCGCGCAGGGGCTCTGCTTTGCCATCGGCATCGACACGGCGAAGTTCGTTGCATCCCAGCTTTTGCAGTATGGGCGGGTCCGCCGCTCATGGATCGGCATCGCCGGACAAAACGTCCCCCTGCCGCGCCGTCTTGCGTACGAATATCAACTTAAGGAAGCGACCGGCATCCTTGTCGTATCGGTGCAGGATGGAAGCCCGGCCAGCCGCGCAGATCTGCGTGAAGGAGACATCATTACCGCCGTTGCCGATCAGCCCGTTGCCGGCATTGACGCTCTTCATCGCCTGCTGACTGCCGACCGGGCTGGCACGATATTGTCACTTGAAGTTCTGCGCGGAGTAGAGATGCTCCAACTCAGCATCAAACCTGAGACGAAACCTGACGAGTAGCTGTCTTTGATCTTGCGGCCCTGACGCGCCATACGACGGCGAGTACCATGAGCAGAACAAGATGAGCCACGATTGCGCCCGACAAGTCGATCACCACATCAGAAGCCAGCCCGGTGCGACCTGGGAGAAGCGTTTGGTGCCACTCGTCCCACGAAGCCAGTGCGAGTGTCGAAATAATAGCCAGGGGAGCAACCATGGCAAATAGCCGACCCTGGCTTCGCGCCCTCTCCGAAAATGTGGCGCGCCAGCCTTCAAAAAAACCAAGACTCACCAGTCCATAACCCACCACGTGTCCAGTCTTGCGAATCCAGTGATGGACCACGGCCCAGCGCTCTGGCGTGATCGGGCCAAAGAGCTTGATCCACATGGGCAACAGCCACCGGCTGGTATGTTCTGACGACATGTTTCCCGTCGATTCAACGAGGATGACTGCGATGCCGACCACCGCTGGGATCCAATGCAGAAGGAGATTGAGGCGCGTTCTTGACATTCTCAGGCAGAAACTCAGGCGTTCGGTTAGTACCGCGCTATCGTCGGGTCTATCAGCGCCGACCAGGCATCAATGCCGCCGCGCAAAGACTGAGTTCTTTCAAAGCCTTGATTGCGCAGCCAAACGGCCACATTCATCGAGCGCACTCCATGATGGCAGAGGGTGACGATATGCGCATCGGGGTCAAGCTCCTGATTGGCGCGTCCGGGCACATCGCCCATGGGCATCAACACGCTGCCGTTGAGGCGGCCAATGGCATGTTCGTCGGGCTCGCGAACATCCAGCAGCAGCACCACATGCTCCCGCTTTTGCCCGGCGAGTATCTCGGCCAGTTCTGAGGGAGTGATTTCGTAATCGAGCATGTAGTCAGAATACATGCCCTACAACAGGCTGGCGCTACGGCGCAGAACCAGCCGTTGCGTATTGCTGAGGAGAACCTCCGCTCGGCTGGGACGCCGGAGGAGGGGCCGACGGCTGCTTCTGCTGGGTCGAACTAGTTCCTGAACTCGTTCCTGATCCTGATCCCGATCCTGCCGGGAACTGCACCGGCCCCATGACCGGGTGATCCTTATCGTTGTCCGTAGGCAGTGTTTCGCCCGGCAACCGCAAGCTAGGCGGAGCCTGCGGCGCACTCTGCCCTGCGCTCTGCTTCGCTTGATCTCCTGGGTCTGCATCACCCAGCTTGACCGTGTGGACATTTGACGCCTGCGTGGGAGCGGCATTAGTGCTCCAGTAATCGCCCATCTCATTGTCTGCGCGAATCACCGGAGGCTTGCCCACCTCCGCCTCTTCCACGCGGATGACGCGGTTGCCATTGATGCGCACAAACTCCACTGGGTTGGGGGCCTCGCCGTAAATCCATTCCTCAAACGGCATCTGCCCTTCGCGCTCGCGCACCTTCTGCTGCGGCTGGCCCATCGCGTAGACGACCATCTCGATGCTCATGCCCACCAGCACATGGTGATCCAGAATCGCCTGCTTGAGCGCTGGCGGCAACGTATCGGTATACGCCACAACCGGCGATTTGAGACCGAATCCAAGCAGCGGTGCCAGCAGCGCTTCCACCTGCTTGCCGGAAACATTCGGAACCGCGTGCGGAAAGACAAGCGTAATGCGCGAACCGACCGGCGCCTGACCGTTATCCTGCACCACTGGAGTGGTGGCATTCGGATCCATCCCAATGGAAACATGCCGCAGCCATTTGTGCTTGAGATCCGGGCCGCCGTTCAGCTGAAAAATAATCTTGTTTTCCTTGATCTTGACATCGGAAATCACGCAGCGGTCGCCCGCCTTCGCCGACGTGCCGTGCTCATTCATCTCGTTGACGTAATCCGCGCCGCTTGGCTGCATATCGCCGTTCGCATGCAGAATCAGCCCCTTGGTCGCAAGCGGTAAAGGCCGCATGGCAAACCCCTGTTCCGCAGTCAGGAAGCGGATGAGGTCCTGCTTCCCGTGTTCAGTCAGCGGGTCGGTAGGAAGGGGAACGTTTGTGGGATGAAAATCGAGATAGTGGCCGTCCATCTTTGCGGGGTCGATCGTCATGACCTGAGAGTTTGCGCTGCCTGACAGCAGCAATACCAGCACAGCCACGCCAGCCGTAATTCGCAGCAAGCCTGCTGTTGCTACTCGCAACAGGCGCCGGTTCCGCGTGCCCTGGGTTGCGAACCCCCGCATCTTGAGGCCCCCAAAGTCTTTCGACCTATAAGCATGGCGCTATTCAGCGGCATTTGCAAGCCCCCGAACGCTGAACCGTGCATAGATTGTTTTGAAATGGGCGAAACGGATTTGCGCGAGGCTATTCCGAAGTACGCGGCATCTCAGGCAGAGGCTCATCATCCGCTTTTGCTTCTACGACTTGGGGAAAAGAAACTCCATTGCCGGAACCAGCCACAGGCAATATCTGAACTAGTTGCGGCTCACTCGGAGCAGCCGCCGTGCCCATTGCCGCCTCATGTTGCCGCCGCGCACTTGCATCCAGATCCACCGGAATCCCGCCCGGCACAATCACCGGCTGCGCATATTTGTGGGCATAACCGCGTGTTGCTCTCACCAAAACGATCGTGAGAACAGGCAGAACGACGACTGCAATCGCGCTGCCCTCCGGCCCGTAACCAGCGCCCGTCAGCCACACTGGCCCCACTGCGTTTGTAGTGATGACAGGATTGAAAACCGTCAGACCGCTCACCGGCAGCCCAAACAGAATCCCCATGCTCGCATTCCAGGCAAAGTGCAACCCCCAGGGCAGCCACAGTGCCCTCGTCCGCAGATACGCAATCGAAAACAGCCACCCTGCGAGAATCGTAACCAGCGTGCTCGCCGCGCTCGCATTGGTGTTCAGCAGATGCATCACGGCAAAGAGCACTGACATGCCAAGCGTAGCCAGCGTCGGGCCAATCGCGTCGATCAAACGTTGAAACCCATACCCGCGAAAGGCGATTTCCTCAGCCAGCGATGCCACAGCCAGTGTAAGCAGATTCACAAAGAGCAGAAAGAATTGATGACCGTTCGTCCAGAACCGGATCACCAAGCTGCCAACCAGCGACATCGGCAGCACACAAGCCACCACGCCGCCCCATCCGAGTGCCGCGCCCAGAGCAAACTCACGCTTCCAACCCTGGCGCCGGACCAGGCCCATGGCCTTCAGCGGTTCGCGCTGGCTCTGTCCCGCATATCCCATGGCCGCATAACCGACCAGTAGCAGAAATAACAGGATGATGCTGTTAACGGGAAGAAACCAGTCACCGGAACTGAGCCCATTTGCCGCGCGCAGAGAAATCTGCTGCGCAAAGACGAAGTAAATCGCGGCAATGACGAACCAGCTAAAGGCGCGGAGACGTCCACCAGACTTCATTGGGAAACTCCGTTAGCTCTCAGCTGGGATAACAAATCGATGAAGACCGCCATTATGTCGTATAGAACTGCGCAATGTTGCGGAACTTCTCATAGCGGCGATTCAACATCTCGTCCAGAGACAGCCCCTTGATCTCGTTGAAGTGCCAGATCAGCTTCTCATCCAGAATCTGCGCCGCCTGCTCCGCATTCGCTTGCGCCCCGCCCTCAGGCTCAGGAACAATGTCATCGACGCAACCCAGCGATTTCACATCCTGCGCCGTGATCTTCAGCGCTTCCGCTGCCTGCGCGCGCTTGGTCGCATCGCGCCACATGATCGAGGCGCAGCCCTCAGGAGAAATCACCGAATAAATCGCGTTCTCCAGAATCAGCACACGATCGGCCACAGCCAGCGCCAGCGCCCCGCCAGAACCACCTTCACCCGTGATCGTCGCAATCAGCGGCACGCGTAGCCGCGACATCTCAAAGAGGTTCCGCGCAATCGCCTCAGCCTGCCCACGCTCCTCTGCGCCGATCCCCGGATTCGCGCCCGCAAGATCAATAAAAGTGAAGACCGCACGCCCCCACTTCTCAGCGATCTTCATCGCGCGCAGCGCCTTGCGGTAGCCCTCTGGGTCGGGCGAGCCGAACTTGCGCTGGATGCGCTCCTTCACCGTGCGCCCTTTAAGATTGCCGATGACCATGACCTCTTCGCCATGAAAGCGCGCCATGCCGCATGACATCGCCGCATCGTCGCCAAAGGCGCGGTCGCCGTGGATCTCGCTGAAGTCGGTGAATAAACTTTCGATATAGTCCATCGGATACGGCCGCTGCGGATGCCGTGCCAGCTCCGTTTTCACCCACGCTGCAGGCGTGGCCTCAGCCACCGCCTGAATCTGCTCAACACTGCCTGCCTGCTCAGTCATAGACGCTGCAAGTCTTACTGTTCGATTGTATGGGTTGATGAGAGTCGGTACAAATCTTAGTTCAGCTGGAAAAGCGGTCAGCGCGATTGTTGCCGGCGCAATCGGCTCTTCTCCATCGCTGGCCGGACTTTACCTGACCGGTTTTTAGTTGACAGTCTTTCTGCTGACCGCTTCATCAGCTAGTCGAGCGCCTGTACCATCCCGCGCCCCAGCAACTCCTCAGCGCGATCCACAAACGCCCGATCAGCGGCAACCGTAACACCCACAGGCTCCATCATCACGCAGAACTCGCCGCTCCGCTCCAGGTTTAGCATCAGCTTTCCCGGCCCTGGCGAAGCAGCAATCATTTGTCGCAGTTCAACAAGAGTAGCGTCGCTCGCCCTCTCAAGCAGCACCCGAATCCGAATATGCTGTGGCAGCCGTACTTTCACATCTTCCAGCGCCTGGATCGACGACACCGCCAGCTTCGGCGCAGCATCTTCTTCCGCGCGCAACTGCCCGCGAACAATGACCGGAACTTCAATCTTCAGCGTCTCCTTCAGACTTCTCATAGTCCTTCGGAAAACAGATCAGATCGATCTTGCCCGTAGCATCTTCAAGCGAAGCCTGCGCATACAACTCGCCTGACCGCTTCGACTTCGCCACCTTCAACCCGACAATGACTCCCGCAATCGCGGTGTCCGGTTCCATCGTCTGCCCACGCCGACCGTGGCTCGGCGAAGGCTTGGATCTCGAGCGCCGTCGCCGTGTCGATCACGCCCGGGATATTCCGCAGCTTCTCCGCATACTTGTCCAGCGGATGGCCCGACACAAAGAACCCCAGCACTTCCTTCTCCGACTGCAACCGCTGGTACTCATCCCAGTCAGCAATATTCGGCAGCTCGTCGGCTTTCGCCGCGGTCGCCGGATGATCGTCGAAAATCCCGAAAAGTCCATGCTGCCCCGCCTCAAGATCGCGCTGCGTCTTCTGCGCCCGCTCAATCGCCTTGTCTACCGCAATCATCAGCGCAGCCCGTCGCCCAAATGAATCGAGCGCCCCCGCCTTGATCAGCGACTCCAGCACACGCTTATTCATCAGCCGCAGATCGACCTTCTCGCAGAACTCCCAGAACGACGCAAAAGCCTTCTTCTGCTCCGCCAGTTCATTCCGCGCTGCGAGAATCGAATCGATCGCATTGCGCCCAACATTCTTGATCGCAGTTAGCCCAAAGCGAATCGCCTTGCCATGAGGCGTAAAGTCCGCATCGCTGAACAGCACATCCGGCGGCTCGACCGGAATCTCCATCTCGCGGCACTCCTTGATGTACTTGACGACGTTCTCCGGCTTCGAAATTTCCGAGGTCAGCAGCGCTGCCATAAACTCGACCGGAAAATGCGTCTTCAAATAAGCCGTGTGATACGCCAACAGCGCATACGCCGCCGAGTGTGACTTGTTGAAGCCGTATCCGGCGAACTGCTCCATCAGGTCGAAGATCTTCGTGATCTTGTCCTTAGGAAACTTCTTTTCGACAGCGCCAGACACAAAGCGGTCGCGCTGCTTCGCCATCTCCGCAGGATCTTTCTTGCCCATCGCGCGCCGCAGCAAATCGGCCTCACCCAGCGAGTAGCCCGCAAGCACGTTGGCGATCTGCATCACCTGTTCCTGGTAAACGATGACTCCCAGCGTCTCTTTGAGAATCGTCTCCAGCGGCGGCAGTTCGTATTCAACCTTGCGCCGCCCCCACTTGCGCTCGATGAAATCATCGATCATGCCGCCCTGAATCGGTCCCGGCCGATACAGCGCGTTCAAGGCCGTCAGGTCTTCGACTGTCGTCGGCTTGTAGCGCCGCAGCACATCGCGCATGCCGCCCGATTCAAACTGAAAGACACCCGACGTCAGCGCGCGATGAAAGACCTTCTCATACGTCGTCTGATCGTCCAGCGGAATCGTCGCCATATCCACCACTTCATCCCGATTGCGCTTGATCAGCTTCAGACAATCGTCGATGACCGTCAGCGTCGTCAGCCCAAGAAAATCCATCTTGAGCAGACCCATCTTCTCGACCGCCTTCATGTCATAGGCGGTCACAATTTCGTCGTTCTTGCTGCGCGACAGCGGGACCAGATCAGTCAGCGGACGCGGCGCAATCACTACACCAGCCGCATGCACACCCGCGCCGCGCACCAGCCCTTCCAGCTTCTTCGCTGTATCGATCAGCTCGCGTACCTGGGTGTTCGAGTCGTACGCCTCCTGCAATGGCGGCGAATCCTTCAGCGCTTCCTCGATCGTCACGCCAATCGTCGTCGGTACCAGTTTGGCAATGCGGTCCACATCGCCATACGGCATATCCAGCGCGCGGCCAACGTCCTTAATCGCCGCCTTTGCCGCCATCGTGTTGAAGGTAATGATCTGCGCCACCTGCTCGCGCCCGTACTTGCGCGTGACGTACTCGATCACCTCGCCGCGCCGGTTCATATCGAAATCGATATCGATATCGGGCATCGAAATGCGCTCCGGATTGAGAAAGCGCTCGAAAAGCAGCGCATTCTGCAGCGGATCGATGTCGGTAATCTCCATCACATAACTGACCAGCGACCCAGCTGCCGATCCACGCCCCGGGCCTACGGGAATCCCATGCTCGCGCGCATAGCGGATGAAGTCCCACACGATAAGGAAGTAGCCGGGGAACTTCATCTGCTTGATGATCGAAATTTCCCGCTCCAGCCGCGCTTCGTATTCCGAAATCGGCTGCCGCAGCAACCCGCGATCCTGCAAGTGCCGAACCGAGGTATCTAGCCGCTTCCTGAAGCCTTCGCGACAAATCTGCCCAAAGTAGCTGTCGATGGTGTGTCCGGCCGGCACCGCAAACTCCGGAAATGGATTATCGACCTTGTTGAGCTTTAGGTTGCAGCGCTCAGCGAATTCCATAGTCCGGCTCACCACTTCCGGAGCATGCGAAAACAGCTTGTCCATCTCCGCCGCAGTCTTCACATAAAACTGGTCGGAGTCGAATTTGAAGCGCTTCGGATCATGAATTGAAGACGCCGTCTGCACGCAAAGCAGAACTTCATGCGCATGCGAATCGTCCTCGCAGAGATAGTGGCTGTCATTCGTCGCGACCAGCGGAATATCTAATTCTTTCTCCAGTCGAAACAGATCAGCGTGGATCTTCTTCTCCAGTTCCAGCCCCTGATCCTGAATCTCAAGAAAGAAATTCCCTTTGCCGAAGATCTCCTGATACTGCCCCGCCGTCGTCCGCGCCGCTTCGTACTTCCCTGCCATCAGGTTTTCGCAAAGCTCACCCGCCAGGCATCCCGAGAACCCAATCAACCCTTCCGAATGCTCCGCCAGATACTTCTTGCTCACGCGCGGCTTGCGATAAAAGCCATGCAGCGAAGCCTCCGACGTAATCCGCACAAGATTGCGGTAGCCTTCCTCGCTCTCCGCCAGCACCAGCAAATGGTTATAGTCATCGCCCTGCGGATCGGCTCGGTGATCGTCCTTCTTGCAGATATAAAGCTCGCAGCCCAGAATCGGCTTCACGCCGCGCTTCTTCGCCGCATCGAAAAAATGCACCGCCCCGTAAATATTGCCGTGGTCGGTAATGGCAACCGCGCTCTGTCCAATGTCAGCCACGCGGTTCACCAGCTTGTCCACGTCGCAAGCCCCGTCCAGGAGCGAGTAATCGGTATGCAGATGCAGGTGGGTAAATTCAGCCATGGGATATTGCTATTTTAGTTCCGCAAGGCGATCAGCTTCAGGCGAAGCAAAAGCGCAAGCTGAGGCTGAGATGAGGAAAAGCAGTGCCGAAATTCAGGATTCACTAGTGCCTGTGATCCTGATTAGTTAGCCCATGTCCAGATCGTTACGTCTCCGGGATCCTCTACCAGATTATTTTGGTCGTGATGCTTTACCGGCACAAGACTGCCATCCTTCAAGACCCGTTTAACGTCTGATTGGAATTGGATGGTTAATTTGATCGGCTGCTTATAATCCTGATTCACAACTACAAGAAAAGTGCTGTTTCCTTTTTGCAGTAATGAAACAACAGTGCCACCACTGGTGCTAAATGACTCTACAGGTGACGGCAACTTATCTAGCCGCTTCGTGCCAAGTGGGGCTTCAGCTCCGGTATGGGCAACGGCGATCACCCGTGCATTCAGGAAAACGCCGGACAAACCTCTTATCTCCGAATTCACTTCCTTGACTCGATCGTAAATGTCGGTTCGCTTCCCCTCCCGCGTAATCGGGCCATCCTGAAAATTCTTATCCACTAACGGTGTCCAGTAGGTAAAGTATTGAATACCTTGAGCCCCATAAGCCAAGGCACTAAACACCTCTAACCGCAGTTGGGCAAGAGTAGGAATTGGATAGTGAAAATGCGGTACAGCCAGTGCGAAGGCCCAGAACGGTTTACCGGCACTTCGAGCTGCATTTGAGACGATTTCCAGATTCTGATACCACTCCGGACGCAATGTATCGTCTACAACCGGATAGTGGTCAAAAGACAGAAATTCCACAGGCACTTCTTTTGCAAAAGTGCTTACATACTCCTGGTAAGTCGGCGTACCCAGCTGTTTTGCACTCGCGTAATTTGGTAACAGGTTAATGTAGAGAAAATGCTCGCTGTCCATAGCATGAATACTTTTCGCCCAGCCAGCCAGCCCGGGGAACTCGCTTGCGGGCGGCTCGTCTCGAAGAAGATATCCTGCCAGTGCTGGATAGTGCTTCAATCGCTCAACGGTTTTTTGAGTATCTCTCCCGATCTCCGGGCAGGATGCAATGATCTTGATGCCAGCTTGATGGGCAATATCCAGCGCTTTCGCTAAGTCCTCTACATTGGGAAACATTGTGAGGCTGTATGTGATTCCAGCGTCTTTTAATTCCTGATAACGCATCAGTGACGTCTCTTCCGGCGGCACGCTAAACCATGCGATAATCGGAATCTCACCCTCTGTTGCGATCTTGCTCTGCGACCATGCAGACGTTAAGTTACCGAACAGGGCGCACAGCAGACAGATGAATATTCTCATAGCGGCCATCTCGCATTTTGATTGTCCTTATTTAGTTGACGGATAGGCGTTTTGTCCAGTCGAGGACATCTTAGTCGTGTCCTATTGGAAACAGCAATTCCCCACCAATTTCAAAAGCAAAAAGCGGCACGCTTGGAGGAGAGCGCGCCGCTTTGTTTCCATTCAGAACAAGCTTCAGTCGTAATACTCCAGCCCGAGGTGCGTAATCAGTTCCTCACCCATAATGTGCCGCAGCGTATTCTTCAGCTTCATCGACTGGATAAACAAATCATGTTCCGGATACAGCCCTTCGGCCGTCATCGGCGACTTGAAGTAGAAGCTCAGCCACTCCTGAATCCCCAGGTGCTTCAGTTCCGAAGTGCGCTGCGCCAGATCGAGAAACAGCACCAGATCCAACGCAATCGGCGCAGCCAGAATCGAGTCGCGGCAGAGAAAATCAACCTTAATCTGCATCGGATAACCAAGCCATCCGAAGATATCAATGTTATCCCAACCCTCTTTGTTATCACCGCGGGGCGGATAATAGTTAATACGAACTTTGTGATAAATGTCCTTATATAGATCAGGATAAAGCTCCGGTTGCAGAATAAAATCCAACACGCCAAGCTTTGACTCTTCCTTCGTCTTGAATGACTCAGGATCGTCCAGCACCTCGCCATCACGATTGCCGAGAATGTTGGTCGAGTACCACCCCGAAACCCCCAGCATGCGAGCCTTAAACGCCGGAGCGAGCACCGTCTTCATAAACGTCTGCCCGGTTTTGAAATCCTTCCCGCAAATCGGCGCACCTGTGAGTTTCGAAAGCTGCTGCATGCAAGGCAAATCGACAGTCAGATTTGGCGCACCATTCGCAAACGGAATACCCTCCTTCAACGCCGCATAAGCATAAATTTGCGAAGGAGCAATATTCGGATCGTTATCAACCAGCCCCTTCTCAAAAGTCTCAATCGACTGGTGCACTGCCGATGGTTCTAAAAATATCTCCGTCGAGCCGCACCAGATCACAACCACGCGATCGACCGTCGTCTTAAATGACTGAATATCCGACCGCAGCTGCTGCGCGAGATCGCACTTGCTCTTGCCCTGCTTTACGTGCGTCCCGTTCAGCCGCTTCACATAGTGCTGGTCAAAGACCGCCGGCATCGGCTTAATCGCCTCAAGAAACGGCTTGATGCTCTTCAGTTGGTCGCGGTCCAGCACCTGCGCATGCTCCGCAGCCTCGTACATGTTCTCCGGAAAAATTTCCCACCCCGTAAAAACCACGTCATTCAGATCTGCCACCGGAACAAACTCCTTGATCAGCGGCGTCCGTCCATCCGTGCGCTTGCCCAGCCGAATCGTCCCCATCTGCGTCAGCGACCCGATGGGCTTCGAAAGTCCGTTGCGCACTGCTTCGACTCCGGCAATCAGCGTCGTAGCCACCGCTCCCATGCCGACCGTCATCACTCCCAGTTTTCCCGTAGCTGGCTGAACTTTTACTTCCGCAGCGGCGTTCTTTCCGCTGTCTTTATGTGTAGACATTCCTTGCTTCAACCGTCCTTCTATCAATAAAAACTCTTGGCTATATCAAACTATGTAGTCTCATGCTTCGGACCATGCTTTGGCAAATCACACGGACTCAAATGGTATTTTGCATGGTGTCAATGGAAAAATTGTAGAAGTGATGAGCACGTTCGCTCAGCCGAGGCAAGTCAGGCGGTCTCCGGACGTACACGATCCCGCCAGTGCGTCCGCACAAACCAGACAATCCCAATCACCAACACAATTTCTACCGCCAAGTGGAAATGATGGAACGCCGCCTTGAATCGTGGATCGCTCTCCCACGCCTGCCCCAGCTTCATCCCGACATAGGCCAGCACATAGCACCACGGCCACGATCCGACGAACGTGTAGATGTGAAACCGAAGCTGCGGCATTCTCGCAACGCCCGCCGGAAACGCAATGAAGGTGCGAACCACCGGCAGCAGCCGCCCGATGAAAACCGTAATCCCGCCATAGCGTGAGAAAAAGTGCTCGGCCCGGTCCAGGTCATGATGGTTCAGCAGCACGAACCGGCCATACTTCATGATGAACGGCCGTCCGCCGATCGCACCGACCCAGTAAGCCACCACCGAACCCAGATTGCACCCGATCGCTCCAGCCGTAGCCACCCAGAACAACTTCAGCTGACCTGTATGCACTAGGTAGCCGGAAAACGGCATGATGATCTCAGACGGCAGCGGAATGCACGCCGATTCAATCGTCATCAACAGTGCGATTCCCGCATATCCTGAAGCGGAAATCGTAGCAATAATGAAGGAGGCAAGAACGGCCAGGATTTTTTCGGTCATTCTCGTTGAGTATACCTGCCCGCATCCAAACTTCTATGAAGCCAGACAGTTGAATAGAGTCAGCCGGGGTGCCGCCCGTCCCCGCGCAGCGCATACCAAAGCCCGCCACCGACAAAGAGAACAGCGAGCCCTGCTCCTGCAATCGTTGCGTTGAGCGACGCAGCATCCAGCCCCGGCAGCATCACCCCGCGCACAGACAGCGCATGCAGTCCCCACAAGGCCAGCACGGCGGCATAGACCAGTCCCGCGATTTTCAACGCAAGTACAAAACGCGTCGCCCGTTCCAGCGCCGCCATCCGCCGACGCCGCTCGGCCGCCGCAAATATCTGCGTGGGCAACGGCGGAGTATACCGGGGAGCAAGATCGCTGGCATCCCGCAACAACGCCTGCGCCACCACCGCAACCTCGCGGCAAATTGAACAGCTCTTTTGGTGCTCGATCAGACTCTCAGAGAGTGCGCTCGTCTTCAGCGCCCGAATCATCTCGTTCTCGTATCTGCATCGCATCGCATTCATCTCCCTTCCATAGTATCCGGTCGCAGTAAGCGTGCGGCCTGTCGCCGCGCGCGAAAAAGCAGCAGCCGGATACTCAGCACATTCAAACCCGTAGCTTCGGCAATCTCGACATGACTCATACCCTCAACGTATGCCAGCCATAACAACTGGCGCGCTCGCGGCTTCAGTAACTCCATCGCTCGGCGAACGTCAATCCCCGCAGCCGGATCGTCTTCCACAACCGGCTCTTTCTGCGTATCGTCGTCGAGAGCGTTCTCGCCACGCCGCCAGCGGTCTCGAAGAAGGTTGGTGGCAATGCGGAAAAGGTAGCTGCGCGTCTCAGCTTCATTCATCTTCAGCACACTGTCTGCCGCCTTGCGCGCCAGAAACCGGCAGAAGGTCTCCTGCAGCAGATCATCGGCAACATCGCGTCGGCCTGAGACTCGCAGTAGGTACGCCCAAAGCGGACGAGCCGTAGCATCATAAATCTGCTGGAACGCAGCTTCATCCAGCGCAGACGCATCCGGGCTCGCGCTTCCAACGTAATTCGTGATGGATTCCGCCAATGTCATCCGTAAAGACTTCTAACTCGCTACGCACGCGGGCCGCGGTCAAACAGCCCGAAAGACCGCGAAAGGAAGAACGATGCCGCAGCCGCCACGCCGAAGCCCACTCCAAGCGCAATCGCCAGAGTTCCGAAGATGGTGAAAGCCTCATCTGAAAAAGGAAGCTTCGACCGCAGTACCAAAAGCGCCACGCCAAACGCGGTAATGATGATCGCCGCCTGCGTGCTGCTGAGGATACGTTCGTAAGGCGTGACGCGTTCCGTGCTCAAACCTTCGACAAACTGCTGACCGGCAGGCGTCTCCACATAGGCGAGCAGGCTCTGGCTCGAGTCCAGTCTTTGCAGCAGGCGCGACTGAACGTCGGCCTGAAACTTGGCGATCTTGTAGCGGCGGATCGAAGAAAAAAGGACCCAAACGATCCACCCAATCATGAAAAATAAGCTGCCTGGTACCAGAATGTCTGTCATGTGCAATCTCCTATTACTGCGTTCACCCAGTAAAACGAGGCACAGCCGGAATGGTTAACAGCGCGGCTGAAAAAAATCGGCGGCGCGCTCCTATCCCCGTACTGCCAATCCCCTGCTAGCATTGAAAGAAAGAGATCAGGAGTAGCTCATGGCTGACACGCTTACCGTTCCCGCCGCCGAAACCGCAGGCCACACCCACGCCGCCTCCGCCCCGGCAAAGTCAGAAGAGAAGAAGGTCCAGCGCCAGATGATCGGCTTCAACTTCTTTAAGGTTCTGCCCGAGTGGCGCCGACTCCCCGCTGCCGAGCGCGCCGAGCACAAGCGTCAGTTCGCCGAGATCATCAAGCGCTGGAACAAGCCCGGCGAGATGCTCAATCTCAGCTACTCCACTGTAGGCCTGCGCGGCGACGTGGACATGGTCCTCTGGCGCATCTGCTACTCCGTCGACGAACTTAACCAGATGATGGCCGAGTTGATGGCCACCCCGCTCGGCAGCTACCTCACGACGCCGCATAGCTTCCTGTCTATGACCAAGCGCTCACAATACCTCATCGGACACGAGCACGAAGGCCAGGCCGACTCGCGCGGCTTCCTCCGCCCCGGGGGCCAGAAGTACATCTTCATCTACCCCTTCTGGAAAACCCGCGCCTGGTACCTGCTCCCCATGGAAGAGCGCCAGCGCCTCATGAACGAGCACATCCGCGTCGGCCATCTCTACCCGCGCGTCAAGCTCAACACAACCTACTCCTTCGGCATCGACGACCAGGAATTCGTAGTAGCCTTCGAATCCAACTTCCCCGAAGACTTCCTCGACTTAGTGCAGCAACTCCGGGAAACCGAAGCCAGCGCCTATACGCTACGTGACACGCCCATCTTCACCTGCATCCGCATGACCCCGGAAGAGATGCTGGACCGGCTGGGATAGGCTAGTCCCGTCACCTAACCATTAAGAGTTGTCATCCTGAGCTGAGCGCGAAGCGCGCAGTCGAAGGATCTGCTTTTCGCCTCGGTCAGCACGAAAAAACGGGTGCCCCATCCTATCGCGTCTTTTGCGATAGGGTGGGAAAGCACGAACCCTACGAAGCCCGCCCTGGTTTAAAAGTTAGGATGAGGATCGCACATCCCCATGACGACAAGAAGAGACTTCTTCCGCTTGGCCGCTGAAACCACAGCCTTGGCCATGCTCCCCGCCAGCCGGATCGCTAACCCCGAACAGACCCAGACACCCCACACCATCCGCCGCGAAAAGCCCCTGCTCGACCTCCAGCAGCAATTCGTAGACCTGCGCTTCGGCATGTTCCTGCACTTCAACATGGCGACCTTTCAGGACCGCGAATGGGGCGATCCTACCTCATCGCCCGAGCTCTTCCACCCCACCGCGCTCGACACCGACCAGTGGGCCGCCGCCGCGCGGTCCGCCAAGATGACCTGGGGCTGCCTGACCACGCGCCATCACGACGGCTTCTGCATCTGGCCGACAAAGTCCAAAGCCGCCAGCGTCCGCCAGACATCGCACCAGACCGACGTCGTCCGCGCCTATGTCGACTCCTTTCGCGAAGCCGGCCTGCGCGTCGGCCTGTATTACTCGATCCTCTCGCTGCGCGACGACATCCGCCATTTCAACGTCACGCCGCAAAAAGTGCAGCTCATCAAAGACCAGCTCACCGAACTCTTCACCAACTACGGCGAAATCGACATCCTCATCACCGACGGCTGGGACGCACCCTGGAGCCGGATCACCTACACCGAAGTCCCCTACCGCGAAATCTACGAGCACATCAAGAGTCTCCAGCCCGACTGCCTCCTCTGCGACCTGAATGCCAGCCAGTATCCCGCAGGCGGACTCTATTACTCCGACATCAAAGCCTTCGAGCAAAACGCCGGACAGAAAGTTCCGCAGCAGAGCGACGTGCCGGCTCTATCGTGCGTCACCATCACCGAAGGCTGGTTCTGGAAACAACGCGACATCAATGGCCCGCTCAAACCCACCACCACAGTCGTAGATGAATGGCTCGTGCCGCTCAATCCTCGCCACTGCAATCTCATCCTGAATGCGCCGCCCACGCGCGAAGGACGCCTCGCCCCCAACGTCATCAGCCGTCTCGAAGAAATCGGCAAAGCATGGCAAAACCCCGGCCCGTCCTACAAGCTTACCGAGCACGTTGTCATCACCACGCGCAATCTGGCAACCGGCAAGCCAACCCACGCCAGTTCCTATCCCGATACCGTCGGCCCCGACGAAGCCAATGATGGCAACTTCGCCTCCAGCTGGTATCCGGACGAAGGCCAGACCTCAGGCTGGGTGGAAATCGACCTGACAAAGGAAGAGCGCTTCAACGTACTGGCTCTCGTGGAGCCGGTTGGCCGATGGGACAACTACCAGCAAAGCCGCATCAAAAGTTACAGATTCCAGCGCAGCGACGGCGCGAACTGGATCACCGTAGCCGAAGGCGGCGTGCCCGCACCGACAAGCATCCAGCGCATCACTCCGGTATCAGCCCGCAAAGTTCGCCTTGTATTCGAATGCAGTGCCGACACTCCGCACATCGCCGAAATGGGCATCTACAACGAGCCATCCTGAGACGTTCTCGTTACGGATCGAAACGCCCCAAAATCCGACGCCACGCACGGTTCAAGTCTTCCGGATCGATAAACAGAACATAGGCTGATAAAACATCCCATTGAAACATCGGGACATTGAGCGCGTACTCAATACACAAGTGAAAGCATAATCCCAATAAAAGCAACGGATATCGAAAACGCTTAAACCAAATCAAGATGCCGAGAGAAAATTCCAGTACAAGGGTCAGCCAACTCCCGATTTTTAGTATGGCGACGTTTTTGACCCAGTCCGGCACGGGAAACCGCTGAATTTCGCGGAAATGGAAGACATAGTAAAGTGCGGTGCCGTCGAGCCAGGTATGCCCCTTCATCTTCCACAAAAATGAAGTGAAGTAAAGCAAAGCAAGTTCAAATTGGATCATCCGTTGCGCCCAGGGCGCCCTTAGCTGTATTGCCTCGGTCGTTTTGTTGCGGAGACTTATGAAATGATCTACAGAAAGAACAGCCCCAGCCGGAGCAAACATAAGGAAGAATCCGGCGAAACGCAAAAATTTGTCACCGCCATGCACGATGAAAAGTGCTCTTTGCTGAAGAGAATTGAGACAAAGAAATACTGCGATGCTGCTGACCCTTGTCCACAATCCAATTGTCAGCATCACTGAAAATAGCAGCGCAATCCAGAAAAAACACTCGACCCACTGATCGCTTTGGGGAAATAGAGCAAACAGATTCAGCCGAATGCCTGGCTCTAGGATATGCATGGTTGGCTCTGAAACCCAGGCATGTGTGCCAAACCACTCCAGCCAATCCGAATGCAACAAGATGATTGTTGCCGAAACACAAATGCCATAGAGAATACGAAACAAGGCAATGCAAATCGGAGACTCTGGCTTAAAGAAGAAGGACTCCCACCTTTTGGCAATGTTTTGCAGGATCATCGAAGATCCGCCGGGTCAATATAGTCTTCATAGAGCACCGACGGGGGCGGCGCTGGCTCTCCATTGCCACTCCAGGGTCTGATCTCAGTTTCATACTTCAGCAGAAGTACTTTTTCTGGTGGATCGGCAGGATCATTGTAGAAGCGTGCTATGTGCTTCACCACATCCGCCAACAAAAGTGAAGATCCATCCTGTAGCAGGTTTTCGGCAAATTTTCGATATCTCTCTTTACGATATCGTTCTCCGAAACCAAGCTGGTCCATTCGAGGATATTCCCAGACATGTAGATGGTGATGTTCCGTGATGACAACGGCTTTGATGTATGTGTTCTTTGGGAGTGGATCGGGAGCAAACATGTTCCAGGTCTGAAAAAGCCCCGTCCATCGCATGTAAGGTTGAATCAGTTCTCTGGCTCTCACGATGAAAGAGAAATCGTAAGGAAGGGCCCAAATAGTGACAGCACACAGATGAAACAATATGAAAGCGCTTATTACAGCTCGTCGGACAAAGTCGAACTCGCTGGAGACAGCTCTGCCCTCCCCATTATCTTGTCCGCGAATGCACTCTTTCTTGCGCTGGTAACGTTTCGGCACGTTCTTTTTCTATCAAAGTCAGTGGAGTTGCTGCCATGTGACTGACGCCCAATCAGAAGGCTTCGCTCATCCCTTCATCAGAGTGTCATGGAAGTGGGGATCTCTGAGTCCGAGTAATATTTGGTCAGTAGCCGTCCAGAAGCCGCACCGCTCCAACCCCTTGGCTTTCTCGACACGCTTTGCGGTAAAACAGTGTTGTCCCTATGCCAACTACGAAATCAACTTCCGGGAAATCATCAAAAAGTCTGAACGCAGCGATTGCTAAACCGGCAAAGAACACCGCCTCCAAGCCCAAGGAAAAATTCGACGCGAAACGCGACCTTGCCCCCAAGCGCGTGGCTGAAATCCTGAAGCGCCTGGCCGCAAGCTATCCCAATGCAGAATGCGCCCTACACTACCGCAGCGCATGGGAGCTGCTCGTCGCGACCATCCTCTCCGCGCAATGTACTGATGTGCGTGTAAACATCGTCACGCCCGAGCTCTTCCGCCAGTTCCCCACGCCCAAAGCCATGTCCGAAGCTTCACAACCAGCGCTCGAAGAGCTGATCCGCTCAACCGGCTTCTACCGCAACAAGGCAAAATCGATCCTGGGAGCAGCCAAGAAAATCACCACTGAATTTGAAGGCAAAGTCCCGCGAACGCTGGCCGAGCTGACTACCGTCCCCGGAGCCGCGCGCAAAACCGCCAACGTGGTCTTGGGAGTAGCCTACGGCCTCGCCGAAGGCGTCGTCGTCGACACGCACGTCCTGCGCAACTCCCGCCGCCTGCACCTCACCCAAGCCACCGAGCCGAAACAAGTCGAACAGGGCCTAATGAAGATCATCCCCAAAGATCACTGGATCGCCTACTCGCACGAGATCATCCACCACGGCCGTCAGGTCTGCATTGCCCGCAAGCCCAAATGCGCCGACTGCACCCTCGAAACCATCTGCTCTTCCGGCGACAAAACATGGTCCAGCGGCAAGACGTGGCCCAACGATTAAACTGCGCGCCCGTACAATAAACTCGAATGAAGCGCCTTGCCCTCACTTTGCCGCTGATCTTTTCTGCCGCTCTCGCCGTTGCCCAGCAACCTGAGAACGCGACCTCCACTCTCACCGTGAGTTCCACGCTCGTGCAGGTGCCTGTGCAGGTCAAAACAAAATCTGGCAAGAACGTCTACGAACTTACCGCTGACAACTTCCTCGTCACCGACAACGGCATCTCCCAAACCATCACCCTGGACGACGACACTGGCTCCCAGCCGCTCGCCCTCGCCATCGTCGTCCAGACCGGAGGAGCTGGCGCAGCACACATCGCTGACTATCAAGGCCTCGGCGCCATCCTCGATGCTATCGTCGGCAACGTAGATCATCTTGTTGCAGTCGTTGCCTTCGACAGCGCGCCGCATCTCCTGCAGCCCTTCACTCCCAACACGGGGTTAGCCACGAAACAGCTCAACAACCTCCAGCCGGGAAACCTCGGCGCAGCCATCCTCGACGGAGTCGCCTTCGCCGTCGCACAGCTGCGGCAGCAGCCGGCAGACTACCGCCACGCCATCCTTCTCTTCAGCGAAACTCTCGATCAGGACAGCAACACCACTCTCGAAGAAGCCCTGCGTCTCATCAGCAACACCAACACCACCATGTACAGCTTCGCCTTTTCAACCACGCACGCAGCCGTCCACCATGAAGCGTCCAAGTTTGAGCGCCCCGGCGAGCCCGGCCCCACGCACGGCTGCTTCAGCCGCGACGGAGCCGACGCCGAATACCAGGACCACTACAGCAAGCAGGTGCTCGACTGCATCAGCGATCTCGCTCCGCCTGTGCGCCTCGCCACCATGGCATTTGTCGCCGCCCGCAACTCGCTCCGCACCAACACCGCCGAATCCATCGCTCAGCTCACCGGAGGCGAATTCGTCCACTTCCACAACGCAAAGGATCTGCAAAAGGGCCTTGTAGCGGTCAGCAATGATGTGCCGAATTTCTACCTGCTCAGCTTCCACCCGCAACCTCCCACTCCAGGTATGCACGCTCTTCATGTGGAGCTGAAAGACGATCCGGACCTCGAACTCAAGGCCCGCAGCGCCTACTGGATCGATGACACTCTAGCGGCCAGTCATTGATTCTTTCTCGATGGCGGACCCGGCTCTATCCCGCTGTCAAGCCCTCACCCGATATTATTTTTCTAAGTAATTGCAAATAGATGGTTTAAAGATTGCTAAACTTGCCGAATTTCTGCTCGAATCCGCTAGAATAGAAATAGCTGGAAATCACGACTCGGTCCTTCACCCATGCGCGGCCAAAGTGCACGCAACCCCATAAAGAATAAGGAATTTAGTTCAAAGATACGGGGGGGGTGGGCACAGGGCCTGAACCGCCGCCTGAACCAGCCCGTTCACATCGTGCTGCTCGGCTTCAGTTGCTGGCTCCCACCCAAGCTCCCGCAGGGTTTGTGACGTAATTGGTCCGATGGAAATCGCACGGACGCTTGCGGGAACCGAACAAAGACCGGCCTCGCCTAGCAGGTGGAAGAAGTTCGTCGCCGTGGAGGAACTGGTAAAGGTCACCGCATCCGGTACCGGCGAATCCACGAAAAACCCCCGTACCAGTCCGACTGACTCCTTCGGAACCACAGTCCGGTAGGCATCGACTACATCCACCGTAGCACCCAGCCGCCGAAGCCCGTCCGGAACCACGTCGCGAGCAACGGCCGCGCGCGCCAACAGAACCCGAGACTCGGCAACTTTGTCGCGAAGGACATCAACAACTGCCTCGGCAACATACTTCGGAGGAACCAGATCAACCCGCAACCCGGCCTCCCCCACCGCAGCGGCAGTCGCTGAACCAACCGCTACAACCTGAAGTCCAGAGAGCGCTGAAACCTTGATGCCGAGCAGTGCCAGCCGCTCGACCAGCACACGAGCCGTATTCGCACTGGTAACAATCAACCACTGATACTGCCGCAAATCGCGCAGAGCAGCATCCAGCGGTTCATACGAATCAGGACGAACGATCTCAATAGTAGGAAGTTCGATAACGCAAGCGCCGAGGACCTCCAGTTCCCTGCGCAGCCGGCTTGCATGGCTCCGCGCCCTCGTCACGACGATGGTCCGGCCTGTAAGTGGCAACTGGCTCACAACTGAACGGCTCCGAGAATTTCGCTTGCACCCTGCTCCATCAACCGCTCGGCCAGCTTCTGGCCAAGCTCTTCGCCGCTCTGCTCATGCTGATGCTCGAGCTCAGCGCGCACTAGCGCCGATCCATCCGGATGGGCCACGACGCCGGTCACCGTAAAGCCTTCGGCCGAAGGCTCGCAGTAAACCCCGATCGGAACATGGCATCCGCCGCCCAGCGCCGCCAGCGCCGCTCGCTCGGCGGTCACGGCAAATCGAGACCCCGGATCATCAAGAAACGCAACTGCTTCCAGCGTCCGCGCATCATCATCACGCGTTTCAATCGCCAGAGCACCCTGCCCCGGAGCCGGGCAAAGAATAAGAGCGGAAAACCGCTCGCGAACCCACTCCGTCAGTCCCAGCCGCTCAAGCCCCGCCGAGGCAAGAACCGCAGCATCAACCCGGCCTTCGCTCAGCTTGCGCAGCCGCGTATCGACATTGCCGCGGAACTCGACCAGCTCCACATCGCGGCGCAATGCGCGAAGCTGCGACTGCCGCCGCAAGCTGCTCGTGCCGATTTTGGCACCCGCAGGCAACGAGGCAAAGGAATCATGATGGACGGAAACAAACGCGTCACGCGGATCAACCCGCGCAGGAACGGCAGCGATCACAAACGGAGTCGCAAGTTCTGTCGGAATGTCCTTCACGCTATGAACGGCAAGATCAATCCTGTCGGCAATAAGCGCCTCTTCGATCTCCTTGGTGAACATGCCCTTCGTTCCGACTTTGTTGAACGCCACGCCCTGCAAGGCATCACCCGTCGTGCGAATGATCTCGATGCCGACCTCGTGTCCCGCGCCGCGCAACGCGTCGGCGATATGGTTCGCCTGCCACAGAGCCAGCTGAGATCCCCGCGAGCCAATTCGGATCACGAAGGGTCCTTCCGGTTACCAACAACCACAGGCTCTTCGGGGGCTGCTGCTACACGCGGGTCTACATGCGGCTTCGGAGCGTCCTGCGCCGAAGGAAGATTGAAAACAGCCCTCATGACTTCCAGCATGACGGTATCGGCCTCACTCGCTGCCGTCTTGATTGCCTGCATCGGCATATGAAGAAACTTGTTCATCAACCCGCGCGTCAGCACTTCTACCGCAGCCTGTTGCTCAGGCGTAAGTGACTGCAATCGTGCCTGCAATCGCCGCAACTCAGACTGGCGCATCTCTTCAGCCGTGTTCTGCAGATCAACGATCATCGGCGCAGCATTCAACGCCTGCGCTCGCCGCTGGAAGCGGGCCACTTCCTCTGCAATGATTGCCTCGGCGCGCTGCGCCTCTCGCGCTCGGTCGTCAAGATGCGACGTAGCAACCGACTGCAGATCGTCGATGTCATAGAGGAAGACGCCATCCACGTGGTTGATTTCCGGATCGATGTCCCGAGGCACCGCGATATCGATGAAAAACATAGGCCGATTGCGCCGTTTGTGTAGGAATTGCTGTCCATGCTCGCGGCGAAAGATGTGCTCCTGCGATCCAGTGGAGGCGATGATGATGTCAGCCTGATCAGCGGTCGCGTAGAGGTCGTCGAAGCGGACGGCATGACCCTGAAACTTCTGCGCGAGCCGCATCGCGCGATCGTGCGTGCGATTCGCGACAAAAATCGTATCCGCGCCTTGCTGCATGAGGTGACGGGCCGCGAGCTCGCTCATCTTGCCTGCGCCCACCAACAGCACTCGCTTGCCTTCGAGCGAGCCGAAGATCTTTTTGGCAAGATCGACAGCTACCGAAGCAATCGAAACCGACGAGCTGCCAATCTGCGTCTCGCTGCGGACTTTTTTCGCGACCGCAAATGTGGACTGTAACAGTTTTTCGAGATGCGACTGCACCGCGCCCACAGAACGCGCCGCTGTGTAGGACTCTTTCACCTGCCCAAGAATCTGCGGCTCACCTACCACCATCGAGTCAAGGCTCGAAGCCACACGGAAGAGATGTTGCACCGCATCCGTCTCACGGTATTCGTATGTATGCGGCCGCAGCGATGCGGTTTCGACGCCGAGATAACTCTGCAGAAAGCCCAGCAGATCGGGGCTGGTCGACTCGTGATATGCAAGCAACTCGACACGATTGCAGGTGGAGAGAATCATGGCCTCGTCAACGCCAGGAAACTCAAGCAGCGCGCGGGTGGCATCGCTCAGGCGTTCAGTCGAAATAGCCATCTGTTCGCGCAGCTCTACTGGGGTTGTTTTGTGGTTCACGCCAGTGAGCAGAAGTTTCATTGCGTCGTGAACCTATGCACCGAGCTGAACAGATTCGCTGCCCATACGCACAACATCACCAGAAAAACCGCGCTCGAGAGATAAACAGCTCTCTTGCCGCGTAAACCCGTCGAACGCCGCACAAACAATATCACCAGGTACAGGACCCACATCACGAACGAAAGCACGACCTTCGGATCGAGAAAGTAGGCGGCCCCCATGTGTTCCTGCGCAATCAGCGACCCGATCAGCAGCCCGCCGGTCATGCAGTAAAAGCCAAGGATGAGCGTCGTCTTGGCAATCTGGTCCATGGTGTCCAGCGGCGGCAGCCATTCAAATACTCCAGGCGATTGCCTATTCTTGAGCCTGCGTTCCTGAGCCAGATAGAAAAGGCTGGCCAGAAGACTGAAGATCAATGCAGCATAGGCCGCCAGCAGAAGTGTCACGTGGGTCGCGATCCAACCGCTCCGCACCAGCGAGGAAGAAAATGTGTACTTGTCAGACCCGATGGCAGGCACTAGAACCATCAAAAACGCAAGCGGCAGCGCGAAGACGCCAAACGAAATTGTCCGGTAACGAAGCCAGATCAGCAGAAACGCGGTCACGATCAGCAACGAAAGTGTTGATTGAACCTGATGCATACCAACCGGCATCAAACGGTGCGCCGCCGCCAGCATTTCTACGGACGCCACAAAGTGGAAAAACCACCCGCCAATCGTCAGAGGCAGACATGTTCTCTGCCAGCGCGGACGGTCGCCCAACACAGCCGGCAGCGCGGACACGCTGGCCAGCCCGTAAAGCACCGCCGCAACTCTAAGCCATAGCAGATACATACGATCCCGGAATGTTGTTGCAAACGTTAAGTATAACTTTCCTCTGTGCCTCTGTGCATCACGATGCCGGCTGTTGGGTTATTGATTCCTGCCACATGCGGCCAGATGCACGAATCCGCGCAGTCGCATGCCAAGCACCCTGCCGATACGATATGCTGGCTTTTTCCCCGTGTCCGATATTTCTACCCAATCTGTTGAGACGGCGCAAACACCGCTCATGCGCCAGTACGCCGCAGCCAAGCAACAACATCCTGACGCGTTGCTCTTCTTCCGCCTCGGCGATTTTTATGAGCTATTTTTCGAGGACGCGCACGTAGCCTCACGCGAGCTGCAGATTACGCTCACCGCGCGCGATAAAGAGCGCGCCGTCCCGATGTGCGGTGTGCCGTATCACGCGGCGGATGGTTACATCTCCCGATTGCTGCGGAAAGGCTATCGCATCGCCATCTGCGAGCAGATGGAAGACCCGAAGCTCACGAAGAAGATCGTCCGCCGGGAGGTAACGCGTGTCCTCACGCCCGGCACAGCGATCGATCCTGGGCTCGGCTCAGAGCAGAACAACTTTCTTGCCGCGGTGTCCTTCGCAGAAAACCTGACGGCGCTTGCGCTTCTCGATCTTTCGACAGGCGATTTTCGCGCTGCCGAGTTCTCTGGGGCTCAGGCATCGGCTCTGTGCTTGGACGAGTTGCAGAAGGTGTCGCCGAGTGAGGTACTTTTTTCTGGCACGAATCCGCTTCTGACACAGAAGACTGAACTGCCGCCTGCGCTCGACCGCGTCAAGACAAAGACTCCTCTCGAAGACTGGGTCTTCACCAGAGACTATGCCATGCCTTTACTGGAGCGGCAACTGGGCACCGCAACCCTAGACGGCTTCGGACTCACGCAACACCCGGCGGCGGCCATTGCGGCCGGAGCTATCCTCCACTACGTGCGAAGCACGCAGCGCGTCGAACTCGGACACATCGACAGCATTCGTTTTTACGAGCGTGCCGAGCATCTCCAACTCGATCAGGTAACTGTCCGCAACCTTGAGCTGATTGAGCCGCTCTTCAGTGAAACCGGAGCCGATACGACGCTCTTCCGTACGCTCGACATCTGCCGGACGCCGATGGGCAAACGCATGCTCAGAGCATCGATCTTGCGTCCACAGCTTGACGAGCACACCATCGATGGTCGTTACGAAGCCGTCGAACATCTCAAGAACGATCTCATTCAGCGCGAAAAGATTCGCGAGACTCTGGAAGGTATTCTGGATCTCGAGCGACTGCTCGCTCGCATCTCGTTAGATAGTGCCGGACCGCGTGATGTGCTTGCCTTGGCGGCTTCACTGCAACACCTGCCGCAACTGAACAGCACTCTGAGCCAGATCGACATGCCACTTTGGAGGCAGATCGCAACCCAGCTCGATGCGCTCGAAGACCTGTGTGCAAAGATCCAGCAGACGATTCTACCGTCTCCACCTCTCACGCTAGCTGAGGGCGGCGTAATCGCCGCTGGCGTTGACGTAGAGCTGGACGATCTGCGGACGCTCAGCCAAAGCGGGCGCCAATCAGTCGCCGCTATTGAAGAGCGGGAACGTGCACGTACAGGCATTGGCTCTCTCAAAGTCCGCTTCAATTCCGTCTTCGGTTACTACATTGAAATCACAAAGTCGAACCTTGCCAGCGTTCCATCCGACTATGAGCGTAAGCAGACACTCGTCAATGCGGAGCGATTCACCACTCCCGAGCTGAAGGATTACGAGACAAAGATTCTGACAGCGCACGAGCGTTCGGTAGAGATCGAAAAGCATATCTTCGCCGAGCTGCGCCGCCGCGTTCTCGTCGACGCGAGCCGCATCCGCAAGACGAGCAGCGCCGTCGCCGAAGCCGACCTGTTGGCAAATTTCGCGCATCTTGCCGCACTCCGGAATTACACTCGGCCGCAGATTGCGGAAGAGTCGGTGCTCGAACTCGTCAGCGCGCGACATCCCGTCATCGAGTGCCTGATGGAGGATGCCGGCGATGGGCGCTTTGTCCCCAACGACCTTTTCCTCGACGTTCAAGGCCCAGCCATCCTGCTGCTCACCGGGCCGAACATGGGCGGCAAGTCGACCTACCTGCGGCAGGCCGCGCTGCTGGTCATCATGGCGCAAATGGGCTGCTTTGTTCCTGCCGACCGGATGCGTTACGGGCTGGTAGATCGCGTCTACACGCGCATCGGCGCCAGCGATAACTTGGCACGCGGCCGCTCAACCTTTATGGTCGAGATGACGGAGACGGCAACGATTCTCAACACAGCCACCAGCCGTTCGCTCGTCCTGCTCGATGAAATGGGCCGCGGCACCGCCACTTTCGACGGGCTCTCGCTTGCGTGGGCCACCCTTGAATATCTGCATGCAAACATCGGCGCGAGGACGCTTTTCGCGACGCACTATCATGAGCTGACAATGCTTGCCGAACAGTTGACACATCTCAAGAACCTGCGCGTTGCCGTCAAGGAAACGCCGCAGGGAATCGTCTTTCTGCACGCCATTGAGCCAGGGTCCGCCAGCAAAAGCTATGGCATTGAAGTCGCCTGTCTTGCGGGACTGCCTCCTCAAGTCATCCAGCGCGCCCGGCAGGTGCTAAAACAGCACGAGCGTTCCGAGCGCCACAACGTCGCAGCGGAATCAGAAGCGCCGCTTCAACTCACCATGTTTACGCCGCTCTCCCAGCGCATTCTCGATCGCCTGCAGGAAACCGACATCAACTCGCTGACCCCACTACAAGCGCTTAATCTGCTCGAAGAACTGCAGAGTGAGATTAAGTCATCTCAGGGCGGCAAAGCATGAACGCAATACTTCGCCGGCAGGTTGGGCAACTCATCATCGCCGGACTTGAAGGACTCGAGCTGACATCTGTCGAGCGAGCATGGCTGAAGCTGATTCGGCCATGCGGCGTAATTCTCTTTCGCCGCAACATTGAAGAAGCCGGGCAGACAGTCCAGCTTCTTCGTGAGGCCACCGAGATTGCAGGCGCGCCGAATTTCCGTTGCATAGACCTAGAGGGCGGCCTTGTCGACCGGTTGCGTGACTTGATAGCGCCCATGCCATCGCCTGCCGCAGTCTATGCGATGCGCAAACCTGCGCACTATAGGAAACATGGCCGGCTTATTGCGCGGGAAGCACGGAGCCTGGGCTTCAACACAATCTTTGCCCCAGTACTCGACCTTGCGCTGCCCGCCTCCGCCAGTGTCATGCGCACGCGCGCTGTGTCCGCCGACCCTGGGGACGTGACCTCCTACGCTGCAGCATTTCTCAACGGATTTGCAGCCGAAGGTGTCCTCGGATGCGGAAAGCATTTCCCGGGTCTTGGCGGAGGCAATCTGGATTCTCACGATGGCATGCCGGTTATCCAGCGCACGTGGGAAGAGATGTGGCAACAAGATATTGCGCCGTTCCGCGCACTCAGCACTCGGTTGCCGATAATCATGGTGGCCCATGCAGCCTACCCACGGGCTTCGGGAACCACTTTGCCTGCTTCCATCTCGCCGTTCTGGATTAACGAAGTGCTCCGAATAAAGCTTCTCTTCAGAGGTTTGGTTGTTTCCGACGACATGGAGATGGGCGGCATACTCACACAACGATCCATGGAAGAAGCTGCCGTCGAAGCAGTTGCCGCCGGGACAGACATTCTTGAGATCTGCAGAGACCCCGCACTCATTCTCCGGGCCTATGAAGCATTGCTATCCGAAGCGGAGCATTCGCCGTCTTTTCGCCGCCGCGTGCAACAAGCTGCAAGGCGCGTAATGCGCTTTAAAGGCCAACGAAAGCTGGCAGGTGTAGCAAAACACCCTTCACTTCAGGTCTTAGAAAGTCTCCGGCGTCAGGTGCGGATACTGGTACATTCTACTGGGACGAAATAACGATGCAGTTAACAGTGAAACAACCGGGAATTTCAAGATCCACATCATGGCTGCTGAACACGTTTGTCACCGTAACAAATACATTTACAGGAATTAAGAGATCTCTTAAAGCTCTGGATTGCGCAATCGAATTGTGCTGAAACCGTATATTGACAGTTACACCTTAAAGTAACCTAAAGTAACTTGAGATATCGCTCTTCCACTTGCATACTACCCCTGAAGACCGTAACCAGAGGGAGTAGTAGTATGTATACTGTCGTGGACACCTAGACATCCGACTTCATCTGCTTTCGCGCGGCTGCACGTTTTTCTTTCAGTGCGTCGGGGAACATCCGGGACTTTTCCAATCGGCCCAGGCATACGTCATTCAACAAGACCTTTCATCAGCAAGACCAAATCTAAGCTTCTTTCTGACCGGGTTTTCAAAAAGTATGGCGACATCGGAATACATTCGAAAGAGTGAGCCATCTGAAAGGCAGCCGAAACGATTCGTTTACGAGCCTGCCAAGAGCCGCCGCCAGGTAGCCGGGCCAGGTTTTGATTCCAAGCTCCTGCGAATGGCTGGCGATGTGATCATCGTTATTGTGGCCTTTGCTCTGGCTCTTGAGATCAAGCTGCGCTTTTTTGACAAGGCAGGCACGTTCAGATCACTTCACTCTTCGGCCGTCTCTCTTTATCTGGGTTTCTTTGCATGGTTTCTTTGCTGCCTGCTGCTCGTATCGGAGCACTACGATCTTTACAATCCCGTTCTCGCGCCAGGAGGGCTTCGTGAGTTGCGCGTGACGGTCCAGGCCTCCCTGAATGCCGGATTGCTCTTGTGCGGTGGTCTCTATATGGCGCGTCTGGAACTAGCCTCGCGCACCGTGGTTGTTTTGCTCGTCGGCACTACCACAGTCGCACTGTGCATCTGGCGGGCAAGCATACGTCTGACTTACTACCGGCACTTTGAAAAGGGTATCGACACCCGCAACGTCGTAATTCTGGGCACCAACCAGCTGAGCCAGGCCCTCGGCGAGCACATTGCCGGCAATTATCGTCTTGGCTATCAGTTCCTCGGATATATCTCCGCATCCAATACCCCCACGAGCAACGAAGGACCCCCTTCCTCAAAGGTTTTGGGGAGCATTGAACGACTCCGGCAACTGACACGTCTGCACTTCATCGACGAAGTTGTCATCGCCCATGCCCTGCCTACCGAACAGGTAATTCTCTTGTTGGAAGAGGCGCGTGAGTTAGGCATCGAGATTCGAGCCATCTCGGGTCTCTACGGTGATCTCTCGAAGCATGCCGGGATTGAATATCTTGGCGCGTATCCGGTCACGCCGCTGCATCGCATCCAGTCCAGAACATTCGCACTCTTTTTCAAGCGGATCTCTGACATTCTTTTCTCACTGGCAATAATGATCGCCGTCTTTCCTTTCATGTTCCTCATCGCCGTGATGATCCGGCTGGATAGCGAAGGCCCTGTCTTCTACATCTCGGAACGCATCGGCAAGCGCGGGCGCGTCTTTCCCTGCTTCAAGTTCCGCACCATGGTAAAAGATGCCGAGAAAAGAAAGCGGGAATTGGCGGCCTTGAATGAGCGCGACGGCATTCTCTTCAAAGTCTCGAATGATCCGCGCGTAACGCGCGTTGGCCGTATCCTGCGCAAGTACAGCTTGGATGAGCTGCCGCAATTCTTCAATGTCTTCCGCGGAGAGATGAGCGTGGTTGGACCGCGACCGCCGATTGCTAGCGAAGTGGAAAAATATGAACTGGAACACTTCCGCCGCCTGGAAGTGATGCCCGGCCTTACCGGCCTATGGCAGGTTCACGCCCGGCAGGACTCCTCCTTTGCCAAGTACATCGAACTTGACACTGCCTATGTTGAGAACTGGACCTTCTGGCTCGACGTAAAGATTCTTCTGCGCACGGCGCACGTGGTTCTTCGCGGTACAGGGGCTTAGACCGCCGATTCTCAAGGCCTCAGACAAATTCAGCTACTGTGCTACCGGCTGGGCAAGAACTCCATCCTTGAGAAGCATCTGTTTGATTCCGCGCAACGCCTGCCGCGTTCGTTCCTCATTTTCGATCAGAGAAAAGCGCACGTGGCCATCGCCAAATTCGCCAAAGCCGATTCCCGGACTGACCGCGATTCTGGCATCCTTAAGCAGTTTGGTTGAAAACTCAAGCGAGCCCATGGCTCGGTACCGCTCCGTAATCGGCGCCCAAACAAACATGGTTGCCTTTGGCAAAGGCACATGCCAACCCAATTTATTAAGTCCGCCGACAAGCACGTCGCGGCGTCTGCGATAGTTCTCGCAAATTTCCTGCACGCATTCCTGCGGCCCCTCCAGCGCCAGAATCGACGCAACCTGCACGGGCGTAAACGTCCCGTAGTCAAAATAACTCTTGATGCGACCCAGGGCCGCGACCAGCTTTCTGTTGCCGACCATGAAGCCTACGCGCCACCCCGGCATGTTGTAGCTCTTTGAAAGCGTAAAGAACTCGACTGCTATATCTTTCGCTCCAGGAACCTGCAAAATGGACGGCGCTTTATATCCGTCGAAGCAGATATCGGCATATGCCAAATCGTGCACCAGATAGATGTTATGTTCCCTGCACATGGCAACCACGCGCTCAAAAAAACTCAGGTCGGCGCACTGGGTCGTCGGATTGGCGGGAAAGTTGAGGATGAGCATCTTCGGTCGCGGATACATGAGCGGAATTGTGCGCTCCAACTCGGCAAGAAATGCCTCTGTGTCGTGAATGGCAACGCTCTGAATATTCGCTCCGGCGATCACTGGACCATAGATGTGGATGGGATAGCTAGGATTCGGCACAACCACAACATCGCCTTGGTCAAGCGTCGCCAGACACAGATGCGCGATTCCCTCTTTTGATCCAATCGTCACGATCGCCTCGCTATCCGGATCGAGCGTGACATCATAGCGCCGCTGATACCAGTTGCAGATCGCCTTCCGGAGCCGCGGGATGCCGCGGGAAAGAGAATACCGGTGCGTCTGCGTTTTACGCGCTGCTTCAATCATCTTGTCGACGATATGCTGCGGCGTAGCACCGTCAGGATTGCCCATGCCAAAGTCGATGATGTCCTCGCCACGTTTGCGGGCTGCGGACTTCAGTTCAGAAGTGATATTGAAAACGTAGGCAGGCAGTCTCTTGAGTCTTGAAAATTCTTCCACGCGGTCAGTCCCCTGTAGCGGCTGAATACAGTTTCTAATCTTGGATCACTGTCTCCAATATATAGAAGATGCGAAAAAGAATTTTCCCACTTGGCTAAGCGCGTCTTATGACCCGCTCAGCGCTTCCTGCAGACGATCGCTGTAGCTCCGGCTGACTCTGAGTGTTGTCCCATCTTTCAACCGTAGAAGGCAATCCCGATTCGCAAGGGCCTGCATCTCCGAAATTCGATCCAGCCGGACAATCGTAGAGCGATGAATCCGAATAAAAGTCGACGCGTCGAGCCGCCGCTCTAGAATGTGCAGAGGCTCGCGAAGCAGATGCGTCTTTCCATTCACATGCAGCGCCGCATAGTCGCCTTGCGCTTCGATCCACTCCACCTCATTCGCCGTGATAAAGAATATCCGCCGGCCGTTACGAATCGCGAATCGTTGATGGTTACCGGACGGCCTCTTCGCATGCAGGTCCGAGAGCAGAGATTCCAACCGGTCGCCCAGCGTATTGTCTTTTTCCATTTGCAGCAGACGCTGCACACGGTCAATCGCCTCGGTAAAGCGCTCGTCATCGATAGGTTTCAACAGATAGTCGGCGGCATGCACATCAAATGCGCGCAAAGCATACTGGTCGAATGCTGTAAGAAAGATGACTGCCGGTCGGTCCTCCGGAGGTAGATTTTCCAGCATCTCGAAGCCATCCATCTCCGGCATCTGCACATCGAGAAAAATTAGATCGGGATGCTGCTCGGAAATGGCTGTTAAAGCATCTTCACCATTGCCGCACTCGCCGATGACTTCAAATTGCGGGTAAGGCCTCAGGCGGGAAATAATTCCACGCCTGGCCAGAGGTTCATCATCAACAACGATGGCTCGATAGGTCATTGTGCTCTACTCTCCTGTACTCTCGCACCCACAAGCTCTGCGGGCGCCACGTAAGTGTGCAAAGGAATTCTGATCGTTACCGTGCACACTTCTCCTGTGGAAAAATCGATTATGAACTGATGGGCATCGCCATAAAGCTGCTGCAATCGTGTGCGAATGTTAGTGAGCCCGATTCCGTATGTACAGGGCTTGCCATTCAGTGGCGTCAACTGATTCCGGACCTCAATCACTAGATCGTTACTGTCTCTAAAAGCCGCCATGAATAGTTCTCCGCCATTGCGCCGCTTGGCGATGCCGTGGCGCACCGCGTTTTCAACCAGCGGCTGCAGCAATAGGCGCGGAACGCCTGATTCCAGCAGGCTGGAATCCGTTTCCTCGATCACGATCAACCGTTCTCCGAGTCGCGTCTTTTCTATCTCCAGGTAAAGCCGGGTAATGTCCAACTCGTCTCGCAGCGGGCTTTCGTAGGTACCGTTGTCATCCAGCGTAGCGCGCAGGAAATCGGCAAGCCTCGCAATCATGCGGTTGGCGGTCGCAGTATCCCGTTCATATACGAGCGTTGAAATGGAGTTCAGCGTGTTGAAGAGAAAATGCGGATGAATCTGGTACTGCAGCGCCTTCAGCTCTGCTTCATGGACAAGCGACTCAAGTCGTAGCAGCCGGGCGCGCTCCTCTACCTGCGCTCCATAGAACTTGATGCCGAAATACAGCGCGCTCCATAGCGCAAGGACAAAAGTAGGGCTTAGCGCATTGGCGAATACATAATACCATTCGAACTTTTCCCACGATGGCATCAGATATTTCGCTTCCAGCCACAGAAGCAGCGTGCCGCACGCCAATCCAAGCAGATAGCAGGTAAGTGCTACCACGCGCAAAATACGCGGCCAGGGCGTTTGTTGCTGCCATAGGCGCCGGCATACAAGGTGCAGAAGAAAACTCGCCAGGAAGCAGACGGCGCAGAAAGTCAGCCGATACAGTAAATCTCCACGAAGTTCTTTCGATGGCAGATAGCTAAGCAGGACCAGGCAGAAATAGGCTGTCCAGCCGCCAACCTGCAGTTGCCAAAAAGGCAATAGCCGCCGCTCTTCAAAAGCCCGCACATGCAGTATGTTAGCGGGAAAGCTATCCCGCAGGTCCCGCCGTATATCGCAAAATTTACACGGTTCGCCGTTCCTCCCCCCTAAAATGTGCTGGAATGGGCTCAAACATCATTCTTTATCCGAAATACTGCTTGGCCACCTTACAATTCCCGACATCACTTTGGAGCCGCGAACGCATGGAAAAGCACATGGAATGGCATAACGTAATCGACCCGGCCAGCCCTGAGCTGGACAAGCTTGCCGAGCGCTACCATCTACACCCACTCCACGTGGAAGATTGCCGTCAACGCCTTGAGAGCACCAAAATTGAGGAGGGTGAGAGCTACCTCTTCACCGTAATCAAGTGCGTGGAGCTAAGGGCAGACGGGGAGATCGATGCACGTGACATCGATCTTTTTCTCGGCAGAGACTACCTTATCTCAGTCATTGAAGCAGGCGACAAAGACACACAGCAGCGCATCGAGCGCCTCCAGACCGCGAATACTCATCTGCGCGCTGACCAGATTTACTACCGCATCATTGACGCTACAGTGGATACCTATCATCCTGTGATTGATCATTACAGCGAAATCATCGACGAGATCGAAGATAACGCCATGGAGGCAGCGACCCCCAAGACGCTTTCCCGGATCTTCGAGATCAAACGGGTGCTTATCCTACTTCGCCGTATCCTCGTGCACTCTCGTGATGTGATGACACACCTGCAGCGCGTAGACTCACCCTATATCAGGCGCGACATGTGGCCATTTCTTCGCGATGTCTATGATCACCTCGCGCGCAACCTCGACCATGTGGAGACGCTTCGTGACCTGCTCAGCGGCTGCCTCGACGTCTACCTGTCTAGCGTTGCCAATCGCACCAATCAAGTCATGAAAGTGCTCACAGTACTCAGCACGATCGCCTTGCCCGCGCTCGTCGTCTCCGGCATTTACGGGATGAACATAAAAGGCCTGCCCGGCTCCGATGCCCAATACGGTCTCGTCGTCATATTAGGAATGATGGTCGCCAGCACCGTGATCCTCCTCTGGATTCTCCGCAGGTTCAATTGGCTTTGAGAGGCGCGCAGTATGAATGCCCCCAAGTGGCCTGCGCGATGTCCGACTTTCGTCATAAGATCAAGAAGAAACAGGGACATTCCAGCCACTCCATACATGCAGGTAATCCAGGCAACATTTGGCACCTTTCACCACTTTCATCTGGCTCGCGAGCTGAAGTCGCGTGGCTATCTGAAGCACATTTACTCCACGTATCCGTGGCGCCGACTGCGGCGCGAAGGTCTTCCACGCGAATCTGTCACTACATTCCCCTGGATTCATACATGGCAGATGGTAGCAGGCCGGCATCTGCCAATTCCAAAGCGTATAGATCAGGCAACGGCAGACCTAATAGGCACATCTTTTGACAATTGGCTCTGCCGTCAGATTTCTCCTTGCGATGCATATGTCGCGCTCTCGGGCTCCGCAAGAAAGAGTGGCAAACAAGCACAGGAACTTGGCGCAAAGTATGTCTGTGATCGGGGGTCTTCTCACGCGCGCTACCAGCAAAGGATCCTGCTTGACGAACTCCGGCGCTGGAATGTGCCCACACCCCCGCCACGAGGAGTGGAGCGCGAAGAGAGCGAATACGAGAACGCAGACGCGATCACCGTGCTCTCGGAATTTGCTCGCCGTTCGTTCATTGAGTGCGGTGTTCCTGCGGGAAAACTTCACAAGATGATTCTTGGGGTTCAGCTCGATGCTTTCCGGCAGACAGCAGAGCCTCCGCGCAATTCTTTTGAGGTGCTCTTCGCCGGCACTGTCGGCTTTCGCAAGGGAATTCCATACTTGTTTGAGGCTTTCCGCAAATTGCATCACTCGCGCAAGCGGCTTCGAGTCGTAGGGCTCATTTCACCGGAGATCCGGCCGTATCTGAAAACCCAGGACCTCGACGATATTGAGATCACCGGCCCTCGTCCGCAGTCGGAGCTTGCGCATATGATGAGCCAGAGCCACGTGTTGGTGCTCCCGTCTATCGAAGATGGCTTTGGGATGGTGATGACCCAGGCTATGGCATGCGGGTGTCCAGTGATCAGTTCCATAAATACCGGCGGCCCTGATCTCTACAGCGACGGCAAGGAAGGCTTCATCGTTCCTATCAGGTCTCCTGAAGCAATTCGTGACGCGCTGCAACAACTCGCCGATGATCCATCGCTGCGGCAAAAAATGAGCGAGGCATCTTTGCGCCGGGTTCAATCTTTTGGCGGGTGGCATCAGTACGGCGAGGATTACAGTAATTTTCTTATGAGGCTCTGCGGATATGCCTGATGCGGAGTCCACAACGAGACCTAGAGAACGTGCAATGGCAGAAAGGCCTTTAAACTCTCGTCCTTCGCCCCGCCACCGCTACTTTGCTGCGTGGCCAATGGCAAAAGGGCCTGTCATCGAGCTGCCCAATGGCTCTTTCTGGGAAAAGAGCTTGCCTGCCGAATGGCGCTACCCCCTTGCGGTGCTCGCCGCAGCTGAAGCGGCAATTCAGGACAGCGGTCTGCATTTCTACCTGACCAAAGATCCGAATCAACTCCCTGAATATGGTTCGCATGTCGTAGCCGTTCTCTTACAGGAAGAGCGCTGTAAGATTCCCGCCTATGCCTTGCACGTGGGCGCAGTTGTTCGCAATCTGCACTCCGCTCCTTTTCTCGGCTTTCGACCCGGGCTTACCTTTAGCCGACTCAACGCAGTGCTTGCATTCGAATATGCGCGAGACTCGGCGCTGCACTATCGCTCCCGCCGCGCATTGCACGCGCCACATCCTGGGTGGCCTCAGCCTCTGCACACAACGCCGCGCATTTATACCATCCCGCTTGGCTACCACAGCCAGGAAGAGCTGCCGCAAATTCCGATGCAAGATCGTACGCTCGACCTGTTCTTCGCTGGCGAGTTGGCAACCAAGCTCCTACCTACGACCTACCGTTACTGGGTTTCAACGTCGAAGGCAGAGGCCCGCAAGCAGCTCTGGCGCGTTCTGAAACAGATGGAGCGAGACTCTGAATGGCGAATTGATTACGACGACATCGGCGTTGGCGACATAGGCACCCGCGCTACTCAGTTCCACATCTATTCCCAGAAAATGATGAATAGCCGCATCTGCCTCGCCCCACGCGGCTCCATGGCGGAAACCTTTCGCTTGTACGAGGGACTGCGCGCTGGATGCCTCGTCATCACCAATCGTCTTCCAGACGAGCCTTTCCTGCGTTGCGCACCCGTGATTCAGATCAACCATTGGAAAGAGCTTCCAGGCTTTGTGCAGAAGCATGCTCGCGACGTGGATGCACTCGAACATTACCGTCACTCAAGCCTCGAATGGTGGCAGAACCACTGCCACGAAAGAGTGATTGGGCCACAGGTAGCACACTTTCTCAACGGCTGTCCCGGCGGTTGCCCCTAGACCCGTCAGCTTGACCTGCTAACACCTGGAAAAATGATCTCGCCTCTACTCCTTGACAGTCTAGGAGAACTTGGCTACTCTCCTAGTCACACTAGGAGGAAGCTTGGCTCAGAAGCAAAACGACCTTCTGCAGGGCACGCTGGACATGATGGTGCTCAAGGCAGTCTCGCTTGGACCATTGCACGGCTATGGCGTGCTGTTGCGCATCCAGCAGATTTCCGGCAACCGGCTTGAGATTCAACAGGGCTCGCTCTATCCAGCGCTCTACCGCTTGGAACACGAAGGCTGGATCGCCAGCGAATGGGGACAGAGCGAAAACAACCGCAAAGCGAAATACTACCGGCTCACCGCAGCCGGACGCCGTCGCCTACAGGCTGAGACTGAAAAATGGAACCGGATGTCGGACGCAATCGGCGCGATCCTGAGCGCTACGCCGGAGGAAGTATGAGCCTTACGAGCCGCGTTGCCACATGGTGGAAGGCCGTTGCTCGCCCCGAGCAGCTCAATGAAGAAATCGAAGATGAGCTCGCCTTCCACATCGAAGCCTATGCTAAAGACCTGATGCGCACCGGCCTTCCGCGCGAAGAGGCATTCCGGCGAGCGCGCGCCGAACTCGGTGGCCTGGCCGCGCAGAAAGAAAACTGCCGGGAAGCGTGGGGAACGCGCGCTTGGGATGAGTTGCGGTCCGATCTGCGCTATGCGACGCGCATGCTGGCCAAAAGTCCTGGATTTACAGCAATTGCCATTGGCTCCCTCGCGCTCGGCATCGGCGCAAACACGATCATCTTCACCGTAACAAAGGCAATTCTGCTCGACCGGCTGGCGGTTCCGCATCCCGAGGAGTTAAGGCTCTTCGCGCTGACACAGGGCGATAAAGGAGTGGTCCACAGTTCGTGGGGTTACTTCGATCAGACTCCGGATGGCAAAATGCTGAGCACTTCATTTTCCTATCCCGTCTATCAGCAGCTCCGAAAACATAACAACGCCCTCCAGGATATCTTCGCCTTCAAGAACTATGGTCGCCTGACCGCAACCATCGATGACAAAGCCGAAGTCGTCAATTCGGAGATGGTCTCCGGCAACTACTATCGCGCTCTTGGCATTCACCCTGTGCTCGGACGCCCGATCGTAGACACTGACGATGCTGCTCCAGGCAGCGGCCCGGTGCTGCTGATCAGCTATGGGTATTGGACCCGGCGCTTCAGCCGCTCTCCGGATGTCATCGGCAAGAAGATCGAAGTGAATTCAGCCCCGATGACCATCATTGGAGTGAATCCGCCCGATTTCACAGGCGTCTTTGGCGTGCAAAGCTCACCCGATGTTTTTCTACCCTTCAGCATGCAGCCAATTGCCGCTCCGAAATTCGGCTCTTCGCTATTGACGGACGCGAGTCTATGGTGGGTGATGATGATGGGCCGACTCAAGCCCGGCGTTTCGGCAGAGGCCGCACAGTCCAAGCTTGATGCGGACTTGAATGGAGCAGTACGGGCCACTCTGACCGTTGGCAAAGACGAAGAGATCCCACGCCTCATACTCGAAAACGGCAGCCGAGGGCAAAATGAAGCAGGCGGCCAGTTCGCCAAGCCAATCTATGTGCTCATGTCGCTTGCAGGTTTTGTCCTTCTCCTGGCATGCGCCAATCTCGCGAACCTGCTGCTCGCCCGCGCCAGCAGCCGCCAGCGTGAAATGAGCGTGCGCCTTGCTCTGGGCGCTGGACGTGCTCGCATCCTTCGTCAGATGCTCACCGAGAGCGTGCTGTTATCTGGCGCGGGCGGCGCACTCGGCCTGCTTTTGGGCTATGCAGGCCGCAATGCCCTTCCTCAGTTGCTTTCATCGTCGTGGGAACCCACTGCCGTTGACGGCAAATTCGACTGGATGATCTTCGGTTTTACCGCCGCCGTTTCCATTTTCACGGGATTGCTTTTCGGGCTGGCTCCGGCATGGCAGGCTACGCGCACACAAGTCAGTTCAGGTCTAAAAGACAACGCACAGACCGCGACGCAACGCAAACGCAATCTAACCGGCAAGACACTCGTTGTCATTCAGGTCGCTCTGTCGATGCTTCTGCTGGTTGGTGCCGGCCTGTTTGTGCGTACGCTGATGAATCTCAACGGCGCGCATCTGGGATTCAGGCCGGACAACATTTTGCTTTTTGATCTGCAGCCACCGCAGACTCGATATCCCGAAGCAAAAGGCATCTCTCTTTATCGTCAGGTGGAAGAAAAGCTTGCTGCCGTGCCAGGCGTCGACTACGTCACTCTCGTTTCGGTCCCTCTTATCGCAAACAATATATCGAATATGTATTTCACGCCGGACGGTCAGCCTGAAAACTCGAACTCTAAAGGCAAAAAAAAGGCCGTCGATTTCAATTCGGTTGGCGCGGATTTCTTCAAAACATTCCAGATCCCGATTGTCGCGGGACGCAGCTTCGATGACACCGATACCGAAACCTCGCCTAAAGTTGCCATCGTCAATCAGCAGTTGGTGAAGCAGTTCTTTCCGAACACCAATCCTATTGGCAAATCGTTCAATGCCGGCGATCGTGACAAGCCTAAGCACATTGAAATTGTAGGCATCTCCAAAGATGCGAAATATGAAAGCCTGCGCCGTGACCCTCCTCCTACCTTCTACCTTCCCTACAGACAACAGGACGGCGCAGAAGAGATGAACTTTGCAGTCCACACGCGCATGCAAGCGGACGCCATAGTCCCCGCCCTCCGCAGCGCAGTCGCTTCAATCGACAAGAACCTGCCGCTGCAAGACGTTCGCACCCAGAACGAGCAGATTGAAGACACAACCAGGCAGGAGCGCATCTTCGCGTCTCTCACCAGCGGCTTCGGCATTCTCGCGCTGATCCTCGCCTGCATCGGCATCTACGGCATCATGGCCTACACGGTTGCGCGGCGCACGAACGAGATCGGCATCCGCATGGCGCTGGGAGCGCAGTCAGGCAGAGTACTGCGCATGATCCTGCGCGAAGCCTCTTGGATTTCCGTCGTAGGTGTGATCGCCGGACTGGGAGCAGCAGTGGCAATGGCCCGCCTGATTGCCAGCATGCTCTTCGGTCTCAAGCCTTACGACCCGTTGACTCTCGGCTGCGCTTCCCTGCTGCTCGTACTGATTGCAATCGCAGCAAGCTGGGTACCCGCATGGCGCGCAGCCCACGTCGATCCCATAAAAGCCCTGCGGCACGAATAACTACGAGTGGAGGAAGCATGGGTCTCGCAAGCCGTATAAGGACATGGTGGAAAGCAGTCACGCGCCACGAACAACTCAACGGTGAGATTGAGGACGAACTCGCCTTTCACATCGAAGCCTATGCCAATGACCTGATGCGCAGCGGACTCCCGCGCGAGGAAGCCTTCCGCCGCGCACGCATCGAACTCGGCGGCGTGGCCGTGCAGAAGGAAAACATCCGCGAAGCCTGGGGAACACGCGCCTGGGACGAACTGCGCTCCGATCTTCGCTACGCTTCGCGCATGCTCGTAAAGAGTCCGGGATTCACGGCCATCGCCATCGGATCGCTCGCCCTGGGCATCGGCGCTAACACAACCATCTTCACCATCACCAAACAGATTCTCCTCGACAAGCTGGCAATTCACAAACCAGACGAGTTGCGCCTCTTTGCCTGGACATCCGCGAAAAAAACCGTAGCGCACCACACCTGGGGTTATTGGGACCAGACCCCAGACGGAAAAACTATTTGTACTTCATTCTCCTATCCCGTATATCAACAACTCCGCCAACAAAACCACGTTTTGCAGGACATCTTCGCTTTTAAAAACTTTCCTCGCCTCACCGCCACCATCGACGGTAAGGCTGAAGCAGTCACGGCGCAACTGGTATCGGGCAATTTCTATCAGGCGCTCGGCGTAAAGCCAATACTAGGTCGGGGCATTCAGGATGCGGATGACACCGCACCCGGCAGCGGACCCGTTGCCGTCATCAGCGATGCGCTCTGGTCCCGCCGCTTCGGGCGCTCACCCGACGTGATCGGCAAATCGATCCAGCTCAACCTCACTCCCATCACCATCATTGGCGTCAATCCTCCCGGCTTCACCGGCGCATCCAGTGTTCAAAGCTCGCCAGATGTGTTCCTGCCCTTCAGCATGGCGCAGATAGCTGCTCCCAAGTGGGCCAACAAGCCCCTTGTGAGCGATGCGAATTTCTGGTGGGTGCTCATCATGGGCCGCGTCAAGCCCGGCGTTCCCGACGAGACGGCGCGGACAGCGCTCGATGTCACGTTGAACGCAGCCGTGCGATCCACCATGACCGTCGAAAAAGATCGATCCCTGCCGAGTTTAACCCTGCAAGAAGGCAGCCGCGGCGAGAACTCCGCCGGACGCATGTTCTCGAAGCCGGTCTATGTGCTCATGGCCCTGGCCGGTTTCGTCCTGTTACTCGCCTGCGCCAACTTGGCAAATCTTCTTCTCGCCCGCGCCAGCAGCCGCCAGCGTGAAATGAGCGTTCGCCTTGCTCTAGGCGCGGGACCCAGCCGCATCCTGCGCCAAATGTTCACCGAAAGCCTGCTGCTCTCACTTTCCGGAGGCATCGCCGGCTTAGTTCTGGGCTATCTGGGCCGCAACGCCATTCCACGCTTGTTGTCGTCTTCATGGGAAACGACGACAACGAACAGCCACTTCGATTGGAAAATTTTTTGCTTTACTGCCGCAATCTCCATCGTCACTGGAATGCTCTTCGGGCTGGCACCTGCGTGGCAGGCAACGCGCACGCAGGTCAGCAGCGGACTCAAAGAGAATGCTCAGTCTGCCACGCGACGCAACCGCAACGTCACCGGAAAGGCGATTGTCATTGTTCAGGTCGCGTTGTCCGCGCTGCTTTTGGTGGGCGCTGGACTTTTCGCGCGCACACTGGCGAACCTCAATAATAGTCATCTAGGCTTTCGCCCCGACAATCTGCTGCTCTTTGAGATTCAACCTCCCCGGACCCGCTATGCCGCGCCGAAAGACATAGCACTCTACCGTCAGTTGGAAGAACACCTCACATCCGTTCCCGGCATCAACTCCATCACGCTGGCTGACGTTGCGCTGATCTCGAACAGCGTATCCAATAACGATTTCGCGCCCGATGGCCTGTCCCAGAAATCGAAAGAAGACTCGTCAGCATATACCATCGCCGTTGGTCAAAGCTATTTCTCGACCATGGGAATTCCAATTCGCAGCGGCCGCGGCTTTAACGAAACTGACACAGAAACATCCCGCCTCGTCGCTGTCGTCAACCAGCAATTGGTGAAGGAATACTTTCCGAACGTGAATCCCATCGGAAGAACTTTCCTGACCGATAAAAAGCACATCGAAATCATCGGCGTCAGCGGCGATACTCGCTATGCAAACCTGCGCGACGACCCGCCTGCCACCTTTTACATGCCCTACCGGCAGCAGCCAGAGGGCGAACAGGAAATGACCTTCGCCATATCCAGCACCAGAGATAAGGCGTCCATCCTACCCGCCTTGCGAGACGCCGTCGCTTCGGTTGACAAAGACCTTCCGCTGTTCGACATTCGTACGCAAAACGAGCAGATCGCCGAGACTACCAAAGAAGAGCGAATCTTTGCGTCACTCACCAGCGGCTTCGGAGTGCTTGCGCTGATCCTCGCCTCCATCGGTATTTACGGAATCATGGCGTACACCGTCGCGCGACGCACCAATGAAATAGGCATCCGTATGGCCCTGGGCGCACAGTCAGGAAGAGTGCTGCGCATGGTCCTGCGAGAAGCATCATGGCTGACAGTTATCGGTGTAATTGCCGGCCTCGCCATCGCAGTCGCAATGGGCCGCCTCATCGCCAGCATGCTTTACGGGCTGAAATCCTACGACCCGTTAACTCTCAGCGGTGCGGCACTGTTCCTCGGTATCATTGCGTTAGCGGCAAGCTGGATCCCGGCACGCCGCGCCGCAAGCGTCGACCCCATCAAGGCGCTGCGTCACGAATAAACCATGCCATACTGATTACAGCCTTGAGCAGCATTTGCAATTCCTGGACAGTATGGCAACAGATCTGAATGAAACCTTCATGCGGCGGGCCATCGCCCTCGCAACGGAAAACGTCCGCACCAACGCGGGAGGCCCATTCGGCGCGGTCATCGTAAAGAATGGCGAGATCGTCGGCGAAGGCGTCAACACGGTCACGGCAACGATCGACGCCACCGCGCACGCCGAAATCAACGCAATCCGCAACGCCTGCCGCAATCTAAACACCTTCGATTTGAGCGATTGCGAACTCTACACCAGTTGCGAGCCCTGCCCCATGTGCTGGTCCGCATCGTATTGGGCACGCATCAAGACCATCTATTACGGCAACCGCGCCGAAGACGCTGACCAGATCAACTTTGCTGACTATTTTTTGTATCAACAACTCACCCAGCCCCGAACGCAACGCATCATCCCGGAGCATGAGCTGTTACGGGAAGAAGCATGGGAAAGCTTTCAGGCATGGGCAGACAGCACTACGAAGATCGAGTACTGAACGCAGTATGCACTCTACTCCTCTTTTTCGCCGCTCTTGAATGTCGTCCACGGCCCAGCTTTCATGTCGCGCAGAACCGGCTTTAAATAAGAAAATTCCGGATGCGCCGCCATGAAGGGCGCTGCGAGAAAGTCTTCCCCGCAGGGGTGCCCGGCATGAGCAATCAGACTCATCTTCTCTGCCATATCGCTCGTCGTCACCTTGCCCTGCACCGAACCACCGGGATAATAGGACGGCCAGTCCCACTGTGGGATGCCTTCTTTGACAGTATCCACGTGCCCGCAGAGGGTGCGTTGGTCAGCCCGCTCTTTCTTGAGAAAACTGTCTTCGTGGCCAGCGAGAAACTGCTCCGCCGCTGTTGCGTCGATCTTTCCCTTGTTCGATGACATCTCCTGCTCCCAGCGCACGCGCCGGGCGTTGGATGAGGTCGACAGATCGTTGTATTGAAAGCCGTCCGTCTCTTCCTTGATAAGCTTCGGATCGCGCGCGAAATTCGAGCTGACGAAGTATCCGTCTTTCGTGCGCCACAACGGCGTATTCTTGAGACCCAGTTCCAGATACGCGATCTCACCTGTCTTGCGGTCGCCGATCAGCCAGTCATTCGCATAGCCCCCGTTGTTGCCATCGCGCATCGTGGCCACCACATCGTCAATCGAATTCGCATATTGCAGTGCCTTGCGTGACCGCATGAATGTCGGCTTACCATCGGAGTTCCATCCCTCAAACTGGCTGATCGTCGTCTCGCTCAGCATGATGCCTGCATCACTGATACCGAAATCATCATTGCTGGTAATCATGCCCGGAACACCATCCATCAATATGTGGTGGCCTTTGACGGGTTCAATGTCGAAGATCACCGTCCAGCGCGAGCCTTCGGCGTAAGCAGTCCAGTTGTTGTGCGCGATGACGATCTTGCCGTCCTTCGTGTAGCTACCGGTGGCAATGAAAGCGCTGCAATTGCCGGGCGCGTCAATCTTCGGAGCATTCTTCGCGTGCTGCTGCTTGTTCAGCCAGGGAACGTAGTATTCCGACAACTCCATCGTCGCGTTGACGGCAACAATATCCCACACATCTAGCTTGATGCCCTTAGCCTGCACCCCCTCAGCAATGCCGGAGAGCTCTTCCTGATATTCAGGGTCGATATGCGGCCACAGAATTGTCTTGGCCGCATTGCGATAAAAGGCCCAGTCGCGCTGAGTACTGTGCTCATCTTCCAGCTTAAAGACCTGATACGCGTCCTCGATTTGAGACGCTAACAAGTAGCCGTGCTGGTAGCCTATCTGATCGGGAGAGCCCTGCAGATGCACATACGTCCAGCCAGCGCGCTCGAATGAGTAAGCACCTTCCAGGCGGTCGTCGTGGTGAATCGAGGGTTGAGCGAGTACTAAAGTGGCGCTGAGAACCACCGCCAGGGATGCTACACGTGTCCAGGTACAACCAGAAGAGAGGCCGCCTGCCATGTTGTCATGCTCCGTGTGAGAAGTTGTTTACGACGATAGCATGGCGACCTAACGCGGGCGAGCCCGTCAGCGCTTCTTCTTTGCAGCTTTCTTCGTGGGCTTAGCCGCTTTTGGAGCCGCTTTTTTAAGCGCCCGTTTTGCAGATGGCTTAGCTGCTTTCTTCGCAATCGGTTTTGGCGCAGGCTTTTTGACGGCCGGTTTCTTAACGGGAGCTGCAGTCTTCTTTGCAGGCTTGGCGTGAGCCCGCTTTACTGGCCCCTTTTTCGCTGGCTTGGGCTTCTTCGTCGGAGCCGGCTTAGCCACTGGCTTGGCTGTTTCTTTTTTGACAGACTTCGCCAGTGCGGCTGGAGCTGCCTTGGCATGTGCCGCCGCCTTTTTCTCGGCTTCCTTCTTAGTCGCGGGAGCGGCAGCAGTCTTGGCTTTCGTCGCCGGCTTCACCTGTTCCTGCGCCTCTTCGTCAGCCTCTGCCTCGTCGCTATCATCTGCCTCCAGATCCAGATCCCCAACCTTCGGAAGGTCTTCCTCGTCTATCTCGTCATCAATCGGCTTCTCTGACTTGATCTTCGGCTCGGCGGCCTTCTTCCGCGAGCGGCGAATCGTAACCGGTGGAGGCGGCGCTGGCGGAGAATACGGCTCAAGGAATGCCCGCATCTCTTCCTCTGTCTGCAGCTTGCCGTCAATCAAATGGAAGAATAGCTCGCGCAGCAACTCATCGTAGCGCTCAATCTCCGGAGTAATGCGCATCTCCTGCATCAGCGCCGCGGGCACTTTCTGCCGGGCCTCAGGCCACACGGTAAAGAAATTGCTGAACTTGCCCTGAATCGCCGCACTCTTCCCTGTATGCGCCAGCCACAGAATCGGTTCCGGCTGATACGAGGTCAGCAGCTTCCATGTCGTCGATGGCGTAGTCGCTTCCTTGCCGGTAAAGACCTTGGCGAACTCCCTTGCATCGGCCTCTAGGTGGTTCCACTGCTCCACAAATCCCGGTCTAACGAAAGTCTTCTTCAGCGCTGCAATATCCTTCGGCTGCATCTTGGCGGTCAGCAGTTCCATCTGCGGGGCGGAGATATCGGGGTGTACGCCCTGCATCAGCAGTTGGTAGTAGTTTTCCCGCAGATGCTCCAGTCGCTGCACGTCAGCCTTCGTGCTTGTCCATGCCGGAAAGATATACTTCATCCATCCCTCGGACTCAAGCGCTTTCAGCGCGCGCAGGCCATCTTCCTCGTGGCCAATCTCCTCCAGCTCATATCCCTTAAGGTGTGCCGGAATCGAATCGATCATGCCCTCGTTTTTGGCGTTCTCATACCGCGTCTGAGTGCGCTCATCCATGTCCCAACCCAGCCGCGTCCGCAGACGGGCGGCGCGAAGCAGGCGCGAGGGATCCTCGATGAATCCATAGCTGCTTACAAGCCGAAGGTGACGCGTCTCAAGGTCGGCCATTCCGTTCAATGGATCAAGCAAGAGCCCATACGATCCCTCGTTGAGGGAAATCGCCATCGCGTTTGCCGTAAAATCGCGGCGCCGCAGATCCTCAAGGATCGGCGCCCAGTGATAGACAGGCTTCCCCGGCTTCGGGTACTCCTCGCGCCGCGCACTCGAAACTTCTACCCTTACGCTTCCCGGAAACCAAAAAAAGAGTGTCCGCGTTGGCTCATGCTCGCCCCAAAGTGCGGCTCCAGCCTTTTCCAATGGTTTCTTTAACTTAGTGGCATTTCCCTGAACCGTAAAATCAAGATCCCTTACCGAGGACCCTGTCGATAGGTCGCGTACGGCGCCGCCGGTAAGAAACACCGTCATCCCGGCGTCCCGAGCCGCTCCGCGAACATGTTGGATTGCTTTCTGTTGGGCTGAAGTGAGGCGATTTTCGAGGAGATAGATGTAATCAGGCATGCCTTAACAATCTGAGAAAAAAGGTGATGAATCTACTGCGGTTTTACCCGTCCCCTGTTTACGACTAAACCTATTACCTGCAATAGCTTAGAGGCGAATCTTTCCGCGATACAAACCACCACTCTAACATACGGGGAACCCGATTGGCTACCGGTATGCACAATTTTCGCTGCGAATCGGTTTTTCCGCATGCGACAATTGCCTGCGTCGCTATCGCCAATTATGAGTTCGAGCCGAAAAAAGGTGATTGTTCGCAAGTTCACCCGAGACTGGGTCGCCGGCTACGTCTCTGCCGATGGTTTCACCCGCCATGGCGCGCTCGAAATCCTCGACCTGAGTGGAAAAGCCTTATCCATTTTGATTCATGATCTTAAATGGGTATGCTTCGTTCGTGACTTTAACTCTGGCGAACTCGATAATCCCGAAAAATTCGTCCGGAAGAGCTTTTCAGGACGACCGCGCGGCGAAGGTCTCTGGCTACGAGTTCAGCTGAGAGATGGCGATGCGCTTGAAGGTTTGTCCGAGAATAATATCGGACTGCTCGACGCAGACGGATTCTTCCTTACCCCTCCGGACACGCGCAGCAACACCCAGCGCGTTTGGCTGCCCCGCGCCGCGCTGACCGAACTGGAGATTGTTGCCGTCATCGGCGGCGCCGCCAGGAAAAAACCTTCTACAGAGACCAAGCCCGAAGAAGGGCGGCAGGAAACGCTGTTTCCACTTGCCCGAAATTAAAAGCCCCCATCCCTTTCTATCCGATACAGGTACAATCGCCGCATGAAGTTAGCGGAACTCGCTCAACTCCTGGGTGCGGAATGTCGGGGTACACCGGATGCCGATATTACAGGCGTCGCCGGTATTGAAGAAGCGGGCCCGGGAATGGTCACGTTTGTAGCCAATCCCAAGTACGCGGGCCTCGCCAAAAAAACGAGCGCTGGAGCCGTCCTCGTCGCACCGGACTTCCCCGAAATCGAAGCCTCGACGTTGCGCATTAAAAACCCGTATCTGGCCTTTGCCCGCGCCATTGCAATCTTTCACCCTGCCCCGGCATACTCGCCCGGAATTCATCCAACAGCCGTCATCCATCCCACGGCCAGGATCGGTCACGGCGCGTCTATCGGCGCCTACGTCGTGATCAGCGAAAACTGTACCATCGGCGAACACGCCACCATCCTGCCGCATGTCGTCATCTATCCGAATGTCCGCGTTGGAGATCACTTCTTCGCCCATGCCCACTCCGTCGTTCGCGAGGATTGCCGGCTGGGAAACCACGTAGTCCTTCAGAATGGCGTCGTGGTAGGCTCGGACGGCTACGGCTTCGCCAAGGATGACAGCGGAAAATGGCATAAAATTGTCCAATCCGGCCCGGCAGTTATCGAAGATGACGTCGAAATCCAGGCGAACTCCTGCATTGACCGCGCGAGCGTCGGCGAAACGCGAATCGGTCGCGGCGCGAAGATCGACAACCTCGTGCAGGTGGGCCATGGCTCTTCGGTCGGCGAGAACACGCTCCTCTGCGCGCAAGTCGGCCTTGCCGGTTCCACGCACATCGGCGACGATGCCATCCTCGCCGGACAGGTCGGAGTGGCTGGCCACTGCCATATAGGAGACCGCGTCATCGTAACCGCCCAGTCCGGCGTTGGAGGCAATATCGAAGCCGGTAAAATCATTAGTGGCTCTCCGGCCTATGACAACCGGCAGTGGCTTCGCGTCTGCGCCATCATTCCGCGTCTTCCCGAGATGTTGAAACAGTTTGAGCGAAAACGGAAAACAAAAAGCGAATAGCAGCATCACGACTTAGCACAGCATCTGAGATACAACATGGAAAATGAATCAGGCCGCGAATACGAGAAGCTTGTACAGGCAGTAGCCGAACCCATTCGAGTACTGCTGCTCGATGATCATCCAGAGAACCTGCTTCTGCGATCCACGATCCTCCGCAAGTATGGCTACCTAGCGGAGACAGCCACCACGATTGAAGAGGCTGAGAAGCTTCTTGATGAGATCGACATTGCCGTACTCGATTACCACCTGGGCGCGGGACAGTTTGGCACGGACGTAGCCGCGAAGCTTCGTCAACGCCGTCCCGAAGTACCGATCATTATTCTTTCGGCAACGCTTGAACGTCGCTTCGGCGGTCCCGAAGACATGCACCTGCTTAAGGGCTATAGCTCCATTGACGATCTGGTATCGGCGCTTCGCTCCTTCGAAGCCAAAAAGCGCGGCAAGCCAGTTGTCGTCGATGCGCGCGACTTCTTCTACTCGCGCATCAATATGGCCATCGGTGACGACTCGGTTCTTGAGATCCTCGATGTAGAGGGTAACTGGCAATACGTGAATGAAATTTGCGCCCGTCTGCTCGAACGTCCGCGCGAGTGGTTCATTGGGCGCAATATGTTTGACGAAATGCCAGACCTGGCTCCGGACTGGCGCGAAATACTCCGCACCGTCGCCGTAATGCGCGAGACCTATATCGACCGCACCTATCGCGGGCTGCTGAATCTTCCCCGCAAGGGCGAAGCATGGGTATGGAACGTCCTGGTTTTTCCTATTACGCTGCACACGAATGAGACCGGAGTAGTCCTCACGGCGCGCATTCTGGAACGAAAAACGACATTATGAAGAAGGCTCTTGTCGCTGGCTGCCTGGTTCTCCTTATCTCACTCGTATTCACCGGATGCCGCTCCGCATTCGTCTCGACGACAATTACCAACAATAGTCCCAGTCGGATCACGCTTCTCGAAGTTGACTACCCCAGCGCAAGCTTCGGCATCGGCTCATTAGCTCCGGGAGCACAATTTCACTATCGCTTCAAGATTCAGGGCGGCGGCCCGATCCAGCTTCAGTTCACTGACGCTTCCGGCAAGTCACACACGGTCTCAGGCCCGGATCTGCAGGAAGGCGAACAGGGTACCCTTCAAATCAATATAGGCCCATCTGATAATATTTCATGGATACCCAATCTAACCAAAATCAGGTAGCCTCAATCGTATTCCGGCGCTCGTACACATTTCTCCTCGGCGGAGGATTGCTTTTAGAGACGATTTCTGCTGCCCCTGTAGCTCATGAAGAGCAATATGAACCGTTTGCGCGCCGTTGAAACATCGTCAACTGACGTTAAGTATCTGTCTGCCCTGGCCGTCCTCTTTTGCGCCGTCCTTCTGACCGGGCGGCTGAGCATTTTGATAGACGCGGGCGCAGAGGGCGAAGCTGCATTCTGGTGGCCCAACGCCATTCTCCTCTCCTGCCTCCTATTGAACAGACGTGAACGGTGGCCTGCGATTTTCGCCGTCGGATTTACAGGAAATGTTTTGGCGCACATAGTTGCACATGATCCCATCCGGGTCAGCCTTGCGCTTTCAGGATGCGACATGCTGGAGGCAGCGATTTCCGCTTACCCTTTCGCATGGACCACACAAGGGCCGATCCGGTTTTCGCGGCCTCGCGAGCTCGTTCGTCTGTGTCTCGTAGGCGCTCTGGTTGCGCCAGCCATTTCTGCTGTTTGTGGGTCAGCTCTCTATCGCCTGCTTTACAGTGCTGTACCGCCCGATTTTGGCCTGAACTGGTTTTTATCGAACACGCTTGGCGTCCTCACTGTCACACCCATCATTCTTTCTTTCTTCGACAGCGAAGTTACGGTTCTGCTTGAACGCAAGCAGCTCCCTGAAAGCATCGGCCTCTTATCGCTGATGTTTGTCTGCACCTATGTTGTATTCCATAGCGCCAGCTTTCCCCTGTTTTTCATTCTCTTCCCTCCGCTGCTCCTGATGGTCGTGCGGCTCGGAATGGGTGGAGGCATCCTGGGCGTTTGCACGATCGCGGTCTTTTCCATCGTTTTTACGGCGTATGGGCGAGGGCCAATGGCGATGATTCAGGACATAACCTGGCAACGCCAGGTTTTTCTCATTCAGGTCCTACTCGCCAGCTCCGTCCTTTGCGTAGCGCTTGTTGCCGTCGTGCTCAATGAGCGGCGCATGCTCGAACAGGCAGCGCGGAAGAGCGAGCAGCTCTATCGGCTCCTGGCAGAAAACTCCCGCGACATCATCGTCCTCACCGACCTGAACCACCGCCGAGAATATATCTCTCCCGCAGTGCGATGGATGATGGGCTGGGACCCGCAGGAATTGATGGGAAACACATACCAGGAGGATATCGTTCATCCCGACGATATCCCCGCGATGACAGCGACTCTCGACGCGCTAAAAAGCGGAGAGCCGGCAAAATCGCTCACCTATCGCTGCAGAAAAAAAGACGGCACCTATCTCTGGATGGAAGCGAACATCAGCCTCTACTGCGACCGGGTTACGGGAGAGCCTATTGGCTATGTGAATGTCGTTCGCAATGTAGCCGAGCGCAAGGCCGCCGAAGAACGATTGCAGGATGCCTATCTAGCACTCGAGGCGCTGGCCTCCGTCGATCCCCTTACCGGCACGGCCAACCGCAGACAGCTTGATGAAGCGCTCGATCATGAGTGGCGACGGGCCTGCCGCACGGGATCACCCATGTCGCTTCTCCTGTTCGACGTAGACCATTTCAAACTCTACAACGATCTGTATGGACACCTCCGCGGCGACAGCTGCTTGCGTCGGATCGCCGACTCTGCGCGGCAGGTATTTCGACGCTCTGGAGACACGGTGGCCCGTTATGGCGGCGAAGAATTCGCGATCGTGCTGCCTGATACAGACCGGCCGGGGGCGTATGAATTGGCGCAACGGCTCCGCCAGACGGTGGAAGATCTCAAAGAGGAACACGCCGGCAGTCAGCACAGCATCGTTACGATCAGCGTTGGCTGCGCGACACTGATCGCCCACCAAGGAGCACATGCGAACATCCTGATCGAAGCCGCTGATCGCGCACTCTATGAAGCGAAGCGCGCAGGCCGCAATTGCGTCATCGACGCGTTCGACCCACAGCTCAGCGCGAGCTAAATTAGATCGACTGCACCGGAATGCGGAGCACATCATCGACCAGCCCGACTTCCTTCTGCACAAACGGCTCCGCGTAACGAACTCCTCCCAATAGTCCGTAGTGGCGCGCTTCGGCAAATGTGCGGTCGCGAATTTCCTCCTCAGGCACAAAAAGACCGCTGCCCGCTGCCTGGTTCCGATATTGCGATTTGTAGGCCATCAGTGCCTGGTGCCGATGTTCGATATATGGCGTGATATCGACGACAAAGCTGGGCCGCACGTCGGCGTAAAGGCTCGCATAGAGAATCTTGAACGGCCGGTGCGGCAGCGCTCCGGTATCGAGCTTGGCAAGTCCTGAAAGAAAGCACGCCTCGTAGCCAAGCGTCGATGTGGTGTAGTGATCAGGGTGGCGGCCAGTCCAATACGGCAGAATGACGAGGCGCGGACGAACCTCGCGCAGCACCCGAACCACCTTGACGCGATTCTCATAACTGTTCTCAACGCGTCCATCCGGGATATCAAGCGCTTGCCGCCAGTTTACCCCGAGAATGCACGCGGCATAAGCTGCTTCCGCGGCACGTTCTGCAGCCGAGCCACGCGTGCCCGCTTCGCCCTGCGTAAGGTCAAGGATCGCGGTGCGGCAGCCAAGAGTTTTCATTCTGAGCAGTGTGCCCCCGCAGGTTTGCTCCACGTCATCGCGGTGCCCTGCAATAGCTAAAATATCGGCGATAGAATTTTCCGGCATAACTTTGTAAGACCGCGCATGGAGCCCTGGTCGCGTTTCTCCTCAGACGTTTGTATCACTGATCCTAGGCAGGCAGCAGGTACATAGAAGGTCATCTCTTTTTGAGTGCCGGCTATAGCGACGATGTCGAAGCCAGTGTCATGCTGGTTGCCTATGCTTTCTCGCCTGCTCTTTATAGCTTTCTTCTTCGCGGGCAGTCTTTTTGCCCAGCCCACTGCCAATCTCATTTCTCAGACCAACCCCGAATGGGTCGAATCATTCCCGCCCCATCGCATCATCGGAAATGTCTACTACGTCGGCAGTAAAGACCTGGCCGCATTCCTGATCACAACGCCACAGGGGCACATCCTGATCAACAGCAATCTCGCGACCTCCGTGCCCCAGATCAGAAAGAGCGTCGAGCAGCTGGGCTTCCGCTTCACTGACATCAAAATCCTGCTCATTAGCCACGCGCACATCGATCACTGCGCCGGCAGCGCGCTCATCAAACAACTGACCGGCGCGAAATATATGGTCATGGATGCCGACGTGCCCGAGATCGAAGACGGTGGCAAGAGCGATTTTCAGTACGCCAAGTTAAAGGACATGCTCTATCCAACCGCGAAGGTCGATCGTGTCCTGAATGATGGCGACGAGGTACGGTTAGGCGATGCCGTCCTGGTAGCGCACCTGACTCCCGGACACACGAAAGGCTGCACGACATGGACACTCAAGGTCCAGGACGGCGGCAAGACGTATAACGTCGTGATCGTGGGCAGCCCGAATGTCAACCCCGGATACAAGCTCGTAAACAACCCGCAATACCCCCAGATAGCGCAGGACTATGAGCGCACTTTCCGCGTCCTGAAGTCACTACCCTGCGATGTGTTTCTGGGCGCACATGGAGGCTATTACGGGCTTACGGAAAAGTTCGCGCGGATCACCAGTGGCGGCGTGAACCCGTTCATTGACCCTGAAGGCTACAAAAGCTACGTCGCGGACCGCGAGCAGGCTTTCCTCACCGAACTGAAGAGGCAGCAAGCAAAAGGCGCGATGTAAGCATTGCGCCTTCTGAGCCAGAGCCCTGAGATGGCTAGTACGTCGTGTTGTCGCCGTCAGTGGCGGCGTCCATGTAGGCCACGTCGTAGGCAGTTCCAGTGACCGTCACGTTGGTATTATCACGCGCCGTGCCATCAGCAGTGTTGTAGATGTAGACCTGACCACCCTCTGCTGTATAGACCTTATTCAGACTGATCACAGCAGCAATGCCAGTCCCGTCGCCCTTGAATGATTCCACCAGGACCGAGTTGTTCGACGTGTTGAACATGGTGATGCAACCGAAGGGTGTTCCCGGCGCCGTGGACTGGCTCAGCTTGTAGCGCTCGCCCGACTGGCACTGATAGGAGCCTATCCAGAGCGTGTCGTTGTCAGCCAAAACCATCTTGTTGTGCGTGCCATCGCTGATCGAGTACTGCCCAGTCACCTGCCCGGTCGCTGTATTCACAATCGAAAGATTCCCAGCCAGCAGACCATCACTCTGCAGTTGCTGACCCGCCACATAGAAGGTACTTCCATTGAACAAGCCGTTGGTTGCACCGCCCGGCACCGCAATATTGCTTGTAGCAAGCATCGCAATACCGCTGGCTCCAACTCCAGAGGGGTTCAGCGAAGAAGCCGTAATCGGGATCGTGGTGATGCCAGAGGTAGTTCCACCGCACTCCGGCCCACAATCCAAAACATAGGCGGTCGAGCCATCGGTCGAGAACACAGCCTTTGTCGGGTGGTCGAAGGATACACCGCTGGCCGCGCTCACGGGAAAGACGCAATAGACGGGAAGGTTCTGCGGCTCGCAGTCCTGTGCGGGCTGCGAATTCGGCAGTCCCGGATTCCAATGCGGATTGTTGATCGCCACCTGCTGCTGGTCCGCATTCAGGTGCACCACGCTATACACATCATTCGTGTTCTGAACGAAAGCCAGGGCAACAGTATTGCCAGGATTCACTGAAACGCGATAAACCCCGGGAACATTCAGCGTAACTGTTCTGCCATGATCAAGCACAGTAAGCGAATGAGCCGATTGCGAGGCTGCATAGATATAGCTCAGGTCGCGGGAGATAAAAATGCTCTGCGAGATCCCGTTGAGATTGCCGGCCGCCGTGCTGGACAGCACCTTTTCGGTCGCGTAGCTCACAGTGGTAAGGCTTCCGTCGCCAATCGAATATACGGCGCCTACCTGCTGCTCCGGCATGTTCTGGATGGTGACCGGCAGAGCTCCCGCGAACCCGCCGATCGAAAAAGTCTTATTCACATTGTTGTAGGCGTGACGAATGTCGTACAGAGCGTCGTCGAACAGCAACTCGCCCTTGGTCAGTGCGCTAGGATTCTGGACCGCTACGAGGACCCGGTTGGCAACTCCGCTGGGCGGAAGGTTACGGCCTGCAAAGTAAAAATTCTTGCCGCAAGCGGTCAAAAACGATACGGAGCAAATCAATACAACAACTGAAAGCAGACTTCTTCTCTTCAAATCCTGAGACCTCAACCGTTCTTCTTACGAAGTTCGCGGGAAAGCCAAGTATAACAAAGCAGATGCACTCGAGTCTGTGGCCGACCGTCCGATTCGTCGTGTTGCAATTGATTCCGGCTGGCGCTCTCGCCGCAAGTGCCTTAGCATGACTACAAGAGATACGATGACAAATCGTCTACACAACCTGTTTGGCAACCGCACTGTGCTATTTGACGGAGCAATGGGCTCGATGCTCTACGATCGCGGTGTTTTTATCAACCGGTGCTATGACGAGCTCAACCTCTCGCAGCCCGAACTCGTCCGCTCCATCCACGAAGAGTACCTGCAGACAGGCGCCGAAGTCATAGAAACAAACACCTTCGGCGCAAACAGCTTCCGCCTCACTCGTTATGGATTTCAGGACCAGGTCGCCCCGATCAACAAGGCAGGCGTGCGCATCGCCCGCCAGGCCGTCGCCCAGCTGAAAGACAAACAGGCCGGAACCGCCTGGGTCGCCGGCTCCGTCGGCCCTCTGGGCATCCACCTTGAGCCGCTAGGCAAAACATCTCTGGAAGAAGCGCGCATCGCCTTTGCCGAGCAGATTCGCGGCCTCGTCGCAGGTGGTCCCGGTGTTGGCGTAGACCTGCTGGTGATCGAAACCATGCCCGCGCTCAACGAGGCCGAGCAGGCACTGTCAGCAGCGCGCGAGGTTGCACCCGATATTCCAGTCATAGCGCTCGTCACCGTAGATGAAGAAGCACACTGCCTCGACGGAGCCGCTCCCGAAGTCGCAGCGGCCAAGCTGGCAGCTTGGGGAGCCGATGCCATCGGAGTCAACTGCAGCACCGGCCCGGCAACTGTTCTAACTGCAATCGAATGCATGGCGTCTGAAAGCAGCCTTCCACTGGCAGTCATGCCGAACGCAGGTATGCCGCGTGCCGTCGACGGACGCAATATCTATCTCTGCTCGCCGGAGTACATGGCCAGCTTCACCAGAAAGTTCCTGAGAGCGGGCGTGCAGTACATCGGCGGCTGCTGCGGCACAACGCCGAATCACATTCGCGCCATGAAGTCTGCGACCAGGGCAGTGGAAGCACAGAAAACAAGCGCCACGCACGCCTCGCGCGCCCCGATCGTAACGGAAACACCGCCACCTCCTATCGAAGAACGCTCGCGCGTCGGACGGCTCGTCCGCGAGGGCAAATTCGTGGCGATGGTTGAGATAGTTCCCCCAAAAGGCATTGACTGCTCCAAGGAACTTGCAGGGGCAAGCCTTCTAGCCGGTCTCGGCATTGATGTGATCAATGTGCCCGATTCGCCGCGCGCCTCGGCCCGCATGAGCGCGCAGAGCCTCTGCATCCAGATCCAGCAGAAGACCGGCATCGAAACGATCCTGCACTACACCTGCCGCGACCGCAACGTGCTCAGCATTCAAAGCGACTTGCTTGGTGCATCGTCGATTGGTCTCAAGAACATCTTGTGCCTCACCGGCGACCCGCCGAAACTGGGCAACTATCCGGACGCAACAGCTGTTTTCGACGTAGACGCGATTGGTCTCGTAAACATCGTCAATCGCCTGAACCATGGACTCGACATCGGCGGCAACCCCATCGGTGCGTCCACCGGCTTCACCATCGCGTGCGCAGCCAATCCAGGCGTTCCGGATATCGACAACGAGGTTCGCCGCTTCGCGTACAAAGTAGAAGCCGGCGCGGAGTACTCGATCACACAGCCGGTCTTCGACCTGCGCGTCCTCGAAGCCTTCCTCAAGCGCATTGAAGGCTTCCGCATCCCCGTCATCGCGGGCATCTGGCCGCTCACCAGCCTGCGCAACGCCGAGTTCATGAAGAACGATCTGCGCGTCGCCGTGCCCGACAGCATCATGCTGCGCATGCAGCAGGCGGCCTCGCCGGAAGCCGCTCGCGCCGAAGGTATCCGCATCGCACAGGAGATGCTCGATACGGCGCGACCCATGGTGCAGGGTGTGCAGGTAAGCGCTCCTTTCGGCCGCTACACCGCCGCCGCTGAAGTCCTGGCCAGCATCCTGCCCAACGCAGCAGTCACAAAACAAGACACGCCCGAGGGAACAAGCGTTGGCAAGCTTTGAAGAATCGCTGAAGCGGCTGGAAAAGATCGTAGAACAGATGGAGCACGGTGACCTGCCCCTCGAAGACTCAATCAAGTTGTTTGAAGAAGGCATGCGGCTCTCAGCCGAGTGCAAAGAGCATCTGGAACAGGCCGAAGGCAAAGTGCAGATTCTGATGAAGCAGCGCGACGGCTCAATGAAAGCGGAGCCGTTCCCACCACAGAAATAATCTCAGCCTGCTATTTGCTACGCGTATACAACCCCACAATCTTTCCCTCAGCCAGCACATGTCCTTTTGCGGCCTGAGCCACTTTCTCGCGCGTTGCGCCTTCCGGAAGCTGCAACGACGTATCGAGTGCATAAGCGTGGAAGACATAGTGATGTGGCTTTTGTCCCGGTGGACATGGACCCCCATATCCGGTTTTGTCAAAATCGTTGCCGCCTTGCACTCCATCTTGTAAGCTTCCCGGTTGCGCTGAAGCTCCCTCAGGCAGATCGCGCAATCCTGGAGGCAGATTGAAAGCCACCCAGTGCACAAAATCTACCGGAGAATCCGTGTCGTATACGATCCACGCCAGGCTCCTGCTAGCTGCGGGCAGCGCAGAAACCGAGAGTTGAGGCGACACATGGCCGCCATCGCATGTGTATTTTGGCGGCATTACGCCGCCGTCGACAAAACTCGAACTGGTCACGGTGAGAACCGGTACCGTCCCCGCATCGACAATGTCTTTACCGCGATCGCCTCTCCAGTGAACTAGCCATGCAGGGAACACCACAACGACCAGCAATAGCAGCAGAAGAATTCCAAAAACCCATCGTCTTCCCTTGCCCACTGTCACCTCACTTCCCTGAGAAGTAGCGCTAGCCTAAATGCTCCTCCACAAAACGCAACACATCCTCCGTCATATAATCCGGCGGCTCAACCACAAACTGCGGCCTACCCTCGATCAGCTTGAGCGAAACTCCACCCCATTGCGGAGTCAAGCCCACGCCCGTCCCACGAATCAGCACAGCATCCGCGCGATCCAAAAAGAGCCGCGCAGAATCCTTGAAATCCGCCGTGCCCGCATCAAGAACAGTTAGATACAAATCCGGCCTGAGAAATTGCAGAATGCTGTTCGACTCGATGATCGCGTTTTCCGCCCCAGCCAGTTCCTTGCGAATCCGCGGCATCGCCTCGGCCAACATGCCTGTGCGTGTCCGCACCCAGATCGACCGTTCCGCGCCCGATGCAAGAAACCGCGCCGTGTCAGTACCGCTGCTCCGGCTGCGCTCCTCGCTTACAGCTAACGTGTGATCTTCAGTCTGGCAGTCGCAAGGCTCGCCGTTCGCCGTGCAGAAACCATGTCCATACTGAGTAATCTTGAAAGCCGTCCAACGATATTGCGGCAGCCGCGCAATCAGACCCGCCACCACCGAGGTCTTGCCGATATTGCGTGAGTGCCCCCCGATGACGACCGTAGCCACCGCTTAGTCCTCTTTTTTGTTCGACGCGCGTCTTAAGCGAGCGAGAGCCGCCAGTTCCCTCAGATATTCTTTGACAGGTTTTGCGGGAGTGCCCCAGTGAACAATCCCCGGCCCGCGGAGTTTCTTCCACGGAAGCACTCCGGATTGCGAACCAAGAATCACCTTTTCCCCAATCTCGACATGATCGCCAATCCCCACCTGCCCGCCAACAATAGCGTTATCGCCGATAACACTGCTGCCGGAAACACCTGTCTGTGCCGCGATGACAACATCTTTCCCTACACGAACATTGTGGCCAAGGTGAACCAGGTTATCGATCTTCACACCGCGCGAGACGCGTGTCTCTTCCAACGCCCCACGATCGATCGTCGTATTGGCGCCGATCTCGACGTCGTCTTCAATAACCAGCTTCCCCTGTTGTGGAAACTGCAGATATTCGCCCGTCGCCGCATCGCGCACGTAGCCAAAGCCATCTGCGCCGAGGACGGCGCCGGCATGAACCATAACGCGGTCGCCAAGCGTAACGCCTGGATACAAAACAGCACGCGGATACACCCGGCAATCCTTCCCGATGCGCACATGAGTACCGATCACCGAACCCGTGCCGATACTCGTCCCCGCGCCAATCTGCGCGCCATCTTCCACCACGGCATAGGCATCGACAGAAACGCCCTCGCCAAGAACAGCGCTTGGCGCGACGATGGCCGCCGAATGCACGCCGGTCTTTCGATCTGAAGAGCGCAGCAACTGCGCTGCGCGTGCAAACCCTAAACGAGGCTGCCGCATGACCAGAAGCGGCTTGGCTACACCTGCGTGCCGAGCCAGCTCCTCCGTTACCAGAACAGCGGCCGCCTTCGAATTGAGCGCTTCATGCAACGAAGTGTCGTCTTCCGCAAAGATGAGCGCATCGGCATCAGCCAAGGCAGCGCTGGTAACACGTTTGACTGTCGCGTCGCCGCTCCCGCGCAACTCTGCGCCAATCGAAGCCGCTAGTTCCTTCACCTGAAACATGGACTCATCCAGAACTCTCACCTTTCAATACACCGGCTCTTCACCGTCCGGACGCGTCTTCCATCTCCGGTGCACCCATAGCCACTGATCAGGATACCGCTTCACATACGCCTCTATTGCGGCCGTACACCTGGCCGTGTTGGTAATGGCATCGGCCTCATCATCGCCCGTGCGGTCGAAAACAATCTCTTCTCCGAAATGAAGCACGTATTTCTGCTCTGCCTCTTCCCAAAGCATGAAGCCCGGCAGCACCGCAGCCCCGGTCTTCAATGCAACACGAGCCAGCCCCGACGCAGTGCACGCCAACCTCCCGAAGTACGGCACAAATACGCCCTGCGGCGGCGTCATGTTTGTGTCCATCAGGATGCCAACCGTCTCGCCCTGCCGTATCGCTCCCAACAGCCCGCGCGCAAAGTCATCCTTGTGCAGCACGCAATTTCCATGCAGGCAGCGAATGTGATTTACCAGCCCGTCCACTTTGGCATTGTCGAGACGCCGTATGACCATGCTCATGGGGTAACCCATCAGCGAATGGTAGAAACTCGATAGTTCCCAAGCGCCCAGATGTCCCGTGACAATAAGCACGCCCTTGCCTTTGTCGCGAGCAGCAAGGAAATGTTCCAGCCCATCATAGCGTAGAAACAATTGCGACTTTTCCCGGGTATATCTGGGCATCTGGCAGAACTCAGCCAGCAGCCAGCCCAAATTGCGATAGAGCCTTCTAAGCACATCCTGACGCTGTTCGTCACTCCACTCCGGAAACGCCAGTTCCAGATTCCTGAAGCCGACACTTCGCAGCCTGGGCACAATCCGATAAGCCAGCCAACCAATTCCGGCCCCCGCACTCCGCGCGACACTACGCGGTAGCCAGCCAAGAAGGCGAACCAATACCCAGACAACGACGAACTCAAGGCGTTCTTGCATGTACGAAATTTAATTGTCAGTGTAAACGCAAAAAAGAATTCGCAAGACTGCCGGCAAAGCCCAATAAGAAAAGGGCCGCTCATTGCGGCCCTTCTCGGGTACGTTAAACGCTACTCTCTTAGAAGCCCGATTGCGTCTGCGAAGCGTGGAAGTACTTGGCAATTGTGCGCAAGAACGGCCGCGAATCCTCAGGAGGCAGCGCGTTTCCCTTCAGTATCTGGTCGAAGGTATGTGGCGCGCCATAAAGCAACGTCGTGTCGTCGGTGTTCTGGCTGACCGTCGCGCCGCCAAGGTCGATGCCGGCAAACAAGCCTCTGCTCCGGGAATAGGTTAGCAATTCTGCTCTCAGCGAAATGTCCGTCGACGCCTCCGCATTGCGTCCAACGGGTCCCGCCGCCGCAGAAGCGTCGCCGCCAATCTTGAATTTGCTCTTCAAGAGATCCTGCAGACCCTTGTCATTCATCGCAACCAGTACCAGGTCCGTTCCCTCGCCGCCGATCTGGAATCCAAACGACCCGCCAGCCAGGCGGATAAATACCGGGCCGCTCCAGCCGCGTCCCGTGCGGCACGTAACAACTCCCTGCCCATACTCTGCGCCTACAATGAACGCGCCCTTCTTCACGCTGGGAATGACTGCGATACAGGTGGCCTGCCTCACAATCGAGTCAGGAATGCCCTTATCAGGGGTCTGCATGATCTCATCAATGACGGTCCGCGCATTTTCCAGTCGCTGATCCAGTGCCGCTTTGTCGCTCGCCGCCAGCGCTGGCAAGGTCATTCCCACAATGCACAACAACGCAAATATTTTTTTCATCTTGGTCGATCTCCTACGGTCGATATTTTGTTTCATTATTATTCACGAATCAACGCGGCCCCTCATCCCTCAAAGAACGCTGCACGCGTCGAGAATACCCGGCAACAGGTTCCATCGCTCCAGACACTGTGATGCAAGGGATACCGCCCGGGTTGAGTCGGCGGAGAATGTGTTCCCGGAAATACGGAATGCCGAGGGTTACAGATAGGCGCGTTTCTTTTAGAGAGGGGCCAAAAAAAATGGGGTGGCTGTACAGTGGTCTGCACAAGCCGCCCCGTTCCCCAGATCTGCGTTGTTGCTAGTAGGGTTGTACGGCTTTCCTGCGTGGCCCGCAAGATAACAGAGGTAGGATGAACCTAAGTAAGCCCATCCGGCCGGGATGCATAGATAGCATGTTATTGATTTAACCGGTGTTGCGCCGACGACCCCTAGTTACCATGGCCCGGGCCGTCGCCCAGAGCATTCCTGGCGGCATGGACCGAGAGTGCAATCCGGTTGCCGACACCCACCTTCCGCATCATCCGGCCTACATAGGACTTAACGGTGCGCACCTCAATGCCCAGTGCCTCGGCAATCTCACGGTTCGACCGCGCCGACACCAGCAACTGCAGCACCTCCAGCTCACGATGGGTAAATTGAGGAGCCGATCGTGGTGAAAGCGTTCCTCCATCCACCATTCGGTCTACAAGCATGGACAATGCTCTGCGAGGAGCCCAGATTGAGCCGCTAGCGACAAGCTCGACCGCCCGCGCGACCTCGACAGGCTCAGCAGTATCCTGCAGATAGCCCTTGGCGCCAGCCGAGATCGCGGCGATCACGCTCTCGTCATCGCCACCCTCGCTCATCACAATGATGCGAATTGCAGGCGTGGCGGCCCGCAGCCGCTCGATCGTCGTCAGGATCTCCGCAGGAACCATGAGGCTGATCACCGCGATATCCAGCGATGGGGCGGCCAGCAAACCATCTAGTCCGCCGTCGATCAACTCAATGCCGCTAATTTCTTCAAGTATTGTCCGCAGTCCAGTGCGGCGAATAGGCTCAACTGCAAATAAGCCCACCCTTAGGTCCTGCGCGTACATACGTCTTTCTTCCATCACAGCTTCGGCAGAACTATTCCCTGCTGCTTCTGATATTTCCCTCGTCGATCGGCGTAGCTTATTTCGCAGACTTCGTCCGACTGGAAGAACAGAATCTGGCAGAGCCCTTCGTTAGCATATACACGCGCCGGCAAAGGCGTCGTGTTCGAAATTTCCAGGGTCACGTAACCTTCCCACTCAGGCTCAAATGGGGTCACGTTTACAATAATGCCGCAACGTGCATATGTCGATTTCCCAACGCAAATCGTCAACACGTCGCGCGGAATCTTGAAATACTCAACCGAGCGTGCCAGTGCGAATGAGTTAGGGGGGATAATGACTGACTCGGCCTGCACTGTCACAAAGGACCGCTCGTCAAAGTTCTTAGGGTCAATAATAGCGCTATTTACGTTCGTAAAGATTTTAAATTCGTCAGAAACCCGCAAATCATAGCCATATGACGACAATCCATAGGAAATAACCCCCTCCTTTACCTGTTTTTCACTGAAAGGATGGATCATCTGATGTACTTTGGCCTGTTCACGAATCCAACGATCACTCTTGATTGACATGCAACTCCTTGCTCCTGCTCTCTAAGGGTACCGCGAAATGAAAAAAAGTAGAATAATCCGCTCAAAATGTGCATCTTAAGTCACATCTGGTGCATTGACAACGTAGGAAAAGCTTTCTAGTATCCCATTAGCCGCTAGTCCTGCCGGCAAAGCCTAAGAGCAGAGGTGAACGCGTTGATAAAACAAGATATTATCCATCACGTCATCGAACGTACGGGCCTGCCGCGCAACAAGGCCGAAGCAGCGGTAGATACAGTTTTTGAAAGCCTGAAAAAAGCTCTCGCGGAAGGCGACCGCATAGAATTACGGGGTTTCGGCGTCTTCAACGTACGCCCCCGCAAAACCGGCATAGGCCGCAACCCACGCACCGGAGCCGAAGTCACCATCACTCCTGGCAAGGCCGTCCGCTTTAAGCCCGGCAAAGAGCTCCATCTCCTCGACTCCGATCAGCCGAAGTCCGCCAATTAAAGGCTGCTTTCTCAAGCGGCACGAAAGTGCTCCATCTTAGCTAAACCAGGATCCCTTCGGTTTTTGTTGCAGGAATAGAAAGCAAAGGGCGAGAATCGTGGCTTTCACCGAACCACCAACGGCGCCAAAGGCGTATCGCTGGACGCAGTCCCCTACATCAAACTCACCGCATCCACATCCACAATCAAATTCCGCCGCGGAACACCAACGCTCTCCGCGTGCGCCAGCATAGCCCGCAGCGTCTTCGCCAACACCTGCCGCTTCTCTGCCTTCATCACCAGATGAAACCGATAAATCCGCTTAATCCGCGAAATCGGCGCACTAGCCGGACCAAGCACCCGCACGCCAGTTAACTGCGTTGACTGAAACCATCGCCCCAGCGCGGCAGCCCATCCTGCAGCCTCTTCCAGCTGCTGACTCTGGATCAGCACATTGGCCAGCACGTTGAACGGAGGATAGTGCATCCACCGCCGGTATTTCAGCTCACGCTCCACAAACGCATGAAAGTCATGCTTCGCCGCGCACTCAATTGCGTAGTGATCCGGATGATACGTCTGCACAATCACCTTGCCCGACAGCTCACCCCGCCCCGCCCTCCCTGAAACCTGTGTCAGCAGTTGGAAAACGCGTTCCGAAGCACGAAAATCTGGCATCCCCAGCGCATGATCGCACCCGACAACACCCACCAACGTCACGCCGTGAATATCATGCCCCTTGGCAATCATCTGCGTGCCAACCAGCAGGTTGATCTCACCCGAATGCAGCCGCATCAGCAATCGTTCCATGTCATGCCGCCCGCGCACCGTATCGCGATCCATGCGCCCGATGCGTGCACCGGGAAAGATTTCTTGCAGCCGCTCCTCACCCTGCTGCGATCCCGCGCCCAGAAAATACAGGTGCTCGCTCTCGCACTTCGGACAAACCTTCGGCACCGTCCTTTTGTAACCGCAATAGTGACATTCCAGCCGCTGCCCCACATGCGCATGCGCGTCACCATCCGGAACAGCCTTGTGATACGTCAGCGCAATCGCGCAGTTCTCGCACTCGAGCTTCTCGCCGCACGCCCGACACAAAACCACATACGAATAGCCGCGCCGGTTCAGCAGAATAATCGCCTGCTCCCCGCGTTCCAATGTCGCCTTCGTTTCTTCAATCAGCGCTCGCGAAAACAACTGCTCCTGTCCTGTCTCCTGAAACTCGCGCCGCATGTCGACCAAATCCACTACCGGCAAGGGACGCTGGTTCACCCGCTCATGCATCTCGATCTTCGCGTAGCGCCCACGCTGCGCATTCTGCCAAGATTCCAGAGAAGGCGTAGCCGATCCCAGAACCACCGCAGCCGAGGAAAGTTTGGCCCGCATCACCGCTACATCGCGCGCGTGATAACGCGGCATCTCCTCCTGCTTGTAACTCGAATCGTGCTCCTCATCCACCACAATCAATCCGAGGTCGGAAACCGGAGCAAAGACCGCCGACCGCGTCCCCACCACAATCCGCGCATCGCCTCTGCGAATCCTGTGCCACTGCTCTGCGCGCTCTTCCGGAGTCAGAGCCGAATGCAACAACGCCACCTCCGACGCAAACGCATGATGCAGCTGCGCTGCCATCGCCGGAGTCAGCCCAATCTCCGGAACCAGCAGAATCGCCGACTTGCCCAGATCCAGCGCATGCCGCATCGCCGCCAGATACACTGCCGTCTTCCCTGACCCAGTCACACCATGCAGCAGATGCGGCCGAAACTCACCCGAAGCAACGGCAGTCATAATCGCATCGAACGCAGCCCGCTGCTGTGCATTCAGTTCATATTCAGGTCGCTTCACACCGAGCGCGGTAAGATGAAAATCCGCCGCGCGCTCTTCCATCCGCACCAGCTCGCGCCTGACCAGCGTCGCAAGCGTTGACTGCGGTACCACGAGCCTGCGCAACTCCGCCACCGGAAGCTCACCGCCCGAACCAGCCAGCTCCGCCAGCATCAGCTGCTGATTCTCATTCAGCTTCGGCAGCCGCGCATCCTTCACCAACACCGCATATCGAATAGTCCGTCGAGCATCGCGAGCATCCGCCGCCGTCTCTCGGGCAATCCAACGCTTGCGCAACATGCCATGCAGCAACGGCAAACTCGCCCCGGTCGAAGACCGCAGACGAGAAACCCGAGCCGCTTCGCCGCCCTCGAGACAATTCAGAACCGCATACTCCAGGTTCTGCTCGCCGGGCGATAACTTCGACCGCCGCGACGAGCCTTTCTCCGCACCGTCATACAAAATCTGCCGCCCCGTATCGGTAATCCGGTACAGCACCACACGCCGGACCTCCGCCATCAGCGGCAGCATCGTTCGCAAAACATCACCCAGCGGAGCAATATAGTACTGCGCAATCCACTGGGCCAGTTCAAGCAAGGGCCCCGAAACAATCGGATCGCGGTCAAGAATTGTAAGCAGAGGCTTCGCTTCCACCGGAGGCGCATCGTCATGCAATCGCACCACCACGCCTGCAAGTTTTTCATTCCGGAAAGGAACCAGCACGCGGCATCCAACGCCCGGAATCTCGCCATTCAGCGCATAGGTAAACGCGCGATCCAGCGGAATAGGCAGGGCAACATCACAAAACGCAGGCATGGGTTCTTAGCCGAGCCTACCAGAATTCACAGAGCATTTATCTTCACCCTCCGCTGAATCCAATTCCACGCTGCCTCATCTGAAAACAAGGCAGGAGAGGACAAAAATGGCTACAGAAAAGAAGGTTGCATTCATTACCGGCGGAAACAGGGGCATTGGCATCGAAACTGCCCGTCAGCTCGCACAAACCGCAGTTAAGGTCATCATCGGATCGCGCAGTCTTGAAGCAGGTAAATCAGCTGCAGAGAAGCTGAAGACCGAGGGTCTCGACGTAGACGCCATCCGCTTCGACATCACCAAATCAGCCGATTACAAAGAAGCCTACGACTACTTCGACAAGAATTACGGCAAACTCGACATCCTCATCAACAACGCCGGCGTTTCCAAAGAAGAGTTCTTTGCAGGCAACAACGCCAGCAAGGTCACGAGCGCTGTCCTGCGCGAAACCTTTGACACGAACTTCTTCGGCACAGTTGAACTGACTCAGGTACTTCTGCCATTGATCAAGAAAGCTCCCGAAGGCCGCATCGTCAATCTGTCGAGCATCCTGGGCTCGCTCACGCTGCACGCCGACCCCGGCTCGCCCATCTACGGAGCCAAGGTCCTCGCCTACAACGCGTCCAAGGCAGCCCTGAACATGTTCTCCGTCTCTCTGGCAGCAGAGCTTAAGGACACCAAGATCAAAGTCAACTCCGCGCATCCCGGCTGGGTGAAAACCGAGATGGGCACCGACGCCGCGCCGATGGAAATTCCCGATGGCGCCAAGACCAGCGTCCAGCTTGCCACCCTCGCAGCCGACGGCCCCACAGGCGGCTACTTCCACATGGGCGAGCCTCTACCCTGGTAGTTCCTTCATCAGACGCGGAATCTCCGAAATGATTCCGCGTCTTGTTCACTCAGCCCGCAAAGCAATCATCGGATCGGCCCGCGTAGCCTTTCTTGCCGGGACGTAGCAAGCCAGCACCGCGATCGCCACCACAATCAATCCAATCGCCGCAAACGTCAGCGGATCAGGCGGGCTCAGATCGTGGATCAGGTTCTTCAACACCCGCGCCAGCGTCAGTCCCAACACAATTGCCCAGCAAGCGATCTGCGGCACCCCGCAAGCGGGCTTTGATACAGTTCTGCTCATGCCACGGCCAGCTGTTCCACAGAATCTCAAGCGAAGAATCCTGAAAGATGGGCTTCGCGAAAATGAGCCCCGCGACGCCGCCTTCCGGCGCATCATCCGTTCCGTCCCCAAAGGAAAAGTTTCGACCTACGGCAAAGTCGCTGCGGCAGCAGGCTATCCGTTGTATCAACGGGCAGTCGCACGGCTGCTACGCACGGATGGGCATCGCAGCCTGCCTTGGCAGCGCATCGTCGGAGCTGGCGGCGAGATTAAGCTGAAGGTAGAAGCCGCAGCCGAACAACGCCTCCGCCTCAGCATGGAGGGCGTAAAATTCCGAGGAAAGCGCGTCGACATGGAAACATACGAACACACCCTTCGCAGTTGGGAGACGTTCGACTAACGCGTCTCGTCCGTGAAGCCCGTCTTCTACCCGGAATCATGCTGAGTTTGCTACAAAAGGATCCTGTCCAATAGTCCCGATTCGGGAATCGCGTCCGTACTATTTATATTTGTTGCAACGACTACAGGCATAGAATTATGCCCTATTTCGCTATACTGGTATTAGAGACCAAGGAATAACATCGCAAGCAGATGCGTCGACGGCGACGAGGGCCTAAGGAATCAATACTTTACCCACAAGTCACCTGAAATGAATATTTTGCCGGTAAGAAAAAGTTAAGTAGCCTGTTTTCAAAGATCTGGCTACTCCCCACCCCCCGGGGGGCGGCCTACTCGCTGACAGTCCGCTTCGGAGCCTGCAAGCCCAGTTCGGACATGGCAATTTGCAGATCGGCCCAGGCTTCCTTCTTCTGCCGGGGATCGCGCAGCAGATAAGCTGGATGATAAGTGACAATCAGCTTCGACCCGCGAGCCTCATGCACCCTGCCGCGAAGCGAGCTTAGAGACGACTTGCCACCTAGCAGGTAGGTCGCTGCGGTCGAGCCGAGCGCGACCAATATTTCCGGACGGATCACGGCAATCTGCCGGAAAAGAAACTGCGAGCAGGTATTCGCCTCCACCGGCTCCGGAGTCCGGTTCTGTGGCGGACGGCACTTGACGATGTTGGCGATGTAGACCTGTTCGCGCTTCAGCCCCATGGCGGTAATCATGTTGTTGAGAAGTTGCCCAGCCCTGCCGACGAAGGGCCTGCCTTGGGCGTCTTCATCCGCGCCCGGGCCTTCGCCGACGAACATCAGCCGGGCATTCGCATCGCCCTCGCCGAAGACGATGGTATGCCGCCCAGCAAACGCCAGCGGACAGCGCTTGCAGTCGCCGATGTCTTCACGAATGGCTTGAAGAGCAGCTTCGCGCTTTTCTGGTGCAATCACGGACTCAGCGACAAGCAAATCTTGAGGAGGAACAGTGGAGTGCTTCTTTGGCATGGATTCTTCTACGGGTAAAACAGCCGCGGCTTCTACTCGATCCGATGCAGATTCTGGAATGGCATCACCGCGGCGATAGAAGTCGAAGACGCCAAGATCGCGGTAGTAGCGGACGCGCGCTGCAATGGCCTGCTGCTGCTCAGGGTCGAGATGAGGCATCGCTTACCGTTCCGCGACGACTTTCTGCGGACGCCGCAAGGCCATCACCTCTTCGAGGATGCGGTCGGCGAGTTCGCGCTTGCTCATCTCCGGAAACTCTGTCGCAGTCTGCTGGGTGAGGAAAGTAACCGCATTGCGGTCAGAATCAAAACCGATTCCTTCGCGCGAGACGTCATTCAGCACGATTGCATCGGCCCCCTTGCGCAACAGCTTATCGCGCCCATGCGCGAGCGCATTCTCCGTCTCGGCCGCAAAGCCAATGACGAGCACGCCGTCGCGACGACAGTGAACAACTTCAGCCAGGATGTCCTCAGTTGGCTCAAGCTCGATTGTCAGCGACCCGGATCGCTTCAGCTTCTGCTCTGCCTGGATGACCGGACGATAGTCCGCGACGGCAGCAGCCTTGATGACAATGGTCGCCCCGTCGAGCCGACCCAGCACTGCCGAGCGCATCTGCTCGGTAGTGACAACAGGAACGACCTCACAATTGGCAGGCGCGCGCAGAGCAGTAGGAGCAGTGACAAGAATGACCTTCGCTCCGCGCCTGGCGGCAGCCTCCGCAAGCGCATAGCCCATCTTGCCACTCGAACGGTTGCCCAGGAAGCGCACCGGATCGATCGCCTCGCGAGTGCCGCCGGCGGTGATCATGACTGTTTCACCTGCCAGATCGTTGCGGCGGTTGAGAACATCAAGGATAGCCTGCACAATGGCGTCATTCTCGGCCAGCCTTCCGCTCCCGACCATTCCGCACGCAAGATAGCCGCTGTCAGGAGAGACAATCCGAACGCCCCGCTCTTCAAGCAGCGCCAGATTAGAGCAGGTCGCCGGATGATTCCACATATTGACGTTCATCGCCGGAGCCACGATCACTGGAGCTGTCGTGGCCAGGTACATCGTCGTCAGAAAATCGTCAGCAATTCCCTGCGCGAACTTGGCAAGAATGTTCGCCGTCGCGGGAGCGACCACCAACGCATCGGTAGTCTGAGCCGCGTCGATGTGCTCAATCGCTGAATCCAGATTGCTCTCATCGGAGTCGCCAGCCCAAAGGCTGGTGATGACCTTGTGGCCGGTAAGCGAAGCGAACGTTAGTGGCTGCACGAATTGCTGCGCCGCATCGGTCATCACCACGTGAACATCCAGCGCCTGCCGCTGCAATGCCCGGACGAGTTCGGCTGACTTATAAGCAGCAACGCCACCGGAGACTCCGACTGTCACCTTCATACGGATGATTTTACGCTGGATTCACAATCGCCACCTATCCGGAAATCGCTTGACTAGCTGAGGAAATCCGGGTACAGATCCGTGGAGTACAGTGAGCAGTGAACATGAAGATAGGCGTCATCTCCGACACCCATGGCCTCCTGCGGGCGGAGGCAGTCGAAGCACTGCGTGGCGTCGAACACATCCTTCACGCCGGCGATGTGGGGGAGGCACTGATCCTCGATCAGCTCCGCCAGCTCGCCCCGGTCACGGCGATTCGAGGCAACATCGACCGAAGCGGCGCGTGTGCTCGTCTACCCGAGGCAGAACTGATCGAGCTGAACGGAGTCAGTATTTATATGCTGCATGATTTCCATGCCATCGACCTAGATCCGGTGGCTGCCGGCATTCAGGTAGTGGTCAGCGGACATTCGCACAACCCAGTGATCGAGTGGAGGAAGGCCGTCCTATACTTCAACCCAGGCAGCGCTGGACCACGACGCTTTTCCCTTCCGGTTTCGGTTGGATACCTCAATGTCGGAAAAGTCATCGAGCCAGAATTAATTACCCTCATTTGACGATCCCCTAACCTCAGTTCCGAATTCGGGGATTCACCACCATATACAGCACATCTGTTACCAGGTTTACCAAAACGTAGGTCAATCCAACCGCAAGGATGCACCCTTGGACCAACGCGTAGTCGCGGTTGGAAATTGCAGAGACGGTGAGGCGCCCGATCCCTGGCCAGCTGAAGATTGTCTCGGTCACGATGGCTCCGGCGAGGAGCGCGCCGAATTGCAGGCCAATCAGCGTGAGAACGGGGATCATCGCGTTGCGCAGCGCATGTTTGTAGACAATAGTCCGCTCGGGTAATCCTTTAGCCCTTGCCGTGCGTATATAGTCCTGGCCCAGCTCTTCAAGCATCGCGGTACGCACCATGCGCGTCAGGATTGCTGCCAGAGCGCTCCCCATTGTGACGGCAGGCAGAACGAGATGGTCCCATCCGCCGGCGCCGCTCACCGGCAACCAGCCCAGCTTGATCGAAACCACTAGGATCAGAATTGGGCCCAGCGCAAAACCCGGAAATGACAGGCCCAGCAGGCTAACAACACCGAGAGCATTGTCCTGCCACCGTCCACGATGAAGGGCCGCCGTGATTCCCGCCGGAATCGACAGTAACAAGGCCACGATCAACGCAGCGGCAGTCAACTCGAGCGTATATGGATAGCGCGTGAGGACCAGATGCGAGACTGTATCATTCAGCCTTACGGATCGGCCCAGATCACCGTGGACTGCTCCACGCCAGTAGTGGATGTATTGCCGGCCAAGCGGAATATCGAGCCCGTAAACATGGCGCAGAGCGGCGATGTCCTGCGCGCGGGCGCCTTCCCCCAGCATCTGCTCGACTGGATCGCCAGGCACAATGTGAATCAGAAGAAAAACTAGCGTCACCACCAGCCAGACTACCGGGATGGTATACGCCAATCGCATCAGCAGCGATCGCAGCGCATGCATCAGGAGGCCTTCTCCGGCTGGAGAGGCATTTGCTCGTCACCCGCGGATTTCAGATTCTCGACGACGACTTTGCTGATGCGGTTTCCGTTCATCTCCGCGACGGTGAGTTTGCGGCCTTCAAATTCGACAGTTTCCCCGCCCTTGGGAATTTTACCGAGCCGAGTGAGCAGGTATCCGGCCAGGGTTTCCACACCCCCATCACGCGGAAGCCGCCAGTTCATCTGTGTTTCCAGATCGCGGAGGTTCACGCTGCCGTCAAGCACTACTCCGCCGCTGGCGGATGTAAGGGCCGTCTTTGCCGTGACATCAAACTCGTCTTCTACTTCGCCTACCAATTGCTCAATTGCGTCTTCAACGGTGACGAGTCCGACCGTCGTACCAAATTCATCCACCACAATTGCCAGATGACGACGGCGTTGCTGAAACTCCTGCAGCAGGTCCAGAACCGGTTTCGTTTCCGGCACCACCAGGACTTCACGCATGACCTGTCGCAGACGAAGTTCGGTGAAGGGCGCGTCGGCAAACCGTGTGCGGGCCGAGGCGCGGAAGTGCATGAGTCGCGAGATATCTTTTGAATAGACAATTCCCACGATATGGTCTGGCCCCCGCGACGGGTCGTACACGGGGACCCGGGAGTGTAACTCTTCCACGATGCGTGCACTCGCCGCTTCGATGAGCATGTCTGCGGGAAGCGAGAAGATACGCTGCCGGGGAGTCATGACCTCGCGCGTCGGAATCTCGTTCACCTCGACCGCGCGATGGATGAGCGCCTCCTGAAACTCAGGCAGCATGCCGACACGCCGTGCCGCCGTGGCGATGAGTTTCAGCTCCTCCGGCGAGTGCACAGTGCCCTCGTGCACCATCGGAGCGCGGAAGAGGCGCAGAACGAATGCAGCTGAGATGTTCAGCAGCCGTACCGCCGGACGCGTGACACGAATGAAGGCGTCCATGGGGCCGGCAACCCCGAGCGCTACCTGGTCTACCTTTCGTAGAGTGAGCGATTTCGGAACCAGTTCCCCGAGGAGGACATGGAAGTAGGTAATGAGTGCAAAGGCCACAGGTACGGCAATGAGGTGAGAGTAGACTCCGGCGTGAGGCACATAGGAGAGCCACTCCTGAAAGACAGACGCGACAACAGGCTCTCCGATCCATCCAAGCGCAAGGCTGCAGAGTGTTACGCCAAATTGAACAGCAGGTAAAAAATCGTCCAGATTCTGCTGCAGGCGGCGGACCGTCCGTGCTCCAGGACGGCGCTGCGCGATCAGCTGCTCGACACGGGTTTCGCGCAAGCTGACGAGAGCGAATTCTGCCGCGACGAAGAAGCCATTGGCGAGAATCAGAACCGCAATCGAGACAAACCGGAAGAGCAGCAGGCCTGACATTTTTCTCTGAGTTTAACAGTTCATATACTGGAACTAACGGGCCGCCGCCCTCGTATACCACCTTGACACGTACCTATTTGCGAATGACCAGTCTAAACAGCGGGAGAATCTTGAGTGACGACGCAGCGTAAGCGGAAGAAAAGATGGTGGCTCTGGGCCATCCCGGCGATCGTTCTGGTGGCTTTGGTTGCCATTGTTGCCGTTGCTCGGGGGAGCGGGACAAAGATTGAGCCCAGCAAGCTGGCCAAGGCTACACGTGGCGATATTGCTAAAAGCGTTGTTGCCACGGGCAAGATTCAGCCCATCACCAAGGTCGAGCTCAAGTCGAAGGCCAGCGGCATTGTCGAGAAGCTTTTCGTCGATATTAACCAGAACGTTCATAAGGGTCAGGTACTGGCTCAGCTCGACCAACAGGAGATCCTTGCGCAGGTTGCAGCGCAAAAAGCGCAGCTCGCCGCTGCCGAAGCGAATGTTGTCACATTTAAGGCCAATATCGATCAGGACAAGGTCGCTGCGGCAGCTCCCGACCTGCCGATGTACAAATCCACCTACGATCGTAACCTTGCCATGTCGAATGATGGCATCGTCTCGAAACAGACTCTCGACGATGCCCAACGTAACTATGTTGCGGCCGAGAACAAGCGCGATTCCTCAGTCGCGCAGATCAGCGTGGATCAGGCCAAGCTCAAACAGGCGCAGGCACAGGTGCAGCAGGCGCAAGCCAGCCTCGACCAGTTGAATGAACAGCTCAGCTACACGACACTGGTTGCTCCGATCGATGGCGTTGTGCTGTCCCGTGACGTAGAGATTGGCGATGCTGTCAGCTCCATTCTCGTCCTCGGTTCGACCGCGACCCTTGTAATGACGATTGGCGACACCACCCAGGTGTACGTTCAAGGCAAGGTCGATGAAGCCGACATCGCGAATGTTTATCTCGGTCAGCCTGCGCGCATTCGCGTCGAGTCATTTCCGAACAAGACGTTCAACGGCAAGGTTACGAAGATCGCTCCGCTGGGTGTTGAGAAGGACAATGTTACGACCTTCGAGGTGCGCGTTTCGATCGACAATCCTACGGGCGAGCTTAAGGCCAATATGACGGCCAACGCTGAGGTTTTGATTACCGAACACAAGAATGCCCTTAGCGTTCCGGAACAGGCGCTAGTGTATGACAACCAAAAAAATGCTTCAGTCTTCGTTCCAGATCCCAAGCAAAAGGACGGCCAGCGAAAGATTCCGGTAAAGGCTGGTATCTCGAACGGCAGCAAGACCGAAATTCTGGATGGACTGAAAGAAGGAGACACGGTCGTTCTTCAGCAGTGATCATTTTCCGCGAGCGGTTGCTAAGTGCCGACTGAGCGGGTTTTCCGGAATCGCTTGAAAAGCAAAAGGACGCCCACTGCACAGGCGATTTCCAAGAGGAGAATCCAAAACGGGTGATCGATCGGGGAAAGGTGAAACAGGGCTCCGATTACGCCGCCAACGATAGAGCCGGCGAGTCCAAGCAAAATGGTTTTTCCGATGCTCATCGGATCAGGACCAGGCACGATCCAACGAGCGAGAGCACCGATCGCCAAACCACTGAGTGCGATCATGAGGACCATAATGAGCAATCCGCCACCGGATCTAAGTGCGTTCTCCATAGGTTGCCTCCATGTCGGGGTTTTGATCCTACGTCAATGCGGGACGCAAAGATCGTTGCGGGTGTCGCGACCACAAGTCGGCTGGCGGAAGAATAGATACCGAGACCGGCTCGCAATGCCATTGATGCTACACCTTAGCCAGTCGCCGATCAGAAAACCTCACCACTGGGGCCGATCTTTTTGGCACGAGCCTAACCCGGCTACGGGAGCATGCACTATTTAATGAAAAAGCAGGAGGTTAATTGAGTTAACCTTTCTTATTATCTTCCAGTGTTGTCCTCCAGCATCAGAGTAGGTGTGCTGGCTACGCTTCACCAGAAAAATTTAGATCGTTACGTTTCAAACAAAGGAATTAGCTACTATGCAACTCCACAGAGTAATCGCAGTAAGTGCCCTGCTGTTGACACCAGCTGCTCTTCTTGCAGCCGATGGCACCTTCGACAAGACCCTTCAAACAAGCGGAGGGGTTACGCTCTACGTCAATACGGGTTCCGGATACATTCGCATCACTCCTGGCTCGGATTCGAGCGTGCATATCATTGGCCATGTGCACGCGGCCAAGTGGAACAGCTGGATCGACAACGGGTCTCCTGAGGAGCGCGTTCATCAGGTGGTTTCGAACCCGCCGATCGAGCAGGCCGGAAACTCGATCAGCATCGGGAAACATACGGATTACAAGAACATCTCGATCGACTACGACATCGCGACGCCGAAAGGCACCGATCTCACCGCGAACAGCGGGTCAGGAGATATCCATGTGACTGACCTGAGCGGCCCGGCGAAGATCAATACCGGCTCGGGGTCAATCGACGCATCCGGGCTGAGCGGTCGCACGACGCTTGAAACCGGCTCGGGCGACATTCGCGCGGAGCTAATGTCACCAAGCGGAGTGAAGGCCCAGACCGGGAGCGGAAGCATCCGGCTCAAAGGCGTACAGGGTGAGCTCTCCGCGGGAACCGGCTCCGGAGATATTGAGGTTCAGGGCCAACCGACATCTCCATGGCGGCTGCAAACCGGGTCTGGGTCCGTGACCCTTGATACGGGCAGCTCGAAGTTCTCCCTCGATGCTCAGACTGGCTCCGGCTCGGTACACAGCGATCCGCCGCTCACCACGCACGGCAGCTTCGAGAAGCATCACATTACGGGCGACATTAATGGTGGCGGGCCTGCAGTGCGGGTCGAGACTGGATCGGGTGACATCCGGATTCACTAAAGATCAGGCTCTCCTACCCAGGGTGGGGGTTGGTCAAGTCCTTGAAAACATTGACTATATACTTGGTGACCCTGCTAAAGTCTTGATTCTATACCAGTTGCATACAAAGTCCTTTGTTTCAATAAGAAAGCCCACTTTTCGAAGTGGGCTTTTCTTTCAGTACCTCTCTTTCAAGTATATCGGATTTCGCGAAATAATCGGCCAACCATTGAGGCTTTCTTTCCTTTGGAATGAGTCACTTGGAAGAAAAGTTGGCTGCTACCCCTTGACAGCCTTCTCCCTGCCCCGTTCGAAGGCGGCCTCTGCGCCTTCTTCCAGCTCTTCTTTAGTGGGATTCTTCACGGATTGTCCGATGGACCAGTTGTGTCCGAAGGGGTCGGTAAACTGGCCATAGAGGTCGCCCCAGAATTGTTCCTTAAACGGCATAGTGGCGGTGGCGCCGGCGGCGAGGGCGCGATCCCATGTTGCCTGTCCATCTTCGACCTGGAGGTGCAGGGTTATGGGCGAGCCGCCTAATGCCAGAGGCGAATTGCTTTTGCCTTCATGAAATTCGGGAAAGTCATCGGCGAAGAAGAAGACACTGCCGTTGATGTCCATGCGGACGTGCATGAGTTTGTCGGTGCCGGGCGCGCCGTGGCGGGCGATTTCGGTTGCCCCCAGGGCTTTCTTGTAAAACTCGATGGCTGCTTTTGCGTCACTGACGGTGAGGTATGGGGTTAAACCCATGACTGGATTTTCCATTTGCATACTCCTGAATCGGGTAGCTGCCCGACGCCGCAGTATATCTGGCGGTGAGGTGTGCGGATTGTGAATTTTTAATTTTAGCTCCCTTTCGGCTACGCTCAGAGGAGGCTTTGGACGGCCGTCGTTTCGTGCGAGGCCGCCATTTGAGAAGTCGCCAAATCCGCGGCCTCAATGGTACTGGGTCAATTTTCCCGTTTGCCGACTCCACGTCCAACTGGAAGCCCTGTCCCTCCAGATCAATAAGCACAATGGAGTTTATTATTGTGGACTAATAAGAATTGTCCACAATCAGTGCGTTAACCTGTTGGCAACAATTGAGAACCAGTTCCGCTTTTGCCCGTAACCACCCCGGCGTTGCTTAATGCATCTAAATAAGATTCGTTCAAGCCTATGCGTATTCTCAGTTGGCGGTTAATTGTCGCATTAGTGATCGGCGTCACGCTGGTATCAATAGCTTCGTCCTGGTATGAAATACAAGGTCAGAAGGACGCCCTGCGAAGCGACCTTGAACACAAAGCAGAAACCCTTGGTGAAAGCCTTGCTGGAACCGCTGAATTGTACTTGGAAGCGGGCGACCGGGCTGGACTCGAACAAATGGTGAAGCGGTTCAGCGACCGTGACCATCTGCTGGGAATCGGAGTATATAGACCGGATGGAACGGCACTGGTCATGACTGCCGGTCTCAACTCTCTAGCGTCAAGCGCCCCTCCATCGCTGTGGGACGCGCTCCTGAGTGATCACAGTGAAAGTGCATTTACGCGGTTGCACTTCAGACGGGTGCACATTTTCAGTCTTCCGCTGCATGCCGCCAATCACAGCATCACGGGCGGAATCATTGTTGTGCATGACACTTCATATATTCGCAGCGCGATTTTCCGGATTTGGGGCAGAGTCTTCATCCATATAGCGATCCAGATGCTGGTGATCGGGGCCATCACCGTTCTGATCGTGCGCTGGAGTCTGACAGGCCCCATCGCACGTGCTGCGCAGTGGATGCGCGAATTGAGAACGGGACGGCTGGCGGTCCGGCCGGCCACGAAGGACCTTGATTTCCTGCTGCCTCTCGCTCGCGAGGTCGCGCCCCTTGCAGAAAGTATGCAGCGGGCACGCGCGGCAGCCGAGACCGAAGCGAGACTGCGTAATACCAACCAATCCGAGTGGACAGCCCAACGGCTGGCCGACCATGTCCGTAACAGGCTGAATGGCAGCAGCCTCTTTGTGGTTTCCAATCGCGAACCTTACATCCACACCTGGCACGACAATGAGATTAAGGTCTCTGTCCCCGCCAGCGGCCTGGTAGCAGCCATCGAGCCCGTTCTCTGTGCATGCAACGGAACCTGGGTGGCACACGGCAGTGGCGACGCGGACACGGAGACTGTGGACAGCCATGACAGACTGCAGGTCCCGCCCGAGGATCCGCGCTACACACTACGCCGGGTCTGGCTGAGCGCAGAGGAAGAAGAAGGCTACTACTACGGTTTTGCCAACGAGGGCCTTTGGCCACTTTGCCACATTGCCCACACGCGCCCCATTTTTCGCGCCTCGGACTGGGAGCACTATTACAACGTCAATCAAAAATTTGCCGAAACTCTGGTGGAAGAAATGGCGGGCGAGGAACGGCCCGTGGTTCTGATCCAGGACTATCATTTTGCTCTACTGCCCCGCATGGTGAAAGATCGCGTGCCGCACGCAAGAATCGCGATTTTCTGGCACATTCCCTGGGCCAGTCCGGAGTCGTTTGAAATCTGTCCGTGGCAACGTGAGTTGCTAGACGGCGTCCTTGGCGCAGATCTGATTGGGTTTCATGTCCGGGCGCATTGCAATAACTTCCTGAACACAGTGGACCGTGTGCTGGAGGCACGGGTGGATTGGGAACATTTTTCTGTGAAGCGGAACGATCACCAGTCTTCCGTCCTCCCATTTCCGATTAGTGTCGAATTTTCCGGAGACGGGCCCGAGAACCCCCAGGCAATTAGCGTGGCGGAGGAACGCAGTGCTCTGCTGGCGGAGTTGGGCGTCGAAGCCACATTCGTCGGTGTCGGCGTCGATCGCGTGGATTACACCAAGGGCATCATCGAACGCTTTCAGGCAGTCGAATCCTTCCTGGAGCGATATCCCAGTTTTCAGGGGAAGTTCACCTTCATCCAGTTAGGAGCTCCAACGCGCAGCCGGATCAAGCGGTACGCAGAATTTCAAGGTGAAGTCGAGAGCGAGGCCAACCGGATCAATGCGCGTTTCAAACGCGGCAAGTGGAGACCGATCGTTTTTCAATTTCGCCAGCATGGTCGACAGGAGGTGCAGCGCTACTACCGCATCGCCCACCTGTGCATGGTCACTTCACTCCACGACGGGATGAACCTGGTAGCGAAAGAATATGTGGCAGCGCGGGAGGACGAGCGAGGCGTATTAATTCTGAGCCGGTTTACGGGTGCAGCACGAGAACTGCGCGATGCCATCATTGTTAATCCTTATGACATCAAGTCCACCGGCGAAGCTATCGCCATGGCACTTCAGATGGATGTCAGTGAAATGGTGGAGCGCATGCGGCATATGCGCACCTCAGTAAAGGAACATAACATTTACTGGTGGGCCGCCAGCCTCATCGGAACACTCTGTGAGCTGCGCCTCGAACCAGCGAATAGAGCATCCAGTTCCATCCCTGACAGGATTCCGGTGGAGATGTAGCTTGCAGAACGCATCTGCGAACCGCACGCTCCAAGACTTTTTTGACTGCCTCCGTGTAGCGCCGGCGTCGGTACTCATGCTGGACTACGATGGCACACTCGCACCATTTCAACTGGAGCGCGACTGCGCGTACCCATATCCGGAAGTCGTACCTATCCTTGAAAGAATCGTTCGACTCGGAAAGACGCGAGTCGCCGTCATTACGGGCAGGCCCGTCGGCGACATGAAGAGGCTGCTCGGCCCCCTAAACAACATCGAAATATGGGGATCGCACGGTCTGGAACGGATGCTGCCTGATGGAACTTACTGGCAAATGAACATGGGCAAGGAAACCACGGACGTACTTTCGCATGCCGAGGAGTGGGTGACTGCAGCTGGCCTGACTTCCCGGGCAGAGATCAAGCCAGGAGGGATTGCCATTCACTGGCGTGGGATGTCAAGCGCAAAAATGGCAGACATAGAAGCCCGCATCCGGGAGGGTTGGACCGCGTTAGCAGAGCGGCTCGGGTTCAAGCTGCTCCAATTCGACGGTGGCCTGGAGTTGCGTGTCGCCCATCCGGACAAGGGCGACGCAGTAGCTGCAATTCTGGAGGATTCAGACCCGGCTGCGCAGATCGCCTATCTCGGCGATGATTTCACAGATGAAGATGCATTTCGAGTGCTTAGCGATTGTGGTTTGACTGTGCTGGTGCGGACCGAATACCGCAAGACCCTAGCGAGCGTTTGGCTCAAACCGCCGCAGGAACTGATTAGCTTTCTCGATCAGTGGCTAAATAGAATCAGCGTGTGAATTCCTGCCCATTGAATCATCCTTATTCATCGACATATCGGCTTTGACATTCTCGGTGAGCGGCCCTCCACCTGGGCGAATACTATATATCCACAGATCGCAACTTCTACTCGATCATCATGAGCCACAAGGATCGACGAAAGTGCGAAGCACCGTGCACAACACCAGGTGGTGATCGACGTATGAAACAAATTACTCGGCTGGCAAGAATATTCGCCGTGGCCCTTTTAACCACTCCGCTGATTGCCGATCAGCAGCCTTTCCCGGCGATCTCAACGGTAGACGCTTCGACCATAGCGGGGCGGCCCGTTGCATTAGACGATGAAGGAAAGCTCCTCCCGTGGCCCATTCCGGATAACACCGGGTACTCCTACTCCGCATATTTCCTTTCGCAATGGACGACTGTGTGGGACCAATATAACCGCCAAAGGCTGCCCTATTATTTCTGCTGCTTCGATTTCGACCGCACGACATTTGAGCTGATTCCGGACCCCCATTGGGCCAATTCCACGGGTTACCTGCGCGCGATGATGGAGGGCTTTATCGAGCGCCTGTATCCCTATACGGGGGATCCGCACACTCTCGAGTTCCTCGAAAACTTCGTGGATTATGAACTGGAAAATGGACTGACTCCGGAAGGCTATGCGTGGTCGCAGGTGCCTTACCCGTCGGCGAATCCTGGGAGCGTCCGCTACACAGGCTGGAGCCAGCATGGGGAAGATTTTGTAGAACCTCATGTGGTCGGGGAAGACGGCTATGCCTATCTCCGGCTTTACGAAATGACCGGGAACACGAAATATCTGCGCGCGGCGATTCGCTGCGCCGACGCGCTCGCCAAGAATTTCAAGCCGGGCGATGAAAACAATTCGCCATGGCCGTATCGATGCCATGCGCGCGACGGCAGTCTGAAAAACGGAAAAGGGATGTTCCCCTATTCCGCAAACGTAGTCGAGCCGATCATGCTGTTCGACGAACTGATGCGCATCGATCAGGGAGACACTGCTTCCTACAAAAAGGTCCGTGAAGGAGCATGGAACTGGTTGATGAAATACCCAATGCGCAACAACGTGTGGGTCGGCTATTTCGAGGACGTGCAGGGCAGCATGGACAACATGAATCAGGTCATTCCGCTCGAATTTGCGCGTTATATTCTGCTGCATCCGGAGAAGGATCCTGAGTGGCGCGAGCATGCCCGACAGTTGATCGACTGGGTAAAAACAACTCCAAAGTGGCCCAAGTACATGGTGCACGGCGCGATGATTACCACGGAGCAAGGAAGCGGAAAGGAATTCTGTTGCAACCTGCCGAACCAGTGCTGTGACAGCCACAGCTCAAGACTTGCCGCCGTCGAAGCTCTCTACTATGCCAAAACCGGAGACATCGATTACAAACAGGCTGCCTACCGAACCTACAACTGGGTTACATATTTTCAGGGACTTCCTGCCGCAGCTCACGCGCCATTCAGTACGCAGTGGTGGTTCACCGATGAATTTGCGGACGGGCCTCGCAGGATGATGGACGCGTTCTGGGCCGTACCGGAATGGGCTCCAGCCGATGAGTCGCATCTGCTTGGCTCACTTTCTGCGGTCACAAAGATCGCATACGGCGCGGGCAGAGTCACGTACTCGACCTTCGACGCGGACTCGACGGATGTGCTTCGTCTGAATTTTGTTCCTGACTCTATCAGTGTCGGAGGTAGACCGATCTCTCGCCGCGATGATTTACAGCGCGAGGGATATATTTTCGACGAAAAGACGCGCACGCTGTCGGTTCGCCACACAAGTTCCGGAGATGTAGACATTCAGGGAAAGAGCGACCAGACACCGCCTTCGTTCATCACCTTTGACGATCCGCATCTTCCCGCCGGAACCCCGTTGATTGGACAATACCCCTCCGGGGTGGTGGACTGGGGCAGCGGCGAGTGGGAGATTGGCACGCCCTTCGGAAAGTTTGGGACTTTTACGCTTCGACGGTCGGATCCGAAAGGGACGCGAGGGGAATTAAGCTTTTACGCACCACGGATCTTTGCAGGCGTGGATGTTTATAACGATGGAGATGGCGATGCAACACTATCGATTCGATCGCCTGAGATTCGTGAGGTTTCCTACACGATCAAGCCCAAAGAACTTCTTCGTATAAGGACCGGCTGGCATGACACAAGCTCTAAAGTGATCTTCAACTTTACTAACGGGCAAGGTCTGCGCTTCGACAACCTCGCCTATGGTCGTCCGTGATCTCTTAGAGTTGGCGTTCCGAGATCAATAACGGCAAGTCGGTCGGTGTTTACCAGTCCATTTATTTCGCCTGGCCCGTCGCGATACGGTAGGATTACGTGTTTGGCTCCGATGTTGCGAGGGACCTTTTCTGCATGATTGAGAGGACTGTGGGTTTGCCGGCCAAGAACAGGAACGGTTCTCTTGGCAGACGCTGAAAACAAGGCTCCCGGTCAGGTGATAGCCGGCCTCTATTTTGGGTTTGTTCTCACCGGGATTGGCACCAACCTACTTGGCTGCATTCTTCCTGCGCTGAGCGGCATCTGGAGCTTGAGCGACAGCCACTCGGGTTTCCTGTTTGCCGCGCAGTTCGCCGGATCTTCTACAGGCGCGCTTCTGACGCAGTCCGACCTGTACAAGAGCATTGTGCGGGGGTACGTGCTGCTGGTTCTGGGCGCGATTGCTTTTGCGCTCTGCCGTGGTCATCTTGCTCCCCTGTTTTTGTTTTGCTACGGGCTCGGGCTGGGCTCATCGATGACGGCCACGAGCATGATCTTTGGACGCATTTACACGTCGAATCGCGGGGCGTCGCTTTCTCTGCTGAATGCGTTCTGGGGATTGGGTGCTGTGATGTGTCCGCTGCTGGCTACGGGATGGGAGCGGCTGGAGTCGCCCAGCTCGATCTATCTGGGGCTTGCGCTGGCTACGGCGCTGCCGCTGGTTGTGCTGGCGCTGCAATACGACTATCTGTCCCGGCTGCGGGATGAGATTGTGGTTTTGCCTGGGCGATCGAGCAAGCTGTCTCTGCTGATACCTCTGGCGATCTTTGCGTTTCTCTATGTTGGGGTTGAGTCGTCGATCAGCGGATGGATGATGACATATGTGCACCGGTTGCCATTTGCGAGCGGCCTGTATGCGCCGATTGCTACGTCGTTCTTCTGGATTGCGCTGCTCTTCGGGCGGTCGGCGGCCTCGATTGTGCTGAGGCGAATCTCGGAGTCGGGGCTGCTTACGATTACTCTCTGCGTGCTGCTGGTAAGCAATGTGATGCTGCTGCTGAGTTACACGCCGGCGATGAGCATTGCGAGCGCCACGCTTGCCGGACTGATGCTGGCGCCGATTTTTCCGTTGTGCCTGTCGAAGGTGCTGGCGATTGCGAGCGGACCCTCCGAGTCGCGGTGGGTGTTTGCGATCAGCGGGCTGGGCGGGGCTGTGGTGCCCTGGATGACGGGGCAGGTGGCGTCGTTCAGCGGGTCGCTGCGGACGGGGTTGGCTGTTCCTCTGGTGGCGGGAGTCGTGATGTTGGTGTTGCAGTTCAGGACGCAGAGAGTGTTGGGGTAGTCGTTGGGTTGGATTTTTCATTCCTATCCTGTCGCAAAATGCGCGACAGGATAGAGCACCCGTTTCGTGCTGATCGACGCTTAAAGCAGATCCTCCCTTCGTTGCACTCAGGGTCAGGATGACAATCTATTTTGAAGGCATCCAGTAGGGCTCGCCGGCTCGGATGTATTCGATGGGGATTCCGGGCAGGATGTCTTTGAGCCATTGTGCGCAGTAGCGCATGCCGGCTTCTTCTGAGACTTCGTGGCCGAGCAGGATGAGCGCTTTGTGTCTTCCCTGCGCGGATGCGTCGCGCGCGTACTCCACTGTTTCCCATTCGGATGCTTCTCCGGCAACGAGCACCTGCACGTCGTCGCGTTCAAGCATCTTTACCTGTCGTGTGAGTCCGCTGGCTCCGGGGAGCAGGGCTACTTGGGTTACGGGCATGTTGGGGTCACCGATAACGCGCATCAGGTGTGAGCCTGCTTTCGCGCGCAACGTTGCGGCTAGTTGGGTGAGGGTGGTTGGCGGGAGCGTGAAGAGATGCGGGTCGGCGCTGCTTTGATATTGCTTCCAGCCAAACTCGTCGATGACGCCTTCGAGGATGCCGTCAGGCTGGCGCAGGTGCCAGGTGTCATGGAAGCGCCAGACAACGAGGTGATGCTCTTTGATATAGGCGAGTTTCTGCGCTTGTACGGGGTCGTCGCCGAGGACAGTCATGTCGTCGGGGTGGTTGTAGAAGGTGGGCTCGTGCGTGACGATCAGGTTCTTTCCGTCGGCGACTGCTTTTTCGAGGACCTGATAGGTGTCGAGGAAGGTGGTGGCAACACCGGTGACGACGGTGTTCGGGCGGCCTCCTTTGATCGTGTCGACCGTATTGGGTGGAGGCGTTGCGCCGGTGGCGGCGATGATTTTTCTGATCGCGGCTTCGGCAGTCAGCGGCTGCTTGCTTGTCTGGGCGGGCAAGTGCGTGACGGCTGAAATTGCAATGATGGCGAAAACGAATATTCTTGGGATTGTCATTCTGTGCGAAGAGCCTCGATAGGATTGACTGCTGCTGCGCGGCGCGCGGGGATGTAGCTTGCGGCGAGTCCGCAGAGTGCCAGGATGGCGGCCACTGCGAAGACGGTGAAGATGTCGTATCCGTGGAAGCCATAGATGAAGGCCCGCATGACGCTGCCGGCGGCGACGGCGATGGCGATGCCTCCGGCTACTCCGATACCAAGCAATATGAGCGCGTGGCGTAGGACGAGCCAGAGCACTTTGCTTTGCGGTGATCCTAATGCGAGCCTTACGCCGAATTCGCGCGTGCGCTGGCTGACGGAGTAGGAGAGCAAGCCGTAGATTCCGGCGACGGCGATGGCGAGTGCCGCGAATCCAAAGATGCCGAGAAGTCGCGCGGCAAGGGTCTGGCTGCCCATCGAGTCATCGACGACTTCATCCATGGACTTGAAGCCCTGCATGGCAATGTCGGGCGCTATCGCCTGTATCGCGCTGTGAATTGTCTTTTCCGCCACGGTCGGAGGAAGGCTGGTGCGGACTGCGACATTCATGAACGACGAGAGGATCGGATACATGTCATCGTGGGGATTCATCTGCATCAGATTGAGATCAAGCTCAGGACTCGGCGGTTCTCCCAGTGTGTGGTGATGAACATCGCCAGCGACGCCGACAATCGTCGCCCAGTGCCGTGGTCCAGGCGCATCAGCAACCTCGATTTGTTTTCCCAAAGGATCTTCGCCGGGAAAGATCTGCTTCGCAAACGACTCGTTGACGACTGCAGTAATGGGTGAGTCTGGCGTGTCCTGAGCGTCAAAGAATCTTCCTTTTAACAGCCGCACACCGAATACTTTGAAGTAGCCATCGTTTACGCCGCTCACATGCGCGCTCGGTTCGTCCCCTTTATTCGGTTTTGGTCTGCCGTTGATAACGACCCCATCAATGAAGTTCCAGCCCGGCTGCAGCGGACGCACTGTGGTAAATCCGACAGCCGTGATTCCGGGCGTGTGCAGCAGCCTGTCGATTAGAGGCTGATAGAAAACCTGTACGAGATTGGCGGCCTTTTCCGGGTCCTGAACGTTCCACCATGCTCCGTGCGTCGGCATGAACAGCATTGCAGTCGCTACGTGTTCCGCAACGAATCCCTTTTCCGTCTGACGCAGCGTTAGGATGGTGCGCATCATGAGCCCGGCGGCGATCAGCAGCGCAAGCGTCAGAGTAATTTCGGCTACAACGATGCTATCGCGAAGGTGCGCCTGCCGCTTGCTCGTTCCTGTAGCGACGGCGCCTTCGCGCAGACCTTCCTGTGCGGGCACATTCGAAGCCATCCATGCCGGAACCAGGCCGAAGAGCAATGCCGAGACGCAGGATGCCAGAAGCAGAAACACGCAAACAGCCGCATCGATATGAATGCGGTCGCCATTGAACACTGCGTTCTCGAGATAATGTTTCAGCAGGCGCAGGGCAGCAGCTGCGACCCCCAATCCAACGGCGGCGCCGCCCAATGCCAGCAAGAGGCTTTCCGTAAGAAACTGCCGCATGATCCGCTGTCTGCCCGCGCCGAGGGCTCCGCGAATGGCAATCTCGCGCCTGCGGCCGTTGGTGCGCGTCAGCATCAGGCCAGCAACGTTGGCACAAGCGATGAGCCAGACAGCAATGATGGCTCCATTGAGCGCCAGGAGCGCGGGCCTTGCGCTTTCTGTGAGCGACTCGCGATAGTCGACAACGCGAATGTGATCCTTCGATTCTTCCTTGGGATATTCCTTGAGCAGTTGCTCATGGATCGAGTTCAGCTCATTGCGTGCCTGCTCGACTGAAACACCGGGACGCAATAATCCGAACGGCATTAACGCTGAGCTATCGCGCGCCTGTAGCCCTTTGTCGTCCATGATTACAGGCGCATAGATTGCTTCATCTACGTTGCCCGGGAATCCGATCCCCTCCGGAAGGACGCCGATGACAGCATAGGGGTCGGTGTTGACCTTCACTGTGCGTCCAATAACGTCAGGATCGCCATGAAGATACTTTTTCCAGACATCATGGCTGATGATCAGCACACGGCTCGTCCCCTCTTTGGAGTCACCGGGAACAAAACCTCGTCCCATCTGGGGACGGACTCCCACCAGATCAAAGAGGTTCGTGCTGCTCATGATCTGCGAGGTAAGATGCGCGCCATCCGTTCCCCCGAAAGTGACAGGCTGCATTCCAAAAAATCCGATTCCCTGAAATGAATGAGCGCGGGCCTGCCAATCCCGAATATCAGGGATGGAAACCGTGTTGAAATCCGTGCCGTTTTGCGGAGTGCCGCCCATCCGGACCAGCCTGCCGGCATTGGGATAGGACAGCGGGCGGAGGAACACCTGATCGATGACGGAGAACATGGCCGCGTTGACGCCGATGCCGAGGGCCAGGGTGAAAACTGCGGTCAGGGTGAATCCGGGGGTCTTGATGAGCTGCCGCAGCGCGTATTGAATGTCGTTCCAGAACATTATTTTGTTTCACCGCCTTTTCTGGATTGGAAACACCGTAACACAGGGCTCAAGTCATCGGGCAGAGGGCTCAGTTTTTAGCTCTATGATTTTTGCCTTAAGCTGAGGTTTATGGCTCAGACACTTTATGTTGCCAGCAGCAATCCGGGGAAGCTGGGCGATTTTGCTGCCGCTGCTCAGGTCTTCCAGTTCGATGTGGTTCCGTTGCCGGATCTTAAAGGCATTCCTGCTCCTGAAGAGGATGGAGTTACGTTTGAGGAGAATGCGCGTCTCAAGGCGGTGTATTACAGCGGTTTCGCGCCAGGCCATATGGTTATTGCTGACGATTCGGGGCTGGAAGTAGACGCATTGAGAGGTGAGCCAGGGGTGCGATCTGCCCGATTTGCGGAGGATGCCGGGTTTGTTATGGAGCGGGTTGTCGATGCGGATGAGCGCAACAATTTTTATCTGCTGCAAAGCCTGGCTGCTGTTGGAGACGGAACGAAGGCTGCGCGGTATCGGTGTGTGATTGCGGCAGCTCGGGATGGGGAGATTTTGATCGTCGCTGAAGGTTCGGTTGAGGGAGAGATATTGCCGGAGTCTCGCGGGGATGGCGGGTTCGGGTATGATCCGTTGTTTTATCTGCCTGGGCTGGGGAAGACGATGGCCGAGATTGATCTGGCGCAGAAGCAATTGATGAGTCATCGCGGAAAGGCTTTTGCTGCTCTACTGGCGAAGATGCGGGGCAACGCGTGACCCATATCAGTCGGGCAGACGGATGCTGCCATCCTCGGCGATCGGGAAAAACGGACTCCCCACCATTTGTCAACATCGTGAAGAAGGGTTGTACCCTTCAGCAGCTACGGGGTGAGCTAAGCAGATGGACGGTCGGACGTCGGGCGGCAGTGGCACAGAGAGATCCGGCTCAGGCGGCCGTAAGGTGCTGTTTGCTGCGAGGATCGTGCTGAATACTGGTACGAGCCCAATGATAGAAGGCGTTGCGTAGCCGCTGGTTACAGCGGTAGCGCATAAGAACCTGCCTGCTCTTGCCACTTTGCTTGGTCACCGGCGCAATGCCAGCAAGGCCCTCAAAGCGTGATAATCCCGGAGGGAGAGGATGTGTGCTCCTTCGGCCAGCATGGTCGCGGTGATGAGGCGTCCAACACCCGGCAAAGAGAGCAGCACGGGGATGTCACGATGTTCTTGCGACATCGGGAAGTCATTCGTCGAGGCAGCCATCCGATCCAAGAGCTGGGGGGTCCGATCAGCGACTTGCTTACGCTGCAGGTGAAGCAGGCGTAATTGCGGCAAGAGCAGAAGTGCATGTTCGCTGATGGCTTCCGCGCTCCCAGCCGCCAAGGGCAGTGGCGGAGCGGTCAGAATTTCGCCTACCTTCTCGGCGGTCCAGCGGCGGATGCGATGTTTTGCGAGCAGTTGTTGCAGGCGTTTTTCCGTCAGTTTGGCGGCTCGCTGCGGCGTCGGCGCTAACTCGAGCAGGGCCCAAAGCCAAGGCTCATCGGGCGTCGAGCAAAGCCGCAGCAGTTGCGGAAAGTAGCGCAGTAGCAATTGGGAGAGCTGGTTCACGCACCGGCCTAGGTCGATGCCAAGAGTCTCTTCCGTCCGGGAGAGTTCGCGCACGCGAATGAGATCCGGATGGTCCGGTCTCACGCGGCGAAAACAGTGCTGATCGGTGCGCAAGCAATCCGCTGCAACCAAGGCATCCCGGCGATCGTCTTTTGCTCCCGCAACCGTATGCCGGTCGCGGAAGCGATCCAGTTGCTTGGGATGGATCGAGAATACGGCGTAGTTATGTTCCAGCAAGGCCTCTACGATCGGTCCGCGTGGAACTTCGATGGCAACCGCGAGTGCAGACGCTTCGCCATGGGTCAGTGCTGGCAAGAAGTCACAGAACTCGAGCATGCCTGCGCCACTCAGCCCTGTACTGGCGCTCATTCGACCTGCGGATGGCGCAAACTCCCCACTGGACTTTCGGCTACGGGCCACCCAACCGGGTGCTGCTCCGTTTTAGGCGCTGGTTCCATCCCTCGCTGGGGTTTTAGTGGCACTCCCGCTGGGCGGCCGAGCTGTCTATCTGCTTAGCTCACCCCGTAGCTGCTGGGAAGGGTACAGGGTTCTAGGCGACCTCCCACAGGAAGCCATCGGGATCAGCGAAATATCCGGAGTAGCCGCCCCAGAAGGCTTCCTGTGCAGGCTTGAGAATCGTCGCTCCGGACGTTTCGGCTTCGGCGAGAGTCGTGTCCACTTCTTCTCGCTTGCGTGTGTTGAAGGCAAGCGTAATTCCGGGAAAACCGTGGCCTTCGGCGGCAACGTTTGCGTCCTTCGCTAGCTCGGCTCGTGGATAGAGTGCCAACGCCATGGCGCCAGCCTGGAAAAAAACGATGCCCTCGGAGCTTGCTGAGACTTGCGCCATTCTAACCCTTCATAGAATGCGCGGCTGCGTTCCGGGTCGGAAACACCGAGTGTGACGATGCTGATGCGTTGTTCCATTGCGCCTCCACGAGGACGCCAGATTTTGGTGATGAATGAGTTCGAAATTCCATGGTTTCTTGACGGTCGTTGTTTCGCGCACCAATAATAGAAGGTGACTTCACTCAAGATTCAACAGTATTTCAGCGTCTCCTGTCCGATTGCGACGGAGCCCTTACCGCGGTACCAGTTCCAGGCTGAGCATTTCCCCCTTGATTCGCCGACTCCGGTTGGATGGAATGGATCGTGCCGCGCAGATGAGCTTTGAGTTGATAAGGAAGACAGATGGCAAAGAATCGTAAGGTTGGAAAACGCACATGAGCACTGCTGCGGTTGGTTTGAGGCGGAACCCGGCGGCTACTTTCTGGGGGTCGACGAACGGCAAGAAGGCCGTGATGGCGGTGACGGGCGCCATCCTCTTCGCCTTCATCATCGGGCATCTGGCTGGGAATCTGCAGATCTTTGAGGGCCGCGAAAAGCTGAATGCCTATGGCCATTTTCTGCACAGCATCGGCGAGCTGCTCTGGCCGGTGCGCATTGTGCTGATTGTGTCTGTGCTGCTGCACATCCTAGCGACGCTGCAGCTGGCGCTGCGGAAGAAACGGGCGCGTCCGGTTGGGTATTCGCGGAAAGAGGCGATTGCTTCTTCGTATGCTTCGCGGACGATGTACTGGTCGGGGCCGATTGTGCTGGCCTTTGTGATCTTTCACCTGCTGCAATTTACCGCTGGCTATATTCATCCGGAGTCGCAGTTTATTGAAGGCGATGTTTACCACAACGTGGTTGCCGGATTTCAGGTGTGGTGGGTTTCGGTCTGGTACATCTTCTCGGTGAGTTTGCTGGGGCTGCATTTGAGCCACGGGATCTCGAGCATGTTCCAGTCGCTCGGCTTCAATCATCCGAAGCACACTCCGGTGCTGAAGAGCGCGGCGGTAGCGGTTGCCGTTGTGATTGTGCTGGGATACATCTCTATTCCGATTAGCGTTTTGCTGGGGATCGTAAAGTAAATGACACTCGATTCGAGAACACCCTCCGGTCCGATTGAGCAGGCATGGGACAAGACGCGCTTCGATCTGAAGCTGGTAAACCCGGCGAACAAGCGCAAGCATACGATCATCGTTGTGGGTTCGGGGCTCGCGGGCGGTTCGGCGGCGGCTACGCTGGGCGAGTTGGGCTACAACATCAAGTGCTTCTGCTTTCAGGATTCGCCGCGACGCGCGCACTCGATTGCCGCACAAGGCGGCATCAACGCCGCCAAGAATTATCAGAATGACGGCGATAGCGTGTATCGGCTCTTCTACGACACGGTGAAGGGTGGCGATTTTCGCGCGCGCGAAGCGAATGTGTACCGGCTGGCCGAGATCAGCGTCAGCATCATTGATCAGTGCGTTGCGCAAGGAGTTCCCTTTGCGCGTGAATACGGCGGCGCGCTGACCAACCGCTCGTTTGGTGGCGCGCAGGTTTCGCGGACCTTCTACGCGCGCGGGCAGACGGGGCAGCAGCTTCTTCTAGGCGCCTATCAGGCGATGGAGCGGCAGGTACAGGCCGGCTCAGTGACGATGTATCCGCGGACGGAGATGCTGGATCTTATCGTCGTAGACGGCAGGGCGCGTGGGATTGTTACGCGCAACCTGGTCACGGGTGCGATTGATATTCATATTGCTGATGCTGTGATTCTTGGGACGGGCGGATATGGCAACGTCTACTATCTGTCGACGAATGCCAAGGGCTCGAATGTCACGGCGAGTTGGCGCGCGCACAAGCGCGGGGCTTTGTTTGCCAATCCCTGCTACACGCAGATTCACCCGACGTGCATTCCCGTTTCGGGCGATTACCAGTCGAAGCTGACGCTGATGAGTGAATCGCTGCGCAACGATGGGCGCATCTGGGTGCCTCTGCAGAAGGGCGACAAGCGCAAGCCGGACCAGATTCCCGAGTCTGAGCGCGACTACTACCTGGAGCGGCGTTATCCGAGCTTTGGCAACCTTGTTCCTCGTGATGTTGCTTCGCGCAATGCTAAGGCTGTTTGCGATGAGGGTCGCGGCGTGGGCGAGACTGGGCTCGGCGTCTATCTCGACTTTGCCGATGCAATCAAGCGGCTGGGTGAGCATACGATTCGTGAGCGCTACGGCAACCTCTTTGATATGTATCAGCGCATCACGGATGAAGACCCTTACAAGGTTCCGATGCGCATCTACCCGGCGATTCACTACACGATGGGCGGGTTGTGGGTGGACTATCACCTGCAGAGCACGATTCCTGGGCTGTTTGTGCTGGGCGAGGCGAACTTCTCAGATCATGGCGCGAATCGGCTGGGCGCGAGCGCGCTGATGCAGGGGTTGTCGGATGGGTACTTCATCATTCCCTACACCGTCGGCAACTATCTTGCTTCGAACAAGCTTGGCAAGGTGGAGACTTCGCACGAGGAAGTTCGCAATACCGTTGCCTGCGTGCAGCAGACCATTCAGAAGCTGTTTTCGATCAAGGGCAAGCGGACGGTTGACTCCTTTCATCGCGAACTGGGCAAGATCATGTGGGACGAGTGCGGCATGTCGCGCACGGCGCAGGGGCTTGAAAAAGCCATCGGGCAGATTCGCACGTTGCGCGAGGAGTACTGGCAGAATGTCAACGTTCCCGGCTCGGGCGATGATCTGAACCAGAGTCTTGAGAAGGCCGGGCGTGTTGCAGACTTCTTTGAGCTTGGTGAGTTGATGTGCGTCGATGCTCTGGAGCGGAACGAATCGTGTGGCGGGCATTTCCGCGAAGAGTACCAGACGCCGGATGGCGAGGCGCAGCGCGATGACGAGCACTATTCGTATGTCGCGGCGTGGGAGTATCGTGGGCCGGGCAAGCGCGAGGAGTTGCATAAGGAACCGTTGGAGTTCAACTACGTTCATCCGAGCCAGAGGAGCTACAAGTAATGAAATTAACGCTGAAAATCTGGCGTCAGAAGAATGCGAAGGACAAGGGCGCGTTTGTCAGCTATTCGATGGACGATGTGAACCCGGAGATGTCGATGCTCGAATGCCTGGACGTGCTCAACGAAACGCTGATTGAACGCGGCGAGGAGCCGGTTGCGTTTGAGCACGACTGCCGCGAGGGGATCTGCGGGTCGTGCGGGTTCATGATCAATGGCGTTGCGCATGGTCCTCAGCGGGCGACGACTGTTTGCCAGCTTACGATGCGCCACTTCAAGGACGGGCAGGAGCTGGTGATCGAGCCGTGGCGGGCGGGAGCGTTTCCGCAGATTAAAGACCTTGTCGTTGATCGGCGAGCGTTCGATCGCATCATCGCTTCGGGTGGGTACGTTTCGGTCTCTACGGGCAATGCTCCGGATGGCAATACCATTCTCGTCGGCAAAGATGTCGCCGACCGGGCGATGGATGCGGCTGCCTGCATCGGCTGCGGCGCTTGTGTTGCGGCTTGCCCGAATGCCGCGGCGGCGCTGTTTACCGGGGCCAAGATTGCTCATCTGAGCGTTCTGCCGCAGGGTGAAGTGGAGCGCGATCATCGGGCGGTGAATATGGTGGCGCAGATGAATACCGAAGACTTTGGCGGCTGCACAAATATCGGCGAGTGCACTGCAGTCTGTCCTAAGGAGATTCCGTTGGAAGTGATTGCCATCATGAACCGCGATTACATCCGCGGGAGCTGGAAGAGGCGGGATGATGAGGTCACGACGATTACTCCGGTGACGGAATGGGGCACGGGATCCAACTAGTCGGAAGATGGATAGTTGTCACCCCTCCCCCCGACATTTCCGGCTAAATTATCCTTATAATATCAGGGGTTGAGTGCATTTATCGTAGGGCGCACCTTCCGAGCCGATTTTCCTTTTTGTTAGATTCTTGCTCCTATTTCCAGGATAGCTAATTTGGGACAGAAAATATGCCAGTGCTTGTTGCAACAATTATCCCGTGAAATGAGCTACTTGCAATTTCTTTTGCGGATCGGGGCTTGACAGACCGAGCTTATTGGCGGCGGAGGAGCATGACGGCGAGGGAGATCATGTAGAGGATGCCGCAGGCGTGAATCAGGAAGTGATCACTAAGGCCGGTTCGCAGGAAGACGGTGATCGCGTCGGTGATAGGAATGACGATAGATAGCAGGATCAGGATGCCGACGGTACGGCCTTGTTGCAGAGTCATCGTGGCGAAGAGAACCAGGCCCAGGGCTATATCGCGGACGCCGGCGAGGCGTACCCACGAGAGAGCGTCGGTGGCCCTGACCGGTATGCCGAACATTTCCGACCCGAGTTGCGGGGCGAAGATGGCGAGCAGGCCGACGAGGGAGATGCCCAGGGCGAGAGCTCCGCAGAGCCAGTAGAGTGGGGATTTTGGGGTGAAGGTTGCAGGGCTCGAATTCATTGCGGCGCCTTTCGTTTAGTTACAGAAAGAAACCCGGGCTAAAGCCCTCGCGTCGTTGCTCTTATTCGCCGGCCTGAAGGCCGCTGCTTTCACCCTTTAAATCCTAAAGCTGTGCGCCATCTTTGCACCCACTGCAGACGGAACACCCGCCGGGAACACCGATTTCGATGCGGTCGTTTCCGCCCGTATTAGTTGCGCGAATCTTGTTCGTTGGGTTCGAGCTACCTCTTGCGTCCTGTGCCGACCTTCGGTCAGCTTCGCACGAGCTTTGTTCGTGCGGGTCCTTCGACTCCGCTCCGCTCAGGATGACGACTTTTTATAACGGGTCGAAGATTTACCACACAATCGCAGCTTACGCGGCGTGGGTCACGTCCATTTCGCTAAGACGGAGAACCAGGCATTTTGCTGCGCCTCCGGCTTTCAGGAATTCGGTCAGTTCTACCTCGATGACATGGAAGCCGCGCGATTGCAACTCGATGCGGAGGTCTGTGCTGATTTTGTTGAGGAGTATGGTGCGACCCACGTTGACTGCGTTGCAGGCAAAACGGAGCGCGTCGGCTTCGGTGACGCAGATTCTTTTTGCTGCCGGATAGCGGGCTTCGATGCGCTTTCTTGATTCGTCATCGAAGGCTGCGGGGTAGTACATGACGTCGCCGTTCGAGAGCGGACATAAACAGGTGTCGAGATGGTAGAAGCGGGGGTCTACCAGACGTAGCGAGACTACTTCCAGCGCCCACAGATCGATGAGGTGCCAGTGGCTGTCTTCGCGCGTGCGCGGCCCGTAGCCGGCCCACAAACGGGAGCCGTCGGCCTCGAAGAGCGCGTCGCCTTCGCCTTCAAAGGGCGTGGCGCGGGGGAGTTCACTTACTTCGAAGCCCGATTCATGGAACCAGCGGCGGAAGTGCGGCTCTTCGCCCTGGCGTTCCGGATGATGGAAGCTGCTTAAGGCGACGATACCGTCACGAACGAGTCCGGCGTTGGCGGTGAAGACCATGTCGGGCGATCCCGGCTGCGGATCCACGAGTAGCACATGGGCGATTGCGGAGAGTGCGCTGTGTAGACGCTCCCACTGCGCTGTTGCTTGCTGGCGAGATGAACGGTGGACGTTGCCTGCCATCCAGGGATTGATGACGTAGTCCACGTCGTAGAGCCTGGGCGGACACATGAGGAATGTCGGCCGGTTGGTTGCCGGGTTTGGAACGCTTCCCATGTCAGAGTGTGTTCTGGTTTTGATAGCTAGTCAATATGAATGAAAATGCGGGGGTATCCGCATAATCATGCATTATGGAGAGGGCTAAAGCCCCCTAGATTGTATTGGCTCGATTGCGAGGGCTGAGATCACCCCATTCCACGAACACCGCGCGTAATGGGGATCCCGATAACTCTCGCCCACCTGCCAATCAGCGCCGCAAATCTTGTGCGGGGAGTGCTGGATGCGTCTGCTACAATCGGCCATCGCCAAAAAAAACTATGAAGACCAGACAAGTTACTGCACTTTTGCTTGCTCTCACGCTGCCAATCGCTGCCCAAACCACCAAGAAGGCGCCTGTGAAGAAAGCTCCGACAGATCCAGCCGCAGTCCACCGCGACGCCATTGTGATTGATACCCACGCTGACACGACGCAGCGTCTGGTGGATGAGAATTATGACCTGGCTGATCCGTTGAATGGCGGCAATTTGAATTTTGAATCGGCGAAGAAAGGCAACCTGGGCGCTGAGTTCTTTTCGATCTGGGTTGAGCCCGATCTTTATAAAGGTCAGTATGCGCACCGCACGCTGGAGCTGATTGATGCTGTTTATCAGCAGGCGGCGAAGCATCCGGACGAGATGATGATGGCGTATTCTCCGGCGGACATTGAGAAGGCGCATCGCGAACATAAGCTGGCGGCACTGATGGGGATTGAGGGCGGGCACTCAATTGAGAACTCGCTCGCGCTGCTGCGCGACTACTATCGGCTGGGAGTACGGTATATGACGCTGACGTGGTCGAACTCGAATGACTGGGCGGATTCTTCGGGTGATGCGGATGATTCGAAGGTGCACCATACGCAGGATGGGCTGACGGACTTCGGCAAAGACGTTGTGTATGAGATGAACCGGCTGGGGATGATGGTGGACATTTCCCACGTCTCGGACAAGACGTTTTATCGCGCGGTGATTACGTCGCGCGCTCCGGTGATTGCTTCGCATTCGTCGGCACGGGCGATCTGCAATGCTCCGCGCAACATGACGGATGACATGCTGCGCGCGGTGGCTCGTAGCGGTGGGCCGACCAGCAAGGGGGGCGTGGTGATGGTGAACTACTACTCAGCGTTTATCAGCCAGGCGTATCGCGATGCCGACCAGGCGCAGGCGCCAGAGGTAAAGAAGGCGACCGACGAACTGAAGGCGCAGTTTGCCAAGGAAGGCAAGCAAGTCACGTATGGCGATCTGGAGAAGCTGCAGCGGCAGTATGCGGACAAGATTCCTCGGCCTCCGCTGAGTGCACTGATCGATCACATCGATCATATTGCCAAGGTCGCGGGAGTGGATCATGTTGGGCTGGGATCGGATTTCGATGGCGTGTCGGGGCAGTTGCCGGAGGGGATTGATTCGGCTGCCGATCTGCCGAAGATTACGGTGGCGCTGATGGAGCGTGGGTATTCGGCTGCTGACAGCGAGAAGATTCTCGGCGGGAATCTGCTGCGCGTGTTTGGCGAGGTTGAGGCTACGGCTAAGGAATTGCAAGCTGAGTCGGCGAGCCGGCCTAAGATTGGGGAGCAGCAGCCGTTTAAGAAGAACTAGATGGTTCAGAGACGATGAAGAGATTAGTTCAAGTTGCCGGTGCGACTTATTTCTTGCTCATCTCTGTCGTCGGTGGTGCCATTCTGCTTTTTTGGAGCCCAAGCTTTTGGTATGTGGTTTGCGCAGCTGGTTTATTGATAGCTGGCATCTTGTGGCTTTTTCGGCCTGCTTTCGCCGCAGACTTTGCAACCCCACCGATCATCGGTCTGGCTTTTCTTTTTGGATATTTCGGGATGACGCGCGATTCGCTTTACTTAGCGGTTATCCTCCTGATGGCAATGTCGTTAGTCGTCATCCCGCTTAGGCGAGGAATCACTGTTGCACCTCTGATAGTCTCCATTTCTTTCATTCTTGTGGGCTTCTGAGTCGATCGCACCTTTACTCAGAAAATAAAAGTTAGAGCCTACGATATGCATTGGTCCGTTGATGGCCAAGTCCCTTGGGGAAATTCAGGACCGTTAGAACAAAATGGCAAACCGCTCGTTGTTGTTTATAGAAATCTCGATGGCGGTTACTGCTACGATGCACTCTACTCTACAGAGCTGAAACAAACACTTCTCAAAGACGCTCCACCGACAGTGAAGGTCGAGTACGACCTCTTTATCAATTTTGGCAAGGAAACTGGCTATAACATACGCTCCGTTGATGGCGTTCAATTTAACGATGGCCTTAAGAGCGTGCGAGATGAAGATGGGTTCGGCGGTCACATGCTACCCGGCAATTCCGGCCCCTATAAAGATTGCAGATAACGCGTGGCAAATTTGCTGAGTTTCCTATCTTGGCCCTAGTGATTTACCCTAACCATTGGGATATTGAATGAACGCATTTGCTCGCCTGACTTCGCTCGCTTTTCTTTCGTCTTCACTGCTTTTCGGACAGCAATCCACTCCGCCAATGACTCCACCTGCGACGCCTCCTGCTTCGAGCCAGGATTTGCCGGATTCGCCGGGAGTGCAGGCGCATGTGAGTCCGCAGCCTACGGGGCCTACGGCGGTTATCGATACGAGCATGGGGCGCATTACCTGCAAGCTGTTTTCGAAGGAAGCACCGCAGACGGTCGCCAACTTTGTGGCGCTGGCGCAGGGGACGAAGGACTGGACCGATCCTGTGACACACAAGAAGATGCATGGGAAGCCCCTGTATGACGGCACACAGTTTCATCGCGTCATTCCTGAGTTCATGATTCAGGGCGGCGATCCCACGGCTACTGGGATGGGCGATCCTGGGTACATGTTCGAGGATGAGTTCGATCCAAACCTGAATTTTGATGTTCCGGGACGGCTCGCGATGGCGAACTCGGGTCCGAATACGAATGGGTCACAGTTCTTCATTACGGAAGTGCCAACGGAGCATCTGGACCAGAAGCACACGATCTTCGGGCAGTGCGATGATTCGAGTGTTCTCGTCGTGAAGTCGATTGCGCGCGTGGAGCGCGACGGCAACGACAAGCCGGTCGATCCTGTGATTCTGACGAAAGTCACTATTGTTCCTGATGGGAAGCCTCTGCCAGTGGCGCCGGGAGCGGCTACGACTACATCCAAGTAATCAAACCCCGGGCTAAAGATTCACCGGGCTGAAGCCCGGTGCTTCTACCCGAAAGCAACCGACTCTACGTTTTTAATCAAATCTGCACCAACAAGGAGTAAATATGGCTCGTGCCACCGGAACATACGCTGTCTTCAACACCAGTGAAGGGACGATCGTCTGCCGTCTGTTTGAAACAGAGGCGCCGAAGACGGTTGCCAACTTTGTGCATCTTGCCGAGGGGGCGCGCGAGTGGACGCATCCTGTGAGCAACAAGAAGAGCAGCGACAAGCTGTATGACGGCACGATTTTTCATCGCGTGATTCCGGACTTCATGATCCAGGGCGGCGATCCGGCGGGATCAGGGATGGGCGGGCCTGGTTACAAGTTCGAGGACGAGACAAAGGGCTCTCCGCACGCCTTCGATAAAAAAGGCAAGCTGGCGATGGCGAATGCCGGGCCAAACACGAACGGCTCGCAGTTCTTTATCACGGTCGCTCCGACGACCTGGCTTACCGGCAAGCATACGATCTTTGGCGAAGTGATTGAGGGTCAGGATGTGGTCGATAAGATTTCGAAGGTCGCTCGCGGGGCGCAGGACAAGCCGAAGACTCCGGTTACGATTCAGTCGCTGGTGATTGAGCGCGTGGCTTAGACTTCATTGCGAGGGCCGAAGCCCTCGCCTATCTTCTCAAGACGCGAGCGCAAGAGTTCTTGACAGCTTTCCGCGCTCGCGTAACTATTGAATTAAGTTTGTTGCGGTGAAGGAGTTCACCCTTAACCGCTGTCCTTCCTGATAGGCCGGACAGATGATGACTCCTGACAGGGAACCCTGTCGGTGAGTTGTCTTTCCGGCGCGTTTCCTGAGCACATATTGGATCGTTTGAACTTCCGAGTAGTGCATGGAGGAAGGAGAGACTGTTTGCAGAACTATCTTTATATTGCCGCGGGGGGAGCGCTTGGTTCCCTTGCCCGCTATTGGATCGGCTCTGCGGTTGCGAACCGCATGGGCACGAAGTTTCCTTATGGCACTTTCATCGTCAACATCACTGCGTGCCTGATTCTCGGTTTTTTTCTCACACTGCTGGGCAAGCGGCCGGGGGTTGGTCCTGAATGGAGATTCCTGATTCCGATTGGCTTTGTCGGCGCCTACAGTACTTTTTCGACGTTTGAGTGGGAGACGTTTTCGAATCTGCAAACCGGCGCATTTCTGATAGCGGCTCTCTATGTTGTGCTGAGTTGCTTTCTAGGGCTTGTGGCTGTGTGGTGTGGAGTATTGCTTGCACGCACTTGCTCGTGAGGGCGAAGATGATTGCGCGATTTGACGCGCAATGAGTTGGAGAGGGTCATGTTGAATATCGGGAAGGCTGTTAAGGTTTCGATCTACATCAGCGAAGGAGCGACGCATAAAGGTGCGGCGGCGTATTCGAGCATTCTTGATTTTCTCTTCTTTCGCGGAGTTACAGGCGCGACGGTGATGAAGGGGGTTGCCGGGTTTGGCGTGGACCATCATCTGCACTCGGCGAGCATGGTGGATATTTCAGACAAGATGCCGATGAAGATCGAGTTCATCGAGACTCCGGAAAAGGTTGATGAATTGATCGGGCAGCTGCAGGAGATGGCGGGAACCGGCATGATCGAAATGCAGGAGACGATGATTGCGAAGGCGCCCCAGCTGACGAAGACGAAGAAGGATGCTGCTCTTCACGTCAAGATTGAAGGCAAGGCAAAGCTGATGCGGATCTATATCGGCGAGAGCGATCGCTGGCAGGACAAGCCGCTGCATGAGGCGCTGGTATTGGCGATGCGTGCTCACGATCTGGCTGGAGTAACGGTGTATCGCGGCATCTCAGGATATGGGGCGCATCGCAGAGTTCACAAGGAGAAACCGTTTCATCTGTCGCGGGACGCCTCGATCATGCTTACGGTGGTGGATACAGAGGAGAAGCTGAAGGCGTTCATTCCGGTGGTGGATCAGATGGTGCAGGAGGGGCTTGTTGTGATGTCGGATGTGGACATCATTAAGTATGCTCATCGGGTGGAGACGGAGGGCGCGGATTAGCCTGCTCTCATTGGCGGTAATGGGTCAATTTAATTTGGGCGTGAATAGTTCCATGGCACTCCTCCTCCATAACGCCCTTATAAACCCAGACTGCCTGCTGGGTACAAGCGGCGGACCATGCCATTAACAGCAACCTAGAAGCTTAAATTGACCCACTACTCATCAGGCGTACCTATTGACAGCCTCAGGTAAAATAGAAAGTAGAAGGAATTGCTTTCAGGCCCGCCGGCAAGCGGGCCTGAACTCTTTGGGGTCAATACTTTGCGGATAACCGCCTGAATTTCGAATAATTTGCCGCGATAAAAACAGAGAGGGAGCATTTTCAAAGACTAAGACACCCTCCCCCTCTCCGGACTTCCTGCCTACACGAGAGGCTTGAGGTCTTGGAGGACGGTTGGAATCAGTTCCGACACGGTAGGGTGAATGTGCATGGCGCGCGAGATCGTTGTGTAAGGCTTTTTGGCGTACATTACGTCCAGAATGCAGTGGATGACTTCATCGCATCCGGTGCCGAGGAGTGAGGCTCCGAGAATACTCTTCGTCTCGGCATCGACAAGAATCTTGAGGAAGCCTTCTGTCTCGCCCTTTTCGGAAGCGCGACCGACTCTGGTCATGGCGCGGGTACCGATGAGAGCCGGCTTTCCCGTTGCACGCACTTCCCTTTCGGTCATGCCGGTGCGGCCCAGCGGCGGATCGGTGTAGAGGCAGTGGGCCGGGATGCGGTCGCTTACGCGGCGTGGGTCGTTGTCGAGCAGATTGGCGGCAACGATTTCGAAGTCGTTGTATGAGGTGTGGGTGAAGGCGCCTTTGCCGTTGCAGTCGCCCATAGCCCAGATACCGGGGATGTTGGTGCGCAGCTGGTCGTCGACTTTGATGTAGCCGTGCTCGTCGGTTTCTACTCCGGCCCGTTCGAGGCCGAGATCGTCGGTGTTAGGGCGACGGCCTACGGCGAGCAAAATGTGTGAGCCGACACTGTCGGATGCGTCGGATTCGCAATCGACGCCTACGGCTACGTCGCCGCCGTGCTGTTCGAGGTGAATGCATTTGGCGTTAAGCCGGATGCGGATGTCTTCTTTTTCGAGGAAGCCTTTGATGGCTTCCGAGATGTCTTCGTCTTCGTGTTGGACGAGGCGCGGGCCCATTTCGACCACGGTGACTTCGCTGCCGAAACGGCGGTACATCTGCGCAAATTCAAGGCCGATATAGCTGCCACCCACGATGACGAGATGTCGCGGCAGCGTGTCGAGTTGCAGGATGCCGACGTTGGTCAGGAATGGGACGGTATCGACGCCCGGCATGTCGGGCACATTGGCGCGGCCGCCTACGTTGAGGAAGATCAGATCGGCGGAGAGTAGATCGTCACCAACGCGGATTTCGTGCGCGGATTCGAAGCGGGCGTGGCCGGTGTAGACGGTGCAGTTTTCCATGCCGCGCAGCCAACCTTCGACGCCAGTGCGTGATTTGCCGGAGATTTGATCCTTGCGCGCCTTGACTGCTTTCATGTCGATGGTGACGGGGCCGGAGTTAATTCCGTACTCGAATGCGATGCGCGCCTTGTGGGCAACGTAGGCGCTGGCTACAAGCGTCTTGGTCGGAATGCAGCCGGTGTTGACGCAGGTTCCGCCGAAAAGCTTGCGCTCGATCATGGCGACTTTGCGGCCAGCCTGCGTGAGGCGTCCGGCCAATGAGGGGCCAGCCTGGCCGGCCCCGACGACAATGGCGTCAAATTGAGTAGTCATCCGAGGTGACTCACAATCAGTAGACCGCCGACGATAGCGATGGCGTCTTCAAGAAGCGCAATGGGGAGATCCTTACCGCCAATCGCCGCTGCGAGGCGTCCTCTGAGCTCGGCTCCGCCCAGTGTTCCGGCTACTGCTCCGATGGCGCCAGCGATCAGTCCTCCGAGCAATGATTGTTGTGATGCGCCGATGGCAGCCCCAGATAGAGCTCCGGTGACGATACGGGTGATGAACTGTGGCGGGACCTTCCGGCTCGGGGTCTTAGGCAGCTTGTCGTTGACGAGCTCGCCAACTGCCCCGACGCTCAGGATCCAACGGGTGACTGGGTGGCTTAAGAAATTCAGAGGAGTGCTGCCCAGATGTATCCATCCAAGACCGGCTGCCCAACTCACAATTGACGGAGCCATGAGGGCACGCAGTCCGGCGATGACTCCGATGAGAAAAGCGAATAACAGAATCATGCAAACTCTCTTTCACATTGATTGAAGATACCCGCTACAGGTGACAATTCTGTGTTTATGCAGCGTGACTCTGAGTGCGCTGTTCAAAGCGACAAACCTGCCTCGAGGTCATTGCTTTTCGAGTGGAACCATACTACCTTACTATCGTTTTTCGCATGAACGAAACCCCAGGAAGCGTTGAAATGCAGTCACCCTTTTGGGGGACCTCTCGCGTCAGGCGTGGGGGCGAGATGAGTGCGACATACTACCGCCCGAAGGAAGTGCGCGTTGTGGCGACGCTCGTGTACATTAAATTTGCGCGACTAGAATGTATGCCGTCCCGCATATCGGCACCTGCCGGGGCCCGGAGGCCCGAACAGCCTGGCAATACATTCGCAGAACAATCCAAGGAGCAGAAATGATTACTCGACGGGAGTTTCTCGACACGCTCGCGGTGGGAGCGGCAGGCATGGCGATGGGTGCAACGGCGAAGAGCTATGCCCAGATTCTGGGGGCGAACGATCGCCTGAACTTCGCCGTTTTTGGTTTGAATGGGCGTGCTTATGCGCATCTGTCTGCCCTGAAAGCGAATCAAGATGCGGCGCATATTTCGCACGTTTGCGACGTGGACAGCGATATTCTGGGGAAATTCTGCAGCAGCGTAGAGAAGGAGCTTGGGTATTCGCCTGCGACGGGCAAGGACTACCGCAAGGTGCTCGCTTCGAAAGATGTGGACGCGATTACGATTGCGACCCCTGACCACTGGCACACGCCCCTCGCGATTGCAGGATTGCAGGCGGGCAAGCACGTTTATGTAGAGAAGCCATGCAGTCATAATCCGGCAGAGGGCGCTCTGCTGGTGGAGGCGCAGCAGAAGTATGCAAAGCTGGTGCAGATGGGCAACCAGCAGCGCTCGTCGAAGCACACGATCGAGATCGTTAACAAAATTCACGACGGGCTGATTGGCCGAGCATATTTCGCGAAGGCATGGTACAGCAACACGCGCAAGTCGATTGGGATCGGGAAAGAGACTGCGGTTCCCGCTTCGCTTGACTGGGATCTGTGGCAAGGCCCGGCGCCGAGAAAGCCTTATAAGGACAATCTCCACCCTTACAACTGGCACTGGTTCTGGATTTACGGCACGGGCGAGTCATTGAATAACGGAACGCATGAGGTCGATGTCTGCCGCTGGGCTTTGGGCGTTGATTTTCCGAATCGTGTGACGGCTTCCGGCGGGCGGTATCAATTTCAAGACGACTGGCAGTTCTATGACACGCTTGTGACGAGTTTTGAGTACGACGACAAGATGCTTGCATGGGAGGGCAAATGCTGCAATGGGATGAGATATTACGGGCGGGATCGTGGATCGACCATTATGGGCACAACGGGGTCTGTACTGGTGGATCGCGATGGATATGAGGTCTACGACCTGCACGGCAAGAAAACCGACGAATTCAAGACTGGCAGCGCGACCAGCTCGGCTGATCTTACCGGTCGCGATTCAATGACCGACGATCACTTTGCGAACTTCATTGCCGGTATTCGCACAGGACAGAAATTGAATGCTCCGGTTGCTGAGGGAAACGTGGCTGTGACGATGCTTCAGCTTTCGAATATTGCGTGGAAAGTGAATCGTGAATTGAAGCTCGATACGAAGAACGGCAAGATTCTTGGCGATCCGGAAGCGATGAAAGGATGGAATCGCGAGTACGAGAAAGGCTGGGAGCCCAAGATCTAGGGAGGCTTCTCTTCAGGCGTCGAGAATACCTCAAGGGCTAAAGCCCCTTTTTCTGGCATTTGTATTGCCGAGGGCTAAAGCCCTCGGCTACCTTCTTCTCTTCTTCAGCGAATCAGCATCTGCATTTTTGTCAGAGACATGCCCCATAGCTCCTGGTGCCAGTACCAGGCGCTCGGATTGGTGAAGCCGGAGTGGCGCAAGCGGAGAACTACGTCTGCGCGCACCGTTCGAATGGCGATGCGAAGCTGAGTGACATGGCTGTGCGTACGCGATCTGACGTACCAGCGTATGTGGATGTCTTGCGGCGTGAGGCTCTTGTAGTCCGCGAAGATGCTCGTGATCACACGGCGACTATGGTGCAGCTCGATCGATAACGCTTCTCCGGCCGCGGGATTGCCCGCGCAACGGACCTCATCTGCGTCAGGCGGCGTGAGCCAGGTTTCGACATATTCCGGGATGGTAAGCGCATAGAAGAGACGCGCAGGCGCCACGCTGAATGCGGCGCTCGTTCGTACCGAGAACGGCTGGACCGATTCGCGTACGAGTGCGCCTCCGAATATGGACTCGCGGTGGGGTCGGCCAGATGTGATGACGACAGGGGTCTGCAGATGTGCGCTCATGTATCACTCTTTCGGCTGTTTAGAAAATAACTTTCGCTCCAAGGATGACGAATCGGTTGCCTGACGTCAGGCCGGTTGGAGTTGGGACGGTGCCGGTTGGGTTGTAATCGACGGTGCCGAGGGTTAGCTGCTGTGCCACGAAGGCTCCGGGGGTTCCGCGATAGGCCTGATTCAAGGCATTGTAAGCAGCCATAGAAAGCTCCACGTTGATGCGTTCAGTAATGGGCGTGCTTTTGATAATGGTCGCGTCCAATTCGCTGAAGGTGACGCCGCGGTTGATGCCGCGACCTGAGCCGGGATATGGGTTGCCTACGAGCTGCGCGTAGGCTTGGTTGCTGATGATCCAGTGCGCTGATTCGGGATCCATGGGGGTGCCGGGATTGTAGTTGCCGTTGTTATCGATGAAGTCGCTCTGATAGGCAACGAACTGAGGTGCACCTAAGGTCGGACTTCCGTTGACCATTGGACCGGTGTACGGGTTGTAGTAGGCCACAGTATTTAGGGGTGCCTTCTTGTTGGAGAGAACGAGACGGCTGGTGTCGACCCCTACGCCGACGTTAAAGTCGCCATTGAAAGCCGCATCGCCGTAGCTAATGTCGGGGGTGAAGGCGTCGAGGCCAATCGGCTGATAGAAGGTGTAGGGCTGGCCGGAATCGTAACGATACACAGAGTCGAAGACGTAGCCGTTAATGAGCCTGGATAACAGGCCGCTCTTCCGCTGCGTCTGCGGGAAGTCATACGTGAAGGCGAGGCCGATGACATTTGGAAAGTCGTTGCCGCTGACGCCGCGCTCGGGAACATCGGGATCGAGCGGGTTCTGTGGGAATGCGATGGACGATCCGCCGACGCCCGTGCTGCGGAAGGCATCGGTCGCGTTGTCGAGCGCTTTACTGTACGTGTAGGCAAACGTCCCGGTGATGCCATGAAAATTGCGGGTGGTGATGTTGAGTTGCAGGCCGTTGTAATTTGCCCAGGCCGTGTTGTTGATCACGCTATCGTTGCCCAGCGTACAGTCGGGCCGTCCATAGCCAACCGCGCTCGGGTCCTGGCAGAGTGTGACTGGAACATAGTTGGGAAAGTCCTGCAGCACGGGCAGGAGAAACGGGTTTTGATCGCTGGTCTGAAAGTTCTTATGCGTGAGGCTGCCGGTGTAACGAAGCTCTCCGACTGCGGCACTTCCGAGTTGATGCTGGATCGCGAGCGTGTAAGTCTGCGTGTAAGGTGTACGGAAATTCACCGGCACACCGCCTTGGTCACGCTGGCGCGGGTCGCCACCGAGCGGCAATGCTGGAAGGTTGACCGTGCGCACGCTTCCAACGGTGAATCCGCCATCTGACGGAAGGCAGTTAATTCCATTGCACACAATCTGCCCAGCATTCGCAGTGGGAGCCAGAGTCGCGTCGTTGCTAAAAATATTGTAGAAGGATGGATTGGAATTGATGGCATAGCCGCCGCGGACTACCATCTGCTTGTCGAATGCCGGGTTCCAGGCGAAGCCGATGCGCGGTTGAAAATTTTTATAGAAGTCGTCGACTGCGGCTACCGTACGAGCGGCGAGGGGCAGCGATTGGTTCCAGAAAGCGGTGGCAGGATTCGATTCGCGGGCGACGGTCTCGTCGTGCAACTGGTTATAGGGCTGGCTTAGATACTCCCAGCGCAATCCGATGTGCGCGGTGAAGCTGGGAGTTACTTTCCAGTCGTCCTGAACGTATCCGGCGGCATCGAACTCAGTGAAGCGCGTTGTGTAATCGCCATCGGTGAGGCCCAGCGTAGAAACGTTTTGCGCGGTCTGCCCGGCGAGCGGACCGTTCGCAAGGAAGTTGCTGAGGTTGTTGAAGACGAATGTCCCGCCATAGTTCGGGAGATAGGTGCTTGGCGAATTCTGATAGTCGATTTCGCCTCCGAAGAGAAGCGTGTGATTGCCGTGGCTCCACGTTGCGTTGTCCTGGACCTGCGTGACTTTGACGATGCGGCCTTGCGGGATCTGCGGATTCTGCGTGTAGCCAAAGCTCAGGTCGCTGCTTCCGCTGAAGACGACGTTTGATGGACAGGAATTGATGGATGTGACTGTGCAGTTGGGAAACGCGCCACCTTCGAGGTAAGCCCTGGTCTGCTGGAAGCTGTAACGAAGCTGATCAACCCAGTGCGTGTTGAAGGAATGGGTCCAGTCCGCTCCGACGGAGTGCGCACCACCGATCGAATCCGCCCAGTCGCCGGCGGCTACGTCTCCGACCCCGGGAGCTGCGGCCAGGTCGAGATATTGATAGAAGTAGCGCAGGAAGAGATGGTCCTTTCCCGTCGGCTGCCAATCGAGCCGTCCAAGGTTTTCCTCATCGGTGAAAGGGGTGGGAACGAGCCGCTGCACCAAGGAGTATGGAATCGTCGTGGTTACGCCTCCGGGACCGGTAACTGTCTGAATGGTGATTGCGCCGACAGGCTGGGGATTGCCGGTCTTCACTCCATATGGGCCATAGGTCTGCAGGATGGCCACCGATGGGTTATTGGGAAATACAGATGCAAGTTGCTGCAGACCAGCCGGCGTGGGCGTGATGGTGCCATCGGTCTGATTGGTTGATACGGCCGGCGCTGCACCTGTGTGAGCGGTGTCCCAATAGGTGCTGCCGAAAAACCAGAGCTTGTTCTTGAGAATGGGGCCGCCGAGCGTGCCGCCGTAACGGTTCTCCACATAGCGCGTTAGTTGCGTAGGCATGCATCCTGTCTCGGCGGCGCTTTGACCTGGCAGACAATATCCGAAGAGTGCGTTTTTACTTTGATTCGTGAATGAGGACAGGAATTGTCCCTGGTAGTATTCGAAGCCGCTGCCGTGGAACTGATTCGTCCCCGACTTTGTAATATAGTTCACGATGGCGCCGGCGTTCCTGCCGTACTGTGCGCTGTAGTCGTTGGTAATGACTTGCAACTGGGCGATAGCGTCCTGATTGCCGAAGAAGATTTGCGGGCCGCCGATGGTGTTGTCGTTGTTCGACTGACCATCGAGTTCAAAATTGTTGAAGCGGCTGCTTTGGCCGTTGACTGAGAACTCGTCTCCATTGGAGTTGGAGAATGCGTCAGCGTGCGCGCTGACTACTCCGGGAATGAGCTCTGTGGCGGTGTCGAAGCCGTTGTTGAAGGGCAGGCGGGCCATCTGCTGCGAGTCGAATACGGTGGTCACCTGGGAGTCGCTGGTTTCAAGCAATGCCGCGCTTGCCGCGTTTACCTGCACCTGCTCTGCGGCGGCGGTTACGGCGACTGCGATTTTTCCGATGTCGGTTGTGGCTCCGGAGTTGACGAAGACGTTCTGAACTCTTACGTCGCTGAATCCGGTTGCGGAAATGACAAGCTCGTATTTCCCGATGGGAACGGCGCGCAGGGAAAAGGCGCCGTCCGACTTGGTTTCCGCGATGAGCCTGATACCTTTCGACACATCAGTTGCGATGATGCTGGCGTGCTCGAGGACTGCTCCGGAGGCGTCGGTCACAATTCCGGAGACGGTTCCGGTCGTGATGCCTTGTCCGGAGACAACGCGATGTGCAAGGGGAATGGCAACAAGCGCAAAGCAGAGAGGAATGAGACGACGCACCACTTTGGAAAACGACATTATGCCCTCCAGGTGTCCGGGTGTCGATCAGAACGAAGAAATGCAGATGAAAGCGGAAACCGCTGCGCAATCTACTTCGTTGCGCTATTTGTGATGCACTGGCCTCCCTGTGTTGTGGGCGGTTTCCGCTAACTTGTCTAACTTCGTCACTGGCCTGTGTTTGGAGAACGTGCATTTGCTTTGCCGGATGTGCGATCACTGGGTGAATTTGTGACCAGATGCGGAGTTGTGCTTCGACCCGCAATGCCGCAGAGATGAGCGGCGGTTTGGGCCGCCAAGTGGCTTCACGGATATCTTTCGACTCGTTCTGAATTCTTCGATTTGTGGAATAAGTGCGCACAACAGCTACAAATAAATGGAAGCGTGACCAAATGATCGATGGCGGGGATGGAGAGATCGCTAACGAGGACAGGTTGAAGAGTTCCGTTCAGTGGATCATGTTCTATCTAAGTTGCGACTTCCAAAGTTTGTAGATTCGCATTGTTACGGGCAGAGAAAAAAGGGGGTCGACATTGCTGCCGACCCTGGGGAATCTGTGTTGCAAACCTGTTATGTGCAGCTACGCGAACTAGAAGGCATAGCGTAGGGAGAACTGCTGGACTCTTGGCACCGTAAGGGTGGAGGCATAGGCGCCCAGCGTATTACTGGTGGCCACGTTGTTCAGGGCTACCCCGGTGCTTGAAGCGACGCTGGTGTCGAACCGCACGGAGTTCGTAACGTTGAAAATCTCCCAAGCGAATTTCAGACTTTGTCTTTCAGTGATTGCCCATGTTTTGGTCAGGCCAGAATCGATATCGAAGAAGCCGTCGCCGCGATAGGCGTTGCGCTGTCCTGCTTCGCCGGGATAGGGCAAGCGCAATGGGAATCCGTTCTGAATGCCGTTGTTCAACGCGGTGGGGTCGTCGAAGGCGTTGGGCGCTCCATTGATGATGTGCTGGCGAAGCTTGACCGGGCCAGTTTGCACCATTCCGCTTTCAACCTGGTAGTTGGTTGTCCATGCGGGCTCGACAACTCCGAAAGGAAGCCCGCTGCTCCAGCGAGTGAGGCCGGAGTATTGCCAGCCGCCGATCAGAGCGTTAAGAACGGTGCCTACGCTCCCGGCGAAGGCTTTGCCCTGGCCAAAGGGAAGTACGTAGACCATGTCGGCGGTGATGAGGTGGCGGGTGTCGAAGTCGGAGACGCCGCGATTCAGTTGCGGCTTGAAGCTGTTGAGAATCTCGCTGAAGCTCGATCCTTGCTGGAAATTGCCCTGCTGATTGAAGAGTTCGTTTGTGCGCTCAGTATCGGAGCCCATGTCGATGGAATTTGAGAGCGTGTAACTGAAATCGAGTTGCAGACCGTGGGTCATGGCGTGGCGCAGCATGAACTGGCCTGCGTTGTAGCTGCTGGATCCAATCGTTGACCAGGCGTAGAGCGAAGAGAATTGATTCTGATAGAAGCGATTGGGCTGGTTGTCGCATCCGGGGTAGCAGGATACATCGAGTAAGTAGAGCGCGGTTGTTTCATTTCCCCGATTCGCGGCCCAAACATCTGTGTAGATATTTTGCGTGGCGCTATAGCCGCCGCCAGCCGCATCGGGAAACAGGTCTTCGAAATAAGGAATCGCAGGCACGGAGGCGAAGCTGTTACCGCCGTTGGCGTCGACCAGCTTCGACATCTGCGTTCCGGCGGCGAAGTAGTCCATGCCGGATTTTGTATCGACCAGGTCGAGAGGCTCAGCCAGATCCAGTTGCTGCAGCAGGTGGCGTCCGAATCTGCCGACGTAAGCGGCTTCAAAGACAAAGCCGCCCGGTAGCTGCCGCTGCACGGAGAAATCAATCACTTCGGAATATGGGGTCTTCAGTTTGTCGTCGATTCCCCAGGTAATCGCAAAGCCGCAGTCGGGTGAATTCGGAGCGAGATATGGATACGCGATGGTTGCGGGCTGAGCGCAGGCGTTTGGCGGCAGCGCATTCAGGCCGGTGAAGCGGGGCGTGTTGTCGACACTATATGTGCTTGCTGGATTCGAGATACTTGTTGTCAATCCGAATGATCCGAGTTGATCGAACGAGTTCACCACACCCTGACCGAAGTGATCGAAGTACAGGCCAAAGCCGCCGCGCACTGACGTCTTGGTGTCGGGCGAGTAGGCGAATGCAAAGCGGGGCGCAAAATTCGCGTGTTGTGCGGGCCAGTATGGCTTCAATCCTCTGGCTTGGCCGGATGGGGCAAAGTAGAGATCGGGCTGCTGGGTGACTCCCTGTGTCGCCATCGCTGCGCGGGTCATGAACCAGTCATGGACGCTGACGGTTGGCGCCAGCTGCTGCCCGTTGACTTCGTAGGGTGTTTGCAACAAGGTGTGGCGCAGGCCAAAGGTCAGCGTCAGGTTTGGCAGAAGTCGCCAAGCATCCTGCACATAGTATTCAAGCTCATTGGCTTTGAAATGGCGGTCCAGGAATGTGCCGTCAGGCAGCAGCGAACCCGTGCTGCCATCTTTTGAGATGTCGTAGTTATAGGATCCGATTGTTTGCGGGACAAGTCCGGTAATAAGTCCGATGGCGATGTTATAGGAATTGGCGAAGCCCGTGTCCACTGCCGGCAGGCCGAAGCCGCCTGGATCAAGACTTTGCGGACTGCCGGGCACGCTCTGCCCGGCGATCGCGCCTCCGTTTGCGAGCCAGTATTCATTGGTGTTGCCCTCGCTGAACGAGAGCTGATCGGAGGAGCGAATGTTGTTGATGATGCGCCAGTTCACCCCAGCGGAAAGAGTATGCTTACCTTTCGATGCAGTGAAGTTATCAATAAAGTTTTGTACCGGCACGTGCACGATGGTGCTGCGCGACTCGGCTGTGGACTGATCCATAAACCGGAAGAAGACGTAGGAGCCCTGGCCGGTGCCACGATTGGAATATCCCTGCCGGACGTATCCGTAGCGAAAGTCATTCACAAGCGATGGCGAAATGCCCCAGGTATCACCTGCTGCAAGGCCTTTGCTGTTGTCGATGTATGAATACGATGGGGTCTGGCCGGGGAATTGAAGAACGTTCTCCTGCGTGTCCTGCTGCAAATTGCCGCGGATGAAGAGCCGGTGTTTTTCGTTCGGCGTGTAGTCGAGTTTCAGGATCGACGTGTTGAGCGAGCCGGGATAGGGCGATGAGAATGTGTAGGAACCAAGGTTCAGGCCATCACCCAGCGCTGCGCCGTTAGCTGCGGGATACTGGCTGAAGTATGCGAGCACATTTGGGTTGACTCCCGGGCCGAGAGGGCAGGTGCCGTTCGCGGTGCAATTGGGATCCATCAATGCAACCTGCGACGGCGATAGCGTGACAACGCTTCCGTTGTTCAGATACTTCACTTCGCCGTTTTGAAAGGAAGCCGTGGGCGCGGTGCGTGTTACCTGCTTGTTCTCCGCGGTTCTCTGGCCTTCATAGTTCCCGAAGAAGAAGAATTTATCTTTCTTGATCGGGCCTCCTAACGCGCCACCGAATGTGTTGCGGATCAATTTGCCGGGAATGTTAGGATATCCCTGCGAAACCTGGGCCTCTTTGTTGAACCAGTCATTCGCTACGGTGAAGGTGTTGCGGTTGTATTCGTACACTGCGCCGTGAAACTGGTTCGTTCCGGACTTGGTGACCATGCTTACCTGTCCGCCGGATGAACGGCCGGCATCGGCATTGGCGTTGGTGGTGGTTACGCGGAATTCCTGCACGGAATCGAGTGTCGACCGCAGCACTCCGGTGAATGCGTAGCCCTGGGTCTGGTCGTTGTCGTCGAGGCCGTCAAGCGTGACGTTGGTCTGATCGGACCGTGCGCCTGCGACGGAGCCGGTGCGGCTGTCGCTTTGCTTGTCGGCGCCGCGGCCCAAATACAAGACACCTGGCTGAACGCTGAGCAGGTCGGGCACATTTCTTCCTTCACTAGGGAGGGCTTCGATGGTCGCATTCGTAAACGAATTGCCGATGGTTGCGTCGGCGTTGTTAAGGGTCTGCGTCTGCGCGCTTACGTCCACCGTGGTTGTTTCAGCCTCCACTGTAAGTTGAAAATTGACGGTCGCGGGTTGATTTACGAGCAGTTCGGCGCGCTTGCTCTGGGCCCCGAATCCACCGGCGGATGCGACGAGAAGGTATGTTCCCGGAACGACCTGCTGAAACTGATACTCGCCCTGGCTGCCAGCTACCTGTGTCTGCCGGGTTGCATTTGCCTGATTCGTGAGCTCAATCTGCGCGCCGGGCACAACTGCGCCGCTGGGATCGGTAACAGTTCCGCGAACTGATGTGAGTGAAGTCTGAGCCAACACTGTTCCACACAGCGCGCCGAAAAGAACGGCGACTTTCAATAGCAACCGCATAACTGCCTCCGAAAGAACATGTCCTATAGAAGCAACCGGTGAGCGCTTGCCTTGGTGGCTGCCCATTCGCTGTGGGCAGCCGCGCTTCATTTGTCAGCTAGTTTGCGGCTGTCATGGCCTGTTCCGGTGAGCGAAGTCGCGGATGGTAGAGGAACTGTGACGAACGGTAACAACTACGTGATGAACCGAGGGACTATTCATGAGAAGAAGGATTATCTTGTTTGTGAACAAATGATCCCGTCCCAAAAAAATGAACTGAGCTGAGATTTGTGATGGATGGGACACAGGAGGGATAGGCGGCCGGATCGCTATGGCCGCGCTTCATGGATCAGGGGTGAGTGCCACAAATGCCGGCCTTCGGATAGGTGACGATATTCTCGCTCGCCTGTCTATGACGGCTAGCTGAGGAGGCTCTCATGATCGGCAAAAAGCAATTTCTTCGCATGAGCGTGTGGACGCTCAGCATACTTGGCTGCCTCATAACCAACTCCACACCAGCGCAACCGAATGCAATGCTGGGTGATAACACCGACACACGCGAAACAAATCGCGAAGTAGATGTGACTGGGCATTTGAAAGAGGAATTGAAACTCGCGGGGAACTACATGATGGGACGCGGCGTTGCCCGCGATCCTGTACAAGCGGCCTACTGGTACCACAAGGCGGCCGATCAGGGATTTCCGCCCGCCCAGGTGCAGCTTGGGTACTTCTATCTTGCAGGAGTGGGAGTTCCACGCGATGAGGCGCAGGCTGCGAAATGGTTCCAGCGCGCAACTGCGTCCGGATCCTACGAAGGAAAACTCGACCTTGCTGTGCTGTATCTTCGGGGCACAAGCATCACACACGACACTCATCTAGGTTTTGTGATGCTTCAGGAGCTTGCGGACAAGCAATTTCCGCGTGCGGAGGATTACCTCGGCATCATGTACTACCTCGGAGTGGGCGTCGAAAAGGACCCGGCAAAGGCGGAGAAGTGGTTTGAGCGGGCGGCAAGCCATCACAGTCCGGAAGGCGAGTACTCGATGGGAACCATGTACTCCGTAGCGCCCGGCCATCCACACGACTTCAGCAAAGCTGCGGTTTATCTGCGGAGCTCATCCGAAGCTGGATATGTCTCCGGCATGCACTCGTTGGGGTTGTTGCTGGTCAATCATCCCGAGATCAGTCAGCAACCGGGTGAAGCGCTGCACTGGCTTCAGGCGGCTGCCGAAGGTGGTGTTTACCGTTCCTCCATTGTTTTGGGAGTGCTGGCGCGCGATGGCAAGGGCGTTCCCAAAGACGAGGCGATTGCTTATCAATGGTTCACGATTGCTATGAAGCAAGGCGGCGAGGCTCCCGCGAAACTTCTCACAGCGGATCTTGATGTAGCGCGCAAAGCACTGAGTGCGGATCAACGGATCGTGGCAGAACAGGCTGCACAGGCATGGCTGGATGCACATCCTCACACGGATATCTACGTGCATGGGACCGAACTGAACTCTGCATATTTTCCTATAAACGAGGTGTATGCTACCGGACTAGACTTGGACCAGACGAACAAGGGAGTGAGTAGAAACTGAGCAGTTTAAAAGAAAAGGTAAAGCCAGAGCGGCCGTTTTTCCTGCACCCGGTGGTGTTCTTGACCGCCTGGGTAGTGCTTGGGGTGCTTTTTTCGCTCCAGGAATATGTCGGGATGCAGACATGGCGATATCACATCACCTATTGGCAGATGATGGTTCCGTGGTGTCTCCACTTCTTTCTCTGGGGCCTGATCTGGCTGGTTCTCTGGTGGAAACTGCATCCATATATTCGCCGGGCGACGGCGAAGTCCATTTTGCTTAAAATCGTTCCCCTCAGCATCTTTGTCAGCGTTCTGGAAGAGGTGATATGGGTCACCTGCCAGCCGCAGGTGCCACTCGGAGCACACGCGCATGGATGGACATATTGGCACAGACTGACTTACTACCTGGACTCGGAGCTTTTAGATAATCTCGTCATCTTCTGGTTTACGTTCTGCATCTTCCGCGCGATTGTCTACTATCAAGACCTTCGCGAACGACAGTTCGCAGCGGCTCGCCTGGAAACGGAGCTGACACAGGCACAATTACGCGCGCTTCGCATGCAGCTCAATCCACATTTTCTTTTCAACACGATGAACAGCGTCTCCAGCCTGATGCGGTCTGACATGGAAGCCGCGGATCAGGTGCTGGAACAATTAAGCAGCATGCTGCGTATCACCCTTGACCGGGGGGAGCAGCAGTTGATTCCTCTCACAGAAGAAGTGGACTTCATCCAACTCTATCTATCCATCCAAAAGACCCGCTTTCGCGGAACGGTGCATCACTATGTGGCGATTGAACCAGATGCGCTTGACGCTCTGGTGCCCACAATGATTTTGCAACCCATCGTGGAAAACGCATACCTGCACGGCGTCGCCAAGACTATTGGAGAGGCGTTTATCGGCATCGAGGCACAAAACCACGAGGGACAGTTGAGAATCTGTGTACGAAATTCTGGTAAGGGACTAGCACAACGTAGCCCGGCGGAAACCGCCAAAGAGCGGGTCGGCGTGGCGAATGTAAAGGCGCGTCTGGAGCTGCATTACGGCAGTGCTCATTGTTTTGAGCTGAAGGAATATCCGGATGGAGAAGTACAAGCAATCCTTCTGCTGCCGCTGCAGTACCCCGCCCGTCGAATGGAGAAAACTCTGGAGTACGCTTATGACGATCCAGACCATCATCGCTGATGACGAAGTGCTTGCGCGGCAGAAGCTGCGCCATTTACTGGAGGACGAAAACGATGTTGAGATTGTCGGGGAAGGGGCTACGGCCCAGGAAACGATTGAACTGGCCAACCTGACGGAACCCGATCTCATCCTTCTGGACATTCAGATGCCCGGAATGGATGGGTTCGATGTGGTTTCGACACTTTGTTCGCGGAAACTGGTGGCGTGTCCCCGCATCATTTTCACGACGGCATTTGATCAATATGCCCTGCGGGCTTTTGAGATCAACGCTGTCGACTATCTGCTCAAGCCGTTCACGCGCGAGCGCCTGCAGCACGCGATGCAGCGGGTCCGCGAGCAACTGGCGCTGCAGAATGATGGGATAAAACCCTCCAAGCGAAGCGATGAACCTTACACAACGCGGATCGTCTTTAAATCCCGCGGGCGCATCCTTTTTCTTCCTATCTCTGACATTCGCTGGATTGGCGCGGAAGAAAACTACGTGCGCATCTGCACAGAGCGGGAAAATCACCTGCTGCGCGAGACGATGGCGAATTTTGAGAGCAGGCTCGATCCAAGGTCGTTCATCCGGGTGCACCGCTCGGCAATTGTGAATCTGCAATATGTAAAGGAGATCCGCACGGATTCGCTTGAGGGCGAATCCTTTGTCCTGATGCAGGATGGGCAGAAGGTGCCGGTCAGCCGCGGATACAAGGCGCGGATCACGGGCCTGCTCGCGCACTGAGCGGGCGCAGCTTCCGGCTCGCCTGCTTTGAGCGAGGTGCCCGGCCGTCTCGGCCGCGACTCACTTTTGTCGCAAGAACCGTGCAAAATACGGGCCCCACACTGAGAGAAATTTGGCAGACGGCAGATACGCCTTAATGCTTTGAATCCAAAACACTCTGAATCATCTGATCTGCTTCTTGCAGAGAGCTATAGCGCGCGACGTAGGCCGGAGTTGCACAAACCAGCTTTAGGAACTGTTCGAATCTCTCTTTGTTGAGCTTGCCGAGAAGCATGCCTCCTTCGTTCAGAAGAGTGAGTCGGCGAATAGGCGATAGTCCTTCAAGGCTTGGCGAAGAGGTTGAAGAGTAGTTCGGAAATATGATGTGCGTCAACCGTCGCGGCGTATAGGCGACGCGATCCTGCGACGCATGCAGCAATCTTATTCTGCGCCCGTCTGAGCGAATATGGATCGGCGCGTGGACCAGTTGCGGCCAATCATCTTTGAGCAGGCTCCACGTACTCTCTTTCACACTGATCGGCATCTCCACGGGAGATATGGAAGTCGTGTCCAGGTGTAGCAATGCCGGCTCATCGCTGACCAGGGCAAAGCCGTGCGCGGTCAGACAGGTTGCCAGCGTACTTTTTCCGGATTCACGCGGAGCACAAAGCATGATCCCGTGCCGATCGTCCGCAGCCATTGCCGCGTGAAAAGCAATATCGTAGTGCGCATCGTCATACAACAATAACCGCAGCGCATGCAGCACGCCCAGACCAATCTGCTCGGCATCGCAGGATTGCCCTGCGCCACCTGGAGATGCAAGGCGCAACCTCGCTCCTGGCATTCCCGCAAAAGATTGCGCAGCACTGCAGGGACATTCAGGCAACGCTCAGGCGCTCTCGCAACAGGCTAGCAATACCGGACTATCTCCATCGACCCTGACGATGGCGTAGCTGCACGCAGGCGACGAATCCAACCGAGACGTGCACTTTGCGTGATGCGGTTACATTCGCGAGTGACGATGCGACGGACAACATAAATGCAGGCAAGTCCGACAACATCATGGTTCCCGCAGGCACCTACAGTCTTTCCTACCAGCATGGGGTCATCGACCCCAACGGGAACGCTCTGACTCATCTGGAAATACTTGGACCTGTGACCATAATCGGCAGTACGTCCGGGAGCGGGGTCATTATCAATGGAAATAACTACGATACGATCTTCACCATCAATCCGGGCCCGTTCGGGTCGTACAACCCCACCGGAAATAGCAATGTCTTTAGCCTGGCGCTGGAAAACCTAACGATTGAGAACGGCAAGAATATCAACAATCCTAATGCGACCATGACCGGGCTCGAGAACAACGTTGGCGGCTGCATCAACTGGGACGCCGATAGTACTGGAAATCTTTCGATTACTAATTCGGCCATTGAGAACTGCACCATCTTGTGGGGGGCGGCGGCGGCATCTGGGCATTTAACTCATCTGGAGGAGGCACTGGAACACTTACGCTCAGCGGAGACACGATCTCCAACAACTCAACACCCGAGAAAGGCGGCGGGGTCTGCACAACTGCCCCGGCCCCAGCGATTTCCGCCACCAATACTATGTTTACCGGTAACAAGGCGGACTATACTGTGCGGTCGAGTGATCCCACCGCTCTTGGGCTGGGTGGCGGCCTCTATTTGGATGGGCCTAGCGCACCCTCACCCGCCACGCCACAGACCACACTGACAAATGTCACAATCAGCTCTAACACCGCCACCCTGAACCCAAGTTTGCCTTCACCCCCGTCGAGAACGATGGCGGAGGCATTGCCACCTATACGGGTATTCTCGCCAGCGGGTCGCTCGTCAGCAGCAATTCAGCGGGGGGCTATGGCGGCGGCATCTGGAGCAACACCGCGACGGACGGATCACAAACTACGATCACCAATTCTAATTTCCTATCCAACTCCGCGAAATCGGCTGGCGGCGCAATCGCACTCGGTATCGAAACTCAGGCGCAGGGAAACATTTTGCAAGCCGGCCTGGGCCGCATCTACGGGAATACCTCGACAAGCGGCGCGAGCGGCCTGGCTAATGGTATATCCGGCGAAGGAGGGGGCCAGGCTATTGCGATCAACAACTGGTGGGGATGCTACACCGGCCCAACGCCAGCGGGCGACGGATGCGACCAGGCGGCGGGCGATAGCACGGGGAGCTTGACGACTACTCCCAATGCCCAGCTCGGTTTCACTTCGAACATCACTACGATTCCGCCGGCCGGCAGCATGGACCTTACGATCACCATGGGCTCTGGCATCGCCGGCGCGTTTCCGGCCGTGGCAACCAGCTACCCTTACACGTTTAATGTCACGGGCGTGACCGCTAATCCCGCGCTCACTACCGGAACATTCAATATGTCCGCGTAGGCACCGCGGTCCTGACTCCTACTACCACCGGCAGTGGCTCCGTTACGGTAACTTTTGACAAACAGACGGACACGATAAACTTCACTGCACAGGCTACAACCCCAACTTCGCTGGCGATTACGGCCATTCCCAGCACGACTTTCCTGTACGGGCAGCCGTCGGGCTTTACCGTCCAGCTCACTCCGAGCAATGCGACAGGCATTACTGCGGGCGACTTTGGGGTGATGGCTGATGGATCTTCTACAGGCTTCAGCATCTCGCTGATCAGCAACAACAACTATCAGATCAGCGGCCCATTCAATGCGCTGGCACCAGGGAGTCATGCACTTGCCGTTTCCTTCGTGGGGACAGCAAACTATGCGAGCAGCTCCGCCAGCGCCACGCTGAATGTTTCTGCCGGAACTGTAACGATCAGTGATACAGTTACGCCCACCAATCCTGTTCAGGTGCAGGGTGGAACGGTAAAAGTAACGGTGGCAGGTGTTGGCAGCGGAGCCGTGCCGACAGGTTCCCTCACATATGCCTTCAACGGAGGCACCAGCCTGACTGCTTCTCTGAGCGGCGGCGTTGCAACCATAGCGATTCCGACTCTTATTTCGATTGGCGGTAATTCCCTGTCGCTTGCCTATAGTGGCGACACGAATTATGCGGCCGCATCGACCGCGGTGACACTAACGATCTTCGGCAGGTCGCAGACCACCATCGCTTCGTTGACAGCCACTACGGCTCAAATCAATGTCTTCGGATTTGGCTTCACGGCACCGAGCGGGCAGCTTGCTTTCAACGATGTGACTTCGGGCAGCCCTGTCACGGGTCCGGTGACATTGAATACCGCCACGGCAACGCCATCTCTCTTGCCCCAGATAACCACCAGCACAGGCGCGAACAGCCTTCCCGTCTGGACGGAACTGGCTGACTTGAACGGAGATGGAATTCTGGATCTGATCACGTCAGTCTTCGGCACCGACTCCATAAATGTGCAACTCGGTAACGGTGACGGCACGTTTGGAGCGGCGACAACGACGCTGATTGCCGCTGGCTTCGGTCCGTCGGAGGTCCATGCCGTCAGTCTGCGCGGCGGCACCACGCTGGACCTGATCGTTGGTAGTTACAACACCAATCAAATCGCGGTGCTGCTGGGCAACGGGAATGGCACCTTCCAGGCGCCCGTATTCTACACTGTAGGCACTGCTACGAACACACCCACATCGTTGACGACAGGCGACTTTAACCATGACGGCAATCTCGACGTCGCAGTTGCGAATACGGGGGATGACACCGTCAGCATTCTGATTGGCAATGGAAGCGGCGGTTTAACCGCACTTGGGTCAGCCATTAATGTCGGGGGCAAACCCGAAGCCATTCGCGCAGGCGACTTCAACGGCGATGGCTATTCTGACCTGGCGGTCGCGAACTATCACGATGGCACGGTGACCACACTCCTGAACAATCAGAACGAGACCTTCACTGCAAGCACCATCGCTGTCGGCACTGGGTCGAACTCCGGCCCGCAAGCACTGGCAATCACAGGCAACGGGAGCAGTCTGTTGCTCGCCGTGGCCAATTTCGGCAGCAACGACGTGAGCCTGCTGAAGAGCAACGGCAGTGGAGGCTTCGGGGCTCAGACACTTGTGAATGTTGGCAACGGACCGGATGACATCAGGTTTGCCGATGTCAATGGCGATGGCATTCCTGATTTTGTTGTCGCAAACTATACGGACGGCACGCTCAACGAGGCGACCGGCAGCGCAGGCGGGATGTATACGGTGCTTGGCCCATTCACGATCGGAACCAAGCCTTATTCGGCAGCTACGGGCGATATTGATAAGGACGGCACACCGGACATCGTGGTTGCCAACACCTTCAGCAACAACACAGGAGTATTGCTGAGCGGCACACAAATATCCGTCCCGTACACTGGACTTGCTTTGCCGGCTGGAATACTCTCAACGGTACTTATAACCCTGATGCCAATAGCAAATATGGAGCGAGCACTTCTCCGAATGTGACTGCTCCTTAACCATTGACAAGCTGCATTTGCAAATTGAGGCTATTTATAAGAAAGGATTCTTTCTCATCATGTCAGAAACACCAGCGAAACCAGAGACTGATCCTCAACAAGAGCGGGATGCCACCCCTCAGGAAGAGACGTCTACCCGCCGGGAGGTCATCCAGCGATATGCTAAGGTTGCCGTGGCCGCAGCGCCCCTTCTTCTGTTCGTGTCGAAGGCACACGCCATTCATAGCAAGCCGTAAGCATGGTTCAAATGCAAGTGCCTCGATTCCCTTGCCCGTTCCTCCGGGATAACTGGGGCTGATTTATAGTTCTAAGATTCGGTTTTGTTTATTTCCCTCCGCATACAACGCGCGACTGAATGGTCGTCGATTACAAGGATGGCGGAAACGCGGTACGCCATGCCTGCCGTAATCCGTGTTTCGCGAGAAGACGAAACGGCCGCAACAGGGGCGCGAAGCTGCGAGGAATTCGATGGCTCGCAGTCCATCGATAGTCTTCATTGGTAGGGATGAAGAACGTCAGACGGCGGCGCCACCGCTCGCCCGCCCCTGTTTCTGCCTGAAGATAGAACCCCCAGATCTCGGGACCACGTCCGTTGCCAGCTTCACCTGCAAGTAGCTTCTCAACAGTTGCGCGTGCGGCTTGCATCGCCTCTGGCGATTCTGCCAGCACTGCCGCCAGGCCTTCGGGTAGACTCTTCGGCAAAACCTCGAACACCATCGCGCAACTTATACACAGGACTTGCTGCAGCCCCTGTGCCCTGGCCCGCTCGACGAACTCCCGCGGACTGCACTCACGCACCGTCTCCAGCGCGCGCGCGGAATCGAGAATCCAGATGAGCTTGCCGTAGCCGTGCTTCAGCCCATGGAGCAACAGATAGAGGGCACGATCGGTTTCCGACATCAATTTCAGCGGCTGGCCGCGAAATGCGCCGTTCCGGGCCCCGCTCCATGTTCCGTTGAGGTCGAATGGAAACGCGCGCGGTGACGCTACTCCAAAATGCAATTCCATCAGAATGCTGTCGCGCACGAAGCTACGGTGGTACTCGTCTGCGGGCGCGGATGCGATCCAACCAGCATCCATCAATAATTGTTCGGCGCGGATAAAGTCGCTGGTGCGCACCAGCAGGTCCAAATCCGTGCACGGCCGCGCGGTTGCGTCACCATAGAGAGTTTCGGCAAGCACTGGGCCCTTTAGCGGAATAACTTCGATTCTGTGTTGCGCGAAACTGGCGAGAAGGCGCTCCAACTCCGCAGCCAGTATCTCGGTGAAAGCCTGAGAGTCCCGGACAGCGTGCAGAAAAAACTCCGGGATCTTTGCACCATTCTCTACCAGCGCACTGTGGATGAGAGGTAGCACGCCGTGGACCTCGGCCAGCGTTACCAATGCGCGCCAGTCAGTATCACCGGGAAGATCGAGCGGTGACCCACGCAGGCACGCTATCAGCAGCTGCGCCTCGGCAATTGGCTCTCCGCTGTTCGCACCAAGATGCCCTGTAGTGGTCCGCATGTCGTGCTCTCGGAGTGAGCATACATCAGGAAGGAGGCACGCAAAAGCTGCTCTGGCGCGCAAAGGCTTTGATTCAGCGGGCACGGGACTTATTCAAAGCTTTTTATTGTTTTGAGTATCTGCGCTTCCGTACACTGTTTCCCATGACGGTACCGGCACGTACGCTCGGGGCTCTCAGACTGGAAGTACGGGAGTCTTTCATTGCGCGTACTTTACAAATGCCAGTCCAGCAGTTCATCCACACACAAGGAGTCAGCAGCGCTTTCCTACTGGTGGCCGCTGTGATTGCGCTCGTCTGGGCCAACTCACCGTGGAGCGCGTCTTACTATCACATCTGGCATGTAGAGCTCAGGCTGTCGGGACTGAGTTTGCCCGTCCATGCGTGGATTAACGACGCCATGATGGCGCTGTTCTTCTTCCTCGTCGGCATGGAGGTTAAACAAGAAATCGTCAACGGCGAACTGGCGGATATGCGGCGCGCTGCATTTCCCGTTGCCGCAGGCGTCGGCGGCATGATTGTGCCGGCACTGGTTTTCGCTTCACTGAATCACGGAAGGATGGGAGCACATGGTTGGGGTGTTCCTATGGCAACTGATATTGCCTTCTCGCTTGGCGTACTGGCTGTGGTGAAAGGGATCCCCGCTGAACTGAAAGTATTCCTCCTTTCGCTGGCGATCGCCGATGACATCGGAGCAATTGCAGTGATTGCTTTTTTTTACACCGACACATTACATCTGGACCAGCTTTTCATCGGCGCGCTGTTACTGGCATTGATTTTGCTCTGCCGCCGTCTGGGTGTCGATCGGCAGATCGTTTATGTAGTGCTGGGCTTCGCCTTCTGGCTGGCAGTTCTTCGCTCCGGACTGCACGCAACGATCGCCGGAATGATTCTGGGCATGCTCGTGCCCGTCCGCTCTCGTGTCTCCCTGGATACATTCGGCGAGGTGTGCGGCGAGACCCTTGAGGAGTTTCGCAAAGCTTTTGCTTCCGGAGACAAGGCGCGGGCCAATCGGCAGCTCGGCGCGATGGAGTATCTGCTCGCGAACACCGAATCGCCTGCGGACCGCGTGACTCGAAAGCTACACGACTGGATTGCATTTATCATCCTGCCTCTGTTCGCTCTTTCAAACGCAGGAGTCACGTTTTCCCTATCGACATGGGGATCACTGCTCCATAGCCGAATTGCCTGGGGGGTGTTGCTCGGACTTCTTGTCGGTAAACCTCTCGGTGTTTTTCTTGCGTGCTGGATTGCTGTGAAACTGAAGATTGCGCAGCTTCCGCAAAATGTGAATTGGAATTACATCGTAGGGGTCGGCGCGCTCGCTGGAATTGGGTTCACCGTTTCCCTCTTCATCAGCGCTCTTGCGTTCGATGATCCCGGCATGCTCGATGCAGCAAAAACGGCAGTCCTTTGCGGTTCCCTGCTAGGGGGAGTAGCCGGATATTTGCTCTTGAGTCGCGCTACAAGACAAGATGTTCAGTTAGCCGACCAGAAGCATGGCACAAGTTAATTCTGGCGCCGATGGTCATTCGCATCTGTCTAGTATCTGTTAACACCGATTGCTTCTTCTCTCGTCACTAACCTATCACTCCTCACTTCACGCACTCAGAAAAATCCGCTCCTCTCTCTATCGCCCTGGTGTTAACAGGCTCTAGCTGACCTGCAAAACATTCTCTTATACTCTCGTAGTTTTGCTAGTATCCTCGCCACCCTCCATTACGCAATTATCATTTCGCGGATGAAGATGAGCATTTGCTTCAAGCGTGCCAACTCCAGAACTGGAAAGGGTCGGCAGATGCTTAGCGATACGTCACCCAAGTCAACGGATATGCGGTGGCGGTCGGGTCTGCGGCTTTGAACCAGAAGCGAAGCGAATGTGGTTCGGAATCCCCGGAGTGGGATGCCGGAGTGCCGCTTACCAACATGGCGGTGTGCTATCAAAAACAACTGTAAGTTTCTTATGTTCAGGAAGGTGCCTATGACGAAGCGTCTCTTACTCTGCGCAAGCTTGCTGATGTCGGGAGTATGCGCATCGGCTCAAGATGTTCCCAAGGTGGAAGTTCCGGTTGGCTTTTCGTTTGTTAACGTTCATCCCAACCTCTCTCCCATCACCTCCTTCAATGTGTTTGGTGGCGGCGGTCAGTTCGACGTCAATTTTGGAAACTATCTTGGCATCAAAGCCGACTTCATGGGGTACACCCAGGGGAGCGGGCTTAAGAACCAGCTGCATAACGACCTCGACTACACGGGATCTGTCAGCGGGAACGTGTTTACTTACATGTTTGGACCGCAGATCAAGAAACACACGGGTAAGATACAGCCCTTCGCCGAAGTCCTCGTTGGCGCGGCGCATACCAACGCGTACGCAACGATTTCGAACGCATTGGGCAGCACCGCTTCGGGCAGCGGCAACAACAATGGGTTCGCCCTGGCGGCCGGCGGCGGCATCGACTACAAAGTGACCAACCACATCTCACTGCGCCCAGTCGAAGTGGACTACCTTCTCACCCGCTTCTCGGCCAATCATGTGGCCGGGTATACAAATAACCAGAATAACTTCCGGTATGTAGGCGGATTCGACTTTACTTTTGGCGGAGCCCCTCCGATTCCGCCGACGGCAAGCTGCTCGGCTTCTCCGACTTCGATCTATCCGGGGGACCCGGTATCCAGCACAATCAGCACCCAGAACTTCAATCCCAAGCACACCGTCACCTATGCATGGAGCAGTACTGGTGGAAGAGTGTCCGGTACGGGCGAGACCGGGTCTGTGGACACGAGCGGTCTGTCCCCCGGCAGCTATACCGTTACCGGCACCGCCACAGACGAGAAGGAGAAGAAAAACAATACCGCCACCTGCAGCGCCAGCTTCACCGTAAAGGCCTGGCCAGCGCCGACTGCGAGTTGCTCGGTTAGCCCGACGTCGGTGAATCCCGGTGATTCGGCGACGTTGACGGTTTCCGCCGAGAGCTCGGTGAACAGTCCGTTGACTTATGCCTATACGGCCACTGGCGGAAGCATTAGCGGCACCGGTAACACCGCAACTCTGAGCACCGCCGGCGCCAGCGCGGGTAATGCCATCACCACTACAGCGACGGTCACCGACGGTCACGGCCTGACCGCCACCTGCGACGCCTCGGTGAACGTTCAGCTTCCTCCGCCGGTCGCAGTAGTCGAGCAACCGACTATGGTGGGCGAGTGCAGCTTCAATAACTCGAACAAGCCTGGCCGGGTGGACAACGAATGCAAGGCGACTCTGGACCAGGTGGCACTGCTGATTCAACAGGAATCCAGCTCTACCTATGTGATTGTCGGTTACGCCGAAGACGAAGAGACGGTCAAGATGACGCAACTGGCCGGCCAACGAGCGGTGAATGTGAAGTATTACTTCACCCAAGGCGAAGGCGGTCAGCAGATCGATCCGTCGCGCTTACAGGTGAAGGCGGGGACTGCCAAGAGCAAGAGCATCAAGGTGTATAAAGTTCCGCCAGGAGCAACTCTCCAGGAGGAAGTCACAGCAATCGATGAAAGCCAGGTGCAAGGGCAGTCTCGCAATGGTGCCGGGCCAAAGAAGCACAAGAAGGCAGCTGCCGACGCTGCACCTGCAATGACTCCACAATAACCGCCAACAGCCGTTGGCCAAACCAACGGAGCGCTCGCCATGCCCTGTTCTCGCCGATACCTGCGAGAACAGGGCATGGCGGGTGCTCCATTTCTCTTGCGGCTTCCTGCACTCCACGTCACCCCTCTACACAACCCGGGAACTGTCTAGGCCCGCGCGCCGCCATCTCAATCGGGAGAATCAACGTAATTTTGGGCGCTGTCCTCGGTTCGGAGAACTTTGGTCGGAAGTGCGTGCCGGAAGCGGCCCACCGATCTGTTCGATGGCGGCCTGAACGTACCGCCGGACAAAAGGGCGATCTAGATCGTTCTGGTTCCGGACCGTCATATGGCGAATCGACTTACCCGTACCATCAAGGACTCTATTCGGGTCGGGAAGCAGTGCGCCGCGATTGAAACCAAGATTCACGTGACTGCTATACGCTACTACGTGGCAAAACCCATCCTTAAGTGGTTTGCCTGTGAACGAAAATCCAATCGCGACTGCGTACCCCTTGACGACGGATTCTATCGCTGCAGGCGCCTCCTCCAACACTAGCTCGCGTAGCGCTAAGGTGAGGTGTGATATCTGCGGATCGTAGCAAGCGAGGTAGGTCAGCAGTCGGTGATCCGGCGGCCTGGTCATTCTCCGGCAGAGTAGCACGGTTCCTATCGGCTTACCCCACCCTGGACAGTCAAGGGCGATCTGTCCTCGGTGCCAGCCTTGTGTCGGCGCTTGCAATCCGACTTGAATGGTCGTAGATTAACTAAGACTGAATTGATCGTATATTTGCGATGACCAGTTGGGTCAAATTGTCATATTTGCACCAGATCCCCGCATGCAACTCTGGCGGAGTTAGCGAGGACCTGGCGCTTCTACAGGCCAGTGGACTGCAGATGCCTATCACTATAGGTTTTCAGCGGCTCCGCCATCAACCCCGGCTGCTCCTCAGCCGTGAGACGGAGGCTTTCGCATATGGATCACCCAAAGAGTCACCTTCAAACTGGCGACCCAGGCCTGCGCCGTCGTCGCAGTCGTTCGCGCAGCCGCTGGCTCGCGCTCGGTACGGTCACGGCCTACGCGGCTGTGGCATTCGCACGGCCAAGTCCGCAGCAAAACGCTTCCGCTGTGGGCACGGATCCGAAGCAGACAACCGGAACCCAGAACCTGACTGTCCGCCGCTTCAATATCCCGTCAGGCCCGCTCGACGTCACCGTCGCCTCATTTGAAAGAATTACCGGCGTACACGTCTCACTCGCCATTCCCGAAGACACCATCCCCGGCTTCAGTTCACCCGGAGTAGCAGGCTTGTACAGCGACGGCCAGGCGATGAATCTGCTGCTCACCGGAACCGGCCTCTCCGCAACACCGAAAAGCGACGGCAGCTTCGTGATTGCAGTTACGGCAAAAGAAGATGTCATCGTTTCAGCCCAGAACTCGCCGCCGCAGATCGAACTCGATCTCTATCCGATGCCGCTGCTCGATACGCCGCAAGCCATCACTGTCATCTCGAAACAGACCATACAGGAGCAAGCCTCCACCACGCTGCGCGATGTGCTGCGCAATGCCCCCGGCATCAGTCTCGCGGCAGGAGAAGGCGGTTCGCAGGGCGACAATCTCACACTGCGCGGCTTCACTGCTCGCAATGACATCTTCCTCGACGGCATGCGTGACTTCGGCTCCTACTATCGCGACCCGTTCAACTACGAAGCCGTGGAAGTGCTCGAAGGCCCATCCTCCGTTACCTTCGGTCGCGGGTCGACCGGCGGCGTCATTAATCAAGAATCGAAGCAGCCCGAACTGCACCCGTTTACGGTGATCGAAGGCGACCTCGGCACCGACGTTACGCGCCGTATCACCGCAGATATCAACCAGCCTTTGCCCAAGCTCGCCACCGGAGCAGCCGTGCGCCTCAATGTCATGGCGCACGACTCAAATGTGGCCGAGCGCGACGTGACCGAGAACAAGCGCTTCGGCATCGCGCCCGAATTCGCGTTAGGGCTGGGAACGCCGAACCGGCTGCGCGCGAGCTACTTCCATTTCAACGAGAACGATATTCCCGACTACGGTATTCCCTGGTACTTCAATCATGCGGCAGATGTTCCGCGCCACAACTACTATGGTTTCCACAGCAATTTCCTCGATACCAACGTCAATATGGGAACCATCAACGCCGAGCACGACATCGACGGCTGGGCCACCCTGCGCAACTTCATTCGCTACGCCAACAGCGAGCGCCACGCGCGTATCACCGAGCCGCAGGTCAACAACGCTACAGCGGGCATCATCACGCCCACGACGCCGCTTGATCAGGTGAATGTGAACCGCAATCAGCTTGCTACCTACAGCAATGAAAGCTTTCTCTGGGATCAACTCGACGCCACCATCCACGCCAATACGTTTGGCATCCGGCATGTTGCCGTCATCGGCGCGGAAGGCGGCCGCGAAACCTCCGATCCAAAACGCCCAACCTTTAACTACGTGAACGCGGCTGGGCAAACCATCAACACCGTGCCAACAACAGAGCTGCTGCATCCGAACGAGGACCAGCAGTTCTCCGGAACGTCCGCTCCGTCGAGCGATGTGCACGCCATCTCGACCAGCTACGGAATCTACCTGCTCGATACCATGCAGTTCGGGCAGCACTGGGAATTCACCGGCGGCGCGCGCTTCGACCGCTTCAATACCGACGAAAAGAGCATCGCCTATCCCACGCCGAAACAGTCTGCATCCGGTTCCATTACGCAAGGGCCGCCCACCATCACCTATCCTTCGCGACTCGACCGCAAGCCAAGCTGGCGCGGCGCTATCGTCTATAAGCCGCGAGAAAACGGCAGCATCTATTTCAGCTACGGCACTTCATGGAATCCGTCCGCCGAAACGCTCGCGCTGACCGTGGGTCCTAGCGGCACCGGAACAGCAAATCTTGCGCCCGAGTTCAACCGCTCCTACGAAGCCGGCAGCAAATGGGACTTCAACCAGTCGCGCCTCTCCTTGCGGGCCGATCTCTTCCGCACCACCAAAGACAATGCGCGCGAAGCCTCGCCAACCAACTCGCTGCTCTACGTCCTCGCAGGAACGCAAAGAGTCGACGGCGCCGAAGTTGTCGCCAACGGACGCATCAACAGCCAATGGCGCGTGCTTTCGAGCTACACGCACATGCACAGCGAGGTAGTGGCATCCCAGTTCTATCCGCAGGCAGTGGGCGCCAAGCTTGCCAACGTTCCGGACAACCTGTTCAACCTGTGGACGACCTACCAGCCGACAAGCCGCTGGATCATGGGCCTGGGAGGCAATTATGTTGGCAGCCGTACGGCAAGTTCAACGGTGCCTCTCGATCCAACCACGGGGCTAGTGAAGCAAGTGCCGAGCTACTGGCTGTTTAACGCTATGGGCAGCTACTCGCTGGCCGAACACGTGTCGTTGCAGGCGAACATCTTCAATCTCGCCAATCGTAATTACATTGACCAAATTCATCCAGCGCACCTCGTGCCGGGTGCCGGAACCTCCGGGCTGTTCGGCCTGAACTTCAAATTCTAGACAGACGATAGACGGTGCAGAGCCGCAGTGTTCGAGCTCTGCCCTTGTGTGAAAGGATACGCAACCATGTTGATTACAATTCCAAACGTTCTCGATACGACGCAGATCGCGCATGCGCGGCAGCTGCTTGCCGGAGCGGACTGGGTAGACGGGCGCGTGACGGCGGGCCACCAATCGGCGCTTGCCAAGGACAACACGCAGCTGCCGGAAGACCATCCTGTGGCGCAGCAACTGGGCGACATGATTTTGCAGGCACTGGGACAGAATCCACTTTTCATTTCCGCAGCTTTGCCCATGAAAGTCTTTCCGCCGCTGTTCAACAGCTACAGCGTTGGCCAGAAATTCGGAATTCATGTGGACAACGCCATTCGCCACGTAAAGGGCAGCTCGCACCGCGTACGGAGCGACCTCTCGGCTACGCTCTTTCTGACTCCTCCGGAGGATTACGACGGCGGTGAGCTCGTCATTGAAGATACTTACGGCGTGCATACGGTGAAGCTGCCGCTCGGGCACATAGTGCTTTATCCTTCATCGAGCCTTCATCGCGTAGAGCCGATCACTCGCGGCCGGCGCGTGAGTTCCTTCTTCTGGATCCAGAGCATGATTCGCAGCGACGCGCAGCGGACCCTGCTCTTCGATCTAGATAATGCAACACAGTGCGTAAACCGCGACATGCCGACGAGCGCCGTAGCCGTACAGCTTACGGGCATCTACCACAACCTTCTACGCCAGTGGGCGGAGGTATAGAACGTGCGGCTCTTCTGGATGCACTTGAGTGCAGGCATTCTGATTGGCATCGTGATCCTCTGTTCTTTTCGATTACCGGTGCATTGCTGGCCTATGAGCGGCCGATTCTGCATGCGATGGACAAGCGCTATTGCAGGACTGAGCCTATTCCTTCGGGTGCGGCTCGAATGCCGCTCGCTCCTCTGATTGCTGAAACTGAGTCGTTTGCTCACGCACCTGTAGAGGCGGTGACTGTTCACCCCGAACCAGCTTCGCCGGTCGAGATACAGACGGCAAACCGCAACGTCTTTTTCGCAGATCCGTATTCGGGCGCCGTGCAAGGTCCAGTGTCACCGCGCCTGCGCGCGTTTTTTGCTCAGATGACAGCGGCGCATCGCTGGTTCGGGCTGAGCAACGCTCGCCAGACCACAGCAATGGCGGTAAAAGGCGCTGTGGTGATGTTGTTTCTTTTCATGGTGGCATCAGGAGCCGTTCTATGGATCCCCGGACGCTGGAACCACCACACGGTTCGCACAGGCATCGTGCCGCGCTTCGACACGCATGGCCGCGCACGAAATTACAACTGGCACAAAGTTACTGGTTTCTGGCTTGGTCTACCTCTGGCAGTGATAGCGATGACTGGGATCATAATGGCTTATCTGTGGGCGAATGCTTTGCTCTTCCGCATAGCCGGAAGCCCTGTGCCGGTGCCCAAGGCGCCCAGAGAGAATTCACGTCATCACGCGAGCGTCGTGCCCACGCATTTCGACGAGGCTTTCGCCCAGGCAGTGAGCGGTGTTGACGGCTGGCAGAGCACCACGTTTCGTCTCGGTCAAAACGCAGGGGAGTTGAACTTTACCGTGGACCGCGGCGACGGCGGCCAGCCGGAGAAGCGCGAGCAGGTCTTCGTCGATGCGTCTACGGAACAGGTCGTGAGGCGCGTGCCGTTTACGGCACTGAGCCGCGGGCAGCGATGGCGCAGTTGGGTGCGCTTTGTGCATACCGGCGAGGCAGGCGGCTGGTGGGGCGAAACCTTCGCGATGGTGACTGCCCTTGGGGCAGTCATGCTCTCCGTTACAGGTTTCTTGTTGTCTTTTGCCCGGCTAAGAAGATCGCGTCATAGAGGAGCGGTGCATAAGGTAACAGTGACATAAGAAGTCATGCTTCTCCCATCCGCCTTGCCTCACGTTGCCAGTCCATTTGTAAACTGTTGAAAATGAAAGCCGACTTCAGTGGCAAGACTAACAACCTGCTAACAACTGCTAGATGACTGGCGTCAGCGATCTTCGGCCTCCTGGGAGTAAAGGCGCAGGAGGTTCGGCAGTTGCGGCGCGCGTTGCTCAATTCCAACCTTTTTCACACAGAACCGCACGGTCGAGAGGTAAAATGGGCAATCGCGCATGACTGATGCTTGCGCGGCCGAATACGAACCCAAGCTATTGAAAACCCCTTCGCCGTTGCTCTGAAGAAGAGAGCGTGGTTGTAATCCTCTGAGCCAAACGTTTGTGACCTGCTAGGAACTTGGCTCTTCACGGTTCGCAGTCTGTTTTCACTTTCAAAGGCTTGCAAATGGCCTCTGTCTTGTACTTTGATGGGGTGCCTTCGCATGTGCAAGGAACAAGAACCATACACCCCCGCGACAGCAAAAAGAATCTATTCCGCGTCCGGTCCCGAAAAAACGAGGAGGTAAGACGATGACACCAGTCGTAGAAGCAGAAGTACCATCGACCTCATTGCTGAGTGCGTATGGAACGGCAAGATCCACGATTCAAGGATCGCCTCTGAACCCAGAGGAACTCAGAAAGACCGATGCCTACTGGCGAGCATGCAAGTACCTGGCGCTCGGGATGATCTATCTCCAGGACAATCCTCTGTTGAAAGAGCCCTTGAAGCGGGAGCATATCAAGAACCGTCTGCTCGGGCATTGGGGATCGAGTCCTGGCCTCGCATTCATGTACATTCACCTGAACCGATTGATCAAGAAATTTGATCTGGACATGATTTTTATGGCCGGACCTGGGCACGGCGCGCCCGGCGTTCTGGGACCGTGTTATCTGGAAGGGACGTACTCCGAGATCTATACCGACAAGAGTGAGGACGTGCGTGGCCTGTATGAGTTCTTCAAGCAGTTCTCGTTTCCTGGCGGCATCGGCAGTCACTGCACACCAGAAACTCCCGGCTCAATCCACGAAGGGGGCGAATTAGGATATGTCCTTTCGCACGCCTGCGGCGCTGCGTTCGACAACCCTAATTTAATCGTTGCCGCAGCAGTCGGAGATGGCGAGTCCGAAACCGGTCCACTGGCAACTTCATGGCACATCAACAAGTTCCTCAACCCGATTCGCGACGGCGCGGTGCTGCCAATCCTTCACCTGAATGGCTACAAGATCAATAACCCCACCCTGCTGGCGCGCATTTCGCATCAGGAATTGGAAGAACTCATGCGGGGCTATGGTTGGACGCCGTACTTCGTCGAAGGCTCGGACCTCAACAGCATGCATCAGGCAATGGCGGCCACGGTCGAACATTGCGTCCGGGAGATCCGTGAGCATCAACAGGAATGCCGACGCACCGGAGTGGCATCGCGGCCCCGCTGGCCGATGATTGTGCTGCGCTCTCCAAAAGGATGGGGCGCACCGAAAGAGGTGGAGGGTCACCGGCTTGAAGGCTTTTGGCGCGCCCACCAGGTTCCTTTAACAGATGTGAAGAAGGACCCCGAGCAGTTACAAATCCTCGAGGCATGGCTGCGCGATCAGAAGCCTGAGGAACTGTTCGACCAGGATGGCAAGCTCATTCCGGAATTGAAGGAACTTGCCCCCACCGGTAACCGCCGCATGGGCGCCAATCCTCACGCCAATGGCGGAATACTTAAGAGAAACCTGCGCATGCCTGACTTCTGCGACTATGCATTGCAGGTAGATTCGCCGGGAACGATTGAAAGCGAGAACGTTCCTCCTCTTGGGAAAATGCTGCGAGACGTGATGAAGCTGAACATGAACAACTTCCGCGTCTTCGGTCCGGATGAGACGACGTCGAACAAATTGCAGGCTGTGTACGAGGTCAGCAAGAAACTTTGGCTGGCCGAGTATTTTCCCGAAGACAAGGACGGCGGCGAACTGACGACCGATGGCCGGGTCATCGAGATGCTGAGCGAGCACACCATGGAGGGCATGCTTGAAGGCTACCTGCTCACGGGCCGGCATGGCTTCTTCTCCTCCTATGAAGCCTTCATTCATGTCGTGGACTCCATGTTCAACCAGCACGCGAAGTGGCTATCGATCTGCAACCACCTGCACTGGCGGCGAGACATCGCGTCGCTCAATCTGCTCATCACTTCAACCGTCTGGCGGCAGGACCACAACGGTTTTACGCATCAAGATCCCGGATTCCTGGACGTGGTCCTCAATAAGAGCGCTGAGGTCACCCGAATTTACCTTCCTCCCGACGTCAACTGTCTGCTGTCTGTCGCAGACCACTGCCTCAGGAGCGAAAACTATGTCAATGTGATCGTTTCCGACAAGCAGCTGCACCTGCAATATCTGAACATGAATGCCGCGATTGAACACTGCACGAAGGGCATCGGGATCTGGGATTGGGCGAGTAACGATCAGGGCAGCGAACCCGACGTCGTCCTCGCCTCGGCTGGCGATATTCCGACGCAGGAGGCGCTGGCTGCAACGGTGCTTCTGCGCGAGGAGTTCCCTGACGTGAAGATTCGCTTCATCAACGTGGTCGACCTCTTCAAACTGCAACCGAGTACGCAACATCCCCACGGATTGACGGATCGTGACTTTGATTCGTTATTCACGGAAGACAAGCCAATCATCTTCAATTTTCACGGATATCCCTGGCTGATTCACCGTCTTACCTATGCCCGCACGAACAGGGATCTCCATGTACGCGGCTATAAGGAGAAGGGCAATATCAATACGCCGATGGAATTAGCAATGAACAACGAGATTGACCGCTTCACTCTCGCCATGGACGTCATCAATCGCGTACCCAGACTGATGAAGATCGGGGGGCACGCGAAAGAGAAATTCCGTAACGCGCAGATTGCTTGCCGGGCTCACGCTTATAAGCACGGCATCGACAGTCCGGAGATTACCGGATGGAGGTTCCCGCACCCTTCAGCCTAACCTGATCGGGTGTGAGTTTAGGTGGCCAGTCAGTTCGTGGCTAGCCGCGAACTGACTGGCGAACTCGCGGCCTCTCCGATAGATCGGTGAGGCCGACTCTCATTTCGGCCACATCCCCAAGGCGGTTTGGGTCCGTACTTCGTCATTCCTTTCGAACACCCTACCCAAGCTGAAGAAGAAGCGATGGTGCTCAGCGTCGCCGGCGGAGCCGCCAATCTTGATCGGCCCGAAGATGGTATTCACGATGAGGCCCGCGACTCCCTCGGCCGGGTTGCGATATCTTGTATTGGGCGCCGTCGAGTGTGAGCTGTGGCCGGACGATCGGCGGCGCATAGCTCTTCTCGTTCGCATCGATGAGCAGGCCGGGTGTGCCGTTTTTCTCAATCATGGTGTAGTCGAGGCTGGCATAACGGCCATCGCCCTAGATATCCAGGATAGTATGTTGCAGTTCCTGGGTGTCAATGGGCTTGTTCACCTCTGGCTGAAAATCCTTCTCGGCGCGGCATGGTCCGCTCAACAAAGGACGTGGAATCTTGGACGCGCAACGAAACGTACTAATTGATACCGATACAGCTTCGACGATGCAGTCGCGATCATCATGGCGCTGCGATCGCCGCTCATTCAAGTCGTTGCCATCACGGTAGTAGCTGGCAATGTAGGGGTGTAGCAGGGAACCAGAAACGCTCTCTATGCCGCAGAGTTGTGTGGGTCAGATGTTCGTGTCTACACGGGCGCGAACCATCCATTGCTGCGCGAACTCCAGACGGCTGACTGGTTTCATGGAACTGACGGATTGGGAGACCATGGCTACTCGCCCGTTCATCGCACCGCCGAGCGTGGTCATGCCGTAGACGCGATTATCGAAGCCGTGCTGAAATATCCGGGCCTGGAGGTTGTTACGCTAGGTCCGCTCACCAACATTGCATTGGCGCTTGAACGCGAACCGCGAATCGTAGGAAATGTAAGCCGTTGCGTAGTCATGGGAGGTGCGCCATGCAGCGAGGGAAACGTGACCCCGGCAGCGGAGTTTAGTATCTGGGCTGACCCAGACGCAGCGCGCAAAGTATTTCTGTCCAACTTACCGATTGAGATGATTGGGTGGCAGCTTTCACGCTTTGACGCCGTGATTAACAAGCACGAGATAGCTGCGATAGAACAACTCCAAAGTCCATTGGCTGAGTTTGCGATTCGCTGCAACAGCGCGGCAGCCACGGCCTACCATATGTAAACGGGCGAGTTCGGCATATCTCTGCCAGATCCAATCGCCATGGCGATCCTTCTCGATCCTGGATTGATTCTTGATTCCAGCATGCATTTTGTCGACATTGAAACCGCAAGCGACCTGACGCGCGGAATGACTGTAGTTGATCGGCTGAATGTCGCTAGTGACGCGCGCAACAATGAGGTATGGAGTGAAGCGGTGCGCGGTTCCAAAATAAGAGCCTGTTGGACGCTGAACATAGCGGGTTGGAAGTCAGCCTTGATGAAATCGCTCACCTAGGTTCAGAGAATTGTTCAAATGCGCAAGCGTTTACCAGCACTCCGGCAGGATTCACGCCTGCGAGTTCCACTCAGACATGCCATCAATCGTTAGAATCCCGTCGGTCCGGTGGTTTGCGGATTCCGTGTTTCTCGATCCTGTATATGAGTGTCTTGCGGCTGATATCAAGATAACGGGCAGCCTGGGTTTGGTTCCAATCGTACCTGTACAGCGCCCTCAGGATGAGTTCTTTCTCGATGGCTTCCAGACTGATGCCCTGAGGAGACAGGTCTATCTCGAGTCCATCGATGCCAGCTTTCTCCTGCCGCAGGAATTGCGGTAAATCCTCGATGGTGATATCGCTTCCTCGCGCCAGAACGACGATGCGCTCTACAACATTCTCCAGTTCGCGCACGTTGCCCGGCCAGCGATACCGGACGAAATAAGGCAACAGGGCAGGTGGCATTACCAGATCCACTCGCTCGTTCTTCTCCTGGCTTTTGCGGAAGAAGTGATGGACCAGATCCGGAATGTCTTCGGATCGTTCCCGCAATGGCGGCATCACCAGTGGAATCACTGCGAGGCGATAGTATAAGTCCTCGCGAAAAGTACCATCCTCGATCATCACTTGCAGGTCCCGATGCGTCGCGGCAATAATTCGCACATTCACTTTTGCCTTCGCCTCGGAGCCGACCTTTTCGATTTCACCTTCCTGAACCAACCGCAGTAGCTTGACCTGAAGGTCAGGCGACATTTCGGCAATTTCATCGAGAAAGAGAGTACCTCTGTCAGCCAGTTCGATTCTTCCCTTCTTATCGACGACTGCACCGGTAAACGCTCCTCGCTTGTGGCCAAAAAGTTCAGATTCCAGTAGTTCCTTTGGTATCGCTCCGCAGTTGATGGTGACCAGTGGAGTGTCACTGCGGGAACTATTGAAGTGAATGGCTCGCGCCAGTAGTTCCTTTCCTGTGCCTGTTTCTCCGCGAATGAGCACTGTCGAATTGCTGTGCGCGGCTCTCTCGGCCATATCCAGGACCTCCAGCAGGGCGTCAGAACGCCCGAGGATATTCTCAAAGCCATACTTCTTGTTAAGGCTTAGGCGCAAGGTGCGTACCTGCTCCACTAGGTGGAGGTGCTCCAGCGCGTGGCGCACAACAACTGACATCTCGTCTGCGTGAACGGGCTTCGTAAGATAGTCGTAGGCTCCTACCTTCATCGCCTCCACCGCAGTGTCTACCGTTCCGAAAGCAGTGAGCATGATGATGATCGTCTGCGGATATTGCAGCCGTGTTTGCTTGAGCAGCTCCAGGCCAGACATCCCTGGCATCTTCAGATCTGTAATCACCAAATCAAAGTGCCGAAGTTGAAGAACTGACAATGTCTGTTGGGCAGAGGCCGTGACGGCAACCTCGTATCCCTCTTGTTCCAGTTGAACCTGCAATACTCTACGCAGGCTGGGATCGTCATCCACTACGAGGATTCTGCCCTTCGTCATATTTCGCACTGCCGGAGAGGAAGCGACACGCGAACCGTTACGCCGCGGGCGGAATTGCGGGCGATGGTCAGTATCCCTTTATGCTGGCTCACAATCTGGTGTGCCACGGAGAGTCCGAGACCCGTGCCACTTTCTTTGGTTGTGAAGAAGGGATCAAAGATCTTTTCCATGTTCTCTTCGTCGATGCCTCCTCCCTGATCATGAACATCGATATCGACATTGGTACCCTCGCGCTGAGCTTCTAACAACACGGTTCCCCCGAGCGGCATAGCCTGGCATGCATTCAGGACGAGATTGATCAGGACCTGTTTCAACTGCTCAGCATCGCACTCGAGCATTGGCAAGTCAGGCTCGATCTGCTTTCGTAACTCGAGCCGACTCGCGTCACAAGCATGCTGAACGAGAATAGTGACAGAGTCCAAAAGCTCGCTGATGTCGACCCTTTTCAGTTCAGGTGGACGGGGCTTGGCAAACTCGAGAAAGCTGGTAAGCAGGCGGTTGAGCCGCTGGCTCTCCTTCTGGATGATGCCAAGAAATTCGCGACGCTGTTCCACGGATTGAGTCTCACGCTGCACGAGGGAAGCCGCACCCTCTAGGCTTGCCAGCGGGGTACGAATCTCATGAGCCAAACCAGCCGAGAGTTGCGCGAGCGCATAAATCCTCTCCGCGCGCTTCATTCTTTCAAAGTTCTTCTCCAGCTCTTGATGCGCCTGGAGTAGTTGATCGGTAGTCCTGCGAAGAATTGCTTCTTGTTTTCGGTGTCGATCCGTGAGCACTCCGGATAGCAGGCCAACTACGCAGAACATGCAAAGCTCCAGAAGCTCATCGACAATGTCGATGCGACCTAGAGTCCATATCGGCGGCGTACCGATTGCGAAGGCGCAACCAGCGAGTAGAGCAATGACCAATCCGCCTCTCCAGCCCATGACCAGGCCGGCGAGCACAGTCGGGATATAGTACAACCGCTGAAGAACATAGACCCAGTGCATTTGGCCTGGAGTAGCCAGATGCTGCAGGACTCCTATGGTGATGACCATGGCAGCAAGCCAGCCTAGCCACATGCCGTAGCTCGTGGACTGTCTCCTGTACGGGACAGAGGCCTCGCTCGACGGTGTCTTTGAGAGCATAGGGCAATGGCAGATCCTCCACGATTCGCCGGTTGTGTGAACCAGAACCACGACTTCAAGAGCAATCCAGCGTACACCCACCTCCTTCAGGTCCTCAACCTGGGCTTGACGGCGAGGCTCAGCGGCCGAGCATTGTATCGATAAACATCTCACTTCAAAACTATTTGACTCCTTTAGCGTGTCACACCCCCCTCTTGCGATTCCACCTTCCTGCAGCAATCGCAAGCCCGAAGGTTGTACAACCAGACGCGCTACGCGCTGTCCCACTAAGGCTAGGCACATGAATCGACAGATAACCGCAGTGGGGCGACCACGGCATTCTGAGAAAACGAACTCTGGAGTCTGAACATCGTTGACGCCGAAGTGCCTCATATAGGTCAGAGCCGCCTGATATGAGGCACTCCAAAAGTGGCGAGAGTCTGCAGAGCCTTTGTTTTGTGAAACCGGCGATGGAAGGTGGCTTGCACATGCTGTCATCACAACCTCGTCTTCGGCTACAGCAACTCTGCCGCGCGAGATTGAATCGGCCCTGATCTGTCAACCCCCAATGACAGCCAGTTAACATCGCAGCTCGCTGCACACGAGGAGGAAATGAAATGACTGAGGAAGACACCACCATTCAAACGGTACCTTGCTGTCCGGTCCTGGAAACCTGTGCTACATGTGACCAACTCGACTTCAGCTACCGCTTGCCATTCCGACCCCTAGTTACTGCCGGTGACAGCAGACAGGTTGTGCCGGTCGAGGTGACACTGCATTTTCGTCTGTCTCGTTGCGCCGGACCGCTTTCGCTGGGCGACCTGGTTTACAGCAATACCCTGCTGCCCGGCGAAAAAGTGCGGCTGTTCACGAGCGACAGGCATAGCCGATTCACGTTCGACAGCGAGACCAAGCTCTCCTACCGACAGGAGACGACATCGGAAGAGTCTTATTACATGGCTGGCATGGCCTATCAGATGAGCAATCTGAACCTCCTGGACACTACCAATGCGAGCTCCTCATTCAGCCAGTCGTCGGTAAGCGGAGGTGGAGGAGCGGGAATTGATCTAGGAATTTTCAGCATCGGAGGTTCGGCCTCGGCAAGTTCGTATAACGCCCACTCGACCTCGTCGCTGGCACGGAATCTCAGCCAGCACGCGGATTCTTCAAGTAAGCATGTTGAATTGGGCACGAAAGCCGCCAGCTCGACCTCGGTCGGCGAAGTGTCCACGCGCGCGCATCAGCAGGGCGAGTCGGAAGACCAATACGAATCCGCCTCGCGGGAGTTCTCGAATCCCAATCATTGCCACGCAGTTACGTTCTTCTTTTACCGCATCAACAAGTGTCAAACCATCCGGTTCGAATTAGTAAGCATTGACCGCCGAGTGGACGATCCGGCTGCGCCTACAGGCGTACTGCTGAACCCGCCGAAGCCAGCAACGGGCGTGGCGGTCCGTTCAAGCCTCGTTCTGGCGACAGCCGCAGACCGTCTTGACGTTGCCAGCCGCGCCAAGGCCAGCGTTGCAGTGGAGCAAGGTGATTCGGCTGTTGGTCTGGCTTCCACACAGTTTCGAACCTCCGCGCAGTTCGCCGCTCGGGAGGCCGTTGCAGCGAACCTGCAGAAAGCGGCTCTGGCAGAGGTAGATAAGGAACTGATTTCCGAGGGGCTGCTCGACAAGAACGGCAAACCTAACACCGAGTTCGCCAAAGCGGTCTCATGGGAGAAGCAGATCGCTCTGCCGACGCCGGGCTTGCTAGTTAAGGGCTGCCTCGATGAGTGCGGTATTTGTGAGCCGGAGCTGGAGCAAAGGTTGGATCTGGAACTCGAGCACATGCAACTCGAAAATGAGCTGCTCAAGAAGAAGATCAACCTGCTGGAGAAGTCCCAGGAGTACCGCTGCTGTTCGGACGATGCAGATGAGCAAGTGCAACCAAACCCATAACTCGTCAACGCTATCGGATGCCCTCATCCTCAAGCTTCTTGAGGATGAGGGCTCAAAATGATGAGCTTGCCATTCTCGATTATCCTTGCCCTTTACCAAAGAGATACCCGTTTCCGGCGCTCCCATGTTTACAACGAGCACATGGCGGGTATACGCCGTCTTCACAGCCAAGAACCCGAGCACGATGCAAAGCGCAAAGGTCAAAACCGCACGGCCGGCCAAAAATCCATAGTCGAATAAAATTCGTCTCGGGGTAGGCAGTCTCAGCCAGTTCTTTGATCGCCCGATCATACTGCTTGATCTTCACCGTCATGTCGGCGATCTGTTCCAACAGAGGCTCTAGCGGTTGAGCTAGCCCAGGTGGCAGCACGGCCATGCACCGTTTCGCAAAGCAAACGGTGGAAGATGCCGGCACCCTATAGCCGCAGGGCTTCGCTAATCCACGCACTGAGTTCACCGCACCTGTGCGGAGACGTACCAGAACGTCACGAGCGCGAATGAGGGTCAGCGTTTCCTGTTGCACCACCGTCCGGTGAGCAATCGGCCGAAGAATCTCCGGATCAAGCCGTGCGTAGCGCGCGATTGATGCACAGCGAGCCGAGAATCTCGACCCTGCGCGGTTTCGGCCGATTATGATGACAACGATGGCTGCGCTGCTCGGGGCAATTCCCGTGGCGCTTGCGGGCGGCGTTGGTGGCGACGCTCGTCGTCCGCTTGGCATCGCAGTAGTTGGAGGTCTGCTTTTATCACAGTTGCTGACGCTCTATGTCACGCCACTCATTTATCTCTCCTTTACCCGGCTGATTGCTCCATGGGTGGAATTGAACCTTGGGGAAGATCAGACTTGCAGAACATCATCCAGACTGATTCGACAGGGCGCCGGCATACTCTGCTAAGCCAATTGAATGCAGACCAAGTATTCCGGGTAGGTTACGAGTGAGCTGCACATGAGCTTGATCCATCCCTGCCAGTTGTGCGCCGCCAACTCCTTCGACTATCTGGTCGAGCAACAGCGCCATGCATGGAACCCGGCGGCGCGGCCCACGGAATTGATGCCTTGGAATTACTGCGAGACAATCAAGCGAGCCAAAATATGATCACCATGCCGCGTTCGATAGCTGTCATCACCGGGCTATTCGTTTTGCTAATCGTGATTCCACTGGCACATGTTGTGGTTCCGTGGGCACTCTCCACGCTTCTGCCACGTTACGGATGGGCAGAGGGGTCTCCGGGAATCTGGAAGCGGCTTGGCCTGATTGTGATCGCACTCGCGGCTTCCCTTCTCATATGGATTTTTGCTTCAGCTATTCCCCAGACTCCCACTAGGGTCAATCTAGGGCCGACTCCCTCCTTCTTGATGATGCGCGGTCCGTACCAATTCACACGCAATCCGATGTACGTCGCTGAACTGGGACTATGGCTTGGCTGTGCCATTTTTTTCGGAAGCCTCGGGGTCTTGATCGGGCTCCTGGTCTTGTGGTCCGTCGTGTCGTTTATCATTCTGCCGCGGGAGGAACGCAGCTTGGAAGTGGCCTTCGGTCAGATCTATCTCCAATACAAGAGCAGAGTTCCACGTTGGTTCTGAAAGCGATCCGACAACCTTGAAGTCTCAACAATTGAATTGGTTGCATCGGTCCGGAATGATTAGTACCGGGAAACGCCCCAGTGTTTACTAATCTCCATTGTGGGGAGACTCCACCTTGCCATATGGTCGGCATTCCGGACAGGAGATCTTCCGTTCAATTGTCGACTTCGAGGCAATGCACGTTTCAACCCCGACGTTTTGCTGGAATCGTGCAAGCGCGAGTTGGCGCCGTTGAGCCACGCCGCCAGAGGCACGATGGGGAGATAAACCGGAAGTAACGAAAATCGCCAGGGATCACTATAGCCAGTAGGATCGGTTGCCATAATGCAGCGCAAAGGTCACACAGTTCTACGTATTCTCGGAATCTCCGTAGCGGCTCTGGTCATTACAGCATGCGGATCATCTCTCTCGGCGCCAATTGGAGGAGGGTCCCCCACGAGTTCAGGGACAGGCATGGTTGCCACCGGGCCAGTGCTGGGTGCATGGTGGGACACCAATGCCGGGGGCGTCCGCGGATTGTATGGAATTGCGGGCGCAGCCTGGCAAGGTAAGCCTAGTTTCAACGATGGGACGTATTCCGGCGCCACTGTGTGTATGCGGCAGCAGTTCGCACTGCTGACCACACGCGCAGGCGCGCTTTTTGTGGGCAGCATTCCGCAGGGAACAGCGGCAGCGGTCGCGAGTCAGGGGATCGTGAATGCGCGTTTCTCGTTCAGCCCTTCCTGCACCGCAGCGGTGGCCTATGTCCCGGGGAACGCGAGTGCGCTCCTGATACAGGGACTCCCGGCAACTCCCAAGATGAGCAGCGTTACGCTGCCTGGAGGAGCCACGACAGCGGCAGTTAGCGATTCAGGTTCAATTCTTGTGAGCATGGCTCAGAGCAGCGTGGTTGCGATTCAGCTGCTTGCGAATGGCAGCAATGCAGTGCAGCCCGTAACGACGGTTGCGAAGTTCGGCGGCATGGCTTTTTTGCCGGGCGCAGATACAGCACTCATTGCGGACCAAGGATCGAACAAGATCATCGAGGCCGCACAGATGGGCGGAAACCCGAGTCTGACCCAGGTCGCGGGCTCGGCAGATGGAGTGGCGCAGCCGGTAGCAGTGGCGGTCTCCGCTGATGGTCGGAGCGCAGCCGTAGTCAATCAGAAGGATTCGAGTGTTATACGCGTTGATCTTACGGGTCAGTCCGCAGCAACGCGCGCGGTGTGCCATTGCTCGCCTACGGAACTGGAGCCGCTGGCGGGAAATCTGACATTTCGCGTCAATGAGCCGGGCGCTGGTACGGTGTGGGCATATGACGGCGACGCAGCTAGTCCGCGCTTCGTTTTTCTTCCCGCGGAACAGAGCACACAAGGAGCGCAGCCATGAAACCGACACTCCTAGGTGGAATGATGCTGGCTGTGGCCTTGGCCGTGGCAGGTCAGACAACGAAGCCAACCCCAACGACCACGCTGACGAGCAGCAGCGCCACGCTTCAGTTGCCCGGAAGTCTGACGCTGACCGCAACGGTTGCGCCTACGGCGACAACGGGCGGAATGCCGACGGGAAGTGTTCAGTTCCTGAACGGGACGAACTCATTAGGCACGGGCAATCTGGCGGTGACTCCGTCAACGGAGAACTTTTCGGCTCCCACAATTAACGAAGCCTTCGGGCTGAGTCCTTTCGGAGTATTTGCACTGCCGTCCGCGACAGCGCCGTACTCTGTGCTTGGGATACTGGACTGGTACCAAATTCCCAACGCCGCAGCGGTTGTTTATGAACCGCAGGTCACGATTTTTTCAGGCCAAGGTACCAGTCTCTTTCAGACCCCAACTCCTACTCAGATTCCGAACAGCGGCTTTACTTACACGGGCAGTGTCGATACATACGTCATAGGAGACTTCAATCACGACGGCTTGCCGGATGTGCTGCTGCACGGGTTCGGCGGTAACGGGAATCAGTATTATCTGCTTCCCGGCACGGCGGGGGGAGGATTCGATCCGACGAAGGGAGTGACCAGCCCCGACGCTGCTTCGCTCGCATCGTGCTTCCAATGCTCGTTCACGATTGCAGCAGATGATTTCAATGAAGATGGCTATCCGGATGTTGCCTATATGTCAATTGGCTCGAATACGATCGGGGTTGCGCTGAATGCGGGTGCTGGAACTCCGGGTAGTTTTCCGAGTACAGGCTTCCACTCGGCTCCGCCACTTACGGACGCGGCGGCTGACACATTTAGCTCTGCAGCGCTTGCATCCGGTCACTTCACGTCCAGCGGGCACGCGGATCTGGTTGTAGCCGGCTATTTTTATTCTCCGACCACAGGAGAGGCTGTACTGCCCGGCAATGTGGCACTCTTCACCGGCAATGGCGACGGGACTTTTGGAACTCCAGTGGTGTTCAACAGCAGCACGGGAACCACGCCGACGGCAGTGGCAACGGCCGATCTTCGCGGCAATGGCATGACGGATGTGTTGCTGGCGAACGCGGTGTACACCCCGCCGGAAACTGGAGGGATCAGACAAGCGAGGACCGCCGCCGCGTTGGATCCTCCGTCCTACACAATACAGGTGTTTTTCGGTGACGGACAGGGCGGCTTGACTACGTCCTCCACGGTAACGCTTCCCGTTGCGCCTGCCTCTTTGACGATTGTGGACTTCAACAAAGACAGTTACCCCGACATTCTGGTGACGGGCACCGACGGATCGCTCAACCTCATTCTGAACGATGGTACGGGACACCTCAGCACGGCGACGGCGATCGGCACGACGTCCAATGTTGCTTCGCTGACGACGAGCGGCGACTTCAACGGAGATGGACTGGCTGATATTGCAGAAATCACGAATTACCCTGTCTCTGATAGTGCCACCACAAGCACCTCGTCAGAGCTGATCAATTCCGCGTCGTCGAAGGCGACACTCAACACGCCACCGCAGACGCTGCCGGCAGGCACAGACACGCTGACGGCGAGTTTCCCGTCGGACAACAATTTTGCTGCGAGCACGTCGGCGGGGGTCGCCATAACGGTCATGCAGACACTGCCAACGATTGCCTGGCCCACTCCGGCGGCAATTCAGTATGGAACCGCGCTGAGCGCGACGCAGTTGAATGCAATCTCTAGCGTTCCAGGATCGTTTACGTACAGTCCTGCAGCGGGAACGGTGCCTCGGGCGGGACGAACGACGGTCATGGCGGTCTTTGCTCCGACGGACAGCTTCGACTACAGTGGCGCAACGGCAACACAAACGATTACGGTCACCCAGGCTGCGTCGACCCTTACTTGGGCCGCTCCGGCGGCAATTCAGTACGGAACCGCGCTGAGCGCGATGCAGTTGAATGCAACAGCCAGCGTTCCAGGTACGTTTACTTACAGCCCTGCAGCGGGCACAATGCTTCGGGCGGGAAAGACGACGGTCACGGCGGTCTTTACTCCGACGGACAGTGTCGACTACGGCGGCGCAACCGCAACACAGACGATCACGGTCACCCAGGCTGCGTCGACCCTTACTTGGGCCGCTCCGGCGGCAATTCAGTACGGAACCGCGCTGAGCGCGATGCAGTTGAATGCAACGGCCAGCGTTCCAGGTACGTTTACTTACAGCCCTGCAGCGGGCACAATGCTTCGGGCGGGAAAGACGACGGTCACGGCGGTCTTTACTCCGACGGACAACGTCGACTACAGCGGCGCAACGACAACACAGACGATCACGGTCACCCAAGCTGCGTCGACCCTTACTTGGGCCGCTCCGGCTGCAATTCAGTACGGAACCGCGCTGAGCGCAACGCAATTGAATGCAACGGCCAGCGTTCAAGGGTCGTTTACGTATAGTCCTGCAGCGGGGACGGTGCTTCGGGCGGGAAAAACTACGGTTACGGCAGTCTTTACCCCGACCGACAGTGTCGACTACAGTGGCGCAACGGCTACACAGACGATTACGATCACGCAGGCGGTGCCGACCATTACCTGGGCCACGCCCGCATCGATGCAGTCCGGAACCGCGCTGAGCGCGACGCAGTTGGATGCCACCGCCAGCGTTCCAGGTACGTTTACTTACAGCCCTACTGTGGGCACGGTGCTTCCGATGGGACAAACCACCGTCACGGCGGTCTTTGCTCCGACGGACAGCGTCGACTATAGTAACGCAACGGCAACACAAACAATCACGGTGATCGCCTCTCCCGCAACCGCGAAAGCGAACGCGCCAGCAACGACAAATACGGGACAAACTGAATCGGCGTCGTTGACAGTCAATCCGTATCCTCTGCCGATTACCGCTACGCTGACTTTGAGCTTCGCGCCAGAGGCTCCAAATACAGTTTCGGACCCGGCTGTGCTGTTTCCGAATAACACGACAACAGAAGTGATTCAGATTCCGGCAAACACTACCGCGAACCAATCCATCGACTTCTCTACCGGCTCGACGGCGGGTACGATTACCCTCACAGTTGTGCTGACGGCCGGCGGAACCAATGTTACACCGACTACTCTGACACCTCTCGATATCAGCGTTCCAGCATCTCCACCCGTGATCAATTCCGCTACCCTGACGCGGAACGCGAAGACGATGACAGTTATCATCGTGGGACTTTCCTCGACGCGGGATATGACGCAGGCGCACTTCCACTTCACGCCAGCAGCCGGGCAATCCCTGAAGACCACGGATCTGACGGTCGATCTTACATCACCGTTTGGTTCCTGGTATGGATCGTCGACGTCGGATACGTATGGGACGACGTTCCTGTACACACAGCCTTTTACTCTCGATTCGGATGCATCGACTGTTGGAATCGTGACCGTGACACTTACAAATTCCAAGGGTGATTCGCAGCCGGGTACGGCTCAATAGCAATACGCAGAGGATGGCCTATGTCCACAACGACAGCAAGTTTCAAGTTCCTGGCGACCGGGTTGATGTTCCTGCTCACCGCTTCCGCTTGGTACAGAATGCAAGCGCAGGCGACCACTCCACCTCCAAAGCTGGTAATTAGCATTCTGGATGGAGAGGGAGCCTTGAACGATATCCGCCAGCGTACCGCGCGCGAGCCGATTGTCGAAGTGCAGGACGAGAATCACAAACCGATCGCCGGAGCCGCTATCTTATTTACCTTGCCAGGTTCGGGGCCGAGTGGAGTATTTGCCAATGGGTTGCAGACGTTTTCGACTGTGACAGATGCTACGGGGCGCGCGGTTGCGACAGGGTTGCGGCCGAACAGCATTTCGGGGTCGTACGATATTCACGTCACAGCGACCTATCAGGGTGAGACTGCCCAAACGACGATTCACCAGCAAAACGTGTCCGGACAATCGCCTTCCACCAGCACGACCACTACAGCCGTCGCTGCACACGGGCTCTCGACGAAGACGTGGCTGATCATTCTGGGCTCCGCTGCGGCCGCCGGAACGGTAGGCGCAATTCTGGCGACACGCGGAGGAAGTTCGACTAGCATTACCGCAGGAACACCGACGGTTGGCGCTCCGACCGCAAGCGTGAGCCTCCAGTTCCAACTCCGTGGACCTCGCCATTAACAGGAAAGAGATGAAGGTCGAAGAATTGCTGGCTCGGTCAGCAGCGGGCTGGACGGTCGTCGTGGCCCTGTTGCTGATGGGGCAGGTGCTGCTGGCGCTCTGCAAGGGCAGAGCGAATCCAGAAGGGCTCAAAACTGTTTGCGGCATGAGAACCCTGAACACATTTTGAAGGCGACTGCGCTCGTGCACGGAACATATATGAGGCTGGTAGACGCCAACCCGCAGTGGCAGAACCACGGTCACTTTTTTGCGGTTGCACCGAAGGCCATGCGCCGCCCGCCCGGCTAAGCCGCGTTTCGGACCCCAGAGTTGAGCGAAACGGCCAAGTCCCGATTGGTAGGCCAACTGAAAGGATGTGGAGTTCCGAACCTTTTGGTTATGCTCATGACAGCTCTTCCCGTTTTCCGACCGCTTTGGGACCAGTGCGCTTTCCGGCAAGCAATCGTCGCAGAAACGCTTACCAAGGCAACAGCGGGTCTCCTAGATACTTCCGTCATTTCCGTCTTTGTTTTGTGCCGTACTTACCGTGAAATGATGTTATATGTTCGGACATTGCCGTGGTGGGCGTCGATGTTCTTATTTCGGTCAAATGCCGACTTCCCGATCGGCGCAAACTCCTGGGACTTCTAGACGGGCGCCTTATGCTTGATTTCAGGATGGTGCGCGGTGAGAAATTGCAGAAATTCCTGCAGCCCAGCACCGGTTTTTGCTGAAACAGTGAAATGGCGCATTCCCGGCCGTACAGCTTGAATGTTCGCCTTCATGCTTTCCTCATCAAATTCGACAGCCTCAGCAAGATCCATCTTCGTGATTACGGCTACGTCAGCACTGTTAAAGATAGTAGGGTACTTGAGTGGTTTATCTTCGCCTTCGGTGACGGAGAGCAGGACGAGGCGAAGATTTTCTCCCAGGTCATAGGAAGAAGGGCAAACCAGATTGCCCACATTCTCGATGAATAGGAAGTCGAGTTCGCCAATTTCCCATCCAGTGAGTGCATGATCGATCATCGCAGCTTCAAGATGGCAGAGGGTTCCCGTGGTGATCTGCTTCACCTGCGCCTGGCTACGCGCTAGTCGCGCTGCGTCGTTCTCGGTTGCAAGGTCACCAACTAATGCCGCTACACGATAGTGCGGATACAGTAGCGTAAGGGTTTTTTCGAGAAGGGCTGTCTTACCGGCGCCAGGGCTTGAGACTAGGCTCACAACGAAAGTCCCTTGTGCGCGGAAACGCTCGCGGAGAGCGCGCGCGGTCACATCGTTTTGTTTCAGGACGTTCTTACGCACTTCCAAGAGGCGCGGTTCGGCACTCATCTCGTACCTCCAGAGCAGTAACTAAAAGTTCTTTTCCATGAATGACGTCTGAGGTTGGTGTGCCGCACTCAGGACAGCAGAACCATTGCATCGAGCTTAGGATTTTTTGCGTTTTACAGGCGGGGCAGAATACTTCAATCGGGATCTGCTTGATCACCAGCCGGGAGCCTTCGAGCCGCGTGCCGTTGCAGGCAATCTCGTAGGAGAAGAGCAGAGCGTCGGCGACGACTCCGGAAAGCGGTCCAAGCTCAAGGTGAACGGCATCGATTGTGACGTCGCGCCGCTCACCTTCCTCCTGCGCCAAGTCCACAATGCTCATCGCGATGGAGAGCTCATGCATCGGGCGCTCCGTTGACGTTGTGCAGAAATACGGCGAGCGCGGCCTGGCCGAGACTGATACCGCCGTCGTTCGGTGGAACCAGATGATTTGTCCACACCTGAAATTTTTCGGCTTCGAGAAGAGGCTTCAGGTCCTCCAGCAACAACTCGTTCTGGAAGACGCCTCCGGAGAGAACGACGGTGTGAGTTCCGCACTCTTCGCAGAGAACCCGGATGGCTGCATGCAGACCTTTCGCGATTCCTCGTTGAAATGCGCGAGCAATTTCGCGGGTCGAGCGTCCGCGCATCCGATCGTAAATTACATGCTCAATCAAAGGACGGAAGTCGAGTTCACAACCTGCAAATGGAAATGGATAGGCATCAACGGTGGATTGGCCTCTGGCCTGCTGCTCAAGCCAGATAGCTGCCTGTCCTTCGAATGTGGTTTCCCGCACAAAGCCGAGAAGGGCTGCGGCGGAGTCAAAGAGCCTGCCCATCGAGGTCGTGGAAAATGTACGCACTCTTCGACGTATGAGCTGCATGGCATCCTGATAACGCGAACCAAAGCTGAAGGGTGCGACGATGAGATCAGGCAGATCGTCAAGTTGCGAAAGCAATCCCGCAGCCGCCTGTATGGGGAACTGCGCGGCCGCATCGCCTCCGGGGAGAGCTGCCTGGCGCAGGTGAGCGACACGCTCGAAGCCTTGCTGCACGCTTCCGGCAAATATCTCGCCACCCCAGATGGTCCCGTCGTCCCCATATCCGGTGCCGTCAAGACTGACGCCAACGACGGTCTCTTCCCACTCGCCGCGCTCAGCGAGAACGGAGGCCACATGTGCGCGATGATGCTGCACGGCGTATTTGTTCGAGGATGGCAGCGTCAGAGCATGAATCGTAGAGGCGTACTGCGGGTGGCAGTCGTGCGCTATCAAAAGATCTTCCCAGCGCACGTCGTACATGGCGATCAGGTCTCGTATTGTCTCTTCAAAGGCGCGGAGGGATTGATAGTGATCGAGGTCGCCGATGTGCTGGCTGACGAATGCCTGACCATCCACGACAAGAGTGATGGTGTTCTTAAGGTCCGCTCCCAGCGCAAGCAACGACTGTCTGATCGGCAGCGTTGCAACGGCTCCGGGAGCGTATCCGCGCGCGCGTCGCAGAATCATCGGACCTAAAATTCCGGCGCGCGCGACGGAGTCGTCGATGCGGCGGCCGATGAGCCGTTCGCCGATAAGAAATGCGTCGGCGATTCCGGCAAGACGCTCCAATGCATCGCCGTCCTCGTATGCGATTGGCTCGCTGGAACGATTCGCGCTGGTCATTACCAGAACACCTGGCGCGCCCGCGGCAAAGAGCAGATGGTGCAGCGGCGTGTATGGCAGCATCACGCCCAGCTCGTTGTTACCGGGAGCAACGCCAGCCAAGTCCTGCTTGCCGGGCGCGAGGACGATGGGCCGAGCAGTTGAGGTCAGAAGCGCTTCGGCATCAGGAGAAAGGTGAACGAGATCGCGTGCAGTTGCAAGGTCTTTCGCCATTAACGCAAACGGCTTTTCCTTTCGGAATTTTCGTTCGCGTAAGGCATGGTTCGATTCTGGATTGCGCGCGTCGCAGGCGAGATGGTAGCCGCCAATTCCTTTGACAGCGATAATCTTGCCATCGCGCAGCAGTTGCGCAGCGTGGTTGATGGCTTCTCCATCATCAGAGATTGGAGTCGCCCCGTCGCAGAAAACATATTTCGGTCCGCAATCTGGACAGGCAACAGGTTGAGCATGAAAGCGCCGATTAGTAGGGTCGTGATACTCGTGGCTGCAGTAGCGATCCATCGGCCACTCACTCATGGTTGTGTTCGGCCTGTCGTAAGGCAATGCAAGAATGACGCTATATCGCGGACCGCAATTGGTGCAGTTGATGTAGGGATAGCCGTATCGCTGATTCGATGAATCAAAAAGTTCAGCAAGGCATTCGGCGCAAGTCGGCAGATCCGGAGAGACGCAGACAGTTGGCCGGTCGAGCCGCTCGCTCTCACGAATCGTGAAATCGCTCAAGCCCTGGCATGGCGCGGATTCCACTTCAATCGTAGCGATATGCGCCGCAGCAGGAGGTTTCCTTTGCATTTCCTGAACAAATGCGGTTAGATCTTTGTCGTCACCTTCAAGATGGATCTCAACTCCCTGATCGCCGTTGAGCACCCATCCGGCAAGCATATTTTCCTGGGCCAGACGGTATACGAATGGGCGGAAGCCGACGCCCTGCACCAGTCCGCGCACGCGGACAGAGCATGCGGTTGCCATTAAGACCCCGCGCCTACGACGCAGCCGTGGCCGCGCCAGCCGATCTGAACTACCTTGCCGTCTTCGACCAGGACGGGCACGGTGCGAACGCTGATATCGATGGCGTGCATGCGCTTGCGTGCCTCCGCATCGGCCTCGATGTCGTACTCCAGAAATTCTCGCCGTGTCCACTCCAGCCACTCACGCAGTTCCTGCGTATAAGGACAGCTTGCGGTCCCGTAGAGCTCAAGCTTCGCCATGGCTCAGCACCTCCAGCATTTCGCGGATGACATGATAGGCAGATGCCTGTACTTCTTGAATGCGAGGGATGTAGTCGCTGCGGACGATGATGGGGAAGTCTGCAAGATGGCGGCGATGGATTTCCCCGCCGTCGTAGCCGAGAAGAGCGACGGTCAGCAAGCCGCGCTTGCGCGCTTCTTCAAGCGCCAGCACAATGTTGCGCGATCCTCCGCTGGTGGAGATTCCGATTGCGACATCATGTGGTTGCACCTGAGCAATCAACTGCCTCAGAAAGATGACCTCGGTGCCAACATCGTTGGCGAGGGCGGTGATGTTAGCGGGCTCCATGGAAAGCGATATCGCCGCAATAGAGCGATAACCGGAGGGCGGCAGGATGCAGTCGAGTGTCAAATCGTTGGCGTCTGTCGCGGAACCGCCGTTTCCGAAGATGATGAGCTTCCCGCCGCGCGAAAGCTTTTGATGGATGGCGAGAGCCGCGTTGCCAATCTGTTCCGATTGTTCCTCTGCCAGCCTTGTCCGCAGCAGAGTGTCGTCATGAACCTTCATCTGGATCGAAGCGGCCACATCTGCGGCGATATCGTTCGTTTCCTGCTTTTTCTGTCCAAGGAACGGGTAGAGGAATTCCGATTGCCCGACATCCTGCCCCAGTTCGCGGTGCTCAAAAAACACATGCACGGTTTCCCAGAGCGTGTGATAGAAAAGTTCAACCATTTCCTGATGAACGAATGGATTGAGCGTGACGGCTTCGAGCGCGTACGAGGCAGAAGAGCCCGGCAGCGCAAAGGTCATTGCGTTACGCGAGCTAGCCGATGCCAGCGCGGCAACCACTTCGGAATCGCCTTCAGGCGGGCCGAAGCCCATCACGATGTCGTCAGGCCGGAGGATCGCATCCAGCCACGGCTGGAAGGCCATGGAGAGATCGAGCGCCGGAAGTGCGCGCTTGCCTACGATGACGGGATGCACAAATTCGACCGAGACATGTTGCGCATCGGTAGCGTAAGGGCCGCGTCCGAAGGCGAGTAAGCGGCCTCCGCGGAGAAAGCGCTCGGACATTTCGCGGCAGGCTTCCGCCATGCGCGGCGCTTCGCGAGAGTAGAAACTCTCCATGATCTCGTTGCGCATGAGCAAACGTTCTTCAATCTCGGCAGCCAGTTTGCACATCGTTTCCATCGCAATCGTCCTAGCAGATTCTCGGCAGAGGGTCACCGACGAGCATGTCCACAATCCGGCTGCCGCCATAGCGTGTGGTCACAAGCACGGCGCAGGCAGGCTCTGTCCGCACCTCGCCGATGATGACCGCATTTTCACCACCGTCGGTTTTGTTCAGAGCGTTCAGAGCGGCGTCTGCATATTCGGATGCGACGACTGCAAGGAACTGACCTTCGTTCGCGATATGCAACGGGTCGAGCCCAAGCAGTTCACATGCGCCGCGAACCTCATCACGTATGGGGATTTCTTCTTCCGACAAAACAATGCTGAGGCCGCAGTCGCGGGCGAGTTCATTGAGAGACGTAGCGACTCCGCCGCGGGTGGGATCGCGCATCCAGCGGATTCCCGGAGCTGCTTCTTCGGCCATGGCTTCTACCAGCGGGAGCACGCAGCGCGTGTCTGAGGATAGATCGGCTTCGAGATCAAGCTCGCCGCGCGCGAGGAGAATGGTGATCCCGTGATCTCCGATCGGGCCTGACAGAAGGACCTTGTCGCCGGGCTGGGCAGATTGCGCATCGATGCGCACATGCGGCATGGGGCGGCCAATTCCGGTGGTTGTGATGTACATGCCGTCGGCTTTGCCACGCTCAACGACCTTCGTATCTCCTGCAACCATGACGACGCCTGCGCAATGAAGAGCGGCTGCCATGGCGCGGACTTCGGCTTCAAGAACCGGCGTGGGCAACCCCTCTTCGAGCAGAAATGTGACGACCATGGCCTGACCTCTTGCTCCGGACACAGCGAGGTCGTTCATGGTTCCATTCACGGCGAGTTCGCCGATCGAACCGCCGGGAAATTTCAGCGGCTTCACGACAAAGCTGTCGGTGGTAATTGCGATGGAAGAGCCGTCAGTAGCGATGCATGCTGCATCGCCCAAAGGCGCTGTTGCGTTTGCAAATAGCAGTGGAGCAAACAGGCCTTCTACGAGTCTGCGGCTGGCCTTGCCGCCAGCGCCGTGCGCCATTTCGATCTGCGGGTCGCGGAAGCGGACGACGTACGGAGCAGCTTCTGCCGCAGTCTTTCCGTTCAGGCCACCGAGCTGATGCTGGTCACCAGCGCCTTTCGATGTTCGTAGTTGTAATATGCTGCGCATGAACCCTCTGAGGAAACCATGAGTGCGCCGATGGGGTGTTCCGGCGTGCATTCGTTGCCAAACAGCTTGCACTGCACCGGCTTCAAGACGCCCTTGAGCACTTCGCCGCACTGTGCTGCTTTTGGATCGGTGACGCGCGTGCCGGGAATCGGGAAGCGCTGCTCCGCGTCCCATTCGGCGTATTCGTCGCGAATCTTCAAAGCGGATTGAGAGATGAACCCGAGCCCGCGCCACTCAAAGTAGGGCCGCAGCTGAAAGACTTCCGCCATCGCCTTCAGCGCCGCGCAATTACCTTCCCACGGCACAACGCGCTTGTACTGATTCTCGACCCGGGCCTCACCCGCTCTCAGTTGCCGAAGCAGCATGACGACGGATTGCAGCAGATCGAGCGGCTCAAACCCTGACGTGACAACGGGCTTGCCTTCGTTCCTGGCGATCCACTCGTAGGGGCGACAGCCAATCACGGTGGAAACGTGTCCCGGCCCGATGAAGGCGTCAAGGCGCATGTCGGGCGAGTCGAGGATCGCGCGAATTGCCGGGACAATCGTGACATGATTGCAGAAGATGGAAAAGTTCCGGATGCGTTCCGACCTTGCGCGCATGAGCGTAAGCGCAGTGGACGGAGCCGTCGTTTCAAATCCAATTGCGAAGAACATTACGTGCTTGTCAGGATTTTTTCTCGCAAGCTGGAGCGCGTCAGCAGGCGAGTAGACGATGCGCACATCCGTTCCACGGGCCTTGTGTTCAAAGGGGCTGCCGTGCGTTCCAGGGACGCGCATCATGTCTCCGAATGCGGCGAAAATCACGTTCTTGCTTTTAGCAACGGCAAGACCATCGTCGATTCTCCCCATCGGCAACACGCAGACGGGACATCCCGGGCCGTGAATCAGCTCGATGTTGGCAGGCAGAACATCTTTAAGGCCGAAGCGGTAGATGGCATGCGTGTGGCCGCCGCACACTTCCATGATGCGATAGTGCCTGCCGGTATCAGCGAGACGATATATTTCTTCGGAAGCTTTGGTGATGAGTTCCGGGTCTCGAAATTCGTCTACATAGCGCATGTGAAATCTCCACGCAGGATCGCAAAGACCGCTAGCTTGTGCTGCTGCTCACGCTCCTGATGCCGCCGCTGTCGTCAAGTCCGTATCCGCGAACTTCTTCGATAGCCTGTTCCGTCTCGCCAAGCATCTGGAGCAGATGCATTTGCTCCAGCGCATCCTGCTCGCTGATTTTGGTCATGGCGAAGCCGACGTGAATCAGAACCCAGTCGCCGGGCACCGGCATGTCGTTCACCAACAGCCCCAAATCTACTTTGCGACGCACGCCAGTTACCTCTACCGTTCCCAAGTGAGGCTGGTCCGGAACGAGTTCGATGATTTTGCCTGGAATCGCTAAGCACATGTGTTTATTCCTGTCGACGCGCCACAATCTCGAAGGAGAATTTGAGTTCGTCTTTCACATTGAGCGCTCCTCCGGCAACGGATACCAGCTTGATTCCGTAATCGGTCTGATCCAGCGTGAAATCACCGGACGCCCGTAGCATACTCCCTAACAAAGACACGCGCGCGGTGACCGGCCGACTGCGTGTGACGCCATGCAGTGTCAGGTTCCCGTTGATCGTGGCCGCATAAAGCATGTCGGACATCTTGGTAACTGAGATGCTCGATGCCTTATAGAGAATTTCCGGAAACTTTGCCGTTTCCAGAACCTCCTGATTCATGAGCCGCTCGATTTCGCGGCGGTCTTTATCGCTAATGTCATCCCGCACGCCGAGCGACGACGTCTTGATAGCAAGCTGAAAGGAGCCTGCTTCGAGCCCGTCAGGATTGAACCTCATCTCGCCGCTGAAGTCGCGAATGCCAATGGTCGGGTTGTGACCCATCGCAGACAGGAGTCCCGTAACAAACGCACGCACGGTAAAGCGGCTTGCACGGCCATCGATTGCGTAGCGATCCGTCGCAGTCTCGGTTTGTTGTACAGCCGCGCTCGCTTCTTCACTCATGCGGTTTGCTCCTCACATTGCTCGCAGCTTCAGGTAGCGCTCGATGTCCGGCATCGCGGCCTGAGCAAGATTGCCGACGCCAAGCTGGGACATATAACGCCGGACAAAGGGATTGGAAAGAATCAATCCCGCTCCAAACACCATCAGCGCAACGCCTCCGAGCATGTAGAGCGTATCCTTGTCGCTTCCGTTTTCATTCTGTGTACCATCGATCAGTTCCATAGCCACGGTAGATCTCCTTTCACTTTGCAAGCTCTTAGTTCGACGATCCGTCGTTCAGAATTTTGTCTACGAGTCTTTCGACGATCTTCACTGTTTCGTGCACGCTACTTTCGACGGCAGGGCTTAAGCCCATCCTTCCGTCTTCACCGCCGAAGGTAGCCGGCTCACAACCTATCAGCAGCAAACGTTTCAGCGGACCGTTCATCGCGGTCGCCATGCGCAGCACGTTCATGGGATTCATGGCATGGGGCTCTACGAAATTTGCCTGAGAGAGCGATGCTTCAGGATCGTTCAGATCCGGCTCAATGACGCTGACTGTGCCTGGCTGCTGGCCGTGACGAAAAGCGTCAATCAGAATCGTGGTTTCGTAGCCGTCCTGCAGTGCGTATGCGAGATCGAAGCCTCTTATGCCGAAGTCCGCCACCCGCACGGCGGCCGGAAACGTGCACTTCGTCAGCTGCTGTGCCACTTCGACGCCGAAGCCATCGTCACCGAGAAAAATGTTGCCAATACCAGCAACCAGAATACTGGGCTTCAGCGCGATATTTTTTTGCGGTTGCTCATGGGCCGGTAGTGGTTCGACTTCTGAAGCATCGAAGAAAAAGCGGTGCCCAGGTTGACGCAGCAATCCGAGATCGCGTCCAGGATCTTCATCAAACACGACACACACGTGTGATTTTCCTTCGTAGTCCTGCTCGATGCTCTCGATAGTCGCGATCTGGCCGTGCAGAGCGATATCGAGAATGTCGCCCCCTTTGTGAGGGAAGAGGCGCACGCGGTCGCCGGTTCGCACTTCTGTGCCTGCAATCACGATGTGATCGACAACAGTTTTGTCTTCGAGCAGTTGCCACTCCCACTCGTTCATCGCGTCTCTCCGGTCACAGGGTGCAGGCTCCGCAACACGCCGTGGAGTTTCATGAATTGCTCAGGCGGCATGCTCTCCGTACGCTCAAGTATCTGGCGGGCGCGCTGGTCTGATTGCCGCATCTCGTGTTTTTCTTCGTCGGTCATGGTGAGGATTCGCAGTGAAAGAATCTCGTCGATCTCAGTCCCGTCAAACAGGCTGCCGGGGCTCTCCGGAGCGATCTGCGGGTAATCGTAGAGAATGATCGGCGACGAGAACATCGTGTCGCGCTCACCCTCTTCGCCGACCAGAATCGGCCACGTTCCAAGGTTGCGGCACTGCGCCGCAAGACTTTTCAGAGTTTCCGGAGGATCGATCTGCGAAACAAATTGGCCGTCTTCGACACTCAGGATGGTATGCGCCGAGATGAGCGAATAGAGCAGAGCATCGGCGCGATTTTGAGAGGATTCGACGGACGTGGAGTTTTTGATGCTTACTGTGATTTTGATCACGCCGTTTTGACATGGCTCTGCATCAACTTCGACAAAACCCGACAGCATCCCCCATTCACGAATAACCACTCCCACGATCAGGCCGTCCTCGTTGCGCAGCCGTTCAATTTCTCTTCCAGAAGGAAATTGAACCGGCTCGTTGCTGCGAGAGGCTCGCAGCATGCAGTGACGGCAAGGCCACTTCACGCTCCGCTGCTTCCTGCCACGGCATGAATGTCTGTCCGTTGACTTCAAGGTAGTCCACAATTTGATACTTGGGCTCCCGCTCGGGCGGCAGTTCCTGCAGCGCGTCGTAGAGCTTTCCAATCGTCCGATTGACGATCTGCAAACAGCGAACCTTTACATTGAGCCGCGTGGATGGGCCGCCTTCGAGCAGGCACTGTGTCTGCATCATCCAGGCATCGGAACCGTTTTGCTGTTCGCTATACGATCGTGGGCAGAGGACTCCAAAGTTCCAGCGCTGCTGATTCTTCACCGCCGAGGCGCGGTACGGATACAACATGTATCCCTCGTAGAGCACAGCCTCTGCGACCTTTTCCACGCGATCGAGATTTTTCGCCGGGTTCATCGGCCCACCACTTCTTCCACCGGAAGCACGCTCTCCAGTGCCTGCTCCCAGGTCGGAATTCCGTGCTGCGTCTTGTACTGATAGAGGCGATCGAATACATCGCGGCGCAGATTTAGCCAGACATTGTTGGGATAGTAGGCGTCCATCATCTCGCGCCACACTTTGATGGGAAGGCGGAACTTCGCTTCCTGCTCCCAGGAGATTGGCGCGACTTGAAGAACGTCTTCCGAATCTGCATAGAACACGGTCCCGCTAAACATCAGGTGAAGCGGAATTTCGCCATCCGTGAGTCCTTCAAAATACTTGGTTGCCGCAACGTTGAAATCGAAGGTGCAGTGAATGGGAAGGTCAGTGAGCGTGCTGCCCTGGAAGCTGGGCACGACAACACTGATATGGGTCCAAAGCAGGCTGCGGAGCGTCTGGCTCCAGCGCTCGGGCTCGCCGAAGAGATCGCGCATCTTCGCTTGTTCCTCCGCTGTGTAGCGGCGGCGGCTAACTTCCAGTTGGATCTGGCATCGCAAGGCAACCGTGTGAATCGGCTGGTCAGAATTTGTATTTGTAATGCGGAGCTTTAAGGCGAGTGTGGGCGCAACAGCATATGGAACTACGGTTGCCTCTTCGACCTTGAAGCTCAGATCAGGCATTGACCTCTCCGCTCACTAAATCTGCATGCGTTCTCAGGTCAGAGAAGAAGCGCGCGATCTCCTGCCAGACCTCAGTGCCTCCGGAGAGCCCTTTCCAATTTGCTCGGATCAGGCCGACAAGCCTGTAGCATTCGTCGATGGGAGCGATGTAATACTCGGCCTGTGACGATTCAAGCGAGCGGCTTACCCGGGTAACGAGCAGCGCTTCAATATCCGGCCGCAGCTGCTTCAGCGCCGGATTATCCTCGACGATTTCGCTCCAGGCATCGAGCGGAAGAAGCGACTCGACAGCTCCGGCAGGACTCGGATAGAGAGCGACGATTCTCTCTTCAAGACTCGATCGGAAGAAGAACGCCATATTGATGGGAATGAGCAGGTTTTCCCACTGCGCGTCGGTCATCTGGAAGTTCGCGAGGAGCTGCGCGCACCGGGATAAGCGCCGATACTTGCCGCCTGCCATGCCATCAAAGAGTGTGGCACAGGCTTCACAGGCGCAGACGATCTGTCTCGATATAAGTTGCACCAGATGCGGATGCTCATGCGTCAGAGCGGCGCTGCACAATTCGCAGCGTTCGAGCGGGCGCGGCGCGCGGGCGAACTGGCGCAGTATCGCGAACGCCGAGGACGTGGCAGCAGGCATCGTCAGCCTCTTTCCTCTGGGACGCACTGCGGTTTCAACCCGCACCGTCCACTTCTGCGCCGCGAACGGCTAACACAGGCGCAGCGAAGGAATGCTTCAGAAGGTTTTCTAGAGGGACGAAGCCGGAGGCACCCTCGTCCGCCGATCCCAGAATCAAGAGCGAGGTAAGGTCGGGTGCCAATTCGTAGATACTTTCTTCGACAATGGATTGGAGTGTCTTGGTAGTCGAGCCGCAGGCGTGGCCTGAAGTCACAAGCCGAAGCTGTACGGCGCCATCCTGAATGCTGACCATTTCTACGTGGGTGTTGTATTTGCGCAGACGGGTCTTTGCTTCGTCGAGCGCTTTGAGGAGGCGCGTTTCCAGATCATCGGGATGCAGCGAATAGAGCAGGAGCAGGTTCCTCGCGATTGGATCCTGCCCAATGCGGTTGATGATGGCTTCGCCGTGCTCGCCCAATTCGAACACGAGCTCCATGATGCGCTCGAGGCCCGCGCCATGGACTTCCATGAGAAGCTGGACCATCTCTCGCGCCGCGACTTTGGAGCTGCCCTCTGGGGCATCGTTGAGTTCGCCGACCAGAGTGCCCAGCTGCCGGATTTTCTCTTGAAATTCTTGTTCGCTAGCCACGCCACTCCTTCACCGAGCGCCATAGAACGAGAGCCTGGCCCCAAATGAAGCAACCTCGTAATCAGGCCTTGCACTTCTCATTCATTAAGAACAACCTTGTTGCTGCGAGCGTTGCACCGAATCAGGGTTGCAGCCCGAACATCGGAGAGTGGTGCGTCTCGAGTACTTTGCCATTCCCCAGATACATGTGAACGCCGCACGGCAGGCAGGGATCAAAGCTTCTGACTGCACGCATAATATCGATGCCCTTGAAATTCTCCGGGCCGTTCTCCTCGAAGATCGGCGTGTTCTGCACCGCGTCTTCATACGGACCCGGAGTGCCGAAGCTGTCGCGCGGGTTCGCATTCCACGGAGTCGGGGGATACGGGTGATAGTTGGCGATCTTGTGATTCCGGATTACCACATGATGCGACAGCACGCCGCGCACTGCTTCATGGAAGCCGCAGCCGATCGCTTCTTCCGGAACCTTGAAGTCGTTCCATGTCTTCGTCCTGCCTGCGTGCAATTCAGCCAGAGCCTGTTCAGCGAAGTGCAGAGCTGCTGCAGCAGCATAGGCCTGGAAGTAGGTGCGCGCGCGGTCACGTTCAATGGCGTTGCTCCACTTCGGAATCTTCCACTCGAACTCTACTTCAGGCAGTGACATCGTCTTCGGCAGATAAATCTTTACGCTGTGCCCCGTAGCCTTGAGATAACCGATGTCGACAATGCCGGCCAACGCGGTCGCCCAGAAGCGCGCAATCGGGCCGCCGCCGGTATCGAGCGCCAGATAATCTCCCGTCCGTTTGTCGTACCAGCGTGGCGACATAACCCACGTGTATTTGTCGGTAAAGTCGCGCTTCTGCGGCTTCGGGAATGTGCTCTGGTTCCACGGATGCCGCTGATCTACAGGATTCCCCAGCGGATCCTTCTTCACGAAGGTTTCTGAACCCTGCCAGTCGTCATAGTAAGAGCTGCCTAACAGAATGCGAATGTTCAGATTGATATCCACCAGATCCGTGGTGACCAGTTCTCCATCCACCACAACGCCAGGAGTAACGTACATCGCGCGGCCCCAATCGGTCATCTTCTGGTAGGTGTAGTCGCACACATCGGGATTATTAAATGAGCCCCAGCAGCCGAGAAGAATGCGCCGCCGCCCGACCTCTTCGTAACCGGGGAGGGCTTCGTAGAAGAAATCGAAGAGGTCATCATGCAGTGGCACAACTTTTTTCATGAACTCGACGTACTTCATCAGGCGAACAATGTAGTCAGTAAAGAGCTGCACTGTGGGCACAGTGCCCACCCCACCGGGATACAGCGTCGAGGGATGCACATGGCGCCCTTCCATCAGGCAGAACATCTCCCGCGTCATACGACTCATCTGCAACGCTTCGCGATAAAAGGCTCCAGTGAAAGGATTGAGAGCGCGCATGATGTCGGCGATGGTTCGGTAGCCATGTAGTTCTGCGTGCGGCGACTGCGTCTTCTCCGCCTTCTCGAATACGCCGGGGTTTGTCTCTTTCACCATCTGTTCGCAGAAGTCCACGCCCACCAGGTTGTCCTGAAAGATGTTGTGGTCGAACATGTACTCCGCCGCTTCGCCCAGGTTGACGATCCATTCTGCAATCGCCGGTGGCCTGACGCCGAAGGCCATGTTCTGCGCGTAGGTCGCGCAGGTCGCGTGGTTGTCACCGCAGATGCCGCAGATGCGGCTGGTGATGAAGTGCGCGTCGCGAGGATCCTTGCCCTTCATAAAGATGCTGTAGCCGCGGAAGATCGAAGAGGTGCTGTGACATTCGGCAACTTTCCGCTTGCCGAAATCGATTTTTGTAAAGATGCCGAGGCTGCCGACGATCCGTGTGATCGGATCCCAATTCATTTCTACTAACTTGCCCGGCTCGGTCGCGTCTTCTTTGCGTTCCACAGTAATTGTGCCCATTGTGGTGCTCCTTTTTCTTGTCGTTAGCCCTGGTGAAGTTAGTAAGACCTGGGGTGGTAGCCGGTCGTCAGCTCCGCGCGCCGGTGCCTCCACCTCGGCTCTTTGTTTACCGTGGAATTTGTCATTGAGCGCAACGCACGGATGGTCTTGCCATAAGCGCTAATGGCAGTGCTCGATAGTTTAGCGCCAGGCGGTTCATCCATGAACGGCATGAACTTATCGGGAAAGCCGGGCATGGTGCAGCCGATGCAGATGCCGCCAACGTTGGGGCATCCGCCGATTCCGGCCATCCATCCGCGCTTGGGCACATTGCAGTTAACAACAGGCCCCCAGCAGCCAAGCTTCACAATGCACTTTGGCGAACCGTAGGAAGTGGCGAAGTCGCCGCCTTCGTAATATCCGGCGCGGTCGCAACCTTCGTGCACCGTCTTTCCGAAGAGCCAAGTTGGCCGCAGTTGATCGTCGAGCGGAATCATCGGCGCCAAGCCCGCAACTTGATAGAGAAGGTAGAGAACCGTCTCCATAAAGTTGTCCGGCTGTACAGGGCAACCGGGAACATTCACGATAGGCAAGCCAGCTTTGGATTTCCAATCCCAGCCAAGATAGTCGGCCAGCCCCATGCAACCTGTGGGATTGCCTTCCATCGCATGGATGCCGCCATAGGTCGCGCAGGTGCCGCAAGCGATGACAGCGAGAGCCTTCGGCGTGAGACGGTCAATCCACTCGTTGGTCGTGATCGGCTGACCCGTGTGAGGATTGGTCCCGAGCCCAGCCCAGTAGCCTTCCTTCTTGATCTTCTCGTTGGGAATCGAGCCCTCAACTACCAGCACAAATGGATCAAGCTTTCCTTGTTCCGCCAGATACCAATACTTGAGAAAATCGTCGCCATTTTCATATGCGAGGACAGGATTGTGCAGATGCACTTTCGGCAGGCCGGGAATCGCGCCCAGCAGAACATCTTCGATACTGGGCTGCGTCGCCGCCGTTATGGATACGGAATCTCCGTCACAACCCAGACCGGCTGTAATCCAGACGATGTGGACTTCCGCAACAGCAGGTTTTTTCTGTGTGATGCGGCCGTAAAGCGCTGCTTCCGCTGTCATAACCTGGAATCTCCTCTCGAGAAATGTGACTCGTTTCATGAGGATGACGGACCAATTCCCCGAGCACCGCCGTCATTGGCAAACAAGCCATAGGAACAGAGGCTCAATTCGACTCACAAGCAGGACGCGCCCTATTTTTTGTTCATCCCAAATACTCAGGGCGGTATAAGGTTTTCCCTTATGGAGCGTGGCTATGCGTCATCAAGCCACGCATGACGAGTGCCCCGATTTATGGATCAGGTCGAAGCGCTCAGGATGTCTTTTCGCCGATTTTCGCCTGAATGGCGTGCTGGACAAGTTCGCGTCCGCTGCTCAGGGAAAGTTTGTCTTTGATGTGGGCTTGATAGGTTTCTACGGTCTTGATACTCAGGTGCAGCTTTTCCGCAATCTGCCGCGTGCTCCGGCCTTCTCCGATGAGACGGAATACTTCCAGCTCGCGGTCGGAAAGGGCCGACAGCTGGGAGTTCAGGTTGCCCGAAGCGCCGCTGACGTTTTGACCGCTGACATATTGATGGAGCAACTTGTTCGCCATGCGGTCGCTAAGATAGATGTCGCCGTCGAGAATGCGTCTCACCGCCACCAAAACCTTCTCGGTAGCCTCCTGCTTCATGATGTAGCCATTCGCGCGGGCCCGCAGCGCGCGCTCCGCGTAAATTGACTCATCGTGCATGGAGAGAATCAACACAGGAAGATCCGGATAGAGCGTGCGGATGCTCTTCAACAGATCCAGCCCATCCGGCCCATTGAGCGAGATGTCCGCAATCAGGATGTCAGGCGGCTTTGCGGCAATTGCTTTCATCGCGGCCTGCGCCTCTTCAGCCTCCCCGCAGACAGCAAGGTCCGCTTCACGGTTAATCATCAACGCAAGGCCTTGCCGCAGAAGAGGATGATCGTCTACCACGAAGACGTTTTTCTTTCCGAGTTTCGTGCCACTCTGCGAGCTATGAGCGGCCGCCATTCGAGCGCTATGCATCATCCTTCACCGGAAAACTACAGATCACATCCATTCCGCGACCCAAGCCTCGCCGAATCTCAAGAGCGCCGCCAATCATGCCCGCGCGGTAATTCATAATGTGCAGTCCCATGCCGTGAGTAGATGCGCGGTTCTCCATCATGCCCTTGCCGTCGTCTTTAATGGTGAGACGGCCTCGTCCCTGTTCGGCAACCAATTGAATCAGAATTACCTTCGCCTCTCCGTGTTTGATCGCATTGTTCACCGCCTCCTGCGCGATGTGGTACAGATGCGTAGCCATGGTCACATCATGGATCAGAACCGGAGTTTCGCATTCGAAACGGCATGATACTCCAAAGAGGTCTTCAACTTCAGCCGCCCATAGCTGCAACGCCGACATAAGCCCCTGCGCATCCGACAGAACGGGCAGTAATCCCCTCGCCAGTTCACGAGTCTTGTGGATGGCTTCATTGACGAGCTTCACGATCTTGGCTGCTTCATCGCTCTCTGCTCTCTTCTGCTCGGCTAGCTTCGCTTCATGCACCTTCGCCATAAACGCGATTCCAGTCAGGTGCTGCCCAAGTCCATCATGCAGATCCTGCCCGATGCGGCGCTGCTCCCGTGCGCTGATCTCAAGAATCGCCTTTTCCAGATGCTTTCGCTCAGTTATGTCAATGCCGGTAGCAATGATGTAGTTCGACGTCTCTCCGCTGCCCGGAAGCAATGTGCTCGTCCACGCAATCAGCCTCTCGTCTCCGTGCCGCGTCATCCAGCAGCTCTGATAATCCTGAGGAAGAAGATCCGTACGCAGCATCTCAAAGATGGTCCGGAAGCGATTCGCTTCTTCGGGAAGAAGAAAGAGGTCCCATATACATTTCCCCTGCACTTCCTCCTTCGAATATCCAGTCATAATTTCGCAGGCGGGGTTAAAGCGCAGAATGCGCCCCTCTTCGTCGAGAACCACGACCAGCGCTCCGACGGTATCCAAAATTGCCGAAACGAAGTTGCGTTCTTCCTGCAACTCCTCTTCAATCCGCTTCATGTCCGAGATATCGAACGCGACACCATGAATGAACCATGGATGGCCATCTTCACGACGCATCATCCTGGCATCGCAATGAAACCATATAACGCGGCCATCACGCGCGATCACTCGGTAGGCAGATCGCAGCGGTTTGCCGGAAAGAAACATCTCCGCGGCCTCCAGGCTCCAGCGCTGCTTGTCGTCGGGATGAATGTGCTCATACCAGCGAACAGGATCCTCCAGCCATTCCTCGCGTGAATAGCCCAGAACGGCCTCGATCTCCGGACTTACATACGCTTCGCTAATGCCGCGGTCGAGATAGGCCATGAAGACGACCGCCGGGATCTGCTCCAGCAGAGCGCGATACTTCGCTTCAAGATTCGGCGCGCGGGTATCGGCAGTCGATTTCGATTCAGCTTTGTTGAAGTAGTCCCTGCTGTCGGCAATACCGGCTCCCGTGTCGGCGAAAACACTGGCGAGATCGAGAAGGACGGCTTCTGCTTCAGAAATGTCCGGTAGTTCTTCGTCGGTATCGATGGGCTTCTTCTTGCTGCTGAACCGTTTTTGGCCCGCTCTCGCAAACGAAGACATCTCTCACTCCACACTTATGCTCAATTGCCTGTCTCTAATCATGGAGGAGTCGACCGCGAATCATTCTGGTTGCCCGGTACGCGTCGCTTTTGCCGCCAACTTGGCACCTTGTTCAGTGACGCCTGTGTAAAGCGGCGCAACGCATGGATCGCTCGCCCATACGTCTGAACTGCCGCAGACGACAGCAGCGATCCCGGCGGCTGATTCATGAACGGCATAAACTTGTCAGGAAATCCCGGCATCGTGCACCCGATGCAGATGCCGCCCACATTGGGGCACCCACCAATACCGGCCATCCAACCGCGCTTGCCCACATTGCACTGCACCACCGGCCCCCAGCAGCCCAGCTTCACGATGCAAAGCGGCGACCCATACTCTTCCGCGAATTGCGCCTGCTCATAGTAGCCACCGCGATCGCAACCCTCGTGCACCGTGCTTCCAAACAACCATGTTGGGCGTAGCGCCTCATCCAGCGGAATCGTCGGCGCTCGCCCCGCCGCCATATTCAGCAGGTACAACAGCGTTTCCATAAAGTTGTCAGGCTGCACAGGACAGCCTGGCACGCACACGATCGGAATATCCGCCTTCGACCGCCACTGCCAGCCGAGGTAATCGGGCAGGCCCATGCACCCGGTCGGATTGCCTTCCATCGCATGAATCCCGCCATAAGTGGCGCAGGTCCCGGCCGCAATGATCGCCCATGCCCTCGGAGCCAGCCTGTCAATCCACTCGCAGGTCGTAATCGGCTGGCCAGTCGCCCGGTCCGTGCCAAACGACGCCCAATAACCATCCTTCTTATTGTTCTCATCCGGAATCGAGCCCTCAATCACGAGAATGAAAGGGTTCGATTTTCCTTCAGCAGCAAGATGAAAACGCCGCATGAAGTCGTCTCCAACCTCATGCGCGAGAAAAGGATTATGGAAATGAACTTTGGGAATCCACGGGAGCGCCCCGAGAACGATGTCCTCAATACTGGGCTGCATTGCCCCCGTCATCGCAATCGTGTCGCCATCGCAACCCAATCCCGCCGTAATCCATAGAACGTCTATTTCGGCGATGGGTGCCGATTTGCGATCCGAGCGGACAAATGCCATCACGAAGGTGGCGCCCTTTCCTTGCAGAACTGGTCTCTGCAGAAAAAGTTACGCGTCTATCTTGTGCTTTCAGCATGATTTACGCAAGGCCTCGCTCTTGATCTATGGCGAGTGCTCAATGCTTATCTGGGAACCCATGAAACCGCTCACTAGGCACTCCCACTTGCAATTACATGCACCTCATTCTGAGGTAGCGGCGAATGTCAGGCGCCATAGCGATTAGCAGCGTAACCATGCCTAACGAACCCAATGCCAGGATTGCTTTCTTCATTTCGTTTCACCTCGATCTGAATAGATACTGAATATGTAGCGCAAGAAATCAGAGTGTGCTCGCTTATGCTTGCATCGTCAAGTCCCTGTGAACATGGAATCAATGACATGTGCGACTTCGCAAAGCCTTAACACAAATACAAGAGCGGTCGCGCCGTTCTCTCACTTGTATGATGCGACGTGGGTGATGGCTCTCTCCGCCTATCCGCCAATCTTTTGCCGATGGCACATGAGTGCTCCAACTTGAAACCTACCGAAGTGGGTGGTCGGCCCTTCCGCGCCCTAGCGGTGCCTTCCCGGCGGAGAGTGGCATAGAAGCAGTTCAGCTCGGTTTAGCCGATCAAAGCGCACTTAGGTCCTGTACGGGCAACCCGCACCTTCCCCGTCGTTGGCCGTTCGGGCGCGTAACGGAAGGGTTGCCGACAAATCGGGATCTTCGAATCGTGGACTGATTGCCGTCCTCACTTCATGAGAAGAACGATCAACGTGGCGGCGGTCGCCAGATGAAGCAGGATATGCGCAGTGTTTGGGACCATTCCATTGCGCCTCGGCAAGAAGGAATGCGTTTTGCCGAACATGATTTGATAGCGAGCAGCTCGCTTCAGTTCTGGTCGGAAAACCAGGCGCGGATTTGCCCGATGAAAGCAGGCCATAGCTAATCACGAGCCAGTCGTACAGCCAGCCCGGCTACGGTCGTCTAAAGGGTTCTGGTGCAAACTTTTCAGAATGAGCGGTGTTCTTCAATTACCCGCTCGGTGTCGAGTCCGAGTCCTGGACAACGACCGCTACACTGTTTTAGTTGCTGTCGTTGAGCTTCTTGAGCGCGTCCTCTACGCCCTTGCGGATCTCGCTCCGACGCTGCTCGGTGTCGGACCATGAGGATGCGGGCGCAGCGTGAGAATCGAGTAGCGCCAATGCTCTTTGCGCGTACGTCCGAGCCAGATCTTTTTGTCCGTCTCTCAAGTAGGCGCCGGCCAGATTGCCGTTGGCATCAGCGGAGTCGGGATAGGCGAGCAGGTTAAGCTTGAAAATCTCAAGCGCTGTTCTGTTGTCGCCGTCGCGCTGATGATCTTCCGCGATGATGTCAACGTTGGCCTCAGGAAAGAGCTGGGCTTGCGGATCCTGCTTGCGGGCTTCGACCAGCCGTTCAGTGACGCGGGCGACTCCGCCGGGCGATTCGATCTCATTCAGGATTGCAGCGGAGGCCACGGCATCAGCGGGAACGTGACCGGGCGTCTTAACGAGCGTGTTAACGAACCAGGTCACGATAGTTTCGGCCAGCTCCGGATGGCGTTTGAACAAATCAGTTCCATGACTTCCGGTCGCAGGGACTTTGGTCGCGTCGGAGGTCTCATACCACAGCCACGGCGCCTTTGGCCCGACGTAATGGATCAATTGTTTTTCCGGACTGGCGGAACAGACCTAGAGCCATTCCATCGCCTCTACCGTCGGAGGATATTCGTCATCATCGGACACGACGAACAGCCCGGGCAGTTGCCAGGCTTGCCGCAGGAATCGCAGTTGAGGCAATAACGTTTCCCCCGATATTAGTACGAGCGATTTCACTTTGGCCGAATGACGGCGCGCCGTTTCGACGGAATCGTCTACGCCCAGCCATCCGGCTCCTCCAGCGCCGATTACCTCGCGGGTCACGCCCGGCTGCGAAACCAGATATTTGAAAGCCGTGTCCAGATCGCCGCCTTGGTACAGCGCTCTCGGCTCGTTTTTGCCGCCGCTTTCGCCATGGCCACGCTCATCGATTGTGAGCGTGTTGATGCCGGCCGATGCCAGTTGCATGGCGACCTCGTCCCAGGACTGACGCGTCCGGTTGCTCTGATGGAAGAGGATTACACCGGGACCGGGTTTGCCAGCCGCAAAATAGGTGGCCTTCAGCATAGTTCCATCTGGAACCTTCAGATTGGCAACACGCGGAGCGGGGGGCTGCGGATCCTGAGCCTGCGCCGCGAGCGCCGGGCACAGTCCTGATATGGAAAACACCAGCAGAATCGCCGGGATCAGAGCAAAACGAGAATGCCTCGAAGGTATCTCCATAGCATCCTTTCCTAAGGTCAAATGCGGCCTTGGAACATGCTAACGATCGGGAAGTGAAGTATGGCGCGGCTTTGGCTCTAAGCCTTTCCGGAGATTCGGTTCGTTCTCAAGCGCTCGCAAATAACCTTGAGAAGGAGTTCCCTGATGATACCTCGGTCAGATTCAGTTACCTGCCAACCGTACGCGCCGTTCTCGCATTGAACCATCGTGAGCCCGCAAAAGCTATCAAGCTTCTTCAAGTAGCCGTACCTTACGAACTGAGCGCACCGCGCAGCAGCTTACAGGGGTTCTTTGGCGCGCTCTATCCGATCTACGTCCGTGGATTGGCGTATTTGGCAGAGCATGATGGCACCCAGGCGGCCAACGAGTTTCAAAAGATTCTCGATCACCGTGGAGTCGTCATTAGTGATCCCATCGGTGCACTCGCGCACTTCCAGCAAGCCAGAGCCTACGCCATGACAGGAGACAGGGCTAAAGCAAAAGCTTCCTATCAAGAATTCCTCAATCTTTGGAAAGATGCTGACGCTGAACTTCCGATTTTGAATCAAGCCAGAGGCGAATACGCTAAATTGCAGTGATCTGCAGACTCGTCGCGCAAAACATGTCTCTGTCAATAGAGTCAGGACGCGAGAACGATCTCATTGACAACCGAGAGTCCGAGTCAGTTGTCGCCAAATCGCTAACTCACTCATCGACAATGGAATTGCGGGCTACATGGTCGAATATTCCACTTATCGGGCAAGTGTCGTCGCGTAGTTTCCAGAAAAGGGGTTTTCGGTAGGTGTCAGAGTCTAGCGTTCTCGCGCGGATCTCGGTAAGAGCACAATTGCCAAGTCAATCATCGATGTTCCGACTAATGTCCACAATCGCCTTCTCGCAGGAGACTGTAAACAGCATCACGAAGCATTGGTCCGATTGCCGCGACCGTACCTCAACCGGTTGGCTGTGTCGCCTCCGCGGCTGTGTGAGGCTCCGCGACCTTGAAGCAGTCGGTACTAAGGTTTCCTCTAGGAACTTGTTGAAAAACGATTCCGGCTATCCAATGCAGCCAGCCAGGACAAATCAGCGTCGCGCAAAAATGGCCTGCAACGCGCCGATCCGCCCTCTGTATACATTTCTGGTCACTTTTTCGGAGTCTAAAGTAAGTGCCTAAATGAGTTTTTCAACAAGCTCCTAGACAAGACTCGCGAAACATTCGAAACGTGGCGCCCCCTCCCTGGCGAGCTCAATTGGGAGTTCCTACCACGGTAGGTAGATCGTTGCTATCATCTGCATATTATTGTTTATAAATTGTTTATACTTTCTGGCTGCCCACTAGGGAGTCACATCAGTTGAAAACAAAGTGGATAGTATCACCTTGCTACTATCATATCCCCACCTGTATCCCCAGAAAATCAACTACCTTTCGGATTTTCGAAGACTCGCGTGTAGCTTTCTCCGAACTTCTTCGGACTCTTTCGGACCTGGTGATAGGTGCATTTTGTGAGATCAATTACCAGCCCTCTCATTATGAGTAGCAACCGGCTTAAATTCGTAGCGATCGCAAGGCGGGTTCGAACATCGCCCCACCAACAGTGTCAAAGACCGCATCGACTCCTGGGCCCAACCGCTTCGGGAAACCTTGCCGTGGACAGAACGGAACCGTGACAGCCCAATTCCCTTCCCCGCCTCGTCGCTGGGGTTGGCAGACACGAGTGGCGAAGAAGCGAGCTGTAGGCCGATACCCGAAGGCATTTCGGAGGATGGCTATAGAGCGATTGAAGAGTTGCCACTAGAAGGTACAGCTGTTCGAACCTACAACCCTTCGGTTAACAGCCCGGCGACTGATTTTGAACTGGCATGGGCACAAAAATGGGTACAGTCATTTCAGTCGCTTTGGAATCGCAATTTTTGCGCATCACAGCGGTAGAAACTCTTCACTTCTAATTCTTGATCAGTTCAACTGCAGCGTGTAATTGCGGGATCGAATCTTCGCGAGGAGTGCGGGCGTGCATCTCGCGCGCGGCTTGCACCTGCTCAATGTTGGCTTCGGCCCAGCCACAAATGCCTTCAACCAGTTCGCACAAGGACCGTCCCAGGCCTGTCAGCGAGTACTCCACTTTGGGTGGAACGCTTGCATAAATCCGGCGGGTCACGATTCCGTCCCGCTCCAGGTTGCGAAGTATGTTGGTCAGTACTTTCTGCGAGATCCCATCCACCGATCGCCGCAACTGAGCAAAGCGTAGAGTCCCGTCAGCGAGGCGCCGGATAATCAAGACAGTCCATTTATCCGCAATAAGATCAAGTACCTGGCGCGTTGGACAGTGGCTGTCAAAGACGTTCCAGGGCGGGGTGGTTTCCAAAAGGTGCCTATCGCTCATAAAGGTGCCTACTTGCCTTAAGCTCTCAACAATCTGAAGATACTCCGGGGAAAGATTCAATGCAAAAGGTTTTGATCACAGGCGCGACAGTTCTGGGCAGGGCAATCTGCAAGTCAGCAATGGATGCGGGACTTGCAGTGCGTCAGGGAGTTCGCAATTCTGCGAAGGCAAATCCGAAAGCTGAAGCGGTGCATTTCGATTACGCCGATCCCTCGACGATCTCGGCTGCGCTCGAAGGGATGGCAGCGCTCGTATTGATAGCTCCGCCGCTCGAATCGAATGCTCCAGCGCTGCTTGGCCCCGTTATCATGGCGGCGAATGCGGCCAACTTTCAGCAGATCGTTCTCATTTCGGCCTTCGGGGTTAACCATAACGAGGGGGCGCCCCTCGTATTGTTGAGCACCTCGTCATCGACTCTGGAGTGCCTTATACGATCCTGCGGCCGAATTTCTTTATGGAGAACCTTCTTTGAAGGTTTCCTGGCGGCCGGCATACGCGAGCAGAACGCGATCTATCTTGCGGCCGGCGATGGCAAGACGAGCTTCATCTCCGTGAAGGACATCGCTTCTGTTGTCGTAGCTGCTCTGCAGCAATCGCTGACGGGGAGAGAGATTGACCTGACCGGACCGGAGGCGCTCGATCACTTTGAGGTCGCGAATATCATCAGCAGAGTCTCGGGGCGCACTGTGGTGTATCACTTGTTGACTGGGGAGCAAATGCTGGAGGGCGCTCGAGCGCTGGGTACGCCGGAGCCGGGTGTCGCCTATCTGGTCATGCTCTACTCGATCGTCCGCGCGGGCCATGCGGCGGGGATTACACCTTATCCGGAAACGATCACGAGGCAGAAACCGCTTACCTTTGAAGCGTTCGCTGAAGCGGTGGATTGGAAAGAGGAGTCGAAATGACGGGACGATTCACATCCAAGATTACTCCGCTGGCACTGCTGACCGTCACCTTGATTTTCTTGAGTCCTTTGGCCTTCGCTGCCAACTGTGATCGGGCTTGCCTGCTCGAACAGGCGAAGCAGTTCAATGCCGCGATGCTGGCTCATACCCCGGAGAAAATTCAGCTCGCACCGGATGCCCAGATCCGCGAGAACACCAAGGCCATCACGCTTGCCGAGAGTAAGTGGTCAATCGTAAAACAAATCCTTTCAGAAAGCGTCTACGCCGATCCCGTTACAGGCAACGTTGTTGAACGCGTGGCGGGGCAGACGGCCGACGGAAAAGGAGTCTATGTCGGTACGCGGCTCAAGGTGATCGACGGCAAGATAAGTGAAGTCGAGATCAACTTTGATGATAGCGCCAGGGTAAACCTCAAGAATCTTGTTCCCTACGACCCTCTCTTCAACACCATCGTGCCGCCTGAAGAGCGGGCCACCCGCGAGCAGCTGGAGCGCATCATTACCTCCTACTTTCAAGGACTAACCGATCATCAGCCCATCCAGGCCGACTATGACCCGCGCTGCGATCGCTACCACAGTGGAAACCGGGTTACGCACAACGCGCGGAACGGAGTGGAGGCTAGCGGGGACGTCGGCTGCTATGAGAGCAACCTGGGGCCGAGACCGTGGGGCCCGGCAACAGAGATTCGTATCGGCCTCGTCGATCCGGAACGCGGTATCGTGGCTGGCTACGCCATCCTTTACTACGGCGGCAACCCCATGAGGATGCAGATCAGTGAAGTGTTCAAAATCCTCGATGGACGTATTCGCATGGTGGATAACATCGGGCTGATGGAAGATGGAATCACAACATCGGGATTCACGAAATGAATGCTAGGGCGAAGGCGGGACTACTTCAGATTCTGTCAACTACGGAGGGTAAATCGATGAAACGCTCATTCCATCTTGTACTGACTGCTGCGGCTCTGATTGCAGGATCGGCCAGCATAGCCATTGCCCAGCAACCGGCACCGCCACCGGCGCCAGATTCTGCAAAGCCGTCACTGGTGGACGAAGCACTTGCCGGCTACAACCAGACCAAAAAGATCATCGTCGCGGCTGCCGAGGCGATGCCGGCCGAGAACTTCTCGTTCAAGCCGACTCCGGAGATTCGTAGCTATGGGGAGCTGTTTACCCATGTCGCACAGGTCCAGACTGGGATTTGCGCGGTGATCAGTGGTGCTCCGTTTGAACGCAAACCTCCATCTACTGCAACCACCAAGGACGAAGTCATTGCAGTGTTGAAGAAGTCGTTTGATGCGTGCGATGCGGCGTTCGCGACCGTTACAGACACGAATGCCACGGAAGTCTCAGGTCAGGGATTCATGCGCGGCTCGAAGCTCGGGAACATTCAGAAGAACACCGCACATAACAATGAGATGTACGGCCAGATGGTGGTCTATTTGCGCCTGAAGGGGATTGTGCCTCCCTCGACAGCCATGCGCAGGATGTAGCTCGAATTCGATTGAATGACGCCTGATGAATCAAATTCCCCCAAACACAGGCGCGCGGTCAAAGCATTCTAGTGACACTGCCTCGTTTGTTTGCTGAAGCTCGAAAACCACATCCTAAGGAGAGCGCGAAGTGAATGAGGAGCTTCAGGATCGGTTGATTATCCGTGAGCTGATCGAGAATTGGGTCTTGTGGCGGGACGCGCGCATGTGGGACAAGTTTCGCACAGTTTGGCACGATGATGGCCGCATGATGGCTACCTGGGCTCAGGGAACTGCTGAAGAATTCATCGAGAACAGCATAAATTCGTTCGCCAACGGAATGCGCGTCATGCACCTGCTGGGCGGCAGCTCGATCGAGGTCGAGGGTAAGCGCGCAATTGCACAGACTAAGATGACAATTCTCCAGCGCGCCCTAGTTCACGGCATACTATGTGACGTCGCCTGCATCGGGCGATTCTACGATTTCCTAGAAAAGCGCGAAGGACGCTGGGGCATAGTTTTGCGCCAACCTATTTACGAGAAAGATCGAATGGATCCGGTCGATCCCGAAGCTAAGCTGCACCTCGACCCAAAGCTTCTCACTAAGTATCCCGAAGGCTATCGGCACCTCGCTTATCTTCAAGCTCAAATTGGTTTCAATCCCAAGCTGGATATGCCGGGGCATACAGGACCAGAGATCGAAGCACTCTACATGCGAGGGGCGAATTGGCTCTCGGGGGCAGAATTACCGGAATAGCGGAGTTGAAGGTATGAATACACTATTATTAATCGGCGCCAAAGAAGTCCCGGCCAGCGGCGGGAAGACCTTCGATCGCCTCAACCCCATGTCAGGTGAATGCGCGACCAGAGCTGCCGCAGCTTCCGTTGAAGATGCGATATCGGCAGCGGACGCAGCAGCGATAGCATTTCCTGAGTGGGCGGAATTAGGGCCCGGCGCTCGTCGTACGCTCTTAAACAAAGCTGCTGACGCCATCCAGTCAAGAGGTGAAGAGTTCACCTCGGCGATGATCGAAGAGACCGGCGCTACCGCCGCCTGGGCAGCATTTAATGCGGCGCTTGCCTCCGGTATTGTTCGCGAAGCTGCGGCGATGACCACCCAGATCACTGGCGAAGTGATCCCATCTGACAATCCAGGACTTCTCGCGTTGTCAATTCGTCAGCCGGTTGGCGTAGTCCTGGGCATTGCACCGTGGAATGCTCCGCTAATTTTAGGGGTGCGTGCAATTGCCATGCCTCTTGCATGCGGCAACACGGTAGTTTTGAAGGCATCTGAGCTTTGTCCTCGAGTTCATATCTTGATCGGGCAGGCATTCCGTGACGCTGGCTTTCCGGATGGAGTGGTCAATGTTGTCACCAACTCCCCGTACGATGCTGCCGCGATTGTGGAGGCGTTGATAGATCATCCTGCGGTAAAACGGATCAATTTCACGGGCTCGACGCGAGTCGGCCGCATCATCGCCGAGCGTGCCGCACGTCACCTTAAGCCGGTGTTACTGGAACTTGGCGGCAAGGCGCCGCTGCTTGTGCTGGAAGACGCGGACCTCGACGAAGCCGTCAAAGCCGCAGCTTTTGGAGCGTTCATGCACCAGGGGCAGATTTGCATGTCCACCGAGCGCATTATCGTGGTGGAAGCCATCGCTGATGCATTCGTCGCTATGCTGGCTGCCAAAACCGCCAGCTTGGTGGCGAGCGACCCGCGAGAGGGCAAAACCCCGCTAGGCGCAGTCATAGACCGTAAGACCATTGAAGCTGTCAATGACTTAATAGAGGATGCCCTGGCCAAGGGCGCCAGTCGCGTCGTGGGGAGCGAAGGCTCCGGCGTGCTCATGTCGGCTTCCGTGATTGATCATGTCACAGCAGGGATGAAGCTCTATTCCGACGAATCGTTCGGTCCGGTTGTCGCTGTTATTCGAGCTACGAACGAATCTGACGCGGTGCGTCTCGCCAACGACACCGAGTATGGTCTCTCCGCCGCTGTATTCAGCCGCGATGTCAACCGCGCTCTGAAAGTCGCGAAGCAGATTGAGTCAGGAATCTGCCATATCAATGGCCCGACGGTTCAGGACGAAGCGCAAATGCCCTTCGGCGGAGTGAAGGCCAGTGGCTATGGGCGCTTCGGAGGTAAAGCTGGAATTGCTGAATTCACCAATCTCCGCTGGATCACGATCCAGACTACGGACGGGCATTTTCCTATTTAAGCGGCGAAGGTCTGGGTCGTTACTGCGTTTGTGAGGAAGTGAAACACAGAAACCGCGAGAACAAGTGGCCGTTCCATTAAGTGAGGCAACTATATGCTAAACCTCAAACAACCGCTTGCCGGCATCGCCGCTTCCGCGCTGGTCATCGCGGTTTCAATCGGTTTCATCTCGCTCTTTGATGCTCCGAGGTTTATGGGCTGGGTTTCTTTTTGCCTCATCTCCGTCATTCCGATGGAGATCGTTATCGGAATCGCCTGGGGATGTAAGAAGCCGGAATTCGCAGCTTCGTGCCCCCAACCGCTCAAGGGATTTCTGCTAATCCTATTGACAGTATTGGTAGGAGCAGTTGGCGGAGCGGCAACGCGAGCCGTCGTGGGCGGCAATATCAATTCCGCGGTACCAATGCTCATGATGTGCACGATTGCAATGGTGGTGGTGACTTTCACTGCGACCATCATGTTTGGCGGCTGGCCCTTCAACGCATTGATCAAGGATTCCGTCGCTGCCGGCCTAAGCATGCTGGCCGCCTGTTATGTCATCAACTATTTCCTGTTCCGCCTGTTTTTTGACTATGCCTTCATGCAACGCGCGCCCGTCTACGTCGCGTCCCTCGATCCCCACGGGCTCTTTAATGCGAACCTCGCTTTGGTCTTCTACATTACCTTTAACTCAATCATGTTTCTTGTAATTAATTTTGAACTTTGGCCTTTCACGCGATCCGCGAGACTGATGAGGCAGCCGGTGCTGGGTCTCGCCTGGACTTTGCTCTGCCTGGTGCTGGGGGGAATCGTTTTTTACGTCGGAATCTTCGCTCTAGGAATAGACCCGCTCCTATTCATGGTCCGCGTTCCCATCCCGTTCATCTTCGGAACTATTATCGTCATGAACATGCTGCATGGAACTCTGTTCAGGAAGTTCGCGCAGCCGGTGAGAGGCGCTCTGAATGCCCTGACCGCAGGCGTAATAGGTACCGTGCTTGCCCTGCTTTATGGCTCCCTTTCTCGGTCCATCAGCGGCCCGCTCAGGTCAGGTCCACCGGCAAATGACTTCGAGATCTGGCTCGCGTCTGCCTTACTCGGCGTCACTTTTCCATTTTTGATTTTTTACGCTGAGTTCCTTCAATTCTGGCAGTTAAGAAAGCACGAATCGCAGGTCACCGTTAAAGGCGTTTAGCGAATCATTTCAACCGGAGATCACCGTGGAGATAAAGGCAGCCGTCACGCGCGCGCCGCACGCCCCGCAATCGCTCGAGATCATTGACATGGACGAACCACGGGACAACGAGATTCTCGTTAGAGTTGTCGCCACCGGGGTTTGCCACACCGATGTCGCTATGCGTGACCAAACGTTTCCGGTCCCACAACCGATTGTTCTCGGGCATGAGGGGGCGGGTGTTGTGGAACGGGTGGGACAGAGCATCTCCAAGGTCAAAGCCGGTGACCACGTCGTGATGACGTACAACTCATGCGGAGCATGCGAGAGCTGCTACGAACATGAACCAACTTACTGCCACGATTTCTTTGGCCGTAATTTCGCCGGCACCCGGTCGGATGGCACCTCACCGCTTTCGAAGGGTGGGGAAAGGATTCACGGCAATTTCTTTGGGCAGTCGTCTTTCGCCAGCTACGCGTTGTGCACTGAGCGCAACGTCGTGAAAGTTCCGAAGGATGCTCCGTTGGAGCGCCTGGGTCCGCTTGCGTGCGGTATTCAGACGGGAGCCGGTGCCGTGATCAACAGTCTGAGAGTGGGCGTTGGAAAGTCGCTCGCGGTGTTCGGTGCCGGGTCGGTCGGCTTGGCGGCCATTATGGCAGCCCGCGTGGTTGGAGCGACGGTCATAATTGGCGTTGATCTCAACGAGCAGCGGCTGAAATTGGCGAGTGAATTCGGAGCCACGCATACAATTAATGGCGCTCAGGAAAACATTGTCGAGAGCATCATGCGAATCACCGGGGCTGGTGTTCACTATGCCCTCGACACGACCGCCAGTTCAAAAGTCATCCGCCAGGCGGTAGATTCGCTGACACTGCGCGGCCAGTGTGGATTGGTAGGGGCTTCGAGCCCGGGCTCTGAGATTAGCCTCGACGCAATGCACCTCATGACAGCGGGCCGCAAAGTGCGCGGTATTGTTGAGGGTGATAGTGCACCCGATATCTTTATTCCGCAACTAATCGAACTTCAAAAGCAAGGCCGATTTCCCTACGACCGCATGCTCACGTTTTACGACATGGAAGGCATCAATCAAGCGATCACCGACTCGGAGTCAGGGACGGTCGTAAAGCCCATCGTCCGGATGAATCAGGATTGAATGAAAACTCGAGATATCGGAGTTATGGAAAAGTATTTGTCCACAAATTAAAAACGCGCTCTGCGGCAGCCTGGCCGGCACTTCGTAATTTCTTCTGCCTTCTTGCCTGACTTAAATGCTTGACTCAGGCGAAATAGCCATAACCCGGCTGTAGGTTGCTTCCCAAAGTAGCAGGTTCACAGGAGTTACACATGTCAGGAACACACTTTCAGAGATATGGAGCCTTGAAACATATCTTCTTTGCAGCCGCGTTTGCAGCTTTCCTGGGCTCGACGCTTCGAAGCGCTGCGTCTGAAGGCGCTCCTGCTAGCGCCGAGCAATGCTCGGCACTCAGTGAATTGACAATTCCTGCGTCTGACATTGGTAAGCCAACGAGAGGTGCTGTCATTGAATCCGCGACGTTTATCGCCAAGGATACGCCCGGAAATAGAAACGGCGAGTTTTGTAAGGTTATCGGTCTTATTAAACCAATGGACCAGAAAGCTCCCGATATCGAATTTGAAGTGAATTTGCCTTCCGATTGGAATGGACGGACGCTGCAGCTCGGCGGCGGAGCATACGACGGTAACCTGGTTACGGGGCTCACACCCTATCCGAGTGAGCCTGCTGGGCAGCCGACGCCATTAGCCGCCGGATATGTCACCCTCGGAAGCGACAGCGGGCATAAGAGCGCAATGGGCTTCGATGGATCGTTTGCTCTGAATGACGAGTCACGACTGAATTTCGGCCAGCTTTCCATAAAGAAAACACATGATGCCGCGATGTTCCTGGTGAAGTCCTATTACAAGCGCGTACCGAAGCGGTCGTACTTCATCGGAGCCTCGCAAGGAGGTCATGAAGCTCTTGTAGCTGCGGCTCTCTACCCCGCAGACTATGACGGAGTGGTGGTTAACTTTCCGGCCTATGATCTCACGCTTCTGCAATTATCCGGGGTTCCGATAGCAAAGGCGCTTTACGACAATGGGGGAAAGGGCTGGCTAAACCCGGCGAAGGTAAAGCTATTGACTGATGCCGTCTACGCGACCTGCGACAAGCTCGACGGCGCAGAGGATGGCATTATCAGCGACATTGCGGCGTGCAATCGCGCCTTCACTCTCGATACTGTCCGCTCAACGCTGCGCTGTGCCGGAGGAACGGACGCGGGCGATCGCTGTCTCTCGGACACACAGATCGCTACCATAGAGACTATCAATTCCCCATATCGTCCGGGGTACCCTGTAGGAGGCCTCGATTCGTTTCCACGCTGGCCTGTCCTTGAAGGAGCGTTGTTCAGAATGGCTTCTTTCGGTGCAGCGCCGCAACCGGTGTCGCCTCCATCGGGCAAAGAGGCATTTCAATTCCTGGTCGCATCGGGGGTGACAAAATACTTCATCACGCGAGATCCTAATTTCGATCCACTTACTTTTGATGCTGCCGCGTGGAAGTCCCAAGTGCAGCGTTCGGCTGAAGAGGTTGATATATCGAGCGCTAGCCTACGACCCTTTAAGGATAAGGGCGGAAAAATGATTCTGGTGCACGGAACGATTGACGATTTGATCAGCCCGTATAACTCGATCAATTACTACAATCGTCAAGTCTCCATCTTTGGTCAGCCCGCTGTAGACTCATTCCTCCGGTTCTACACAGTGCCCGGGATGGGTCACGGCCGCGGGGTCTTCACTGGCACGTACGATGGCCTCGGCGTACTGGATTCCTGGGTTTATGGCGGCAAAGCTCCAGGAACGCTCCTCACAATCGATGGAAATGCGGGTTCGCATCGCTCACGTCCTATGTGCGTCTATCCAGCCTTTCCTAAATTCACAGGAACACGGGGAGCATCACTTGATGATTCATCGAATTTCATCTGCGCTCAGGACTGAGATGCACCAATAACGGAATCATTCTCGACTCTACGGCGTTGTGCGGTGAGCCATCCGTGGCAGGCGGGTAAATTCGCCTTAGCGTGTTGGTACAAGGACGAAATCCATGGTAGCCGTGGCGAAAGGATTGCCGACACCTAGTTCAGCAGCCCGCCTGGGGTCGTCATGTTCCTCGAAGTCGAGAATGAGGGATTCTTTGACACCAAAAACCGTATCGGAATCAAGATAAGGACTCTCTCGGTCAAAATAATGGGTAGTTACACTCGCGTGCCCGGCGGCGCTTACGATGAAGTGAAGGTGTGCTGGACGGAGATTGTGGCGGCCCGACAAGTCGAGAAAGCGCCCGACCGGGCCGTCTTTTGGGATCGGGTAATAGCGGGGGCGAGCCGAGCGGAACCAGTATCGGCCGTCGTCATTGGTATGAAAAATGCCCCGCAAGTTCATATCTGGCTGGGTTTCCGGTTGCTGAATGTCATAAAAGCCGTCCTCGTTCGTCATCCAGACATCAAGGGTGGCGCCGGGGATGGGGCTGCCGTTAGTGTCGGTGACGCGACCCGAAACCGTCAGCGGCGTTCCCTTGCCATCCAGACATATATTGTCGCCGAGGGCGCGCTCGGGCGCCGAGGCCACATGGAATGGGCCGAGCACGGTCGATTGAGTCGCGCCAGAAGGCTTTCTGTTGTTAATGGCGTCAACCAGCATGGACACACCGAGAACGTCGGAAAGTAGTATCCATTCTTGACGGTGGTCGGTGCATATCTGCCCAGCCCATGTAAGGAATTGGATTGCGTCAAACCACTCTTCCATCGTGGGCTCAATTTCCTTTACCGCGGCGTGCAGGTGCGTAATCACCGAGGTCATGATCTGGCGGAAGCGCGGGTCGGAGCAATTGTTCATTCGCGCCAGCACGGCTTCGGTAGAGTTGTCCTCGGCAAAATAGAGAGTTTGTTCCTGATTCGAAACCTTCATTGATCACCTTCTCGTACAACCCAGATGATATGGAAGCGGACGATGACGCAGGGTGCCGCAGACAACTCGCTTTATATCTCTTTTTATATCTCGGGCCGGCATCCGTTAAATGCCTGCTTGAGTAACGCTCGAATCTTGGAGCGAGTGGCCATAATCGGTGCCGGACCCCGATCATTGGTAGCAGTACCAGTTACTTTGTTCCCATCCACATGAAATTCGTATGTGTAGTTTTGAGTACCCATTTGGGTGTCAAATGTCGCCTTCCACTTACCTTCGATACTTGCCGCGAAAGCCATTGTGCACGCCAGCGCTGCTATGAGCGCCGCAAGAAACATCTTCCGGTACATATCGTTTCCTCCGACTGCAAATGTGGGTTGAATGCAGGGGACTGGCTACACGACTGCTTTTCGTCCTTGCAATCGTCCTATGCTCGAAATGCAATTACAAGAAGGAACCTTCTTGATCGTTAGGCACCTCTAGGAAACCGCCCCACCCTAAGGTTTCTCTAGGAGCTTGTTGAAATAGGTACGACTTTTGCAGCATTGGACAGGGTCTGTTCGTCTTATCGATATGCGTGGAGACGAGCGGATTCAGGACGGGATGTTCAGCTATGTGTCGTTGGAGCAGAGGGTACCGGCCGATCATCCGTTGCGTGAGGTTCGCAAGTTAACCGATGCGGTGCTACGGTCGCTGAGCCCGGAGTTGGATGCACTCTACGCTGATTCCGGCCGGCCGTCGGTAGCGCCGGAGTACATCCTGCGGGCCTTGCTCCTGCAGGTGTTCTTTTCCATCCGTTCCGAGCGACTGCTGGTCGAGCAGATCGACTACAACCTGTTGTTTCGCTGGTTCGTGGGCCTGGGCATGGACGATGTGGTATGGAATCATGCGGTGTTCTCGAAGAACCGTGACCGGTTACTGACCTCAGAGGTTGCACAGCGGTTCTTTGCCGAGGTGAACCGGCAGGCGAAGCAATACATGTCCGATGAGCACTTCACCGTGGACGGCACGCTGATCCAGGCCTGGGCCTCGCAGAAGAGCTTTCGTTCGAAGGATGATTCCGATGATGACGATGGCGCGAACTTCCACGGCCAGAAGCGGAGCAACAAGACACATGTCAGAGACCACCGATCCCGATGCCCGCCTGTACAAGAAGAGCTACGGGAAGGAATCGAAGCTGAGCTACCTGGGCCATGCGCTGGTGGAGAACCGTAATGGACTGATTGCTGCCGCGATGGTGACTCACGCCGATGGATACGCCGAGCGCGATGCGGCGCTGTTAATGCTTCAGAAGAAACAGCAGGGCCGCGCACGCCGCATTACCGTAGGTGCCGACAAAGCTTACGACACGAAGGATTTTGTGCGCACCGTGCGGGAGTTCAATGTCACTCCACACATCACCAGCAACCACAGAAACCGCTCCAGCAACCTGGACCGCAGAACCACGCGGCAGCCCGGCTATGTCATCAGTCTGAGCCGCCGATGGCTGATCGAAAAGGGCTTCGGATGGCTGAAGCAGACCGGGCCGTTGCGCCAGGTCAAGCTGCGCGGACTGGAGAAAGTAGATTGGCTGTTCGTTTTCAGTTGCGCCGCCCACAATCTGCTTCGCCTGCCGAGGCTGATGGCGCAACCAACACCTGCAGGACTCAGGCTGTAGTGTGCCCCAACCCTGGTTGCGGCCATCAGGCTCGTCTTCCCGATCACCACACAACTCGATATACACTGCTCCAAAGCACGATTTGAAACAGAATTTCAGCCCATGACAAGCACCAATCCCAAGTAAATCCGCTACAGCAAGACGAATTTCAACAAGTTCCTAGAGCAAAAGCGGCGCGTCCGGTGTCTGCTTGATTGCGGATCCTGCAACGGCATTGAGCCTTCGGCTCTGTCGACGAGTCGATGCACTGCCCAGTCGATAACCTATCCGCACTAGTGGCATGTCGCAGAGAGATCGTTACTACGGATGCGGTGAGAAGGGTCGGAGTACTTCCAGTTGATAGGTTGAGCATTGGCTGAGTAAGCGTTGATGTAGCGGCGCAGCTTGCGGGCCAGATCGGGCACGGAGGTAAAGACGCCGCGGGCGATGACCTCCCGCTCGATTTTCGCGAACCAGAGTTCGACCTGATTGAGCCATGAGGAGTAGGTGGGTGTGAAGTGGAACCGGACGCGGGGATGTTGCTCCAGGAACTCCCGCACCAGCGCGGTTTTGTGAGCCGAGAGATTGTCGAGGATGATGTGGATCTGCTGATGGGGCGGGCACAGGGAGACGACCTCCTTCAGGAAACCGACAAAGTCCCGACTGGTGTGGCGAGCTGCGGTCTTGCCGTGAACGCGGCCGGTCGCGGTGTCCAGCGCCGCATACAGCGACAGGGTTCCGTGCCGGTAGTATTCAAATCCGTGGCGCTCGGCGCGGCCCGGCGAAAGCGGCAGCACCGGATCGAGCCGATCCAGTGCCTGAATGGCAGTCTTCTCATCGACACAGAACACTGCAGCATGCTGCGGAGGGTTCAGGTACAGCCCGATAATGTCAGCGGCTTTGGCTTCGAAATCCGGATCGTCGCTGGCCATGTAGCGCTCCAGGCGGTGCGGCTTCAGGCCGGCCTCTTTCCACACCCGATGCACTGCGTCCTTGCTGACGCCCAGCGCTGCGGCAAGCTTGCGACAACTCCAGTGAGTAGAACCGTCCTTCGGCTTCTTGCGGGTAGCCGAGAGAATCCGGGCTCGCAGCTTCGGAGTCAGCACGGAAGCCGCCTGTCCGGGATGACTCGTATCCAGGCCATCCATACCCGAAGCAAGGAAGCGCTGCTTCCACCGGCTGATCGTCGGCGCCGTGGTCCGCAACCTCTGCTTGATCGTATTGAACGACGCTCCCTCGGCCAGCATCAGAATCAGCCTGGCGCGGAAGACATATCCGGCGGGCAGAGAGCGGGACTGGGCACTACGGCTGAGTTCCAGTTGCTGGTCTTCGCTGAGCACCATGGAATCGATGGACATACCTGCTTAGATGTAGGCAGGACTAGTAATGTTTACTCTGCGACAGGTCACTAGAGCCCCCGTGATCTTCACTCGCCCCGTTTTTCTCAGCCGTTTCGATTTGATTCGCCTTTTAGATTGAGGCGCCAGACCATTTCAGCAATAGGTTCTCGGGCCCTCAAAGCAAGATTATGACCTGTCTATCCGCCTAAAAGGGATAGTGCCGGTCAGCGTCTCAAGCACATCGCGCATCTCGCAATCCCTCGTCACCCGAGATCGTTTCGTCCCCCCTCGCGATCAAGCAATCAACATGTTCCCGCTAGACCCCGTCCAGCGGAAGTCCAACGTAGTTTTCAGCCAGTGACGTCGCAGCCGCTCGCGAACTCACCACGTATTCCAGTTCTGCAAGTTGCCTCTTATGATCGAACGCAGACTCATTCTCAAACCTGTGCAGCAACGAAGTCATCCACCACGAGAAGCGTTGCGCCTTCCATATCCTTCGCAAACAAGTCTGAGAATAATTCTCCAAAAGCCTGCCGTCTCCTGTGCCATAGTAGGATCCCAGCGCCATCGAAAGATAATGCACATCCGCCAATGCGAGGTTCATTCCCTTCGCTCCGGTCGGTGGCACAATATGCGCCGAATCTCCCGCAAGGAACAGCCGGCCGAACTGAAGTGGCTCGGCCACAAAACTCCGCATCCCCGTTACACTCTTTTGCAACACCCGTCCTTCAATCGGTCGCCATCCATCAACACAGGTCAAGCGTGCTTGCAGTTCCGTCCAGATCCTGTCATCGCTCCACTCTTGAATATCCTCGTCCGGCTTGCATTGAAGGTAAAGCCGGGTAACCTTCGGCGAGCGCATACTGTAAAGCGCAAAACCTCGCGGATGATACATGTAGACCAGCTCTTCTTGTGACGGCGCCGCCTCCGCCAATACTCCAAGCCACGCAAAGGGGTAGCTGCGCTCATAAATGCTCAAAGCACTTTCCGGGAATGCGTCCCGGCAGATTCCGTGAAACCCATCGCAGCCCGCGATGTAATCACAGTGAATCTCATCCGTCTGCCCATCGCGACTCACAACGATCCGAGGTTTGTCCGAGTCAATCTCTGCTAGTGAAACATCTCCGCATTCGAATCGCAGATCGCCGTCATCAGCGAGTCTTCGGGCAATCAGATCCTTCACCACTTCCTGCTGCGCGTACACCGTCACATACTTGCCCGTCAGTTCCACGAATGGAATCCTGTGGCGCACACCATTCAGCCCCAGCTCGATACCCTCATGGCGCAATCCCTCGCGCTCCAGTCGCGCGCCCACTCCTGCATCGTGCAACATCTGCACGCTCGTGTGTTCCAGGACCCCGGCTCGTACCCGTTCCTCGCAATAGATGCGCGGTTTTGCCTCGAGAACAATCGAGTGGACCCCTCTGAGATGCAACAGATGCGAGAGCATCAGTCCGGCCGGGCCCGCCCCTACAATTCCGACATGTGTTTCAAACGGCGCCATGGGCCTACCATTATTTCGTCTGGGACTCTTCGTTCAGAATCTCTTTGGCCGCATGGAATGCGGCATTCGCAGCAGGAACACCACAATAGATTGCACACTGCAGAAGAACTTCGCGAATCTCTTCAGCCGTTACTCCGTTGTTGGCGGCAGCGCGCAGGTGCAGGCGCAACTCCTCGCCGCGGTTGAGCGCCACCATCAGCCCAATCGTGAGCAGGCTTCGCGTGTGCTTGGGTAGTCCCGGGCGCGACCAGATCTCTCCCCACGCATACCGAGTGATGAGGTCCTGAAACTCCGAATCCAGTTCGGTCTTCTTGGCTTCCGCACGATCGACATGCGCGTCTCCCAGAACGCTCCTGCGCATTTGCATTCCGGTCGCGTGTCGTTCTCGCTCATCCATGCGTGACCTCCGTTGCAGTCAGATGTTCCACCACTGCACCCGCAAACCCGTCCGCACACTCCCACGCCGACATATGCGATGCATTCAGCTCCACATAACTCGAGTGATGGATCGCCGCATGCAGTGTGCGACCCTCTGCTGGAGGCGTTGCAGGATCATGTGTCCCGGTAATCACCAGGCTCGCCGCCTTGACTTGAACCGCGTCCTCTCGCAGGTCCGCATCTCGCAGCACAGCGCAGCAAGCTGTATAACCTTGAGGATCTGTCGCCGCGATCATTCCACGAATCCTCTCCATCTCCTCTGGATGCTTGTTGCGATAGTCGGGCGTAAACCATCTCTCCAGCGTCGCTGTGGCCAATGCAGCCATGCCCGTAGCATTCACAGTCTCGATTCGTTGCTCCCAGATCTCTTTGGTCCCAATCTTCGCCGCAGTGTTTGCAAGAATTAGCCTTTCCACGCGATCCGGTGCATAGATTCCGAGCCAGAGGCCAACCAGCCCTCCCAGTGACACACCGCAGATGCTCGCCTTTTCTGCCTTCACCTCATCCATCAGCTTCAACACGTCTCGTCCCAGCTGTTCAATCGTGAATGCTTCCGCTGCAACTTCGCTCCGTCCATGACCGCGCATGTCCGAGCGCAGCACCCGAAACTTTCCTTCGAATTCAGGCAGTGCCCTGTCCCACATGTGCATGTCAGATCCCAGCGAATTCAGAAGCACGAGGATCGGCGCGTCCGCATACCCGCTGACTTCGTAGTGCAACCGCACGCCCTTGCTGTCAGTTGTCGGCATCGTCGTCCCCCAATACCCGCGAAATGAATCGCTGAGCGCTGCCCAGATAGTTGCGTGCATCAAGCAGCCCATCAATCTCTACATCATTCAGGTGCGTCTTCACCTCGGGCATTTCCTTCAACACATCCGATAGCGGCCGTTTTTCCGTCACAGCCCGATCCACAGCCTTATGCAGAACCTCGTGTGCCTCAATTCGGCCAATCTTCGAAGCCAGAGCACCGCTCACAGCTTCCGCCAGCGGCAATCCATGCGTGGCGTCCAGATTCGCCTGCATTCGATCTGAGTCAACTTTCAGTCCGTCGATAACTTCAGTCGCATAACTGACGGAAGCCGATGTCAGGCGAAACGCCTCTGGAATTGCATCCCACTCCGCTTGCCACAGCCCAAGTCCTCGCTCGTGCTCTTGCTGCATAGCGTGCAGCATCGTTGCGGAGAGTCCGGGCATCTTCGCATGGATCGCGATTAAAGCCGCGCACCCCACAGGATTGTGCTTGTGTGGCATCGTCGACGAACCGCCATGTCCCTCGGCCCCTCCCTCCGACACTTCCCCCACTTCCGACTGCATCAATAAAGCAATATCCCGTCCCGAGCTTCGCCAGAGTGCCGGTCACCAGCGCAAGCAACTGAACTATCGCCGTCAAGCTGTCGCGTTGCGTGTGCCACGGCAACTCAGGCTCAGCCAGGTCCAGGAACTGCGCCACTTTCGCTGAGACCCCACCGCCCGACGATCCAAGTGAAGCCTGGGTTCCAACGGCCCCGCCAAACTGCAACACGAGCAATCGCTCTTCCTCTTGACGAATCCGCTGCCGGTCCCGGCGTAAAGCCGCCAGGACTCCCGCCAGCTTCAGTCCAAGTGTTATCGGAGGTCCGGCCTGAAGCCATGTTCGCCCCAACATCAAAGTGCCTCGATACCTTCTCACCTTCTCCATCAGGGCCGCGTCTAAACCCGTCAGCGCTCCATCAAGCAATTGCAGAGCTTCCTTCATCTGCAACACCAGCGCCGAATCGAGAACATCCTGACTCGTGGCACCCAGGTGAACTGACCGAGCGGCAATTTCGCTGTGAGCCTTCACCGCTGCGGTTAGCTGCCGCACGAACGGGATTGCGATGTTCCCCGCATCCCTCGCATCTCTGAGAAGAGGTGCGAGATCGACGAAGTCCGCGTCCAGTAACTTCTCGAGTGCCGCCGCAGAGCCCGCTTCAGCCAGGCCATTGGCCTCTAGTGCAGAACTCAACGCCCACTCAAAACGCGTCATCGCGCGTAGCTGAGCCTGCGGCGAAAACACGTTCGCCATATCCGGCGTCGAGAAGAGAAACGAAGTCAGCCCGTCACGACTCATCTGCGTACACCCTGCTCTCTACCACGCGAAGAATACGGTTTCGTTGGTTCCTTGCAGAACGACGTCCCACCAATACAATCCCGCCTGTTTCTCATCCGCGCGAGCAATGAGTGTGGCACGCCGTTCCGGAGGAACCCGCAAAAGCACGGCATCGTTGTCGTTCCTCGCTTCATCTCCCAGGTACATCCGTGAAATCAAATGGCGTAGCAGGCCCCGTGCAAACACCAGCACCATGAAATGTGCATCTGAGAACGTCTCCGCAGCGGGCCGTGAAATCGCCACAGCAAACTCACCCTTTTCATCAGTCGCGACGCGTCTGAATCCTTCAGGAATGCCGCTCTCAACTTCCTTCCCATCGAGCGATCTTCCAACACCCGCGCCACTCAAGAACTCCAGCATCGCGTCCGTGACCGGCACTCCATCGCGATCCAAAACTCGGCCTCGTATCTCGATCATCCCCGCCGGCACAATGTCTCGGGACAGGAATGCGATTCATCAGATACTCAAGGCCAATTCGGAAATACGGCCCAACCGTCTGGGAACTGGAAGGGGTCCGTGCGGAGTTGTCGCTCATCGATGACCCTCCTCAAACGGAGTGTCTATGTGACCCCGCAACACAATATCCCATTTGTAAGCCAGCATGTAGTTGGACTCAGAGCGGTCCATGTCCAGATTTGAAATTAACCGCGCTCTAGCTGCTGCGTCCGGAATGCTGTTGAAAATTGGATCCAATGGTTGCAACGGGTCTCCTGGAAAGTACATCTGTGTCACAAGCCGCGAGAGGATCCCCGAACCGAAAAGTGAAAAATGGATGTGACTCGGCCGCCAAGCGTTGTGATGATTCCCCCATGGATACGGCCCGGGCTTGATCGTCTTGAACCAGTAGTATCCATTCTCATCGGTCAGTGTTCGGCCATCGCCTGCAAAGTTGGGGTCGAGCGGAGCATCGTATGTATCCACCTTGTGCCGATAGCGGCCCGCTGCATTCGCCTGCCACACCTCAACAAGTGCGCCGCGCACCGGAATTCCATCTTCGTCCAGAACCCGGCCATGCACCAGGATCCGCTCTCCGATAGGGTCGCCAGCGTGATGTACTGTCAGATCGTTGTCGTGGTCGCCAATCAGCCCGTGCCCAAAAACCGGCCCGCTTCGCTCCATCTGCGTCCTGGGAAGCAAAATCAGCGGCATGCGCGGTGAACGCGCAATGGTCGACACGTAGGGCGGGAAATGATATTCAGGCTGCGTGCCTGGTTCCGCTAACTCCATCATCGACGAATCGAGCATACAGCTCCTCACACGTGTTCCATTGCCATTGCAATTCCTTGCCCCACTCCTATGCACATCGTCGCCAGCGCAAGTTTGCCTCCGCCATGAGAGAGCTGATGTGCAGCAGTCATCACCAGCCGCGCACCGCTCATTCCCAGCGGATGCCCCAGCGCAATCGCTCCGCCCGTTGCATTTACATGCTCCGCGTCATCGGGCAGTCCGAACTGGCGAATGCATGCCAGGGACTGGCTCGCGAACGCTTCGTTCAATTGAATCCAATCGAAATCCGAAATGGTCTTTCCCATGCGAGCAAGCAACTTCTGGGTGGCAGGCACTGGCCCAATGCCCATCAAGCGTGGCGCAACTCCGGCAGTCGCCATTCCCAAGATCCGCGCGCGTGCTCGCAGTCCATGTCGATTGACCGCTTCTTCCGAAGCAACAATCATAGCCGCAGCCCCATCGTTCACCCCCGAAGCGTTCCCTGCCGTTACAGTACCGCCCGGAAACAACGGCTTTAGCGCAGCCAGTTTCTCTAGTGTTGTATCCGGCCGTGGGTGCTCGTCCTGTGTCACCACCGTCGTGCCCTTCTTCCCGGGCACCTCCACCGCGACGATCTCGTCAGCAAAGAATCCGCTTGCAGCGGCCTGCGTCGCGCGCATCTGGCTTCGCCACGCGAACGCGTCCTGCGCCGCCCGATCCGTCTGGCACTCGCGCGCTACATTTTCTCCCGTCTCCGGCATCGAATCGGTCCCGTACACCGCGTGCATCTTCGAGTTCACAAACCGCCACCCGATTGTCGTGTCGAAGATCTCCGCTGAACGCTGAAATGCCGATTCTGCTTTGCCCATCACAAAGGGCGCGCGCGACATCGACTCCACTCCACCTGCGATCACGAGCTCTGCCTCTCCACAGGCGATCGCGCGTGCCGCCGTTCCCACCGCGTCCATCCCAGATCCGCAAAGCCTGTTCATGGCCGTTCCCGGAATGCTCTCAGGCAGACCTGCCAAAAGCAATGCCATCCGTGCGACATTCCGGTTATCTTCACCTGCCTGGTTGGCGCATCCCAGAATCACCTCATCTACCACGTCCCAATCAACGCCGTAGTTGCGTCTCAACAACTCGCGGATCGGAATCGCAGCCAGGTCGTCTGCGCGAACTTGCGCCAAGACTCCGCCGTAGCGTCCAATCGGCGTCCGAACCGCATCGCACAGGAAAACGGCCCTCATGCCTCGTCCCCCTCCACTCCATGTGCTGCAGCAGTTCGTGCTTTGAGATCGCGGAGCACTTCGAGTTCGGCTGGTCCGGGAACCTCGGTCACATCGCATCCCTCTGCGAATCGAATCTGCCACCCGGTGCTGTCTGCAATTGCCTTTCGATCCACTCCCGGATGAATGCTCGCAACTTCCAACTCGCGCGAAACCGGGTCAGGTCGCTGGATGCAAAGATCAGTGATCACCGCGACAGGGCCCTTCCCCCCCAAACCCAACTTCTCCCGAGCATCGCCGCCCGTCCCAAATCCTACTGACGTTACAAAATCGAGCCTGTTCACAAGCGTGCGCTTTGTGTGCTTCACAACAATCAACACTTCCCTGGCCGAAGAGCTGATCTCCGGCGCCCCACCCGCTCCCGGCAGCCGCACCTTCGGCTTCTCATACGAACCAACAACGGTAGTGTTGATATTCGCAAATCGATCCAGCTGGGCGGCCCCAAGAAATCCAACATCCACACGCCCGCCCTGCAGCCAGTAGCGAAATATCTCAGGAGTCGATACCACTGTGTCCGCTGTCTCCGCAAGGTTCCCATCGCCAATGGAAAGGGGCAATACCGGAGGCTTCGCCCCAATCGGACCCGACTCGTAGATCAGCACTGCATCCGGCGCATGCGTTAACCGCGCGAGGTTCGCTGCGGTGGACGGCAGCCCGATTCCCACAAAGCACACCGCACCGTTCCACAGCATACGGGCTGCCGCAACGGTCATCATCTCATCGGCCGTGTAGGGAATACTCACGGAAGAATCGCCTGCTCCTTCGCCTCGCCTTGCAGCCTCAGGTACTCTGCAAAGTCCTGCGTGTCCAGAATGTGTCGCTTCACCCAAGTGGCAAACTGCTCTCGATCACGGGAGATCTTGTCCCACGCGCGATAGAAAACGTTGTCGCGCTCATAGTACCCATGCGCGTACGAAGGTGTCGCTCCGCGTGGCACTTCGCAAACGGCGTGTACTACCCAACTCGGCAGCACACATGCGTTCGGCGGCGCATCCAGCGTGGGTACTCTCTCTTCGACCGTCACAATCGCGCGCTTGGCAGCCAGTACCGCCTCCTTCTGCACGCCCAGGATTCCCCACAACAGCACATTGCCCTTCGAATCCGCCTTTTGCGCATGGATCACAGTCACCTCCGGTCGCACTGCAGGTGTGGCCGCGAGAACTTCTCCCGTGAAAGGGCAGGTGACGTTGCGGATTTGATCATTAACGCGCGCGAAGTCCGACCCCGCGTATCCACGCAAAACAGCGAAAGGGAGGTTTGCAGCGCCGGCAACAAATGCATTTGCCAGGTCGCTATGGCTCCGCTCCTCAATCGCCAGCTGTCGAGGCCAGCCATTCTCCACTGCGTCGCGAAAGCGGTGCAGGGACCCCACACCAGGATTTCCGCCCCACGAAAAAGTCAGTTTCTTTGCGCACCCAGCCCCGATTAACTGGTCATAGATGATGTCCGGAGTCATTCGAATCAGAGACAGGTCTCGCCGGCCTTGGCGAATAATCTCGTGTCCGGCGGCAAATGGAATGAGGTGGGTGAACCCCTCCAGCGCAACGCAGTCGCCATCGTGCACATGCGCCGCAATCGCCTCGGCCAATGTGAGCCACTCCCCCATTCGCCTCCCTTTCACTGACGCGTATTATTACTTGAGAGTGCATAATTGTACATGATGTGCGATAATCGCCCAATAATTAACATCATGATCTCCGGAGAGAATCCGTGATGAGTCCCGCCAATTTCGCTCAGGCCGTATCGACGGCTGACGACTTCACTACGCAAGCAGGAAACCCCGACTTTGTTCTTTCCCTCGCGCGCGGTCTCCGCGTCATTGAGAGCTTTGAGGGGCATTACGACGGCCGCAGTATCAGCGAGATCTCCCAATCAACAGGGCTCTCCCGCGCTTCGATCCGGCGTCTCCTGCTTACCCTCGAACTCCTTGGCTACGTGGAGCGAAGCCGCCAGGTCTACAAGCTCAAAACCCAGGTCCTGCGTCTTGGCTTCTCCTATCTCTCGTCCTCATCGGTCGTGGAGGCCGCGCGTCCGGTTCTGGAGCACATCACGGAACAATTGCACGAGTCGTGCTCCATGAGCATGCTCGACAGCGGGCAAATCGTATACGTTGCCCGTTCCGCAGCCAGCCGCGTGCTCGCAGCCGGACTTTCCGTCGGCAGCCGCCTTCCCGCCTATTGCACGTCAATGGGACGCGTCTTGCTCGCCGCACTTCCCGAGAAGGAACTCGCCGCATATTTGCGCAATCTCAGGCCGCGCGCCTACACACCTAAAACTCTCACTCGCATCCCGCAAATCAAGAAGGCCATTCTCGAGGTCCGGGTCAACGGCTACGCAATTGTGGACGAGGAACTCGAAGCCGGCCTTCGATCTATTGCTGTTCCCATTTCCACTCGCGATAATCGCGTCGTAGCAGCCATCAACCTCGGCACCCACGTTTCGCGCATCGACCGCGAAACACTCTTGAAACGCTGCCTCCCTGCTCTCCAGCAAGGTGCGCGAAACCTCCACAACATACTCATCTGAATCCTAAGCATCGGAATCACGAAAGGACTCGGGTTATGCCCGCTCTCATTCGCGCAGATCACGTCGGCAGCCTTCTCCGTCCAGCTGAGCTTCTCCACGCGCGCACATCGCAATTGGGCCCTTCAGAAATCGAGGCCGTCGAAAACTTTCACATCCTCCAGGTTCTTCAGCGCCAGAAAGAGATCGGCCTCAACATTTATACGGACGGCGAATTGCGGCGCACCAACTTTATGAGCGACTTCACAGACGCGGTGGAAGGATTTGACTTCGGTGGCGCCGTATCGCGCCAGTGGAAAGGGACTGACGACGAAGCACCAACGGCCGCTGCCAAGGTCAGCAGCATCAACGGCATCGTCACTGCCCCTTTGCGGCAATGCCAACCCCTCACCGGCCGCGAGCTTCCCTTCCTCAAGGAACACGCCCCGGGTCCGATCAAGATCACTCTGCCCAGCGCAACACAGTTTCCCGCCATCTCGTTCAAATACGGCATCACGGACACGGTTTATCGCGATCCATTCGCAATGCTCGATGCCATCACCGCTATCATGAGCGAGGAGATTCGCGCCCTCGCCACCGAGGGCATCTCCTATTTGCAGATCGACGCGCCGCGCTATAGCTACTACCTTGACCCTAAGTGGACCGCGTGGATGGAGAAGGAACTAAGGGTTGATCCTGAGCAAATGCTTGCTGCGTCTTTGAGAGCAGACAATGCATGTTTCGCCGCCGCGCGCGGGACCGGCGTTACACTTGCGATCCACTTATGCCGAGGTAACAATCGCGGCCACTGGTACGCGGAAGGTGGTTACGACGCGATTGCTGAGCGTCTCTTCCACGAGTTAGCCGTCGATCGTTTCCTGCTGGAATACGATGATGAGCGCTCCGGCACCTTCGAGCCCCTGAGGTTCGTTCCCGGTGAGAAAATCGTCGTGCTTGGACTGGTCAGTACGAAACGCGCGGATTTGGAACGTAAGGAAGATTTGCTCAGGCGGATTGATGAAGCGGCCAAAGTGCTTCCGCTGGATCGACTGGCTCTGAGTCCCCAATGCGGATTTGCTTCGACCATGGAAGGCAACCTGCTGACCGAAGCCGATCAATGGGCCAAGCTCCATCTCGTTGTGGATGCCGCACGGGAAGTCTGGGGCTGAGCGCGATGCCCGCCGAGATGAGCATTCGGTTGATCCCGGGATTGCGCTGCGGCCGGTTATCGCACAACTTGTGCAATCATTTCTGTTCGCGTAATAATGCTCCTCTTCAATTAACAAAGAGAGAATGGCGGGTCATGTTACTGCAAATCCACAGAACTTCACTTGTATTCGTTTTCGTAATGCTCTTCCCACCGTATGCCACGATGTCATTGGCTCAGAACACAACTTCAACCGTGCCTCCGGTCATTGACGTTCACGTTCATGCGATGGACGAGTCCTTTCCCGGCGGGCCAATGTGTCCCAACGAGTCGAAGTTTCTCGCCTCCGATCCCAGCACCAAGGAGGCTCCGTTCGGATGGAGTCAGGAAGAATGCACGCCAAAGCTCTATCCCGCCGCCAAGGGCGAATACATAAAGGACGTGGTCGCTGAAATGGAGCGGCTGAATGTTACGGCAGTCGTCTTCGGCGATCCCAAAAGCGTGCAGAAATGGCGAGATGCCGCACCTGGACGGGTCATCCCTGGCACCAGCTTCAACGAGGGAATGCAGCCCGGCGCACGCGTCCCTCTCGACGAATTTCGCAAGGATTTCACCAAGGACGGCTTCAAAGTCATGGGCGAGATCGGTCTGCAATATGAAGGCCTCTCCCCCAACGACCCATCCGTTGATCAATACTTTGCTCTCGCCGAAGAACTCGACATTCCCGTTGCGATTCACATGGGTACCGGCGGCTCTGGCCGCGCGAACGTCACCTCGCCGAAGTTCCGAGGGTCGATGGGAAATCCGCTGCTGCTCGAGGAGCTGCTGGCGCGCCACCCCAAGCTCCGCGTACAGGTGATGCATGCCGGCTATCCGATGATCGACAACATGCTCACGCTGCTCCAGGCCAACTCCCACGTCTACGTGGACGTCGCAGGGCTCATCTGGAGCTATCCGCTCAAGGAGTCAATCGTTACATCCAGCGCCTTGTTGAAGCTGGCTTTGAAGACCGTGTGATGTTTGGGACCGATCAATTGCAATGGCCCAAATTGATGACGTATTCAATCAGCGTCATCCAGAACGCGGACTACCTGAGCCCTGAGCAGAAGCGCGACATTCTCTACAACAATGCCGCGCGATTTCTGCGCCTTGACACTGCGCAAACCAAATAGAGGAATGCGAAGAGTCGGTCATTTTCAAACCTGTGGGGAGAACACGATGGATAAGAATCAGGATTTGTCTTCGGTGGGTGCTTCTGGACAAGGGATAGTGGTCGAACGGCGCGATGTGATAAAGGGTATCGCTCTGATTGCCGGCGGTGCCTTTGCAACCACCGTTTCTTCAGCGCCCATGCATGCGGAAGCCGCTGAGGCGGAAAACTCTACGCATCTGAATTCAAATCCTTCTGTAGTCGCGCAGGACAACAATCCCATCGTGGCTACATCCGCTGGCAGAGTGGTTGGATACCTTCGCAATGGTATCTGTACCTTCAAGGGAATCCCTTACGGCGACACGACGGAAGGGGCGAATCGCTTTATGCCGCCCGCCAAGCCGAAGCCATGGAACGGCGTGCGGAGTTCCCGTCAACACGGACCCGTGGCGCCTCAAGCTGCCCGTGCGGGCTGGGCCAACGACGAAGAGGCATTCATGTTTTCCTGGGACGACGGTATCCAGGGAGAAGACTGCCTGCGCGTCAATGTCTGGACGCCGGCCGTCAACGACAACAAGAAGCGGCCCGTGATGGTGTGGCTGCATGGGGGCGGATATGCCGCGGGCTCCGGGCAGGAGCTGCTCTCGTATGACGGCGAGAATCTGGCGCGCCGCGGAGACGTTGTCGTGGTTACGCTCAATCACCGCCTGAATGTTCTGGGCTATCTCAACCTCGCAAAATATGGCGACAAGTACGCCAGCTCGGCCAATGTCGGCATGTTGGATATCGTGGCCGCACTCGAGTGGGTGCGCGACAACATCGCAGCGTTTGGCGGGGACCCCGGCGTCGTCACCATTTTTGGCCAATCCGGCGGAGGCGGCAAGGTGAGCACCCTGATGGGCATGCCTGCAGCCAAAGGTCTGTTCCACCGGGCTATCGTCGAAAGCGGCTCGATGCTGAGAGCCAACACAGAGGAGCGCTCGCAAAAACTGACTGATCTGCTGATCGCCGAGCTGGGACTGACAGCATCGACGATCGATCAGCTTCAGACACTGCCTTATGCGCAGCTCTCGCGTGCAAGCCAGGAAGTGATGCGGAAGAATAATCCGCGGCCCGCCGGCGGCGTCCCAAATTTCCGGCGCATGGCGGAGATGCTTGGCTTCTCGCCGGTTGTCGATGGAACCATCCTTCCGGCGCATCCATTCGATCCGCAGGCCTCTGCGATCTCCGCGGATGTGCCGATGATCATGGGCACCACGCTGAACGAGTTTGTCACCGCCATCAACCATCCTGAGTATGAATCGATGACCGCCGCCGAGGTTGAGCAGCGCGTACGCGGAATGTTTGGAGATAAGACTCCTGCGATCCTGGCTGCATTCCGTCAGCGCACGCCCGACGCAAAACCGTTCGATCTCTGGTCGCATATTGCAGCGTCCACCGTACGCGAAAATGCGATCAAGCAATGCAAGGCAAAGACCGCGCTCGGCAAAGCGCCAGCGTATCTCTACTGGTTCACCTGGCAAACTCCAATCCTCGACGGACGTCCGAGAGCCTTTCATTGTTCAGAGATCGCATTCGCATTCGATAATACGGATCGTTGCCAGAACATGACCGGAGGCGGAGCCGATGCGCGCGCTCTGGCCGCAAAGGTAAGTGAAGCCTGGATTCATTTCGCTCGAACCGGCAATCCCAATCATGCGGAAATACCCCACTGGCCGGAATTCGCTCCGGGTACCGTTCCGACGATGATCTTCGATAAGAAATGCGAGGCTATCAACAATCCCGATGGTGGAGAACAAGCGAGTATCGCCGAAGCATGATGTTCGCTGCGCAATTCTATGTCTCGCCAACGAAAGGAAACTCAGCGTGAAGAAGCTCTCAAGTGTCAGGTGCCATGCAGGACTGCTCGCTTTCTTAACCGTCGTTGTTGCGGCTGCGCCGATGTCGGTTGCGCAGTTTCCCGGAATGCAGCAACCGAAGCACTATCCATGGTCTGACACGGCTTTGTCCCCGGATGCGCGCGCCGACATGGTCATCAAGGAACTCACGTTGGAGGAGAAGATCTCCCTTCTGCATGGACAGGGTTTCTCTTTCAATGCCACTGGTCCAACCGAATCCAACGGCGGTGCCGGATATTCGGTTGGAATTCCGCGCCTCGGCATTCCCGCGATTCAGATGGCCGATTCAGCCTACGGTGTCACCCGTGGCGCAGCCTCTGGACGCTATTCCACCGCGCTCCCCAACAACCTTGCGGCTGCCTCGGCATGGGATCCGAAGGCGGCCTTTGAATACGGTGCACTGATTGGCCGCGAGCTACGTCAGGAGGGCTACAGCATGTCGCTCGGCGGAGGTGTAAACCTGCCTCGCGAGCCGCGCGACGGACGCACCTTCGAGTACCAGGGCGACGACCCTCTTCTCGCAGGCACTCTGGTCGGCAACTTCGTCAAGGGAGTGCAGTCGCAACATGTCATTGGCGACTTGAAGCACTACGCGATGAACGACCAGGAGAGCGGTCGCAATGCTGTCGACGTGAACATCGACAAGCGTTCCATGCGCGAATCCGATCTGCTCGCCTTCGAGATTGCTCTCAAGATCTCCAATGCCGGCGCCTTCATGTGCTCCTACAACCGCGTCAACGGCGACTACGCCTGCGAAAACAGCTACCTGCTCTCAGACGTCCTGAAGAAGGATTTTCACTTTCCGGGCTTCGTGCTCTCCGATTGGGGCGGTACCCATTCCACGACCAAAGCCTCGCATGCGGGACTCGACCAGGAACAACCGGGCAAGAACTTCTTCGGCGACGCACTGCAGAAAGCTGTCGAAAACGGGGAAGTCTCGCAGGACGAAATCAACGAGCACGTGCATCGCATCCTGCGCACGATTTTTGCCACCGGCCTCTTTGACAATCCGGTGGTCAAGCAAGTTCCAGACGTCGAGGGCGGATATGTAATCGCGCAGAAATTGGCCGAGAAGAGCATTGTTCTGCTCAAGAACGAGCACCATATTTTGCCTTTGGAAGGCGCAGGCCTGCATTCTGTGGTGTTGATTGGCGGCCATGCCGACGTGGGAGTGCTCACAGGCGGCGGCTCGGCACAGGTCGATGCCCCGGGAGGCTCCGTCGTTCTGCCGCCCCCCCCGCAGCCTGGCGCGAATCCTATGGCGAACTTAGTGAGACGCCAGGTATGGTTGCCCAGTTCGCCGCTCCGTGCGTTGACGGCCAAATTGCCCTCGAGCAAAGTTACCTATGTCTCCGGCGATGATTTGGCAGCTGCGGCGTCCGCTGCCAAGTCAGCCGACGTCGCCATCGTTTTCGGATACCAGCCAGAATCGGAAGGTATGGATCTGAAGTCGCTTGACCTTAGCGGCGATCAGAACAAGCTGATTGAAACCGTTGCCGCCGCCAATCCGAAAACCATTGTCGTTCTCGAAACGGGCAGCCCGGCCACGATGCCTTGGATCGACAAAGTTACAGGCGTCGTCGAAGCATGGTATCCCGGAATCCGTGGCGCCGAGGCGCTGGCCAATCTGCTCACGGGCGAGGTCAATCCCACCGGCAAACTGGCAATCACCTTTCCAAAGAGCGATGCCGATCTGCCCCATCCCACTCTGGTGTTGCCGCCTCCTGCTTCTCAACCACAGCGTCCGGCCGCTGGAGCCGACATCTCCAGTTTCATGGCCATGATGGCCAAAGGCCTTCCGCCGTTCGAGATTTATTACAACGAGAAGCTCGAGGTCGGTTACAAATGGTACGACGCTGAGAAGAAACCGGTGTTATTCCCATTCGGCTTCGGCCTCTCGTACGCCACGTACACCTACTCTGGATTGAGCGTGAAGGGCGGAGAATCCGTGGAGGTTTCCTTCACTGTACGCAACACAGGCAAACGCGCCGGAACCGAGATTGCCCAGGTCTATGCTTCGCTTCCCGAAGCAGCAGGCGAACCGCCCAAGAGGCTCATTGGCTGGGCGCGCGTCGAGTTGGCCGCCGGCGAATCGAAGCTAGTTTCGATTCCCGTGACGCATGACCGCCTCACCATCTACGATGAAGCCTCGGACGATTGGAAGCTGGTTCCGGGCAGCTACACAGTGATGGCTGGCGGTTCCTCACAAGATCTTCCGCTTCATCAGCAAATCAACTTACGGTGATTTGGAGATTCTGCGTGGAAACTCGTGTGAGGCGTAAAGGATGAAGCTGCTTTTCGGCGTGTGGCGAAACACTTTCTGGAATTAAGCCTCGCGAAACGATCGCGTCGACACGCGCCTGAAATTCTTTGACATTCCGATTCTCCTCTCAGCCGCACCCTCATTTCTGAGGCGGTTTACGTTTAGTACCCGACTGTAAAGCGTGAGTTACTTAGCGTTTGCTACCAAAAGCTACCAACATCTCGGATGAACTTGCTGTAAGTTGTTGAAGATATGGTAGGCACGAGGAGACTCGAACTCCTGACCTCTTCCGTGTCAATCTGTCCATATTAGGTTTTACGACGACTTACAACGACCGCGGAGATTGCCTACATACGCGAAAGCCGTGCACGGCTGCAGGTTTGGTGGATGGAATTGTGGATTGGAATGGCTCAGGCCACTTCCGTGGTCCAATCCAATTCATCGGTGGCTTCGATTGCCGGAGGCTCGGCCGCCATGTGCGATTCCTTGTGAGAAAGCAGAAATTGCACCAGGACCGGAAAGAACGGCCGCACCACGTCTAGATGCTCTTCCGCCCTGGCGATAAACGCATCCAACGACTCTTTGAAATCGCGTGGCCGCGCCTGCGCCTCCTGCATCCGGTTTAGCTTATCGAGCAGATCCGCGAGCACCGCGCTGCTCGAAACTTCCCCGGCAAGTTTGGCGCGCAGCGATGCGAAGACAGGATCGCGGGAAGTGCGGCTTCTGAATTCTTGCAGGGGATGAATGTTCATACCGGTAACCTACGTTTCTGATGAGGCGTATGTGATCAGTGATCCAATAATTGTGAACTTCACTGTCAGAACGTTACGGTGGATTGCTAAGAAAGTATACGTTCCGAGTCGGCGCTATTTAAGCGGACACGACGATATGGCTGGCGATGAGAAGCGTGAGCAATCAACTGAGGATATTTCGACCGACAGCCGCGTGGTCAAGATTATTTTCTCTATCGATGGCTTCAACGATTTCCAATGACCATGTACCCTCAAAAGTCCCACATTGCATCTGATCGGGTTTCGCTAAATGATTGATATATCTGAGTTGCCCCCCAGGGAGTCACATTAGTTGAAAACAAAGTGGATAGCAACACCTTGCTACGATGATATCCCCACCCGTATCCGCAGAAAATCAACTACATTTCGGATTTTCGAAGACTGCCGCGGAGCTTTCTCCGAACTTCTTCGGACTCTTTCGGACCTGGTGACAGGTGCAATTTTGTGAGATCAATTCCCAGCCCTCGTATTATGAATAGCGACCAGCTCAAATTCGTAGCGATCGCAAGGCGGGTTCGAACATCGCCCCACCAACTGTGTCAAAGACCGCATCTACTCTTGGCCCCAACCGCTTCGGGAAATCTGGCCGTGGACAGAACGGACCGTGACAGCCCAATTCCCATCTCCCACCTCGTCGTCGCGGGGGTTGGCAGACACGACTGGCGAAGAAGCGAGCCGTAGGCTGATACCCGAAGGCATTTCGGAGGATGGCTCTGGAGCGGTTGAAGAGTTGCGACGACAGGGTACAGCTGTTCGAACCTACAACCCTTCGGTTTAACAGTTGTAGAACAGCAAAACTGCCAATTACCGGTAGTTGCGGTTAATTATGAAACTACGGCTGTTACTGGGTTTCTAGGAGCGACTGAGTGCGGCCAAGTCTCGGGGAGACTCCCTCAAAAAGTCCCCAAAGTATTTTCGCAGATTGTGGGAACGAGGACTCGAACTCCTGACCCCTACCGTGTCAAATCTTGGCCCCGAGTCAGATGGTGCGATACCGAAGGCGAGCAAGTGATACGGACAGCCAATATCCATGCGCTCTTGGCGCACATCGTGCCTTCGGCAAGTGACACAGAGTGACACCGAGTAATCCCCCCAATTCCGGTAAGGATGGCAGGGTTACGACACAAACAACGACACAAACCCCGCTCTGGTTCCCTTCTCAGCACGCATCCACTTTGACCGAGGCAGGTGGCGGCCCAGACGCCGAAACTGAACTTACTCAAAACCCCCTGCCAGCTCAACCGGTCGATGCAACACTATCTAATCATCTGATTCACAAATGCTTACCCTGAAGGATCGATCTGTTTGGCTGATGTGGCCAAAACCTAGCCAGGGTAAGGTTCCGGCTGATCTAACCCTAGCCAGCGCTTTTAGCTTTTGTTTTCATTGAATGTGGGTCTGAGCTGAGTGTTGCGTCGACCCATTGAGACCACCCCGTTTTTCATGCACTTCGTTATGCATGCTGGCTCCCCCAGCGATAGGACTTCCGGATTGGCGACAATCCACTCGGAACTTGTGATGTTGATGGTGTTTCCGTTCACATCAACTTGTTTCCTCAGCGAGCCGCAGATGGACCTTATTGGGGAAGACATTCAATTCCACTTACGGATGCGTAGCCATTGACTGGAACGAAAGCCAGCAGGAACTTGCCTTGCGCATTCGGTTCGAGGCCGGAAAACTTTCGGATCACCACATCCGATGGATGCGCCTCCTTCGATAAGTCGAAACTTTGAAGGAGAGCCTTGCCATTGCAGAACACATTGAATACGCGACTAACCTGCATTCTGCTCAGCGCCGCATTGATCGACGATTCGCCCGAGGGCGCGCGGCGCGCAGCGAAGTGGAGCGTTATAGAGTATCTTCCCGGAGACGCTGGAATCGCGTAGGAGAAGTTTCCCCACCGTTCCGTTTCGTAAAGCTCGGGATCGTCGGTACCTGTGACAGGCTCTGCATACACCGCCAGCTGGCCACCTTCGAAATAATCGTCCGGACTCCACCAGTGGCTGTCGTTGGAGTAGTAAGGAGACTGCCGTGCCAGAACACGAACGGGCCGCATGTGGCCTTGTGCTCCTGGCAGAATTTCGATAGCTGAAACCATCGCCGGCATTCCATCCTCGCCGGCGAACTCTAAATGGAGAACTCCGTCCGGCCCCGGTCTGATATCCGGAAAGACTTTTACGTCTGCAGTTCGGCTGGCGCCTGCATCCGCAACAACATCTAAGTCGGCGAGCAGCGTCTTTCCATTTGCTCGGATCGTCATCAGCCGGCTGCCTTCCCCACCGGTTTCTGTTGATTCGGGACCAAAAGCAATTTCCGCAAAATGAAGTCGCAGCTCGTAAACTCCTCTCTTGAGTGGAATGTCGTAGCGGAATTGTCCCTGCCTGCTGGTTCGGTAGAAACCTGGCTCCTCTGTACGCCAAATGTGCAGCACGGAACTTCTAACGGCATTGCCGCCTGTAAACCACTTGTCAGCGCTCCATAACTTGCCGGCATGATCGACAAAGCTACGTGTTGTGCCGGCGAGGATTCGAATCTCTTCACCGGCTGGCGGTCCGATCTGCTCGGTAGACCCTTCCGTGGCGGTTGGCGCCCTGGATTGAACGGACGAAACCCGGGCTTCATGCCGCAAGATAAGCCTGGTTCCTGCGGTGCCCGCCAACATCGTCGAAAGCGCTGCCGCTAGCCACCAAGTCCAATGTTTACCTTTGAAATACTTGACTAGTTGGTCCGACGGATTTCCCGGCGGGTTGGCGGGCTGAAGCGACGTGCTCGCCAGGCGCTCCTGAACGGATGCTCCGGCCGTCTCGAACCGCGGCACGTACTGCCCAACCGGAATAGTGATTCTTAGAGGTCGCGTCGAGCCACTCTGAGCGTAGTACTCGGCCAGCCGCTTGCGCAGCCGGTTGGCTTCTACCCGCACAATTGAATCGGAGTCCTGATCAAACGAATCGCCGCGCCGAAAAACCTCGACCGCAATCGAATACTCTTTGATTCTGTCGGCCTCTCCGGCGAACTGCTTCTCGCACAGATAGGAAAGCATGCGAGCCAGCGTGGGAGAACGACTGAATTCCCTGGAGTCGAGCACACATTTCAGTTCTGCGCGCTCTTGCCCTTTGTCGACTGATTCTAGACTTATCGGCACCATCTTAATCAGCGTTCCCTGTCGACTTAGATTGTCGCTCCGCTCCGATGTTAGCGCCGGGCATTGTTCCTGGCCGATTTAACGGTATCAAGAAGAGCTGCTCCATGCCTTGTAACGGCATTTAACCTCCTCTCTTCTCTTCCACCAGGTCGCCGGCAAGCCTTCAGAAAGGAGACGCTTAGCGTCTTTGCAGCCCATTTTTCATGACTTAGCCTTGCCGCAAAACGGTGTAGTAGCGGCTGTAGCGTTGTCAGTGGAAAATGCCGGGCCTCTACTGGAGTCGATGTGATGAGCAAACTGTCCGAAGCGGCACGATCATTCGCCCACCTCCGGAGGCTCGCCCCATCGAGAAGAGGTGCAAAATGCAAGGACTTCTGAAAGCACTTTTAGTCGCAACCCTGATGGTTTGCGCTGCCGGGCAGGCGAGGACAGACTCTCTTCCGAATGTGCCGAAGTCGCCGACTGTTGCGAAGACGGCTGAGCAACAGGGAGACCAGGCGCGCATCCATAAGGATTACGCATCCGCCGTCGCTTATTACCACACAGCAGTCCGGGGCGATCCGAGAAACTCCATGCTGTATGACAAATTGGCCATTGCAGAAGTCCAACTCGGTGACAAGAGCGCTGCCCGCAAGCATTTGACGCAGGCGGTTAAGCTCGATTCCCGTAATGAGCAGGATGAGTCTGAGGATCTGGCCGCGGCCCGCGTTGCCGCGCTTAACAATCTCGGTGTCCTGGATTTGATGGACAAGAAATACAAAGCCTCTGTCAACCACTTGAAGCAGGCGCTGGCTCTCGATGAATCGAACGCAACAGCCCACCTGAACATCGCGGAGGCCTGGATGGGTCTCGGAGAGGTGGACCGGGCGATGACCGAGTACTCTCGGGCGCTCGAACTGAATGCCGATATCCTGAACAGCGACAATGGCGGAGTTGTCGCGCAGGTCACCACCCCTGAGCAACGCGCCCGGATCTCCTACCTGATTGCAAAATCGTATGCAAAGAAAGGCAATCTCGACGGCGCTCTTGAATATTTGCGTCGGGCAAAGGAGGGCCACTATCCGGACCTGGCGCGGGTATATAGCGATCAGGAGTTTGCTGCTCTATGGTCGGATCCGCGCTTGGAGAAGATCGTCAAGCGCTAAGCGAACCTGTTTGCGCTTAAGTACTGGGCCTCGTGTAGCAGTGGACGGGAGCGGGAACGTCTATGTCGCCGATACCCCCAACAACGCAGTGAAGGAGATCGTTGTGCATGCGCGGCGCCACCGAAAAACTGTCCGGGCGTGAGCCAATACATAAGTCTCTTTCGGCCGTCGATTGTCAATATGAAGTGCCTGCCCTGGCCACTGGTGAGAATGAAGAATCGTTCAGCAGGATCCCCCTCATGAATTACCACAGAGGATGCAAGGAACTGCCGATGGGCGGCAGCAGAGAGGATAGTGTGGAGTGCTGCCTTCTGCAGTCCCGATAGAAACCGGGGCCGGAGCCCTGAGGGCAGGTCGGCAAGCCGCATGCCGGGCAAGAGTTGGCAACCACAATTCACACAATGTTTTGTCATGACGCTGGGGGCAGTCACTCTCATTCGTAGTTGTCGGTTTCCTGATTGACACCGAGTAATAGGATTATTCCCGTTCCTGCGATCATCTTTCCGTCAGCCTCGTTTTGCGGACGCCGCGCGCCCAACCCAAACCGCCGCACTTCTGGTACCGGACAAGTCCCTTCGTCACGGTGGGAGAATTCTATACCGGACGTGGCGATGCGGAGGTTTGCCGTCTCCCACCCTTGCGCCTGAAAGACTGCGGCTGGCCTCGGGAACCTCCGGGTGGATGAGTCAACAATGAAAAGGACTCGTCATTGAGTCCGCGCTGCACGCGAGGCATTTTCTCAGTGGGCGAATCACCGCCAAACAGGAAGTTATCCCGAAATCCCTGTGAAGTCGGCTTATCGGTAACTTGCCCCCGCAATGAACGTCGAGCGGTGAACTTACTGAAAACGCCGGCGGGAACCTCGCGACGGCCGCTGCGTTGGGCCAAGTTTCCGAGTCCGCAACGACATGGCAGATCTTTCGAAAAATAGAGTATGCTGCGAGCATGCCGCAGGACATTTTGTCGGCAGCTAGGGAGCAAGCCGAACAATCGGACCCGCAGGCGCTGCAATGGGTTTCTCCTCAAACTGCCCTGCGCCTCGCATCTTCCATCGGTGGCTGACGTATGGAGGAACCGACAGACTATCTTCGGCACGCTGAGTCACGAACAAATTAGAAGAACGAGGGCATATGTCATCACAAAATGGCGACAAAGCGAGATTCAACAGGTTAAGGAAACAAAAGTTCCGCCGCCGCGAACTCATGGCAAGGTTGGCGAACCAGTCGGCGGCCAGTGCAGCGCGGTTAGGTAAAACCCCGCCGGCAAAGTTGGCGCAGCGGTAGCAGCAGAACACGCTCCTTCACCAACACCTTCGAGGTACAACGGCTCGTTTAGAGCATGCCTTCCCTGGTCGTTTTGCGTCCTGCCTGCTCTTCGCAGAGCCGGGAACTACCGCTTACCGCAAAGCGGGGCGGGCTCAACCGGTCGATGCAACACTGGCTTGCAGTTTACTCGCCGGCGTTTGAAAGCCCAAAGTTTGTCGCGGGCGTTGATTGAGGCGCAGAGCGACCTTGTTGAGATCGGCTTGAGTGTAACCGGACAAGTCGGTTTTCTTAGGGAAGTACTGTCTTAGCAGGCCGTTTGTATTTTCATTGGTGCCGCGCTGCCAGGGGCTCTGCGGATCGCAGAAGTAGACTTTCACATGCGTGTCCACCGTGAAGCTCTTGTGTTGAGCCATCTCGTGCCCCCTGTCCCACGTCAAGGAGCGCCGCAGGGTCGCGGGCAGTTTACGCACGTGCTTGCTCAGCGCGGCGACGACCGTCGTTGTGTCTTTGCTGGGTACTTTCACCAGCATGGTGAAACGCGAATGTCGTTCCACCAGGGTTGCGATGTGACTGTTCCTGCTGCCGCTCAGCAGGTCGCCCTCCCCATGGCCGGGAATAGCACGGTCTTCAACCTCCGCAGGTCTTTCCCGAATAGAGATGGCATCGACGATCTGCCCGCGGGACTGCCCCTCAGCCCGAGCGTGTCGTGAGCGACGTATAAGCCGCTTGGCCCTGAGGTGCTGAATCAGCTCTTTTTTCAGCACTCCCCGGGCCTGGATGAATAAGCTGCGGTCGATGGTTTCGTGGGACACACGCATGCTCTCGTGGCTGGGATAGTGGACCTTCAACCATGCTGAAATCTGTTCCGGCGACCCGTCCAGGATCAGTTTACTGGCCACCATCGTCCGCAGCTTCTCGTCGATGGCAAGAAGGCACACCTTGGGTCGCAGAGCCGACTCCCAGGCCCGACGATCGGCTTCACTGGCTCGATACAGTGGACGCCCGCCGTGACGCGACACCTCCCGGCTCACCGTCGACACAGCCCGCTGCAACCCTTTAGCGATCTCACGAATCGACGAACCGGAAGCCATTCCTCGTGAGATGTCTCCCGCTCGGCCAGCGTCACCGTTCGCGGCGAACGCCGACGAGCAGCAGGAACTATCTCGCCGCGCTGCGTCCACAAGAACCGGATGGAACCATGGACCTTACCAAAGGCGCGGCCAATCTCATGCAACGACTCTCCCGCCTTCCAACGGCGCCACATGTCGATCCTCTGCTCCGTGGAAAGCCTGTCCCGTTTTCCTTGTGCCATAAACACCACCTTTAGAAAAATGATTCATATCAGATGGTGTTGCACCGACCGGTTGAGACCACCGGGATTTACGGACACCTTGCGAGCGGATTGATGGGTTCTGAACACGACGCTCATCACTTGATGCCAAATCGCCGAGTCACTCTTTAGCCGTGATCGGCAAGAGGAAAGCGGATTCCGCCAGGGAAGTTTTTCGGCTGAGAGCAACAATCCGTCTGCTTTCACGATCTCGCTGCGCTCTCTGTGAAAAGAAAAATATCCCCTCTGGACATCCCTGAAGAGAAAAAAGCCTAGACAAGCGAGAGAGAATCTCTGCGGGGTCATTCCGAGGTCGTTACGAAACTCACGGCAAGAGGCAGACGAAGAAAGACTGGCGATCTGCCAGAACGGATACTTTGCTGTTCGATTCGGGGATTTGGTGCATTGTTCCGTCAGGCGTGGAGTGCTTTCGTTAAATTGGCTGCACCGAGCACATTGGTGATGCGCTTCAGATTGTAGGCCATTGTCGCGATGCCGATTTCGGCTCGTGCACCATTCAATCCACGCATCAACAGGCGCGGATGTCCGAAGATGCGATATTTCATCGTAGCGAAGGGATGTTCTACGGTGCATCGGCGCAGTCTCATTGCTTCTGGCGTCACGCGCTTCTGCATCCTGTTCAGAGCGTCCTCGTACAAGTGGCGGGCTAGCCCACGCCTCGGAGCTTGCGTGCAGCGTGACTTCAGAGAGCAGGCACCACAGTCAGCGGACGACGCCTTATACATCGTGTAGCGGTCTTTGTGATTGGTGTGCTTCCGCAATAGTCGCTTGTCGCCAGGGCAGATGTACGAATCGCTTTCCGGTTCATAACGGAAGTCGGTACGACCAAATAAGGTACCGTCTCCCTGATTGTTGACCGTGCGCATCACGGGAACATGCGGGATCATGCCTGCGGCTTCGCAGTGCGCGACTTGCTCTCCATTGGAGTAACCGGCATCCGCGACGACGTTGAATGTCTCTAACTCAAGTGCCTGCTTTGCAGCCTCAGCCATTGGTTTCAGACAACGAATGTGAGAAGCATCGAGCACCACCGCGTGTGCCACGATCAACGCATGTTCTGCATCAACGGCGGTCTGGACGTTGTAAGCCGGGAGCGCGGTCTGCCGCATCAACATGTAGCCAGCTTCAGGTTCAGGATGTTGCTTCAACTTCTCTAGCGCAGCCAGTACGGCTGATGGATCGACACTCGCTTGCTGCTCTGCGTCCGCTTTCTCAATACTGTCAAGATAGCGTTGCAGGGCTAGCCGTTCTCGGGTGCTGTCGACGCTCGCTACGGCGCGAAACTTTGACCCGTCGATAGCGATCCACTCGCCACGAATGAGACCACAACTCCGTGCAAAGCGGATGAGGTCGGCGCCGGCTGCGGTCACTGCGTCGCTGTGCAATCGCCGGAATTCAGCGATGCTCTTATGGTCCGGATATAAGCGCTCTAGAAGCCACATCAGTTCAACATTGCGACGGCACTCCGCTTCCAAGCGTCGTGATGAGCGGATCTGATTTAGGTAGCCATACAAATAGAGCTTCAGCAAATCGCGTGGATCGTAACCAGGACGGCCTGTCTCTGCAGCTTGAGCGCGCTCGAAACCGAGCTCTGACATCACAAGCCTAGAGACGAAAGCGTCAATGACGCGGCATACGTGCTCGGCAGGAATGAAGTCGTCAAGAACAACCGGAAACAGTGAGCCCTGACTGCGGCCTTCACCTTGGATATATCCCATAGATAAAAATGTCCTCAGGTCTTCGAAAGAGTATGCCTGCCAGACCTTGCGAGGCTGGGCACTGAGATTCATTCATGCGGATCCTCGGTCCGATGACCAACCGAGTCGAGCCGGCGATAGCCAGGATGAACTCCTCGTGTCAGGTTCTGGTTATTGAGAATGACTTCGAGCAAATCTGTCAGGTGTTTCTGCTGGTCAGCGGAAAGACCGGCCATGAGAGCCTGATGATGCTCGCGGGCAGCCTCTCCGATTCGTCGAAGTGCGCTCTGGCCATCGGCGGTCAAATGAAGCGCATAGAGGCGGCGATCATGCTCTGATGGTCGGCGCTCTACCAGTCCGCGTTGCTGCAGCTCATCCAGAATGCCAACCAGACGACTAGCGTGCATACTGAGTGTTTTCGCCAAATCCTGTTGTGAAACTCCAGGATTTTGCGCCAGGATGCGAAAGATACCTGCGTGGTACGGCGCGAACCCTAGAGGCTCAAGACGCTCGGCGAATTTCGTTGCCGCGTGATTCCCCAACTGCGCCAACAGAAAACTTGCCGACCCGACTCCGCGGCCCTCATTTCTTCTCATATTCGATTCTTGCACTTGACAATCGTACCTCGCTGTGATCATTATACATAATAATGATTATAACTTATAACGACATGTGGCGAGAAAAAGATCGACAATGGCCCATTTTGAAGAGGCCTAAAAGCACAAGGAGCAACAATGACAGACACAGCAATTCCAACACCCCGTTTTCGCGGACCAAATACAGGTGTCGTCGCGACCATCTTCGTTCTTCTCTTCTTTGCCGGGCTGATGCCAGTGACCGCCTTTGGTGGCATCCCGTATTTCCCGGGACCGACCGCCTCTGTTGCAGAGATGGTCAACTTTTTCTCGCATCGTCAGGCCGGAGTGCTGCTCTGTTCCTTTTTCCAGTTCGGATCGGCGATTCCACTGGGAATCTTTACGACAACGATGATCGCGCGGCTTAAATTCCTCGGCGTTCGGGCGGCAGGCCTGGAGATTGCTCTCTTCGGTGGACTTGCTACGGCGATCGGTTTGATTATTGGCACCAGCTTCACGTTGTCAACCACCTATCCCGGCATTCCCGAGAATGCCGACCTCTTGCAAGCGATCTACCGCATTTCGTTTGGTATCGGGGGGCCCGGCTACGCGGTGCCCTTCGGTCTGCTGGCCGCTGGCATCTCGATTCCGGCCGCGTTCTACAAACTGCTCCCGAAATGGGTAGTTATTCTAGGCCTTTTCGTCGCAGTGGTTGGTGTTCTAAGTTGGTTCGAAATTCTGAGCGTTCGCCTCCTGCCGCTCATCCCACTCACACGATTTCCTGGCTTTGTGTGGATCATCGCTGCTGGCTTCACGGTCGGTAAGCGCCAGAAGGCAGTGACGGCATGACGGAAACGGCAACGTCACACCAACAGGAAACAGTGAGTGGAAAGCGACTTCTTGCTGCTTTAGGATGGGCGATTCTCGCTGCCGCCGTAATAGGCGGAATAACTTACGCAGCGTTTGGTCCTATGAGCATGAGAGCTCAAGCCGTCGCTTTTCTTGTCTATGCGACGTTGACGGCGACCCTATGTCTTTTCTTCAGACCTGCTACCAAGAGCCCAATTTCGCTCCGCTTTACCGGCGCAAAAGCACTCGTCGCAAGCGTCGGCATCTTCGTCGCCACCGTTGCCGTGATTGTTCTCTTTTACTACTGCCTTGGTTCTATCTTCGGCAGCGTGCCCAGCGTTGCGCGGCAAATCGTCTCCTTCGCGACGGACGCAGCCGCCTCAAGGGTCAACCGACGACCGTTTGGATCATCGCAATTGCTCGTGGGTGTCTCCTGGTGCCGGTCTTCGAAGAGGTGTTCTTTCGTGGCCTGCTGTTGGGCTGGCTGCGCAAGCATATGCGGGAGGATTTGGCTGTCGTGACCATGGCCGCGCTCTTTGCTCTTGAACATGGTTCGTTCATCCTGGCTCCGTACGCCTTTATATTCGGGATCTCCTTGGGTTACGTGAGATTGCGCACCGACTCGACGTTGAATACGGCAGTCATGCACTCTCTCCATAACGTAATGCTTCTGACCTTAGGTCTTCGGATTCTTCATGTCTAATGAGGTATCAGAATCGACAGAGATCAACAATGGCTCTCGTTATCCTTGGCTATGGGCTCTCATTGGGTTTCTTACACTCATCGGGATTGTCGTGGGCGCACGACGTTACTTCGTCCTTATGAGTCCTAGCATTGGCGCTGATTCGGTGAATCCAGCAAAAGATCTCGACGCGAACTTCGCGAGGCATCGTGGCCTTACGCTGGCACATATCATTCCTGCAGCCTTCTACATCACGCTGCTTCCATTTCAGTTCGCAAACCGTCTCCGGGCCCGCTTTCCTAGGCTTCACCGTTGGAATGGACGCGTTCTAGTGGGACTTGGAGCTTACGTCGCCATCACTGCCTTGGTCATGAGTTTTACGATGGCCATAGGTGGAGCGAATGAAAGCGCGGCGACCGCGCTCTATGCTGTTCTGCTCCTTTTCTTTCTCTATAAGGGCTTTCGCACGGCTCTCACCAGGAGATTTTCAGAACACCGCGAGTGGATGGTCCGAGCCTACGGTGTGACCTTAGGGATCTCCGTAACTCGCCCTATCGTCGGAGCCTTTTTCGCAGCCCGTCGACTCCAGCCACAGCAGTTCTTCGGTACTGCCTTTTGGCTTGGATTCACCATTTCTCTTCTCGCCGCTGAGGGTTGGCTGATACGGACCCGGTCGGCAACAGCGTTCACGGAAAATAGCCAACTATAAGCGATCGATTAGCGAACCCGTACCGAGCAAACAGATTGCTGAGTTGGAGCAACGTCTCGGCGACGCCTCATTCAAAGTGGCCGGGTTCGCGCTAACGTTTCGTAACAGTCTCATTCCCTGCCCGCAACAGCTGCTCAAGTGATGATCCTATTGGCGCATTTCAGCGGGGAACATCGTCGTCGCTTGCCTGATACCAAGGCACATCTTTCGTAAAAAAGAGGCTTGGGAAACGAGAGGTGACATGTGTGAGCATGACTTTTGCGATCCGGGCACTATGTTCAACTTCCTTTTGCCAATCCACATCTGCAAGCCCGTCACTGTGGGTCGCCGGCCACCGAGCAGTGCGGACTGCCAGTACAAGGCTGGCAGCAATTAGAAGCGCGGGACAGGGTTTCTGATAGTCCACCTCTTTACGGAAGCCACCGATACGGGCATTAGTGGAAGTCATGCGACCGGACCTCCAGTGCTAGATCGCTGAGCGGCCGAAGACGAGTTGCTTTGACATGGATCACGCCGTCCTGATTCTGCAAGAGACCCTCGGCGACGATGAACTTGCTGCGCGTGACCACTATCCGATCCTGCTCATACAAGTCCGGCGTGACAATCACATTCGCAATGCCGGTCTCATCCTCCATCGAGATGAAAATGAAGCCGCGTGCCGTACCTGGACGTTGACGGGCGATAACACATCCGGCAGCCCGCACAAACCGAGCATGCGGCACGTCCTTAAGTTCGTCTGCAGAGAGGATACCTTCGCGCCGCAATTCATCTCTTTGATAGGCCATCGGGTGCTTTCCAACCGTCAATCCCGTTCCCGCGTAATCCGCCATCAGCCGCTCTTCTGTCGTCATTTGCTGTAATGGCTTGAAGGACGATTCTTCCCGAAGAAACTTCCCCGATTGGCTGAGCAGAGGCCCCTCCAGCTTTCCGGCGCGCTCGGCTTGCCACAGCGCATCTCTGCGATGGGCAACCCCATCCAGGCTGTTCAATGCTCCGACGCTGGCGAGTAGAGTAAGCTCTTTGCGATTCAAAGATGGAACACGCGCAATCAGGTCTTCCATCGATGAGAACAATCCTCCTGTTCTCCGTGTGTGGACGATCGATTCTCCGGGTTGTTGCCGCAGCCCTTTGGCATACCCCAGACCCAAGCGCAAAGAAAGCTCGCCTTGGCTGTCGTGTTCGATCGTGCACTCCCAATCGGACATCTGAATGTCGATGGGATGAATGCGCAATCCATGCTGTTGTGCATCCTTGACCAGCACGGCGGGCATGTAGAAGCCCATCGGTTGATTGTTGAGGATTGCACAGGTAAAAGCCGCAAGATATTTCACTTTGAAATAGGCAGAGGCATAGGCGATCAGCGCAAAACTAGCAGCATGGCTCTCCGGAAATCCATAAAGTGCAAATGAGCTGATGTTCTCAATGATGGTGTCCTGTGTCTTGGCGTCGAGACCGTTCGCCGTCATACCGGCACGCAACCGTCCTTCGAGGTTTTTCATGCGTTCCCAGGAGCGGCGCATACCGACCGCACGGCGCAACTCTTCTGCCTCCGCACCGCTGAAGTTGGCGACGACCATCGCCATTCGTAGCAGTTGCTCCTGAAAAAGAGGCACACCAAGGGTTCGCTTCAGTGTCGATTCGACCTGCTAAGGAAGATTTTAGTCAATCTGCTCGCCACCGGAGCAAACCCCGAAGGTCCGTTAGTGTCGAACTGGGAGATATGCATCGAAAGACCAGATAGCCTTGATTTTGTCTGTGTGCACTCTCTTGCTCTCTGGGTGCTCTGATTCGAACAATACCCGGTCTGTTGAGCAGCATACCGCTGACGCGACTGCCGCGGCTATAGAATTGTAGGCTGGGGGTACTGAGATGGCTTACCGAAAGATCAACGTGGAACTAATCGTCTTCGCCGATGATGCCGAAGCAGTGGCCGGAGAGTTGAATGCGTCGCTTGACCGGCTCGAAGAGCGGCACACGATTTTCGGTGGTGGTATCGAGACTGTTGCTGTCGAGCACCCGGGAACGCGGAAGAGATCGGCCCTCCTGCACACCGTCGTAGCGGGAGAGGCTGCTGCTGCTGTTGTCAGGACAGCGAGTCAGAGCGTGGTTGGAGCGCTCAAGAAAGTCATCTGATTCGGATAACCCAAGTGGAAGAAGCCAAGCGACGACGGGCGTTAAAGGAAAAGAACTGTTCGACTTTCTGGAGGCAGGCGTCTAAGGAACTCCCAGTTGCGTTCTCGCAATTCTCGTTGCGTGGATTGAGATATTCGCCGAGGGCTTTACCGACGATCACCCCGGTGACAGGTGATCGGAAGCCATACTGCTACCAACATCGGTTACATTTTGATCAGTGCGTTTGACGCTCAACCGAGCCACATCATCAGGGTTGCACTTATGCCTCAGTTCCGCAGGTGCACAATTGTCTGGAGAGGTGCCTGAACATGAACAGACCGTCCGATAGCAATGCAAGCAAATTGAATCGATGGTGCCGTCTTTGTTCTCGTGGTAACTAAATTCCGGCTCTACAGAACGCCCGTTTTCGTTCATTGGCGTGATCCTCCCTTCTAAAAGCGGGACCAGTTATTTTGAGCGATTGTAAGGATACAGATCAGGAGTCCCAGAGGTGGAATTCGCGCGAACCTTTAAGCGATCTACGTCTTTTGTTCCCTATGATGCCGCCGTCATGCGTCAAGGTCTACCAGCGCGAATCCATTGATTCGTCGTCAAGTGCAAACGCTGCAATGAGAGATGTCGAGATCGTTCTACGCGAACTGACGCAATAGACGGTTCGCAAGCGGGTGCGGCCAGAAAGCGGATTGCAGAATGCACACTACCTCCCTGAGTTGATGCGTCAGGAATGCCCCACTAGTTTACTTCGCGTCGGACTGCTCCAACTCTGCAACGATCTTCTTCAGCTGTGGTAGACCGAGCGTCAGCCAAGTGACCTCATCAACCGTAGCCAAGTATCGAGCCAGCATGCGTACCTCGCTTGGCTGAGTCCTCGGCTGCTGCTTCTCCCCGACTTCAATGTCGTTCAGTTCGCTCATTTCCTTCTATTGAAGGGGATGATGCGACACAAATGAAGGTTGTCCGTGCGGCCTCAGAGAATTCTTGATCAGAATGATCAGGTGGGGATACATCGAAAAAGTCATAGCAACAGCACGACCGAGGCTTTCTGTATGTGCTATTTGATATCCCGCGCTCCTGAAGATTCTGCGCACTCCGGTGCAAGCGCCAAAAGCCAACGCCTACTGCGAGCGGCTGATTGGAACGGTTCGAAGAGAATGCTTGGACTAAGTGATTCCCATTGACGAGCCTCACCTGCGCAGAATCCTTCGCGACTGGGTGGCGCATTACAACCGAGGACGACCACATTCTAGCTTTAGCCCGGGTATTCCCGACTCTCGCAGCTCGCCTCGCCTCCAGCAAGAAAGTACAGGCACCATCTCGAGCCATGGAACAGGTCACTTCGACTTCAGGGTTGGGCGGGCTACATCATGAATATCAAATCAAGCACTCGGCCGCGTGATCTCGGACGCAATTTTTGCCCATCACAAGCCTTATAAATAGTCTAAAGATCCGAAGCTGTATTAGAGCTGATGCGCATCCCACCAATCGCTACTTGAAAATAGCCGAGAACCATTTGTGACCAGGACTGCCACAAGTTTCGGGGCGCCACCTTTCAGAATCGGACGCAACAAAACTCCTTTCTGGACGATATGTTTCACCCTGCCAGGCGTGGTTTTGCTCGCAGTGGGCGTTTACTTCGCCAATACACATTGGCCATACCGATATCGCAATGTTCAACCTTTTCTGGACCAGGTTTTCGCGAGCAAAATCTCGATCGGCAATTACCATCGCACTTACTTTCCCAACCCCGGCTTTGTCGCCAAAGACATTACGCTGCGCCGCAACTCGGCACCTGATCTTCCCCCAGTTGGCTCGGCACAGAATTTGGTCGTTCAAGGAACCTGGGTGGATCTGCTCCTGTTTCGCAGACGAGTGCACCTTGTGGATGTAGAGGGATTGCACGTAGTTATCCCCTCGGTTGGAAGTAGGGAAAATAAGGAGGATTTTCCTCCGGGCAGCAGCGTAGATTTTGCCGGCCCTTCAACTACGGTCGAGGAACTCTATATTCACGGGGCTGCTCTCGATGTCATGCGCGCAAATGGAAGCCGCTATACCTTTCCAATCTGGCAGCTGATTATCCGCAATCTGCAAAGAGGGCAGGCTGTCTCTTATTTTGTAGATATGCAGAACGGCAGACCTACGGGGCGTATCCAGGCGAGCGGGAATTTTGGGCCACTTACTCCAAAAAACCTGGGGGTCACGCCTGTGTCGGGCAAGTTCACCTTCACTGCGGTGAACCTCCAGGAGATCGGAGAACTGCACGGGACGCTCTCGTCTGAAGGTCACTTTTCCGGCGCGCTGTCGGCTATTGAGGCTTACGTTACCGCGGCAACGGCTGGCTTCGCTGTAAATAAGGGCCGGCCTGTGTCGGTCAATGGATCGGCCCAGTGCACCATAAACGGCTTGAATGCAAATATTGTTCTCCACAAGGTTGTGGTCAAAACCGGGGCAACGACGGTCGAGGCTGGTGGCAATATCGCAGGTTCGCCGAAAGTGACGGATATCGAACTGAATGTAGTGGAGGGCCGCGCCGAAGACCTTCTCCATCCGTTTATGGAGAACAGGGTGCCAATTACAGGAATAGTGTCACTCAAGGCTCATGCCCATCTTGCGCCTTCAAATGATGAAGCGGAGTTTTTTCAGCGCCTGAGCGTGGATGGCGGCTTCGATGTGCCGGACGAGCGCATGACAAATCGCAAAACGGAAAAGACCCTCACAGGTTTCAGTCAACGTGCGCAGGGATTAAAACGGTCAAAGTCTGATCCGGGATCAAACGATACAAGCACAGACTCAACTGCGGATGTTCTGTCATCACTGGACGGGCGAGTGAAGATCCGCGATGGGGTGGTCGAAACGCAACGACTCACGTTTGGAGTACCTGGAGCAGTCGCGGATCTGAACGGCTGGTACGATCTTCGTAAGGATACGGTGCACCTACTCGGTAATCTGAGAATGGACTCCGATATCTCGCACGTGACGACTGGATTCAAGTCGCTATTGCTCAAGCCGCTGGTCCCATTCTTTAAAAAGGACAACGCTGGTGCGGTGATTCCGATAGCTGTAACTGGCGGACCGAACAACTACAAGGTAACCCAGAACCTTCTGCATCGGAAATAGACGTCGTCGTTTTAGCGCGTTTTGGCAGACAATCCGGATGTTCGCTTAGCTGTGAGCTTTTGATGGGCCCGTGCCTGGGACTCTCGGATCGGAAGCCAGAAAACGGATTGCAACGCACAGAGGAAACGATGGGCGACGGCGAAGAAGGTTGAAAAATGAGGATGGGTATCTGGCTCGAGGGGGAATTACCTGCTTGCGAGGCTCACGCGGATATCGGGCGCATCTGTGTTCCAGAACGGCACAGCGATTTCAGGTGGCGATTCTGGATGTTTAACCGAACGAGCAAGTAACTCTCGGAAGCAGAATTTGTGAATTACAAATGGTGGAAAGGGGAGGGGGAGTCGACGTTAGGTGCCAACGCCCCGCTCCGCCGTTTTCCTAAGCTGCAGTTATGCAGCTATGGAGATACTGCAATGACAGAACGAAAAGAAAATTAAGGGAGCTTGAACAATATGTTCAAAAGGCTCTGGAAAATCTGGCAGATCTGTCTTCCAAACACGATCCGGAGAGCGATCAGGTTCGGAACGCCAAAGAGCAACGCTTCGTTCCGAGGTCATAATCAGGAAAATGCAGAATCCAACTTCCTAAGCATTTTGAAAAGCATCATCGATTTATAACCTTCCGATCAGATTTCCGTGCTTTGAGTTGCCAGCCGCGAAAACGATACTGACTTCGATCCCTTCGCCTTGCATGTCAGCGACGTTGCAATAAGTACGATCCCCCTGTCGCTCAAACTCCAGTGAAAGCCTCGTAGGTCCGATTCGAAGATTGTCGAGTTTAAGAGTCTTTAGAAATTGGGGCAAATGAGGGTCCACGATTGCCAACCGACCGCAATCTGCGGAAGGGCATAATCCTAATAATCCCGTGAGCAATAAAAAAGGCGAGCCCGCTGCCCATGCTTGAGGTGAACATGATACCGGATAGTGCACAGGCTCTCCTTTAGCCAGTCGGCTTACTCCACAAAAAAGTTCCGGTAGCCGATAGTCTCGGAAATGTAAGGCAGCATCGTAGAGCGCTTGAAAGATCAATGCGGACTCTCGGTTCAGCCCGTAGCGAGCCATGCCAAAGCCGATTACAGCATTGTCGTGTGGCCACACCGATCCGCAGTGGTAGCTCATCGGATTGAAATAGGATTCTTCTGACGAAAGTGTTCGAATCCCCCAACCTGAGAACAGTCCGTCTCCAAGTAGGCGGGCAGCAATTTGCCGAGCTCGCTCACGTGTGACTGCTCGAGAAAAGAGTAGATGCCCGGGATTAGATCCTTCAGCACACACCGGCACTTTGCGGCCGTCGAGCGCCATTGCAAAATAAGCCCGATCTTCAAGCCAGAAACGTTTTTCAATGAGTTCACGAATCTCGTCCGAACGGGACACGGCCTTCTCTGCAAGCTCCGTCTCCTGAAGAAAGGCGAGCAATTTAGACGCAGATGACAGAGCGCGTACAGCATAGCCTTGCACTTCGATGAGTGCTATGGGAGGCTGAGCGACTTCGCCATCGCTGTGACGATAAGCATCACCAGAGTCTTTCCATCCTTGATTAAAAAGTCCTTTTGGAGTCCGCCGGCAATATTCGATGAGCCCATCTCCATCCAAGTCGCCGTGTTCTAAAATCCACTTCGTCGCAGCCACGAGAGCCGCGCTCAATTCATGAAGAAGACTTACGTCTGCGGTCCAGCGAAAATACTCCTCAGCCAGGACAAGGAATAACGGAGTGGCATCCACAGAACCATAACTACGGCCGAAGGCTATTTCATTCGTAGCCGTCATTTCCCCGGATCGGCGCTCGTGCAATATCTTCCCAGGGTCTTCATCCCGCTCGTCATTGCGCTCTTGCCCCTGGTAACTGGCAAGGACGCGAAGCGTCCCACGAGCAAGCTCTGGATCTAGAATTAGGGCCTCATAGGCGCTTAATAGAGAATCGCGACCAAACAGTGCTGCGAACCATGGAACACCTGCTGCGATGGACGTGCCGGCTGATTCGCCAATGCGGAGTGCGAAGAAGTCGTCGGTCGATGTTCTCAACAACAGATCGAATATCTCGTTGTCTGAGTGAAACTCTGTGCAGGATTTACGCCAATCGCTGTAGCGTCGTGATGCAGAAACGCGAAGTTCATCGATGCTCGAAGAATTTATTTGTAACTCCGCCTCAGGCTTTTCATTGACCCCCATCGCGATGATCGCCGTCAGCCTAACTACAGTGTGCGGCGCGAGGCTACAATGCCATATCGCTCGATCTCCTTTCAGAGTATTTGGCTCGGGAGCAAAAGATAGCTTCGTAACGCGGGTTCGTTCATCCAAGCCGAAGTATCGAAACGAAACCGTTGAGTTGTTGACTCCAGGTTCGAAGTAGAGCCCACTTTTTCCGCGAAGCAGTCCACGCACCTGAAAAATGTCCATGAAGTCTGCAGCGAAGGCCAATTCAACTGACAACGTTGCATGGGCATGGTGAAAGTTCTGGATTTCTATAACGTCATAGAGATGATCCGTATCGAGGAACTGCTCGCGATGAACATAAACCGTATTGATCGGCAGATCCAGATTCTCACCAGGAACCGAGCCCCCGCGAACGGTTAGCTCGATGCGAGAACAATCGGGTCCTACCGTCGTGGAAGAGAGCACTACCGGTTCCTGTTGGTTGATCAGCAATTCGTATCTACTAAGAAATCGCGTATCGTTTCGAAAAAGACCGATGTGGGGTGCACCAGTTGGCGCGAGATCCCCTCCGCGTGTTCCGGCGAAAAATGTCGTGCCTCGAATCAACGACAGGAGGTCGACGGACACCAGCAGTGGTTCAGGGTAGGCAAGTTTTGGTTCGATTGGCGGTGGAATGGTGGAGTGCATAGAGCCTCAACAATAAATAGTTAAGCGGCAGCTCTCCTTGGATCACTGCTCCCGTCACATGAGTCTACCTTCAACAGATCAGAATAGAGTTCGCAATAGCGCATGGACATGATGTGGGAGGAAAAATTGTCCTCGGCCCATTTCCGGATCTGACGCGGTTCGAAATGGGCTGATCGGAGCACTCGGACGCATTCTTGAATATCCTGGCACACCTTACCTGATACTCCGTCTTGAACCAGCTCTTCGACGGCCCCGCCGGGAAAGGCTATGACTGGGGTCCCGCAAGCCATCGCCTCAACCGTAATGAGTCCAAAAGGCTCATGCCACTCAATGGGAAATAGCAGTGCGGCGGCATGACTAAGCAATTCATTCTTCATCGCGAAATCGGCTTCACCGACGAATTCGATATTCTTGCCATCCAAATGAGGCAATATCTTGGCCTCAAAATAACTCTGAAATATCGGTTGGACCTCACCGGCTATCTTGAGCGGCATCCCCAGCCGTTTGGCGATTTCAATCGCGTTGTGGGTGCCTTTGATTGGACAGATACGACCCAAGAAGCATAGATATGGTTCCTTCTTCTCCAAAAAGTGATAGCGGGCTATGTCAATGCCGTGATAAATGACCTGCGACAAAATCCCGGGGACTAAAGAGGCCTGATGGGCACTGATCGATACATACCTGATAGCGCTATACCGCTCATAGAGGTCAGATAGCGGTGGCTCGAAGGGATGATGGAGGGTGCACACCACTGGCTTATTTGTGATACGGGTGAGCGGAACAGCTAGAGCACTGTTGATATGCACAATATCACACTCGTCATTCGCTTGCTCGATCGCCCACGCGTTGTGGTCAATTTCTTTAAGCAAGCCCGCTGACTCGGTGGAGAGTGGCCATTCATGTTGCGGAAACAGCCAACGAATTTGTGCCTTAACCGTCGATTCTCCATTCGTATAAACGTTGACGTTCGCGCCGAGGCGCATAAGTCCTTCTGCCAGATTGGCAATAAAGAGTTCCGTGCCCCCATATGCAGGCGGTGGAACGGAAATGAATGGTGATGCAATAATCCCGATGCGCAAGTCCCGGCCCCTCGGACAGACAATGTCCGGCAACATGTTGGATGCGTGTTGCCAGTTTGAAGAAAAGAGCCATGTCGGCAATGATGAAGCGTTTTCAATGTTCGTGCTTGAACCACGGTGTCACCGTGCTCTCGAAGACGACCTCCCTGGAAATTGTATGGATCTCCTCATTACTGAAGCCATTCAAGCTAATCGAACCGTCGAGGAGGTGCGTTACTGAAAACGCTATTCAAAGAACCTGCATCCTATTGCCCAGCACGACCGTTCGCAAATGATTTCCGGGGTGACTTTTGTCCGAGCCACCCGCCGTCGTTACGTGTGCTTCTAGGGCATCGGTCTTTCCCTCGCGAAGAAATTACTTCCGCGGATTATGCGCATGTCGCTATGCCTCTTCCTGCGTTTCGCGCCTCACTGATCGTTTATGAGATCTCCTGTCCGCCGGTTGCTCCATAAACCTCGCCCGTCACATAGCTGGACTCCTGCGAAGCCAACAGCACATAGAGGGGGGCCATTTCGACGGGTTGTCCAGGTCGCTTCATTGGGGTCTGAGTACCAAAGGTTGGAATCTTCTTATCTGGCTGTCCGCCGCTTGTCTGGAGTGGTGTCCACACGGGACCTGGCGCTACGCAATTTACTCGAATGCCATCCTCCGCAACCTGACGTGCGAGCGCACGAGTGAACGCCAGGATAGCTGCCTTCGTTGGGGCATAATCCAGCAAACTGGGACTCGGGTGAGTCGCCTGAATGGATGCGGTCGTAATGATTGAGCCGCCCTTCGGCATCAGCGGCAGCGCCGCCTTGCAGAGCCAGAAGAGTGCGAACACATTCACCTTGTAGGTCTCCTCCAGTTGTTTCGTCGTGATGTCGGTGATCTTTTCGACGGCATGCTGTTTCCCGGCTACGACTGCCAGCACATCGAGCCCACCAAGCTTCTTGTGGGCCTGGTGAATCAGCTTCTTGCAGAAAGACTCACTACTGAGATCTCCCGGAATCGCATATGCTTTGCGCCCGACAGCTTCGATCAGCTTCACGACCTCTTTGGCATCGCTTTCTTCGCTGGGAAGGTAGTTAATCACTACATCCGCGCCTTCACGCGCAAAGGCGATCGCGGCGGCCCGTCCGATGCCGGAATCCCCGCCAGTGACCAGCGCCTTCCGATTGGGCAGGCGCCCGCTTCCACGGTAGGATTCTTCGCCGTGATCAGGCCTGGGCTGCATCTTGCGGTCCAAACCGGGAACACGCTGAGGCTGATGCTTAAACTTCGGCATAGGGTATTGCTTCGTCGGGTCCTGCAGTGTGTATAGGTCGGCCACGGTTCAAACCTCAGTCGAGTTAGATGCTTTTCATGGGAAGTAGTTCGTTTTGCCGTGTTTGGACGGGCGCGATTGCCATCAATCAATAATCAATTCTTTGGCTTCTTTTCGGCACCTCTGCCAGGGTTCGCTGCGTGGGGCGGTCATCGTCCTGCTCACGTGGTTCTACATCACTGGGTTCATGCTGCTCCTGGGCGCCGAAATCAACAGTGAAATCGAAGCCGCAGCCGCCGAAACACGGATAGCCGCGTCGCCTTCGCTTTCTTCGCAGCCAGGACCTGCACAACTAGTGGATAAGCAACAGCATCACAAAATGCAACGCCGCAGTAATTGTGTCTATCAAGGAGTGTTCTAAAGATGAACAGATTCATTCAAACGATATGCGTTTGTGCCCTTTCGACAACCGCAGTTCTTGCGGCAGATACAGACAAGCTCGTCCAACGTATCGATGCGGCCCATTCTGTCCTACATGAACTAATGGACACTCCCGACAAAGGCATCCCCGACGACATCGCAGCGAAGGCGACATGCGTAGCTGTAATCCCCAGTTTCAAGAAAGGAGCTTTCGTTGTCGGTGCGCAATATGGACAGGGTGTTCTTAGTTGCCGCACGGGCCACGGATGGAGCGCGCCCGTCTTCATACAAATGACAGGGGCGAGTTTCGGTCTGCAGGCTGGAGGCGAGGCCACAGATTTGGTCCTTGTCGCAACCAGTCATAATGGTTTTCAGCGACTCCTCAAGGATAAGGTCAAGCTCGGAGGAGATGCAGCGGTGGCAGCGGGGCCAGTCGGGCGTAATTCTCAGGCATCTACTACTGAACTGGCGAATGCCGCCTTTCTTTCCTATTCTCGCAGCCGAGGCGTATTCGCGGGTGTTGATCTCACAGGCGATGTGGTGAACCAGAATCAGGATGATACCCGCAGCTACTATGGGAAGGATCTTACTTACGAGACCATTCTTACAGGAGGCGTGCCCGTGCCCCCATCGGCAAGACATTTTGTAAGAACCGTCTCCGAGCTATTTCACGCGGCCGCAAAGAATAAGTAATACGAGAGTGCACCTGGCATTCATATTGGCCCGCGTGTATTTCGTGCGCAATCGAGCGCTGTGAGTATTAAAGCCCGTAAGGCAATGTAGTTCTACGGCGTTAATTCCAAGTAGACGGCTAGTTCTTAGATTCACATCATGCTCGGGATCGCATCTCACTCAGCGCCGGTGGCGCCTTCCCACCGGTTTTGGGTTGTCAGTCAGCGCGGCGCGAAAGTCGAACAACTGCGGCCACTTCCGCGGGTTCTTGGCCGTTGCAACTTTTCCATCGGAGGTGTCGATGAGCGCGTAGGCGCGATCTCCGAGAAGGCCGCCTTTGGTGACCTCGGCAGCATTCAGCTCTTCTCCAATCATGGACTTGACTGGGTACCGCCAGAGAGAAACGATCGAACCAAGAACACTTTGCGTGGAGCTCATCGTTGAGCCCTCCTCTATCCGCTGTCATCCAGCGAGTGCCCGTGCGTCCCCACCCTGCTTGCTGGTGATTGTAGTCCAATTCCGCATCCGCGAAGCCCGAACGTCCCCGGCTTTTCATCACCGCGCAGTCGAGTTTGTCGGCCCCCATCGCTATCGGCTAGCGAGGCGGATCGTGAACAGGGTGAGGAGAACTTCTGCAAGCGACAAAACCTAAAAATGGATAACGTTCGGCCTTCAAGATAGATTCCTGATATGTCGCGAAGTGTTTACCAATGGAGCGCGGGGCGATCGCTGCTTCAGCCCTGTTGACGGTCTACCCGGGAGCGATCCATAGTGCATGAAAAGTCGGGCGGGCTCAACCGGTCGATGCAACACAGGCTTGCAGTTTACTCGCCGGCGTTTGAAAGCCCAAAGTTTGTCGCGGGCGTTGATTGAGGCGCAGAGCGACCTTGTTGAGATCGGCTTGAGTGTAACCGGACAAGTCGGTTTTCTTAGGGAAGTACTGTCTTAGCAGGCCGTTTGTATTTTCATTGGTGCCGCGCTGCCAGGGGCTCTGCGGATCGCAGAAGTAGACTTTCACATGCGTGTCCACCGTGAAGCTCTTGTGTTGAGCCATCTCGTGCCCCCTGTCCCACGTCAAGGAGCGCCGCAGGGTCGCGGGCAGTTTACGCACGTGCTTGCTCAGCGCGGCGACGACCGTCGTTGTGTCTTTGCTGGGTACTTTCACCAGCATGGTGAAACGCGAATGTCGTTCCACCAGGGTTGCGATGTGACTGTTCCTGCTGCCGCTCAGCAGGTCGACGAACCGGAAGCAATTCCTCGTGAGATGTCTTCCCGCTCGGCCAGCGTCAGCGTTCGCGGCGAACGCCGACCAGCAGCAGGAACTATCCCGCCGCGCTGCGTCAACAAGAACCGGATGGAACCATGGCCCTTACCAAAGGCGCGGCCAATCTCATGCAACGACTCTCCCGCCTTCCAACGGCGCCACATGTCGATCCGCTGCTCCGTGGAAAGCCTGTCCCGTTTTCCTTGTGCCATAAACACCACCTTTAGAAAAATGATTCATATCAGATGGTGTTGCACCGACCGGTTGAGACCGCCCGACTTATCGGTAACTTCACGCCCCAGATCAAATCATGGCGTTGCACTCTACGCTGTTGGTAGCTAACGGATAAGTGCTTAGAAGGGGATATGGTAGGTACCGAGTTTGGACACATCAAGGTCGCTGGACCACGCCTAGCCGTCGTCGCGGTCTATCCACTTCACGAAGTCGTTGACCTAGTCTGAACTTGATGGGATTTTGTCGATTTCTCAAAGAATATTGCTCTTTGGATCGTTCGCGGGGTGCCTAAAATCGGCCTTGAACTGGTCGAATATGCCCTGTTTGATTCGAAATGTCAACAGAAAGGTGCGAAATGGTGCAGTAGACAAACGATTGTCTACGTCACACGGAAGGCTTGTTTCCTGCTGGTATCTGTTCAATATTGCTCAGACTCGGGGCGACAGAAGACAGTAGGATTCGTGTTAGAGAATCAAGAATGGAAGGACATGTTGGGGCGGCTAAACAGGCTGCCCCGTTCTTTGGGTCTTCATCTGTCGGGCGTGGATGGCTTCGAGTTGATATGAAACTCCGAATCGCGATATGGGCAGGCGTAGGTGCTCTTGTTGTGGTCTTATGGTCTGTCGACATCTCCGGAACGCCAACAGCTCCAGTTCCGTGGGCTATCGTTTATCTGACTTGCCCTATTGCGGCAGCTCGGCATTACGCTCTCAGTTTCTACCTTGTTCTTCTTTTGAATGCTGGTACATATGCGTTGGTCGGTAGGGTCGTTGAAATCATGCGACAGCACCGCAAACTCGCTTGACACGTTCAGTGCCGCCGCTAATCGCGTTTGAATCAATTAAGGAGGCTGCATGAAAAGGTCCGCTCCCAGCCTGATTTGGATGAAGCCGCTTTGGTCGTGTTCGGAGTGCGCTTGGACGTTTCTTCCAGCAGCAAAGTCCAGGGGGCGTACGCCCAACCCTCCAGAAGCGTCACATGAGACTGCTGGTGCATTTCTGGACCACAGATGCGCCAGATACCCGCGTGAGATTTGTAAGCAGGCGATTCCCTAACGCCAAATACCCTTCGTCATTTTGCAGCTTTCTTCGCCTTCGCCCATCGTTTCCTCTGTGCGTCTCCAATCCGCTTCCTAGCGGCTGCGCTCAATGGTTTGCGTTTGGGTGCATCGACTCTGCTGTTGCCAACACCCCCGCCGGACAACAAATCACGAACTCTTTGAAGGCGTGTGATCTCTGCGTCGAGTTCATCTAGTATCAGTTTTGTGTCCATCTGTTCTCCGTGATTTTTACCTTAAATCCAAACGCTCTGGTGTGCCCGGTATACCGTTATCGTATATTGCATGAGCGAACTGAACGACATTGAAGTGGGCAACTGGCTAGTAATCGTCAGTACCATGAAAGGCCCCAGCCACATAATCCAGCAAGTGACCTCCACGACAAGCGGGTTGGTGCGAACCCTGAACTATACGTTTCGTAGAGACGGACGCTCATTCTCAATCAAACAAAAGAGTCTGACAACACGACCGGCAACCGCGAGCGAGATCGAAGCATGGCTGTCCGGTCGGAAGAAGCAAGGGACGCAGAAGCGAACGGAGCCGACCGAAGAAGTCGTCCTCGCTAGGTATCTAGCGTCCGTGAGCGAAGAAGGGTGGGCACGATTGTGTGTGGCTCAGTTGAAGAAGATCAAAGCAGCGTTGAATAAAGGTACCGGGTCAATTTAAGTTGCCACAATGTTGTAGTTACCGAAATGTATGGTCCGCCGTCCGACTGCAAGGGAAAAGTGTTTAGAGGAAGAAAGTCTGCGTCAATGTATCCGGCCTTTTTGTGGAGAGTTGTTGCTCCTGGCCATGATGAGATACGCCGCGTGCCTGTCCTTAGAAACGCCTCGGCCATGTAAAGGCCCATTCGGTAAACAGGTTTCAGGCACGCCGTTCTGACTGTTCTTTCATCTTCACTCGCCCGATGCAGACCTTGGTGGGGGAACCTGGGTTGATCTTTTCTCACGCCATTTACGCCGGTATAGCACCGGGAATCGCTTTGTAATCCTGACGACTTGAGAGCACTGCCCATGCGATCCGCGCCAGCTTGTTCGCCATAGCGACGATCAACACGTTCCGTGGCGCTCTCCTCTTGAGTGATGTCATCCATGAGCCCATCGCGATCCTATCTCTCTTCGATCGCAACACGACAGCACGAGCCCCATGGACCAGAATCTTGCGGAGGTAGCGGTTTCCGCGCTTGCTGATCCCATACAGCTTCGCTTTGCCTCTCGGCCTGTCCGCCTGCCAGCGCGGTCATCGTGTGCGCTTTACCACCGCCGCTGCGCTGGTCAGCGCGCTGATCGAAGCTCGCGACGACAAGCACCTCCTGCGCTTTCAGAAGCTGCTGGCCAGCTATGAGCTTCTCATCGTCGATGAACTGGGCTACGTGCCGCTGTCCAAAAGCGGCGCCGAACTGCTGTTCGAAACCTTCAGTCAACGCTATGAACGCGATTCAACGCTGGTGACCAGCAACCTGCCCTTCGAGGAATGGACCGAGGTCTTCGGCTCCGAAAGGCTCACCGGCGCTCTGCTCGACCGCATCACCCATCACGTCCACATCCTGAAGATGAACGGCGACAGCTACCGACTCAAGCAAAGCTGCCGCAAAAGGAATCCACCCTCAGACCGCTGAGACCTTCCCTCGCGGGGAAGAAGGGCCTCTTCCGCTACGCTCCAGAGCCCCTTCTTCCCCGCAATCAACTCCATCCTCATCCTTATTACTGGTTCCCTTTTACTCCGCCCTTGACACAAGGCGGGTTCGAACATCGAGAGGATCAGATCGCACGCTATATCCACAGGCCAAGAAGATTTGCGCCAGCGACATTCGAATCGACACCTCATCGTCCACGATGAGAAGCTTTACTTTCGCTTTGGACATCATGTGTCTTTCCCGTGTATCACACTGCCAATTGAAATTAAGTGTCCCATTTGCGCGAATTTTCATACTGTTCAATTTTGCTCACACTTGTCGCCTGTTGCTTGGCTGGTATCGATTTCGCCTTGTGGTCCCTCCCCGAATGAGTACCCACCGGGGCTGCGCGGAACCATTCAGTCGTGCAGAATGATATTGAGCAGTGACTTATGAACTCGAATGCGCCCGTTGTATTCAATAAAGCCGAGCTTGCGAAATCGATTCATGAAGAAGCTGACGCGGGACCGGGTGGTGCCGATCATTTCCGCCAGCGTTTCCTGCGTTATCGTCGGAATCAACGTTTCCGGCTCACCCGGCTTGCCAAATTCAGCCAACAACAGGAGAATTCTGGCCAGACGCTTTTCGCTGGAGTTGAAAAGCTGATCGACAAGATCAGCCTGGGTTCGCATACTGCGGGCGAGCAGAAACTTTAAGAACAGATCGGATAAGGCATGCTCCTCGTGTATGACGCGGATCATCTCTACCCGCTCTATCTTAAGCGCCGTACAGGTGGTAATCGCAGTGGCCGTCGCCAGTCGCAGCCCAACCGCTCCGGCGATTGACTCTTCTCCAACGAATTCGCCAGAAGAGAGGAGCGCGATCGTAGCTTCTTTGCCGTTTTTCGAAACAACTGTGAGTTGGGCGCGGCCCTTTTGCAGATAGAAGACGGAGTCGGCTGGATTTCCCTGCGAAAAGAAGGCCTGCTTTGGCTTTAGTTGAACGATTCTTCGTCCTAGTCCAGCTTTCGCCAGAAAGTCGACGACTTCAAAGGCTGTGTTTTTCAGCTCATTCATCTGAAATGGTCCCTTCCCGGATGCGGCCTTCCACGGGGAAAAGTCCATAATCGTGCGCAACCGCAACCGATCTGAGGAAACAGGGGATCTTGGCAAAGATTATAAATACAGCGACAAAGTCCTTGTCTATGCCTATTCCTTTCGCTCTTTGCGCTGGCACTCTGTTCGTTCTCTCCGGATGCCTACTGTCTAACCCATTTGCCCAAAACAAAGATAACAAACCGCTCTCAGGTCCACCTCGGCAATTTGCAACAACCGGATTTGGTCAAACCGGTTCAATGGCTGGCAAGAACCTCAGGGTAATTGTTTACATCACGGATGGATAACCGACCAGCGAATAAAGGACTACATCGAGACTCTGAAGAAGGGTGCCTGGTGTGGGCTGGTGAAAGCGATGGAGAAGACGTACGGTGGGGTCGACGCTTCCCCCGGTGGCCTGGGAAGACGGAGTGGACCGTCTCCCCTGGAACATGGTCGTCGCCCTATGCGTGTACGGGAAGGGTGATCTTATGGAAGGTCGAGTTGATAACCTCACACGCATAAACCTTAGGAACTCCATCGATCACCTTTGCCAAGGTCTTCAACACTTCGGGGTAAGTATTGGCGTTGTAGGTTTCAGCATCCGCTTTGTTGTCCCATAGGCTGATTGCCGTCACATCCAGCCCGCTGGAACCGGCGAACGAGATTTCGTCCCTAAAGCCCTTTTGTTTGCGGAGTAACGGGAGAATTTGACTCTCAAATATGTGGCCGTACTCAGAAAGCATATTGTATTTCAGACGAACAGAGACGTTGCGTGCAAACATAGATCCTCCTTTAAGAGGTCATTGTTAGCTAAGAAGAGCGAACTTCAGATGGGCTGACTTAGTTCAGGGAACCTGAAAGAGGAGGAGGTGTAGTAACCAGCTCACTTCCAAGTGTACCTGAAGGCAGTAAGTTTGTCTATTGGAGCGGTTGAGTCAGCAGGGTCCTGTAGTGCCATGGTTTTCAGATCTCCGATAAGGGGTGATCTCGATGAGCTGGTGGAAAATGGGCCGAGTGCTTACGGAGTAGCAGTTCACCTAACTGCGGTGTACGGGCCAACGATATGCCAGAACAAGACGAATAATGGCGCTGTCGCGCCGCAGATCAAGACTGACCAGAGAATGCCGTCAGTAGCGCCATGGCTCTCAATGCTAATATCGGGCAATCCAAGCCCCATCTACCGGCAATGACGTGGCGCGAATATCACGAAGCTACAAAGCATAGCGTTGAATCGCTGAGGCGAGCACGGCATGTTCTCGACTGGGCGAACATGCCTGATCCGTTTCGCCATTACGAAGGCGTGCCGGTTCTCGATCTGCCGGCAGATCCGCCCACCCCTGAAATGCCAGCTCTCTCGACGTCCTTAAGGGTGCCTCTGGCACCATGCCTGTCGGCGACGGACCGACCTTCCTCTCGCAACTGCTCTTCTATTCCGCTGCGATTAGCGTGTCGAAGCGTGTCCCGTCGACGGGATATAACTATGCGCTAAGAGTGAATCCCTCCTCAGGGAATCTGCACCCGACGGAATTCCATTTCCTCACACGAGGCCTGAACGGGTGGCCAGATGGGTTGTATCACTACGATCCATCCAGGCACATGGCAGAGCAGCGCGGGCGCGGTGATTTTGAATTGAAGCTCGCCAGCGGTTCTGCGACCATTGTGTTTGTATTGACCAGTATCGTGTGGCGCGAGGTCTGGAAGTATGGTGAACGGGCTTATCGGTACTGCCTGCATGACATAGGACACGCGTGGCAGGCGCTTGCACTTTCCGCCCGGGCTATCGGTTGCGACCACTGCGCGGTTGGACACTTCGTGGACGATGACGTGGCGCGGATGGTTCACCTTAACAGTGACGAGTGGCCTATGCTGATTGTCAGCCTCCACGGCAAGTCCATTCCGGTGCGTGATGCAGATACCGGCAAGACTGTCTGGTTCGGCGGGAAGGCGAACCAGCTTTCCAAGCAGACGATTGCTCACCCACTGATTAACAGCATCCACTTCGCCACGAAACGAAGCAGTGGGAGCGGTGAAACCTCCTTCGCAGAGTCGGCTTCAACTGGCTCCGGCGAGATCAAACTGCCTTCTCCGGATTCATCGACTCGCACCTTTAGCGCGGCTACCCGAATGCGACGCTCGGCGCTCGACTTCGTGGGTGGAAAGCGATCGATGTCATTAGCGCAGCTCTCGGCCATCCTTGCCGTTACAGCCCAGCCATTGTCGGCTGATTTTGCGGGCACGCGTTTCATCCGACTCTATTTGTATGGTCATCGCGTCGATGGGTTGCAACCCGGGGTCTACAGGTTCTGGCCGGAGCGTGCCGAGTTGGAGCAGACCAAGAGTGGCGACCAGCGCGTGGCGGCCGCTGGCCTGAGCCTTGGGCAGAGGCTCGCCGGTAATGCCTGCGTAACTTTTTCGATGATCGGCGATCTCGAGCGTGCCGCTCGCACCTATGGCGACCGTGGTTATCGCTATGCGCATTTTGAAGCAGGCGCTATTGGCCACCGCTTGTATCTCGCCGCTGAGGCACTTGGACTGGGTGCGACCGGCATCGGCGCCTTCTATGATGATGAGGTGCAGCGTCATCTCAACCTGGTATCCACTCAGGGACAGGTCGTATACCATTTTGCGATCGGCTATCCGGTCCTCGATCCGCGCGTCTCAGCATCAAATGAACTCAAGGAAATCACACGGTAGGCATACTAAGGCGCACATTTTATCCTGGGAGCGACCGCGCGACCACTAGTGTGATATCCGTCCTGCTGTTCGTAACTCCTGCTGAATTGCTGGACCGCTGTCTGGAGAAGGGGTCCGGCGGGAAGCTGAGAATGGCTGGCCCGTGTGTCCAGCAAACGGGACTCACCAAATTCCTCCCCCTCGGGGTTCGCGGCTTCGGTGATGCCATCGGTGTAGAGCACCGGCGTGTCGCCGGGAGCAAGCTGCACTTCAGCAATTCCGCATTGCCAGGCGTTAAACCCAGCGAGGAATCCTCCAAAGACAAGGGCCAGGCAGCCACGCATTGGGATCGTCGATTCGAAGGAACAACCCTGCCAACCCCACCGCCAGGTATAACAGCGGATAAAAGGAGAGGAACTTGACCGCAAAACGTTGGCGGGAGTCAGGTTTCTAAACACGGGAGGCTGCGGCGCTGGACCCAAGGTAACTGGCAGGTTCATCGGTTCCCTACCGGCGCGCTCTGGCGACAGAAACGCCGGGCTAGAAAGGCAGAATCTCATAATAACCCTGTATTGATATCTGAGCGTCTTTAGCTCAAGAATGTCGCCTTAAGGATTGACAACGGCCATTCGGAGCGCCTATTGTTAGCAGTCGAAGGCCGAGAGTGCTAACAAGCACTGATTTGTCAGCCATTCCTGCCCTGCGATTCACATTCAGGATTTCGTAGTCAGTAGCGCTGGGAAAACCTCGTGTCAAGGAGAAGTAACGCAATGACAACCGCAACTGCATCCTCAGCGACCAGCTTCACTCCGCTCCATGACCGCATCTTGGTGCGGCGTGTGGACGAGACCGAATCGATTCGTGGTGGCATCATCATTCCCGACTCTGCCAAAGAAAAGCCGCAGGAAGGTGAGGCTGTTTCCGTGGGTAAGGGCAAGTCGAATGATGAAGGCAAGGTCTTCCCGCTCGACGTAAAGCCTGGAGACCACATTCTGTTCGGCAAGTACTCGGGCACCGAAATCAAGATCGATGGCGAGGAATTCCTGATGATGCGCGAGGAAGAAGTGCTCGGTATTCTCAAGAAGAAGTAGGCGCGCGGCGGACCCACTGGCTGCGAAGTTTTGCTGGGCCAATACCAGCTTGTGCTAGCTGGCTCATGAAGCACCCAGAGTTACAGCACACCAAGCAATGATCTGGGTGGCAAGTCTCTGCTCTTTTTAAGGAGAATTGAAATGGCAAAGCAGATTCTGCACGGAGAAGATTCGCGTCAGGCAATTTTGCGCGGTGTAAACAAGCTGGCGGATGCGGTCAAGGTAACGCTCGGGCCCAAGGGTCGCAACGTCGTAATCGAGAAAAAGTTCGGGTCTCCCACCATCACTAAGGACGGCGTGACGGTGGCTAAAGAGATCGAACTGAAGGACGCTCTGGAAAACATGGGCGCACAGATGGTGCGAGAAGTAGCATCGAAGACCTCGGATGTGGCCGGGGACGGCACCACAACTGCGACGGTGCTGGCTCAGGCAATCTATCGCGAGGGCGTAAAGACAGTTGCCGCTGGCGCCAATCCGATGGCCCTCAAGCGCGGCATCGACAAGGCCGTGGAAGCCATCGTGGGCAAACGTGATGAGCAGGGAGTGGTTCACGGCGGCGCGCTGGCCAAGTTTTCCAAGCCCGTGACCGGGGAGATGATCGCCCAGGTGGGCACCATTTCGGCCAACAGCGACGCAACCATCGGTAACATCATTGCTGAGGCTATGAAGAAGGTCGGCAAGGATGGCGTGATTACGGTCGAAGAGTCGAAAACGCTCGAGACCCAGTTGGAAGTGGTCGAGGGCATGCAGTTCGATCGTGGCTACCTGAGCCCTTACTTCGTCACCGATCCGGACCGGATGGAAGCTTTCGCTCGAAGAGCCTTACATTCTGATTCACGAAAAGAAGATCAGCTCGATGAAGGATCTGCTTCCGTTGCTCGAGCAGGTTGCCCGCAATAGCAAGCCGCTGCTGATCATCGCGGAGGACATAGAGGGCGAGGCCCTCGCAACGCTGGTGGTCAACAAGCTACGCGGCACACTGAACGTGGCCGCGGTCAAAGCTCCTGGTTTCGGCGACCGCCGCAAAGCGATGCTGGAAGACATAGCCAAGCTGACCGGTGGCAAGGCCATCACGGAAGATCTCGGCATCAAGCTCGAGAACGTGAAGGTTGAAGATCTGGGCAGCGCCAAGCGCGTGACCATCGACAAGGACAATACCACCATTATCGAAGGCCGCGGCGATTCGAAGGCGATCGCAGGCCGTGTAAAGGAAATCCGCAGCCAGATCGAGAAGACCACCTCCGACTACGATCGGGAGAAGCTCCAGGAGCGTCTCGCCAAGCTCGTGGGGGGCGTGGCTGTCATCAAGGTGGGTGCGGCAACCGAGACCGAGATGAAGGAGAAGAAGGCTCGCGTTGAGGATGCCATGCATGCCACCCGCGCTGCGGTTGAAGAAGGCATCGTTCCGGGCGGTGGTGTGGCCCTGCTTCGCTCGGCCAAAGAGGTAGAAGACCTGATCAAAACTCTCGAAGGCGATGAGAAGATCGGTGCACAGCTTGTCCGCCGTTCGCTCGAGGAGCCATTGCGCCAGATCGTCGGCAATGCAGGCGAAGAGGGTGCCGTGGTCGTGGGTAAGATCATAGAGAACAAGAACCCGCATTACGGCTACAACGCCGCCACCAACAAGTACGAGGACCTGGTAGAGGCCGGCGTGATCGACCCGACCAAGGTTACCCGCACTGCGCTGCAGAACGCAGCCTCGATCGCCGGCCTTATGCTGACAACCGAAGCCATGGTTTCGGATATCCCCGAACCTGGACAGGCTGCTTCGGCCGGAGCACACGGCGGCGGAATGGGCGACATGTACTAAGAGCATCCAGCCACTGCGAGCAAGAGCAAAGGCCATCCTGGTGAGACTGTTACGAAACTCTTTTGGGTAGGGCCAAATAGATGAGAAGATGCCCTTGCGGAAGCGAGGGCATTTTCGTTGGGTTATATCCAAGGCGAAGGGCGGAGGCAGGGGACGCTTTTTCCAGTGGTGTTGGACGATCTGATTTCGGCCGATCATGTGTGCCGAGTGATCGACGCTTTCGTAGGTGGACTGTCGATAGCAGAACTGGGCTTTGAGCGTGCGGAATCGGCGGAGACGGGTCGGCCTGGCTACGATCCGCGCGATCTGCTGAAGCTTTATCTCTATGGATATCTGAACCAGCTACGTTCTTCGCGTCGTCTGGAGGCTGAGTGCCGTCGCAACGTGGAGCTGATGTGGCTGCTAGGGCGACTCTATCCAGACCATAAGTCGATCGCTGAATTTCGGAGGATGCACCGCGATGCGATCGCTGCTGTGGGAGCGGCGCTGGTGCGGTTCGCGCGCTCCTGCGGTCTGATCCGTGGTGAATGGATCGCTGTAGACGGCACCAAGTTCCGCGCGGTGGCTAGCGCTGAGAGTGTGCGGGAGCGCCAGGCACTTGAGAAGTATCTGGAGAGCATGGAGAAGGCCGACGAGGAGCAACAGACCAGCATCGACCCGTCCGCGGTGCAGGCTGCGCTGGAGAAATTACGTCAACATCCGGAACCGGAAGCACACTTTATGCCGGTGGCGGGCACGAAGGCTCCCGCCTACAACGTGCAGACCGCAGTGGATGCGGAGCATGGGCTGATCGTGGCTCATGCGATCACTCTGAACGCCGGCGACGGCGACTGCCTGGAGCCCATGGCCGAAGCCGCGCGTAAGGCCTTGGACTCTACTGAGCCCATGAACATCCTGGCCGACAAGGGCTATTCCAATGGCGAGCAGGCCAGCCGCTGCGAAGAAGCTGGCATGGTCCCGCATGTCCCGTCACGTCGCGGGATCAATAATAAGGGCGACGGTTCGATGCTGGACCGCAGCGCCTTCCTCTATCAGCCCGAGACCGACAGCTTCCTCTGTCCCGAAGGCAAAACGCTACGGAGGCTGGCGCTGTCCCGCAAGGACCGGGCAGTCTATTACCAGGCAGAGGCGAGCGACTGCGCAAACTGCGCTCAGAAGAATCGCTGCACCCAGGCTCCGAAGCGATTACTAACCCGCCATCTCTATGACGATGTCCTGAACCGCATGCAGCAGCGTGCCACGCCCGACAAGATGCGGCTACGAAGATGCACGGTGGAGCACCCCTTCGCCACGCTCAAATACCAGATCTTCGGTCACCCTCGTTTCCTGTTGCGAGGACTGCATGGTTCAAAAACTGAAATCAGCCTCGCGGTTATGGCTTACAACCTCAAACGCATGGTCAACCTGCTCGGCGGATCGACTCTCATCCAGCGCCTCGTTACCCCATAGACTTCCAAACAGCCAGCATCATCCCAGAAACCAAAGGCGCCCCTTCTTAGGAGCGCCTCCGTCGTGCTTAATGCTTTACCAGCCTTCAGTTTCGTAACAGTCTCTGGTGGATGGCCTTTCGCCTTTGCGCATGCGAGTGTGGTTGGAGCCCTGCGCATATGAGAACATGCGAATCGATGACGGAGATGTCGAAATCCTTCGCTGTAGAATAAAAGGCCAATGAGCAGCGATAGTTACATCATCGTTTTCTTGATCAGTCGCATGCCAGCAGATGGTGTTATGGTGAACCTCCTCGTTTATGGGACGGAAAGTGGAGAGGCAAGACAGATTCCGATTCCTACCAGTGTTCCGATCCGATGGAAGAAGTTCAAAGAAGACATAACAAGCTCTTGCAGCAGCATATCTCCCGCTGAGTTTTATAGGATCGAGCGCGAGTTGACAGGACACGGTACCGCATCTAGTCGCTTCAATTGTGCCCTCTCGGAGATCACGCGTGCGGTGATTAAAGCTACTCCTCCTGCCTAAGCTGGGAAAATCGGGATATTACAAGAGGTGAGTTATCTGCGGACGCTACTATCGCCGATCTGACAAACAGCGCATCGCAGACGCCATGCATGCGGGCATCCGTGTACCATTCGAGATCGAGCCCAGCTACAACATTGCCCCGATGACGTACCAGCCAGTCGTGCGCCTCGATCGCGACAATGACGAGCGCGAGTGGTGCCGATGCGTTGGGGATTGGTGCCCTTCTGGGCGCGAGATGCAAACGTCAGCTATTCGACTATTAACGCCAAAGCTGAAACGCTGACAATGAGTGAAACCTACCGCGATGCAATTAAGGGTCGCCGGTGCCTGGTACCGGCTGACGGCTTCTTCGAATGGAAGAAGCTGGATGCGAAGAACAAACAGCCTTTCGCTTTTGCCCTGAAGGACGGTAGCATGATCGCCTTTGCGGGCATCTGGGAGCGATGGCGCGACGAAGCAACGAGTCAGGTTCTCGAAACCTACAGCATCATCACCACTGAGCCAAACGAACTGATGGCCCCGATTCACTCCCGAATGCCGGCGATCCTGGCGCCGCGCGACTATGAGCGATGGCTCGCGCCGGCGGACCCTGAGCGTCTGCCGATGGACCTTCTGCGACCGTTCGATTCCGAGCAGTTGAGGCCTGGAAGGTCAGCGCAGAGGTTGGAAACGTGAAGAATGATCGCCCGGATTTGATCTATGTTCAGCCTGAGTCGAAGACACCCCCCGAGAGCCTCCGTCTTTCCCCTAGTTGATGAATATAGCCGTAAGGCCTGTTCCTAGACTGCTCCGGAGGTGTTCGCCTTTTGAAGCTCGACTCATCGTGTTAGCGAAGGCCTTGTCGCACTTCCTCAACCAGAATTGCTCACCGAGGTTGCAGCTTAGCACGAAGATAATGGTCGGGTGCGGCGCCGTCTGTAGCGCCCACGACGCATGGATCGAGTCCGCTGCTAGAATGCAGCCCATGGCGGCCAATGATGTAAGAGACGCAACGGCAGAGTCCAGCCCGCCATGCTTGCCCGAAGCAACCAAGCCCGATCTATTGACCATCGCTGCGATCGCCATTGTTGCCACGGTAATCGCGGACTTTATCCACGAGGGGCTTGGTCACGGAGGCATGTGTGTAGCCACGGGTGGGCGGCCGCTGGTGCTCTCAACGGTGCACTTCGAATGCAGCGCGGACACGCGTCTGGTGGCGGCGGGCGGGACGCTCGCCAATCTGATCTTCGGAGTGCTGTTCTGGGTCGCCGCGCGTGCCGTCAAACGGTCGGCATCTTGGCGCTATTTCTTCTGGCTGTTGATGACTTTCAATCTGTTTCACGTAGGCGGATATTTTCTGTTCTCCGGCATCGGCAACATTGGTGACTGGGCGGCGGTGGTTGCAGGATGGCAGCCAGCCTGGGCGTGGCGCGTGGGTCTGGCTGCGCTGGGGATCGTTACCTATTTCTTTGTGTTTGTGCCTCTGTCATTGCGCGAACTGCGTCCGTTCTTAGGGAAGGATGCGAAGATCCGTGTGCGGCGCGCGCGCCAACTCACGGTCACGCCTTATCTCACTGCCGGGATACTCGCCTGCGTTGCGGGAGCGCTGAATCCGGTTGGGCCGCTGTTGATTCTGCTTTCAGCTGCAGCAGCGTCATTTGGTGGCAACTCAGGGCTGGCGTGGATGTGGACCCTGCTCTATGGCCCGCGCATCCCCAGCAGCGAATTCCGGATGATCGAAATCCAACGCAACCGGAGATGGATTATCGCCGCCGTGGTCCTGGCAATAGGGTTCATCGCCGGACTGGGACCCGGCGTAGTGCTTCATTCGCTCTAGCCAGTTCAATCATTCAATGAACTACCGCTCCCTCGTGGCATTTGGAACTGGGCGGAAGCTCACGGATTCAGAAAAGAAGGTCAAGTCCTTGCGCGTCACTTCCGAACATCTCATTGTCGGCCGTGGAAGATGTCCAGTCTCTTCGAGGGAATCCGCCCGGCTTGAACGAGCGCACAGTGAATGGGTAGATCCTCAAGAGACTCGACAAGACATCGATTTAGTTGTTCACTCTGTCGACGTATATCTATCTAGGATATTCATGGCTGTTCTGCGTGATAGGTCCGTCAGCCTGATATCAAATGAGAGTCCGGTTCACCCGACCTAAAAAGGTAGTAGTCTGAAGACTGATCGCTAGAATTCGATCTGGTCTACTTGCTTGTTCTGGTTGTCCGTTACACGCAAATTCTCCACATTGCGTTCGGCGGTACATCAACTGATAGGGAACAAGTTCAATGGAACAAGGAATTGTAAAATGGTTTAACGATGCAAAAGGATTCGGCTTTCTTAGCCGTCAGAACGGTGAAGATGTGTTTGTCCATCACACCGCAATTAAGAGTACCGGCTTCCGAACACTGCAGGAAGGTCAGGCTGTTCAGTTCGATGTTGTGAAAGGTCCCAAGGGCTGGCAAGCAGAGAACGTTCAAATTGCGTAGAAAGTGCAAGGAAAGGGCGGTCGTGAGGCCGCCTCTTTTTATTGCTGAGTATTCACCTAAATTCGCTAATTCCTCTTTCACGACGAGTCATCTTACGGCGCCTCAGCAAGCGCGCTCCGTCGAACCGGGAAGTTTGTCAGAACGAGTAACCGCAATCAAGACGGCACTTCAAACGACCGACGCTCGGTCGAAGTGATCAGCGTTGGCATGCTCTTGTTATGTGTCTAGCACCTTGTATGGCCGGTGACACAATGAACTTACTGAAAACGTGTGCCGGCTCAACCGGTCGATGCAACACTATCTAATCAGCTGATCCACAAATGCTTACCCTGAAGAATCGATCTGTTTGGCTGATGTGGCCCAAAACCTAGCCAGGTAGGGTTCCGGCTTATCATAACCCTAGCCAGCGCTTTTAGCTTTTGTTTTCATTGAATGTGGGTCTGAGCTGAGTGTTGCGTCGACCCATTGAGACCACCTGACTTTGCAGGAGGCTGGTGGCGGTCTGCCACGAAAGCTCTGAAAGAGCGCAGGAAGCGGCCAGACGCAACAGTCTTCTTAACCGCCCGACCAGGGTCGGGTAAGAGGGCAGATTTCATAGACGACAGATTCATATTTTGGATTTCTGCGTGTTCCTACGATTTCGCCGTTAAGTTTTTCGGCGATACGCCTGCTGGCGACATTTTCTACTGCTACGGGGTAAAGGAAGCTCTCCTTCGCGAGAGTTTTCGTCGCTCATTCAGCAACCGCTTTAATGGCTTCTGTTTTAGCCGTGACCATGAGCTGTTTCCTTGAGCCAGATGCCAAGCTCTGGGGTTGGTTTGATCCGCCTCATCCAGTCCGGCAATGCCTAGACATTCCATGGTGTCACTGCGTCTTATAACGAGGGAGAAAACCGATTGATCGTTCGCCTGTAATCTGGCTTCCCGGTGTGCTTTGTACTCGTTGAGCGATTTGGAGGGCTCCCAGCGCATGAAGCGAGCGATCGCAGGGGTGATGCATTCGAAGACCTCTTCGGCGTCAGCCATTTTGAACGGGCTTAGTTGCAACCTAGCGGATCGGATCAAAACCTGCATCATGCTCGCTCTTCCCGGCTCTTCCAAACATTCTTGTTTACGGTCGCAGGCAATGCGTCGACAGAATACCTATCCCCTCCAGCATAGCAATCCGTCCACCTGCAAAATGGGGTTTGAGAAAGTTCCCAGCAAGTTATCGAAATCGGTTTTCGCTAACTTGCCGACGCAATGAACGGTGATCCGCGAACTTACTCAAATGAGCAGTGCGAGCAGAAGCGCAAAGCCGACGTTTTATTTATCTATTGGTCCTCTCCCGGCTCACTTCAAACAAAACTCTTTCGCCGTGCTTATGCGCATACCAGATTTTGTCCGGCGCCATTGCGGGCAAGGCCTCTCCATTGCGCCAGATCAGCGTTGGATGCCCGGGGTCAAATAGAGCATCATAACGATCCCCCATCCATTTCTGGTTGCGCACGAACAACTTGCCAAGGGCCGCATTTGAGACCACGGCCAAGTTTTCTCCTCCCCACGTGCGCAAACCCGCGATTTCGGGAAAGAGAAGTGTGTCGAGAGTATCGTGCCCCATAATACGAACTGTGCCGTTGGCATGCTCTCCTGGAGGATAGGATTTTGGATCAACGGTTTCAGGCAGGAGCGGTCCAAGATTCGAATTGATTGCCCGAGAGAGCCAATCAAATCCTTCGCGTCCTCCGCCGCTTCGCGTAAGTGCCATGGCTACGTAGCCAAAAATTCTGGGCCATGCCGGGCCGCGCCAATAACCGCCCCACTTCGGGGTGTCGAAAGCTAAGGTAGGCAACAGCGCGCCGTTAAACTTAGCTGGGTCGTTGAGCCGTCGCATCATTGCTGCAATGCGCTCGCGGTCCGTTTCGAAATAGAGGAGATAGTAGGCGTCCAGGTTTTCCCCCTGGGTCCACAGCTTCCCATTCTTTACGTCCAAATCCCAATAACGCTGCGTGGCCGGATCCCAAAGGTGGGGGGCCGAACCCGACGGCGAGCTATTCGGGCAGGTTGAATTGAAAGCCAACGACACCGTGACCTTTGCCATAGGCTATGGAAAAGACAAAACGAATTCTGGTGACACAACCGGGCTCTTCGCTCAAGTCGTATTGCTAGCTGGCGCACCGGGCCAGAAGCGGTAAACGCCTCGTCTGTCACCCGAGGCGGTAAGGCAATCTCAAAAAACAAAACTCCATCCGCCAATTGACGTAACATCGCCAATGCACTCATTAGCAGGCTTTTGGACGAATTACCGGCAAACCGGAAACAATCCCAAAGTGCCTTAAAAGTCTCGTTTTCGGTAACTTCAATTCTCAGTTGACGACAACAGGGCTTACCGCGTTTCCAGATCAGGTGCGAGTGGGAACGCGCTTTGACGATTTGCCTACAATACGTTGGACAAGTAGCACAATGTCCGAAGCCTTTACTCCCACATACAAGAAACGATTATCCAGGAGAAGGTGACCCGATTGATTGAAAGTAGTGGCCCCCGGTCTTAATATGCAGCTCAGTTCCAGGGGAGAGCGGTCACGATGGATGCATTGTTCACTTCTTCCGGTCTGGTTGCGCTCATCACGTTGACGTTCCTCGAGATTGTGCTCGGCGTCGACAACGTCATCTTTATTTCGATTCTGTCGAGCAAGCTTCCGGGGTCTCAGCAAGGCCCGGCTCGGCGGATTGGACTGCTGGCCGCGATGGGGATGCGCATCCTGCTTTTGCTGTCAATTGTCTGGATCATCAGGCTGACCACTCCGCTCTTTGTTATCTTGGGGCGCCCAATCTCCGGACGGGATCTCATCTTGATGGGCGGTGGCCTGTTCCTGCTCGCGAAGGCGACGACTGAAATTCATGAGCGTTTGGAAGGCGAAGAAGGCCACAGCACGGCGCGAGTGCGACCGTCATTTGCCGCTGTCATTACTCAGATCGCGGTGTTGGACATCGTCTTTTCGCTGGATTCAGTCATTACCGCCGTCGGCATGGCAGAGGAAATCACCATCATGGTTACAGCCGTGATCCTAGCCGTCTGCGTAATGATGTTTTCAGCAGGCCCCATCAGCGCCTTCGTTAATCGCCATCCGACGGTGAAAATCCTCGCACTGTCGTTTTTACTGCTTATTGGCATTGCGTTGGTCGGCGAGGGGCTCGGCATGCATATACCGAAGGGCTATATCTACTTTGCGATGGGCTTCTCAGTTTTTGTGGAACTGATTAACCAGCGCGTCCGGAGAGTCGCTGTGCCTGTTCACCTGCATGAGCCGTACGTTTGAGTGCTTGATTGGCGCATTCAGGCCGAGGCGCTCATCGAGCCGGTCGGCGAAGTACCGGCGCGATTCCGAACCATCGCCGGGGGTAGCGTTCCGTGCGCAATCGGCATTTAACAGGAGGAAGAGGTTATCACGGATAGAGCCGAGCTTTCTGCCATCGATCTCCGTCCCTCGTGAAGAGAAAGCGGTCGTGGAGTCTGTTTACGTCATCTAGCCAAAATTCGATCCGCTCTGAATGTAAATAGAAGCCACGCCAGAATCCTGGCCTGGGAATCTCTCCCGGATGTTCCTCGCCGAATTCCCGGACTCGCTCTTCCAGTTCCTCACGACTTCCGAGGATACGACTCTGATCAGAGACCGCTGCGCCGATCTGGCTGGCTCGCGATCGGCTATGGAAGTACTCGTCCACATCGTTTACACCAAGCTCCGACACTTTTCCTTCCACTCGTACCTGTCGCCGCAGAATCTTCCAGTGAAAGCACAGAGCTGCTCTGGGATTTTCTGCGAGCTCAATGCCCTTTCTGCTCTCCGCGTTGGTGAAGAAGCAGAAGCGGTGTGCACCTATACGCTTCGCTAGGACTATGCGCACACTTGGCACACCGTCCGTAGTTGAGGTCGCCAGAGCAGCCGCGTTGGGATCGTTGGGCTCGCTCTCCTGAGCTTGCTTCAGCCATGAATCGAACAACTCCAGAGGGTCTTCCGAATCGATGTCATGCGAACCATCCACCGCTAAATTTTAGTCCCTAGCTCCGCGGTTTATGCCTCGAGATCTACCTTCAGCAGCGTCCAACGATGTTCGCCGAGTGATTCGGCGATTTCGAGTGATTCGGCGATTTGTACTAAACCCGCTCCGCGGGTAGGGGAAAGCGTGGTAGATTTTTTGGCAGGACAAATTGCATGCTGCACACTGCACTCACATTGCTTCCGTTCAAATCAGCGCAAAATGGCTGCGATGGATTGAATCCCCATAAAGCAATTGTCCTGCCAAAACTCCATCGGGTGTAGCACAAATCGCCGTATCCACAATGCTCGCTCCAAAATCGTCTGCAGCGTGAAATTCTGCCTCCTGAGCACTGTCGATACGGCGCTATAGATTTGGCACCAATTGAGAACTGTTCCGAGGGGATGGGGCATCCAAATTAGTCGGCAGGTGAGGAGACAGACCGTTGGCTAAATTTCGGCGATCAGTTCGAAATAGTGCGGCTCTCCGGTTTCATCTCTCGCGATCATTTCGATGAGTTGTTTGTTCATAGCGGACGAGTCCCTCTACTACCAGCGGACGAAGAAAGGCTTCTTATATCGGCTCGAGCAGATCCGGTTCGACGCACCTAACCCGCACATCCTTGTCGACGTCCCGCCAGCCTTGCTGCCAGGAGGGCGGCGTCTCCAAATTAAGAGGGAGATTGTCCCGACGAGCCTGGCCACCGAAGTAGTAGTCGGCGAGTACTTCCTCTCGTTCGCGGTCGCGGTCCCACATAAACCATCCTGTCTACAGCGGAGGGCGCTGGCATCCATCCTATGAGTTAATGGTAGACGAAAATAAGGCGAAAGTCCATAAGTACGGACAACAGCGCAGTTTGAAAGATGGGGGAGAAAACAGCAGTGCTAGAAAGCGGCTCTTTTCGTCAGTGCCAACGACAGGATTGCAAGGAAACAGTGGTGCTTTCTTGGGCCGTGGGAGAGATCCTAACGGTCTGTTCTCGATGGCTAGATCGAGCTTGGCGATTGCGTGCGCGGCTGGCGGCGCAAGATTTCGGAAATTTAGACCAATGCAACCAATGCTGCATCTCGTTCTCTGCTAGTGCTGCGTTGCTGGTGGCCGAAGCGACCGTTTGGAAACAATGGAGGCAAATCGAATCGAAGCTACGTTAGCGTTGCAGTGACGCGCGTAATTCTGTGTCATCTAGATGACCCCTCGATTCTCAAAGATCGGGCCCTGCTTGCATTCGACGTTCGGTGTCTCTGGACGGCTGCTGCTGATGCTTAACAGTTGACCCATCACCGTTTCCCCGGAGTGAAGATTGTCCCAACTCCGGCTCACCAAGTATGGTCAATTTTGCTCACTCAGGCGGGCCGCCTCACGGCGCTGACGTTTCTCAGGTCTTTCCGTCCAGGGCGACGTTTCCGCTCCATCTGATCAATATTGCTCAGACCCAGACGATTTCTCGGATCAAGATGATCTCGTAGTGCTGGATTCTTGAGATAGATGAGTAGGCAGGTGACGTCCTGCAATGCCCAGGGTGTTTACTCCCGTCGGTGTGCGGAAGGCGAAACCGTACGGCAGCTCGCCGCCTGCCCACGCTTTTGCAGAAGGTCAATGCCAAACGGAGCACACAAAGAAGAGTCACCCGGTGGTTGGACTGATGATTCTCATTGTCCTTGGCTATCTCGTCTATCACGTAGCGCACCTCGCAATTCAGTGACGACCTCGACTGTGGTTGGCATCGAGCACCTACACGCAGGCAGAGGAAACCGCAGCTCCGCCCTCCGGAAGGCGAACATCAGAGGTGCGCACCATGATGAACAGAGGGCAGCTCCAGGCAGAGATCACGACCCAGGAGGATGCTATTGCGGGTGTGCGGCCACGGTTGAAGTCCGGGAAGTTCTCGAGAGCCAGAAGAGACGAACTTGAACGTGAGGTCCTCAAGCGGGTCCAATTTAACTAGTCAGCCCACCTGAAGTCTCCCCTTCTTAGGCTCTAAGGAAAGCCGGTGCGCAATGCCTTCGAATTCGATCCTGTACGAAGCTCAGCAACTCCACAATGTGAGTGATCGTCTTGATTTGCTGGCCGACGAACATCCTGTCATCTCAGAAGCCCTCATCACCATCTCGGGAAACGTTCGTCACACTGCCACGTTGCTGGAGGTGTTGCTGGTGACGAAAATGGGGCCGCTCTCCGGATCAGATCCAACAAATGCCTGAATGCTCATCTTCTGTCGAAAAGGCGCTGTGAGCCATTGAGAACAGATTCTCAGCGCGACGGTATTAATATTTATGATGAAGAAGAAGAAAAGTCGGCTAGAGATCGCGCGGAAGATCATCTCCGACGTTACTAGGGAGATGCAGAAGCCGCGATTGACGGAGTCAGTCCGCAACGACGGGATAGACCAGGCTGCGCCATTCGTCAAAGAACCTCCTGCTCGTTCTGCCAGAATGTGAACTCTGATCTTCGGCATGGTGCATGCTGCTTCCGCCGAAGAAATCAGCGGTGTTCCTTGCTTCCGCTCGATGTTGTCACCGTCGCAGATCTTTATGTGGAAAATGGCGTTACTGAGATGGTCCGCCGCTTGAACTTCACCTTAGGGTGGAGGGATCTTGTAGGCAGGTTCAAGGAGGATCATCGACATGCAGATACGTTCCGTTGGCATTGATCTTGGCAAGACGACTTTTCACTTGGTGGCGCTTGGCGATAACGGCAAGGTACTGCTGAAGAAGAAGTTCACGCAGAAGCAGTTGATTAACTTCACGGCGAACCTGCAGACGTCTCTGATCGGGATGGAGGCATGTTCTGGAGCTCACTTCCTGGGCCGTGCACTGCGAGCACAGGGACACGACGTTAAGCTGATTCCGGCTCAGTTCGTGAAGCCTTTCGTGAAATCGAACAAAAATGACTTCATTGATGCTGAAGCGATCGCCGAAGCTGTCGATCGCCGGAACATGCGCTTCGTTCCGATCAAGACGGACGACCAGCTGGACCTGCAAGCGCTGCATCGGGTGCGGGACCGATTGATGGTGCGAAGAACGTCTGTGATCAACCAGCTTCGCGCTTTTCTGTTGGAGCGCGGGATGGTCTTTGCCAAGAGCCCCGTTCAGCTAAGGGAAGCCATACCTGAGGTGCTTGAGAGCGCCAACGAGAACCTCACTCCGAGGATACGGAACCTGGTTGCGATGCTGTGGAGCGAGTGGAAGCATATGGAGCTCCAGATTCAGGAGATGAACGACGAAATAGAACGGATCGCTTCGAGCGATGCTGCCTGTCGCAGACTGCGGCAGATCCCAGGCATCGGACCGTTGGTGGCAACGGCGATCGTAGCATCGATCGGCAACGGTGCGGCCTTCCACAAGGGACGAGAGTTCGCGGCGTGGATGGGTCTGCTGCCGAAGCAGCACTCAACCGGAGGCAAGGCGAAGCTGTATGGGATCAGCAAGCGCGGAAACCGCTACCTCCGCAAGATCTTGGTCCATGGGGCTCGTGCTGTCGTGTTGCGATCGAAGAGAGATAGGATCGCGATGGGCTCATGGATGACATCAACCGAGAGGAGAGCGCCACGGAACGTGTTGATCGTCGCTATGGCGAACAAGCTGGCGCGGATCGCATGGGCAGTGCTCTCAAGTGGTCAGGATTACAAGGCGATTCCCGGTGCTATACCGGCGTAAATAGGCGTAAGAAAAGATCGACCCAGGTTCCCCCACCAAGGTCTGCATCGGGCGAGTGAAGATGAAAGAACAGTCAGAACGGCGTGCCTGAAACCTGTTTACCGAATGGGCCCTTACATGGCCGAGGCGTTTCTAAGGACAGGCACGCGGCGTATCTCATCATGGCCAGGAGAAAAACAACTCTCCACAAGAAGGCCGGATACATTGACGCAGACTTTCTTCCTCTAAACACTTTTCCCTTGCAGTCGGACGGCGGACCATACCTTCAGTAAATTTCGGCCATCCCCGGTGGAGTTATGAAAAGGCGACTTCACAGGCTTGTTGCCTTGGCAGGGCGGCGCCAGTGAGGCTCTGTGTAGTGTCATTTTCAATTCGTACAGGCGGTCCCCCCAGCCCATTCTTCTTACACCAACGTTGCAAGACTCTAGCCCGCAGTCGCGCTCGCCATGCGCCTCTGCATTTCCTCCGGCGAAACGTCTTCAACGTGTGTGCTGATCGTCCACTTGTAGCCGAACGGATCGAGAAAGGTCCCAGAACGATCACCATAGAATTGATTTTTCACCGGTTGCAGGACTTTGGCTCCCGCTGCGATGGCTTTTTTTGTGAAAGCGTCGACGTCGTCGACGTAGAGCATAAGACTGACGGGCGACCCGTTGTGATGTTTAGGGCCGTAGAAATCCATTTGCGGGGCTTCATCGGCCAGCATAATCCGAGAGTTGCCGATTAGCATCTCGGCGTGGCCGATCCGATCCCCCATGGGCATACGAAACAGTTCCTGCGCGCCGAATGCCTTCGCGTAGAAATCAATTGCGGACTTGGCATCCTCGAAGATGAGATACGGGGTGATAGAGCTGTATCCGTCGGGAATTGGCTTGATCATGACGAACTCGTCCTTCCATGGACGAATGTCCAGTGCCAGGAGTATAGACCTTCCGGGCTAAACGAATCTGCAACTTGGTTCGCGTCTCGCACAGAACAACTGCCCGAAAACAGGATTTCAGTAAGTTCACTGCTCGACGTCCATTCCGTCGGCAAGTTACCGTAATGGAGACTTGTCGGGCGCTGACACGTGGATTCAGGTTTTATCGCCCTCATTCACGATGAGACTCGACGCTTGCATTTGCACGCATGTGTATCGATTTAGTGTTGCAACTGACACTTGTAGTCGTTCTGATTCGTAAATATCAGCAAACACCCGATATATGATTTGTTGGCTGGGAGTAGGCTGTGGTCGTCTGGCCAGTTTCTCTCTACTTTGTTTAACAGCAGCGGGCGTGTTTTAGTGAGTCAAGCTTCGGGTGGCGCTCTGAATCGATGCGAAGGACTCGACAAGGCTACCCATCTGTCATTCGCCCGCTCTGGATCAAGTTGAACGGAAACAAAGCTGCTGAATGCCCGGTATTGAAATCGTTTTGCTCTTAGTAGCGACCCTGTACCTTGGTAACCGGAAGAGCTTAGGCGCCGCGCCATTCCCGTAAACTGTTATCTGAAGGAGATCCCATGCCTGAACCTGCTGCCCAACTCCATATCTGGAAGAGTTCAGACACTGTTGAGTTCAAGATGAGCTATGAGCTGCTGATACACCTGTTGAAGCAGAAGGGCTTGCCTGTTGATCAGCATACCCTTGATCGGGTTGCTTCTCATGAGGACTACAGGTACGCTCTTGGTCGACCGAATTCAAGTCGGTCTTGTAGAGGCCTTTGTTCAGGTTCATGAGGCCGTCAAATCGTTGGATCAGCCGCTCATTATCGATGAACTGGATAGGCTGGGGTGACCATGGACAAGCTTTGTCAGCTCATTCGCTTAATGCCTGTCGATGCTCTGGTCAAAGAGCTTAGGACTCAAGGCATTTCGGCTACTGAGACCGGGGTGCTGGATGTCCTGGATAACTACGTCATACAGCAGGAAATAGCAACAGAATTCATACGCTATCTTGTTGCCCAGCATAAGTCTGGCAACATTAACCTCACTGCTGTTTAGACATCCCTCCCGGGGTGATCAGCGCCGGCCCATTTGGTTGTTTAAGCTGACCATAGGGCCATTCCTGAGCAAAACAGCACAGCTTTTGGCACCGTGCAGACGGATACTATTTGCAGAGTCCCGATGAAGGATGTCTGCAACGTCAATCTTCCGAGGAGAAGGCTATTCGGATGCGAGAACTTGAGGAGCACACAATTTTTCTCCGTGAACATATCATGCTCTCCGAAGGTATTGCTTTGGCCGGGAATAGCATTTGCGAGGGATGGGTCGTCCTGCAGTCGGGTGATGCAATGTGGCTGGATAAAACAATCCGAGGCCTGGGGTGGAACTCTAATGTGCTCACGAGAATGTGCTGTAGAAGTGGGTATGCGAATCGCGCTCAGGATGCAATTCAGAGAGCGGCACAACTGGCTCTTCGTAAAGTGGACAAACGTTTCAATGCCGCTGAAATCGGGCACGTTGTGGTGGCCAAACACCTATGGTTCTACGTTGCAAGAGTCGGCATCTTTTCTCGGTACGTCCAGGAGAGTCCTTTCCTGGGCATCTGCGACGAACTTTCGACACGGCCGCAACCAATGACACTTGAATCGAGCCATCAGCATATGTAACAAATGAGCCGGCAAGCGCCTTTCTGTTGCATGAGAAGAGGCCGACGAAATGAAGTGATGACGGTGCGGCAACTGTTTACCGCGCATGCTTAAGATATAGTCCGGATATTCTTCCTCGCCTCCAGCTGTCCATGCCTCGCTCCAGACGAGCACCTTTCAAGTAAGCAACAGAGCGACTGGAGCCAACATGAGTCTCATTAAAAAAGCTGACGTAAATAATCATCTTGCTGCACGGCGCAAAAAATTAATCTTTCCGTTTGCGCCAGTGAGCCAGCCAGATGGCACGGGCTACTCCGGAAACGGACGTCGCGTCACAAACCCGAACGGGACGAATCCCGGCACATCGATCGCCAAAAAGCCGCAACCGTGAAACCCCATACAATGTTCCTGCGCGCGGGATGCGTCCTGCCTGACGGGCTCGATCTGATACAAGAGCAGTTTTGCGGAACTTGGATGTCTGTCAGAGGCACGATGGCAGCCGCTCTGGACTTAAAAGTACGAAATGCCGGCTGGCACTTCATGTGGTTAGAAGATGCCTACGCCCGTTTCGGTGTCGGCCGCACAGCAACAGCTGCTATCGATCAAGCGATAACTCGTGCCCTGGATCGAATCAAGGACAGGTTCAACGCCGCTGAACTGCAGTCGGTAAGTGTCTCGAAATACCTGGGCTTCCGTGTCGCTAAGATCACGCTTTACGCTCGCCAGATACAGCTACAGACCTCTCTCAGCCTGGTTGACGAGATGACAATCCGACAGCTCGCTACACCATAAACCTTTCGGTCCGGCAAAGTGTAAAAGACAATCGGACCAAGCTGTTCGTGTCTCTCAGGAATAGCCAAATAATGCGAGTTGCGCCGCGATACGCATGAAAGCAGGAAACCATGTCTCTCTCGGAAATGCTTCGTAACGAAGAACCAGGTGGATTCTCATCTTCAGTTGCCACGAAAGCTGCACCGATGTCTCTGCCGACACGCATCGCCTTCGTTGGAAATTATCTGCCGCGACAATGTGGCATCGCTACGTTCACGACCGATCTCTGCACCGCGGTAGCAGCTGAATATGGCAGCGGCCGCCTGTTCGCAATTCCCGTCAACGATCCGGAGTCAAGCTACCAATATCCCGAACAGGTACGGCTGGAGCTTGATCAGGAAGATTGTGCTTCTTATGAGAGGGCTGCAGAATTTCTCAATTTCAACGGTAACGACCTGGTCTGCCTGCAACATGAATACGGCATCTTCGGAGGTGTCGCAGGTAGTCACATATTGCTGCTGCTGCGCAAATTAAGAATGCCCCTGGTGACAACGCTTCACACTGTCCTGCGTGAGCCGGATTCCAGTCAGCGTGCTGTGCTCGAAGAGATTGCCAACCTTTCGGATCGTTTGATCGTGATGAGCGAACACGCCGCATGTCTGTTGCGCGATGTGTATGAGGTGCCGTACGAGAAAATTGATGTCATCCCGCATGGCGTGCCGGATCTTCCATTCATGGATCCCAATTATTTCAAGGATCTGTTTGGTACTCAGGGGAAGTCCGTACTGCTCACCTTCGGCTTGTTGTCACCAAATAAAGGAATCGAAAACGTGATTCGCGCAATGCCCGCGATCCTGGCAAAGCACGAAAACCTTGTCTACATCGTTTCCGGAGCAACGCATCCACATATCAGGCGACGTGAGGGTGAACGATACAGGGAAGAGCTACAGGCGTTAGCTGAGGAATGCGGTGTTTCCTCGCACGTCATCTTCAACAACCGATTTGTGAGCACCGAGGAATTGATCGAACACGTCGGCGCCGCGGATATCTACATCACCCCCTATCGTCAGGAGGCCCAGGTCGTTTCCGGCACGCTTGCGATCGCGCTCGGCGCGGGAAAAGCAATTATCTCCACTCCGTACTGGCACGCCAGAGAGCTCCTTGCCGATGGGCGTGGCGTTATCGTTCCGTTCGATGATCCTGACTCCATCGCAGAGGCAGCCATCAAGTTATTGGAAGACGACGCTGAGCGGCATGCGATGCGAAAACGTGCTTATCTTCATTCACGGGGTACGACATGGCAAAAGACAGCGCGGGCTTACATGGCAAGCTTCCAACGCGCCCGCGTCGAACGGATGTTGCGGCCACGCGCTGCCCTGCAAGACATTTTCGCAGCAAAGGCGACAGATAGATTGCCCGCGCTGGATACATCGCATTTATTAAGCATGACTGATGACACGGGCATGTTGCAGCACGCGATCTTTTCTCTGCCAAACTGTCTTGAGGGCTATACGACTGATGACAATGCCCGTGCGCTCATCGTGACAACGCTGCTGAACTGGTCACTACTGTCCGACCGCTACGCGCACGCCCCTCTGTCTGGCAGGTATCTGGCTTTTCTATGGCTCGCCTTTCATGAGAAGACGGGTAGGTTCAGAAATTTCCTAAGCTACGACCGCAAATGGCAAGAAGAAGTAGGTTCGGAGGACAGCCACGGTCGCGCCTTATGGGCGCTGGGAACAGTGCTTGGCCGCTCGGAAGACGCCGGTTTGAGGGGTGCGGCAGGCAGGCTCTTCGAGGCTGCGCTTCCAGCCTCGCTGACGTTTTCCAGTCCACGTGCCTGGGCATTCTCTGTACTGGGCATGCAGGCATACCTAGACTGGTTCCCCGGGGATAGGGTGATTCAGGCTACTCGTAATCTACTCGCGAATCGGCTGCTGGATATCTATGAACGTACTCATTGGCAGACGTGGAAGTGGTTTGAGAAGAGCCTTTCTTACTCTAATGCAAGGTTGTCGCAGGCGCTCATAGTCGCAGGATGGCGGAGCGAGAACAAGAGGATGATCGAAGCCGGATGCGAGTCGCTCCGTTGGCTTGTCGCTGCGCAGCACCGAGTGGAAGAAGATATCTTCGTTCCGATCGGATCGAGAGGATTTTTCACCGAGAACGGCGAGAAGGCTCGCTTCGATCAGCAACCAGTCGAAGCCTGCGCAACCATCTCCGCATGTTTGCAGGCATACCGATTAACTGAAGAGAAGTTCTGGCTTGACGAAGCCTGGTGCGCCTTCCGCTGGTTTCTCGGTGAGAACGACCTGCAGGTGCCGCTTTATGACGCGACAACGGGCGGCTGTAAAGACGGACTTCATCCCGATCGCGTAAATGAAAACCAGGGAGCCGAATCGACCCTGTCGTTCCTGATGTCATTGCTCGAAATGCAAAACATCGAAGCGCCCATTACAGAGAACCAGAATCAGGAAATGAGTGTCAGTCTTTGAATTCAATTAGGCTTCCAGCAACATCCCCGGAATACTTCCCTGTTGAACAACAGAATGCGCAAGTACCCGCGGTTGATTCTCTATTTGTGCGTCATCCCTCGAATCCCATCCTCAGCCGGGAAGATTGGCCCTATCCGGTCAACAGTGTCTTTAATGCGGGCGTAATATGTTGTGTTTCCTTGCGGACAAACCATCGGAGCGATGGAGACACCATTCATCTTTACTATGGAGCAGGCGACTCATGTATAGCGATGGCGACTGGCAGCGTCCGTGCTCTTCTGTCTTGGCTGGATTTTAATTCCAGCGCGCGAGATGGAAATGACTCTTAACGTACCAATCATCGAACTAGAAAGGGCTACCTGAATGAATTCTGCAGAACTGAATTGGCCCAGCAGCGTCCCACGGATACTTTGGATGCGCCGGAACTGTCCTCGCTGTAGCTCGATCGAATTCCAGACGGCCGATTCGCATCCTCTGGATCGGCTTCTGGCGCTACTCGCATTGTCTCCAATTCGCTGTGTCAATTGTTGGCGACGGTACTATTGGTTTGGGAAGAGAGGAGCTGATAAGTGACCGCTATGAATCAAGCTACCGATACTATGGAGCGATGCTCCGCTGCATCAGGACCCAAAAGAGAGAGCACAATGGACAGCCCACAATATTCATCCAGCTACACGTCGAATGATCTGTTGTTTAGCTTGGACGGAGGGCGTTCTCGGCGATCACCGAATTATGAGATCGTCGCTCAAAGCACGGAAGAAGTGCAGGACACCCAGAACGCTCCTTCAGTCAGCATGGGACCCTACCTGATCGAATCTGGACAAACGCAGCTTCTAACCACAATTAGCATCTATAGCGAGCGCGGAGAAAGCCGAGAGCAGCTGCGGCTGCTCTACATGAATGCTGTCGCACTTCGAGTCTGGAAAGCCATGGGCAAGAAACCAAGCCTGATCGGCGCACAGTATCGCCCATCACGAACCTCCCTATTGACGTTTGGCGTCCCGTTCAGTGAATAGGGAGTGTTAAAGCAAGTACACAGGTGACGGCCAGCATTGGAGTATCCCTATGCGGAAGCGATGGCGATTCGCGCCGCCCTCAGCTGTACACTGTTATGCGCGAGGTAATACTCGTGACATTCAATCGTATTAAGACATTCGAGATCAGGGCGTTCAAAGACACCCACCTTCTTGGCTGGTTTTACCTGGAGGCCACTGAGGATCCGAAGAAGAAATTCAAGATGAGAACTGACCCTGCTGGTCTCTGGGAGCAATGGGCGTATGTCAGACTGCTATATGCTAAAGAGAATATTGATGATCTGGAGGATCGCATTGCGCAAGCGGAAATAGGTTTGAAAACCCATAAACGCATCTCTCTTGGGGAATTTCAGGCCACTATGCTTCAGATGCATGAGGCAGGCTTCACATCTACAAACCGGAGAAATGATCCATGTGTGGTCGCTACTATAGACGCTCCGACAATCAGCGCAATGCGGAGGCAATGCACGCCGGCATCTCTCCGTTTGGAACCGGTAGCCCCATGACTTCTCGATTCTAAGATCGAGGAACAAATCGGCGCAGAATCAGTATCAGCGGTGCATATGAATCACCAATGCGAGCGCGGCATGTTCTCGACTGGGCGACCATGCCTGATCCGTGTCGGCACTACGAGGGCGGGTAACTTGCCTGTGGCTGCAAAGAAAGCCTTCCTCAACGACCGAATTCTACGCGTGTCGTTTTGGGAATGTAACTGTCAAAACTAATGGTCTCGTGCGCCCCGTTCCGGTGTTCAGTAATTTGCATCTTGGAAATCATTCCGACGTTCCTTACTCGGAAGAAAAACGGGAGACGAATACCCGACCGGCAAGCGCTTTCATGCGTCGCTGGAATCAAGTCACTACCCATCAGCGTTTTCACGACGTAGCCCTGCCCTCCCGCAGCAAGGCAACCCGCCAACGTCTGAGCGTCTTCGTGAACCGTGAGGAGGACGATCTTTTGGCCTATTGCCGCGCTTACTAAGGTCCCGAGCGATTTCTATTCCGCTCATACCTGGCATCGAAGTGTCCAAGACAACCATTGGACGGCTGCGTAATGTCGTAGGTAACTGCTAAGTCCTCGAATTGATATTGGCTCGGATCGAAAAGGAAGGCCACAAAACTACCGCGCATCGCCGGAAGTAATCACATCGATGGAAGTCGACATGAACAACGAAGTGCCTGAAAAACGGGTTCACGGTAACTTCAACCCTGCTACCGTGAACTCGATCCAAACATTTAACCGCAAATAGCGATGTCATTCGCCGGTCCACGGCTCCGCGCGGCTGAACAATTCCCGCGCTGGTGGCTGGGCGTCGTAGGAAGAAATATGCACACTCATTCTCCTGAATAACGTGACAGTGCTCCTGGACTTTGCTGACCTAGAGTTCTGCGCAGAACCGTTCTGGCGCGAAACAACCGAGACTTCGCCGCTGTGACAGAGATGCCTGCGAGCTCGGCGACTTCCTTTATCGACCCATCATTCGACTGATAAATCTCGACCACGGCTCGCAATTGTGGATTTAGACAGCAGATTGCCTGTCTTAAACGCTCTGCACTCTCGTTCTGGTGATGATACAGACGGGACACAACACCGCTGCGCAGTTGAGTAAGATCGCACACCTCGGCGATATGCTCGACGCTATTCTTACTGGTCCGAGCGACCAGGTAGCGGTGATTACGTTTGACAGCGCACCGCATCTTGTTCAGGATTTCACGGCCAACTCCGATGCGATTGCACCAGCTCTCGCGCCGACGGAATCCGGGAACAGCCGCGCCGTGCTCTTCGATGCATTGCACACAGCGGTACGTGTTCTTCGAAAGACGCCTGCGGCGAACCAGCGAATTATTTTATTGATTTCGGGCGAGCACGATCATGGCAGCAGCGCATCCGATACCGACTCCCTGGTTCGCGAGATATCGGCAAGCGATGCGTCGGTCTATAGCCTTTCGTTCTCGACTTTACGAAGTGGACTGCTGAGAAGTCTAGGGCTGCGAAATCCGGCGGCGGTGTTTGCCAGCGCAATGCAGCGGAATGCCGGAGACGCTCTGGCACAACTGACGGGCAGTGATTTCTATCGGTTCGATTCCGAAAAACAATTCGAGGATCGCATCAGCGAGATCGCAAATCACATCCATAGCCGCTACCGTCTTACTTTTCAGCCGCGCGACCCTCAGCCCGGCTTCCATTCTTTGCAGGTGGAGGTGCGGAACGCGAAGGCCAATGTTGTGGCTGCCCGCGGCGGCTATTGGTCCTCTTCAGAAGCCAATTCCGGTCCGGGTGGAGGAGAAAGATGAACGCTGGGGCTGCCGTCGTCGGCGACGGGCGCGCATCGGGATCTGACAACTTCTCCGTTCGGCAAACCGAGAACTTGTCGACAGAAGGTATCCAGCGGGCTCTGATACTAAACGCGGGGATGCGGTCGCCCCTCAAGTGTAGGGCTTTTTCTTTTTGTCGCGGCGCCTGAGTGAAAAAACACGAACCTATCCCTGGCTCAGCTCGGCGTCGCCCTCTTCCCCGCCAAAAAATGCCATCGCCGCCTCATCTTCGATATCCTGCGGGCAATCCACGGCGGCAATCACCTTGCGCCTGGTACAAATAGCGTCACTGGAACTAATGCTCTGGGCAATGTGTCCGAAATCGCTCTCCTCCGGATCCCAGTTGCACCAAATGTCCAACTGAAGCTTGTAGTACGCCATGGGACCTCCTTCCGTCCGCAGGACTTTCGATTGCTGGCTGGGAAGCGTGCAGCTTCAGGCCAAAGACGCTGTAGGGCGGTAAGCCTCTCTCATAAAAGCTGGCCAACTCTCGTTAGCTTGGGCCTATGATGCTAGGACTCGACAGCTTTCCACCTCTTTCACTGCTGAACAGCTAAGTTAACAGAAGATACCAACTAGTCTGATCTCAGTTCCGCTGAGTTCCTTGTGAAGAAATCAGTCTTGTACATCCGGCGCCAGCAGGAGAATCTTCCCAATACCGCCTCTCTCCCCTAGCACATGTGCTTCAGCCGCATCACGCAACGGCATCCGGCGACCGATGGGCAGAACGAACTTGCCATCGCGCACGTCATCCGCAAACTCACGCACTTTGGATGGATCAGGCTGCGCCCGCACACGCTTAATCTTCACTGACGGATTCTGCGCGGCCGCGCTCTCCGGCACCATAGCGGCATAGCCAAAGGAACCGCCCTGCCTTACTTTTGCGATTAGCTTCGCTGCAACGTCACCACCAACGGTGTCGGCAACTGCATCCACTGAGCGGAACTTCTCAATCGCTTCATCGTCATCAATGGCCAGCACGCCTGCGACACCGAGGGAGCGGGCGTCATCCAGCTCTTTGCGGCGAACGCCTGCAATCACCTGCGCGCCTATCTTCTTTGCCGAATGCACGGCGGCGCGCCCCACACTGCCCAGCGCTCCGATTATCAGAACAACCTGTCCTTTTTGCACGTTTGTCGCATGTCGCACAAGCTGGTCGCCGGTGAGTGCAATCAGCGGAATCGCGGCCGCGTCTGTCAGGTCTACGCCGTCCGGGAGATGTGTCACGTCCGAATCGTCCACTGCCACTAACTCAGCATAGGTGGCGTTCGATAGCACAAGAACGCGGTCGCCGGGCTTGAATTGCGTCACATTTGCGCCTACCGCACGTACGATGCCACTCACATCGCGCCCAAGAATTGTGGGAAACGTTAACGGAAAATCTTTCTGCCTCATCCCCGAACGCACTTTCCAGTCGATCGGATTGACGCTCGCCGCGGCTGCCGCAATCAGGACCGTATCTCCGCTGACCTGCGGTTCGGGAACGTTATCTTCAAAGGTCAGCCTCTCAGGACCACCATACTCATACAGCACCACTGCTTTCATCGCGTATCTCATATTCCAGCCCGCAGACCTCGCAGGCATATTCAACCTCCCAATCAGATGCGCAGGAACCAGCTCGGGTCTCTACGGGATAACTTCCAGGTTGCCACTCACTTCTGCGGAACTGAGCCATTGACTACTGCTGCTCTTCAAAATGGATTCGAACTGTCTTTGGGCGAGTGTTCCGTACTCAAGAGATTGCATCGCAGTACCCGCTCGCACATCTATCAAGTAGCCCACATAGTGGGTTCAAAGGGGGCACTTATGGCCGCCTTCCCCGCTACAGTTCAGCCTCGCCACGCCATCTCACCGCTCCACTCCTCCCGCGAATTCGTTCAGGTTCTGATGAAGCTGCAACGGGCCACGAATCTGATCGCCTCCACCCTCGACCTCGACGCCCTGCTCGATCGCGTCGTCAATGACATCGCTGACTCTATTGGAAATGTGAAGGTTGCAGTATGGCTTCGTGCAGGCGATACAGACGAGATGGTCCTGCATGGAGTGCGGGGCTGCACAAAGTACCACAAGGGCGACCGGCTGCAAATCGGGCGCCAGGGCATGGTCGGCCACGTGGCAGCCACGGGCAAAATGCGCTACGCCTGCGACGTCCACCAGGACCCTTACTATATCGCCTGCGAGCCCGCCACACGCTCTGAAGTCGGCATCCCCCTGAAGACAGCCGGCCTGGTCATCGGCGTTCTTCTCATAGACCATCATCAGACGAACGCCTTCTCAGATGATCAACTCAAGGTGATGCAGGCGCTTGCCGGACACATCGCTATTGCCATCGAGAACGCCCGCCTCTTCCGGCTCGAGCGCTTTGAGCGCAAACGCATGCTGCAGGAGTCCGCCGAGGCCCGCGCGATCCAGCAAGCGCTCTTTCTGAAGCCCGTGCCGCTCATCCCTGGCTTCGCCTTTGAAACAGCCTGGCATCCCGCGGGAGCCGTCGCAGGCGACTGGTTCGATTTCATCGATCTTGGCCACGAGCGCTACGGCATCGCCCTGGCCGATGTCTCCGGAAAGGGCATGCCCGCCGCCCTCCTCATGTCCGCGACCCGGGCCATCCTGCGCTCGCTCGCGCCTCTCCATTCCTCGCCCGCGCAGACCCTCGAACACCTCAACAAGATAATCACAGAAGATCTTCCAACTGGAAAGTTCATCACCATGGTCTACGGGGTGCTCGATGCCGGTTCTCGCAAACTCACCATGGCCAGCGCCGGACACCTTCGTCCCCTGCTCATCAATCATCATTGTTCGTTTCTCGAATTAGATACCGGCCTGCCGCTTGGCCTCGGGGTGTCCTCGTACCCACAGTGCACCATTACGCTCACCCCCGGCACCAAACTGCTGCTTTATACCGACGGCATCACGGAAGCCATGGGTAGCACAGAGGAAGAGTATGGTTCGGCCCGCCTCATCGAACACTTTCTGCGGCCCGGGGCCTGCGTCGACAGCCTTATCGCCGATGTCCAGCGCTTCGGCGCTGGATCGGATCGAACCGACGATGCGACGGCCGTCCTCATCCGCAGCCGCTGAGGACGACGGAGCCGTCGGAGGAATGCCCAATCGCTAACATTTCGCGGAGATGTTTGGTGATTCTATCGCTTCAGGATTGCCGATGCATGAAAAACGACGTTTGAGTAACTTCGTCGCTGACTTTGTGTCGAGGTGGGCGAACTTACCTGAAAGCTGACTTTACCGGCAGTACGAGTCCGGTAGTTTGATCCAGCCGGCAATCGAAGCATGTGCGAATTACGATAACGAAGCTGAACGCGCGGGAATACCCCATTTGGGGGCAAATGTTGACGGCCCTCTCAGGGCATGGCCTTGCCGATCAAAGTCCTGCGCCGGTGCAATACAGAATCTTGCGCGTAGAAGGGGTGCTTACGGCTTTCGAGGGGGAATGTGCTTCCAGGGCGGAAAAACCTCCATACCGAGCCGGGCGACTTCCGCTTCCACATCTGCAAACTGTTCAGTCAGCGGAAAGCCGAGGCCCTTCCACGCTTCCAGACCGCCCGCCAGTACATGAATGTTATGAATCCCGTGCTTCCTCATGGCCACCGCCACGCGCGCACTCACAAAACTGTTCCTGGATCTGCAGTAGAGCACCAGCTTGACGTCACTGGGGATGACGATGCGCTTTTTGCGCCGAATTTCGAGCGGATCGAGGCGCACCGCTCCTGGAATGGCGGCCACACCCTCAGGATCCTCCTCAAAGCGCAGCAGATCGACGACACAAATTTCTCCCCCGAATCCAATCGCGACTTCAACAGTTCGGGATGGATCTGCAGCGGTCGAAGTAAGCGGATCATCAGCACGAGCTGGGCGAGTTTCAAGACAAAGAAGATCAGAAGCGGAATGCCGAATATCAGAACCAGCGCAGTCGCAACAACGGAGATGCGCTGTGCCACCCTATCCAACTGCCGCGCGAAAAGAAAGCCGCAGCCGATGTACGCGCCCGCCCAAAGGGAGGCCCCTCCGGCATCGTGCACAAGGAAAGCGGCTCGCGAGGCCCCCAGCATCCCCGCTAACGGAGGACAGATGCCGTCCAGGCCAGGCACAAACTTGGCAATCAGTAAAAGTCGGAGACCTTTTTTCGCAAAGATTTCCCTTCCCCGGCGGATGCAGAAGCTGGGATCGGACGTCAAGGCGCACAGCAATCGCAATACACGCTTGCCACGTAGACGGCCGGCTTCGAACCAGACCAGGTCAGCCCACAGGCATCCCAGCACAGCGACCATCAGGACTCCAACAAAATTCAGCTTGCCAGCGCCGGCCAGCGCTCCGCCGGTAAGCAAAAAAGAAGGGCGGGAACCGGAAGACAGAGCTGACGCGCGAGTACAGCAACAAACAGGATGGGATAGGTGATGTGGGTCAGATAGTAGCTCATGCGCGTCCCAGTCTCTATCGGTTCCGATCATATTCCTCAGCACACTCGCGATCTTAAGAGAGAAGAAGGCCTGGGGAGCCATTTTCGTGCTACTGGGCAAAGATGTTCCTCGCTGCAGCCGGTTTCTGGAAACTCCTAGGCGCCGGCGTATTGGCGTATTCGGTTTTCTTGGCGTCATAGTGCATGAAAAACGGCGTTTTCGCCGAGTTCACCTATGCTGCGGGGCACCTCAATATTCTAAAGGCCGATCATGGGGTCGCGGTTCAGGAGACCGCGACCATACGAGAGACACGCAAAGCGAGGCGCTACACACCCAAGAACGTGTTGCGCCTGCCCGACCTTGATCTCTAGGAAAACAAAACACTGATATCGATGACTGTGAGATAGCGATTCTGTTCCAGAAAGGCTATCAAGCTACTAAAAGTGATCGCGCAGAGATCAGACTAGGGAGACCGACGACGACCAACCACGTGGTATCAGGAGACCGAGCCTAAAACAGAAACGCTACTCTTCACATCTTTCGAGACCAGTCCATCCTTGGCGGAGGTACTCGCGACGCACCTCTACTTTGAAATCCCAATCGCTGTAAGGGGGGCCAATGACGCCAAGTGAACTGGAGATAACACCCGGCGTCTCTCTGACCCGGTCGCGCAATTCGCGCAGGTATGTCGCGCGCTTCTGCAACACGTCATACGAATTGACATGAATCGGAATAGCGAAATCAGCGAGGTGGTCGGGATCATAACCTAGAGGGACCGAAAGCAATGCACGGTAATTGTCGATGGCAGTAGCGGTTGTGGTAACCAAGACTATCGAGAGCGCAATTTGCATGGAAACCAGGATCAGATATGTCACCTGCATCCAGACCGTGGGGCCTGCAACCTGCAATCCGGAGTGAAGGAGTTGACGAAGATCGGGCCTGGCCGCTTGGAATGCGGGCAAGAGCGCAATCGCTAAGCTTGTTAAGAGTGCGAGTGCCGCGCTCAACAGAATCACACGCCCATCGAGCGGCACATGTAGCCCGTTCGGGAAAAGTTGCCAAGGTAAAAAGGCCGTGACAATAGGTAAGGTTCGCCAAGAAATTACTAAGCCGATCAATGTCCCAAATAGACTGATCAGCGCAGCTTCCGTGAGTGATTGCTGTGCGATTTTCCCTACGCTCGCTCCGAGCGCCATCCTTAAAGCGAATTCCTGCTGCCGAGAAGCTCCATGGGCCAGAAGAAGAATAGAGACATTCAAACAGCCAATCCCGAGAAGCAAGAAAACAGCGGCAAGGATGAAATAAAGAGCCTTTCCCAGAGAACGTTTGAATCGGTCGTTGATACTGTTTAGATCAACCGCTGTTTGCTCGACCGAGGGATGTTCACGCCGCATTTGCTCGAAAATGGGCAGAATTTCTCCTGTCGCTTGTCGCTTTGTAAATCCAGGCCGTAATCGTAAAACCGTCATGAAGCTCTGTGCAGACGGATCTGATTTGTCGAGAGGAACATATACGTCGCAGTCCCACCAGGTGAAGGTGCGCGGCATGATCCCTAATATCGTGTAGGCTCGACCTCCCAAACGAAATGTCTGACCGACCACCTCCGGATTGCGGTTAAAACGCTTTTGCCAATACTGGTAGGAAAGGACAACCACTGGCTGAGGCGCTTGGTTATCCGGCGCGTCTGATGGCAGAAATGTTCTCCCCAAACGCGCTGGAACACCGAAGAACCGGAATGCATTTCCAGATAAAAACAGGACGTCAACATCTTGCGGAATACCCGAAGTTGTTTCGGCCTCGGGCCGCTCATCCATCTCAACGAGTTCCTCGATCGATTGGGCTTGACGTAACTGCTGAATCTGTTCCCTTAAAATTGCTGGAGTGTATTCGATCTCGAGCTTTTCGCGGTAGCTTAGTTCCACGATACGATCAGCATTCCGATACGGGAACGGATGCAGAACGATATGTTCGAGCAAGCTGAGTGCGGTGATGGTGGCAGAAATACCTAGAGAGAGTGAAAGAATCGCGACAAGTGAGATCGCGGGTCGCCTTAACAATGAACGGATTGCGAACTTAAGCTCGATGAGTGAGGTAGGCACGTATCGACTCAGCTTTGGAAGGTGCACTACTCGACCGATTCATCTTATCAGCATTCAGTTGAACCGAGCAGAAGAAGCCAAACCTCGCGTTTGAGGCCCCGATCCGTGCCGATCACAAATCGCGCTTTACGCTCCGGTTTTCTGGAAATTGTTCGTTGAAATTCTGCAAGTCGTGCACATGTCAGAACCTTACCAGATGGGAATCTGTTTGATGGCTCAGGAATAAGGGAATAAGGATGAATTCCCTTCTCATTTCAAATATCTCTCCGACCTAAATTTCTTTTAATTTGCCTGTCCGTTTTACCCAAGTTCGACACGCTTATTAGATAGAAGGACCTTCACGGTAACGTGATAGGCGAAATGCTCCATTTAGCGGAGTGAGTTTGCGAGCGGTCACCAAATTAACGGTATAGCTTCAGACACCAAGGACAGTCGACGGTGAAAGTTGGTGATGAGAATGTTTGAACAGCCTCGAATCCAATCAGCCTTCAATGGAGTAGGGTATCGGATGACAAATTCGACCGAAGCCGAAGCTTTCTTGCCGCGAATCGTCGTGGGAATAGCAATCGGATCGCGAACTTCAATCAGAGAGGTTTGAGCTTGTCTCTCACAATTGAAATTCGCTTCCAAAATGCAGCTCTCATCCTGGCTGATGAATTGAATTTTACGCGTGCGGCAGAACGACTGAGGATTACGCAACCGGCTCTGAGCAAACAGATACTTGCGCTTGAAGAACGATTAGGCTTCAAGGTATTCGAGCGAAGTCAAAGGCAAGTCAATTTGACCGACGCCGGGGAAGTCTTTATCGGGGGTTGTCGGGACGCATCCGCAGTTCTTGAGAGGGCAATTCGACTTGCTAAAGCGAGCCACGAAGAAGTACAGCCAGTTGTCACCATCGGATTTAGCCCCTATGCAGATCCTCTTTTGGTCGCGTGTATCCTCGGAGTCCATATGCCCTTGTATCCGAATCTCAGGCTGCGTATTGAGAGCATGTTTGCGCCGGACCTCACGCATGGAGTAACCGCGTCGGAGCTGGATCTAGCTATCATCACAGAGCCCAGCGATAGTCCCCAACTCACTCGGGTACAGATAGCCACGGAGCCATTGTGTGTGATTATGCCTTCCGATCTCCTGCTACCGCCAAGCAGTCGGTTTCAATGAGTGACTTCGGGGGCCTCGGCTGGATGGTGTTTGCACGCAAAGCACATCCTCTCATCTACGATCGTCTGATGGATGAAGCTCGTTTGGCGAATGTCACACCTGTTGAAGTTCACCACTACTTGAGTGCTGAAGAGTCAGTCCGGCTCGTTGGTGAGAATTTTGGGGTGGCCTTTGTTGCTAAAGGAATCGCGGAACAACTCAGAGGTCAAGGTATAGCGATGCGTCCACTGTCCCCTTCATCATTACACGTCTCCTCCTACCTCGTACTTCGCTCCGACCAATCGTCGCGGCTCGTGAACGAGTTCGGACGAGCATTCCTAAGAAAAGTCCTTCCTAACAATAGACTCGCAGCAGCTTCCGGCCAATTACTCCTTCGCTTATAGGTGAAGATTCAAATCGCTGATCTTCAGTTTTCTTTCGAGCGCCCAGCCTAGATCGTTTTCTTTGGTTAAAATTTGGTGTTTCGTGAGCTTGTACCCACAACGACCGACAAAATGCGTCATATTCCCAGAGGGAATAATGGTCTCTCCAAATTTCATTGGACGGAACTCCTCTTATCTGCAACTGTGCGATGTGAACCGAAAACGAAGAGGTGAAACATGCCCAGCACCGTGGCGAGAAACTCTAGGATCATTAATCAAACAATTCGGGGGATTGGTGCAGAGCAGTCCCGATCTTCGCAATCGATTATGAGGAAGCCCCCCTACTCTCAAAAGCCAGCAGAACTAAATGTTGAGAGAGCATCATCGAAATTGGATGACGTGGCCTTTTTGCGCCTGCCCGAAGTGAAAGCTATTACTGGACTCTCAAAATCGAGTCTCTACGGACTCATCAAAGAACAGAGCTTCCCTGCGCCCGTTCGGCTTGGTGCGCGTGCAGTTGCGTGGGTCAGATCCGAGGTGAGGCAGTGGGCCGCAGAGCGCGTCCGTGCTTCACGGTCCGTTGCTTAATGCCACCACGTGTACCGACACGCCGATTGCCTTTACCCGACTCACGGGTTTGATCCAGGAAATCTGCCCAGCGTTGCATCATGACGCGACGCTGAGGAAGGTAGAGAGCCTTGTTATACGCTGCCTCCACATCATTCTTCGGAGCGTGAGCGAGCTGCATTTCGATATGACCGCGTTCATATCCCAATTCGTTAAGGATCGTAGATGCCAAGCCTCGAAAGCCATGGCCGGTCATCGCGCCCTTGTAGCCCATCCGCTTTAGGGCACCAAGCATCGAGTTCTTGTTCATATAAGGGCAGCTTCGTTCGCCAGGAAACAACCACACATCGTTCTTTCGACGTTCCCATAGTTCGTCCAACAAGGCGACCACTTGACGTGAAAGTGGAACCAAATGGGGGCGCCTCATCTTCATTCGTCCAGCCGGTATGCTCCATAGCTTCTCTTTGCGATCGAACTCCGTCCATTGTGCTGGAATCAACTCGCCAGTGCGCACGAATACAAGCGCCATCATCTGCAATGCTAGCCGCACGAAATGTGATCCATCATAAAGGTCAATCTTTTTCAACAGAGCCGACAGCTCAGACGCGTCCACTCGAGCAAAGTTTGTTGTAATGCGTTGTTTCAAGATGTCAGCAGGGCGGAAAGCAGCGGCAGGGTTCTGCTCAGCCAGCCCAAACGCCATTGCGTACCGGAAGATTTGTTGCGTGTTCTGTAACGCTCTGCGAGCTACATCCGCCGCGCCACGCTCTTCGATTGCCAGGATCATCTTTGCAATCTCAGGCGGCTTAATAGCGGCTATCGGCCGGTTTCCAATACGGCTCAGAACATCTTCCTGGATGCGACTCTCTGTGTCCCGCGCGTATCGTTCAACTTTGCCCTCTTTCCATTTCTCAAACCACTGTGCAGCAACCTCGCGAAAGGGGTTCTCCGCATCTGCATTGGCCTCGGCGCTTGCACCTCGTTTGGATTCCAGTTCAGCGCTCTTTTCCGCTTTTCGCTCCGCCATGGGGTCAATTCCACCGTGTAGTTCGGCACGAGCGGCAGCATGCGCGGCACGAGCGTCCGCGAGGCCGACCATGGGATAGCTCCCGAAAGCCATAAGCCGGAATTTACCTTGAAAGCGATACTTCCAACGCCAAAGCTTGGAGCCATTCGGCAGTACGGCCAAGAACAAACCGTGCCCGTCAGTAAGGTGATAAGGTTTGGCTGCTGGCTTAGCTGCTCTGATCCTCAATTGTGTGAGAGCCATGAAAGTATCCGGGTGAGGATACCGTTCTGGTCGGGACTCGCCGTATCCTCATTTGGGTTGGGATATGAGGATATGCCGACCGAGAAGTATCCTCGTTCTTGTCCGGCTGTCATCGTACCACGGCGGACGGCTCAACACCAAGAACTTGTTTTAAATGAGATATTTACTGCGGATTTAATTGAACTTCTTTGGACTCTACTGAACCGCAATAAACCGCTTTAAATTCGACTTTTGGCTGCCCCCCAGGGATTCGAACCCCGATATGCTGATCCAGAGTCAGCTGTCCTACCATTGAACGAGGGGGCAATATTTGCCCAGCGGATCCGCTGAACGTTGAGTATTACCTCATTCATAGTAAAAGCTCTGACAAGTTCGGTCAACTCACAGCGTATCTTGATCTTACGTGCAGCGTAAATTCCTGAGCCGATCAATTACAATCGCACTCATAGCGTGGAACTCCTTCTCAATATTGCGTGGCTCGTGCTCTCCGTGTCCCTTGCCTTTTGTTGGATCAGGGGGTGGACATGTTCCAAAATTCTGGACAGGAGACTGCAACTGCTGGCGCTGGCGATGCTTATTATCATTCTGCTTCCGGTCATTTCTATGACCGATGACATGCAAGCCATATCCACCGCAGAAATAGAGCATGTGACGCGACGCGCAGATTGGCCGCCAAATTCGGATCAACTTTCAGGTCTCGTTGTTGCACTGAACATTCAGCTCTTTGCGAGTAGACACTTCTTCAATCTGCAGACCTTCGCCCGTGTAGAACCGGCTATTGAGAACGTGCGGCCCCAGAGCGGGCCCACCCGACAGATGGCAAACCGGCCGCCGCCGTTCACGGCTTAGTTTTATCCTCCATCGAATTCATCTCACTTGTATTCGCTAGGACTCGTCATGCGGTCCCGGGATGTGTGTATATGAAACAACTTCTTATAAGAAGCGCCCTTCTGCTAGCATCGTTCGCGGGCGCGTCTCTGCAAGCGCAAGCGCCGCAGCCGCTAACGTTGCAGCAAGCGCTCGAGATGGCGCGCACCAGAAATCCAACCCTGCTCTCCGGACAGCAACACGTGATTGCCACGAAGGCCAACGAAATCACTGCCGGTCTGCGCCAGAACCCCAACTTCCAAATCTCAGGCTCCGACGTAAGTCTCCCCGCCAGCAATCCCGCCAGTCCATATTCATACGCGGCAAACGTCAATCGTCTGTTCGAGCGCGGAGAAAAACGCCGCTGGCGGCTCGACATTGCTCATGCCACGACCGACCTAACACAGAGCCAGTACAAGGACACGGAGCGTCAGACGGCTCTCGCCGTTAAGCAAGCTTTCACCCAGATGCTCGCAGCTAAGGCCGCCTTGCAGATTTCTGACGACAACCTCGAGAGCTACCGCAGGACCGTCGATCTCAGCAAAGTGCGCCTCAACGCTGGCGATATTAGCGCTACAGACTTTGAGCGCATAGACCTTCAGCTTGCTGAGTTTGAGTCAGACTACGACAATGCGCGTCTCAATCTCCTCCAGTCGAGCGATCAACTGCAATTGCTGCTCGGCATCGAAAAACCGGCAAACACTTTTGATATCACCGGCACGCTCGACCCGCCTTCGATCACCGCTCCCCTCGCGCAAATAGAGCAGCAAGCGTTGCAATCCCGCCCCGATTATCTAGCAGCACACCGGTCCGTTCGCCTTGCCGATTCCAACATCAGACTTGCGGACGCTGACGGCACTACCGATCCAACAATTGGCGGCGAATATGAGCGCACCGCAACCTACAACAGCGCCGGCTTTCAAGTCAGCATTCCTTTACGTATCTTTGATCGCAATCAGGGGGAAAAGGAACGCACCCGTTACGAAGCGCAATCCAGCCGCTTCGCAGAAACAGCCGCACGGAATCAGGTCATAAACGACGTGGAGCAGGCATGGGCTGGTTATGAAACCGCCGCGGCCATGGCAAAGCGCTATCACGGCCACTATCTTGAGGAAGCAACGCGGGTGCGCGACAACTTGGAGTTCAGCTATCGTCGGGGCGGCACCACACTGCTCGACTACCTCGATGCCTTACGCGACTATCGCCAGACAAACCTCAACGCACTGAATGCAAACACTCAGGTCTGGCTCGCCATTCACCAGGTCAGCTTCGCCGCTGCAACGGAGATCATCCCATGAGCCAAAGGCCTCTCACTGCCTTCCTCCTTTTATGCGTGCTGACGCTCACGGCCTGCAATCACCCGGATGAAGTGACCACTCCGGCTCCTGCCACGGGCAAAGATGTCGTAGATACAGTAACTGTCCATCCAGCGCAAGTGACCGACACGCTCAGTCTGCCGGCGCGACTCATGCCAAATCCCACCGACGTGGTCCATATCTATCCGCCACTCAGTGGGCGCGTTCTTACACTCAAGGTCCTGCCAGGCCAGGAGGTCAGCAAGGGTCAGACAATTGGCACCTTGCAGAGCAACGACGGTGCATCCGCCCGATCGGATTTTGAGAAAGCAAAGATCGAAGCAGCCCGCGCAGATCTTCAACTGCAGCGTGCCCAGGAACTTCTGCAGCATGAAGTCATGGCGCAGAAAGACTACGACGATCTGAAGGCGGTCGACGATGCCGATCACGCGGATCTCGAACGCACGAGGCAAACACTCCACAATCTGGGATTCTCCGAAAATGACACATCGGTTGATCTTCCTCTTCGGTCACCCATCAGCGGTATTGTTCTTGACGTGGGCACGGCACCGGGTGAACTGCAGCGCTCGCTTGACAACGCCAATGCCATCGCCACGATCGCCAACATCGACCCCATCTGGGTTGTCGGCGATCTCTACCCAAACGATGTCGATGCTGTGCGGCGCGGACAATCTGTTGAGGTTCGCGTGAATGGATATCCAAATGAAGTGCACGCAGGCGCGATCGACAATATTTCGGATGCGGTTGATCCCACAACCTTAACTCTTAAAGTGCGCGTAGTCCTTGCGAATCCCGCTCACAAGTTCAAACCCCAGATGTATGCAACCATCTCGGTTGCAAATCTAAAGCGCCAGGCGATTGTCGTTCCCTCCACTGCCGTCATCCGCGATGGCATCAAGAATTATGTTTTCGTCGCTACGCCTGACCACAAGTACGCCCGGCGCGACGTGGAACTGGGCGAGACACATGAAAAAACCGTGGAGGTCACACACGGTCTTGAAGACGGCGAGCAAGTCGTGAGTACAGGCGCAGAACTGCTGCGTCAGGCAGGAGCGCAGTAAATGCAGGCTTTCATTAGCATGCTCCTCCGCTATCGAAATATAGTCCTGATCATTTTTCTGGCATCGCTCGCCGGGGGCATCCTCGCATTTCTACGGTTGGATATCGAGGCCTACCCGGATCCATCTCCTCCAATGGTTGAGTTCATCACGCAGAATCCGTCATGGTCGGCCGAAGAAATGGAACAGCAGGTGACCGTTCCTCTTGAAGCAGGTTTGAACGGAACGCCTCATCTCGAACAGATTCGCTCCATCAGCATCTTTGGCCTCAGCGACGTGAAGCTGTACTTCACCTTTGACAGTGATTACTTTACAGATCGGCAGGAAGCCCTCAACCGCCTGCAGTCCGTCAACCTGCCAAATAATCTTCAGCCTCAGCTTTCTCCTGAATCCCCTATCGGCGAGATCTATCGCTATCAACTCACAGGCCCCGGATATTCACTGAACGACCTCAAAGCCACGCAGGATTGGCTGCTCGTCCGCGAGATGAAGCAGGTGCCGGGCATCATCGACGTGGCGACGTTGGGAGGAACGACGCGCCAGTACCAGGCGGAAGTAGACCCCAATAGACTCCTCGCACACGGCGTCACGATGACGCAAGTCGTCAACGCCATCCAGAACAGCAACGCCAACGCCGGCGGCAACTACCTTACACTCGGCAGCCAGAGCGTGAATGTGCGAGGTATCGGCCTTCTTCATTCAATTGCAGACATGAATAACATCGTCGTTGCAGAACGGAACGGTGTCCCCGTGCTTTTAAGAGACGTCGCTGACGTTAAGGAAGGCCATCAGCCTCGCCTTGGCAAGGTAGGGCGTGATGAGCAGTCCGACATCGTCGAAGGCATCGTGCTCCTGCAGAAGAATGAAAAGTCTCTTCCGGCGCTGGCGGGCCTCCGGGAAAAAATCAAAGAATTGAATGGAGGCAATCTTCTGCCCCCGGGCATGAAGATCGACACCATCTACGACCGGACAACCCTCATTGACACCACCACACGCACCGTCCGCCACGTCATCATTACAGGACTCATCCTTGTCACGCTTGTCCTTCTGAGCATGCTTGGCGATCTGCGCATCACGGCTATCGCTGCTATTACGATTCCCTTCGCAGTGCTTTTTTCTTTCGCCATGATGGTCCTGACAGATCATTCGGCCAACCTCATCTCAATTGGAGCCATCGACTTCGGCATTCTCGTCGATGCCTCCATTGTCGTGCTCGAGAGCGTCTATCGTAAAATCTCGCGTCGAGTACAAGGTGAAGAAGTCGCGGAATTGATCATGGAAGGTGTTGGCGATGCAGCCAAGCCGGTCCTCTTCGCGACGCTGATCATTCTCGTCGCTTTCATCCCTCTCTTCACGATGCAGGGCGTTCCGGGAAAAATATTTGCGCCGATGTCGGTGACATATGGATTCGCGCTGACTGGAGCGCTCATCTTCGCGCTTGTATTCGCTCCAGTGCTTGGCTCCTTTGCCATCCCTAAACAGATCAAGCAGGTAGCGGAAGACACCTGGTTAAGCGGTTTTTTCCGCCGCCACTATGATAAGGGCCTCAAGCGCGCACTCAAATTCCGAAAACTTGCATGGATCGCCGTTCTCGGCGGGCTCGTTCTGGCGATGGCGCTCTTTAACTTTGTGGGCGGCGAATTCATGCCGGCGCTTGAAGAAGGCAATCTCTGGATTCGCGCAACCATGCAGCAGGACATCTCCTTTCCTCAATCGGAAAAGATGGCAGACAAAATCCGCGCCACGCTTCACTCCTACCCAGAGATCACCCAAGTGGTGTCGCAGATGGGCCGTCCAGACGACGGTACCGACGTAAGCACCTTCAACAACATTGAATTCCTTGCGAGCCTGAAACCATCTGGAGAATGGCGCCCTCAATTTCACGGCAACAAGGACACGTTGATTGCGGCTATCGAAAGGGACTTCGAGCAATACCCTGGCATCGACTTCAACTTCTCGCAAAATATTCAGGACAATGTTGAAGAGGCCATGTCCGGAGTAAAGGGCGAAAACTCGCTCAAACTGTTCGGCAATGATTTCGACGACCTCACGCGCATCGCCGGTCAGATTCAGAATGTGATGGGTAAGGTGCAGGGAATTGCCGACATCGGTGTCTTTAACGTAACGGGCCAACCCAGCCTGTTGGTTTCCATCGATCGCAGCAAGGCGGCGCGCTATGGCCTTCAGCCCCAGGATGTAAATAATGTAGTTCAAGCCGCCGTTGGCGGTGCGCCGGTGACGCAAATCATCGATGGTGATCGCCGCTTCGATTTTGCTCTGCGCTATTCGCCAGATTACCGCGACACGCCTGAAGCAATCAGCAAGATACTTCTTCCTACTCCGGACGGCGCACAGGTGCCGCTTGGCACAATCGCCGACGTCGGCCTCAAAAACGGCGCCTTCATGATTTACCACGAAGGCGCGCGGCGCTACATTCCCATCAAATTTAGCGTGCGCGGACGCGATCTCGCCAGCGCCATTCAGGACCTGAAGCAGCAGTTGTCCGACCAAGTAAAATTGCCGACCGGCTACAATTACACTTGGGCAGGCGAGTTCGACAGCCTGCAGAAAGAACAGCGCCGCCTGGCCTACATCATCCCATTAAGCCTTGCGGTGATCCTGATCCTCCTCTACATTCAATTCCGCACCTGGAAAGATGCTTTCATTGTTGTCGGAACACTTCCCTTCGCGGCAATCGGCGGTATCCTTGCTCTCTTCATCACCCGTACTTCATTTAGCATCTCCGCCGCTGTCGGCTTCACTTCGCTTACCGGAGTCGCAACCCTGGGCGCTGTCGTCTTTCTTTCGGGAATCCGCCGCGCTCAACGCGAAGAGGGTTTTGATCATGGGCTGGAGAAAGGCTGTCTCGATGAAATGCGGCCTGTGGTGATGGCCTGCATGGCCGCTGGTCTTGGTCTTCTGCCCGCCGCCGTCTCCAATGGAATCGGCGCTCAGGCACAGCAACCGCTCGCGCGCGTCGTCGTTGGCGGAATGCTCACAACAGTCTTCTCGATCCTCTTCGTCATGCCGCTCCTTGTTCGGGCCTTCACGTCGCGCAAAGAATTCGAGGACTCCGTCCCCGAATAAACTACTTGAGTACCCCTGTCCCTCGATCAGTGGGAGTACTCACTCTTCCCGCAATACTTCAAGCGGTTTCTGTCCAAGAATCCGGAAGCTGGCAATCCAGCCTGTCGCCACTGCAAGCACGGCCGTCGCGATGACAGAAACTCCACTCACAACAAATTCCGGATGGTATGGGACTTCCATCCGGTGCAGCAACACACGCGACAACAGGTTAGCGAATATCACGCCAACCACCCCCGCCAACAGCCCCAGGACAACAAACTCGATGCTGAAGATGGCCGCAATCCGGTTGCGCGTAGCACCAAGCGTCTTCAACACCACCACTTCGCGAATGCGTCTGAAGCGTGTGCTCGCCACGCTCGATGCCAGAATGATCGTGCCCGAAAAGATCGAGAATGCCGCCAGAAATCGAATCACCAGCGTAATCTGATGCACCACACTCTGCACCGTTTCGAGAATATCCGCAATATTGATCACCGTTACCGTAGGATATGCGGCAAACAAAGCGCGCTCCATAAACGGAATCTGCTTCGCCTGCACATGCACCGCCGCGTACCAGACATTCGGCAGCCCCTGAAGCGACCCAGACGGCAAAATAAACTCGCTGCGCGCGAAAACGTGCTCACTCTCCGCCTTGTAGATCGCCGCCACACGTGTATGAATCGCGGTCTCCCCTGATTCGAAATCGACCTGCGACCCTGGATGCAAATTCAGCCTGCGCGCCACATGATCTACCACAGCCAATCCATCTGCGTCGCTTTTCTGCCACCACTTCCCATGCATCACCTTCACGCCCTCAGGCACCGAGTCTGCCCAGGTCACGGAAACCGACGACAACAGCCGCTTCGGATAATTCTTCACTTTCAGTTGGTCTATGGGAACACCGTCAATTGCAGTAATCCGCGCCGAAACAATAGGGATCGACTCGAACTTCTTCTCCACCCCCGGTTGATGCGTCAGCAGGTCCCTTACGCCCTGCACTTCCTCCTGACTGATGTCGATCAGAAAAATGTTCGCGGCACTTGCCGCCACATCGGAATTCATCCGATTCACAATCGCGTGCTGCATTAGAAACACGCTCAATATCAGCATGACGCCTGCGCCTAGCGCGGCCAGCACGGCAGCCGATTGATTCCCAGGACGATACAGATTCGCCAACCCATGCCGCAGCGCAGAGGGTAGATGAAGGCGTGTCTTATTCAGGAAGACGCGCAACGTACGCAACGTGACCGAAGCGAGGCCGAGAATCACAATCAGCAATCCACATAACGCCGCAGAGAACCACTTCCCTACCAACATGGAATCGGCAAGCGCGGCTGCAATGCCGGCCAGGGCAATCACAATGACGATTACAGAAATCCACTGTGCCTTGTTCTCCCCAATTCCTTTCCAGAAATCCGACTTGCCGTCCGCGTCGCCGCCTTCCACTGCCTTGCGCAGCACGATGCTTGGCCGAATCTTGCGAACGTCAAGCAGCGGCGGCAAACAAAAGAGCACCGTCGTCAGAATTCCGGTTCCAAACGCGGCCGAAACAGAGCGCAGCGGCAATCGAAGCGGTGGCTGCAGTGGTAGAAGCTTGCCAAAGAAGAATGGCAACGCCCATTCCACGCCCACTCCCAGCGCAATCCCAATCAGCCCACCAACCGTTCCGAGCAGCAGCGTCTGTAACAAGTAGATTCGTAAAATGTCAGAAGACTTTGCCCCAATCGACTTCATGATGGCCAGGATGTCGATCCGCTGCTGCAGATGTGCGCGCATGGCCATTCCCACGCCGATTGCTCCAAGCACCATGGCAATCAGGCAAATCAGACTCAACAAGCCGGTCGCGTGATCAAGTCCCTCAGACAGAGCCGGGCTCGTCTCTCGAAAGTCGGTGATCTGCGCATCCGGAAGAATCTTCTCGAGTTCGCCGCGCACATCAGCGACTTTCCCACTCTGCGGCCCCAGTTTGAACAGATATCGTTCCGTAGCACGGCTTCCCTGTTGCAGCAGCCCTGTTCGATCAACCGCCGCCCGTGTCATCATCACGCGCGGCCCCAGACCAATACCCGCCGTCAAGCGATCTGGCTCCCTTTCAATCACTGCGGCGATGGTGAAGAACTGACCACCGATCTTCAGCGTGTCGCCAATCTTCGCGCGCAGACGCACCAGCAAATTGTCATCCACCACCACCGTCGAGTCCGTAAGCAGCGAGCGCAGATCGCCCGCAGGATTCAAGATCATTATTCCGTAGAACGGATACTTCGCCGGATCTACCACTTTCAATGACACGAGCAGCGGAACTGGATCGCCCTGCAGTGATGCCATCGAAACGGTCTCCGTCACAGAAGTCCGCTCGACCGCCTTGGAAGCAGCCAGGGCATCCAATTTCGCATTCTCCTGCTGTGTCGCGAGACGGAACATCCGCGCGGAAAGATCAGCCGCCATTATGCTGCGCGCCTGGTTAAGCAGCGCCTTCTGAAAGGACTCGCTGAAACCGCGGACACCCGTCAAGGCCGCCACGCCAATTGCCACCGAAAGAATTACAAATAAGAACTTCGTCCGCGATGCGCGCAGTTCACGCCAGGCGATCTTCATCGCCGTGCTCCATCCCAAGGCAGGCTTCTGATCAGGCTCCATCGCTGGCCCGCTTCCCGTTTTCATCGGAGACGATACGCCCATCGCGCAGGAAGATTCTCCTGTCGGCGCAGTCTGCAATCTGCTTATCGTGCGTCACTAATATCAGCGTTGTGCCCGCCTCGCGCTGCCGCTCCGTTAACAGATCAAGCACATGTTGCCCATTGGTGGTATCCAGATTCCCCGTAGGCTCATCGGCCAGAACAATAGGTGGTTCCACTACGAACGCACGCGCAAGTGCCACGCGCTGCTGCTCACCGCCGGAGAGTTGTACCGGGTAATGATTGAGGCGATCCGCCAGTCCAACGGCTTCGAGCAGGGCGGCGGCACGCTTCTTCCCGTCGCCATTCGCGTTCAGCTCATATGGAAGCAGAACATTTTCAAGAGCCGTCAACGTAGGAATCAGTTGATAGGACTGAAACACAAATCCAATCTTCCTGCCTCGCACCTGCGCTAGTTCGTCCTCTGGCAATCGACTGATCTCAGTACCATCCACCAGAACTTCACCCTCAGTCGGCGCGTCAAGTCCTGCCAGCAAGCCGAGCAAAGTGCTCTTTCCACTACCCGATGCCCCCATAATCGCCAGGAACTGTCCTCGCGGCACGATCAAGTCGATTCCCTTTAGAATTTCAACTGTACGGCTTCCATTGCGAATCGACTTCTTCAGCCCTCGCACTTCGATCATTCCTGGCTCCTGTCCCTGATTACAATACTCATGTGACGCGCCGACACGCCCTCCTGCTTCTTTTTACGCTTTACGTTGCCACTCCGTTCCATCCTGACTCTACGGCACAAACAAAAGCTGTAGACCGCACCCGTCCCATCATCGTCTGCTTCGGTGATTCCCTCACCGCAGGCCATGGTGTTACCGCAGGCCAGACGTATCCAGACTATCTGCAACGTGACCTCGATAGTCGTGGCTATGCCTACCGTGTGGTCAACAAGGGCATTGACGGCAATACAACAAAAGACGGCGTAGACCGTCTGAAAGACGTGCTCTCGGTTCAGCCGCAGATAGTTGTGGTTGAATTCGGCGGTAACGACGGCCTACGCGGCCTGCCAATTTCTGTAACGCGCCAGAACCTCGACCTGATCGTCTCAACTTTCCTGAAAACCGGAATAAAAGTCGTGCTCGCCGGAATCACGCTGCCACCTAACTATGGACAGGACTACATTCAGCAATTCAACGAAACCTACACTATGTTGGCGCGTAAGTACAAAGTTCCGCTCATTCCCTTCCTTTTTAAGAACGTGTACGGAGTTCCAGACTCTATGCAGTCAGATGGCATTCATGCGACAGAAAAAGGCAATCAGCAAGTGGCTCTGAATATCTTGCAGTCCCTCACGCCATTGCTCAGGAAGTAGTTAAATCAAGACCACTACAGGCTGAAAAAGAGTTCCCGCGATACGGCGTCCAATCGCAATCAAATTGCGCTGATCTTCAAAAATCTTCACCGTCGGCGCCGAACCGAACTCCGGCAGATTCACGGCCGCGCCATTGCGCACGCGGCCTGCCGAGAACGCATCCGCCGTCACAGCAGGCAGTTCGGGCAGCAGTGCACGAGGATGCGGCATTCTTGCTTCCAGCGTATCCTCTACCTGCGCTTCAATATCGACCAGCGGTATTGCGTGCTTAATTGCAAATGGACCGGCCGCGACCCGTCGCAGGCTCGCAAGGTGCGCCCCACAGCCGAGCGCGATGCCCATTTCATGCGCCACGCTGCGCACATAGCCACCAGCAGAAACCGTCATCGAAAATGTAGCAGTATCTCCATCCATCGTTGTGATTTCAAATGCCTTGACGGTGATTTGCACGGACTTTAACTTCGGCGTCTCCCCGGCTCGCGCCAACTGATAAGCTCTCTTACCGCCTGTCTTCTTGGCGGAAAATGGAGGCGGCATCTGCTCGATCTCGCCTTGGAAACGCGACGCTACGTTTCTTACCCGTTCGGGCGTAATCGATACCGGCACACCTTCCGCTATCGCCTGCCCGTCAGCGTCATAGGTATCCGTCGCAAAGCCGAAGCGGATCGTTCCCGTGTATGTCTTTTCCAGGGAGCCAAAGAACTGCGCCAGCCTCGTGTACTTGCCCAGCAGCAGAGGCAGCACGCCGGTCGCCATCGGGTCGAGCGTTCCCAAGTGACCAATGGACGACTCGCCGGTCGCTCGTCTTACCCGCACGACGACATCATGCGATGTGATGCCACCGGGTTTATCAACAATCAGAAGCCCGTTCATTCTGACTACTATAGCGAAGCGCCAGTATCAGAATCCGTTGTGTCCCCGATCCCGTACCAGCGACAGAAACTCAGAGCGCGTATTCTGCTTTTGAAACACACCAACCATTGCCGAAGTCACCGTCGATGAATGCTGCTTCTCGACGCCGCGCATCATGATGCAGAGATGCCGTGCCTCAATCACAACACCTACACCCTGCGGCGTAATTGCGTTCTGAATCGCATTAGCGATCTGCTGTGTCATGCGCTCCTGGACCTGCAGCCTGCGCGAGAAGACTTCCACAAGTCGCGGAATCTTGCTCAGCCCAACCACCTTGCCGTTGGGAATATAGGCGACATGCACCTTGCCGAAGAATGGCAGCATGTGGTGCTCGCACAGAGAAAACATCTCGATGTCCTTGACGATCACCATCTCGTCATAGTCGACATCGAACAAAGCGTCGCGCAGGGTCTCCGTCGGATTCTCGCGATAGCCCTTCGTCAAGAAAGTCAGCGCCTTCTCTACGCGCTCGGGGGTCTGCTCCAACCCATCCCGCGTCGGGTCTTCGTCAAAGCGGCGGATGATCTCGCGATACATATCCTGCGTTGAAATGTTTTCCAGACCCGTTGTCACAGCCTTACGCACAATTGCCGGTCTCGCCATCGTCGTTCTCTTTCCTATCTCACTCATCTCTCAGCGCCTCGCAGCAAAGCGCTCATCTAAAACCCAAACTCGCCGGCGAGTACTCAAATGAATTGTTGCTGGTTTCTTCCACTCGCACCCGCACCAGTTCTGCTTTGTCAAAAGCTGCGGCGAGAAGTTGATACACCTCGATACATAGATTCTCCGTGGTTGGCACTCGATCCTGAAAGAGCGGATCGAGATTCAGATTTGTATGATCGAAGCGTTCCACCACTTCTGTCCGTACGCACGAATCCAGTTCAACCAGGTCGCAGACCATACCAGTTTCCGCATTGACGGAACCGCCTACCGTCACCTCAATCACATAGTTGTGCCCGTGTCCATGCGGATTGTTGCACCTCCCATAGACGGCACGGTTCTGCTCTTCGTTGAATGCCTCCGCGTGCAAACGGTGCGAAGCACTGATGCGATACCGCCGCGAAAAATACGCTCTCATGGCTCCCCGTAATAGTCGGCAAAGAGATCCGGCATCTCATACACGCGCACGCGATGCAGCTTCGCTCCGGGAATCTTTCCATCGAGCCGCTTCCAAACCGCAATCGCGATGTTCTCTGTCGTTGGAATCGTTCTGGCAAATTCCGGCACCTCCTTGTTCAGATGCCGATGGTCATAGACTCCTACAACTTCACGCTCCATCACGTCTTTCAGCTGCTTCAGATCCACCACGAAGCCAGAAGCTTCGTCCACCTCGCCGGCAACCGTCACTTCCAGCGTGTAGTTGTGCCCGTGACCATTTTTGTTCGCGCACTTGCCAAAAACGCGCTCATTTTCTTCTGCCGACCATGCCTCGTTCCAGTAATAGTGCGAGGCCGAAAACTCGGCTTTTCTCGTCAATAAAATCATTTTCATTACTTCAAGAGATGCGCGTGGCACTCCTCCGCTTCAACGGCTTCCTCCGGCATATTCACGTCCCTTCCAGACTACGCGTTTCGTTACCGTATGGTCGAACCAGCTCTTCCATAGCAGCCAGACAAAAAGGGGCAGTCCGAAGACACTCAACAGGCAATTTCCAAGCGGAAAATTCGACTTCGCCACCCTCCGATAAAAACGCCAAAGCGTTCGCAGCCAGATCAGCAGAATCACCAGCCGCGCCGTAATCCAGGGTGTGCTCACGCTCAGCGGTCCAGGAAAATACCACGCCAACACCGGGAGACCTGCCAGCAGCAGAATATCGAGCATCTTCCACGCAGCCGTAATCAATGTGTTCCCGAAGAGCAGCGCAAGATTTTTCGTCCACCCTTCGCACATCTGGCGGAAACTGCGATACATGCGCACACCCAAAGCATCCGGTGCATAGCGGAATCGCAGCCCCAGCTTGCGTCGCTTCACCAGATAAGCGAGATCGACGTCCTCCAGCATCGAATCGGCCACCGCCTCGTGGCCGCCGATCTGAACATACGCATCCCGCCTTATCAGGAGAAACTGCCCGTTCGCCGCCGCCAGCCGCGACTCAGGGTCGGACACCTTCGCCGGCGGATACGCCAGCGCCAGTTCACTGAAGACCAGAGGCATCAGTGCCCGCTGCCAGAAACCGCTTACTATCTGCCGCGGCGAGTACGACAGCATCGCTACCTTATGCTTTTTCGCCTCATGCAAAGCGCGCCGCAAGTCACCGGGCTCATGCTCCGTGTCCGCATCGGTAAACAGCAGCCACTCCCCCTGCGCCTGCTTCGCAGCTGTCCACGCAGCGTTGGCCTTGCCCGTCCACCCCTTCGGCAGAGCAGCCGGATTGATCACCGTAACCCCGGCAAAACTCTGCGCAATCTCCTGCGTTCGGTCCGTCGACCCGTCATCGACAACTAGCAATTCCCAGTCGCGGCCTAATTTCCAGCCTTCGTCCGATTGCGAAATCAGCGATTCCAGGCAAGGCCCCAGGCAGTCCTCTTCGTTTCTTGCGGGAACAATTACCGACAGGTTCAAGGCCACTCCAAGCGAATCCAGAACGTATTATAGAAATGTGGGCGGCTTTAGAATTTCCAGACAATGGGCACACCGTACTTCCCGCTCGACTCTGGCGGGGGGTATAGGATTCATTTTCCTTATCGTGGTCAGCGGATGCGACCGCGGCTCCCACCCCGCTCAGTTAGCCAAACAGGCGCCGAACTTCACCATCGTTGATGGCGCAAAGACCATCCGCCTGACCGACTATCGCGGCAAAGTGGTTGTTCTCAATTTCTGGGCCTCCTGGTGCGCCCCCTGCCTGGAGGAGCTTCCCTCGCTCATCGATCTGCAGAAACAGATGCCGCAGGTCGTAGTTCTCGGCGTCGATTTCAACGACAATCCCGACTCCTACCGCCAATTCCTCATCGACAATCACGTCGACCTGCTTACCATCCGCGACGAATCGCAGCAGAGCAACCTGGCTTTTGGCACAACCCGTCCACCCGAGACATACATCATCGACGGCCAGGGGAAAATTCGTCGCAAGTTCATTGGCCCGCAGGACTGGACCAACCCCGAAATCATGAACTATCTCAAGAATCTTTGATCTCTAAATCAGCCAACTCGCCCCCTTGCTATCATTTCCCTATGACCACCGTAGAAATCCTCTTCCGCTACGAACAGCACCCGACCGAAGCAGCCATGGTAGCGCTCAATAACATGAGCGAGGTCTACGGCATCCGCCGCGTCCAGTTGAAAGAAGCTCCGAAAACGATTCGGGTGGAATATGATGCAACACGTCTCAATCAGGCGATCGTCACCGAGTTGCTGCGCCGCGCCGGCATTAACATCGCAGAAGAACTGCCTCTCATCCCGCCACAACCTCTCATCCCGCCACAACCCGCCGCCGCAGCGCCGCTCCCCGCGCCAGCAAAGTAGTCAGGCAGAGTGGTCCGCAGTCAGCATGTTCGCATCCCGCGATAGCACCCAACTTCCGTCCGACAGTCTGCGAAGAATCGTAAGCGTATAGCCGGTACGTTTCATCGGCACGCCCCCGCCGCGCGGTGTGATTGTCACCCACAGATGGTTCCGCAGATAGGCAAAGTCCCCAGCCACATGCAACTCTTCGATCTCTGATCGCACATCGATTCGCACGTGCTCTAGTCCCCGGCGCAGCCCCTCTGCAAACGACTCTTTGCCGAATGGTTCCCGGCCCGCGATTAGAAATACCGCATCCTCAGCAATCATGCTCAGGACTGTCGCCACATCGCCAGCCATCGAAGCGTTATTCCACCGCGCGACCAGATCGCGGATTGCCTGTTCATCGTTCTGCATGTGGGGATGCTCTCCTTCTGCGTCAGCTTAGAACACCAGACGCGCCCGCGCCAGATAAAGGGGAATCGGCCTCCAAAACGAACCATCCAGAACCCGCTGCGCGGTTTGCGAAAGCGCGCAGAACTTGATATCCTTTAAAGAGTTCGCAGTCACCCACCATTGCGCGCCCATAGCTCAGTTGGATAGAGCGATTGACTACGAATCAATAGGTCGGAGGTTCGAATCCTTCTGGGCGCGCCACTTAAAATCAAATACTTACCTTCAATTTACCAACTCTCGTGAGCGGTTATGTCAGGCGAAATGTCAGGCAGCGCAACAGCCTTGCGATTCCGCTTGTTCACAATCTCCGCAGCCTTATCGACTTCCGGATGCAGATATTTTTGCGTTACGCTCAAGCTGCTGTGCCCGAGCAACTTCATGAGCGATGCAATGTCGCCACCCTCATCCAAGTAGCGCGTTGCGAAAGTGTGCCGAGCTGAGTACGGCACGATGGTTGATGGAATCGGTGGAATACCCCGCAGCAGTGCTTCTTTGTTTGCAACCTTCACCGTTGCGTGCCACGCCTTTGTAATTGTGGCCCTGTGACCCGACTCTGATTCAGCCGGGAAAACCCACTCGCCTTTCACCTGGCGCGCCCGTAGGAGCGACCGCATTCGATTCGATAGGGGAAGGTATCTCTTCGAACGCATCGACTTCCCATAGGGCACAAGAAGACGATCCCGATCCCACTGGATATGCTCAGGCTTCATCCGCATGACTTCTTCCGGCCGCATCCCGCAATCGAAGATGATTGTGAGAATGTCGCCCAGCAGATCCTCAGCCACACGCAGCAGTAGTGCTTCCCACTCAGGAGTTATGATCCCCTCGCGGCCGTACTCCTTCCGGAGCTTGATACGAGGAACGCCGCGGAGCACTCCGACGTCAGCCGCATAAGACAGCATCCGTCGAAGGGTACGCAGGGCTTGATTCGCATTCGAAGGACCACCCGGAAACACCAGTACTGCGGCCTCTGACGTACCGATGTGACCCAATCGCATGTGAGCCACTTCCGTAGACTGCAAGAGTCGCCAGCCGTTCCGGTAGCAGTACACGGTATCTGCATCTAAGCTGCCGGCGAGTTTCTGTTTCTGGATATGCTCAAGGAACCGTTTTGCCAACTCCTTGAGCAGCGGAGCCTTGCGGAGCATAACGTTGCCACCCTGTTGAACGACTTCTGCCCGCTTCAGCGCTTCAAACATCTCTGCCTTGCTCTTAGCGGTTTCCCGCGTGGAACCCCAATACGGAACACCGTTGTGTTCGAACTGGTAGTGCCAATACTTACCTCGTTTTCTTAGCGCGGATCTCCCCTTCAAATGCTGCCCGCACGGAAGGAACCCGTTTGCACTTTTCCAGATGGTCAAGCACATGAGGCAAATAATATCGCACCGAGGCATTCCTACCCGATCCGAGTTTGACGTAAGGGAAACCGATCCCCTGGCACCGCTGACGCCGTAGCGACTTTTCACTTAAGCCGAGCCAATCGGCGAGCTGTTTTTCTGTAAGAACTGCCGCATGGCGAATCTGTGCAGCCAAACGCTCATCGTTGGGCAGGTCACGCGCGGCCCCGGCAACACCCTCAAAGATCTGCATGAATTTTTCCTTTGTGAATGGATTGGGTGTTACGTCTGAAACGCATGAATCTCAAGGAAACCGGCACCCTCAATGTCTGCGCGATTTCAGAAACGGTTAGCAACTGCGCAAAATGCTCAGCGCCAGTTATTCCGGTCATCTCGTGACGATATGTGTTGATAGTCTGCGCCATTTCGACTTCCTATGGCCCAATCATGTCCTTGTTTTTCGCCGGTGTCCAAGACCTTCTACGTCAATGTTGATGCCCATAAAGCATCAACGCGCAAGGCATCGGCACTAAGTGTTGTACGAGATGGTTACCGGCCAAGCCCCCTTCGGGGGCAAGAGCTTGGTGAGCATATCCTCGGGGATCCTGCCGGCGCCCATCACCGCGCTCAAGCCACTCGTCCCCTTGGCGCTGGACCATGCGATTCGAGGTTGCCTAGTGAAGAATCCGGATGACCGCGGGCAGACAGCTCGCGATCTGTCGCACGAGCTGATCCGAATTAGCCGGCTCGCCCATTAGAAGTCCGAATGCTTCGTGCCGTATTACCGGCAAGAACGAAGCCGCAGGCGCCGCGGACGCTGAATTGTGCCATACTGAGGCTGTATGGGCCGGAAAAGTTCGCCATTATCGGCTTTGCGTCGTAAAGTGCTAACTCATTAATTATCAGCAGGCTCTGATTCAAAATCCATAGACTCACGCAATCCGCGGCAAACGCCTGCGGCTTCCTTCTTGCCTCCAAATCGAAAACGACTCGCATCAGCATCGTCGCCCATCTTAAGCGTCGTGCGCGAGTCGTTTCCGATGTCTGCGTAGCGGTAACACGGAAGTTTCGGGCGGCCCGGGTCGAAATGTCCGTATTGTCGACATCCCGGACACCGTAACTGGGTATCATTGGCGACATGGTGAAAAAGCAGCGCCGAACCCTATGGTCGGCAGTCAGCTTAGGGACGCTCGCTCTTGTCTGCATGGCACTCTTGGGCGCATCCCTACTGGAAGGTTTAGTTCCGCAGTCGACTCAGTTGTAATCTGCGAAGTGGCTGCTCAAGTCTGGGAAGTACAAAAGCGAAGTGTTGGGCCAGCCGACGGAGCCGACCAGAGACCTGAAGCATATTCAGTGGGACGGCTGGGGCTGGGGCGGGAACAATACGGTAGTCTACCTCGTCTTCGATCCACTGGCCCATGGTGCAACCAGCGGCTCAGCGGGCAACTATCCGGGCATTCCCTGCGAGATTTATCGCGTTCGCAGGCTCGAAAGCCAGTCGTATACCGTTCAGTTCTATACCGACTCCGATTGGAACCACTGCTATTGAGAATCTAGGCATTTTGGAACGGATCACCGGCAATACGGAAATTACAGTCGAAATTTCCGGATCTCCGACAATTCAGCACTCTGCCCAGAGTCTGTACCCAATTCGTACAATAGTGCTCCCGGGTTTGAAGCTCCGGCTTGATGAGATTGAACGATTACTCAAGTTTGAACGAGCGATTCCAGGTCTCGATGACGCGTGTCTCGCGTTCAAATCCGAGTGTGCTCACCGAACCTGTTCCCAATGCCAATAGGCTGCCCGCTTCCGGCGGTAGACCGATCCAGGTGGCGGCCAGTATGCGGAGAATATGGGCATGGGAAAAGAGCGCGACTTGTCCAACTGAAGCTGTGCACCGATCAATTATCGATTGGGCTCTGGCTTCTACCTGTACAAGCGTCTCCCCTTCACGAGGATTGTTCTTCCAGATCGTCCACCCAGGCTGCTCCTTTCGGATGTCAGCGGTTGTGCGGCCTTCGTATTCTCCGTAATCCCATTCGCTTAAATCGGAATCAATCTGAGCAACATCACCATAGCCTGTGATGCCACAGGTTTCGCGTGCACGTTGGCGCGGACTGGTCAGCACCAGAGAAAACTCCTGCTGGTGCAGATGATCTGCCATGTGCGCAGCGCGTTCCCGTCCTCGGCCGGTTAGAGCAATATCCGTCCTGCTGGTATGCGCACCGGATAAACTCCATTCTGTTTCGCCATGTCGAATCAGCCAAAGCCGTACTTTGTGGTCGGACATGTCTTCACTCCACTCGCACAATTGAATTTACCGCAGCCATGTTAAACGCAGGACCATCGAATCCCAGCCTCAATCCAGCGGAGTCCGGTATTCCCGATCATGATCCAGCTCTTTCAAAATGTGGCAATATGCGGCGCGTTGTCATGGCCCCAAAATTCCTCAGACCAGAAACCATAAGGGAAGTATTGCCGACATCCATGTAAGTCAAAGTCAAGAGAAAAGCGCGAGGTTTCCGGGCGCGCTCAGGAGAGCGCGCATTCGACTGATCAGGATGCCTCATAGCGCAACAGTGCCTCTCGGCGGGTGGTTCCTGCTCATGCAGAACCGGACATCCATTTGCTGTCTCGGGCTCCGAAGAGCCGTCACAGAAGATTGAGTTTGTGTTCTCTGCCAGTCCCGAAACAATTCGTAGTGAGCCTCCGGAGTTTCGCTCCTTCGCTCAGTCGGCTAATCGGCGGGACCTGGCAGTCTGCGCATCGATAAATCCTGATGTTTTTGCCTTCTCCTTATTAGGAAAGGTTTTTACGCTGCTGCCGTTCGGCTGAACTTCTCGGCAGGCACGAAGTCCTGATGCCTGCGCTCCACCGCGAGCATGTAGCAGACCATTTTCCTGGCTACCGCCAGCGTGGCCCGGTTGGGATTTCCTCTCTCCAGTTCTCTGGCACGGATCACGGCGAGTTCATGGCACTCCCGCGGCGCCAGCTTGGCTGCTTCGATCAGCACTCGCTGGATATGCTTGTTGCGCTGCTTGGAGATCGGCATCCGCATCACCTTGTCGGCCGAGCTCTTCTCATCTCCGCACAGCCCGCAGTAGCTGATCGCTTGCTTGATCGAAGTGAAGCGCGTGAAGTCGCCGATCTCCAGAGCCCAGGTCAGTGCGGTGATCGGCCCCACCCGGGCACGGTCCTGAAGCCGCCGTAGCCGCTCCTTCAGAAGCGGATCGCGCTCCAGCGAACTGACCAGGGCATAGTCGAGCTTCTGCGAACGGCCGATCATCTCCCGGCTCAGCTTCAGCAGCGGCCGTATGCTCTCGTTGACCTCTTCGTTGGTCGACATCAGTTCGGCGAAGTAGCCGACCTTGTGCAGCCGCTGCTTGTTGTAGCTCACCCCGGTCTCCATCAGCAGGCCGGAGACCCGGTTCTTCATCTGCACCATCTGCCTGACCACCAGGTTCCGATAGCGCAGCGTACGGCGCCGGTCGCGGATCTCCGTCGAGGCCATGTGGCACTCGGGCAGGAAGTCGCAGCGCAGGCAGTCGGCGATCTTGCCGGCATCGATCTTGTCGTTCTTCTTCTTGGCCGCGGCGATCGCCCGCAGCATCAGCGGATGCGCGACCTTCACCTTCTCGGCATGCGGAAGCAGATGATCATAAATCCAGCCGGTGAAGATCGTCGCTTCCATGGCGATCATGCGGGGTTGGGGAATCGTCCTGACCCAGCGCGTCCAGCTCGCGCCGCGTCGATCCGATCTTGCCTTCCTGGTGCACACGACCAGCCGCGTCCTTCACGCAATAGCTGATCGTCTTCTTGTGAACATCCAGTCCGATGTAATACATATCGTCTCTGAGGAGCCTCCGAGGTTGTTCTCTGAATCAGCCTCACCGCTGAGTTCAGCCTTTTGTAACACCTCGTGCTCCTCCTGACTTAACATTCAAACAATACGGAGATAACGGGCCGGGTCGTCCCTTTCTGGCCCCTCGGGGCTATTACCCCAGAATGGCACACCTAAGTGTTTGGTCACGTATACGCAGCACCTCTGTTCGGATCGTCCTTGTATACAGGAGTTCACGCCAACACGCTGAGCATGGGCTGCAAGTCATAGATTTGTAGTGGGACAAAACCTAAACAGTGAATGGCTTTCCAGTTGCTGCTGATCAGGTGTTCCCGCGGCGATCTGAGTATCACAAGGGGCCTTGCCGCCGCGTGTGAAGGAAGCCAGGGGGACCGGCGATATAACCACAAGTGGGAGCTATCGAGTCATTGCTCGAGCGCGATCACTCATTGGCGAAGATCGCCCGCTGCCCTGCTAAGTACCCCTCAACACAAGGAGTTTATCGCTGATGCCCAAACCAACTAGACGCTCACAGGGAGCAGCCGCAAACCGCGCCGCTCTTACAACCTCAACCGTTCCGACCAATCCTGAACCCACCCACCGCCAGAACTCCACAGGCTACAACCTCGACTGGCATACAGGTTACTTCGCAAGAATTAGGGGATTGAGCCGTGGTGACTCGCTGCCCGAAATCGACGGCGACAACATCGCAGATGAGAACGAACAGAAGCGTGTCTTCTACTCGCGTCTCAATCGCATCCTTGCCGATTGCCCACCAGCCGGAATGTATCTCGCCCTGACCGCTACAAAGCACGTCCCCGCCGACGCGCTGAACCGTGTCCGCCGTGAACTCAAGCGCCGAGAGCATGAGGATGCAGAGATCGACGTTATTGTTGACGGACTCCTTCACAACCTCAACGAGGCTCGACGGCAGACAGCAGCCGACTTCCCCGACTCTCGACCGCTGGATGGCTTCGCTCTTGTCTTTCGTACTGCTTACATGGAATATCAGAGACTCTTACAGAGGGCGAATGTGCCTGAACCAGAGCGTGAAAAGCGCGTCCGTCTTATGCTGGAAGCCTACGATGCAAAAAAGGCAGCTGCACAGTGAGCTATCCTTCACTCGCAAACGTCAAGCACTGGCGTATCAACAGCTTGTGGCTCTGGACTGTAGTTCGTCAAACAAACTCAGCCTAACCCACGACCAGCGCATCGAGCCGGTCACACCATAATGACTACTCAACGCTAGCGCGTTTTTCAGGACTAATCCTGGAGAGGGCGCCTGACCAATTTTCGATGAGTGCATTGCCCTGTGGGTGTTGAAAAAGTCGGCGTGTTTTCTGCGACTCCGGGTGGACTGTGCGCTTAGCCGAGGTGGTGTTGCCGGCGCCGGTATTCAAGGGGTGGCAAGAACCGGAGAGGTTGTTGGTCCACTCAGGAACCTGACCAGTCGCTTGATGTTCTGGGCAGTGGCGGCTAGGAAGAACTGCTCCTGGGCGAAGTTCAACCTACGCAGTCGCAGACGATGGAGGCCGAGGCGGCATTTCAGTTCTGCGAACAGCGCCTCGACCTTTTTCCGCTGTCGCTGCGCATACTCGAACTCCGGTGTTGTCCGTAGATCACGCGCTCGTTGCCGGGCAGCTTCGTTCATATGGATGGCAAGATACCGGAACGGGCCGGTCGTGCACCGAGACCTTTGCGGGCACGGACCGCATTTCTTGCGCGTTCCGATATAACCGAATGTCCGATTCCTTTCGTTGCGGCCACCATATTTAGTTGCTGGCCTGCTGGGCAGATGTAGCTGTCGCTCTCCGGTAAATAGGTGAAAAGTTCAGGACCATAGAAGGGACTTCTTGTTCGCCCGACCGCATCCCTCGTAGGCATATATGGAGTAATCTCCCGGTCCACCAGCCACTGCAAGAACTCGCCGTTGCCATAGCTTGCATCGGCCGCAATGGATTCTGGTTTTCGCCCTTGCCATTGGGCGAAGCGTGCGATCATCTCCCGCCCGGCTCTAGACTCTTCGCTCAGGCGAGCACCTGTCGCTTGCACGCCCACAACGATGCAGCTGTGATTATCGACCAGGTAATTGTTGTAGTACCCCATGCGTGCTGGCGTGCCTCCTTTGGTCGCATAAGTTGAATCTGGATCAGTGGTGGATACCTTGTCCTGATTGTGTGCCGGCTCTTCTACTGGGTTCTGCCTTTCAAGTTCAGCCAGGTATTCGCGCACGGTTCGATTGACCTGCGCGGCTTCGGCCAGCTGCTCTCGCGGGATGCGGCTCTCGCGGGATGCGGCTCTCCTTGGAAGCATTTGCTTCCACGAAAGTTCCATCGACGGACAGCTTGTCTCCGCGTGCCAGTCCAACCGCCATGCACTGAGCTACCACTTGCTCAAACAGCTGCTCGAACAGCTTCGATGCCTGAAAACGTCCGTGGCGATTCTTTGAAAACGTGGAGTGGTGCGGAACTTCCTCATCGAACCCAAGACCTGTGAACCAACGCCACGCAAGGTGCATGCGCATCTCTTCAACAAGCTTGCGTTCGCTGCTGATGCCGTATAGATAGCCAATCAGCAAAATGCGAAGCAGGAGCTCTGGATCAATCAACGGTCGACCTATATCGCTGTAGCTGTCCTCGACACGCTGATGAACGAAGCCAAAATCGATGTGTTTATCGATCACCCGCAACAGGTGATTCTCTGGAACCTGATCTTCCAGTCGGAAGTAGTAGAACAGCGATTCCGAACGGGCGTGCCGACCCATCATGCGCCTTCATCCCCTTGGTAATGGCCATCAACGAGAAACATGGTCACACTATGCTGCTAAACACCTCCAATGGCCATACGCATCTCATCGAAATCGGCCTTTTGTACCGACTTTTTCAACACCCACCCCTGAAGTCGACAGTTGAGTTGGAGCCGCCTGGATGGCTGGCGACAAGCCGAATTTCAAGACCTGTGTGGGCTAGGGTAAGGGGGCCGAGCACGAGGGCCCTGTGGATGCGCTTTGTGGCCCTCTGATCAACGTAAATTGGCAGTGTCCTTCATCGTTCAAGAAGAGAGTAGGCAAGCCGAAAGAGGTTTGGGGCACGTGAATGGCAGGCTACACGCGCGCATTGCGCGTTTTTGCAATTGAAAGGTGGATTCTTTCTATTTTCGATCTGCTATATTAATGCAAACTTGGCGCGAGAACGTAAGCGGGGCGCGGAGCTGACTTCATGCCTGAACGTAAATACGCTCGCGATGGATCGCCGAAAATCGACCAGTTTTTGCTGTACGCAGAGCGAAGCATCAAGGTCGGACAGCATTGTCATTTTGAAGGCGACTTGGGAGTTCGATCGCCCGTGGACGTGCCGAGCCCTGCGGGGGTGGCACAAATCTCCGTTGGCGGGCACACTCGATGCCGGAGCCTGTATTCTCCTTCGACGTCGCTCGCCATATACTCGGAAGTTCACGACGTTTGGACGGGCTCTCTCGAAAGTGCCCAGGACGTAGGAATCGGAGCGCAGCACACTTTTCCCCCCGCCATGCCGGAGCTGCCCCTTGCGATGGCTTCCGGCCGCGGCAGCGACATCACACTCCACCGCCATGAACAGACTTCGCTGGGCCCCGGCGTGTACGGCGCGCTGACCATGCTTTACGAAAGCGAGCTTTGGCTGGCCGCCGGCGCCTACGTTTTTACGAGCATCAAGATGGATGAACATGCCCGCATGTTCGCCCTCCCAGGCGGCGTGGGCGTCGGAGTCATCGGTGGACTCTCGGCAGATCCCAACGCGAGAATCGTCCTGCATCGCGAAGATGCGCAAGCAAGTCACTTTGCAATTTTCGTCGCAGGAGGCGACCTTTCGGACGCGAAGGCAGAAGGGGGGACTGATGCATTCACGCCGGCGGTAGAGATCGGCGAGGATGTCCATCTCCATGCTTTGCTGGCCGCGCCGCATGGCACAGCGCGGGTGAAGTGCGGCGCCCGAATCAAAGGCGCACTGGCGGCCTTCGACATTGTCGCCGAAGACCGTGTTCACGGGGAATTTCAAAGCGGCTTTCCCGTTGATCCTCCGGGCCAACAGGGGTCGCAGCGCTTAGGCGGCTTTTTCGGGGTGCCCATTCCACCCACTTCGCTCCTTGGACCAGTTCCGCAAGGCACCCAGATCCTGCTGAGTATCGGCCTCCCCGTCCGGGATGCAAATGCCCTCAACGATCACATCAAACGGGTCTCCGATCCGAAGCACGCCAATTTTCGGCAGTTCATCTCGCAGGCGGACTTTAAAAACATCTATGGCGCGACAGATGCCGATTACCAGGAGCTCAAGAATTGGGCTGCTGCAAACGGCTTTACGACCGTCGACACATTGCCGAACAACCTCCTGCTCTGCGTCAGCGCTACGGCCGCCGTCATCGAGCAGGCGCTATTCGTCAACCTGCTTCTCCGTCAACGCCGGGATGGGAGCACATACGCTGCTGTGGACCGTAATCCATCGCTGAACCTGACTGCGCAGGTGCTGGATATCAACGGCCTGAACGACTACCACGTGGCCGACGTGGCACAAAGCAATACCGGACCCAAAGGAAGCTTCAGCGCCGCCGATCTCCGCAATGCCTACCTGGGTGTGGGGTCCACGCTTCAATCACTTGATGGGACCGGCCAGGTTGTCGGCATCGTGGATTTCGCCGTATACGATCCGTCCGATATTACCGGTTACGCCAATAGCCAATTCCCTGTTGAGGGACAATCGCCGCTGCCTCCACCCAACGTAACGGTTGCCGAGAACGAGACTGGCATTGATTTCCCCCCTGGGAATTCGAACGTCGAAACGACCCTGGACGTGGAGATGGTCTACGCGATGGCTCCTGCCGCGCAGATCCTCGTTTTCAAAGGCCGCATTTACTTCTTCACCAACGAGATGGCCCGAATCTTCCACAACATGGCGAATTGGTCGCCTCAGCTTACTATCGCCAGCTGCTCTCTCGGCTTTTACTACTCCGATAGTGTGAACCAGGCGATTGGCCAGATGGCAGTAACCGGAGTAACTGTCTTCACCGCTTCCGGCGATAACGGTGACATTGGGTTTCAGGACCCCGGGAACCTGGCATGCGTGAACCAGACGCTGGTTGGTGGCACGATTCTCAACACCAACCAGCTGATTCAGCCGCCCCCTAACGCAGAGTATCCGACTGCGTATTATGCCGGTGAAAAGACGTGGAACCAGGGAAATGGAGCTACGGGCGGCGGCGTTATGTTGTGGGAAGTGCCAATCGGCCAGTCTGTGGAGTTTTTGGGAGTCCCCATTCCCGACTACCAGCAGTCCGTCAGTATGGCCACCAACGGCGGCTCCACTCAATACCGCAACTATCCCGACGTGGCAATGCTGGCAGACGGAGCTGGAATTTTTCTAGGCGGCGTGCCGACGGCGATCGGCGGCACAAGCGTTGCGGCTCCACTGTGGGCCGGCTTCATGGCGCTCATCAATCAATACAACCAGAACAGCGGCGGCCCGGGAAAGGCTGGGTTCATCAATCCCACGATTTACGATATCGGCCTTACCAGCGGCACAGCAAACGATCTTTATGCGGTCTGCTTCAACGATATCGCCGACAACGTAAGCAATGGGGTTGGGGGAGGAGGCATCGGCTTTAAATCAGTTGCCGGCTACGACCTATGCACGGGCTGGGGTTCGCCGAAGCCCGGCCTGATCTATCAACTTGGCTCCGGGACGCCTCTATCGGCAAATCAGCCGCTCTCCCTGATTCGATTCGTGATCACGACCGGGAATGACGACGCAGGCGGAGGATTGCACGGAAGCAGCCAGACGGCGGATTGTTTCGTTCCGGGCGGAGGCGTCTTTACTCTGACTCTCAGGACCCGCGGTGAATCAAATTGGGAGAACTGGTCGACCCATGTGGTCGACTTCCCCATCCCCGCCAAGGACAACAACAGCAATCCCGTGCCCGTATTGACCACGAGCCAGGGTTTGACCGGAGTTCGCATCAATCTGGTGCAAGACAATCCGGACATAAGCGCCGACAACTGGGATATCGCCAACCTTCAGGTTAGCTTGTTCGATCCGGGTGCTCCGCGCGTGGTCCAGGTGGATCTGATCGGAACGTCAACCTTACAGGACGGCAGCATCGGCCTGGTCCGGCTGAGCAAAAACCCGGGCGGCAGCGGAGTTGGCCCACACTCGCCGATCTATCCCGCTCCTCCGGAGGGAACGCCCCTGACGCCCGATCAGCCGCTCTCGATGGTCCGCTTTGTGATTACCACGGGCGGCGACGACGCTGGCGGAGGACTGCACGGAAGTACCCAGATCGCCGACTGCTTCGTTCCAGGCGGAGGCGCCTTCACGGTGACGCTGAGAAAATCGTCGGAGCCTCACTGGCAAAACGGCTCGACACACCAGGTAGACTTTACCATCCCGGCTAACAACAGCGACGGCAATCCCTTGCCTGTGTTGACTCCCAGCGCGGGTTTGACGGGCGTGCGGATCAACCTGGTTCAAGACAACCCGGACATAAGCGCCGATAACTGGGATATCGCCAACCTGCGCGTAAGCCTGTTCGATCCAGGAAGTCTGCAGGCGTGTCAGGTCGACCTGATCGGGACGTCAGTACTAGAGGACGGAAGCATTGGCCTCGTCCGGCTGAGCAAGAACCCGGGCGGCAGCGGAAACGGCCCACACTCGCCGGTTTACCCGACACGATTATCCTGCTAGCGCACTGCTCGTCCAAAGCATGAATTTGCGGGCCTGGTTTTGTCACTTGCTGTGGTTTGAGTCGTGCACCCTCGGTCTTGGGTCCCCAGGTTTTTCAGGTTTCTTGGCAATCTGGCGCCGCAATGCATCGCTGGGCACGAGCACGAACGAGCGATCAAGCCGGCGATAGACCTGGGTCGCGAGCATCGTTTCGGTCTTGCCGTGCCCGGTCGGCAACACATGGCCGAGAGTGGGACGCTTTGCTGCCTATGCGATGACAAGCCATCAAACTGACAGCTTTGCATCCCCTTCAAGCACCCGCTGCTCCAGCTTCGGCGGCGTGCCTGGCTGCCACAGCCTCGCCCGATGCGATACACGGTAACGCAGCGGACCGCCGTCGGGGGTCGCCGCGCGCGCGATCGGGCGGACGATGCAGATAAATTCGGTATCGATCGCATCAGAGCCGGCACTGACCACTGCATAGCCGTGCCCGGCCATGTCGACGAATTCCAAGTGCGGCGCAACATCGGGATTGGTCGCCGCCCGCGCCTTCGCGATGTCGCCGCTCGCCGCATATTCGAGCGCCGCGCGCACACCGTGCTTGATCGTCAGGTTGATCGTCGCTTCGGGCGCGGCACCCGGCGTCTTGCGCACGAACAGCGGAAGCAGCGGGAAGTCCTTATAGTATTCGGCCGCTTCGGCTAGACCGGGGGCGGAGATCGAACCGGTGATGAAGCTCAGCCCGACCGGGTCGAACCCGGCTGGCGGCAATTTGGGGGCGGCATAGCCGGCCCAGAAGCTGTGGCGATCGCCCGAGATGGTGACGAACCCCGACAGTTTGTGGTCGCGGACCGTGTCATAGATTTCGGCACGCTCGCTGAACGCACTGCTGAAATCGCCGCCGCCGAAGGTGCCGAAATCCTTGCCCGGCCATTTGTCCTTCGTCAGCCCGGCGGGCAGGTTCTGCGGATCGGTCCGCATGTCGAGCGTGCCGTTGGTCGCGCCCCAGATCTTCCAGGTCGCGGTCGACCGCGTCAGCCGCTCCTTGAGCCACGCTTTCTGCTCGCGGCCGAGCACGGTGTAGGCGGGCTCGTCCTTGCGGAAATTGGGCGCGCTCTTGTCGCCGATGGTGATCGTCGCGGGGGGATTGCCGCCAGCATAGTCCTTGCCCGCGTCGATGATCTCCATCAACTCCTGCGGAACCACCGGGAAGTTGAAGTCGAACACGTCCGTTTCGGGCCGATCCCCGGGATTCTGCATCGCGTAGCTGTGGAAGTCGGTGAGGATCAGATCGACATGCTTGCCGTAGCGCATCGCGCGATAGGCGGTCATGCTGCCGACGGCGGTGCGGTTGTTGGCCTCGGTGCCGAACCCATGATCGTCGAACGTGTCGATCGGCGCGCTCGTCACCGCGGGCGGGCCGAACTGGTCGAGCCCGGGGCCCGAGGCCTTGCGGACGCGCGACGGGATATATTCCCACCACGCCTGATTGGCGGCGACGCGCAGCGGCTGCGCGGGCTCGATCTTGCTGCCGTATCTGATGAAGCTCTGCCAGCCTTGCCACGAGAATTCGTGGTTGTCGCCGATGCACACGAACGGAAAATGCGCGCGCGCGTCCTGGATGTCGGGATCGTCGATATGCGCGCGATAGACATGGCGATAGCCGGCGAGGTTGGTCGGCACGTGGAAATTGCCCACCTTGCGGCCGTCAGGAATGCGGCCAAGGTCGTAGACGGTGCGCGAATAGCGGTGCGACACCTCGTCGGGATATTCGACGACTTCGTAGATGAAGTCGCCCAGATGGAGCACGAAGCCCAGCTTGCGATCGGCCGGCGCGCGCTCGTCCTCCCAGATCATCCGGCGAAAGGCGTTCTGCGCGCCTTCGTTGACGCTGTTGCACGACACGAAGGCGAAGCGAACGGGGCGCGGGTCGCTGGCACGCGGGGCGGTGATCGTGCGCCCGATCCGGCTGCCGGCGCCGCTGTCGTCGGTGAAGCGGTACCAATAGGTCGTCGCCGGCAAGAGGCCGCCGACCAGCGCGCGGCACGTCCAGTCGGCCGCCGCCAGCACCGGCGCGCGTGCCCTGGCAACGACGCTGCGGAAATCCGCATCTCGCGCCACTTCCACCGTCAGTGCCTGCCGCTCGCCCTGGTCGAATGGCCGTCGGGTCCACAAGACCACGCTGTGATCGTCCGGATCGCCAGATGCGACTCCTTGGGGAAAAGACGCACGGTCCTCCCGCCATACGACTCGCGACGGCACGGCAGCCGATCGCGTCGCCCACACGCCAATGATTCCTAGAGAAGCAGCGCCCGCCAGAAATCGCCGTCGATCCATCTCACGCTCCCTATTGAGGGCTATAGTTTCATAACGGGCACTAGGTTCAAAACTGGACTCACCCTAGCAGTCGCAAAAATCGCGTGTAAAGCTATTCGTGACGAACGGGCTACAGCGGGGATGAAGAACGGCGAATGCTCCCATCGCGCGCCACAACCGGGATACTACGGGGGAATACCCATTCACGTAGTTTAAGCTGCTGCGTTGAATCGAGATTGATCCAGCCAGAAGAGTCATGCTGAAACCTCTCAACCCGCTGTGAAGTGTCCGGGGCAATGCAAAGTAATTCGACGAAGCGGCGGGAATAGGTATCGTGTCCCCCGAATTCCCCTGTGTCTCTGCATCGTCCAATTTTCATACAAAATCACTGAGGGACTCACCAACTCAGGGTGATCCTC
>CAWGND010000015.1:0-13344 GCA_963823845.1 Terriglobales bacterium
ATCATGAAGCGAGACGCACTTCTGCTTCCCGGTTCAGAGGAGTCGTTAACCACAGAGTAACTGCCGAGCAGCCCACCATACGCCCTAGACCAATGACATCAGTGGCTAATGATGGGGTTCCGTTCCGTTCCACCAAAAGCATCGACTCGACCGATTCCAACCCAAATGCGCGACGCAGGCCCTTACCCAATTCTGAGTTGCGCAGGTGCCATCGAAAACTAACATCGGTGTGGGGTAGGCAGTGATTTCTGAGTTGCTGACGAATCCCCAAAACTCGGGACGTGGTTTGAAGGTCATATGGAGAGCGAGCGAACGATCCTGGCACGTCATGGTCCGGACTCTTAAACTGGCTGAGACCTGATTTATCAACCGCAAAAAGTAACGCGCGTTTGGCAAATAAGGGATCTGGCCAGATAAGCACATGCAGGTGCTTTAAAAGCTGTTGATCTTAAGTGAGCTTCGGCGCAGAATCTCTCTAGCGATGGGAAAGAAACAGCAAAGCCAGAAGGTAGCACTCCCCACGCCGGGGGAGCTTCGCTTGTTGCAAGTTCTGTGGCGAATTCGCGAAGGGGCCATTGAGGACATTGTGCTGGCATCTGGCGAGGATCCACCGCCAAATTACAAAACTGTTCAAGCCTGGCTGCGGATCATGGAGCGCAAGGGACAAGTCGATCACAGACAAGAGGGCCGGGCGTTTGTCTTCCGACCACTGATCAGCCGCGGTGATCTCCACAGGATTTCCATTCGTCACTTGTTGGCCAGGTACTTTACCGGCTCCCGATCGAAACTGCTCGTGGCGCTCTTGAGCGATGAGCGCATCAGTCAGGAAGAATTGCGCAAGATCGAGGGATTAGTCCGCAATCGGCGTAAGGAGCTGTCGTAGGCTGACATTGTAGTTGGATTCACGCTCGAACCCAGGAGCCATATGAGCAATGAGACTGCATCGGCGTTTTCGAGTCTGTGGTTCACGTATGTGCTTCAGTCTGCAGCTGCATACATGCTCTTGTGGCTCCTGTGCCGGTTCGTTCGGGACCCTAAATTCCGATTTCAGCTATGCGGAGTCTTCCTCGGAGGGATGTTGGCAGCATGGTTAGGTTTGCTCGTGCGGTTCCGTTTATCAGCCTCAGTTGCCTCCGTTAGCGCGGCCTTTCCAGGTGTTTCAGAGACACATTGGTCGTGGACGCTCAATTTTGATTTGACACCCCACCTGTCGACGATTCTGTGCGGCCTGTGTTGGACCTATGTGGCCGTCCTCGCTCTGTTCTTGCTGAGTTTTTGCGCTCAGCTCTGGCAATTGAGGACTCTCTTGCGGACTTCACAGCCTGCCTCCGATTCACTTTCGTCACTTTTCGAATCAGTCCGTACGGATATTCAAGCACCTCGCTGTGAATTACGGCTGGTCCCGCGCCTCCGCTCGCCTGCCGCTGCCGGATGGAGACACCCCAAAATCCTGCTGCCCGAGGAGTTCCTTTCTGGACTTGAGACTCCACAACTCACGAGCATTCTTGGGCACGAGTTGATGCATGTTCGGCGGCGGGATTATCTGTGGGACAGACTGGCAACTCTTGGCTGTTATCTTGTTTTCTTCCATCCTGCAGCATGGCTTGTTCGACGTCACCTGCGTAGGGATCGCGAATTGGTCTGCGACGAAGCCTCAGTAGATCGCTCAGATGCATGTCGCCTCGACTATGCGGCCTGCCTGACAGCCTTGGCAACCTGGCGGCTTTCCGGAGAAGAGTTCACTGGCCCGATAGATTTTCTTTCCTCGCCATCTTTACTTTCCATAAGGGTTCGCGCGATGGTATCGCCACCCAGTCTGCAGTATTCCGCGAACAAAAGAGCCGCGTTCGCATGCTTTGCCGCGGCCTCAATCATCCTTGCGATAAGGCTGGTGCCGGAAGCGACCTTTACTCCCACGTCGTCCACAATTGTAGTGCCACCACGCACGGCAGATTTGATCCCAGAATCTCCACACCAGCCTCCACCGGTCTCGTATGCTGAGCCGAAGCGTGCCTTACAAGGACACAAATCGCCGGTTTCAGAAGCCAAGGTTCAGCACGTACAGTTCCGGTCCGCTTCTTCCGCGCCGAAAATCCCAGGTAGCCTCTCCACGGTCTCGGGTGCATTACAACCGCAAACCCGGCCCAACCCTAAACGACGTCCAGCTATATTGCGTCTCATCCCCAAGGTTGGCGGTTGGGCAATTCGATCGGTTAAGGTGGGCTTCTCCAAGGTCGGATCTCATCTTGCCGGCGATAGGCGTCAGAACGAGCCATCCGGACAGTTCTCGTCCGCGACGACGAAGTTGGGCTCCGGCTAAATTACATATCCTGAACCATCCGATAGCCGCCATCTGTTAGGCGAGGCCGCGCTTGGCAAGCATGTCTTAAATACGTTAAGACCTTGACAATTGAGTCTTAATCTATTTAAGAGTTAGAAGCACGGGTTTTTAAGGGTGCGCTTGTCAAATCTGGAACTGACACATACTACGAATACCTTGCACAACCCTCTTCACCCAACAGCGAGCTGCGCAGGACATTTGTTGAATTAATGGCCGTGCACCGGCTGTTGTGGCAACTGAATGAGTTCCCTCCGGTTTGAGGTAACTGTTATGACGGCAGAATCGGAAACTGGGAATACTCGCTTGAGCCAGGGTGCCCAGCAACTGCGGCCACGCCGAACAGCATATGCTTTGTCCTCCGCATCGCCGATTCCAAGGCCAGCAGTTGCGACCAATGGCAGCCGTCATTCGGCAGGATTTCAAGCGGAAGACCTGCGAAGAGTCTCCGCAGAAAGCCAGAACGGTGACGGTCCGATGGAGACACGAGACCTGCGGCTTCTCATTTCAGATAGGACGGCCTTGGGTTGTGAACTTATGCTTCTTACCCTCAGCAGACGTCGCGACTTGGTACGCAGCGCGATGTGGGCGACCAGTAGCGCTGAGGTGGAGCGGGTTGCCCGAACGCAACAGCCCGAGATTGCACTCATCAGTGCGGGTCTGAGCGATGGTCCGCTTGCGGGCTTCCGCGTTCTCCCGACTTTGCAGAATCTTCTGCCGGAATGCCGCGTCATTGTACTCTTGGATGATAACAATGAAGAGTTGGCGATCGATGCATTCCGAGCGCATGCGCGGGGTGTTTTCCATCGTTCTGATCATATGGAACAGTTAGTTAAGTGCATCGACAGAGTACGCCAGGGAGAAGTATGGGTTCGGCCGGGAGAATTGCGCGCAGTATTTGACGCTTTTGCGGAATGCTCAACCTTCTGCAGCGCAGCGTCTACGAACTTTCAACTGAATGACCGAGAACTGATGGTTGCTCGATTGGTCGCCGAGGGACAAACGAATCGACAGATCGGAAAGCGTTTGAACCTGAGCGAGCACACAGTCAAGAACTACTTGTATCGCGTGTTTGAAAAGGTCGGCGTTCGAAGCCGAGTAGAACTTGCTGTTTTGATGGTGAATGGGTCTGAAAAGAAACGGGGCAAAGAGCCACGGGGGACGTCTCGTTCCGAGTGATCGGCTCCGGTATTTCTGATCCGAGAGTGGTGATAGTCTTCGACCAAATCTGACCTGAGAAGAGGAGGATTTGTGATGCGGAGGAAGCTGTTAAGTGTGGAGCAGAGCAGGCTTGGGTGGGGTGTTCCTGTGGCGGAGGTGATCCGAAAGGCGGGGATCAGCGAACAGACTTTTTATCGATGCAAGGCCCTCGGCGCCAGCCGACCAAACCGGATGAGCGTGCTGCACCTCGCGGGCCATTCAGGCAAACAGATCCTTCACGGCGGAGATGCTCGGCGGGCTGAATCTCGAGCGGTTTGCGATCAAAATGGGCAGGGGCACGAGTCTTTCAGACGAGCGATGATTGCGCCCTTTTTGATAGGTCACTGGGTGCCGTACTCGTCTTCGATAAGTCATCGTCGGAAAGCCGGTACTGAAAAGAATTGGGTCAAGTAGCCGAGAAACGTCAGGACTCTATCGGAGCTGCTCCGCGGGAAGAGCGGTTGCGCAGTAGATAGAGCGGAGCAGGTCGGATAGAGCGGTTTGAAGGAAGGTGCTGGTGCGGTCGGGGAAGGATGTTGGCTATGGGGTTTTCATTCCTTTAGGGTGGGCCGATGCAGCGAGCGCAGGCGGGCAAGCGTGGGGAGTCCTCTCTGCAGCGGCACGCAATCGGAAAGGAAGAGGATGCGGAACGAAGACGGGTGCGGATGCAAGGCGCCATTTTCGGGGCCTGAGGCACACGCCCAGTGAGTGTGCTGCGAAGCACGCGATGAAGGCCGCTTGGAACAGGCAGCTAGGAAGAGTCAAGCAGGTATGCCTCCTTTCGTTGAGCGAAGAAGAGTTGTGCGGCCGAGAGCCGTTCCACGAGATGCATGAGGCCATGGCAGCGCGGGCACTTCCATAGCGTGGACTTTGCGAGGAAAGGTATTTCGGTAGGAGGAGCCTGGTGGAGCAGGTCAGGGCAGAGTGGCAACATGTGGGCTCGTCTGCGGTTGGCGAGGAAGCCGAAGTAGCGGATGCGGGGAAAGCCTCGCGGCAGCACATGCTGTACGAAGCGGCGCAGGAACTCTTCGGAAGCAAGTGTCATGGTGCGCTGCTTGCTGTGGTGAGCATAGTCTTTCCAGCGGAAGCAGGCGTGGGAAGCTGAGACCGAGAGCAGGCGATGGTTGGAGATGGCGACGCGATGGGTGTAGCGCGCTAGATAATGCAGGACATGCTCTGGGCCGCCGAAGGGCGGTTTGGCATAGACGACCCAGTCTTGGCGATAAAGTGTGCGCAGGAAGAGGGCGAAGCGCTTCTCCTCATGGAGCGGCATGCACTCGCCGAAGAAGCGCAACGGATCGCGGGCAAAGAGACGCCGCAGCGCGGCGACGAACTTGCCGCGAAAGACGCGGCTGAGCACCTTGACCGGTAGCAGGAAGGTGGAACGGGAAGCCATCCAGCGCGAGTGATCTGGTGCAAGTCCGCCAGCGGGCACCACGCAGTGGATGTGCGGATGTTGAGTGAGCGTCTGTCCCCAGGTGTGCAGGATGGACAAGAAGCCAAGCTCTGCGCCGAGATGCTTTGGATCAACAGCGACGTCGAGCAGCGCGGCGGCGCTGGCTTCCAACAGCAAGGAAAAGAGCTGCCGCTTGTTCTGCCACATCAGCGGCACCAGCATCTGCGGCACGCTGAAGACCAGGTGGTAGTAGCCCACGGCCAGCCGTTCCAGCTGTCGCTTGGCCAGCCACTGGTCGCGAGCGCCAGTCTGGCACTTGGGGCAGTGCCGATTGCGGCAGGAGTTATACGAGATGGCCCGATGTCCGCAGCTCACGCACGCATCGCGATGACCACCGAGCGCAGCGGTACGGCAACGCAGGATCGCGTCCAGCACCTTGCGCTGCGGCCAGGTTAGCGAAGAGCTATACCGTTGCCGGAAGCTGTCACCACTGATGCGAATGATGTCGGCCACCTCGAAGGGCGGCCGGCTCATCGCTTCCTGTCCTGCTGTTCTGTGCGAAGCGCGATCTGCTCCAGCGGGTTGATAGCGGCATGGAGGTGACGCCGCGAGAGCTGGAGGTAGACGGTTGTATCCTCGAGCCGCTCATGGCCCATCAGCAGCTGAATCGTGCGCAGGTCGGCACCGGCTTCGAGCAGGTGCGTCGCAAAGCTGTGCCGTAGTGTATGCGGATGGATCTTCTTCGTGAGCCCTGCGCGCGTAGCTGCTGCGTGGCATGCGTGCCAGACGGTCTTGTCGGAGATAGGCTGGTCACGCCGCGCTGGCCCGCGGTGCTGGGAAAGAGGTAGGCGCGCGGCTTCTTCCACCGCCACCAGCTGCGCAGTTCCTCGAGCAGCTTCGGCGAGAGCGGCACATCTCGGTCTCTGGCGCCCTTGCCCTGGGGAATGTGGATGACCATGCGCTGGCTGTCGATGTCCTCGACCTTGATCTGTGCCGCTTCCGTCCTGCGTGCTCCGGTCGCATAGAGCAGGACAAGGATCATGCGGTACAAGCGGTTGGGTGCGGCGTCGATCAGCCGCACGACTTCATCCTGGCTGAGCACGGTCGGCAGCTTGTGTGGCACCTTGGGAAAGATGAGGTCGTCGTAGGCTAGATCGCTCCGCTTCAGCGTGCGCTTGTACAGGAACCGCAGCGCCGAGATGCGCATCTCGACGGTACTGGGCTCAAGCTTCTTCTCCTGCAGCAGGTATCGCTGATAGCGTCGCAGGTGCTCGGGACCCAGCTGCTCCGGCGAGCAATGGAAGTGCTCGGCAAATTGCCGGACCGCACCGAGATAGCTGCGAATCGTGGACGGCGCATACTTGCGCCGCTGAAGCTCGTGCAGCATGCGCTGGCGAAGTGGGGTCATAGGAACCTCCTCCTTATGACCTCTCACCCTAGCCCTGCAGGACTTCCTCCGCTAACCACCTACTCTCAAGTCCGCCGCGCCAGCGGCTTCGTTCTAACCGGCTATCCGGAGAAGTGGTTCCCGAAATTGCGGTTCCGGTTGCAAGTGTCCGATATGCGGGGCGGTCTCAACCGGTCGGTGCAACACCATCTGATATGAATCATTTTTCTAAAGGTGGTGTTTATGGCACCAGGAAAACGGGACAGGCTTTCCACGGAGCAGAGGATCGACATGTGGCGCCGTTGGAAGGCGGGAGAGTCGTTGCATGAGATTGGCCGCGCCTTTGGTAAGGGCCATGGTTCCATCCGGTTCTTGTGGACGCAGCGCGGCGGGATAGTTCCTGCTGCTGGTCGGCGTTCGCCGCGAAGGACGCTGGCCGAGCGGGAAGACATCTCACGAGGAATGGCTTCCGGTTCGTCGATTCGTGAGATCGCTAAAGGGTTGCAGCGGGCTGTGTCGACGGTGAGCCGGGAGGTGTCGCGTCACGGCGGGCGTCCCCTGTATCGAGCCAGTGAAGCCGATCGTCGGGCCTGGGAGTCGGCTCTGCGACCCAAGGTGTGCCTTCTTGCCATCGACGAGAAGCTGCGGACGATGGTGGCCAGTAAACTGATCCTGGACGGGTCGCCGGAACAGATTTCAGCATGGTTGAAGGTCCACTATCCCAGCAACGAGAGCATGCGTGTGTCCCACGAAACCATCGACCGCAGCTTATTCATCCAGGCCCGGGGAGTGCTGAAAAAAGAGCTGATTCAGCACCTCAGGTCCAGGCGGCTTCTACGTCGCTCACGACACGCTCGGGCTGAGGGGCAGTCCCGCGGGCAGATCGTCGATGCCATCTCTATTCGGGAAAGACCTGCGGAGGTTGAAGACCGCGCTATTCCCGGCCATGGGGAGGGCGACCTGCTGAGCGGCAGCAGGAACAGTCACATCGCAACCCTGGTGGAACGACATTCGCGTTTCACCATGCTGGTGAAAGTACCCAAAGACACAACGACGGTCGTCGCCGCGCTGAGCAAGCACGTGCGTAAACTGCCCGCGACCCTGCGGCGCTCCTTGACGTGGGACAGGGGGCACGAGATGGCTCAACACAAGAGCTTCACGGTGGACACGCATGTGAAAGTCTACTTCTGCGATCCGCAGAGCCCCTGGCAGCGCGGCACCAATGAAAATACAAACGGCCTGCTAAGACAGTACTTCCCTAAGAAAACCGACTTGTCCGGTTACACTCAAGCCGATCTCAACAAGGTCGCTCTGCGCCTCAATCAACGCCCGCGACAAACTTTGGGCTTTCAAACGCCGGCGAGTAAACTGCAAGCCTGTGTTGCATCGACCGGTTGAGCCCGCCCGACTCTACGGACATGTGGGTCGCTTTCCAATGTCAGTCAGTGAATGGCGATAATGCGTTTACTTGATTTTGGCCCACGTTTGGAATTCGACATAAGCACGTAAATCCTGACCTAGCCGATGCGATACTGACCGCCGTCTACGACAATCGCCTGTCCAGTGATGAATGCAGCATCGTCGGTTGTCAAAAATAGAACGTCAGTCACATCCTCGGGTCGCGCAGCCGCTTGATGGCTTGCTGTTCCCATGTGGAGCGCTTTTGCTCCTCGGGCTGAGGCGCGGTTCAAGAGATCTCCGAAACCCTTTTCTAACAGTGTAGATGCTGCTGTGTTGATGAGGCGCCAGGAGGAGCTGCAAAGATCACACCGATCTTATGCAAGGCATGCATGTGCTTACCTGTTTACCAATGTCAGAGAGTGAGGAGCTTCGATCTTCTCTCCGGTCTCACGAGGCCAAGAAATCGATAGCAATGCCCCTCCTTCTGGACGGTTCGACGCCGTCACACTTCCTCCGTGAGCGCGCACTACGGCTTCAACAAATGCAAGCCCAAGGCCATGCCCCTTGGAGTCTCTTCCTTTCACCCTCTGCTCGAACATGTGGAGGCCAATCTCCGAAGCAAATCCCGGACCATCATCCTCCACAATCAGCGTCGCAACGTCCTCGCTTGCGCCAAGTTTTATGGAAACGGTACATGACGCCGGCAGGTGGTTAAGTTCGTTATCGAGAAGGTTTGAGATCACTCGATGCAGAAGAGCGGCGTCTGCCAGTACAGTGACAGGACCAGCGCTGCGCAGATTCACTCGAAGCCCTTTCTCCGACATGCAAGGCTCATATAGGTTGATCATGACTCGAATCAGTTCATCAAGATCGACTTCTGTGAGCGAAAGTCTAAGTGCGTCAGCCTTCGCTTCGGCAACATCGAGAGAAGTATTCAGAAAATCTGTTAGCCGATCCAGTTCATCGATGGCCGAGACGATTGGTTCACCCTGCTCGGTTTTTAGATCGCCCGACAGAACGATCTCCAGCTTTCCTCGAATCGCCGTCAGCGGGCTACGAAGATCGTGGGCAAGGGACTCAGTAATGGTGTGAAGTTGGTGCACCGAGCTTTCTATCCGATCCAACATGCGATTAAGTGTTAGCGCCAGATGCCCCACTTCATCGTTGCGCTTAGTGGTTGGAACCCTGCTGCTCAAATCGGATTGCCCAATCCTGGATGCGGCTTCAGTGATTTCGCGGACATGGCCGAGCATGCGCCTAGTCACGTAGAAGACAATCGCAGAGCCGAACAGCACGATGAGCAGCCAAAGGCAGAAAAAGCGGAAGCGAAGCGCCCTCAGCACCCGCAGTTCATCTCGTTCCGAAAGTCCGAGATAAATGTGGCTCCCATCTTCCAAGCGAACCGAGGCCACCCGAAAGGGATGATTGAAATCCTTTGACATTCAAATCGTAAGGCACGTCGGAAACAAATTTACGTGCGCGAATGGCGGCTAGGTTCGGCTTCCCGTCACCAGCACCAACCCAAAGTTTCAGAGTTCCGTCGTCTCCGGCCTGGAGAAAGAAGACCGAGTCGTTCTCATTGCCACTGGAGAGCAGTTTGTTCGGCACCTCTCTACTTGCAAGTTCTGCGACTTCTCCCACTACCCGACCGTAAAGTCGGTCCTTTGGCGTTCTCCCGGCTACATCGCCGAGGACTGCCACCTCTCCAGAGAGCCACGCGTCGCTCCGCCGCTGAATGTCGTTTGCCACGAAGCGATGAAGCATCGCAAAAACCAACATTGTCCCTATGGCAAATGCCAGAGTTGCCCACAGAGAGATACGCCATGCGGCGCTATGCATGACGGGATTAGTGGTCTTTGAGGACATAGCCAATACCTCGTAAAGTCTTAATCAGCGGCTCACGGCCTTCCGTATCTACCTTGCCGCGCAGCCGGTAGATATGTACGTCGACAACATTGGTGTTAGGTTGAATTCGCATTCCCCACACTTCGGAGAGAAGCATCGATCGAGTAACAACACGCCCAGCGTGTCGACATAGATACGTCAGAAGCACGAATTCTTGCGGGCTTAGATTTAAGACCTCTTCACCGCGAGAAGCTCTACGGTTGATGAAATCCAGCTCTAGGTCCAGTACACGGAGGCGGGTCGCCTCCTCACTCGTAGGAAGATTACGCCGCAAGAGGTTACGCAATCTTGCTAGCAATTCTGCGAGTGCGAAGGGTTTTGTCAGGTAATCGTCACCACCTTGTTCCAGACCTCTGACCCTATCGTCGACCGATCTTCTGGCTGAAAGTATCAATACGGGGCTGCTAATGCCAGAGCGTCGAAGTTGAAGAAGCAGGTCAATGCCATCTTGATCCGGAAGTCCAAGGTCGACGATCAGAACGTCATATTTCCTTCCAGACGCGAGTTGGATGGCGGTTCGCCCATCCTTGGCGGTATCCACCTCGTAACCTGCATCGGCAAGGGGTTGCTTCAGGAAATCCTGAATCTCGGGTTCATCCTCGACCAGCAGAAGTCGCATGAATCATGGTAAGACATTTCGATTCACGACTCGCATACTCTAGCAGGCTGCAAGAAGACGATTGTGTCATCTGTGTCTACTCATCGAGGGACGAATCGGGAAAGTCTACACAAAGACCAAGATAGCTGGAATAAGGACTCCTGCAAGGGTAAGCAGAACAGTCGATTTCCGGTGCGAATACTTCCAACTCACTATGATGCCCATACACGTCGATACCGCAAGTGCAAGTGCCGTGGCGGCAAAGAACATCTTCATAGGAAACGAGTTGGGTGGCGTCGTGGCCGGGGATGATTGCGTTGGCTTCGGGATCTCAAGTTTCGGACCATCCAGCTTTGCCCCATCAGACTTTACCGAATTGGGTGGAGAAACCTTTCGTGGAGGAAGGTAAAGCGTCCCCTTCTTATGCAATTCTGAGAGATGCACGAGGATGTTGGGAGGTACATAGGAACTGCCACGAGCGCTCTCGTGCAGACCGAACATCTGTAGACCACCTGTGATCGCGAAAAGGAGAATCGTCGGCGAGAAGAACAATCCAATGTAGCGGTGTATCAGGCGGACAGATTTGAGTGATGCCGCGGATGTCATCTCGAAGTATCGACCGCGCAAATCTTAGGCGTTGGCAGAGCGCTGAATACCGATTCCGAAGAACACTAGTGGTCGCGCATCTTGCTTTGCTCTTCCGTAACTTAGCCATGTGGACGGACGAAATTCAGGGGTCGCTCTGGTGATTGCGTCCTCCATGAACAAATCGTCATCCTATTCCCTTCTTGCAAAGTGCGACCAAAAGAACAACGGTCTCGTCTCATAGAGTAGCCGTTGTATTGAGAATACGGAGCCTGTTCTCTCAAGTAGTCGACTGTCGCCGGATCGTCGTCTCTTCGTGATCCAGCTTCCCCAACACATACTCGACATCTATTCCCTATAACCCGGGCTGAGGGCCCATTGCACTTGACTACGGCTTACCTGAACCGCATCGCCACTGCCGTACCAGAGCACGATGTGCATGACACCTTCGTCGTCTTCGCAGAGAAGATGCTCGCCGACCCGCGGCTACGCACGGTCTTCCGCCGCATGGTGAGCCGCGCCGACGTCGCGCATCGCTATTCGTTCCTCGATCCGCAGAAAGGTTCCGGCCAATTCTCGCCGCATGACGCGCATGAGTTTTATCGGCTAGGCAACTTTCCCAACACGGCGCGACGTATGGAGCTGTTTGAGCAGAACGCACCAGTGCTGATGAGGAAGGCCGTGGACCGGCTTGCGCTCAATGAGAAGGACCGCTCCGGTATCACGCATGTGCTGGTGACCTGCTGCACGGGGCTCTATGCGCCGGGGCTGGACTTTGAGATCGTCGACCACCTCGGGCTTTCGGCGGGCGTGGAGCGCACGATGGTTGGATTCATGGGATGCTATGCCGCGATCAATGCGCTGAAGCTGGCGCGGCACATTGTGCGCTCAGATCCGAAGGCGGGTGTTCTGATGGTCAACCTGGAGCTGTGTACGCTGCACTTCCAGGAAACGCAGGAGCTGGAGCAGGTGCTGTCTTTCCTGGTCTTTGCCGATGGCGCGGCGGCGAGCCTAATCACTGCTCGCGAGCAGGGTCTCGCGCTGGATAGCTTCAAGGTGGTGATGGTGCCGGAGACACGTGGGCTGATTACCTGGAAGATTCGCGAGCTAGGTTTCGACATGCTGCTCTCCGGGCAGGTCCCGGGAGAGCTGGGCCGCGCGCTGCATGAGGGCGAACTGATGGCGGAGCGCGACGGCATCGACCTGTGGGCGGTGCATCCCGGCGGGCGGTCGATTCTGGATGCGGTTGAGAAGGGCCTGGAACTGCCGACGGATGCGCTGGCAGCGTCACGCGAAGTGCTATCGTGCTTCGGCAACATGTCGTCGGCGACGGTGATGTTTGTGTTGCAGCGAATAATGCAGCAAGCACGCCCGGGGCAGCGTGGGTGTGCGATGTCGTTTGGGCCGGGGTTAACAGCGGAGACGATGCGCTTCCATGGGGTCTAGTGCACAGATCGACTTCAGTCGGCGGGTCTCTCCACGTGAGTTGCCGGAGCTGATGGATGGTGACTGTAGTTATGAGGATTTCCGTGACTGCCTGCGCAGTCTGGAAACAGTCAATCGCTGGCTGCTGGGTTATCGGCCGACGCTGGCTTGGCTGGATCGGTTGCCGCATGGATTGCGCGATCCGGTGCACATCGTCGATGTGGGCAGTGGCGGTGGCGATCTACTGCGGCAGATTGCAGGCTGGGCAAGGAGACGGGGCATTGGTGTGCAGTTAACGGGGATCGACTTGAATCCTTATGCGGCACGTGCAGCAGCAGAGTCCACGCCAAAGGAGCTCGGAATCAAATGGGTGACCGGCGATGCTCTGGAGTATCGACCGAAGAAGCCGGTCGATATCGTCGTCAGCTCGCTGCTGGCACATCATCTGGAGGACGATGAGATCGTCGCGCTGCTGAGGTGGATGGAAGCGACCGTGCAGGTAGGTTGGTTTATCAATGATTTGGAGCGCGCGGAATGGAGTAGTCGGATGTTTGGGTGGGTGCGGTGGCATTGGCTCGTGCGCCATGATGGGCCGGTGTCCTTCCGGCGGGCCTTCCGGAAGGAGGATTGGGTACGCCTGCTGGCTGCGGCAGAGGTCGCGCGAGAGGCGGTGACGGTGGAGCGGTGGCGGCCGGGACGGTTGTGCGTGGGGCGGTGGAAATGAGGTCGATGATTCTGAATCGTCTCGTTGGACTAAGAGATATGAAGCCTCTCGCCCCCGTCGCCCTCATGGCGCACCTCAGCACGTCTAACCATCTGAGAAGCGAATAATGTCAATTTCCACTCTGCTAGCGCCCCGTTCCGCCGGTTCCAGATTCAAGACTATTCTCTGGGTCTCGCTTGGTCTCACTGTACTCTTCGTCTTCATTACTTCAGAACTGCTCCTCATCACCGACTATCCGATGTACCACGCCTACCGTCTGCAGGTCATTGCCGACCGCCGTCTCCTCATCCCGCATACACTCGCCGGAATCTTCGCTCTTTTGATCGGCCCAATCAATTTCTCCTCGCGGATCCGCCAGCGTCACCTCCAACTCCATCGCATCCTC
>CAWGND010000016.1:0-505827 GCA_963823845.1 Terriglobales bacterium
ATTGTTAGGGGCATCCTCATCGAGATGGTGGAGAAGCGCGTAAGTGACGGCAGCGTGCTCCGTCTGATTCAGAAATGGATCAAGGTCGGGGTCATTGAAGACGGCAAGCTGCTTGTGAGCGAAACGGGGACAGGACAGGGGCAGCCGATCAGTCCGCTCCTGGCCAACATCTACCTGCACCATGCACTCGATGAGTGGTTCGAGGATGTGGTGCGGCCCCGTCTGAAAGGGGAAGCTTACGAGATCCGTTTTGCTGATGATGCCATCCTGTGTTTCCAGCACAGGGCGGACGCGGAAAAGGTGATGAGGGTCCTACCGAAGCGATTCGAGAAGTACGGTCTGACCCTGCACCCGGAGAAGACGCGGCTGATTGAATTCGGGCGCCATGCAGCGAGGAATGCGAAGAAGCAGGGGAAACAACCCGAGAGCTTCGATTTCCTTGGATTCAAGCACCTCTGCGCCCGTAGCCGGAAGGGTGGATTCACAGTGCATGTGAAGACGTTAGCCCAACGGCTCCGTAGAGGGCTGAAGGCAATAGCCGACTGGTGTAAACAACATCGGCGCACGCCAGTGAACCAGCAACAGGAAGCCCTGAACGCCAAACTCCGCGGCCACTACCAGTACTATGGACGCCCGACGAACTATTACAGCATCTGGCAGTTCTATCGACGCGTATGTCGTATCTGGCGCGAGTGGCTGGGTCGTCGAACACGCGGGCGGCCGCTGACGTGGGATAGATATAACGCTATCCTGCGGCAGCATCCACTGTTGTTACCTCGGATCACACACGCCTGGGTCGGGGCGGGGAGTCACGCCTGAAGAACCCGCTGCGGGAAATCTGCACGGCGGGGTCCGTGAGGGGGAGAATCCGGTGAGCCATGGTGAACTTAAACGGGCACGAAGCTGGAAACGGCGGACACAGCCAAAGAACACCTAAAGCACACCGGGGACTCCTCTACTGTTGGGAAAAGCTCGGAGGAGGGGGAACTGATAATAAGACAGTGAAACCTCTTGATCCAGCCTAGCGGGTGCAAATCCCGTCTGATCAAAGTCGAGCAAGACAGGTCAGTAGCGAGTGTTGCCATTCACTGGGTGACTGGTGGGTGCGAAGCGTACACAGTGAGGAAGCAGGCCGTGAGGGTTCAACACCGAAATCGGTTCACAGTTCCGATGCCGACGTTTTCGAAGAGGCGGAAGGCAGCATTCAGCAGCAACCGCTATTGCGAGGTTGTGCTGGGATCGGCGGTGTCTTTAGCCCGGGGCATGTTTCCAAAGAGGTTGGCCGGGAACCCAAGAGAGCTCCCCATCCTCTCCCACACCAGGAGGAACGCCCTTTGGATCGGGTCGGGAGATACGTGCAACCAAGGGTAGACCGAAGGAAGCACGGAAGGATGGTTGAGCAGTCTTACAACCCCATAGTACCGGTGAAGGTGGGGAACCGCAGGGCTTCCGCAAGGAGCGGCCACGGGACCCACTGGAGGGAAGGGGGGAGCAAGCGTACGAATCTGTTGAAAGGAGACATAGTCGAGACTCAGAACTCGAATCGTTATGTGCACAGACATCGACAGAATAGCCGAACTCGCCAAGGAAGATCCGAAGCGACAGTTCTACTCCATCGCTCACCTGATTACAGTGGAGAAGTTGTATGAGGCATTTCGAAGTCTACGAAAGAATGCCAGCGCCGGGATCGACGGGGTCACGTATCTGGAGTACGAGATCAACGCCGAGGAGAACGTCCGCCAGTTGCATCGGCGGCTCGTGACAGGCAAGTACCAGGTACAACCGCTGCGCCGAGTCTATATCCCCAAGGAGAACGGGAAACAGAGGCCAATCTCGATTCCCAGCCTTGAGGACAAGATCGTGCAGAAAGTGGTGGTTGATCTGATGAATGCCATCTACGAGCAGGATTTTCTCGATTGCTCGTACGGGTTTAGGCCCGGACGCAGTCAACATCAGGCTCTGGACGAAGTGAGACGGGTGATCTGCACCCGGCCCACGGGATGGATTCTGGAGATAGACATCAGCTCATACTTCGACAAAATTGTTAGGGGCATCCTCATCGAGATGGTGGAGAAGCGCGTAAGTGACGGCAGCGTGCTCCGTCTGATTCAGAAATGGATCAAGGTCGGGGTCATTGAAGACGGCAAGCTGCTTGTGAGCGAAACGGGGACAGGACAGGGGCAGCCGATCAGTCCGCTCCTGGCCAACATCTACCTGCACCATGCACTCGATGAGTGGTTCGAGGATGTGGTGCGGCCCCGTCTGAAAGGGGAAGCTTACGAGATCCGTTTTGCTGATGATGCCATCCTGTGTTTCCAGCACAGGGCGGACGCGGAAAAGGTGATGAGGGTCCTACCGAAGCGATTCGAGAAGTACGGTCTGACCCTGCACCCGGAGAAGACGCGGCGGATTGAATTCGGGCGCCATGCAGCGAGGAATGCGAAGAAGCAGGGGAAACAACCCGAGAGCTTCGATTTCCTTGGATTCAAGCACCTCTGCGCCCGTAGCCGGAAGGGTGGATTCACAGTGCATGTGAAGACGTTAGCCCAACGGCTCCGTAGAGGGCTGAAGGCAATAGCCGACTGGTGTAAACAACATCGGCGCACGCCAGTGAACCAGCAACAGGAAGCCCTGAACGCCAAACTCCGCGGCCACTACCAGTACTATGGACGCCCGACGAACTATTACAGCATCTGGCAGTTCTATCGACGCGTATGTCGTATCTGGCGCGAGTGGCTGGGTCGTCGAACACGCGGGCGGCCGCTGACGTGGGATAGATATAACGCTATCCTGCGGCAGCATCCACTGTTGTTACCTCGGATCACACACGCCTGGGTCGGGGCGGGGAGTCACGCCTGAAGAACCCGCTGCGGGAAATCTGCACGGCGGGGTCCGTGAGGGGGGAGAATCCGGTGAGCCATGGTGAACTTAAACGGGCACGAAGCTGGAAACGGCGGACACAGCCAAAGAACACCTAAAGCACACCGGGGACTCCTCTACTCGGAAAGCTGATTTCGAATCGGGGTCCTACGGATACCGGCCGAAGAAGACAGCCCAGGAGGCGGTGCTTCGAGTGGACAAAGCGATCATGGAGGGAAAGACCCACATCATTGATCTTGATCTGCGAGCCTACTTCGACAATGTTCAGCATTATCTGCTGCTTGAGAAGGTAGCTCGACGTGTGCAGGACCCGATGGTGATGAGACTACTCAACCAGATCCTAAAGTCGACAGGGAAGCAAGGAGTTCCGCAAGGCGGTGTGATCACTCCCCTTACGCAAAAGGTAATCTGGCCCGTCCGTCTGGTTCGGCGATGGGCAGCCGCCTTGTGGGAGACTCTGAGGTATCGAAATGCTATGGCGTATGGTGATCGTGTCGTCCCCAATCAAGACGTCTTTCACAACTAGCCGCACGATCCTCTGTCGTTCTGTAATACTCAGGGTGTCAGCAGCGCCGCGCAGGCGGTCGAGGAACGCAATGAGGGTTTCCGCCAGGCGTAGGAAAACCGCTCGTTCATTAGCTTGATCGGCGATTGCCTGCAACTCGGCACGGAGCGCCTGATCACGCTGGCGTAGCGCAGGCATTCGCACCCGCATCTGCTCGATTGACATGAGTTCTTCCTGGTAGGCGGTGAGAAGTCGTTCGATGCCCTTGCCCACATGCACTAGTTCCCGTTGAAGGCTCTGTACGCGCTTTTGGGCTGGATCGGACGAACGTGCCGCTGACAGCCGACGGTCGAGTTCCATTTGTATGAGCGTGGGGTCTTCCAGAAGTCGGATTACCTCGCCCCAGACGATCTGGTCAAGCAGATCCTGTCGGACCAAGCGGCCGTTGTCACAAACAGGACCGCCCAGTTTTCGCCAGCCATCCGAACCAATGCATTTGTAATAGTGGATCTTGCGTGCGGTCGTTTGCGTCGATGTGCGCGCAAATGCATAGCCGCACTTTTGGCAGCTGACGAGGCCCTGCACGATACTTGGCTCGATGGTGCGACGGCGTGATCGTCTCTTGTTTTCCTGAAGGAGTTCCTGGGCACGGACGAAGCAGTCTTCGCTTACCAGTGCCGGCACCGGGATCTCGATCCACTCTTCGCGCGGGCGCTCGTGCCCGGCTGTCATGTTGGGCGTAATCACACCTCTCCGGCGCAGTGGACGGATAACGCGTGTTCGTGAAGAAGCGCGTGTCTTGCCGAAACATGCGAAGCCACGATATGCAGAGTTGCGCAACACGGCCCAGACAGTCGAGCGTTCCCACCGGGCACTTGCTTTCCGAGTTGGAATGCCATCGGCGTTGATCCGGCGGGTGATCTCACCGATGCTGATGCCCTCAACCGTGTACATCTCATAGATGGCCTGTACGACACGGGCCTCGGCCTCAACCACGGTGTACGCGGCAGGTGCCTCGTTGGTCTTGCGGATGTAGCAATAGCCATATGGGGCGCCGCTCATCACGCTCACCTCACCCGAGTGGGCCCGGTGTCGTTTGCCACGACGCGATCGCTCCAGGATCTGCGCTCTCTCATACTCAGCTATCATCCCCTGAAACTGAATCAGCAACTGATCTTCCGCGCTGGCGCCCTGCGGTGCTTTAACAAAAAGCGTCTCGACTCCATTGCGGGCCAGTTCCTCGATCAGCAAAATCTGATATGCGTACTTGCGGCTCAGCCGGTCAGGCGCATACACCAGCACCACCTGAATTTGGCCTTCGGCGGCTAGGTCCCTGACACGCTCAAGTCCTGGACGCTCCAGCAACGCTCCACTATAGCCGTCATCTTCGAAGACCCACTCCTTTGGCACCTCCAGATCGTGCGCTTGGGCGAATTCGACTAGCAATGCCGTCTGACTTGCTATCGTGTTCGCCTCGCGCTGCTGATCGGACGAGACCCGCGCGTAGATCGCTGCCATCCTCATGATCGGACTCCTTTACACTGCACCCGACGGGACGTTCCCGAACAGGCACCAGAATGCCATAGGCCTGGGCGAGCTTCGAATCGTGCAGTCGATCAAACACATAGTCAATGTGAACTTGAAGCGGCCCGTGCGGTGTGCGCGGCTTAGCCATCTCTTCTCTGAGTACCGAGAAACGTGGCCAACGCGCGAGTCACAATCGCTCCGATGGTCAGCCCACTGCTTCTCGCGTACGCTCGTAGAAGGCGCGCTGTTCTCGCGGGGAGCTTGAGCGTAATCGCCACAGTAGTCTCGGAGACTTCGACCGGCTGATCCAGATGGGACGCTTCCTCCAGGTACCGATACGCTTGACGTTCCGAGAGGCCGAACTTTCGCGATAAACGATGCATGGCCTCGGGCAACGCAATATCCCGCTGGAGCATGGAGTATGCGGTATTCAGTTGCCGAGCCTTGTCCGATTTGGTCGATCGGGACATCTGCCATAAACGTATTACCTCTTAAGACGCAGATCAAGCACCGGGGCACTAGTTCGCCACCCCTTCAGTACCCTCTCAAATGTGAAATTACCTTTTGCGTAAGAGGAGCGATCTCACCTTTGCTCAGCAACATCTATCTCACTGAGGTAGACAAAATGCTGGAGAAGGCGATAGCCACCACGAGGCGCGGAAGATACAACCATGCGCAATACGCGCGATTTGCGGATGACATGGTGATCTTAATCGACTCCCATCCGCGGAATGACTGGTTGAAAAGGGCGGTAAACAAACGACTGCGACAAGAACTGGCGAAGCTACGAGTGGAGATCAACGAAGAAAAGAGTCGGACAATTGACCTGACAAAAGGCGAAAGCTTTGCGTTCCTGGGTTTTGAATATCGCCTCGTTCTGGGCCGTAACAGGAAGTGGCGACCGCAATTTGTGCCAAAGATGAAGAAGCAAACGGCGCTCTTTGCCAAGCTCAGAGACGTCTTCCGGCAGCACATCAGCCAGCCAGTGGAGGCGGTGATAGAGATAATCAATCCCATCCTCCGGGGCTGGGTGAACTACTTTCGGATCGGTCATGCAAGCCGATGTTTTTCGAAGGTCAGAGACTGGGTAGAGATGAAGATCAGGCGACATCTGATGCGATCCAGATTGCGCAAAGGCAAAGGATGGAAACGGTGGAGTAGTGAGTGGATGAATCGGCAGCTCGGACTATACAACGACTATAGGCTGAAACGCCCACCACTTTCGAAAGCGGCTCCCATCCCTGAGGGCATATAAACCTTGCCGTGAAGCGAACAGGAGAGCGTAGTGCGGGAAATCCGCATGCTGCGTTCGAAGTGGCGGGGACTGGAAACCAACTTACGGTTTTACTAGTGAGGCACTCCCAGAGGAAACGGGGAGCAACGGCTAGGCCAAACCTACGGAGCATGGCGCCAGTCCTCGACCCTACAAAAGCCGGAAGATCAGGATGCTGACTCCCTTCCGTAGTGGAGGAAGGCAATACGGCGGCCGCGTTACACGCGAGTGGCTGTCCGGTCCTGCGTAGTCTAAGAACCCGCGCACGCTGATAAAACAACATGCACGAGAACCGGGAGATCTCCAGCACGCCTTCGCCAACTGAGGAAGGCCGGTCCGCGAAGGCCGCAAGCCGCAATGCGGACATGTACGTGTTGGAGAAGTCGGACTGCGCTGTAGTGTGCGCTGAGCAGCGCATTGTTCAGGAGGGTTGAAGTCCCTCTGGTGCTCAGATGAGGGGCGCCATATCCAAAAGCGGGAGTAACGACTCGCTGGCCGCAGAGCGAAGTTGGAACTGCGGAGGGCAGGGTGTCCATCGCGAGGTGGAATCCGAAGGGCATGAGGAGAAGTACCGGGCCGTAATCGATGGGGGCTGCCCCGCCGATGAACCGGTCGGCCAAAGGTGGGACAAGGTCGAGCCTGCACTATGGAGGCGAAGGCGTTCTCATTCACTCACCGCACCAAGGTGTTTGCGGACGGCACGGTACGGAAGAACAGTGCGTGACCTCAGGAGGACTGACAGTGTCTCCGGGTGGCACCGGAGTATGCGGACCTATAAGCGAGAGCGAAATGGCGAGCGATGCGCTGTCAGTAGTCGGACGGCTGAAAAGTACCAGAAGCGTGGTGAAAGCCATGTGACCGGGCAACCGGCGACAGAAATGGGTCGGGGAAGGCAGCCGACGAAGATGGCTGGGAAGAAAGAGAAGACCAGTGAGTGAGGGCGTGGAGGAGGATCAGTTCCATGAGTGAAAAACCCGTACATCCGCGTCCGAGGAGACTGGTGGACTGGATCAACCCGGCAGGAGCAAAGAAGGTCCATTCATTAATCGACAAGGTATACACGCGGAAGAACCTGGAGATGGCTTGGGAGAGAGTGAAAGCCAACCGGGGCAGCGGAGGAGTCGATGGACAAACTCTGGAGGTCTTCGCCGAGCAACTGGACAAGAACCTGGACCGGTTACAAAGCGAACTGAAGGAGGGGCTCTATCAGCCGCAACCCGTGAGGCAGGTCCAAATCCCAAAGGTGGGCAAGCCGGGAGAGTTTCGCGGGCTGGGCATTCCGACGATCTATGATCGGGTGTGCCAGCAAGCGCTGCTCAATCGGCTGCAGCCGATCTTCGAGCCGGTATTCGATGGAGCCAACTACGGATACCGGCAAGGGCGATCGACGAAGGACGCCTTGCGCAAAGTCTGGAAAGAGATCGACAGTGGCAGCGAGTGGATCGTGGATGCGGACCTGAAGGACTTCTTTGGGTCGGTGGATCATGAGAAATTACTGACCCTGGTAGCCCAACAGATAGCGGACGGCCGTGTGCTGCGCCTCATTGAGGTGATGCTCAAGGCAGGCAGCTATGGGAAAGGGCGGCTCTTTCCAACAGAGCGCGGGACTCCTCAAGGCGGGGTAGCTTCACCCTTGCTCAGCAACATCCTCCTGACGCCGTTTGATCGGGAGATGCGGCACAAGGGATATCAGCTGACGAGGTACGCGGACGATTGGGTAGTCACCTGCAAGTCCGCGGCAGAGGCGCGAGCAGCAATCGACGCTGCTGGCCGCATCCTGAAACAACTGGGCGTGGATCTGCATCCGCAAAAGACGCGGGTCGTTCATGTTCAGTACGGCTTCGAGTTCCTCGGCTACAAGATCAAGCGCGGGAAGAGACTTTTTCTTCCTGCGACTAAGATCCGCAGCCGGGCACGCTCGGGTGGGCTCTATGCCTACCCGCGCGAGAAATCGATCCGGCGTTTCAAAGATGAGGTGCGGCAGCGCACGAAGCGGCGTGTGCCTCTGGCGACCGAGCAGTTGATCGAAGCGCTGAACCCGCTCTTGAGAGGTTGGGGCGAGTACTACAAACGTGCCCACGTCCGAAAGCTCTTCAACCAACTCGACCGATGGATCGTGCGACGCATCTGGTCGCATCGATTCAAGCGCTGGCGTAACTGTGGTTGGAAACAACTACCGACCGCTACACTCTTCGGTGAGTATGGGCTGGTGAATCTGGTCGGGTTAATACCCTCCTTGCGTCCTCGACTCGTTGAGTCTTCGTGAAAGCCGTGTGCGGGAAAACTGCATGCACGGTTTGGGCGGCGGACGGTGGCCAGCATCGAAACCTGATGCGCCACCTCCGACCCGACACCTGTGAACCAGCCGAACAAGGAAGCAAAAGCTTCTGCGGAGGTTGGGGAGGGAAGGGCGCAGATGAAGGAGAACATCGCGCAGCCAAACATGCTCCCGACACAGAGCGGGAAACGCATGTCCCAGGGACTGGACGGTGTGCGAAAAGCAGCAAAGGAGAGAAAGCAGGAACGGTTCACTTCCTTGCTCCACCACCTGAACGTTGCTTTACTCCGCGACAGCTTTTACGTGCTTCAGCGTAAGGCTTCACCGGGGGTAGACGGCATGACGTGGCAGGAGTATGAAACCGGTTTGGAGGTTCGGCTCATCGATCTCCACCGCCGGGTTCATCGTGGAACGTACCGGGCACAACCTTCTAGGCGAGTCTATATACCGAAGGCTGACGGACGGCAACGTCCGCTGGGCATCGCGGCGGTGGAAGACAAAATAGTCCAATAGGCCGTGGTGACGATCCTCAATCAGATATACGAGGTCGACTTCAAGGGCTTCTCTTATGGGTTCCGACCGGGCCGCAGCCCGCATCAGGCGCTTGACGCCCTGACGGTGGGCATCCAACGGAAGAAGGTGAACTGGATACTCGATGCGGACGTTTTGGGCTTCTTCGATAATTTGAGTCACGAATGGGCCTTAAAGTTCATCGAGCATCGGGTGGCCGATCGAAGGATACTTCGCCTGATCCGGAAATGGCTGAAGGCGGGAGTATCGGTCGACGGCCAGTGGTCGGAGACAAATAAGGGTACGCCGCAGGGAGCAGTGGCTTCACCACTGATCGCCAACGTTTACCTGCATTACCTCTTCGACCTGTGGGCTGATGTCTGGCGCAGGAAAGTGGCGAAGGGCGATGTCATCATCGTTCGCTATGCCGACGATCTTGTGTTGGGCTTTCAGCAGCGGGCTGATGCCGTGCGGTTCCTCGAAGAGTTCGAGGAACGGCTGGCAAAGTTCGGCTTGGAGCTACACCCGGATAAGACCCGGTTGATCGAGTTCGGGCGCTATGCGGCCCGTGACCGGAAGCAGCGTGGGGAAGGGAAACCGGAGACCTTCAACTTCTTGGGGTTTACCCACTACTGTGGGCAACGCCACAAGACCGAGACCTTCACCGTCTGGCGGATCACTGCGAAGAAGCGCATGGTTGCGAAGCTCAAAGCCATCAAGGCTGGGCTTCAACGCCGCAAGCATGATCGCACCAGTCAGGTCGGTGTATGGCTTCGGAGTGTCGTCACCGGCTACTACCAATACCATGCTGTCCCCGGCAACATCGATCAACTGCGCATCTTCAGAAGTCGCGTCAATCGACTGTGGCGAAACGTACTGGTCCGTCGTAGTCAACGCGCCAGGAAGAAGTGGGAGAAGTTTACTTCGGTCTTGGAAAGGTGGATACCACCACCCCGCGTTCTTCACCCTTATCCCGACACCCGCTTTTACGCCACCCATTCTTCATAAGAGCCGTATGCGTAGACGCGCTCGTACGGCTCTGTGCGGGGGGCGATCCGTGAGGATCGTCCCTACCGCGACAGTAATGCAATCGTCCGTATAACGGACTCACGAACATGTGCTGTTCTAGATGCTGGATTCAAACTGACCCACTTCAAAAGAGGGCTGCCGCAAACGCGAATGCGACGGCTTTGAGTTTCATAAAGATGATCTCCTTTAAAGTAAGCGTACGTCGAGTCCCTACTAGCGAGAGCGGTAGTGCAGAGCCGAAGATCGGGTCATGTCTGACGCAGCAGGGTTGAGTGCGGATCGTCGTGTTCGCCGTTTTCGATCGATCTCAGAGAAGCTTCAGATTGTGCAGTTGTCGCTGAAGCCTGGCGCCAGCGTGGCTGAAGTGGCGCGAGCACATGGTGTGAACGCGAACCAGGTGTTCAAGTGGCGACGTGCATTTGAACGTGGCGAACTGAGCGAGCCGAGTATGGCGTTGATCCCGGTCACGGTGACGAGCCTCGAAGACCAGGACAGACATACAGACGAAGCTGCGCGACCGGCGGCAGGCACGATCCACATCGAACTTCCTGGTCGGGCGATGATCAGCGTAGAGAGGGGCGCTGATTCATCTCTGCTGCGTTCGATCCTGGAGAGTCTGCGCAAGTGATCCAGCTTCCGGTTGGGACCAAGGTCTGGATTGCAGCGGGAGTGACGGACCTGCGCCGCGGTTTCGACGGTCTGAGTGCACAGGTGCAGAACGTGCTGCACGAGCAGCCGTTCTCGGGTCACGTGTTTGTGTTTCGCGGACGGAGAGGCGACATCGTCAAGCTGCTGTGGTGGGATGGCGATGGTCTGTGCCTGTTCGCCAAGTAACTGGCTTCACACTACACCTCTTTCGATTTGATCTGAAGGTTTTGATTCTTTCCATCTTTTGCAAGCCAGAGCCCGATCTGAGAGCCGGTCCCAGCGACTGCTGTGCTTGGGTGGTGTGGAATCTGGCAACTCGTAGAGGTACGCGTGCGCATTGTGGGCGTGTCGTGTGATGATGCCATTTTCCGCCCAGTGCACGACCGTCGCTTCGTGGACGCCGAGGCGAGCCGCAGTTTCCGCTGCCGTCAGCATACCGCGGCCACGAAGTCGGTCGTACCGAGAGGGCAGCGAGTATCGATGGACGAGATAGGCAACGCGCAGGGCGGTAAACGTAGTGCTGCCGCGTCCAGGTCGAGCCGATCCGCCCGGCCGAAGTCCTTGCTGATTGAGGATGTCAGCGATTTCGGAATAGATGTGATTGTCGAGGAGTTTGTCCACGAGCTTGATGATCACGGGCGGGGTCTTCACTTGCTCTCCGGATGGCTTGGGGTTCGACGTCGTCAGGGTTTCTGTCTTGCCTCCCTTGAAACGAATATGGACTTTGGTGACTCCTTCCGCGGGCAGTTTGATAAGCGTGGCGTCTTCGATGATGCAGGCAAGCAGTCGTTTGCGTTCACGGTTCAGGGTAGTTGGGTCACTCCAGAGCTTTTTGAAGTCCTTTGTCATTGTGAGTAGCCTTTGCCGAAGGGCATCATCCAGGAGAAGTTGGTCCTGCTGCCGGGCGCGTTCGCGCTCCTCTCGCGCTTGGGCCAGCGCACGTAATTTGTCGTTCCATTCTGCCTCGAGGATGTCGGCAACCAGGCGATTGCCCGGATCGACCAGCATGAATCGGCGTTGCGCCAGATCGGCTTCGAACTGTGCCCGCTCGATCGCGCGGCTGCGCAGCCGATCGGCATCTTGTTGCCGAGCCTCGATCTCTCGCCGGATCTCGAGTGCCAACTCGACGGCGGCAGGTGTCATTCTTTCAGCCACCAGTGCGCCGATGGCTTGATCGATGGGCGGTCCGGCGATGGATTGGCAGTTCGGCGCACCTAAATAGCCGTGGGCACGGTCGCAGATATACCAGGCCTCTTGCTTGTCCCGCGTGGAGCGATAGGTCACGCGGAAATGCCTACCGCATCGGCCGCACACTGCGCGCCCCTGCAACAGCGCAGCGCCTTCACGCGGAGGCGACCCTCTCGCCAGTTCGTATCCTCGACCATTGTTCGCAAGTAGCTTCAGGTTTTCTTGATGTTGCTCCCAACTGATGTAGCTGGGATGGGCATTTGGGATGCAGGCGAGCCAGTCATCGTAGTCGCGTTTTTGCTGGACCTTTGTCTGGCCGTCCGCGGCTCGCCGATACCGACGACGTCCGTACACGTAGACGCCTGCGTATCTGGGGTTGCTCAAGACACGCATAGCGGTCGAAGCAGTCAGCGGCCGGAACACCGTGGCGCCCCCGGTACGGCGGGACGGAAAACCCAGGCCTTCTTTTCGAAAGGCCTTTACAGTCTGGCATGCCGAGCCAACCCGCGAAAACGTCTCGAAGAAGTGAGCGATCGTATCTCGGATCTGTGCGTCGGGATCGAGCACCACGTTCCCAAGCACGTCATAATCGAAGCCCGTGGGCAGCGGACAACGATACTCGCCGCGGCGCACCTTATTCAAGATTCCGCCTCGCAGCCTGGCTTTAAGGACGTGCAGCTCTGCCTCACTCATCGTTCCTTTGAGACCGAGCAACAGGCGGTCATTGAAGTTGGCCGGATCGTACACACCATCCTCATCGAGGATCAGTGTATCGGCCAGCGCGCAGATCTCCAGCAAGCGATGCCAGTCGGCGTTGTTCCGTGCCAGGCGTGAGACCTCCAGGCCCATGACCATGCCGGCGCGGCCCATGCTAACTTCCGCGACCAGATGCTTAAAACCTTCGCGCCAGGCCGCTGACGCGCCCGATTCGCCCTGATCGCTATCTACAACCTTGATCTGATCCTCGCACCAGCCAAGCGCGATAGCCCGGCTGCGCAGTGCATATTGGCGCTTCGTGCTCTCGACATTTTCGATGACCTGTCGCATCGATGACTGCCGAACATACAGGTACGCGCCCCGCTCAAGATGGTGAGGCTGCACTTTCATGGACTCGCTCATGATGTCGCTCCTCGAAGCTCGGTGTTAATGGCCATTGCTGCGAAGACATGAATGACGGATCTGGTTTCGCTCGGCGTGGCGAAGCTCAACGATGCTCGACGCCCGGGATCCTGCTGCTTGCCAGGAGGCACAGCCATAACCCGTGTCCATGCCCACATGCCGCGACGAAGAAAGAGCATGAGCCCGTAGCGAGACTCCGGCGGCAGCGGATGCCCGAGTGCAGCATTGCGGAGTGCCTCGTACTGCGACACGACGCCCGCCAGCCGCCCCGGACCGTCGACTCCAGTGGGCGTCAGTACGCGGTTTTTTTTACCCCGACCGCCCGCTCGATCGTCCTCGGGTGGACATTGAGGTGGAATTTCTGCGCGATTTGCTTGGCCAGCTGGCGCGCTCGAATGGGCTCGCCCGCCACCAGTTGCTCTTGAATAAACGCCAACACTGCGCCCTGAAGTTTGTGCGGCCCGTGCGGACCGCGCTTCCTGGGCACCAGGCCAGCGATCCCCGCTTCCTCGAAGCTGGTCTTGGTCTGGTAATATGTCGGCCTTGACACGCCGTATTCCTCCGTCGCGCTGACTACCGAAGCCTTCTCGACGGTTACTCGGCGCAGCATCTCGTATTTGACCTGCACGATGTCGTGCGGATCGAAGAACTCGCTGCTGCCGAATTTCGCATCGCGAACCTTCTCCGGTGCCGAGTTCAACGCTCCCTCCTCGAGAAGGGCCTGGACCCTCGCACTCTTTTCGTCGCTCTTCTTTCGCACCGTGAACTCCGCAGATCGGCTTTCCAATAGTATCTACAATTATGCCGCATACGTCACCCATGGCGAACACCTCCGTGTTGCATAGATTGGTTCCACTACTAGCTTTAATATCGATACGCATGGCTGCAACCTAGATGAATGCGGCGCAATTCCCCTTACATGTGCGGCAGAATTTACCTTACTTCTCATTTCAGCTCTCCGGAGGTCTCACCGTGCCTCAGCCGATCCATCAGGAGAGCTAGCTCTAACAAGTCGATTATCCGGAATAGCGCCCGACCCTTACCGATTACGATCTCGGGATCAGGAGACACCAGGTCCGTCCATTGCGGCGGGACAGAGTAAATCGACCCATCGTCGCTCTCAAGCAGCAGAGTCATTCCATAACGGTTGTATCGCTCGCCGACACAAGCCAGTTGATGCCCACTCAGCGGATGAAAGGGGTGCATCACACGAACAAAACGCGTTGCTGCGATCGAACCAATTGCATTCTTGATTGAGGTACAAGCGTCTGGAGCGTGGACGATTCATCTGGCCGAAGGCTGACAGTGGAGTTGTGCGGCTCAGCCGCGCACAGTTGTCGATGCTTCTGGAGGGCATCGACTGGCGCAGAGTCGAACGTACGTGGACGCCGGAAGTCGCGGTCTGATGACGATCATGATTCCCCTGTATTGATGCGGGTTTTCCTCTGTGCACTGTCTCCATAGTGATGGCATACTGCGTCCATGGATCGCGCACCGCTGCCGGATCTGGACATACTCGATCGCGACGCACTGGTAGCACTGATCCGCGCCCATCAGGAAGAATTGACAGCTCAGCAGGACGAGCTTCGCTCACTCCAGGCCGAACTTGATTCTCATCGCCAGACCGTTTCCGAGCAAGCCGAGGAACTCGACGCACGCAGCCAGCGGATCGAGCACATGAAGCTGATGATCGAGAAGCTGCGGCAGATGATGTTCGGCAAGAAGAGCGAGAAGGTCATTCTCAAGCTCGAACAGCTGGAGTTTGCGCTCGAAGAGGAAGAGACGACTCAGGCCATGATGGAAGCGGTACTGGATCGCGTTTCACCGGCCAGAGAAGCGAAGGTAAGAACTGAACGCAAGCCGCTTCCGGAACATCTCGAGCGCGAAGTCATCACGCACGTTCCCGGACGCGATTGCTGTCCGGACTGCGGAGCTCAGTTGCGCAAGTTTGGCGAAGACATCTCCGAGCAGCTGGAGTATATCCCCGACAGCTTCAAGGTCATCCGTCATGTGCGGCCGAAGTTCAACTGTACGGGCTGCGACCGCGTGGTCGAAGCGCCGGCGCCATCGCGGCCTATCGAACGCGGTCTTGCCGGACCGGCACTGCTGGCCCATGTCCTCGTTTCGAAGTTCGCTGATCATTTGCCGCTGTACCGGCAGTCGGAGATTTACGCCCGTCAGGGCGTAGATATCTCCCGCTCGACGCTGGCCAGCTGGGTCGGTGGTGCCAGCGATCTACTCAGTCCCCTGGTAGATGCGATTCAGAAGCATGTGCTTGCCGGCCGCAAGCTGCATGCCGACGACACACCCATGCCAGTGCTTTCACCGGGTAACGGCAAGACCAAGACAGGACGTCTCTGGACCTACGTGCGTGATGACCGGCCTGCCGGCAAAGAGGTCGCGCCGGCTGTGTGGTTCGCATACTCAGAAGATCGCAGGGGCGAACATCCGCGCCAGCATCTGAAGAACTTCACTGGCGCCTTGCAGGCCGATGCCTATGCCGGCTTTCATCATCTGTATGGCAACCATATATATGAGGCGGCCTGCTGGGCCCATGCACGACGCAAGTTCCACGAGATTCACGTGATGCACGCTTCGCCCACTACGACAGAAGCTCTGGCCAGGATCGGCGCTCTCTATGCCATCGAAGACGAGATACGCGGCAAGCCCGCCGATCTCAGGTTGAACATCCGCCAGTCGCGAGCCCGGCCGTTGCTCGATGAACTGCGAACCTGGATGGAGAAGGCACTCCGTTCCTTATCGTCGAAGAGCGAAACCGCGGGCGCGATCCGTTACGCGCTCTCCCGCTGGCGTGCTCTCACGCGCTACAGCGAAGACGGCTTGCTCGAGATCGATAACAGCGCTGCCGAACGGGCGCTGCGGGCTGTCGCCCTTGGACGGAAAAACTTCCTGTTCGTTGGATCGGACCCTGGCGGCGAGCGGGCCGCGGCCATGTACTCGCTCATCGGATCAGCCAAGCTCAACGGACTCGATCCGGAACTTTATCTCCGCACTGTGCTGACACGAATCGCAGATCATCCAATCGGCAAAATCAACGATCTGCTGCCGTGGAACCTGGCGCCGTCCCTTCAGATCCATACTTCTGAAGCCGCTTAAGACACACTCAACAGGTGTCCGCCAAAAAATAAGCGGACACCTGAGGACACACTCTGCAGCCCAGTCAAGAGGGACTCAGCGCACGCTTACCCTTTAAAGTGGTTCGGTGATAGACATGGTGATAGACATGCGGCGTTATGCGCGTTTCGACGCGCCGCTATACGGAAGCGTAAGGGAAGGAGATGAATCTAAGTGCGGAGATCGTCTTTGAGATCGAAGACCGCAGTTCGGTAATAGAGGCCAGGAGTTAGTTCACAAGTGATGCGATGGCCAGCGGGCTAGGTCGAGGGTTAGGGGCATTCTGAGTCCGTGGAAGGGAATTTAGCCGCTCTTGTTGGCGAGTCTCCTTTACCGGATCTGTGACAGAGATGTGGCAGGCCGGACAGGATTCGCTGGTATTGTTTGCGGGTTGCGGGCAGCAGGGTGAATGGGTTGGCTGACAGAAGGGAAACTCCGCAGAGACGTGCTCTGCAAAAGACGCCGTCGTAATCCACAGGCAGGCGACAAAAAGTGAGAAAACCCTGCGAAGGTGACGACTAGGCTTCACACTCAAACTCTAACGCTTTCACCAGTGCAGAACAATTCCTATCGCAACTTGAGCTTGGTGAGAACAAAGTGGATGGAGCACCGTCTACTCGGAAGTAATGCAGTCGTCGAAAAACTACAGCATGTGGCCAAAACTAAATTCTTGAGGTTACTGGCTTGTTTTTGGGTTCAGGAGTGTCTTGATGATCTTTTTGTTACTGGCATAGTTATCGTGTGGAGCAAGAGGGCCTGCGAACAGTCCAAACCAACGAAATGCATTTTTCGCATCCAGATTGACCACATTAATGCCTTGAATGTCTGGAACATGCCAGCTCAGAAGATCGTCTGGATCGCTCCACGCAACAATCTGGGGCTTGCTGCCGCCAGCCTTGGTCCGCACGTCTCCCCAATGAGCAAGGTCTATTGCAAGATTTGCCGGCACTCCACTGCTCGTTGCGCTGCCCAGCATAGCGAGTTCGAGCAGCGAGACCTGATTCGCAAAAAAGTATGCCTGCCCGGTGTGACGTAACACATAAGTGAAGGCTCCTGTAACCCGAGGCGTCACGGCCGGCGGACTCTGGGACGCTGTCGTTGCGGTCGTGCTATGCATCTGCGAATTTAATGCCGAAAATACCAAGAAGCTGCCTAAGCTGTGTGAGATGACGATGTATTCACTATCGGAGAGCGTTGCATTCTCAGACACTTGCTCGCTGAGGGCCTTTGATTCATCTCCGCTTGCCGCTACACTCTTGACCAGCAACTGCCGGATGCTTTCTATCAATAAGGTCTGCATCGGACCGACGGCGAGTAGCGCATCCGACATTCCCCAGTCCATGAGCCCAATTTTTACTCCGCGATTTATAGAGGCAGCCTGCGAATGTTTTCGCTGAAGGCTTTCGGGCGTATCGGGATAAAGCCAATCGTAAGAGTCGAAGCGATCGGAAGTTGAGGCTTTCACGGTCTTCGAACAAAGCCGGAGATAGGCAGCGTCGGTACCCGCCAGTTGAGCTTCGTCTTTAAGAATCTGGCGGCACTTGAGCGAGATCGTCAACGGCCACCAGTTGAGTTCGTCTAATAGTATGCTCTTGCCACTCCTGCGTTTGATCTCGTAGTGATCGACGAACGGCGCTGAGGCATGCCATTCTTCAGGGGTCTTCCAAATATCTTTGCCCAGATATGTCATTGCTGGTACAGGGGCACTCAAATCAAAGTCTTCCACATCCGCGTACTCTCGTGGCCGACGTATTTCTCCCTCCGGATTTGTGCAATCTTTCAAGTAGTCACAGATCTTCTTGCGAAGCACGGCGGAGCCTCCAGCATTCACCGCCCCAATCCCATGGAGGTAAAGAATGTGAAGAGGTGTCGAGCCCGCCCGACGAAGAGAGTCTCCAATCGATATATCCTGCTGATGACTCGGTGAGGACTTGGTCGTATCAACATTCTGCGCAAACGCCCTCACGCCTGCGGCAGTCGTGAGGCTGATCGTGCCGCACAACGCAAACAAGAACATGTCGCAAACAAAGTGTTGTAGAGTTCCCCCCCAGTGAGTTTCCATAGCCTTCCTAGGTGCGCAAATTTCGTGGCAGCCTTGTCGAGTCAGATACTTGGTGGAGTGCCCAATCATTTGCCCCCCCTCTCTCTGAGAGGTCGGTGAGGACGAGTGCCATTGTATTCCTGCCGCCGCGCGAGAAGTCGATCTTCACGGTATTCCAGTAAGGCCATAGGTCCATGGCCTTACTGGAATGCGAGACAAGGGGCACCCCTCGTTTGAGATATATTCAACCGCACTAAGCTTGAGTGGGCCACCCGCCGGGCTAAACTGTGGCAACCGACATTTCTGGAGGGGGAGCAAGTTGTCTTACAGTGGACTTCAGCGCGCTGCGACTACACTTACGGAAGCATGCTGGCGGATTCCCGGCTCCTTTAGCGTCGCGCGCCTCCTTGGGCGTTCCTACTCGCTACGGTGCGTAGTTTTCCATGACATTTCGGCAGCGGAGTCGCCATTCACTGCAGGGATGAGGATCAGCACTACTCCGGAGAAATTCGAAGCTGCGCTGAGATTTCTAACCGCACACTATACTCCGGTGCATCTGGAAGATGTTCTGACCAATTGCAACGGCCGTGGGCTACCCCCCCGCGCCCTACTCGTAACATTCGATGACGCCTATGCGTCGGTTGCCGAGTTGGGGGCGCCTCTTTGCCGACAATTTGGTGTGCCAGCAGTCTATTTTGTCAATGCAGCGCTTCTCGATAACCAACGTCTGTCGCCGGACAACCTTGTCTGCTATGTGGCCAACGTGCTGGGAATGGAGACGATCAATGCCGCTGTCCGCGCAGTTCCGGGCAAGGAAACACTCAAATTGCGCTCTCTTGCTGACGTTATTTACGTGCTTTTTCCGGCAATCTCACTGGCTGAAAGGGAAGTCTTTCTTGACGCGCTGCGGCAAGTTTCCGGCATCAACGAGCGCCGCATGGCGCAGGATGCGAACCTGTACATGACCGGCAAGCAGCTTTGCGATTTGAAGTCTTTCGATTTCGAGATTGGGAACCACACGTATACCCACACACGTTGCAGGTCGCTTACGCGGGACGAGTTCGCTTTAGAGGTGGACAGAAATAAGGCGGAGTTGGAAGCAGTGACAGGAACAAAGGTACGGTCATTCAGCGTGCCCTACGGTTCTTCACAGGATGTCACGCCTGAGTTGGCGGAGCATCTCGATCGCTCCGGACACCAAGCTGTCTTTTTGAACGAGGGTGCCGCTAATCTTCGAGGAACTGATCTGTTTTATGTTGACCGGATCTGTAGCTCTGTCAAAAGTGATGACACTATGTTTTCCGAGATTGAGATCCTGCCGCGCCTTCGCGCAATGCGAAATCGGCTTTTTCCCAATCCCGCGTTGGCTCGGGCGCCCCGAATTCATTCATCCGCGTACCGGCAAGAGCCATGATCCAGTGACTACAATGACCCGCTTGAGATATGGGCCAGCCGTCCCTTTTCGATGATGGTGGGCTGGCCCGTTGTAACGATCAGCGCTTTACTGCCGCCAGGATCACTTTCTGATTTGCCAGGATCTCCTGCTGGTGACCCAGGATTTCTTTCTGATTTGCGAGGATATGATCGAGGCTCTTCTGGTTCTTCTGAATTGCAGTCTGATTCTCAAGGATTGTCTTCTGGTTATGAAGAATCGTCTTCTGATTGCTCAGGACTTCGCTGTCTGACATGTCGTCTCCCTGCGGTTGGAATAGGATGAGGGCCTGATGAAGCGCGCGGCTCCGGCCATTGGCATCGTACCCTAACGGCTTGCCTTGTCGCCTCCATCTATTGGATGAGCTTCTTCCATATACCCTTATATGTCGAGTGCCAGGGCCACCCGGCCGCCAGAAAAACAGGATAGGGCTGGTGCTGGTTTATCATGGCGGCGAACGGAGGTTGCATGTCGAGTGCACACGACCAGAGCCTGCTTGACGCCCTGCTGAACTCATGGGATCGGAACAACATCATCCTGATCAACCTGCTCAACGCCCTGCCGGAAGGTGGGCTGGAGGCGCGGGCGATGGAGGGCAGCCCGTCCGTCGCGAAGATGTTCATGCACATGCATTATGTGCGGCTGGTGTTTCTCTCCGAAGACGCCCCCGAGTTTGCGAGAAGGCTACCAGATGGCGAGTGGAGGAACGAGCGGGACCGCGGGCGCATTGCGGAAATGCTCAACGAGAGCGCGAAGGCTGTGCGCGATGCGGTCAAGGGGCGGCTGGAGGCAGGCCGGGAGATGGATGTCCACTATGACCACCCGATCCTTTTTCTTCAGCACATGATCTGGCACGAGGGCTACCACCATGGCCAGATCAAACTGGCTGTCAAGGGAATGGGGTTTCCATTTGGCGATGAGGTAATTGGGCCGGCTACGTGGGATGTCTGGATGGACAAGAGGTGATTCGTAGAGTCATTTCCGGGTTGTCGTGTCTTTTTCGAGTCAGGTAAGATCGTCTTACTATGCAGACCAAGGTTTCCACAAAGGGTCAGGTTGTTCTTCCGGGCCCGCTTCGCCGCAAGTTGGGTATCCGGACCGGGGATCAACTGGATGCCAGCATTGAAAATGGCCGGATTGTGCTGGCTCCCGGAAGGAAGCGGACGCGACGGGCAAGAATAACGAAAGATCCGCTGACTGGATTACCGGTTCTGGATGCAGGCGAGGACGCTCCAGCATTGACAAGCAAGGAAGTTGAGGAGATTCTGGCAAGCTTCCCATGAGATATCTGCTCGACGTGAATGCGCTGGTCGCGCTGGGGCTCAGAAACCACGAATTTCATCACCGCATGGCCGCATGGGTACATGCAGAGCAGTTTCCGCCGGTTGCGACGTGCTCGATTACTGAATTGGGCTTTATCAGGGTGCTTGCGCAGGCTTCAGCCTACGGGCTTTCGATTGCGGATGCCCGGATGGTGCTGCTCCGTTTAAAAAAGAGCCGGGTTGTGCAGTTTACCTTCATTCCTGATGACCAGGATGTCTCCTACTTGCCTGCATGGGTCACAACTGCAAAGCAGACTACGGATGGCCATCTCACGCAACTCGCCCGCAGAAATGAAGCGGTCCTGGCAACGCTGGATGGCAGAATTCCTGATGCATATCTAATTCCGCCAGACAAATAGCTTCACAGATTCATACTTCGGTGTGGGGTACTCGGCTGCAAGACATGACACTAAAGTTTGAGACCCAGGCCAGCGCGATGGCATATGTGGTCTTTTCAGCGTATGCTCAAAGATGTAGATTGAATTTTCTTCTTCTCGCCTCCAGCCCTTCCCTCCGCTCCAGACGAGCCGATTTTCAGGCACTCAACAATATGAGTGGGGGTCTATGGGTATCGCCAGAAAACAACATGTCAGCAAGTCGGGGAAGAGCATCCTTGCCTTTCGCCCACAGCCGGTGATTGGCAGCACGGGCGCGATGCCGCGCGAGGCGAACAGCGCGGAGGGTGAGGCCAGATCACGGCGCTTGGGTGGGCCGGCTGTGTGTATATCGATGCGGCTGCGTGGCCGTTTATCGATCGAGTGAGTCTGCAGCCAGATATCGGTCCGCTCGAGACGGGCCGCACTTTCAACGCAAGCAAACAGGCACCGTCAATGAATGGAGTTTTTATGAGCTTGATCAAAAAGTCCGATGTGCGTCGCCATACTTCTACCGGGTCGCGTGAAGCCCGCGAAATAAAGCGTCCGTATGGAGCCGATGCGACTCCGGTAAAGAGCGAACAAGGGTCGACGCCTGCTAAGGTTAAGGCTGAGAAGACGCCCGCAACGCCCAAGGAGTAAGGGACTGCGCTGGAATTAGTGGATCACACACTTTGTCTCGCAGATATAGCGCAGCCCCAGTCGCGGGCGGTTTTCAACTACCCCACTCAAGCCAAAAGAAGGCTTGAATGGGGCACCCCGCCCACCGGCCAAGCTCAATAGTATTGCCGATTGTAGACGTCGAGTTTCAGTCTGCCGCTACTGCCAAGCAGTGGATCGCCGATGTACCGGGTTACGCCGCAGTTCACGGGGTTTTCGTGCTCATCGAGGTGGAGGAACTCCTCGGGACTCAGCCGCTCGAAGTTGGCCCGAGTCGCCAAGATGGTCAAATGGTGTGTGATCGCCATGACCCGCTTGCCGGAAAACTCGCGCGTAAGCGTCGTGATCCAGGACAGATTCCGCTGGCGAACATCGGGAATGTTCTCGCCATTGAGAAAACGATAGTCGTACTCACCTAGCAGCAGCTGCAGTTCGCCCTGTTCCGGATGCATCACCTGGTAAATTCGCCAATCGCTGTAAAGGAGGGAGAGTCCGTGATCTTTTTCGCGGATTCGCTCCTCCCGATAAACCGTCACCGTACGCAGAATGGGCCAATGTTCCTGCAGGATGCTCAGTGTTTGTTCGGTTCGACGGTAAGGAGATACAAAGATCACATCGGGACAGTCGACGCCTGATTCCTGCATTTTCCGGCCAGTGATGCGGGCTTGCTCTTCGCCGTTCGGGGTGATTGGAGTGTCACGATCACTGCATCCAAGTGCGTAGCGTGTGCGAAGGGTACAGGCAAGGGAGTGGATCTCAGGATCAGAACGATTGTTTTGAAACATCTCCCGGAATCGCACATACTCTGGGTCGGCTTCCTTCGCTCTCTTCAGGTGGTTGTATGCCGACTCCGCGTGGCGAACCAGCAGTAACTCTATAGGCCATTTCATAGGTTTTCTTTGCTCTGAGGATATATTGCTGGTGGTGGCCCAGGTCTAGAGCTTGTGCGCCTCATATCTCAAAAAGCGATTCCGTGGGGTTTCCCCAATCAATCGGGATAGGGCAAGTCGTCCGGGTGGATGCCGATGTGGTCCGGTTCGGGGTCATCGATAAAGCGTACCGCCTGAATGTCGCTGTGACCCTCGAGAAGTGCTTTCGAAATGCGGTGCATGCCGTCCATGACGCGACCATCTTTTGAAAGAATGACCGGATGCCTGAGATCGCAATCCAGCATGAGTCGGGCATGTTCAACAATTTCACGGCAAGTCAGTGGATGAATCCTCTCGTTTGCCCAATAAGGTTCGTCGAGCTCTTGAATGGCGGATAGCGGAACCCGCTCGCGAACCAGGTTGGCCGATAGCCCAATCAGACGGTGAACATTCCATGCACAGAGACCGCGGGCAGATCGCCGGAAATGATATTGCGTACGCATGAGCGCCTCAATGTGAACTTCCCCTTTCCAGCTTAGTGTGGTTTGACTGTCGCTGCGTCCTTTCGGACTGCGGTCCACCACCCAACACGCAAAGACCGCGTGTTGGGGACCCCGGATGGCCCCTGGCATGCACCCGGGCTGAAGATCATCCCATGACGCGAACAACGCGCGTTATGGGAACCTCGATAACATTGTACTTTCCAGTGAGCTACAACCCTGTAATCTTTAAAGCGCATCAAAACAACGCGGCAGACGCACGCACAATTCCTTCCAGACAGGTCGATGCCCGGAGCGATTCCATTTGGACCACAGTACTGACAATCTCACATCAAACATGCCGAATGAGGCCGCAACTACCGCAGACAATTCCAGGTATCTACTTTCTGCCATCGTTGATTCTTCGGATGACGTCATCATCAGCAAGGACCTGAATGGGATTATCACTAGTTGGAATGAGGCAGCCCGGCGGATCTTCGGCTATACGGCGGAAGAAATTGTAGGACAGCCCATTTTGCGGCTGATCCCGGAGGAACTACATTCTGAAGAATTCGAGATCCTTAGAAAACTGAGAGCAGGAGAACGGCTCGACCACTATGAGACGGTACGGGTTAGGAAAAGCGGCGAGAGGTTTCCGATCTCTGTCACCATCTCTCCGGTTAGAGACAGCACAGGCCGGGTTGTGGGGGCTTCCAAGATCGCGCGGGATATCAGCGATCGCAGGCGACTGGACAACAGCCGCTTTCGCCTTGCTGCCATTGTTGATTCGGCCGATGATGCCATCATCAGCAAAGACCTGAATGGAATTATTGAGAGCTGGAATCAAGGCGCCAGCCGGATGTTCGGCTATACGCCCGAGGAGATCATTGGCCAGTCGATTCTGCTGTTGATTCCCGAGGAACGGCACTATGAAGAAGACGAAATTCTAAGGAAGCTCAGGGCAGGCGAACGGATTGAACATTACGAAACCACTCGAGCGAGAAAAAACGGAGACTTAGTTGAGGTTTCAGTGACGATTTCGCCCATTCGGAACAACGAAGGAAAGGTGATCGGAGCATCCAAAATTGCTCGCGATATTTCGGATCGCAAGCGTATGGAAAAGATGCTGATTCAATCAGAGAAATTGGCTGCTACCGGACGCATGGCAGCTGCGATTGCTCATGAAATTAATAATCCTCTCGAATCTCTAATGAATTTGATCTTCCTAGCGTGCCAGAGCTGCGAGGCCAGCCCAAAGGCACTCAATTATTTGCTCACAGCGGAAGCCGAGCTCGACCGCGTCTCCCACATCGCCCGCCAGACTCTTGGCTATTACCGCGACACAAGCTCTCCGTCTGAGGTCTATCTCCATGACCTTATCGAAAACGTTCTGACGGTATATCACGCGAAACTTGTTACCAACGGGATTTCGGTGGAATCAAGCTTTAACGATCTACAGAAAATTTCGGTCAGCCAGGGGGAGATGCTTCAGGTCTTTTCGAACGTCATCGCCAACGCCATCGATGCCATGCGGCAAGGAGGAAACCTGACCATTGCTCTTCGCAAAACCACGGGGTTGGATGGAGATGGCATCCAAACGGTTATTCGTGACGAGGGCATCGGGATCAGCCATGAAAACCTCGAAAGCATCTTTGAGCCTTTCTTTACGACAAAAGGCAATCTTGGTACTGGTATCGGTCTGTGGGTAACAAAACAGCTGGTAGAACGCCGTGGCGGACAGATTGCGGTCACCAGCAACACGGCACCTGGAAAGAGCGGAACCAGCGTCACCATTCAGATTCCGTTTGTGAGTCCGGAAAAGCCAAGCCTGATGAGGACGAATGAAATGATATTCAAGTAATAGGAGACGGCATGTTGGGACTCGCCCCACTCAAGCCAAAAGAAGGCTTGAATGGGCCACCCCCCGGCGTCGACGACGTCAAGCTTACGAACAGCCCGGGAGAATATAAATCTCAAGTAAATTCGGATTACGAGCGTTGCGACTCCCTTAATAGTTCGTGCCCGAAGCCCCAAAAACCTGTTCCAACAGCTCAAGAATCATCTGGGGCTCGTGGCTCGGGATCACATAATCCGCACCTAGTGGCGCTCCGTCCGTCAGAGGAGACAACAAAATCACCGGCATCTTCGGATTGATATCTTTGATCTGTCGGATGACCTCGTCAGCGGGCATATCATCCACATAGCGGTGCACCGCCACGAGGTCGACATTCGGAAAGCGGCGCAGGAGCGGCAGGCCATATTTGCCGCTGTATGCCGTCAGCACATTATGCTTTGCCGTCTCCAGCACCAGCTTGCGCGCTGAAAGCCCCTCGGGCTGCTCCACCTCAATCATCAGCACAATCAGCTTCACTCTCACCTTCCATAACGCTGCTGAGACTATTCAACAACCACCGAATCCGCCGAATGCCAATGCAGAACAAATTGCCTGGCGAAAACCTCGACAATTCGGGAGTGATATTTGTGACGCTCAAAGTTCTTCTATGGTTATCTGTTGTGGCCCAGGCGCTCCATATCATCTACTTCCAGGTGGCTAAGTGTTCTGAGGATCAACACTTTTGAACCCATAAGTCTCATAGCGGGTCGAGAGCTTTCCGCCCTTCACGTCGACGACGGTAAACCCCTCGGGAGTGCCCATCCTTGTGCCGTGCCACCAGTTGCCGCACACCGCACCACTCGTGATGTAGGGCACGCCCTTCCACATCACGGTCTCGTTGATGTGAGTGTGGCCCTGCAGTACGCCAAGGACATTGTGGCCCTCGAACAAAGCAATCACTTCGTCTGCATTTGCGACGCTCAACCCATGGTGCTTCGGCTCGGTTGCCGGCACTGGCACATAAGAATTGAAGGCCGTCACCAATGGAATATGCACAGAAACAATCACCGGCGCTGCGGCCGGCAATGCCTTCAAATCGGCAGCAAGCCACTGGAGTTGCGCCGCGTCCACGCGCCCCTCGTAGGCGCGGTCATCCGTAATCCCAATCGAATCCAGAACAATGAAGTGCACACCTTTGTGATCGAACGAGTAGTACGTTTTGCCAAAGCGCTCTTCGTACATCTTTTTGCCATAGAGCGAGTCAGATTCAGGGCTCACGCCACTCGCCGGGTAGACGCCAAATACATCGTGGTTGCCGATCGCGTGATACAGCTTCATCCCCAGATCCTGCTCCGTCTTCGCATAGAGATCGTAGAGGCTGGTAGCCCGCTTGCGGCTCACCCCCAGCGAGTCGAAGACATGATCGCCGCCCTGAATCGCAAAATCACTCTTGATTGTGCGCGCCTTCTTGAAGCATTGATCGCAACCTGCGGCAGCATTCAGTTCGGGCTGCAGATGCGTGTCCGTCAAAAAGAGAAACGTGAAGTCTTTCGGCGCTTCGGCGGCGAGTCCTCCAAAAAGCGATGCGGGAGTTACCGCTGCAAGCCCTGCCGCTCCTGTCAGAGCTAGGAACTTTCTGCGATTCAAAGTGGTCATGATTTCAGAATCTACGCTCGCTGCTTACCGAACATCAATATCCGTTAAAACAACCGCTGCGGAGCAAGCCAACGAAGGCTTGAATGGGGCACCCTGCCGTCGTGCTGCTTGGATCGGGATAGGATGAGACATGGGCCACTCGCCCAGCCCACCGGAGGGTCGGCATGCCTCCTCAGTCCGAAGGAATCCTCGAGTCGTCGCTGTACGTCACGGATGTGGCTGTTTCCGCTCGGTTTTACGAGAGAATCTTCGGGTTTCACATCATCAGCGACTTCGGAGAACGCGGCTGCGCAATGCAAGCCGGCAATCGCCAGGTCTTATTGCTCTTTAAGAAGGGCGCTTCGCTCCAGATTCAATCTCCGCATGACGGCAGCGGCGAGCTTCATGTCGCCTTCGCGATTCCCACTTCTGAGCTGACGAGTTGGGAAGCGTGGCTGGCGGAGAACGGAATCGCAGTTGAAGAGAAGTGCACGTGGGAGCGCGGTGGCCAGAGCCTGTATTTTCGGGATCCGGACCGCCATCTGGTGGAAATCGCTACGCCGGGTGTCTGGTCGATTTATTGAGGTTTAAAGATTGTATAGGGTGCCCCGTGCTACCGGTCGCTCCTAAACTACCCCCACTCAAGCTAAAAACAGGGCTTGGATGGGCCCCTCGTCCATCGATGTAGGCGAAAAACCAATTCCAGCGGCGAAGGTTCAGGAGCTTTCGCGCATCGTCAATACCGAATTTGTGCAGCGCGGCGTGATTAATTTCCAAAAGCCGGGAATATCTTAGAATGCGCACGATAGTGGAAGGCAAGGACGCGGTTGCTGCTGCGTTTGAGAAGAGCTGGGTTTTGCAGTTTACCCTCATTCCCGATTACTGGAGCGGCACTCCGACTAATTCACCCACGTGGAGACTTCGCATGAAGTTGCTCCGCTGCTCGCTGCAGGCGGGTCAGCGAGTCTAACGGGCCGGAGTCGAGTCTGCGACGCACGAGAAAATGCGTTAACGCGCCACGCCATCCTTTGGGAAAGCCAAAATTACAGTGATAGTTGACGCGGCATTGATTCTGTCCCACCGGCACACAGGTTAAGTTTTCCTGCACAGTGATGCCAAAGGGGAATCGCGCATCGAGGCCGAGCTTGTAATTCAGTGCGTCGATCTCGAGGTACCGGAACTGTAATTTCAAGTGCAGAAACTGTAGGCCAGACTCTGCGAAAACTGTTTGTCCCGCCACAGCAGGCCCGGCAGGATCGACGGCTGTAATACGCACCTTGTAGAAATCGCCCCATCCTTCCGGACGCGTAAGAAGAGTCCAGACAAGCTCCACTGGCGCATTGACGATACTAGTCGGGCAACTGGCGTAGTTCATAGCAGCAGCCTGTTTAGAGGATATTACGTCGTTAAGCGAGTTGCGCATGGGTGTCCCACATCTCGATTTTGAGATGTGGATTAGGATGATCCACATGTCTTTACGAGACATGGGCCAAAGTTAGACCTGGGCCACCCGCCGTGGGGCGTATGTTCTTTATCTCGTATTCACGTTGCTGAAGCCAATCATGAGCAAGGAGGGGCCAAGAAGAGCTTTATGTTGCATCTCGAGCGGACACAGCACTTTGAGGGCGTCTTTAGTCTTTTTTCCTGTGGTGAGTCCCTTGCATTGCATCCGCCCCTGTGATACAAACTAAACATTCAAGTTTGCTCCTTGTGAGCGAGCCTGAATTTCATGCAGAGTGGCTGAGGGACGGGCCCTGTGACGCCACGACAACCGGCTCGAGCAATTTGAGACATCGGTGTCAACTCTCGCTCACCTTAAGTGGTGGGGAACATGAGATTCGGGGTGCAGGCTGTATCGCATCTCGCTAAATCCCAGGTGTTAAGTAGTAAAGCTGTACCAATAGAGTTGTCGTCACGCAGTGCCCGTGCAATTGTTGCACCCGTTTTTAGTCGACGGGTTCATGAAGCCGCTCTCGGATGCGAGGGTAGAATGGCTTTATCTTACGAGTTGTGTTGTCGGGAATGTGGGAAGCGGTATGAAAATCAGCCGCTCTCGATTTGTGACGAGTGTTTCTCGCCGCTGGAAGTTGTTGTAGATCTGGACGCCGCCAAAAAGACGGTGACGCGCGCGTCGATTGCGCAGGGTCCTACCAATATGTGGCGCTACCAGGCGCTGCTGCCGGTCCCCGAAGATTATGTTCCGCAGACGCCTGCGGGATGGACGCCGCTGCTGAAGGCTCCGCGCCTCGCAGACAGGATCGGCGCGAAGAATCTTTACATTAAGAATGACGCCGTGTGCATGCCCACGCTGAGCTTTAAGGATCGCGTGGTGGCGGTGGCGTTGGCGAATGCCCAGGCGTTCGGGTTCGATACGGTCGGCTGCTCGTCGACGGGGAACCTGGCAAACTCGGTGGCGGCGCAGGCGGCGCGGCTGGGGCTGAAGACTTACATTCTGGTTCCGGCGGACCTCGAAGCGGCGAAGATTCTCAATACTCAAGTCTATGGCGCGAACCTGATTCGCATTGACGGCAACTATGACCACGTGAACCGGCTCTCATCACAGATTGCGGACCGCTTCAACTGGGGATTTGTGAATGTGAATCTGCGGCCCTACTACGCGGAAGGCTCGAAGACAGTGGGCTTTGAGATCGCGGAGCAGCTGGGCTGGCGCTTGCCGGACAACGTGGTGGTGCCGATGGCGGGCGGGTCGCTGATTACGAAGATTCGCAAGGCCTTTAAGGAGCTGATTGCGCTGGGGCTGGTGGAGGCGAAGGATATTCGCTTCTTTGGCGCGCAGGCTACAGGATGCTCGCCGATCGCTCGGGCAGTAAAGACGGGCGCGGATCATATTGAGCCGCAGCGGCCTTCGACCATTGCGCGCTCGCTGGCGATTGGGAATCCGGCGGATGGTGTGTATGCGGCGAAGGCGATTCGCGAGAGCGGTGGCTGGGCCGAGGATGTGTCGGATGTCGAGATTGTCGCCGGTATTCAGGAACTGGCGGAGACGGAAGGCATCTTTACCGAAACGGCTGGTGGCGTGACCACCGCGGTCACAGCCAGGCTGTATGCGCATGGGCGCATCAAGGCGGATGAGCTGACGGTGACTTGCATCACGGGCAACGGGTTGAAGACGACCGATGTGCTGGCGGGTGCGTATGAGGCGGAGGTGCCGATTCGTCCGCGGCTGACGGATTTTGAGAATTACATCAACGAAATTAAAGAATTGAACGAGCTTGTATCGGGAGGCGTCGATGTCCGTTAGAGTTTTGTTGCCAAATGCGTTTCAGAAGCACACGAATGGCGCGAAGGAGTTGCAGTCGAGCGCGACGAATTTGCCGCAGCTGCTGGATGAGATCGAGACGACGCTTTCCGGCGCTGAAGACGCATCTGCGCGATGAGACGGGACAGGTGCGGCGGTTTATCAATTTTTATGTCAATGAGGAAGATATTCGCTTTCTGGGCAATGAGAAGTATGCGTTCAAGGATGGCGATGAGGTGCTGGTGATTCCTTCGATTGCCGGCGGGTCCTGCTCTTGCTGCTCGTATTGTGGGCAGGAAGAATGCACCTGCTGTTAAGTTCCCCTCCCCAAATGCCTCAGGAATGCGCGGATTTCGGTCCGCGCATTTTTGGTTTGGGCCTGAATTCCTGACGAAAATTTGACGGTTTTGTTTTGCGCTGGCTCTTGCGTGAGCAAATTTGTACGCGTAGGATTCAAACAGTTGTTTGAAACGATCGTTTAAATAAAAACATGGTTGCTAAGAAGAGGGTTGGGAAGACAGTGCGGGCGAAGCCTGTCCGCACACCGGAGCCGGAGGATGCGCGCGGGCGGCTGATTGATTCGGCGATTGCTCTGTTCGCAGAGAAGGGCTACGAGGGGACCAGTGTGCGCGATCTAGCGACCGCTGCAGGCGTGAATGTGGCTGCGGTGAGCTATCACTTCGGCAGCAAGGATGAGCTGTACCACGAGGCTCTGCGGGCGTGCCTGGCTCCGTGCGGCGAGATGCGGGAGCGGATGCAGGTTCATCTGGATGCGGCGCTGCGCACGAAGACGCGCAAGGCAGCGGAAGAGGCGCTGCGGAGATGTATTCAGGATTTTCTTGGAGTGCTGGTGTCGCCGGCAGCCAGGCACAGTCATCTGGTGATGCGCGAGCAATCGGAAGGGAAACCGCGTTTCGAGCCGGTGATTCGGGAGTTCTTTCAGCCGGTGGGGAGCATTCTGCAGCAAGTGATTTTGATGCTTGCGCCGGGTCTTTCTGACATGCAGGTATTCATGGTGATCTCGGGGATTATCGGTCAGTGTTTGCATATCTATAAGGCGCGTGTGTCGTATCGTGTGCTGGCCGGAGTGGATTCGCATAGCCCGGAGTATATTGAGACGGTTTCGAAGCACATTGCGCATTTGACGGCGCTTGGGTTGCGCGGGCTGGAGCGCGAGAAAGGGGCGAGCTAGCAATGTGGAAGATTGCGATCAAGATGCTGATGGGCGACCGTAGCAAGTACTTCACGCTGGTGAGCAGTCTGATTGTCGTCTCGTTTCTGTTTCTGCAGCAGGGATCGATTTTCTGCGGATTGATTCTGCGGACGGCGCGGCCGGTGGAAGTGGTCGGCGCGCCGATCTGGGTGAGTGATCCGCAATTGCGCAGTGTAGACGAAAGCAAGCCGCTGCTCGATACCGATCTGCAGCGAGTGCGCAGCGTTCCCGGTGTGAAGTGGGCGGTTCCGTTGTTGCTGCAATTAGTGTCGGCGCATTTGCCGGATGGGAATTTTCAGACGGTGCGGTTGTATGGGCTGGACAACGATACGTTTTTCGGTCGGCCAAAGATGATTTCGGGCAACGGGCGATTGCTGACGCAGGATCAGGCGGTGATTATCGGCAGGGCGGAGTCGGAGAAGCTGAACAATCCGAGGCCTGGCGAAGTTTTTGAAATGAACGACAACCAGGCGCGCGTGGTGGGGATTGCTGATGTGCCGAGGGATTTCTTTTCGTATCCGTTTGTGTACGCGTCGTATGACCGCGCGCTGCAATATGCGCCGCAGCAGCGGAAGCAGTTGAACTTTGTGCTGGCTGCTCCGGCGGATGGTTTGCCGCTGACCGAGGTGACGCGACGGATTCGCGAAAGGACAGGGCTGGCGGCGTATTCTGAGCAGGAGTTTCGCTGGCTGACGATGGGCTACTACCTGAAGAACACGGGGATTCCGATCAGCATTGGGATTTCGCTGCTGATGGTGTTTCTGGTGGGCATGTCTATTGTGGGGCAAACCTTTTATCAGTTTGCGCTGCAGAATGAGCGCTACTTTGGCGCGTTGAAGGCGATGGGGACGAGTGGGGCGACGCTTACGAAGATGATTCTGCTGCAGGCGTTGTTGGTGGGGCTGGTGGGTTACGGCGCGGGCGCAGGGTTGGGCGGCATCTTCGGTCTGATTGCGGGGGGACAGGACAGCAAGATTGCGTTTGCGACTCCCTGGCCGATGGTGGTGATCAGTTTTGTGGCGGTGATTGCGATCTGTTTGCTGTCGGCGCTGATCAGCATTCGCAAAGTGGTGAAGCTTGAACCGGCGGTGGTGTTCCGTGGGTAGTGGATGTTTGAGAATCCCACATCTCTTTCGAGATGTGGGGCACCCTTGTCTCAGTGGGTATGACAAATTTGTTTGGAGTTGTGGCTCCCACCCTTTCGCAAATGCGCGAAAGGATGGGGCACCCCTTTTCGCGCCTTTGCTGAAGAAAGCAGATCCTTATCCTTCACTGCGTTCAGGGTCAGGATGACAGGTTTGAGGTTAGTTGGGATGAGTATGGCAACACATTCAAACGTTAGCGGATGCGATACAGAGAACGGTACGCATGCGGCTTGCTTACGGCATGTGACGAAGTTGTTTGGCGTGGGCACTACGGAGGTGCATGCGCTGGAAAATGTCGACTTCAATGTGCACACGGGCGAATTGCTGCTGCTGGTGGGGCCTTCGGGGTGTGGGAAGACGACACTGCTGAGCGTGCTGGCGGGAATTCTGGATGCGACGTGGGGTGAGGTGGACGTTTTCGGGACGCGTATCGATCAACTGAGTCAGCAGGAGAAGACGGAGTTTCGTCGAGACAATGTCGGCTTCATCTTTCAGCAGTACAACCTGCTGCCGACGCTGACGGCCGCTGAGAATGTAGCGATTCCACTCCTGATACATCGCGTGGATTTTGATGAAGCAGTGCAGAAGGCGCGGGTTTATCTCGATAGAGTCGGCATGGCGGACCGTGCGGAGTTTCTACCTTCGCAGCTTTCGGGAGGGCAGCAACAACGCGTGGCGATTGCGCGGGCACTGATCACCGAGCCGAGGCTGATTGTGTGCGATGAGCCGACAGCAGCGCTCGATGGCGATACGGGGAAGATGATTCTGGAGATGTTTCGTTCGACGGCGCTGACGGGCGATCGCGCGATTGTGGTGGTGACGCATGACAGCCGTATCTTTCCGTATGGCGACCGCATTGCGGAGATGCTGGATGGGCGGATTCTTTCGATTCATGAGAACGAATTATTACCGGCTCAACTGGCGGGGCATGGGGCGCCGCATGGTAAGGAGAGTGTGTGATGGCGAAGCGGCTGAGTATCCTTCTTCCGCTGTTGGGAGTGGTGCTGATTGCGGTGTGGGTGACGGTTTCTGCGCGGCGGGTGCCGCATGAAAAGGCGCTGGCTGCGCCGCCGACTGCTCCGTATGAGAATTCGATTGCAGCGACGGGGATTGTGGAGGCTTCGGATCGTAACTACAACCTTGCGCCGCCGGTGTCGGGTCAGTTGACTGCGTTGTATGTGAAGGAAAATGACATTGTGCATCGCGGAGACAAACTCTACACAATTGACGATCGCGAGCAGCGCACGATTGTAGAGCAGGCGGATGCAAATGTTGCCAAGGCGCGGGCGACGGTCGAGACGGCGCAAGCGGATATCTTTACCCAGCAGGCGAACGTGAACAGCGCCAAATCTGCCGTGGATACGGCGAAGGCGACCTATGATGACGCGGCGCAGATTGCCGATCGCAATGAAGGCTTGCATAAGGACGGGATCGTTTCCGATCAGGCGAATATGACCAGCGCGAAGACGCGCGATGCCGATGATGCCCGCTGGAAGCAGGCGCAGGCGCAGCTGAAACAGGCTGAGGCTCAGCTGCGAAATTCAGAAGCGTCGCTTACCGAGCAGCAGGCGAATCTGCAGACGATGATTGCGACGCGGGATCAGCAGCGGGTGCTGCTGGACAAGATGACGGTACGCTCTCCGGCGGACGGGAAGATTCTGCAGGTGAATAATCGCGTTGGCGAGTATCTTTCGAGCACGTCGGGCACGTCGCCGGTGCTGTTTGGCGATACGGATTCGCTGATGGTGCGCGTCGATGTGGATGAGATCAATGCGTCGCATGTGCTCCCCGGGTCGACGGCGATGGCGATGCTGAAGGGCGATTCGACGCGGCAGTTCCCCATGCAGTTTGTGCGCATTGTGCCTTACATGGTGCCCAAGGAGAACCTGACGGGCTCGAATTCGGAGCGGGTGGATGTAAGAGTGCTGCAACTGGAGTTTCGGTTTGAGCCGCCGCAGTTTCCAGTATATGTGGGGCAGCAGGTGGATGTGTTTATTCATTCGCCGGAGCGGGCTGAGAAGTGACTGTGGTTTCATGCTTTCCCACCCTTCGCTTCGCAAAGGATGGGGCACCCATTTTCGCCCTTATGTTCAGGAGAGCGGGGCTTGCTTCGCAAGACTTCGCACGAACTTTGCTCGTGCGGGTTCTTCGACTCCGCTACGCTTCGCTCAGGATGACATCGTGAGTATGGAAATCAGTCCTCGATGACTGCGGTGAAGATGGCTTCGTCTTCGGCTAATGGGCGTGGATTGCGGGTGGCGGCTAGCAGGTAGCGCTCGTCGTTCATGTATTTGTCGATGAAGTCGCGGACGCGTTCGAGCACTCCGTGCTGCGTGTTGTGCATCTTGAAGGCTTCGATCTTGCGCTCTTTCCATTGGCCGAGTTCGAGAATGAGTGAGTAAGGGACGCGCGCCGCGTCTGCTCCTTCGTTGGAGTTATAGACGGACACCCATGGAGTGCTGGCGTAGTAGAGCTTTTGCGGAGCGTAGGGTGAGCCTGCTTCGGGGAAGAACTGTGAGCGTCCGGCCCAGTGGAAGGCGGCGGTCGCGGCGAGCGAGATAATGGTGTGGTCGCGGTGCAGGTTGACGCCGCCATCTCCGCCGAAGGTGAGGACGACCTGAGGGCGATGCTGGCGGATTTTTTCAACCAGCACGCCAGTCAATTCGTAGAAATTCTGCTGGTGGAGTTTACCGTCGGGGTAGTCGAGGACTTCGGCGTGCGTCAGGGCAAGTAGTTTTGCGGCGGCGTTGAACTCATCGCGGCGCAGGTTAGCGAGTTCTTCGTCGCTTGTCGCGTTGCCTCGGAAGCTGCCGGCTGCGCCTTCGGTGAGGCAGATAACGGTGGTTTCGACGCCTTTATCGTGCGCCATGAGCAGCGCGCCGCCGAAGGCTCCGCTTTCGTCGTCGGGATGCGCGGTGAGGCACATCAAGCGATAGGACAAATCAGTAGCTCCTGTGATCGACGTTTCGCGCCGCTATGTTTTTAGTGTAACGAATGCGGCGTATGAAATCTGACTACAGCCGTGCGCGAAATCCCTGAGCATTTCCGCCTTCGACGCATCGCATGGATTCTTCGGCGAAGAGCGCCCAAGATCAGGCTGAAAGCGTACTGACGGGCACGTCGATGATTTCCACTTCTGGCGGCACATCCCATGGAAGCGAAGTTTGCGCTACGGGGCGGAAGCTTTTTCTGTGGAGCGGTGTGGGGCCATATTTTTCGAGGGCGGCGAGATGCACTGGTGTGCTGTAGCCCTTGTGCGAGGCGAGTCCATATTCGGGATACTGCTCGTGGAGTTCGCGCATACGCTGGTCGCGGTAGACCTTGGCGATGACGGATGCCGCCGCTATGGATATAGACAGCGAGTCGCCGTAGATGATGCTGGTTTGCGCGCTGGGGTGGTCGAGGCGGAGCGCGTCGATGAGCAGGTGGTCGGGTGCGGGTGCGAGCTTGAGGACGGCCTGTGTCATCGCGAGCTTGGACGCCTGGTAGATGTTAATACGGTCGATGGTGGCGGCATCGACTTCTTCGATGGCGATGGCAATGGCCTTCTGCTCGACCACTTTGGCGAGGCGCTCGCGGTCTTCGCGCAAGAGTTGTTTCGAGTCACGCAGGCCGCGGATGCGGGTGTTCTCGGGGAGAATGACGGCGGCGGCGACCACGCAGCCGAAGAGCGAGCCTCGGCCTACTTCGTCTACTCCGGCGATGGCGGTGAAGCCTTGGGTGCGCGCGGCTTTCTCGTATTTATTGCCGCAGACGAGGGAGCGAAGCATGCGCATCTTTCTAGTGGCGGCGGAGAGGGTTTCTTCTTCTGAAATTTCGTCAGGTTCCAGAGAGAATTTTGGTGCACGGGGCATTAGGTTGAGTTTAGCTCCGTACGCGCAGTGGATGGCGGTGGAAAAGTGGGTACGTAGTCGAGAATAGGCGTGCTCGTACCGCTCGGCCGCTTTGTAGCTAGCTCGCTACATTTGGAATTCAGCGCGTTATCTTCTGAGTAACGAGCTGGGCCGATTCAGCCTGAACCCATCTCAGTTGGCGTATGCTTCAGTAGAAATTCCCCCAAGGTGCGCTATGCGGTTGCCCGCTGGGTCTGTCACGCGATGACCGGTCCTCCACGCAGGGAAGGCGGTGTGCCTGTGCCTGGGGATTTTCTGCGCGATTACGAAATTCTGGGACGTATTGGCGCGGGCGGCATGGGCGTGGTTTTGCAGGCGCGCGATCTGAAACTCGATCGCGTTGTCGCGCTCAAGTTCCTTCCACACGACATGTATGGCGGCGAAGCGGACAAGCAGGGTCTGCTGAAAGAAGCGCGCGCCATTTCTGCGCTTGACCATCTCAATATCTGCACCGTTTATGGGCTGGAAGAGACGGGCGATGGCCAGCTCTTCATGGTGATGGCCTTCTACGACGGCGGGACGCTGGCGGGGAAGATTGCGAACGGCCGCATTGCGCTGCGAGAGGCGGTTGAGCTTCTGCGGGGTATTGTTTCAGGGGTGGCGGCGGCGCACGCGCACAATGTTCTGCATCGCGATATCAAGCCGTCGAATATATTGCTGACGCGGCAGGGTGTACCGAAGATTGTGGACTTTGGGCTGTCGCGCGCGATCAGCGGGGACAGCCGAACGCTGAGCCTGACGATTTCAGGGACTGCGGCTTATATGTCGCCTGAGCAACTGCGCGGCGAGGCGATCGACCAAAGGGCCGATATCTGGGCGATTGGCGTGACGGCGGCGGAGATGTTGAGCGGTCATCATCCGTTTCGGCGCGACACGCTGCCTGCGGTTGCGCACAGTATTTGTGCCGATCCGCCGGAGATTCCTGGTGATCTGCCGCTGAGTTTGCAGCGGATTCTTTATAAGTGTCTAGCGAAGACGCCTGAGCTTCGCTACGCGAGCTGCGACGAATTGCTGCGGGATCTGGCCGCGCTGGATGTCGGGTCTGGGCCTGCCGTTGATACTGCGGCTTTGCGCTCGCCGAAGGTGTCACACAGGACCTCGTCGGTGCAGAGGAAGGCGCTCAGCCGCGCTGTTGCTGCGGCTTCGGGTGGAGCGGTGCGCGAGTCTTCGCGCAAATGGTGGATGATTGCGGGTGCGGCTCTACTGCTGCTGGTGCTGGCGGTGATTGTTTTTCCTGTGCCGCGCGAGCATGTGCGCGGGCTGCTCTTTGGGCCGAAGGAGAAGCATATTGCCGTGCTTCCGTTTGACAGTGGCGATGCTGCAACTGCTCCTCTGGCCGCTGGGCTGATGGACAGCATGACGGCTGCACTTTCGAATCTAGATGCAGGCGGGCAGTCATTGTGGGTGGTTCCGGCAGCGGTGGTTCGCAGCGGCAATGTGACGGACCCAGTTGCGGCGTACAGGCAGTTGGGTGCGACACTGGTGGTGAAGGGCAGGCTGGAGCGCGAGGGGCAGCGCGTGGCGATTGATCTCGATCTGATCAATGCGGAGACGCTGCGGCAGGTTGGCGCGGTGACGGCTGCGAACGAGAATGGCGATCTGGCTGCTGCGGAGGCGGACGCGGTCAGTCAGTTGGGGCATTTGCTGAATGTTTCGGGTGGGCGCGATGCTGTGGCGCGGTCAGGCAGCAGCAGCGTGCCGGCGGCGTATGACCTTTATCTTGAGGGGCTGAGCTATCTGCAGCGATTTGATAAGCCGCAGAATCTGGACCTGGCGGTGGGCCGGTTTCAGAAGGCGATTGCGCAGGATCCGGAGTTCGCGTTGGCGTATGCGAAGCTGGGCGAGGCCTATCGGCTGAAGTACAAGGCTGGCAAGGATCCGAGGTGGATGCAGGCGGCGCTCGAGAATTGCGAGCGGGCGCTGAAACTGAATCCGGAATTGCCGAGCGCGTATGTGACGCTGGGATCGCTGCATACGCTTACGGGCAACAATGAGCTGGCGCTGACGGAATTTCAAAAGGCGGTTGCGCTGGATGGGCGCAATCCGGACGCGGCGATTGGTGTGGCATGGTCGTATGAGCAGGCGGGGCGGCTCGATGAGGCAGAGGCGGAGTATAAGCGCGCTGCGCGGCTGAATGCGAGCGACTGGTCGAATCGGAATGAGCTGGCGCTTTTTTACGATCGGCATGGGCGGTATGCAGATGCGATCGAGCAGGTGAAGCAGGCCATTGCTTCGAGTCAGGATAACCCGATGCTGTATTTCAACCTTGGCGCGTTTTACCTGGACAGCGGGAATACTGCGTGGTTCCCGCTGGCTGAAGATGCGTTGAGGAAGTCGTTAGCGCTGGGTGAATCGAATGGCGGGTATGGCAATCTAGCGCTCCTGTATTTGTACGAGAAACGATATGCGGAGGCTGCGGCGGCCAGCGAGAAGGCGACTGCTCTGGATAAGCAGCAGATCCTTACGTGGCGGTATGCGGAGCTCGCTTATCGGTGGCTGGGGAATCGCCAGAAGGCGGATGCGGCTATGAATCAAATTGAGAATCTGGCGCAGGCGCAGGTGGCGATGAATCCGCGGAACGCTCAGGACCAGTCGTGGCTGGGCCTGGCATATGCGAAGAAGGGGCTGTGCGAGCAGGTGAATCCTCATATCGAGGCCGCGCTTTCGCTTTCGCCGGGTGATTCTCAGATAGTTGTAAATGCGGTCGAGGCATATAATCACTGCGCGGATGAAACCAATGCAGAGAAGCTGATAGAAAAGGCACGGCAGAACGGCGTTTCACTCACGGACTTGCAACTTGACCCAGATATGCAGTCGCTGCTGGCCAAAGTAAAGGCACATTAGCTGCTGCCACAACCAAGGATTTCGGGGGAAGAATGAATAATCCGAATGAGCAGTTGAATGAGCAGGAATCGGAGTCTTTGCTCGGCCACGCGGAGCCTGAGATTGAGTTCGAGAGGAATGCAGCACTCGCGGCCAGGAGTATCACCGGGGGCAAAGGCCCTGGGGTGGTGAGCGAAGCCGAGAGCAAATAGTAAAGGTTGTTTCGCGATTAGAAATTGAATTCGGCACAGAGAGCGCACAGCGCTACACCACCCGGAAGGTGCCTGGGCGGATATACTTTCTGGTGACGATGCATTAGCCTCTCACCGCAACGCCCCGGTTTTGGCCGGGGCGTTGTTGTAGATATGGGAGGGCTTAGGTGCGCTCGACTTCTTTGAGGCGGGCGGCTTTGCCGCGAAGTCCGCGGAGGTAGAAGAGCTTGGCGCGGCGGACGCGGGCGGAGCGGACTTTCTCGATCCTGTCGATGACCTTGGAGTTGAAGGGGAAGATGCGTTCGACGCCCTGGCCGAAGCTCATCTTACGGACGGTGAAGCTGCCCTGGGGGCCGTTTTTGCGGGCAATCACGATGCCTTCAAATGCCTGGAGGCGCTCTTTATCGCCTTCTTTGATCTTGACTTGCACGCGCACTGTGTCGCCGGCGACGAAGGGAGGCAGGTCTGTGCGGTTCAGTTTCTCGGCAAGGCGCTGCATGACTGGATGGATAGACATTGTTCTTTCCTGCTTATGAATTCAGAACTTTTAGTTTACATGAAAATCAGGATTTTTGCTGCGTTATAGCTGCGAGAAACGCGCGATCTTCCCTTGTTAAATCAGCATTTTCAAGCAGGTCGGGGCGGTTGCGGAAGGTTTTTTCTAACGCACGTTCACGGCGCCAGCGGCGGATCTGGTCGTGGTTGCCGCCGCTCAGGACCTCGGGGATGGCGAGGCCGCGGAATTCGGCAGGTCGGGTGTAGTGGGGGTAATCCAACAATCCACCTGATCCGTGGGTGGAGCGGGGTGGGCCGTCTTCGTTCTCGGGGAGGGCGGTGTCCGGCTCGCCGAAACTTTCGTAGGCGCTCGATGCTTCGTTGCCGAGGACGCCGGGGATGAGGCGCATGGTCGCATCGAGGATAATGGCAGCGGCGAGTTCGCCTCCAGAGAGGACGTAATCGCCGATCGAGAGTTCGCGGTCGCAGAAGAGTTCGTTGACGCGCTCGTCTACGCCTTCGTAGCGCCCGCAGATGAGGGCTATTCGGTCCAGGGCGGCGAGTTCGCGGGCTGTGGATTGGGTGAATCGTGCTCCCTGCGCGGAGAGGAGGATTACGGATTCTTTCTGTGGGTTGCGGTCGATTTTGGGGGCGATCTTCAGAGATTCGATGGCTTCGGCTAATGGTTCGGGCTTGAGGACCATGCCTTCGCCTCCGCCGAAGGGGCGGTCGTCGACGGTGCGATGGCGGTCGTGGGCGAAGTCGCGGAGGTTGTGGGTTTGGACGCTGAGGAGGTTGGAGGCGAGGGCTCGCTTCAGCACTCCGTGGGTGAGGATGCTTGCGAAGAAGTCGGGGAAGATGGTGATGATGTCGAATTGCATCGTACTTTCTACCGCCAAGGCGCGAAGAACGCCAAGACACTCAAAGGAATTGTTTTCACCACAGACTACACAGAGGGCACGGAGAACTGCTACTGAGGTCACCTCTCATTGTCGCTGCCGGCAGAGTTGATATTGAATAAGCCTTTGGGGAGGGACATTTCTACGCGCTTTTGTTTGAGATCGATTTTCGCGCAGGTATGCTTTGGCAAAGGGGGATTTTGCATCCATCAAGTTCGACATTCTAAAGATATGGCCCAACACTGTTCCAATCATGCGCGATGGCGTCATATTCAAAATGGAACAGGAGAATATCTGTATCTCCGAATCCTTTTACATGAGTGAGACTCAACGACAGTGAAGCGGGTTGGAGATTGTCTGCCATATCTGTGACGCCAGTAAAACTCAATCTTAGTACTTCGGTTTCCTTTCTGATTAATCTAGAACATCTGTCATTTAGCTGATGGCACACCCGGCTTCTTTGCTGGGCTTAGGAAGCGGGTCCTTCGACTCCGCTGCGCTTTGCTCAGGATGACGGCGGTGGGGAGGGAAGGCCCGGGGCTAAAGCCCCTCGTTTGATCCGACTCTTATTCACTGGCCTGAAGGCCAGTGCTTCTACCGGGCCTTGCTGCGCGAGGCCATCCCATGTCTCAAAGGCGAGACATGGGGCACCCAGCACCTGCCTCTTAAAGGCAAGCGATCCCTACTCCACAAGGCGATTTCCACCGCCTCAAAAATGGATCCTAAGGTCAAGACATCCAGGACGCGGTGGGTATATAGTTGCTGCCTCCCCCAGAAAATTCAGTTGACGGAATTCCCGCAGAAGGAAATTCCGTCTCGCAAAGAGAACGTGTAGTTATGGCTGTCAAACAAGAGCAGCGATAACTACAGCTTATGAGCAAAGGAGTAACAGCAATGTGTGAGAGAAGACTAGCTTTAAAGACGCCTGAGAGGCGGCTTATGTTTCCAGTGGTTTTCGCCGCAATGGCCTTAAGTTGGACCACAATGGCAACAGCTGATAAGTTTCCTGCCACAGGACAGACAACCTGCTGGGACAGCACAGGAGCCGTCATCTCGTGCGCCGGCACGGGCCAGGATGGGGACATCCGGGCCGGGGCGAAGCTGCGCTACAAGGACAACGGCGATGGCACGATCATCGACGAAAACACCAACCTCACGTGGGAGAAACTGAGCTTCGACGGCAGCATTCATGATTGGGGTAACGCTTACACTTGGGCCGACGCATTTGCGGTGCATTTGGCCGGACTCAACGAGGCGAAGTTCGCCAGACACCACGACTGGCGCCTGCCTAACGTTAAGGAGTTGCAGAGTATCGTGAACTACGGGAATTTCGGCCCAGCGGTGTCGAGCCCATTCAACAACAACTGTGTGGCGGGCGCTACGGTGCTAACCGGTAGTTGTACGGTGGGGAATGGTTATTGGTCTTCGACAAGCTACTTAAACGCCCCTATGGACGCGTGGTTCGTCAATTTCATCGACGGCGGTTTGGACGTGGGCGGTAAGTCATCGTTCTTCATCCAAGTCCGTGCCGTGCGGGGCGGCCTGGGGGATGAGGATGAGCATGATCGGTAGAAATGGTGGCAACGAAGAATTTAACTATGCCTTCTAGCCCATCTCGTTGAGATTCTTTTCTTTTTAACTGCGCTCAGGACAGGCCCTCCCCCTAGTCGTCAGAATGACGCTATCCTTCATCTGCCTCTTCTTGTTGTTCTGTGGTTCCGGGGGCGTTGATGGTGAGGAGGCCTTCGGGGAGGGACATTTCTATGCGCTTTTGTTCGAGGCTGATTTTGCGCAGGTAGGCTTTGGCAAAGGGGATGAGGATGTCTTCTTTGTTTCCGGCGGCGCGGACGATCAATAGGGAGGTGCTGGTGGTTTCGCGGTCGACGCTAGTGATGGTGCCGATGTCTCCTGCGTTCGCGGGGCCGATGTCGATGATGTGGCAGCCGATGAGGTCATCAATGTAGACGGAGTCGTCTTCGAGCGGGGCGCGCTGATCGCGAGGGATGGCGACGTCGAATCCGCGCAGGGTGTCGGCGTCGGAGATGGAGTCGATTCCGGCAAACTTGAGGACGACGCGGCCCTTATGCAGCCAGTGCCATTCAAGCTCGACGGGGCGCGATTTTCCCTCCTGCGACAGCAGGAAGAGATGACGGCGCTCGGCGAAGCGCTCTGGAAAGTCGGTGAGTATGTCGGCGATGAGTTCGCCGTCGCGTCCCTGCGGGCGGACGAGATGCGCGACGAGCACCCAGAGCTCTTCATTGGCCATGAAAGTGATTGTACGGGGACTGACCCTTGGTCATCATCGGATCGGGGCACGGGTAACAAACAGGTGGTTACCTGATGGCGACACACGTACGCAACGCGACTGCTAGAGCGCGGGAATAGCCGTAGACGATCATGGCCGGGAGGGGTGGTCCGGTGGCGCGCCGCGAGAGGCTATTCGGCGGATACCTGTTTGTCGAGGTGCTCTTCGAGGATGTCAAGGGTGTATCGATGGTGGTGCTTCATGCTGACCGCACCCAGGATCGTACGCATGGAGCGCGCTGTACGTCCCTGTTTTCCAATGACTTTCCCTACGTCCCCTGGAGCAACGCGGAGTCGCAAAACAGTACTTTCTTCACGGTCTACAGCTTCGACTACTACCGCAGTCGGGTCATCCACCAGAGCCTTAGCGATCTCGGTGACTAATTCCTGCATGTTGTCCGGCATTTCTTCGTGCGTCATTCCAACCCCTCACTGAGTACGTACTTGTCTCTCGGGTTGGCCAATACTAACAGCAAGCCGAGGGGGGATGACAGTGCATTCTGGTGTCCTGTTTTCGGGTTACTTCCGGAACTTTAAGGAGATAACTCGCCCTCAGGGGAGGCCGAAAGAATGCGCCGCCCGGACGCGTTTCCGGGCGGGAAAAACTGATTAAGCTGCCGGAGCGGCCGGCGTCTTGAGCAGCTTGGCAACGGTGTCAGAGAGCTGGGCACCTTTGCCGGTCCAGTAGTCGACGCGCTCGCGCTTGATGTCGACGGTGGCGGGGCTGGTGCGGGGGTTGTAGGTGCCAACCACCTCGACTGAGCGACCGTTGCGGGCGCGGTCCTTCTCAATGACAACGACACGGTAATAAGGCTGCTTGCGGGCGCCAAAGCGCGCCAAACGAATCATCAGCACGGGGAAATCTTCCTTTCAGATCCTGGTTGTTGGTCAGGGATGTATTTACAAGCGGCAGCGACGGGCGCGGGCACGCGGAAATCCCAACGCTTAAGTATAGCAGGGTTTGAAGAGGGCTGGGATGGATGTTAAACGACGCTCACTGGCACATTCGATGCCTTTATGATCACACTGACCTTATCTCCCAGCTGCAGATCTAACGCCCTTACACTCGCCTTCGTGGTGGAGGCAACCACTGCGTTTCCACTGGCCAAGCTGATTTCCCCTGTTTACAGCCCCTTTGCTCTAGCCTGGCCACAACCGTCTGGTTGAGAAATGCCCGGGATTCGCAAATGTGTTGACTTTTGACGGCGGCGGCTTTGTACTGCTCGGAGGAACGGCACCGTCCCCCGGGCTGACGTCTCCGGTCATAAGTATTCGAGAGATGGTCATCGTGGATAGCGAGAAAGTGCTGCCGGAATTCATACAGGAATGGAAAGAGCGAAGAAAACGCTCGGAATTGTCCTCAGCGGAGAGCGGGAATCCGTCTCCGAAACCTAGCTCGATTGCCCAACGCCAAAGAACTGAATTTTGGAAACAGCTGCTTAAGGAACTCGAGTTCACTGCAAGCGCCCTGCGCGAAATCGATTTCACTGGCTCAATCAATCCGTTCGGCGAAGAGATCGTGCGGGTATCTTTGAGAGATGACGGCATACCGCCCAAATCTACACGGACCGATCTGATTCTGGATGGTGACCGTATCCGTTGCAGTGTGTTGAACGGCGGCATCTACTACCTGAATTTCGCAGCCTTATCCGATACGGCGGTAGTCGTTCAGGACATCCAGAGAAATGGCGGTTCCATGGACGCACGGAAAACTGCCGAATACGTTGTAGAGCGAATGTTGAACATTCTTGAATGGACTCGCAGTTAAACAGACGGGCTTGCTCGTGCTAGCGGCTGCCCCGGTCTCAAGTCGAGACCGGGGCAGCCGCTCTCGTTGTAGATGGGTTGCCCCCGGTATGAATGGGCCAACCGCCCCATGTGGTTCCTTGTTCCACGATGAGTGAGTTGGCGCTTTGTCGTCAACTTACCGGGGTCGCGCTCGCCTCTTCCCATGATCGAGGTTGACTCTCTGCGGTACTGCCATGGAGGAAATACCCAGAAGCGGTCGGAGAATCAGCCGTGTATTGCCAACTGCCTTTGCGGAAGCCGCACCGGATCGCATCATCTTGATCTGCTCCACGAATACCGTTTCAAGCTCAGTCAGCGTCTCCGTGGGAGTCCCGCCCGTGAATTCGGCGAAGTCGTGGGCCACCTCGGTCCAGGACCGTGTGGCAAAGCGCGCCTTGCTTTCTAGAGCCGCTTGGAACCGGGCGTTCCTCGCGAACAATTTGGGGCGCATGCCCACCTGTTGAATAAACTTTCGCTCAAACTGGCGAATGCCCAACCCGGCGCCGTTTGCAAGTGCGGCCAGCCCAGGATTTTTGATCCTGCCGTAGACGGAAGAATATTCTTCCGTCTGTAACGTTGCTGTAAAGCGTTTGACATGGGCCGGGCTTTAGTAAGGACGGAGCTGGCGGTTTCACACTGGTGAGCGATGCCGATCCGGTGGGCGATGTCTGCTCGACGACGACTGGTGCATTGGTGCAGTTTGGCGGCCAGAACGTTGGCGACCTGCTGAATGTCCGCGGCGTTACCTGGGGCTTTTTTGAAGGCGGCTTTAACCTGCAAACCAAGAACCCGAACGGCACGACGGGCTGCAAGCGCTCGCATACTTCAACGATCACAAACAGCGCGAAGGCCGATTATATTCCGCATCACCAGCCCTTCCAGTACTACAAGTCGACGTGGAACCCGCAGCACCTGCGGCCCAGCTCGACGCGGATGATTGGCCAGACGGACCAGGCAAACCACCATTACGACACGGATGACTTCTTTGCTGCAGTGAATGCGGGTGCGATACCGGCGGTGAGCTTCCTGAAGGCTCCGGGCTACCAGGATGCGCACGCTGGGTACTCGGACCCGCTGGATGAGCAGACGTTCGTTGTGCAGGTAATCAACTTCCTGCAGACGCGGCCGGAATGGAAGTCGACGGCGGTTGTGATTGCGTATGACGACTCGGACGGATGGTATGACCACCAGATGAGCCCGATCGTGAACCAGTCGCAGACGGCCATGGATGCGTTAACGGCTCCCGGCCAGTGCGGCAGCAGCGCCAACACTGCTCTGGCAGGGGTCAATGCAGACCATGTGCAGGGACGCTGCGGCTACGGGCCACGGCTTCCATTGCTCGTGATCTCGCCCTATGCCAAGAGCAACTGTGTCGATCACACGATCACCGACCAGAGCTCGATTACCCGGTTTATCGAGGACAACTGGCTGGGCAGTCAGCGGATTGACGGCTCATTCGACGCGATTGCCGGAACGTTGAACGGCATGTTCGACTTCAGCAAGAAAGCTCCGAATGGCGGGCTGTATTTGCTGGATCCGAGCACTGGCCTGGTCACTGTCGATCAGGATGGCGGACACGGCAGCTGGTAGTACTTAGTTTTCTCTTCCGGGGTAGCGGCGCGACGCCTGCTACCCTTTCTCTTTTGAGGGACGATTTTTGATTACACGACGGAAGTTCGTTGCGGGCAGTGGACTGGTGGTGGCTGATGCTGCTCTGGGACGGAATATTTCTGCAGCGGCGAAAGCCGAAGCACTTGATCCTTCAACTTTGCCTGCGTTCGTGGATGCTCTGCCGATTCCTGCAATCGTGCAGGCGACGGGAACACGCGCGAATCCGGACAACGCGAAGGAGCAGATACCGTACTACCGCATGGCGATGCGCGAAGCGATGGTGAAGGTGCATCGTGATCTGCCGCCGACGAAGATGTGGACGCTGGGAGGGAGTTTTCCAGGGCCTACGATTGAGACGCAGAGTGCGAAAGGCATGATCGTCGAGTGGGCGAATGAGCTTCCGGCGAAGCATTTTCTGCCGATCGATCACTCGCTGCATGGTGCGGGGAATGATGTGCCAGAGGTGCGCGGAGTAGTGCATCTGCATGGCGGACGCACGCCTCCTGAAAGCGATGGTTATCCGGAAGAGTGGGTGGTGCCGGGGAAGTCGCAGACTTGCTACTACCCTTCGTCGCAGCATGCGGCGCAGCTGTTTTATCACGACCACACGATGGGGATTAACCGGCTGAACACATATGCGGGCATGATGGGGATGTTTATCATCCGCGACCCGCGCGAGGACGTGTATGAGCTGCCGGGCGGGAAGTATGAGATTCCGCTGCTGATTTGTGACCGCATGCTGAAGACTGACGGGCAGCTGGAGTATCCGGTGTCAGAGAAGCCGGGCGAGGTATGGGTACCGGAGGTTTTCGGCAACGCGATTCTGGCGAATGGGAAGCTGCTGCCGTATTGCGACGTGGAGCCGCGGCTGTATCGCTTCCGCGTGATGAATGGGTCGAATGGGCGGTTCTTCCGCTTTTCGCTGGCGAATGGGGCTGAGTTTTATCAGATTGGGTCGGACCAGGGGTTGTTGACTGCTCCGGTGAAGCTCAAGCGGGTGACAATAGCTCCGGCGGAGCGCGCGGATCTTCTGATTGACTTCAGCGCGATGCCTGGCAAGCGCGTGAACTGGGTGAGCGACAGCTTTTCCATTCTGCAGTTTCGCGTGGGGAAGACGGCTGGGAGCGGGAAGGACACGATTCCAGACAAGCTGCATCAGTTTGAGCGAATCGCGGAATCGAGCGCGGTGAAGACACGGCAACTGACGCTCGATGAGCGGATGGATGATATTCAGCGGTCGATGGGGATGCTGCTGAACAATACGCCCTGGCATGCTCCTATTACGGAGAAGCCGGTGCTCAATTCGACGGAGATCTGGGAGCTGGTGAATTTGACGGATGATTCGCATCCGATTCATTTGCATCTGGTGCGGCTTCAGATTCTGGATCGACGGAGATTTGACGCGTTTCATTTTCAGGCGACCGGTGAATTGCGGTTTACCGGGCCGGTTGTGCAGCCAGATCCGAATGAGATGGGGTGGAAGGATACTGTGCGCTGTGATCCGAACATGGTGACCCGGATCATTGTTCCGTTTAATGGGTTCGCGGGGCGGTATGTGTGGCATTGTCATGTGCTGGAACATGAAGACAATGAGATGATGCGGCCGTTTGAGGTGGTGACGGGGTGAGCGGTTTGCGCTCGTCGTGAATGTTGATACTGCAGCTCCTTCGACTGCGCACGCTTCGCATGCTCCGCTCAGGGTGACAACTTAATTGGGTTGGGTTGGTGCTTTCCCACCCTTTCGCAAAATGCGCGAAAGGATGGGGCACCCTAGTGTCATGAGTCAGAAATAGATTGAATAATACAGTTAGGTGCGGCATAGTTGAGTATGGCACTGGGCCGCCCTACCAAACCGCTCAACGTAAACGCCGAGGAGAAGGAGAAATTGACGCTGCTGGCGCGTCGGCCGAAGTCTTCGCAGGCCACAGCCATGCGCGCCCGCATAGTGCTGGGCTGTGATGACGGCCTGAGCAACAGCGCTGTGGCCAGGAAGCTGAATATCACCGGAGCCACTGTATGCAAATGGCGCGAGCGTTTTCGAGTCAACCGGCTGGAAGGGCTGCTCGATGAGCCGCGGCCGGGCGCTCCGCGCTCGATCAGCGATGCCAAGGTCGAGGCGGTGATCACGCAGACACTGGAATCGATGCCCACCAACTGCACGCACTGGAGCACGCGGCTGATGGCGCAGAAGACTGGGCTGTCGCAGACTGCGATTGTGCGCATCTGGCGCGCCTTTGGACTCCAGCCGCACCGGGTGGAGAACTTCAAATTCTCCAAAGACCCGCAGTTTGTCGAGAAGGTCAGGGACATCGTCGGGCTGTATATGAATCCACCGGAGCACGCGATGGTGCTGTGCGTGGATGAAAAGAGCCAAGTACAGGCTCTGAACCGCACGCAGCCGATTCTGCCCCTGGCGCCAGGCGTGCCGGCCCGCCAGTCCCATGACTACGAACGGCATGGCGTCACTTCGTTGTTCGCCGCGCTGAATGTGGCCACCGGCGAGGCGCTCGGCAACTGCCATCGTCGCCATCGGCATCAGGAGTTCCTGAAGTTTCTGGCCCGGATCGATGCCGCCGTCCCCGCCGACATCGAGGTGCATCTAGTGATGGACAACTACGGCACGCACAAAGTCGATAAAGTGCGGAACTGGTTCGCACGCCATCCCCGCTATCATGTGCACTTCACTCCCACCAGCGGAAGTTGGCTGAACCTGGTCGAGCGACTCTTTGCCGAGATCACCGAGCGCTGTGTCCGCCGCGGCAGCCATACCGCAGTCCCTCAGCTGGAGAAGGCCATGCTGAACTATCTTCGAGAACGCAATCGCGCACCGAAACCTTTTGTGTGGACCGCTGACGCCGATCTCATCCTTGGCAAAATCCAGAGGCTTTCTAAACGAATCTCTGACTCAGGACACTAGGTTGGTGTCTCACTCAGAAAAAGACCCAGGTTAGCTTCGCGAACCTGGGGCACCCGCTCGAGGCTGGTTGGTGGAAATGAGTCAGCTTTTTAGTTCGGGGAAGGCGGTGATGCGCAGTTTCGCGGCGGCATAGGGGACTAACGTCACTGTTTCTTCTGGCTGATCGGTGGTGACGGGGCTTTGCGGGACGGGGTTGGCCACTCCGTCTTCGGATACCCATGTAGGGAGCTTGCGGGCTTTTACTTCGAGCTTGACCGGTGAGGCTTTGAGAGTGAAGGGGCTTTCGGCGATGGGTGTCTCTGTTGCTTTGATGGAGTCGGTGCTTACTGCGTAGTTCCATTGCGTGGTGGGATAGACCTGCCAGTCGGCGGTCATGCCGCGGTCGCGCAGCTTGAGCCAGTCTTCGCCGATGGGGTAAGAGAAGACGAGCGGGCCGCGTTCGAAGGCTATAGAGTCGTTGAATCCTTTGCTGGTGCTGGGTTCGAGGGGGAGGGTGAGTTCGATTGTGTCGCCCGGTTTCCATGAGCGATCGATTTTGGCGAAGCTGCCGGGCTGTGGGGCCGCTTGTTGCTGGCCGTTGACGCGGATGCTGGCGTCCTTTGCCCATGCGGGGATGCGGAGTTGCAGCGGGAAGGTGATTGATTTTTCTGGTTGGACCGCGATGCGGATTTTGTCGCGGAATGGATAGTCGGTTTCTTCTGTGATGCGGACGGGCGTGTTGCGAATTGTAGTGTGAACTTCGCAGGGCGCATAGAATGCCGCGACTAAGCCGTCGTCGCTGTTGGTCATCCACAGGTTTGCGGTCAGCTTGGGCCATCCTTGATGGAAGTTTGCGGTGCAGCAGCCGAAGTTTGGTTCAAGTCCGTAGAGGTTGGATTCGGGGCCGTCGGTGGTCCAGGGCTTGTGGTTGAGGCTGCACTGGACCTGATTCGGCTGCTGGTTGTATTGGTGCGCCCACATGTCGTCAGTGAAGGTGCCGGGCAGGCAGTTGTAGGCGATGCGTTCGATGCGGTCGCCGAGTTCGGGTGCGCCCATGATGGCGAGCGCGACTTCGAGCGAGAACATAGTCTCAACTACGGTGCAGAGTTCGGTACCCTGCGAGGGGTTGCGTCCGGCGAAGTGCTCGTCGGCGGAGAAGATACCGTTGGGCAGGCCGTGGTAGCGGTCTAGCTCAGAGAGTTGATGGAGCAGGGCGTTGCGATCGGCGGCGTTTCCGCTGATGAGGGACCAGACGGGCGAGGCTTTGAGGGCCATCGCGTTGTTGACGCCATGAGTGGCGAGTGCGGTATCGCCGAGACCGTTGTGCTCGTTGAGCTTGATGAACTCGGGCGTTATGCGCTGGGTGTATTTGAAGTCGGCGAACTCAGATTGCCAGTCGTATCCCTGCTGGTGGAGGAGCCTGGCGAGTTCGATGAGCTTGGGGTCGCCGGTGCGGTTGTAGAGCCAGAGCACGCTGAGGACTTCGTCTTGCCAGCGAAACTTGCCCCAATCGCGCAAGGGGCGCGTGGGCAGTTGCGAAAGCTGATATGTGAAATAGCGCTGGAGAACGGGGATGACGCGCTCGTCACCTGTGGCTTCCTGATATTGGGTGAGTGCTTTGAGCATAACCATGCGCGGCCACCAGTCGTCATTCGAATGTGGCCCGATCATGCCGTTGGGCTGCTGATTGTTGAGTGTCCAGTCAATGTACTTCTGCGCTTTAGCTTTAAGGCGGGAGTCGTCGAGCTGGTATGCAAGCGGAATGAGGCCGTCGAGGAAGTAAGGGCCGCGCTCCCAGGATTCGCCGGTGCCGCCGAGCCAGCCAGAGTTGGGACCTACGTCGGCCCAGGTTTCGTCGAGATGACCGCCGAGGCCATTGGCTTGAATTTGTAACTGTGTGCGTAACCAGCCTGTAGGGCGGATTGCGCCTAGCGGGAGTGGGTCGAAGGTGTTGAGAGCCAATGGGACGCGGTTCTTTGTCGGGGGTTGCATGGATGTTGTTGTTTCGGAGAAGGCGACAGCGCTTGTGTTAGCAGCGAAAAAGGCTGCGGCGCTAAATTGTTTGCAGAAGGTGCGACGGTTGATGTAGGCGTTTCCCATAAACGCCTACATTGTAAGCGAGTCTACACTGGCCTAACTTCCTGCACGCCAGGGTGAAACCGTGTTCCAGTGCTGGAGTTGTTCTGTTGCCCAGGCTGGAGCTTTGTCTTTGTGGCAGGTGTTGCAGGCGTTGGGGATGCCGTATTGTTCTGTCATTTTTGGCCAGATGAAGGCGAAGGTGTGACTGCTTACAAACTGACCTTTGATGGTGACTTCGATCTTTGGCATGTGGCACGCGGTGCATTGGCTTCCGGCGCTTTGTTCGGCGTGATGCGTGTGCTCGGCAACTGACGTTTTCAGGCCGGCTGGATTGTCCTTGGTGTGGCAGCCGAGGCAGAGCTCATTTCCGGTTGCGATGAGGTTGGAGGGATTCTGACTGCTGTGAACGTCGTGGCAATCGAAGCAACGCAGGCCGCGATGGTACATGTTGCTGTGTACGAAATCGTTGCCCTGCATGCGGTTTTTGTGGGCCGTGCCGTCGGGCCAGTTGTAGAAGTCCTGCGTGCCGAGTTTTGATTCTTCGAGACGCCAATAATCGGAGAGTCGTTGGCCGGGCTGATAGCCGACAGGCCAGTCATAGTATTTGCCTTCGATGGTTTGCTCCAGCGGGCGGCCTTGTGTGTGGCACTGCATGCAGACATCGGTTCCGCGGATGTAATCGAGCTTTGCCGGGTTCACGATGTTGTCTTTGGTGGGGTGTTGGACGTGCGCGCTGCCGGGGCCATGGCATTTTTCACAGCCGACGTTCCACTCTGTTACCTGCTTTGTCTGGATGTTGTAGTTGACGGAGTGACAGCCGTCGCAGAGCGGGCCGGTGGGTCGTTCGAAGTTGCTGTCGGGATAGTACGCGGCCCACCAGTCGGTTCCTTTCTCAACGTGGTAGGGCAGCCATTTCTTTTGCAGGACGTCCCATTGCGCGGGCAAGACGTAGTAATCGTCGCCACGACGGGTGAAATAGCGCTGCTTCCAGCGGCTGCCGTATACGAAGGCTACGTCTTTCAGGTCGAAGGTGCGGACGGGGTCGGGATGGGAGAAGTCGCCGAGTACGGCTTCAGGATGCTTTGCCGGGTCGCGGACTACGTTCGCCATGCGGGTTTGCGACCAACTGGCGTAGATTTTTTCGTGGCATCTGCGGCATTGTTCTGAGCCAACGAAGGTCGATTTCTCAGGTGTCTGCGCGTTGAGATGGAGCGACAACACCAGGCCGATGCAAAGAAGAAACTGCGCGTGGATTTTCTTCCCGAGCATGCGTAATTAGCGCCTCGGTTTGATGTTACTGGTTGACGCCGCTCGCTAAAAAGCCGCCGTCGACAACTAATGTTTGTCCGGTTACATACGATGCTCCATCGGACGAAAGATAGATGGCGGCTCCGACGACTTCCTCTGTTTTGCCGAAGCGGCCCATGGGGGTGCGCGTGAGCAGTTCTTTGCCGCGTGGTGTGCTGTCGAGGAGTTCGGCGTTGAGGGCGGTGCGGAAGACTCCGGGGGCGATGGCGTTGACGAGGACTCCGTGCTTTGACCATTCGACTGCGAGCGAGCGCGTGAGCGAGGCGACGGCGGCTTTGCTAGCGGCGTAGGCGGCGACTTCTTTTAGAGCGACGAAGGTGTTGAGCGAGGCGATGTTGATGATGCGCCCGTAGCCGCGGTCGAGCATGTGTTTACCGAAGATCTGACAGGCGCGCAGGGTTCCGGTGAGGTTGGTGTCCATGATGCTCTGCCACTCTTCTTCAGGGAAGGTGAGTGTGGGGGCGCGCTTGATCTTTCCAGCGCAGTTGATGAGGATGTCGACTTTGCCGAACTGTTCGAGTGTTTGCGCAAGGAGGTTTTCGAGCGAGGCGCGGTCGGCTACGTCGGAGGCGACGCGCAAGGTGCGCTTGCCTTTGGCTTCGATGGCCGCGGCGGTTTCTTCAACCTGCTCTTTGCGGCGCGCGGAAGCGATGACGTCGGCTCCCGCGTCGGCGAGGCCGACGCTGAGTGCGCGGCCGATGCCGGATGTTCCACCGACGATGACGGCTGTTTTTCCTTCGAGGCTGAGTGGGTGGGACATTTTTATTTTTCGTACCTCAGGGGCTAAAGCCCCTTTTATTTTGATTCGTATTGCGAGGGCAAAAGCCCTCGCCTACCCGGCGGCTGCGTGTGCGGTTGGGACGGGCTCTTGTGACGTGAAGTGGCCTTTGTAGGCCCAGAGGCCGAGGCCTGGGTTCGAGATGAAGAAGATTTCTTCGCCGTCTACAGTGTTGTAGCCGTTGCAGAGTTTCAACGGGTCGTAGCGCGCGGTCATGGCGGTGAGGTCGGCGTAGCGGAAGCCTACGCTTTCGATTTCCTGCTGCGTGAGCGAGCCGGGGCAGTAGGTGATGGTGAAGCGACCCTCGGACGAGCCGTGGATGAGGTGCGCGGCGGCGCTCAAGTCTGAGGCGAGGTCGGGATGTTTTTCGACGGCTTCGAGCGTGTAGGGCGTGCCGCGGTATCCATACTTGCGGATGAGCGCGTCGATGGCTTTGTCTTCGCCGAATTCCTTGACGCCGGGTGCCAGGACGATAAGCTCTCCGCCATCGGCCAATGCCATGCGCGTACGGTAGACGGCTTTGTTTCCGAGCCATGTGCTTTTGAATTCATGCGGCTCGAGGTAGACGACGGCTTTCTGGATGGGGCGGTCGAGCATCTCGAAGTTGACTTCGAGACTGAGGTCGGAGGCGCGGTGGAAGCATTCGACGTCGTCGCCAATGAAGAGGCCGCGTACCGCGAGACTGCGTTGCGCGTTGCGGGCGACGACGGTGTGCACGTAGACGATGGGGATGTTGTTGAGGAAGCGGTCGGAGGCGTGGTTGAGGACTTCGCGCACTGGATTCTTTGCGCGACCCATGATGCGCTCCATGCCGTAGACGGCGCCGAGGTAGTGGCTGCGATTGATGCTTTCACGGCCGCCGGTCCCGATGAGGATGTTCTTGTTGTAGTTGGCCATGCCGATGACTTCGTGGGGCACGACCTGTCCGATGGAAAGCACGAGATCGAAGCCGCCGCGCGCGATGAGGCGGTTGACCTGCGCGGGCCAGGCGTAGTTGAGCTTGCCTTCGGATTGCTGACGGACGAATTCAGCGGGGACTTCGCCGAGTGTCTCTACATCCGTCCGCCAGTTGTGGACGCGGAAGAGCGAGTGCGGCACTTCGCCGAACATGCGCGTGAGGCTTGCGGGCGACATGGCGGAGTGGGTGCCGAGCGCTGGGAGAATGGCTTCGAGCTTGTCTCCGTAGTATTCGAAGGCGTAGCGGGTGAGGTCGCCGGCGCGGGAGTGGGCGCGGGTCTGATCGGGCGGCACGACGAGGACGCGCTTGCGCGGGCCGAGGGCGTCGAGCGCCTGGAAGAGCAAGTCTTTTAGTTGGTCGGGTGTCAGCTCTGTGGTGGCGCTTCCGGTACTGAGATAGAGGCTCATGAGGCTATTGCAAGTTTACGCTGGTACGACCACAAATTTGACAGTCACAGCTTCAATTGTGTGCCAGCCTAAATGCTCTTAAGGATCGGAGCGCCGTCTTCGACGGCGGTCGTGATGACCCACGTTTCCCCGCAAAGTCTGCGACTTTGCTCCTGGGAACATGGGGCACCCGGTTCTTGTCTACCAGCTTTGTTCATTTTGCCTCTATGCCGGGACTTCGATTTTCTTCAATCCTGGGGCGAGTGTGCGGAGCACCAGCAATGCGATGAGGTAAGCACTGGCGGCGATTCCGAACAATGATGCGTAGCTGTGAGTGATCTGCAGGATCCAGCCTGCGCTGAGCGAGAAGAGGATGCCACCGACGGAGCCAGCCATGCCGCCGATTCCGACAACTGTGCCGAGGGCGCTCTTGGGAAACATGTCGGATGCTGTGGTGAAGAGATTGGCGGACCATCCCTGATGCGCGGCGGCAGCGAGGCTGAGCAGACCGACTGCGATCCACTCGGAGTTTGTTCGACTGGCGAAGAAGATGGGCGTGACCGTGCAAGCGAAGAGCAGCATCGTCGCGAGGCGCGCTTTGATCATGGATGGTCCGGTGCGGTGGATGAGCGCGGGGAGCCATCCGCCGCCGATGCTGCCGATGGCCGATGCGTTGTAGACGATGATGAGCGGCAGGCCGAGATGCGAGAGTCCGAGATGGAAGCGGGAATCGAAGAATTTGGGTAGCCAGTAGAGATAGAACCACCAGATGGGGTCAGTGAGGAATTTTGCCAGCGAAAATGCCCACGTCTGGCGGTAGACGATGATTTTTCTCCATGGGATTTTTGTCGCGGGCTGGGGAGGATCGCTGTGGATGAGCTCGAGTTCGGAGCGGCTGACTTTTGGGTGCTCGGATGGCTTGCGGTAGTGGGTGAGCCACCAGACGATCCATGCGGCGCTGAAGGCTCCTGTGATGAGGAATGATGCGCGCCATCCGTAGCGGAGTGTCACCCACGGAACGATGGCGGGCGCGAGAATGGCGCCGAGATTTGTACCGGAGTTGAAGATTCCGGTGGCGAGGGAGCGCTCGCTTTGTGGGAACCATTCAGCGGTGGTCTTGATGGCGGCGGGAAAGTTGCCGGATTCGCCGAGGCCGAGGAAGAAGCGCGCTATGCCGAAGCCGAGGGCGGAGCGAGCGAGCGAGTGGGCCATGGCGGCGACGCTCCAGATGCCCATGACGATGGCGTAGCCGATGCGCGAGCCGAAGCGGTCTACCATTTGCCCGGCGAGGATGAGGCCGACGGCATAGGCGAACTGGAAGGCGCTGACAATGTAGCCGTACTGCGCTTCGGTCCAGCCGATGCTGTGCTGGAGGGTTGAGGCAAGGATGCCGAGGACCTGACGGTCCATGTAGTTGATGGAGGTGGCGGCGAAGAGCAGGGCGCATATAGTCCAGCGCGTGTGGCTTTTGGCCGGCCGGGAAGAGATGAGATCGTCGTCCGCCAGGGGTTGATCGAGCGCTGGCTTGGTCGAGTTGCCGGAGGCGGTCACAAATTCAACTTCTTTCGCACGCGAAAATTGGTTTCGCTTGGTTATATCTGTGCGACAGCGGCGTGGGCAAGGCGAATGAGCTTTGCATCTCTAGAGGCGGTATGCCTTGCGGACGAGATTGACGGTCAGATCGTGTGCCAGCTCCAAGGCTTCGTCTTCGTCGATGCGGTGCTCGGCGACGAGGCGCGCAAGGTAGGCGCAGTCAGTGCGGCGGGCGACATCGTGGCGCGCGGGGATGGAGAGGAATGCGCGGGTGTCGTCGTTGAAGCCGACGGTGTTGTAGAAGCCGGCGGTTTCGGTGGCGAGTTCGCGGAAACGGAGCATGCCTTCGGGGCTGTCGAGGAACCACCATGGCGGGCCGAGGCGCAGGCAGGGGTAGTGTCCGGCGAGCGGGGCGAGTTCGCGGCTGAAGGTGGATTCGTCGAGGGTGAAGAGGATGAAGGTGAAGGACGGCTCGTTGCCGAAAAGGTCGAGGAGTGTTTTCAAGCCATGAACGTAGTCGGTGCGTGTTGGGATGTCGGCTCCAGAGTCTCGTCCGAATTGTTCGAAGACTTGCAGGTTGTGATTGCGAAAGCTGCCGGGGTGGAGCTGCATGACGAGGCCGTCGTCGATGCTCATGCGCGCCATTTCGGTGAGCATCTGGGCGCGGAAGAGTTCCTCCTGCTCGGGGGTTGCGTTGCCGGAGAGGACGGCGGTGAAGAGGCTCGCTGCTTCCTGTGGGCCGAGGTTCGCGGTGTTGGCTGTGGGGTGGCCGTGATCGGTGGCGGTGCAGCCGAGGGACTTGAAACGCTCGCGTGATTTGCGCAGGGCGTTGAGGTAGCCGGGCCAGGTCGATGTGTCTTCGCCCGTTTGCTCGCCGAGACGGACGATACTTTCCCGGAAGCCAAGGAATGCTGGATCGAGCAGAGAGTCGGGACGGAAGGTGGGCAGGATGCGGGCTTTCCAGTTTGATTCCCGAATCGCTTTGTGGTGTTCGAGTGAATCGAGAGGCGAGTCGGTAGTGGCCAGTACCTCGATGCGGAAGCGTTCGTAGAGTGCGCGCGGGAGGAATTCCGGCTGCTCAAGTTTTTCTGCGATGACGTCGAAGTAGTGGTCGGCTGTGGCTGACGAGAGGCGCTGATCGAGGCCGAAGAGGACTTCAAATTCGTAGTCGAGCCAAAGGCGCGTGGGTGTGCCGCGGAAGAGGTGGTAGTGTTCGGCGAAGATGTGCCAGATCTTTCGCGAGTCGATTGCGCCGGCCTGACGGATGCCAAGGTCGTGCATCGACACGCCCTGGCTGTAGAGCATGCGGTAGACATAGTGATCGGGCAGGATGAGGAGTTGCGCCGGGTCGGGGAAGGGCTCGTTTCTTGCGAACCATGCTGCGTCTGTGTGGCCGTGGGGGCTGATGATCGGCAAGTCGCGGATGGATGCGTGAAGGCGGCGCGCGATCGCACGTGTTCCCGGGTCAGCGGGGATGAGCCGGTCTGGATGAAGGATGGCCAACGATGAAGACTCCTGGCTTCTGGGTGCGGTTTCGGAATCCGGTGCTTTTCCCGGGCTCCGATTCACGATCCTATTAAGGTTGCTCTACCGTGGTCAGACCACAGCAAGATAGTCTAGTCTCATGCAAGGGATTTTGGTCAAGGGCAAAAAAAACTCCCGGGCAAAGCACGCGCGAGCGATGCTAATCTCGGCATGCGGCAATGAACGGTATGGTGGAGAACTCAAATCGCAATCACGAAACACAACTCACGATGCAAGTGGTCAACCACGTTCGATCGCTGATCGAGGATGGAAGGCTGCGTCCGGGGGACAAGATTCCGCCGGAGCGGGAGTTTGCGAAGGGGTTGAAGATCAGCCGCGCGAGTCTGCGCGCCGGCATTGGTCACCTGGCGGCCATGGGTGTGCTGAACGTGCGCCACGGAGTGGGGACGTTTGTCGCAGACGGGCCTCCAGCGCTGGGAACGGCATCGCTTGCGCTGCTCGGCGCGCTGCATGGATTCAAGCCGTGGCAGATGTTCGAGGCGCGCCTGATTCTGGAGAGCCACTTGGCGGCGATGGCGGCGGAGCGCGGGAAGGAAGAGCACTTTACTGCGTTGGCCGAAGAAGTGACGGAGATGTACGCCACATTTCATGAGCCGCAGGAGTATCTGATCCACGACATGCGGTTTCATCGCACGATTGCCGAAGCTTCGGGTAATCCGATCCTGGCGGTGTTGATGGAGACGATCACGGCGGCGCTTTATGACGAGCGTCGCAAGACGGTGGAGCGCTCGCAGACCTTGAAGCAGTCGGCAGAGATGCATCGCGAGATTTATCGCGCGATCCGTTCGCGCAATGCTGTTGAGGCGCGCGCGGTGATGGAGAGGCACCTGAAGCTCGCGGAGTCGGCGCAGGTGAGCGAGTCGAAACGCGGGGCGGGTAAGAAGAAGGCTGCGAAGAAGGACTCGACCGAAAACTAGCGCGAAGAGAAATCTTCGGGGCCAATGCTGTCCGCGGGCCTTCAGGCTCAGGGTTGTACGGCCCAGGCAAGGCCGTCCGGTTCAGTGCCTGCGTCGATGTGTCCTGTGACCTGCAGCGACTTTAGATCAATGACTGCGACATAGTTGTCAGGCGAGCAGGCAACAAATGCCCGGGAGCCATCGGGCTGCATGAGAATGCCGGCCGCGCCATGGCCTACGGGGATGCGCTTTACTTCTTTTCGCGTGGCGACATCGAGGACGGCCACATCCGGGTTTCCCAGGCTGGAGATGAAGACCAGCTTTCCATCCAGCGTGAACTTCAACCGGTTGGCGCCTCGTACATTCGCTGCGAGGGTTTCGGTCACCTTCTTTGCCGTGATGTCAATGATGGAGACGGTGCCGTCCTGCGCGTTCGCTACCCACAGCTCTTTGCCGTCGGGGGAGAGGTCGAATCCTTCAGAGCCTTTGCCGACCGGGATGACGGTTTCATTCCAATCGCTTCTTGGAGTTCCCATTGGGCCGCGGGGTGGACCGGGCATGTTCGGTGGCCCTCCTGGGGCTCCGGGGGGTGGACCTGGGGGATTGATGGTGACCTTTTCGATGATGCTGACGGTAGCGGAGCTAACATTGGTGGTGATGATGCGCTGGAGATCCGGCGAGACGTAGATCATGTGGGTGCGGTTCTGGCCAGTGCCGAGCACCCAATCCACTTTATTGGTTGCGGGATCGTATCTGCCGATGACCTTGGCGCCTTCGGCGGTGAACCAGGTCTTGCCGTCTACGAATGTCAGTCCATGCGGGCCGCGCAGGGGGCCCAGGTCAACGGACGGCAACGCCTTTTGTGTTGTCAGATCGACCACTGCGAGGGTGTTGTAGGCGCCGCCACCGTAGTTCGACGCATAGGCGGTTTTGCCGTCCGTCGAGGCGATGACTTCGTGTGGATCGTTGCCGACGGGGACGCGCTTGAGCACATTGAGGGTCGCGGGGTCTACGATGGCGAGTGTCTGGTCTCGTTTGGCCAGGATCAGCAGAGCTTCTTTTGGCGTTTCCTGCGCGAATAACTTGGCGGTGGCGCTGAGGCTGAGCAAAATCAGAGTTGCGCTAATGGCGGCCTTTATCTTCATAGCCGTGAACCTCTCTGGCAATAGACGTTGGAAGACGAAAGGATTTCTCAGTTGGAGGATGGTATCAAGTTGTCGCGCAACGGGAAAATGTTTACGTTTACACATCTTGTTTTGCAGAATATCTTGCTTGGGGAAGGAGAATCCGCTGAAGAGTATGTTTAGAAATCGAATCGCAATTATGGGATTTTCGGCTGGTTTGTTGATGGCTTCGACTGCACTGGCGCAATCGTCTCAGTTGGCGGTGACGCCGCCGATGGGCTGGAACAGCTGGAACCATTTCGCAGAAAGAGTCACGGATGCCGATGTGCGCGCCGCAGCCGATGCACTGGTGTCGAGCGGGATGCGCGACGCGGGCTACATCTACGTGAACATCGACGACACCTGGCAAGGCAAGCGTGATGCGAATGGCGTGCTCCAGCCGAACAAGAAGTTTCCCGACATGAAGGCGCTGGCCGACTATGTGCATTCGAAGGGGTTGAAGCTGGGGATTTATTCTTCGCCCGGTCCGACGACCTGCGCCAAATATGAAGGCAGCTACGGGCATGAGGAGCAGGACGCGAAGAGCTATGCTGCATGGGGCATCGATTATCTGAAGTACGACCTGTGCGGCTTTCGCGACATCATGAAGAAGGAAACCGGCGGCGAGCACGGCGAGAAAGCCTTCGAAATGCAGAAGGCGGCGTACGAAAAGATGCACAAGGCGTTGGTGGCGACAGGGCGTCCGATTGTTTATAGCCTTTGCCAGTATGGATGGAACGATGTGTGGAAGTGGGGCCCGGACGTTGGCGGCAACCTTTGGCGCACTACTGGCGACATCAACGACCACTACGACCGCATGGAGCAGATTGGGTTTTCGCAGGCTGGGCTGTCGAAGTATGCGGGGCCGGGACACTGGAATGATCCGGACATGCTGGAAGTAGGCAATGGCGGCATGACGGAGGACGAGTATCGGCAGCACATGTCGCTGTGGGTGATTCTGGCAGCTCCGCTGCTGGCAGGGAATGACCTGAGCAAGATGAGCCCGGAGACGCTGGCAATTCTGACGAATAAAGACGTGATTGCGGTGGATCAGGACACGCTTGGCAAGCAGGGTGATCGCGTATGGGCTGAAGGGCCGATGGAAGTATGGGCAAAGCCGCTTTCGGGCGGGGCAAAGGCTGTGGCCTTGTTCAATCGCGCGCCTGATCCGAAGCCGATCACGCTGAATTTGAGCGATGTGGGCTTTGGAGCGAATGCGAAGATGCGCGATTTGTGGACGGGCAAAGACGTGACGGCCGCGAATGGGAGCTACACGGTGCTGATTCCGGAGCATGGGGTGGTGCTGCTGCGAGTCAGCCAGTAGCGCATGGAAGCAGAGAATGAGCTGGCGCTGAGGACGCTTGCGAGGGTTTCGCGGCGGCTCATTCCTTTTCTTTTTGTGCTGTATATGTTCGCGTATCTCGATCGCGTGAACGTGGGGTACGCGGCGCTCTTTATCCGGCGCGAACTGCACTTCAGCGATACTGTGTATGGCACGGGCGCGGGGCTTTTCTTTTTGAGCTATGCGCTCTTTGAGGTGCCGAGCAATCTGATTCTGCTGCGGGTGGGGCCGCGGCGATGGATCGGGATACTGATGGTGGTGTGGGGCGTTATTTCTGCCAGCATGCCGGTGACGCACACTCCGACGGAATTTTATCTGCTGCGGTTTCTGCTGGGCGCAGCGGAGGCTGGGTTTTTTCCGGGGATCATTCTCTACCTCACTTACTGGTTTCCGAAGCAGCACAAGGCGCGGGCGCTGGCACGGTTCCTGTCGGCGACGGCGATTGCGGGAGTCGTCGGCGCTCCGCTTTCGAACCTGCTGCTGCGCCTGGATGGTGTGGCCGGAGTTGCCGGGTGGAAGTGGCTTTTTGTCGGTGAAGGGGTGCCATCGATTCTGCTGGGGCTGATGGTGTTCCGGGTGTTGGCGGATCGTCCGGAGAGCGCCGAGTGGCTGCCTGACGATGAGAAGACCTGGCTGATTGAGACGCTGGAGGCGGAGCGTGCCGAGATTCTGGCGGCGCACTCGGTGGACTTTGGCGCGGTGTGGCGCAATCGAGTGATGTGGCAGCTATCGGCTATTTACTTTTTGCTGTCGGTTGGGTTCTACAGTCTGAGCCTCTGGATGCCGGTGGTGCTGAAGCAAATTTCGCAGGCTTCGGCGTCGCGTGTGATTCTGCTGACGGCGGTTCCGTGGCTGGTGGCGACGCTGGTGATGCTGACGATTGCGCATTTCTCGGACAAGAGCCAGGAGAGACGGCGCTATCTGGTGGGGAGCAGCCTTGGCGGCATGTTGGGCTTTGGGTTGAGCGCATGGCTCGGAAATCCGTGGCTTGCAATTGCTGCGCTCTCGATGGCGGCGGCGGGGGCGTGGGGATGTCTGGGACCGTTCTGGGCGCTGCCCACGACGATGCTGCGCGGGACGGCGGCCGCGGGCGGGATTGCGATTATTAATTCCGCTGGGGCGCTGGGCGCGTTTTGCGGGCCGATTCTGATGGGTATGGTGAGCGATGCGACGCATAGCTTTCATGCGGCGCTGGGGACGGTCGCGGTGTTACTGCTGTTGGCGGCTGGGTTGTCGTGGCGCTTGCGGGTCGCGTGATCCCCTCCCTGGGGTATAAGGTAAAGCCCTTACAGCAATCCTTTGTCGTTGAAGCTGAACATGATGTCTTTAACAATTCTGTGCATGTTGTTCAGAGTGGAGAGAATCTCTTTCCCGCGAATCCCCGTTGGCTCTCCGAAGGCTATTTGAAATCTAAACTTCATGTTATCGTCTACCTCCGAGATAGGCAGGGTACACAATTTGCTGCTGTCTTCGAGAGGCCCGCTAACAGCACCTGGCAACGCAACCATCACATCCGCGTTCTCGCTACCAAAAGCAGACTTCAGTACTTGAGCGACTTCAGTTCGCCTGGTTTTTGTAATACTGTGGGCCGGAACAGCAGCCCAAGCGGGAATAAAGAGTCGGTGCTTATCCTCGATTTTGATCATGCTGAGCCAATACAAAGCAGAGTTTCCGATCCCGATAGTATCCACTCGATAGTACGGCTTGATAGCGTCGATGGCATCTATTGCAGCTTGCGTCATTCCCTCTATCTTTCGCATCTTTCCCTTCCTGTATTCGCTGGCCGTCTCGAAAATTGGAAAGTAGATGTTCCTGTCTTCGGCTTTCGGAAAAACGGGGCTAGTTTTTACCAAGTGCCAAGCCAAATGATCGAGAGCACTCCGCAAATTCTGGGCGACATCGCCAATCAGCGCAGAGAACTCAGGCGGCATTTCCTTATGTACCCGCAAGTAGTAAGTTCTCTCTCCCTTATCCGTATCGTCCTCGGGGACGATTTCGTGGGGGTAGGGTGCGCGAAAGAATCGATTAACTTCGAGCTGAAGATCGATGAGGTGCTTGTAGGCCCTATCTACTTTAACCATTAAATCGAGAATCTTTACGCGCGGCGAAGGCATGCGCGAATCATAGCGGCTTGATGGACATTTGAGCGCGTATAATTCCGGCCACTATGAGCGAACCTAGCTTTCCTTCCCTTAAGGAGCAAGAAGGGGACACAATTACGCTTGTCAGCCCTGTTTTCGATCCCATCAAGATGCAGAAAGTCCAGAGACTGTTATGCCTATATCCATCCTTCATGTCGGATTGCCCTTGGATCATCCGTTGATCCCGTCACAGGAGCGTCCGAAGATCACGAAAAGGTTAGCTGACCTGCAGCAGAGGATGAGAGGAGCCGGTTACAACTACGACATCGCCTATGCGTCTCCTAAGAACTTGTTGAAAAACGATTCCGGCTATCCAATGCAGCCAGCCAGGACAAATCAGCGTCGCGCAAAAATGGCCTGCAACGCGCCGATCCGCCCTCTGTATACATTTCTGGTCACTTTTTCGGAGTCTAAAGTAAGTGCCTAAATGAGTTTTTCAACAAGTTCCTAAGAGCGGCCTCGAAGATTTCAAAAATCAGTTGAGGACGCAACCCTGCGATGGCGTACTGATTGGAGGAGGCATTGCCAGCGATCCTGCGATGACATACTTCATGGAGCAGATCGTGGACGCAGCCCATGAAGTGGTGCCAAAAGCCAAGATTATGTTTTTCAACCACTCCGTCGATGTACGCGAAACGGTTGAGCGCTGGTTTCCATCTCCGTCAAACTGAGGCTTCGGGTCTTCTAATACAAATAGTTGCTTTGCGTTGTAGTTCGGAACTACCCACTCAAGCCAAAAGAAGGCTTGAATGGGGCACCCGGCACCCAAAATCACATTTTCCGTACCGTCGTCTGTACCGTGAGAAATCGGTTAAAAATCGCTGTCTGACCTTTGCCGCGCACGGGCAAATTTACGGCAGAGGCCGCCTCAGTTCTTTGGCCTTGGCTTCAGCAGGAGATATCACACCATCATCCAAATGTTCCATCAGCATTTGCTGCGACTGGTACCGGTACGGTTCAAGTACCCAGTGATACCTGTGCTTCAAATCGACGAACATTGCATATTCTCGCTGCCCGTCCAAGAGGATTGTCTGAACTGGAACGACTGTGCCCGGAGCAATCGTAGCTAGTTCGTGCGGCACACTGCTGGGATCGGTCAGGTCAGCAATAACGAATCGCGCCATGTTCGCAAGCGTCGTCACCGTACCGGTCAAATCCTTGCTGTCTGGTTTCTCAAAGTCAAACAGGATTGGCAGATAGTCGTGCGTTCGAAGCTCGTCACGAATAGCGTCTAAGACCGCCTTCCGCTCAGGCGTAAACCGACCGAGGATAAGAACTACTTTGGAGGTGATCGTGTCGATCACATTTCGGATTCGCTCGTTGTTCAGCAGCAGGTAAACGAACTGAGCGACTTCAAGATTATCCATCTGTATGGCTGATTGATCTTCAGGAGTAATGACCAAGTTTGACTGGATTGCTCCGGCCAGCCGGATGTCCCACACGGACACACCATATACGTTGCAGCCCGTTAGATTTGCTTCTTCAAGGATAGTCCCAATTAAGACCGCTCCGTCGAGGTAACCCTCTGTGAGGTTCACCCCTGTGAGGTCCACACTTCTGAGGTAGGCGTCACTGAGTTCGGCCTTCCTGAGGTCCGCCCGAATGAGCCTTGCCTCACTAAGGTCCGCCCGTATGAGTTTCGCCTCCCTAAGATCCGCGCTATTAAGGTCCGCCCGCGTCAGGTAGGCCCTACTAAGGTCCGCCCCCCTGAGATTCGCCCGAATGATATGCGCCTTACTAAGGTCCGCCCAAATGAGGCTCGCCCAACTGAGATCCGCGTCACTGAGATCCGCGCTGTGGAGGTCCGCTCGGACAAGGTTCGCTCTGCTGAGGTTCGCTCTACTGAGGTCCGCCTCATCGAGGCGCGCTCTATAGACGATCGCCTCCGTGAGGTCAGCCTGAATAAGTTTTGCAGCACTGAGTTTCGCTCTACTGAGATCCGCCCCCTTGAGGTCCGCACCACTGAGGTTCGCCTCCCTCAGGTCCGCCTCCTTGAGGTACATGTTCCTGAGGTCCACCCTGATCGCAGGATTCTCTTTCCGCCACTGATTCCAAGCGTCGACCCCCTCCTTGAGCTTCGCCAGATGTTCAGGATTACCCATTAGTTCGCGCTCAATTTGCGGAATCCATCATACAGAAATCCAGCGTAGTGCGACCCTGAGGCTTCGACGCATCTCCTATGATTATAGTTGACAAATGCGCTTATCTCCTATATATATAGGAGATAAGCGCGGGAGGCGGATTGAATCGATGCCGAAGAAAGCCAGAGTCCTGACCCCTTTAGAACGACGGATTATGCGCGTGCTCTGGGAGGGTGGCGCAGGAAATGTCCAGAAGGTCTTGCAGGGGCTGACGGGTGAGCCTCAGCTTGCCTATACCACCGTGCAGACCACGTTGAATGTCCTGCAGCGCAAAGGGAAAGTGAAGAGAAAGCTCGACGGACGTGCATACGAGTACAGCGCCATCGTTTCTCAAGAGGCAGCCGACTCACATGCTATCAAGGACGTCTTGCAGAAGGTCTTTCGAGGGTCAGTGGACGACCTTCTCCTGTCTTTGGTTCGGAGCAAGCAGCTCGACGCGCAAAAACTTGCGGAATTACAGGCGAAGTTACAAGCCAGTGAGAGCGCAGAGGAGGAGCCGGAATGAGCCCAATTCAAGAGATCTTATTCGATCTGCTGCTCAATGCACTTCTACAAATCGGTTTCTTTGCCATCGTGGTGGCGGTCTTCTCGCGTCTCCTCGCGAAAGCGAGAGCAAAGCATCAATATTTCTTCTATCTCACAGTGCTCCTCTTCTGTCTGGCGGCTCCGGTTATCAACACCCTTCGGCAATCGCCCTCAACCGTAGCCGCAGAGAAGTCTCAGCAGCGGGTTCCCTCGGCGACTGGAGGGGCGAATGACCATTTTTGGAATTGGCAGGGTCATTCCAAGCAGCATAAGCAGTTCACAATCGCGCCTGGGGTCCAAAGTTGGGTCGTCGGCATTTGGGGGGTGCTTGTTCTGCTTCAGCTGTCCCGCTTCAGTCGAGCTGTTCATCGAATTCATCGGCTGCGGAGAGACGCATCCGTACTTTCTCCTGCCCAATTCAGGATGGCCAGCCAGATCATCGACGCTAAGCACCGGGTCGCTCTCCTTGAATCTACAGCCATTGACGATCCCGTAACTGTCGGGGTGTTTCATCCCGTCATCTTGCTGCCCAGCAAAGTGTTGCCAGACCTTGGCGAACAAGAGCTCTCGGCAGTTATTGCGCACGAATATGGCCACATCCGTCGCAGGGACTTTCCCGTCCACATCCTATGTGAATTGATCTCGCTGCCTGTGGCCTGGCATCCCGGCATTCGCTATCTGATGTCGAAGATTTCGCAGACGCGCGAACTTGCCTGCGATGACTATGCAGCTGCCCGTCTTGGGAAGCGCCGTTCGTATGCCAACTCACTCTTACACCTGGCGTCACTATGCTTGCACACTCCTCGTGGCAATGCAGCGGGGCTGGGTATTTTCGATGGTGACAACCTGGAGACTCGAATCATGATGCTGACTGAGAAAAGGCTTTCGCTGTCACGCGCCGGTGTCATTGGGCTGGCCCTGGCAACGAGCATTACGTTTGGCGCGGGCGCAGTGCTCGTGCGTGCGATGAGCCTGCAAGCAGGCTCTCTATCCTCTAACACCGCGGAAAAGTTCGCCGGAACCTGGCACTGGATGTTTAATGAAAAGAGTTTCGCCACGATGACTCTGGTTCGGAGCGGATCTGGCTTTACGGGATCCGTTACCGGATCTCGAATCGCACTGAACGATGATGGAGGATTACTTCGCGCTGATCCGTCCGAAGACAGCACGCCAAAGTCGATCACCAAGGCAACGCTGGAAGGTTCTGCACTGCACATCACAGTCATGGACGGCTTCGAATTTACCGTGACCCTGAAGGACGAGACACATGCCGAAATACATCCGGCAGGAGTCCCGCCAAACATGAAGCCGATACCGGCTGAGAAAGTTCACTAATAGTTATCCGCGTTGCCGTGTAGTGGTCTCAGTTAGTTCATTTTCATTCCCGGCATGGCGGAGTGGTCCATGTTGTCGTGGCCCCGGTCGTCATCGTCGGTTGACCAGATTTTCCCAGGGTCGGTTTCGTAGGGGTAGACGTGGACCATCCAGCCAAAGATGTGGGGATGGAATTCGCCGCCTGCGGCCTCGCAGGCTTCCTTCGTGGTGATGGATCCGAGCAGGCCGAATTTTGCATCGGGGCCGAAGTAGGCGGCTTTCTGTCCTTCGGGGGCTTTGCAGAAGTTGATGTGCTGGTGCCATTGCGCGATGCTGAGCGGGATGCGGTCGTTGAGCTCGTCTTCTGAGGCGTCGACGCGGTCGGTGTACATGGCTCCGACGAGCTTGTATCCGCCATCTGGAGTCTTCGTGTAGAGGAGCGAGGTTGGCTTCAGGGGATCGAAGTGCGACCGTGCTTCAAGCCCATACTCGGCCTTCGTGAAGTGGTATTGGTGCTGCGGAACGTTGGGAAGAAAGATGACGTAGCCGTCGGCGAGAGCTTTGCGGTAGTCCTGATAGGGAGCCATGGCTTGTTTGGCTGCGACTGCGATGGCGTCGGCTTTCTGCTGGTCGCCTGGTTTCGGGGGACGCAGGGAGGTCATGAACATGTGTCCTGACATGTGAGCCATGCTGGTGGTGGGCTGGGTGGCTTGCGGCGAGTGTGCCAAGGCGAGAGAAGCGGCAGTCAGGCAGAGGAGCGCGACCGACCATTTTATCGAGCGAAGGTGCGTTATGAATTGGGGCATAGTATGGGCCTCCCGCTTCTTGATTTTAGAGATACTTTCTATGCGATTGAAAGCTGTTCACGATTGCGGATCGTCGCCAGAAGCTTGACGCTGTATTCTGCTGCGCTCATTCTCTGGATTCTTCGTATCCTCGTTCCACTCAGGGTTCCTCAGAATGACGGCTGATGTGGATTCTTGCTTTCCCGCATCTATGCGAGGCCCTTGGACAGGCTCGGGACAGGTTGTGGGGCACCCGATTTCGTGCATGTTTTTCGGGTCTCGGTACAAAGTTGGAACACGATTTCTTATTGTTACGTGGGCCCTTCGACGCGTTTCTTATGAAACCAGTAAAATAAGAAGTGACGATGAAACGTCAAGGCCATCTCCCGGGCACGATTTCCACGACAACGAGTGCAGACGAGCAGCCTATTGGGGCGAGCTGGTGCTGTGGTGTGTGGATACGCGGATTTGGCAGGCGATTGCCAGGGGAAATAATTGATTTTTATGAGTGCTACCAAGCTGGAACCGACACATAGCGAGCTGCAACAGCAAGTACAGAACCGGGAACAAATCTTTGACGCCTTTCGCCGCTGGGGTTATCTACAGGCGCAGCTCGATCCTTTGGGCCAATATCTTTCTGCGGAGCCACTTCCGGAGCTTGATTTCGAAGGAGAGGATGCGGATGAAGCGCGCAGCTACTACTGCGGCACGATCGCGGCGGAGTTCATGCACATTCCCAGCCGTGAGCGGCGGGAATGGATTACCAACCGGTTGGAGACAGAGGCGCCGTCCGTTGATCAAAGGCGGATTCTTGATCTGCTGATCAAGGCGGACGTGTTTGAGCAGGTGATTCAGTCGCGGTATCTGGGGACGAAGCGGTTTTCGCTCGAAGGCGTGACGGCGTTGATTCCGTTTCTCGACGAACTGCTGAACCGCGCGAGCGAACTGGGCGCGACGAAAGCTGTGATTGGAATGAGCCATCGCGGGCGCCTGAGCGTGATGGTGAATACGTTTGGGAAGTCGCCTGCGGATATTTTTTCGAAGTTTGAAGATGTGGACCCGCGCAGCATTCTGGGCGGCGGCGATGTGAAGTACCACGTGGGCGCGACGGGGTGCTATCAGACGCGGAATGGCAAGGACGTTTCGCTCCACCTGGTTTCGAACCCGAGCCATCTGGAAGCGGTGGATCCGGTGGCGATGGGACGGACCCGCGCCAAACAGACTCGTATTGGTGAAGACGGTCAGGAGCGCGTGCTGCCGATTGCGATCCACGGCGATGCGGCGTTTGCCGGGCAGGGCATCTGGGCGGAGACGATGAACCTTGCCTCGATTGAAGGCTTCACGGTTGGCGGCGGGATTCATATCATCGCGAATAACCTGATTGGATTTACTGCGGAACCGGATGAAGTGAATTCGTCGCGTTTTGCTTCGGATATTGCGAAGCGGTTGCCGGTTCCAATTTTCCATGTGAATGCCGAGGACGCGGATGCGGTGGTGCGGATTGCGGCGCTGGCGATTGAGTATCGCTATACGTTCAAGAGCGATGTGGTAATCGATCTGATCGGCTATCGCCGGCATGGGCACAGCGAGGTGGACGATCCGACGGTTACGCAGCCGCTGCGTTACGCGAAGATCAAGGACCATCCGCCGCTCTATGAGATTTATGCAAAGAAGCTGGGCGCGGAGATCGGCGAGCGGGTGAAGGAGCTTCAAGCCGAGTTCGCCGAGGCGCAGAGTGCGGCGAAGAAGATGAAGAAGATGCCGACACTGGCGGTGCTGCCGGATTACTGGGCGGCGTATCGCGGCGGCAAGTATAAGCCGGAATACGAAATGGAAACGGGGCTGACGGCGGAAGAAGTCGGCAAGATTTCTGACGGATTGTCGAAGTATCCGGCAAGTTTTCATATTCATCCGAAGATCAAGAAGCTGCTGGAACAGCGGGCGGAGATGGGACAGGGGAAACGTGCGTTTGATTACGGCATGGCCGAGGCAGTTGCCATTGGCTCGCTGCTGACGCAGGGAACTCCGGTGCGGTTGAGCGGACAGGACAGCCAACGCGGGACCTTCAACCAGCGGCATAGCGTGCTGATTGATATTGAGAATGAGAGTGCGCATATTCCGCTGAATCATCTTTCGGCGGATCAGGCGAAGTTTGAGGTTTACAACTCGATCCTGTCTGAGGCTGGCGTGCTTGGTTTCGAGTACGGGTACAGTCGCGACTATCCGGAGACGCTGGTGATGTGGGAGGCGCAGTTTGGCGATTTTGCCAACGGAGCGCAGATCATTATCGATCAATTCATCTCGTCGGGCGAGGACAAGTGGGGGTTGCTGGGCGGCGTGGTGGTTCTGCTGCCGCATGGATATGAAGGGCAGGGACCGGAACATTCGAGCGCGCGCGTGGAGCGGTACTTGCAGCTGGCGGCGCACGACAACATGCAGATCTGCCAGCCTTCTACCGCGGCACAGTATTTTCACCTGCTAAGGCGGCAGGCGATGCGCAAGTGGCGCAAGCCGCTGATCGTCTTTACGCCGAAGAGCATGCTGCGGCATCCGGACGCTGTTTCAGCGCTTGAGGATTTTGCCCAGCCGCATTTTTTGAATGTGCTACCTGAAACGGAGATTGCGAGCGCGAAGCGATTGCTGATCTGCACGGGCAAGATCGGTCACGAGCTGCGTGTCGAGCGCGAAAAGCGGAAGGACAATACCACCGGAATCATCTTCCTGGAGCAGATGTATCCGTGGCCGGAGGCGGAGCTGGAGGCGGCGATCAAGGCGCATCCGGAGGCGCATGAGGTGATCTGGGTGCAGGAAGAGCCGGAGAACATGGGTGCTCTCTACTTCGTGATGCCGCGGTTGAAGCGGCTGGCGCGGGATCGTCAGGTGCTGAGCATCAAGCGGTCGGCGGCGGCGAGCCCCGCTACGGGGTCGGCCAAGGCTCATGAGATGGAGCAGAAGACGGTGATTGTGATGGCTCTTAGTGGTGGGTTGCAGGGGAAGGTTTCGAAGTAAGACAGTATCTGATTGCAGGCAAAAGGCCGCTTCTTTGAAGTGGCCTTGTTTTGTTTGGGGACCTTGCTCGAAAGTGCGGAATTATCGGGCTATTGGCGCATCGCATGGATTCTTTCCTTCGGCTTCGCTCTGGACAGGCTCGGATTGCACCTCAGAATGATGGGCATTTTCTATCCGCTAGACTGGCGATGTTTTATTCGTCGCGCAGGACTCGCATCGGGTCGATTTGGGTGGCTCGCCAGGCTGGCAGGAAGTAGGCGGCGAAGCAGACGGCTCCGAGGACGAGCAGGATAGTTAAGTAGGTTCGGGGGTCGAACCAGGACACGCCGAAGAGCAGTGGGCGCCACCAGTCGGCGGTCGAGAGGCTGCGGGCTGCGACGAGCGCGATGATGGTGCCGATGGCGAGGCCGGAGGCAACCAATGCGGCGGCGCGGATAAGGATGAGCGAGGCTACCTCGCGGCGGTCGGCTCCGATGGCCATGCGCAGGCCAATTTCGCGGGTGCGGGCTGCGACGCTGGCGGCGACGGTCGCGTAGAGGCCGAGTCCGGTCAAGAAAAGCGCGATGGAAGCGAAGGCAGAAATCAGCAGGGTCTCGAAGCGCTGTGTGCTGGAGACGAGGCTGAGGTGCATTTCCAGGGTTTCGGGCGTAAGGAGGAAGAGCGTGGGATCGATGCTCGCGAGCGCGGCCTGTGCTGGTTTTTCGTATTGCATCGGGTCTCCGGCGACGCGGAGGACAAGCGCGGGGCGCATGAGCATGGAAGCCTGCGAGTAGGGAAAGATGGCCATGGGCTGCGGCGGGTCCTGGACGGAATATTGCTGGAAGTCGGCGAGGACGCCGACGATTTCGCGGTCGTTCTTGATCGTGGGGTCGAGGTCATTGGACAAGCTGCGGAGGAAGGTGAGGTCCGGGCGGATGTGCCTGCCGATGGGATTCTGGCCGGGGAAATATTTCTTGGCGAAGGCCTGATTGACGAGGGCTACGAAGGGTTCTTGGGGATCGTTGTCGGCTGGGGTGAAGTTTCGGCCCCGCAGCAGAGGCACACCGAGGGTTTCGAAGTATCCGGGCTCGGCTTCTCCGATGAGGGTGAAGAGCTGGTTGTCGGGCGGGTTGGGGCGGCCATCGATTTCTACGGGCGCGCTGGAGTAGGCGCCTTCCATAGGTGTGGGATATCCGCCGGAGGCACTGCGGACGCCAGGGATGGCGGCGAGTTTCGGCAGATATTCCTTGTAGAAGAGGGCTTTCTTCGCGTCTGGATAACGGGCGTTTGTAAGCGGCAGCAGGAAGCGGAGGAGATGGTCGGAGTTAAAGCCAAGTCTTGCGTGGCGCACATTGACAAAGCCGCGAATGAGCAGTCCGGAGGCCAGCAATAACGCGAAGCCGAGAGCGGTCTGCGCGATGACGAGAGTGTTCTGGAAGCCATGGGAGCGGCGGCCGGTGGTGCTGTGGCTCTGCTCACGCAGGGACTCAATGGGGGAGACGCGGGAGAGCTTCCATGCAGGGACGAGGCTGCTAAGGATGGCGCAGAGGATGGAGATGGCGACGGTGAAGGCGAGGACGCGAGCATCGATGGCGACTTCGCCGAGGCGTGGGATGTCGTCGGGAACGAAGGGCAGAGCTACGTGTAGGAGGCCATAGGCGAGGGCGATGCCGATGGCTCCGCCGGCGAGGCCGAGGACGAGCGATTCGATCAGGAGCTGACGCCAGATGCGCCATGAGGATGCGCCGAGGGCCGCGCGAAGTGCGATCTCGCCGCGGCGCTTCATGGTGCGGGTGAGCGTGAGTCCGGCGACGTTGGTGCAGACGATGAGCAGCACGGCGAAGACGGCGGCCATGAGCAGAAGCAGGGCTGGGCGCATGTCTCCGGTGATGTCGGCGAGCTTAGACTGGACAAAGACGGATGTGAGGTAGCGGTCTTCGGGGTAGATCTGGGCCAGGCTGGACTGGATGGTGCTGAGGTCGGCGCGCGCCTGCTGCTGGGTGATGCCGGGTTTGAGTCGGCCTACGATTTCGGCGAATCCGTTATCGCGTTCTTTGCCGCGCGGGGCAGAGCCATCGAGGAATGGAGCGAAGCTAGTCCATAGCCCAGCCTGGTCGCCGCGCGGTTCGATGAAGCCTTTGGGCATGACGCCGACGATGGTGAAGGGCTGGTCGCTGACGAGGATGGTTGTGCCAAGGATGTTTTTGTCGGAGGCGAAAAGGCGCTCCCAGAGGCCGTAGCTGAGGATGACGACGTGATGGCCAGCCTGGTCGTCGTCGGGGTTGAAGTTGCGTCCGAGGATGGGTTGGACGCCGAGGGTATCGAAGTAATTCGCGGTGATGCGGCAGATGGGAAGAACTGCTCCGTCCATGCCATTGGCGCGGCTGATGAGGCGGGCGTCACCGGCGTATGCGGCGAGTTGGCTGAAAGATCGCGTGCGGTCACGCCAGTCGAGATAGTTCGGGTAGGAGGTGCCATCGGGCGTTGGGGTCTGGCCGGGGTGTGATTCCCCCGTGTTGGCGGCGACGAGCTGCTCGGGATTCGGGAGGGGCAATGGCTTGAGCAGGACGCCATCGATGAGGCTGTAGATGGCGGTGGTGGTGCCGATGCCGAGGGCTAGGGTCAGAATGGCGATGAAGGCGAAGCCCGCCGATTTGCGCAACTGGCGCAGGGCGAAATAGAGATCGGAACGCAGGGAGACGAGCATAGTGGCGGGCAACGGTGTGGCTCAAACGTAGCACGCATCAGCAGGCGGGAGTCTCGTTCGGCACTCATTTGGGCACGAAGGGGGGAATGTTTCTGGTAACAACGCATCGTTTTTAGTGCATTTTTTTGCTGGGAATTGCTTGTTCTAATGTGCGAAAATTTCTTCCCATGTCTTATTTGGGCTGAGGTTTGTCTCTATGGCGTCTACGGTTTGGAAAGGCTATGTCTCGTTTGGGCTGATTTCGGTGCCGATACGCATGTTTGTGGCGGCGCGTGAGGAGCATGTCAGCTTCAACCAGATCCACAAGGAGTGTGGGACGCGGGTGAAGCAGCAACTCTTTTGCCCGACCGACCAGCGCGTGGTCGAGCGGAGCGAGCTTGCCAAGGGTTATCCCGTCGATAAAGACACCTACGTGCTGGTGACCGAAGAAGAGCTGAAGTCTCTCGAGGCCGACTCGTCGGAATCGATGGAGATTCAGCAGTTTGTGAAGCTCGACGACGTCGATCCGATCTACTACCAGACTTCGTACTACACCGTGCCCGAAGACCCGGGCCGCCGCGCTTATGCGCTGATTCTGCAGGGGATGGAGCAGCTGCAGCTGGGCGCGATTGCGAAGATCACGCTGCACCAGCGGGAGCAGATTGTGATGATCCGTCCGTATCACAAAGGGTTGGTGCTACATACGCTTTACTATCCTGCCGAGGTGCGCGAGATTGCCGAATATGGACGCGATGGCGAGGATTTGAAGCTGCAGACAGCGGAGGTCCAGCTGGCCGAGCAGTTTATGAAGCAGCTGACCTCGAAGTTTGCGCCGGAGGAGTTCAAGGATGAGTATCAGACGCGGGTGGAGGAACTGGTCGAGCGCAAGGAAGCGGGGATGGTTGCGAAGTCGGATAAGCAGCCGAAGAAGCGACTGGCTCCGGTTATCAATCTGATGGATGCGTTGAGGAAGAGCATGGAGCAGCAGGAAGAGGCGGCTGGTAAGAAGGAGCCTCAGCGGGAGACTGTTGCGACAAAGAGCACTGGGCGTAAGAAGAAGGTGGGTTAAGTCCCGATTCGTTATGGGTGAGATTTGTGTTTTCCCACCTTTGCTTTCCACCCCAATAGGATGACAAACACTCTAAAAGTAAAAAGCCCGTCCTCGCAAGGCAAGGACAGGCTTTTTTTGCTCCGTTACTTTGTTGCTGCTGCGGGAAGGGTTTTGCCGAAGCGGAAGGCCGGCCCGATGGAGACGCGGGTTGTCCAGCGGCTATTTTGGAGGAGGTCGTTGAAGAGGTGGTTGTAGACCTCATCGACCTGCACGCGCAGAGCTACGTGTCTGGTCGCGTTCCAGTCCACGCCCCCGCCGAAGCCGTAGAAGCTGGCCCAGCTGGTTTTGTGGCCGGACGGGGCGAGTCCCTGGACGATGAGCGCGGCAATCGGATCGGTTGGGTGCGGAGTGGCTACTTCGCGGATGGCTCCGAGATCGGGACGAACAAAGATGGTCACGGGAACATAGTGCCGGATGGTCAATTCCGGGCCCGCGGCGAAGGTTTGCGTGGTCGAGCCGGTGGGAACCGACAACTGATAGCCGGGCGGCAGGAGGCCTTCGAGAGCCAGATCATTGAGAGCGGTTTGGATCAGTAACTGGTCAGACAGGGTCAGTAGATTGGGCGTGAGCGAGTTGTGACCGCTTACGTTCGAGTAGTCAAATCCGAAAGCGATCATACGCGTTGCGTTGTATCCCGCCTGAAGGTGGAAGCCGTGCTCGTCAAGGTTGAGGTCGGGCGTGTCGAAGTAGGCGAAGCCAGCGTATGCGTCGAAGCGCTCGATATCGGAATCTTTTTGCTGTGCCGAAGCGTGAGCGGTAAGAAGAGGGGTTAGACAAGCAAGCGTAAAAGATACGATGCCGCGAGTGAGCGTTTTTCCGGGCATTGCGGTCTCCTAAGGCGAAACAAGCGCAAGACAAGGGAAATGCCTTACCAAAAGATCGAAGCTTAATAAGGAAAGTGGGCAGTTGGCAAGTATCGGTCGTGATGCTCTATGTGGACATGCGCCGCATCAGGTGGAAATAGCGCATGGCATAGGCCACATCGCGCAGGATCTGAGCCTTGAGCGCTTCCGGTGAAGGAAAGCGCTGTTCCTCGCGGATGCGCTTGAGGAAGGTGAGCTCGAGCGGCGTGTCTTCTGTGAGTGCGACAGGGCGAAAATCGAGCAAGTGCGATTCCACGGCGAAGGAGGGTTCGCCAAAAGTCGGGCGGTGACCTGCATTGGTGACCGCGTCGAAGGTGGGTGCATCCGGGCCATCGCCGATTGTCATCCGCGTGATGTAGACGCCGTTTGCCGGGAGCAATTCCGTGTATGGCGCAAGGTTGATGGTGGGTACAGTGCGTTCCTTGCCGATGCCGCGTCCGCGGGCCGGAGTGGACAGGATGGAGAAAGGACGACCCAGCAGCGTGCGGGAAGCAGTCATGTCGCCGAGGGCAATGCGCTGGCGGATCTGGCTGCTGGAAACCGGCAGCCCGCGGACGGTGCGCATGTGATGCGCGACCACGGTGAATCCGTACTGATGGCCCAGAGCGATGAGTTCGGTGATGCCGGCCTGTGCCTGATAGCCGAAGCGGAAAGCGTCGCCCTCGTGGACTTCGACGGCACGCAGGCCTCGATGCAGCACGTCGCGCGCAAAGGCTTCCGCTGGCAGGTGCGAAAACTCTTCTGTGAACGGCAGGACAACCGTGGCATCGAGCCCTGTCTCAGCGAGCAGGCGCAGGCGTTCGGGCATGGACGTGATGAGGCGCGGCGCAATTTCGGGACGCAACACGCGGACCGGGTGTGGATCGAAGGTGACGGCGATGCAGCGCGCTCCAAGATCGCGGGCGCGGTTGCGCGCGTGCTCGATGATCCAGCGATGACCGCAATGGACGCCATCGAAATTGCCGATGGCGATGACGGTAGGGCCGTAGCCGGCGGGAATCTGATCGAGGGCGCGAAAGATTTGCATCGCTATAACTCGAACGGGATGCGCAGGCCGTCATAGGCGAGGCGGACGTGAGACGGGAGCTCGTTTTCCGTATCGGCGTGGTGCAGGTCGTGCGACATGTGCGTGAACCAGGCGCGGCGCGGTTGGAGGCGGTCAATCCACATCATGGCCTGATCAATGTTGGCGTGGCTGGGATGCGGCGTCTTGCGCAGCGCGTCGATGATGATGGCGTCGAGGTTTTCAAGCAGGGGCAGGCTCGCGTCAGGGATGATGCTCATATCGGTGAGGTAGGCTGCGTTGCCGAAGCGGAAACCAGCGATTTCCAACTCGCCGTGAAGAAGGGGGATGCGCTGGAAGGTGGCTCCGTGAATGGCGATGGACTCATGGCCTTCAAGACGATGCATGCGAACGCGGGCCCGCGTCGGATACTTGGACTCAGCCGAAAACGTGTAGTCGAATACTTTTTCGATGACGCGGGCACTGGGCTCATCGGCATATAGCGGGATGTGGCCGTTGGGATGATCGAAGCTGAGCGGGCGGAGGTCGTCGAGCCCGAGGATGTGGTCGGCGTGTGAATGCGTGTAGAAGACGGCGTCGATGTGGCGGATCTTTTCCCGTAAAGCCTGTTGGCGGAAATCCGGACCGGTGTCGATGATGACGCAGCGGGCGCCCCATCCCACAGCGATAGACGGGCGGGTCCGGTGGTCGCGCGGATCGGGAGAGGTGCAGACCCGGCATTCGCATCCGAGCGTGGGGACGCCCATGGAGGTGCCGCTGCCGAGGATGGTGAGAGTGGCCTGCATTTTCGTGAGTACTGCATTTGTTTCAATCTTAGTTGAGGGTTGTGGTTCCCACCCTTTCGCAAAATGCGCGAAAGGATGGGGCACCTTTTTTCATGCCGCTATTTAGAAACCACCGGGCCTCGCGGTGCAAGGCTTCGCACGAACGTTGTTCGCGGGTCCTTCGACTCCGTTCCCTCCGGTCACTTCGCTCAGGATGACGAGGGGATAGCCCGATTCACTTTTTCTTCGGCGGTGGCTGGTGCGCTGATTTTGCGATGGCGTTGGTGATCTCGACGAACATCATGCGGAGATCGAAGAGCGCATTCTGTAACAGCCGCTGTTCTTTTTCGTTCAGATTGCCTTTTGTCTTCTCCTGCAGGATTGCGAGCATGTCAATGCTTTGCCTCGCTCCGACGATGTCGATACGCGGCTGCTGTCCTTGTTCGGTGCCTGCGCCCATGGCCATGATGGCAGAAAGATAGATGGACTGAATGACGTGCTCGAAGGTCGTGTCCTGGGCGGCTTCGCCGCCGGCACTGGACTGACGCAGCAGACTATCGATCTCGCGCGATGATTGCTGATAGGCGGCGTGCTGTTCAGCCGATTCCTGCGCCGATGGGCCCGTCAGCTCTTCTTCAGGGAGAGCCGCGTCAGCAGGCTTGGGCTCTTCCTGTTTCGGCGACGGCATGGTGATGACGCGCGCAGTTGTATCGGCGGGATGTTCGTTCGCAGATTCCTGCCCGGTTGAGTTAGCGGTTTCGTCGCGCGGGTCACCTTCCAGTGTGAACTTGCGGCGGTCGGTGACGGTGAATGATGGCGGTTTCTCTTCCATAGGTCCTTTTCTGGTTCAGGGGAGTGCGAGAGGCGCGTCGAGCGGTATGGCCCGGCCTCCGGGATAGGTGATAACAGCTTTGCGTTCCAGAGCTTCGATGCGTATGAATCCGAGAGCGAAGGTTCGCGGAAGTCCGGGGAGCGCGTAGTGTGCGGCACTGGTAATTTCGCCAATTGGTTTGTCGTCGCCCTCGGCCCGAAGCTCGGTTCCGGGAGCCGGCAACGAACCTTTCAGGTCAAACTGGCGCAGAGTGCGGTGGACGTTGGCGCGCGAGCGGATGCGCTCGACGATCTCCTGCCCGAGGTAGCAGCCCTTGTTAAAGTTGAGGGCGCGGCTCTGGTTTGTTTCCTGAGGGAGATAGCGGTCGGTGATGTCGACACCGTAGAGTGGTGTGCCTTCGAGGATGCGCAGGGAGTTGAGCGCGGCAAAACCCGCCTGCCTGGCTCCAGCTTCAGTGAGGATGCGCCATGCCTCTGCAACGTGTTCCGCCGCCAACCAGAGCTCGAATCTGGGAACAAGGACGCCATAGGCGCGAACGATAGTAACCGGGATGCTTCGCAGCGAGGCCGGGACGAAGGCCAGTGCTTCCGGGACGGGCAGGCCAAGCGTTTCAAGCATTTCCGGTGCATGCGGACCGGCTAAACCAAGAGTTGTAGTTGTTGCGTCTAACTCATGTAGCTCCACATCGTCCATGATGATGAAGTGGTCGAGGTGGGCGAGGAGACGAGGCGCTTGAGAGCGATCCGTTTGAAACAAAAGATGATCGTCAGCGCGGAAGACGTATCCATCGCCCTGAATGCGTCCCTGTGCGTTCAAAATAAGGGTATAGTTTCCGTAGCCCTGGGGCAGGGATTGCACTGTGTTGGAGACCATTCCGTTCAGCCAGCGCAGGCGGTCGTCTCCAGTGATGCGGATGCGGGTGAGGTATCCGAGATCGTAGACGGCGGCGGTATGTACGAGCGATGCCAGCTCCGACTCAGTGTTGGCAAAGACGCGAGGCGTAATGCGCCCGAGGTGCATCTGAAGGTCAGATGCCGGAGAGATCGCGGCCAGCGGCGTAAGGCCAATCTCTGCGATTTGGGGCGTTTCGCTCATAGGAAAATTATAGCCTTCGAGGCGAGGCCGGGTTGGATATGAGAAGAAAGCTTGAAGTGAAGATGGCAAAGCACTTAATTCTGCTATTGGCAGTTACAGTGGGGACGGGTATAGGTCAGACACCTACTAGCGCAACGGTTCCCAGCACCACGCCGCAAGGCACGCATATCAGCCCAGCCCAGGCAAAGGAGCTATTCAACTCCGTGGGCGTGATTCTGAAATTTGCCTCCAATGACAGCAAACTGCCGATCAAACACGATGTTAAACGCAAAATGACGACGCGCGAGGCGGTGGAGAAATACCTGGTCGAAAAGATGAACGACGACAAGGACGCCAAGCGCATGGAGCGGTCGGAAATCGTGCTGAAGAAGTTTGGTTTGCTGGATCGCGATTTTCAGCTGCGTCCTTTCCTGCTTCAGTTGCTGAAGGAACAGATTGAGGCCTACTACGACAGCAAGACGAAGACGGTGAACCTACTGGACTGGGCGACTCCTGATACACAGAAGCCGGTGCTGGCACATGAGCTGACGCATGCCCTGCAGGATCAGCATGTGGATCTGGACAAATGGGAAGATGGGACGAGCGACGAGCTGTCGCGCAATGTGAAGCAGGACAACGAGCACATCCGGACGGATGAAATGGACACGGCGCGCGAGGCCGTGCTTGAGGGGCAGGCCATGGCTGTTTATTTGGACTATGCTCTGGCTCCTTCAGGGAAAAGCCTGTTGACGGCTCCGGATGTCGTGGACAACCTGTCGGATGGGAGCGATACATCGGATTCGCCGGTGCTGGCGCGCGCGCCGCTGGTGCTGAAGGAGTCGCTGCTCTTTCCTTATCAGGACGGGTTAAAGTTCGAGCAGATAGTGCTGAAGGACGAAGGACAAGCGGGCGCGTTTGCCGGGGTACTGGATCGGCCGCCTGATTCGAGTTACGAAATCATGAATCCGCGCGCCTATATGCGGAAACGCAAGGTTCCGGTGCTGCAGATGCCGGATGTGCATCCACTGCTGGACGCGAACTATGAACCCTACGACATCGGCGTAATGGGCCAGTTTGATGTGCGCATGCTGACGGAGCTTTTTGGCGGTCAGGAAGTGTCTACAGCACTGACTCCGGCATGGGATGGCGGCATTTACTACGCGGCGCAAAACAAGACAGCCAAGACTGAGCAGGAGAAAAACTCAACCGCATCGGTGGCGCTCTTCTATCTTTCGCAGTGGAAGTCGGCGCAGGCTGCTCAGGTCTTTACAAAAATGTATGCCGATGAGTTAGGGAAGAAATATTCGAACGTTAAGCGCGATACGAATGACGAGGCCGACAGGACGGAGCAGATCTACAACACGAGTGAAGGCCAGGTGGTGCTGACCACGAACGACCGGATGGTATTTGTGAGCGAAAGCTTTGATCTGACGACAGCGCGTAAGCTGGCCTTCCTGGTGATGGGCGCGCAGCAGGATGATGACGCGAATCAGGCGGCAAACCTCGAATTGCATTCATCCAAGAGCGGCGGGAGCGCGGAACTGAACGCCGGCATGGTGCATTTCTTCACTAGCTGCGGAGTCATACGGGCCGCGCTGCCGCATTAATGCGCTCCATTTATACTGAATTCTTCGCATCATTCTTAATTCATCCCTCCTCCGGTGAGGAAGGATGCGACGGAGTTCGGTTTGCAGCAAGCAGAAATTGGAATCATCGGTGGCAGCGGGCTTTACTCGATGCCCGGACTGACCAACACGCGCGAGGAGCGCGTCGAGACGCCGTTCGGGGAGCCGAGCGACGCATTTGTCCTGGGTGATCTGGAAGGACGGAAAGTCGTCTTTCTGGCACGTCATGGGCGCGGGCACAAGCTCCTGCCCTCGGAGCTGAACTTTCGCGCGAACATTTACGCGCTGAAAAAGCTGGGAGTTGAGCGGATTCTTTCGGTCTCGGCCGTGGGCTCGCTTAAGGAAGAGCACAAGCCAACGGAGTTCGTGGTTCCCGATCAATTCATCGATCGCACCTTTCATCGCGAGTCGACTTTTTTCGGAAACGGCATTGTCGGGCATGTTGCCTTCGGCGATCCAATCTGTGCCACTGTTGCGAAGGCGATTACCGATGCGTGCGTTGCGTCTGACGTGGTGGGCAAGACCGGTGGAACGTACGTCTGCATGGAAGGGCCGCAGTTTTCAACGCGCGCTGAGTCGAACCTCTACCGCAGCTGGGGCGCGGACGTGATCGGCATGACCAATCTGCAGGAAGCGAAGTTGGCGCGTGAAGCGGAGATCTGCTACGCGACCATGGCCATGGTGACCGACTACGACTGCTGGTTCGAAGGCCATGACGACGTGACGGTCGAGCAGATTGTAGCGGTGCTGAACCAGAATGCGGTGAACGCCGCAAGGGTGGTGCGTGCTGCGGTTGCCGCGATGCCTAAGGACCGCACCTGCGCATGCGCTACGGCCCTGCAGTATGCAATTCTCACGAATCCGGCTGCGGTTCCGGCCGAGACTCGGGAGAGGCTCGATCTGCTGTTTGGCAAGTATCTCAATCAATAGACAGGATGAACGATGGCGATTCTGGTAGTGGGAAGTGTTGCGTTCGACAGCATTGAGACTCCATCAGGCCAGGCAGAGCGCTGCTTGGGCGGTGCGGCTACCTATTTTTCGTTGGCCGCGAGCTACTTTACGGACGTGCGCGTGATTGCAGTCGTCGGCGAGGATTTTACCGCCAGCGAGGAAGATGTGCTGAAGCGGCGCGGCATCGATACGCGCGGCATTGAGCACGTTGCGGGCAAGAGCTTCTTCTGGAAGGGCTCGTACCTGAAGAATCTGAATGAAGCGCAGACGCATGAAACGCAGCTCAACGTGTTTCAGACGTTTTCGCCGAATGTCCCTGCAGAGTACGTTGACTCGGAGTTTCTTTTTCTGGCGAACATTGATCCGGTACTGCAGGAAAATGTTCGGCGGCAGATGCCGCGCGTGCGCCTGGTGTGCGGCGATACGATGAACTACTGGATCAATGACCATCGCGACAACCTGGAGAAGGTATTGAAGGGGTTGGATGGTCTGCTGATCAACGATGGCGAAGCTAAATTGCTTGCCAAGGACGCGAACCTTGTCCGTGCCGCCGAAAAGATCCTGGCCTCCGGACCTAAGAGCCTCATCGTGAAACACGGCGAATATGGCGCGACCGCATTTTTCAGCAACAGACTGTTTCCGAGCGAAAACAACCATATTACTCTCCCATTTCGCGCGCCTGCGTTGCCGCTCAGCGAAGTTGTCGATCCGACAGGGGCGGGCGATTCCTTCGCGGGCGGATTCTTTGGCTATCTCGCGTCACAGAAGGAAGTCACACAGGCTGCCTTCAAGCGTGCGATGTTCTACGGAGGCGTGATGGGGTCGTTTGCCGTCGAGCGCTTTGGCACCGAACGGTTGCAGGCATTAACGCGCGAGGAAATCGACCGGCGCTTTGCGCTCTTCCGCGAGCTATCTCATCTTGACTGAATCCGAAAAGGGGCTGTTTTCTCTCGGGCAGGAGACCTGGCTCGCAGCCTGCATTGCGCTGGTACTGTCTCTCCTGGCGCTCGGATATTTTCTTCCGCGAGGCACGCTGCTTCTGTACGGTGATGCGGTTGCTCATCTGAATATTGCGCGGCGGGTCTTCGACTCGCTGAATCCCGGCTTCCGGCAGCTTGGTTCCGTCTGGCTGCCGCTGCCGCACCTGCTGCTGTTGCCGTTTGTGCAGAAGATGGAATGGTGGCAGACGGGCCTAGGCGGCTCATGGCCTTCGATGGCTTGCTATGTGGCGGGCTGCGTTGGCATCTACCGGCTCGCGCGGATGTGGCTGCGTCCCTCGATTGCGATCATCGCAGCCTTGTTTTACGCGCTGAATCCCGGACTTCTGTACATGCAAACAACGGCGATGACAGAGCCGCTCTTTCTTGCCGAGATGATCTGGAGCGCTCTGCTGATCGCGGAGCATAGACGCGCGCTGAAAAATGGCAAGCAGCGCCGGGCATCGCGCTTGCTGGTGATCGCGGGGCTGGTGCTGGTGGGCGCGATCTTCACGCGCTACGACGGATGGGTATTCGCCGCATTTGCCTGGCTGGTGGTGGCTGGGGGCGTGCGGCGGCATCTGCGCGAGCGCGTGGGCGGGGCATTTGTTTTGTTCACCGTGTTGCTGGCTGCCGCTCCAGCGGTATGGCTTGGCTACAATGCGAAGCAGTTTGGCGATCCGCTGGATTTCATACGCGGACCCTATTCGGCAAAGGCGATTGACGCGCGCACGACGGCACCGGGGGCTCCGCATTATCCCGGCTGGCACAGCATGCGCGTTGCGTCGCTGTATTTTCTGAAGGCCTCTGAATTAGGCGCTGTGCCGTTGCGCTGGGGCAATCGCTTGTTGTGGCTGTCCATAGCTGGAACGGCAATTGCGGTATGGAGATGGCACAAAGATGGGATTGCTGCTGCCCTGCTGTTGTGGATACCGCTGCCGTTCTATGCCTATTCCATTGCTTATGGGTCGGTGCCTATTTTTATCCCGCTATGGTGGCCGCACTCCTGGTACAACGTGCGTTATGGCATGGAGATGCTTCCGGTCCTGGCGTTCTTTCCGGCGTTTCTTGCAGGTGGACTGGCCGATCTGACTGCGCGGCGCTGGCCGCAGTCGGGTATGTGGATCGCTTCCATTGCCGTCGTTTTGATTGCGGTGAACAACGTCGCGTTGATGCGGGCGCGCCCTCTGGTGCTGCAGGAGGCGGTGGCCAATTCGCGTACGCGGATTCCGTTTGAGCAGTCCCTGGCAGAAGCGCTTGCGGCACTGCCCAAGCAGGGAACGATCCTAATGTATACGTCGGAACACCCTGGAGCGCTGCAGCGTGCCGGGATTCCTTTGAAGCGCACAATCAACGAGGGGGACTACCATCAGTGGACTGGAGCGCTCGAGCATCCAGCGCAGTCTGCGGCTGTAGTCGTCACCACGGAGGGTGATGCGGTGGCGCGCGCGGTGGCAGCGCATCCTGAGGGGCTGACGTTGGTTGACGTAATTTGTTCCACAGGGCAACCATGCGCGCGCATTTATCTTGCAAAGTGATAGCATCACGCTCAAACAGCAATGACACACATTCTTTTGGCGTTCGACGAACCCGGCCGCATGCTGAGCTTCAATGGCCTGGAGGAAGCGGTTCTAACGAGCGGCGCGGCGGGGCGCCTGCTGCTGGCAGCCTTTCTCGGTGGCGTGATTGGCATTGACCGCGAGTATCACCACAAGCCGTCGGGTGTGCGAACGAATCTTCTGATCTGTTTCGGCGCGGGGCTGTTCACGTTTCTCTCGGCAGTGGTGGCCGGCGCGGGCAGCACGAACAAGGGGCAGATCGCTTCCAATATCGTGCAGGGCATCGGATTTCTGGGTGCAGGACTCATCATCCGCAATCGCGATCGCGTGAGCGGACTGACCAGCGCGGCGACCGTTTGGGCTGTGGCCTCGATTGGGATGGCTTGCGGCGCGGGCCTTTATATCCCTGCCGTATTTTCTGCAGTGCTCGTGCTGGTGGCACTGGAGGGCGTGGGTTTTCTGGAGAAGAACGCGAACCTCAAATTGTATTCGGTGATTTACGAGGTGCGTGGCGCTGACACGGACAAGATGTCCATCTCGATTCTGAGCGCAATGGATCACGCCAAATACAGGCTGGTGGGATTAGAGCAGCAGAGCATTGGCGAGTTGAATCGGCTGTCCTTCCCGGTGGCGGCGACGCATAAGGGCCATCAGAAGTTCCTGGCCTCGCTCAAGGCCGCCCCCGCAATCGACGCAGTGTTGACATTCGACGGTATGGAGGACGATTGATTCGGTTTGTAAAGGCCCATGCCTGTGGGAATGACTTTCTGATCGTCGATGCAGCGGAAGTCAGTGCCGAGGAGCAGCGTGACGCTGCCGTAAAACTTTGCGCACGCAATACGGGAATCGGCGCGGATGGCGTTGAATATCTGGAGTGGACTGGAGAGCGTTCGGGTAGGATTCGCCTCTTTAATGCCGATGGGTCTGTGGCTGAGATTTCTGGCAATGGCACTCGTTGCGTTGCCGCCTGGATGGCGCATGAGAAGAGGCTCGGACGCGGTAATATCGTCACGCTTGAGACCGATGCAGGGGCGCGCGAGTGCAGCATCGTACAAGCGGATGGCGTCCTCTTTGAGATCACGTCACGCATGGGCGTGCCGAAGATTGCGGCGCGCACCGTGGGTCTGGGCAGTGGAGCGGTGGTTGAAGGCATTGCTGTTTCGACTGGTAATCCTCACTTCGTTCTCTTCGTGGAAGACCCCTCATTTGCGATGCATAGGCGTAGCTGGCAGGAGATTGGCCGCGAGATTTGCTTCCATCAGGATTTTCCCGGGCAGACCAACGTCGAATTTGTGCGTGTGACAGACACAAATAAGATTGAGATCCGCATCTTTGAGCGCGGCGTGGGGCCGACGACATCTTCAGGAACTGGAACATGCGCGAGCGCTGTTGCGACGATTGCCTATCGCGGTGGCGCGGAACATCTGCTGGTGCACGCACCGGGCGGCGATCAGCGGGTGGAGTGGCACGGGAGCGACAGCGAGATCCTGCTCACGGGCCCGGCAGAACTGATCGCAGCGGGCGAGGCATTCGCATGCTAAAGCCACCTGCTGTGGCGCCGGATGCGCGCGTTGTTGCGATTGCCCCGGCCAGTTCATCAAAGCCGGAGCGGCTGGCTCGCGGTATGGAAGCGCTGCGTGCGCGCGGCTACGATGCGGAGTTCGGCACATACGCGCAAGGGCGGCAGGCCCCCTATTTTTCCGGAACAGCGGAGCAGCGGCTCGCCGATCTGCACGCTGCGTTTGCCGATCCGGAAGTGCGGGCTATATTTTGTACCCGTGGCGGTTACGGATCGAATTATCTGCTGGAAGATATCGATCTCGATCTGATTCGAGAGAATCCCAAGCTACTGTTCGGATACAGCGACATGACGGCGGTGCAGACCTGGCTGCTGGATGAACTTGGCCTGGTTTCGTTTCATGGGCCGATGGTTGCTGCCGATTTTGCTGTTGACGACGGCGTACATGATGCGAGCCTCGATGCGGCGCTCGATGGCGATGCGGTCATTGTGGGCGCCGGCGAAGGGTTGAGAGTTTTAAGGCCGGGGCGCGCGCAGGGTGTGATGTATGGCGGCTGCCTGAGCATTCTCACCGCTTCGCTGGGGACGCGTTTTGCACCGCAGACCGAAGGCAAGCTGCTGTTTCTGGAAGACGTTGGTGCCAAGCCCTATCAGATCGACAGAATGCTGCGGCAGATGGTGCTGGCGGGGAAATTCGACGGCGTGAGCGGGTTTGTTTTTGGCGAGATGCTCGAGTGCGTCTCACCGGGAACCGGGCCGGAGTTGCTGGAACAGGTAATCCTGCGCGTGCTGGACTGGTTTGATGGGCCGATTGCCATCGGGCTGCGGTCGGGACATGTGTCGCGGAGTAATGTGACACTGCCATTTGGGATTGAGGCGGAACTGATTCTGGAAGATGAGCCGGTGCTGCAGTATATGGAGCCGGCTGTGCAGGTTGATTGAGGATGCAGAAGAAACATATTCACTTGATTGGAATTTGCGGGACGGCGATGGCGTCCCTGGCGGGGCTTTTGCAGTTGAAGGGGCATCGGGTGACGGGATCCGACCAGGCGGCGTATCCGCCGATGTCCGATCTGCTGCGCAGTCTGAAGATCGGCATTGCCGAGCCGTTTTCGGCGGAGAATCTGAAGCCGCATCCTGACCTTGTCATCGTGGGCAATGCGATGTCGCGCGGCAACGTGGAACTGGAATTTGTTCTCGACCAGCGCATCCCGTTTGCTTCGCTGGCAGAACTGATTCATACGGAGTTTCTGACTGGGCGTGAATCGCTTGTCGTGGCCGGAACACACGGGAAGACGACGACGACGAGCATGCTGGCGTGGATTTATGAAGTTGCGTCGCGCACGCGGGCAGACCTTGCGCCGTCGTTTTTGATTGGCGGCGTTGCTGAAAATTTCAAGACGAGCTTTCAGCTGCGTGAGAGCAGGCCGTTCATTCTGGAGGGCGACGAATATGACACCGCCTTTTTCGATAAAGGCCCGAAGTTCATGCATTACTTTCCGGACGCGCTGATTCTGACGCATGTGGAATTCGATCACGCCGATATTTATCGCGATCTGGACCAGGTGAAAACGGCGTTCAAGCGATTGGTGAATCTGGTGCCGCAGCGCGGGCGCGTGGTTGCGTTTGACGGTGCGCCGAATGTTTCAGAATGCGTAAGCAAGGCCTTTTGTGCGGTCGAGCGTTATGGATTCGCGGCTGAGTGCGAATGGCGGGTCGCCGATATGAAGTTCCACGACGGGCGCACGACGTGGAAGGTCTTCCGCAAAGGAACGTTCTGGGCTGAACTTGAGCTCCCGATGGCGGGTGAGCACAACGCATTGAATGCCACTGCGGCTGCGGCATTGGCGGCAGGGCAGGGAGTGGAGACTGAGGCGATTCGGGAAGCGCTGGCGTCCTTCGAAAGCGTGAAGCGCAGGCTTGAAGTGCGGGCGGTTGTCGATGGTGTGACCGTCATCGATGACTTCGCGCACCACCCTACGGCGATTCGAGAGACGCTCAGAGCGCTCCGTGGAGCATATCCTAACGCTCGCCTGTGGGCTGTTCTGGAGCCACGATCGAATACGTTGCGCCGAAATGTGTTTGAGCGCGAACTGATCGAAAGCCTCGCGATAGCAGATCGCATTGTGCTGGCTGGTGTCTTCAAGCAGGAGAGTATTCCGGAAGGTGAGCGGCTGCACCCGGAAACAGTTGTAAAGGGATTGAGGCAGTCAGGCAAAGACGCAGCGCTTTTTCCGGACGCTAACTCTATTGTAGAGTCGATGGTGCCGAAGCTGCGCGCGGGCGATGTGGTGGCAATTCTTTCCAATGGCGGCTTCGACGGCATTTACGAGAAGTTGCCACAGCGCCTGGAGGAGAAGGCGCTGGTGCGTTCGTAAGTCATGCTGTCTACATTTGCGATCGTTTTGTCCTATCTGATTCTTGGTTTTCCGGCTGCATTGATCGGTCTACCGTGGACGCTGCTAAGGAGTGACATTTCGCTGCTTTACCGTTGGGCGATGTGGATAGTGAGCGTTGGCCTGAAGTTAGGCGGCATCCGTATCGATGTCAGCGGGCGGGAGCAGCTTGATCCTGGGCAGAGCTACATCTTCATGTCGAACCATGTTTCGAACCTCGACCCTCCGGTGCTGCTGCCGCTTCTGCCGGGGCGAACCTCTGTTTTTCTGAAGCGGTCGCTGATGAAGATCCCGGTGCTTGGATATGCGATGCGGTTAGGGGACTTTGTCCCCGTCGATCGCGATGGGCGCGTGGAGAGCGCGAAACAAAGCGTTGAGCGGGCGAGGCAGGTGATCGATTCAGGTCTGCACATTACTTCATTTGTAGAGGGCACACGTTCGCGCGACGGACGGCTGCTGCCGTTTAAGAAGGGGCCGTTTTATCTGGCGATGGAAACCGGCAGCCCCGTGGCGCCGATCTCGATCTGGGGCACGGAAAGCATGATGGAGAAGGGCAGTATGCGGATCACGCCCGGGACGGCGCATGTCGTTTTTCATGCGCCGCTGTGGCCCCGCGACTACGCAACACGCGAGGAACTGATGGCCGCGGTGCGGCAGTCGATCGCGTCGAGTCTGCCGGAGTGGATGCGGGACGGAGAACTCTGCTCCGACCAATTAAAGCAAGGGTAGCTACGGTTTCAGAATCGCGTTGTAGCCGTCGGCGAGGAGCTTGGAGCGCATTCCCTTGGCGTCGTCGCGCGTGACGAACGGACCCACCTGAACATGCAGCAGGTTGTCCTGAGGTTCATTGCGCACGGAGACGCGGTATCCGCGCTGGCGCAAAGCGGCTACCAGCGCATCGGCATCTTCCTGATGCGTTACGGCGGCAATTTGGACCATCACCGAGCCACCACTCATTGGCGCAGGACCGCCTGCCGAAGCTAAAGGCAACGATGCTTGCGTGGCCGCGGGTATGGTTGCCGACTTCGCCGAAGGGCTGGCCATGGGAGTCTGGGTCAAAGCGGTCTGCTTTACCTGGAGAGCCGGCGGCTGGCCGGATGCGTTGTCTGGGGTGGAGTCCTCATCGAGGGATTCTGTAACTGTATTGGGGTCTGCGCCGGTGTTGCTGGTAGCCGCCTGCAGGCTTTGCCTGGCCGAAGGTTTGGGCGTGTGTGCAGCTGCGGGCGCTGAGTTTTGTTCCGGGGTGACGGCGCTCGGAGTTTCGTTGCCGCGCCGTCCGGTGGAGTAGCCGAAGCCGAAGAAGACTCCACAGACGAGCACCAGCCCAAAAAAGATGCCGAGCAGAGTCGTGGCGTTGAGTGTGATCTCTGAATCGTGTTCTGCTTCGCGTTCGGTTGCGGTTTTCATTACCTTTCCTGAGTCCCGGGCGCAGGTGCTGCGGGAGTTCCGAGCTTTTGCAGGAGCGAGAGCAACTCCATAGGCAGCGGGAAAATGACGGTTGTGTTCTTTTCCGTGCCAATGTCGGTGAGCGTCTGCAGATATTTTAACTGCAGCGTGATGGGCTGTTGCGCCAGAAGATTGGCGGCGTCGACGAGCCGTTGGGCTGCGCTGAATTCGCCTTCGGCGTTGATGATCTTTGAGCGCTTCTCGCGCTCGGCCTCGGCCTGCTTGGCCATGGCGCGCAGCATCTGCTCGGGCAGATCGACCTGCTTCACTTCAACGCTGACTACCTTCACGCCCCACGGTTCCGTGCGCTGATCGATGATGGCCTGAATGCGCTGGTTGAGGGCATCGCGGTGCGAGAGCAGGCCGTCGAGCTCGACTTCGCCGAGTACGGAGCGCAGCGTCGTTTGCGCGAACTGCGATGTCTGGTAGACGTAGTTGGCGACTTCGATGACAGCCTTTGCCGGATCGAGCACGCGCAGGGTGATGACGGCATTGACCTTGATGGTGACGTTGTCGCGTGTGATTACGTCCTGCGGCGGGACTTCCAGCACTTCCTGACGCAGAGAGACGCGGACCATCTGGTCAAAGGGCCGGAAAACAAGGATGATACCGGGGCCCTTAGGCTGAGGCAGTGCACGGCCCAGACGAAAGATGACGCCACGCTCATATTCGCGCAGAATCTTGATCGAATTCAGCAGATAAAGAACAATGACAGCAATAACAATCAGGCCGGGGATTCCCATAAATACGCCTCACTGAGGTGGGATTGTACAGCAACGGAGTTGGGGAAAGGTGCTCAAATCGCAGTCGGCTGGCTATCAGGAATCCGCTCAACCAACAGAGTGAGATTGCGGACGGCGCGCACGCGAACGCGCTCTCCTGGCGAGACGGGCGCGGGCGATTCGGCGAACCATAGCTCCCCGTGCACCATGACCTGTCCGCGCGGGTCGAGCGGCTGCTGCGCAATTGCGATGGATCCGATGAGAGCTTCGGGCCCGGTAAGGACTTTGTTTCGTCTGGCTCGGAAGGCGATTCGGACGAGGAAGGTCGTAATCGCGCCAAATGCGATGCCGGTTCCTACCGCCGTTGCTATGCTGACGCGCAACTCAGGAATGGGGCCGGCGACCAGCGTCAGCGTCCCGAAGACGAGGCAGACAACGCCGACGGTGGCAAGAACGCCGTGGCTTGCGAATTTTGCTTCGAGAATGAGCAGCGCAAAGGCGGCGACCAGCAGCATCAGAGAAGTGTAACGAACCGGCAGCAGATTGAGCGCGAAGAGCGCGAGCACGACCAGGAGCGTTCCCAAAGCGCCGGGAATGATGGTGCCGGGCGTATTGAATTCGAGATAGATGAGCAGGCCGCCGACGACGAGAATGAGCACGGCGAGATTCGGGTCCATGAGGCGGTCGAGGATGTTCTCGCGCAGGGTCGTTTCAACGGGAACGATATGTGCGTTGCGCGTATGCAGGGTCGCGGTTGAGCCGTCGAAGCGCGTAACGGTGCGGCCGTCGATCGCGTCAAGGAGCGCCGTGTTGCTGGGCGCGACGACATCGATGAGCTTCAGTTGCTCGGCTTCGCGTTCAGTGTAGGATTTCGAGTTGAGCACGGCATCCTGTGCGGCGTCAGTGTTGCGATTGCGGCGCGAGACATAGGAGCGGAGAAATGCCGTCGCGTCGTTTTCGAGCTTCTGCTTCATGATCGGATCGATGGTTGTGCCCATGACGACGGGATGGGCGGCGCCGGCGTTCGTGCCAGGCGCCATGGCCGCGATGTCGGCTGATTCGAGAATGAAGAAGCCTGCGGAGCCGGCACGGCTGCCCGAGGGCGCCACGTAAACGATGACCGGAGACGGCGACGCGAGAATGTCGTGCACGACGTTTCGGGTGGAGTCGAGCAGGCCGCCGGGCGTGTCCAGTTCGATGAGGACGGCATCGGCGTGTATGTCGGCTGCGCGGGTGAGGCCACGGCTGATGTACTGCTCGCTGATGGGCTGAATGGTGTCATGCAGGCGCAGAAGCACGACCTGCGACGGCTGCTGCGGTGACGCGTAGGACATGCTTCTGAGAAGGAACACTGCGGCACAAACGAGAAAGAGCAACGCGCTGCGCCGCAAGTTGGTCATGGGACCTGCTGTCCTCGCTGTTCGAGAGCCTGCTTCATGCCATGCGCGTTCGCATTGGCGGGTTCAATCCGGAGGGCCTGACTCACCTCACCGGCCGCGGCGCTCAGCTGGTTCGCCTGCAGGTCCATGCGCGCCAGTACCAGATGGGCGGTCACGTTGGGCTGCAATTGGAGAGACTTCTGCGCTTCCTGGCGGGCTGCTTCCGGATCGCTGCTGCGTTCGCGTACCTGCGCAAGGCCCGCATGGGCCGCAGACGAGGAAGGATCGGCGGCGAGAGCTGCCTGAAATTCGCGCTCGGCTTCAAGGATGAGGCCGCGGTTGAAGAACTGTGTGCCTTCCTTAGTGAGGGTCGCTGACCGTTCCGCGGGGGGAAGCGCGCTCAGCCGCATGGTTTGCACCTGCTCCATTTCAAAGGCGGCTTGATGGAAGCTGGCCTCGTTGTAGGTGCGCTTGATGCGTTCAAGCGGCCCATTGCCGGCGTTATTTTGCGCGCCCGTCTGTGCGCTGTTTTGCGTCGTGCTGAGAGATGCGTTGATCTTTGTGGCGGCTGCCAGGTCCTGCTGTTGACTGTGCAGGGTTGCGGCGAGGCTCGCCGCTTCGGTGTCATGCGGATGCAGTTTTACCGCCTGATCGATTTCGCGGACGGCTCCGGCGAGATCGCCACGACGGCGGAGGGCCAGAGCGAGGTTGAAATGGTAGTCGGCATCATTAGGATCGGCCGCGATTGCCTGCAGGAAGAGAGCTCCTGCGTCTTTGCCACGGCGCGCAGCGGCGACTCCCTGATTATTTACGACCTCGGGCAGGGGCAGCCGCGTTGAATCAAAAGCGAAGGCATCTTCGGCCTCCAGATATTTGCCGGTATAAAAGAATGACAGGCCGCGGTAAAAATCTGCTTCGAGGGCGTTTGGATCATCTTTCGTCAGATGGCCGAGGGTCGATGCCGCCTCCTCATAATTCTGGTTTGCGAAATAGGCTTTGCCGAGTGCCAGCCACGCCGGATAAAAAGTCGGGCTGAGCCGGACGGCTTCGCGAAGACGACGGATGCGCTCGTCGATGGAATCTTCGGTCAATCCGCGCACGTAGTTTTCAAAGGCGTCGAGACGCAGGTTTGAATCTGCTGCGATGAATGTCTGCTCTGCTACCGCATACGTGGGATCGAGCTGCCGGGTCACCTGCCAGGCAAGGTTGTTCAGTGTGTCGAGCAGGTGGGTTAAATCGGCCTGACTGTTCAGCTGCGCGCCCAGCTTCATCGCGCTGACGTCGAGAACCTCCGCCGTCGTGTTGAGCGTAGTTCCGGTCGTGGTGTAGGAGCCGAAGACAACGTAATCGGCATCGAGCGTTTGCGCCAGACGGATCGCACTTGCGCGCGACGGCTGGAAGTTCAGCGGCAGCCCCAGATGGTCGAGCGCGTAAAGCCGGTCTGTGCGGCTGATAGGGAGAAATCCCGCCGATCCAAGCCGCCGGTTGAAGATCTCAGGAAAGGCTTGGCCAATCCAGGCAAGATTGGCCTGGCCGGTGTGGTTTTCAAACGGGAGCACGAGCAGCAGGCGCCCATGCGCGATGGCCTGCGTGGATGCGGCAGGCGTTTCGGGTTGAGGCCGTGAGGCCGGAGCAGCGGGTTGTTGCGCGACTACATGCGGCGTGGCTGCAAGCAGCAGGCTGCAGACGATGGGGCGTAATGGACTCAGGGACCGCACTTCAAGGCTGATTATAGTGAAGGGGAAGGTGGTCGTGCTGTGTTTCCGTGGCCACCTGTGGCCGATCGAAGTGAAGCACTGCTGCCCATTGTCCCTGCCGCTCGGTGCGCCACACGACCTTGCCGCCCAGCAGACGCGCAATCATTTCAGGGGGTAGATCGCGATGGAAGTCAAAGAATCGTGTATCGAAGCCCTCATTCTTGCGACCGAGGCTGAAGGGCAGGTGCGGTGGATCGTATTTCGTCGAAAAGATCAGGCCGACTGTGTAAGGATCGGTCAGCTGGGCGGCTTTCTCGACTTGCGGCAGCGAGAAGTTGTCGATCGTTGCAACCTGCATTGGTTCGATGACGTAGCCCAGTAGTGGCTTGCTCAGTTCGTCAGTTGCGGGCCACGCGGTCAGGACTGTTGCGTCAGGATAGTGAGCTTCAATCTGCTGAATGGCCGCCTGGTGCAGCAGAATCACGTCGCGGTAGGCGAGATTATCCTCGGGCGCAAAGCGGTAGGGTGGATTGATGAAGAGCCCGGCGAGAAAGGCGACCGCACTCAACGCAACGAGATACAGCCATTGCCTCAGCCGCCGGTAAAAAGTGTTGACGCAGACCAGCAATACCAGCGGATAGAGTGGCAGAAGATAGCGCGTGAGCAGCGCTCCGCCCAGCACGGAGAAGAAAAACATGTTGGCAAGAATGACGATGTAGAACTGCAGCTGATCGGAGATCGAGATTCGTTCTCGCCCTTCGACCGGCGGCAGCATCATGCAGGCCAGCATCGACAGCACCGGCACAAACAAATTCATGTGCGCGGTCATGTGGAGCACCCTATGTCCAAAGGCCAGTAACACGCGCAGCGGGTTGAGCGTGGCCCCGGCGTTATAACGCAGATACTCCGGATTACCGAAGACGAAGCCGGTGCTGTACCCATGGTAGAGGTACCAGGCGGCCAGGGGCACGATCGGCAGTAGCAGGATTCCGGCTCGTGCTCGATGAGATCGCGGCGAAGCGTCATTCCTGGAAAGCTGCCATCGGCCGGGCGCGAAGGCCAGCCACGCCTGCCATGCTGCTAACGACAACGGTGTCACGATGGCCGTTTCTTTTGACAGCGCCGCGAGCGAAAAGCACGCCACGGCCGTCCACATACGCTCTTCGAAGAAAAAGGCCAGGGCCCACAGCGTCGCAGCGGCTGCAAACATATCCGCATGGGCGAGCGAGCTTTGCGCAAACCAGACCGGGTACAGAGCGGTGAGCGCCACGGTCGCAATCGCGACCTGCGATTTGCGCGTTGTGATGATCGCGAGCTGATAAACAGCAAACAGCGCAACCGAAGACACGGCGCACATCGCCAGACGGGTGACCCATGGCGCGAAGGAAAAGATCTTCCACCATAGTGCAAGGTAAAGTGACGGCAGAGGCGGATGCGCGTTTGAGAGCGTAGAGAATGGAATCAGCGAGCCAGTACGAAAAAAATCATAGGCCGCCGGAATGTAATAGCCGGCTTCGTCCCAGTAATAGGGTAGGCGGAGCAGCGGCAGGTGCGCCAGCAGAACAGCCGCTAAAATCGCGGGAAAGACCAGCCACAGCGAAGGCCGCCACGAAAATTGTTCCGGAGAGGACATGCGTCCGTGCGACAAGGTCTAGTGAACCGGCCCTTGCGGAATGGGCAACGGATGATGTGGTTCGAGCGCGATTGCGCCGAAAGCCTGCTCATACTGGGAGATGTTCTGACCCAGGATGTTCCAGAGAGCTTTAGCCTGCTGCGGGCTGAGGTAGATGCCCTGTGAGTTCTCGATGGTGACCGAATCCGGTGCATCCTGATGCACGATGCCAAAGGCAAGGAAAAAATCCCATACGCTGACGCGCACCTGTACGCTGTTCGCGTAGTTTTCCCTGTAATCAGTGGCTTGTGTGAGATTGATTTTCGGCTGGGGTTGCTGCGAGGAGTTCATGATGCTTTCAGAGTATCGTGTTTCGTCTTTGGAAGGAGAGATGGTGCGAGAGCGTGGACTTGAGCCCTTACTGTGGAATGACCGGTTGCGGGCACCAGGAAAGCTCAGAGGGTCGTCTGGTGGAGAACCGAACGGGTTAGGGTCTCTGGCCAATGCTCGCCTGCCCAAGGGGGTACGCCTGGAGCAGAGGTGATGGTGCGATGATCGTGCCTGGCTTTAACGCGTCGACAGCAGGTGGTACAGCGCCCTTACACCCACCACACCTAATCCAAACAATACGTAGATTGCCATGGCAGACATTAAGCCTAAAAACAAGCTTCCGGATTCTTCTGTTTCTTCAGTGGCGATCTCAGAAGGATACGGCTCACTCAAAGGCAGGTTATGCGAAGGCGTTTCAATGGTTATAGAGGTCATTCAGTTCTTTCAAAAATCGAGTTTGGACACATGGGAAGACATGGAAAAAGACGCAAAAGGTCTTCATCCATACACAGTGGAACAAACGCAATCCTTATGTGATTGGTATGCGACAAGTATATAGGATTCGCAGTGGGCTCGGTCAGGAATTCCTCTTCTTTGCAGGGCAAATCTGACACTTTGGTAATGAAGCGCACAGACGGAACGGCAACCGAGCGGCATGCCGCAGATTGGATTTGAAGGGGTGCCTGTTTTTCTAGGACTGAATCTTAAATAATGATTGGTGCGAAAGGGGGGACTTGAACCCCCACGGGGATTTACCCGCCAGATCCTAAGTTCACCGCGCACCATGAATCAATAATTTAGTACGGCTTGCATGGGTTGCTAAACGCCAATATTCACGAGAGTTTCAAGGCTGAGCACGCTAGCGGGTATAAGCGAATACAAGCCACCACTGGGCACAAAATTGGGCACAGCTTCCATAGCGCGGTTTTTGATCTAGGCTGCGGGGCGGAAACCCACGTTATTTCCAGAGGGGGAGTCTATGCCATCCATCCGGAAAGCCTGACTGGTTCAGGTGGATACCATTACCCACCGGCAGTGTACTCATGTGATCTTTAAGGCGCGTCGCCCACCTTGTTGGTGGATTGATCGTTTTTAGTAAGAACTGAAGGAATGCCGCAGTTTGGTAGATGCGGGATTGACCTTGCTTATCCGTTACAAGATGGTCCAATAGTGGTATTTCTCCCAATTTTGGAGGAGATACCCGGTCGGCAAGTGATCTGTTCCATAGCCTGCTGTGATGAGCGCAGATATTGCGAACGTGGTTGATACTTCGCATTGCACCTGTCAGCAGCTCGGGTCTGGGCAAGAGATACTTCATAGCGAGAGCAGACCGATCTGCGAACGTCAGACCTCTCAATAATATAGACAGCATTCCAAAATCCCAAAGCTCAATGGCGACCCATATTGGTGGGTGTGTTCCGGATACTTTGATTTGAAATGTATAACGAACTTTTCTTTTGATTTGCCATAACGATCATCAAGCTTTACGAGCCATTTCTCGTGCTCTGTTTCGCCGCCGCCATTTCGCGTGCTAATAAAGGAACGGTCAAATTGTGAGGGATCACGATGGGCCAATTGAGATCTTTGTCCAAGCAAAAGAGCAACATCGACCCGCAGAGCGACTTCAACGCGCTCAATCGCATCCAGAAAAATCATTCTGAGCCGCTTGTCGAAGACATACAGGTCCATGGCCTGCTGAAATGTTGATCCCGGGCGAAAATCATCCTCGACAATTGTCACCTTCTTCCCTGTTTTCGGGTCAAGAAGAGGTTTTTGAGTGACGGGATTTATGCTCTTGTGACTCTTGCGAAACGGATGCCAATACCCGCTGAGCCTGTAATAGCCAATTCGCTCCAAACAGGAGTGTGCAGCTGTAATATCCGAGATATCGAGTCCACGACTCTGTATAAGTTTCAGTTGATCCGGAATTGAGAGGAACGGCTTGCTGTAGGTCAAGAGTGGCAGGCGAACAAAGCCTCAAAAATTGAAAGCCGACCCGTACGCTTTCGCGCAGAGGGGCCGGGCGTGTTGGTTTTATTATCCGTTCGCTATCCTCCCGTGTCAACCATTTCGCAAGGGTTTGAGACATCCCAGTTTTCCCGTTTCGGAACGGAGTTTGCTCCCTACTTGTTATCAGTTTTCATTGCCCTGAGGGTTGGCTTTAGCAGATTTTGCGCAGATTTAATGAGCTCGCAAGTAGGGGGTGAAATAAAACCCTTTAGCAAGGTGTCAGTTTTGTCTTTCAAAAAACATTCCTCCCGCCGACCCACCGATAAAGGGCGCTTAATGGCAATCCGTGTAGGTGGTATTTCCGACGGTTTGCCATTGTGAACTGCTCTTCGCTTGGAGGCCTTATCGGCGGGAACCAACGCGGAACGTATCACGCCGCGAAGCACGGCGTGATCGGATTCACCAAGAGTGCTGCGCTCGAATATGCGACGCGAGGCATTCGTGTGAACGATATTTGCCCGGGCATGATCCAAACCCCAATGTCGGACAAGATGATCGCCGAGGGCCAGGGACCGGAGCTGGACAGGATGCTGAATACCTTCGTTCCGATGAAGAGATTGGGTCGGCCAGAGGAGATTGCGGATGCCGTCCTGTGGCTATGCAGCGACGCCGCCAGCTACGTTACCGGCCAGTCGATCTCAGTCGATGGCGGCTATGTGATGCGCTAACGAAATGACGGAGCTTTACACCTTAGCTATCCGGAACATTGATCTGAACATCCTGTAAAGTCCGGGTTTTGAGTAAGTTCCTATCGCCAGAAATGAACTTACCTGAAATCCCGTTTCAAGGGCAATTGATCAGGTGCCCGTTTTTTCAATGACCTTCCCGATGAGAAAAGGCCCTAGCGGCGATCAAAATCGAGAGGGGGCCGAAATTCGCTTAGAGGTCGCGTCTACCCCTCCGTCCGGAGGTAATATTGTCCTGATTTTAAGAAATATCTGTCGTCAGGCCTACACTTTGAACAATTTTCCTCAATTGCCAGACAACATTTTTTCTCGCAGTAGAATCCTGTCGTGTTGTTGGCTGCGTTGGACAGAAAAGCGGCTCTTGTCCGCGCGCTTTGCCTCTCGCCGTACTGGGACATCCATGAGGATGAGCAGGCAGAAGGAGGCGTCATGCGCACTACGGTTTCTGGTCGCACGTTGCTGTTTTCGTTGATGTTGCTGCTTTTCTCCCACGCCGTATTCGCTCAGATCGGTATTGGCATCTCCGTCAGCTTCGGACCTCCGCCGCTGCCTGTCTACGAACAGCCAATTTGTCCGGCCGAGGGTTTTATCTGGACGCCCGGCTATTGGGCCTACGACCCCGATTTTGGCTACTACTGGGTGCCCGGCACCTGGATTGAGGCACCCGAGGTCGGATTCCTCTGGACACCCGGTTATTGGGGCTGGGGCGGCAGCGCGTTCTTTTTCCATGAAGGATATTGGGGCCCGCACATTGGCTTCTACGGCGGCATCAACTACGGCTACGGGTACGGCGGTGTTGGTTATGAGGGCGGCCGTTGGGAAGGTGGCCACTTCGCCTACAACACCTACGTGAACCACGTGAACACCACCATCATTCACAATACCTACAACACAACAATTGTGAACGTCACCGAAAACCACGTCAGCTACAACGGCGGCGAGGGCGGTGTCAGCGCGCGTCCCACGCCGCAGGAGCAGTCATACACTAACGAGCGGCATATCCCTCCAGTGGCCGCTCAAACCCAGCATGTTCAGGCGGCCCGCAGTAACCCCGGGCTGCGCGCCTCAGCCAATCAGGGCAAGCCGCCCATCGCGGCAACCGCAAAACCCGGTGACTTCAAGGCTGGCGTTGTGCCCGCCAAACAAGCAGGCGGCGAATACAAGGCCCCACCCAATGCCGCACGCGGCAATGAGGCGGGTCACGGCGCGGCTTCGGGTAATGAATCCAAGACTTCCCAGCACGCCAGCGAATTGCAGCCGCACAAGTACACCCCGCCAACCACCGGGAATGCCACAACCGACCAAAAATATCAGCAGCAACAGGACAAGTTGGCCGCCACGCAAACGCAAGAGCATCAGAAGCTCCAGCAGCAGCAAGAGAAAGAACACCAGCAAGCGACCCAGAAAAACTACAGTGATGTGCAAAAGCAGCAGTTGGAGCAGCGCCACGCCCAGCAAACGCAACAGCTCGAACAGAAACATTCCAGTCAGCAAATGAAAATGGAGCAACACCAAGCTCCCCCGCACCAATCTGCTCCGCCAAAGCAGTAGAACGGGCTTTTCCTGGAACGAGAAGGCCATGTGTCCGACATGCCGACTAATGAGATGGTGAATCTGAACTACCCAGCAAAGCAGCCATCGACCTGGCAGGATACGTATCGTCGAGCATCCTTCGGCCATAGGGCTTAGCAATCAACTCGGAAGATTCGTCTTCTGTCCTTCTCCCATCACGTCGGGATATTCCTGGCTGCGCACTAGCCAGAACACAATACCGAGAGCAAGTGCGGCGCCCGCGAGCGCTGCAACAGTGGAAGGCGCGGTTTGATAAAGATCCAGAACAATAAATCTTCGGACGATGGCGAGCAAGGCAATCAGGATGACGGCCCGAGTTTGGACGATATTGCGTTGATCATGAAGTACGACCATCAGCGAGTGTTTGAACTCAAGGGCAATCAGCAATGTCAGGACCATGCCGAACAGAGATTGGAACGCCTGCGCGTCCCCTGGATCGAGAGGGTGGTGCCGTATCATCGCCACGGTATGAAGAATCAATTGCCAGGTGGCGACGGCCACGATCACGGCGATGATCCAGGTCAGAATGGAGACGATCATTTGCTCGAACTTCTCATAGATCGAGAGGGTCTTCCAGCGGGAGTTCCATTCCAAGCCAAACAAACGAAATGACATTTCCTTTTCCTCCTTCTCCAAAGAAATTCAAAGCAAAAGCTTATGAAAATTCAGTCCTTGATGAGAGACGCAACACCGGCTTTTGTGAAGGAACGTGCGACCTCATGTTACATCTACCATTCACCTCAGTTTTGCGCTCCTGCGAGATGCCGAGGGCAATCCAAGCGGTCTGGTCGGCTTTTCGGTCAATATCACGACCCAGAAGCCGGGGGATCTGGCAGTGCGCCGCACTCAGGAGATTGAACGCGAACTTCAGGAATCGGAAGCTGGTTTCGTACCTCCCGTAAAGTCCGTGAGTAGGTCCGCCACGCCAGGTGGGCACAAAATTAGGCACAACTGAAAAGGGCCGATTCGGTGATCGGCCCTAACTTATTGGTGCGAAAGGGGGGACTTGAACCCCCACGGGGATTACCCGCCAGATCCTAAGCCTGGTGCGTCTGCCAATTCCGCCACTTTCGCATTTATAAACAGTAACTTATAACGATCTAGAGATATCGATCAACGACTCTTAGCATCATGTTAAATAAGTTAACCCTCCGCGGGCTCGTGCAAGGGATTCGTTACGCGTTCACCGCATCGCATAAATAGTATAACAACCAAACTGGACAGATGACCCGAGTGAGTGAGCGTCCTCTGGCCTACCCGATCTTTTGTACCAGGGAGATTGTTAGTGTAGCGCGGCGGGTTTTGCGGGATGTAATCATAGTGTTTCCTTAAAAGGGGAGTGGTCTTCAAAGCAGGTAGTTAAGGGGGCGCGAAACACTGCCATTCGAGATCTGGTTCAAATTGGCAACGCCTATTGCTTCGCCAGAGTCCCCGTACCATCATCCGTTTCGCACGCGCCTGTCGCGCTGCCGTTCAGGACGTAGGTGGATTTCAGCAGTGTGCCCGTGCTATCGAGCGATCCGCGCAACGTCATGGTGTCGCCTGCTTTATCGCTGCCGGCGAGGACAACAGTAGAGCCTGTGACTGTGACCTCCAGCTGCGTGCCTTTAAGACAATGCGAAGTCAGGTCGGAACTCCCGACGATGCGTCCGCGCGAGTCTGTGCTAATGACCACTGTTATCGTGAAGGGAGCCACACCTGAATGGTTCGAAGCGAACGTTCCTGACCATCTTCCTCTGACATCGGTGGCAGCGTAAACAAATGCTGCTCCCATTATGATCATCAGCAACAATGAGAGAAGCAGAGCACGGAATGGAATGCTTGTGCGGATCATTGTGATTCTCCTTCTAAATTAGCTTCCTCAAGTAATTCCTAGTACCTATCATGTTGATGTCTGGCGAAGCACCAGACCCGGTCGACAGCAGCTGTTGCCTCAGAATTGCTCATTCATTCGTAAAGAGCGCTAGGCTGAACGACTCAGTACAAGCTCCATTCGCTAGGTCATTCTGCCGCAACGCCATCTACCGCTGGGAAATACCTGCATCTCATTTAAACGTCACCATTTGCATGACCCAGGGACCGGCGGAGGTCAACGTCGCCGTGGCACTGTTGTTCCCCGCTGCTGTTACCACCTTGTCCTCAGCGATATCTCCGTCCGGCGTGATGACCCGCGAGGTAAATCCGCTTCCCGCCGCCCCCGTCGTCGTCGCCACCGTATTCGCCCCGAAGATCAACTCGTTGGCTCCGGTCGTCGTCGCCGCGCCGCTGCTCGCGCTCGCACTGTTCCCGCTCGTGCCCGCCGTCACATCTACTGCCGTCACTCCCCGGTACTCCAGTATGCGCACATCCGGAAACGCCGCCGCCGCGCTGAACGCCACCGTTACCGTGTTGCCGCCACTCACTATGTCCGCCGCATAGTAGATCGATTGCTGCAATGCCGTGCCGCTCGTCGGCCCGATCGCCAGCTTATAGGTGTTGCCCGCACTGTCCTTCACCGACTGCACCGTCGTCGTGGTGTCGTTCCAGCCAACCACCACGATGTTCAGATCTCCCGACGTCTGCGCTCCCGGGTAACTCACGCTCACCGTCGCTGTTGGTGACTGCGGCGTCGCCGAGGCTACCTGCGCAAAGCTGATCGCCACCGAGGCGTTGTAGGTGAACCCACTCGCCAGGTTCCCGCTTAGCCCGCCCGAGTTGGTCACCGTCACTGTCACCGCTCCGGCACTCCCGGCTGGCGTCTTCGCCGTGATGGTCGTGCTGTTCACCACCGCCACGCTCGTCGCCGCTGCGCTGCCAAACGTCACCGTCGCACCGGAGGCGAAGTTCGTCCCCGTGATCGTCACTGCCGTGCCACCCGCCACCGGTCCGTTGTTCGGCGATACGCTCGTCACCGTCGGCTGTCCGATATAGGTAAATGCACTGGCCAGGCTCCCGCTCTGTCCGTTCGCCGTCACCGTCACCGTCACCGCTCCGGCACTTCCCGCCGGCGTGGTCGCCGTGATCGTCGTGCCGTTCACCACCACCACATTCGTCGCCGCCGTACTGCCAAACGTCACCGTCGCACCCGTGACGAAGTTCGTTCCCGTGATCGTTACCGAAGTCCCGCCCGCTGCCGACCCGCTGTTTGGGCTGACGCTGCTTACCGTCGGCGACACCACATAGGTGTATCCATTGGCCAGACTCCCGCTCTGCCCGCTCGAATTGGTCACCGTCACCGTCACCGCGCCCGCACTCCCCGCTGGGGTCGTCGCTGTGATCGTCGTGCCGTTCGCCACTGTCACATTCGTCGCTGACGCGCTGCCGAAGGTCACCGTCGCACCCGCCGCGAAGTTCGTCCCCGTGATGGTCACCGGTGTTCCACCCGAGGTCGACCCGCTGTTTGGGCTGACGCTGCTTACCGTGGGCGGCGCGGTATAGGTAAACCCGTTCGTCAGGCTCCCGCTCTGCCCTCCGGAGTTGGTCACCGTTACCGTCACCGCACCCCCGCTCCCCGCCGGGGTCGTCGCTGTGATGGTCGTGCTGTTCGCCACTGTCACATTCGTCGCTGACGCGCTGCCGAAGGTCACCGTCGCACCCGTAGCGAAGTTCGTCCCGGTAATCGTCACCACCGTCCCGCCTGCTGCCGACCCGCTGTTTGGGCTGACGCTGCTTACCGTCGGCGACACCACATAGGTGTATCCATTGGCCAGACTCCCGCTCTGCCCGCTCGAATTGGTCACCGTCACCGTCACCGCGCCCGCACTCCCCGCTGGGGTCGTCGCTGTGATCGTCGTGCCGTTCGCCACTGTCACATTCGTCGCTGACGCGCTGCCGAAGGTCACCGTCGCACCCGTCGCGAAGTTCGTCCCCGTGATGGTCACCGGTGTTCCACCCGAGGTCGACCCGCTGTTTGGGCTGACGCTGCTTACCGTGGGCGGCGCGGTATAGGTAAACCCGTTCGTCAGGCTCCCGCTCTGCCCTCCGGAGTTGGTCACCGTTACCGTCACCGCACCCCCGCTCCCCGCCGGGGTCGTCGCTGTGATGGTCGTGCTGTTCGCCACTGTCACATTCGTCGCTGACGCGCTGCCGAAGGTCACCGTCGCACCCGTGACGAAGTTCGTCCCCGTGATGGTCACCGGTGTTCCACCCGAGGTCGACCCGCTGTTTGGGCTGACGCTGCTTACCGTCGGCGACACCACATAGGTGTATCCATTGGCCAGACTCCCGCTCTGCCCGCTCGAATTGGTCACCGTCACCGTCACCGCGCCCGCACTCCCCGCTGGGGTCGTCGCTGTGATCGTCGTGCCGTTCGCCACTGTCACATTCGTCGCTGACGCGTTGCCGAAGGTCACCGTCGCACCCGCCGCGAAGTTCGTCCCCGTGATGGTCACCGGTGTTCCACCCGAGGTCGACCCGCTGTTTGGGCTGACGCTGCTTACCGTGGGCGGCGCGGTATAGGTAAACCCGTTCGTCAGGCTCCCGCTCTGCCCTCCGGAGTTGGTCACCGTTACCGTCACCGCACCCCCGCTCCCCGCCGGGGTCGTCGCTGTGATGGTCGTGCTGTTCGCCACTGTCACATTCGTCGCTGACGCGCTGCCGAAGGTCACCGTCGCACCCGTGACGAAGTTCGTCCCCGTGATGGTCACCGGTGTTCCACCCGAGGTCGACCCGCTGTTTGGGCTGACGCTGCTTACCGTCGGCGACACCACATAGGTGTATCCATTGGCCAGACTCCCGCTCTGCCCGCTCGAATTGGTCACCGTCACCGTCACCGCGCCCGCACTCCCCGCTGGGGTCGTCGCTGTGATCGTCGTGCCGTTCGCCACTGTCACATTCGTCGCTGACGCGCTGCCGAAGGTCACCGTCGCACCCGCCGCGAAGTTCGTCCCCGTGATGGTCACCGGTGTTCCACCCGAGGTCGACCCGCTGTTTGGGCTGACGCTGCTTACCGTGGGCGGCGCGGTATAGGTAAACCCGTTCGTCAGGCTCCCGCTCTGCCCTCCGGAGTTGGTCACCGTTACCGTCACCGCACCCCCGCTCCCCGCCGGCGTGGTCGCCGTGATCGTCGTGCCGTTCACCACCACCACATTCGTCGCCGCCGTACTGCCAAACGTCACCGTCGCACCCGTGACGAAGTTCGTCCCCGTGATCGTTACCGACGTCCCGCCCGCTGCCGACCCGCTGTTTGGGCTGACGCTGCTTACCGTCGGCGACACCACATAGGTGTATCCATTGGCCAGACTCCCGCTCTGCCCGCTCGAATTGGTCACCGTCACCGTCACCGCGCCCGCACTCCCCGCTGGGGTCGTCGCTGTGATCGTCGTGCCGTTCGCCACTGTCACATTCGTCGCTGACGCGCTGCCGAAGGTCACCGTCGCACCCGCCGCGAAGTTCGTCCCCGTGATGGTCACCGGTGTTCCACCCGAGGTCGACCCGCTGTTTGGGCTGACGCTGCTTACCGTGGGCGGCGCGGTATAGGTAAACCCGTTCGTCAGGCTCCCGCTCTGCCCTCCGGAGTTGGTCACCGTTACCGTCACCGCACCCCCGCTCCCCGCCGGGGTCGTCGCTGTGATGGTCGTGCTGTTCGCCACTGTCACATTCGTCGCTGACGCGCTGCCGAAGGTCACCGTCGCACCCGTAGCGAAGTTCGTCCCGGTAATCGTCACCACCGTCCCGCCTGCTGCCGATCCGCTGTTCGGACTTACACTGGTCACCGTCGGCGACGCGATATAGGTGAACCCACTGGTCAGGCTCCCGCTCTGCCCGTCAGGATTCGTCACGGTCACCGTCGCCGCGCCTGCACTCCCCGCAGGTGTCGTCGCCGTGATCGTCGTGCTGTTTACCACCATTACGTTCGTCGCTGCCGCCCCGCCAAACGCCACCGTCGCGCCAGCGGCAAAATTGGAACCTGAAATCGTGACCGTGTCACCGCCGGTGCTTACTCCTTGAGTCGGCGACACTGAGTTGACAACCGGTCCAGTACCTGGCGCAAGATAGTCGAACCCGCCGTTGGGAATGCCTATCTGTAAGTAGGCATCGTCGAAACGATCCACCGCAGCGACAGTAGGGCTGTTGATCTCACAATAGAAACGAACGAAGGCCTTGCCAGTGGGCACCGTGTAGGCACCCTGGAAATTCACCCAGGACGAGGTCGTTACGTTGTATGGAGGAGCGGACACATAGACCGCATTCGCCTTGTTCGTATCGGAGACCTCAATCCCCCAGCGCGCCAGGCCATTGCCGGACACATTGTAGCCCCAGCCGCCGAACGCGACGATGTCGCCCGGGCTCACCGGGAAATATTCGGCCACATTGCTCGCGGTGGCGGCAAACAGAACCGGATGAGTTCCGGCCGGTGCACTCAACTCCACATACCCGCTGCCGCTATGAGCGTTGGCGGCATTGCTCGGGAAGGTCGCGGTTCCTCCCGAGCCTGACAAGACCCAGTTGACCGCGCCCGATTCGAATCCGGCGTTGGACAGGGGACTGGTGTTTCCGACCAGGGTGGCGCTCTGCCCGTCCGTGTTGGTTACTGTTACATTCGCCTCGCCCAAAGCGTGGGCTGGCGTAACCGCTGTGATCGTCGTGCTGTTGACCACTACCACATTCGTGGCGGCATCGCTGTCAAAGCTGACCTTTGCTCCAGCTAGATAATTGGCTCCGCTGATGCTGACGGAAGTTCCTCCAGCCGCGCTCCCCGACCGCGGAGTGATGGAACTCAACGTGGGCGCCGGATTGGTTGCAACGATGTAGTCGAACCCGCCGTTGACAATGCCTATCTGCAAGTAGGCATCGTCGAAGCGATCCACTGCAGTGACAGTACTGCTATTGATCTCACAATAGAAACGAACGAACGCCTTGCCAGTGGGCACAGTGTACGTACTTTGGAAATTTACCCAGGACGAGGTCGTTACGTTGTATGGAGCAGCGGACACATAGGACGCGTTCGCCTTGTTCGCGTCGGAGATCTCGATGCCCCAACGCGCATTGCCATTGCCGGACACGTTATAGCCCCAGCCGCCGAACGTGATGACGTCGCCCGGGCTCACCGGGAAATATTCCGCCACATTGCTCGCGGTAGCGGCAAACAGGACCGGATGGGATCCGGCCGGTGCGCTCAACTCCACATACCCGCTGCCGCTATGAGCGTTGGCGGCATTGCTCCCGAAGGTCGCGGTTCCTCCCGAGCCTGACAAGACCCAGTTGGCCGCGCCCGATTCGAATCCGGCGTTGGACAGCGGACTGGTATTTCCGACCAGGGTGGCGCTCTGCCCGTCCGTGTTGGTTACTGTTATATTCGCCTCGCCCAAAGCGTGGGCTGGCGTAACCGCTGTGATCGTCGTGCTGTTGACCACTACCACATTCGTCGCCGCCGCGCTGCCAAACGTCAGCGTCGCTCCCGCCGCGAAGTTCGTCCCCGTAACTGTTACCGCCGTTCCACCGGTGGTCGGACCGTTATTAGGTGACACACTACTCACCGTCGGAGTTCCCACGGCGAGACTCACCTGCGTAGAGTGAATCAGAGTGCCGCTGGTTGCCGTTATCGTAAGTGTGTAGTTGCCAGTTGGGGTCGAAGTCGAAGTATTCACCGTCAAGGTGGAGGATCCCGAATCCGAAACTGAGCTGGGCGTGAAACTGGCAGTTGCCCCAGAGGGTAATCCGGTAACGGTGAAGCTCACGTTTCCCGTGAATCCATTAGAGGGTATTACGCTAACGGTATAACTTATGCCATTTCCCGGAGACACGTTCTGGGAGGATGGTGTGGCTGCGACTGAGAAATCTTGTGGGCCGGCTGTTACCTGAACAAAACTCGCCACTGAAGGTACGCCGGATTGATTCAGAAGAAACAGCATGTAGTAACCAGGCGGGGCAATGTTGCCACTTGGAGGAGCAGTGACTGTGAGTATTCCGCTCCCCACTGTGAAAGACAGGCCCACTTCACGCTGGTCCATTCCGAAAGCGTGCGTCACAGTTCCATTCCGTACCAGGACGGCCGAGGAAATATTCGCAGCATCCGAGGTTGCCACGGTGAAAGCTTCGCCGTAACTGATAGTGCTCGGCGCGCTTGTGATCGAAGGCCGTGTGGCCATTGTGCCGTCCGGATTGAACAGGTACGCTGGTTTATAAATCTCCATCTGCTGTACATAGCTGCCGCGCGAAGGATTGCCGCCGGCAAGCCATACCGTCGCATCCGGAAGGAGCAACGCCACCGAGTGATACAAACGCGGATAGGCGTTTGCCCCCGCTGAGGAAAATGTGTTGGTTACAGGGTCATAGAGGTCCGCATTCAGGCTGGCGGTGTTCGTGTCTTCATCATTAAGAGAGCCGCCAACAGCGAGAACTTTGCCGTTGGGCAAAATCACCGCATTCATCTCAATCCGCGCCTGACTCATGTTTGGCCCCAATTGCCATGCCGAGGTCGACGCGCCCATGTCGATGATCTCCGTGGTGTTGGTGGCGGGGTTGCCGCCACCCATGATGATCACTTTGGGGTCATAGTTGTTGCTCGGCCCTACTGGCAGCAGAACAGATGTACCGTAGGTGCGTGCTCCACTGTAATTTGTTTTGGCGACGTTCGTGTTCCAGGTGTTCGCAGACGGGTCGAAGAGCTTCGATGTGGTTTGCGAACCAGAGTAGAAGACCTTGCCATTCGGCAAGACGTGCAAGCGTGGATAGAGATCCGGGGTCCAGGATGCGGTGTACTGCGTACTCCAGCCCGAGCCATCGGTGTAGAACTCGACAGCGGTGTTGGTACCACCGGTCTCCGTCAACCCTGAAAACGCCATGACTCTTCCATCGCCCAGAGTCACGACCGTCGGATACCAGCGCCCGTGCGCCATATTCGGCGTGTTACTGAATGTGTTTGCCAGCGGATCGAAGGTCGCTGCCTGCGGCTGTCCGAAGAAAGGGTCATACTGTATGGTGCCGCCAACTACAAACGGGCGCCCATCCTCCAGGAGCACCATGCCATTACAGAACATGTCCCAGGAGAGGGAAAACTGGCTGATGGTCTGTCCGCTCACCGGATCCACGAGCAATGCCCCGGAACCATTCGATGAGCTGTAGGGTGGGCCCGATGGACACCCGGCCTGCGACGGTGGGCAGTTTCCTGAGCCGGCAACCACTAGCACTTTGCCGTTACTCAACAGGGCAACGTGGACAGGATTGATAGGCATGGTACTGGCCAACGTGCTCCATTGTCCTTGCACATTCGCCTGGGCCGATGCTGCGGGCAGTATGCAGATAAAGAATGAGAATGCAAGCGCATGAGTTAGCCGCAACATGGGCCTGGTCAACGGAACACCTCGAGGCACACAGAGGGAAGGGGTGCGAGACCAAAATGCAGACCACAGAGGATTCGCCTATCGATTCATGACAGGCAAAGAACGTGCACTGCAGGCCTGAAGATAATGAGAACAGCGAGCGATAACTTAGAACCCTTACTACACACGAAGGAAGCAAAGTGTCAAGATGAAAAAAATAGCAACGAGCGGGCCAACAGCTGCGCAAAAAAGAAGAGACGAATCTCGCAATTCAGTTGGGTCCCGATATTATTGACCTCTCTAAGAAGTAGGTCGACCATGGCAGCCAACTCAGACCCGCAAGGGAATCCGCTATTCCGAGCGATTACGGACGCGATTGGAGATATCTCCAAGGAAGCGTCGATAAACCCCGTAACCACTACCAGCTTCATGTCTTCCGGCTCTCTCACCACGGAAATGCAACGCAAGCTGATCAACGAAGGTCTACTAAGCTCAGGACTCTAAGATTGGCAGTACGCTCATCGGGATTGCCAAGAACTCTTTAAAAGTCGAAGTGTGCTCGAACGACGACAGAATAAGCCCAACAAGGCAAGAACTCCTTCGCTAAGGATGGTGCAATTCTATGTCCCTTCTCTCCCACCAACGCCGGCCCGACCAGCTTCAAGACAAAGCCTTGCACCCGGGACTTGAAGGACATGTATGTCAGCAATGGGCTCTGTTCGGTATTGCCCGTAAAGCCCGCCGCACGAGCGACCGCCTTAATGTCCTGGACCGAAGCGTCTTCGTAAGCGAAATACGTATCTATAGGTTCGCGGATATGACGCGTCAGCCATTTGATGACCCTCTCTGGGTTACTGGCCACGGGTGCGGCCGGAGGGTCTTCCACATGCTTGAAGATGGCGTCCAACACGGGGCCAGCACTTGCACTAGTCGTTCAATATGCTTTTCAATCTCGCCGTCAATGTCCGAAAGGAAGAGAAGCTTCTCGTCCCCCTTGACCATGAAACGTGAGAAATGCACAGTACCGAGACTATCCTGCGTTTTCGCAAAATCGGGCATCAACGGGGGTAGCTCTTCGGTCAGCGCCTTCGCGCTGGCGGGCGCCTTAATCGGGAAGTCAAGGGTGATATGACTTTGGCTCGTATAGGGGTCCTCCCTCGGGGGTTTGTGTTTTGGTCAGAACGGTCGGGAATTAATGTCGGAACTATGAACTCAGCATTCCCCGGATGCAACTGGCACATGTGACAGTCAGGGGCCGGAAGTCTTAGCGAACGGCGATCAGAAGTGTTCCGCCGTCGTTGCCATCGGCGCGGGTACCATGACAGGAAAAGTCATACGTGTAAAGATCGGCGAGATGCGTCGTGTAGTAGCGGTTGGGCTCGATCTCGGCACGGTGATGGCGAGAGGCTCGGACCGCCGGTTCCTTCACAGGTAGGAATAGGGAGCGTCGGAGTTGGGAGTAACGACAAATTTGTCTTCTGGAGTCGCGACAGATTGGGAACTGTTGATAGCGTTGAAGGCTCCGCGATAATCGGGTTAGTTGTGCCAATTGCCTGCGTATACATGGTTTGATAATGGACGGCCCATGGGAAAACCATCGATGTAAGCTTCTTCAGCGATAACACGTGCGTCAGGGGCGGAAAGTCCAGAGCCGTACATTTTGCTTGTGTTGCTGCATCCGGCCACGGACATCGCAATTACATACAATGAAAACCATCACTTGGTATTAATGACCGACATCGCATTTCGTAGCGTCGTCTGGTCCATGTGGGCATATCGCGCAGACATTGTAATGCTCTAGTGTCCGGCTGCCTCTTAATCTGACGATCATCAGGATTCAAACCATGCAGAAACTGGTGATGCCAGACTCGGCTAACAGCGTGTTGTCGCGCAGTTGACCGGGTTATTTGGTCTGCTTGCAATGGTCGCGCTGCGATGGGTTTGTATGGCGTTACTGTTTATACGGTCGAATGGCGCCACGAGCGAAATTGGAGTACGAATGGCTCTGGGCGCAGAGCGGGGAAAGATTTTGAAGCTGGTGTTGAGAGGAGCATTTTCGCAAATCCTGATTGGGCTTGCGAATGGGAATACCGATTGCCATTGGCTGCCACGGCGATGGGCGACCAGCACGCAACTGGGCGTGTGAGTATCAAGGTGACTATCACCGCTTCTCTACAGCGGAGGAGAGGCAGCAGCTCATTGCTGCATTCAAGAAATGGCAAAGCCGGGATTGGTAGATGCCCTCAGCAAGATGCAGCCAGTGAGCCGCATTGCCATCACGGGCACCTTGGGCTATGACCTCGCCTACATCCGTCTGATTCGTACCCGACAGGCCCGTTCGCGACAAACCGCCTGATCAGGTACGGCGAAGCCTACGCCAACAACCCAGCACCGCCTTGGTCTTACCGCGGGTGTATTCAACCTGAACGATTCCGACTCGAACAAGAGCACAGGCGTTTTCTATCTCGCTTGCCAGCTGATTATCAACAAGAAGGGTGAGCTGCAGTTTGAGCTGCGCCAAAATCCCTGGCAGCTGGTGAACATTATCGACGGGGAACAAGGCCGGCCAGCGAAGCACAGTAAAATATTCCAACTGCCACAAAGGCCGAGTCCTTGTCCCCAGCCTTCGCACTGACGATCTCTGCCATTCTGCAAATCTGCGATAGCCCGAGAAAGCCTAGGCTGCGGGCACTCCGGCGATGGCCTTATTCTGTAGGACGCGGACCACGACGCGCCGGTTCTCTGCCTGGCCTTCCACAGTCTTGTTAGTACCGACCTGCTCGCTTTCGCCCATCGCTCCCGGCGCGAGCATCCTGGTGAGCGGGACCTTGCCCTGCTGGAGCAGAATGTCGACGACGTTCTGCGCGCGCTCCTGGCTGATCTTCTGGTTCACCTGCGGGCTGCCCACGGCCGAGGCATAGCCCTTTACCTCGATCATGTAGCCCTGAACGTTGCTTGCGTTTTGAGCCAGCGTCGTGATCTGGGAGATGTACTTGGGATCCACCTTGGTTTTGCCGTTGGCGAAGTAGACAGTGACTTCGTCCATGATGTAGTAGTCGTCAAGCTGGCCGAAGCGGGCGATTGCGGCATCTATGGCGGCTTTGTTGGCTGCGATGGCTTCCTGGTGCTTCTGCAGAGCCTCATTCTGTGCCTGCAACTCGGCGTTCTGCTTCGCGAGCTCTTCCTGATTCTTTTGCACCTGCTGATTGGTATCGTGCATGCCGGCTGCGATGGCTTTGGCGTTCTTCAGGTCGCTGCCCTTGAATCGCACTTTGCTGGCAACGAGGACGTTCTGGTTGTTGAAGGCGCCTTCCACGGAGACGGCGAGGCCCGGGATGAGCGCAGCCATGGACATCTGCTTGCTGCGCGCTTTGAGCAAACCCTCCACCTGTCCCACGTCAGTGCTATCGGTGAGCATGACAACCATGTTCGGGTCCTGGCTGGTGCTCAGGATGATGTCCGGGCCGCTGCGGCTTTTGATGATGCCTTGAACCTTCGTCGATTGTGCCGCGGCTGTTCCGAGGGTGATGCCCAGAAACAACAGCGTTACGATATTGGCCATCCCAAGTAGACGAATTGCTTTCATTTTCCTGCTCCTTTCTGATGCTTGGCTGCCCCCAAGGCAGCCATAGTCTCAATCGAAGACACTTACCGACAAGGCAGACCAGAAAATACCATTCTGTACCCCAGAATCTTTCTGGATGAATTCGCACCAAATCGCATGATGTAGAACCATTCCGACCTGTCACGTTGGCACACGTATTTCAACTCTGCTGAGCCTGCGATCCTTTGTTCGCAGAACGAACCCGCAACGACTGCCGTGCAAGGCTACATTCTAACCAAGCAATGCACCTCGATGCCGACAAAGCTTGGTTCACATTATGATTGAGTTGCGACGAGTAACCTCCGGCAATTGTGATAATCAGGTTCCGTAGTGATTTTCAACTACTTTGCTTTCTCAATTTCTCCTGGACGCCGGGACTTATCGAAGAGCGGCGGCAGTGGACTGTGGAGCGCAGGAGGACGAACCATTTCGGCCCGGCAGGGAAGCGCAATCGAACAAAACCAAACGCTGATGTGTGTGCGTCGCTTCTGTGGTGCCAAGCATCGCTCTTGTCGAATCCTCGCCTATTCCACTGAGCAGAACACGATCGCGTGCCGTCTCATATGTCGCTGATGGCCACTGAAAAACGAGGTCAATATCAACGCTGCCTCCGCCACAGACAAGGGGCTACTTTGCCTTCGGCGGATGGCCTCCGGGTCAATGGTCTTGCCCACAACACCTCGCCACACCAGGTCCTTGTGTGTTGAGTCATTCATATCCAGAGCCAGCTGTCCGACGTAGATAGTCGAAGTCGATCCGGTTGTCATGCCACCCATTCCTGCTCCACCATAACAGCCGGCTCTATTCCATCCTGGGCCAGGACGTCAGCCAGTGTTGACGAGTTGAACTGCTTTTCCGAGCTCATCCCCACCTTATAGCCAACGAACAGGTCGGCATCATCTCCGTCCACCTTGCTCAAACCTTTCGTGGCTAACTGAGCGTCGAAGGCATCCCTGATCTGTTTATCGAGCAGCGCGTCGACTCGGGGAGCATCTTTGAGGGTGACCCACTTGTAGGTTTTGAACTTCGAGAAATCGGTGTCTTTATCGAAGTTATGGCGAACGTCCTGACCAAATGCACTACTGGCGATCATGAGCAGCACAGCCATCCAGACAAACGAAATCTTTTTCATCTCTGGTCTCCTTTCTTTCGGCTTCCCTCGATGTTGCATACACACCCGAGTTGCAACCCAGAGGTCGCCTCTACTGAATTCCAGGCCGATGGTAAGAAATCGAGATCACTATGTGAACTGTCACATGTGACAGTAACGTCTATGAATTCCTGTCGCTTTTGATCGATTACATTCGACCAACCACCCCTCTTAGCCCGTCGCGCCAGCGACTTCGTTCAAACCGGCAATCCGGAAATAACGGCACGAGACTTCCGGATCGCTGTAGAAGTAACACCTATCAAAGAGTGGTTGGAAATCGAAGCGGGAGTGACACCGTTGTTCAGTCGCAGCCAAACTGAGTGAGATACGGACCTCCTTTTTAAGAAACCCTATACGTTATCCAAAACAACAGAGTTCAATTGGGTTGGTATGTGGAACCGAGCTATGGATACAAAGCTTCAGCAGTGGACACCAACAATTCATGAGCGTCAGTATGGGGCTGCTCATTCCGACCCGCTACCTGGACCGGTATCGCACAAGAGCGCGACCCCAACAAGCGAAAAGGGCAGAGACGAAACCGTGCCTGATCCTTGGTAGTTGATCTTTGGCTCAGCACGTTTCGTGAATGGCCCGCCTCGGAGGTTTCGTCGTCAACTGAGGATTTTGCCGTCGGATTCGGCGCCCGACTAGGGCATCGATAAGAATCGTTGAATCTCGTGCATCACTCGATTGTTCTGGTCTGTTTGAAACAAAAATTGAGCGTGAGCAGAACCATCAAGGATGATGAGTTCCTTTAGCTGAGGAGTCTTCTCGTATTGAGCACGAATGCCCGGCAGCCGCAGGCTGTCTCCACTGCGATCTTCACGCGCAACAATGTACAACGCCCTTGACTTCAACTTTTCTGCGGAGAGGTTCGGTGCTGCGCCCAGAAATACGATGCGATCAATTTCTCCTGGCGCACCCACGATGGATGCATCTCCGGCAGTCGCGCCGCCGAAACTTCCGCCAACCACCGATACGGTTTTAGCGCCGTGCGATTTCAAGTAGCCAACGGCCGCAAGCACGTCGTTAGGAAATGGGGCACTGAAGAAATCTGCCTGGCCCGGTCCTATCGAACAGCCAAAGCCACGAAAGTCAATGGCAAGGATTCGAAATCCTTTTGTTGCTAAAACGTGTGCCTGCTCCTTCCAACTCTCCTTGTTGAATCTGCCGCCGTGAGCGAGGATCACTGCCCGATCGCCTTGACCATAAAGGTCGCCACACAGCTGACCACCGTCTTTCGTTGGGAACGAGATGGTTTGCTGTGCTGCCGCCAGCATCGTGAGGATAAAGGCAATAGGCGCGGCCCGTAGCACTGACATGCGGAAATTATACGAAGCTGGGCTATCTAACCGTGTGCCAGGCAAACTGGTCGACAGATTAATTTAACGATTCAAAGGGAACTCCAGCAGGTTCCGCTTGTTCCTTATATTGACCGAAGAAGGTAGTGACCAACAACTGACTAGCGCTATCAGGTTGGTATTCCGAATTAGCGTCAACGCTATCGCTGCCTGGACCAGTTTGAGGGCCACTGAAGATGGTGCAATTCTGGTGTCAGTTGCTGTTGCGAACGGATGCGACTTGATGCGACAACTATTGGGGATAGTGTGCAGCCAATATTAGTGTTTTCAGCTAGTTGCGCATATGATGCGTTTGGTTGCGATTACCTGCAAAATCAGATAAAACACATCCTAAGTCTTGTGCGTCTGCCAATTCCGCCACTTTCGCCCTTATAATCAATGGTTTACAGCAAGTAATGGCTCTAACCATGCGGTCGACAGCAACTACTCTTTGACATTGTACTGCCGAAAATCCCAGCCGGACCAGAAAGGCAGCGCAGGGCTAATCCACCTCGCCGGCGATGGTTCAATATACTACTGGATAACAACGGGCCGGCAGGGACGAGCTTCGTTGCGCCCTGAACTCTGCATCTCTTTACTTATTTTTCGTTTTCTTCGTTGCCCGTCTGGAAGGCCTTTTACCAGCTTCGTCCCTTAATTGAATGGTGTGCGCGTTGACGATCGCCCGAATCAGTCCCGGAAAGCGTTGCTCGATCTCCGCGCAGCGCGAGATGTTATGCACTTCGACGCCGCGCCGTTCCCCACGGATCAGCCCTGCCTCTCTCAGCGCTCTGAAGTGTTGAGAAAGCGTGGACTTAGGAATCGTCTTGTCGCTGACAGTCAAGAATGTCGAACAGTTTTGCGAGCACTCCTGCGACACGATATCTGCGTAGATGGCCACCCGTATCGGGTCGGACAAGGCGTGAAGGATTCCCTCAACCGTAACGTCTTCGATCGAGGGATGGTACAGGGGGCGCATGACTATAAGAGTAGTCAGGGAATAAAAATGGTTCAATAGTTCATAAATTCAGAACTATTGAATCATTCTTCTGACGACCTCATCTATTCTTCAGAATCACGCAAGGGGCGGCCGAGTGAGGCACCCATGAAGGCTTCGAATCAATCCAGTTCTGGAAACGAGATAAAGATATGAGCAAGCTCACAGGTAAAGTCGCAGTTGTTACGGGCGCCTCCAAAGGTATCGGAGCCGCCATCGCCAAATCACTCGCCGCTGAAGGCGCTTCCGTCATTGTCAACTATGCCTCCAGCAAGGCGGGTGCCGACGCGGTCGTGGGCGCCATCGCCGCTGCCGGTGGCAAGGCCGTGGCCGTCGGCGGAGATGTCTCGAAAGCCGCAGAGGCACAGGGCTTGATCGACGCAGCCATCAAGAACTTCGGCCGCCTCGATATCCTGGTCAACAACTCGGGTGTCTACGAATTCTCATCCATCGAAGCGGTCACGGAAGAGCAGTTCCACAAGATCTTCAACATCAACGTACTGGGTGTGTTGCTTACCACGCAGGCTGCGACTAAGCACCTTGGTGAGGGCTCCAGCATCGTCAACATCGGCTCCGGCGTCAGCCGCATCACTCCACCGAACAGCGCGGTCTACACGGCGACGAAGGGTGCGCTCGATGCCATTACCGGTGTGCTTGCCAGGGAACTTGGCGCGAAAAAGATCCGCGTCAACTCTGTAAATCCCGGCGTCGTCGAAACCGAAGGCACACACAGTGCCGGCGTTATCGGCTCAGACTTCGAAAAGACGCTCGTCCAGCAGACGCCGCTCGGTCGCGCAGGCCAACCCGATGATATTGCCAGAGTTGTCACCTTCCTCGCCTCCGAGGATGCGAAGTGGCTTACCGGCGAACTTATCATTGCCAGCGGTGGCCTCCGCTAATCTCTTGGCAAACGGTCCGCTGCTAAGAGCGATGCGGCAGCGGGCTTTCGCATCGACCCCAACTACATCCGAAGGAGAGAATCATGGGAAAGCTCGAAGGAAAAGTAGCCGTGATAACTGCGGCCACTTCTGGCATGGCGCTCGCAACAGCGAAGCTCTTTGTTGAAGAGGGCGCGTACGTCTTTATCACGGGCCGTCGCAAGGATAAGCTCGATGAAGCCGTAAAACTCATCGGTAGGAACGTGACCGGTGTGCAGGGCGACGCGGCCAATCTAGCCGATCTCGACCGCCTCTATGAGACTGTCCAACGCGAAAAAGGTAAGATCGATATCCTCTTCGCCAGTGCAGGTCAGGGCGAGCTCGCTAAGCTCGAGGAGGTTACGGAGGAGCACTTCGACAAGACCTTCGACTTGAACGTCCGCGGCACCCTGTTCACCGTACAGAAGGCGCTGCCTCTCTTCAACGACAACGGTTCTATTTTCATGAACGGATCGATCGCCAGCATCAAAGGGTTTCCAGCCTTCGGCGTCTACAGCGCCAGCAAGGCGGCCGTGCGCTCCTTCGCTCGTACCTGGCTGCTGGAACTAAAAGAACGCAGAATCCGGGTGAACATTCTTAGCCCTGGCACCATCGACACGCCAATCCTCGATCCTCTCGGTACTGAAGCCAAGGAGTTCTTCAAATCACAGATACCACGCGGCGAGATGGGACGACCGGAAGAGATTGCAACCGTGGCCCTCTTTTTGGCCTCCAGCGATTCCAGTTTCGTCAATGGTATCGAGCTCTTTGTTGACGGTGGCACCGCTCAGATCTAATTGCGAGATTCTGTACTCGGAGCGAATCGAAAGGACTCGATCGGACTTGTGAGGATCGACGTTCCAGCGATCGCGGCATCGATCCAGGTGATCCAGACGAAGCACTTGAGGTCCCTCGTACGGTCATGCCAAAAGGAGAATTTTCCCAACGCCGCCCTTCTCCGCTTCAACGTGGGCTTTCGCCGCGTCGGCCAGCGGAATTTTGCGATCGACAGAAATCTTGAACTTTCCGTTTGCGATATCTTCTGCGAGCGAACGCATGCTCGCTGCGTCAGGATGGGAGCCAAAAGCCTTCCTTGACGGCGGGGTAAAGTTTGGCATTTGGGGGAGGCCCTACCACCGAGGCATAGGTCCCGCCCGGCTTGACTTTAGCCAGGAGCGCGCCGCTGACGACGCCGCCAATCGTATCGGCTACAACCTCGACAACGCCGAGTGAGTCCATCTCCTGGCGGTTATCGAGCGCCAGAAGGGCATCGGCCCCGAGTTCTTCCGCCGCCTTCTTCTGTGAGCCGCGGACACCGGCGATGACGTGCGCACCGACCTTCTTCGCCACCCAGACGGCGGTGCGGCCTACGCTGCCCAGTGCGCCAGTGATGACGACCGTCTGGCCAGGCTGAACCTTGCCGGCCTGAACGATCAGTTGTTCACCAGTGTTGAGCACCACCGGGAGCGCGGCGGCTTCAATGGGATCAAGGCCCTTGGGAAGCTTCGACAAGCCTGCGAGATCAGCCAGAAGGAGTTCGGCGTAGCACTTGCCGGCGCGCCCGAAGACCTTGTCGCCCTCGGCATAGCCCTCGACGCCCTTGCCAACTGAGCATACGACGCCAGAGTAATCGTAGCCGAGGATGGTGGGCAGTTCCACCGGCATGAAAGTCTTCATGGCGCCGCTGCGAATCTTCCAATCGATGGGATTGACTCCGGCTGCGCTGACGCGAACAAGGATCTGGCCGTCGCCCGCCCGGGGATCGTCCCAGTCCTCATACCTGAGCTTGTCGGGCCCGCCGTACTCGTGGAGCACAACTGCTTTCATGACCATACCTCGCAAGTTTTGCCAGTTAGACGCGGCTGATGACGGCGTTGGTGCGCAGAGAATCCGGCTTAGCGCTCGTCCAGGAGTGCGGCAATATCGGCGGTTGAGGCCATAAAAACCTCGCCGGTTTCTTCCAGTGTTGCCAGCGACCGATGCTTCAATTCTTCTGTCTTTGAATCGCAGGCGTCGGTGATGACAACTGGAATGTAGTTCAAATCCAGGCCTTGTCGAACCGTGGGCTCGATTCCGATTTCTCGTTTATTGGGGTTGGGGGAGCAGAACCAACAGTTCGCGGGGCAGCTTGACGACCTCTTTTGCCAAACTCTCCATGCCAGTGCCCTGCCGGGCCACTGCCTGGGCCATTGCTTGGGGAATCGCCGCCCACCCGCATGGAGAACGCTCAGAGCCAAGCGCACGGCGCCAATTCGCGCCAGGATGGCACCCCGGGGGGAAAGCCTCACTCCTGCGCGGATTCGATCAACGTTGCACTCCACCGTGCGTGCGCACCTGGAGTCGTGCCAAGGGATTCATAGCCATGGCCGAATGTCCCAGAGGGGCACATTTCTTGATTCTTGGTCTTGGAGTGCCCGGCTCAATTTGTGCCAGTGGAGGTGAGACAAACTGGAACAAGAGGAGCGGAAGATGGCGCGAGGCAAGAAGCATAGTGCAGAACAGGTTGTGAATCTGCTGAGGCAGATCGAAGTAGCCGTGGCGAACGGAAAGACGACGCCACAAGCATGCAAGGAAGCGGGAATCGTGGAGCAGACCTACTTCCGGTGGCGTAAAGAGTATGGCGGTTTGCGGGTGGACCAGGCACGGCGGCTGAAGGAGCTGGAGCAGGAGAACGCGAAGCTGAAGCGGCTGGTGGCAGAGTTGAGCCTGGATAAGCTGGTGTTGAAGGACATCGCCTCGGGAAACTTCTAAGCCCGGAACGGCGGCGTTGTGCGGTGAGCCATGCGAGTCGAGAGCGTGGCATGAGCGAGCGGCGTGCGTGCCAACTGGTGAATCAACCACGCGGCACGCAACGCTACCAGCCGACACAGCGTGAAGACGAAGATGCATTGACCCGGGCCATTATTGAGCTGGCCGGCCAGTATGGTCGCTACGGCTATCGCCGCATCACGGTGTTTTTGCAGCGTGCGGGCTGGCGAGTCGGCAAGGACCGGGTAGAACGCATCTGGCGCCGCGAAGGGCTGAAGGTTCCCCAGAAGCAGAAGCCACGAGGACGGTTGTGGCTCAATGACGGATCATGTGTGCGGCTGCGTCCGGAGCGGCCGAATCACGTCTGGGCCTACGATTTCGTCAGCACGTTTACGCAGGATGGAAGGACAGTGCGGATGTTAAACCTGATCGATGAGTTCACTCGGGAATGCCTGGCGATCCGTCCCCGGCGCAGGCTGAACAGCCAGAACGTGATCGAGGTATTAGCCGACGCCATGATCGAGTACGGAATCCCGGAGCATATCCGTTCGGACAACGGCCCGGAGTTCATGGCCAAGGATCTGCGGAAGTGGCTTCTTAGCTCGGGAGCGAAAACACTCTACATCGAGCCCGGCTCTCCCTGGGAGAACGGCTACTGCGAATCGTTCAACAGCAAGTTACGGGACGAGTTCCTGAACGGAGAGATCTTCTACTCGCTGAAGGAGCTCCAGCTGCTGGCCGAGCGGTGGCGCGTGCATTACAACACCGTGAGGCCACACTCCTCGTTAGGTTACAGGCCACCGGCACCGACTGCCTGGCAGATCGAAAACAACAAGGGGCATGGAAAAGTGGAAAGCCAACAACGCTTCCCACTTTTCCACACCCCCGACTGCGACGGGATAACTACAAAACCCGCCGCGCTACACTAACAATCTCACTGGTACAAAAGATCGGGTAGGCCAAGAGCCTGGATACAGACATGGTGTGAAGTAAATCACCGCCCACTTGATTGGGCATCCCGCTCCCTCACCAGGGAGTTCGAAGTAGTAATCATGGTCGAACGTGCGATCGGAGAGATGTTTGGGTCGGACCGAGTTCCGCCCGACAGATTACATGCGAGCCTTCGTCATCGATGATGAGTTCTTCAACCAAAGCGCTATCGAAGCAACTCCTAAGAGTTCGCGCCGTCCTGCGCTCGAAAAACGCCTTGACACCGCAGAGATTGTTAGAGATGTCTGTGTAGTCTACTTTCCGGACAGATGACTATCGAGCTTTACTCCCGAGTCACGCGTAACCGGAATTGATCCATTTTGAGCGAACTGACCAAACGACGCTAGTCGTGACTTGATGGGACTACCACTACTGAGAATAGCGTGTAGCCAATTTTAGTGTTTTCAGATAGTTGCGCAGATGGTCCGCTTAAGTGCGATTACCTGCAAATGTAAAACACATCCTAGTCTGGTGCGTCTGCCAATTCCGCCACTTTCGCATTTAGGATCAATGATTTTACAAGAACTGCCATCCCCCGACACCACGCTAACCGGCACTAGCACGGAGGCTCTAAGCGTGTCTAAGGGCTCAGCCATTTGCATTCTACTATGATCCATGGGCAGAAGTGAGACCGGAGTGCACGCTGATTTACAACTCAAAGAATCGATGTCAATCTCGATGTCGGTTCGCAGCTTTGCGACGCCCCTTATGAAAGAATCACGTGACACTCGATGGTTGGCGCATGCACCTGATCATTCGAGCGTTTCAAGATTGTCCCGTAACCCACAACGCTCTTGAGCGGCTGATTACACCTGATACTCACCATAGCCAGCAACTTTTACTTGGGGTCGCCTCTCATTTGAAGACACCCCGGCAGTTCTCCAGTAGTTAGAGGTTGACAGTGAAGCGCGATCCGCTGATCGCCTGATTCAATACATTTCTGCTTCGGCGGAGGCCGCTACACCAAACCTCAATTCGTCATCAACCGGGGGCGTTAGGCCCATCGAGTCCAGCCTGTTCGATTTGACAGACGGATTATCCGGGTGGGCAACCCACACAATGAATAAATGCGCCCTGCTCAACGATACATATCGTGCACGTTCTCGTGGTTTTGTGGGTTCCGTCTGCTTTGATTTGCTTAATCGCGTAGTGAAATTTACCAGCAGTGTTGAGAGGTAGCACTACTGAGCTCGTTCCCTCAAACTCAGCATCCTGCGTGCCATCGGAGGGGTTCGAACCGTCGAAAATCACAACGAAACTAGGGTAGTTAGGCGCGCTGGATTGCCACGTCGCGGTGCCACCGACTTCGCCATGAAAGTTGCGCATCCTCACATCGGGATCAGGCAGGCTGAAAACTACGCTGACAGGTGTAGGATTCACAGTGGTTGCCATATAAATCTCACTTTCTGAAAGGCGCTGATAGCGCTCATTGTTTCGGGTTCTGGGGTAATCTAATCAGCAACCGGGCCTTCGCACCGATTGCCCCGCACAACGCACCGTCTGTATTCTCATGAGCTGTCCATTTTCGTCTCCTCCCCTTTGAATAAGCGCCATCCTCGGACATCTAAGTTCCGGCAGCAGGTGCATTTGTCGAATGAGTTTCTCGTGACTGAGCCATCTGCCGGTAGCGCGGATCTTTGCGCAGTGCTTGCATGTCGGGGAACGGCGTAATCTGCCATGCGCTGGCGCCTTTTTGAAAACAAGCCGCAAGGGTAGCCAGCGCTTCGTCGCGTCTGCCGATTTGCTCAAGAATCCTTGCCTTGTAGATCTGTGAATCCATATCTCCCGCACCCAACGACTCGGCCTTCTGGATCAAGGAAAGAGCGGTCTGTCGATCTCCCGATTTGACTCGGTAAAGCGCTAGCAGCATCCAACTCGGACCATCGGTCTGGTCTGTTTGCAAATGGCGCTCGGCCTCTTTTGCAGCTCGCAGATAAGCGCTCCGTGCTTCATTCTGGCGGTCGGGTAGCGAGGAGTAGCAATCTCCCAGTTCTAACCAGTTCGCATCGTTCGCGGGATCTAACTGCACAGCCCTCAGTGCATACGGCAGAGCATCTTTGTATTTGCCCTGGTATCGGAGTGCAAGAGAGATGTTTACGACTGCGTAATCAGCGTTTGGAGCTAGTGCCAGACCTTTCTTCAAGCTCTCAGTGGCGGCAACGAAGTCGCCCGTCTGGAGATATGCGGTACCGAGGCTGCATAGTGCCAGGGCACTCCCAGGTGCGGCAGTAGTCGCATCGCGGAAGGCTTGAATCGCCTCCCGGAACCTTCCCTGTTCCTGAAGGAAAGTCCCAAATTCGTTGTAGATCACCCAGGAATTCGGTCTCTCATCCAGAACACGCCGGTACGTCTTCTCTGCGTCGGCCCAGCGGTTCAACCGCTCATACATCCAAGCCTGCCACAAGAGTGCTTTTGGGTCTGACGGATCAAGCGTGAGCGACTTCGTAATCTCCTCCAATGCGCCTTGCTTATCTCCCGTAAGTTCCAGGACCAATGATCGGGCCAGATGACCCTCCACAAGGCCAGGCTTCAACGCTAGTGCACGGTCGCAGTTTCCCCGAGCCAGTTCGAGAGCGCTAGGGTTGCGTTGAATCCAGTATTGGCGGACATAAGCCTGCGCCAGCTTTGCGTGAGCCATCGCATATTGGGGGTCCAGGTCCAGAGCTTCCTTATATTTCTCAATCGCGTTGTAGAGTCCTGCGTCATTCGGCTGCTTCCTCATCGTTTCGGCCTGCTGGAAGGCGGTAAAAGCGGCTGCTGACCCCGTTCCCGGCTCGGTTCGTTCGCTGCTCTTTAGATACTGCGTGAGGTGCAATAGTGATGTCGCCGCCGTCACTGCCCTAGCTGGCAGTTCCGTGATTTCCTCCATCGGGCATGCAAGGCTCTTCTCTCTGAGCGGACGGGTTGTGACTGGATCCAGCAAGCGCAGGATTAGTTCGAAGTGCGTGGACCCCAGTATCCCTGAGGCGCCTAGTGCTAAGTTAGCTCCCAGAGGGTAGCAGACCTCCTTCAAACTCTCAGCTCTGGTAAGGTCGCTGTTCACGTCGTCAGGAGAGATCACAAAGAGATCCCGATCAAACGCCTCCGCGCGGGCGAGTTCGCCCCTAATAGCATTGAGAACTCCTGTCAACATAGGAGTCACATGAACATCAGAAGTCTTCGGCCAGTTCAGCAGAGCCACGAAACGTTTCCGAGGCAGCGGATGCAGAAAGTCTTCGATCTTTTCCCAATCCCACCAGGCAGTTCCTCCAGCCAGGCAGACAGCAGAGATTGAAGCGCCCACAAAATGGCGCCGACTCCACAATGAATTAGCTCGACCGCGTGAGGGTTTCTCACCTAGTGCAATTAATGCCCGATCGAGAGCTTGACATCTCCGCTTGGGATCCTCGCTGAGACATTCTGTTATCAGTCGAGAACAGAGCGGAGGCACCTCTGAAGACCTTAATCGTGGACTGACAGCAATGGAGGAGTTATCCGGAGCTGCTGTCGGCTTTTGGCCCGTAAAAACTTCGTGCAATACTACGCCCAAAGCGAAGAGGTCGCTGGCTTGAGTCGGAGGCCGCCCTAGAAACAACTCCGGAGCCATGTAGGCGGGGGTTCCAGCTAGTGCCCATCTACCAGGCAACGTCGTTTCGGTTTCAAATGCCCTGGCCAATCCAAAATCAGTGATCCATAGCCGCACATCTCGACCGCTTCCGTCGAGCATGATGTTGTTCGGCTTTATGTCCCGGTGAATGATGCCGGCAGCATGGATAGCTGCCACCCCTGCAACTATCTGCCTGAGAATCGCCGATCCTTCCTCTATCGATATTTGGCTCAGGACCCGCAACCTGGCCGCCAAGGTTTGGCCCGGTAGGAGCTTCATCGTCAGGAACAAAGAGCTAGGCGGCGGCTGTTCGCAATGGAAAATATCATAGATGGGGCAGAGATTTGGATGGACAACTCCACGGGCGTGTAATACCTCCCGCTCGAAATGTAACCGCAAGGCGGGATCACCGGCTTTGTCGGGAAGGATCGTCTTCAGGGCAACATGAGTACTCTGTAGGAAACGGTCCTCTGCTTCGTAGACTTCGCCCATACCCCCTTTTGCGATAAAGCGGACGATGACGAAACGGTCAATCAGGACTTCTCCAGGCCTGAGCCGACCTGAAGCGAGAGCTGAGAACATTCCATTCCCATCAAGCGAATAAGTCGTTCCCGTATCGGAGGCCGTCCTGGTCATCACTCGATTGAGGAAATCAAGAGGTGAATGATCGAGAAAGCTGCCTGCCCGTGCATCTTCAGCCAGCAGGTCTTCAACTATTTGCCTTAGGTCGGGATGCCCGTTGCATGCCTTGCTTAGGAAGGCGGAACGCTCGGTCGGCTTTAGTGCTAGTGCAGCCTCAAACAACCGCTCAGCCAGCTCATGTTGGCTTGCCATAGAGTCCCCGTACCACAAAGCGCAGACTTAGATTGATCGCTGTCAGGGCTGTGCAAGGCAGAGTGTGATTGAGTGGCAAGCACAGCAGTTTATGGGGCCCGCTGAAGAAATGGTGCGTTCAATCCGGTTTGTGTTTCACAAGATAATCCGGATGATATTTGGCTTGTGGGGGAACGCGGCCCCATTCTACCCCGGAAACCGTTTAAATTGATAACCATCCCTATGCCATTCCTTGCATCACTCTAAAGAGTTCTTGATGAATGATGCTCGGAAAAAGTGCCTTTAGGCTTGCGAGAGAAAGCGTGATTACCAGGATTCGTTTCATGGGTCCATCTCCTTTCATTCTAAGAGGTGTGTCATTTTCAGACCGCCTTCACTTCCTTAGGCGGAATCGACAGGCCAAAGGGCAACAATTCTTCCCTTTTTCCTTATAGCTAAGAATCTCGTTAGAAGTGGTGAAGACGAACGAGTTGCAATCCGCCGTACACAGAGCCTAGCCTGTTAGAGCTGTACGTCAGCTTTGCTTTCTCAGAGTATGAATTGTCTCGGCCAATGGTTCGACCGCAGGTACGCATTATGAAGAAGCTACTTCAGGCCATCTTCTTCATCGATCTAGTCGCCATGCTTGGCGCCACTCCCGCTCTGGCGCGAGAGTGGGTGCTGCTCGATACAGAGAAAGCTCCGCAGAACTGGCAGATCACCAGCCAGGAACTCGGCTTGAAAATCGACAGGCCGTTCTCTGTCAGCCTGCGCATTTTGCACGGCGGACGCCAGGAAGGCGTCACCATCGTCGATATCGATACCGGCGCCATGAAGATCTCGATCGTCCCTACGCGCGGCATGAACGTTCTTGAAGCCGTGGCTGGGAAGGTACGTTTGGGTTGGGATTCGCCGGTGAGCGAAGTCGTAAATCCTGCCTTCATCGATCTGAATGGACACGGCGGACTGGGCTGGCTGGAAGGCTTCAATGAGCTGGTCGTGCGCTGCGGTTACGAATGGGTCGGCCATCCCGGCATGGACCAGGGTGTCATGCTCTCCCTACATGGCCTCGCAGCCCACATACCGGCTTCAAAAGTCGTGCTGACTATCGGCGATCAGCCACCCTATGTCATTCGCCTCAGGGGTGAGCTCAAGGAGCAGGCGTTTAAACAGGTCAACTTCTTCATTGCCACCGAACTGAGCACCGAAGCAGGGGCTGAATCCTTCAGCCTGCACGACACTCTGACCAACAAAGGCGACTACTCCAAGGAATACCAAGCGCTCTATCACAGCAACTTTGGTCCGCCGCTCTTGGACTCCGGTGCCCGCTTTAGTGCTCCCGTGCAGCAGGTATCACCCTTCAATGAAAAGGCCGGGGCAGACTTGAGCGATTGGCAGGTCTACCGGGGGCCTACCCGCGATTATGACGAGACCGTCTACAACGTTGTGCCCTACGCAGACGAACGCGGCGATACGCTGGCCGTGCTGCATAACTCAGGCGGTGACCTGGGGGTGAGCGTTGGCTTCAATATCGCGCAACTGCCGGTTTTCTCCCTGTGGAAAAACACCGATACCCAAGGCCAGGGCTATGTCACCGGCCTGGAGCCGGGCACCAGCTTCTCTTACAGCCGGAGCGCTCAGCGCGCACTTGCATCTCGTGCCGGTCATTGGGCCCAAAGAAGAACGCCACTTCGACATCACCTACACCTTGCTGGCAGGCAAAGCCGCTGTCGATGAAGCCCTGCAACGAGTCCAAAGCATCCAGCATGATCGACCGACCGAGGTACGCAAAACTCCCTTACTCGACCAGCCGAAAGACTGACGCCACAATCGCGCATTGTCCGTGGGACCAAAGGGCCGACAGGCGCTGAGTACAAGCGCTGCTACGAACACCGGGCAGCCAAGGCCGCACTGCAGGAAGAATGGGTGACATCCTTCGTAACGATTCATTAGTATGTACACTAAATGACTGAGAATTGGGCAAGTTCTTTTTTGCGCGACTGGGAAGGGGCCATGGCCTGTAAAGGGAAAACGCGGGGTTTCGTCGTTACGCTGCACCGCCTCCCTGGGTTTGTCGCATCATGGGTTCCTGGCGCCCGCGCAAACCTGTATTCGTACGCAACCTGAAGAGACTGGGAACTCCGTGAGGCAAATCTCGATCAGTGTTCTGACGTTTCATGTACTGGCGTTCGCGCTATGCATCTCAACGGCCTGCCCCGCTTGGGGCAGCGATGACATTCCGAAAGCCGCCTGGAAGCGCCCGCTCGGGCTTCCTCTAGAAAATCCGGGAGTGACGCGCCAACCTGGAGACATCGATGACGGTTACTGGCAGGGCGTTCCAGTCGGCGGCTTTGGGGCCGGAACCTTTTCCCGCAGTTACCGCGGCGATTTCGCCCGCTGGCATATCAAGGCCGCTGTTCACAAGTACGCGCCGGTCTATGCCGACCAGTTCGCCATGTTTCAGCAGTCTGACGGTGACGCTCATGGCACAACACAGGCACTCATGAATGGCCATCCCCCCAATGGCGAATTATCCAGTTGGCAATGGGACTACCCGGTCGGCGCAGGCGATTATTATGCGCTCTTCCCCAAGTCGTGGTTTGACTACAAGTGGGATAAGTTCCCCGCGCATGTCACCTTAGAGCAGTTTTCGCCGGTCCTTCCTGGTAACTACCGCGAGTCCAGTTATCCCGTCGCTGTCTACCGCTGGCATGCGGAAAATCCCACCCATGAGACGGTCGTCGTATCCGTGCTTCTTTCATGGACGAACATGTCAGGTTGGTTCCGGACCTTCACACGCGACTTCAATGGCGCGCCGAATCAGGGCAATTACAACGGGTATGTAAGCGAAAATATCGGCGGCGCTGGAATGATGAAAGGCATCGTCTTCGACAGAAATAGAGCCGGTAATTCTCCAAACGAATGGGACGGCCAGTTCGTGATTGCCGCAATCGAATCGCCCGGCGTGGAAGTTACCTATCAGACTACGTATCAGGCATCGGGAGATGGCAAGTCCGTCTGGGCACCGTTCTCGAAAGACGGGCGGCTCAGCGACGACAGGAAATCGTGGGTCAGCGATAAAGAAAAACTGGCTGGCGCAATCGCTCTGCGTTTCACGCTCCGGCCCGGAGAAAAGAAAGTTGTTCCCATGATTCTCTCCTGGGACTTTCCTCTGATTCAATTCGGAGAAGGCAGAAAGTGGGACCGCCGTTATACCGACTTCTACGGAACCTCGGGTCGAAACGCATGGAAGATCGCGCGTGACGGGCTGCTTCACGCCTCCGAGTGGAGCGATGCAATCGATAAGTGGCAGGCGCCCTACATCGATGACGAAACCAAACCGCTGTGGTACCGCGGCATGTTGTTCAACGAACTCTACGCCCTCACCGATGGAGGAACCTTCTGGGGCCGTCAGGCGGGCTGCGATCCAAAGGCGCCAGCCACCTTCTCACTTCTCGAATGCTTCGATTACGCGTATTACGGCACGCTTGATGTCCGCTTCTATGCATCGCTTCCGCTCCTGAAATTCTGGCCGGAGATCGACAAGCGGGTATTGCGCGAATTTGGCGACACAGTGCCGAAGGAATGGCCCGAGCAGGGGCTTTGGGTTTGGAAGAGCCAGCAGCTCGATGAGCCGGTCACGCACAAGCGTAAGAAAATTGGCGCTGTGCCGCACGACCTCGGCGTACCCGAAGGCGATCCCTTCATCGCCGTCAACGAGCCCGGCTGGCAGGATACCAACAACTGGAAAGACCTGAACTCCAAGTTTGTGCTGATGGTCTATCGGGACTACGTATTGACCGGCCGCAGGGACACCGCATTTCTGCGCGAAACATGGCCAGCGGTAAAAGATGCCATCGAATATCTTCGCCAGTTCGACCACGGTGGCGGCGTTCCAGAAAACAGCGATTATCCCGATCAGACCTATGACGACTGGGTGGTTCACGGCGTAAGCGCGTATTCAGGAGGCCTGTGGCTGGCCGCCCTACGCGCTGCGGAAGAAACCGCGCGCATACTCGGTGACACAAAATCCGTGGCAGAGTATCACTCGCTCTTCCTCAAAGGTCAGAAGACTTACATTTCCAAACTATGGAATGGAGAGTACTTCCTCTACGACACAGGCAGCGAATCCGGAACCGATATCCAGACCGACCAGTTGGCCGGGCGATGGTACGCCAATCTCACTGGTCTGGGAGACATTGTGCCCCGCCAGATGCAGCTGTCGGCCGCCAAGAAAATCTTCGACTTTAACGTGATGAGGTTCGGCAACGGCGAGATGGGCGCCGCGAACGGCATGAGCAAGGATGGCGCCATTCTCACTAATGCCGAAGCCAAAGAAGTCTGGGTGGGCACCACCCTCGGCTACGCTGGACTGCTGATGAGTGAGGGCATGAAAGCGGAAGCGTGGAAGACCACCTGGGGACTCTATCATGTGATCTACGAAAGCAAAGGCTACTGGTTTCGTACGCCCGAGGCATGGGATATCACCGGAAACTTCCGGGCTGGAATGTACATGCGTCCAATGGCCATCTGGTCTTTGGAAATGACTCCTTCCCCGGCACACTAACCGCACAGAGTTGAGGTTGGCACGCATATGCATTCCAGTTGGCACACTCGTTCCTCGCGAAATCGAATCCTATCTCTGTTCCTGCTTTTCTTTGTCGGCCTGAGTGCCGCCACGGCTGCAGCCGCTGAACAGCAGAATCCAAACTTCCGCGTCATTGTGCTCGCCGAAAAAGGCGGAATTCACCAGCCCTTCGTTGACGCGGCCAAAATATGGTTGAACAACCTGGCCGCTGAACAACACTTCGCCATCGATTACCTCCAGAACACCGATCAGATCGACGACGCCTATCTGTCGCAGCACCAACTGTTCATTCAACTGAACTATCCTCCCTACAACTGGACGCCGACAGCGCAGGCCGCCTTCATCAAGTACATCGAGCAGGGTAAAGGAGGGTGGATCGGGTTTCATCACGCCACGCTGCTGGGCGAGTTCGATGGATTCCAAATGTGGCCATGGTTCTCCGACTTCATGGGGGGAATCCGCTTTACGGCGTATATCCCAACCTTCGCCGACGGAATGGTAACCGTCGAGGATGGGTCGCATCCTGCCGTGAAAGGGATAGCGAGTCCCCTTCTCGTCAAGCAGGAAGAATGGTACACATGGGACAAATCTCCGCGCCCTAATGTCCATGTGTTGGCCAGCGTGAATGAAAACACCTACACGCCTGACACGAAGACAAAGATGGGCGATCACCCCGTCATCTGGACAAACGAGCACTACAAAGCCAGGAACATCTACATCTTTATGGGCCATCATCCGGAGCTTTTCCAGAATCCGGCTTTTACAACCATCTTCAGAAACTCGATCTTCTGGGCGGCAGATCAGCACCCATAGCTTCTCATCAAGCCCCGGCGCTATTGGGGACGTGCCGGGGGCGACTTCTACGGGCGGTTGGAGGATGCCCGCTTTTAGCCCTGATTTCAGATTGCCGGCTGCGGAAGCAGAACGCCCGGAATCTCCCCCAAGGCCAGGGAGATCGCACCCCACAGCACAGCGCGATTGCCCGGTGCGCTGGAGCTCACCTTAGTCACCGCAAATTCGTCGCCCTCCAGCTGCTTCCGCACAAAATCGATCAATACCGGATGGCTGCCGACCTCTCCACCGAGAAGAATCAGGCCAGGATTCAGAATCAGCGATAGATTCACAATGACGTCCGCCAGGATTTCCGCCCGATGGCGAACGATCTTTTCTGCGTGCGGGTCTCCAGCCTGCGCCAAGTTAAGAATTCCTACCGCGTCCATCTCCCTGCCCGCCCGGTCCGCCTTTCTGCTCTCCTCGTACCAGCTCTTCAGGATTCCCGTACTCGTCAGTACCGTTTCGAGTTCGCCGAATTCATGGATGGTTGGCTGCCTGCGCGAAATGGACGGCAGGCGCAGATAGGCGATCTCTCCCGCGGACCAATGCGAGCCATGATGGATTCTGCCTCCCAGGAAAACACCTGCGCCAACGTTCGTGCCGATATTGATGAAGACAAAATCTTGCTCGCCCTGCGCCGCCCCGCAGTACTGCTCACCTTGCGCGGCCAGGTTCATGTCGTTCTCCACGATCACCAGGCAATTCACCATTTTGCCGAGCATGGCGCGCAGTGGCACAGAACGCCATCCCACCAGCGTGCTGATGGAGAGGACGCTGCCCTCTTTCACATTTGTAATCGCCGGCACGCCCACGACCAGGGCCAGCAGCTGCTCCCGCGTCTTTTTCTGCCGTCTCAGCAGAATCTTCAACTCTTCCAGGATGTAGCCGCAGATCGCATCCGGAGTCGTCTTCCGCTTCGCCAGCCTAATCTTTTGGGCATCAAGCTCGCTCCCGTTAAGGTCGGTCAGCAGGAACGAAATACTGTCCGCGGCAATCTCCACGGCGAGTAAACAGCCCCGCTCCCCCTTGAAGCGGATCATATCCGGCGGCCGCCCCCCGCTTGATTCCCCCTCGCCCAGGGGCTCTACCAGGCTTGCGGATAACAGGTCTTTGATGACATTGGTGACCGTAGGCGCACTGAGGCCGGATGCACGAACAAGGTCCGCCCGCGAACACGAACCACACTCCCGCAGAAGCTTGAGAATGTTGTGCGCATTTGTGTGGCGCAGGACCGAGGGTCTTCCGATCGGAATCGACTTTTTCTTCACCTGGTTCGAGACAAGAATACAGATTTCGGGGTTACTAATTTCGGGGTTACTGAGTCAACCGCGGAAATCGCGGAATCTCTTTCCCGCACTTCCGCCGATCGACGGCTAGTCCGCCGCCACCGTGTGCTCGAGGGCCGCGATAGTGGAGCAGTCCTTGTAGAGCGAGCCTTCTTTCATGATCACATGCAGATTTTTCTCGTGTACGACCAGATCGAGATCCTGCAGCGGATCTCCATCGACCAGCAGCAGATCAGCAAGGTAGCCTTCCTTCACCTGGCCCAACTCGTTGCCCAGGCCCATCACCTGCCCACCGATACGTGTGCCGCACTGCAGCGCCTCGTTCGGCGAAAAACCGAGCAGATCGACGAAATGCTTGAGGTCCCGTGCGTTGTCGCCTTGGGGCGACTGCGCAAAACCATAATCCCCTCCAATAAGGACCCGTACCCCGCGTTTGCGAAGCTCCGTATAAACCGCGGCCGTCGTATCGATCGTGCGCTGCATCTTCCGCCCGACCTCCGAATCGCGAAGAAAACCGAATTTCTCGCCCTCATAAAGCGTGCTGTAGATGATACCGATCGCCGGCCCGACAAAGATCCGGTCCTTCGCCGATTCCAGCATATCGATGGCCTCTTCGTCCGCGGATTCGCAGTGATAAATCACGTCGACTCCGCATCGAACGGCCCGCTTCACCGACTCCGCCGCCCGCGCATGGCAGTTGATCTTCTTGCCGAAATCGCGCGCCACATTCACCGCCGTCTGCACCTCTTCCTCGCGCATGACCGTAAGTCCGCCGTGGGCGGCCGGGCTGAGATCGTCTCCGGAAATGTTGACCTTGATGTTGTCTACGCCCTCACGGCAACACAGGCGTACGGCCTTCGCGATCTCCTCCTTGCCATCAGCAATCATGCCGAAGCTTTCGTAATACATGTGTGCCTTGCGTTCGTCGCCAAGACCGCCGGTGACGGTAATCTCCGGGCTGGCTGCGCGGATGCGCGGTCCAGGCAACTCACCTGCGTTTACGGCGTTGCGAATCACGACGTCCAGCCGCAGCTTCGAAGTCGCGGCGCTATAGGCGCTGGTGAAGCCGTGGTTGAGCAGCGTCTTCGCGTTCCGCATCGTCAGCAACACATGCTCTTCCGGCGGGATATTGCCCAAGTCAGAATCGTTCACAGCGCCGCCGAATGAGATGTGTGCATGCCCCTCCACAAGCCCCGGCATCAGCGTTCGTCCACGTGCTTCGATCACGGTTGCCCCATCGATGGGGAGACGATGCGGTGCGCAAGCAATCGTCTTGATCCGCGTGCCTTCGACCAGCACGTCTGCGGGAAATGCCGGAGCGCCGCTGCCATCCCAGACATTGGCGTCGCGAAAGAGAACTCGATTCATGACTGATACCTCCTGCAAAAATGAGACGATTGAAGTTACAAATCTGCTACATGGGCTCCGATACGTCGCGCGAGCCCCGGTGATAGCCTCGCGATCACTATGCCATAAATGATCGAGATGGCAAGGACGCCGAGAGCGATCCGCGGAAAGACGTTGAAAGGCCATCGCTGACCGGGCTGGATAAGGCCCCAGAGCGGAACCAACATGATCAGCGTGCCGGCAATCGGCAGCAGCACGTGGCGAAGCATGTCGAGCTCGCGGCGATGATGCCTGAACACGTAAACCGGAAGCGCGATATTCGTGAGCATGTAGGAAAGAATGATCGGGATCGTGCCCAGCGTCCCGGCAAAACCGAAATAATCCATCGGAGCAACCTTACCGAACAGGCTGAAGCCGAGAATCAGCGCGACAGCGATGACGAGGAATAACCACATCGCGCGGTGCGGCGTCTGGTGCCGTGGATGAATCTTGCCCAGGAACTCCGGCAGCAGGCCTTCACGTCCGGAGTTGAAGAGAATGCGCGCCTGGGAGTTCACAAGGCCGATGAGTGACCCCAGGATGCTGGTTACGCCCGCGATATAGGCGACCACCAGCAGAACTGGCGCAGAGGCTTTCAACCCATCGAGGAATGGCAGCTTTGAGGTGCCGAGCGCAGGCGCATCCATCTTGAATCCAACCACCGTCGCGTAGGCGAGGAAGATATAGAAGACGCCGATCGCTAGCGTGCCAATCAGGAGGGCGCGCGGGATATTGCGCCGCGGATTCTTCGTCTCTTCCGCGAGCGTAGCCGAGTTCTCCCAGCCAATGAAGAGATACACCGCCAGTGGAAAACCTGCTCCCAGCCCCGCAACGCCCCCGGTAAGGTTTGAGAATTGGAAAGGCGCCAGGGTCAGGAAGTGACGATGAGCAGAGAGCATGAAGAGGCTTCCCAGAACCAACAGCCCTGCTTCAAAGTAAAAGAAAATACCCGACCAGAGCGTCGAGATGGCGACGCCGCGCATCACCAGCCAACCCGTGCCTGTCGCGATCAGCAACGTGAGAACGGCCCAAGGAACGGTAGCACCAGCGAAGGTCTTCAGTGTTTCGGCAATCCAGACTCCGGCGATGGAAACAACCGTCGAGGCGGCGACAAGGTAGCCGAATATAAGAAACACCGCAACCGCGGCACCGACCGAAGGTCCAAATGCCTTGCCACAAAATGTTACGAACGAGCCGGCCGAAGGCATGAAACGGGAAAATTGCGCGATGGTATTGGTAAGAAACAGGATCACAATCATCGCGGTAAGGATGGTCAAAGGCGCGGCTAGCCCCGCCCCTTGCACTATGACGGCAAAGCCGAAGAAGAAGCTCATCGCAGGCGCAATGCTTGCCAGGGTCGACGCCACGATATGGCTCAGGGAAAGCGCATTTCGCCGCAACCGGGTCTCGCTCCCGGCCTGCGGGCTGGACGCTGTTTTAGTCACCGGCATACGAGTCCTTTGAGCAGACTGCTGTCATTGATAGGGGCGCGGGGGTAGTTATTCGTCTTCGACACGATTGCGCAGTATGCCGATTCCTTTGATCTCCAGCACACGTCGCCATGCTTCATAAACAACGGCGGCTTCCGCCGCGCCGTCTTTCCGTATCAACGCATCGAGCGGACCAGGATAACCCGCCTTCCCGTCCAACAGGTCCTGGAAGTGGCCATCGCGGCTGGCAACGGCCAGCCCGTCCCGCTGCTTGCTGCCGAAAGCGGCAAATCGCATGCATCTTGCCTCGAAAATGGGAGAGCAATAACCTTGCTTGTTTCGACTAAGCCTTTATTCTAACGATTCATTACAAAGTGCGGGAAGCGACTATATTTGTCAATGGATAATATTCCCCTAACCCTTTTGGAACGACCTTAAGAACGCGATGAACCACCGTTCGTGAGAGGCCGTGGGGTCTCAGTTGCGCGAAATCACTGGGTGCCTGCCGCAAAGAAGACGTTAGCAGGTCGGGGAGGCCATTGCTCCGGCCTTCCAGACATGCCTTATTTCACCAACCCAATTGTGGCGACGCCGTCCCACGCGCAGCGCCCGCAAAACTGCGCCACCACGAGGAAGGAAATAATCGGTGACCGCGACGCTTACTTGCTAGGTGGCTCGCCCTGCTTGTTCGGCTGCACCCATACGTCCTTGATATAGGCGAGTATTGATGACTTGCCCTTTTTCTGCAACTCTTCCATCTCCTGCTGAGGATTATGATTTTGGAGCCGATTCTTCAAAAACGTAGAGACTCTTGGGTGCATGATTTGTTCGCATCCTCCACGGGCGATTTCGCTTTTTTGGCGATTGCGGGCCTATCACCGCCCAACCGGCAGTTAACCGAGTAGTAACTGACGCATAGGCGGATGTCGTTAGCACATAATATGTCCGGTGTTTTTAGCAAGTGAAATGTCCGCAGAGCGGGCGATGAAGTTATACAAAGTGCTGTTGAGAGCCTCGGCGGGGAGATCAAGTGGTGGCGGGCGGCCGAGTTGATCGGCATCAGCCCGCGGCAGCTGCGTCGCTGGCGGAAGCGGCTGGAGGAGCAATGGCACAAGGGCTTGCTGGACCGTAGAGGAGGGATACCGAGCCGGCGGCGCGTGGCGAAGGCGAAGGCGCGGAAGAAGTTCTGAGCCTGTACCGGGACAAGTACTTCGATCTGAACGTGCGGCATTTTCACGAAAGGCTGCGCGAGGAACATCAGATCGGGTTGAGTTACACGTGGGTGAAGCAGGCCTTGCAGGGGGCCGGTCCGGTGAAGCGCAAGGCCAAGCGCGGCGTGCATCGCAAACGGCGCGAGCGCCGTCCTCTTCCGGGGGATGATGTTGCATATCGACGGCAGCCACCATCAGTGGTTTCAGGATGAGCGCTGGCACGACCTGATCGTGATCCTGGATGACGCCACCAGCGAGATCTACTATGCGCAGCTGGCACCGGAGGAGACGACCGGAGCAGTGATGGCCAGTCTGTGCGCGGTGATTGAACAGAAGGGACTGTTCTGCTCGCTCGAGCGTCCCACGCAGGTTGGCCGCGCCATGAAGGAGCTGGGAGTGCAGATGATTCCTTCCTACTCTCCCCAGGCGCGGGGCCGCTCGGAACGCAACTTCTCCACCTGGCAGGGACGACTCCCCCAGGAGATGCGATTACGCGGGATCAGAACATTGGAAGCGGCCAACGAGTTTCTCCGTGAGCACTACATCGCCGAATTCAACCGCCGCTTTACCGTTCCGGCGGCGCAGCGAGGTACGGCGTTTATATCCTGCCGGCGCAGGAATCTGGAGATGATCTTCACGCAACGATACGAGCGCACAGTTGACCAGGACAACACTGTACGCTTTCACAACCTGGTCATGCAGATCGAGCGTGCCGAGTGGCGGCCCACCTTGGCCGGATGCAAGGTCATCATCCATCAGCATCTGGACCAGACACTAACCCTGACGATCGCAGGACATCGTGTCGGACGCTACAGCGCGGAAGCAAAGCTGTTGACGCCGCTGACGAAAAAGCAGGTCAAGGCGGTGGAAAGGACGTTGAGAGGAAAAGTCCCAAAACAGGCTTTCCCTCTCAACTTGCAAATCCCGCAAACTACGCGGGATTCGCACTTTCCCACCGCCTCTACTACGGCCGACTATGAACAAAATCCGGACACTTCATTTGCTCCGAAAAGCGGACATTTTCACTTGCTAACGACACTGACGGCAAGGCGACGATCCTCTCAGAACTGCGAAAATGCCTGCGAACCGACTGGATTAGCGCCTCGGCCGTTACCTCCAAATTAGATTCGAACATCCCCCGAATCGATAGCGGAGAGCCTCCGACACAGCCCGGTACCCAATTCACCGATGGATGGAATTCGACGTGGAATTACTCAGATCCGTAGAGAGGATGCATCGATACCCTGCTGCATACAACTGTCTTGACAGAGCATGAACGCATACCTCCGCGTAACCCCTGCCTACGGTGTTGCGGAGGCGTGTAGACGCCCGAAAGACGGACTACGCCATGTATCAGTTCCCTTGTAACGGCCATTGAGACCGCTTCTCCGCGTCGATCCCAGAGCCACAATTGTCCGGCAGCCAATCCTCGATCCCACACCAAGTTCTGTATCGTCGGCTGGCTCACCAATTTCATCCTGGAACGCCCGGGTCCAGAGAATCATTATGCCGCGATCCTTCTCGCCTGCCTGCCTTAAACTCCCTTCGCGGTCGGGAGCTCCTCCGATCTCCAAGAGTTCCTAGAGCCGGTCCTGCTGGAACGGCGTCGCTGCCGATTTCGAGCGCTCGCTCCATTGGCCGGCGAATCTAGCAGTCGTTGCGGCTTCGCCGCTGATTCCCGGCAGGGGGGGCCGCTTCCGCAATCGCTTCAGCGAGTGCCATCGCCGCAGACGGTTCCATGGGTGTCAACGTCGCTGGAAACGTCAGTGGCGACTGGAGGACGACGCCAAATGTGTCATCTCCTTGAACGGCGATCCAATAGCGACCCGAACCTCCTTGTGCGAGTCGTGCGTGCAGGATCGTGAGAACCAGATTATTCAGAACCGGTTGAGAGGAAAGGAAGACCTCGGCTCTGCTTAAGACAAATACAGGATCTTCAGTGAACAGTACCTTGAGTTCCATTGGGAGTCCTACCTTAGAGAAGCGGTTTTTGCGGGGAAGGCGGTAGCCATTTGCGCTAACTGTTTGAGTTGATCAATATCCCCCGGATTGTCTTCCCCCGAAGCTAGAACTGGTTTCTACCTATCTGATTAGCATCGGTGTGGGAGTGGCGCCGACAGAATCTGGTGAAACAGTAAGCCAGTTCAGCAAACTTTCAGATTAAAAAAAAGCGAGCGGATGTTTGGGTCCGCCCGTGGCCTGAATGGAGTCAGCCTTTCGAATTCTCCCTCAGTGCGAGCGCTGCACATATGCAGCGCTCGCACTGAGGGAAATGATTATTGAACGGTCACGACGCTGGAGGTGGTAGCGGTGAGGTTAGCCGCATTTTTCAGCGCTAAGGTGACGGTGTAGGTTCCCACTTTGGCGTAGGTGTGTGTGGTGGTCGGTGTGGAGCTCAAGTAGGTGCCGTCGCCGAAGTTGATGGTTCTGCCTGTGATGGTGCTGGTGCCGCCCCCTTGACTTGCTGATGTGTCGACATTGACCATCAGAGGAGTGCTGGTGGTCGTGACATTCAGCACCGGTACCGGGGGTACTGGAGCCGTCACCGTTACAACGCTGCTGGTGGTAGCCGTTAAGCCAGCCTGGTTTGTAAGAGTCAGGTTCACGGTATAGCTTCCGGGGTTCGAATACGTATGCGTGATTGTCGCTATACTGTTCACCGAGCTTCCATCGCCGAAATTGATGGTTCCGCCGGCAATTGTGCTACTGCCTCCGCCTTGACTGCCTGATGTATTGATATTGACCACCAAGGCAGCAGTACCGCTAGTCGGCGTTACGTTCAACACGGGCACCGGTGCCGTTGCTGCGCCGACTATGATGACGCTGGAGGTGGCAGCGGTGAGGTTATTCTCGTTTTTCAGCGTTACGGTGACGGTGTAGGTTCCCACTTTGGCGTAGGTGTGTGTGGTGGTCGGTGTGGAGCTCAAGTAGGTGCCGTCGCCGAAGTTGATGGTTCTGCCTGTGATGGTGCTGGTGCCGCCCCCTTGACTTGCTGATGTGTCGACATTGACCATCAGAGGAGTGCTGGTGGTCGTGACATTCAGCACCGGTACCGGGGGTACTGGAGCCGTCACGGTTACAACGCTGCTGGTGCTAGCCGTTAAGCCAGCCTGGTTTGTAAGAGTCAGGTTCACGGTATAGCTTCCGGGGTTCGAATACGTATGCGTGGTTGTCGCTATACTGTTCACCGAGCTTCCGTCGCCGAAATTGATGGTTCCGCCGGCAATTGTGCTACTGCCTCCGCCTTGACTGCCTGATGTATTGATATTGACCACCAAGGCAGCAGTACCGCTAGTCGGCGTTACGTTCAACACGGGCACCGGTGCCGCTGCTGCGCCGACTATGATGACGCTGGAGGTGGCAGCGGTGAGGTTATTCTCGTTTTTCAGCGTTACGGTGACGGTGTAGGTTCCCACTTTGGCATAAGTGTGTGTGGTGGTCGGTGTGGAGCTCAAGTAGGTGCCGTCGCCGAAGTTGATGGTTCTGCCTGTGATGGTGCTGGTGCCGCCCCCTTGACTTGCTGATGTGTCGACATTGACCATCAGAGGAGTGCTGGTGGTCGTGACATTCAGCACCGGTACCGGGGGTACTGGAGCCGTCACGGTTACAACGCTGCTGGTGCTAGCCGTTAAGCCAGCCTGGTTTGTAAGAGTCAGGTTCACGGTATAGCTTCCGGGGTTCGAATACGTATGCGTGGTTGTCGCTATACTGTTCACCGAGCTTCCGTCGCCGAAATTGATGGTTCCGCCGGCAATTGTGCTACTGCCTCCGCCTTGACTGCCTGATGTATTGATATTGACCACCAAGGCAGCAGTACCGCTAGTCGGCGTTACGTTCAACACGGGCACCGGTGCCGCTGCTGCGCCGACTATGATGACGCTGGAGGTGGCAGCGGTGAGGTTATTCTCGTTTTTCAGCGTTACGGTGACGGTGTAGGTTCCCGCTTTGGCGTAGGTGTGTGTGGTGGTCGGTGTGGAGCTCACCCAGGTTCCATCGCCGAAGTTAATGGTTCTGCCTGTGATGAGATCACCGCCGCCGCCCTGGCTGGCCGAGGTATCGACATTGACGGTCAGAGGAGTGCTGGTGGTCGTGACATTCAGCACCGGTACTGGAGGTACTGGAGGCGGCGGCGGAGGAGGAGGCGCGGCCTGAGGCGTGGTCGGAGAAATGGTGCCGGTCAGCGAAATGGCAACCGTGGAGTAGGCAGGCACATTCACCGTGGTGTTGTACGTTGTCCCGCTGGCGCTGAGCGTCAGCGATCCGGTGGTGATCTGCGGATTCGAGCTGTTCAGCAGATATTGTGTGCCCGTTGCCGAGGTAATCCCTGGATTGATGAAAGAAACAGGGACAGCATTGTAGGGGGAGGATGAAGGGTTGACAACGACGATGTTATCTGCCCCGCTGGTGTAGAAGGCCGTCCCGTTCAACCCGATCTTGGTGCTTCCGGGAGAGACCCAGGCCGCCATCTGTCCGCCAGCCTGTAAGTTAAGGTAGGAGGGCGAAGCCAACAATTGGAATGCGTAATACTGCGGATATGGAGTTATAGTGCCGGTGTCGTTGCAGTCCATATTGGCATCCCATTGGCCCAGGAGGCAAAAGTACTCCCCCACGCTCATAAAATAAGCGAGACGACTCGGAGGTGCAGTTGCACCGCTGTACACCACATTCAGGAAATCGCTTATGGCCAGGCTATTCCACAAAGGACCATAGGTAGGATCGTTACGGCAGCAGTCCACTGCAAATGCATAGTTGGTGTTGAATTCAGAGACATAAATGGGAGTGGACGCGGCGTTTGGCTGGGTACCGGCCAGCACGAGGGATTCGATCAGGTTGTAGTAATACGCCACTCCACCGAGGCTGGATTGCGTTATCGAGTACAAATCAGGCCATTGCATCCCGTTAGCAATGTCAGTTGGACCGGTGAGATAGAGGTGGAAGCTGACAAAATCGACATAGGGGGCAGTGGATGTGTTATTGAGCAACGCGGGAAGCCAGGTCGACGCCTGCGTCAGGTCTGCGATGACCGGGCCGCCGATGTGAATCGTCTGACTGTCGGCCTGCGCCTGGGCTTTCATCGCCGGCGCGGCAGCCTGGAAGATCGACACATACGTGTTCAGGGCAGCAGTGGGATCACTGACGCACAAGGACGCAGGATTTTCCGGCTCATTCCAGATCTCATAATCCTGTACCACCCCCGGGAACTTCTGATCGATGTGTGCCACCAGCGCAGCGGCCATTTGGGCCCATTGCGAGACATTGGACGGAGCCGAACACGGGCTCGCGCCCAGAGAGGGCGGGGTCCCATTGATCACCGCGATGGGATGGACGCCCGCAGTCTGTATGGTGGTTAGAAATCTGTCAACATAAGAGTAGTTCGGGGTGGAGGTGGCGTACACCTGATCGATCTCAATCCATATACGTGTTCCGTTGAGTCCGGCTCTGGCTAAGGTGTTGATTTGCCCCGTGTCGCTCAACGTGGAGCCGACGCCGTTGACGGCGAAGATACCCGTCGGCACGACAGGTGTGGAGGTGGTCCGACCGCCGAAGTCGGCGGAGACGGTTTGCGCCCTCGAGATCGAAGCGCAGACCAGCATGGCTGCAAAGAGTAGAAGGCAGCCCATGCGAGTCAGGACTTGCCGGAATGTTGGGGTTATTGGCAGTGAAAAATATTCAGAGCTGTGACGGATTTGAGGGACAGCGTTCATCGAGGCATTCTCCCTTTTCGGAATCTCTTAAGAGACTGCCTATGCATAGGGGGCCGGCAGTCCGGAAACTCTTTCGCACAGGTAATGCAGTTTGTTGCACTCCGCTCGTTGAGCGGATTTGGGGAGACACACTTCGAGCGTTGGCTGCGAGAGGCAACCGTTGCAAGCAACGGTCTAAAGTTCAGCCGCTGCTGCGTGTCTCAGTTGTCGTCGTAGTGGTTCAGAAACGGTAGATGCCGTGCGACAAGCCCGTCAATCTATACGAAGGATGGAATCGTTACCGAGGTAAGCTGGAGCGACCCGATTTGGTATTGCGCTTCTACAGGCGAATCAGCGCAACCAAAGAGCGGAATCTATGAACGCAACGTTAAAAGGAACGTAGTGTCGCCGTAACAGCAGCAACACAAATAACATAAATGGACACGGTGAGGAAAATGGACGCCTTCATCGCCATGGTGGGCACCGTGGCATACATGTCGCCGAAGCATGTCCGAGCTAAGGAGTCGGATGCGCGCACCGACCTGTTCTCGTTCGGTACCGTGCTCTACGAAATGGCTACGGGCAAGCTGCCGTTCAACGGCGAGAGATCAGCCGCTACAGGGTGTCTCAGTTGTCGCGATTTCTAGAGGCCTATCGGTGCAAGTCGACGTCCATTCTCAAGCGAACCATCGATTCATTTAGAATCTAGTGGTTGTAGATTTTGACGCCAGCCATCATAGCGCTCGTCTGTAAACGCTGTCGCACGTGAGATGGATACGCGTGTTTACAAGCCGACGAACGGCTATCCCTTCCCGGAGAACAGGATGATCGTCGACGGTGAGGATACGAATTCTGGTGGACAGCACAGCTGGCAACCCTCGCTTTTCTGGATCAATTCGCTGGCTATCGCGAATGGACCTCGTTGAATCTCCGGGGTTGCGGCGCGGAGTGCGGGTTTCGCTATTCGGCGCGGCAATGTCACCATGGTCGCGATAACGGCGTATAAAAATGCGCTTTTCCAAGGGCCCGGGCGCTTTGGGTGGTTTACCGCCTTACCGTCAGTTACTACTCGGTTAACTGGCTTCCTAGGGGCCGGATTTAGGAACTTAACTATGAAGCGCGTTTTCCCATCAGTTTGATGAAGTAGAAGGTCATGGGTGTCTGGCCGGTATTTCGAACGCCATGAAGAACGTTGGCTTCGGCAAATATCGTGTCACGCGTTTTTACTTGTTTTGTGACGTCGTCGAGAAAAAACTCCCCGGTCCCTCCACCCACGATCATGATCTCTTCCTCAGGATGGCGATGGGGTGGATGTGGCTGCGCTCCCGGCTCCAGCGTTACGAACCCCGAGGCAAGCGCAGCAAGCTGCTCCGTCGGACCGTTGAATTGGACGTAGGCTTTCGCTCCGGGCGCCGCGCCCTCCGGCCGAATGCCGTCAGCCTTCACCACGCTGCTCTGCAGCAAAGGACCGCCGGTCTTCGTGTCCACATGAGTAATCTGCTGCTCGGACTGAGCCTGCACTTCCGGTAAGAACGCCATAGCCTGCAAAGCAGACACCGAGGCCAGAAAGTTTCGCCTGTTCATCGTTTCCCCTTTGCCGCAAGTCTATATTGCCACTCCCATTCATCCTGGGGCGACATCACCAACGTCTTTCAAAGCGTAAAGGCAACCAGTTCCGCCGGCAAGTTAGCGCCGCCTGTAGCAACCCGCAGATAGATCGTTGAAGATAGTGAAGATCCACCTGCGCGCATCTCCCTAGTGCATGACAAAGCCGCCATCGACCGAGATCGATTGGCCGGTGATGTAACTGGCGGCGTCGCTGCAGAGGAATAGAACGGTATTCGCGATCTCCTCCGGACGACCTTCGCGCTTCATAGGAACGAATGTTTGCAGCATGGCCTTGAGCGCCTCGCCCTGACCCTCGGCTTCCATCTTGTCGCTCATTGGAGTGCGGATCATGCCGGGACAGACGTCATTGACGCGAATGCCACGCGTCGGATACTCAAGAGCTGCGCTCCTGGTGAAACCGATGACCCCATGCTTCGCTGCGTGATAGGTGCCACGTTGATTACCGCCGATCAGGCCGCCTAACGAGGAGCAGTTGACGATCGCGCCGCTGCCCTGTTCGCGCATTACCTGGAGTTCGAACTTCATCGAGCTCCAGACCCCGCGCAGATTGATAGACATCACGCGATCGTAGTCGTCGCGGGGCGAGTCGGCCGTCTCTGCCAGAACGTTCTGGACGCCTGCGTTGTTATAGGCGGCATCAAGACGTCCAAACTAGGCGACGGTCTGCTTTACCATGGCTTCGACTTCGTCGTCATTTGAGACGTCGCATCGAACGGCAAGAGTCTTGAATCCCTGGTCAGCCAATCCTTTCGCCGCGGCCTTAACTTCTTTCTCGTTCCAGTCCGCTAAAGTCAAAGCGGCGCCCGTCTTTGCGAAGGCCTTTGCGGTTGCGAGACCGAGTCCTGATGCAGCACCCGTGACGAGTGCCACCTTACCTTCAAATGAGATCTGCATGATTCACTCCTAAATGTTTAGTGTTCGTTGCTCTTTGTTCTTCAAACTGGCGCGTAGTTCATTACTGCGCGGTGAGGCCGCCGTCAATCACCAAAACATGACCGAGGACTACGTCGGGCGGGCATATACCTATGAGACGCCAGTTTTCATGACGTGACGAAGTTGAAGCGCTCAGAGTATCGGACTGACTTGACCACAGAACGGTCTTATCCGTTCGAACGTGCCATGAGAGCCGATGGCAATCGAGACATGATAGTGCGCCAATACTTGGCGCTGCGGCAGGCGCAGAACACAACAAGCAATGGCGACCGCTGATCGGCAAGTGTCGGATTTGCCGACATTTCGGCCAAGTGAAAGCCCATTTACTGGAGTTAGACACGCTAGTCAAGCCAGCATCTCTGGCGATCATATAAGATCTGGGCGAGGGAGCCTGTAGAAATGACTCACGCGGAGATGATTGCTCAATGGGATGAGCACATCGGCTATGAATTTTCGACTCGCGACGTCGCTTCGACGATCGCTACGATGGTGGAAGACGCCTACGTCAACCACATTCCTGTGATGACCGGCGGGTACGGGCATGCGGCGCTGCGCACGTTCTATCAGCAGGACTTCATCACTCCGATGCCGGTGGATGTGGCCATTCAGTTGGTCTCCCGCACCCTCGGCCAGGATCAATTAGTCGACGAGATCATCTTTTCCTTCACGCACACCGAAGAGATGCCGTGGATGCTTCCGGGTGTGGCCCCGACGCATCGGCGCGTAGAGATTCCGCTCGTGGTTGTCGTCGGCTTCCGTGACGGAAAACTGGCACATGAGCGCATCTACTGGGATCAGGCCTCGGTACTCAAACAGATCGGCCTGCTCATGGATCCATCGCTTCCGGTATTCGGAATCGAGACTGCACAGAAACTCCTGGATCCCGCGATGCCCAGACGCTAGCCGGACTGGAACCAGACCTTCTCTCTGGTTTGTATACTCATGCCATGCATCCGCTCTGCGATCAGAGTGATGGTGTCGTTGCGTACCCGGTACAGCCTCATCGCCTCAGCCCAGCATCAGGAGTCTTATGGTCGATCAACAGGCAACTATCCCCAGCGCCATCGCCTTCCCATCCGATCGGGTCCGATCGCTGTTTCCCGCGCTCGATCAGCAACCCAATTTCATCTTCTTCGACAACGCTGCCGGCGCGCAGATCCCGCAGACGGTGTTCAACGCAATCAACCGGCACCTGCTGCACTGCAACGTGCAGCGCGGCGGACGCTATCAGAAGAGCGTGGAGGTGGACGCAACCATCGCGAATGCGCGGGAGAACGTCGCAGCGCTAATCAATGCGCGGCATTCTGAAGAAGTGGCGTTCGGCATGAACGCCACTTCGTTTCTGCGTCTACTCAGCATTGCTATCGGCCGCACACTAAGCACGCGCAATGAGATCGTCGTCACAGATCTCGACCACGAAGCGAACATCGCCACCTGGCTGCAGCTAGAACGCGAAGGGGCAAAGATCGTCTGGTGGAAGATGCGCGCGGATTGCAACCTGCATGTGGAGGATCTGGCGCCACTGCTGAACGCAAAAACGCGCCTGGTTGCCTGCACGGTGGCCTCGAACGCGCTGGGTACGCTGGTGGATGTCGCCGCCGTCGCCAAGCTGGCGCACGCCGCAGGAGCTGAGGTGGTTCTCGATTGCGTTCACTACGCTCCCCATGCTGTGGTCGATGTTCAGGCATTCGATTGCGACTATCTCGTCTGCTCCGGCTATAAGATCTTCGGGCCGCACATGGGCTTTATGTGGGGCCGCCTGGAGCTGCTGTATGAACTGCCCACCTTTCGCGAGGATTTCATTCCGGATGCTCCTCCCTACAAGATTGAAGCGGGCACATTCATTTACGAGAATGTCGCCGGTATGGCAGCAGCTGTGGCCTATCTCGAAGAGCTCGGCACGTGGACGGCCGATGAGACGGAAGACACCGCGCCTGCTTCGCGCCGAGACTCAATTGTGCACGCCATGACTGCGATTCGCTCCTATGAAGCCACGCTCTCCGCAGAGATGCTTGGTGTACTCAAGGCCGCCGGCGCCACGGTCTATGGGATCGACGATGCCGCGCGCTTCAACGAGCGCGTGCCCACTCTCTGCTTCAATCTACCGAACATCGCGCCCGCACGTGTCACAGAAGTTATGGCTGACCGGGGCATCGGCATTCGCGACGGTCACATGTACACGCCCCGTTTGATGCAACATCTCGGTATCCCACTGGAGTACGGCGTTGTTCGCGCCTCGCTTCTTCACTACAACACCGTCGAAGAGATTCAAGAGTTCGGGAAGGTATTGCTTGGCATGGCCCGAGCATCAGTAAGCCAGACGCTCAGGTGCGGGTGTCGGCCTTCTCAGCGCCTGTCGCCGACAGCACACCCACGCCTCAGCTCGAACGCAGGCTAACCCAGCGTCAACTCACAATGATGACGATGGGCGGCGCCATCGGTGTCGGGCTCTTCCTGGGCAGTTCACTCTCCATTCAGCTCGCGGGCCCTGGCGTCATCTTGTCGTATCTCTTCGGTGCTGTCATAACCCTCATCGTCGCGTACTCCATCGCTGAGATGGCGGTGGTGCATCCTGTGGCTGGCTCCTTTGGCGTGTACGCGCAAACCTACCTAAACGAGTGGTCCGGCTTCGCCGTCCGCGTGACCTACGCCTTCGTTCAGATCATCGCGATCGGTGCGGAGGTTACGGCCGTAGCGATGTACTTTGCGGAGTGGTTTCCCACGGTGTCACAGTGGCTGATCGTAGTCGCAGTCTCGTTCGGCCTCCTCGCCATCAACGCGATGCAGGTCGGCAGCTTCGCCGAGTTCGAATACTGGTTTGCCATCCTCAAGGTCATCGCCATCGCGGCCTTCGTATTGATCGGCTTTGGTCTGATCGTCGGCTTGGGACCGGCCAGACCAGCTGGGGCTCTCCAACTTGACCGAGCATGGTGGAGTCCTGCCACACGGGATGAAAGGCGTGTGGCTGGCCATGAGCCTTACGCTCACCAGCTATATGGGGATCGAGATCATCGGCGTCACGGCCGGCGAGGCGCACCAGCCCGCGAAGACGATTCCCCATGCTATGCGCGCGGTCACTGTCCGGCTTATCCTCTGCTACGTCTTGTCGATCACTGTGATGCTGGCGATGACGCCCTGGGACAAGATGAGCAGTGGGCTCACTGGCAGTCCGTTCGTATTCGCCTTCCGCAGCGCGGGGATACCGTATGCCGCGGGCATCATGAATCTGGTGGTCATCGCTGCCGCTCTCTCCAGCGCGAATACCAATCTCTATCTCACCAGCCGGACCTTGTTTTCGTTGTCGCGCGATGGTTATCTGCCGCAGGCGCTCGGGAGCCTCGGCCGCAATGGCGTTCCCTACCTTGCCTTGCTGCTGTCAGCCGCGGGGATGGTTGCCGCCATCCTGCTGGCGATCTTCACTCCGAGCCACGCCTTCCTGTCGCTTTACGGCATTGCTGTGGCGGGAATGTTCTTCGTGTGGATCGTCATCCTGCTGGCCCATCTTTCGTTCCGTAAGGTACTGGGGCCGGCGCGCATCGCGGCTCTGCCGATACGCCTGCCTTTCTCTCCCTTTGCGCAGATCGTCGCTTTGGCCGCTATCGCCGCTATCGCGAGCAGCACATTCTTTGTGGATAGCCTGCGATACACGGTCCCGGATTTCCTGCTGTTCCTGCTTATCATCACCGCGTTTCACTCCTGGGCCGCGAGGAAATCGTAAACGAAGCAAATTACACGCACGATTGACGGCGCGGCCCTACTGGCCTTTTCTTTTCTGGACTAAAGTGAACGAGGCCACAAGTTCCTTGACACCGTAGGTTCTGTATGACTAACATCGGCGCGCTCGAATGACCGGACCAGGGCGAGCGCCGAATGGCTGCGCCTTGACCAAATGAAACAACAGAACCTTCTGGAGAGCCCCCAATGAAATTCCGGATTGCCACGCCGCGCCTTCTGTGTAGGGTTGGGTTCCACGTCGGCATGCTTCTGCTGTGCGCTTTTGCATCCGTCTCAGCCTTGGCGTCCGATCCGCCGATCCCGTCCGGGGACATACGCATCCACTATCATCGGCCGGACGGCAACTACAGCGGCTGGACGGTTTACGCCTTCGACAACACGACGGAAAACACCGGCAACTATGGCGGCGGCCCCGTTCAGGTGACTGGGACCGATAGCTATGGCGCATATTTCGACGTTGGCAGTGACCACGGGCGCGCAAGAAGTCGGGATCATCATTCACAACCCAACCGCGCCGGGCGGCGACCAGAAGGACACTCCGAACAATTTGTTCGTCGATCCCTCAACGCAGGGCATCGAGTACTGGGCATACTCTGGGATCGCGAAGCTGTATACAACCGCGCCCAGCCTGACCAATCCCACCGCGCTGCTGCCGGGATACGTCCGCGTTCACTACCACCGGACGGACGGCAATTATTCAGGCTGGACGATCTATGCCTTCTACGACACGACCGAGTATACCGGCGATTACAACAGCGGGCTCGTACCCCCACGAATTCCGACGCATACGGAGTGTATTTCGACGTGGCGGTGGTTGCGAATGCGCAGAATCTCGGGCTGATCATTCACAATCCCTCTGCGTCGGGCGGCGACCAGAAGGATCCGGGACCGAACGAGTTCGTCGATCCTTCCACCGAAGGCTTTGAGTATTGGGGCTACACGGGCATCGGCAAGCTGTACAAGAGTCAGCTAAGTCTGACCAATCCCACCGCGCTGTTGCCCGGGTACGCTCGCATTCACTATTACCGGCCCGACGGAAACTATGCGAACTGGACCGTCTATGCCTTCGAAGACACCGCGGAATATACCGGCGACTACAACGACGGCCTGACGGGAGTAACCAGCACCGACTCCTACGGCGCGTACTTCGACATCAGTCTGATTCCCAATGCGCAGAACCTGGGATTCATCATCCACAACATCTCCACAGGCGTTAAAGATCCCGGGCCGAACATGTATCTGAATGTTGCCACCTACAACCAGGCATGGGCGATTTCAGGAAACGCGACGGTGTTCACCTCCACGCCAACTCCGACCGAGATACTGGACAGCCTGCTGAACGTGGAGCAGGCGTACTGGCTCGATCGCCAGCGAGTGGCCATCCAGCCGCAGTTCGCGCAGAGCGGCGACACCTATGCGCATCAGCTCCAGCCTGACCGGCGGGTTGTCGGTGACTCCTACCGGCATTACCGGAGGCACCAATATTCCGCTCACTGTTGGCGGAAGCCTGACCGCGGATGAGCTGCTTCGGTACCCGCAACTGAGCGGTTACACCGTTCTGCAGCTGCCCGCAAATACGCAGGTCTCGACCTTGCAGACGGCTCTCGAAGGGACAGCTCGCCTTTTCAGCGATCGATTCGAGCGGAATGGTGCAGTATGCAACGGGCATTCAGTTCGCGGGCGTTCTGGATGATCTCTATTACTATCCAGGCAAGCTCGGCGTCGTCTTCCATCACGGGGAGACCGATTGGCATGACTGGCCAGACGACGACAACTGCGCCGTGAAGCTGAAAGTATGGGCGCCCACCGCGCAGAGTGTCTCGCTACAGATCTTCGACCACGAGTCCGACACGACGCCTTCTGCTGTTGTCCCGATGCATGACCACAATGGCGTGTGGGTAGCGGACGGAGAGCCCAACTGGAAGGACAAGTACTACCTTTACAGCGTGCAGGTCTGGGTCCCATCCGACTCCGCAGTGGACACGAATGTCACCAGCGATCCGTATTCCATCGACATTGCGTTGAACGGAACCAAGAGCAGGATCACCGACCTCGAATCCGATGAAACCAAGCCGACAGGCTGGGACGAGGATGCTTCACCTGCCGCTGAGAAGCTTCAGCGACATGAGCGTGTATGAGCTGCATATTCGCGACTTCAGCGTGAACGACCTCACGGTTCCGGCGGCTCATCGCGGTCATGTATGAGGCGTTTAGCGACCAGAATTCCGACGGCATGAAGCATCTTCGCTCTCTGGCCGCGAGCGGGCTGAAGGCGGTGCACATCCTGCCCTCCTTCCACTTCGCCAGCGTGAATGAAGACAAATCCACATGGATCATTCCCACCGGCCTGGCGCAATATCCGCCGGACGGTCAGCAGCAGCAGGCAGCCGTCACCGCCAGCCAGACCAATCCTGCCTATAACTGGGGCTACGATCCGGTGCACTACATGACGCCGGAGGGCAGCTACGCGATCAATCCTGATAATCGCGTGCGCGAGTATCGGGGAATGGTCGAGGGTCTGCACAAGGCCGGCCTGCGCGTGGTGCAGGATGTGGTCTTCAACCACACCAATGCCAGCGGCGAAGCTCCCAATTCCAATCTCGACGAAGTGGTGCCGAATTATTACCATCGCCTCGATGCGAATGGAAATCTCGAAAACGGTTCATGCTGCCCGGATACCGCAGCTGAACACAAGATGATGGAGAAGCTGATCATCGACACCCTCGTGCTCAATGCGCGGGACTATAAGATCGATGGCTTCCGCTTCGACATCATGAGCTTCATGTTCACCTACAACATGCAGGACATACAGCAGGCCTTGGGTGCACTCACTCCCGAGAAAGATGGCGTCGATGGATCCAGGATCTATCTGTACGGAGAAGGCTTCAACTTCGGAGACACCGATAACAATCAGATTGGTCCCAATGCCTCGCAGATCAATCTTTACGGCTTCGGTATCGGCACATTTAACGACCGCATCCGCGACGGAATCCGCGGCGGTAGTCCGTTTACGGATGAACGGGTTCAGGGCTTTGCTACTGGCCTCTTTACCGATCCAAGCGACTATACCAATGCGAATCCGCCGCAGAATGGCCAACAAGCCCAATTGCTCCAATACTCCGACTGGATCGATGTGGGACTTGCAGGCAATCTGCGCGACTATACCTTTATCGATAGCGCCGGTGACACAGTGACTGGAGCTCAGGTGAGTTACAACGGGCAGCCAACCGGATATACGAAGAGTCCCATCGAGGCGATCAACTATGCCTCAGTCCATGACAACCAAGACCTGTTTGACGCAGTGCAGCTGAAGTCGAGCTACAGTGACAGCATCGCCACTCGCGCCCGGCGGCAGATCATGGGCATGAGCCTGGTGACTCTGGGTCAGGGCATTCCGTTCTTTCAGGGCGGCGACGACCTGCTGCGCTCCAAAGACATGGACCAGAACAGCTATGACTCCGGAGACTGGTTCAATAAGATCGACTGGAGTGGCCAGACGGCAAACTGGGGTATCGGTCTACCGATCGCAAGCCAGAACCAGGGTCAATGGCCTATCATGATGCCTCTGCTCAGCGACGCCGCCTATACGCCGCTGCCAGCGAATATCGCCTACAGTGGAGCGGCGTTCAACGAACTGTTGAAAATCCGCTACAGTTCAGAGTTGTTCCGCATGCCGACATTCCAGGAAGTGCAACAGAATCTTATCTTCCTGAACACCGGGCAAGGCCAGACACCGGGGCTGATTGTCATGAAGCTGGATGCGAATGGTGGGAACTACGGAATCTATAAACACATCGTAGTCGTCTTTAACGCAACTAATGCGTCGGTAGCTTTCACCGACAGCCGGTTACAGGGTCTGGCACTGCATCTGCACCCGGTGCAGCAAAATTCAAACGATCCCGCAACCAGAGAGTCTACCTTTAATGGGAAATCCGGAACGGCAACAGTCACCGCTCTCACCACTGCGGTCTTTGTCACCGAAACTCAGTAAGAAAGTATCTGTCTACGATGTGATTGGTCTGGGGCAGAATCTTGCGGCCGCATACTGCGTGATTGGCAATGAGAATGCTGAGAAGGAAACGATTAGAGACGCGCTCAAGTTCTCACCCGGCGCACGTCAGGCGTGGAGCTTCAAGTGCCCAAATAGATGATCGGCAAATCTCTAGCGGGCACTCCGCGGTCGGCGCGTTCGTCGTCCGCGTGTTTCGGATTTCGTGACTCAAGACTTCAGGTCGAGGAACCTCGCTGTCATGGGGAAAATGAAGTCAAGGAAGAGTAAACTGACACTTCATCGCGCGATATGTGCTCAATAAAGACGATAACGGCGAAAAGAATTCAAGTGTACCTCGGTCTCCTGCTGCTGGGTTGCTTGGGAAGCCGTATAGCGGTGCCCAGCCTGCAAAGCTCACCCCCTCAATTTGACCTAGGGCGATGACGGCATGCGCTCTGCTCTTGCGTCTGTCATCCGCGCTCTGTATCGTTTTACCTTCACGGGAGAACGTTTACTCAATGGCCGAAATCTCGACCTCGCGACGCACCTCTCGGACCACCTTGTCATGCGCAGAGACCAATCCGTCGTCTCCGCCCACCAGAGCTTGAACTGAGACCGACTTGGGCGCGGAAAAAGTCAGGTCATAACGCGAGCGGCCTTTGCTTTGTTCGCTCCCGTCTTGTCCGATGCGATCCGCGCAGTGGCGAGGACGGAGGAACTCGCCTGTTTCCGGATGTAGACCTTCGCGAACAGACTCGAATTGCTTGCGCGTCACTTGCCCGCGCAGGCCGAGCAAATCCGAACCATGCCCTTGCCACTCACCTTGCACCTTACGGCGCTCGTCGTAGTAGTCGCTGTGTTCCAGATGGCGTTGCGCGTAGACTTTGCCGCCGGTAATTGCGCGGATCGTGAGCATACGGTGAGGAAAGCAAGCCTCCTCGTCCAGCCTCGGCCATGCAATTCTCAGACTGCATGCACAAATCGCAGGGATCGCCACCGTTGTCCGGCAGATCCATTCCGCCAATTTAAGAACGCCTTAATAACGAAATCGACTAATTAAGAAAATAGAATTCTTCTTAATTAGTGTCGGTTAGGATGGATGCATATGGGTGCGAGCCAAGCCAAAAACGCGATTAAGTCGCTACGCAATCTATATTATTGATTCTATACGCTATTATCAGCTTTCTAAGGATCGACTAAAGTAGGTGTCTAGAGGTCTCCGGTCCGCAACTCTTCGCCACTCAGTTTCCCGAAGCGATGGCTTGTGGCACGAGAGTGTCAAGAAGCGCGACGACTTTCACGGTTCCCTGCGGTTCGAGGTGGTAGCAATCGAAATAGTTCTCGGGATCGCTGCGAAGTGGGGAGTACTCTGGACTGTCGAGATCAATGACCGGAGCAGGCGGCAGAAGGGGGCGAATGGTCTGAATGTAAGCCAGCAGACGCGTTTTAGCGAGCCGGTAACACGGCTCGTAGGTGGGCGAAACGACGTAAACGATCGCGGCGCCGTTGTTTCGCAGAGACTGAACCATGCCGCGGTACTGTTCGAGGGCGACCGGGTCGATTGGGAATGCCTCGTCACCAGAAGACTTCGGTATGCTGAGGTCTTTGGAGTTTGTGAAGATGTCCTGTCCATCGGGGGCGGCATTGCTCTTGCGGAACCTGACATGCGCGGCAAGGAGCACAATGGCCGCTTCGTGTACAAAGAGATGAAAGCTGCCAATGGCCTCAGTAACGCGTACATTATCAAGTCCCTCTTTGACATCGTGGCTTGAGGTCATGTTGGGGTTGAGGATGATGACGGCCAGTTTGAAGTGTCCCCGGGATAATGCCTGGTTGACGACGATTTGCTCTTCGGCGGCGTTTGCCCCGTCAAGGGATTCATTGAACATCCTAGCGCCAGCCAGAGTTGGAACATCCCAGTTCGCGCTTACCGAGGGACCAACGATCAACCCGTTAAAGTTGGCGGGGACGTACCGCCTGCTCATCAAGCGTTTGGCTTTGCGCTGTTCGAAGTAAATAGCCAGCTTGCGCCCGGTGGGGTCGCGCCAAACCCCATATGGGTCGAGCGCAAAGGCGATGGCGGCGACGACACCAACCGATATCGAAACTGTTGCAATGGTCAGGATTATCCAGCGGCGGCCTGTCATACGCATCCTCAAAACTTGAAGTAGACAAACGGTTTTGCGACGTTGGAGTTCATGTAGAGGAATGCGATCAGCGTGCAGGCCGCCGTGGCCGCATAGTTCAGCCAGGTGGGCTTGAATTCGCGTGCCAATTGGTCGGTGGACTTGCCGAAAAAGGCGGCGACGATACCGATGGCCTGCGCCAAGAGAAACACGCCTACCATCAGGCCCACGCCGTTCATCAGATGGAGGTTTTCAGTGCCGAAGGGATGGCGCAAGCTGAAGATGCGCCCAAGATAGGTGAATGCGGTGCGCAGGTTGGGCGAGCGGAAGAAGACGGACGCCAGAATGAACACGGTAATTGTCATCAGCCAGCCAGCCAGTTTTGAAATCTTCGGCATCTTTTTCTTTCTCCAGTATTGGTTCACCGCTAGACCCACGCCCATGATGATGCCGAAGACTACGAAAGTCCAGTTTGCGCCGTGCCACAGTCCCGCAACCGTCATCGTAAGCATGGTCGCTATAGCGGACGTGAAGAGTGTCACGCGCCTAAACGACCTCACGATGGGCGTATAGACGTAGGTCGTGAGAAAGGATGTCAGGGAGATGTGCCAACGCTGCCAGAAATCAATAATGGATGTCGCCCGAAGAGGCGCATCGAAATTGCGGGGGATCTCGAGGCCGAGCAACAGGGCCGAGGCGATGGCCATGTCGGAGTAGCCGCTGAAGTCGAAGTAAACCTGCAGCGCATACGAAAAAGCGAATGCCATGGCCTCGAGAGAGGACAGGCTTCCAATATTGCTGAAGCCGTATTCCGCAGGTTTTGCGAAGCAGTCCGCGAGCACCACTTTCTTGATGAGCCCGAGCGAGAAAAGAAACATGGCCCTGGCAACCATATCGGCCGAAGGGCCGCTGCGTCCGTTCAGTAATGGAAACTGGTGCAGAATGCGCTTGGCGCGGCTGATGGGGCCGGAGACGACATACGGAAAGAAGGAGACGAAGCTGAGGTGATCGAATAGATCGCTCGGCTTAATGATCTCCTCGTAACAATCGACGAGGTAGATGATCTGAGTTATTGTAAAGAAGCTGATGCCCAGGGGAAAGGCAGGATCTGGGACGTGGATGTGTCGGTGAATCAGCCAGGAGACGTTCCCCATGAAGAAGCCGAGGTATTTGAACACGCTAAGAAAAAAAATGTTGAGAACCAGGCCAAGCTGCAGGATTCGCTTGCGCTGGAGTCCGGCCGTACCGCCGATCCACCGGCTAATCATCCAATTCGCCAAGATCGAGCCAAACAGGTAGACAAGGTTCGAAGGCTTTGGCCGGGCATAATAGAACAGAGAGGCCATGAGAATGCAGACCTGCGGAGCTTTGGCAAATGGAAGCCGGCTGGCCAGGCGGCGCAATAGCATAACCGTCGGCAGAAATAGAAGAAGGTAACTGAAGGAATTCATGAGCGACTACCCGTACGCCGATCGCTAAGTTGGATTCTGTCGTATGTCTGTCTCACTCTTAGATACTCCAGTGTCAGACCTGCCGATAAGCAATAGTTGAGATAAGCGGTCAGTTCCGTATGAGTATCTTCACGCTTGGACCGCAGCGACCGCTTCATAAATGAAGTGTGCAGCGGGTTCTCAGCGGTTACCATCGTAGCAAAACCGTTAACGAGATTCGGGTCATTCATCGGAGAGGGCCTCCTAGGGTTACCAGGGTTGTCATTAGACGGGAAGTTTGGTGTCTATGCAGAATCCTCATTCAATTGCCGACACTTTGCGAGCCATCAAGCATTCAACGGATGGTGGTTTCCCCCCGGGCATCACGTCGGGCCGGAAGTGAATCCTGCACTGAGCATCCATTGCAGTGAAAGCGCTGAGCAGAGCCGCGCACCAACTTCATTTTGATTCAATTCTCTTGCGCGTCAGGTCAAGCAGGTCGCCGACATTTTCAAGCTCCTTCAATTCGCCCAGCGCGAACTTGACCTTGTATTTTCTTTCGATGGCCATTACCAGATTGACGTGGGCTAGCGAATCCCAGTCATCTACTGTCGAGGCGCTCGATTCGCGGGTAATGACGAGATCGGGTTGGTCAAAGACAGAGCGGAAGATTTCCTGCACTTCGGGCAGAAGGCTATCCATTGGCATGCTCCAGGATGCGGATGTGGCGGCTGCGCGCCTGATAATTGGTTATGTCGAGCGACCAGACGCTGGATCCGGCGCTTTCGTCCTTCGACACCAAGGAGAATCCGAGTTTCCGATAGTGGTCGGCGACTATGCCGTTCTTGGTGGTGGGAAGATAGTAACCGGCAAGTTCCGCGATGCGCCGTTTCTTTGAGCATTCGACCAGAGCATCGAGCATGGCGATCTCCATATCGCGTTTGAGCACGCGGCAACTCATGAGCCAGAGATCGAGATGAAGCTTGCGGCCGTCGATGGACCCGAGAACAACGGAGATTAATCCATTGTCGCCGAAGCGATCGGTGAGCTTTCCATAAAGGCAGATATGGTTGCCGTCGGCGGCTGTGGATTCAATTTCGGCCAGCGTATAGCGGCGCGTGGTGAGGTTGAACTGGTTGGATTTATTGGTAAGCTGCGTGATGCGCTCCATATAGGTGGAGTTGAATGTTTCGATCTCGGCCGTCATTTCGAGCGAGTCGAGATACTCGCCGTAGTTGGCGAACTTTTGCTCGAGATTGGCGCGCTGAGCGTTCTCCTCATAAAGCTTGGCCCTGACAAGGTCTTCCTTGCCCAGGGATAACTGCTCGAAAAACCGGTTAGACTCGATGATGGAGGCGTAACGGGTAACCTCGCTGCCGACATCGGGAACCACTATGCCCGGAATCTGGGCCTCGACGATAGCTCGTTCGGCGGGATTGTCATCGACAAAGACGAAGCTGTCGACGCCAAGGTTCAGCTCTTCCGCGATTGCCAGAATGTTCTCGTGTTTCGGCTCCCAGTTTGCCTTGAAGGCTGAGAAGTGTTCCAGTTTGAGGACTGAGTCTGGGTGCGCGAATCCCTGTTTCGCGATCTCCTCGTCGTTCTTGGAACAAACCGCGAGCAGGATGCCGCGCTCGCGCAAAGACAGGCAGTACTCCTGGAAGGCCGTGTAAGCCTCGGCCAGAGGAGTCTCGCGGCCGAGCACAATCTTATCCGGGCCGTCGTCGCCGATAACTCCGCCCCACAAGGTGTTATCGAGATCGAGCACCAGCACCTTGCGGGTACGGCCATACATTGCCCGGACCATCGCGGCGAGAGAGGAGGCAATCGCGTAGCTTCCCTCCACGGTGTTGGCGATCTTATAGCTGAACCAGCGCTCGGGATCGAACCATTGGTTCAGTCCAACGCGCGCCGAGATACTCGATAGATCCTGAAGCGTCAGCCGTGGATTGGCGGCGGCTTCAAGGGCGAATTGACGGTTCAGTTCATTGACGAAGCGCGTAGCTCCGCCGGGGCATACTGCATCGAGATTTCCGAGAATGGCAATAGCGGGAAGCTCAAAGTTGTTCTGGATAATCTGGCAGCCTACCGCATTCTCCAGCGAATGCCAGATGGCGCGGAAACGGCTCATTTCCGCTTCAACAAAGCGCGGGAACTCCGCTTCTGTGCATGAAACAGGCGGAAACCGTTGAATATTGGCCGAACAGGTGTGAATGTAAACCAAGTCAGGCATGAAGTCGGCAATCGTCTCCGGCTCAAGGACGGCGTCTTCATAGAATCGTCCATACTCGGATTGACGAATTGCGGGACGAAATCCGCTCTGCAGCAACAGCAGTTCGAGCAGATCGGCGAATTCGTTGGTAGTCGTACCGCCCAATACCGCAATGCGGACATCTTTGAGGTTGGCGGATGCGAGCAACTCGCGGCGCAGTTGCTTGCGTTGCAAGAGAAGGTCGTCCAGTGCCATGTGACAGAGAGACATCGGTTGCATGACGCATCGAAGCAGGATTTCTTGAAATTCAAGAATAACACGATCCGGGATTTAGCTTCGCGTTGGCGATTACTTGGGTAAACTGCGGGTTCCGGAGAGTATGATGGGACCGCCTCGGCTCTGCCGGTTCTGCAAGGCATTCGAGGCGCCACCTGTTAACAGGAAGCCACCCACTGGCGCGGTCAGTTCTGGAGCCAGCAAACACGGTCTTAGCAAGCAGTTGCATCGCGTTGGGCTCGGCGATGACCGGCATGGCGGTCATCGCCGAAGCCCAACGCGACCTGGGCATCGGCGCGAATGGTTTCTCTGGCGGCCTGGCGCATCTTGTTGATGCGACGAGTCAGAGAAACCATTCCTCGCTCAAGGTCGTACAACACTGCGCGCGGCGCTGTTTGCGAGCCTGTCACGTTAGTCTTCACCCAGGTGTTTGACCGTGCCGATCGCAGCGCAAGGAGGATCTGCTCTTCGGCAGCGGAAATCCGCGAGCGGTCCCACTTGAAATTAGGCTAATCCGGGCTTTGCCAGTTCCATGCCATGAGCGATAACGGTCTCCTCTATCGCTCAACATACCCGGTTATGGTGAGCGATACAAACAGCCCCCATCGCTCATGTTGGGCACCCTTTTCGCCTTCTCCATACTGTGGCGCGGCTGCTTCGGGCTGCTGGCCGGTGTGTCGTTTGGTTAGAGATTTGGAGCAGCCCGCACTGCAGTCGGCATATGTGTCGCCGCCGCTGCGGGACAGAATCCCGGCAACCCTGTATTCCCTACCCAGAAAACGCCCAATCAGCATGGCGGCACCACAAGCAAGTGGAATCCAGATGCGCAGGATGTCGTTTCTCGTTTCAAGCAGGAGATCGTCCACAGCTTTCGCGCGGTTTTCGAGGGACTTTATCAGCCGGCTGTTGGAATACTCAGCCTGGGCCACTAGTCCCCGGTGTCACTCCGATAGATTGCGCAGTCCGGTTGATATTTCATTTTGGGCATTCACCAAGGACGCGGCGGTTGCTTCCAGACCCTTCACTGTGGCCGCAATGCCCGATTGGAGAAAGTGCTGGCGAAGACTCTCTCCCAATGACTGGCTATCCGCTTGGAATCGAAACCGATCTCGATCTCGCGAGGCAACGCGCGAATCCGAGACTCCAACTCCTGAACATACCAGAGCATTTTTTGTTGCGTTTCTTCTGACAATTGCTGATGCAGATCGAGCATCCCCTTGAAACGTTCGCGCTCTTCAGGGATTTCCTGCGGCACGTGTGAGAGAGGAAGTACGTAATTCCTGTATCGATGCATTGCCGATTGCTTCGAAATCAACAGACGAATGATTTTGGAGTCGTTGTCGAAATGGCTCGAGATAAACGTGGTCGGTTGCCGATGCCCCATTGATGAGCAAAATCTTTCTCGCCGTTGGCTGCAATCTCCGGGCAGCCTCAACTACCTTGCGAACATCAATGTCAAACGAAACATGAACTGCATTGCTTTCGTAAGCGGTCCTTAACGTCTGTTCAGACAATCCGCTATCGACTGGCTGAGTTCCTTCGGCCTGCCCTCATTTTCCATTCAAGGTCGACCGTTCGTGGTTCTCGGAGCGCAATGAGTCGGAGGAAAGCTCTATTGTCAAGGTCAAAGCGGGAGGCATTTGTTTCTGATCATTCGTTCCGTAGTGCCACGATCAGTTCCACGTCTGCCGCCCGCTGCGCCGGGATCACCGACGCCAGCAGCGCTGCCAGACCGAGCAGCAGAGTAGACAGCGTCAGCATGATCGGGTCCCATGGCTTCACTCCGAACAGTTGGTCGCTCATCAGCTTGCCGGCTCCAATTGCCGCCGGAATGCCAATCGCCAGCCCGATACCTACCTGCGAGAAAGCACCGCGCAGCACCATCTTTACTACCTGACCGCGATTCGCTCCCAGAGCCATCCGCACACCTATTTCGCCGGTTCGCTGTTCCACTCGGTACGCCATCACTCCGTACAACCCGACCGCCGCCAGGACTAACCCACACATTCAAACGAGGATCGAGAAAACCTGCGGTCAGAGGGGTTACGTGCCGTGTCATCACAACAGCGTTATAGACATAGATTTCCGGAATCACTACTGACGACTGCTGCATCCATGTGCTAGGCTCCTAATTATGAAACTCGGTGTCCAGAAAACCGCCATGTGTTGTTGCTGTATGCACAACAGGCGTGTACTTTCTGGCACGAGATGTCTTGAGACCTAGATAGGTTCTTAATTCAGACAGCGTTCAACGACCCATCGCCAGAAAGTCAAATGGCGGTGGGTTTTGTGTTTTACGGGCTAAAGGAGAGAGCAGAGTGAGTGTTCCAGAGATTCAAGCAGAAGATTTAAAGCAACGCCTCGACAAAGGAGAAGATCTTTTCCTTCTCGATGTACGGGATGAGTACGAGTACGAGATTTCCAATATCGGGGGACACCTGATTCCTTTGGCTGAGCTGCCAAAGCGGTTCACAGAATTGAATGAGCGTCAGGAGATCGTTGCCGTTTGCAAGATGGGGCCTCGCGGAGTGAAGGCTGTCGAGTTCTTGCAAAAACATGGATTCAAGAAGGTGAGCAATCTTCGTGGCGGCATTCACGCATGGTCTGACCGCATCGATCGCAAGGTCCGGAAGTACTGACCAGTCAATTCTCGTCGCGACATGCGCATTAAGCACAATTGGATTGATGCTTTTCGCGCACCGTTTCAACTACAATTTGTGAGATTTCGAATCCGATCGTGTAAAGGGGACACCAAGTGGCTGAAACAGTGTCGCGCGGAACGGTCAGCGAACAAGGCGCAATTCAACTTGCGAATGTAACAAAAACACCGCCAATTTATGGCGCTATCACTCCCCGATGGCTGGTCCGACTGCTGGATTGGAAGCCCCTTGAGGCCGGTATCTTCCGCCGCAATCGCGTGGTCGAAGAGAAGGTGATCGAGGTACTATGCGGTCACAACGACGAGTCGGAGATCCCGGGCACCTTCGCTGAATACGAAGAAACACCACGCGAATACCGGCTGAGCAGCATCAACGCGGTTGTGAATGTGCAGACGCGTATTGGCGACATTTTCAGCAACCCCTACGATCAGGTACGTGAACAGCTGCGCGTCGTCGTCGAAAGCGTAAAGGAGCGGCAGGAAAATGAATTGTTCAACAACGCCGATTATGGACTGTTGAACAACGTTCCGGATCCGCAGAGGATTTCGACCCGGAAAGGTGCACCGACCCCGGATGACCTGGATGAGTTGTTGACCAAAGTTTGGAAAGAGCCATCCTTCTTTCTCGCGCATCCTCGCTCAATTGCCGCATTTGGACGCGAGTGCACGCGTAGAGGAGTGCCGCCTCCAACCGTTACCCTGTTCGGCAATCCGTTTCTCACGTGGCGCGGAGTTCCGCTGATCCCGTCCGACAAGCTTCGGGTTGCGGGCAAAATACCTAAATCGAAGATACTGCTACTGCGCATCGGCGAGAGAAAACAGGGAGTCATCGGACTTTTCCAGCCTGGCCTCAGCGGAGAACAGAGCCCTGGGCTGTCCGTGCGATTCAAAGGAATAAGCGATCGAGGTATTGCGTCGTATCTGATATCTCTCTACTGCTCGGCAGCCGTCCTGACAGATGACGCCATTGCCGTACTCGATGACGTCGAGGTCGGACAATATCATGAGTACAAGTGACGTCGACCGTCTTGTGCTTCTGCCACAGTCAGTCCCACGCCCGGCTGATCCGCTGAGTATTGAGGTGCCGGCCGGACTGCCAGATCCTGCGGAACTGGCGCGCATGGCGAATGATTTTTTTTCTGCCATCCCGGATGGCGGCAATAACCCGCTTCGGGAGAAGCAGACTGAAATCCCGACAATTGCTGCTGCTCCTCCGGCGGTTCAGCCGGAGATATCGCTCCCGTCCGACCCACATTTTCAAAGTGCTCCTGCCGGTGCCGGTGCGGTGTCGGCGTCTCCAGCGTCGGTCCCTCTTCAGGCAACGGTGCCCGCCATTTCAGCTGGTGTACTAGAAACCCCTGATGAGCTTCCAGCGTTCTCTTTTCTTCAGGACGCCCGGCCAATCTTCGGCGACAAGAATACAGTTCCAGAACTTCCTTATCAGCCTGCGAAACCACTCGCGGACTTCACGCCAACCAGTGCCTTTGCCACCGACTTGCCGGCGACTCTCGATGACGAAGCGCTGAAAGAAGCAGCGCCGATCCTGCAGCCTCCGTCACCCACAGTGGCGAGTCCCGTCGGAATCGCCGACTCCTCCGCAGTTCCCGCATTTTCGTTTCTGGAAGAAGCCCGGCCGCTGTTTTCCGATCCGCCGACGGTTCCCGGTCCCGTTCCATCGCTTCCGCAATCTAACCTGCAGCCAGCTCCCGCCTCTTTCGCTTTTCTCAGCGATACGCGGTCTATTTCCGCCGTCGATGACGAGAAAGAGCTGAGCCCTGCCAGCATTAAGTCCGATGTCCCGAAGGATCTGAACCTCTCTTCGTATTCGTTCGACGCGCAGGCGCTCAAGCGTGACTTCCCGATCCTCCGCGAGAGAGTGAATGGCAGACCGCTGGTCTGGCTCGATAACGCCGCCACCACGCAGAAGCCGCAGAGCGTGATCGATCGCCTCAAGTACTTCTACGAGCACGAAAATTCCAACGTGCACCGAGCAGCGCATGAACTGGCGGCTCGCGCTACCGATGCATACGAATCAGCGCGGGAAAAGGTCCGCCGCTTTCTGAACGCTTCCTCCTCGCGCGAGATCATCTTTGTTCGCGGAGCGACTGAAGGCATCAACCTGATAGCGCAGAGCTGGGGCCGCAGAAATGTCCAGCAGGACGACGAGATTGTCATCACTTGGCTTGAACATCACGCCAACATCGTTCCATGGCAGATGCTTTGTGTCGAGAAGGGAGCCCGCCTGCGCGTCGCTCCAGTAGACGACAGCGGCCAGGTACTTCTCGATGAGTACGAGAAGCTCCTTGGGCCAAAGACGCGACTGGTTGCGTTGCCCCAGGTTTCGAATGCTCTTGGCGTGGTGCCTCCCGCCGCAGCGATGATCGAATCCGCTCATCGTCATGGCGCGAAGGTTCTACTGGATGGCGCCCAGTCGGTCTCACACATGCGTGTAGACGTCCAATCACTTGACTGCGACTTCTTTGTCCTTTCGGGTCATAAGGTCTTCGCGCCGACAGGCATCGGCGTTGTCTATGGAAAGTCTGAAGTTCTCGAACAGATGCCGCCGTGGCAGGGCGGCGGAAACATGATTCAGGACGTCACCTTCGAGAAGACTCTGTACCAGCAGCCTCCGCAGCGCTTCGAAGCTGGCACCGGCAATATTGCAGATGCGGTGGGCCTGGGTGCGGCGATCGATTATCTTGATCGCGCCGGAATGCTGAACATATCTCGGCACGAACATACGCTCTTGACTTACGCGACAGAGGAACTCGAGCGAATTCCCGGGCTGCGCATCATCGGCACAGCGAAGGAAAAGGCTGGAGTTCTATCGTTCGTGCTCCACGGCTTTCGCACAGAGGAGATCGGCCAATACCTGAACCGCTATGGTATCGCCGTTCGCGCGGGTCATCATTGCGCACAACCAATTCTCCGCCGCTTCGGGCTGGAGAACACCGTTCGCGCATCTTTGGCTCTCTACAACACCTTCGAGGATATCGATGCGCTTGTGGCAGCACTCTGGAACCTGGTACAAGGACACAACCCGATTCAATAAGAGGACGTGGGCATGAATCGACGCAATTTCCTGCGCTCTGCTGCCGGCGTCGCCGGGCTTGCGCTGACCAAGCCGGTTCTGGCCAGAACCCCGGGAAACGCGGCTTTGACGCATAAGCAGCGGGTGGATCGCGCGTTGAGCGGAGAGGACGTCGACCGGCCGCCATTCACGTTCTATCTTCATTACAAGAAGCCGACGGCACAACTCGAAGCTCAGGATCATCTGCAGTTTCATCGCGAGTACAAGACTGACATCGTCAAAGTGATGAACGACTTTGACTACCCGAAATCAACAACCGGCAAGTGGTATGAGTTGAAGGCTCTCGAGTCGCCGTATCCGCTACAACTGGATACGCTCAGGCTTGTCCGCGATGGTTTAAATGGAGACGCATACTTCATCGATACCCTGTATGGCCCGTATATGACGGCAATGATTCTGTTTCGATCTCAGCCGGAATATGCGAAGCTTGGTCAATCCGATGGCGCTGAAAAAGCGGTGGTCCTCGCATTGCATGATTTCCAAAAGCAGCACCCCGATGAGTGGCACACAGCGCTTGAGGCAATTACACAATCCACCATTAACCACATCCACCGCAGCAAGGAGATTGGTGCTTCTGGAGCGTTGGTCAGTATCTACAATGCGCACAGCAGCTATGGCCCGATGGCCGATTATCAACTTTATAGTCATCCCTATGACAAGCGCGTGACCGACGCACTGGATGATACAAAGTTGACATTCCTGCACCTGCATAACTTTGATCATGCCTATCTTGGGCAGTTCACAGATTTCAATGTCCCGGTCATTCAATATTCCGTGAAGACCAGCGGCATTCCCATCTCTGATGTGCGGAAGCTGTATTCGCAAACCATCGCTGGAGGTGTAGACGAGATCGACTTCCAGAAACTATCAACCGAGCAGATGCGGGAGCAGTGGATAGCCGCCAGGGAACAAGCCGGAAAGAAATATATAGCCACGCCGGGCTGCTCTATCCCAACCAACTCGACACCAAACGAGCTTGCCCGCTTTCCGCGTGCTTTGGGCACATGACAGCAACATAGACGCCGACAGGAATTTGCCCGACAAGGGGTTTGCTACCTCTTCTGAATTCGTGGAAAATTCGATCGACTTCCTCTGGCTCCTGCGGTCGCCGTACAATTTGCAAGCTAATTGAAAACACAACCAGGAATTCTGGCACTTTCTCGATTTCCCTCACTATTTAGAATGTACAAGTTGTAGGCCCCAAAGAGCCGAAGAGGCTCCGATCCCATCTCTGCCCACCATCTGAGAATCCAGCCAGATAACCACGTGATAAACGGATTATCACGCGGCAACCCATCTGCCCCCCTTCCCAACGGGCCCCTGGTAGGGCGTCAGTCAGTCATAGGCCTTCTTAGATCCGGAGTATATGGAATCTTGGTCGAGTGCAGTTTCGGGCGCTTTGCTGAAACAGCTTGTTAAGCAGAAAACATCTAGGGCGTGTTCACACTAATGCAATCTATCTCGTATAAGTCTGGGATAGATGGAAATTACTTCTGAGCAGTACGAGAAGATCAGGGATAGCCTGCCATTGCAGCGCGGAAATGTGCGGCTGACGAACCTGCAAGTCTTGAACGCGATTCTGTATGTTACCGAGCAGGGATGCAAGTGGAGCAGGCTTCCCAAACGATTTGGCAACTGGCATTCGATCTATGTGCGAATGAATCGCTGGGCTAAGAACGGCGTGCTGGACCAAGTGTTTGAGCAACTGCAGTTGGAGCAGATCGTACGCATCCGGATCGAAGCCCTCGCGCTGGATTCGACTTCGGTCAAGGTGCATCCGGATGGCACGGGGGCGTTAAAAAAAACGGACCGCAAGCCATCGGAAAGTCTCGTGGCGGATGGACCACCAAGATTCATCTGGTTGCCGCGAATGCTCGAACGGCCATAACCTTCGCACTCTCGCCGGGCAATGCCCACGACGCTCCGCTGGGACGGGCATTGCTGGAGGAACTTGGGCCCATGCCGGATGGGCTTCCCTTGCTGATGGACAAAGCCTACGAGGACAACTTGACCAGGCAACTGGTGCTTGATCTCGGCATGATCCCGGTAGTTCCTCCCAAGTCCAACCGCATCGAGCCCTGGGAATATGATCGTGCCCTCTACAAGAAGCGCAACGAAATCGACCGGCTCTTTCGCAGACTCAAGGGCTTCCGTCGCATCTTCTCTCGCTTCGAAAAGCTGGATGTGATTTTCCTCGCCTTCCTGCAGTTCGCTCTCATCATCGAGGCTCTCAGATTAGTGTAAAAATCGTGCAATTCTGGTGTCAGTTGCGATTGTGAATGGATGCGACTTGATGCAAGCGTGCATCGGTGTGAAACGCGATCAATCTTGTTGTTTCAGATATTTGCGCAGAAGTTGTGTCTCGGTGCCATTCTGTGCGAACCAGCTAAAACATATCCTAAGTCTGGTGCGCCCGCCACTCTCGCATTTAGGATCAATAGTTTACAAGAGCCGCGATCCCCCGGATATCACGCTAACCGGCACTAGGCCGGAGGGCTCCTCCGTGGGCTCAGCCATTTGCAATCTACCATTACCACGATCCGGGCAGAAGTACGACAGCGCTACTGTGATTATGTTCTACGTAGCTAGAACAAATTCCCCCGTCCGTCCTCTGTCGTTTTAAGCCTCAGATAAGCCGATCGGCGACCCAGCTTCTTGGTAGCCTGCACAAACCGACGAACGATCCAGATGTTAAGCCCGACGAGATGTTCAAAAGCTTCGTGCTGGTCACGGACTGATTAAAAGGCTACTCATCGCGGTTCGGTTCTGTTTGCCATCTCCTCACATTTGGCGATACCTTCGGAAACCGCCTTTATCCCGTCCTCGTGGTCAACGATGGACTGCTTCCATACGGCAACCATTTTAGTCGCGATCACTGTTATTTCTGGATCGCTTTCGCGTTCGGCTAACGCGATGGCGTCAGCGAAAATCTTCATCACACTTTGCCGGTTTTCAAGGCACCGTTTTCCGAAGTCGATGCGCATACGAAGCTTCTCTCGTTTTTCTGCAAGCTCTTTATTAAGACCTTCGATACTCGCGTTGATGTTAGGTAGCTCTTGCTTGGCAAGATCAAGTATTCCCTTCAATACGCCTTCAACTTGCTCATCTTGATTCGAATTGCTGTACGTCTCACCAACCACTTTCAACAAGTCTATAAGCTTATTCAGAGCTTCTCCCTTCTTCTTTAGGTTGACGAGAGTGTTATTTGTGTCATTGTCTCCGTCACAGCTCCATTGAACAATTTTGCAGTTGTTGTTTAACTCGTCTCCTTTATCACAACAGTCGCTGCGAAGATCGGAGTAGGGAATACTTAGACATGGTCTCTCCTTGTCATCCATATTCTGTTCTGCGCTCTTGAATTCCTCTAAGGTCGCTGACATTTATCCTCCGTATACTGACATGATTAGTTGACTATGGTTCTCGAGGACCCGCAGTTTCACCCGTGAATGTATACCCACTGCGTCACTACAAGTGAAAAAGATCGGGGACGAGAAGGCAATTTCTGGCAAGCGCCAGTGCAAAGCTCAGTCCGCCATGATGCAGGAGGGTCCGTGACTTTGTCTCCGATCACTCGTTCCGCAGTGCCACCATCGGTTCCACGCCTGCCGCCCGCCGCGCCGGGATAACCGATGCCAGCAGCGCTGCCAGACCGAGCAGCAGCGTGGCCAGCGTCAGCATGATCGGGTCCCATGGCTTAACTCCGAACAGCTGATCGCTCATCAGCTTGCCAGCTCCAATCGCCGCCGGAATGCCAAGCGCCAGCCCGATCCCTATCTGCGAGAAGGCGCCGCGCAGCACCATCTTAACCACCTGTCACCGCGATCCGCCCCCAGCGCCATCCGTACGCCGATCTCGCTGGTTCGCTGTTCCACCGTGTAGGCCATCACTCCATACAGCCCCACCGCTGCCAGCACCAGCCCAAGCACACCGAAGAGCAGTCGTCAGGGTCGCAATCATGTTTTCCTGCTGAAAATCTCCGCTCACGACTTTGGCGATATGGATCAACCCCGTAGAGCACAAGGTTCGGATCGACACTGGCCAGCGCTTTGCGCACGCGCTCTTCCATGCCCGGCGGGTTGCCCGGCGCCCAGATCACGATGTTGTACAGGAAGTGCGACCAGATTTCGCCGCTCCTGTAGGCCGGATCGTCGTATTGCACGGTTTGCGTCTCCGGCAGCCAAAACATCGGCCGCTATCGGATCCTTGTAGTCGTAGGTCATATACCGCATGTCTTTCACGACTCCAACGATTTCGTACGTTCGAGGAATACTTGATCTTGTCGGGGCCGAAATGCTGCCCGATCGGGTTCTGGCCTTTGAAGAACCTCTTCGCAAACGCTTCATTGACCACCGCTACCTTCCGCGTCGCCTGCGGTGTCCTCCTCCGTAATGGGCCGGCCCAGCACGATTTTTGCGCCCAGAGTATCGAAGAATCCCGGCATCACTCGCGCCCACCCCGCACTCGTGTCTTCCTTAGCCCCGGGCTCAGGTCTGCCCTCGATGCGAATACCGTCGTTCCAGCTATCGCCCGTCATCGGCGCATAGAGCGCCGGAGCCACCATCCGCACGCCGGGAATCTGGCGCAGGCGATCATCGATTTGCCGGAACATGGGCTCCATTTGTTCCGGCTTGTAGTTGCCCAGCATCGGATTGATCCACGCGATATACCGGCTCTTGCGTCTCGAATCCAAAATTCTGGTGCTCCAGGTTCCGCAGGCTCTGGCCCAGCAGGGCCGCCGCCGACAGCAGTACCAGCGACATCGCCGCCTGCGCGATCACCAGCGACTTCTGCGCCCACGAGCGCCGGCCACCCACCGAACGGTTCGCCCCGCGCAGCGCCTCCACCGGGTCGGCATGCGAAGTCATCCACGCCGGCGCGATCCCAAAAATCACGCCGGTCAGCACCGACATGCCCAACGTGAAGAGCAGCACCGGCCAGGATGGTGTCGCGTCAATCGGTACGTAGTTATTCGGGTCCGCCGATCTGGAAGGCCAGATACAGAATCAGCCTTGTGCCGGCATATGCCACGGCGATGCCCAGAGCTCCGCCGATCACTGCCAGCATTACGCACTCGACCAGCGCCTTCCGCACGAGCCGCTGCCACGAGGCGCCCAGCGCCACACGCACCGACGTTTGCACGCGATCCTTCAATCCGCGCGCCAGCATCAGATTCGCCAGATTGCCACAGGCCACAAGCAGCACACATCCTGCCGCCACCAGCAACAGCTTCAGCCCATCCTGATACTGATCCCTCATGGCCGCCACCCCTGCGCCGCCGGGAGTCAGGTGCAGTGTCTGCTGCTGCCAAAGCTGTTTCTCGCCCGGCTCCATATCCGGCACATGGCTGGCCAGCCAGTCATGGAGTTCCACCTTCAGCTTTGCTTCGAGCGACTTCGGATTCACTCCCGGACGCACTCTCCCGATCAGGTCCAGGAAGTTGCCGTTCGGCCTCTTCAGCCGCGCCGTCTCTCCGTCGATCAGCAGCTCTGTCGTCAGCGGCAGCCAGAAATCCGGCATGCCCCACCCGGCCAGCTTCGCTCCGTAGAATCCCGGCGCGAGCCACGCCGATCACGGTGAACGGATGCCCATTGATCTGATAACTGGCGCCGACCACCGAGGATCGGAGCCGTACTTCTCGCGCCAGATGCGGTAGCTCATGACCGCCACGGACGGCGCGCCTTCCTGATCGTCCGCATCGGTCATCAGACGGCCGATCCACGGCTGCACGCCGAGGGTCCTGAAGAAATTTCCGGACACATACTCCCCATTGCGCGTGTCCGCCTGCGCCTGTGATCCCTCTCTGCGGACGCCGAGCGGCGCATTGCCGGCCTGCAAGGCTGCCAGGTCGGTGAACTCCGGCGTGTGCGCGCGGAAGTTCTTGTACGCCTCCCAGGAGAACAGCGAAAAATCTGCCATCGTCGCCCTGGGTATACCCGCCCCAGTTGCAGCAGCGAATTTTATCTCCGATCCGCCACAGCTCGTCCGGCTTCGTCACCGGCAGCGACTTCAGCATCACCTGGTGCACCAGCGTAAAGATCGCCGTCGTCGCTCCGATCCCCAGTGCCAGCGTGATTACCGCCGTCGCTGTAAATCCTGGTGCCTTCAGTAATGCCGCAGAGCTTACCTAAGGTCGCCCAGCATTCTTCCCTCTTAATTCACACTGACTTGAGTGTGCCTCTGAAATTTCCCGTGGGCAGCGGGCGCAGATTTTACCCTCAAACAGCTACGCGTGAGATGACGATCTCGTTCCACAGATACCTGGATTGTAGCTGGGCGGATATCGTCAATTACCGCATAAGCACTTGTTCCAAATAAGCCAAAGCGCGTGGATCCTGGGATTGCCCGAGCCAGAAAAATGCTTCTTTACGAATCACGGGATTGGAATTCGTATCTGCGACGTGAATCAGTTGGGGCACGCTTTCGTCCTTTGGCAATTGACTGAGAGCGAATACGGCTTTCTTCTTTACATCTGTTTCGGGATCATTCTGAATAGCATCCGTGAGTGCGGCTGTTGCCTTTTTACCGGCCTTCTGCGCTAACCAGAAAAGCGCTTGCTCGCGAACCTTGGTATCGGCATCGAACTTGGCCATGTGTAGCAGTTCGTCCGCCGCGCCGGGATCGGAGTCTTGCGAGAAATCGAAAGGCAGCTTCTCTCTAAGGCCTGCGTCGGTGCTTGTACTTGCTAACGATTGCAAGGCAAGAAAGCCTTCATGTCCGCGTTGGACTCCTAGCCAAAAGGCCGCCTGTTCGCGCGTGTGCATGGACGCGGCAGAGGATGCGATTTGGGCGAGCGATTGGGTGGCTGCTGATGCTGCGTGATAGCTCATCGACAGAAGGGCCCCGTCGACGATCGTGGAGTGATCTGATCCAGATGGCTGCGTGGCAAGTTGTGCGAGGAAGGACACACTTTGCTCGGGTTCGACCTCGGTAAGCCAGGTGAAAGCTACGCCGCCAGCATCGAGGTGGCAGCCGGCCATGACCGGCCTGATTTTGATGAGTTGGCCGTGATCCAGGCGAAGAAGGACATAGATGTTTTGTACCGTCGGCCAATGGTCGCCTCTGGTCATGCTGGAGTTGGTCTCTTCCAGTCGATATTCACCGCAACATCCATCGTCCACCGCTGATGAATCAGACCAGTTCGAACACGTAGATAAATGCGATTGTGGAAGAGCCGGCACTTCATATCCAAGCCAGAGTTGCTCAGTCGAGTGGCGAAATCGATCCACCGTTGCGGTGAGAGTCCCTCCTATCGGTTCCACAGTGAACTGAGTATTGCTGACCTTGGGCTGCTGCGCTATCAATGTAACCGTGGATGCGCAAATGATGATTGCAATTAGATGCCTCTTCATGGCTGCTCCTTATTTGTTGAGAACTTCCATCATGTAGTCGGTCGCTTCCTTGTTGTGCATCACAGCGAGCTTCCCGACGATGTCGCGTTTTGCGGAAGGGTCTTTTTCAGCGCGAGCAAGCGCGACTAGATCGTGTGCGTCTCCGGCAACAAACAGCGCATCGAGAACGGCCTTCTTCGATTCCTCATCCGGGTACTTGGAGTAGATCGACAGAAGCGTCGGAGCTGTCGAAGAACCACCGGCCACTCCCATATTGCGAATTGCTTTTGCGCGGAGATCGGGATCCTGTTCGGATGATGCGATCGCACTGAGCGCATCTGCTCCTTTGCCGCCAGCGGCGACGAATGCATGGATAATTGCGTACTTGGCTTCTTTGCTCGTGGTTGTTTGATACATGCTCGATAGCTGTGAGACAGCTCCCATAGCGCCAAGTTCGGAAATGGCATGCCGCGTTAGCTCAGGATCCGATTCGTGCTGCGTCACCTGCACCAACTTATCGGGTGCGCCCATGATGAGATAGGAATCGATAACAGCCTTCTTGACATCCGGGTTGCTCGACTTGCCGTAGATATCTGCGAGGGTGTCCGCAGACTGGCTGCCCCTGCTAACCGCGAGCAGTCGGATAGCCTTAACTTGTAAATTAGGATCTTTTTCTCCGCGAATGATCTGCCCGAGAAGATCCTGCGCCGGTTTGGACTGATCCTGCGCGAGGACGAAGAGCGCACGCTCTTTCAATCGTTCTGATTGCTGCGAGCTCTCAAGTATGTGTTGAAGAATTGGCAGTGCATTTGCATCTCCACCTTGCATCAATGAGGTCAAGGCGAGCAGCTTGAGATCTTCATCCTGCTCCGCCTGCGGCTGAACCGGGTTTCCGCTCTTGCCCCGAATCTCGATCTCCAGCGCATTGCATTCTTTGAGCCAATTGCTCTTTGGGTAGGACTGGTGAAGGCCGGTGCAGGTCTTTAACGCGTCGGACGAACGGCCCTCCTTGTTTTCTACATACGCCTTCCAGTAGAGTGCTCCATCGGCACGACGGCCGTGCTGATCGACGACCTGATCCAGCAGCGATTCGGCATCCGACCAGCGGCTCTCGTTGATGGCGCGTGTTGCATCAGAATAGAGCTGATCTTCGCGCGGGTTCGCCTGGGCCGCATCGCTTTCCGTAGGCTGGAAGATGAGTCCCGAAGCAGATGGAACCGGGAGCGACAAAGCACCGCAAATTACAGCTAGATAAAACCATTGATTTGTTTTCATTTAGAGAGTTGTTCCTTTCTGGAAAGCTTGAGCATTTGTTTGTTGTTCAGAAACCTTTGTACGAAGAACACGGATCTGGAAGAGCAGTCCTTGCGTGTTCATTTCCTTCTCGATGCGGGCTATGTCTGCGCTAGTCAACTCGTCTGGCGAGTTCGCAACCTCAACGAGCACGCGTTCAAGATGATCGAGCGCGGCGGCGAGTAGAGGATCGTTCGTCTGGGCGACGCTTTGGCGATATAGCCGATTGTCGGTGAGGAGTAGCCGGGCTTCTGACTGCAACGATAGATCTACGTTCTCTTCTTCGGCCCCAGCGTGATTCAGCTGAACGAGCAGACGCTCTGACCGATCGAGGTGATTGTCGAGGACGAAAAGAACGACACGCTCTTTCGATTGTTGCGGAGTACTGGCTACCAACGGCTTGGTATGTGCATGCTCCCACATTCTTCCGCCCAGGAATGCTCCTGCCAGAAGGAGCAGGCAGGCTGCGGCGTAGGCTACCTGCGGCCATTGGAAATAGCTACGTTTTCGCTTTGCCGGGTACGGCAGCAATGATCCTTGAATGGACCGCCATACTTGTGTTCCATACTCTGAACTTCGCGCTGGCGGCTCCGGCGCGCGAACGCTACCAAGCAGTTTGCCGAGTTCTTCATATGCTTGCTCGCATTGTTTGCAGGCCTGAAGATGCAACTCAGCCTCAGCCTTGTAGAAATCCTCGGAGTAGTAGTGCTCGATCAGCTCTTCTTCAGTTAAGTGCTTCATGACTTCACCCACAGCGGTGAGAGGGATTGGCGTAGTTTCTGCACTGCACGAAAGACGGCTTGCTTGGCAGAGTTCGGTGCGATTCCAAGCGCTGTTGCAATCTCTTCCGTCGAGCGGTCTTCCATGTGGCGCAATACAAAAGCGAGGCGTTCGGTTGGTGTCAGCTTCTCCATGGCTGCGTATCTCCGTGCTTCGATCTCCTGACTTAGCAAGAGCCGGTCTGGCCCGGCTGCGCGATCTGCGAGTTGGACGGCCACCTGTTCACCGTCATATTCCTCAGCAATAGGCACCACCGTCTGGCTCTTTCGTTTAGTCAAAACATCGAGTGCGCAGTTCATAGCGATCCGGTAAATCCAGGTTCGAAAATTCGCACGAGCGTCGAAGTCTTCCAGCTTGCGATAGCCGCGAAGGAAAGCTTCCTGTACAACCTCTTCAGCATCGGCCTCATTTTCGGTAATGCGGAAAGCGACACGAAAGACACTTTGGCTATGGCGTGTGACAAGCTGGCCATAAGCGTCCTTGTCTCCGGCTAGAACTGCCCGGATGAGCGCGTGGTCGTCATTCCCCATTCAGCGCATTAGACAGGATCGGGGGCTTGCGGTTAGGAAAAAAGTTCGGGTGGGGTGTTTGTTATCTGATTGCCTGCTGCTGAAGATGTACTGGCCTCATGAAACTGGGCCCAAGCACATGCTCTCGGAGATAGAGGCGCAAGGAACACGGATCAATCCGTGACTCTCTTTTCGCTTGGCCTCGTCAATGAACTGGCCGATACGCTGGCGGCCGTTCCCGATACACCAGATCAGGTGCGACTGGTCGCCCGGAATGAATTTCTTCCTGTCCCAGTCGGCGTCAAAACATTCTATGACCTCGGAAACTTCGTGGTTGGCTCTGGTCACAACAGCGTAGTCCCGCGTCAAGTTCAGGTCCTTAGGTTCCCAGTTGAACGACATGATGAATGCAGTCTCGTCGTCAACCACCAAAGATTTCTCATGCGTCAGGTCGAACTGCGGATTACTGTCCAGCACCGCAACGCCCGCGGACGTTAGCATTTTCCGAGCCGGTCCGTTCTCGGACTCCCCGCCCCGACGCGCGGGATTAAGCATGACGCGTACGGATACGCCGCGCTTTTGCGCCCCGATCACCGCTTGGAGAATAACAGCATCTGAAAACAGAAACATTTTGATGCGCAGGGACTTGGAGGCATGGTTTATGGCGTCCAGGATTGGACGCGCAGAGTCATCGGGCAAAACAATTAGCGAGCGTGACATGACATCTCCGTTCCACTTTCTCTTTCCCGCGACGACCGGACTCTTTCGATCACGCCGAACAGAAAAGCGGTGGTCAGCCCGAAGAGCAGCCATCCGTTCAGCGCTTCGATCACTCCTATGATCTGCCAGTGTGCATCCCGGAGTAGTTCACCCCCCCAACGCCAATCTTGCTCGGCTTACGCGCCTCGTCACTTCGCAGGCTTCGGCGGGCAGCGCGCATCATAGATTGCCTGCAACCGCTTCAGCTTGAGAACGCCGTAGAACACGACGATCACCATAGCAACAACCAGAAGCCCGGCGAATCTCTTTTCCCATTGGTACTCGCCCTGGCGATTGGCGATGTAGCTGGCCGTGATTAAGCACAGAATGCCTGCGTTGATGATCCAGTTCAGGAGCTTTGGCAATATGAACGTCATAGTGCCGAAGCCGGCAAGCTGGTAGAGCACGAATGGCAGGATCGCTACCATTGGCAGCAGCTCGGAAGCGCCCAGCGAGACGTCGACCGTGCCGGGTAGCGCGTCATGCAACAGCCGGCTGTGCGCCAGTTCATGGAACAGCGCCGGCACCGCACACAGGAAAGGCACCACGGCGAGCAGTTCGAGCACCAGTGACCCGCTCCAGGTGCCGACCTTGGAGGAGGCATCGGCACCCGCACCCGATGATTCCGTACCAATGTAGAGGCCGCCGACAATGGCGGCGGCACTGGACAGCATGAGCAGTTCTACGGTGATGCCAAAACTCACCGGCTCGCCCGCCTTGATCAGCAGCAGGGCCATGAACCCGGGGAGGTAGAACATCACGCGTACCAGTCGCGCCCAAACGCGTGCGTCGCGCTCTGGCGGCAGAATTGGAAGGGCAAGTCCGTCGGTTCCGATTGTTGCTCTTTCTTTGGACATTCAGGCATCCTTAAAGCGCAAAATTTTGGATTCTGATCACCAATGCTCCCGGAAGGCTTAAAGCGGGGCCTGGGCGTTAGGTCCCTTCAGCAAACGTGCGGTAATGGATTAAAACGCTACTCAATGCTTGGCGCGAAGTATATGCCCAAAACTGCGAGTTTCGCACCGCAAAATTGCTAGGTGGCCCAGGCCGCCCAGTTGAAGCCCGCAAATATCAACACATAGCTTGTCGTCTTTGCTCTTCGGTTTCCGATTTCTTCACTAGAGGAAAAAGGAGACGATGTCCAATGAGTACAAGACATATTCGCGCAGTAAATGTAAGAGTGAGACAATTCGCGACGCAAATCCAGAATTCCGTGATTGCTCTCACTCTATTGAGCGTTTGCCCTTTGCTTGCCCTGGCGCAAGATGGCCATTCGCACACGATGACACCGCAACATCAGGAGCAAACGCCGGAACAGAAGAGCAGGGCGAGCGCCCTTATCAAGATTGTCCGGGAATCGACAGAGCGCTATAAGGATGTTTCGGCAGCTGAGGCCGATGGATATGCCCTTCAATTCGGCTGCGTGAGCGGACCCGACTCGGGCGCAATGGGACTGCACTTCGTGAACGGTGCCCTGGTGAATGCCGGCGTAATCGACGCCACGCGTCCCCAGATTGTGATCTACGAGCCGACGTCCAACGGGGGCCTGAAACTGATCGGCGCCGATTATCTGGTTCTGGCCGACGCGTGGGACAAGAAGAACCAGGGCCCGCCGGAGCTCATGGGACAGCTTTTTCATTACTTCGAGGCTCCCAATCGCTTCGGTCTCCCGGCGTTCTACACGCTGCACGTCTGGGCGTGGAAGGACAATCCGAACGGCGCGTTCGTGAACTGGCACCCCAATGTTTCGTGCGAGCAGTTTGGCGGCCAGGTCCCCTAAATCGGGAACGGCAGCCTTTTGGCTGTGCTCACGGGACCAAACAAGCCGCGCGGGCACAGCAGCAAAACAGAATGAGTACCGACGGAAAGAAGGAGACAGATCAACATGAGTACAACACAGACCCGTGCGATTGACATGGACAAACTGAATGCTTTCATCGGTCAATTCGTGACTGATCTTGGGGCCGCAGTTCATACGGGCATGGTCGTCATGGGAGAAAAGCTTGGCCTCTACAAAGCCCTCGCCGGCGACCCTCAAACTTCGCCACAACTTGCCGCCAAGACAAAGACCGATGAGCGCTACCTGCGCGAGTGGCTGGCTTCACAAGCTGCGGGGGGCTACATCGCTTACGATGAAAAAACCGACAAGTTCAGCCTGAGTGCAGAACAAGCCTTCACCTTGGCGGCAGAAGACAGTCCCGCATATCTGCCCGGGGCGTTTGAACTAGCGCTGGGCTCGCTTGCCGCGGTTCCGAGGATGGTAGAGTCGTTCCGCACCGGCGCCGGCATGGGCTGGCATGAACATGTTGAGGGCGTCTTCCATGGGTGTGAAAAGTTCTTTCGTCCAGGCTATGCCGCGAATCTTGTGAGTTCATGGATTCCCGCCCTGGATGGTGTCAAAGACAAGCTGGAAGCGGGTGCACGAGTGGCCGACGTTGGCTGCGGAAAGGGTGCGTCCACAATATTGATGGCAAAAGCATTTCCTAAATCTCAATTCTTCGGATTCGACTATCACGACAAGTCGATTGAAGCCGCACGCGAATCCGCTCAGCGTAACGGTGTCGCCGACCGGGTCACTTTCGACGTGTCAAACGCTAAAGATTTTCCAGGCAAAGATTACGACTTCGTGGCCGTCTTCGATTGTTTGCATGACATGGGAGATCCGGTCGGGGCGGCCGCGCATGTGCGGCAGACTGTGGCCAGAGACGGGGTGTGGATGATCGTTGAGCCGTTTGCAAATGACCAGTTGAAGGACAATCTGAATCCCGTTGGGCGAGTCTACTACTCCTTTTCGACGCTGCTGTGCACGCCTTGCTCACGGTCACAGGAGGTCGGACTGTGCTTAGGCGCTCAGGCCGGCGAGACACGCATTCGGGAGGTTGTGACCTCGGCCGGTTTCAATCGCTTTCGCCGCGCGACGGAAACACCCTTCAACATAGTTTATGAAGCTCGGCCCTGAGAAGGAGACCAAAAACGAATACGATTTGCGAAAGAAACGGGTCAACGGTTGAGCAACTTAAGAGGAGTTTCCATCAATCGTCGTGCAGAATTACTGGCGGATCGCTTTGATGAAGGCGCCAATCTCTTGGCCCGTTTGCTGGAAGAGCTTTCAGAATGGGACGGTCAAGCTGAGCGCTCTTCATCCGTCATTTCCGAGTGCTTCGTCCAGATGTGGACTTGATGCGTGCCACCGATCCTGTCTCAGTGTGGGCATGGAGTTTCTTAGACTGAAAAGCTTGTGCAATGCTGCAGTAGAGATAGATGCGAGCCTTCTCCCACCTTCTTTGCACAGTGCGTTCAGACAGCTTTTGCATTGCGGCGATTTCGGCGAATGAGAAGCCGCAGAAAAATTTCAAGTCGACTACCTCAGCCAAGTCAGGCTCTATTTTGGCCAGCTGGTCTAAGACGTCACTGATCAATGCTAGTTCCTTCGCGTCGACGGGATTTTCAATATCAATTTTGAGCGACGTGATTTCGAACTCTCCGCCGCGTTTCGTTGTTCTGCGATTCCGGGCATGATCAATAATGAGTCCGCCCATTACGCGCGCCGCGTATCCAATGAAACGCGCATGGTCAGGAAAGGAGAGGTCGTCGCGCGCTGCCATGTCCAGATAGGCTTCGTGTCAAAGCGTAGTGACACTCAGGCTCAAGGGAGCCCACTGCCTGGCCAGTTCGCGTTTTGCCAGTCGATGCAACTCGGTGTCTTGAGATGCTTGAGCGGAGGGAATGAGCTATCAGGAGCAACGCTTTGACTTTCCCTGCGCATCAGCGGTTCTCGTGCGTGCGGAGAACCAACCGAAATGAATGATCATTAAATTAACGAATATCAAGATTGCGAGGCGGTCATCGGGTCAATCATCTGGCCGATCTCAGTTATTTTTTTGACAGGGATGCCACTTAGTTCTGAGTGCCGATGAATCAACGACTCGTCTTCAGCCAGATAGACGCAGATGTTTTGTCGTCAGCAACAAAGGATTCCACCTACTCAATATGGGGTGCAAGTTGCTGCAATACATCGTTCGATTTGGCAGCAACATCCCGCAATCGCTCGCGATCGAGAGTTCCGATTTTTTGGAACCTCGCGCTCGATAAGGTACTTCTTCATAAGTCCTCCGTCTAATCTTTCGCAAACGAGTCGCTTCAAACTAGTTTCAAGAGTAGGACTGAAAGATGTCTGTCACAAGATGGCAGATTTGCCATTATAGGTGGGTAATTCAGCCATTACGGTCGTGGGTACGTCTTTCAAAAGCTCTCTGCCAGCAAACTCGATTTCTTTCTCTCGATGTCGCCTTTTACCTGCCGTTTTCGATATCTCAGGTAAGGCGCATCAGAGGGGTACGAGATATGCCGCCCGATAGCTCCTACTGTTAGCAATGTTTGTCTCTGCCTCACTGCGGGGGCCTAAGACGCGTTCAGAAGAATGTACCTTTAAGGAGAAACATCATCATGAAACGGATCATCGCAATCATAGTCTTTGCACTGGCAACCTTTGTCACCGTTCGGGGTGCTATCGCGCAGGATCACAGAATCCGGGTAACCATCCCGTTCAACTTTAATGTCGACGGTACATCGTTGCCTGCCGGAACTTATACGATTACCTCGGAAGACCTTCTCTCAATCCATATCCAGAATGGCAAGCAGAGTATCACCGTGCTGCGTAGTGCTCCTGCAGAAGACGATGCATCAGAACATGACAAGCTAGTCTTCAACAGGTATGGCAATCAATACTTTCTGAGCAAGATTCTCTGCTCATATGCCTTCATGAACCTGGAAATGCCTGTCTCGAAGATCGAGAAGATGGCTCGGCTTCAGGAAGCAAACCCCCGTGGAAATATTCACGCTTTTCTCGCTCTAAATCGATAGAGAACGATTGTCTATCACACGACCCGGGACAAAAGTCGCCGGGTTTTTTCAGTCGCGTACCTCTCGATGCACGGATGTCATAACGTTAAGATAGAGATGTTTGTTTAACTGAATGGCGGCAGCTCTACAGTCTAAGGTGATACTTCCGACATTGTGAGAGGGCAAGCGCACGTCGTGGGTCAGATACATCGTCGGCATCCTGCTTAGCCTCGCGCTTAGTGCAACACTCCGGGCACAGGGACCTTCCTAGGATGCGCAACATGCTCTCGATCATGCCGTCCGAGGGACGCCGTCGGTTGCTCTTGTCCTTGACGCAAGAACGGGGTGGATACTCGCCGAGGCACGGCTTAAAGAAGCCGTGCGAGCCGCACCGGGTTCGGTCATGAAGCCGTTCTTTCTGATGCATGCATTGCGGCGCGAGCTGATATACCCCCAAACAACGGTGGTCTGCCACCGCACTCTCTATATAGCTGGACGCAACGTGGACTGTACGCATCCTCGGAGTGAGATCGTGTTCAACGCAGAGCAGGCTCTGGCGTATTCATGCAATAGTTATTTCGCCGAAATGGCAAAGCGATTCACCCTTGAAGATGCATTCGCTGCGCTGGACGAATATGGATTACCGAGAACATCGATTCTGCAAACGCCCGCCGACACGCAACAGACACAGCTGTTCATTCTGGGCGTCGAAGGCACCTCTATCGCACCAATGCAACTGGCTGAGTCCTACCGTAAACTCGCAGATCAATTAACTAGTCTGACGCTGAATTCTCCAATGCAGGCGGTGGTGCGCGGCCTTGAAGACTCTGTGAACTATGGAATGGCTCACAACGCATACGTGGATGGATTATCCATCGCAGGCAAGACCGGCACGGCAAGCGATCCCGGGCAGCCGTGGACGCACGGTTGGTTCGCGGGATTCGCGCCCGCAAAATCCCCGAAGGTGGTTGTCGTCATTTACCTGCCGAGAGGCAACGGCGCCGACGCAGCACATCTCGCGCAAATGTTTTTCAGCGGATACAGGGGCGCGCTGCTTCCGTGAGACAACCCCTGGCTCTTTTCATCGGCCTTATCTGCTTCGCTCGCATGGCCCCAGGGCAAGACGGTGAGAGCAATGTAACCGTGAGGGTATTTTCAATCCATGTCGCTCGCGAAGTAACCTTCAGCCCGCTCGGCTCCGGCAATGTGATGCGCATGTGTCCTCAGTGCCCTCAGGCAAAGATAGGCACGCCCGTTACATTGAAGCAGGTCGGCGATGAGCTGCAAATTCTAGGTGGGTCGAAAGGCGACTCTCTTCCGCATAAGCAGCTGGAACTTCGCGGCGCATTCCGTGTGCACATCGAAGGCTCATCAGAGGTTGAGACCGCAGCCGGTCGATGGGTCGTCGATAAAGACACTTCTGGCCTCCGCATCCTGCTTACTACATCTACGGAACGCTATGTCATCGCCGCTTTGAACGGCGAAGCCGCCGCCGATGAACCGCTGGAATCCCTAAAAGCAATGGCAGTTGTGGCTCGCACCTTCGCGCTGGCGAACGCGCACCGCCATGCCGCCGAAGGGTTCGATTTCTGCGACAACACGCATTGCCAGGCGCTTCGCATCGGTCCTACGCGGCCGGACGTGGAAGAAGCCGTGCGAGCCACGACAGGAGAAACCCTCTGGGATGGAACGCATCGGGCGGAAGCCTATACAACCCAGCACTGCGGTGGAGAAGCCGAAGATGCATCGAGCGTGTGGCCCGCGATTCATGCGCCGTATCTGCACGCACATCCCGATCCCTACTGCCTGCGCCGCTCCACAGCTTCATGGCATGCGAACATCAATATCGCGCAGCTGGCCCGCATTCTTCGCGAACAGCATTGGAAGGTCCCGGAACAAATTGAAACTATCCGCGTCACCAAGCGAACACCAACCGGTCGCGCACAAATGCTCGAAGTCCTAGGACAAGAGACACGATCCGAGATTTCCGCGAGCAGCCTGCACTTCGCCCTCGACCGTGCCCTCGGATGGAACCAGCTGCGCAGCGATTGGTATCAGATCACTCTGAACAACGGCGTCTCACTTTTTGAAGGCAAAGGCTACGGCCATGGCGTCGGTCTCTGTCAAACAGGCTCATTTGAGATGGCAGCCGAAGGCCGCAACTACCGCGGGATCCTCAGCTTTTACTTCCCTGGCACGCAGCTTCGCATCACGGCCAAAGACGCAGGTTGGCAGGAAATTTCCGGAGCCGGATGGACGCTCGCCGCAACGGATCCCTCACAAGATTTTCTGCAGATGGGCAATCTCGTCTGGGCGAAAGCGCAATCCATATTCCCGCCCAATGCAACAGTACACCCGATAGTGCGACTCATGCCATCGGCCGAACTATTCCGGCAAGCGACGGACGAGCCCGGATGGATGCTGGCCTCAACGCGCGGCATCCACATCGTCCTGCAGCCGCTGCCCGTTTTGCGCGCAAATGCCGGTGAGTCCCCAACGCTCCTGCACGAATTTCTGCACGTATTAGTAGAGGAGGAGGCAGCATCGCAAACACCTCTCTGGCTTCGCGAAGGCCTGGTAGAAGTCGTGGCAGGCAACCGCCATCAAACCAGCGGAGCAATGCCGGTTTCTGAAATCGAGGCATCACTCGCACATCCTGCCACTCTCATAGAGGCGCAACGCGCGCACGCAGCATCAGAGCAGTTCGTCCAGGGCCTCATCGACAAGTACGGATTACAAATGGTGCGAGGCTGGCTGCGCTCCGGAGTGCCGTCTACTGCTCTGGCCCAGTAGATGCCGCACGAACTGCGTACACCGCCATCAAGGCCAGCACAAAGCACCACAGCAGAACGTCAAGCGTATAAGCCGTGCCAAGACGCAGAAGCACGCTGAGAATCTCAATCGCTGTACCCTGACCTGGAGTCCATCCCACGAGCAATGAAGTGACATAAGAACCGGCAAAGCCAAAGACCACCACAACCAGCCAATAGAGCAGATGCCGGTAGATGCCGCGGATTGACAGCGTGCCTTCGCGAAGTCCGCCCACCGCTCCCACAAATGCAATCGGCAGAAGCAGCGCGACCAACAGCCATTGGAGCAGATCGTAGAAGTGATCCTGCCAGACTACCAGCCGCTGAAAAGTGAAGAAGCTCCGCCGCCCGGCAGAGAACCTTGAATTCCAGTCACCGGCAAAAAGCGTCTCGTGACCTCTGCCAAAACCGATAAGTTGCAGCAGAAAATAACCGAGAAGAATCACTGCAAACAGTATCAACAGCCGCAACCGCCACGGCGCCGCAGGCGTCACTGCGCACAGTCTTCGAAAGGTGCGCGCGTGCAAAGCGAGAAACGCGAGCACGAGGACAGCTGCGGAAAGCAAAGAAAAAAGAAACTGCCAGGTGTGAGAATCAGGAATCTGCAGCCATGCAAATGCCAGCAGCAGGAGAACGAGATTCCCGAACCATTGCAGCAGCACTATGCCCGTACCGAGTCTCTTACAAGCCAGTTTGAGGTTTGTCATTGCTGGCCCTTCACCTGCAGATGCAGCTCGTCGCTCGTCGCTTCTACTCCCGGTTGATACATCAGATCAACCCGCGCCGGGCTGATACTGAAGTCGCCGGGATTGACAACCTTCAATAGATAGAACGACTCCTGACGCCCATTGAAATCCGTTGCAAAGATCGCGGCTCGATCATCATGAAACTCCTGCCGGGTGTACCAATAACTCCAGATATCGGGCCGCTCAGAAATTGTGTAACTGTCATTGTTCTGAATAAATTCCGTGCCTGCTGGAATCGGATCTTCAATCATGAGATATTTCGCCGTCGATCCATTCACCGCGAGATGCACCGCCAACACATCACCCGGCGCCACCGGCACTTTCAGTGGATCAAGCCGGTAAACAGTCTGGTTGTCTTTCTGCATGGGTACAAGTTTGAAATAATCGCGCGTGAGATTCAGCGAGAGATTGCCCTTTTGATAAAGCTTCTGCTCCTTCGAATAGAAAGTGCCCTGCGCCGACCAGTAGGCGCGTCCGGCGCCATGTTTTACGACTTGCACAGTGTTGCCCTGCGGCAGTAACGCATTCGCGGGAACATCCACCGGAAGACTTGTTCCCGTCGTTGCGTCCACAGAGGTAAAGTGACGCTTTGCAACAGAGCGCCCGTTCACCAAAATCTCCGCATCAAAATCGGCGTTCAATTCCTGCGAAGACGCAAGATAATCGACAAGCCCGAAAATCACCATCGCTGTCTGTTCGGTCGAGTCCCACCAATAGCCGCCATTACGATTTGCCACGAGCCACTGCGCTGCTTGTCCCAGCAATGGATTCTTAGGATCGGCCTGCATCAGGAACCGCATGGCAAACGCCGTGCTCTCCGCATCGTTGTCGAAATAAATATCGAGCAGCGGATTGTAGTTCGAAGGCCACGACGCCAATGCTCCGGCGCGTTTCGCCTTGTCCTCCAGCGCCTTCGCTATCTGTGGAACCCGCGCATCATTGGAGTGCCGCATCGCCAGCCCTGTAAGCGCAAGTCCTTCGGCGGAAAGATCGCTGCGGGCGACCACAGCTTTTCAACTGAATCCTTGACGTTGCCTGCATCAGCCTCCGCCAGAGCATACGTCACATAAGCGCGCAGCTCAGGAATCATTCGCGGATGCTCGGCGAGCGCCTTCTGCAAATACGCCGTGCCTTTTTGCAACATCTGCAGTTGCACATCATTGAAAGGATAAGAACGCTTCGCCTCGGCTAATCCACCAACGACATACGCCGTCATAAAGACGCGGCTATCATCTTCCTTCCACCATCCCCAGCCGCCGTCGTCATGCTGGTAATCGGCAAGACGGTCGAATCCTGCTCGAACTTTCGCATCGAGGTCAGCCTGATCGATGTGTGTCGACAGATTCAGCTTCTTGAGCGTCTCGGCAACAATCACATTCGGCAGGAAGCTCGACATCGTCTGCTCCGTGCAGCCGTAGGGATAGCTGGTCAGATAATCGAGCGCCGAGAAGAGGCTTCCGGCAATCGATGGACTCACTTCGACATGAAGGCTATGTGCAGCTGCGTCGGTATTCGCCGGGAAAGTGATCGCAGTTGTGGTTTGACCATTGGCCTCTTCGATCACGCCAGTCTGATTCAGCTTTTGCGCAACACCCACCGGCTCGACCGGGAAGGTGATTTCCAGCGCATCAGATTCCTGTTGGTCAGGGCCTTGGCCAGCAACGTTGCCGTCCCGACCTGCGACGCCTTCACTCGCCACAGCGGAGTGCCATCCGCCTTTGCTGGGCACCGTAATCTGCTGCGGAGTTCCGGCAAGCGTATCCAGGCCATGGACCTCCAGAGAGATCTGAATCTGCTTCGCCTGATCAAGGTAGTTATGTACGATCACCGGAATCGTAAGCTCATCGCCTTTGCGCATAAAGCGCGGCGTGCCCATGCGCACGATGATGTTCTTGCGCACAATCACGCGATTGATCGACGCCCCGGCCTTTGTATCCGGAGTGACTGCGCGCACCGTCGTCCGCCACGTCGTCAGCGAATCAGGAAAAGTAAGCGTCACGCGTGCGTGCCCCTGCGTATCGGTGTGAATGCACGGCGCCCAAAAGGCCGTATCCGGAAACGCCTTGCGTACCTTGGGCTGCACCACATCGTTGCCTGGTTTTACCTGCGCCAGTTGCGGGCGATAACGCGACTGCCGCTCAGCCAGCATCGGCGACTTGTTCCCGGCGCTGCCCGCTGAAGTAGTACTGCAGAGACGAATCGTAAGGAGCATACACGTAGCGATCCGGGTAAAGACGTTTGACGATATCTCCGCTGTTGTCGGGATAGATCGAGTACATCGCTTCGTCCACTACTCCAAAGCTGAGATCGGCGCTGACCGGCTTTGCCTTGATAATCGCGCGTGAATACGTCATATGCCGCAGTCTGCTGCGGCTGAAAAACCTGGCTCGCCGGCGCGATCTCAATCTGCAGTTGCTCCTGGACCGGGGGAACCTTGATCTGCTTGTTGGCCTGGTACATCTGGTCGTTCTCGACGAAGACGGCATTCACGTCGAGGTTCGGCTGCGAATCCGTCGTGATCGGCAAAATCAAACGAGAGCGTTTTGCCGTCAGATGAAAGCACTTTCCTGAACTCAATCGAATAGCCCGGCGCAATCACCAGCGCATGGAAATGATCGACCTGCGAAATAATGCTCAGATGCGCCGTATCGCCCGGTGCATAGCTCTTCTTGTCAGCGACGATCTGCACGTTCTGTGATGCCCCGCCGAACCAGGACGCATCGCCGCCGCCCATTACCCAGAGGTATGTCGAATCCTGTACGAGGCGTTTCTCCGGCGTCGTGGCCGATGCCTCAACCTCAGCCGTGCCCGCAGTGGGCACCGCAATCGTCGCCTGCCCAACACCTCTCAGATCGGTCGTTACATCGGCCGCGCCTCCGTTGGTCGTTTCCGTCTTGCCATTCGACCAGCGTCGATAAACAATCTGTAGATGCACAGTGGTCTGAACCGGCTTGTTGTCGTAATCGACCGCAGTCACGCGGAATGTGCCTGACTCGCTGGCGCGCTCCGCATAACTCACCGGCTCCACGTGAATGCGGAAGCTGCCATACGTGGCAAGAAAGCGTCCACGGCCGGTAATCTCGCGGTTTGCAGCATCGGTCACTCCCGCTTCAATCGTGTAGTCCTGATCGTCGTGTCTTTTGCTGCTCGCGTCGAACTTCGTCGGAACGGTAATCGTCAGCTTGCCATTTGCATCCAGTTTGCCCGTCTGCTCCGATTGCTGCTCGGCATCGTACATGTCGGCCTGGCCGCTGCTATCGGAAGAATCATCGACGCCCGGCCCCTGGATGTCGGAATCGCCCTCGTCCCACCAGTAATGCGGCGAATGATAGATGCGGTACTTCACCTGCGCATTCGCAACCGGCTCTCCAAAGAAATAGCGCGAATCAATAAGGACCTGGTTCGTCTCGCCTTGCAGCACGCGCGGCTTCGCTGCACTCACGCGCACATGGTATTCCGGCTTCTTATATTCCTCAACGCGAAAATCCCCATTCGCCCTATCGTCGCCGTCCCCCAACCGAATCGAGTAGTAGCCGAGCGCAGCGTTCGCGGCCAGGGTCACATCGCCAACAACAGTTCCGTCCTTGGATATGGGCGTCTGTTTGTCGAAGATCGAATGATCCTGTTCGTCCGCGACGACAACATGAATGGCGCCGACCTTCGGCAGTTCCAGATGGTTCTCCACGCGCTCGCGCAGAATCGCCTTCCAATGGACCGTGTGTCCCGGACGATAGACAGGCCGGTCCGTGTACACAAACGATGCCCACCGGTTGCTCTGCATCGCGCTGAAGGCATAGCTCGCTGGAGTCACCACCGCAGCATCGCTCCCCGAAGTCGCGATCACCCAGATGTTGTCGCGCTGCTCTTTGCTTGCCGTCGCGTGCAGTTCGGCAATGCCGTCAGCATCGGTCTCGGCGCTCGCTTGCTCACTCGCGCCCAGACCCAACTTCACCTGCGCATGACCAATCGGCGCACCACTGCGCCTATCCACCAGATACGCCAGCACCGAACCCGCGCTCGTGCGCGTGATCAGCGCCATGCGGCTCACCATCAGGACCGTGTAAGCCTTGTAATGACCATCCGTAGCTTCAATCAGGTAGAAGCCCGCAGGTAGCGGGTCGATCGGCAGATCCTGGGAATCAGAAATATAAGTCGGTGGAACTTCCTGTCTCCATCGCGCCACCAGCTGCTTGTCGTTCAGTAGCGGAATCTGCGCGAACTGCGCAACGCCGACAATACGGCTGCGATGTGCGATGCTCGCCTGCTTGGCGCGAAAAGCATCGCGGGTCTCTAAAGAAAATTGCTGCCGAAAAAACTGCCGCACCAGGAACCACAGATGGTGCTTCCAGTCGTGGAAGCGCTCCAGCCACGTCTTCTGGTCAATTTGGTCCCACGGACCCCACGACGCGCCATTGTCAAAGCTGTGCAGATCAGAAAGCCCGGCTAAGAACTTCTCAGGATCGTTCACACGGTAGATGCGAAACTCAAGCTCATCCACATCATGCGTGTACAGGTGAATGGATGGCTTCACATCCGGAGAAAATGTGCGGTTCGTGCTCAGATTGAAGGAAACAGCTCGCTCCGCATGCAATGCGGGCAGACAAAGACAAGCCGTCAGCAAAACAGCCAATAGATAAGCCGGACGCAGTGCCTTACTCAATCTCCGTCGCGCAGAATATTCCACCGATATACTCCGAGAAAGTTTGAGTTCTCCGGCAGAGGCCGCCAACGCACATCTGGGTGATGCATCAGGTCCTCGACCGCGACCCGCCTCATCTCACCCCTTGCTTTCCCGATCGGTCCCGTATGGTACACAACCCAGGTCGCATCGTCGTCGGCGACAACCATTGAATGATACGGTGAGTTCTGTTCCAGCTGACGAAAAAAAATGATGTCGCCCCTGCGCGCGCCACGCGAATATCGCGACTCACAAAATACGTGTTGCGTTGCATCAGCGTCTTCGCATCCGCAAATTGCGAAAAGCCGCCGCGAGCCAGGTCCTCCGGAAGAAACGGACCGGGTATGACGCGAAAGAGCGAAGCGCCGAGCGGGGTCTGGGGATACTGATACTGCTGTACCGAAGGCAACGATGCCAGTGCCTCAAGACGCTCTTGCTGCAGCCATCCTGCATCGTGTGAGTACAGTGCTTCGCGGTACGCATAGCGAAGAAGTGCTGCACAATCGTCGATCTCAGGAGGCAATTTGTCATTTGAGTCTGTTGCCTTTGCTTCTGCGATGGCGCTGAACCATGCGCGAAAGGCCAGCCTGTCTTCTTCGCTCTGCAGCCGCAGAAAATCGGGAGTGCCATCGCCATATGAATCCATATCGTCGGGAGCGAATTTGACTGGAATGAGGACCGCTTGCTTCTGGAAGCTCAGTCGCAGTCTCTGCGTCTGCGGCGTCACAGGGGCTCGTAGTTCGCCCTTAACCTGATTTGCCTTGACCTGCAGCAGCCGAAGATTGGGCAGGTTGCTGTCAATTTCTGCCGCCAATAAGTTCCCGGCGTTCGCAAGGCGAACAGTAAAGGCGGTGTGAAAGCCGCCATCCGCTGGCAGCGTAAGACTTCTGGGCTCAATCACGAGCCTCTGAGCCCGCGTTTCATGTCGGACATAGAGCAAAGCGCAGGCCAAGAAGATCAAGGAGAGGAGAACTGACAGCCTATACTTTGCGATCACGAGGCAAGTGTATCCGGACCGAACGTTGATCCGGAATCGATACCCGAACCTACATCGACACTCAAATCCAGGACTGGAAAACTCAAGTTTCCATTTCTGTACTAGTCCTAGTTGACGTGCCGATGGTCGAACGTCTACTATTGCTCTCCATTGAGGGTCGAACGTCTTCTATGGAAAAAAGAAACGGACTTCTTCAAGGCACGTTGGACATGCTCATCCTTCGGACCCTTCTTTATGGTCCAGCGCATGGTCATGAGATTGGCAAGCATATTCAACGGACCACCAATGACTTCCTGCAAATGCAGCATGGCTCGCTCTATCCTGCGCTGCACCGTCTAGAGCGAAAAGGATGGGTCGTTTCAAAATGGGAAACAGCCCCGGATCGCAATCGTGAATTCAAGTATTACCGGCTTACGGAGACAGGCAGAAAACAACTTGTAGTCGAAGAATCGCAATGGAAGCAGATGGCGGAGGCTGTGGCACGTGTAATGTGGCCCGCCGCTGAGGAGAGCTGAGATGCGATGGTGGCAGATCAGGAAACGGGATGCGGACCTGGAGCGTGAGCTGCAGTCTGACCTCGAACTGGAAGAGGAAGAGCAGCGGGAGCGCGGCTTGTCCCCAGTAGAGGCCCGCCATGCTGCCCTACGCGCTTTCGGCAACCCCACTGTTATTCGCGAGCAGACTCATGCTGTGTGGAGTTGGAGCGCGATGGAGAATCTTGTTCGAGACCTAAGGATCAGTGTCCGCACTCTATTCCGGTCGCCTGGCTTCTCCATCATTGCCGTCCTCGTGATGGCGTTGTGCATCGGCGCTACGACCTCGCTGTTTACGGTAATGCGGTCGATTCTGCTCAGGCCGCTTCCTTTCCGCGATCCGGATCGGCTGGTGATGGTCTACGAGCATTTTCGCGATCCCAGCATGAATGCGCAGCAGTTCAACTACAACGCCGTTGCTCCCGCCGACTACTACGACTGGCGCGCGCAGGCCCACGGCTTTGAAGACATGGCCGCGTGGCGCTGGTGGCAATTCAACCTGACCGGGGAGCGAGGAGAGTTGCCAGAATTGGTGAGCGCGGCCGGCGGGAGCTGGAACCTGTTTCCGCTGCTGGGGGTGCGCGCGGCCATCGGACGCACATTTACGGAGAGCGAAGATCGTCCGGACGGAAGCGCAGTCATGCTTACGTGGATGCTCTATGAGCGGCGATTCGGCGGAGATCCCTCGATTGTCGGCAGGCAAATCCATCTCGACGGGAAACCATACACGGTGGTTGGCGTGCTTCCGAAATGGTTCACCTATCCCGATGCGAAGATGCAGGTCTGGGTTCCGTTTGCTTCAGGATTACCACCGGCGGTGCTACAGCATCATGACTTTCACTTCAGCCGCGTGATGGCTCGCTTGAGGCCGGACGTGAGCCTGGGAAGCGCCCTGAGTCAGGTAGAGGCGGTGCAGTACCGGCTGCATTTGCAGAACCTGACTGCACCAGTGGCCGAGGACGCGGCATCAAAGACTCTCATCGAGGATCTCGCACAAAATGTGAGAAAGCCACTGATCATCCTTCTGTGCGCTGTGGCCTGCATGCTGCTGATAGGCTGCCTGAACGTGGCCAACCTGCTGGTGGCGAGGTCAGCAGCGAGGCAGAAGGAAATCGCCATCCGGAGCGCATTGGGTGCGCGGAGGCTCACGCTGATTCGCGAGCAACTGATGGAGAGCCTGCTGGTCTCGATTGCCGGCGGCGTGGCCGGAGTGCTGTTATCGTTGGCGGCAACGCAGTGGCTGGTCAGAACGTGGAGGGATCTTCCCAGCGCACAGAGTATCCACGTCGACGGCGTAGTGCTGGCGTTTGTCTGCGCGATCGTTCTTGCAGCTGCCCTGCTGGCGGGTCTGTTGCCGTCGATCTCATCGACAGGCAAGGGAGCGATCGCGACGCTGCACGCTTCGTCGCGGAGCACAGCAGGCTGCCAATCACGCACGGCCTTGCGCAAGATCCTCCTTACGATAGAGATTGCAACGACTGTGGTCCTGTTAATTGCCGCCGGCCTTCTGCTCAAGAGCTTCTGGCGTCTGCGGACAACGGATGTGGGCTGCGTGACCGACAACGTGCTGACGATGAGCTACAGTCTTCCCGGAGAGAAATACGACAGTCCCGAGAAGGTGAACGCATTCAATGAAATGCTGCTGGAGCGGGTGCGCGCCATGCCGCGTGTACGTGCCGCAGCGCTGGGGTCAGTCGTGCCCGGAGCGAGACCCGGGGAAGACGATGACTTCACGATTCCCGAGCATCCGCCGATCGCGCCTGGCTCGTCGCTACCCGATGCCCTCTACCGGACGGCCGACCCCGGATACTTCAGTGCATTGCAGATACCGCTGTTGAACGGGCGCTTCTTTACCAGGGCGGATCGCGTCGGCCATCCGAACACCATTATCGTCAGCCAGCAACTGGCGCAGCAGTATTTCCCCGGGGAGAATCCACTGGGTAAGCATCTCATTGTCGCCGCGCGCGGTGAAGACGATTACCAAATCGTCGGGGTTGTCGCCGACACACTGTATCAGGTGGGGCAGCGAAGCAGGGCGACCATGTACTTCCCCATTCTTAACGGGGAGAACCATGGGGGCGTGACTCTGGCGGTGCGGACGGCTTCCGATCCATGGACATTTTCCGTTCCGGTCCAGAAACAGATCGCGGAGCTAGATCCGGAGCTGCCGGTTTCCGATGTTCTTACCATACAACAGATCATTGAGCGGTCATTGGGCAACGCCAGCCTGAGCGCCACGTTGGTGCTGGCCTTCGCAGTGTTGTCGCTGATGTTGGCGTCCATAGGACTGTACGGAGTCCTCTCTTACCTGACGGCGCAGCGGACCGGAGAGATCGGCGTCCGCATGGCGCTCGGTGCACAACGCAAGCAGGTTGTGCGCCTCATGTTGGGAGATGGCCTGCGGCCAGCGCTCTATGGACTGGTGCTTGGCCTTGCAACCAGCGCCGGAGCGGTACGCCTTATCCAGTCGATGCTCTATGGAACCCGGCCACTCGATCCGGCGATCTTTGCGGCTGTGGCTGCAACGCTGCTGGTGGTGGCGGCTCTGGCCTGCCTTGTTCCAGCGTGGAGGGCGTCGCGGATCGATCCGATGCAGGCATTGCGAACTGAATAGTTGATGTTCCGCAGCCTGAAGAGGCACTCTCAATCAGCGCATGATCGTCGAGTTACTCGTCGAGGAGCAGGTCGGTACCCGCAAGTTCTTTTACCCAGGTGCAGAACGCTCAATACGAACCGACCTTAGTTCACGCCTCTTATCTTCGCTGGACGTGCGGCCAGACCTGTTGCATGACCGTGAACAGAAATGCCGTTGTCAGCCCGAACAGAATCAACCCATTCAACGCTTCCACGGCTCCCATGAACTGCCACTGCGGATGCAAATAAACATTCGCGTGGCCGTATGCTGTCATCGCGCTGAGCGAATAGAGCACGGCCAATTTAGTGTCGGGCATCGCTCCAACCATCTGGAACGCAAACCCCCAGATGGTTGCTTCTATCCCGTGCAACACTGTTATAGCAAGCACCGTGACACCCATCACCAGCACGGATACAAGCTGAGGCACGCGATGCTTACCGGCGTTGCTCAAGATGCGTGTGACGTGGCCATTTATCAGCCCGAGGCTGACGGTATGAAGCTATACGGTCGCGAGAACTAACGGTAGACTCCACATCCAGTCGGAGGTCCAGGTGTTCGTAGTCAGTTCGTTCATGCTCACCCCTTGGAATCGCAATCCCGAGACACCTGTGTTTCCTAAGCGGAAAGGATTCGTCAACGGAGTCTACATTAGAGCCAGAGATGGCGAAACTGCACGAAGCACAGGCGGGCTGGTAGTCAGGGTCTGCGCGGTCATGACAAATAGAGGCTTCCAAGAGTCCCAAGAGATCCGTAAGACAGCCTGCCTGCAGTTTTGTCCTCGATGATGCGAAGATCAGGAGGGCTGCATCCTGACCGAAGCGGTACCTGCATACGCAATTTGCTGTTGCAATCCCAACAGAGCGAAACTCGTTGGAATCAACAGGAGATAACAGGCTGCAGAGATCAGCATAGTGGTGCCGATACCCAGTGACATGCTTAGCACCACGCCCAGTACAGACGCTACGACGCTGGTTGCGCCGTTGATGCCCCAGAACCATGGTGTCGGCTCTCCGTCGACAGCCTCGACAAGCCGCATACCTGTCGGAAATGCGAAGCCGAGCAGAAAGCCCAGGGGCATAATTGCCGCCACCGAAATACCGATGCGCAACAGGCGTTCATGATCTGTGGTCGACTGAAATACCGTCGGCAGGACCCGCTCCATGGTGACCAGATAAGCCACGACAACAGCACCCCACCCCAGCAGTTTTCCGCGCGTTCCCAGTCTGAGCCGGTCCGATGACAGGCTGCCGAGGCCGGAGGCCAGGATCAGGCTGAATAAGCACACTCCCAGGGAGTAGATCGGGTGACCAAGATACACGCTGAAGTACTGCAAGAGGGCAATTTCGGCCAGCATGAAGCCCATACCGATGAGCGAAAAATACAGGGTGCCGGTGATGACGAGGCGGCGGGGACATTTACGCGCCGCTCCCCTCAGCGGCACCAGGATTGTCGCGATTACCGCAATGAGCGAGATGATCAGAATCATCGCCAGCACACCGGATGCAATGAGATTGCCCCGCACCACGCCCTCCTGTACCTGACGATCCAACATGCGTCGTCTGACGGTGACCAGGCTCGGGATATCGAGAATACGCAGCTGGTTAAAGAAGAAGGGCCGCGCGTCGGTTGGCACAGTGAGGTCGAGATAGGAGCCATTCAGTGCGCGATTCAGGGCAACGAGATCCTGGCTCTCCGTGACTTGTCGAAGGAGGCCAGATTCCGGCGGGCTATCCGGCGCCAGCAGTACAGTGAAGCCGCCGTCCTGCACCGCGTTGTGCAACACACGCAACTGTTCGCCGGTGAAGGGCGCCTTGGACAAGACAAGGGTAGCGATATTGCTGGCTCTCGCAACGAATAGATGTGGGCGAACATCCTTGACGCCGGCATCCAGCAAGGCGGCTGTCGCCAGGCCTATCATGCGGCCAGTCTCGTTGATCTCGCCGGGGCTATACCAGCGGCTTACTGTGAATATGCCATCGCTGTTAATAGCGTTCAGGAAGGCGCGCCAGCCCTCCAGGGTGTACAGCCCGTTCTCGCTCAGGCTGAAAGCGCCGGCTCCAGTCGCCGCCCATGTATCGATCATGCTCATTTGCACGAGATCGAATTTCTCCTTCGTAGCGGCGAACCAGCTTCGTGCATCATCCACGTGAAATTTCAGATTTGGCAGAGCCGTCAAATTGGAATAGGTCTTAAAAAAGGGATCGCGCGCGTGCAGATTTATGAAGATTGGATTAAGTTCCACGCCGGTGAGGTCTGTCACTCCGAACAGATGAGCCGACAAAAGGTCGCGACCGCCGCCAACGCCGATCACCGCGGCCTTGTGGATGCCTGGAAGATGGTAGGCCAGATTGACTAGGTCGTACTGGAGGAAGGCAATGGAGTTGCGAGTGCCGTCGTAGTGGAACATGGAAGTGCCCGCCTGGCCATCGATGTTCACCTCAGCCATCGGGACACGCAGGTCCACGGGCAGCTTGGGAGAGGGGCCCCACAAGTAAGGGAATCTTATTTCGGGCGGAGAGGCTTTGATCCGAGAATAGGAATTCCACTTCTCATACGTTCCGCTCATTGATTTCTCGATCCTATCCTTGACCATGATCGGACGGAACCTGACCGGCGACAGTGCGTTGAATACTGCCAGGGCCAGCAACGCGATCACGACCGTCGCCGGTTTTCGCCACCAGGGCCCGGACTTCAATCGTTGCCGGTCTTCGGCGCCTGCGCTGGCGGCAAAGAACAGCGCGGACAGGGCGCAGATGGCTCCGGCAACAATGACGGCCGTCGGAGCGTCCAGAACGTTCAGGATAGCGACCACCGCGACGCATCCGAGTGCCGCGCCCAGAAGATCTACGCCGTAAACCTGCCCGGTGGGGAAGGGGCTACGTGTCAACGCCAGACTCACCACAACGCCAGAAAATACATACGGCGCGGCCATGACGGTCAACAGCAAGCTCCACGCAATCACCATAGTGAGCGATGATGCCGTCGATGTGATCAGGCAAAACTGCAGTACGACAGACGCTGGCATGGCCAGCGCCGTCAGGAGGGTGAAATTGGATAGGGTGACCGGCAATGGCGCGGCCTGGAAACGCTCGCGCCAGAGATAAACCCAGACGGCGCCCACTGTCATGCCCAGCATGGCCACACTGATTGCAAAGAAGGCCATGTAATACCAGGCAATGACCGACAAGATGCGCGTTTCCAAAATCTGAAATATCAGCAGGGAAAAGGTAATGAGAAAAACGCCTGAGAGAAACAGGCCCTTGCGCGAGCTGCCATTGGAAGTCATGAGTCGCTCCATATAGCGTGCCGAGATGAAGGTTCACGATCTAGAAAAGGGGCCCGGGACTGTCTAGCCGCTGCTAGCCATAGGCTTAAGGAACTGACAAAAATCGTTGCGGGGCCCGCAACCGATTGGATTCCATCTGATCCGGCGCAAAAATAAGAGTTATTGCGCTTCTCTTGCCGAACGCCACGAAACAACCTCTGATTGGTTATGGGACCCGGTTGAGGTGTGCGTAACGAATCGTCATTCCGATTGTACGCTGGGCCCATCCGTCGGTGATAACAGGAAATTCGTTCACCAGCCATTGCCAGGCGGGATGTGAATGTGTCGGTTGCAACACGACTGCTCATGGTGGTTCGTTTCCTATTTTCAGAGCTCGCGAGGGGATTAGAATCATGATTGAAACTGACGAAAGACCGGTTGGCCGAGTGTTGCCGCCAGACGAGGGCTGCCACGGGCTTGCCGGACGGTTGGGCAAAATGATGCTCGGTGCGCACAGAAACAATTCCGCTCAACGCGGGTTACAATTTGAAGAATTTTGAAGGCAGCTAATTTTTGTAAAACAGGAAACCTTTTTGGGACTGGGGCATTCCAATCTCACTCATACTCTGATAAGCTGAGCTTGGGTTTTACCATCGGCTGTCTACTGAAGCGCTCCTCCAGTTCGCGCTTTCGACTCAGAGTTGAGATGCTGTTGCAGGCACAAAATGTAAACAGAGTTCCGGTCAGTGTGTTCTTGCTGTTCACGGAGGATGGTCTCTCACACTCGATTCGCGTTGTTGCTCCAATGCTCCTAACCACGCGCACCCCCTTTCAATGTGTCGGTGAGAACAAGTCGAAAGTGAAATGTTGAGCCGTACGCTATACGTGGAGAGGCTGCCATATGTCACAGGTCGGGGTACATATCCGACAAGGGACAGGTATCTGGCCGCGCTGGGCGAACGCGAAAGATTGGCGTCAGATTAAAACGTGCATCGATGGCCATTCAGTCCGGCCGTTGCCGCAATCGTAGTGATGTTCCCTTAGTTTGAGAAAAACATATGAAGGTAGCATTTCAATCTGGAAATACTGATTTCAACCAAGATGCTCCCCAAAACCAACCACGCAGTGAGCAGGCGGCGCACCGCAGCGCGCCGACGGAAAGAAATGGAATCGTCGAAACCATTAAGCTTCCGACCGAAATGCCATCACCGGAGCGCCGGCGAAAGATCGCTATACAAAGCCAGAACCACGATGGCGAGGTCGGGACAAGACCAATACGGCTCCTGATCTCCGACCGGACCGCATTGGGATGCGAACTCATGCTCCTGGGCCTCAGCCGGTGTCGCGACCTGATCGGCAGCGTGGTGTGCGCAACCAGCAGCGACGAGGTCGAGCGCGTGGCTCGCACGCAGCAGCCGGAAGTTGCATTAGTCAGCGCGTCTTTGAGCGATGGCCCATTAGCGGGATTCCGCGTGCTTCCTAGTCTGCAGAGCTTTCTGCCGAACTGTCCTGTCATTGTGCTCCTGGATGACAGCAACGACGAGTTAGCGATCGATGCGTTTCGCGCCCGCGCTCGGGGCGTCTTCCATCGTGCGGATCCTATGGAACAACTCGTCAAGTGTATCGAGAAGGTACGACAGGGAGAGGTCTGGGCTCAGCAGAGAGAACTTCGCGCAGTCTTTGACGCCTTCGCGGATTGCGCACCTTTCTCCGGCCCGGTGTGCTCGACCTTTGACCTGAACGAGCGGGAACTCATGGTTGCACGCCTGGTCGCCACGGGGCAGACGAATCGACAGATTGGGCGGCGCTTGAACCTGAGCGAGCATACAGTCAAGAATTATCTATACCGGGTATTCGAAAAAGTCGGAATTCGCAGCCGAGTGGAACTGGCTGTTCTGATGATGAATGAATCTGTCCAGGATGGGACGCACGGCTAATGTGTACTTAAGGGTTAAGAAGAACCCTTTCTGCTTGGTAGTGTGCCCGATCCTCGTTCCTAATTCATTCAAAAACGGCTCAATGCTGTCGTGACCTCTTCAGGTCTTTTGAAAATCGGCAACGCCTTGCATGAGTATTCCGCCTTTGCGTTATACGGATTGCCCTGAATGACGTTCCTTCGCTAAGAGCGCGCCTGCGTAGTCAAGAATGCTCATGATGGCCATCACATCTCTCATTCCTCGCGCAATGCTTCTTGAGTTGTTCATCATCTGTTTACGAGATGCGTTTATTCACACACGGAAGGTTGGCGATGACGCTTCGATCTGATTCATACAGATACACCAGCGCTCGAACTTCCGGTCTACCAGGTCACCTTCACACCATTTCGCATCTCTGTCTACTTGCCAAGAAATCCAGACATATGGATCGCAGTCGTAGGAAGAAAGACTCTTTCGCCATGCCTCACGTAGTAAGGATGTCCCTTGCGTGGACAGTTGTGGCCGTGACACGGATAACGCTGTGGGAACAAGATCGTACAATCCGTTAATCTCAAACAACTTGTTGTGATAGGTGGTCATTGCAATGACGATCTAAGTGCATACCATATTCATGATGGCCTCGTACAGCTAATAAAAGAAAAGACTTATGAAGCATATGGGTACTTTCGTGATGTTGACTCATAGGAAATGGTGTGGTGCTTTGAGTAGCGCCTTTTGCAACTAGGCTCACGAAATTCACCTCTGGGTCTGCAAGAAAAAATGTTGAGAGTGAGAAAAATGAGACATGGGACTCTTGCGTCACTTGCAGAACTGACTTATTGTCCAAATACTCCAGTTGTTTAAGGTGAATGGTTGGTCGGTCGTACGGAAGTTCTGTCTCGATTTGAAAAGCACACCTCGTCGGTTGAGGATGGCGAAGCCCTGTCTTAAGAGAGAACGAGATGACAGTCGAAAATAACAGCCGTAATTTTGTTAGACCCATCGACAGCACAGAGAGCCGCCCATCCACCATGGATCACCCGCGGTGGTATGCGGTTTACACCTGGGCGCGCCACGAAAAGAAGGTAGCGCAGCACTTCGAGGAGCGCGGAATTAGTTATTTTCTTCCCCTGTACACAGCGATCCACAAGTGGAATAAGAAGACGGCAAAGGTATCGGTGCCTCTCTTCCCGGGATATGTTTTTGTTCACGCGTCACCTCATGCCCGCCATCAGTCATTGTGTGTACCGGGCGTAGTGCACTTTGTAGGCTCTGCCAAGGCTCCTGCAGAGATACAGGCGGAAGAGATGGAGTTGTTGCAGAAAGCGATACTGACGGGGCGCACGATCGAGCCCTATCCGTATCTCGCGCCGGGCAATCGGGTGCGTATCGCCTCAGGGCCTATGGCAGGCATTATCGGAACTATCCAGAGGAACTCGGCGGGATGCAGAATCATCATCTCCGTTGACATGATTATGCGGTCCGTGGCAGTTGAAGTCGATGCTGCCTGTCTAGCGGCGGCGTAGTATCTCGAGCACTCACTGTGCTCGCGGCAAAAGCGAAAACTTCGCGAAGGACCCACCCTCTGCATGGGGTCCTGTCGAGAAATCTGTCAACCAGAATAATTTTCCTAAACTTCAAGCATTAGAAAAGGGAGGCGCAAAATGTGCAGAAAGCTCACACTTTGCCTTGTCGTAGCATTCATCATTCAGGCCGGCTCGCCTTTGCTGAACTGTCAGAGCTCCGCCCCGGGCTCGTCGACCCCACCGGCTGATTCGACTGTCAGCAGTCAGACCGGGAACAGTGGCCCCCCCGCCGGCTTCCAGGACCGCTATCCCCGTTACCAACTGCTGCCCGGAGACAGTATGGATATAGTCTTCGAGTTCAGCCCAGAGTTCAATCAAACCGTTACTGTGCAGCCAGATGGATACATTGATTTAAAGGGAATAGGGGACGAGCACGTTAGCTCGGATACGATCCCCCAATTGATTTCAACCTTAGAAACTGCTTATGGGAAAATTCTCAACAAACCAACTATTTCAGTTGTAATGAAGAACTTCGAAAAACCATATTTCATCGCCAACGGTCAGGTCGGCCACCCGGGTAAATTCGATTTGCATGGTGAGACGACTTTGTCCGAAGGGGTAGCGATGGCCGGCGGGTTTACGGAAAAGTCCAAGCACTCCCATGTGCTGCTTTTCCGTCGAGTTTCGTCAGAGTGGACTGAGGCGAAGGTTGTGGACGTGAAGAAGATGATGAACGCCGGAAACTTGAACGAAGACTTAATTCTACGTCCGGGTGACATGATCTTTGTCCCGCAGAACACGATTTCTAAAATAGCGAAGTATATTCCAACTTCAGCCGTGAATGCATATTTCGCCCCCCAGACTTTCTAATAAGCAGTTCACGCTATAAGGACATTTGACATGATTAGTCAAAGTTACAGTCTTAAGACGGTTTCTCTGCGCGATGGACTGTCTATCGCGTTCCGGCGGAAACGCCTGGTCCTGGGCTGCATAGCGGCAACCCTGTTGGTGGCGGTGCTAGCCGCCCTTTTCCTTCCGAGATATCACGGCGAGGCAAAGATATTGGTAGATCGGGAACGCGTCGACCCGCTTTTGTCGCCGGTTCCGCAGGTGAATAGCTTTGCACTCGCAGCCCAGCCAATTGTGACGGATGAGGATTTGCGGTCGGAAGTCGAGATGATGAAGTCGACCGATGTGCTCACTTCGGTTGTGAAGGAGTTGGGCCTGGCAGGCTCGGGCGACGAAGAAAAGGTAGCCGCCAAAGTGAATCAACTGGCGCACGACCTCATCATTGAACCCGCCAAAGGAAGTTACATCATCAATGTCGTCTACAAGTCGAAGGATCGACAACTTGCGCAGCGTGTGCTGGATAAGCTGGTTCAGGTGTATGTAGCCAAGCACACCGCGGTCCACCATCCCGCCGGTCAATACGCATTTTTCGCCCAGCAGACAGGCGAATACCAGAAGAGGGTGCAAGCCGCCCAGGACCGATTGGCCAACTTCCAGGCGACAAATGGTTCGGCGGCGCCCGCGATGGATCGGGATCTTACCATGCAAAAGCTCGCCGAGTTTAAGTATTCCCTGGCGCAGACTCAAGCGGGTATGGCGGAGGCGAGTCACCGAATCCAGCGCCTGATACAACAGGAGGGCTCTACCCCCGATCGAGTGACCACGCAAGTGCGGAAAGCCGATAACCCGCAGTTACTCGAACAACTCAAGTCGACCTTGCTCAATCTGGAACTCAGGCGGTCAGAACTGCTCTCCAAGTACCAGCCCGATTACCGTCCGGTGCAGGAACTCACGGAGCAAATCACCCAGACCCGCGCAGCCATCCAGCATGAGCTGAGTACTCCAACGAATGACGTGACCACGGATCTCGATCCAACGCATCAACTGGTTCGCTCTGACCTCGCCCGGCAGGAGGCAGAATTAGACGGGTTGAGGGGGCGCGAGGCGGAAACACAAGCTATCGTAGCCAGCTATTCCGGCAGAGTACGCGATCTAGATACCAGCGCCCTGCAAGAAGCAAGTCTGCAGCGCGACCTGAAAGCTGAAGTAGATAACTATCTCATGTACTTCCAGAAGAGCGAGGAGGCAAGGATGACGGACGCGCTGAATGCGCGTCGCATGGTGAACGTCACCGTAGCCGAGCCGCCGCTTGTGCCAGCGCTCCCAGCGCACTCGCCACTATTCTTTGGTGCGCTTGCAATGTTAGCGATGCTGACGGCCAGCTACGGCTTAGTCTGGTCAGTCGAGCGCATGGATCGAACCTTCCACACCCCGCATCAACTCGAAGCTTATCTTGGAATTCCGGTGCTGATTGCGATTCCTCGCCAAGCCGGGCCAGCTGCACTATTGCCCTCGACTTTCGGAGATGAGCGGCGAGGAGTTGCAACCTGGGGATCCAACACTCCAGCAAGCCACGAATCCATAGACAGCCACGATGGCAGTGACAAAGGAGCCTTATGAGCAAAATACTTGAAGGCATAGATACCGTCGCCCCTGTACCAATGAATGGTTCAAACGGAGACCGGTCGGTCATTAGCGAGGAACCCGACCGCTCTACTGGCTCTGGGGTAAGGCAAGGGAGCTTTGCAGGTGCTGCTGTCGCCAACGGAGCAGCATCACAGGCGACCGTCGGGCTACCGACTGCCCTGGAGATGGGCTCAGCAACTCGGCAAGAGCTCACGAAGTTAATCCATAGGCTATTCTTGAGTCCGGATGGCTCGCGAGCTGTTGCCTTTTCAGGGGTTCAAGCGGGTGCAGGATGCAGCTGGATGCTGGTTCGGACCGCACAGTTGCTAGCCGAGGCGGATGCCGGCTCGGTGTGCATTGTTGATGCCGATCTTCGCAATCCTATGGTGCACAGATATCTTCGTGTCGCAAACCACCATGGACTGTCTGATGCTCTCGTTGCCTCTCATCCCTTCAGCGAATACGTTACGCCGCTTGGCGGACAGCTTCACCTGCTTAGCAGCGGTTCTATGATCCCGAAAGTAGAATCCCTACTCTCCTCGTCAGCTTTTCGCCTCCGCGTGAATGAGCTTCGTGCCTCTTTCGGCTTTGTGCTTTTCGATACTTCTCCGTTGGCCACAAGCTCCGATGCCCTGGCAGTTGCGAGCAGAACTGATGGACTGGCCTTGGTTGTCGAGGCAAGCTCGACGAATCGTGAGACGGCCTTGAAGGCAGTGAAAGACGCGGACGCGGCCGGCGTGCGCATGCTGGGAGCAGTGCTCAACAAGCGCACCTTTCCTATACCTGAAGCGATCTTCACTAAACTCTGATTATCTCAGCGAAGTTGTACGGCACTGAACGCGCAGCTCCTCGGAGCCTGGTTCTGAAGGTTCTGACAAGTCGCGTCTCAGGATTGGAAACAAAAACAAATGACCTTAGCGGCAGGCCAGGCCTTTACTTCGCAGGCAATTTCGGATCGGGCTGAGCGTATCGAGACGATGGCGACTCTCCCCGCCGATCAGTCGGCCGGCCCGACGGTTTTTCAGGCGATCCTCACACAACTTGAGCTCCGCGGAGTATCGTGCTCTGAGGTTCGCGACAGCCAACAGGAAGATGCCGGACCGTGCATCGCCCTCCATCCAGAGAACATGGCGGAACTGAATACCGTTTGCCAGACCCTGAGCCAAGTCAGAGCAATAAGGCCTGTAGGCTTATCCGGCGAAGCTCAGATCATTGTGGGGAATGGCGAAGAAGCAATCCGCCGATATTCCACTGTTCGTGTGATCCCGGCACCTATTTCCGAGACGATTGGGCAAAATACTCTGTCTGGATGGAAAGCTGCTCTTCGCCGCGTTCGTGCATGGATTCGCCCAACCGGCGTCTTCTGTGTGTTGCTTGGTCCGGATGGAGTAGGGAAGAGCACCACAATTCAACGGCTGCAATTGGAGCTGCAGGTTCTTCTGGGGCCCTGCAGGAATGAACGCTGGAGGCCGGGGATCATCCGGAAGGTCGCCCCCGACACCTTTAAGCGGATGCCCCATTCAAAGTCTCCGCGTGGAAATATCGCCTCGGCATTCTCTCTTTTCGGGTTGGCACTGGATTTCAGCATCGGGTATGTCATATCCGCGTATCCCGCCATGGCCAGATCTGAAACCATTATTTTTGATCGCTACTTTCACGATCTTCTCATTGATCCAAGGCGATATCGTTATGCAGGTCCCATGTGGTTGCCACGGTACTTCAGCCGGTTCATTCCGCCGGGCAGTGCGATATTCGTCATCCTCGATGCAGACGAAGAGGTCATTTTTCGCAGGAAGCAGGAACTGCCCCTGGACGAACTGAGACGGCAGCGCAAAGCGTACAGGAGCTTTGGCTCGCGCATGCCAAATTCAATGATCGTCAACTCCGAAAAACCGGTCGATGAGATTGTCTCCGAGATCGTCGATAGGATAGTCGGCATTCTAGCCGCACGAAACGCTTTCCGCTCGGCGAATCGCCGACAGTTGCCCTGAGCACACAGTCTCCATCTGCCACATCATATGTCCTTATTGTTGACTCTCCCCGGCAATCGCCTACTACCTAGTCACGCGCGGTGATCGCACTCGTTCCATTGGAATCATGAACAGCGAATCTCAGATCAACCACCTGCTGAAACTTAGTCTCGGATCTTGCAATCATTCCGACGCCCTACTCATGGATTTATCCAAAGGGGGTCCGGAGGGAAGGGCTAAGTTTATCGCCCTTGCAGATTCGCACCATGTGGTCTTGCGTGCGCTCGATCCGCTACGCGACTTTGCGCGAAGCCGCGGATACGCTGAGGTGACGGAATGGTGCGATGACGTTCTGTCCAGAGAACGGGCCATGATCGATGATTCGCTCAGATTTCTGGCCAACATGTGTCAGAAACTGGAAAGTGCCGGGATTCAGATTACCGTCATGAAATCTCTCGACCACTGGCCCGACCTCGGTAACGATCTAGACCTTTACACGACCAGCGATCAGCAAAAGGTCACTCGCGCCATGATGCAGCTCTTCGAAGCGCGACCAAAAGATCGAACCTGGGGTGACCGGCTTGCCCAGAAATGGAATTTCGGAGTGACGGGCCTGACTAAATCAGTCGAGATACATCATGGCTATCTGGGGCAGACGGGCGAGCACACTGTCATCGCCAGAAGATTCTGCACGCGGCGCGTTTCTGAACAGGTAGGGAGTTACATGTTCATGGTGCCGGCGCCGGAGGAGCGAATCATCGCTGCGACTCTTCAGCGCATGTATCGCCATCTATTCATACGAGTCTGTGACATTGTAAACACCCACTCCATACTAGAATCCGGAAAACTGGACTTTGCCGAACTGCGATATGCCGCCGATCAGGGTGGAATCTGGCCTGGAGTAGCGACTTATCTACGAGTGGTAACGGAACTTGTCGCGCGTTTCCGGGGGGCAGCTTATAAGCTTGACCCGCAAGTGCTTGCCGCCGCCCAGTTTGGAGTGGACAACGTGTTCGTTCGTGGCATCTGGCTTCGAGTGCCTGTGCAACACGCTGCACAGCTATATGGCCAGCAAATCTGCCGCATGGCGAACCACCGCGATCTGCACGGCGTTCTACGCTTGAGTCTTCTGCCGCCTCTTGCCTCGGTGGCACGACTCTCGTACCTGCTTACGGGTAACCACAGCGGCATTTGGTAGTTGAAAAACGCCCGCCCTCCTGCGGCGCACGTAGATTACGGACGGCAACTCCACAGACACACCACGCATTGAACCTAGCTATAGAATCTCCACCGCGCCTAAACATACTTATGTGGAAACATCTCGAAAAAATCTTCACGGTTTTCGCTCTTCTGTTCTTCGCGGGAGCGTTCGCACAGCTGTTGTATTATCAGGGTGGCCAGGTTCTCGATGAGAAACCTCAAAATGCGGCTTTGGCTGCAATTCAAAAGCAGACAAGTTCCGAGAACAGCGACCCGACCCAGGCAAAATCAGCGATGCTAGTTGCCCAGATTGTTGTCTACTCCGTCGTTGCCGTACTGCTGATCATTCATCGCCGGCAAGCCATGCTTTATCTGTGGAACACCAAACTACTTTGGGCGATCGTTGCTCTCGCCTTCGTGTCAGTGTTGTGGTCGGACGTGCCGGGCTTTGCCTTAAGGCGATGCGTGAACCTGGCCGCTACCAGTGGCTTTGGTCTTTATCTCGCTGTCCGATATTCGCCCCGGCAGCTCTTTCGTCTATTGGGCTGGACTGTCATAGTCGCAATCGTTTGCAGCGCTATAGTCGTGCTTCTACGGCCGGACATCGGAACTGAGACGGCCAATGAGGCGTGGAGGGGTATCTTTGCGCAGAAGAACACCCTTGGGCGATTTATGGTGCTGGGCGTTCTGGTTTTCCTGTTCCTCGCGGTCGATAGTAAAGAATATCGAAGAGCGCATTGCGTTGCTGCGGTGCTCTGCAGCGGCATGATCCTCGCGGCGCGTTCCGCCACCTCTGCCCTGGCAGTTCCCATTTTGTTCGTTCTGATCTGGCTGTTCGCGCTTGCTCGTCAGCGCTCCTTAGCACGAGTGTTTGTCACGGCATCTTTGGCGGTAATCGGGATTGCCTGCGGCTTGATGCTCTTCGCCGACACGAGCGATTTCGTGGCGCTGATTGGTCGCGACACCACATTGACCGGACGACAGGAGATATGGAGTGTGGTTCTGACGAAGATCATGGCGCATCCGTGGCTTGGATATGGTTACAGCAGTTTTTGGCTGGGAATGGAAGGCCAGTCTTCAGCAGACGTGTGGGCAATATTACGTTGGCCAGTACCCCACTCGCACAATGGATTTCTTGATTTAACAGAAGAACTTGGCGTCGTCGGCTTAGGGCTATTTCTTGTAGGACTGGTCGTAAGCGCGCGCTGCGGACTTTACTGGGCGCGTAGTCAACAGGCCGTGATCGGGCTGTGGCCGCTCGCCTACCTCGCCTTCATGGTCGTCTTCAACTTAAGTGAAGGCTCCATTTTGCGCCAGGACAATCTTTTTTGGGTTCTCTACATAGCCACATCCGTGTTTGTTGTCAATGAAGCAAAACACCTCCTGCCGGATCTGTCGCAACCACTTGTGAGGGCCGCCGGGACCTCTCTCATCCCCGACTATGCACAGGTACGTTCCGCGAAAGAGAGTGTAGGGTTGTAATGGTAATGAATGCTACCCGGGATGCTGTTCCCAGCGCGCGCCCCTCAATTCTGATTTATCGCAACACTCTGCTTCCGCTTTGTGAGACGTATGTGCTTTCCCAGCCGGAAGCCTTAATGCACTTCACGCCGCATTTCGTGGGATGCAGCCGAGTCGACGGGCTGCCGTTGCCGGAAGGGAGGTTTCACCTCATCGACGAAGTGGGCGCATTGAGTTCTACTCGAAGGATGATGCACAAGGCGTTTGGTTTAGCTCCAGGTCTGGTCCGTAAGCTTCGCCGCCTAAGACCGATCCTGATACACGCTCACTTCGGCGTGGACAGCGTTCCCGGCTTATGGCTGGCTCGCCGCCTGCATATCCCCCTGGTGGTTACATTTCACGGCTATGACGCAACTATGAAAGAGGAGTACGCGCGCAAACACTCGTACGACTATCGGCGATACCTCCGGTGGAGGCCAACGATACAAAAAGAGACTGCTCACTTTGTTGCGGTGTCAGAATTCGTTCGCGAAAGATTGATCGAACAGGGCTTTCCGCCTGAAAAGATATCCGTCCACTATGTAGGCGTCGATACCGGATTCTTCGCGCCGGATTTATCTGTCTCCCGCTTGCCGATGGTGCTTTTTGCCGGACGACTGGTGGACAGCAAGGGTTGCGGCTATCTGATCCAGGCGATGGCATTGGTACAGCGTGAGATTCCCGACGCCAGCCTTATCGTCATGGGGGACGGGCCGCTCCGCGATGAGTTGGAGCAAATGGCGTCGGCATGTCTCCGCAATTGCCGGTTCTTGGGCGCGCGACCTCAGAGTGAGGTGCGCCATTGGATGAACGTAGCTAAAGTCTTCAGCGTTCCCAGTTTCACCACCCAGCGGGGCACCTCAGAAGCATTCGGGTTGGTGTTCGCAGAGGCACAGGCGATGGGATTACCTGTAGCTAGTTTTGCCACCGGAGGGATTCCTGAGGCGGTTGCACATGAAGTAACCGGGCTGCTGGCGGAGGAGCGCGATGTGGAAGGTCTAGCGAACAACATCAGCCGATTACTGAAGGACGACTCCTTGTGGGCTCAGTTTAGTGCCGCTGCCATGCAACGGGCGCGCGCGAGCTTCGACCTTCAAGAGCAAACCGTCAAGCTGGAACAGATGTATGGCCGGCTGCTTTCGCGCCGTTCAGTCCCCGCAATCGGAGATTCGCTCGGCGCTCATCTGCAGGGTTGACCTGTCAGACTGGACCTCCTCATTTACGTGCAATCGAATGAAAGCAGATCCTTTGGTTTCGGTAGTAATTCCTACATTGAGACGGCCGGACATGGTAGTGCGGGCCGTACATTCGGTTCTACAGCAGTCTTTTCGTGATCTGGAGATAGTAGTCGTTATCGACGGCGATGACGGCCAGAGCGCAGATGCTCTCAAATCGATATCTTCGCCGCAGCTACGAGTTCTTCAGCTGCCGACGCAGGTTGGCGGTTCTCGGGCCAGAAATGAAGGGGTGCTCGCATCCAGGGGAGAGTGGGTGGCCTTTCTGGATGACGATGATCTGTGGTTTCCGAAAAAGCTGGAAAAGCAACTCCCGGTGGCATCGGCGTCAAAAGCACCGGAACCCATTGTTGCCTGCCAAGTGGTGGCTCACACCGCGAGCGGAGATTTTCTGTGGCCGAGGAAAATTCCCTCCGGACCACTCTCAGAGTATCTCCTCGCTCGCAATTCCTGGAGTCAGGGCGAGAACCTGTTGCAGACTTCAACCCTTGTCGCAAGCAGGCGACTACTGCTGAAGGTTGGCTTCGAGGATGGCCTCCAAAAGCACCAGGACTGGGACTGGCTCCTCCGTGCGATCAGAGTACCGGGGACCAAGATCGAATTCGTTGACGAGCCATTGGCGGTCTGGAACCTGGAGCCATCTCGAAGCAGCGTGAGCCGAACGTATGACTGGCAAGGCTCCCTGGCCTGGATCCGCAGTCGACGTGAACTGGTTACTCGTCGTGCTTACGCAGGCTTTATAGCAACACAGGTCGCTTCACAGGCGGCCAGACAAAAACAGTGGAGAGCGTTTTTACCGCTCCTGACCGAAATGTTTCAGATTGGCAGACCGAAAGCGATCGACATTTTTCTTCTCCTTGGGATGTGGTTTGTACCCGATTCCTTGCGTCAGTGGTTGCGCTCGTCCTGAAAACATAGCTCTCTGACTCTCGACATTCTGACCCTCATGCCGAATCTCACAATTGGATTGCCCGTTTTTAACGCGATGCCATTTCTGGAAGAAAGCCTTGAGAGCCTGCTTCGGCAGACAGACGGGGATTTTGAGATTTTAGCCATCGATGATGGCTCAACCGACTCGGGACCTGAGTACCTGCGCTCAGTACGGGATTCGCGTCTGAGAGTAATCGCGCAGGCAAACCGAGGACTGACATTCACCTTGAACAGGATGTTGCGTGAGGTGAGTACGCCGTGGTTGATGCGTCACGACGCTGACGACATAGCATTACCAGATAGAGTTGCAGTTCTCAGGCGCTCTATTCAACAATTTCCGGATGCGGGAATGTTTTACTCAGACGCTCGCTACTACCAGAACGGGAGCAGTGTAGGCACTTTTCGTACGACGAGAGCGACGCCCGACAAACTGCGTCAAATCACTAATCGCGGATATCTATTGGCAATGGCCCACCCTACGGTAACTCTAAATGTAGAGAAAGCAATCGCGTTGGGTGGCTACAGGTTCAATCTACACATAGAAGACGTCGACCTATGGTGGCGCATGGCCTTGAGTTATGACATCCACTATCTACCGGAAGTTTCTTGTTATGTGAGGCACAGCGAAGAAAGCGCATCCTCGGTTAACTTAGAGGCACAATCGGTCAATACAATTTATGTGCAATATTTGCTTCTGTCGCATCTTTACGGCTGGCCAGCCCTGGCGTATGAATGCGTTCGAGATCATTTGGCGCGAAGTATTGACCGATCAAGGCTCGCGTGCCGTGAGGAAATGCGCCGCGCTAACATCGCTTATAGTCAAAAGCAATATACGAAAGGGTGCCGACATCTGGGGAAAGCGGCGATGGCGCATCCCTTTTATTTCACTAAGCGAGTTCTTTATGAATTTTACCCAGAAGACGTTGTCTTCAACGGGGAAGAGCCGCTCAAGTTCTTACGCCAACGCGATGTGCTGTGGCCTAAAGTAGAAAGCCCAACTACTTCGGTCCAGGCCGAGGCAGCTATGACAGGCGATGGAGAGCCCATAGGATGCGCAGGACAACCGAATGTATAAATACAATCACTGTTCGGCAGGACCTGGCACGAACGACGATTCTCGGAGTCGAGGTCGATGCATTGAGCATGACCGACCTCAATGCGATCGTTGCCGAAGCGATCGAGCAGCGCAGGCGCGTCGTCGTGGCCAATCATAATCTTCACAGCATCTACCTTTACCATCACGACGCAAAAATGCGAGCTTTCTACGCCGCCGCGGACCACATCTACGTTGACGGCATGCCCATCGTCGCTTTCGGGCGTTTCCTGGGAAAACCTCTAGGTCGAGAACATCGCGTTACATTAGCCGATTGGATGGGTCCACTGGCAAGCGCAGCAGCGGAGCACGGTTGGCGAGTTTTCTGCCTTGGAGGCCGGCCTGGCGTTGCGGAGCAAGGGGCAAGCGTTTTGCGCCGAAGCTACCCCGGACTGGAGATTGAAACTGCTCATGGCTTTTTTGATCCGGATCCCACATCTCCGGAAGATCAGGCTGTCCTGGCCAAAATTGAGGATTGGCGTCCTCAAATCTTGATTACCGGGATGGGAATGCCGCGACAGGAGCATTGGATCGTCGACCATTTGGACAAACTTTCGGTCAGCATCATTCTGAACGGCGGAGCGATTTTGGACTACTTTGCCGGAGTCATTCCTACACCACCGCGTTGGGCGGGCCGCACTGGGCTGGAGTGGTTGTTCCGGCTTATCGCTGAGCCACGGCGCCTGTGGTTTCGTTATCTAGTCGAACCCTGGTTTATTGCCTACAAGTTAGTGATTGAGATGGTTTCAAGATGATCGATTCGATCAGAGGGTGTATGAGCAAGTCTGAATTAACTCTTCTCGGACAGAGTCGTGACAGGAAGACTACGGCGGCGCAACAATCCCGAAGCTCGCAAAATGGTATCGAGAAGTACGGAAGAAAGTCGCGTAAAGAGCTATTCCTCGATGCAATGGACGAGTTGGTGCCTTGGGCGGAACTGGAGGCGGTGGTCGAGCCGCATTATCCGAGGGCGGGTAATGGCGGCCGTCCGGCCGCACTTTCGGTGATGCTGCGTGTGTTCTTTGTGCAGCAATGGTTCAAGGTGTCGGACTCGGGAATCGAAGAAGCTTTGTATGATTCCGTCGCCCTGCGACGGTTTGCCGGTGTGGACTTAGCTCGTGCACCGGCGCCCGACGTGACCACTGTGAGCCGATTCCGCCTGTTATTGGAAGCTCATGAGCTCGACGACAAGATCATCGATACCGTATCTCGTCGCCTCGACGAGAAAGGAATCCGTGTCAGCAAGGGTGCCATTAGTGATGCCAGCATTATTTATGCCCCAGGCTAGACCGAGCATAAATGAGGATTTCCGAACAAGCCAGATCCAAAGCCAGTTTGATTTAGTAAGTTTGCCTACGTGCTGTGTCTTCTTCTGCCGCTACTCTGCGAAGTCCGACGTCGCGGCTGTGTTTCTTCCCAACGGTCGTCTGCTGTAAACAGTATCGAACAATCATAGGAATGCGCTTCCGTCGCAAAGTGATATCTGACATGAAATCTATAACTTTTAGTGACGCTCCTTTTTCTGGTCATGCACAACGGCCAGGGGCAATGGGCCTTGAGATGACATGGCTTCACAGGGTCTGTTTGTTATTAGTTACCAGCGTTGTCCTAGGGCTCGCGGGTTGCGGCGTCACCTTAGGTTCCGGAATTCCCGATACTACAAAAGATCCGCCTCCACCGACTAATCCGGCACCCACGTTGAGTTCCATCAGCCCACAGTCAGCGAGCACGGCGGGAGGGACTTCTGTCAGTATCAGCGGGAGCAATTTTCTTACCGGAGCAACGGTCACCTTTGGCACGAGTGCCGCCACGAGTGTGGTCGTGGTCAATGCGACCACGATCACCGCGGTTACGCCAGCCCACGCTGCGGGCGAGGCGAATGTGACGGTGACTAACACGGACGGACAAAGCGCCTCGTTAACAGGTACCGCAGGTTTTGACTATATCGCTTCATCGAATCCCGCGCCCACGTTGACTTCCATCACTCCGCAGTCAGGGAGCACGGCTGGAGGAACTTCTGTCACCCTTACCGGGAGCAATTTTCTTACCGGAGCAACGGTCACCTTTGGCACGAGTGCCGCCACGAGTGTGGTCGTGGTCAATGCGACGACGATCACCGTAGTTACGCCAGCGCACGCTGCGGGCGAGGCGAATGTGGCCGTGACCAACCCGGACGGGCTGAGCGCCTCCTTAACGGGTACCGGCGGTTTCGACTATATCGCTCCGCCTCAGTCGGCCAATCCGGCACCCACGTTGAGTTCCATTACTCCGCAGTCGGGGAGCACGGTTGGAGGGACTTCGGTCAGTATTAGCGGAGCTAACTTCCTTGCGGGAGCGACGGTCATCTTTGGCAGCAGCGCCGCCACGAGTGTGGTGGTGGTCAATGCGACGACGATCACCGCAGTTACGCCAGCGCACGCCGCGGGCGAGGCGAATGTGACCGTGACCAACACGGATGGGCAGAGCGCCTCCTTAACCGGTACCAGCGGTTTCGACTATGTCGTTCCGCCTCAGCCAACCAATCCAGCGCCCACGTTGAGTTCCATCACTCCGCAGTCGGGGAGCACGGCTGGAGGAACTTCTGTCACCCTTACCGGGAGCAATTTCCTTGACGGAGCAACGGTCAGCTTTGACAGCGATGCCGCCACGAGTGTGACCGTTGTCAATTCAACTACGATCACAGCGGTTACGCCAGCCCACGCTTTGGGCGAGGCGAATGTAACAGTAACCAACACGGATGGGCAGAGCGCCACCCTTGTCGGAAACATCAGTCCGCTGTCCAACGCCGGATTCGAATCGGGCGCGGCCAACTGGGTCTTGTCAGCCTCGGGAGGAACCGCGACCTTCGCGAGCAATGCCGCCAACGCTCATAGCGGCAGCGGGTATGTGGAGTTGAGCGCACCGGCCGGATCCCATCCGGTCCTGTTTGCCGCTACCGCGAGCAATGTGGCTGAATATTTCCCGGTGAGCCCGGGCGAAGTCATCACGTTCGGCGGCTGGGGCTATCATGTGTCCGGCAATGGCAACGCGCGTTGGGGCATCGAGATCTCCGATGCGAACAAGGCGAATGCATCCTATGTGTCCGCTGCTCCATACAACGTGACGGCCTCGTCCTGGGTAAATTTCCAGGGTTCTTACACTGTGCCCACTGGCAAGGCATTCGTTCGTCTCTATTGTGAGATCAACAGCAGTACTGTCACTGCAGTGGATCGCTTCGACGATGCCTTCCTGCAGCTGCCCATTGCCGGTGGCGGATTCGACTATATCGTTCCAACCAATCCGACGCTTACGTTGAGTTCCATCACTCCGCGGTCGGGGAGCACGGCTGGAGGGACTTCTGTCACCCTTAGCGGGAGCAATTTTCTTGCCGGAGCAACGGTCAGCTTTGACAGTAGTGCCGCCACGAGTGTGAGCGTGGTCAGTGCGAACACGATCACTGCGGTTACGCCAGCTCACGCTTTGGGCGAGGCGAATGTAACGGTGACCAACCCGGGCGGGCAGAGTGCCACCCTGGTCGGAAACAGCAGTCCGCTGTCCAACGGCGGATTCGAATCGGGTGCGGTCAACTGGGTCTCTGCAAGCTCAGGAGGAGGAACCGCGACCATCGTAAACAATGCCGCCAATGCTCATAGCGGTAATCAATATGCTGAGTTGAGCGGACCGGCCGGATCTCATCCGATCCTGTTTGCCGCGAACGCGAGCAATGTGGCTGAATATTTCCCGGTGAGCCCGGGCGACATCGTCGCGTTTGGCGGCTGGGGCTATCATGTGTCCGGCAATGGCCTGGCACGTTGGGGGATTGAGATCTCCGATGCGAACAAGGCGAATGCGGTCTATGTGTCCGCTGCTCCATACAACGTGACAACCTCGTCCTGGGTGAATTTCCAGGGTACTTACACGGTGCCCACTGGCAAGGCATTCGTTCGTTTCTATTGTGAGATCAACAGCCCTACTGTCGCTGCAGTGGATCGTTTCGACGATGCCTACTTACAGATAGGCGTTCCCGACGGCGGGTTCGACTATCTTGCGCCGGGTACTGGACCGGTTATCAACTCAGTGTCGCCGACTCAAGGAGTAAGCACCGGCGGTGACACGGTCACGATTTCAGGTTCCAATTTTGCCGCTGGCGCGACGGTTACATTCGCGGGCACACCTGCTGTCACGACGGTGGTCAATAGTACGCTTATTAGCGTTGTTACTCCTGCGGTTGCACCGGGTTCAGCGGACGTCGTTGTGACGAATCCGGATGGACAGAGCGCAACGCTGGCCAGCCTGCTGCATAATCAATCCTTCGAGTCAGGATCTTCCTATTGGGCATTTGGAGGCTCAGGCGGCACCGTAACCACGGGGTCGATTACCGCAAATGCCCATACCGGGACAAGCTATCTCGAGATGTCGTCCGCCGGTGGGTCGAACCACCCGGTAATGTTCGCATCCACGTTGAGCGGGGGGGCGCTCTACTTCCCGGTATCCACCGGTCAAACTGTCAAGTTCGGCGGTTATGCGTATCGCGTCTCCGACCCCGGATCGAATGTTCGTTTTGGTCTGGAGATATCTGACGCTAACAAGGCAAACGCAGTCTATGTCTCCGCTCCGCCTTACAGCGCGTTCGACCCTCTTTGGACATTGGAACAAGGCACTTACACAGTTCCAGCCGGTAAGAGCTTTGTGAGGCTCTATGCGGAAGTCGCATTTGGCAGCATGGCTACCGTGGGCCGTTTTGACGATGCTTTCCTGCAGATTGGCTCCGCTAACTCCAGTGGTTTCCTGTTCTACGCTCCTCCTATCGTTACCTCGGTATCTCCCAACTGGGGTGCTCCTGCAGGCGGCACTACGCGCACGATCTATGGGACGGGCTTTAGTCAGGGAGCCACGGTTTCGTTTGGCAATCTGGCCGCCTCAAACGTTCAGGTAGTTAACGCGAACGCGATCGAAGCCTTCGCGCCGGCAGCGAGCGCGGGCGTGGTAAATGTCACGGTGCAGCAGGGTTCACAAAGCAGCACGCTCCAGAACGCATATACCTATGAAGCACCTCCTGCGCCTCCTGCCTCGATGCTCGCTATGAAGCACATCATCGTCGAGCTTCAGGAGAATCGCTCTTTCGACCAGTACTTCTCGAAGATGAACGAATACCGACAGATGAACGGCATCAACGACAATGCTGTCGATGAACGCAACCCCAACATCGGGCTTCCGGACGTCGCTGGCGCGCTGATCACTCCGTTTCCCGCAGCAACCGGCTGCCAGGAAAATCTCCAGCCAAGCTGGGATGGTGAACACTATGACTACGACAGCGGGTTGATGGATAATTTCCTGAGAGACGGCAATGCAGTTGGCTTCTCCACATATGACCCCAACGGAACTCGCGCCATCAGTTACTACGACTGGAATGATTTGCCCTACTACTACAGCCTGGCATTCCAGTTTGCCACCAGCGATCGATGGTTTTCTCCCATGCTTGGTCCGACAGATCCGAGTCGCATGTATCTCTACGGTGGGACTTCTCTCGGATGGACAGCGTCGCCCCATCCTCCAACGGGCGGCTTTCCAAACTTCACGATCTTCGACCTGCTCGACCAGGCTGGTATCTCATGGAAGTACTACTACCAGTTTGCTCAGCCACTGCATATCCCCTTTTGGTCTATCTATCAAAAGGATCCGAGCAAGTTCGTTCCGATTTCGAACTACTTTAACGACGTAACGAGTGAAAGCACTCTACCGTCGGTGGTGTTTATTGAGGAGGGCGAATACGATGAGCATCCGAAACCCAATCCAGGTGATACCAGCACTGCGCCGGAAAACGTGCAGGATGGAGCCAGCGTCATTAAGTCGTTTATCGATGCTCTCATGCAGAGCCCAACATGGAAGACATCAGCGTTCGTCCTGAGCTATGACGAGTCAGGAGGGTTCGCCGACCATGTTGTGCCTTTACCTATGACTCCACCCGACGGAATTCCTCCGGGCGTCGTCATAGGCCAGGATGCATCGGGTCTATTTAATATGTCCGGGGGCAGAGTGCCTGCCGTCGTTGTGTCGCCATGGACCATTCCGCATTTCGTCTCCCATACCGTAAGAGATCATACGGCGATCCTTAAGCTCATCGAGACACGCTTCAGCCTACCACCTCTGACCTCACGGGACGCCGCAGCCGACAATATGGCTGAGTTCTTCAATTTCGCATCACCGTCCTACATGGTTCCTCCGTCGATGCCGGCCCAGCCTACGTCGATGCCGTGCAATCTAAGCCTGGAGGCCGCACCGAATCAGTAACATTTAACGAGAACATTTCGGCGAGCGCCGGTTGTGAATGGCATTCCTGTCCTTTGTAACGGCATCACTACCCTGGGGGGAAAGTTATCGGAGGAAATGTGTTGTCTAAATTGGAAGGAAGGCGCGAACCGTGGAGCAGAAGGCAATTCATCTCAGCCCTGGCTTCTGTGACTGCGGCCGGCACCCTGTCGGGCACTCTGGCTTCTCGCGCAAAGCTCGTTGATGCTGCCGAGAGTAGTCTAAGGGATCTCGCTGCACAGAAGGGGTTGATCTACGGCTGTTCGGCCGCGGTGGACTTCGTGGTGCCTGGGCTCCCAAAATTTGACCCGGCATTCGCCCGACTGGTCGCCGAGCAATGCGGACTGCTGGTACCCGAAACCGCTTTGGATTGGAGATACGTCGAACCTAGTCCCGGCCAATTCAATTTTCACCAGGGGGAATTATTAGCGAGTTTCGCGAAAGCCCACAACATGAAGTTTGGCAATGGCGTGCTCGTTTGGGGCGTGGGAATGCCCGAATGGTTTAATAGCCTGTCTCCGGGACAAGCCAGACAGGTAATGCTGAACCACGTCACGCAGACGGTCAGCCACTACCGTGGGCGGGTTTTCTCCTGGGAGGTTGTCAACGAAGTAAAAGCATGGCGCGGGGGACGCACGGGGGACTTGAAGGATACTCCATTCCTGCGCCTGGTTGGACCGGACTACATTGAAGCATCCTTTCGAGCGGCAGCCGCAGCTGATCCGGGCGCCCTCCTCGTCCACAATGAGAACCATCTCGAATACGACAATCCCGATGACGACTATGGGCGCGCGACGCTACTGAAACTCCTCAAGGGATTCATTGCAAAGAAGGTCCCGATAGGCGCCGTGGGAATTCAATCACACCTTCGAACCGGGAACGCTCCTTTCAGCAGTGCCAAGCTAAAGGACTTTCTGAGCGCTGTCGCCGACCTTGGCCTGAAGATAATGATTTCCGAGCTGGATGTCGGGGAGCCTGGTCCGGCAACTCAATTGGCGGATCGCGATATGGCCGTGGCCCGGGAGCTTGACCGCTATTTGGGAGTAGTGCTGCAGGAAAAAGCCGTAATTGCGGTAATTACCTGGGGTTTGTCGGCTCGCTACACCTGGCTAACAGCCTATGCTCCTCGCGCCGACGGGCAACCACTCCGTCCGTTGCCATACGATTCGGATCTCCGCCCGACGGCGGCGTGGCAGGCGCTCGCTACTGCATTCGAGCGCGCCCCAGCTCGTTGATTTGAGCGCTATCATTCCCCTGCTGCCGAAAGGAGTAATACCGAGTGACATTGAAACAACTTCAAACAGCGATTTATAAGCCACTCTTCCGGAAATTCCGCTCCGAGCGCCTTCGGCGTATGTGCGAAGTGTGCCGCGTGTCGGAAAATAGCAAAATTCTGGATGTAGGGGGAAGCTATTACTCATTTTGGGTGTACAGCCCGATAAAGCCTAAGGTGACACTTCTAAATCCAAAGTCTTCATGGTTGCAGTGTGAGGAGCCTGGATTTTCAACCATGCTCGGGGATGGTCGTGCGCTTCCGTTCGAGAACCAAAGCTTTGACATGGTGGTCAGCAATTCCGTAATCGAACATTTAGGAAATTGGAGTCAACAGCAGATCTTCGCAGAAGAGATTAAAAGAGTAGGCCGCAGCTATTGGGTACAGACGCCCAGCCGCAATTTTTTTATAGAGCCACACTTTCTCGCTCCGCTCATCCATTTTCTTCCGAAGAAGTACCGGAAGCTACTGGCCCGCCACTTCACCGTGTGGGGCCTTACATATCGGCCGACCCCCCGTCAGGTCGACGAGATGGTGGAAGAAATCAGCCTTCTGAACAAGCCCGAAGTGGAGCAACTGTTCCCCGACGCCACAATTATTTGCGAAAAGTGGTGCGGGATGACGAAATCTATCATTGCCTACAAACTCCAATCGTAGGAAGTACTGCTGCATATATTTTTTGCGAATCAGTTTATCCCTCTGAGAACGACCGCAGGTAGTATGGATTCCCCTATCCAGAGGTCGCAAATAGAAAGGGGTGTCCCGATCTTTGTGAGGAGAACAAACGACCCATATCTGACAGGCGTCCTTTCGCGGCTCGGCCGCAACGCTCTACTCGACCTCGCGGGCCTGAGGGCTTCTGAATCTGGACGTTCAAAGGCCTACGTACGGCCGATTAGCAAATGTGGAGTTCACCCGGCTGCCGTTGTGCACATGACTGACGGGCTGGCAAGTGCGTCCTTGTTCGCCAAGGCCCAGAAAGAGGACTACTGTGGCGGCCAAAGTCTCCAGAGTGAATCAAATTTTCTTTCTACTGTAGCGCCGTTGATTGCCGCAGAGAATCCGACACTGCGATCCCCTCTGCCGATTGCCTACTTTCCCGAGAGCGGCCTGCTGCTAATGGAGTTCGTTCCAGGGAATTCGCTCAAACACCACTTGTTCGATGTGACGTTCAGACGTCTTAATGGACCGGATTTGGGCGAGTTGCTGCAGTATGCGGGCCGCTGGCTGGGAAGCTTGCATCGGCTTACGCTCAAAGCTAAATACGGCAATCCCCTCGACTGGCTTGTTGGCGAGTTTGACAGGGAACAAACAAAAGAAGCTTTTGTACTCTATTCACTCGAAGATGTCTATGTAGAGATTCTGTCTATTTTAAAGAAGTGCCGGGACCTGAATCCTCAGTTCCAGCGTCAACTATGTAATGTGCACGGCGAGTTTACGCCCCTCCACGTCATCGTAGCCAACGAGGCGATTTATGTGGTCGACTTCGGAAACACCAGGTTGGGCTACATTTATGAGGACATTGGTCTGTTTGAAGGATTTTACGAAACCCTGCAACCGTGGCGCGCTTTCGTGGGCTCCTATCGAATCAACTTAAAAGTACAAAAGCAGCTATTCCGGCGTGGCTATCTTGAACAATCTCGCGCTGCTTTCGCCGAGGCTGACTGGGCGGTCATGCGGTGGGTGAGACTCATCTCGTTCGCCCGCTTGCTGGATGGTCGCCAACGCAGATTCAACGGATGGCAAAATCGCGTATGGTCGAGGCTGGCTTTGCGTGTTTTACGAGATAGATTTATCCAAGCCTGCTGCAACGAGCTCATCGCTCTGAGAGAACTGCCGGCGGATATCTTTGACGAAGATACGAATGCCAGAAAAAATCCGACTGTGAATCGTATAGCCCTCTAGGAGTAGCGAAAATATCTGGTGACTAACTTATGTTGTCCTGACGACAGTAGAGTTATCTCGTGATGATACCTGGTCTCTCAACAACAGCACCATCCTGACGAAGCGCTCACAACGAGCCATGCGAATAGCATCTGTTTCAGGATGCGAGTAGTGAGTGGCTGAAGGCGAATCTCTGAGTCGCCGGAGCGCTCCTCCTTCTGTAGTCAGTAGATGGAACAACTTCGTTCCTTCCAAAACCACCATTCTGTACGAATCAATCCTTAGGCGTAGTGTCCAACAAATCGCCTGCGTCACCTGAACTACTTGATCGGTTTCGACGTCACCTCTTATTGCCTGCGATGATCAGCAGGCTATGAGATCAGATCCTCGCAATTCGCGGTGCTTCTCCATAACGCCCCTTCCTTTGCCGCTAGACGGGAGCCAAATGACCTCATACAGGCGTAAGGTGTTGCTGAACGTTCTCAAGGCGTTCGATCTTCTACTCACAATAGCCATCGTATTTTTGGCTACCTACATCGCACTGCCCCATCGGTCGGAAATGTCATTGGCAGAGTTTCTTGCCATGCGCGTAAGAGTCGGGAATTTCGTGCTCTTTGCCGCTTTGCTCTTTATGTGGCACCTTACTTACGCTGCCTGTGGACTGTACAACTCTCGCCGAATGCTCGGTTGCCTATCCGACATACGTGATCCGATCAAAGCTTGCATTGTCGGGAGCGGGTTGATCGGAGTATGGGGGCTTGTCTTCCACGTGCGAATGTTTTCGCCGCAGTTTCTGATTGTCTTTTTCGTCGCAGTGTCTGCGGCATCCAGCATCAGCCGGCTGCTGATGCGCGCAACCTTGCATGCAGTGAGGAGACGTGGACACAATCTGCGCAATCTCGTGATTGTTGGCACCGGTCCGCGCGCGAGTCGCTTTGCATCAATGATCGAGTCCAAGCCGGAGCTCGGATACCGGATCTCAGGCTTCGTAGACCAGCCGTGGATTGGAATGAAAGAACTGCAGGGGAGGGGTTACGAGGTCTTATGTGGCTTCGACGGACTCCAGGAATTACTTCGGACCCATGTTGTGGATGAAGTGGTAATCGCCCTGCCGATGCGCTCCCTGCACATACAAGCGGCTCAGGTCGCAGCAGCATGCGAATTGCAAGGGATCCCGATTCGCGTCTTTTCTGATCTGTTCGATCTAAAACTTTCCAGAGCGCGCGCGGATGATATCTTGGGAGGCTTACTTATCAGCCACGGCAGGGGTATGAATGAAGGATGGCGCGCGGATGCCAAGCGGCTATTCGACATCATGGTCTCGTCAGTACTGCTGCTGTTGTTGTTGCCTCTATTGCTCGTTATCGCGGCTCTCGTTAAACTGAGCAGCCCGGGACCAGTATTCTTTAAGCAGAACCGGGTCGGACTGGGTAAGCGGCAATTCAAGATGTATAAATTCCGCACGATGATAGCTGACGCCGAGCAGCAATTACGCCATTTGGAACACCTAAACGAGGTGTCCGGCCCAGTCTTCAAACTTAAGAATGACCCCCGGATCACCCCGATCGGCAAACTGCTCCGAAAGAGCAGCCTCGACGAGCTACCACAACTGATCAACGTGTTGAAGGGAGAGATGAGTCTGGTAGGTCCCAGACCACTTCCCCTTCGCGATTACGTCGGCTTCAATCAGGATTGGCAGCGGCGCCGCTTCAGCGTGCGTCCCGGCTTGACTTGTCTCTGGCAAGTTGCGGGTCGGACTTCGATTCCCTTCGAAACCTGGATGCAACTCGACCTTCAGTACATCGATAGATGGACCTTCTGGCTTGACTTGCAAATCTTAATGCGGACGATTCCCGCCGTCCTCAGGGGATTTGGAGCGTTTTAGCATTCTCCAAGCATGAGAACAGAACCAGATAGACATCCGACGCATCTCATGACAGTGCGATCTTGCTGCCCAAATCCGAATACCAAAAGCAAAACCTAAATAACGAGGGAAAGTGCACGACGGTGACAATGCATATAGGATTCGTCGGTCTCCTAGATCCGCAAAATGTTCGATCATACTCCGGAACCCCCTTTTGTATGGCGAATGCCTTGAAGCGGCGGGGCTGTGAGATATCGTTTTTTTTGCATCTGAAGGAACAAGCTGCCTCCCTTGTTCGGTTGCAGGACAAGATGACTCGTTTGTTGACTGGTAGACATATCATCTGTGAACGTGATCCCAGAATTGCGCGCCATTTTCCAGAACAGATTAACGCATCAGTCAGTAAGCATCCAGTCGAGGCAGTACTCGGCACTTCCGCATTTTATATGGCCGTTCAGAATTGTTCTGCACCATCGATCTTCTGGGGTGACACAACGGTGGCCGGAGTGCTCGATAGTTATCCATATTACAAGCACGTTACCAAACGGAGTATCAGAGACTCACATAACCTGGAATGCGCAGCGCTGAACAGCAGTGCGCTTGCAGTCTTCTCCAATCAGTGGGCGGCCGACGTTGCTTGTGCAAGTTATTCCTTTGATCAGCGCAAGATCAGGGTAATTCCGTATGGTGCAAATTTGTTCAGCAGTCTTGATGAGGATGACATAGCGGAGTGTCTACGCCGAAGAGATGCGAAAGAGTGCGAACTGCTCTTTGTCGGAGTAGATTGGAAGCGCAAAGGAGCTCAAATTGCCGTCGATGCCACGTCGATGTTGAGGGCGCGTGGGGTGAATGTGCACCTGACACTGGTTGGCTGCACTCCCCCTCCGGGGGTTAGCTTGCCAGAGTATGTGACGGTAATTGGACAAATTGACAAATCGACACAGAAAGGGCAAGCCTTGCTGGCCTCACTCTACATGCAATCGCATCTGCTGATTCTACCCAGCCGCGCAGAGTGCGCTGCTGTTTCTCTTGCTGAAGCAAGTGCGCACGCAGTTCCGTCCCTAAGTACGGACGTAGGCGGAAACTCTACGCTGGTCAAGAACGGTGTGAATGGTCATCTCTTTCCCTTGGAAGCTGAGGCCGCAGATTATGCCGAGTATGCGTTGCAACTATTGGGGGATCAAGAGAGGTACGTTGCAATGTGCTGGAGTTCGTTTGAGCGTTTTCAAACCGACCTTAATTGGGACGTCGCGGTATCAAGATTAATCGCCGAAATGAAAAACGTTCTGCAATCGCCCAGCGAAGACTATGCGTGTACTAAAGCAAGCTAGACTCTTGATCGGCAGATTGCGTACCAGCGGGTTCGCTGCAAATACAGCCAAATTCGCAATTGGACAGGGGTTGCGACTGGCGATTCAAGCCGCTTACTTTGTTTTGATTGCTCGCAGCCTGGGGCCGAAACAATATGGCGCATTCGTTGCGATGACCTCTCTGGTGGCAATCGCGGCGCCCTTTGCAGGCTTTGGTAGCCCGATGGTGTTATTAAAGTACGTTTCGCGAGATCGTAGCCTGCTTGCAGGATATTGGGGCAATGGCCTGCTGACGATCGCCGTTTCAGGAGCGCTTCTGAGTCTGGTGATCCTGGCCGTGGCGCCATTCTTCTTAGGCCGGCAATTTTTTGTGCTGACTATTATGGTTTGCCTTTCCGACCTGATCATGATCAGGGTCGCAGAACTCGCCGCCTTTGCATTTGCCGCATTGGGCCGGATGGGCGAGTCGGCCCAGATGAGCGTCTACATTACCCTCACCAAGCTCATTGGAATCGTAATTATCTCAGTTCTGACCCGCCATCCGACCGTACAGAGCTGGACGATCGCATACGTGCTCGGCTCAGCAGTCTGTTTCATCTACGCATTTGCCAGGATTACCTTTCTTGCTGGACGAATTGAGGTTCGACCATTGCAGGCCTGGAGAGATCTGCCGGAGTCAGCTTTGTTCGCCGTGAGTACTTCTTCGGCGACAATCTATAATGATGTTGACAAGACGATGGTGGGTAAGTTCGCAAATTTCACGGCGACGGGCATCTATGCTGCAGCCTACCGCATCATCGACGTAAGCCTCGTCCCTGTTCGGGCTATGCTTTCCGCAGCTTATCCAGAGTTTTTTCGGCTCGGAGTTGGCGGTCCTGTTGTAACCAAGAAGTATGCATACAAGCTCATCAGGCGATCTGCGCCCTACGGATGCTTTGTCGCGTTGGGCCTACTCCTGGGAGCGCCCCTCATTCCTCATATTTTGGGCCAAGGCTATTCGTCGGCTGTTGAGGCGCTCCGCTGGCTCGCTATCATTCCGCTAATCCGGTGCGTCCATATCTTTCTAGCTGATGGGTTGACCGGCGCGGGATATCAGGGAAGTCGCACCCTGGTCCAAGTCGGAGTCGGGGCCTTGAATGTCGGGTTGAATGTCTACTTTATACGGCATTGGTCGTGGCGTGGAGCAGCCTGGAGCAGCGTCATATGCGATGCTGCGCTGGCAATTTCATTGTGGGCAGTTTTCCAATATCTTACGTCGAGCAAGGCTGACGTGCTCGCGACGGAGTCGTGTACTCCGTGAAGAAGGCAGAGGAACAGTGCTCGTACAACTCTCGCCGAGCAAGAAGCAAAGATTCGAAAGTTTAAAGGAGCGCACATCGGCGAGTTGCCGACTCAGCAGGCGAGCAATCTGCAAATTTTGAGCGGCTTGCAGTCACAGCTAGTGAACGAACAGGATGCGCTCAACACGGCGCAACAACAGCGAGTTTATCTACAGACGCTAATGAATCAATACCGAACTCTTCAAGGGACGGCCAGAACGGCAGACGGTACGCCTACGCGTCTGCCGGCAATTGACAGGAACTGGACAAACTAAAAGCACAACTGCCAGATCTCAGCTCTCGCTATCCTGATATTAAGCCGCTCCCTGTGGACCGACTACTCGAATTACCCAATGCATGTCATGGACACAGCTTTGTTTTACCCGACTTACATCGGGTTATCTCAACGCGAGGCGACGACAGTCCTTAGGCGATTGACGGACAATGTGATCCATTTTGGAGGGTGCATAACGGTAACTGGCATGATCGCAGCCTCGCTACAGAGAGGCTGTGGTACACATGTTATCGTGACCTGGTTCGGGATCTAAAAAGAATCCGAGCGCGTGGTTTGCGACCGCTGGACAAGCAGTCTCATGGTTTCGAGCGTCGCTCGGTAGTGTTTGAAACGGATAGAGCTGAACCGAATGCCGTGCGTGCGACGGTCACGGCTCAGCATCGGGATTCGGGGCCTGATCTTCGACTGCGAATCTACAATCCGCAAGAGTCGAGCGAGAGCGTCGCTCACCGTACGGAAGATTACGTCGATGTGTATTTGAAGGATAGCGTAGACCGCCGAGTTCCCTGTGGAGTCGGCGGATGAATAGTCAGGGGATAAAGTGACGAACGGGAAAAGCGCATCGTTTCCGCTTAACATACAAACGCAAACGACACACGATACCTTCGTAGTCGGCCCGGATGACCGGATCTTGATTACAGGCGCCGCCGGTTTTATTGGATGTCGCGTCGTCGAGAGTTTAGTGGATCGCGGGTTTCGCAACCTCTTGTGTTTTGCGAGGCCTTCCAGCGAATTGGCGGATATGGAAGCCATCATCGAACGCCGGTCCCTAGGCGCACGAATTGAAGTCATCAAAGGCAACCTCCTTTCTCGAGCGGATTGCGAGACTGCATGCAAGGATGCAGCGGTCATCTTTCATTTGGCTGCCGGGATGGGCAAGAAGTCCTTTCCGGATGCGTTTATGAACTCTGTAGTAACGACGCGCAATTTGCTCGATGCCAGCCTGCACTATTCGCGACTCCAGAGATTCGTTCTGGTAAGCTCGTTCGCCGTTTATTCAAATCGCCAGAAGTCTCGACGACTGGATGAATCGTGCCCGATTGAGGAGCATCCCGAGCGATACGGCGACGCCTATTGCTACGCTAAAGTCAAGCAAGAGCAAATCGTCACCGAATACGCAAAGAACTTTGGCATCCCATACGTTGTGGTCAGACCTGGCAGTGTTTATGGCGCAGATTCCTCAGGGATCATAGCCCGGATTGGTCTTGGGACATTCGGGCTCTTCCTGCATCTCGGCGGTTCGAACACCATCCCTTTCACATATGTCGACAACTGTGCAGATGCGATCGTATTGGCTGGCTTGGTGAAAGGAATTGATGGCGAGATATTCAATGTCGTCGACGATGACCTCCCCTCGAGCCGCCAGTTCTTGCGCCAATACAAAAGAAACGTAAGGCGCTTCAAATCAGTTTATGTGCCGCACGCGATTAGTCATGCGCTTTGCTGTTTGTGGGAGAAATATTCGCGGTGGTCAATGGAACAATTACCGCTTGTTTTCACGGAGAGCCGTTGGTACAGGGAGTGGAAGAAGACGACCTACAGCAATGAGAAATTGAAACGTCAACTGGGCTGGAACCCGAGAGTCTCTATGGAAGAGGGACTGCGCCGATATTTCCAACGTTGCGAGACGGGTGAACGGCATGCTTAGGGTCGCCATTGTGGGATGCGGCAAGATTGCCGACGCCCATGCCTCGCAAATCCAAAAGCTGGAAGAATGTGAGATCGTTGGCGTGTGCGACCATGAGCCGCTGATGGCCAAGCAGCTCTGCGAACGATTCCCAGTGAAACGGTACTTTACCGATCTGTCTGAACTTATCAGTGAAGCGCGGCCGGACGTTGTGCACATCACCACGCCGCCCGAGAGTCACTTCCAGATTGCCAAATTCTGTCTCGAGAACGGCTGTCACGTATATATAGAGAAGCCCTTTACTGTCGATGCAGAAGAAGCGCAGCAACTCGTCGACCAAGCTAACCAATATGGGCTTAAGCTGACCGCGGGCCACAACTACCAATTCAGCCATGCTGCGCGACGTATGAGAGCAGTGATTAAAAGCGGCTACTTAGGTGGAATTCCCGTACATATGGAAAGCCATTACGGGTATGACCTAGGGAACCCCAACTATGCGCGAGCGCTACTGGGCGACAAGAACCATTGGGTCCGCAGACTACCGGGGAAATTGCTTCATAACATCATCAGTCACGGAATTGCGAGAATTGCAGAATTCCTGACGAGCGATACGCCTCATGTAATTGCGTACGGTTTTACCAGCCCTCTTCTCAAGGGAATCAACGAGAGCGAGATCGTGGATGAACTGCGAGTCGTCATCTGTGAGGCGGAGCGGACCACAGCTTATTTTACTTTCTCATCCCAGATGAAGCCTTTACCGCACGAGTTTCGAATCTATGGGCCGAAGAACGGACTGATGCTTGACCACAATCACGAAATCCTGCTGCGACTACGTGGCGCTAATTTCAAGAGCTATGCTGACTATTTCATTCCACCTGTGCTATTTGCGAAGCAGCATATCGGAAATCTGCGCGAGAACGTGAGATCATTCCTGGCCAGAGATTTCCACGTGGATTCGGGCATGAAGTACTTGATCGAATCCTTCTACCGTTCGATCCGCCAGGACTCCCCCGTGCCTATTTCCTATCGAGAGATTTTGCTCACAGCTAGAATCATGGATGCCATCTTCGATCAGGTCCGTGTCAACCGTCCGCCTATCTTGACGTGCTCCCCAAAATCCGCACACAGCGGAGTATGAAATCGTATTTGGGTGAGGGCGGATTTATGCCGAAGAGCAGGCACACAGAGGCGCAGATGATCGCTGCGCTGAAGTAGGTGGAGGCTGGGCGGAAGGTCGAGGACGTGGCGCGGGAGAACGGGGTATCGAAGCACACCATTTATTCCTGGAAGGCGAAGTACGGTGGCATGGAGGTGAGCGAGGCCCAGGAAGCCAAGCAGCCTCGCGATGAGAACACGCGTCAGCGGAAGTTGGTCGCGGATTTAAGTCTGGACAAGGAAGCGCTGCAGTCGGTGATTCGAAAAAACGGATGGAGCTCGTAGCCATGAAGGCAGCTGTCGAGCATTTGCAACAACAGTACGCCTTCAGCCAGCGGCGAGCGTGCGGGCTTTTGATGGTGGCAGTGTCGAGCTGCCGCTACCAACCGCGGCACTCGGATGAAGAGCTGCGGATACGCCTCGCGGAGCTGGCGCGAGAGAAGCCGCGGTTCGGCTATCGGCGATTGCATGTTCTGCTGCGCCGGGGTGGGGAAGTGGTAAACCACAAGCGCGTCCACCGGGTTTATCGGGAGGCAGGACTGACTCTACGGCGGAAGAAGCGGAAGCACTGCGTCCGGCAGAGTGCTCCGTTACGCCAGTACGCAGCCGCCAACCAGGAATGGGCACTGGATTTTGCGCATGATGCGGTTGCTGCCGGCCGGGCGATCCGGGTGCTGAGCGTGGTCGATGCTTTTACGCGGGAGTGCCCTCGCGCTGGAGGTAGACACCAGCTTTGCCAGTCCTGCGCGTGACACGCGTGCTGGACAAGATCATCGAGCAACGTGGCGAGCCACAATCGATTCGCTGCGACAACGGACCCGAACTGCCCCGCCGTCATTTTCTGGCCTGGTCTATCGAACGGAAGATCGAGCTGGTGCATATCCAGCCCGGCAAGCCCACGCAGAACGCGCACGTCGAGAGCTTCCATGGGCGACTCCGCGAAGAGTGTTTGCGCGTTAGTTGGTTTCACAATCTTTTCGACGCCAGGTGGAAGATTTCCCCTCGGGCGCCGTGATTACAATGAACAATGGCCACACAGCAGTCTGAACTATCGCACGCCAGCAGATTTGCACGCCTAGCAAGCTATGGGAAAAGACGCGGGCTCGCCTCGCTTTGAAAACGCCGATGGCGTTTTCAGCTTTCCCACAGCTTCGGCTGCGGCTGGCTAAGTTGTAAGATCACTGTGCGGAAAATTGGGGCAGGTCGAATACGGATGGATAGTTGGCCCATACTTAGTCGGCTCCTTCGGCGCGGATCGAGGGGGACGCTACTTCGAAGTCTGGTTATCTGAGGTTATCCACGCATGGCAAAGTACCTGATCACTGGTATCGCAGGATTTATTGGCTCCGCATTGGCGGCGGCGCTCGTTGAACGTGGTGAGCAGGTTCGTGGTGTCGACAACTTCTCGACCGGCAAACTGGCAAACCTGCAAAACTTGTTGGGCCATATTGATTTTCTTGAAGCCGACCTTCGGGATCCCGTGGCCATGCGCCAAGCATGTGAGGGAATCGACTACATTCTTCATCACGGAGCCCTCCCATCCGTGCCCCTCTCCGTAAAGGAACCTGAACCAAGCCATCGAAGCAACGTAGACGGTACTTTTAATGTTCTCGAAGCAGCGCGGGCAACCGGGGTCAGACGCGTTATCTATGCCGGCTCTTCTTCCGCTTATGGAGATCAACAGGTGCCGAACAGGGAGTCGATGCGGCCGATGCCCATCTCTCCGTACGCGGTGCAGAAACTGACCGGGGAATATTACGCGTCCAGTTATTGGCAGGTATATGGTTTGGAGACGGTATCTCTTCGCTACTTTAACATCTTCGGCCCCCGCCAATCTGCTGATTCATCATATAGCGGCGTGATGGCGAGGTTTATCCAGCAAATGCTGAGCGGTGTCCGACCTACGATTTTTGGAACAGGGAAACAGGCTCGCGACTTTACTTACGTGGATAATGTGGTGTCGGCCAACCTGCTGGCCTGCCACGCGGCTGCAGAAAGGGTTGCAGGCAAACTCTTCAACATCGCTTGCGGCAGCCAGCACACGCTCAACGATCTATACCAAGTGCTCGCCGGTCTCGTTGACTTTAAAGAGCCTCCGCTCTACGATTCTCCGCGCAAAGGAGACATTCTGAATTCTCAAGCCGACATTTCGGCCGCCACCGAAGCGTTCGGATACTCGCCCCACGTTCAGTTGGAAGAAGGTCTGAAGCGAACGGTCTTGTGGTACCGTGAGTTCGGGGCCGGTGATTTGACCAAAGAACGGATGCAAGTCAATGCTCGCGTTTCTGTTAGCTCTTGAGATTGATCGCACCCAACGAAGCAGATTTCTGATGGGATGAGCGCTGCTTCTGCACAGAGCTGAACATCCCGTCCTGAAAACGCTCGTCTCCTTGCATGTCTATTCGACGATTGCCATCCTCTCGTGGTCGCAGGAGGAACCTAGTTCAACAAGCCTCCTAACGCGCGGGCAGCCGGGTTCAGCCCGCACGCCGAGGTCAAATGAGTAGCGAAGAGGCCAACTAGTTCGTAGTCGCCTCGAGGCCCGTCGGAGGCGCCGAGACTTATATTCCTATATTTCGTTCTAAGTATTCTTTAATGCGAGCGGCGCGACCAAGCGCCGCTCGTACCATTTAATTGACGGTTATAGTGGTGCTGGCAGTGGAGAGTTGTCCCGCCAGGTTCTTGAGGGTGAGAAGGACCGTGTAGCTTCCGGCCTTTGCGTAAGTATGCGAGACCGAGGGTGTCCAGTTCACCCAGGTGCCATCGCCGAAATTAATCGTCCGCCCAGAAATCGCAGTTCCTCCGCCGGTACTCTTTGACGAGTCGATAGTGACCAGCAACGGATGAGTTCCGCTTTTGGGCGTTACAGACAACACTGCATGCGGAGGCGCGCCCATGGCGGTGCCTTTCACGGACAGAGCGACCGTCGAGTAGGCAGGAACATTGACGACAGCTGAATAATTGCCCGCCGTCGACGTTGGCGAAAGCACAGCCGAATGGGTTGAAATCTGCCCATTAGACACATTCAGCAGATATTCGGTACCTGTCACCGCCATCAGCCCGGTATTGGTGAGAGAGACATGGACTCCGTCGGAGTCTGATGCAGTGGGATTGATGATGACCACATCATCGGCTGTACTTGTATAGAAGGCAGTTGCATCAAGTCCCGAGGTAGTGCTGGAGGGAGATACGGAAGCAGCCATGTGTCCGCCTGCCTGCAAGTCAAGATAGTTCGGCGATGCAAACAGTTGGTAAGCATAGAACTGAGGATAAGGATCCGTCGCCGATGGATTGCAGTCCATGGCGGCGTTCCACTGGCCCAGAATGCAGAAATAGTTGTTGCCGGCCGAGTTAAAGTAGCCCAGTTTGCTCGGGACAGCCGTAGCGCCGCTGTACACGACATTGAGAAAATCAGTGATGGCTGTGCTGTTCCACAATGACCCGAAGGTAGGGTTGTTACGGCAGCAATCCACTGCGTAAGCCCAGTTGTCGTTGTATTCGGTGATGTAAATCGGCGTTGTTGCAGCGTTCGGCTGAAGGCCCTTCCGCACCAAAGGCTCGATCGAATTGTAGTAATGGGCTAAGCCCACGGTAGGAGACTGAGTGTACGTGTACAACTGGGACCAGGTCATTCCTGCATCGATGTTGCTCTGGCCGGTGATGTAAAGATGGAAGCTGACGAAATCAACGTACGGAGCAGTCGACTTGTTGTTGAGCAACGCAGGGATCCAGGTCGGTGCCAGCGAGAGCACAGAAATCACGGGACCGCCGGTGCGAATCGTTTCGCCATCGGCCGCGGCCTGCGCGTGCATCGCTGAGGCAGCCGCCGCGAACATCGAAAGGTAGGTGTTGAGCGCAGTGGTGGGATTAGTGATACACAAGGATGAGGCGAGCTCCGGCTCGTTCCAGATCTCATAATCCTGCATCAGTCCAGGAAATTTCTGATCCACGTGGGCCACAACCGACGCCGCCATTTGTCCCCACGCCGAAACATTGGAGGGCGGAGCGCAGGGTGTCGACCCGAGAGAGGGCGGCGTATTGGCGATCACACCTAGTGGATGGAGGCCCGCAGTCTGCATTCTCTCTAAGTTGGCATCAAGAAGGCTAAAGTTTGCGGTGGAGGTAGCGTAAATCTGTTCAAGAGGAATCCAGAACCGCGTTCCATTAAGCCCCGCCGTCGTCAAGGTGCTGATTGGACCCTGGTCTTGGATATTGGAACCTGTTCCTCCTATGGAGAACAGCCCACTTGGCACGACCGGTGTAGAACCGCTGAGATTGCCGAAGTTAGCTGATACAGTTTGTGATTGGACAGCAGAAGCGCTACCAAGAGACGCTACTACAAGGACTAGCCAAAAAGTGCGAAGATGCATGGCTTTGCAAAAGATCGAATCTACGGACATAGGGGCCTCGAATCGTCACGAGATGTCGATAAACACACTGGTTTATCGCAGGTCACCAGTAACATGGCGAACTGCCACATCTTGACGGGGGAGATGATGGGCTATTTCGTAGAAGAATATCACTGAAGTAAATGTATTCAATTAGTCTCCAATAAATTTCAGCGATTCATCGATTACGCGCGTAATGCTACTCTCCTAACGCAGAAGATATTTCATGGCACGGTGTAAATATTGCCTTGCGCTGCGTGCGATCGCTTCATTAGACAGGGCTGAACATAATCAGCGTGATCTTCGTCTATATCTTGTTCTTGTGACCTGAGTATAAGAGTGTTTGCTGGTGTCTAAATCTATTGAAGCCAGGAATGCAGGTCATCGGGGAAGATGGATTTACTTCTGCATTCTGATCCGAGTGCGGTGGATTGCTTCTGTGCGAGCGGAGCAAGGAGCACCGCTCGCACAGAGAGTTAGTTCAATGGAGAGTGATAGTAGAACTAGTAGTGGAGAGTAGTCCGGATTGGTTCTTGACTGTGATACTTATCTTGTAGTTTCCAGCTTTCGTATAGGCATGTGCAGCCGACGGCCACCAACTTAACCATGAACCGTCGCCGAAATCGATTGTTCGGCCAACAATGGCACTTTCACCACCCGTACTCTTCGACGTGTCTACATCAACGGTACGAGTTCCACTTTTTTGCGTGAGTGTGATAGCTGCCGTGGGGGCAGCTCCGGCATGGCTGGGTTTGACGGAAAGCGCAACGGTAGAGTAAGCGGGAACCTCGACGGTCGCTGAGTAGCCTCCCGATATCGGTGTAAGCGAGACAGATTGGGTGGAGATCTGGAGGTTTTCTCGATTTAGCAGGAATACAGTTCCCGTTGGCGCAGATGGGAATCCCGGATTTGTGAGAGCGACTTTGACGCCGCTGTGAGAACTTGACGTGGGATTGATGATGACCACATTATCTGCTGCACTGGTATAAAAGGCAGTTGCGTTCAGTCCTGTTGTGGTGTTTGCGGGAGATACGGAGGAAGCCATGTGTCCGCCTGCCTGCAAGTCAAGATAGTCCGGCGATGCAAACAGCTTGTAGGCGTAGAATTGAGGATAAGGCTCCGTCTCCGAGGGATCGCAGTCCATGTCAGAATCCCACTTGCCCAAGATGCAAAAGTAACTGCCTAAGGCGTTAAAGTAGCTCAGTTGCCTCGGAACCCCGAAATCACCGCTATACACGACATTGAGAAAATCGGTGATGGCTACGCTGTTCCACAATGGCGCGTAGGTCGGGTCGTTACGGCAGCAATCCACTGCATGAGCCCAGCCGGTGTTAAGTTCCGTGATGTAAATCGGTGTTGATGCGGCGTTTGATTGATGGCTACTATGAACCAAAGACTCGATTATTTTGAAGTAGTTGGCCAAGCCCCAGGTAGGAGACTGAGTGTACGTGTACAACTGTGACCAGTCCATCTTCTTCTGAATATTTTCCAGGCCGGTAATGTAAAGATGGAAGCTGACGAAATCAACGTACGGCGCAGTCGACGTGCTATTGAGCAAGGCAGGGATCCAGATCGGCGCTTGCTTCATCTGAGAGATCACGGGACCGCCAGTGCGGATCGTCTCGCCATCGGCCTCGGCCTGCGCGTGCATTCTTGAGGCCGCTGCCTGGAACATCGCGAGGTAGGTGTCGAGTCGAGTCGTCGCGTTAGTAATACACAAGGATGAAACGAGCTCCGGCTCGTTCCATATCTCGTAATCCTGCATCAGTCCAGGAAATTTCTGATCCACGTGCGCCACGACCGATGCCGCCATTTGTCCCCATTCCCAAACAATGGATGGCGGGGCGCAGGGGTTCGATCCGAGAGAGGGCGGCGTCCCGATGATCACGCCTAGTGGATGGAGGCCCGCAGTTTTCATCCTCTCTAAGTTCCAATCGAGAAAGTCAAAGTCTGTCTCAGATTTGTTCTTAGCGCTCGGGTAAATCTGTTGGAGAGGAATCCAGAAACGGGTTCCATTGAGTCCCGCCATCGTCAACGTGCTGATTGCGCTCAGGTCTGTGACACTGGATCCCGATCCTCCTATAGAGAACAGTCCGCCTGGTACGACCGGTGTCGAACCGCTGCGATCGGCAAAGTTCGCCGATACGGTTTGTGATTGGCCAACAAAAGTGCCACCTGGTAACGCCGCTACAAGTACGAGCCATGCAACGCGTAGACGCATGACTTTCGGAACTATCGAATCTACAAACATAACAGCCTCGGTTCGTCAGATTTGTTGATGAGCAAGTTGGTTTATCGCAGGCCACAAGTAACAAGGCGAACTGCAAATCTGGACAGGGGAGATGAAAGAAGCTATTGCGTAGAATAGTATCACTCAAACAAAAGTAGTCAATAGAATGTTCAGTAGAATGTAGACGTCCGACGATTGCCCGGGCAAGGTAGAAGATATTTCATGGCATGGTGTAAATATTTCTTTGTGCTCTGGGCAATCGCTTCACTACCTGGCGAACCACTAGATCTAACCCTGAAACTTCTCGATGAGCCTCAGCAAACACCTAGACAATGCCGAGATACTCGTTGCTACGGCCGACATAATGGAATGCAAGCAGCCGCTGCGCCTCGTTTCCACGAGTACGTTTTTCTTACCACCTTACGGCACTAAGGATGCGAAAGCTTGTTGAGTACGCAGAAAACCCTGTTGAAAAAAAATAGAAACGCGCATTGTTGAGGACGACTTTGTATCTGAGATCCTCCTCAATACTTTCTGATCGGCGGGTACACTTCTGGAGTTGCTGCTCCTACACCGAAACTCCAGGCTTCACTTCACGATATTTTGACAAGGGAGAAGTGATAAGTGATGTCGATGCAGTGTTCATCGCGGCGGGAAATGTCATCTTGCGAAACAGGCAAGGCTGACCTTGCCTGTGTGGGAGCGGTTGCTAGTGAAATATCTTGGTTTCTTGGCTCACTTCACGGTTATAGTCGGAAAGAGCACAGTCCTCCGTTTGTCCCGAGTGGATTCGGCGGGTAGTTCGACGCAATGGTATTCCACAGCACCTATGCGACGTTGTACCCAACCCTGAGTTTCTAAGAACTTGTTGAAAAACGATTCCGGCTATCCAATGCAGCCAGCCAGGACAAATCAGCGTCGCGCAAAAATGGCCTGCAACGCGCCGATCCGCCCTCTGTATACATTTCTGGTCACTTTTTCGGAGTCTAAAGTAAGTGCCTAAATGAGTTTTTCAACAAGTTCCTAAGAGAAGGAGCAACTCTTAGTGATTCTATTCATACCGACCGAATAGTAGTGGGTACTGACAGTGGACCTGCATAAAGATATTGAGCAGAATCTACGAACCTCTGACAAAGGAAGCTCCTGCGAGATTCTCTGATGCGATCAGAGCTTCCGTCGTTGGTGACAACTAACTTGCCTCAGGCACGTCTGATAGATTGGAATGGAGGCCCAAAAAAAGGGACGCAACTACCTCTTCACTCTCATCTACTTCGATGGAGAAGTTGCAGGTTTGTTTGGGGCAGCCGGATGGGGTGCCGTGAAGGGCGAGCAACAGGGCTTTTCAACCGGAGCGAACTCCATCAACTCCAGACGCGTACGGTCTGGGTCGAAGAGGTTGTACTGCCATTTGCCATCTCTTCCGATCTGTGGGCCCACGTGCTCGTTGTTTAAGCGACCTTCAGCATCCAGCGTAGTTACAGCCTCTTCCATGTTCGCGACCCCGATCGACATGTGATTGAGCACACCAAGCTCGCTTTGAATGGCCCCCGCCAGGCCGCCGTTCAGGGTTTGAACGCTGCTCAGCATGTACTCCAGCCAGTCCTGGCCGTCGGGCACCTGCTGCGAAACCCAATCTATTTTGTTCGGTGTCCTGCCGCCGTACCAGTATGGCCGGAAGCCGAGAATTTCGCGATAGAACGGATCCTCCGCATCCTGGCTATGGACTCGCATGCCCACGTGGATGATGCACTCTCCGATCGGGTGCGAGCCGCTGATGATTACAGGATGCGCGGGCGGCTGAACAAATTCCACAACGTTATCTTCCGGATCCTTTACATGAAACCATCGACTGCCATCGGAGCCATGCTCCACGCTTGCTGGTACATCGACCTTGTGCGCCGCAAGGTAAATGCGGAGTTGCTCTGCGTCGGCGGTAATGTACGCTATGTGATCGAGACGTCCAGGTTCTTCTTCCGAAGGTAGTGGCAGAATCTCGACAAATTGTGTCGGGTTCACGTAGTAGCGAACGCCTTTGCTGTTTTCCGGATCGCTGCCTTTAAACAGGCCGATGTCGTGGACGTAAAAGTGCTCTGTGGCATCCGGATCACTGGCGTAAAACGCGATATGGGAGACTCCGGTAATCGGAGGCCGCGTCTGTGCATGAATGGACACGCACAGCGACATCAAAAGTACCAACAGGAGAAGACGTTTCATGCGAAAAACCCTCAGTCGAGCGCCATAGAAAATTCAATTTACTACTTACCGATACTCGCAAGGATGGCTTGAAGTAGAAGGTAACGAGGGTAGCCAACTTAGCGGTTAGGTAATTACTTTGTATGGACGCATCATGTCGTTGTCTTCATGTTCGAGAATGTGGCAGTGCCATACATAATGTAGTTCCGCACCGGATGGTACCTCGTTTCCATGTGGAAGATCGAAGCGCTGGATGACCCTTGTTACATAGCCCGGATACGCCTTAACGGTATCTTTCATGGCCGAGCGCTCGTTCCTCTCCGGCTGCTGTAGAGGGCCGTATGCTGCCAGTTTTCCTGTCGCAAGGGAACTATTTAAATCGAAACGCTGCCGGTTCAATACCTGAAAGTGCACCAGGTGTGTATGGATCGGGTGAATGTCTTTGGTTGCATTGACGAACGACCAAATTTCAGTCGAGCCGGCGCGAGGATCTTCCGTGATGGGGTCATTCCAATGCGCATTCCCCAGCAATCCGATTTCAACGTAGCCGTCGGAGGCACGATTCTTCTCCGTAATCCACAATATCCGTTCGCGAGTCGTGCTCGTTGGAACAAGAGGCTCGAAGGGGACGAGCGTGGTCGGGACCGAACTGGTGTCTTTCGAGGAAAGCGGTTTGACGACCTTGAAGAGCAGGACCTTGGGAGGGATAACAGGTGCAACTTCCGCCTCACTCGGAGCGGGTCCCTGAGCAACGTTTTCCATTGAGAAGTATTTGCCTTCGCAGCCGGTGAAGTCGACGACGAGGTCGATTCGTTCACCCGGAGCAATCAGTAGATAGCGCATCTCAACCGGCGCCGCCATCAAGCCTCCATCGGTGCCTATCTGCAGAAGGGAAGGTACGTCGAAAGAGTTGTCGAGGGTATTGCCGCTTCGATCCGCGTTGTATAGCCGGAGATTATAGAAGCGCGCATTCGATGCGTTCAGAAGACGAAATCGATATCTTCTCGGCTCCACTTCGAGAAACGGCATCACCTTGCCGTTCACGCAGTTCATGTCTCCGAAGAACTCCTGTATCCACACGGGATGCGTGCCATTTACAGCTTTGGGATATAGAAGCGATCCATCCTTATTGAACAAACGATCCTGCAGCATCAGCGGTTTTTCAAATTCGCCGGACGGAAGATTTAACGTCTCTTCAGCCTCGTCGCGAATGAGATAAAACCCGGCAAGGCCGGCGTAGTTATTCAGCCTTGTGATTCCGTGACAATGGTCGTGGTACCAGAGTGTTGCAGCCGTCTGATCATTCGGATAAACAGAAGGCTGCGGGTTGAACCGTGGCCCATGTTGGCCATCCGCGGTATACCAGGCTTCGGGATATCCGTCGCTCTCCGGCAGCACGCGCGCACCGTGCAGATGAGTGACCGTCCGAACCTCCGGCAGTGTCGATTCGGCACCATGGAGTGTGTGATCGATGGGCAGAAAATGCTTACTTGGCAGCCTGTTCGTCCATCGGATGACGACCTGCCGTCCGCGCCGCGCCTCGATCGTAGGCCCAGGCCACGAGCCATTGAAGCCCCAGAACGCTGTCGCCGGCAAATCGCGGTGCACCTTTTGACGAGAAGGTCGCATCTGGATTTCAATGATCTTTCCCGACCTCGATGCTGCGTCGATCACGGGTGGAATTGGTAGTGAGTCGACATACGGCGTCAGATCCACTCCGCTTTTGTCGGACTGGGTACCAGCCATCGGCGCCATCGTCTGACAGTAGCCCGGAATACGGCCCGCCAGCGCCGCGCACGCCGCGGCACACAAACCATTACGGATGATAACGCGACGATTGAGCTGTCTTCCCAAAGAGGTGGCAGGCTGCATGTTCTCTGCAGCTTCGCGAGGTCCCGACGCCATGTACGAAGTGTAAACTGAGTCCCAAAAAACCTACTATTTATTACTGATTGCCACCTTGGGATTGGCTTCTCCGAGCCATTTCAAGAAATTTCTCCCGTTCGGCATCGGATTCCCCATTCAACCCGCGAATCGTCCAGTTCATGCAAACGGAGACAGGCAGCTGGACGTTTCTGAAGTCCTTGAAGCATTGATCGATGCCGTCGGACAGTTGATTAAAGGCTCTTCCATTAGGATTGAATTTGGGAGTTGCGATGAGAGCGCTCTCATAGTTGGTTCCTTGTTTCTTCGGATCCGCAATGTCCAAAGCACCTACTTTGCCTTCAAAAAATCCCTGGGTATATCCCACGCTGTAACCCTGAACAAAGCCAATCTTCTGCGTTTGCGAAAGGCTTTTCCAAAAGATGCCGTTCATTTGAAGGTCCTTTTGGCCTGAGCAGACGCCGGCCCCCGTGAGTGTAACGAACAATGCTATGACTTTGTAAAACCTCATAGGAATGGTGCCTTTCGCATTCTTTGTTCCTGTTTACTGCCGCTAGATTATTCAGCCGCAAACAGGGGGGCAGCAAGCATCTGTTCGCGCAGTCTTTCTAATATTTTCATCAATTCGTGGGCGAGTGACAGCAGGTTACCCGGCAACAGGCGGTTCGAGGTTGTGTCAGTTGCCAGTGCGGAGGGAAGTACGGGTGGCTGGATGCTCAGCGATGCTGACGCATCGTTTGCCCGCTGGGCTTCAAGATATGTCGACATGTCATTCAGTGTCTGTTCGCAGGACTGATCGAAATCCTGCATCATGGCTTCTGCCTGGGCGGACAACTTTTCAGTTTCGCCAAAGACGCGGTACTGAAGCAGCGCAAGCTGCAATAGGTATGCGGTGCGCAGCAGGGCAGACCACCGGCGGATGCGGTCCCGCGCGGCCATGTGCTGAGTGCGCAGTTCGCCCAGCTCAAACGGCACGGCGTCCGACTGAGCAAGCACCGCGGCAAAGTTGCCGGAGATTTTGTCCCGCAGCCGGCGGACTCCCACAACCGATGACACGTCGTGAGGGCGCAGAGTATAGACAGACAATTGCGCCAGCGTTCGCAGGTTTTGGTTAAAGATTCTCACCATCTCGTCGGTGGCAGTTGTTGGCTGCAGCCGTTCGAAGGCGAGCCACATCATTGCGATGCCCAGCAGCACGCCGACGGTGCGGTCGCGGCCAATTGTGAGTGATGTTTGAATGGTGAAGTCATTCAGGTGGATGAAATAAAAGGAGACCGCAATCTGGAGTCCGCAATAGGAGAGGCGCGAGCTTGCAGTTCCCACCCAGGCGGCGACGGTTGAAACAGCCACGAAGAGCAGGGTGAATGCGGTAATTGAGTCGATATTGGGCAGTATGAAGATCTGGGCGCCGAGACCGAAGATGAATCCGCCGATCACAGTTCCGGCGACGCGCAATACCTGCTTTTGCCGCGAGGCCCCGATGGTTGAAAGCGCCGTGAGTACACAGGTTAGGAGGGATGTAGCCAGCGGCCCCCGCCAAGAGAGCCCGTCGCATACGACATAGCACAGAGTTCCGGCGAGGCAGCCGCCCAGCGCAAAGCGAAGATGGTCGGGATTGGTGAATGCATCGGGCAGGAGGAACCCGCTCTCGGGCTGTTCCGGTTCATGTGAGAGAGCCTGGAACGCTTCCAGGGAGGTCGAGCCCTGAATGACACGAGGCATGAGGGTGACCATCTCCTCCAGTTCCCGCAGGAGCGAAGCGTTCGAGGGCATCGCTGTTGTCTCGGTCACGGGCGGTTGTTGCCCCGTCTTGAGGAATTGGCGAACTTCCGCGATCTCTTTAGCAAGCTTTGCTGCGAGCTGGCTGTCGTCGGCAGAGACGTAAGGTTGTGCTTGAGCCATGGCGGCAGCGAAGTCCTGCGATCGGCCTACCAGCGAAATTACGGCGTCCATCTGCGCTCGATAGAGTTGCGTATAGCGCGAACGAGCGAGCAACCGGCGGATAGTCCCGACGCCGATCGTGGCGAACTGAGTGAGTCTGGCTGCGGTTTCTTTGGGGATAGGCGTGCCTGTGGAGTAACAGGTAAGCAGATCTTCCACAGCCTTGAGACGCGCATCCAATCCGATCGTGATCTGGTCCTGCTTTTGAAATGCGTGGAAGACGGCCTCGACCACAAGCGTCACAGCTGCTCCGATGGCTGGAGACAGAACCTGCCACAACGTTTGCTCGACATTGTACTCGGCAGGTCCAGGCAGATACCAGAGCGCAACAGCCGAAGTGCCAATCACGCCAAGGATGGTTGCCACAGCGAAATTGGCAAGGGACCGCAAGAGAAAGAAAATCAGGAAGATGCTGAAACATTCCCAGAAAAAATGGGTGATAGGCACCGAGGCGAACATTGTGCCTCCGACCGGAACGAAGATGGTCGCCATAAGCACAGCGGTTCCGATCGATACTGTGAATTTCGTTGTGGCAACGAAATTTTCGCGCGAGATGAGAAACGCGATGATGGCACCGAGCGCTCCGCCGGGCACGCGAAACGTCATGGTGAGGATCATGGTGATGGTGGCCGCAATTACGATGCGGGCGACCATGACTCCGCGCCCTGGGTAGGGCATGAGTTCGCCCTTCAGGAATTCCCAGAACCAGGAAATGAACCCGCCCCGGTTATTCACCGATGACATCGTTGCGGTAGCCATCTGCTATTTCCGCTCGGCAGATTCACCGCGAATCACAACCACAGCGGACTCGCTGAGTCGAAAGAGGTCGGATGGATGTTCTTCGATACGGACACGCACAGGGAATCGCGACGCCAGGTGCACCCAGTTAAGGGTGCGCTGTACGTCAGGCAGTCCCTGCGTGAACTTTCCTACTACGTCTGCGTCGGGTGTCACGCCAAAGCCGACGCTGTCAACTATGCCGTGGAAACGAATATTCGGTCGCGACAGCACATAGACGTCCGCGTTCATTCCCGGGTGAATATGGCGAAGCTGCGTCTCGCGAAAATTGGCCACAGCCCACCAGACTCGTGAATCGATTAGCGTAAAGATCTCCTGGCCGGTGTGCGCATAGGCCCCTTCGGAGATGGTGAGGTTGGTGATGCGGCCATCGAAGGGAGCCAGATACTTGCAATTGTCCAAGTTGTACTGAGCCTGGTCGATGGCGGAAGTGCGCCCGCTGCGCTGTGCCGTCAACGGTTCGAGCGTGGTTACGGCATGCGCCGCCTGCTGAACTTGTTGATGGCTTTGATCCAACTGCGCCTCGGCCTGCTTATATTGCGCCTGTGCGGAATCGAGTTGCGCCTGCGCGAGCACCAGCTCCGAACGAGCCTGCTGCAGCGCCTGCTGGCGGGATGTCTGCAGCGTCTTCGCCTGATCAATCTGGTCTACTGTGACGAACTGTTTAGCCAGCAGCGGTTCAATGCGATGCAGATTGTTGGTTGCGTACGCGGCCTCTGCATCCGAACGGTCGACCACTGCTTTTGCGCTGATCACCGATGCTTTTGCTTCATCGACGGCAGCTGCGGCCCGGGCCAGGTTTGCCTCAGTGCTTTTCGTGTTTGCTTTCGCTACGTCAACGGCGCTACCTAGGGAGGCAATGGTGCGGCTCTCATCGACGATCTGGCCTTCGAGTGCGGCGCGGTTCGATTTGGCGAGCGCCAAAGCGTAGGCGTAAGGACGCTCATCGATGTCGAATACCAGATCGCCCTGTTTCACCAGCTGGTTGTCGACCACATTCAGCTTCACGATAGGACCGCTGACGATGGGTGCGACGCCTATGAAGTTGGCAAAGACCTCGGCATCGTCGGTGCGCGGGTTTTCCGTCGTCACGCGGATTACGAGCAGACCGGTGATGATAGCGCACAGGACAGACGCAATACTGATGATGCGTCCGAGGCGGCGGCGATTTTCTTCAGATTCAACAGGCGCCATAGGTCCTCAATTCAACTGAAAATAACCAGCCAGAGCGTAAAGGCACAAAACGCAGCCAGGCAGGGATAAACGAGAATCGCAGGCTGGATGTGCTTGTCGATTTGCAGGCGCGAGAAGAGCCAGTGTGCACCCCATGCCAGCAGTATGCCCGCGATGATGCAGAAGAGCCACGCTGGAAAAAACGAGCCGAGTATGCTGAAAGTCGGTGCCCGCTGGCAGCCGGACAGCAGCGCCAGCGACCCGAGAGCCGAAAAGACTGCAACCTTTTTTTCAGAAAAAGCCACGAACGAACTTCCTTTCTTTCCGGTTTTCTCCATCATGGGCCTGCCCTCGGAGGTGGCACTGTCAGCAGGTCGCCAGTCCGGAATGCCAGATTCGCAACCTGCAGCAGAAGCTGTGTGCGAGCGGTGACATCTTCCGTGCGCGCCTGCGCTAGGGCTTTTTGCGCGGCAACGACATCGAGCAGGTTGCGAACGCCGTAGCCGTAGGACTCACGCGCAGCGATATAGGACTGGTCCGATGCCGTGAGCAGCGCTGCTGCGGCCTGCTCCTGCCGCAATGCGGTCCTTACATTCGAATAGGCCGTCCATACCTCATCCGCAATGTTGTCGCGCAGCGAATTGATCTCAGCCAGCGTTGCGGCCTTTTCTGCCTTGGCCTGTGCGATTTCGTGCTCACGGCGGCCGCCGTCAAAGAGAGTCCACTGGAGTCCGAGGGTCACATCCCAGATTTCAGAGCCAACATAGCCGGGAGGCAGCTGGCCCTGCTGCCCGTATATACGGGTGAGCCCGCCGTTTCCGCTGATGCTCAGCGTTGGATAATACCTTGATTTCGCCTGCCTGATGGCTGCATCTGACGCGCGCAGCTGAGCCAGCTGAGCTTTCAGGTCCGGACGCTGTTCGAAGGCGTGATCGATCGCCGCATCGATGGATTGGGTGATTTCGCCGGGCATTTTGAGCTCGTTGACATCCTGCACATGGTAGACCGTCTGTGGCGGCAATCCCATAACGGTTGCGAGGTCGCCTCGGGCAATCTCCTCCGCGCCGATGACTGACTGCAGGTCATACTGCGCCTGCGCGGTCGAAGCTGTTGCCTCGAGCACATCGGGCTTGGTGGCGAGCCCGTGGTCCAAGCGGTCCTGTGCGTCTTCCTCCACGGCCTGGGCGTTCTTGAGACTGGCTTCGGCCGCGTCCATCTGGCCCATCGCATTTAAAAGGCGGTAGTAGGCGGCGGTGACCTGATAGATGATCTTTAAGTGCGTGTCATTGAAGGTGAAATTCGCGGCCAGCAAATTGGCCTTGGCTGCGTCGATTGCGCCTCCGCGTCCGCCGAAGTCGAAGATCAGATATTCAACATGAAGTTCCGGCGAGATTGAGCCGTAGGTCTGGCGAAAAAATTCTGAATTGAGCAGAACTTGCACGCGTGACGTGTTGGCTACGGCGAGCGCCGCAAGTGTGGGATATAGCGCACCGCGTGCGATTCCCAGCGCTGCTGCGCGCGCCTTTGCTTGCTGCCAAGCCAGCCGCGTTTCGGGGTTGTGTTGCTCGGCTAGGTCAATCAGCTCAGCCAGCGTGTAGGCCTTTGCCGGGTCCAGGCTGTATTTCGAGTCGGGCAGCGATGAGAGCTGCTGGTTGAGACTTTGTTCGGCCGTGCCGTGCCACGCTTTGTCAGGAGAATCTGGCGCGCTCTGGGCGCTCGCAGTCAGAGCGCTCAAAGAAAGAAGGCAGGTTGCCGCTATCTCCCGAAAATGTTTGTGCATGAGGGGCTATGAAAAACGACTGCACTTCATTTTGCTGTATGGAAGCGTTGCCGACAATGGGGAACTTGAGCGGATCGACCCGGAATGAGGCGGAGCAGGGTCAGGAAGCGGGAAACAAAAACCGCAGCATGGGGCCGACGCGCTCCGCCCAGGATGTTTCGTCGTGCGTTCCGCCGGTGACGCGCTCGTAGTGCAAATCCACTTCGGGACGCCAGCCATTTGCTCTCAGCCGCTGTTCCAACTGGTCGGCATCGGCAAGTGTACGCCTGCCTTCCGCTTTGCCGACGTCGAGCCAGATGCGCGGGCGGCGATCCAGACGGGCTTCATCCACGTAGCCGATGATGCTTTTGTGGTTCCACCAGACTGAGGGCGAGAGCACGGCCAGCCGGCTGAAGAGATCAGGGTGTTTGAGGCCAAGATAAAGCGTGACCAGAGCACCGAGGGATGATCCGCCCATGCCCGTATGCTCGCGACCGTGGAGGGTGCGGTAATTAGCGTTAATAAACGGCATCAGCTCCTCGATGAGGAGCCTGCCATATTTGTCGGCTTCACCTCCACCCATTTTCCAGTCGGGCACTGGCGTATATTCCGCAAGGCGGTGGTCGCCCGTGTTGGCGATGCCGACAATGATGAGCGGGACCACTTCTTCCGTGTCGATGGTAGTATCGGCAGTCTCGGCCACGCGCCAGGTGCGTCCGGGAACAAACGAAGTACTCGGATCGAAGAGGTTCTGGCCGTCGTGAAGATAGAGCACCGGAAAATGCCGGTCCGGCTGCCCTTCGTATTGCGGAGGGACGTAGACGGTGATGTCGCGGTCGTCCGGCAGGAAGCGGCTGTGAAATCGCGAATGCAGGCTGACGCGCTCTGGCAAGGCAGGCGCGTCCGGTATCGGAGCGCTGGCGGAAATATTTGGAATCTCTGTTGCCAACTTGCTGCTTTTTCCTCTACGTTTTTTCATCGGGTGCTGCGGTGCTTTTCCTTCGAATGCTCGCGCGGCCCTTGCTGCTACAGTATCAGGAATGTGAACAAACGATGAACCGTGAATATCACAAATGGTGGTCCTGGCGCCTTGGCCGTGACATGGAATTGCTGATCTTCGGGCACTCCGGGGTGCCTGCGATTGTTTTTCCCACATCGCAGGGCCGCTTTTATGAATTCGACGACCGCGGCATGGTCGGTGCGATCGCGCACAAGATTGAAAACGGCGAGTTGCAGCTCTGTTGCCTCGACAGCCTCGATGCCGAAAGCTGGTACAACCGCGATGTTCCTCCGCGCTGGCGCATCGCCCGCCACGTGCAATATGAAGACTATGTGATGGAAGAAGTGCTGCCGCTGATCCGGCTTAAGAACCACGACTCGCATCTCATCAGCCTCGGTTGCAGCTTCGGCGGGTTTCACGCCGTCAACATTGCGCTGCGTCACCCGGACCGCTTCACCGGCTCTCTTTCCATGAGCGGGGCCTTCGACCAGACCAGATTTCTGCGCGGCTATTACGACAACGACGTGTATTTCAACACGCCGCCCCACTATATCCCGAACATGTCGGATTCATGGTATCTCGACCGCTATCGCCACAATGCCTATGTTCTGGCTACCGGGTGGGACGACCAGTGCCTGGGCGACAACCAATATCTGTCGCGATTGCTGGGCGAAAAGGGGATTCCGCATAAACTCTATATCTGGGACGCCTGGAACAGCCACGATTGGCCGACATGGGGACGCATGATGAATGTATATCTATAAACAAATCCGCGATGTCGTTCTGAGAAACGAAGTGACGAAGAATCCAGCAGATGCTTCAGAGTCACGGCCGTTTCAATTCTTCCCGCAAGAAAGCTCCCAGCCATCTTGCGTCTACCCAAGTTCTGGATCCATCGCCTTGTTCTTCAGGGTCAGAATGACACCTTCTCTGGCAAAATGATTCGTATCTTAAACTGTTACAAATATAAAAATATTTTGATATCCACTTGAAATTCCCTCACGACCTGTGCCACTATCTTTCAAGCAGAGGAAGCTGTAATGACCACCACCTTCCAATTCGGACACCAGATGCGGCCAACACGAGATAACCTCGTCGGCTCGTCATGGATTCTGCTCGCAACCGCCAAATTATAACGGCGCGTTGTTCCTCTGCTAAGTCCAGACAACCGATTTAAAGGCCAATAGCTTACCTGCAATAGCGAGTGGTGTAGCACGCGGATACTTCGCCTTGACACGACAACTCCGCAACGGCGACCGTTCCCTCGCTATCCGCCCCAACATGCGAAAAGCACGCATGCTTTGCAGGCATGCGCCAGTGGCGAAGTGTGCGGATACTTCTTGGTCGAAACCCGCAAGGGTGCGGTTCGAAGCCGCAATAGCCGCTCACGATTTTTCCCTGGCGTAAACATCTCCGGTGGTGCAGACGCTGGATACTTCTCCCCCGAATACGGCGGTTAGGAACCGTCGGTCGTGCTGCTTTCCCCCGGAGACTAGAAATACAACTGTGCCAGATGTGTGTAACTGCACTTCCGCACGCAACCACAACCCTTAACCGTGCGCAAGGAGACACGCAATGAGCATCAGAGTTATTGTGCGCAACGCCTCAGCTGTCGGCAGTAAGTCGCTCTGCCGCACCTGTCGCTACGCGCACATTGTGCTGGGCTACTCCGAGGGCGCGGAGGAGACTCGTTGCGCTTACTTCTATGAGAAGCCGCGACTGGTGCCGTTTCCGGTCCGTGAGTGCACCGACTACTTCAGCAAGCTCTCGCCGACGCTTGGCGAGCTGGAGAACATCGCCGTTGTTATCGGCATAAAGACCGCTCCCCGCGCTGGCTTCGTCACCGCTTGCACCGAGAGTGAGGAAGACACTGATTAGCCATATCGTTTGACCCTGTTCCGGCCCTTAAAAGATGCCGGCCGCGAACAGGGCCGCATTCACCGCGCATCTTGAATGGGAGGCGCATCATGCGCCTGAATATTCTGAAACTCAGCCATATCGGACTCAGCGACGCGCCCCTGTTCACGCATGAGGGCGCGCCCGCTGTGGTGATCAACCCGGAAGCGCAGCTGCGGCGTTCCGTGCTGGCCTGCATGCTGTGGGAGGACCAGTTCTACGAGGATGGCGCGACCATTGCCGAGCGTATCACCGCTCTTGTTCCTCAGGTGGAAGCGACGAAGGTAGCTGCGCTGGCCATCGAAGCACGCGAGAAGATGAAGCTGCGTCATGCGCCTTTGTTGCTGGTGCGTGAGATGGCGCGTTATGCCACGCATCGTGGACTTGTGGCGGAGACGCTGGCCCGTGTCATTCAGCGCGCCGACGAGCTGACCGAGTTCCTTGCCATTTATTGGAAGGATCGCCGTGAGCCTCTTTCCGCGCAGGTGAAGAAGGGACTGGCTGCTGCCTTCACGCGCTTTGATGCCTACGCTCTTGCCAAGTACGACCGTGCAGGCACGGTGAAACTGCGTGACGTGCTCTTTCTGACGCACGCCAAGCCGTTGACGGCGGACCAGTCGCTCACATGGCGTCAGCTCGTCGAGGGCACGCTGCCTTCCCCGGAAACGTGGGAGGTGCGGCTGTCGCGCGGTGAGCAGAAGCGTGAGGTGTGGGAGTCGATGCTGATCGAGAACCGCCTCGGCGCTCTTGCTCTGCTTCGCAACCTGCGCAACATGCAGGCTACGGGCGTCGATCCGGAGCTGGTGCGTTATGCGCTCGAAGTGATTCGCGTCGAGCGCGTGCTGCCGTTCCGCTTCATGGCAGCAGCGCGTCATGCTCCGCAGTGGGAGCCGTGGATCGAGCAGGCTATGTTCGCGAGCCTTAGCGGCCAGTTGCGTCTAATGGGCAAGACTGTTTTGCTTGTCGACGTGTCCGGCAGTATGGATGCGAGGCTGTCTGCGTGCTCCGAGATGTTGCGTATGGATGCGGCTACGGGTCTTGCGGTGCTGTTGCGTGAGATCGCACAAGAGGCGAGTATCTATACCTTTTCTGACGCTCTCGCTACAGTCCCGGCGCGTCGTGGCTTCGCTCTGCGCGACGCCATCGTGCACAGCCAGCCGCACGGTGGAACGCAACTCGGTCATGCGTTGAACGAACTGCGTGAGCGCGACGACCGCATCATCGTCATCACTGACGAGCAGTCGCACGACCGCGTACTCGCGCCGAAATACGGCCGTAGTTATGTGGTCAACGTAGCCAGCTACCGCAACGGAGTGGGCTACGGCGCGTGGACGCACATCGATGGCTGGAGCGAGGCCATCATTGAATACATCCGCTCTGTCGAGACAGATGCCTAGAAAGGGAAGCGGGCGAAGCCGTTCGCTTCCCGTCTTTTCTCAATCTTTTCTTTGCATGCAGCCTTTGCCTCAGCTAAGGTGACGGTGTGAGAATCGCATCATAAGCGGGAGGCAGGCATCGTGAAAAAAATAATCGGCGTTCTCTTTGGCATGGAAAACACCTTCCCCGGCGCGCTGGTCGAGCGCATTAACTCCATGAATCATGACGGCATCTCCGCTGAGTTCGTGCAGGTTGGCGGTGTCCGCCTCGATAGGCCGCCAGCGTACTCGGTGATCGTCGACCGCATCTCGCACGACATTCCGTTCTATCGTGCTTTTCTGAAGCATGCGGTTCTGAATGGAACGCAGGTCATCAATAACCCATTCTGGTGGTCAGCCGACGACAAGTTCTTCAACTATTCGCTTGCGGCTAAGCTGGGAGTCGCCGTGCCGCCCACTGTCGTCCTGCCGCACAAGCACTACCCGGAGGGAACAACGGAGCGCTCGATGCGCAACCTGGAATTCCCGCTCAACTGGGACGAAGTCTTCGAGTACGTCGGCTCTCCATCCTTCCTGAAACCAGTCGATGGCGGCGGATGGCGCGACGTGCATCACGTTCACAATCGCGATGAGTTCTTCCACGCCTACGACCAGAGCCGCGATCTGTGCATGACGCTCCAGGGCGCGGTGAAGTTCAACGAGTATTTTCGCTGCTATGTCGTCGGGCAGGAAAAAGTCCACATCATGCCCTACGACCCGCGCCGCCCGCACCATGAGCGTTACCTGCTCGATCCACCGGAATACGACAAGAAATTGTTGAAGCGGGTAGAGAAGGACTCGCTTACGCTCTGCAAAGCGCTGGGTTACGACCTGAACACGGTCGAATTTGCCGTAGAAGACGGCATACCTTATGCGATCGACTTCATGAATCCAGCGCCGGATGCCGACCTGCACTCGGTGGGCCAGAAGAATTTCGACTGGATTGTTGAGAACGTCGCCCATCTCGCAGTCAAGAAGGCGAAGTCAGGGCCGGATATCTCCGAGTTTCGCTGGGGAGCGTTCCTTGGCGCCGCCGGCAATATCGCGGCTAAGGCTTCCGGGAAAAAGAAGCCGGCGGCAAAAAAGAAAGCGGAAACGGCTCCCGAAGCGTAATCAGGCAGCGGAATTTGTCCGAAGCTGTTTTCGGGAAAACGGTCTACACTTGCCACCAGTGATCAGATAAGAAAGGAGCAAGACCGAAGAGGCGCGAAGCGCTACGCCTGAACGGCCAGTCCCTATGAGGCCCTCATTCACCATCGGTATTGAAGAGGAGTACCAGACCGTCGACCCTGTGACGCGCGATCTGCGCTCGCATATCGCGACCGAGATGCTGGCGAAGGGCAAGCGCCGTCTCGCTGAACGCGTCAAGGCCGAAATGCACCAGTCCGTGGTGGAAGTGGGCACGATGATCTGCAAGACGGTGAAAGAAGCGCGTGAAGACCTCTTCGATTTGCGGCGGCAGATGATCGGCCTGGCGCGCGAGCACAATCTCATGCTCGTCGCCGGCGCCACCCATCCCTTTGCCGACTGGCGCTCGCAGGAGATCTATCCTGACCCTCGTTATGCCCAGGTGGTTGAAGACTTGCAGCTTGTTGCGCGCGCAAATCTTATCTTTGGCCTGCATGTTCACGTCGGCGTCGAAGACCGTGAAGCCGCTATTCGCCTGATGAACTCGATGCGGTACTTCCTGCCCCATATTCTCGCGCTCTCGACGAACTCGCCATTCTGGCGCGGCATGAAGACTGGCCTCAAGAGCTACCGCGCGAAGGTCTTCGACAAGTTTCCACGCACGAATATTCCCGACACGTTTTCTAGCTACTCCGAGTACGAAGCCTTCGTGAACCTGCTTATCAAGACCAATTGCCTGGATAATGCCAAGAAAATCTGGTGGGACATTCGCCCGCATCCTTTCTTCAATACGGTGGAAGTCCGCATCTGCGATTTGCCCATGCGCGCCGAAGAGACGCTTGCCATCGCGGCATTAATTCAGGCCACCGCCGCAAAACTCTACATCCTGCATGCGCGCAATCAGGATTACCGGCAGTATTCACGAGCGCTCGTGATGGAAAACAAGTGGCGCGCCGTGCGCTATGGCCTCGATGGCAAGCTCATCGATTTCGGTAAAGAAGCCGAAGTGCCGGAGCGCGAGCTGATTCTCGAATATCTCGATTTCGTCAGTGAAGTAGCCGAAGAGTTGGACAGCCGCGAAGAGATGGACTACATCCGCAAAATTTTAGAAATGGGCACTGGCGCCGACCGCCAGCTTCGCAAGTTTGAAGAGACGAATGATCTGAAAGCGGTTGTCGATTACATGGCCGAGGAAACGCAGGTAGGCCTTCTCGGAGATTGAAGATGAGTGAGGGCTGGGAGAGTCCACCGGCTGTCGCGATTCTCCTTCACCGGCGGTAAGCGGAGGAAATCGCGAAAACCCGCGCTCTCTGCCAACCCATGTTTGTTTTCCCGTTCGTCTGCAGATGAACGGGAGGCCCCTGGAAATCAGATTCCCTTGACTCTCGCCTGATAGAAAAGATGCCCGATCACGTGGCAGGGATGGATTCAGTCTGAAAAAAGACAGTGATATGAACATTTACAAGCCGCAGCAAGCGGCGGGGCATCTTTCCTGGCGTGTTTTCGCCCTTGGATTCAGTGGAACTCTGTTATTTCTCTATCTTCGTTTCTTTCTATTCCCTGCGGCTCCGTTTGTTGCCGTCGGTGACCAGAATCTTTTCCTCATCCGTGCTGCGCGCATCATTCATGGGGAAATGCTATATCGCGATTTTTTCGAATTCGTTCCTCCCGGCACCGACCTGTTCTACGCTCTCCTTTTCCGGCTCTTCGGTATTCACGCCTGGGTCATGGCAGCGCAGGGCGTTGTCATGGGACTCGCGTTCTTTTGTGTCCTTACACAGGTTGCCGACAGACTCGTCCGTTCTCCGCTCGTGCTACTGCCTGCTGTGCTCTTTCTGGTGCTCGATTTCAACTATGCGACTGATCTGACGCACCACTGGTACAGCACTCTAGCCGCGCTGGCAGCCGTCAGCGTGCTTACAGGTGGATCGAGCTTTCCGCGTATCTCTGCGGCCAGTACGTTATGCGCTATTGCAACTCTTTTTACCCAGACGCAGGGCGGCCTGGCCTTCGTTGCGGTGGCCATCTATTTGTTGTGGCTCAAACGATTTGAAACGCCGGACGCAAAGATTCTGCCGCAGCTTGCAGTTTTGATCCTGCCCTATGCACTAATTCTCTCCGGAACTCTCGGGTATTACGTTTACAAGGCTGGCGTACACACGATGTTCTTTGACCTCATCGTCTTCCCGCTCAAATATCTCTCTTCGGGAGACGTCAACTCGCCGCGGACTTATCTCCGTCAGCTTCCGCCCGTGCACGGCCCGGGTGACATTCTTCGTCTGCTGCCTTTTCTGTTTGTTTATTTGCTGGTTCCTTACATCTATGCGGTGGGCCTTTACCAGCTGTGGAGCAGGCGCAGCGAGTTACCGGTTGAGCTTCGCCAGCACCTGGTTCTTCTGCATCTCATAGGCATTGCGCTCTTTCTCGCGGTTTCCAGCGGACCCCGCTATTTCCGTCTCTGCACGGTTGCTCCACCTGCGATTCTCATCTGTGTGTGGCTTGTCAGCAGTCGTGGTTCGGTGCCTCGATTCGTTCGCAATATGTTGTGGATCGTCTCCGCCGGATTTGCCTTGCTGCCACTCTATCGGCAGGTCCAGAGGCATGCCACGTTGATCCTTCCTGTCGGTCGAGTTGCGTTCAATGACATGCTTCAATTTGAGGAGTTTCAGTGGCTCGCGCAAAACACGCAGTCCTCCGATCTCTTTTTCAATCAGCCTGTCCTCGCGTTTTATCTCCAGCTCGATGATCCTACCGGCAGCGGCTTTGTCGCCTCCGATGAGTTTTCCCGGACTGAGGACGTTGCCGCCATCCTTCAACTGCTGCAGCGCCGTCCTCCGCGCTTCATTGTGTTGTCTCCTGAGAGCAAGCTGCGGAGTGTGCACGATCATTCCGCGCCCTTCCGGCAATATGTCCACGATCATTACCGGTTGGCCAGGACGTTTTACCTCGACCGCTCCTCTCGCTACGAGGAAATGTGGGAATACGCACCGAAATCCACCAACTAAAGGACAGACGGCGTGCCGATTCGGTGAAATCTCTATGACCTTGTCCGCGAACGCGGCCGGCAGGACTCCTCTCGGTCTTGGGACAGGATGCCCCCTCGATCTGGAGCGTTTTGCGGGCCACAAATAGCAGCGAATTTCGCTTGTCAGGCCGTTGCGCTTCTGCGACGCTAGCTACGATGCGAAATCGTCTACTCCTGCTGGTTTTGCCTGCCGCTTTCACCTGTTCAACTCTCGCCTGGAGCGCCGATTCAGGTGCTACCGCTGGAAAATGCGCCGACCTAAAACAGCTGGCCATCCCCAATGCCACCATCACTGTGACGGAAAGCGTGGCCGCAGGCGCGTTCTCGCCGCCCGACCTGAAGGCTGGCGAGAAAGTGCCGCATCTGTTCAAGACCACGCCTGCCTTCTGCCGGGTCCTCGCCACGCTCAAGCCGACCGCTGACTCTGATATCAAAGTCGAAGTCTGGATGCCCGCCAACGGCTGGAACGGCAAATTCAGGGGCCAGGGGAACGGTGGGTTCGCCGGATACATCGCATACCGAGGCCTCGCATCGTCCGTGACTCAGGGCTACGCCGCAGCCAGCACTGACACAGGACACTCCACGCCGGGCGCGGAATGGGCGCTCGGGCATCCCGAGAAGATCGTCGATTACGGATATCGGGCGGTACACGAGATGACGGCAGACGCAAAGGTCATCGTGAAGACCCTCTATGGGAACGATCCGAAACGGTCGTACTTCGCCAGCTGTTCCAACGGCGGACGGCAGGCTCTCATGGAAGCCCAGCGTTTTCCCGATGACTACGACGGAATCATCGCCGGAGCCCCTGCGAATAACTGGGTGCCGATGCTCACCGGCGGCCTCAAATTCATGCAGGTGCTCGATCAGGGCGGCTACATCCCGCCCGCCAAAGTCCCCGCCATCGGCAAAGCGGTAGTGGCAGCGTGCGATGCGCAGGACGGGGTGACAGACGGCGTTCTCAATGATCCCAGGCAATGCCGCTTCGATCCGGCAACCATGCTTTGCAAAGGCGCGAACTCCGACGCCTGCCTGACGGCTCCGCAAGTCGATACGCTCAAGACGATCTACGCGGGTGCGCATGACGCCTCGGGCAAGCTGATATTCCCCGGCCTCCTTCCGGGGTCTGAGGAGGGCCGCAACGGATGGGCGACCTGGGTGACTGGCTCAGAAGAAGGCAAAAGTGCAGGCACATTTTACGTGAGCGGCTACTTTGCCAACATGGTGTACGGCAAATCCGATTGGGACTACAAGATCGCGAACCTCGATGACGCCCTCAAGCTGGCGTACGAGAAAACAGGCGATTCTATGAATGCCACGAACCCCGACCTGAAGCCGTTCCTGGCGCACGGCAAGCTGATCATGTACCACGGCTGGAATGACCCGGGCATCTCGCCGCTCAATTCGATCAATTACTATAACAACGTCGTTGCCTCAGTTGGGAGCCAGACGGCAGAACAGTCCCTGCGCCTCTACATGGTGCCGGGAATGCAGCACTGCGGCGGAGGGCCGGGCGCGACAGATTTCGGACAGGATGAAGACGCGCCGAGAAGCGATCCCGACCATGGCATTTTCGCCGCGCTCGTTCAATGGGTAGAAGAGGGCAAAGCCCCATCGACTATCATTGCAACGACGTACAAGGAGAGTGACTCCGCGAAGTATCTTCGTCCCCATCCCGAGATGACGCGCCCGCTGTGCTCTTACCCGCAGGCCGCCAGGTACAGCGGTAGCGGCGACAAGAACCTCGCGAAGTCGTTCGCCTGTGCAGCTGAAAGTAACTGATGAGTCCCGATGCGAGATAGAGGCATGACAAATTGAGAGACTGCCTCTGAGTTGTATGTCGTGAGCGAAAGAAGTCATAATCATGGCTACTTCGTTGTTGCGAATTTAGTAGCCTGGCAGGACCCCATGTACACGCTCGCACAGAATGTACGTTTCGCATTGCGCCAGCTCCGCAAAGGGCCCGGTTTCACCCTGACCGTCGTTCTCACCATGGCCCTGGGCATTGGGGCCACCACTGCAATCTTCTCGCTCGTCGAAGGCATCCTGCTTCGACCCCTGCCGTTCAAGGACGCAGACCGTCTGGTCCTTCTCGGCGATCATCTCGGAAGCGGTCTCACAACTCCCGGGGTTACCGCCCGCGAGATCGAAACATACGCAACCGCAACCCACGCCTTTTCCGCACTCGGAGCCTACGCAGCTGCTGGTTATGAAATCTCCGGTTCAGCAACTCCCGAGCAGGTTCCGGCCGCCCGGCTCAATGCAAGCCTCTTTCCCACCCTCGGCGTTCAAGCCATCCTGGGACGCTTCTTCACGCAAGAGGAAGAGAAGGCCCATCAGCCGCTCGCCGTGCTCAGCTACTCCCTGTGGCTCAACCGCTACCACCGCGATCAGCACGTCCTCGGCAGTACCATCGTGCTCGACCGCAGACCCTTCACCATCGTCGGAGTCATGCCGCACACCTTCGAGTTCCCGCTGCAGACCGGGCATCTCGATCAGGCGCAGCTCTGGGTACCCCTGAGCCTCACGCCCGATGAACTCTCCGATCAAAACACCGGCCTCTGGGGATATCACATCGTCGCCCGCGTCAAAGATGGCATCACCATCCCGCAAGCCGCGCAGGACGCCGACCGCGTCGCCCAGCAGGTCATGCGCAACTTCCCGGCAAGCATGTCCGCGATTCACATTACCGGCGACGTGTTGCTGCTCCGCGAATTCCTCGTCGCCGACGTCCGTCCCTTGCTGCGAACCCTGTTCTTCGCTGTCTCCATCGTTCTGCTCATTGCCTGCGCAAACGTCGCCGGACTGCTCCTGGTTCGCGCTATCCGCCGCCGCCGGGAATACGCCGTCCGCCTCGCGCTCGGTGCGCATTCCGCCACCATCATTCGCGAATCCATCCTCGAGGGCCTGCTCCTCAGCCTCGTCGGAGGCACACTCGGTCTGGTCTTCGCCGCTGTCGTCATCCGCACCGCCCTGCATCTCCTGCCAGAATCCATGCCGCGTGTAGACTCCATCGCCCTGGACGCAGGCGTCATCGCCTTCGCGCTCGTCATCGCCCTGACAACCGGAGTCTTGTGCAGCCTCGCCCCCGCCTTCGCCGCCCTGCGAACCAACCTGACCGAGAGCCTCAAAGAGGGTGTAAGAACCGGCAGCGGAGCTTCAAGCCACTCCTGGCTGCGCCAAACGCTGGTCGTTTCAGAGATCGCCATCGCACTGATGCTGCTGACAGTAGCGGGCGCATTCCTGCGCAGCTTCCAGAAGATGCGTGCCGTCGATCCCGGCTTCCGTCCCGACCACGTCCTCGTCGCTGGCTATACTCTGCCTCTCGGCCACTACCCGTTTGAAACTTCCGTCGATAACTTCCGTCACTCCGTCATCGACCATCTCACCGCCAAACCCGGAGTAGCCGCCGTCGGTATCACTGACAACCTGCCCGCATCCGGCGGTTCACGCGGCGCCGCCTTCACCGTCGAAGGTGTGCCTGTAAGCCGCTGGAAGCTGCAATTCGCTTCGCTCACGACCGTCGACGGCGATTACTTCCACGCCATGGGCATCCCGCTGCTCGAAGGCCGCTACTTCACCCTCAACGACAACGCCAACACGCCGCCCGTCGTGATCGTGAATCAGACCATGGCGAAACACTCCTGGCCCGGCCAGCAGGCGATCGGCAAGCGCATCCACGTCGGCAATCCAAAAAGGACTTACCCCTGGGCAACCGTCGTCGGCATCGTCGCCGACACCAAAATTGGCTCGCGCGACGAACCCAGCGCCGACCAGTGGTATGCCCCCATGCGGCAGCCCGCCATCCTCAACGGCCCCGAGGACACAGGCGCCCTCACGGACGCCGACTCTGGATACATTACCCTCCGTTCCGCACTGCCACCCGAACAGATGGTGCAAACCCTGCGCTCCGCCACCGCCGAAATCGATCCGCTACTCGCCCTGGAGCAGGTGCAGCCCATGAACGACGTCATCTCCAACGTGGAAGCACCGCGCCAATTCAACACAACGCTCATTACTGCGTTCGCTGCAGCTGCGCTCCTGCTTTCCATCACCGGAATCTACGCCGTGGTGGCCTTCTCCGTTTCGCTGCGCACCCAGGAGATCGCCATCCGCATGGCGCTAGGCGCGCAGCGCACCCGCATCGCGCGGCTCGTCCTCGTTTCCGCCGCAAGAATGGCCCTGATAGGCTGCTGCCTGGGAGTGATCGGCTCGCTCGCGATCTCACGGCTGATCAGCTCATTTCTTTTCAACGTGAGCGCTACCGACCCATTCATTTACATCGCGGCAGCCGCGATCATGATACTCATGACGCTTCTCGCATCGGCACTCCCCGCAACGCGTGCCGCTTCCGCCGACCCGATCGACACGCTGCGCTCGATTTAGAAATGCGGCCGCATCATAGCTTACTCCCCGTACCATCGCAGGTTACCCTAGTGTGAATTTGTTCAGGGAAGGCAAACAAGAGGAAGTTTGGTTGTCCCGTTTTCTTTGGATTTCCGGTAGGCTAATGGGAAGCCTGAGAGGCAGAAATATCGAGAATGATGTATTCCGTAACACCGCAAGCCCAGGCGCTGCTTGACACGCCTTTCCCCGAAGAGTTCGCGCCAGGAGCGCATGCTGCTGTTTTTACCTGCCTTCGGATTGAACCCAGCGAAAGAGTAACTCTGATTACGGACCGCGAGACTACGCCGATCGCTGCGGCCATCGCTGCCGAGTTGTCCGCGAACGGCTCCGATTGGAACGCTTTTGTGCTCGAAGATCTGGCGCCGCGTCCGCTCAAAGACATGCCCGCCGCCGTGCTTGAAGATATGGAGACATCGGACGCGAGCATCTTTGCCGTGAAAGTGCAGCAAAATGAGCTACGCTCTCGCATGCAGATGACGGAGGTAGTGAACCGCCGCCGCATGCGCCACGCGCACATGGTCAACATTACGCCGCAGATTATGTGCGAAGGCATGCGCGCCGATTTCGCGCTCGTCGACCAGCTCAGCCAGAAGGTGATCGAGAAAGTGCGTCGCGCCCGCTACATTCGCGCCACCACCGCAGCCGGAACCGACATCCGCGCCGACCTTAACCCTGATTACAAGTGGCTCAAGACATCGGGCATCATTTCGCGCGAGAAGTGGGGCAATCTCCCGGGCGGTGAAATCTTCACCACTCCGGGAGAAGTCAATGGCACGTTTGTCGTCGACGGCGTCGTCGGCGACTATCTTTGTTTCCGCTATGGATTGCTTGACTCCGCTCCGCTGACGATCGAGATCAAAGGCAACCGTATCGTCGATTGCCATTCCGAGAACAGCCAGCTTCGCGACGACTTCTGGGCATACACGCACACGGATGAAAATTCCGATCGCATCGGGGAGTTTGCGATTGGCACCAATCTCGGTATCGACCATGTCATTGGCAACATCCTGCAGGATGAAAAATTCCCCGGCATCCACATCGCCTTCGGCAATCCCTATGGCGAGCACACCGGCGCGCCCTGGACATCGACCACGCACATCGATGTGGTTGGCCTGCGCTTCAACATCTGGGTGGAAGAAGAGCAGATCATGCGCGACGGCCGCTTTCTAGTCGAGCCATAAAAAGACTGTGAAAATGCGCCTTTAATTGAGGAGCCGCTTGGAATTTGTGAAGCTGCCGCCAATAGCTGGGCATCTTTAAGGGCATGGCTACTCAAAATCTTCCCGCAACAAAATTTGAGACGCGTCAACTCGGCAACTCCGGCATGCACCTCACGCCCATCGGCTACGGAGCATGGGCCATCGGCGGCGGCAACTGGGAGTTCGGCTGGGGCGCGCAGGACGACGACGAATCTGTCAGCACCATCGAGCGCTCTCTCGACAGCGGCATCAACTGGATCGATACGGCGGCAATCTATGGCCTTGGCCACTCGGAAGAGGTGGTTGCCAGGGCGATCAAGAATTCGCCGCACAAGCCGTATGTCTTTACCAAGTGCTCCATGCGCTGGTTTCCAGATCGCAGAATTTATCGCAGCCTGAAGGCAGGCTCGCTGCAGGAAGAAATCGAAGAGTCCCTGCGCCGCCTGCGCGTGGATGCGATCGACCTCTACCAGATTCACTGGCCCAATCCCGAAGACGAAATCGAAGAGGGATGGGAGACGCTGGCGCGCTTTCAGCAGGAAGGCAAGGTACGACACATCGGCGTCTCCAATTTCAACGTCGCCCAGATGAAGCGCGTGCAGAAGATCGCGCCCATCACCTCGCTGCAGCCGCCCTATTCCATCCTTCGCCGCGACATCGAGACTGAAATTCTGCCTTTCTGCCGGCAGCACAATATTGGCGTCATCAACTACTCGCCGATGGTCTCCGGCCTGCTCACCGGAAAGATGACCGCCGAACGCATCCAGAATCTCCCCGAAGATGACTGGCGCAAGCGCAGCCCAAACTTCAATGAGCCAAAGCTTTCAAAGAATCTCAAGTTGGTTGAGCTGCTGCGCGAGATCGGCAAGGCGCACAATGTCGAACCCGGAGTCGTCGCCATCGCCTGGACGTTGCGCCATCCCGCGATCACCGCCGCGATCGTCGGTGCACGCCGCCCAGACCAGATCGACGGCATCCTTCCCGCCGCGACCTTCCGCCTTAGCCAGGAGGAAATCGCGCGGATCGAAGAATTCCAGAAGACAGATTTGTAAGCCCTTCACCTTCGAACAAGAACAAAGCCCCTCCCCGCAATCGTAGGAGGGACTTTGCTGGATAGGAGCGATTCAGGCTATTTTTTCGACATGTTGCGAATGTAAATGACCAAGTTCCAGACATCGTCCGGCTTGGCGCGGCCCTCTTCGCCTGGCATCTGACCCTTGCCTTTCAGGATGATGTCGTACATCTGGCCGTCCGTCATGTCCTTCAGCGAGTCCGGCTTGGTGTAGTCCTTCAGCGTGAGTTTCATAGAATCGGCAACATCGCCTTTGCCGTCTCCTTTTTCACCATGGCACAAAGCGCAGTCGTAGCCCCAGATTTTCTTGGCGTGCGCCTGTGATTCAGCCGTGGGCTTGACCGGATTAGCTTTCGTTGTGGCGGGACCGGACGGCGCGGATGGGGCAGGCTGTTCCTGCGCCGTGGCCGATAAAAACGAAGCCAGCAGTAGCGATGAAGAAAGTAACAGGGTTCGTAGCATAACGAGCCTCCAGGCAAATAAAACAATTCAGCGTTGAGGGAGATTGCGGAAAGCATGCTACTCCGCGGATAGAGCAAGTGGAAAGCGCTATTTCGGGACAGGTGCGCTTGACAGCAACAGGCCCGCACGGTCTCTTGACAGCAACAGGCCCGCACGGTCTACTGATCGCACTGCAAGCTCCTGTTGAATCGTTTCCTCCATGCGCCCGTGATGCTTAAAACGATATCCGTCACAACTCTGCTTGCAGGAACCCTGTTCACCGCCGGCGCTCAAAGTGGGCCGCCATCGGAGTGGCCAGTCTACGGAGGCCAGCTCGCCCAGGACCACTACTCACCGCTCGCGCAGATCAACCGCGGAAACGTAAAAAATCTCGAGGTCGCTTGGACCTTCGATACCGGCGAGACAGGCGGCTTCCAGTCGAGCCCGATCATCGTCGGCGGGACGCTATACTCCTACACGCCCTCGCAGAAGGTCATCGCCCTCGACGCAGCCACCGGCAAGCTTCTCTGGAAATTCGACACCGGCATCGCCGGCACACAGCCTGCGCGCGGCCTGGCCTGCTGGTCAGACGGCACGGACACCCGCATCCTCGCCGGAGTAATGAACTTTCTCTACGCGCTCGATGCGAAGACCGGCAAACCCATTCCATCCTTCGGAGAAAACGGAAGAATCGATCTGCGCGAGGGACTGGGACGCGATCCCGCTACGGTTTCGATCGCCCTCACCACTCCCGGCATCGTCTACAAAGACCTGATCATCGTCGGCGGCCGCGAGCCCGAGACGCTGCCCGCGCCCCCCGGAGACATTCGCGCCTACGATGTCCGCACCGGCAAGCTGCGCTGGTCGTTTCACACCATCCCGCATCCCGGCGAGGATGGCTACGACACCTGGCCAAAGGACGCCTGGCAGTACAGCGGCGCGGCCAACAACTGGGCCGGCATGGCCGTCGATGCGAAGCGCGGCATCGTCTACGTGCCCACCGGCTCGGCAGCCTTTGATTTCTACGGCGGCGATCGCATTGGCGACGACCTCTTCGCCAACACGCTGCTCGCGCTCGATGCCGAAACCGGCAAGCGTCTCTGGTATTTCCAGGCCGTGCATCACGATATGTGGGACCGTGATTTCCCCTCGCCGCCCGCGCTGGTAACCATCGACCATCAGGGCATGATGATCGACGCCGTCGCGCAAACCACCAAGCAGGGTTGGGTCTATCTCTTCAATCGCATCGACCGGCCAGCCGCTCTTCCCCATCGAGTACAAGAAATATCCGGCGAGCACCGTACCCGGCGAAGTTGACAGCGCAGACGCAGCCGCTGCCGGTCGCGCCTGCGCCGTATGCGCGGCAAATCTTAACGGAAAACATGCTGACCAACCGCACGCCCGAGGCCCACGCCTGGGCCGTCGCAGCGAGTTCCGCACCTTCCAGCAGCGCCGGGCAGTTCGTCCCGATGAGCCTGGGAAGCAGACTGTGGTCTTTCCCGGCTTCGACGGCGGAGCTGAGTGGGGCGGTCCGGCTGTCGATCCCGAAACCGATATCCTCTACGTCAACGCCAACGAGATGGCCTGGACCGGGGGCCTCGTCGAAAATAAGCCCTCCGGCGCGAGCGGCGCCACTCTCTATCAGGACCAGTGCAGCCTATGTCACGGTGATGATCGTCGCGGCTCGCCACCTGCTTTTCCGTCTTTAGTCGATATCGGCAATACGCGCACCGCAGATCAGATTCGCGCCACTATCCAGCACGGACAGGGTCGAATGCCCAGTTTTCCCGGATTCTCCGACGAGCAACTCGACGCCCTCATCAGGTACTTGCGCACGGGAGTCAGCGACAAAACCGAACTCAAAGCCGCAAACGAAGCGACTACGCAGACCGAGAAGTACCGCTTCACCGGCTACCGTAAATTTCTCGATCCCGACGGCTACCCGGCCATCACTCCGCCGTGGGGAACCCTCAGCGCCATCGACCTCAACACCGGCAAGTACGCCTGGAGGATTCCGCTCGGAGAATATCCGGCGCTCGCGGCCAAGGGCATGACAAACACAGGCACGGAAAACTACGGCGGCCCCATCGTGACTGCGGGCGGACTGCTCTTCATCGCCGCCACCAATTACGACAAGCAGATGCGCGCCTTCGACAAGGCAACCGGAAAGCTCCTCTGGCACACCACCCTGCCATTCTCCGGCAACGCAACCCCGGCCACCTATGAAGTAAACGGTAGGCAATATGTCGTCATCGCCGCTGGCGGCGGCAAAGACCCGAAGTCGCCTTCGGGCGGCGTGTATGTCGCATTCGCGCTTCCCCGCTGAGGATAGCGTAGCGACCATGTCGCTGATCGAGTTGGTCTCAGCCGCAATCCCCGCAATCCGTGCGCTGTCCGCCGAACCAGTCGCCCTGCTCAATGAAGGCAAAATAATTAAATTCGTTGCAACGACAATTGACATATGCAATGCCTCGAAATGTCCTAGTTTTAATTAGGAATCTTCTCTAAGATTTCTGGGACGAAGTACAAGACAGAAGCCCGGGAAGACAGACGTCAATCGACTCAAAGCGTAAGGTGAGTCGAATCAAAGCGATATTTTGGGCATAAGTAGTCTGCTTTTAACACTTTGCGCCGCTTAAGAATTAACTCCATTCTTATCAAAGACCTGGCTAGCCTCCCACTCCTCCGGGGACGGAGGTAAGGAGGACAGTGCAGGCCCCACAGGAGCCAAGCAAGAGAACCGTACTTTGCGGTACTCTTAGGTGCCGTGATTGAGTCTCTGCGTCGCGACTTTAATCAGCGATTTCGCCCCGAAGCATATCGCAAGATGCTGCACAGTCTCGACGCGTGTGTGCGCTCTCACGTAGAGTTCCGCGTTGCCGAAACGCCATGCTTCTTCCCGAAAGCGATGCTCGATGAAATGGCCGCAGTCGGTGCCGATCTGACGCATCGGCTCGTCGACAACAAGCCGTATCTCAAGGCCTCGCGGGCGATGATTCCCGCGCAATATTGCGCCCCGGATGAAACGCCGCATCCGCACTTCATGACCGCTGACTTCGGCCTGGCGCGCGATGAGCATGGAAAGCTGGTGCCAAAGCTGGTCGAGTTGCAGGCATTTCCGTCAGTGTTCGCGTATCAGTTCGTCCTGAACGAGGTCTACCGCTCAGCCTTCCGGCTCGACGGCGGGTTGGGATACCTACTCGGCGGCCACACCGAAACCACCTTCTGGAAGCTGATGGAGCGCGTCATCCTGCGCGGACATCATCCGGAAAACGTGGTGCTCACGGAAGTGGAGCCGCACAAACAGAAGACGCTGCCGGATTTCCTGGTGACAGCAGAACGCCTCGGCATCGAGATCGTCGACATCGCGGAACTGGTTGCCGATGTGCGCCCGGGCAAACCGACGCGCCTCTGCTATCGCAAGGGAACAAAGCTCATCCCTATCCGCCGCATCTACAATCGGGCGATCGTGGACGAACTCATGCGCAAGCAGATTGAGCTGCCCTTCGATTACCGCGAATCATTCGATGTGGAATGGGCAGGCCATCCGAACTGGTACTTCCACATCAGCAAATTCTCGATCCCGCATCTCGATCACCCCGCCGTTCCGCCTGCGGTCTTCCTGGACGATTGGATGGCTGGCAAAGGACGACACCGCCTGCCGCACGACCGCGAACAGTGGATTCTCAAACCACTCTTCTCCTTCGCCGGAAAGGGAATCGAGTTCGCCCCGTCCGATGAACTCTTAGCTTCGGTCCCGAAATCCCAGCGCCATGAGTACCTTCTGCAGCAAAGAGTTCATTTTGAGTCTGTTGTGGAAACGCCACACGGCTTTACCCAGCCCGAGATCCGCATCCTTTACCTGTGGCCCGACGGTGGCCATCTGGAGCCTGTACTCTCGCTCGTCAGGCTTGGCCGGGGCAAGATGATGGGGGTCGATCATAACCGCGACAAGGAGTGGGTAGGCGGCTCGGCCGCCTTCTATCCTGCGCCAGGACATTGATTTCCTTCACTGTTACCCTTTCGTAGGTAACGATCCATATACCGAACGCGGCATTCCAAAAAGAAAGTAATGACAAACGTTATTGTTACTTGGTCACATAGACGTGTAAACTTTGGTAATTCGGAGGAAAGATTACGTTCCGATAAGGTATATACCAAGCGCTTTGTGCATCCGATATGGAGGAGAGAATATGTCGGAACACTCCTCAAGTTTTGAAATCGATGCCGAAGGGACGCGTTTCTCGGTGCGTTTTCCTCTTCAATTGCCAGTGCTAATTCTGTCGGAGGACCGTGCGATTTCAGGGACGACCGAGAACATTTCAGCGAACGGAGTGCTGTTTCGCCTGAAAGAACATCTTCCCGTAAACGCGCCGGTTGAGTTCCTGCTGGAGATTTCCGCAGGAGAGCTGTTTGGTGACAACACCGCTGCTGTTCATTGCCTTGGAAGAGTGGTTCGCTCGTACGAGAAACGCTCAAATTGTTTTGCAGCGGCAGTGATTGACGAGTATCGCTTCCAATAGAGCGACGAAGTGGATAGAAAACGATGACGTCGGAAGCAAAACAGAAAACAGTTGAAAGCGCTGGGCCGCTTGTAAACGGTGCAGCCGTATCCGCTCACGCCAAGCCGTTGATTCGCGTCATCATGGCCGACTCACAGGCAATTTACCGAGTTGGCATGCGCAAGGTTTTTGCGGTGGAAGATGACATCCAGATTATTGCGCAGGTGGACAGCCTGGCAACACTGCATGCAACACTGCCGCAACATCCGGCGGACGTGCTGGTGCTGGAAGGGAACCTACTTGCCGGCAAGGGCACCGCGATTGCTGACATTTCGCACCTCGCGCCCGAGCTGAAGATCATTGTGCAGGCTACCGCTACCGACGAGGCTCATATTGTGGAGCTTTACCGTCGCGGGGTCCGCGGCGTTATTCCCCGATCAATTTCGCCGGATTTACTGGTGAAGTGTGTGCGGAAGATTGCTGCCGGTGAAACCTGGATCGACAACCAGTCGGTCACCTGGGTCATTGAAGCCTATCGCACCCAGGCTTCCGCGCTGGCCAGTCCCAAGAACCAGCCCCGGTTGTCCCCAAAGGAGCTGGCCATCATCAACTGCATCACGCAGGGGAAGCGCAATAAAGAGATCGCCTATCAGCTGGGCACCAGCGAGCAGGTGATCAAGAACTATTTGCGCAAGATCTATGACAAGTTGGGCGTCTCCGACAGGCTGGAACTGGCCCTTTACTGCCTGCATCATCAGATTCACGCTAAGGGAACCGAAGCCGATGCGAGGGCAAGCATCGAAGTAGCGCTTGGCGAAACTGCGAAGCTCTAAGACGAGCCGATCGGTTCAAGGCGAAAGAGTTTGACGGACCTCTTCCAACAGCGAGACGAGTGTTGTCAATTTTTCACGGGTCATATGTTTGAGAATCTGCTTCACGCCGTCGTGGACTAAGGGATCCGTTTCTTTCAGCAGCCGCAACCCTTCGGCTGTGATCGTTGCATAAATGACGCGTCGATCTTTCGGGTTACGCTTCCGGCGGATGAGTTTTTGCTTCTGCAAGCGGCCGAGAAGGCGAGTGATGTCCGGATCGCTGCTCACCAGGCGTTCGCCGATCTCAGAACATCGCAGGCCGGAATCTCCCGCTCCGCGAAGAATGCGGAGCACGTTATATTGCGTCGGCGTGATGCCATGCGGCTTGAAGAGCTGCTGGGTGTGGTGCTGCAGCCGATCCGAAGTGCGCCGGATGTTGAGCAGCGCTTCTTCTTCAAGGTTTGCGAACGGCCGAGTCTGTTTGATCTCTTCCTGTAGCTTGCTTACCATGGTCGCCTTTGCAAAATACGGGGTGCGCTTTCGCATGAAGCGCACCTATTTTTCGTGTGAATGGGCCGTATGAAACGCTAACTGAGCCTATGGAATGGTTTTACTGCTTGATCAGCTCGATGTCCAATTCCACCTTTACGTCATCGCCCAGAACGTTGTCTCCAGATTTCAGATTGCCATTCCAGGTAAGGCCATAATCTTGGCGGTGAATCACGGTCGTAGCCGAGAAGGCGCGGCGGATCTTGCCATACGGGTCGGCCTGCTCTTTGCTCGGGCCCTCCAGCGCAAGGGTCACGGGCTTGGTCACGCCGTGCAGAGTCAGGTCGCCGGTAAGCTTTAGTTGTCCCTGGCTGTTTGAAAGGCTCTTGCCAACAAAGGTCATCTGCGGATACTTGGTCGCATCGAAGAAGTCTGGGCTCTTGAGGTGCTGGTCGCGCTGGGCAACGCCTGTGTCGACGGTTGTCACATCAACCGTCGCGTCCACGCTTGACCTTGTGATGTCCTTGTCGTCAAGGTTGAGCGAGCCGCTGACGTTGCCGAGGCGGCCATGGACATTCGAAATTCCCATGTGCTTGATGGTGAAGTCGGCCTCGCTGTGAGCGGGGTCGATCTGCCATTTGGATACCTGCCCCGAGGCAGCTACAGCCGCAAGGGCGAGAATGACGGTGAAAATAGTTGATTTACGTAGCACTTGCATAAAGTCGTTCTCCCAAAACCTGTTTTCCTGCTTCAGCCGTTGAATCGGTCAGCAGCACTACATTTGGATACGTGAGCCATATATTCGTTGCAACAAATATTTTATGGAAACGAGACAATCGTATCTGGTGTGCACTCTGTTAAGCTCCAATTTCCGGGCCTGCTGATGCGAACTCGTTTCTTTTCAAATTTCCGGACGCTGACATCGCCGCAGAGGCACGCCTTTACCGCCGCCTTTCTAGGATGGTCGCTCGACGCATTCGACTACTTTCTGCTGGTTTTCTGTGTCTCTGCGATTGCGGCCGATTTCCATGCACGAACTTCGGCGGTCGCCGAGGCGCTGTTTCTGACCCTTGCTTTTCGGCCTGTGGGAGCGTTTCTCTTTGGTACGCTGGCGGATAAATTTGGCCGCCGTCCGGTGCTCATGCTCAATATTGCCTGTTACTCGGTCTTTGAGCTTTCCTGCGCTTTTGCGCCGTCGCTGCATGCGCTATTGATATTGCGCGCGCTGTTCGGGATCGCCATGGGGGGCGAGTGGGGCGTAGGGGCGGCGCTGGCTTTTGAGACGCTGCCCAAAGAGGGCCGCGGGTTCTTTTCCGGGTTGCTCCAGGAGGGCTATGCTGTCGGGTACCTGGTGGCCGCCGCGGCCTATGCTGGGCTCTACAAGCCATTCACGCACCTGACCTGGATGGGGCATGTCGTCGGCTGGCGCGGACTCTTTGTGGTGGGCGCCGCTCCTGCGTTGCTTGTTCTCTATATCGGACTCAAGGTCGAGGAATCGCCGGTCTGGCGGGCCGGTCACATGAAAGGCGCGAAGCCGGCGATGTCGGCAGGCAAAGGCATCCGGCAGTATGCTCTGACTTTCATTTTTGTGATCCTGCTGATGACGGGATTCAATGCGTTTTCGCATGGGACGCAGGATCTGTATCCGACATTTCTGGAAAAGGACCACGGCTACTCGGCCTCGCTTACCGGAGGTGTGGCCATTGTCTACAGCATCGGCGCTTTGCTGGGAGGCATTTTCTTCGGTAGCCTCTCGGAACGCGTCGGCCGCAAGCGGGCGATCATTGCCGCAACGCTGCTGGCGCTGCCGGTTATTCCGCTATTTGCGTTTGGTCAATCGCTTTACGTGCTCGCTACGGGCGCTTTCCTGATGCAGTTTATGGTGCAGGGAGCCTGGGGTGCGGTGCCTGCCTATTTGACGGAACTCTCTCCCGGTCCGGTGCGCGCTACTTTTCCCGGGCTCGCTTACCAGCTTGGAAACCTGCTGGCATCGCGCAACGCAGTGCTTCAGGCAAGAGCCGCTGAGCATTATGGAAGCTATGGCATGGTGCTGGCCTGGACGGTGGTGATTGGCGCAATCTATCTCGCCGTTGTTACTGCATTTGGCAGGGAAGCCAAGGGCGTAGAGATGACGACGGAATAAGAAAATTCTGCTCGCGAATGCCCAAATTTTCACGGCTACGATATGAACTGCGGCGATGCGCCAGGCACTAAACGATTGAATAGTTGATGAAAGCTGCCATACGACCGAATGGAGCTTAACTTGCATCATAGTTGTTGTGTAGTTGAGAGATGAAATCGGTCTGGCAAAGATGACAGGATGACGCTGAGTATCTCGGCAAATCACTAGAGCTGTCGTACTTGCCAAGTCGACAAAAGCGGCCCAATCGGGCCGCTTTTACTTTTGCGGTAGGCTTACAAAATTCTTATACTTTCTTTGCGGTCCGTTTGCGGTTGACAGCGTTTGATTAAGGTATGAACTCGAATGCGCTGGCGTTGTATGCGCTGCTGATCGTCGTAGCAGCCTGCATCTGGTTTCTGGTGTGGATCTTTTATTGCCTCAGCGAGGAAACGCGGAAGGGGCGACAACGCTGATTATGTCTATGCAGAAGTGGCGGATCATGATCCGCCACTTCAATTTTGAGGATGGAGTCTACAGATTACCGCGCGTGGCTTGTTCGCGTTCGATCGCTTCAAACAGGGCCTTGAAGTTCCCTTTGCCGAAGCTGCGGCTGCCCTTCCGCTGGATGATCTCATAGAAGAGCGTTGGACGGTCTTCTACTGGCCGGGTAAAGATCTGCAGCATATAGCCTTCGTCGTCGCGATCCACGAGGATGCCTAGCTGTTCGAGTTCATGGATCGGCTCGTCAATTTTGCCGATGCGAGCTTCGAGTTCCGTGTAGTAGGAATGCGGGACTTTTAGAAACTCAATGCCTTGTTCTTGCAGCTTGCCAACGGTGTGAAGGATGTTGTCCGTGGCGAGAGCGATGTGCTGGATTCCGGGACCGTGGTAGAACTCCAGATACTCCTCGATCTGCGATTTTCTGCGGCCCTCAGCCGGCTCGTTGATTGGAAACTTCACACGGCCGTTGCCGTTGGCCATGACCTTGGACATGAGCGCTGAGTACTCGGTCGAGATGTCCTTGTCGTCAAAATGTTGGTAGAGCGAGAAGCCCATAATTTCGGCATAGAAGTCGACCCAGCGGTTCATCTCGTTCCAGCCGACGTTGCCCACCATGTGATCGATGTGGATGAGGCCGACCGGACGGGCGAGAGGATCGCGGTCCACGGCGCGATACCCGGGCATGAATGTTCCGCGATAATCACCACGTTCGACGAAGGTGTGGACGGTGTCGCCATAGGTGGCGATGGTTGCGAGCTTCACTGTGCCATGCTCGTCGCGCAGCTCATAAGGCTCATGCACACTGCGCGCGCCGCGCCTGGTGGTTTCTTTCCAGGCGAGTTTGGCATCGTCTACCCAGAGGGCGACGTCATGTACGCCGTCTCCGTGCCGGTGGACGTGCTCGGCGATTTCGCCATCTGGACGCAGCGGCGTCGTCAGCACGAATCGCACCTTGCCCTGTTGCAACACGTAGGACGCGCGATGCCGGGCACCGGTCTCCGGGCCGGAGTAGGCGACCAGCTTCATGCCAAAAGCCACGCGATAGTAATACGCAGCCTGCCGAGCATTGCCGACGTAAAACTCTACGTAATCTGTTCCGTTAAGGGGAAGGAAGTCTTTTTGCGTTTGCACTTCCGGGTGCGCAAGAGTGGACATCGAAAGGTACTCCCGTTTCACTAAAGTTAGACGCGCAGATTGCTCGTCCAGATGCCGTTCCGACCGCAACTGCGACCCACTAACATATACCCAACGGACAAGAGTTGGCCAGACCCGCAAGGCATAGCCAGTCACAATTTGTTCTAGCGAGGGGAAGATGAAATGCCGGTGAAAATCAGAGACCGCGATGCGCTGCTGATCATCGATGTGCAGAATGACTTTTGTCCTGGCGGAGCTTTGCCTGTGCCGCGAGGAGATGAGATCGTCCCCCTTATCAATCGGCTATCGCCGCTGTTTCACTGTGTTGTACTCACACAGGACTGGCATCCGCGAGAGCAGTTGTCGTTTGCCTCGAGGCACGGTAAAGAGCCGTTCAGCACGGCGCAAGTGGCGTATGGGGAGCAGACGCTGTGGCCCGATCACTGCATCGAAGGGAGTGAAGGAGCGGCGTTTCACAAGGATCTGGACACGACGCGGGCGCGGCTGATTTTGCGCAAAGGATTTCGGCAGGAGATCGATTCGTATTCGGCGTTTCAGGAAAACGACCGTGCGACGAAGACCGGGCTCGCCGGGTATCTGCGCGAATGGGAGATTGAGCGGGTGTTTCTTGCCGGGCTGGCTTATGACTACTGCGTGCGGCACTCTGCGGTGGAGGCGCACGCGGCTGGATTCGAGGCAGTGGTGATTGAGGACGCCTGCCGGGCGATTGGACTGAATGATTCGGTTGAGGCGACGCGGGAGGAGTTTTTGCGTTGCGGGGTTGAGGAGGTGCGAGTGGCCGAGATTTTAGTTTGATGGTGCGGTAGTCGTGTGTTGACACTTCACAATTGGTGGTGAGATGCTCAAATGTTTTGAGCCGAGGGATAGTTCCGCATGAATCAAGTCGCCACGTCGTTGCGTATTGCCGAGCAGTATCTCATCCAGCAGGATTGGAATGCTTACACGCCGGAACAGCACGCGGTGTGGGCAGAGCTGGTGAGCCGGCGCATGCCGCAGCTGGAAGAACATGCATGCGCGGAGTATCTGGATGGCTTTCACCAGATTGGGTTGCGCGAGGATTCGATTCCGAACCTGGCTGAGGTGAATAAGCGGCTAGGGCCGCGCACGGGCTGGAATGCGACGCCGGTGAGCGGGTTTCTTCCTCCGGATGCCTTTTTTGAGATGCTGGCGGCGCGGCAGTTTCCGACGACAACCTGGCTGCGCAAGAGGGAGTCGCTCGAATATACGCCGGAACCAGACATTTTTCACGATGTGTTTGGGCATGTGCCGATGCATGCGCATCCGGTGTTTGCAGACTTTCTGCAGCAGTATGGGCGCGTATGTCTCGGGCTGATGCATGACAAGGACAAGCTGGAGCGCATGGGGCGCTTGTTCTGGTTCACCGTTGAATTCGGGGTGATCCGGCAGAAGGGGACGATCAAGCTGTATGGGAGCGGGCTCATTTCGTCGCATGGCGAATCGACGCATGTGATCAATAATGGCCCGGAGATTCGCGACTTCGATCTCGATGCGGTGCTGAGCCAGGAGTTTCTTGTATCGGAGATGCAGAAGGTGTTGTACGCGGTTGAATCTTTCGACCAGATTTACGAAGCTGCCAAAGAAGCAGAGCAGCGGCTGGCATAAAGTATCCCAAGTGGCGCTCCATGAATCATATGAGATATGCAGAGCGCCCGGAACAGTCGGTGGCACGTCATTTTGCGGCAGATGGCGGGCTATGCGTGTTTGGCCGCAGGCATTGCAGGCTGTATATTGCCCATCCTTCCGGGCATTCCATTTCTCTTTGTTGGCCTGGGATTGCTTGCGGTTGATAGCCCGTGGGCCGCGCGGCTGCGTGACCGGCTGAAGGACTATGTGGCGACACGCCTTACGCGCCAGGGCCGTCGTTCTAAATCGGCAGACTCCGCCTACTGATCCGAGAGTTAGTGATCTGGGATAGCACGACAGTAACAGCAAGTTTTCGCGGGATTGTTACATACGTTGTTGCATACTGAATGTTGGAGGAATCCCCTTGCCGCGCATTCACTTCCAGCAGCAGCTTGCCGAACTGAAAGACAAGATCCTGGGGATGGCCGCGCTTTCCCAGCAGGCCCTGGATGCGTGTGTCGATGCCTATTTGCAACGAGACGCGGGCCTTTGCCAGTTTGTCCGCGAAAACGAAAAGGCGATCAATTCCGCGCAGCGTGAGCTGGACGAAATGGCCTATGATCTGCTCGCCAAAGAGCAGCCCATGGCCATCGATCTGCGCTTTATCCTGGCCGTCATCAAGATCAATGGCGACCTGGAGCGGATTGGCGATCAATCGATGAGCGTTGCGACGCGGACACTGGACCTGATCGAATGCGATCCTCTGGACCTGCCCATTGATATCGACGGCATGCGCAGTTGCGCGGCGCGCATGATTCGCACGGCACTGCAATCCCTACTCGATGCGGATGCGCAGGTAGCCGAATCGGTTCTTGCCATGGATGACGAGATTGACCGCATGAACCGGATAGCCCACGAGGAACTGACAAAATTTATTCAGAATAATTCCGATCTGAGCCAGCAGGCGCTCCAGGCGATTATCATTTCCCGCAACCTTGAGCGCATCGCGGACCATGCCACCAATATCGCAATGGATGTGATCTTCTGGGTGCGCGGAGCCGATGTGCGTCATCAGTTGAGCGCCGCAGTTGACTAGTTGTCTGCGTTGCTCTCCGGCAGATAGCAGATGCTGGCTTGCTAACCTTGTTGACGAATTAGGTACACAACAGCGGCTACCCCTCCCTGCTATCGTTCACGCCCCTACTACAGGCATAAATTCCCTGGCGATACGAGCGGGAATCAGCACTCTTGATGTGCTCGAACAGTACGGTTCGGGAGAACTGGCTCTTGCCCGGGGGCAAGCGCCTGCGGGAATTACATTGCCGGCTATGAGATCGTTACCAAGGTGCCGGGCTAGGATTTTTCAAACCGTATTGTCTTCGATCAGCCTTGGTCGCCGGGTTAAAGCTCTCGTTTGAGGCCTTTGGCGGGATTCATCCGGCATGTTTGGGCAGATGATCATGATGCGCCTGTTCCGGGGAGCACGACATTCTGACCCAAATATGCGAAATAATTTCATGGTGTTGAAAGCCGCCCCCGCTAAACGGCAACGAAGGAGGCTAACCCAATTCGTAACCGCATTAGGGCAGGTTGTGGAGTTGTGCAATCGTCAAAGCGCTTTTGGCACGACGCCTTGCAACTGGCCGTCCGTGCAGTAAAGATTTGAGGTGGTCTGTCGGAATCTCTTGCCAGATTCGAAAATCGCCTGAAGAATGACAAGATAAACACAATTGCGAGAAGACTTTCTTTCTCAGCCTACTTATTCTGATTGCGAGACCGGCCTCTCTATGCGAATTCTCAGTACGGCAACAGCATATCCACCACACTATTTCTCTCAGCAGGAGATCGTCGAAGCTATCAAAGAGTACTGGGGCGAGAGTTTCGACAAGGCCAGTATCCTCGAGAGATTGCACTATCGGACAGGGGTCGACGGTCGCTATTTCTCGCGGCCCCTCGAAGATTATCGAGGCCTCGATACCTGGGGCAAGGCCAACGATGTCTGGATTGAAGTGTCAGAACAGCTGGGCGAGCAGGTGATTGATTGCGCTCTCAAACTAGCCGGTCTCACTCGCGATCGCATTGGTGCGATCTTTTTTGTTTCCGTGACGGGCGTATGCAGCCCTTCGATTGATGCGCGACTGGTGAACCGGATGGGGCTTTCCCGGAATATAAAGCGCACTCCGATCTTCGGCCTTGGCTGCGTCGCGGGTGCCGCCGGGCTGGCTCGCGCGGCAGACTATGTGCGCGCGTACCCGGACCAGATTGCAGTCCTGCTATCCGTCGAGCTTTGCTCGCTTACCTGGCAGCGCGACGATCTTTCTGTCGCAAACCTGATCTCTTCGGGACTATTCGGTGATGGCGCTGCCGCAGCCCTCATTGCCGGCGACAAGGTCGCTTCTTCCGGACCGCGCATTGTGGCCAGTCATCAGGTCTTTTATCCGGATACACATGACGTGATGGGCTGGAGGATCTCGGAGAAGGGCTTCAACATTGTGTTGTCCCCGGATGTACCAACGGTGGTACGCGAAAATCTTGGCCGCGACGTCGATGGATTTCTGGAACAACATGGATTGACGCGGGCCGATATCGGCTCATGGATCATGCATACGGGCGGTCCGAAGGTCCTGGAGGCAACTGCGGACGCACTGAACTTGAAGAACGGCCAATTGAACGCTTCCTGGGAAGCGTTGCGCCGTGTTGGCAACTTGTCGTCTGCCTCGGTCCTGGTAGTGCTGGACGAGGTGATGAAACACCGGCGTCCCGCGCCTGGGACGCGAAGTATTCTGGCTGCAATGGGACCGGGCTTTTGCGCGGAGATCCTGTTGCTGGAGTGGTAGTACTTCTTGAATCAAAATTCGTGTGATGTCGTAATTGTTGGCGGCGGTCCTGCGGGACTTGCCGCCGCAATTGCTTTAAGGATGCAGGGTGCAGATGTGCTGGTCGCCGATGCACTGAAGCCGCCGATCGACAAAGCTTGCGGCGAGGGACTAATGCCTGATGCGCGACGCGATCTGGCTGCCCTGGGAGTGCGGTGCCAGCCCGGCGAGGGCGCACTGTTTCGCGGAATTCAATTTCTGAACTGGACAGACGGGGAAGTGGTTTCCGCGTCTGCGGCTTTCCCGAGCGGGGAAGGCATCGGGATGCGCAGAACGGCGCTGCATGCACGACTGGTGGACCGCGCTCTCGAAGTTGGTGTCCGGCTGCGGTGGAATACGCATGTGACGCTGGGTCGTGGCGTTTCGCTGGATCATGAAGCCAGCAACTACCGGTTCCTGGTGGGTGCGGATGGGCAATCATCGCGCGTGCGCAGGTGGGCTGGTCTTGACCGCTGCAGATTGGTTACGAAGCGCTTTGGCTTCCGCAGGCATTATCGAATACCGCCGATCAGCGACTTTGTCGAAGTGCATTGGTGCGCGCTCGGGCAGGTGTACATTACGCCGGTGGCGCGCGAGGAGATCTGCGTTGCGGTGGTGACGCGGCACAGCTCGACGCGTATGCTGCAGGTTGTTGAATCGATCCCGTTGCTGCGCGAAAGGCTTCCAGCCACAGAAGCGGTCACGGGTGAGCGCGGTGCGCTGACGACGACTCGCCTGCTGAGACGGGTCGTGAAAGGCAATGTCGCGCTCATTGGGGATGCTTCGGGATCGGTCGATGCGGTCACGGGTGAGGGCCTGGCGATTGGGTTTCGGCAGGCGCGTTTGCTGAGCCGTTCGCTGGAGATGGACTCGCTTAATCTGTATGCTTCGGAACATGACAGGACGCTGCGGATGCCGAGGCGCATGGCGCGTGGCTTGTTGATGGCTGACAAATATGCATGGATGCGGAATGCGGCCATGCGTGTGTTGGCGAGGTCGCCGGAGTTGTGTTATGGGCTGTTGCAGGTCCACATGGGCGAGGAGAGTCTGCCGCATCTCATGCTGCATCGCGGTGCCGATATCGTGAAAGGCATCGCGCTCTCTGGCCTTTCTGCATCCGACACGGAAAGGGCGTCTACGTGAATCCTGCGCTTTGCAAGCATCGCATTTTTCTTATTTCATTTGTTCTGTGTGCTGCGCAGATCGTGCGAGCGCAGTCGCCTGCACCGAAAGTTACTGTTCATCTTGATCCGCAGAAATCTGAGATTCACTGGACCCTTGGAACCACCCTGCATACTGTGCACGGTACGTTTCGGCTGAAGGGCGGGTTGATGACGTTTGATCCTGCTACGGGCGCGGCGGAGGGCGAATTTCTGGTTGATGTGACTACCGGTGAGAGCGGAAACAGTTCGCGCGATGCAAAAATGCAGAACGAGGTGCTTGAAAGCGGCAAGTACCCGCAGGCATTCTTCCATCCAGTGAAGTTCTCGGGAAACCTGAAGGCCGGAGGCACTCAAAATGTAACTGTCGGCGGCACGTTCAATATTCATGGCGCCGACCATCCGCTTACGTTACAGATGGCGGTGCAGTTGAACGGACCGGATGCGACAGCGACGACGCACTTTGTGATTCCCTATTTGGCCTGGGGGATGAAAGATGCGAGCACATTTCTGCTGAAGGTCGACAATGAAGTGACAGTGGATGTCGTCGCTCGTGGAACGGTGGAGGGGTTATCCCCGGGAAAGTAAGGAGCCGGAATGCCGTGGAGGCATTCCGGCCGAACGTATGAGTTCCTTACTTGAACTGGCTGATTGCGTCCCAGACGTACACGCCTATAATAAGGGCGGATAGAACACAAGTGGCGCCCATCATAATGCGGACGAGCGGTTGAATGCGATTAACCTTTTGCACAATCAGGCTTTGCTCCTGCTCCTGGTGGCCTGAAGCCGGATCGAGGAAGAGTTGATCTTCCTCGTAGCGGGTCAGGGTGCCGCGGTAGGCAAGTAGCGCTAAGAGCACGGTTGTGACGACGGCCCATACGATCCACATAACAAGCATGATGCTCATGGAGCACCTCGGGTTCGAGTTTGAGCCAGTCCCAGGTACGAGCGGGTCCAAGAGTCCAGGGCTCGGGGGTAGGTGGGGCCGCTTCGATTATTCATTATAGTCCTGTTGGTACGGCGTTGAACAGGGGCGGCTCGGTGTCAGGGAACCAACTTGGCAACCTCTTCGGCTTCGAGTGACTCCATCCATGTGTCCCGGACGAAGGTGGTGAAGAATGAAATCTCGTAAAACAAAGAAGTCAAGATTTGCAGTCCGATTTGCGACTCTCGGAATAGCTGCGGCATTTTGGCTCGCGGCCTGCAATACTCAGCAGCCAACCGATGAGCAGCTCAAGCAAAAGGCCGCGCAGGCCACCCAACAGGCGAAGCAGGGTGCGCAGCAGGCCGCGGCTGATGCCAAAGTAGCTGCTGCAAATGCGGAGCGTAAGGTGACTGCCATTGTCGCCGGCGTCAAGGAAGGGATGAAGTCCGACGGCAAACCGGCTGCAGGCCTTGTTGATATCAACTCCGCCACCGAAGACCAACTCGTTGATTTGCCTGGAATTACGGAGGCCCGGGCGCAGAGGATCATTCGCGGCCGGCCATATGGCAGACCGCACGAGCTGGTGAGCAAAGGCATTCTCACCAATGAGCAATACGGAAGGATTTCCGGACAAGTTACAGCCAATTAGGCATACCTCCTAAATCTTTGCTTATCAGCAATCAACGGTGTGAATCCGTTCCCGGATTTTGTCATCGAATAAGCAAGAAGGGTTGTATCAGCCGTTTTGGGGCGGTACACTCTTAAATAGAAGTTTTTTACCAGGGAGATATACATGGCAACCACAACCGTTACGCCGGCTGAGACAACGGAAGTCAGGAAGGCGCCGCTATCGCTGACCGATACAGCAGTTGGCAAAGTTCGCGAAATCATGGCGACTCAGGACCCGCTTCCGGCAGGACTGCGCATTGGCGTGGTTGGCGGCGGCTGCTCCGGTTTCCAGTACTCCATGTCGTTTGAGAACCAGTCGGGGATGATGGACAAGGTGTTCAGCTTCGACGGGCTCAAGGTTTTCGTGGATGCGACGTCACTGATGTATCTTTCGGGCTGCACGGTGGATTACGTAGAGACACTTGAGGCTGCCGGCTTCAAGTTTGAGAATCCCAATACGAAGAGCACGTGCGGCTGCGGATCTTCCTTCAGCGTGTAATCTGTCTGCTACAAGGAAAAGGCAACGGCCTCGCGCTGCGAGGCCGTTTTTATTGCGGCGACGTTGGTGGATTCGTCGGCGGGCTTGTGGGAGTGCCTGTGCCCGAAGTTGGACCGGAGCCGAACGGGCTGTTGGCTCCCGGAGTGGTCGTTCCCGGAAACCCAGATGCTCCGGGTGTCGTGCCGTTGCTGCCGGGGCCGTTGAGATTGCCTGCCCCGCCGGATCCGCCGCCGAAGAGGCTGACGGAACTCATCAGGTCTTCGACTGGATCGTAGACGAATTCCCACTCGTTGTAGTGCTTCTGCTGTTTGTATTCCTTGATTGAAACCTTGGTGTTTTTGCTGACGACGCCAACCATCGGAGCGCCTCCGAGGGTTGGGCCGCTGCCGAAGGGGCTTGTGCCGGAGCTGGTTCCAGTGCTGCTGCCGTATGGACTCGTGCTGCCTGGGGTTGATGTAGATGTACCAGTCGTGCCCGATGTTCCGGATGAGTCGGCGCCGGTGCTATTTGAGGACGATGTGGTGCTGGAGGTGGAGGTCGATCCACCAATGGACGACGTTCCGCCAAAAGAAGATGTGTTGCCCAGTGGATTCGATGTCATCCCGGGCGTACCTCCAAGCATGCTGCTGCCTGCCGTTCCCGCGTTTTGAATGGGTTGACCAAAGAGACCCATTGCCTTTACATGTGCTTCGCCAAAATGGATGATCTTCCAGTCGTCCTTGCCCGTCATGGGATCGATGTAGCGCTTGCGCAGGAAGCGAATGTTGTTGGTGCTCTCTAGCTGGTCGATCGAAGCGGGGTAGCGCCCAAACTTCTTGTAGTAAAGCTTGATGGCTCGCGTGTATTGCTTTCCTCGGTGTATCAGCTCATCTTCGCGGTCGCGTTGAATATCTGCCGCAATCCGCGGAGCCGCGACGGCCAGAGCTATCAAAATCAGCACCACCATAAACAGCACGGCGAGCAGGATGTAGCCTGATTCGGATTGGGGACGGCGACGACACATACAGATCAATTCTGCACAAGCGGTACGGGCTGCGCGTTCTGGTACGGGAGATCTTCGATCTGCACGGAGAAAGGCGCGATCTTTAAGACTTTGTAGCGGTGATCGACGACATCTCCTTCAGACGCGATAAAAACGTCGTCCCCGTGCAGCAGGAACGCCATGCGCGTGCCGTCCTTGTGCGCTTCATAACCGAAGAATTTGAGATCAATCGGCGGGGGTGGCGGAGGGCCTTGCGGAACCTGGGCCCCCGGCGTATCTGGGCGAATCGGCGCTTTTACCTCTTCTATTTTGGGTGGGGCAGAAAACTGCGAGAAGATATTGCGGCCGCTGCCCGAGTATTCGAGCGACTCTGCCTGCGCCATCCACTCGGGATGCAGTGTCGGATCGAGACTCGCGGCAACGCCAGGAATTCGGGCTGCAGCATGGTCGCCTCCTGCCGGAGCTGTTGCCTTGCTTGTTGCGGCACGGTTTGGCTGGACCGTTACAGTTTGCGGAGGTGGAGCAGGTGCTGAACTTCCGCCAAAGTAGCTCATCAACACACTCACCAGAAGGCCAATGACAACAATGCTGAGCACTCCGGCGATGATGACTTTCTTCTTATCCTCGGCGCCGATCTTCAATGCCATTATCGGGCCTCCTGAGGGAGTGCGGTCTGCAGCCGCAGGGATGCCTGCGTGCTTGGCGCTGCGCTTTCATCACCAACGGCAGGCGGCAGATCGCCGCTCGACTGCAGGTATGTGGTCATGCGCAGCCGCAGGTTGACGAGCCCACCCTGCTGTCCGCTGAACGTAAGCGCGTTGATGGTGAAGAACACATCTTCTTTATCGCGTTCGACGTCGCTGAGGAAGTGCATCAGCGCGGTGTATTCACCGCTCAGACTGGCGTCGATGCGAAGTTGGGTCAGCCCGTTGATTGCCGGCGTTGCTGTGTACTGAGCGCGGGTTAAACGCACGTTGTTCTTCGTTTCGATCTTGCCCAGTTCGCTCAGCATCGTCGAATAGTTCGGAGCGATTCGCTTCTCGTAGAACTTGTCGGCATCGCTGCGCGCCTGGTTTACTTTCTCCGGGAGCCCTTGCAGGTGCGACATCTGCGTCTGCAACTGCACGTAGGTTATGTGTTCGGATTCGTAATCAGCCGACTGGTCGGACCTCGCCGCATGCCAGGCGAAGAAGAGGCGCGTGAGCAGAAACAGATTCAGACCGAGCAGCAACACGACACCCGCGAAGTGCAGATTGAGAAGCGTGAAGAGCTTGCGCAGGTTGTTCATTTCGCACTCCGCTGCGGCTTTGGCTCCGCTTCTTTCTCAGGCTTCTTATCGTGCTTCTGATCTTGCTTTTCGGCGTGGTCTTCCGAGGGTTGCAATGGCCGGTAGTCGGCGAGAATATCGAAATTCACGTCACTGGGCCCGCTGACCGGCGATGCTTGCTGATTGCCGGCGTTCGCCGTGGCCAGCGATTCCTGCGCGAGTCGCGGAGAGGCGAAGTGCTTCGAACCTTCAAGGTTTTTCACCAGTTCGATGGCGCGTTCGCGTGCGCCGCTTACTCGCATATGTATGGTCACGTGGCCATCCGGCGTAACCTGCGGATCGATGCTCTGGACCTGCACGCCAGCCGGCAGGACGGTTTCGAGGTCGGTCATCGTGGCCGTCCATGAGAAGGACTTGCGGCGGAAGAGATCGTTCAGGAAATCCGATTGCGTGAGCACAGCGGCATTTTGCGGCTGGCGCATGAGCGCCTGGTAGCTCTGCTGCTGGCGTTGCATCTGCTGCACATTGGCCCGCATGCTGCGGACGCGTGCTGTCGCAGCATCTGCCTTCCTCTGTTCGATGCGTGCCAGATACCAGAGCGGAATTGCCGAATACAAGAAGTACTGCCATCCAGATGCGAAGGCGTTTATAGACAGGCCGCAGCTCGACAAATGGCCGCGTAGCGAGATTGACGATGATGCGCATTAGCTTGCGAGCGCTCCTGATACTCCGGCCATCAGGCCCCTGGGTGCGGTGCTTCCGTTTCCGGTGGCGGCTGAAACCACATCGCGCACGCGGAACTGTTCGAGCTCAAGCACTCGCGTCAGTTCTGGCGCGCCGCCCGGACCGGCGAAGAAAACCGCATCCGGTATGGACGCGAGCGTGTCTTCAAAATAAGCAATGGAGACGGATACCGCGTGGCGAAGCTCATCATCGCGCAGAATTTGTTCGCCAGGTAACTCGATACTGCGGTGGAGCAACAGTTCATTGCCGCGTGTGATCGCCGTCGTCACAGAATTTCCGTTGAGGTTGACGAGCAGCGCGGGTTCTGACTGCGTTAGCCCCGCGAGCGATGCAAGGGTGCTGGGCAGGACGACACCGGGCTCGTATCCGGCGAGGCGCACAGCTTCTTCGTATTCGGCGAGAACGGCGTGAGGCATGGCTGTTACGAGCGCGCGGACTTCCTCGGCGGTCTCTTGCGTGATCTGGTAACTGATGGCCGCGTCGTCGACTTCGAAGGGAACCAGCTTGCGTAGACGGAAGCGGACTACGGGCAGCGCTTCACTCAACTTTGTCGGCACCGTGTCGAAGTCGAGCAACAGCACACGCATGGCTGCGTCGGGCACGACCAGCGTCAGACGCTTGTCGCGAGCGTCGACCGCGTCAAGCGCACGCTTCAGCGCGGCTACGACCGCGGCCCTGTCGATGATGTTCGGCGTTTTCAAGCCGGGAATGAGCGCTCCGGCAAGGAGCGGAGCGAATGCTGTCACCGTTTGCTGTGAATCGGTGATCTGGGCTGCCACGACGCCATCCAATGTGAGGTCGCACGCCAAGCGAGGGCGTTCGTTCTTTATCGGAAAAAGGAAGGGAAATGTCACTAGCGTGTTGCCTCGATGAATGTGACCTTGTTGATTTCTTTCAGCGTTGTTAGCCCACGTCGTACGCGGTCGAGTGCCGATTCGCGCAGGAACTGCATTCCCTCTTTGGCGGCGAGCTTACGGACTTCGGAGCTTGGTTTCTTTTCAAGAATCATTTCACGGATAGGATCGGTCAGGTCAAGCAGTTCGTGTATCGCCGTCCGTCCCCGATAGCCAGTGCCGCCGCATTCGATGCAGCCTGCGCCCTCGCGGAAGTCAAAGTTGGCCCACTCAGCGAGATCCATGCCGCTGGTGAGCAGCGTTTCCTCATCGTGCCGGACTGAGCGCATGCAATATTCGCAAATGGTGCGGACGAGGCGCTGCGCGAGGATGCAGTTAAGCGCGGAGATGAAGTTGTACGGCTCGACGCCCATGTTCAGAAAGCGTCCCAGCACATCGAAAACGTTGTTCGCGTGGACGGTGGTGAAGACGAGGTGACCGGTGAGCGCGGAATTGATGGCGATCTGCGCTGTTTCCTGGTCGCGGATTTCGCCGACGAGGATCTTGTCGGGATCGTGGCGCAGAATGGAGCGCAAGCCACGTGCGAAGGTGAGGCCTTTTTTCTCGTTGACGGGAATCTGCGTGATGCCGCGAATCTGGTACTCGACCGGGTCTTCGATGGTGATGATCTTGTCTTCGTCGCTTTTGATCTCGTTCAGCGCGGCGTAGAGAGTCGTTGTTTTGCCGGAGCCGGTCGGCCCTGTCACCAGCACCATGCCGTACGGCTCGCGGATGTATCGTCGGAAGCGACGTAGGTCGTCGTCCGCAAAACCCACAACGTCGAGGGTGAGCTTATGAAATTTCTCGCTCATCGATTCTTTGTCGAGTACGCGAAGGACGGCATTTTCGCCATGCACTGTGGGCATGACCGAGACGCGGAAGTCGATCAGTCGGCCCTTGTAGCGCACGCGGAAGCGGCCATCCTGCGGCACGCGGCGTTCGGCGATGTCGAGTTCGCTCATGATCTTGATGCGCGAGAGGATGGTCGAGTGGTGCTCGCGTGCGATGGGCGCCATGGCCTGCTGCAGTACGCCGTCGATACGATACTTGACGAGCACCGAGTCCTCGTAGGTCTCGATGTGGATGTCCGAGGCTCGCCGTTCGAGTGCGGTGAAGATCGTGGTATCGACGAGGCGGATGATTGGGCTGATGTCTTCTTCGGACGTCAGTTTCTCGATCGAGATATTTTCGTCCGAGTTGTCTTCGCCGGTGAGAACATCGAATGTCAGGCCCTCCGACGCTTCATCGAGGACGCGTTGTGACTGCTCCGTCTTCTTGAGCAGGTCGGTGATCTGCGAGAGCGTGGCGACGCGCGCCGAGATGCGTTGGCCGAGGAGGCTGGAGATCTCGTCCAGGACCATCAGGCGGCTAGGGTCGCTAACAGCGATCACCAGGCGGTCTTCGTGCTGTTCGAGCGGCACGAAGTTGTAGCGGAACATCATGTCGACCGGCACGGTCCGGAAGAGATCATGCTGGATGCGGAAGTTTTTCAGATCGACGAACTCGCAGCGGTAGCGAATGGCGAGAGCCTGCGCGCGGGTTATCTCGTCCTGTTCGATCGGAATGAATGCTGGTGCTTGTGCCATGAGAAATCCTTAGCGTTATCGCGAAAACGACCCTGACTGACTGAGCGAGAAGATGGGCAAATAGAGGGCGATGAGAATAACTACGACCACGACGCCCATGACGATCAGGATCGCGGGTTCGATGAGCGCGAGTGACGCGGTCAGTGCCGTCTGCACGTCTTCTTCGAAGAATTCTGCGACGGAGTTGAGCATCTGGGGCAGTGCGCCGGTCGATTCGCCGACTTCGATCATTTCTGTCGAGAGCTCGGGGAAGACTTTCGTGTTTACGAGGCTCTTCGCGAGGCTTTTGCCTTCGCGCACGCTACCCACTGAGGCGAATACTGCCTTTGCAATGCGCTTGCTGGCGATGGAGCGGGCGGCGGTTTCCAGCGATGGGACCAGGGGCAGGCCGCCGGATAGGAGGGTCGAGAGGGTTCGGGCGAAGAGGGCAACCTGGTATTTGAGCCAGATCTTCCCGAAGAGAGGCAGGCGGATGCGGATGCCGTCGATGCGGTCGGCGCCTGTTTCGGTCTTGCTCCAGCGATAGAGCAGGTAGGCGATGATCGCGAGCGACAGGCAGGATGTAGAGCATGTAGTGCTGTGCGCCGTTGCCGAGGGCGAGGAGGAACAGAGTGATTCCGGGGAGTTTGGTGCCGATCTGGTCGTAGAGCAGGGCGAAGCGCGGCACGACGAAGGTAATGAGGAAGATGAAGAGGGCGAAGACCAGTGTTATCAATAGCGCAGGGTAGACAAGCGAGGCTTGCAGCTTCTTGCGGAAGGTCAAGCGAGACGCGCTGGAAGGAAAGATACCGGCCTAAAACCTCTTCCAGATTGCCGCTTCGTTCGCCGGCAAGCAGCGTTGTGGTGTAGATGAGCGGGAATCCGCCTTGCGCTTCGAAGGCGCTTGAGATCGATTCGCCGGTGCGGACGCGTGCGGAAACATTGTGTAACTGCGCGGAAAATGCGGGATTTTTCTGGTTTTTGGCCAGCATTTCGAGCGAACTGAGGATCGGAAGTCCAGCTCGAACGAGGGTTAGAAATTGCTGGTTAAATATAAGAAAAGTCTCGAGTTTCGCCTTCTTCCGACCTCCGCCCATACCGCGGGGTTTGACGGAGTAGATGTAGTAGCCGGCCTGGGAGAAACGCTGGCGCAACTCCTCGGCGGAGGCGGCGGAATGAATCTGCTCCTGCACGCGCCCGCGCTCATCGGCCAGCTTGATGACGAACTCTGCCATTCTCTTCCACGATATCAGCTTGCGGGCCGGGAAATCCCCTGAAACCCAGCCCGCGCTGTTCTCTCTTCTACTAAAGAGTCAGACGCAGGAGTGTGCTGCTTCGCTCATCGGGGGCAGGTCGGTGGTCTCCTACCGTTTGTTGCGCAAAGGATGGGGCGTTTGAGATCATTTCTTCGGCAACGCTCCGAGCTTGGCGATTCTCCCTTTTGGGCCGACGATCCAGGGCAGGCTGAGGGCATTCCAGTTGCCGTCGTCGAGGGGCTGCCAGGTTTTGCCGTCGTCGTAGCTGATGTCGGAGCCGTTGGTTCCGGCGGCGATCCAAGCTTTGGAGTCGGCGTCCCAGGCGACGGCGGAGCGGTAGCCATGTGGAGGCTTCTCGGCTGCTGTCCAGTGCTGGCCTCCGTCAGCGGTCCAGGCTGCGGTTCCGTTGGATTCGTTGGGTTTGGTGTAATCGCCTCCTACGGCTACAGCGATAGTTTTGTCTGCATTCATTGCAATCGAGAAAATTCCCGCAGAAGCCGTGGCTCCAGCCATGGGCAGCTTCTTCTTTTCAAAGAGCAAGGATTTTTCATAGCAGGTTGCGGGGCTCATTTGTGCCGTAATTGATGTACAGACACTGTCTCCAGTGTAGAGATAGGGCCCGTCTGGTCCGCTGGTCCCAAACCATGGCAAATGCGAGGGGCCATACAGAAGCGCTGAATTGCTGGCTGCAAAAGCTCCGATCTTAACCTTGCCAATATCGAGGTTCGCTGTGTTGACGCGATCCCATGTTTTCCCTGCGCCTAGGGTAAAAAGCAGCACGAGTCTGCCATTTACCGGGTCACCCAGAGCAAATCCGTGGTCTTGATCCTCAAACGCCATCGCGTCCCAAAATCCGTCCTTGTCTGGGTTGGTGTAGAGGAGGGTCCAGTGGGAGCAGCCGTCCGTTGTCTTGTAAAAGCGGGACTGGTCGCCGGGGCCGCTGGACATGACGATCGCCGTGTTCGCGTCCCAGGCCCAGATGCCGCGGAAGTCCAGCTTTTCGGCTCCGGGCGGCATGGCGCAACTTTGCCACATGTAGCCGCTGTCTTCGGTGCGCAGGACGGTGCCGTTGGTGCCGCTGGCCCAGGCTACTCCGCCACCTACGGCGTGTATGCCGCGCAGGCTGGCGGTGGTTCGGCTGTCCTGCATCTCCCAAGGGCCAGATTTCTCGACCTGACTTTGGGCGATTGCCGGGAGCAGGAGGATGGCGGCCAACGTTGCGAGAACCTTCATGAAAAGCAGGATACGCGATTGTGGGTGTGGGGCACCCCCTCCCCCCATTTTTACGGAGTTGTTTTATTTTCAATGACTTACAGTGTTGACGTGTACGGAGTCGCTTTTTTTCAGTGGGTTACGGGTAAAAATAAGAAAAGGCAGGGCTTATCGCCGTGCCTCTTCTGTGTTTTTCTCTTCTTCTTTTATTATATCCGATTTGAGGGTAATTCCCGGCAGGCCGACTTTCTGCTTATGTTATTTGCAGGTAAGGAGTTACGCGGTCGCTTGCAGTCAATAGGGCTTGACAGCAATTTACTGCTGTTCAGGCTTCTGAAACGAACGGGAGTTGCGCGGCTTCCCAAGCAGCGAGGCCGCCGGCCATCTCGGTCAGATTCGTGATTCCAGACTGGTGCAGGATACTGGCGGCGATGGAAGAGCGGTAGCCGCCCGCGCAATGGATGGCGATGCGGCGGTCGCGAGGGATTTCGGCGAGGCGCTCCTGCAGATGGTTAAGCGGAAAGTTCAAGCTTCCTTCTATGCGCTTGCCGGCCCACTCGCGCGGGGCGCGGACATCGAGCACCAGGGGCGGGTTAGCACCCGCCAGTTCTTCGGCCGCGATAAGGACGCTGATACGTTCTGTCGGCTGGACCAGATCCGGTCTGCTCGCAAGGGCTTCCATACCGCCCCGCAGGTAGCCCTTTACGTGATCGAAACCTATGCGGCCGAGTCGCAGTGCGGCTTCCTGCTCGCGTCCGGGCTCGGCGATGATGAGGATGGGCCGGGCGCGGTCGAGTACGGTGCCCGCCCAGGTGGCGTATTGGCCGCCGAGTCCGATGTTGATGCTGCCGGCGAGGTGGCCCTTGGCGTACTCGGCGGGATCGCGGACATCGAGGATCTGAGCGCCACGCTTTCCCATCCCGAGAACCTCGGCGAGTTCGACGGGTTGGAGAACCTGTTCGAGGTTCTTGTCCAGCGTGGCGCGTTCCCGCGTGTTGAGAATGGCGTCATAGGTGAAGTATGGCGGAGCGTCGGGCTGGTCGGCGGTGACCAGGCGGACAAACTCCTCCTTTGACATGGGCTGCAGGGCATAGTTCAAGCGCCTCTGATCTCCGAGCGAAGAGACGGTGTCGGAGGAAAGCTGTTTGCCGCAGAGGGAGCCAGCGCCGTGGGCCGGGTAGACAAGGACCTCGTCAGGAAGCTTCAGGAGCTTATTGTGGAGGGAGTCATACAGGTGGGCACCGAGGTCGTCGGCGCTCCATCCAAGCGACGCACGCAGATCGGGGCGGCCAACATCGCCGATGAAGAGCGTATCTCCAGTAAGGACCGCGTGAGGTCTTGCTGGGTCCTTCTTGAGATCGAATACCAGGATCGAGATCGACTCAATGGTGTGGCCGGGAGTTTCCAGCACCTGCAGGCGTAATCCCGGGAAATCAAGCGTATCGCCGTCCTTCATCGCGACGAAAGGGTATTCGGCCCGGGCGCGGGAGCCGAGATGGATGGTCGCGCCGCAGCTATCGCGCAGCTCAAGATGGCCGGCTACGAAGTCTGCGTGGAAATGGCTGAGGAAGACATGGCGAATCCGCAGGCCAAGCGTTTCGGCGTCAGCCAGGTACTGCTGGATGTCGCGCTGTGGGTCGACGATGATGGCGGTTGAGGTTTCCTCGTCCGCGAGGAGATAGGAAGCGTGGGCGAGGCAGCCAAGGTAATACTGTTTCAATATCATCGACGCTTTTAGAGTTTAGCATTGGCGCGCCGGCATGCGCCGCGCCCGGAGGCGGTCTGCACCCGGGACCGGGCAAAACAAGAAGGGGGCCGTTGGAAGGACGGCCCCCTTTTCACCAACTTCAGGTTAATGGGAGGGAATTCAGCAATCGCAAGATTCCTGACAGTTCAGAGCAAGAGTCCCCCAGAAATTAGAACCGGTCGTTATGAACCCTCCTGGCGTCGGCGTGGATATTGACCATGGCTGGCGTAGTTGAGTTGGGCGGCGTAAGACTGGTGACGATCTCATTGAACCGACGGCCATCATCCGAGATGACTAAGAGCACTTTGATGACGGCACCACTGGTTCCCCCCGGCGGCGTCGGAAAGTCGATCTCGGCTGAGCCGGTGCAGTTTTCATTTACCGTGTAGGTCCCGGTTTCATCGGTGTGGAAACCGTTGCCATCAGGCGGCCCCGGAACGACCGCCCCATTCGCCACAACATAGTCCACTTGAGTCAGGCCGTGGTTTCGGTCGAAATGGACCAGTGCAATACCGTCCCGATAGGCAGCGATCACGGGCAACTGGTTGGGGCTGGCAGGCGGAACAAAAACCTCACCCGAAACGCGGACCGCATAGTCGCCCTTGATAGTTTCGCTGTTGCAGCGGCTCCAGTCCTGGCCCTGACTCGCGACGGTCGAGAAGCCGCAGATGATGCCCAGCACTGATACACAAATGCTTTTACTCATTCAATCCTCCATGTTTTTGAATGGACCCCTCCCGGCGGCCTTGCACCAACATCACCCAGCCCCGGCAGCGTGTGTTTTCGCTCCCGTCAATTCTGGTCGCCGGATCAGCACAGGACTCTTCGAAGTTGACCTGACCACTCATGAAGTACTGCGCCAGGGGCGGCGAGTGCCGGATTCAGGAGCAGCCCTTCCGAGTCCTTGCCTTGCTCCTAGAGCATCCGGGCCAGATCGTCGTCCGCGAAGAAATCCAATCCAGACTGTGGCCTGCGGACACCTACGTCAGCTTCGACGAAGGACTGAATACTGCAATCCGGAAGCTGCGCGTCCTTTTCGGTGACTCCGCCGACAACCCGCGATTCATCGAGACCATACAGCGCCGGGGATATCGATTCATTGCCCCGGTGACTGAGCTGCCGACAAGGAACGGCATGCCTGAACTCTCAACCGAAATCAGAGATTCGAGCGCCGCGAAAATCACAGCCGGACCACAGCCCCAGCCTGGTCTTGCCAGACAGAATTGCCGTTGCTGCCGTTGTGCTGCCGATTGCAGCAGCCATGTGGTATAGCCAGCCGCGAGTGCCAACGGTCGTCAATGCGGTTCGGATTACCAATGACGGAAAGGGGAAGAGTCCCTTGCTTGCGCCCGTCACGGATGGCGCCCGCCTCTATTTCGTCGAAGGAAAACCTTGGACAACGGGTTCCTGGATCGCCCAGCTGACGGCAACCGGGGGAGAGACCACCTCGATTGCCACCACCCTTCAGGAAGTTACGTCCGTCCATGACATCTCCCGGACCGCTCCGAGTTGCTCGTCGCGAATGGCGACTCCAAGGCTTCTCCGTCACTGTGGCTGCAGCCGCTGCCAGCAGGTACCCCTCGCCGCATCGGAAACTTTCTCGCGTCCGCAGCCTGTTGGACTCCAGACGGAACGCACATCATATACGGATGGCAGCGTAATCCTGATTGCAAACAGGGATGGCAGCGAGCCGCATGAGCTCGCAAAGGTTGCAGGGAATGTGCTCTCGCTTCGGTTTTCACCGGATAGCCGGCGGATACGCTTCGACGTTCTGCATCCGGAAATGGATTCCAGCTCTATCTGGGAAATGGACGCCGATGGAAAGAATCTTCACCCGCTGTTTCTTAACTCGCAAGTGCCCCCGTACCAGTGCTGCGGAAACTGGTCACCGGATGGCGATGATTACTATTTCCGCGCTGGTCGAGGCGCCGATCAGTCCATCTGGGTGTCGCCCGAGCGCCGATCCGTCTTTCGCAGAGCCGACCTCTCGCCCATGCTTCTGGCAGCGGGGCCGTTACGTTTCAGCGCTCCTCTTCCCAGCTCTGACGGCAAACGCCTCTTTGTGCTCGGCGAAGAGCCTCGCGTCGAGCTATTCCGCTATGACCAGCAAGCTCGACGATTCGATCCGTATCTCCCGGGCCTCTCCGCTGGCCCCGTGGATTTCTCGCCCGATGGAAAGTGGATTGCCTACGCTACGTATCCGGACGGAAGCGAGAAGACGCAACTCACATTTCCGCCAGTGCGAGCGTATGGACCGCGCTGGTCTCCTGACGGTTCCAGGATCGCGTTTGCGGATAACCAGTTCTACCGTCCCTGGAAGATTGTCTTGCTTTCATCGACGGGCGGAAGCTCACAGCTACCCGTCGAAGCAAATGCAAACGTTATCGAACAAGACCCGACCTGGTCGTCCGATGGCGAGTCTATCGTATTCGCGAAACGGGACGGTATGGACGAAAGCAGAAGCGCGGTTTACCGGCTCGATTAGAAGTCAGGGAAAGTCTCAGCGATTCCCGGCTCCGATGGTCTTTTTTCTCCCAGAGTTTCTCCCAAGGGGCTTTATATCGCCGCTCTTAGTACCGACTTCGCGAAACTGATGCTGTTCGATACCGGCACGAATCAATGGTCGCTCCTGGCGGAATCCGAACATTTCGGTTACAACGAGTGGTCGCACGATGGCAGGTATGTCTATGTGCGCACGAACCAAGGCGGGGCCGAAGAACTTGTGCGAGTGAGGATCAAGGATCGCAGGGTTGAACCCGTCCTCAGTCTCAAGGATTTCCCTCAGTCTGGCGACATGTTCGCCGGCTGGATCGGGCTCACTCCCGACGACGCGCCCCTCCTGATGCGCGATCGCAGCGTTCAGGAAATCTACGCGCTCGACCTTCGCTTTCGCTGAAGGTATTCGAACTTTGTCATGACACCGATAACGGTTGCCTGTTTGGATTATTTTATTCTCCTTGACAGCTTAGGAGAGATTGGTCTAATCTCCTAACCATCTTAGGAGGGTCCGTGACTGAACAGGCCCAACTCCTTCCCGGCACACTTGATTTGCTCATTCTGCGAGCCGTCTCTCTCGGTCCATTGCACGGGTACGGCGTTCTTCTGCGCATTGAGCAGATTTCCGGCGGCGCGCTGCTGGTTGAACAGGGCGCTCTCTATCCCGGCCTGTTTCGTATGGTGCGTCAAGGGCTGCTCAAGGCAAGCTGGGGCGTCTCCGAGAACAATCGCCGCGCCAAGTTTTACGAGTTGACGGTTGCGGGCCGCAAGCGCTTGCAGGAAGAAACGGATAGCTGGAATCGCCTTGCCACTGCCATCGCGAGCGCGCTCGATGCGCAACCGGAGGAAGTATGAGATTCATGGCCTACCTTCGTTCGCTTGCCGCTCAGTTCTTCCATCGTTCTGAGACCGCCGATGACGTGGAGGAGGAGCTTCGCTCGCATATTCAGCATCGGGCCGACGATCTGGAACGTTCCGGTCTCAAGCGTGCCGAGGCGGAACGTCGCGCGCGCGTAGAGTTTGGCGGGTATGAGAAGTTCAGGGAGGAGAGCCACGAAGCGCTCGGCGGCAATTTTATTGAGACTCTCATGCAGGATGTGCGGTTCGCTCACCGCGTGTTGCGCAAATCTCCCGGATTTACCATCGCCGCGGTCTTGACGCTGGCATTGGCAATCGGAGCAAACGCAGTCGTGTTCAGTGTGTTGAACGCGTTTATATTGCGCCCGCTGAATGTGCGTCATGGAGACCGTCTCTACGCAATCTGGCGCCCGGACGCTAGTGACGCGCACCAGTCGTATCCCGACTATCTTGATCTGCGAGATCGCAATCGCAGCCTCGATGGCCTGATGGCGTATAACGTCGTCGAGGCTGGCCTGGACACGGGCAAAAATTTATCTTCCGCGTGGGTCTATGAAACGAGCGGGAACTACTTTGACACATTAGGCATTCAGCCTTATCTTGGCCGCGTCTTTCATGGCTCCGACGAGCAAGGGCCGAATAGCGCTCCGTATGTTGTTCTCAGCTACGCATATTGGCGCAACCATTTTCAAAATGATGGTGGCGTGGTTGGACGCATAGTCCAGGTGAACAAACACCCCTTCACCATCATTGGCGTTGCGCCCCCTGAGTTCCACGGAACCCTCTTGTTTTTCAATCCCGATTTCTTTGTGCCAATTGTGAACCGCGAGGAGATAGAGGGGGTGAGCAGCCTGAACGTGCGCAAGGACCATTGGGTTTTTATGGTGATGGGATACCTGAAGGCGGGAGTCACTCCGGCTCAGGCGACGACCGATCTGAACTCTATTGGTTCGTATCTGGAAAAGGCTTATCCCACAGACGATGGAAAGATGAGCTTTACCCTGGAGCGGCCAGGCCTGTATGGCGACTATCTTGGTCGTCCGGTGCGAGCATTCATGACGGGATTGATGCTGCTGGCGGGTTTGATTTTGCTGGCCGCATGCGCCAACCTCGGCAGTCTCTTTGCAGCGCGCGCGGCCGATCGCTCGCGGGAAGTTGCTCTGCGACTCGCGCTCGGGTCGAGCCGCAAACGTATTCTGCGCGGGTTGTTTACCGAAGCCGTGCTGATTTCGCTCGTTGGAGGCATTGTCGGACTTCTCGGCAGCGTAGCGCTGTTGCGCGGGCTAAGCGTGTGGCAGCCATTTCCCAGATGGCCTATCCATTTGGATGTGAACCCGGACGCAAATGTTTACGGAGTAGCTTTGCTGTTGACGTTAGCCAGCGGATTCCTCTTTGGCGCCGTTCCGGTGAGGCAGGTACTCCGCACCAATCCGTATGAAGTCGTCAAGTCGGGCCTGAGCGGAACAATGACCGGCAGAGTTGGGCGTCGGATTACTGCCCGAGATGTGTTGCTTGTGGTGCAAATTGCAATCTGCACAGTGCTGGTCACTTCTTCGATAGTGGCGATGCGTGGACTTGCGCGCTCGCTGCAGGGCAATCTCGGTTTCGATCTGCGGAACACAATGCTGATTAATACCGATCTCAGTATGGCCGGTTACAAAGGCGACGCAGTGCCCGTAATGCAAGAGCGCATGATCCACGCTCTGGAGACGATTTCTGGAGTAGAGTCTGTAGGATTGGCCGACGGAGTGCCATTAGGCGATGGCCCAGGCGATACGAGTGTCTTCACCGACAGTACAGCAGATCTGAGGCCATCGAACGCTGCTGCTGACGCCCTATTGTTCAAAATCTCTCCCGAATATTTCCACGCAGCGGGCACAGCCTTGCTGTTTGGGAGGACATTCACATGGCATGACGACAATAACTCGCCAAGCGTGGCCGTGGTGAATGGCGAGTTTGCGCGCAAAGTTTTCGGCTCCGTGCCGAACGCGGTGGGGGATACTTCAAGAGGTCGGATGGAACGCGCATACAAGTGGTGGGTATTGCCGAAGACGGAAAGTATGCGAGCCTTACGGAAGAGCCGCAGCCGGCGATGTTTCTGCCAATTCTGCAGTCGCCGTCAACTGCGACATGGCTGGTGGTGCGTTCCTACCGCGATTCGCAGCAACTGGGGACAGACATCCGGAGCACGCTGCGGGAAGTGGACGCCGGTCTGCCTGTCATCATCCGGACGCGATACGGGGGAATGGACACAATTCTGTTTGGTCCGCGCATGGCGACAATTGCGCTGGGAGTGATGGGAGTGATGGGCGCGATGCTGTCGATTACAGGCATTTTTGGAATGGCTGCGTACTCGGTGAGCAAGCGTCTGCGGGAGCTGGGGATTCGCGTGGCGCTAGGCGCGCAGAGGAGGGAAGTCCTGGAGGCTGCACTGGGGCGAGTAGCGAAATTGCTGGCATTTGGTTCGGCGGCGGGATTGATTCTTGGAGTTCTGGCGACACGGGTGCTGGCGTTCATCGTGTATCAGGCGACTCCACGGGATCCGCTGGTGCTGTGCGGCGTTGTTTTGACCATGCTGCTGCTGGGTCTGGTGGCTACATGGATTCCGGCGCAACGGGCGCTGTCCGTCGATCCGTTAATCCTGCTGCGTGAGGAGTAGCACTTCCGCAGCCAAGTTCTTTACTCCCAGGGGATAAAAGCGAGTTTTCAACTGCGTTCTGGTGTTTGTGATTGGCGTTTCGGGTGGTCGCGACGGATGGATTTCTCGATGGCCTTCCAGCGTTGGCGCTCCTCGCGGGCGAGCCTGCCGTCGAGCTGGCGGTCAAGGTAAGCAAGTTCGCGCTGCAGTTTGCGGTAGTTTTCCATGCGGCCAGGGTCAAGACTGGCGCTCAGAACGGCGCAACCGGGCTCGCTGGTGTGGGTGCAGTCGCGGAAGCGGCATTGGCCGGCGAGTGTCTGGATGTCGTCGAAGCTCTGGTCGAGTTGCTCCGGGTCGGCCCAGAGTTGCAACTCACGAAGCCCGGGGAGGTCCATGAGGAGCCAGTCGCCGGGCATGATGAAGAGTTCGCGGCTGGTGGTGCTGTGGCGGCCACGCTGATCGTCTGGACGCACTGGAAGCGTGCGCTGGCGACTGTCTCCGAGAAACTGGTTGAGGATGGTGGATTTGCCTACTCCGGATGAGCCGATAAGGGCGGCTGTTTCTCCGGGGTGCAGCAGCGTGGGCAGGACTTGGAGGCTGCCGCGAGTGAGGGCACTGAGAGAGATGACCGGGGTTTCGAGGCTGAGTTGTTGCGTCTGATCGATGATGGCGCGCATGTCAATGCAGAGTTCGTCAGCGCAGTCAGACTTGTTGAGGATGATCGCGGCACGCGCTCCGCTCTGACGGGCGAGCACGAGATAGCGTTCGAGGCGGCGTGGGTTGTAGTCACGGTGGAAGGCGGTGACGATGAAGAGCAAGTCGATGTTGGCGGCGAGGACCTGCTCGCGCCACTGCTTGCCGGGTTGTTTGCGGGCGAGAACGGTTCGGCGCTCGAAGACATGATCGATGACGGGTGAGTTATTGTCGCGCAGGGCTACCCAATCGCCCACTGCAGGCCAGGTTGCGGAGTCGTGGCGAAGATGGCCGCTGATGCCTGCTTCGACTTCGCCGTCTTCTGTCCAGACCAGGAAGCGCTCGCGGTTCGCGGATGCGATGCGGCCAGGCGTGCCGGACGACTCCTGGCGCGCGAAGAAATCATTCCAACCAAATTGTTTGAGAAACACGGGTGGGATCCTCTCTTTTGAATAAACGGAAGACATACCTCCGCTGTGCCACAGCGAGGAGGCGATGTTCGAGAGGAATTTAGACAGTGACGGTCAGCGGCGCCCCGTGTGCGAAGAATATGTTACAGGAAAACTGTAGCAAAGGCGGATCGGTTTAGGCCAGAGGTTCGTGATGACTGTGGCTGCGCGCTCGTTCCCATTTGTGGAGGAGATGGCTGAAGCGGCGGAGAAACAAGTCCATTGTCCCGCCCTGAATTACGACCGAGAAAAGGACGACGATGTAAGTGGCGGTGAGAATCCACTGACGGCCGAGGGCTGCAGGCACAGAGAGCGCAAGCGCGATGGAGAGGCCGCCGCGCAGTCCGCCCCAACTGAGCACGAGCAGCGAACTGGCATGTTTGCGCTGCACGAACTTCAGCAGTAATAGCACGATCGCAACCGATGCAACGCGCACTGCGTTAACGATGACGATCGAGGCTGCGCCGAAGATCATCGTCGGCCGATCGAAGGAGACGATGAGGAATTCGCAACCGAGGAGGACGAAGAGGACGGCATTCTGGACTTCGTCGATGGCCTCCCAGAAGTGGTCGATCTCGGCGTGAGAGATGGCGTGGACCGGATGCCGCATGTTGAGCCGGCGCAGGGCGATGCCGGCGGTGACCGCTTCGAGCGGGGCCGAGAGGCGGAGCGAATCGGCGATGGCGTAGCCGCCGAGCGCGAGCGCCAGGGAGAGAAGGATTTCGATGTGGTAGCCCTCGATGGCCTGCATGAGGTGGGAGACGAACCATGCGAGGGCGATTCCGAGGAGTATGCCGCCTCCTGTTCTGAGCAGGAGCAATTCGCTGATGTGAGAGAAGGTCGGGGCGGTGCCTCGGGCCGCTTCAAGGAATGCGAGGAAGAGGACGGCGGCGATGCCATCGTTAAAGAGAGATTCGCCGGCGAGCTGAGCCTGAAGGTTTCTAGGCGTGTGGACGCGGCGGAGCATTTCGAGCACAGCGATGGGATCGGTGGATGAGATGAGCGCGCCGAAGAGCAGGCACTGGAGAACGGTTACGCGGATTCCGGCGAGAGGGGCGATCCACCCGGTGAGCGCGGCGACACCGGCGGTCGAGAGAATGGTGCCGAGGACGGAGAGCAGGCCGACAGCGAGTTTTTCCCTGGCCAGATATTTGAATTCGAGCAGGAATGCTCCGGCAAAAAGGAGCAGCGAGAGCATGCCGTGCAGGATAAGGCGCTCGAAGTCGATTTGCTGGACGTGATGGAGGGCCCAGGCGTGGAAGCCGGGCACGAAGGCAAGCAGTACAGATGAGATGACCGTGAGCAGCATGGTGCCGATGGTCGAGGGTAGTTTGAGCCAGCGGGAGCTGATCCAACTGAAGAGCGCAGCCAAGGCAATGACGAAGCTGAGCAGGCTAAGCATTCGCGTATAGAGTATCGTCTGGCCGCGTGATGTTGGCTATGGCAGAGTCAGCGTCGGGATGACAGCTTTCATTTGGCGTTGATCTATGTCTCACTCTGAGCGGAGGGCTCTTGCCGGGTCGATGGCGGCGGCGCGGCGCGCGGGCAGGAGTGTTCCTGCGATGGCGAGGAGCGGCAGGACGCAGATGGCCGCGATGAGCGCTACGGGATCGTGCTGCGAGGTGTGTATGAGCTGGTCCTTCGCGAAGCGTCCGGCGAAGAAGGCGAGCGGGAGGCCGACGGCTACTCCCAGCAATGCGAGCATGCACGCCTGACGGAGGACCATCCACATCACACTGCCGCGGTTGGCTCCGAGGGCCATGCGGATGCCGATTTCCTGCGTGCGCTGCGAGGTGACGAAAGAGAGTACGCCGTAGATTCCAACAAGTGAAAGCAGCAGGGCGGCGACGGCGAAGGTGCCAAAGAGTGCGAGAGCGAAGCGCGGGCCGGCGTAGCCGTACATGTCGAGCATCTGGCGAAGGCTCATGGGGTGGAGGACGGGCTGGTCTTTGTCCATGGAGTAGATGAGCTGACGGACCGGGTTGGTGAGATCGTCAGCCGGTAGAGCGGTTGAGACGATGAGACTGTCGACGCCTTCCGGCACGGCAGTGTAGGGCAGGAAGATGTGAGGGTAGTCTTCGGGAAAGCCGGCGAAGATGGGCAGGTTGTTCATGACGCCGACTACTGTGAAGGCATCGTCCTTGAGCTTGTTTTTGTGGTCGGGCCGGAATTCCGGCAGATGGATGATGCGTCCGAGGGCGTTTTCGCCTCTGAAATAGCGCTTGGCGAAGTTTTCCGTCACGACGATTTCGTGGGACTGATCGGTGATTTCGCGTGCATCGAGGAAGTGGCCTTGCAGGATTTTGCGGCCTGAGATCTGGAAGTAAGCCGGGTCGGTGAGATGGATGAGCGTGAAGCGGTTATCAACAGGTTGGCCCGCGACCTGGACGTGGTCGCCGTACATATCGAGGAATGGATAGGACGCATCGATGGTTGCGCGGGTGACTCCGGGAAGAGCGCGGACGCGATCGAGCAACTCGCGGTAGAAGCGTACGCGGCTCTCGGGTGTTGGGTAGCGATCCTGTACAAGCGGGATGTTTGTCAGGAGCGTGTGGTCAGGAGAAAAGGGAACTGGCGCGTTTTCTACGGCGAGCAGCGAACGGACCATCAGCCCGGCGAGCATGAGCAGGGCAAGCGATAAGGCAATTTCCGTGACGACGAAGCCACTGAGCAGGCGGCGCTGCGCGCGGCTTCCGGAGGAACGGACGCTGCTGAGAACTGCGGCGAGACGCGGGTTGGCGCTGTGCCATGCAGGGGCGAGTCCGAAGAGGAAGACAGTGAGGAGCGCGATGCCGATCGACACGAGCAGGACCGGGATATTCATGGTGACGACGGCTTCGTCGGGGATGGTTTCCGTTGGCACGATACGGAGCGTGGCCTGAAGTCCGGCGTAGGCGAAGGCCAGGGCAACGGGCATGGCGACGACAGCGAGCAGAAGCGATTCGGTGAGGGCATAGCGCACGAGGCGCAGGCGCGAAGCTCCGATAGCGGCGCGGACGACGAATTCATGCTCGCGGTTGACGGCGCGGGCGAGCAGCAGGCTGGAGACGTTGACGCAGGCGATGAGCAGGAGAACGACGACTGAGCCGAGCAGCAGATAGAGCGTGCTGGCGAGCCCGGACTGGAACATTTGGTCAAAGGGCAGGATGCCGACCCGCAAGTCTTTGGGAAAGGCGCGGGGCGCTGATCTTCTCGAAGTCATCGAAGATGGGTTTCAGCTCGGCGGTGGCCTGGGCTTCTGTTACGCCGGGCTTGAGGCGTCCAACGAGGGCGTAATATCGCTGATTTTGAGCCTCGCCGCCGCTGGTCATGTCGATGGGCAGGTAGACATCGCCGCCTCGCCACAAAAAGCGCGGCGGCATGACGCCGATGATGGTGCGCGGGTGTTGGTTGAGGGTGAGGACGCGTCCCAGGATGGAGGGACTGCCGCCGTAATGCGCCTGCCAGTATCGATAGCTGAGGAGCGCGACTTCGCCATGGCCGGGGCGCACATCGTCGTCGGTGGTGGCGCGGCCGATGAGTGGCTGCACGCCGAGGACGTCGAATGTATTGGGCGTGATGTAGTTGCCGCGCAGGCGCTGCGGCTCCGCTCGGCCGGTGAGCACGACGTTGCTGATGGTGGATGCGGTGACGCCGTTGAAGATGTCGGTCTTTTGCGCGATCTCGTTGAACTGCTCGGGCGTGTAGACGTTCCAGCCACACTGGGGCCATAGCGAGCTGCACAATTTTGGCGTGACGAGGGTGTGGACGTCTTTGTAGGGGAAGGGATCGATGAGAACGCCGTAAGCTACGCTGAAGACAGCTGTGGTGGCTCCGATACCGAGGGTCAGGGTGAGAATCGCGGTCAACGCGAAGCCTGGGTTTTTGCGCAGCTGGCGGAAGGCGTAGCGGAGGTCCTGAAGCAGGGTTTGCATGGCGGCCTCGGATATTTTGGGGAACTAATCGTAATACGATGCTAGCTCATATTTTGTTCACAGGGCATCCAGGGATGGGTTGTATTCTGGTCGTAGTACGAGCGAAGTCAAAATTCAAGACAATCGGTTGACTTCGATATTTGAGGTATAGCCAGCCATAAAAATTGCTTAGTAAAACGTTTAACCTTGACGATCGTTTCTACGCCATTTTAGTATGGCCGCGCAATCGGAAATCTGAAAGGGAAGCAATGGGGATTCGTGTGTTTAGAAAGTGCCTGCCGCTGGCGGCTGGCTGGCTGGGAGTGCTGATGGCGGTAGTGCCGGTAATGGCTCAGGAGGATGGCGACGGCCGGGCTGCTGCCGATGGTCCCTGGATGAACAAAAGCCTGTCACCGGATGAGCGCGCCGACCTTGTGCTGAAGCAGATGACGCTGGACGAAAAGATTGGCCTGCTGCATGGCACCGGCATGGCGCATGTGCCGAACTGGCAGACGCCGCTGACCTATCTTTCGAACGGCGGCGCGGGCATGACGGTGGGCGTGAAGCGGCTGGGAATTCCGAATATCTATATGTCGGACGCGGCATATGGCGTGCGCAGCAGCGGCGAGAACGGGCGCTACTCGACGGCGCTGCCTTCGAACGCGGGAGCGGCTTCGAGTTGGAATCCCGAAGCGGCATGCGACTACGGCGCGCTGATTGGGAGCGAGCTGCGGGCGCAGGGATACAGCATGACGCTGGGCGGCGGTGTAAACCTTACGCGCGATCCCCGGAATGGGCGGACGTTCGAGTATCTGGGCGAAGATCCGTTGCTGGCCGGCACGCTGGTCGGCAACCTGATGAAGTGCGAGCAGGCCGAGCACATCATCGGCGACATCAAGCACTATGCAGTCAACGATCAGGAGACCGGCCGCAACATTGTGAATGTGATCATCTCGAAGCGAGCAATGCAGGAGAGCGATCTGCTGGCTTTTCACATTGGGATCAACATTGCCAATCCGGCCGCGGTGATGTGCTCGTACAACCGCATCAATGGCGTCTACGCCTGCGAGAACAAGTACACGCTCACCGATGTGTTGAAAGGCGATTGGGGCTTCAAGGGATTTGTCGTGTCGGACTGGGGCGGAACCCACAGCACGGAGAAGGCTTCGGCGGCGGGACTCGATAATGAGCAGCCGATGGGGGACTTTTTCGGGCCGAAGCTGAAGGAAGCAGTCGACGCCGGGCGTGTGCCGATGTCGGAGATCGATGACCATGCCCGTCGCGTGCTGCGCTCGATGTTTCTGTCGGGGGTGGTGGATTATCCAATTGAGAAGAGCGTCGTGGATGTCGAGCACGGTTTCGCAGTGGCACAGCATGTCGAGGAGCAGAGCATTGTTCTGTTGAAGAATGACAAGGGGATTCTGCCGCTCAATTCTTCGAAGGTGAAGTCGATTGCGCTGATTGGCGGACATGCGGATGTGGGGATGATCTCGGGAGGCGGCTCAGCGCAGGTGGACCCGCCCGGTGGGAACGCAATCATGCCTCCGGGACAGGGGGCGACGCACTGGCAGGATCACATCTGGTTTCCGACGTCGCCGCTGAAGGCGCTGAAGACTGCATTGCCAGGTACGAAGATTGAATACAACGCGGGCACGGATCTTTCCTCAGCGGCTGCGCTGGCGAAGAACTCCGATGTGGCGATTGTCTTTGCTTATCAGTGGATGTCTGAGGGGATGGACCTGTCGAATCTGTCACTTCCCGATGATCAGGTTGCGCTGATCGATGCAGTAGCGAAAGCAAACTCGCGCACGATTGTGGTGCTCGAGACGGGCACGGCGGTGACGATGCCTTGGCTCAAGGATGTGAGCGGCGTAGTCGAGGCGTGGTATGCGGGCAGTCGCGGGCACATTGCGCTCGCGAATGTTTTGACGGGCGAGGTCAACGCCACGGGCAAACTGGCCATGACCTTCCCGAAGAGCGAGCAGGATCTACCGCGAACGGTGATTGCTCCGTTGTCGAAAGAGGATGAAGGACAGGGCAACGGCGCAGTGAATGGGCCGGACCATACGCAATCGAAGTACGCTGTCAGCTACGACGAGGGCATGAAGGTTGGCTACAAGTGGTATGAGGCGGAGCACAAGCAGCCGCTCTTTCCGTTTGGCTTTGGTCTGTCGTATACCACGTATTCCTATTCTGGCCTGAAGACGGACAGCGGGCAGAAGACGGTGAGCTTCGAGGTGAAGAACACGGGCAAGCGCGCAGGCACGGAGATTGCCGAGGTCTATGCCATGCTTCCCGATGCAGCGGGTGAGCCGTTCAAGCGGCTGGTAGGCTGGCAGCGCGTGGAACTGGGGCCGGGTGAGTCGAAGACGGTTTCGGTGACGGTCGATCCTCAGATGCTTTCGATTTTTGATGAGCAGAAGAATGGCTGGCAGTTGTTGAAGGGTAAGTACCCGATTCTGGCCGGCCCGTCTTCGGAGGATACTCCGCTGAAGGGGACGATTGAGGTGCAGTAGAGTCTTATTCTCTATCCCGCCCGCTTGCTTTTGCAGGCGGGCTTTTCGATTGTCTGGTTGATTAGCATGGGTGAGTGAAACATTCCTTTCCTGAACGCTCCTTAGTCGTTCTCTGTATTCTTTTGGCCTCGTGGGGAAGTGCGCATGCGGCTGAACCGCTATTGGCGAACAAGCGAGTGTTGTGGCTCGGCGACAGCATTACAGAGGCGGGGGATTACGTCACGTTTGTTGAGTACTATCTGGAAAAGAGGTATCCGGCGGACCGGTTCGATGTGATCAGCATTGGACTGGCGAGCGAGACGGCGTCTTGCCTTTCGGAGAAGACGCATCCGTTTCCGCGGCCTTGCGTGCAGGAGCGGTTACAGCGGGCGCTTGCGCTGGTGAAGCCGCAGGTTGTGGTCGCCTGCTATGGGATGAATGATGGGATCTATCATCCGCAGAGCACGGAGCGCATGGAGGCGTTTCAGCAGGGGATCGAGAAGCTGGGCGCAGCTGTGCATGCGGCAGGTGCGGAGATGATCCTGCTGACTCCTCCGCCGTTTGATGCTCTGCCGATTAAGGCTAAGGTTGTGCCGAAGAATGCGGCGGATTTCGGGTTTATGGCTCCGTATGAAAGCTACGATAGCGTGCTGGCCGACTATGCGGAATGGGAGATGCGGCTGCCGAAGAGCGAGGCGACGGTGATTGATCTGCACGGGCCTATGGATGCTTATATCGCCAAGCAGCGTGCATCGGATGCTGGTTTCTCGTTTGCTAAGAAAGATGGGATTCATCCGGATGCGGAGGGTCATCTGCTGATGGCTCGGATTTTGCTGCGTGGGTTGGGGATCTCGGTTCGGGACGGTGATTTGCAGACTGAGTTGAGAACGATTCAGGGTGATCCGTTGTATGAGTTGATCAAGGAACAACGTGAGATGCGTTCTGATGGATGGCTTAAGTATGTGGGGTATACGCGCGGCGAGACAGTGAAGTCGGATTCGGTGACGTACGTGGAGAAGAGGAATCTGGAATTGCAGGCGAAGACTGATGTTATGCGTCGACGTCAGCCCTAAACCGGGGGCATGCCTTCGATGATGTGCGCCACGGCGGGCGCGTGGAAGACGAAGTCGGCGTCTGCGGTTGGGACGTTTGGCTGCTCGTTGCTGAAGGTGAAGCTGTTGATGGCGCCGTCGGTTTCTTCGATGCGCATGGACTGGATGACTCCGTCGGCGTTTGCTGTGACGGTGAAGGACGTGATGCGCTGCTCCATATTTCGCGGGATTCCTGAAAGCGTAAACGCACCGTTTTCTGCCGGGGTGATCTGGAGATTGGTCAGTTCTTTCGCGAGTTGTGTGTGGCCTAGCAGGAAGCGCAGGGGCGAGCGCAGATCATCGAGCTTCTTCGCCGACACGCGGGGGATTTCCGTGTCGCCGGGCGAGTAGAACCAGGCGTTCTCGCCGTCGAGGACGAAGAGCTTGCCTGCGGGGTCCGAATATGTCCAGCGCATCTTGCCTGGTTTTTTCAGGAGAAGGATGCCGCTTTCCTGGCGGTGCATGCCCATACCGTCGTATTTTTGCGTGAAGTGGACGGAGAGGGAATGGAGCGCATTGTAGTGCTTGTCGATGCGTGCGGCCTGGGCTTGGGCGGTTAGGGTCTGGGACTGTAGTTGGGTGCTAATGGCGAGAAAGATTGCTAGAAAGCCTGAAATGGTCTGCGTCCAGTTGGATCTGGATGGATTCTTCACTCCCGCTGGTGCTCCGTTCAGAATGACCCTCTCTCTTTGGGATGAGGTTGTGGTATCCCACCCTTTCGCAGGGTGCGGGAAAGGATGGGGCACCCGATCTTTGTGGCTGACTGGCTACTGCAGCGGGACGGTGCAGTTGGTTCCACCGGCTGGGTCGGCTCTGATTTCGCCGGTCATATCGATGCAGAAGCCGCGGTGGCCGGTTTTGCCTACGGCCTGCGGAACGGCGGTTGCTTCGTAGCTGGTGTACATGTCCTGATTGTTCACCGTCGTCTTGGTGCAGTTGACGATGTTGAACAGATATCCAGCCTTGGAGCCGGTGGCCAAATCGCGCTGCAGCAGCTGGGAGTTTTGCGCGCTGGGCGGTCCAGACGCCGAATCGCCGCCAAGGACCTGCAATGAGCAGGCGAAACCGTTGGCGGGGTAGTTGGTCTGGAACTGGATCTGCGACTGGTAGATGGCGCGCAGGGACTGGATGGCAGAGGTCTCGTTCGCCGAGGCGCGCAGGTTGAGCATGTTGGGGATGGCGATGAGCATGAGGATGAGCATGATGGAGATGACGATGAGCAGCTCCATCAGGGTGAATCCAGCTTCGCTCAGGGTAGAACCAGATTGGCGCTTACGGCGATCAGAACATTTTTTCATAAAGAGAGAAATCATGGGTTTGTGCTTCTTCCCGTGGCTGCCGGGAAAGACAGCCTACCGAGAAAAATCCTAAATGAGTAAGACGCAGGATGCCAGTGAAGCGCTCATTTGCACTATTTAGGCTTGCCTTTTCCCACTCTTTCGCAAAATACGCGAAGGGCTGGGGCACCCATTTTCGTACCGGAACTGAAAAAACAGACCCTTACCCTTCGTTGCACTCAGAGTCAGGGTGACGATTATAAAGTCTTGCCTGTTGGTTCAACATTCCAGCTGGTTTCGGGTCAGCTTCACGCCGTCGAGGCGGCCCAGCAGCGTGACTGCTACCAGTTCCGGCTGGAAGAGCCGGTTGGCCATTGCGAGGACTTGGTCCTCGGTGATGGCTTCGACCCGGTCGAGGATCTCCTGCATGCCGAAGAAGTAGTTGAAGTGCATCTGCTGGCGCGCCAGGTTCGACATACGCGACATCGAACTTTCGAGCGAGAGCAGCAGGTTGCCTTTCAACTGGTCCTTTGCGCGACGCAGCTCGTCGGCGGGTAGCGGCTCGTTCTTGAGGCGGCGGAACTGCTCCATGACTAGCTGGACGACCTGGATTGCGCGGTCGGACGAGGTTCCGGCATAGACGCAGAGCGAACCGGTGTCGCTATAGGGGTTCAGGTCGCTGTAGATCGAATAGGCGAGGCCGCGCTCTTCACGGACGGTCTGGAAGAGGCGCGAGCTCATGCCGCCGCCAAGGATCGTGTTCAGGACCAGCGTGACGTAGCGTGACTCGTCGGCGATAGGCGGGGCGGGGACGCCGAGGCAGAGCTGGACCTGTTCGAGGGCCTTCTTGTTCTTGAGGATGATGCGGGCTGCGGTCTTGGGCGGAACTGTAGCCGTGAGGGAGTCGCCCGCGGGCAGCGACTCGAAGCGGCGCGTGACCTGCTCGACGAAGGCGTCGTGATCGATGTTTCCGGCGGCGGAGAAGAGCATGTTGCCGCCGAGGAAGCGCTGGCCGTAGAAGTTGCAGAGCGTGTCGCGCTCGAAGCGCTTGACGGTTTCCTTGGTGCCGAGGATGGGCTTGGCCGAGCGGGTGGTCTTTCCAGAAAGCCTGGGTGAAGATTTCGTGGACGAGATAGTCGGGGTTGTCCTCGTCCATCTTGATCTCTTCGAGGATGACGCCGCGCTCGCGGGTGATTTCATCGCTGGCGAAGATGGGGTTGAGCACGAGGTCGGAGAGCACATCGAGGGCGGCGGGCACATGCTCGTCGAGCACCTTGATGTTGAAGCAGACGGTTTCCTTGCCGGTGAAGGCGTCGAGGTTGCCGCCGATGGCGTCCACTTCGCGGGCGATGTGCTGCGCGGAGCGCGATTTGGTGCCCTTGAAGACCATGTGCTCGACGAAGTGGGAGATGCCGTTGACTTCGGGCAGCTCGTGGCGCGAGCCGGCCCGAATCCAGACGCCCATGGCGACGGAGCGGATGTGGTCCATTTTTTCGGTCAGAATCGTAAGCCCGTTGGGCAGGATGGTGCGGCGTATATTGCGTTCGTTATCCATTGGTGATTCCTGGGTTGGTTGCTGCCCGCGCGTTCTCGGGACCGTTCTCGGAGGTAGGGAAAGAATGCGCTATGCTGTCTCAACGGAGCCGAGGTTATGATGTCGCCGGGCAGGAAAAAACCTATCTCTATTTTAGACTCTCCCGAGGCATGCTGGGGCGCATAGTCTTTTTGGCCTTAATCATCAACAGCTTACGGACGTTTTGGCGGAGTTTTCCGAGCCTGCTTACCGGGTAAAACAGCTTTCCGACGCCCTTTACCGGCAGTGGGAAGAGGATCTGGCCGAGGTTTCGACGCTGCCCGAAAACGCTGCGCGCGGCCGATGGTCGAGAGCGGCTACAGGATCGGCTTGCCGCGGATTGTCGAGTCTTTCGTTCGATCGACGGCACGGAGCGATACCTGATTGCGGGCAATGACGGTCAGACCGTCGAGACGGTCTGGATGCCGGATGGCGACGGCGGCGAGGCCGGGCGACGGGTCTGAAGCGGGGACGGATTTGCGGCGGGCGACGATCTGCGTCTCGAGCCAGATTGGCTGCGCGGTGAATTGCCAGTTCTGCCTGACGGCGAAGATGGGAATCCAGCGCAATTTGACGGCGGGAGAGATTGCCGGGCAGGTGGTGGCGGTGTTGAAGCGCCACAAGGTTGAGATTGGGCAGCACCGCATCAACCTTGTCTTTATGGGAATGGGCGAGCCGTTTCTGAATTATGACGAGTTCATGGCGGCGGTGCGGCTGCTGGTCGAGGAGAGTCGGCATTCCCGAGTCGCGGATGACGGTTTCGACTTCGGGGATCATCCCGGGCATTCTGCGATTTGCCGAGGAGACGGTCCGGCCCAAGCTGGCGGTTTCGCTGAATGCTCCGAATGATGCGAGCGCGGACCGAGATCATGCCGATTACGCGAAGTGGGACATTGCGGCATGTGATTCGGCAGTCCGGCAGGTGCCGCTGCGCGCGAAAGAGAAAGATCACCTTCGAGTATGTGCTGCTGGGTGGGTTGAACGATCGCGAGCGCGACGCGGACGAAGTGGGTCGACTGCTTCGGCGGGCGAATCTGCCGCTTAAGGTGAATCTGATCGTCTGGAATCCGGGGCCGGGGATGCCTTACTGCATGTCTGATCCGCATACCGTGCACATGTTCCAGTATCGGATCAAGTTCAATAGGATTCCGGCATATGTGCGGCGGCCGCGCGGGCGGGATATTTTTGCGGCTTGCGGGCAGTTGAAGCGGACCACGGATTCGCTTGTACAGCTGGCATAAAAACAGATCCTTCGCTCCGCTCAGGATGACAACTCTTTGTAGTCGAGGTAGGGAGACTACTTGGCGTCTTTGTCGGTACGGACTTCGTCGCCGGTGCGCTGCACTGTCCAGTTGATCTTGTCGGTCGATTGCGACTGTTCGAAGTGGATGTGGCTGTCGTCGGTGAAGTCGTTAGTGGTGCGGTACCAAGTGGTCTTGCCGCCTTCCTCGCTCTTGCCCAAATACGTCCAGTGATTGCCTTTGATTTCGAGGTCGCCTGGGCCCATGGCTGTACCTTCTCGGGTCACCGGGTTGGTGCGGTAGTGGCCATCAGTGTCGACGGGGACGAAGACGATGAGAGCACCGGGGCTGCCGTTGACGTTTTGTTCGCAGGCGAAGAAGAGTCCAGTGCGCGCGCAGTGGTTGATGAGGGTGTCCGGCGGTTTGCCTTGAATGGTCACCTTCCAGGTGCCGTTGTAGTTCCAGAGCGGGGCGTACACGGAGTCGGGGAAGGTTTGCGCCGCGGCCGTGACTGCAGTCAGGAAGGCGATGAAGGCCGCGGGCCGGGTTTTCATCTTTGAACTTGGCTTGGCGGGTCGAGAGCGAGGTTCAGCACCCGGGCCGCGACCCGATCAGAGGCGTGGCGAAGGACGTTGCCTTCGTCAGCAAAGTTTCCCGGGATGCAGCGAATGCCCATAGCCTCGATGCGCTCGATGTCAGGCTGGATCGGCTCGGCTCCCTCGGCAGCGTATCGTGCGAGCATCTCGTCGGAGATGTCCCCAGTATTAATGAGGGCGTAGTCGAAGATCGGGCCGCCCGCGTGTTCATAGATGCGCTCAATGTGCTCGGAGGCGGTGAGGTGCAGGCTCTCGTTAGCCTGGGTCATCAGATTGCAGACGTAGAAACGCAAACCGCGTGCCCGGATCAAGGCTTTAGGGATCTCTTTCACGAGGAGATTGGCGATGATGCTGGTGTAGAGGGATCCGGGGCCTACGGTGATGACGTCGGCCTGTTCGATGGCTTCGAGGGTCTCGGGCATGGGAATAGCATCGGTCGGTTCGATGCTCAGTTCGACGATGTGCTTTTTGCTTGCGGTGATGTTGGTCTCGCCACGCACGACTTCGCCGTCGTCCATGCGCGCTGCCAGGCTCACGTCGGCTGTAGTTGCGGGGTAGATGTGCCCGCGCGTGGCCAGGATTTCAGCGGCCAGGCGGATGGCCTGGGCGAAGTCCCCGGTCATTTCAGAGAGCGCGGCGACGAAGAGATTGCCGAAGCTGTGGCCTTCGAGCCCGGCGCCGGACCGGAAGCGATGACGGAAGAGGCGGGCGATGAGGTGCTCATCTTCAGACAGCGCGACCATGCAGTTGCGCAGGTCTCCCGGCGGGAGCATATTAAAGTCTTTCCGTAAGCGACCACTAGACCCGCCATCGTCGGTGACGGTGACGATGGCCGCGAGATGGCTGATGAGGCAGGGATAGTCGTCGCCTGCGGGCTGCGTGGCGCCTGGGGACGGAACGTAGTGCTTAAAGCCGCGAAGAAGAGTCGAAAGGCCCGTACCACCGCCCATGGCGACGACACGCAGGCTGGCCTTTTCTGCGGCGGCCGGGGCGGAAGAAGGTGCAAGGGTCGCTTGGTTCATGAGCGGCTCAAGAGAAGTGTATCCGAAGAAGCACAGTCATGGCTGCTGAACTCCTGGTTGCAGGTGAAGCTGCTGATCGGCAGGGATCATTTCTGGCGTACCCAAAACCAGTCGTGTACCGGTGAGCAAGCTGACATTTTGCTTGTCGGAATGCAGCATGTCGGCAAATCCGGGTCCTGCGGCGATTTCAAGTTTCATGTGGTTTTCACCCAGAACTGCGCCTACGCGAACCGATGAAGTCTCTTCGTCGGCCGTGTTGTCATCATGCGCCATTGGAAGTGAACTTATTCCCGCGCTACCCACTGGTAGAACCGCGTGTAAGGGAACCCGCGCGGAATCAGACCCCATGATCTCGAGGATATGAAGAGCGAGAGGGGAGCCTGGGTGCCCCTGGCAATCGGCACCTTCAATCAGGAGCCCTAAAGTTGATTCAGGAGAGGATTTTGAATGCCGGGTTGCCGAGACGACTTTTCCGTAAATCCTCGCGCCCTGAGGAAGCGTGCAGTCGGCGATACTCCACGATGAGAGCGCTTCAGCCTGAAACTTCTCTCCGACCTTCGTGTGTCCCGCGTCTACTCCAATTCGCAGTTTAGCTTCAAGATAGCCGGAAGCAGGATGTTGCATATCCTGTGCCAGGGATGCCGGTACTAAAAGGAAACAAAGGACTCCAAGACAAGCGAGAGACGGAATTGCCTGCCGATCTGGAGCTTTCAAAGCGGCTCCTTCTGCCAATGCTCGGCTATGGTGTTTCGGGGTATAACAGCTCGGTAAAGCGCGGATCGTCGGCCATGTCCTGAAAATCGGAGTCGCTGCGCGCCTGGATGCGGTTCTGAGGGTTCAACTCAATCGCCACAATCAAGTGCTCCAGGCACTCTTCGGCCTGACCGGTCATGCTGTCGAGAATAGCGAGCCCGTAATGCGCGTAGTCGGCTTTGGGGTCTTTCTTGAGAATGCCTTCGAGCTGGTCGCGCGCGTCCTCGTAGTCTCCGGTATTGAGCAGGGAAATGGCGTAGTCGTACTGCTCGCCGGTGGTCGAGAACGTCAGCTCCGACTGTTTGGCGTTGCGTTCGCAGGCGGCGAGATACACCTTTGAGCGTTCGAGGAGCTCCGGAGGGGCGTTGGAGATGAGCTTTTCGAAAGCGGTGCGGGCCTTGTCGAACTTGCCCTCCTGCATGAGCTGTACCGCGCTCTGGAAGTGATGCAGGGCTTGATCATGGGCCTTGTCGGCGACGGGGCGTGTCTTTTCATTGGCTGCGCGAGCCGTACGGCGAGTACCAGCAGCCTGATGTGTATCTTGCATAAGTGCAATTTTCCCTTGATTTTCCCGAGACATACAACGCGTCAGGCGCTTGCTTTCGAAAAATATCCCACTGAAATCGCTTTTATACGCAGAAGTATGGTAAGAGTCAACCGTATGTCAGCGAACGGTCACGTCAGGACTGTTTCGGGCCTTCCTTTATCATTTGTCCGACCAGATGGCTAGTTCATTGCCCGCCGGATCGGCGAAGTGAAAGCGACGGCCTCCGGGGAATGAGAATGTATCTTTAGTGATGGCACCGCCTGCCTGCCGCACTTTGGCCTGCGCTGTTTCAAGGTCCGTGGAGTACAGAATAACCAGGGCCCCCTTACCCGTCTTGGCGCCACTGCGAGCGAAACCGCCGTCGACGCGTCCATCGCTGAAGGCGACATATTCGTCTCCCCAGTCCTGGAATTTCCAGTCGAAAGCTTCACCGTAGAATTTTTTGATGGTGGTCAGGTCGGGGGCGGTGAATTCGATGTAATCGATGGCAGAGTCGATGTGTTCGTGCTGCATGAGGGAAATCTCCTTGAGCGAGTGGCGTGACGATCAAGCCGGGCCTGTGCGAGCTTAAGGAGAGCGCAGGTAGAGAGCCCACGTTATTCAGAACTCGCCAGAGACGAGCATCACTATACACCAGCCCCGTAACACCTTGTCCTTCAGCGCACTACCTCCAGCAGCATCGCGGTGCCATTGCCAATCTCCCAGTCTGGTTTGCTTGCGGCGAGAGTGATGGGTGCGTTGGCATCGCCCTGAGAGACGATGGAGAGTTCTCGAAAGCCGTGCAGGCCAGTCGCAGTGGTTGAGAACGGGCCAACGGCGCGGGGTAATTCGCCCGGAGCTGATGGGCTGGCGTAGACGCCGGAGAAATCGGCAAAACCAACAGGCTGGCTGTACTGGTCGTAGACCTTGCCCGCGCCGGCTGAAAGATAAACCTCATCTCCTCCTATCTGGCGGGTGGTCCAGTCTGCGGGACTGCTGGTACCCCGGTCCGTTCCACCGAGCGGCAGCCGGGTGTCATAGACGTCGTTCGGCGCGGCTGCCGCTATCAGAGAGACGTGAACGGGAAGCGTGCGCCCTTTCCAGCGCAACTGGTCGAAGAAAATACTGACCGAGGAGCTGCTGACGCTGACCAAGTGGCCGTCGAGCTTTGTTCCTTTCGGCAGATTGACTTGATTGCTGACGGGCACGGTCTGCACAAGCTCGGCTGTAATCGGTTGGCCCGGCTGCAGGTTTTGAGGTTTCAGGGTCCTGTTAATCACTACAGGCAGGGTCGCGCCCGGTGGCGGGGGCGCCAGCTCTTTGGTGACTGATGCGGAACGTACCGGCAGGACGACGCTGAGGACGAGAAACGCAATCAGGCATCGCATATGGTGCTTCTTCCTTTCATCTCCTTAGACGCACCGCCTTACTGTGCGGCGCTCCGTCAGGTGGCCGATTGGTTCTGACTGCCGATGGCCGCAAGATGTTGAATGATCCTCCTTTCCACATTGGCAGGCCGGCGGCAAAAGAATTGCCCTGCTTGCCAGCCAGCATCCGTGACTCTCCAATCGGACGTGGGGGCTGCCGGGATGTTTCATCTACCGGTCCCAACGGATCTATCGATCGACTGTTCTGCAGCCACCGCAAAGAACGAGTGTCCAAAAATTGTAGGGTGTTCTGCGTCCCAGAAGAAATTGGTGTAAGGGTTGCTGCATTCGGTTGGCGGAGTGGCGGACGCGTTAAAACACGGATCAGTGATGTCAGTAAATCCGTAATGCCTGCTATCGGTCACAATCGCCTGGAGCAGGCTGAAGGTGTTCAGGCGGTAGATATGCACATCGGGCAGAAAGGACTCGATAAACAGGCCTGCATCTAAGCCTTTGTTTGCCGCCTCACTGGCGGCGAGTGCAAATGCCTCATTGCCCACTTCCCGAGAAGCCGGCAGCAGGCCCACGTTGAACAACGAGGGAACAAGGAAATGCCGTCCGCCTGCATGTTGCAGCAGCTGAATGCTCGAGAGCAGCCCGAAGGCAATTTCTCCGCCGAGTACATCCGGTGATCCGCCGGTGGCGTCCAGAATATCGTTGCCGCCGCCCTCCATGATGTAGAGCGCATTCGGATCAGCCCTGAAGCTGTGTTGGCTGAGATAGAGTTCTACCTGTTGAGGAATGCTTGGGATGGTCAAGTTGCCGCTTTCCGGGACAGCTGCCGTGACCTTGGCACCGCCAAACGCGTAGTCGGTTCCGGGGGGTTTGGCAAGCGCGGGCGTGACAGTCACGCCATAGGTGCCTGCAAGATGATCGATCCAGATGGGCCCATTCGAAAATCGTCCGTTGAAGTATAGCGGTCCCGGAACGGCCCCTCCGGTGGCGATGGCGATGTTGCCGACATCGCAGTAGCTATCGCCGAACACATAAATGGCGTCGAATGCCGGCTGCGAACCGGCGCGGGCAGTAATGGACACGATGAGCATGAGGGCTGCCATCCCCAAAGCTCGTAGACAGGTGCGTGAACGCATAGAGGAGTCTCCTTTCGAACGCAACAAAGGCAGGAAACGCAACAAAGGCAGAAGAGGAGCAGGTCGTTTGGAGGGGGAGCGCGGAGAAGCCGTGGCTCTCCGCTGGTCAGCAAGGATACAGCAGATCGATGGCGATCAGCCAAGGAGAATCTTGCGGCGCAGGCACAGACCAGCGATGTATGCGCTACAACTTAGTTTTTACTGACGGCCGTAAACCGCGGGGTTCAATGCCGGGTCGTTGTACATCTTGAGCTGGAGATAGAGCCTGAAACCGCGTTCGCCTGCGAGCGTCTGCTGCCACAGGCGGTCGAGGCAGCCGGCGAGATCGTTGCGCTGGTCTTTGAGAATCTGGAGGCGCTTGCGGTTGCGCTCGGCGTGGCCCTCTGGTGCGTCGGGCCGCGCGATTTCCTCCGCAGTATGGAAAATCTTCAGCGACAGGATCGACAGGCGGTCGATGATGAGGCCGGGGCTCTCGGAGTTCAGCTCGGCTTTGGGATTGGGCAGGTTGAGAGTGCGCAGGTGATCGAGCAGAACCATGTCGCAGGCTTCGGCGAGGTCGTTGCGGCGCTGGTTGATGCGGTCGATGGCGCGTTTTACTTCGGCGAGTTCGTGATCGGCGGCGTGCGGGGTGCGGGCTTTGTCTTCGGTGTGCCAGAGTTCGAAGTTGGCCATGTGCTGGGCGACCGCAGTGTCCAGAAACGTTCCGCGGCTCTCAGGCGGCATGGCAGGTTGTTGCTCGTGCCAGAAAGCGGTCAGGCGGTCGTGCTGGCGGGTGATTTCTCCGGCGGAAAGAATCGTTGTGTCTGGTAATTGCATAGTTAGACGGGGCAGATTGACTTGTAAAGACTTATGGTAGAGCTAAGAGGACGAATGATGCGAGGTGCGGATGAAATTTGCCCGAATCGTATTCTGGTTCGCCGGGGTGTGGGGCTTTCTGGTTCTAACTCCGCTGTACTTTCTCTATGACACGATTGGCAGACAGACGCCGCCTCCTTTGACTCACCCAGGTTTCTACTATGGGTTTGTCGGAGTGGGGATGGCGTGGCAACTGGCCTTTTTCGTCATCGGTTCCGACCCGGTGCGATATCGTCTCATGATGGTTCCTGCAATCGCTGAGAAGTTTCTTTATGGCGTAACGCTGATTGTGCTTTACTTGCAGGGACGTATCAGCCCGAAAGAAATCTTCGGATGGGCTGATCTGGTGCTGGGCCTCTTGTTTGTCTTAGCCTACTGGAAGACCCGTGCGCAGCGGGCCTCTTCCTGATTGTTCCAAATCCTATGGACTGACTATGAGCGAACGGATTCTCTGCATTTCCAGCTATGAAAAGGGGCAGGCTTTCATGCGCCAGTGTGCTGTCATGGGCTGCCGCACGGTACTTCTGACAGTTGAGAAGCTGAAAAACGCTGATTGGCCGCGTGACATTCTGGAAGAGGTTCTGACCATGCCGGCCGACCTCAGTGTGGAAGATATTATCCGGACCGTCTCCTATGTTGCTCGCGGCTGGAAAATTGACCGTATCGTGGCGCTCGACGAATTCGACATGGAGATCGTGGCTGCGCTGCGCGAGCACATGCGTATCCCCGGCATGGGGCGGACGACGACGGCGCACTTCCGCGACAAGCTAGCGATGCGCTTTGAGGCGCAGCGCGCCGGAGTGCTGGTTCCGGAGTTTTCGCCAATACTGAACTATGACGATCTGCGCGCATATATGGCGAATGTGCCTGCGCCGTGGGTGCTGAAGCCGCGCGCAGAGGCGTCGGCGATCGGGATCAGGAAGATTCAGGATCCCGAACAACTGTGGCGCACGCTCGATGAATTGGGCGACCGGCAGACCTTTTACCTCCTGGAGCAGTTCGTTCCCGGTGACATCTACCATGTGGACGGGATCACCAGCGAGCGGCAGGTGGTGTTCTCGGCAGTAAGCCGTTATGGGAAGCCTCCCATGCAGGTGATGCACGAGGGCGGCGTCTTCACGACGCGCATTATTCATCGGAGCGGCGAGGACGCGCAGGAATTGACGGAACTCAATGCGCGGCTGATTCCGGCGATGGGGCTGGTGCGCGGAGTGACGCACGGCGAGTACATTCGGGCAAAAGACGGAAGATTCTATTTTCTGGAAGTAGCGGCGCGCGTGGGCGGGGCGTTTATTGCTGACGTCGTCGAATTCGCAACTGGCGTAAACCTCTGGGCGGAATGGGCGCGGATTGAGGTGTGCTCGATGCGTGGCGAGCCGTATACGCTTCCGTACATGAAGCATGATTATGCGGGCAGCGTTCTGTGCCTGGCAAAGACGGCTGAGCCGGACACCTCGATGTTCAACGCGCCTGAGATTGTCTACCGCATGAAGAAGCACCATCACGCGGGCCTGATTGTGCGCTCAGTTGATCCAGAGAAGGTCCGTGCGCTGCTTGAAGACTACAGCGTTCGCTTTGCTGAGACGTATCTGGCGGTGGCGCCGGTTCCGGACAAGCCTACTGCTTAGGGCCTGTTCGCCCTAATAGTGTTAACAGGCCCTAGAATGGGTGGACAAGACAAGAACCTGCAGGGAAAGGAAGTCGTTTGTGAGCGAGACTGCGTATCAGTTTCCGCATCGCCGCTATAATCCGCTGTGCCGCCAGTGGGTGCTGATTTCACCGCACCGTACGCAGCGACCCTGGCAGGGGGAAGTGAATCCGTCGTCGGGGTTTTCCGACGTGCATTACGATCCCGCATGTTACTTGTGTCCGGGGAATGAGCGCGCGGGAGGCCATCTTACACCTCGCTATGAAAGCGTATTCATTTTCGACAATGATTACGCGGCGTTGCTGCCGGACTCGCCCTCTCCGCCGACGACAGGGATGCCGAATCTGTTGCGCGCTGAGCAGGAGCGTGGGGTCTGCCGCGTGCTCTGCTTCCATCCAGACCACAGCCTAACGATTGCGCTGATGGATGAGCCTGACATTTTGCGGGTTGTTGATGCGTGGGCAGAGCAATACAAGGAACTAGCTGCGAACCCGACAATCGGCTACGTGCAGATTTTTGAGAACCGCGGCGCGATGATGGGCGCGAGCAATCCACATCCGCATTGCCAGATCTGGGCCACGGAGCATGTTCCTGACGAGCCGGCAATCGAGACCGAATCGCTGAAGGCATATCGAGCCGAGCATGGTTCCTGCATGTTGTGCGACTACCTTAGGACGGAGACAAATGAGCAGACACGCATTCTCTGTGAGAACGACGAGTTCCTTGTCGTTGTTCCGTGGTGGGCGGTGTGGCCCTTTGAGACTCTGGTGCTCGCGAAGAAGCATGTCGGGTCAATGGCTGAGTTCTCCGATGCGCAGCGCGCTGCGCTGGCCAACATCCTGAGGCAGACGACCACGCGCTACGACAATCTTTTCGAGACGAGTTTTCCATATACGATGGGTTTTCATCAGACGCCGTGCGACGGCGCGGAGCACGCGGAGTGGCATTTCCATGCGCATTACTATCCGCCGCTGCTACGCTCGGCGACGGTGCGCAAATTTATGGTGGGTTTTGAGATGCTAGGGATGCCGCAGCGCGACATCAGCCCGGAAAGCGCGGCAGAGCGGCTGCGGGCCGTTTCGGAAGTCCACTTTACCCGGAGATGAATGGGAACGCGTGGGTATGTGTGGTGAGCTCGCTGGGATTCGAACCCAGGACCCACGCCTTAAAAGGGCATTATTGGCGGCTCTGCAGCGAACCGCACGGCATGGCACCATTCTGCAAATCGCCAGTATCCATGCATGTTTTGGTTCATCTCTTAGAGTCAGACCGCTGCATGCAGTTGCAGGGAATACAGCCTCGGTGTATCACATATGTATCACAGTTGGTTCGGGCGGAGCATGAGCGAAAGAGCACCAGAAGCACTTCGCCCGTGAGAAAATACTACCCCCGACCTGTGATACAGGAGTGTGATACATGGCCCGAAAACCGGCGCCCGTAACCGGAGTATATGAAAGAGTGCCCGGCAGCGACATCTGGTCTGCCCGAATCCGGGTTAACGGGAAGCTGGTCCGGAAGAGCTTCGGACTGGGTCCAAGGGGGCGAGCCGATGCGATAGCCTGGGTCGAGAAGGCGAGGACGATCAAACGCTCAGGGGAGGGCATACTACCAACGACGGCCAAGCGCCCGGTGCTGAGCACCGCAGAGGTGGCCGTGCTGGGAGATCCCGACGCAATCACAGTCGGAAAGCTCTGCGATCAGTTCGAAAGATATGTGAAGGCGCACCCTGAGGAATATCGGGACCAGATCAATCCCCCGAAGAGGATTGCCGAAATCAGGGCGATGTTTGGCGAGCGCGACGCGGCAAAGCTAAAGTCGTCGGAGATTGAGGATTGGCTCGACTATATTCAGGCAGACAGGCATCTGGCGAACGCGACGATCAACAAGATACGCGGGACGTTTTCCATGGTCTATAAGCATGGGAAACGCAAGGATCTGGTGGATGCGAATCCTGCAGTGGATGTCCCCTTGCGTGACGTGGGCCATGGGGTGGAGCGTTTCTTGACCGATGAAGAAGAGAGCCGGCTGCGGCGAGTGCTACAGCAGAACATCGATACGCACGATCCCCTCAATCATCCGGAACTTCGGAAGCAGGCGATCCACCGGCTCTTGGAGTTTGAGGTCTCCCTGAAGTCCGGCATGCGCCGCTCCGAGCAGTACAACCTGCGATGGGGCGACGTCGATTTCGAGAGGCGCATCATGCGCCTCAGGAAAACGAAGAACGGAAGGCCGCGCAATGCCTACATGATCAACGATGTTGTAGCAGCGCTGAAACAGTTGCACGACCTCGATCTGGAGCGCCGCGATCGATCCAGCAGCCAGCCGAACAATTCACCGAAGGATGTCGTCTTCGCCAAAGCGGACTACAAGAAGTGGTGGCAGGCCGTCCTAGGTAAAGCAAAGATCAAAAGTTATCGGTGGCACGATAACCGGCATACCTTCTGCTCACGGTTGGTGCAGGCCGGAGTGCACCTAAAGGTGGTCCAGGAAGCTGCTGGGCATGCTTCAATCGCCTCGACCATGCGATATGCGCATTTCGCACCCTCGCAGGTTGTGGATGCAATGGCTGTCCTTAATACGAAACGGGACGATGAGGTGAGCCTGCACGATCGCAGAGATTCTCTCTCGCTTGTCTAGGCTTTTCTTTTCTTATCAGGGTGTCCAGACGGGATATTTCTCTTTTCAGAGGAAGCACAGCGAGATCATGAAAGCAGACGAATTGCTGATCTCAGCCAAAGAACTTCCCTGGCAGAAGACGATTTCTGCTTGCCGATCACGACCCGATGAGTGACTCGGCGATTTGGCGTAAAACGAGAACTCTCCCGGCGCCGCGAAGACCGCCATCATCGTCTACGGCAAGCGTAGGCACAACCCTAAACGTATGCACCGATATGGGACGCCAAGTTTGGGAACTTCTCGCGAAGAGCTCCAGTCATCATCAACGAGTGGATTTCCGGAGCGTATTTCTGTGACGCTGATACGCCGGAATCCACCGTGCAATTCCTTCAGTACCTGCAGGAACATGGAATTGGTCTTGAGGTGGGTGTTTGGGACTGGACTTCAGGAGGTTCGGTAGCGCCCGCTGGGACTTTTCTTCGCCCAAAGTCTCCAGTTTTACTGGCTTCTCGTGCCACCAGCAGGGCTACGGCCTTGGAAAAGTAGTTGAGTCCTGGTAGTCCACGGGCATACCTCCAACAACTCCTAAGTAGACAAAAGCTGTTATTGCTTTGAGGCACTGGATCGGCCGGATCGCTTAGAGACTGCCCTCTTCGGCAATCGCGGAACAACCTGAACGCCCGCCCAAAGCGTTGCGATCGTTTGCTCGACCACGAGAGTCTGGTCTGGCAAGTCAGGCACAACCCCTTGGATGACCATGAGCGTGGCGAGGCCAAAGATCGTGTACCACCAGGTGTGGGCTACCACTGTGTCATGCTTACTTGGCAATCCTTCATCCTTGGCAACATCGAAAAAGAGCTGGACGAAACGTTGGAACAACGGCGCGCCAATGTCGTTGATGTATTGTCCAGCGCGGATGCCGTTGCGGTTCTCCGGCCCGAAGAAGACGTTGCGGAACTGCTGTGGATGGGCAGTGCAGAACTGAATCAAGCCGCGTGAAGTCGCAAAAAGACGCTCTTTCGGTGCATGATGTTTAGCGGCAATCGCGTCGAAGTTCTGAATCAGCAGCCCGATCGTCTCGCTGCTCAACTCGGCAAGAATATGCGATTTGTCAGGAAAATGCTGGTAGATCACGGCGTGCGTATAGCCGATTTCTTTAGCGATCGCCCGAAGCGTCACGGCTTCGTAACCGCGATCGGCGAACATTTTGCTGGCAGCCGCAAGGATTTCGCGCCGCAACCTCTCCTTGCGCTCTGCGCGGCGACTTGGTGATGTGGATGTCACTTCAATAGCTTAGTACCTTTTGGCAATTTTTGCGACCGATTGTTGATTTACAGCCACTGGTGATAAAACCACCGATTAATTTGCAACCAATGGTTTTTTATGGCCTCTAATCGTCAGGTCGCTCATTTGGATGGGCAGCCAAATACGAGACCAAAAGGAGGATGCGATGAAAGTTCTAGTGATTGGAGCAGCGGGCAAGAGCGGAGAAGCGCTGGTAAATGAAGCGCTGGCGGCCGGACATAAGGTAACGGCTTTCGTGCGCGGTGCCGCGCAGTACGAGAAGGCGAATGTCAGAGTTGTTGCGGGCGACGTGCTGGACGCGGCCGCGGTGGACGTTGCAGTCGCCGGACAGGATGCGGTCATCGACGCGCTGGGCGGCAAGACGCCGTGGAAAGTGACGACGATGGAAACGAGGGCGGCACACAATATTGTGGACGCGATGCGGCGCAATGGCGTGCGGCGATTGCTGAAGATTTCGGTGGTTGGTGCGGGCGAGAGCGTCAAGAACGCCGGCTTTTTCAACGAGCACCTGCTCATGAGGACGTTTCTGCGGGGTCTGCTGGTAGACAAGGCGGGCATGGAGGCCGAGATCGAAGGCAGCAACTTGGACTGGACGCTCGTGCGGCCGCCGATGTTGACCGACGGCGAGAAGACCGGCGTTGCCAGGGTGCTGAGCACGGAGGGCGGCGAGAAGGCGCACAAGATCGGGCGGGTGGATCTGGCAGCCTTCATGGTGCAGCAACTGGAAAGCAGCCGGTATGTGCGTCAGGCCGTGACAGTGACGACCACATAGCAAGGCCTCCGCGAGGATCAACCACCTCTCTCATCGAGGCGATCCGATCGGCTGTGTAAAGGCCTGTAACGATTCATGCGACAGATAACTGTGGAAACCCACGGGACTAGCGGAGTGCTAGCTGCGCAACTCACAAGCTCTGGCGTTCACCCCAGAGCACCAACTTCGTTCACGAAAGGAAACTTATATGTCAAACTTCCCCACACCGCTTGACGAAGTCATTCATCACAACGTGATCAGGAATAACAAAACGGGAGGCCCGGCGCTGGATATCGGGCCTATGCAGTTGCTATGGAGGGCACTGGGAGAGAACACGGGCTACACCTTCTCCATTTATGAGACCACGGTCGTGCCGGGCATGGGTATTCCACTTCATAAGCACCCATTTGCGGAGTTTTTCTATGTACTGGAAGGCACTCTGGCTATTGGGTCCTGGAACAGCCAGGGCGCCGCTGAGTGGAACGTGTATGAATCCGGCGAAAGCCTGGTGGTGCAACCCAATGCGCCTCACACATTCTTCAACAAGAGTGAGCATCCGTGCCGCATGCTGAGTGTTTCAACGTATCACCACGAGCGGATGATGAAGGATGCAGTGCAACCGGCTGGCAGGACAGATTTCCTGCCAGCTCAACTCTCTCAGGCCGATTTTGTGAAGTTGACAAAGTCCATGGAAAAGAACCAGACATTCCTTGTTGCAGACCATGCTTAATATGGGCCATCTCTTGAGTTCACCTTTGAACTCAAGAGATGCAGCAACTGGAAAGCAGCCGGTATGTGCGTCGGGGCCGTGACAGTGACGACTACATAGATAGCAATGCCTCCGCGAGGATCAACCACCTCTCTCATTGAGTTCGAAATATGGTGCAGAGGTTTCGCCAGTCAAAGTCCGTTGGATTTACAAGACAACAGCGAACGGAAAATCGGAACTTGCAGGCGAAAGATTCCAGCCATCCGGGGAATGTCATATATCAAGATCCTGCCGATTTGGGCTTCGGGTGAGTGGGCGTGATCTCATGACGATGATGTGACGAGCTTCCATTCCATGCCATCGCCAGAGGACTAAGGTTGGACTTTCCTCCAGCGATTCGACTACGCTTTAGGTAATGCAGGTGACTGTAGAAATTCCGGACGACATGGCGAAAAGGCTGACCCAGGCGGGGCAGGATCCTGCGCGAGCCGCGCTCGAAGCCGTGGCTATCGAGGGCTACCGTTCCAGCACTCTCAGCCCCTATCAGACGCGCCGCTTGCTTGGATTTGAAACTCGTTATGAGCTTGATGGCTTTCTGAAGGCACACAACGTCTGGGAGCACGCCTACAGCCTCGAAGACTTAGAGCAGGATCGTCAGACCTTGCAGCAGCTCGAATCTGAGGGCCGCTTGCAGGGATGATTGTCGTTGCCGACACTTCGCCCCTGAATTACCTGGTTCTTATCGCCGAGATCGAATTGCTGTTGGGAATAGTGACGTGCTCGTTGGCCGCGTCACGACTCGGGTTATGAGCACTGGGCCATATCGGAGTCCAGCACCGAGAGAGCAGCAGTGCAGGCTCGATTCCCGCTTCCGCTTGGCTCTTCGCTGTCTTGAATACCGCCAAGCCTCCCAGCACCCAAATGTTTGCCCTGTTTGTATTCTTTAAATACCGCCCAACGCCGCCCCCGAGATTTGTCCGAAGATCGATTTCTTGTGTGGAGCTTTGAAGGAAGTCATTCACTCCCGAGTAAAACCAATTGTGCCAGCGAAGCAAGCGGGCCGCATATAGGTCGAGCGAGTTTTGCGTGGAAACCGTCGAACCTGGTGCTGGACGCTATGTCGAATTGTAGTTAGCGCCGGCCGCCCATCGTTCGCTGGGATATCCGAGCGAGACGCCGAGATTGTATTGCGTCGCCTGTTGCCTCTGGAATAGGAAATGCCCGAAGTGATCTGGCCGTTGAACCGCCGCCGACGAGAAACAGTTGCTTGCTTTCGAGGTGATCTACCTTTGACCAATCCAGCGAAGCGGTGCCGAGGATGTAATCGAAGCTGACGGAAAGAGTGCCGGAATCAAGGCCCTTGATCTCGCCTGTCAGCCGACCGCCGTTGTTCATCACGATGATGTCAGTTTTCTCTCGGGCAACAGGGGTACGGCAATGGCAAGCGCAGAAGAAAGAATCACGAACCGCAGGCACATATGTTGTAGAGCAACCACTCGAAATGAAAAACCTGTATGCATTTCAGCAGCAGCCTCCAATAGCCATCTCCAAAGTCGGAGATATGGAATTGTAATCCCTCTAGAACGCTGCGATTCCTGCGATAAACCAAAAGGACGCACAGCCGCCGATGGCATAGGGGGCGATTCGCCAGGACCAGTGAGGCAAGCGAGACAGCCACCGTCGATGTTCCATTCGACAACGCGCAACGATGACCCCATACCCTTGACATCGGTTCGAATGTCCATAAGGCGCAGGGCCACATTTTCAGAATTAGAGTTCTGTGGGACAGGCTGTCACTGGTAGCTTCGTCGGGAAAACTATTCGGGCTGACTTGTATTCTCTGAGCCGCGCAGCACGCCATGAACCTAAACTCTCAATAACTGCCACGGGACCATTGTCGGGCAGTGATTCATCTCGACCAGCGTGAACATACTTTGTTTCCTGGCGTTCGTCACTCACTGTGCAATAGGCAAGTTGACAGCCGGCTGCTGAAGTATGAAAGTATCTGCACCCGAGGGAAGAGAATTCTGGCCGATTGCAGTCACCTCCAGAACCCGCCTAAAGCAGAGTCATGCGCTTTCTTATTCTCTGGAGCACGAAGCGAAGGAGAAAGCTATGTCCGGTGAAGAGCAGAGACGTTCCTCACTCTCGTATGTGGAGGTTACTGAACAGAAACGTCTCAATAACGCTCGTGAACAGGGGATTCCGTGGAAGAAGTGGGGGCCGTACCTCAGCGAGCGGCAGTGGGGCACGGTGCGCGAGGACTATAGTGCCGACGGCAACGCCTGGGGCTATTTCACCCACGATCAGTCCAGATCACGCGCTTACCGCTGGGGTGAGGATGGTCTCGCCGGGATCTCTGACGACCGACAGCGGCTCTGCTTCGCGTTGGCTCTCTGGAACGGTCGCGACCCCATTCTGAAAGAGCGCCTGTTCGGCCTTACGAACAGCGAAGGCAACCACGGCGAAGACGTCAAGGAATACTACTTCTATCTCGACAGTACACCTACGCACTCGTACATGAAGTACCTGTACAAGTACCCGCAGGCCGAATATCCCTATCGCGATCTGGTGGAGACCAACAAGCGGCGCTCGCGAGAGGAGCTTGAATACGAGCTTCTCGACACTGCCGTTTTCGATGACGATCGCTATTTCGATGTCTTTGTGGAATATGCCAAGGCTGATCCGGAAGACATGCTGATCCGAATCTCGGCGCACAATCGAGGTCCGGAAGCAGCCCAGCTCCATGTGCTGCCGACGCTGTGGTTTCGAAATACCTGGTCATGGGAGGATGGAGAACCGAAGCCCGTTATGGTCCAGATCGCCGAAAATAAGATTCGCGCTTCTCATCCGCAGCTTGGCGATTACACATTACAGTGCGAGGGCGTGGCAGAACTGCTTTTCACCGAAAATGAATCGAATGCCAGCCGGCTTTGGGGACAGCCCAATCCTTCGCCATACGTCAAAGACGCATTCCACAAATATGTCATCTCCGGCGCGACTGACGCTGTCAATCCGTCGAAAACCGGCACCAAAGCTGCCGCTCATTATGTGCTGGACTGTTCCCGCAGGAGGAAGCAAGGCTGTGCGTTTGCGGCTGAGTGCGAACCCGGCGGCCGACGCATTCGATACCTTTGATCAGATATTCGACAGCCGTCTTGCGGATGCCAACGAGTTTTATGACCGCATCACACCGAAGGAGTTGAGCGAAGACGAACGCCGCGTCCATCGGCAGGCGCTGGCGGGGATGATGTGGTCCAAGCAGTATTACTATTTCGATCTGGATCAATGGCTGAGCGAGCATAATGCTCATCCTTCGGCGAGGTCTGGAAGGGAACGCTGCCGCAACTCCGACTGGTTCCACATGCTGAACAGCGACATCATCTCGATGCCGGACAAGTGGGAGTTTCCCTGGTACGCAGCGTGGGACCTGGCCTTTCATACCCTTTCACTTTCGCTGGTAGACTTCGACTTTGCCAAAGAGCAACTCCTGCTCATGCTGAGAAACCTATATATCCACCCTAATGGGCAGATCCCCGCCTATGAATGGAACTTCGGCGACGTAAACCCGCCCGTGCATGCATGGGCGACCTTGTTTCTCCACCGGATTGAGTCGGATCTGGGCCGGGCCGACCTGCGTTTTCTTGAACGCTCCTTCCAGGGACTGATGCTGAATTTCAGCTGGTGGGTCAATCGCAAGGATCCGGAGGGACGGAACGTGTTTGCGGGCGGCTTCCTTGGACTTGACAATATCGGAGCCTTCGATCGCAGCGCGGAACTCCCGACCGGTGGGCACCTGGATCAGGCCGATGGCACTGCATGGATGGCATTCTACTGTCTGTGCATGTTGGAGATTGCTCTCATTCTCACCGACTACGACTCGATGTATGAAGAGATTGCCTCCCGATTCCTTGAGCAATTCGCCTGGATCACCTATGCGATGGATCGCATCGGCGTAAACCACGACGAAATGTGGGATACGGCTGACGGCTTCTTCTACGATCTGCTGCATCTCCCGAATGGCGATACCATGCGTTTGAAGATGCGCTCGATGGTGGGATTGCTCCCGCTTTGTGCCGCGGCTGTGTTCGAGCGAGACGCTGTTGACCGCCATCCCCGTTTTCGGGAACTGATGGAGTTATTCCGTAAGAGGCATCCGGAGGTTGTGAAAAAGATCGCTACAGCCGATGACCCAACCATAGGCGGCTTCGAGGGGCGCAGGTTGACGTCGGTCTGCAATAAGGAGAAACTGCAGCGCATCCTGGCTTATATGCTCGACGAGAACGAGTTTCTCAGCCCATACGGGATACGCTCGCTGTCGAAATATCACCTCAATCATCCTTTCGTGCTTCACCTCGGCGGCCAGGAGTACAAAGTTCAGTATCTTCCTGCGGAGTCGGACACCGGCATGTTCGGCGGCAACTCCAATTGGCGCGGGCCAATATGGATGCCGGTGAACGTCTTGTTGATACGCGGACTGTTGGCGATGTATGTGTTCTACGGTGACGACTTCAAGGTCGAATGTCCGACCGGTTCAGGAAACTATATGACGCTATTTGAAGTGGCGAGAGAACTTGGGCGCCGCTTGTCGAGAATCTTTCTGCGCGATGCCAACGGTAGACGTCCGGTTTATGGAGGAACGAAGAAGTTCCAGGACGATCCTCACTGGCGGGATTACATTCTGTTCTACGAGTACTTCCACGGCGACAGCGGCGCCGGATTGGGGGCCAGCCACCAGACCGGGTGGACTGGGCTTATCGCTCGAAGTCTTGATCTCTTCGCACGGTTAAAGCCGGAAGATGCACTCCGGGCCCCCAAGACAATGATGTCCGAGATGACTCGACAGCAAGTTGCAGGGCAGGGACAGGAAAAGAACACAGCGCCGCCAGACTCGAAAGATGTTTCTACAGGCTGATTCTGCGAGCGGTCTATCTGGATCTGCCCACTCATGAAACCCGTGAACCCGCGGAAGTGTTCTGGCAATTCCCGCTATAACGAATTTAGGCGCCATTGCTGTGACTGACCTTTATGATTGAGGTTTGGTCAGCATTGTTTGAGCCACTGGCCTCCACCCAAGAGAGGCCATCCTCGGATCGGCCGAGGGTTCTACTCGCCGACGACCATAGCGCTATGCTCGAACGCGGAGATCCTTTTTGCGTTCGTCCAGCCAATCATCGATTCGAGACGATCCGCTCTTGCCTCCTTAGGAGGTTGAGAGCTTGAGACCGACAATGCCGGCGAGTATGAGCGCAACGCTGATGATCCGAGCCGCGCTCACAGGCTCTCCAAGCAGCACGATTCCCAGTATTACGGTACCAACAGATCCTACCCCGACCCAAACACTGTAAGCCGTGCCAACTGGAAGCGTCTTCATGGCGACGCCTAATAGTCCAAGGCTGATGATCATCGACAGAATCGTCCAGACCGTGGGCCACAATCGGGTGAAGCCTTCCGTGTATTTCAGCCCGATGGCCCATCCAATCTCAAACAACCCTGCAACAACGAGAATAGCCCAGCTCATCCCTTCTCCTTTCTCCTGACGACAATGGGACAAGATGCCTCTTCCGCTTCAAGGCTCTTGTCGAATTCTATTCCCGCTGACTGGGTTTGACCCTTGGTAGATGGTGGCGTGGTATTGCTCCTTGCATCTCCATCTCGCGCATTGGATCCTTTTTCGACAGCTATATTCGGAATGAGCGATTTTCCTCGGAAGCGGGCTTTGACGGTCATCCAGTTAGCAATTATGGGAGGGGGGATTCAGCCCAATCTTTCGCGGTCGACTAAGAAAACTGCTAGTTGACCCCGCGAAGCGCGGCATATATATATATTCAGCGTCACAAATAAATGGCCTCCAAACCGGATGAACTCCCCGTCGAAGTATCACCGATCGAGGGTGTGCAAACTTTTGGAGAGAGGTGGCGACATGAAGGGACACATATTCTGATTTCCTTCGTTGGCCGACTGATGGCCTCGTTGGGATGCTCTGTGCAGCTTGCGGAAGGAGAGTCTGATGAATTGGAACAGTAAACGCATGATGATCATTGGCGCAGTAGCTCTTGTCGCTGCCGTCCCGGCACTTCCCCAGAATCCTGAGCTTCAGGAAAAGCTAGCCGCTGTAAAACAGTCCATGGCGGAGAATAAGCAGAAGCTCCGGCAGTATCAGTGGGTCGAAACAACGCAGCTCACTTTGAAGGGTGACGCCAAGCCTCCGACCAAGAATAGTTGCCTGTACGGCCCGGATGGACAAGTTCAGAAAACTCCGATCGGTCCTCCTCCGGAACAGCCGAGCGGTGGACGGATGAAGCAAAAAATCATCGCGAAAAAAACGGGGGAAATGAAAGATTACATGCAAGACGTGAAGGCTGTCCTTAACATGTACGTGCCGCCCGACCCTCAGAAAATGCAGGCAGCCTACCAGGCGGGCAAGCTCTCCTTGAACCCTGTACCCGGCGCGGTGAACTTGGTCTTCACTGATTATGCCCAGCCCGGCGATAAGATGACCCTCACGTTTGACACTGCCGCCAAAAAAATCACGGCTCTGAACATCAATACATACATGGGGCAGGAAAAAGACGCCGTGACATTGCAAGTGCAGATGGGCAGTCTTCCCGACGGCACCAACTATGTCCGGCAGACAGTGCTTAACGCAACCGCAAAACAACTAGTCGTCACAACCACAAATTCGAATTACCAAAAGCTTGGTGGGTAATAAAGAGATAGGAAACACCAGGTCGACAGCGACGTTGGTCAATGACAGCGAGTTCGCTGGCGCTGTCAAGCTTCACCCGGTCGGAAGATCCACTGATTCGCACCCAAGACCCAGCAACAAGCATTTTCGTGATACCGCAGGCGAATGGAGGTCCGCCGATCGAGGTAATAGGATTTTCAACCTTCGTTCCGACCAAAGCCGCTGCGTACCTTTTGCTGCCGAGCATCACGGCCATCAAATTGAACAATCTCAGTGAGACAATCGCGCAACTCGTTTCCGAACTCACTGCTGGGACAGGGAACGCAATGTAGCAGGCCTTAGCTTTCTCGGACGACCTTGCACGGATCCTTGTCATCACGGAGTCGAACAAAGCTGGCTTGCCGTAGTATGTCACCGCTCGGTAACGCATTCGCGTTTCACCATGCTGGTGAAAGTACCCAGCAAAGACACAACGACGGTCGTCGCCGCGCTGAGCAAGCACGTGCGTAAACTGCCCGCGACCCTACGGCGCTCGTTGACGTGGGACAGGGGGCACGAGATGGCTAAACACAAGAGCTTCACCGTGGACACGAATGTGAAAGTGTACTTCTGCGATCCGCAGAGCCCCTGGCAGCGCGGCATCAATGAAAATACAAACGGCCTGCTAAGACAGTACTTCCCTAAGAAAACCGACTTGTCCGGTTACACTCAAGCCGATCTCAACAAGGTCGCTCTGCGCCTCAATCAACGCCCGCGACAAACTTTGGGCTTTGAAACTCCCGCGAGTAAACTGCAAGCCAGTGTTGCATCGATCGGTTGAGCCCGCCTGACTTTTCAGGCACGGCAGGCGCGTTGGTAAAACAGAAGCGCGTTTGATAGGGACTAATCCGGTAAGCGGCTGATGTGATAGCCGCACAGCTTATGAGTTTCAGGGCCGAGATAAGAAAGAAGAAGTTTCCTCTCTCGGACTCCTGGAAGCCATTCGCCGATCTCGATCCCTATCAGATCAGCCAGTCGCGCATCGCTCCTGCTTGCGGCTGCAGCAGCCTCCACAAATTCGCCTGCTTTTGCAAGGCTGGCCACGTCACGTGCTTCAAGGCAGGTCTCAAGCCATGGGTTGAGAACGCAACCGATGGCTACGTACGGCAATGGATCATCATCGTCCATGTACGCGCTACACTCGGAGCGAAGAGATGGAAACCAGTCGAGCATCTCTTTTACGAATGTCTCATAGGTCACGCTTACCTCTCCGGTCATCCACTTCTATGCTCGCCAGTGTCTCACGGACCGTGCGTCAGTCCCGATATGTCCTAGTGCTGTATCCGAAGCGCCCTGCTCTGAGAGCATGCAACTGCTCACTGCCGTCGCGGGGCGCTCCAGATACAGCACTAGGACTTTGCAGGACCTATCCGACTTCGATGAGTGACTTGGCGATTTGGCGCTCGTCGAGAACAAGACCTCCCGTGATGAGGCGATCTCTGAACCAATCCTCGTTTGTCGCTCACTATCCGCTGAAACGACGAATATAGCTGACGCGGTGCCGATAGGTACGCGTGACCGCGCACGAGAGCAAGGCTCTATCGAGACAACGTGAGCTTCAAGCGCCCTGGGTATGGGAGACGTCCGTCGGTCATTGTGCGGTGAACGCGCAGCGCTCAACCAGGGCGGCGAAACGGGAATCGGTTCGAAATTTGTCCCATTTCGGATCCACGTTAAGGAGCACGAGGTGCACATCGTGAACGTCCAAGGCGTGGTCCAGACAGTCTAGCGCTGTTTCTACCTGCCCAAGGCCAGCGTGCACCAACGCCTTCGAGTACGGCGGTACATAGCGTTCCTGCGAAACCACTTCCAGCGTACTCAGGACTTCACGCGCCTCAGCGATGCGCCCAACTTTCGCAAGTATGTAGCCACGCAGCCCGATGACCTTGCTGTTTGCACTGTTTACGGCCGCTTTCTGAAGTGCGTCCAGAGCCATATCGGTGTTACCCAGCTGCTCATACGCGAGAGCGCGCTGGTAATAACCGACCCAGAATTCGGGATTGAGAACATTCGCCCGACTCGCAAGTTCGAGCGCCGATGGGAAGTCCCGCGCGTTGAAAGCAACCTGGGCAGAGAGTGCGCAGTGGGTAGCGTCGAGAGGGTCCAGTTCTCTCGCGCGGCGCGCAGCGGCGAGACCCTCCCGGTGCCGGCCCATATGAGACAAGGCGATTCCGAGCATGCGATGCCCCAGCGAATAGCTGGGGTCCAGTGCCGTGGCTTTTTCGAGGGCCCGTTCCGCTGCCGGCCATTCCCAATCTAACCAGAATTTCATAAGCGCAAATGATGTATGGGTGGCAGCGAGATCGGGGCCCGTGCTGACGGCGTGCGCAGCGGCTCCGCGGGCTCTCTCCCAGACCTGCTGCGGCGGTGCATCACCATTGATGGGGCTTGCGGCAAGCGCATCCGCAAGTCCGGACCAGGCGAGAGCATATTTCGGGTCCAGCTCAGTCGCACGCGTGTACAGCTCAAGGGATTTTCGTGTCGTCGACGGGGAGAGCTGGTTCCAGAAATAACGCCCCCGAAGATAGAAATCGTAGGCTTCCTGATGGGACGTTTGGCGTTGCGCGAGCGCTCCTACGCGCTCAGGCGAGAGATGCAGCCGCACCTCCAGTGCAATCGCGGTGCTCAGTTGACGTTGAAAGGCCAGCACGCTAGCCGGCTCACTGTCATACGATTCCCCCCAGATTTGAACCTGCTCCCTCGCGCGGATCAGCTTCGAGGTGATGCGTAACCGCGCGTCTTCTGCGCGAACGGAGCTCTCCACCAGGAATGCGGCTCCAAGTTCACGTCCGATATCGGAAAGCGATTTTGTCGTTCGCTTGTAGGCCATCATGGTGGTCCGCCCAATCACGCTGATGTGTTTGGGCTCGATCTGGCCGAGAGCTGCGATCACCTCCTCCGTCAGCCCGTCGGCCAGGTACTCGAGATCGGAACCGGCACCGAAGCTTTCGAACGGCAACACGGCGAGGATCACGTGTGAGGGGCCTGGTAACTCCGCCCCGAGGGTCTCGACCGACGCGGTGAAGCGGTAACCGCGCTTCGAGACAGTTTCGATGACATTGGACTCGTTGGGTCCGTCACGAAGAACCTTGCGCAGATGAGAGATCGCATGTGCGATCGCAACCTCTTCGACCATACTGTCCTTCCATACCCGCGTCAGGAACTCTTGTTTCTCGAGGAGGCGGCCTCCGCTTTCCACCAGCAGCAACAAGGTATCGAATAGTTTCGGAGTGAGCGGTACGGGAAGGCCGTGACGGAACAATCGCTTGTCCGTCGGAACGACACGGAAGTTTCCGAATCTGTAGGAAACGTGTTGCGATTCGCCCATGTTTCCCACCGGCGTGGGCGGCCAGTATAGCACCAGGTCAAAAATGAGTCAGAAAACTCAACAATTTCGCGAAGACTTTGGACGAATACCGGTGGAAGCATGGACATCGTCAATCGCCGAATTCGTACAGAAGCCGGTCGACAGAAGGGACAAACCATGAAAACAGGAAGAAGAAGCTTTGCAGCGGCCGTCGTGCCGCTAATCGCGCTCGTTGCCGTGCTGTTTGCGGCGAGTTCAACCGCCGTTGCGCAGTCTGAGGAATCCGGCTCTGCCAGAGGCCTCGAAGGGACATGGCCCGACGGCCTCGAAGGGACATGGAACGCGCAGCTCACGGTCAGCGACTGTGACAATCCGAACACGGTGCTGAGGACCTTCCCAGCCAAATTTGCGTATGCCAAAGGGGGTACGCTCACCGTCACGACCGCAGGCCAACTCCCCTCGCTAAACACTCCCGGATTGGGTGTCTGGAAGCACATGTACGGCCGCACTTATAGTGCGGTGTCCGAGGCCTTCATTTTTAGCTCCGCCGGAGCCTGGACGTCGACGCAAAGGCTCACGCGCGTGATCGTGGTCAGTAGGGACGCGAAAGGGTATACGGATACGGTTGCGCTTGAAATCCTCGACACCAACGGAAAAGTGATTGTAACGGGCTGTGCCACGAGCGTCGCGAGTCGCCTCGAATAAGTTGGTGGAAGATTGGTCAGGTGGAAGCCAATGAAATCAATGAAGGGGCGAGGTGGCTCGCCTCTTTTTTGTTTCCACCAAGAGGACCGTTTAAGCCAAATCGTGTGGAAAGCGTGCGCATCACCAAGGGTTTAGGTCGGTTGACGGGCAATCCAGAAGTGATCCTGCTTAGGCGGCGGCCCAGTTCAAATCACCCAGCACGGCGGCTTTACTGCCTTTGAATGGCCACCGATCTCGAGAAGCGCTTCCCGGAGGACACTTCCGTTCGCTACAACTACGTGCCGGTCTTGCGTGCCCGTCTCGCACTCAACCACGGCGATGCCGCGAGAGCGATCGAGCAACTGAAAATCGCAGCTCCCTATGAAACAGGCACGCCGCGGAGCGCCATCAACGCTTTTTGAGGAGCCATGTATCCGGTCTATGTGCGGGTGAAGCCTGTCTTTCCGCGCATCAGGGCGCCGAAACTGCCGTTGAGTTCCAGAAAATTCTCAGCCATCGCGGAGTTGTGATCGGCGACCCCATCGGGGCCCTTGCCCACCTGCAACTCGGCAGAGCCTACGCCCTCGTCGGTGATAACGATAGGGCCCGAGCTGCCTATCGGGGCTTCCTCGCTCTCTGGAAAGACGCTGATCCCGACATCCCAATCTTCAAGCAGGCCCAGGCAGAATACACGAAGCTAAATTGAGGAACGCTACTCCCATACGACAAAAGGCGCAGGAGAGACGTTTGTTGTAGTAGCATTGCCGGAATGAGAAGGAGATTATGAAAGAGGCGCGTCTTTCAAAAGCGGAAACCCGCATCCTGGAACAGTATTGGAAACTGGGGACTGCGTCCGTGCGCGAGGTCCTGGAAAGCCTCCCTGAGGAGGAACGTGTCGCTTATACAACAGTGCAAACGCTCGTCTATAGGCTTGAGGAGAAGGGCGCATTGAGGAAGGTGAGAAAGATTGGCAATGCCCAGCTCTTTCAGCCGGCATTCGATCAGAGCCAATACCGCAGCCGACTCATACGCGACCTGCTGGATCTGTTTGGGGGATCGCCGCGCCTTCTCGTATCTAACCTGCTTGAAAATGGCACGCTGACCTTGCGCGATCTGAAGGCGCTGCAGAGTGCGGCCCGAGGTGATAAGAACGGTCGCAGTCGTGGAGGCAAACGTGCATGAGCATATCGCACGCGCGATCTACTACTTCAGTGTCCATCTGCTATATGCATCCATCGTCGGCGCTGCCGCGTGGGTGCTGACGGCCATCCGTGGCTCCAGCGCCACCACGAAGTATTGGATCTGGGTTGTGACGGCCCTCAATTTCATCGTGCCAACAGGTGCGGTAATCGATAAGCTCTGGGCGCCGCATTTGAGGTGGGCCACACCGCTTGGTACCATTGGCGGCCCTATATGGGACATGACAGAAGGCCGGACGGGTGCGGTGCTTGCCGGGATATGGATTGCTGGTGCATTGGTCATGCTTATGCGACTGATCTCGCGCATAGGCAGAGAGCATCACGAGGCTAAAGTTACGGTTGCGCTGAAAAAATGTGGTGCTGCGGGTTTCGTGGCAAATGGAATACCGGTGATCTTCGGTAACGGGAATCCGACTCCCGCAGTCAGCGGCGTTCTCTATCCGTATATCTCGCTTCCCCTCGGGATCGATCGGTTACTTGATCCACGAGAGCTGAACGCTGTCTTACTGCACGAATTGGCCCACGCGAGAAGGCGCGATAATTTGATCCGTCTACTCTACGAGGGAGCTTTGTGCGCGTTGTGGTTTCATCCCCTCGTCTGGCTCGCTGGAATGCGGATGGCGCTTTATCGCGAGCTTTCGTGCGATGAGTCTGTCATCCAGAATGCCCATGGAGAGGCACTGGTCTCAGCGCTCGCCAAGCTTGCCGTCCCAGAACCAGCGCCGTTTCTGCAATCGACAGCTTCATCACATTTGAGCCATCGTTTGGCTCGCCTGGCCGCGCCGACACCGTCGACACACCGTGCCGCAAGCCTTCTTATAACGTCGCTATTCGCCGTCGTCGTCGCGGCCGGCGTCTTCGGAACTATCGCGCATACCGCCTGCTGCTTCCTGCTAAAGCGATAATTGCCGCCCTGGTCGCACCGCTCACCTGCGAGTAACTATCCAGCCTACTTGTAATAAAACGTATTATGTAGTAGCATTGCCGTAATTTGTAGTAGTAAGCCGTCATGCAGATTCCTACACGCCAGGCTTTCGAGTTCCTTGAGCCGTTAACTCGCATGCGAAAGATCACCACGTTCTGTATGCTGGTGCTCGTGGCGTTGGCTCCGGTACAACTGAGCGCCCAATCTGCCGCTCCCGCCACTCTGATCAAAGCTGGCCGACTGGTCGATCCGCGTACCGGAAATGTACTCACACCTGCCTTTGTTCTGATCGAAGGGAATAAGATTACGCAGGTTGGATCGTCCTCCCAGATAGGCGTTCCCGACGGCGCGAAAATTATTGACCTGGGTGCCGCTACATTGCTCCCCGGATTGATTGACGCCCACACCCATCTGTTTCTCGACATCGTCGTGCCGCCCGAGGCGGAGAGGCAGCGCCATTCCAACGGAGATTTCGCGCCCGGACTGTTGTTGGCCATCGTGGAATCCCCGAGCAAGCGCGCTTTGATGGGTGCACAATTGGCTCGCGAAGACCTGGAGAGCGGTATCACCACGGTTCGCAACCTCGGTCACTCTGGCATTGACGGCGACACCGAGCTGCGCAATGCGATCAATACAGGCCGTGTCCCTGGTCCAAGAATGCTGGCTTCTGGGCGCAAACTGATCACGCGCGGCGAATATGTTCAGAACCTCAATCCCGCTCTGGCTCAGGCGATCCTCGAGCAGGAATTCCTAATCGTTGATGGGACAGATCGGGCTCGGGAAGCAGTCCGGCAGAACGCATTTCAGAACGTTGATCTGATCAAGGTCTCGGCCGATGAGAACCTCACGGTTCCGGAACTTGCGGCAGTGGTCGAAGAGGCACACCGTCAACACCTGAAGGTTGCCGTCCACGCCATCGAGCCCGCCAGCATACAAACCGCCATCGATGCCGGCGCCGACTCCATCGAGCATGGCAATTTTGTGACCGACGAGCAGCTTAGGCAGATGCGGGACAAGGGTATCTCCCTCGTGCTGACGCCAACTTTCTATGGTGGCTTCTTTCTGAAGATCACGGAACCCACCATCGTGATGCCGCCCGCCACGCATGCTGACGAAGCCGCTTCTGTCCCGCGCCGCAATGAACGATATTCGCAGCTCGTTCAGCGAGTACTGAAGTCGGGCGTGAGATTCGCAGGCGGGTCGGATATGTGCTGGTTCTATCCGGGAAAGACACGCGGACAAGCGAGCACCGCGACCTTCGTGAATCTGCGCGACGCAGGAATGCCCGCCCTCGATGTCGTTCGCGCTATCACTATCAATGCAGCAGAGGTGCTGGGCTGGCAGGACCGCATCGGTACAGTTGAGCCCGGTAAATTCGCAGATCTTGTCGCGGTCAGCGGGGATCCGCTTGCGGATATCACTGAACTGGAACGCGTTCGCTTTGTGATGAAGAGCGGACAGGTCGTGAAGAACGAATTGGGAGTTTACCGAAAGCGTTGATTGCGTAATGCGGGGCGCAAATACCATCCGACCTGAGGAAAGGATGCAATGGAGATACCTTCGAGGCATTCTCGTTTTGCTCTGATCCCGGCGATTCTGCTGGTGTTTTCCATATCAGGACTGTGCCCTGCGCTCGCGGCGCAGGCTCAGGATCCGCAGCCTCTTGCTCCTCGTGTTGCCAATCTGAAGACTCCAGATGGAATCGTGCTGAAGGCCACCTATTTTGCGGCTGGCAAACCCGGCCCTGGTGTGATCCTCTTCCATCAGAGCAACCGGACGCGTCAGTCCTGGGACGAGGTCGCCATGCAACTGGCATCGGCCGGCATCAACACGCTCACAATCGATGAGCGTGGCCATGGCGAAAGCGGCGGCAAAAAGGAGTCGGGAGCGCAGTACCACGGCGGCGATCTGGACGCGGCTTTCGAATATATGATTTCGCAGCCGGGCGTGACTCGCGAGGTAATCGGCGCTGGAGGAGCCGGATGGCTGGGCGTGGACGATTCCGTCGAAACGGCACGCCGACATTCCGCCGAAGTCAAATCGCTCGTACTAATATCGGGGGAAACGTTATTGCCTCAGCTGCGATTCCTGCGGCAAGCCTGGCAACTGCCCGGGCTGTTCGTCGTGTCCGATGATGACGAATACCCTCCGACGGTCGAGGCGATGGAATGGCTCTACGTCTGTTCCGCCAGTCCGGAAAAACAATTGATCCATTACGTCGGGCCAAAGGCGCCGTGGCTGTGGTATGAGACCTCCGACGCGACCAAAGTCCCTGCGACCGGAAGTCATGGAACTGATTTGTTCAAACGCCATCCGGAGCTGGCCGAAACTATCGTGACCTGGTTCGTTAATACGCTCGTTAAGACGCCCGGTCACGTTCCCGCTGATGCCGTGGCCTCCGCTGCAATCCTGAATGAGATCGAATCGCCCGGCGGAGTCGCCCGCGTCACTGAACGGCTGGTCGAAGCCCGCAAGCAGGATCCGCAAGCCCAGCTCTTTCCCGAGGCCAACGTTGATATCATCGCGGAAGATCATCAGCGCGAAGGCGACAACAAAACAGCGCTTGAGATCTTCAAGCTCAACCTGCTCGCCTATCCCGACTCCGCTGATGCCAACGGCAATCTGGCCGGCGCCTACTTGAGAGACGGACAAAAAGATCTAGCTCGGAAGTACGCACAGAGAGCATTGGCTCTACTCGATTCCCACGCTGCGCCCGCATCCTCATGGTCCGACACCGAGCAGCGTCGGAGCGAGATCCGCAAGGGCGTAGAGGACGCGCTCAAGAAGCTCAACGACAGCAACTAAATCAGTGTAGCGGTCGTTGCCCATGACTCGGACTCGACACACATGAGCGGGTAATTGAAGAACACCGTGCCCTTCGGATGGTGTTGGTGGAAAGCGGTTTTCATCGAACGGTGCGATATTTATCTTGGTTCTCCCATCTTTGTCGTTGTAGACGCGGAAGTCCCGATCCAATAGCACCAGGCAGAGTATCGGTACGTCCTGGAAGCCGATTTCGCTGCCAGCAGGATACCGGGAGTGAGTCGAGCGTGGAATAGCATAGTCGAAGACTGCGCCCGAGAACATGCGACAACGTATGCTCTGCGTCCTGAATTGAAGAACCTAAAGGCTCCGACACTCTTTATCTATGGCGAGAAGGACATGGAAGGCCCGTCGTCACTCGCCAGCGAAATGGCGGCATTGATGGCCAATGTCACTGCGAAATTATTCCCGATGCGGGACATCTCGTTTGGCTCGATCAACCGAACGCCTGCTCGAGAATCATCAAGGAGTTTCTCAGATCGCCTGAGGTCACCTGAACGAGTGAAGAATCGCCTACGCGCTCATTCAACATGACGCCGAATATTGCCGGAACTCTGGGCGTCATCTGGCTAAACGCGATCTATATTATCGCCACAAAATCTGATCGATGCTTCCATGTGCAGTAAGCGGAAGCGTGGCTACGCGGCAGCGTGCGTTCGTGCGCTTTCCAACCACATGCGCGATGCTGGATTTCGCTGCGTTCTTTACACTGACTTGGCCAATCCGACGTCCAACTCGATTTACCGTCGAATTGGCTATAGGGCAGTAGCAGAAGGTCTTCGCTATCGCTTTGAGTGATTTGTAGTCGAAGGCGACTCCGGGCGCCACCAGGCGTCAAGAGAGACTCTTCGAACAAGACTCAGATGGCGCATTATCGCGGAGGCACTCATTAAACATGGAGAGATAACCTGGCGTACGCCCTGTTACACCAGCGCTGAAGTAAAGTGAAAGAGATGAAGGTCAGTCAGGCCACGGCGCTCATTCGTACACCCCTCATTGAATGGGCACTACCGCAATCCTGGTGTGATCTTGGTTGCGGTAGCGGTACGTTCACAACAGCGCTTGCGGATTTGCTAGCTCCCGGCAGCACGATTCATGCCGTTGATTTGGACCAAAGAGCTTTGGAGAGGATTCCGGAGCGAGACGACGGAGTCGAAGTTCGTAAGATAGTGGGAGATATCGGGAGCCCCAGCCTCCGTCTTCCATCGGTCGATGGAATTCTCATGGCAAACACTCTGCACTTCATTCGGGAGCAGCAGGCGTTGTTGAGAAGGCTTCTATCAGTGACAGATCGCTTTCTGGTCGTCGAGTATGAACGATTCAAGCCGAATATATGGGGACCATATCCGGTCGGCTTCGACAGACTCCGCCAACTTTTTAGCGAGGCAGGAGTGGGGCGACTGCAGAAACTGGCAACACGGCCCTCGCTGTTTGGTGGCACGATGTATTCGGCTCTCGCCGGAGGATCCGGAGCATGAAATAGTACTTCAACGAGTGCTTTGCCTGTTGCCGCCAGTTGAAAATTGAACCTACCGAAAACCAGACTTCGCGGGCAGTTCAGTTGTGTCGGACCGACATCGGCAGATCTAGAACCGCATCTAATATCGCTCTATTCCGCACGGCTGGCATTGACTCGCGGAATGGCGGAGTGCAGACTTGCCCTCAGAATTTGTGCGAGGTGGCGTATGAAGCTGGCCATTGTAGGAACAATAGTTGCGGTTTGCATTACCCAGACGCTATCAACTCAAAGCGGTTCGAAATCAGCTAGAGAACCCGGCCCAAAGCCACTTCTGCTCGAGAAAAATGAGGGTGAGCAGCGACTATGGCGCCCTGAGCCGGGCGAGGGAGCCTTGGGGGGATTCATCATAAAGGTCAGCCCGAAAGGCAATGGTTCTCAGCATCTCGTTGTATTCACCGGAGAGACTGTTCCAGGAGGGGTAATACCAACGCATAAACACCTTCTTCAGGATGAAGTTCTGCTGATTCAGAAGGGAACCCTTCACGTTCATCTGGGGGATCAGGAACGCGATCTGCATGCGGGAGGGATGGTGTTCATTCCGGCAAATACCTGGGTGGGTGCGAAAAACACCGGTACTGAAACCGAGAGCGATGTGGCAATTTTTTCGGCACCCGGATTTGAGGATCATTTGCGTTGCGAATCGGTGCCGATGAATGAAAAGCCAAAACCTATTTCACGAGCAGAGGAGAACGGGTGTGATCGTCTGGGGCATGTTGTCTCTAAGGAACGAGGAGAGGAAGACCCCAAGAACTGAGCCCCCTTTTCAGGGAAGGTTCTAGAAGCAGGGGTCCCTTCAGCTGTTGCAACACGGCGATTCACTCGTTGAGGTGCGGTATTAGTTTAGATCTTCGTTCCCTATGAAAGCTCCCGTGAAACAGCGATTTGAGTAAGTTCGCTGCTCGACGTTCATTGCGTCGGCAAGTTACCGAAATCCCCGCCAGATGCCGGCCTCGACCTTTTTCTCACCGGCCGCATAACTCGTGCAGCCGATGCGTCGCCATCCGAGCGACGTATTGCCCGCAAAGATGAGCCGACATAGACCACCCCACTCGCTACTGCGGGTGAGGAAAGTACAAAGCTTCCTACAGCAAAGCTCCACAGTTTGGCGCCGGTAGTGGCGTTCAGCCCGTACACGTTGCCGTCAAGCGAGCCGCTGTAAACTACCCCATTCACCACAGCGGGCGACGATTCTAGGTCTCCGGGATCACTGGCGAAAACGAAGCCCCACTTCAAGCCCAAGGTCCCAACATTGTTGACGCCAAGGATCGTTTCATACGGGTTCCAGCGCTGCATGTTGTCTCGGAGGAATTGCGTCCAGTCCGCGGGTGAGGGCGTGCTGGAGGACTGAGCAGACGCGTAGGCCGTGTCCAGCATCAGGCACAGCGGGGCGATTGCAAGCATCAAGCCCGCAATCTTGAAAGAAGCAGTCTGCTTCCTGTTAATGAGGAAAGATTTCATGGCGCAGCCTCGCAGAGATTTCTTGCATCGGCAGGGAGCAGAGGCGTCGCGCAGATGGAGGCGTTGGATTCTGGCCTCGGGGGAACGAGCAATTGCGGACGTCGGGGTTCCAGGTTCGGTACGCCCAACGGAAAGGATTCTACCCTCGATTGGTGCGGCATACCGTTTTTTATTTCCCGGAAGTCCCCGATTCGTTTTTCCTAATCGCCGTTCACTGCACTGTAACGCGCACCGACGCAGTGTTGTTGGCCATATTCGGATCAGCTGGATTATTCGCCAAGGTGGCCCCATTTTCGAAGATTATCGCGCCTGCGGGAGCTGTCACCTTCACCGTCAGACGGACTGTCCATGTGGTGTTGGGCGCCATGCTGCCGTTTTGGTGGCAGACGATTTGCCCTATTGTCTGGTATGGCGGAGTCGTGCAGGTGCCCAGCCCCGGTGTGCCGGAGATGCGGATGTAGTCGAAGGTTGTGCCTGTCGGCACCTGCGTCATCAGCACTTCCTGATTGGCGTTGGCCGGCCCCAGGTTCCAGCCTGGGAAGGTAATAGGTGAGCAGGTCGCCCTGATGGACCGTCGTCGAAGATGGGATCGCTCGTAGAAAAAGATCGGCTCCCAGCGTAAACCCCTCGAGACCGTCATTAGTAAAGGGCAGGTCTGGATCGGCTCCCTCTTCGTGAACATAAAGCATCCCGTTCGCAATGGCGGGCGAGGATAGCTGCCGTGTTGTCGCATGGTTCCACAACAGCGCACCTGTGCCGGCGTTCAGCGCATACACGTTACCGTCGGCGGAGCCGATTTAAACTACCCCATTCGCCACGGCGGGCGAGGAATCCACATAGAGTCCGGTGGTATAGTTCCACAACTTGGCACCGGTACTGGCGTTCAGCGCGTACACATTGCTATCGAAGGAGCCGACATAAACCACTCCATTCGCCACTGCGGGCGAGCCCCACACTTGGCCTCCGGTGGTATAGCTCCACAGCGTGGCGCCGGTGCTGGCGTTCAGCGCATACACGGCGGCAGGCGCGAAATCCCCGTTGCTGCTGCCGCATCCGACATAGACCACCCCATTCGCCACCGCTGGCGGGGCAAGTCCAAAGCCGCCTCCGCAGCAGACGCCGCTTTGCCACATCAACTGCAGGCTGGCAACATTGTTGACGCCCAGCACTGTCTCATCCGGATTCCAACGCTGCATGTTGTCTCGGTGAAACTGCGTCCAGTCCGCGGGTGAGGGTGCGGGGGTGGTGGTCGCGCTTGCGTTCGAAACATTATCGGACGTCTGTGCATACGCGGAAGTGTTGGCCGCGGCCAGCATCAGCCACAGCGGCTCGATGGCAAGCATCGAGCCCACCATCCTGAGAGAAGCAGTCTGCTTCCTCTGAGTGAGAGTGAATTTCATAGCGCAGCCTCCAGAGATCTCCTGCATCGGTAGGGAGCCAAGGCGTCACGCGAATGAAGGCGGCTGGGTTCTATCCTCGGAAAGAATGAAGCAAAGCGGACGGTCGGCGTTCCGGTTCGGTAACGCCTAGTGCCGAGCACTTTACTCCTTATAGGCGCAGGAAACAAGAATATTCGCACATCGACGAGGACGGAGACATAGTAGCGTGCACTCCGCATGCCGCCGTCCTTCCAGCGGGAACTACTTTTCCTGTACCTTCACGGCACCACCGTGAGGCTCACCGTCGCCGTGTTATTGGCCAGGTTGGGATCAGGCGTACTCGCCATGGTGGCCGCACTCTCGGTGTCCGAACAAAACATCGAAAGCGCTTTTTGCACGCCAAAAAAACTTTATTGATTTTCCTATGGATCAAGCGCTCTGGTGCTGGATGCATTCGCGCATCCTATTCCTCGATAACCCGTCTAATGACATATTCCTGCTGCCGTGGTAGAGTCGCATGCGCCGAGTCTTTCGGCGAGGTGAATTATGAGTGCTTTTTGCAGAAAGCTGTACCAATATTTAGGAAGTGCTGCATCAGATTCGCTCACAAATGAAGAGTATTTCGCATTAGTACGTCACTACAATGCACACTGCTAGGGGAGATTTATATGACCAACGACGTATATGCTGGACTGGCAATAACCCCTGAAGACGAAAAGAAAGTTAAATCGAGTCTTGAGCGGTTCCGCAATGAGACCAAGCCCGTGCTCAAACGGTTTCACGAAGGGTCCCTTCCGTTTGATGAAATGATAGTAGTGGTCAAACGACTCGAAGGCCAAATGAGCGAGGACCTTAAGAACCTTGTGGGGGAGAAGCGGTTTCTATCGTTAATGGAACGGGCGAGTGGTTCCGCCGAGAGGAGCTTCCGCCAGCACATCGACGAAAAGATTTAGCCCCAACCTCAGGGAAATTCGTTTCAGTCATGCTGCCGGTTGGCAATCGAAGGCAGCGCTGCATCCCAACCGCCGGAGATATATCCTTCAGCCGCCAGATAGCGCAGACTTCTTCGATAAAAGGGAGACCGGGCAGAGGCTTGGACAGACACTCTTTGGGTTTACGATCTGCGGACCAACATGCACTTCACGTTGAAGTAGTCGCCCATGAGGTAGAGGTCTGAGAACTAATGGGGCGTTCCCCATGATTCATGCGGAACAGCATCTGCTCTATCGTTCGCTACCTAGATACAGACTGAGATATAGAAAAGATATAGATCGAGACCATTCTTTACCAGTGGGGGGTGAGGGGAGGCGTATTTGATACGCTTTGCTCGTTCTGTAGAAAGACGGCTTTGGTCCGCTATTCATTGTGCAGACCCCGCACACGCCTCCGTGTTCGTTAAGACTCTCGGTTGAACGCCAAAACCATTACACAGGCAGCTTGAGGGCGTCGATCTCGATAAGAAGTTCACGGACAAAGCCAGCGGTAAGGATATGAATCGCCCGCAACTCCGGGCGGCACTAGAATACATTCGCGACGGCGACGTTCTCGTGGTTCACTCGATGGATCGGCTGGCCCGGAACTTGGATGATCTCCGCAAGATCGCGACGGAGTTGACTGGACGGGCCGTCGTCGTCGAGTTCGTGAATGAACACCTGACGTTCACCAGCGAAGACAACGCCATGTCGAAACTTCTCCTGTCGGTGATGGGGGCATTCGCGGAATTTGAACGCGCTCTGATCAAAGAGAGACAGCGCGAGGGTATCGCTCTAGCGAAGCAGAAGGGCATATACAAGGGCCGGAAGCGGTCGTTGACCCCCGAGCAGGTCCAAATGCTTAAACGGCGCCTAAAGGCTGGGGAGAAGCGTGCGGGACTGGCTCGTGAGTTCGGCATCAGCCGGGAGACGCTGTATCAGTACATCCGGGCGACTGCATAAAACAACGACAGGGAAACGGGGCGGCACAGATCAACGTGCCGCTTACTTTATTTTTGCGTTATGCCCGAATGGATTCGGGCGTTACAGCCAAGTGGATTTGGTACTCTTGCCTTGGAGAGACAGTGATGATCGGTACGTTGGGCGCAGCTTGGCTGGCTTGCCTAATGCTTCTGCTTATAGGCGTCATCGGGGCAGCAGTTGGGTATCTCGTAAGGCGGATAACGCGGAAGACATCGGGAATCAGAGGGGCGGCTGCAGACGGAGCAACTGCAATCGCGGTAGCGTTTATTTATGGAGCTATTGCTGCTGAAGTCCTTGCTGCTCGCGGCATCTGGCGGGACATCAGCGAACAGACCATCATCGTAGGAACCAGCAGTGTCATCCTGAAGCACACGCTGCTGGCGGCATTCCGATCCCGTCACCAAGCGTAGGCCGTCCTCGTTTACTGTCGCGGGCCGTTTGTTTGAATGCTAAGTCGAGGAGGAGCACGAGGTGTTACAAAGAGGTGAACTCAGCGGTGCGCTGATTCAGAGAACAACCTCGGAGGCTCCTCAGAGACTATGTATTACATCGGATTGGATGTAGACAAGAGGACGATCAGCTATTGCGTGAAGGACGCAGCTGGTCAGGTGCACAGTGAAGGCAAGATGGGATCCAGCCGGGGTGAGCTGGATGCGTGGATCAAGACCCTTCCACAACCCCGGATGATCGCCATGGAAGCGACGATTTTCACCGGGTGGATATATGATCATCTGCTTCCGCATGCGGAAAAGGTGAAGGTGGCGCATCCCCTGATGCTGCGCGCCATCGCCGCGGCCAAGAAGAAGAACGACCGGATCGATGCCGGCAAGATCGCCGACTGTCTACGGTGCGACTTCTTGCCGGAGTGCCACATGGCGACGCGGGAGATCCGGGACCGGCGACGCACGCTGCGCTACCGTAGTCTGGTGGTCAAGCAGATGGTGCAGATGAAGAACCGTGTCTCCGGTCTGCTGATGGAGACCGGTGTGAGCTACAACAAGCAGCGGCTGCACAAGGTAGGCTACTTCGGCGAGCTGATGACGACCAACAAGGAAGTGCAGCAGAGCATCCGGCCGCTACTGAAGCTGAGCCGGGACATGATCAGCCGGTCGCAGAAGCTGGAGTACGCGTTGATCAGTTCTCTGGAGCGAGATCCACTCCTGCAGGAGCGGCTGCGGCGACTGAGAACGGTTCCGGGCGTGGGTCCAATCACGGCACGGACGTGGGCTCTGGAGATGGGCGATTACACGCGGTTCTCATCGATCAAACAAGCCATCAGCTACTGCGGCTTGTGCGGTGAGGAGAAGAGCTCAGCCGACAAGGTGATGCGCATGCCGATTTCCAAGCAGCGGAACAAGCACATCCAGCGAGTGCTGATCGAGGCTGCCAAGCTGGCGCCCAGACAGTCTCACGAACTCGCCCTGATCCACGCCAGAGAACTGGAGAGAGGACATCGGAACCGCGCCACGTTGGCTGTTGCCAGGAAGATGGTCTGCTACATGCTCGCCGTAGAGCGCAGACAGCAGGACTTCGTGCCTGCCGCAGAGTTCAGCCGCACGGTCGCAGCGTAAAAGACCTTCCCTTCTAAAGGGAAAGAAAAACATCGGGATTCATGAACGCGCAGGCTGCCAGGTCCCGCCGATTGCCGACTGGGCGAGGGATCAGATCCCAGGCCCCTACGGATTGTTTCGGGACTGGCAGAGAACACCAACTCAATCTTCTGTGACGGCTCTTCGAGCCCGAGACTGCAAATAGATGTCCGGTCCTGCAGGGACCACCAGCCGAGAGGCACTTGTGCGCAGTGAAGGATCCTGATCTACGCAATGCGCGCCCTCCGGAGCGCGCCCTCAGGCCTCGTGTTTTTTCTCTTGACTTTAACTTACATAGAGGTCGGCAATACGGACATTTCGGCGCGTCGCCCGATGCTGATTTAAAACAGCATCCAGAATGCGCTTGACCTGAACCGCAGACCACGGGCCGCCACGAGGTGCGGGAGTGTTGTCCTCGTTCAGGGCAGCGGCAGGCGCGGTGAACGTGACAACGCCTCTCTTCTGGTGTTCCTGATTTAGAGGCAGGATGTCCGCCCCGTTACTTCACCGCCTTCTCCTGACGCGCCTCCAGCTCAGCTGTGCGGCTTGTGCCGGGGGTGATCCGGGGGCGTCGATATGATGGTTGAAGTAGTCGCCAATTAGAACGAAAGCCAATGCAACGTGTCTACCACTTCGTCTCTCTCTGTCATGGACTCGATGACCTGCGTCATCGGCATTTGAAAATTGCACAACTAGACGAACTAAATGACCCTTTCGAACTCTGGGCAATCGCGCAATCTGACCAGCATCTTCGACAGGGTATCAGAGCAACAAAACAGCAAATGGCCGAGCAATACGGGTTGTTATGCTTCAGCTTGGATTGGCAGAACCCACTGCTTTGGACCCACTACGCTGATCGGCATCGCGGGCTAGCCTTGGGCTTCGATGTCAACGGGCAGATACTGAAGCAAGTTTCCTATGTGAAAGACAGACCGGTTCTGGAGGAGATTAACATCGAAACTGCTCATCGGCTCCTGTTCACGAAATACGAAGATTGGCACTACGAACAGGAAGCCAGAATCTACACAACGTTGCGAGACGCCGACCCCAAAACTTGCTTGTACTTCGCCGACTTTGGTGAGCAGCTTGTATTGAGGGAAGTGATTGCAGGTCCACTATGCGCGGTTACAAAACAAGAGCTTTGCGACGTGACAGGTTCTGCAACTGAGGTCAAGTTTACGAAGGCGAGATTGGCATTTGACACTTTTCGCGTGGTGGCGGACCAGCGTGGGTTTCGTGCCTGAGCGAATTATCCTAACCTGCCTGAGCCACAGACCGATGTTGTCTCGCGCTAGAACGCCACGGGTCGGTACAACTGCTCAAAATACCATCACTGTACGCGGCACAATCGCAAGGCTGTGGCGTGAGTGTTACCGGAGTCACGTTTCCCTAGCTGACTGGCGCATATTGGTAAAGCGTTTCGCGACTGATGCCGAACTCGCGGGCTAGCGCCGCTTTCTTCTCGCCCGCCGCCACGCGGCTGCGAAGCTGTTCCGCTTGCTCTGGTGTCAGCGATGGCTTCCGGCCTTTATACACGCCAGCTTTCTTTGCCAGAGTAATCCCTTCGCGCTGTCGCTCTTTGATCAGCGCACGCTCAAACTCACTGAATGCGCCCATGACATTCAACAGCAGGTTGGACATCGCGTTGTCTTCTCCCGTGAAAGTCAGGCGCTCTTTCGTGAACTCGATCACTACCCCGCGCCCGGTCAGTTCCGTGACCATCCTGCGAAGATCGCCCAGATTTCGCGCCAGCCGGTCCATCGAATGCACGACCAGCACATCGCCGTCGCGCAGGTAATCGAGCGCCGCCTGTAACTGTGGCCGCTTCGTATCCTTGTCGGTGAACTTCTTGTCTACCTCGACGCCCTCAAGCTGGCGCTGTGTGCTCTGGTCAAGCGTGGGAACTCTGACGTACCCAATTCGCTTCCCATGCCGTCTTGCTGCTGTCATCATCTTGCCCGACATCTCCTGTATGTCAGGTTAGACTCTGTAACCTTTGCCATGGTGTGTCAATAAATATAAATACTGACCCTAATCTGACGTAAAAAGTGTCAGGTAAAATTGTCAGCCTGCGGTATACCCTAAGTTGGCATTGACTCTCAGCTCGCCTCTTTCCCAATATCTTCCCGCACCGCATTGAAGGCGAGCGCCCCCCGCTGGGAGAACATACCTAATGTAAGGGTAGAATTGCTCGGGGCCCGATCATGTGCAAAGCGATACGCAATGAGCGAAAAGGAGTTTGCTGTGATCCGACGCGGAAATTGCAAGCAGTTTACTCGGGCAAAGTGGACTTGCGGCCTGCTAGTTGCCCTTCTTTGCATCCTGACACCTCTTATGACCATGGCGTCGAGCGATAGCTATGCTGATGAAGCCCTAATAAATGAGTCGGGTGATGTCCTTATGGAACTGCTTAACACGCCGACTGGGATTTCTCGCAGCATTTTGAACAAAGCAGAATGCGTCATTATTCTTCCTTCCACTAAAAAGTCTGGATTCATCGTGGGCGGGACATACCGTCATGGTGTGATGACATGCCGGAGCGGGGAAAACTTTGACGGCGCCTGGAGCGCACCCATCATGATGCAATCAAGTGGCGGCGGCTTGGGATTGCTGTTAGGCGGAGGAGCTACTGACTTTGTCATTTTAGTAATGAATGACAAGGGCGCTCGCACACTTCTTCAGGGAAAAGTCAAATTAGGTGCTGACGCCAGCGTTGCCCCAGGTCCTGTAGGCCGCAAAGCAGAATCCAATGCCGATGCCGCAATGAGTGCAGAAATGCTTTCCTACTCTCGCGCGCTTGGCGTGTCCGCCGGGGCATCACTCTCGGGAATGTCGCTGGCACCAGATGATGGCGCCAACCAGAGCATTTACGGAAGAAGAATCACAGGAAAGGAGATTTATTCGGGTAGCGTTCGACCTCCCGAAGAAGCGCGGCAACTGCTTTCCGCGCTCCAGGCGGCATCGCCATCGAATACTTCTGGGAGTTCGTATTCACCTTCGTACAACGAACCTGCCGCTCCTGCTGCTCCCGCTCCTGCTGCTCCTGCTCCTGCTGCTCCTGCTCCTGTCTGCTCCTGCTCCTGCTGCTCCTGCTCCTGCCGCTCCTGCTCCTGCCGCTCCTGCTCCTGCTCCTGCTGCTCTCCGCTCCTGCTCCTGCTCCTGCTCCTGCTCCTGCTTCCTGCTCCTGCTGCTCCTGCTGTCGCTACGGACGAGGAAATTCTCGAACAACGCCTCAGTAAACTCAAAAAAGGCAATATGGTTTATAACACGCCAGAAAAGATGAAGACCGGACAAACCGCGCATGTCACAGCTCGAATCGCGTCTGACAAAGTGTCACTGCAATCGTTGGTATCTAGTCTTCCAGCCGACCAAGGAACAAAGACCGCAGCCGCTCCAACGCCTGTTTGGTGCAAGATGAAAGTGACATTGACGGGCGCTGACTTTGCCATCACGCCGTTAAGTACGGAATTACAACCGGTTTCAGGTGATACTCCAACAACTTGGGAATGGGATATCGCAGCGAAACATTCAGGCAAACTACGACTGCATTTAGCGGCCATAGTTGTGTGGAACGACATTTCGAAGGACTTCGCAACGGTAGACCGGGATATTGTGGTTCAAGTTGATCCAGTCCATGAATCCGCCGAGTTTGTTAATGAGAACTGGCATTGGATTCTTACCACGCTGGGCGCAGGAATCGCCGCTGCTTGGGCATGGTGGAGGAAACGAAAGAAGTCCAAGGTACCGGACTGGCAAACTCCATAACCATAAGAACGATCGTTTATTGCAACATTCAAAATCGCCTCGGAAGCCCACGCCAATGAAGCAAAATTCTTTAAGGGTTTTTTGATACATGCCGATTGGAGCGAAGTTGGGGTAGTGGGTCAGTTTGATCTGGGCGTGAAGTTACCGAAAGCCAGACTTTGCAGGCACTACGGAGGATGCCTTAAGGATGTCGCATCGGCTTCATGCGCTTAAATCGGTGCTATCCGGGCCCGGGCCGCTGAGGGGGGCTTGGTCGAGCTTCCTTCAAGCGCCGAGTATTCCGCGGTCGACCGCCGACAGGTGACACGCAAGGCGACCCGATAACCCCAGCGAGCACCACGGCCGCCCTGAACCCAAACCAAACCCAAGGCCGCGCGGCCTGGCTCGTCGGCAGCCTTGGTGAGCAATTTGGGCCATATTTCTTGCAACGCTTCTCATACTGTAGAGACTGAGTCAAGTTATGGTTGCAGGACGCATAGGTATGCCAGCCTTTCGGTCTTTTGTGCGCGCCGTGTTCCTTTTTTGCGTCGTCGCTGGCCTGTCTCTCCACGCAAGATCGCAAACCGCGACTCCCACCCACTACGCTCCGCGTGTCGTCGGATCTGGTCTTCCTCGACGTAACGGTGGTTGACAGGACGGGACAGCCGGTCGTGAGCGGCCTCACCAAAGACGACTTCACCATCATGGAGAACGGAAAGCCGCAACGCATATTTTCCTTCGACGCGCCGGGCCCCGGCGGTGCGACATCTGGGGCACCCCAACCAGTCACCGGACCGGATGCGGCCCCTGCTCATGTTGCGCAGACTGGCGAGGTGGCACCGGCAACGATTCTGGTACTCGATCTCATGAATACCCCATCTAAGGACTCTGCTTACGCTCGCGATTCGATACGCCGATATCTTGCCCTGCAGCCCGAGCGGCTGCCATCTCTGACCGAACTGATGGTGCTGAATAATACTGCCCTCAACCTGGTCCAGCCCTACACCCACAACCGAAACGAACTGTCCGCGCGCTGAATCACGTACCGCCGGAGACGCCTTACAAGTTGGGGAGCATGCAGGGCGGAAACCAGGACTGGTTTGACCAGAGCCTTGCACAATCAATCGAGGCTCTGCAGCAGATCGCATTGCAAAACAGAGGACAGGCGGGACGGAAAAACATCTTGTGGGTGGGCTACGGTGGACCCAGTATTCCGGTAGACCCGGGGAACCCTCTTTGGGACAAAGACATGCGCTTCTACGTGCGCGGGACGACAAACATGCTGGTGGATGCTCGCATCAGCTTGTTCCTGATCCGTCCAGAGGCGCTGGGCTCACTTACGTCAAACCCGGATCACGCGAACCTTTCAAAAATTGAAGGCAGTCTCGCACAAAAGGGCACGAACGAAGATCCTTTCGCAGGAACCGTAAATTTCGGTCTCTTCATCAACGGCACGGGTGGACGATTTTTCAGTGAACGTAACGACATCGATCGCGCAATCGCCGAAGCACAGGAATTGGGCTCGAAATACTGCACGCTGACTTACCAGCCCCCGGCAAGCGAGAGTAACGGCGAGTTCCGCGAGATCAAGGTTGTCCTGCGAGATCCCAACCTGCGGGCGATGACGAAATCCGGTTACTTCGCGCCCGAAGTAACGACGAGCGCGGATTCTACGCCGTATCACCTGGACCCGATGTACCAAATAGAAGAAGCGGCGCAATCGGGAGCCGTATTCGATTCTCTGGGCGTGTCGCTGGTGCATGTGGTGCGGCATCCGGATAGTGAAAGCGTAGAGGTGCGAACGTTGCTCCAGTCGAAACATTTGCGTTGGCAGCCGACGAGCGATGGGCGGAGTACGGCAGATATCACGGTTGCAGCCGTCAGCCTTGTCAAAACAGAGGGACATACTGGCTTCTCGAATGCGGCGGCTAACGATCTTTTCGAACAGCCAGGATCCGGCAGGGTTAGCGGCGACAGAAACGCCGGTAACAATCACGGTGCCCGTGCCGCGTCATACCGAGAGTGTTCGGATGATCATCCTGGCGCAAGACGGAGGACAAACAGGGACCCTGGAGCTGAGACAAGAAATCTTGTTCAGCGCGCCGGAAAGCTCGACCCCCGCACCACGACTCGGGCAACGTTCTAGGTAGTGCCTCTGCGGTGTGCATGAAATACAGGGTTTTGAGTAAGTTCGCTGCTCGACGTTCATTGCGTCGGCAACTTACCGAAAATGTGACATGAACGAAGCCGCGGCGGCGGCGGACGCATCCGCGTGTTACTGAACTGACACTTGAGGCTACCGGGTAGCTTGGTGCGCAGAGAAGGAGGATTCTCTGTGAACCAACTACGCCAGCTCATGCTTGAGGAGTTGCGGCGTCGCAACTTCGCCGATACGACCATCCGCACTTACCTGCACGGTGTCGAGCACTTCAGCCGATACTTTCATCGCCGGCCCGATCAGCTTGGCCCCGAGGACATTCGCAAGTATCAGGCGATGCTTTTCACCAAGCTGAAGTTCAGTCCGAACACCGTAATCCTGCGGCTGGCGGCGCTGCGCTTCTTCTATATCCACGTGTTGAAGCGCGGCTGGAGCATCGCCGAGACGCCCTATCCGAAGAAGTTGCGACACCTTCCGCAGGTGCTCAGCCAGGAGGAGGTGGCACGCCTCATTGACGCAGCAGACTCGCAGTTTCATCGCATCCTGCTGATGACGCTCTATGCCACGGGTGCACGGCGCGCGGAAGCGGCCCACCTGAAGGTCGGTGACATCGACAGCCAGCGGATGGTGGTTCATATCCGGGAGGGCAAGGGCGGCAAGGACCGCGATGTCATGCTTAGCCCGAAGCTGCTCGATGCGCTGCGCCTCTACTGGCGCGGCCTCCGGCGCAAGCCGAAGGAGTGGCTCTTTCCCGGCAACCGCTGGCACACGGCAAGTTACCCTGTCACCACTAAGGTCCTCTGGGATGCCTGCCAGATCGCCGCCGAACGCGCCGGCCTCGACAACAGGCACATCCATCCGCATACTCTACGTCACTGCTTCGCCACACATCTTCTTGAAGCCGGCGCCGACCTGCGAACGATCCAGATACTGCTCGGTCACCGAGACCTCGAGGTCACTACCGTCTACCTGCATCTGTCCCAACGGCATCTCAGCGCAACTGCCAGCCCGCTTGATGCTCTCACGTTCTCTCGACAAGGAGGACGCAAGCACAGTTCATGAGCCGGCCTCCGCTGGAGATGGCCGACATTGTTCGCTGTGCAGGACACGCATTTCTTGAACACAGCCGTAAGTGGATCAACTGGCAACACCGAAAAGTGTTGCTGGCCATCACGCGCTGTCGCACCGCCGCGCTGGGCGGACATCGCGATCGCTGTACCGGCTGCGGACATACGACCAGGATCTCGTACAACTCCTGCCGAAACAGGCATTGCCCACGGTGCCAGGGCAACGCGCGCCTGCGCTGGCTCAAGGCGCGTGAACGAGAACTGCTGCCCACCCGCTATGTCCATGCCGTCTTCACTCTGCCGCGGGAACTGGCCCCGCTCGCTTTACAGAACAAGCGGCTCATCTATAACCTGCTCTTTCACGCCAGTGCCGAGACGCTGCGTGAGATTGCTCGCGACCCTCGACATCTTGGAGCCGAGATCGGTTTCTTCAGCGTGCTCCACTCCTGGAATCAGCGATTGCAGTTTCATCCCCATATCCACTGTGTCGTTGCCGCCGGCGGCCTCGCACCAGATCACTCCAGATGGATCTCCGCCCGGCCTTCCTTCTTCCTGCCCATCGGCGTGCTCAGCCGTGTCTTCCGCGGCAAGTTCGTCGCCGGACTCCGTAGCGCCTTCCATCGAGGCGAACTCCAGTTTTACGGCAACCTTCTGCCTCTTGCCCAGCCACGCACCTTCGCCGCATGGCTGCGTGTACTGTTCCGCCACGACTGGGTCGTCTACTCCAAGCCTCCCTTCGGCGGCCCTGAACACGTGCTGCGCTATCTCGGCGCCTATACCCATCGCGTCGCCATCTCCAACAGCAGGCTGGTTGCGCTCTCCGATGGCAACGTCACCTTCCGCTGGCGCGACTCTGCCCACGGCAACAAGAAGAGGCTCATGACTCTGGCCGTCGAAGAGTTCCTGCGCCGCTTCCTGCTCCATCTGCTGCCGCCAGGCTTCGTCCGCATCCGCAACTTCGGGTTCCTCGCCAACCGGAACCGCGCTACCCTGTTGCCGCTATGCTCTCGACTACTCAGCGGCTCAGAGCAAAAGGCTGCTTCGGCAGCTTCGATGTCCACTGAAGAGACCCATTTACTCTGGAACTGCCCAGTCTGTGGCGGAACCATGCGCGCTGTCGAACGGCTTTCCGCTGCGCAACTGCTGCTTCGTTCTCCACCTCAACCAAACCGGTGCGCAGCTTGAACCTCTATCCCCATCTTCGGCCTTTGCCCCTGCTTCGGCACGCATGCAGGTTCCTTGTCTCATCTGTCCCGGGACGCTCGGTCGCTCATCTCTTCAGCCCCCGCCGGATGCCACATTGCGATCCTTCACCGCTCCATCACGACTTAAAAGCCGCAGATCATACCCAGATTAACGACTTGGTCAAACTTCTCCACCCGATCAGCGCCATTCAAAGTTCATAGCCTTCCATGGGGGCGGCTTCCTTCAAGTCGCTGTATCCGAAGCGCCCTGCTCTGAGAGCATGCAACTGCGCACTGCCGTCGCGGGGCGCTCCAGATACAGCACTAGACTTCAGGCGCTGCGCGGATCACTTCGTTATAGGGTGACTCGCGGAGCGGCGAAGGTTGAAGTTTATGGATTGCTGATTCCTCATTCAAGTATGGATTTCAGCGCTTGGAAGGATGCATCGGTCCCAACCTGCGACTCTGTACAATAATTTTGACAGCAAGGACAACAGCTTCTCCTTTACAACGACGGAATCTGCAAGTAACTGGGATGCATGTCCTGGCTCCGAACATCGACAAGAGTAGATGTTCGTGCGGATTTCTCGGCACCGCTGCTCGTCAGCCAACGATAAGGCCCGCTCGAAAACCTTGCCTAGATCAGGGCTGATTGGAAGTTCCACGGGGTCTGGGATGAGCGCTAATGGAGTATGCCAGTGCTCAGATCGACTTCTGATTAAGCCGAGTTGAAGGTCGATACCTAATTGCACAAGGAGTTCGGGATGAAGGCAACAGGTGTCAATCAGCAAATGTTCGGTATCAATTGAATTGATGCCAGCCTTGCCTGCTTCCTTACGAGCAATCATTACAGCCTGACGCGCAAGGATTGAGTACCGTTCAAGCATAGCTTTCTCCTAGCCGGGTTCGAGCCTCTAATCTCCCTAGCTGAGTAGAACACTGCAATCAGTCTAAGAGGTTGAATGGTCGCCAATCCGGAAGTCCCGTTCATTGAAAAAACGAGCACCTGACCAACTGCCTTAGAAACGAGGTTATCGGTAAGTTCAACCCGGCGATTGCCCCAAATGGGCAACTTACGAAAAGCGACTTTCCAGGCACTTTCGGGATTACTTCCGGTTTGCCGGTCATACGGCCGGAGCGCACCAAGATCAAATCGGGATCTTACAATTTCGGTTCAACGAACAACGTGGAAAGTGCGTTTCCAGCGCGTGTCTGGGAAGAAATGCACCAGAACGTGGCCGATCCACGCGAGCTTGTGACCGAATCCTGTTTGTTCAAGTTGCCCGTCTGCGGCCTCGAACGACCAATAGTTGAAAAGCGGACGGCCAAGTATGTTAGCGCGCGGCACGAAGCCCCAGTAGCGCGAGTCCAGGCTGTTGTGCCGGTTGTCGCCCATCATGAAATACATGCCGGGTGGAACCACCAGGTCGCCGTCCTGGATATAACTCGAGAAGTTCACGGCCCACGACTCTGTTGACCCAGGCACCTCGGCTGGAGGTACTGCGGGGAAATCGTCGAGGAACTCGTTGAAGTTATCCGTCGTTGTCGGCTGCGCAAATCCCACGGGCTGTGCAACACCATTAACAATCACAATGCCGTTGCGTAGATGAATATGATCTCCCGGTACGCCAATCAACCTCTTCACCAGGGGAGTGTATTGTGGTGTTCCGTCGGCGTCAGTGGCATCAATACCAGGCTGATTGACGGGCTTGTGGAAGACCACGATATCGCCGCGCCTCGGCTCGCGATACCTGATGAGCGGCATCCACGAAGCGGGCGGCATTAGCGTGATCTGGTCGACGACCAGGTGATCGCCTACAAGCAACGTGTTCTCCATCGAACCTGACGGAATGACGTAGTTCTGAGCTAAGAAGGTCAGAATGAACAGGCCCACCACCAGAACTGAGCAGATGCTGGCCAGCGCCTCGAAAGGAGTCTCTTCCCGATTGATGTTGGCGGAAGCTGCGGGCTTCGTTGAAACAGGAGAAATCTTCGTCGCTGGACTCATCCAAAGGCTCCTCAGGAAGGCTGGCGAGCCCCAGGGCGTTCGCAGCGGTCACTTCAAAAGAGATGATTTCATGTACGTTCGTCTGTCGTCGAGTTTGCGTCTTGACCAGAGTCTATCAAATCCCTGTGCAACGTAGAATTCTCCGGATGATTCGGCGTGCGAGCGGTTAGTCTCCTATCCGGAAGTATCCCGTTCATTGAAAAAACGCGCACCTGATCAATTGCCTTAGAAACGGGATTTTGAGTAACTTCAACTCTCTGGGCGCGGCGATACGGCTAGTTGCCGAAAACGTTTTGCGGGAACTTCGGTCAGGCGGCTTGCTTTTCAGTGAAAAGGTATTACTTCCGAGTTGGCGACAATCCATCCACATAAGAGGAACAGCTGTGCGGTCGTGAGCGCTATCGCGATTTATCGTAAATTGACCATCAGATGGGAATAGCCCAATGCGAGGCTCGGTTGTGAGGCTCGATTTGTGCCAGCAAATTGAGGTTGGTAAGCCCTTATCTCATTGAACGGCTCGTTCACGCTAAGGCTCGTTCACTCTGCCCCTGCTGGGTCTGACGATGTGCTGTCACCAACCAAGTCGCCCAGCCGATACAGACAGCAATAACAGCCGCAACGACCCGCACAAAACCGGAGAAGAAAATCCAACTTATGTAGACTCCAAGGAGTTGGTAGGCGAAGAGAACCCACCCCAATGCGCCAATGGCACGCGGAGTCGTTCGAGCCAGGGCAGCCAGATGCCAAGCAAGATATGCCGCAAACAAACCACACATAGAGCAGAACACTTGGTAGCCGAGAACGACTTCGGCGTAAGAAAAGCCGGCATGACCGATCGGGAAACGCACAGGCGGCATCGGTGCTACAACGTGCCAGAAGTTCAAGAGCCCATATGCGTTCCCAAGGGCAGCCACAAAGAGCAAAACGCTGGCAATTCTATACAGCTTAGTTGCATTCATCGAAGCCCTCCTGACCGGCGATTTTGCAATTTTCGCTCATCAACCGTCTATGTAGAGTTCTTTATAGGCTCATGGGTCTTTAATTGTCACGCTTCGAGCATCATCTCGCCGAATTACCGGCAGTTATGTCGTTGTGCCTGAAAAGTCTGGCGGGCTCAACCGGTCGATGCAACACAGGCTTGCAGTTTACTCGCCGGCGTTTGAAAGCCTAAAGTTTGTCGCGGGCGTTGATTGAGGCGCAGAGCGACCTTGTTGAGATCGGCTTGAGTGTAACCGGACAAGTCGGTTTTCTTAGGGAAGTACTGTCTTAGCAGGCCGTTTGTATTTTCATTGGTGCCGCGCTGCCAGGGGCTCTGCGGATCGCAGAAGTAGACTTTCACATGCGTGTCCACCGTGAAGCTCTTGTGTTGAGCCATCTCGTGCCCCCTGTCCCACGTCAAGGAGCGCCGCAGGGTCGCGGGCAGTTTACGCACGTGCTTGCTCAGCGCGGCGACGACCGTCGTTGTGTCTTTGCTGGGTACTTTCACCAGCATGGTGAAACGCGAATGTCGTTCCACCAGGGTTGCGATGTGACTGTTCCTGCTGCCGCTCAGCAGGTCGCCCTCCCCATGGCCGGGAATAGCGCGGTCTTCAACCTCCGCAGGTCTTTCCCGAATAGAGATGGCATCGACGATCTGCCCGCGGGACTGCCCCTCAGCCCGAGCGTGTCGTGAGCGACGTAGAAGCCGCTTGGCCCTGAGGTGCTGAATCAGCTCTTTTTTCAGCACTCCCCGGGCCTGGATGAATAAGCTGCGGTCGATGGTTTCGTGGGACACACGCATGCTCTCGTTGCTGGGATAGAGCCTTTACTCGCTTTCGTCAATGCACCCCTGACAGTACTTGCTTCAGCTTTCGCTCGTTCAATGCATCGGTGATTTCCATATTTCTTTGATTCACTAGATCCTGACTTACCTGGCCGCTCAGGCTGGAGAATAAGGCTTTTGCTTCGTCTTTTCGACCGACTGCGCTATAGGCGCGAGCCAACGCATACGTTGCGCTGTGCGAATTTGGGTCGACCTGGTGAGCCAATTCCAGGTCGGCAACTGCTTCTTGAGCGTGATGCTGTTCAAGGAGCATTCTCCCTCGCATCGTTCGCGCAGAGATATTTCTTGGGTTGAGCGCAATCGCGCGATTGAGCTCCCTCAGAATTGCCTGTTCTTTCGTGGGGTCGAGTTCAAACAAGCATTCGGCAAGGAGATAGTGCATGTCGGAGTCGTCGACTCCAGAGCCTAATGCTTCTTTAATCTCTGTTTCTGCCTTTGCGAAGTCTCTCTTCTTATAGTCAGAAACAGCCAGCAGGAATCGCGGCTGCGCGAGAAGCGGTGAGAGCTGGATGGCCTTCTCCAGATCGTCGTGTGCCTTGTTGTAATCTCCTCGCAAGGTGTCAGCAGCGCCGAGCACGACGAAGACATCGGAGTTCTCAGGAAAAACTGAAGTCGCGCGACCTGCGACCTTCGCGGCATTCTCGTAATCATCGCTGTCGGCAAAGAGCGCTACAAGGTTCAGATAGGCAAGTAGATCGTGAGGATCGCGTTGCAGTTCTTCGGCTAAAACAGGGTAGGCGTCCTGATAGAGACCCAGTTTCGAATATGAGACGCCGAGGAGATTAGCTGACCGGGAATCGAGCGCACCCTGCTGCTGAGCGGTCTTCAGGGTCTCCACTGCGCCTTTGTAGTCATTCAGTTCAAATTGCCCGAGTGCAATGGCATATTGATGTGTTGATGGATCGGGTACATCAGAGGGCAGTGAGTTGAAAATGATCAGCGCGGTATGAAAGTCGCGGGACCGTGCGTAGAGCCAGCCAAGATTGAACTTCTCGACATTCGAGAGGTTCGGGCAGTTTCGAAGAGAGTCGAGCGCTGCCTTGGCTTCTTCATAGTGCTTGTTTTTTAGCTGTTGGTCTACACTTGCGAAAACCTGCGCTGCATTGCAGGAAGCGGTTGTTTGTGACGCACTTAATTGCGTGGGCATTGCCAGAAGAAGGCATGCAACGAGAGTGATGATTCCATTGCATTTTGTTTTGCTGACGGCCTTATCCAAGATAACCATGTTGTCGCGATATTCAGGGACGGGTGCTGTATTCACACCCGCATCACTGTTATTCCGGCCCGCTCGAAAGGCTCGATCATTTCGTCGCTGGCCTGTGAATCTGTAATCAGCATGTGGAGGTCGGTGGTTTGGCAGATGCGCCATCCGGCTACTGTGCCAAATTTACTGTGGTCGACGACCGCTATTCTGCGGCGCGAAAGTTTTACCATCGCTGAATTCAATGTTGCTTCATCGGGGCTTAGGCAGCTGGCACCCCAGGTGGCGTCAATAGCATCGGCTCCGATGAACAATGTGTGGATCAGCATGGATTGCAGGCTCTGGACGGCAGTCGGGCCAACCAGCGAGAACCAATCACCCCGCAAGTGGCCGCCGGTAACGAAAACATCCAGGTCCTTCCGCTTGGAGAGTTCCATGGCGATGTTTACCGTGTTGGTCACGATGGTAATGTTTTTGTTGAGAGGAAGACCGCGAATAATCTCCAGGGTCGTTGTGCCGGGCGTCAATGCGATCGTGTCACCTTGTTCGATCAATGCAGCTGCTGCGCGTCCAATGCGCCGTTTTTCGTCAGAGAACTTCTCAAGGTGAGCTTGAAATGATCTGTCGTTCTTGAAAGGCTCGTAGAAGAGCGGTTCGATTGATACAGCGCCTCCATGCGTTCTTTGCAACAGTCCTTCACGCTCCAACTGATCCAGATCACGGCGGATTGTCACCATCGATGCGCCTAATTCAGCGCTCAACAGTTCGACGGTTACTTCTCCGAACTGGCGCAATCTCTCTAGAATTGCGTGCAGCCGGCGCTGCTGCTTGCCAGGCGAAGTACCCTGATGATTGTTCTTGCCAGTCAATACATTGTCGCGTTGAGTTTGTCTTGCCACTATTGCCGACTCCAAACCTGTTGAATTTCCTCGAGCGATTTCCCTCGTGTTTCCGGAACCCACTTCCAGACAAAGACAAACGTTACCAGAGAGAGGGCAGCATACAAAAGAAAAGCCAGGGATGCGCCGAGTGCTTCAACAATAGAAAGAAACGTGAGTGTCACTACGAGGCATGCAGTCCATAGAGCACTGGTCGCCGCAGATGTAGCCCGTCCCCGGACGCGCGTTGGGAATATCTCGGCAATGTATACCCATACGCCTGGTCCCAGACCAATGGCGAAAAATGCGACATACAGAAGAACGCTGCCAAATATGATGACCACTGGAGTGGCTGGGGCATGCAGGGAAAACGCGAGTACTGCAAGAGACGCGGCCATTCCGCCTGATGCGACAAGAAAGAGGCCGCGTCGCCCCCAGCGATCGATAAAGACCATGGCGACGAGAGTGCAAAGCAGATTGACTAGCCCGACGAGAACATTTGCACCGAGAGCGGTTCTTGCCGACTCGCCGTGAAAGTGTTCTGTAAAAAAGACCGAGCCGTAGTAAAGGACTGTGTTGATTCCGGAAATCTGTTGAAGAACAGCGAGCGATACGGCGACGAAGATTCGCTTTCGCATCTGCGGAGCGAAGAGTTCTTGAGAGTCGCCGCTTTTCTCAGATACTGAGAACTCAATCGCAGCGAGTTCTATCTTTGCGTCCGCGGGTCCTGCGATCTTTGCCAGAACTGCATAGCCCTCATTCCGGCGTCCATGCGTGATCAGCCATCGTGGGCTTTCGGGGATGAAGACAAGTCCGAGAAGAAATCCGACAGAGGGAAGCGCGGCAGTTCCAAACATCCAGCGCCAGCTCGATTCGCCCAGCGCTGCCAACTGCCAGTTTGTAAGATAGGCCGCCAATATGCCGATTACGATGGCAAGTTGATTGAGCGAGACAAGCTGTCCCCGGCTGCTGCGCGGCGCAACTTCAGAGATGTATACGGGAGTTAAAGCGGAGGCCAAACCGATCGCTAATCCTCCAGCAAGCCTGGCAAGGGAAAAGACTGCGAGATTGTTTGCGGTCGCGCTGCCAATGGCGGATGCAGTGAAGAGGAGCGCAGAACCCATCAGGCTCCCGCGCCGGCCAAAACGGTCGCTGAAGACTCCAGCTCCAGCGGCACCGATCAGGCAGCCCAGAAGCAGGGAACTGGCAGCAATCTCAGTAGAAAAATTGTTCAGAGCGAATTGGCGACGCAGGAAGACCAGGGCTCCATTGATTACAGCGGTGTCGAATCCGAACAAGAAACCCGATATGGCAGCGACGGAAGCGATCATCCATACATAGGAGCGGTTTGCTTTTGCGCTGATGTCAGGCTCCTGTAGTACGACGCGATCTTTCAAGAAGGCTAACCCCCAATGCACTGAGAACATCAACATTTGTACCCTATACAGAGCAATAATTGGCAAGTATCGTAAATAATTATGATCGATTTAGGCATATACGGTATAAAATCTGGGAGTCCTTATTTGCGTTTCGGTTCTCAGTGGAGATATGCTTCCCGTTGATGGAACCCGACAGCGGACAGGCGTCAGGACAAATACAGATTGATTGGCCGAACGGAATTGTGCACGGCGCCCGAGTGCGTAAATCGGTCACCAGGCTGGGCCAACTCAAAGGCATATTCCGCAATGAGCCTGCATGGGATTCGATGAATCCCGATACGGTTGTTTATTCCGTGCAATGGCAGGAGCCAGCGATTCCGGACACAGCAGGCGCACTGTCCTGGGGCTCGACGACCATCGAGTCCGGCTGCGTTGGCGGTGAGTATTTTATGACCCGCGGACATTTCCATGCCAAACGCGACCGCGGCGAATACTACACCACAGCTCAGGGCACCGGCATCCTGGTTCTGATGGGCGAAGATCGCGTGGCCAGAGTTGAAGCCATGTCTCCCGGCTCTCTCCACTATATTCCCGGCTATATCGCGCACCGAACGCTCAACACATGCGATGTCCCGCTCGTTTTCTGGGCGTGCTGGCCGAGCGATGCCGGCCATGACTACGAAACGATTGCGAGGCATGGCTTTAGCGTCCGGGTGATGAAGCACGATGGGACGCCGACGATTATTCCGGAAGAAACGTCAGTACTAAGGTAAACGGCGATGGGGGAGCAAGCCGAATGCCTATAAATACAAGCCTCGATGTCTGCTGGCACGACGATAAAAAGATTTTTGAGTACGGCCCGGGCATTTTTGGCCCAAAGCCGGAACATCGCCAGCTCGACGCAATCCGCGCAAGCCTTTGTGAGCCAAACTGCAACGGGCCCGATCCGGTGTACAGCATTGTCATGGATGTGGGGCGAGAAGAACATCTAGCAGAACTCCAATCCCGCATGCTGCTGTTTGGCGTGGTTGTGTATCCAGGCGGGCGGCTCGGCCATGAACCGGTTCGCAGCCAGGGTCACGTACATGCGACTTCTCTACATTCAGGGTGGTCTGCGCCCGAGCTATTCGAAATCTGGGAAGGGCGCGCCATTATTTATGCTCAGCAGTTTGTGGAGGACAATCCGGGGCGGTGCGTGGCGATTCATGCCGGTGCTGGCGATCACGTAGTGGTGCCTCCGGGCTGGGCGCATTCTGTTATTAATGTTGATCCGCATGGGCGCATGGTTTTTGCTGCTTGCTGTGACCGCCAATATGGATTTGTCTACGACCAGATACGCGCGCACGGCGGTCTGGCGTGGTTTCCCATGCTTAACGATCAGGATGAAATTTTCTGGCGACCGAATCAACGCTACAGCGCGGCCCCGTTGTTTCACCATCAGGCGGGATCGTATAAAGAGTTAGGCCTGTCCGGCGACATTTCCATTTATGAGCAGTTCACTCGAAACCCTGACTCTCTGCAATGGATTTCGGACCCAAGTCGATTTGCCAGCCTGTGGGCATCGTTCGAGCCCTAGCGCCTCAGTTCTCATGCCTGACAAGGGCTTTGACGGTCGCGCACTGCTTTCCCTCGGCAGCTCCATGTGGTCGAACTGTGTAGCGGCCTACTTGTGCTGGCACGATGAATGTCTCGGCATAGTGGACGATGAAGGGCGCAAACGCACCTGATGGACTCTCAACGATCGCCTCTTCGCCCTCAACCAGATTGAGGACATTCACTGTTCCATTGGTGTCATGCGAGACAACTCCTGTGAACCAGTGACGCCGTGTCTCAATAAATTCAAGCTTGTGGAGACCTGTCCGTTCTTCGCGCCAGCCATCGCCCGTCGCAACTTCCTCCACGCAATTGATCAGGGAATCCTTTACCCACGTGGTGGTGCGATTCCACTGAATGTTTTCTGCGCCACGCTCCAGATGGATGGGGCGTGGCCGTCCGTCAAGACCCATACGCCCCCAGTCCCAGAGTTTGAAGGTGAAGATATATGGCGTTGCGCTGATCTCAAGCACCATGCTGCCGCGACCGGAGCAATGAACCGTTCCTGCAGGAATCAGAAAATGATCATGCTTCTTTGCGGGCCACTTGTTCACGTAACGGTTTGTATCGAATTCGGATTCTCCTCGCTGTGCGGCTTTCAAGTCGTCCAACATGGCGAGAGGATCGATGTGCTCTTTCAGTCCGAGATATACGCATGCGTCGTTTTCGGCATCCATCAGGTAATAGCTTTCGTCCTGTGTATAAGACAGGCCGAAACGTTCGCGCACATATTCGGTGAGTGGATGGACCTGCAGAGACAGATTTCCGCCGCCTACTGTATCGAGCAAATCGAATCGAATCGGAAATTCTGCGCCAAAGCATTTGTAAATGTAGTCGCCTAGCAGCTCTTGCGGATGAGCCAGCACTAGGTTGATCGATGGGATCTCAAAGAGGGTGTTGCCGAATCCGAGCAGCAGGCTGTTTTCCTCCGGCACACAGTCAAAACACCAGGCATAGTTCGGAAGATCGTTTGGAAGATGAAAAGTCTTCTCCATCCAATGACCACCCCATGGGCCCGGATCAAAAAAGGGCACGACTCGAAATGGTCCTTGCACAGCGATGCGCAAGCCACTACGCATTGCATCGCCTGAAATCAGCTTGGGCTCATCCCGCGTATTTGTGTCGAGAACGAAATCGATGAGTGGCAGGAGCTGTTCTTTCAAACGATCAGCTGCACGCCAATCAAGAAAGAAGCTACGCTTGTACTTTTGCGCAGGCAACTCGTCTTTGTTATCCGCTCCAAGGTTGCCGATCTCGCCGCGTCGTTGCCGCTGTTGAATTTCCCACCGCGCCATGTCTGCGTAGATCAGCAAGTCGTGGCGAGAGGCGACCTTGACCGCGCCAGTGCCAACGATGAGTACGATACCCTCCGATGTCTTCTTTACAGCGTGCAGGGCATGTCGCAATTTCCCCGGATCAAAGAATTCTTCGATCTCGATGCAGTTCATGACACCGAAGACCGGGTCGTCGGTCAGCATAGGGGCAACACGCTCATTTAGACTGGCTGGCGCCAGCAGCAGGTCTTCGGTTGAAATCAAAAGCGAAGGCTTAAGCAATGCAGCAAGCCATTCACAGACCTCACGGACAAAAACCCCGGGATAACACTCGATGCAAATAATGCTGTGCTTACTGTTCAGAGACTCACGTAGTGAACAACCGATAGAATCCCATCCTACGCAGCAGTCTTCGGGATGAGATGATACCGGAACATAGGGGCGCCTATCGTACATTGACTCTGCTCCGATTGCCGTGAGCGATCAGTGGAATCGCTCCAAGCAAAGCTGCGTTATTTCCCAACCGGGCTGCACCTACACTTACTTTTCCCCAGCCTGTCCACGCATAGCGCGTGACGTAATCCTGCACATACTTCACGACGAGGTCGCCGCTGCGCATGACTCCGCCCCCGTAAACCAATATCTCGGGATCGTAGGCGTGGACCAGCGCGACAGCGTTCGCGGCCCATACTTTCAGGCAATGCTCACGAACACTCTGGGCTATCTGGTCTCCCGCGTCAGCACAGCGAAAGAGGTTCTCAAAATTCAGCTCGACGTTCGCAAGCAGGCTCGTCTCAAAGCCTGGCCATTCGAGACAGATTCTCGGCAAAGACCATCCAGCCGCTTCTGATTCCGCGCAGCCGATAGCGCCGCATGTGCAGCGCGTGCCCTCGAGTCGCACAGGAAAGTGGCCACCAAGGCAGCCAGCCTGAAAGTGTTTTCCGATGAGCAGGCGACCATCGATCATAGCCGCAGTCCCCATTCCAGTTCCCAGCGTGACCATCACGACATCGTTAAAGCCCATTGCGGCGCCTGCATGCCACTCTCCCATCAAGGCCATTCTGGCGTCATTTTCCAGCCATAGGGGAAGGCCCAACTCTTCGGTTGCCCAAGCCTGCAAATCCAGGTCCGGGGCATCCTCATATTTGGCATTGGTCGATACTACGCGATTCTTCGATCCGTCAATCAGGCCGCAAAAGCCAATGGCAATCCCGGCATACTCACCAAAATCCGTCATTTCGAGGGAGGTTAGCGCTCGGAGCGTCTTCGCGAACTCCGGGAGCGTGAATTCCAGCCTTCTGTGTCCGCTGGTCTGAACAAGCTGAGAGCGAAGAACTCGCTTGTCTTCGACGATTGCGCAGTTGGCGTGTGTCCCGCCAAGATCGATAGCCAAAACCTTCATCAGAGCGCCTTTTTGCGTCCTTTTCAACGCGTCGAAGCAAACGGTTACGACAGCTTTCTCCCTTGGAGACAACGAGTGGGTGCAGTTCGAAGTCCAGACTACACCAATTGAAAAATCGTCGATATATAGCAAACCAATCATTTAATAGAACTTTTTCTTGTATAAAGAAAAATTTTTCAATCGTATTGACAATAAATGAATAAATGAACTACTTTGCTGCTCAGCCTATTTCCCTGTGGAAATTAGCCCGCAAGGTTCGAGTGGCCATTTGGAAATGGCGACGGATCGTCTTTGGATCGCGAAACGTGTTGATGGATCGAAAGGGTGACTCCCTGTGGGACGCTTAGGAGGCAATCATGGATCTTCAGGCAAGGGTCAATCGTAAAGAGGCGGCAGGCTTGGGAAGATCGTGGCTTCGGTCATGGAAGAAATTCAGTTATCTTCCACTTATTCTCTGTCTTTTTCTGGGGCATTCGCCGGCACAGACCACGAATGGCCTGATTACGGGAACGGTAACTGATACGTCCGGCGCAGTGGTGCCGGATGCGCAGGTAACAGTAACCAATGTAGGCACAAGTCTCACTCGTAATACGACCACGAACAATACAGGCGCTTACATCCTTCCCCAGATGCCGCCGGGAGTATACAAGATCGATGTATCCAAGACCGGCTTTGCCTCTGCAGGCCGCGAGCATGTCGCACTCCAAGTGAATCAAAGTTTGACCATCGACTTTCAGCTCGGGGTAGGCTCGACTGCCCAGACCGTGGAAGTGACCGGCGCACCACCCCAGTTGAATACAACCTCGGCCACGTTGACCGATGTTGTAAGTCATGATGAAACGGTTGGCCTTCCGTTGAACGGCCGTGAGTTCACTCAGCTTGCCTTGCTCACCCCGGGCGCCGCGCCTCAAGAGGATGGTCAGCAGAGCGCATTCACTGTGGCACTGGGGGCTGGAGGCATCAGTCCATCGGTGAACGGGCAGCGGGGAGAACAGAACAACTTCACGATGGATGGTGTTCTGAACAACGCGACTTACACCAATACCTGGGTCATTGCTCCTCCTCCGGATGCAATTCAGGAATTCAATGTGCAATCGCACATTACTGATGCACAGTTCTCGATCTCTTCTGGTGCGAACATCAACCTGGTCACCCGGTCGGGCACGAATTCTTTTCACGGCGCGCTATGGGAATTCTTCAGAAACGACGTTCTGGACGCGCAGACATATCCTGAAACTGAGCGGCTTCCATACCGGCAGAACCAATACGGCATTTACTTTGGCGGCCCGATCACGATACCCCATGTTTACAGTGGCAAAGACAGAACGTGGTTCTCGTTCTATTGGGAAGGATTTCGCTCTGCTCAGAGCACTACGACTCTAGCCAGCACACTGACTCCGGCTATGATGAACGGTGACTTCTCAGCGGTACTGGGAGCACAGGTTGGAGTAGATAGCCTTGGCAGGCCAGAATACGCCAACGAAATTTATGATCCATTTACCAGCCGCCCTGACCCGGCCAATCCCGGCCAGTCACTGCGTGATCCGTTTCCAGGCAACATCATTCCCACAAACAGACTGAACTCGGCAAGCCTGCTCATTCTGCAGAAGTATTATCCGGCTCCAAACATGAATGTGGCTGAAGGTGTGTTGCCCAATTATCAGTTCTCTGGAGCTACGGACACAGACAGCGACATATTCGGACTTCGCATTGATCAACAACTTACAAAGGATGATTCGATCTTCGCCCGGTTCAATCGATCTAATCAAAACCGCATCAGTCCTCAGGATTTCCCGACTTACGTTCACACCCTGAGCAACTATGGCCAGCAAGCGGCGCTTGGTTACACGCACGTCTTCAATCAGAAGATAATTCTTAACTTTCGCTATGGGTATTCCTATGTGAATTTCGCCAGCAACGATGAGGCGGCTGGAACGGCATTCACCGATTCGATCGACTTTACTCAGGCTGCACCGGCGCATGATGGAATTCAATTAGGTCCCAACGCTTCCCTATCCAATGGCTTCAGCGGAGTGAGTCAGTTTGCTATACCACTTGGCCCGCAGGAGACGATGGATTACCACGCCGATCTCTCCAAGGTGGCGGGTAATCATACCCTGGGAGTAGGAGGTCTTTATTACCACGTCCGAAGCTATGACGATGGCTGGGGCGCTGGCATGTCATTCACGCAAAATGCGACGGCTCAGGACGCGCTGACGGGTCCAACTGGATACGGTCCAGCCAGTTTTATGCTGGGCACTCCGGACAGTTACGGTCCATGGGTGGGAGACACTGGAGCTGACCAGACAGTCAATTGGTATGGCGTCTACGCACAGGATCAATGGCAGGCAACGAGAAAGCTGGTACTGACGGCTGGGATTCGCTGGGATTATGTTTCGCCGCCGAACTATCACAAGATTGTCTCTGGTCTGAACGTGCTGAATGGACAATTCATTGTGACCGGGGCCGTTCCGCCCAGCTTTCCAGCTGCCACCGGGCCTAAGGGATTCTTCAATCCTCAATACAACGGTTGGGAGCCGCGCTTTGGCCTGACATACCAAGCCACAAATCATACGGTTATTCACTCGGCATTTGCGATGCTGGATGACCACAACAACACGCTCGTGCAAGAGAACCAGAATATCCGTCTCTCGTGGCCGAGCGGCATCGCGGCAAACCTTACCAGTCTGGACCTTGCAGTCCCTACCATTTATCTCGGCAATTTGCCTCCAGCATCTTCACTCCTCGGAGGACTGGCGCCGTATGCGAGTTACGGAGCGGATCCAGACAACAAAATTCCATACTCGCTGCAGTACAACATGGGTATACAGCAGCAACTGACGAACAGCATGGTCATGAAGATGGACTATGTTGGATCTGTCAGCCGACATCAATACATCGTCCCAACAGCGAATACAGCGTTGTATCCTGGACCTGGGCCCATCTCAGCAAGGCAGCCGTTCCCGCAGTATGGCGGACCATTCTCGTTCTCCTGGAATCAAGCGCCGGGAAGTTACAATGCGCTTCAGGCGCAGGTGCAGCAGTCGTTATCGAACGGCCTGTTTTTCCTGGCCTCGTATACGTGGTCTAAATCGCTTGACTGGCAATCTGATCCTTACAACCAAGACCAGCCAAATTTCTACAATTTGAAAGCAGACTGGGGCCCATCAGACTATAACCGCACCGACCTTTTTGTATTCAGCGGCGTGTACCAACTGCCGTTTGGAAGGGGCAAGTCACTCATGTCCAATCCCAACGGGTTCGTTCAGGCAGTTGCTGGCAACTGGGCTCTTGGAACGATCGTGACACTCAACTCGGGCGCGCCCTTCAATGTGCTCGCGGGCGGTGATGTTGCAAATACCGGCGGACCGAACCAGAGAGCGGAGAGAACAGAGGCAGATCCGTATTCGTCCCCGGGCTTTCATCAAACTGCTGCTGATTGGCTGAACAAGGCGGCGTTCGAAGTGCCCACCGCCTTCACCTTTGGCAACGAGAGCAGAAACGATCTGGTTGGCCCGACCTATAAAAACGTCGACTTCAACGCAGCCAAGAACTTTCCTATTCACGAAGATCTGAGCCTCCAATTCAGAGCGGAGTTCTTCAACTTCTTTAATCGCACCAACTACAGCAATCCAGATAACGGCGTGCAGGATGGAGCTTTCGGCCAAATCCTTAGCGCTGCCGGCCCGGGGCGCGAAGTTCAATTCGCTCTCAAACTTGTCTTTTGATCTACAAATATAGAGCCTGAGGTCCATCGTAAATGGCTGGGCCTCAGGTGTTTAGTTGAAGAGGTTAGTCGGTCTGCGACACAAATTCAAGGGAAGTCAAACTAATGACAGGTGTGCTTCGAGCGGTTCTCTTTTGTGTCTTCGTTTCTCTCTTCGCGCCAAATGCCAACGCCGCCAATCCCGCTGAAGCTGGCAAGGGCGATGTGGTTTTTCAGATAGGGACATTTAATCGTTCTTCGATCGAATTTTCGCAATCCAGCCCGAAGCAGCCAGTCAACTTTATTGTCGGTGAGAGCAATCCTTTAAAGGATTGGTATGCTACACAATCTGCAGCGCTGGCTGCTGCGACCGGTTCAAAGACATTGGAGGTTGAGAAAGCTCCGCGCACAATTACATTTTCCATCGGCTCGTTGAAAGAAGCTTACAAAATGCATCTTTCACTGCTGATAGAAAGCGCAAGCGTGCCAGCCATCCAGGTGAACGTTAATGAGAAGCGGAGACTGTTTTACCTGCATCCTTTGCTTGAATACAGCAACGGCGATCAGACCGACTCTTTCTATCCGGCTTACTCTCATGCAGACGTTGAATTCACATTGCATGCGGGAGCGCTTCATTCCGGAAAGAACACGATCACGCGTTTCCTCGATCTTGGCGGTTCTGAGCCGGACGGTTACTGTGCAGTTGCCTTTGTTAGACCTGAAGCAGGCGACACTTACAGATGCAGTTGAAAGGGATCAGAGTCCGCTCACGCTTGCGGGGAGCCATGGTTTCAGCTTTGCCATCCACAAGAACGAGATTGTGACGGGCCGCGTTACGGGATCTGCCGCCGGCAAATTCCAGTGATACGAAAAGGCAAATAATGAAAACTGAACCCATGATTCCTATCAGCGAGTTTGAGGTATTCGCGGAGGGGCTCGATCATCCGGAAGGCCTGGCGTTGGATGCTGATCACAATCTTTGGGCAGGAGGAGAATCGGGACAGCTCTATCGAATCCATCATGCCGGCAGCGTTGAAGAGATTGTCAGGCTTGGGGGGTTCTGTCTCGGACTGACCTTTTCGCGCGAGCAGGATCTTTGGGTTTGTAATTCCGGGCTGCACGCGTTGCAGCAGGTGGATCGTAGTGGGCGAGTGATTCGCTCATTGGACAGAGTTGGAGATCGACGGTTGGAGACGCCAAACTTTTCTGTTTTTGACCAGGAAGGAAATCTCTACTTTAGCGATTCCGGAACCTGGGGTAGGGGAAATGGCTGCATCTATCGCTTGCGTGCCTCGGGCCACGCGGAATACTTTTCCGGTCCTTATGCTTTTCCAAACGGATTAGCTCTCTGCGAGGATGGGTGCTTTCTCTACATTGCCCAGAGTCTCGAAGATAATGTTGTGCGACTTCCGATTTTGCCTAATGGGCGGGCCGGTCATCCTGAGGTTTACGCTGAAGGGCTAAATCGTGTGCCTGACGGCTTGGCGTTCGACATGGAAGGAAATCTTTACGTCACCTGTTACGCGACACATAACCTGTATGGGATATCGCCCGACGGACTGAGCGCATGTGAAGCATTTGCACGTCACGGAGTCATGTAGTTTCCGCAAGATCTGAGTGGTGAGAGTTTTCTTATCCGAACCTAAGCAGGACAGACAAGATTGAGGTGAATGGATGAAGCGAAGAGATTTGTTGAAGGGTTTGACCATGGCCGCAGGCGGTGCATTCTGTTCCGGGCCAACATGGAATGTTGCGGTATGTCAGCAGGGAAGTCCAAATCCTCCGAAGCTGGCGACACCTATCCGCGGATTGGCGCGAACGGACAAGGGACTCCTTCAGCCTCTGCAAATCTCAATTCAGAATAGCGGCGGCAGCGGGGTGGCGGTTACGAAAGTGGACGGCGTGGAGGTCGATCGTCGCACGGTTCAGAGCGGCCCTAATGCTTTCGAGGTCTACATCAAGCCAGCGTCGAGCACGCACAGCTCTGTCGTTTCAGTTGATGTGAATGGGAGCCAGCAGTCGGAGACTGTCGAGATAAAGCCGGTTCGGCAAATGCTGATTTATGTTTTGCCGCATTCGCACCACGACCTGGGGTATACCGACCTGCAGGCCAACGTTGAAGAACAACAGATGCTCAACATAAAGCAGGGAATTGATCTTGCCCGCAAAACAGCGGACTATCCTGAGGGCTCTCGTTTTGTATGGAATCTCGAAGTGTTGTGGGGCGCCGATCTGTACATGCAGCGCCGGTCGCAGGAAGAAAAGTCCGAACTTATCGAAGCAATCCGCAAAGGTTGGATTGCGCCCAACGGCTCCTACGCAAACGAACTGACAGGATTGTGCCGGCCGGAAGAATTGCTGCAACTCTTTCACTACTCCACCGTACTCGGCAAGCAATGCGGAGTGCGCGTGGACTCGGCCATGATGAGCGATGTGCCTGGCTTTACCTGGGGAACCGTGACCGCATTTTCGCAGGCCGGCATTCGGTACTTCTCGGCTGCACCAAACTATTTCGACCGCATTGGTACATTCATGGTCGCATGGCAGGATAAGCCTTTCTGGTGGATTGGGCCTTCGGGCAAAGATAAAGTGCTGTTCTGGGTGCCGTGGACAGGCTACGCCATGTCGCACGTTATGAAGGTTGGACCTGACTTCGTCGCAAAGTATCAGGCGCGCATGGATGATGTCCATTACCCGTATGACATCTCTTATATTCGATGGTCCGGCCATGGCGACAATGCTGTGCCCGATCCGGAGATCAGTGAATTTGTTCGGTCGTGGAACGAGAAGTACGAGTGGCCCCGATTTTCTATCGCATCTACATCTACAGCCTTCTCGTCCTTTGAGAAACGCTACGGAAGTCAATTGCCTCAATGCCGTGGCGACCTGACACCGTACTGGGAAGACGGAGCTGCTTCGTCTGCGCTTGAAACCCGGCTCAGTCGCGGAGCTGCTGACCGCATTAGTGAAGCTTTTGCGTTATCAGCAATCAAGGGGCCTTCAGCTTATGTTCCTGCTGCATACGACGCAGCCTGGCGTGATGTCTTGCTCTATTCGGAACACACCTGGGGAGCATGGTGTAGCGTGTCCGACTCCGAGAGCGACTTCACCAAAAAGCAATGGGAGGTAAAGCGCGCATTCGCCGTCGATGCGAACAAAGCGTCTGAGGATTTATTGAAAAGCGCACTTGAACAGGGATCGCAATCCAGCGGTGAGTCTACGATTCAGATACACAATGCTACATCTTGGGACAGAACTGAAATCGTCTACCTCTCCCATGATCTTTCCGTTGCTGGTGACCATGTGACGGACAACGCGGGCAAGCCTGTGCCATCGCAACGTCTGTCAAGCGGTGAGCTGGCCGTGTTTGTAACCAACGTGCACGCCTTCGGAGTCGCTAACTATTCCATCTCCGGCAAAAAGCCACATCATGAAGGCGAGACAGTCACCTTCAAGAATGGCGTGATCGAGAATGGGGTGGTGCGAGCGAAAATTGATCCTGCTACAGGAAACATCATCGAGTTAAATCTTCACGGCAATTCTCAGAATCTGGTCGATCGCCTCAAAGGAAACGGTCTCAACGAATATCTGTTTCTCGCGGGAAACGATGTAGACCATCTCCAACGAAGCGGACCTGTAAGGATCACCATTGAAGACAACGGTCCGCTCGTTGTCTCGATGAGGATTGAATCTTCCGCGCCAAGCTGCAAAAGCTTGCTCAGGCGTGTACGCCTGGCTGCCAGCGTGGATCATCTGGAACTGATCAATATCGTTGATAAGGAGCGTGCTCCGCTCAATCCTCATCCCGGTGTGGGTGGGCAAGGGGATGAATTCGCGCAAAGAGGATCAAAAGAGAGCCTGCAGTTTGCTTTTCCGTTCTCTGTCCCAAGCGGAAAAATGACGATGGACATCCCGCTGGGGAATATGCAGCCGGAGGTCGATCAACTCCCCGGCTCGTGCAAGAACTGGCTTCCGGTTGGGCGCTGGATCGATGTTTCCAATAACGACTACGGCGTGACATGGGCCACTTTGGACGCCCCACTTGTGGAAGTGGGAAGCGTGAGTGCAACCATGCTTGGCTCTCAGCGCGATCCGAACGTCTGGCGGAAACACATCGAACCGACGCAGGCCTTCTATTCCTGGGTAATGAACAATCACTGGGGAACAAACTACCGCGCTTATCAGGAAGGACCAGTCGAGTTTCGTTACGCATTGCGTCCTCATCCAGGACACAATGCAGCGGCCGCCAGCCGGTTTGCAATTGGACTCTCTCAGCCACTGCTGGCAACCACTGCATCTGGCCAAAACAATGAGCCAGGGTTGTTTCTGCGCATTCAACCGGACGATGTGCTGGCACTTACTCTAAAGCCGAGCGATGACTGCAAGGCTTGGATTGTGCGTCTCTTCGGTGCTTCGGACGAACCTCAGAAAGCCACTCTGACATGGCCTAAGTTGGCAGTTGGCAAAACTTGGCTTAGCAATCTCGCCGAAGAGCAACTGAGTCCAGCACCACACGAGGTCCCTGTAGGCGCATGGGAGTTGGTGACACTGAGAATAGACCGAACATAAATGAATTGGAGCGATGAAGAATTCAGCGTAATGAAGATGAGCCTATGCCGCAATACAAGCAGGTCTTTGCGTCTTCCGTAGGGAAGGTCGTGGGCATTACAACCTCCTACTTCAACTCGCAAGACGTCTTGGATGATCAGCACTTGCAAACCGCCGGAGATCGCGTGTCGGAATCAAAACTCTAGATCCTATCCGCTTGGTCGTCAGGAGTTGTTCGCGATGAGAAATCGATCGCTGTCTCACTGATCGACAACAACGCGGCCGCCTCCCGGCGGCTTACGAGGAATTTGTCATCCATTTTCAGAGATTGCTTCTCTGAATTGCTGGTAGGAGATTCGGACATTTCGCTCATTACACTCTCCAATCTCGAGTCACGGCAATGATGGTTAGTCTTGCAGTCTCGCGTCCAATGAAAGTTAGGGAGAGCATTATTCATTCCAGGAATGATGAGGTAATTTTGATCGTCTTATTGCGCTCATAACTGGCTCGGGGCCAAGGAGCATGAGATGCACCATCGTGGCCAGCTGATGCTCATCGAGCGGAAGCTCGGCATTGTGCCCCACCTTACCCGCCAGGCCGAGGAACGCATGGCGAGTATGGCGGCAGCAAAACACTAAGCCTCAAGGCGGGCTGCGCTATTAAGCGCTGAGGCCGCGGAACTGTCAACCTATCGACACGCTTACGGCGCTCTCATTTGTCTCATCTGCCGGTGCCGTTGGCTTACCGCCTGTGTGGAACTGTCCGAGGAGCAGTGCAGCTTCTTTGGAATTGAGTTCACCGGACCAGACACAACGTAGACGATGGTCTTACGTTACCGTGACAACTTCGACATTCCGAACGGCTATCCTCGTGTCTGAGTGATGGCAGGTTACTCCCTGATGAAAGAACGAGTAGATTTCCTTGAAGAAAACTTGCGGCTAATGCGAATTACAGACGACCGTCTTACAACTACCACGTATAACGATCCCCCGGTTTCCCTTCTGCGAACGAATCTCATCCTCCCCGGGCTCGCTTCGCCCGTCAATCCCTTATCCGTGACTTTTTCAGCTACTCGTTTCTTTGCCGAAGACTGCGGAATACTCACTATCTGGACTAACTAGTGGCATGTCGCAGAGAGATCGTTACTGCGGATGCGGTGAGAAGGGTCGGAGTACTTCCAGTTGATAGGCTGAGCATTGGCTGAGTAAGCGTTGATGTAGCGGCGCAGCTTGCGGGCCAGATCGGGCACGGAGGTAAAGACGCCGCGGGCGAAGTCCGGACACATCGACGCACTTCTGGATTTCTTCGGCGGCGGATACGTTGCCATGGTGATCGAAGAGCTGGGGCTCCCGAAAAGAAAAGGTCAATACCATTGCGGATTTCGGGGCCGTGAAGCAATTCGGCGTCCAGTCGAAAGGCGGCACGGATGCGACCGCGGCGGTGCTCGGCGAGCTCGCCGGTCTCATCGCAAAGGGCGAGCTGGAAGTGCCGATTGCCGGAGTCTTCAAACTTGGCGACGTGCGCGATGCGTTCCGGCAGCTCGAATTGCGCCACACGCGCGGCAAGCTGGTGCTGAAACCGTGAGCGTTGGTGGCGCCCGCTGGGCGGTCACAGGTTAGAGGCCGGGCTCATGCTACATCGTGCTGTGGAGTACGAAGGACGCGGCCAAAGCCCTGATGTCTTTGTTCTCGAAAATCACGCTTGGCCTGGTGTCTGATCCCAGGACGACATTGACCATAGCGTGAGCCAAGTCATCGGCCCGAATCACCTGGTTGGGGAACAGCACCCGAAACACCGGATAAACGCTGCGCAGCAGTCGGTAGCTGAAATTTGGTTCCTTCCGCGGCTCAACGGGATAGATGTACGCCGGCCGAAAGATGTAAACGCGGGGGAACCCGGCCGCGAGTAGGGCTTTCTCGGCTTCTCCCTTGTAGCGTGCGAAGGCCATCCGGCTTTTCCCTGTCGGGTCGGCGCCCTTACCGCTTAGGAAAGAGAACGCGGCGTCGGGGCTGCTGTCGCGGAGAACCCGCGCGAACTCGACCGTGTAGCCCGCGGTAATTTTGCGGAGATCGGAATCCGACACCGCCCCGGTATAGGTGCCGAGGCAAAAGACCGCTGCATCCTGGCCCGAGAGCGCCTCGGCAAGCGCGGAGCAGTCCGCGAAATCCTGATGGAGAACTTCCTTCAGCTGGGGATGCGCGATGCCGAGCTTCCTGCGTCCGATCGCCGTTACGTTTCCGACGGCCGGATTATCGAGCGCGTAGCGAAGGGTATACCCGCCAACCATTCCACTCGCGCCTACAATGACAAGCCGTGTCTGGCCCGCCGCCGAAGTATTCATCCATGCCCCCCGAAATTTCGCAAAGGTCTGCGTTGAAACCACGGACTGGTTGGATCTATGACAGCGGGCGTTCGTCCCCCCAATCGACGTAGAGCAGGCGCTCCGCAAAGAACCACGCGCCATCTGTCTTTACGAATGTGTCGTAATAGCGGAGGGAGGCGACCATCAGGCGCCGCTTTCCATCGGCGACCGTTACGTGGTGCGCCAGGCAGTAGGCCTCCCCCGAGGCCCGATCGGCCGTCAGGGTAATGATCGTGCTCTGTCCGACGAAATGCGTGGTCGCGTCGTACTTGTTCAGGTCCAAGAATACCGGAGCGAGCACCTCGCGCGAGTGCAAGTCCATCGAGGGTGTTGGATCTTTGGCGTTCATGAACACCACGAAATGGGTGTCGGTGGTAAAGAGAGCCATCTGCCCCCTCGCATCACGTCGGTCGGCGCAGTGCGCGTAGGCCTCGACGAGTTCCCGGATAGCGAGGCGGTCAGCGGCTTCTTCGGGAGAAATCACAGTATGAATGCTCATGTCGTTTCCTTTGCGGCCGGGAGAGTCTGACAGATATAAATACGTCATGACATTTTTAGTCTGAGCGTCATAATAACCATATTGACATCAAGAGTCAATCTGTCATCATTTCCTGATGGGCGGGAAATCTTCCACAGCGGCGTCAGCACGGCGGCAACACGTAATTAAAGTCGCGATCAGCGTGTTTCTCCGTTATGGCTACGCGCGCACAACCCTGGCCGATATCGCAAAAGCGGCGGGTCTGGCGCGCACCGCGCTGTATCTGGTGTTTTCCGACAAGGAGGCGATCTTCAGCGCGGTCGTGGAAACGATGGTGGCAGAGAAGCTGTCCGACATTCGGCGCAGCCTGCCCGAAAAATCCAGCTTCGAAGCCAAACTCCGTTTCGCCTGCGAATCCTGGGGGGCGGAAGGGTTCGAATTGGTGCAGGCTCATCCAGATGCAAGGGACATGTTCGATCTAGGCTTCGCGTCGGTTTGCGGAGGTTATTCTGCGTTTGAAGAACTTCTGGTCGAGATCATCAAGGATCCCCTACGTGAGTCAGGTCTCAGAGTCCAGGCCAAGGAGCTGGCCCATGCTATTGCATTCGCCATCAAGGGCTTCAAAGACATCGCTCGCGATGGCAGGGAAATACGCCGAATGATTGGAGTAGAAGTGATTCTCATCGCGGCGGCGCTTCGCCCATCAACTAAAAAACGCAAGGAATAGGGACGGATGTGCAGATGGCAGCAACTCTGCCACCGCCCTGGGCGCAACCCTGCTCTTGGCTTTTGACTCCCCGCCGCGCTTCCATGCATTACGTGATAAACCGGATTATCAGTGCGCCGTGAAAGGCGCTGGTCAACAGTGGGTGAAATTCCCACCCGGGAACTGGTTCGCTCCACCCGGTAGCAATCGGAGCAGTCGTGGAGGCAACGAAGCGGCTGGAGCCTCCGGTGTAGAGGGTCGCTCAGGCGACTTGGCGAGCATGCAGGCCGTAATTGAGTAAATGCCGTGCAGGCCTCGAAAAGGTTAATGCAGGGGCCGACCCTCCTGGTATATGGGGAAGGCCGAAGTCGATGCAACAGTACGAGCGAACAGGTTCATCGACCCTGCCGGGGTAGTGGCAACAGCATGCATGCATAGGGGACCAGACGCAACACGGGAAGCCCAAGCGGTGATCAGCAATTGGGATCAACTGGTTGCTCGTGAGAGCTAGGCCGGGCCGTTTGGGTGGCGGATGGGCGCGTAGTACCGATGATAACGAGTAACGTCGGAGGAGGGAAGGCGCCTTAGTTGGAAGATAAACGCAAGAAGTGACGAAGGAGGAGGGATTGACGATAAGTCTAGCAACCCCAGAAAGCATTCAGAAGTTACAGACAGCGTTGCACGACAAAGCGAAGAAATCGCCTGACTTTCGTTTCTACTCGCTTTACGACAAGGTGTACCGCAAGGACGTTCTGGCCTATGCCTACGCATGCTGCAAAGCCAATGGCGGCGTAGCAGGAGTGGACAATCAGACGTTCGAGGACATCGAAGCGTATGGAGCAGAGCGATGGTTGCACGAACTGATGCAGGAGCTGAAAGATCGAACCTATCAACCACTTCCTGTGCGGCGGGTCTACATCCCGAAGCCAGGAAGCAGTAAGCAGCGTCCGTTAGGAATTCCCGCGATCAGAGAACGAGTGGTAATGATAGCGGCGGTTTTGGTCCTCGACCCCATCTTCGTCGCGTTGGGAAAAGCTCGGAGGAGGGGGAACTGATAATAAGACAGTGAAACCTCTTGATCCAGCCTAGCGGGTGCAAATCCCGTCTGATCAAAGTCGAGCAAGACAGGTCAGTAGCGAGTGTTGCCATTCACTGGGTGACTGGTGGGTGCGAAGCGTACACAGTGAGGAAGCAGGCCGTGAGGGTTCAACACCGAAATCGGTTCACAGTTCCGATGCCGACGTTTTCGAAGAGGCGGAAGGCAGCATTCAGCAGCAACCGCTATTGCGAGGTTGTGCTGGGATCGGCGGTGTCTTTAGCCCGGGGCATGTTTCCAAAGAGGTTGGCCGGGAACCCAAGAGAGCTCCCCATCCTCTCCCACACCAGGAGGAACGCCCTTTGGATCGGGTCGGGAGATACGTGCAACCAAGGGTAGACCGAAGGAAGCACGGAAGGATGGTTGAGCAGTCTTACAACCCCATAGTACCGGTGAAGGTGGGGAACCGCAGGGCTTCCGCAAGGAGCGGCCACGGGACCCACTGGAGGGAAGGGGGGAGCAAGCGTACGAATCTGTTGAAAGGAGACATAGTCGAGACTCAGAACTCGAATCGTTATGTGCACAGACATCGACAGAATAGCCGAACTCGCCAAGGAAGATCCGAAGCGACAGTTCTACTCCATCGCTCACCTGATTACAGTGGAGAAGTTGTATGAGGCATTTCGAAGTCTACGAAAGAATGCCAGCGCCGGGATCGACGGGGTCACGTATCTGGAGTACGAGATCAACGCCGAGGAGAACGTCCGCCAGTTGCATCGGCGGCTCGTGACAGGCAAGTACCAGGTACAACCGCTGCGCCGAGTCTATATCCCCAAGGAGAACGGGAAACAGAGGCCAATCTCGATTCCCAGCCTTGAGGACAAGATCGTGCAGAAAGTGGTGGTTGATCTGATGAATGCCATCTACGAGCAGGATTTTCTCGATTGCTCGTACGGGTTTAGGCCCGGACGCAGTCAACATCAGGCTCTGGACGAAGTGAGACGGGTGATCTGCACCCGGCCCACGGGATGGATTCTGGAGATAGACATCAGCTCATACTTCGACAAAATTGTTAGGGGCATCCTCATCGAGATGGTGGAGAAGCGCGTAAGTGACGGCAGCGTGCTCCGTCTGATTCAGAAATGGATCAAGGTCGGGGTCATTGAAGACGGCAAGCTGCTTGTGAGCGAAACGGGGACAGGACAGGGGCAGCCGATCAGTCCGCTCCTGGCCAACATCTACCTGCACCATGCACTCGATGAGTGGTTCGAGGATGTGGTGCGGCCCCGTCTGAAAGGGGAAGCTTACGAGATCCGTTTTGCTGATGATGCCATCCTGTGTTTCCAGCACAGGGCGGACGCGGAAAAGGTGATGAGGGTCCTACCGAAGCGATTCGAGAAGTACGGTCTGACCCTGCACCCGGAGAAGACGCGGCGGATTGAATTCGGGCGCCATGCAGCGAGGAATGCGAAGAAGCAGGGGAAACAACCCGAGAGCTTCGATTTCCTTGGATTCAAGCACCTCTGCGCCCGTAGCCGGAAGGGTGGATTCACAGTGCATGTGAAGACGTTAGCCCAACGGCTCCGTAGAGGGCTGAAGGCAATAGCCGACTGGTGTAAACAACATCGGCGCACGCCAGTGAACCAGCAACAGGAAGCCCTGAACGCCAAACTCCGCGGCCACTACCAGTACTATGGACGCCCGACGAACTATTACAGCATCTGGCAGTTCTATCGACGCGTATGTCGTATCTGGCGCGAGTGGCTGGGTCGTCGAACACGCGGGCGGCCGCTGACGTGGGATAGATATAACGCTATCCTGCGGCAGCATCCACTGTTGTTACCTCGGATCACACACGCCTGGGTCGGGGCGGGGAGTCACGCCTGAAGAACCCGCTGCGGGAAATCTGCACGGCGGGGTCCGTGAGGGGGGAGAATCCGGTGAGCCATGGTGAACTTAAACGGGCACGAAGCTGGAAACGGCGGACACAGCCAAAGAACACCTAAAGCACACCGGGGACTCCTCTACTCGGAAGGCCGATTTACAACCGGAACAATATGCCTACCGGCGTAACCGCAGCGCACTGGACGCGGTAAGACACGTCCATAAGCTGATCGACACCGGACATGTCGAAATCGTTGATGCAGATTTGGCCGGGTATTTCGATGCTCTTCCGCACGCCGAGCTTTTGAAGTCGGTGGCCCGTCGGGTCGTCGACGGCGCCATGCTCCATCTGATCAAGATGTGGCTCACAGCGCCGGTTAAAGAGCCGGACGCACGGGGAGGGAAGCATCGTAATACGCGCAATCGGGACGAAGGTCGTGGGTCCCCTCAGGGTTCTCCGATCAGTCCTCTGCTCAGTAATATCTACATGCGCCGCTTCGTGCTGGGGTGGAAGAAGCTGGGGCACGAGAAGCGTCTTGGAGCGTACATCGTTAATTATGCCGATGACCTTGTGATCTGCTGTCGAGGAAGAGCGGAAGAAGCTCTGGCCAAGATGCAGGCCATGATGACGAAGCTGAAGCTGACAGTGAATGACACCAAGACGCGGGTTGCGAAGCTGCCGGAAGAGAAGTTTGATTTTCTGGGTTACACGTTTGGTCGTTGCTACTCGACGAAGACGGGACGAGCCTACCTAGGTACAGTCCCGGCCAAGTCGAGGGTGGTTCGCATCTGTGATGCAATCAGCAAGGACACCGGACATGACAGGACCCAACTGGACCACGAGATAGTTGTAAAGAAGCTCAACCAAAGGATGAACGGCTGGGCGAACTACTTCTGTCTTGGCCCGGTCAGCAAAGCCTATCGGGCAATAGAACAACATGCCGAGAAACGGCTGCGTCAGTGGCTGTGCGCCAAACATGAAGTGGCATGGCCGGCGACCAAGAAGTTCCCGCCTGACAGCCTATACACCAAGTTTGGCCTTATCCGGCTAACAGAGCGGACGCGCAACTTTTCGTGGGCGAAATCGTGATGTTTCCAAGAGAGCCGGGTGCGGCAAAACTGCATGCCCGGTTCGACGAGCGGGGTGTGAAAACGGGGCATGGCCTGAATAATGAGTCACCGGCAAACGAAAGGGCCGGAAACAGGTAGGTCAGACCTAAACAACCGCGTCACACCTCGACTCTACCGCGGCAGCATCTAGCCTTCGTAGGCTGCATTGTTTGAGGGTGAGATTCGAAATCTATCATTGACCGCTTCTCTGAGGTTCTGCCTGCATCCGATGTACCGTTCGGTCGTTTGCACCGACGCGTGACCAAGGAGAAACTGAATCTGTTCGAGTTCGCCTCCGGCCTCATGGCAGAGGCGGGCGCAAGTGCGACGAAGATCGTGGGGTGCCAGATGGTTAATGCCGATTTGTTTGGCGTATCGCTTCACGGCATACCAGACTACGTCGGTTGTCACTCCATCATCCTGCCGAGTCCCATTCTTCGAAACTCGTCTGAAGACCTTGCCTTCAGTCACTCCTGTGTCATGGATCCAAACATCTACTAGACCTTTACACCATGCCGGCACGGGGACCGTTCGCAGTCGTCCGCCCTTCCCAACCATATCGACGATCACCCAGTGGCGTTCCCTCAATTGCAGCTGATCCAATCGTAAGTTCACGGTTTCCGAGCGTCGCAGACCACATCCCAGCAGCAGCCCGATCACTGCTGCATCTCTTCTGCCGCGCAGGGTGCCTGGGGAAACGGCGTTCATAATCATGATCCGTCGGGAGCTGCCTCTGACTATCATGACTGGATCTAAGCAACTTGAAAGGAACCAGCCCGCAGAAGAAAGCCCGATACCTAGACTAGTAACCCGCTGAATCGGCTCCAATTGGGATCGTTCAGACGGGTTCATTTTGCTTTGTTCTACGCGAATCTGAAGATAGTCACCATCCTCTACTGGTGACCCGCCAGCTTTTCGGTGAGGTCGAGACGTGTCTTCCAGGGATCGGGTCCGGCAACGGCTCCGTTGTTGGTGAAGTCAAGCAGGACATCGGCCTGCTGCGAGTAAACGGGCCAGTTCGGCCGCCCCTCGCCATTTGGGTTTCCTGTTTTCGCAAAGCCCACCCAGTAGCCGATGGTGGTCGCCGCCATGGCGCTGTCGGACGGGCTTAGCTTGTCTCCGAAAAGCGGCTTGACAGTGTTAAAGACGAAGGGAAGCTCGGAAGCGTGCGCAGCGCCGTCTACTGTGGCGCGATCGGACACGCGCACATAGGAGAAGCGGTACTCATAGCTTGGCTGTCCTGAGGCCGCAACCTGCCGCACTACGAGTCGCATCGGCTCGACGAGCAGGCGGTCGGAAGCGACCGCCGCGCCGACAACCTTCACATCGTTGGTGTGGCTGGGATCATAAGCGGCGTAAGCCTTGAGGCCACCGAAACCGAATGGAGCGAAAACTTCGGGCATGGTCTGCGCAAAATTAAAGCCCAGGTCGCGATTGGTGGCTCCGGCAATCACCGGAATCTTTGCCTGATGGCCTGCAAGAAACGCAGCTTGTATCGGCTCGGTGATTACGGTGCCGTCGGTCATCGGACCGACATAGGAGCCGTTAAATTTGAACATCGTCAACATGTTCAGGCCGCCGAGCACAGCATCTGCGGGAAGTTTACGCAAAGCATCAAGGGCGGCAGCGTCCGTTCCGGTGATGCCTTTGGACTTGGCGAAAGCAAGTCCCGCCGACTCGCCCGTAGGCTTAAGCAGGCTGCCCTTGCCCTTCAACTGCGCCTCGGCAGTAGCGCGAGTTGGAGCAGATTCGATGATTGCCTGCTGAAAGAGACCCTGGGCCGGCGGAGAGACCATCATGACGAGGACCGAGCCGCCTCCTGCTGATTCGCCGAAGAGAGTCACCTTTTTCGCATCGCCTCCAAACGCAGCAATGTTTTGCTGAACCCACTTCAACGCGGCGATCTGATCCATGAAGCCGTAATTGCCCAGAGGACCATTCGGAGACTCGGCTGTCAGCGCAGGATGACCGAAGAAGCCGAAGCGTCCCAGCCGGTAATTGAAAGTCACGAGCACCACGCCGAGCTTGGCATATTGAGTCCCGTCGTAAACCGGAGTCGATGCGCCGCCGCCGGTGTAAGCGCCGCCGTAAATCCACACCATGACCGGAAGCTTCTGCGGGGAGCTGGTGGATGGCGTCCATACATTAATAAAGAGGCAGTCCTCGCTGGGTGTGGTGGCGATGCGTATCCACTCTGGCTCCCAAGGAGCCTGCATGCAATCGGAGCCAAACTTGTCCGCAACACGGACGTCTGTCCACGGCTGCACCGGCTGCGGCGCCTTCCAGCGCAGATTGCCGACAGGCGGAGCGGCAAAGGGAATGCCCTTAAAGGAAGTAATTCCATCCTTCGAAACGCCGTGCACGGTGCCCGAATCGATCTTTACTTCGTCCTGGGCAAAGACGACGAGCCCAGACACAAGCGCCAAAATGACGCACGAACCCCACCATCTGAATCTCCTCATTCGCACTCTCCGGGGAAGTGAAGAACTTCGCTCAAAAAGACTACTACGTAAGGATTATTTTCGCTCCTGCAAGCCGGTCGTCAAAATGGCAGACTGAGCAGAGAAGCGGCGGATGCGCCGGCTCATCATGCTCGCCGTGGACCCAGAGCCTCTGAAGCATCACCACAGCCACGGCTTCATCAGCAACCCGGAACGAAATCGGAGCAGACAACTGGATAAAATCCATTATCGCGTTCAAACAACGCGGGCAGGGCCATGACGTCTGGCCTGACTCCGGTCCCACGAAACCCTGACACCGACCCAGTATGACGTGGCCGGCGGTCACTATAACTTAGCTGGCTCTTGGGTGATCACTTTTGCTGCTGCTACCGCCTCTTCTTTATTGGGGAAGATCCTCGTGATGACAACATCACCAGAAAAGGCGTCGACTACCAAGAACTCGTGCTCCTCACTCTCATGTATCTCGCGCACATTGGCGCAGATTCCAAGATGGTCATTCGTGAAACTAGCTACTAAAACACGGGAGTCTACTGCGGTACTCATACTCCAACTCTAGTTAGGCGATCCCGTCACCACAATCCCAGAGAGAGGTAAACGTTAGTCCCCCGGATGGGGAATTTGATCAGATTTGTGCAGGATAAATCCCACTAGCGGTCGCCAGCGTTGAAACAATGATCCGCCATAATTTAGCAGCGTGCGGCTCGGCGTCTCGATCCTTCGACCGAACAGATGCGTCCCGGGATCACATCCACCGAGAACATGAACGACTCTGTGAAATTCACCAATGGGACAAATATGTGGGAACGGCGTACTTGGAGAGGAAAGTCCGTTTACCGTTCCTCGTGGTACTGGCTGTTCCGAGCTGGGTGATAAACTGGATTATCGTGCAGCATTCCTAGCCTTTGCTTGCTGCGTTGTTTGAGACTGAGATTCGAAATCGATCGTTGACCGCTTCTCGTTTGCACAGATGCGTGACCAAGGAGAAACTGGATCTGTTCGAGTTCGCCTCCGGCCTCGTGGCAGAGGCGGGCGCAAGTGCGGCGAAGATCGTGAGGTGCCAAAATGACCAAGGCCAATTTGCCTGGCATATCGCTTGACGGCGTACCAGACTACATCGGCTGTCACCGACGCATCGTTCCGAGTGCCTTTCTTTGAAACTCGTCTGAACACCTTGCCTTCAGTCACTCGCGAGTCATGGAGCCGAACATCTACCAGATCTTTGCACCACGCGGCACAGGAACCGTCCGCAGCCGCCCGCCTTTCCCAACTATATCGACAATCACCCAGTGCCTTTCCCTCAGTTGCAACTGATCGAATCGTAAGTTCACGGTTTCCGAGCGTCGCAAACCGTAGCCGAGCAGCAGGCCGATCATTGCCCATCTCTTCTGCCTCGCAGAGTGCCTTGAGAAACGACATTCAATAGCTCTTGCGCCTGATCGCTGTTCAACCAATTGCCAATCCTCCGACCAAGCCGTTTGACTCCCTTGACTCGTCGAATTCCAATTGCCAGCTCTGGACTCAACCAGCCGCTCTCAGCAGCCTCGTCTGCCTAGTGGCGGATCGCCGAAAGATGCAGATTGATCGTAGCGGCTGACAGGGAAAGACGTTCAAGGAACGAACGGTACCGCATCACCACGGATCGGTTAAATCCCAGCCGGGCTCAGAGCAATACCAGGAAATGAACCTGTCGATCGCGTGTTTATAGCTCCGACGGGAATGTGCGGGCGCCAGCACATTGAGCACCGTGTCCTTCGATTGCTCTAGCTCAGGGAGGGTAAGGTTTGGAGAGCAACTGATTGCCTTGGGTGGCAGTTTCTTGGGAGGCATAGGGGCGGCTCCTTCCACCGCCTCCCAATGTTCCGTGAACGCTAATCTCCGTGCGAAGGATTAGTAAGCCCTAAGGCCGGTGTGTACGACTAACCAAGAGGAGCGAGTGCCAGCCGGCTTTGCTCATGCGAAGTCGCTTGCCGTTATTCAGAATCACGGCACCTTCACTGCGGCCCTCACGCTGGATCTCCCTCACCTGCGCAACGTTCACAATGATGGAGCGATGAATCCGAACGAATTTGCCTGGGTCTAGCGTGTTGGCGAGTTCCTTAATCGTTTCGCGAAGCATGAAGCTCTTCGCGCCCACGTGGAGACAGGCATAGTAGTCGGCTGCTTCGATCCAGTCGATCTCGCTGACTGCGACAAATGAATCCTTCGTGCCATTGGGAACGAGGAGACGCGCAGGGTATTCCCTGCGAATCTGCCCCGAGGTCTCGAGAGAGGCGAGGATCGACTTCAGTTGCTCCTGCGTTATCAACGCCCGATTCGCTGCGATTCTCTCTTTTACGCGGTACACGGTTGCCCGAAGCCGCTCGGCCTCAACAGGCTTGGTCAGGTAGTCGAGCGCGTGGACCTCGAAGGCCTGAATCGCATACTGGGTGTGCGCCGTCACGAAAACGGTAACAGGCATCTTCTCGGCACCGACCTGCTCGATCACCTCAAAGCCGTCGCGGCCGGGCATCTGAATATCGAGAAAGAGAAGATCAACGCCTGAGTTTCGCAGGGCCGCAATGACTTCGCGGCCGTTTCTGCACTCCCCTACAATTTCGATCTCTTCGTCGCTGGAGAGCAGGTAGCGCAGCCGCTCGCGCGCCAGCGGCTCGTCGTCAGCGATCAGAGTGCGCAGTTTCATGCGCTGAAGTTCTCCTATGCGACGGTCTCATACGGAATCGTGATGGTAACCTCAAAGCCCTTATCCAGCGCGGCCGCCGTCATCGCAAATCGGTTTGGATAGAAGTGCGCCAGTCTCTCCCGCGTATTCTTTAGTCCGATACCGTGGCCATCGGACTGATCGCGTCGGGTTGCTGCGGCGCCGGTGTCTCGAACACGCAGACGAAGAACCGCTCCCTCGCGCATAGCGGAGGCCTCGATGAGTCCTTCATCCTCGCAATGCGCTATGCCATGGCGGATCGCGTTCTCCACGATGGGTTGGAGCAGGAAGCAAGGGACGAGGCCGTCGAGCGCTCCGGGATCGATCTTCAATTCCAGGCGCAGCCGGTCGGCGAAGCGCACCTGCTCGATGGCCAGGTAATTCTCGATCAGCTCGATTTCTCTGGCCAGGGGCATCCTATCAGGAGTGATTCGTTGCAGAGTAGTTTTCAGGATAGCGTTCAGATTTCCGAGCATTTTTGCCGCTTGTTCTGAGCGGCCCAGTTCTACGAGAGTAGTGATGGCATTGAGGGTATTGAAGAGAAAGTGCGGCTCCAACTGCATTTGAAGCGCGCGCAGATGTGCCGCAGACAATTGTCTTTCGAGATCAAGCGACCGCATCGCCTCGCGTTGGGCGCGGAGCTGATACTGAATGATGCTGATGATTGAGCAGACGAACCCGTAAACCAGAATCTCGATTCCGAGTCGATTCAAGTTCATCAGAGAACGCCACACGCTCTCCGGAGTCTCGCCGCCCAAGCCCGCCGGAGTGAAAACCAGTGCCCACAAAAGGAACAGGTGTATGAAGCCCAGTGCGCCTCCAACGGCAAGATGCACAACGATCGTCTTCGCGGAAAGACTTGTGACGGCCGGCACGCGCCGGCTCAGCGCCCACATGGCGCTCGCGATCACGGCCCACCACAGCCAAAGAACCGCACCGTATATAAGGGATGGGATATGCGTCACTGACTGGCATTCGCTCGCCGTCGCCAGCGCCAGCCCTGTCGCTATTCCGAAGAGGACGACATGGCCGCCGAGGCGCAAGCGACCCGCTCGGCTCGAAGGACCGGGCAAGGACATCCTGGAGTCGGACGGAAGACATTCCGCATCCGTTGCCGCCATGAAGCTACGTATTTCCATCACCTCATGCAAGTATCTCTCCGTTTCCTTTACTTACTCTCGGATTATGCAGGGAACGCGCCGAATTGTGCAGGGAAACGTCCGTGCTAGGACGACGCATCATCCAGTTGAAATGGCAGTTTGTGCAGCCGCTTCCCGGTCGCAGCGAAGATGGCGTTGCCTACGCTGGGCGCAATCAACGCAAGTGGCGGCTCGCCGATACCGCCAGGAGGGCGACCGCCTTCTACGAGATGGGTTTCGAGTTCTGGCGCATCTGGCATCCTCAGCAGGTCATAGTCATTGAAGTTCTGTTGCTGGATCATGCCGTTCTTTACCGTGATGCGCTCTTTCAGCGCCGCGCTGAGGCCCATGAGAATAGCGCCCTCGATCTGCGCGCGAATACCGTTCATGTTGATAACCCGGCCGGGGTCGACGACCGTCACCACACGATCAACGTGGAGGTCGCTACCTTTTACTGTGACCTCAGCCACTTGAGCGAGATAGGTTGTCTTGGAGTAGAAGCAGGAGATGCCGCGACCGCGATTGGCGCTGAGCGGCTTGCCCCATCCTGCCTTCTCGGTGACGAGATCAAGCATGTCGATCGTGCGAGCGGGATCGGCGAGCGTGCCATCAAAGTTGGACCTGCGCGCGCTTGGGCGAGCGGCGGCGTTCTCAAGGAGCCGGCGGCGGAAGTGGTAAGGATCCAGTCCGGCGAGATGAGCGAGTTCGTCGACGAAGCACTCGACAGCAAAAACGTTGAACGCAATTTCCACGCCACGCCACGCTCCGCGCGTGACGCCGCTGTCGACGGGAACATAAGACATCCGGAAATGCTGTGCCTGGTATGGTTGATCGACGACTCCTCCAAGCTCGTAAGCCTGTGCCCGCCTCGGGTCACGCTGGCCGATAATGGTCGTGTCGGCCATGCGGTCTGTCCACGAAACAAGGTTTCCTTCGTTGTCGATACCGCCGCGTAGCCGGTGCATGCAGGCGGGCCGGTACTTATCATGGGTGAAGTCGTCTTCCCGGGCCCACACCAGTTGGACAGGTCGCTGAATACGACGCGCGATCTGAAGCGCCTGGTGATCATACGGGAAGCCGAAACGCGGCCCAGACCTCCACCCATGAAGGTAACGTGGACGGTGACATCGCGCTTGTCGATACCGAGAAGTTTGGCGGCTCTTTCCTGGGTTCCTCCCCCGTCCTGAGTCGGGGACCATATCTCGCAGCGGCCACCTTCGAGCCTGATCGTGATGTTCATTGGCTCCATCGTCGCGTGGGCGAGAAAAGGAAATTCGTACATGCTCTCGATGCGTTTAGCAGCAGGGACGGTGTCGGGATTGAGAGTGGTGTTGGTGGAGTTCCAATACTCTTGAGCGTCGAGCCCTGCGCGAAGCTGTACGGAAAGCGACTCGGTAGACTCGTCGTGGTACTGCCCGGGCTTCCATTCGACGGCCAGCGCTTTGCGACCCTGGATGGCGGCCCATGTGTTCTTGGCGACGACGGCAACCTCGCGTGTATTTTTGTTGGCCGCGTCCGGACAAACGGGGATATCGAAGACCTCGAGTACCCCAGGAACCGCTTTGGCAGCGTCAGCGTCGAAGCGGACAATATCGCCGCGCAAGTAGGGACATTGGGCGACTACCGCGTAGACCATGCCGGGGATCCGAACATCGAGCCCAAACCTTGCCGCCCCTTACCTTGTCGGGTATGTCCAAGTGTTGAACTGAGCCGCCGAGCAGGGTAAAGTCTATGGGATCCTTCAATGGAACCGTGTTGGCGTCGGGAAGCGGAAGTCGACGCGCCTCCTGAACGAGAGCTGCATAGGAGAGAGTATGGCCAGAGGGCGTGTGAGTGATCTGGCTGTTGCGAGCGCGGCATTCCGCAGTCGGGACGTTCAACCGGCGCGCAGCGGCGGCAATCATGACCTCGCGAACCTGTGCTCCAGCCTGGCGCAGAGGCTTGTAGCCCTCCCACACCGAACCGCTCCCGCCAGTGCCATCGGCGTTGTCCGCCTGAACGACCGTGATCCTGCAGAAGTCGATCTCAGCTTCCTCGGCAAGGATCATGGGCAAGGCGGTGAAGACTCCCTGGCCCATCTCGGATTTGTTGAGAGCGAGTTGGGTCTGTCCGTCGGGTTGGATGCGGATCCATGCGTCGAAAGGGTCCTGCGAAACGTCGAAAGCCATGTGACGAAGTCGGCTGCGAAGCGTAAGCCCGACGACAAGCGCTCCGCCTGCGGCAGCGGAGCTCGCGAGGAAGGTGCGGCGCGAGAGAACAGCGCGTCTTTTGACGGGCGGAGGAGTGGCTTTGGTGCTCACGCGTGCATCTCCGCCGCGGCGCGATGGATTGCTTTGCGAATCCGGAAGTAGGTGGCGCAGCGGCAGAGATTGCCGGCCATAGCGTCGTCGATCTCAGCATCTGTCGGGTCCGGATTCCCGGCGATCAGAGCTGCGGCAGACATGATCTGTCCGGGTTGGCAATAGCCGCATTGCGGTACCTGCTCAGCGATCCAGGCTTCCTGAACCCAGTGGAGGTCGCTGGTGGCGAGACCTTCGATGGTGACGATCTGCTTGCCTCTCGCGGTTGATACTGGTGTCTGACAGGAGCGCATCGCGGCGCCATCGATATGGACAGTGCAGGCCCCGCATAGCCCCATTCCGCAACCATATTTCGTCCCTGTCATGTTCAGCAGATCGCGAAGCACCCAGAGCAGGGGCATCTCCGGATCGGCATCTACGGTTTGTTCGCGGCCGTTAATCTCAAGCGTGAACCGGGCCATAATTGACTCCCAGTTCAAGCCTCAACCGCGAAGAGAGTCTTTACCAGCGGTCTGCAGGATAAGACGCTGGAAATGCAGGGAGGCCGCTCAATTTTGCAGTGAAGATGCGATGAGTCCAGCCTAGTCACATCGTCAGCAAACCTAGCATTAAGTTGATGAACTGCCTTACGGATCGGTTACGATCGTCCACGAATCGCATTCGTCGGCTTGCCAATCGGTAGCGAATGATAAAGGACTATCGCGTTTAAACAACGCGGGCTACGGCCATGCCGTCTGGGCTGATTCCGGCTCCCCAGAGGAACCCGGCCACCCGCCCGTATAGTTCGTGCGACTGAAACACCAGTTCTCTGGCATCTACCATGTTGCCGTACCATTAACTACGACGGCGAGATGTTGAATCCGCCGTCGATCAGGTTGCCGCAACATCTCAAACAACTGTTCGTTGAACGCTACTACCATTCCGATGGAGGGCCGCATGACCGACAACAAGCGCGTAGGCCTGTTTTTGGACGGCACATGGAACAACGTTAGCGACAATACTAACGTCTGGCGATTGAAGTCCTTGTGCACCAAATCTTCCGAACAGCTGGTCTATTACAGCGCGGGAGTCGGAACGCAGTCTGGCGAGCACATCTCGGGAGGAATGTTCGGCATTGGTATCAACGAGGAGGTCATCAGCGCCTACGAATGTTTTTCTTATCTGCGGTCGCCGGGGATTACCTCAGCGCACGGCGTGTTCATCCGCTAACGGCGACGCTCGCGATTCTTCTGTTTCTGGTTCAGCCGATCCAGGCCCTCGTCGGATCTACTGCGGCGTGGCATCATTTCGCCGCCTGGCTGACCCGCTGAAAGGGGCTTTGGACGGCTCTCTGGCGGGCGGATAGCAATCACCCGAAAAACATGCTCAATAATACTAATTCTGGGCTAGCATAGAGGATCTGGAGTTTGCCGCATCCCTGCTCCTCGCGCATAGTCCCCCGAGGAACTCGCGGGAGCAAGAGCCTTCGCGGCAAATCGCGGAGCTTCCTCGATGGCCAACGGAGTAATTGTTCCGCATGGAATCCGTTTGGTCCGGCCAGCGCCGGCGTTGGAGCCCTACATACGCTACTATGGGCATCGCGCCGCGCACCTTGTGAACACGGTTGTAGTGCACCCAGTTCACGCCCGAGCGGCGCCGATCCTGGATTTCGAGTTTGGCGATGCGGAGGCGATCCTCTACATCCCGTCGAACGGAAAGCCTCCCATCCTGTCGCCGCGTAGCGTCCTGATCGGGATTCAGACCGGCCGACGCGGTGAACTTCATATCAGTGGAACAGTGGATTCCTTCGCAATCCTGTTCCAACCCGATGGACTCGATCTCCTCTTTGCCCTACCAGCGCAAGAGTTCACCGATCGAAGTTTCGATGCTGAATCGGTGTTCGGCCGGATGATCGCGCGCTTCCATGAGCGCTCGCCGATTGCCGTTCCTCCGAAGAGCGCATCTCCGTCGCCAACCAATTTCTCATTCAGCATGCCCACGCAGCGCGCACCCGGGACGGAATCACGGCGGCAGCCCATCAGATGTTGTTGGAAGCCGCGGCTGGAGGCATCCCGGCCATGGCTGAACGAGCCGGCCTCAGTGCGCGCCAATTTCGACGAATTTTCCTGCAAAAAATTGGCGTGAGTCCCAAGCTCTTCGCGCGCATTGCACGGTTCGAAGGGGCGCTCGACCGAATGGCCCGCTCTCCCGACGGTTCATGGACTGAGGTTGCGCATCGTTTCGGCTACTACGATCAGATGCATATGGTCCACGAATTCGCTCAGTTCACTGGTGAAACCCCGACCCGGACGCTGCATTATTTTGAGACGGCGTTTCAGCGGCAGATGAGTGCGATACGGTCCGGTAACGCACCGCGCTGCGATGGCGAGCGATGGATCCTTTAACCCTGCGGTACATGCCCGCAGTCTTGCAGGTTGACCGACTCTTGCGAGCCGGTGGCGACTAGGTACGTCAACTGTTGCGATCAGGGGTGGGTGTTGAAAAAGTCGGTACAAAAGGCCGATTTCGATGAGATGCGTATGGCCATTGGAGGTGTTTAGCAGCATAGTGTGACCATGTTTGTCGTTGATGGCCATTACCAAGGGGATGAAGGCGCATGATGGGTCGGCACGCCCGTTCGGAATCGCTGTTCTACTACTTCCGACTGGAAGATCAGTTCCAGAGAATCACCCGTTGCGGGTGATCGATAAACACATCGATTTTGGCTTCGTTCACCAGCGTGTCGAGGACAGCTACAGCGATATAGGTCGACCGTCGATTGATCCAGAACTCCTGCTTCGCATTTTGCTGATTGGCTATCTATACGGCATCAGCAGCGAACGCAAGCTTGTTGAAGAGATGCGCATGCACCTTGCGTGGCGTTGGTTCACAGGTCTTGGGTTCGATGAGGAAGTTCCGCACCACTCCACGTTTTCAAAGAATCGCCACGGACGTTTTCAGGCATCGAAGCTGTTCGAGCAGCTGTTCACCCAGGAGCAGTTCTTTCTAGCCGCCACTGCCCAGAACATCAAGCGACTGGTCAGGTTCCTGAGTGGACCAACAACCTCTCCGGTTCTTGCCACCCCTTGAATACCGGCGCCGGCAACACCACCTCGGCTAAGCGCACAGTCCACCTGGAGTCGCAGAAAACACGCCGACTTTTTCAACACCCACTCGCCAACGCACTCATTGAGGTTCGGAATCAGTCCCCATTAGTCGGCAGGCTCCGGTAATTCGGAAGTGCCGCATTGCGGAAGGCTGGCGCGTTTCCCCTTACTAATTTGCTCATGTAATCAACGCTGTTTAGAAGCACCTCATGATGAGGAGTTCTTCACCTTCACTTTGCTGTGTTTGCGGCAGGGTGCTTTCTGCTCAGACAGTCTTGCCTTATCCTCAACTTCATCTCTTGTGAAACCGATTGTCTGGGATGAGAAATCAACATGCTGTCTGCCGCACTCGCGACGATCTGAGCATCGATCTCTTCCAGTGTCGAAGGGCCAGGCAGGCCGACAAGTTTCATTCGGCGCAGCCATTCGGATCTGTAGGCTCGATCAAGGGCAATATCCGCTGGAAGGGGTTCAGCCAGTGTTAATTTCTGTGGACCTAAATAGAGAAAAGCATCTATCTGATCTGCGACCGTCTTAGAAGACTTGCCCGCGAATGCATCGGTCACGTTGCAGTCCTGGTCTGTTGTAATCGGCGATGAAATAAATGAGTCAAGGCCTAACGAGCCTAGTCTGCTGTTCTTTGTTCTCAAAAGCGACGGCCAAACCCCACCCGGAGCGTTCACGTCTGCAAGCGGTTCGTCGCCGGTGCCGTAATATCCAAGATCGCTGATCACGAAGGTTCTGCCTGGGTAGTGGCGCTCATACCTCGTGACGGCATCTCCTTGCCCCGGGCCGCCTCCGTGCAGCAGATGAAAGACTCCGAAGAGCATCAGCGCTTTGCGGTGCTTAGAAAGCACCTCACTTTCCATCACAGAAGCGATGCTTCCATCTCGGTCGAAAAACGGCGTGAGGTCTTCGTATGAGCGAATCTTGCTCCAATCGATCGGTGGATCTGCAGCAACGATTCTCAGGCGGCTTGTGGCAGGAAGGCGTTGATTGAGCGAGCGGACGAGCGAATACAGCTGCTCGTAGAAACCGGATGCTCCGCACATTTGTTGGACCGTCGTGTCTCGCCAGACATGCTGGACTTCGGTGAACGGAACGTTCTCGCCGGTGATATACCGATCAAGAATCGGCTGGTACCGCACGTTACCACATTCAACGACTATGTCGTTGACCGATGACGGGAAGCGTGGGTCACGAATGAGGGACAGAATGAAGTCGTCGATATCTTTCTCTCCATGAGCCGCTGGCATCGCTACGACTTCAAACGTCTCAAAAGCTTGCAAGATCGCCGGGATCGCAGGTTCAGGAATCGCGTCCTGGGTGTCCCTGACAGGATGGCTCGCTGAGACCTGAGCCCTGCAAGGCTGTGAAATCAGTGAAGTCAATACAAGTGAGAGAAGAAAGGTTCGGCAGCGTGCACTTCCCAACATGAGAGGAAAGGACTGCTTATTCATGGTGACTGCCTCCGTTGTTCAACTGCCGTGATGCGAGCTCTCAATCTCGACTTCGATACGCAAGATTGATACCCCCTATGTAGAAAACTACCTTGATACTTGAGGGCGGGGCTTGTCAAGTAGATGACTACATAGGTATGCGCCAAGATGGGTGGCGATGGAGTTCCTCATAGGCGGGCGGTGGGTCATTTGATCTGGGCGTGAAGTTACCGAAAATGCGACTTTTCGGGAGGTTGAGAGTCGACTTCCGAGACACCCGTTATTCGGCAACTTGCAAGGCACGGGCCTATTCGAGCGGCTCAATGAGTTAATTGGCCTGCTGGCAATAGTTGAGAGTCCGATGTAGCATGTTCGCAATGATTGGGGCGAAGCAACAGTCTCGGTTCGGTCAATTTGCTTGGGCGATGGTGGTTATGTGCACCGTCGCTTTTGTACTGATGCTGTCGATCGCCACTGCATCAAGCTTAGGTCATGCTTTTGACCAGGTGACGCTCGCGTTGCCTGTCTACTTTGTGATTTTGTTCCTGGCCGTGTTGATAGTCGGCTGGCTCCAACTTGAGGACTCCGTCCTCCAACCGAAGCCACGGCTTTCCGCTTCTCTTACCCGCGGCCCACCAGCGTAGCTCTCTTTCAGACGTCCCTGACGCCAGTCGCTCTTTGGCGCGCTGACGTGCATTGTGCGGTGCCGACAACTGGTAAATCCCAGGAAGGAAGAGTGTCTCATGTGTGACCAAAAGGTTCAGAAGACGTGTGTCGTCGTTACAAAGGAAGAGACTGAAAGAGTCCAGCCGATAAAAGAACCCCTTAGAGTTATGGCAATTGTGCATCAAGAAATGAGCTTCCTAAATCGTCCGAGCTGGCGAGTATTGTTACGAAATCGCTTCTGCTTCGGCAGGAAATTGATTCGCTCACTCGGCACCGCATTGCTGTTGTTTCTGTTGGCAGCGACTCCAACAGTAGGCCGCTCTCAATCGCAGCAGCAGGTGAAGCCGACTGGCTCGGAACCAATTCCGGAGCCTGCTGTGCCTGCGATCCTTGCCGCCTTCGACAGATACGAAGTGGTTGCCATGCCACAAGGCCACGGGATGCAAGATTTGAACGGCTTCATCTTTTCGTTGATCCGCAACCCTGCGTTTGCGGAAAAGGTGAATGACATTGAGGTCGAATTCGGCAATTCACTCTATCAACCCATCCTGGACCGTTACATAGCCGGAGAGAATGTCCCGTTCACAGAAGTCCAGAAGGTATGGCGGAAAACTGGTCAGCCGGCAAACGGGGCGTCGGAATTTGTTGAGCAATTTTTCCCTTTGGTTCGAGCACTGAATCAGAAGCTACCGCCAGAAAGGCGCCTCCGGGTTCTGGCTGGCGAGCCTCCCATTGATTGGGATCAAATCAAAAGTAACGACGACATCATAAGACTTGTTCACCGGGACGCTAGCGCTGCTTCCGTAATGGAGAAAGAAGTTTTGTCGAAACACCGCAAGGCGCTCATGCTCTACGGAACGTTTCACATGTTTCACATGAACGAAGTACGCGCCAGCGCTGTTTCGATGTATGAGAAGGACTATCCGAACCTCACCTTTGTCATTAGCGATCTCGGCGTGTTCGATACGGGCGTGCCCACCCTGGGCAGCCCATTTGCAACCTGGCCGATCCCATCACTGGCGCGGGCCAAGGGAACTTGGCTAGGTGCGCTGGAGTTAGGTCGTTTCCTCCCGCCACCAATCCGGATTGATCAGGACTGCAATGTTCACCACGAATTCCCCAAGATGCTACAAAAGCCGATGGAAGACCTGGTGGACGCATTCCTTTATCTCGGCCCACAGGATTTGCGGCTGGAAGAAAAAATCCCCGCCGATATCGCTTTGGATTCCAATTACAGGGCAGAATTTCAGAGAGGAGGAGCCATGTTTGGATTTCCTGACGCAGCTTCTGAAACGCCGCAGGAATTCGATCAGCAGATTGTAAAGAGTGCCGAGGATCCTCTCTTTGCCATAGCGAAGCCACCGGATCCCAAAGACATCAAGGCTGAGGTGCAAAGCTGCCTCGACAGGAAGGGCCGCGAGTCGCGTAAATAGAAGAATTGCACCCGAAGCGCTGCGGTGCAGTTTTACTGCAGTTCTTCTTCCCGACCTCATGTCAAATCGCCACGTAGCCGGCGACTGGGATCCCTGCCGGGAATCTCTGCCCGCCCTCTGTCCAGCGAAGTGACGATGCGTTTCTACATCGCCGCAAAGTCGGCTTATCGGAGAGCGCCGGGATAAACCGGCATGTTGTAGGGGATGCAAGAGCCCTACAGGAAAGGAGAACAGCGACTCCATCCTGGCCTCGAGTCTTGCAGGGGATATCGTGAGGTGTCTCTTGAAGCGTAGATAGAGGTACCAGTGGGCGGGGCTATTGAGCTGCGAAAAGCCGATGGATCAGGATGCCGACTTCGTTCCGATAGGGAGATCCTCTCCGGCGGCTCAGCGCCGAAAGGCAAAGTCTGGATCTACGTCAACGATTTCAAGAAGGGCGAGCTGGAGAAGAGCCTCCCGAGGCCACAGTTTCCCATTGTGGAATCGTACGTCGATATCTGCTTGACGGGCTGCCTGCAGATTGAACAGGGATTTCCGGCCGCCGGGGACTTCGCCAGTGAGTTCATCACATCCACGCTGAAGTGGTCGAAGTATTGGGAGAACGATCGCGTGCACGCGCGCCGGCCTTTCGTCGCCGTTCCCCAGTCGTCGACGATCGACGCTTTGCTCCAGAAACATCTGCCCGAGCTGTTCGCCGAGATCCAGCTTGCGCCCGGACGCTGGGAACGCTGAAGCTGGGCCCTTTCTTTTTTCGAATGTCCATGTCGCAGCATCTGCGGTTAGGGGATGATCGACTGTATGAACCAACCGATACCAGGAGAATCCGCCCGTTACTTACTTGCCGAGCCAATCAACAGCTTCCAGGTTGCGTAATCCGTGTCCTTCGGCGTCCCCAATGAATTCGCTAGATATTCCAGCCTTCTCGTCGCCGGCGTCTTGGTCTGGGTAGCGGTCCGACAGGTCATACTCCTTGATCTTCACTGTCATGTCGGCGATCTGATGGAGAAGCGGGCTGAGCGCAACGGCCAAACCAAACGGCATCATCGCCAGGCATCGTTTTGCAAAGCACAGTGTTGACGATGCTGGAAGGCGGTAGCCGCAAGGCTTCGCCAGACCACGGACAGAGTTCACTGCACTGGTTCGCAGCCGCACCAGAACATCGCGAGCATGGATCAGCGTTAGTGTCTCCTGCTGCGCGACAGTACGATGGGCGATTGGGCACAAAATCTCCGGATCGAGCTGCGCATAGCGTGCCAGCTTCTCGGCGTCCACTGTGTCGCTCTTGCGATCGCTGTGCGAGATTGCCCGCAGCTCGCGCACGTTCGCCACGGTCACTTCATGCCCCATCTCACGTATCTGTTCGCTGATCCAGATGGAGTGCGTTCCAGCCTCCATCGCAATCCGGACTGGCCGCCAAGGCCGCCCTATGTCGGGCGGCTTTTCTTTTGCATCACGCTGAAGGCGGGAGCCGATAACTGTTGAAACCAGGGCAATGCAGGAGATACGCGCCAACTCTAGCATTAGTACCGGAAAACGCCCCAGGCCTTCTGCGATACGCCATTTCCGAATTACTGGAGCCTAGCCGATTTTATCGTTGCCAATCGCTTGATTCCGGATGGGCTACGACTCACCTAAAAATGTCGTCTGTGGCTTCCCACGACGCAGTTTCCGGACTTACTCGCGGTCTGGGGGAAGGGAGAGTTCTTGCGGGAGTGGCGCCCAGAATCCGTGGCATTTCGGCCTTGATGGTGCGGATCTTAAAACATTGGGGCGGCCAGATTGGGATCCCCGTTGAAGCAACGCGAAAGAGAGCGAAACGGGAGTATGATGATCGCGTTTTCTAAGTCAAATGAAGAAAGCTCGCTTTTTATGGTTTACATCGGCGACGCGAACGACCGGGCGACGATACTAGCCGACGCGACGACCTTTTTCAACTCTCAGTTCATAGCAAGGGAAGCCACCGACGAAGACGAAGCGATCGCAATCAGCGGGTACTTCCCCTCCGCCACGGGTCCCCCATTCTGGCCGTACTTCGAGGACATCGCAGGGCTGGTTCAGGTATACGATCTCGTGGCGCCGCTCGACGCCGATCTGGCCGAGACCTGCCTCTCCCGTCTCGGTGCCATTGCTGGGGCGCTGCTCGATAACCGCGACGACAATCTAAGCTCTCCGCCCGTGGATGTGTTCCGAGAGCGGGTCATGCCCGCGTGGGGCGGGACTGATGACGGAAAATGGCACACCGACCCCGGCACCGCTGCACTCTTTACCTACGCGATGGCGGCCTTCGCGCGTCGCGTAGTGCAGCAGCCTTCGCTTTACGCGAAACACGGGCCTGATGCCATCCGCTTCATTACGGCGACAATCCAAACGTACCAGGCATTCCGGCCGGAGATCCTCTGGGCTCCCGTATGCGTACTTCCTCCCCCCGTTTCGCGAGGATCCATTCCTCACTCCCATCGCCTACAACCTGGACCTCGCGATGATGCAGACGCTCGCCGAGGTAGCGCCCGCGGCTGACAGCAGCCTGTACCGTAGCTCCACCCAACTGACGCCGGAGGACCTCCAACAGGTGTACATTCAGCTGGCCACCGAGGAGGGGCCACGCCTCATCGCGATGAATGTCGCCTTCCGTGTTGCCCACCTCCGCCCGCAGACTCTCGACGATGGCACTCCCTACTACGCGTGGGATTACTTTCTCGGAGCAGGGGGCGCGGAGGACACCCATCACTCCCAATTCGAACTTGGTTGTCTGGCCGTGATCTACGATCGTCAGGTCCGGCTCAACGCGCTTCTCGCGCGAGCCGGGTACCCCGAGCGTGTTGCGCTCAGCCCGTCCATCTTCGTTCGATTCGCCAACACGTTCCTCCGCGTGGTCTGGCGGCACAATGTGCTCAGCGGCGACTCCGCCGGTGGGAATGGCGAGGAAAGCGAGGAGTGTGCCGGGTGGATCCCATTAGCGCAGTTCGACCCCTGGGTATGGACACGAGCTCGCGACACAATTGCCGCCTTGACGGACATGCGCGCGGATAACCACGGTGCGCTTCTGCGCTATCGAAAGTTCAATTCTATGAAATACCTCACCGACTTCGCTGGTCAGAACTGGCTCATCACCCCTGCCGCTCTCGCCGTGGGAGAACCTCAACCCACAAGCATCCACGATCAAGAATGGGTGCTTGTTCTAACTGGCGTCGTACTCGCGGACCTCAAGGGAGACGACAGCTGGAATAGCCAAACCGTGTCGTTCACCCCAGACATGGCGGGACCGGATGACCCCTCGGCCACATCGGGGCCCTTGAATTGGGCCATCAGCCGCTACTCAATCCCGAAGCCGCCTGGTTCGCCGGGGACAGATTATCTCATCAGGTTTTCGGTAGAAGAGTGGGCGCCGAGTGTGTCGCTTGGTGCGATCTTCGACCAGGATCAGTCGATCAACGCTGGCTTCGCTATAAACGCTTGGAGTCCCAATCCCTTCGGAACGGGCACGGATGTCCTGGCCAACCAACCGGTCAATAACCTCTTTGCCGGGATCAACGCCGAGCTGGCGGTGAGTGACTCGGACGCCTGGCTACACCGGCTCATCTACAACATCACCCTGCTCGGGAAGATTGTTTTCATCGCGCCTACCCCCCTCCTATGAGCCTGTCCACGCAGGGCATGAGATAAGGCGAGGCGCATGGTTTGGCGCGTTATGTGGAAGCGAATTGCGGCCGGAGTGTTGGGGCTGTCGGCCATTATTAGCGGCGTTCTCGGCTGCGGATATGCGACCACGGCTGTCGCTGATTTCCTTACGGCAATTCGGCCTGGATTGCTCTATCGGGCATGCTGGTGCTCTGGCTCTTAACTCTCGGTGCATTTTGGATGGGGACTGACTTCCTGAAAAACGGGGCGGTAAGTTCATTCCTGGCGCGACGAACTTACTCAAAACCCGACTTTACGGGCACTACGAAGGATCGCTTCTCGGCTGCCCGCGACCCGGCCGGAATCCCGAGCATTGGGTTCTTCGCTCGCCCAGTGCGCGGTGAGTGCGTTGGCGATTAGCGCCAATTGAGAATGGCGGTGTTGCCAGTCATGCCCCCGACAGGTCGGATTTCCCGCCTCAGGCGGATTAAGGTATCTACTCTTCCCTCAGTACTTCCATTGGAAGCACGCGTGCAGCACGCCGTGCCGGTTGCACGCCCGCCAGGAATGCAACCCCAATGATCGCGAGAATTGAAGCGATGAATGTCGCAGGATCGTTCGATCCGAGTCCATAGAGCATTGATCTCGTGACTACCCCGATAGCTAAAGCCAGACTTGCACCTAAAGCAAGACCGATGGTAAGTGGAATCATGATTTCGTGCGTGATCAAGGTAAGGACAACTCTTCTGCGCGCTCCCAGTGCTATGCGGATCCCGATTTCTTTCCTGCGCCGAATGACCATAAACGAGATCAAACCATAGAGCCCAATCATCGCAAGAACTGCGGCGAGTATCCCAAAGAAGCTTGATAATCTGGCCATCACACCTTCGCGCAACAACCCTTCTCGTATGGTCGTCTTAAGCACACTGAAGTTCAGAATTGCCCCGGGGCTCGTTGTGGTAATCGCTTGTTTCACTTCGGGAACCAAGGTTAGGAACGATTCATTAGAACGAACTACAAACGTGAACCCTTCACCTGGATCCGTGTCTTGAGTTTCCGCCAGGAACACTATCGGAGTAGGGTCTTCGCGAAGACCTGCGTATTTCGTGTTTGCCACTACTCCAACGACTTGATACAGCCGGCTCTCCTGTCCTCCTCCAGCCGCAACTCTAAACGTCTTGCCTATGGGATTCAATTTGGCGAAGAGGGTTCGGGCGAACTCTTGATTCACGATGGCAACACGAGGCGATGTGGGAGTGTCGTTCTGGCCAAAATCCCGGCCCGCTAACATCGGCGTCTCCATCGTGGGGAAGTATCCGATCCCGATTGGGTCGAAATTCGCCAATTGTTGTGGAGCGTTTGTTCCAGGTATTGATACGAAATTGTTCCATCCCATACCACTCAGCGGCACAATCCCGACGCTGGCGGCTGAGACCACTCCTGGGATGTTCTGGATGCTTTTTAGCAATTCCTGCTTATAGGTCACCCGATTTTCGACGGGTATGCGAAGGGGAGAGATATCGATATTGGCTACCAGAACGTGATCCTGTTGGAATCCTAAGTTCAGTGACAATAAATTCTGGAATGTCCGTACAAATAACAAAGCGACGATCAGCAATGCGAGAGACAGGGCAGCCTGGAGGGTGACAAGCCCTCGGCCCATTAAGAAACGCCCATGTCTTGTACTTTGTCTCTGACCACTCATTAACTCAGTCGGACTGCGTTTTGTATAGGCCATACGAATTGCAGGTAATAGGCCTGCAAGAATGCAGGTACTTGCAGTCAGAAACGCAGTAAAAGCAATCACGCGCCAATCCAGGGAGAGATCGACAAATATCTGGCTTCGTTCAGTATTGAACGATGTTACGAGGATTCTGCTCAAACCTTGGGCCAGTATCAACCCAGAGATGGCACCCAATATGGAGAGGAGCAGACTCTCCACTAAGAATTGGCGAGCCACACCGAACCTGGAAGCGCCAAGGCTCATACGCAGAGCTGTTTCCCGTTGCCGTGCACTGGCGCGGGCCAACATCAGGTTCGCAATGTTCGCGCAAGCCAGCAGCAATACCAGGCTGGACAGTGACAGCAATAGCCAAAGGGGCTCATCGAACTCCTCGCGCAGCTCGGAAATGCCATAAGCGCAAGGTGACGCTCCCAGGTGGAATCCGCGATATAGCTTCTTACTCTCCGGATCGAGAACCTCCGGCAGAGTGGAAGAAAAGATACCTGAAGAGATGGAGCGCAACTGAACGGACGCCTGGTTCAATGTCCAATCTGGTTTTAGACGTCCAATCACAGCCAGCCACCAAGTCAGGGGATTGTCTGTCGATGACCATTGGCCTGCAAAAGCTGGCTCCGAGCACAGAGGAACCGCAACATCAAAATTTTGCCCAACCTCGACTCCGTAAAAGGTGGCTGGCGTTATGCCGATAACCTGCAACAGGTGCCCACTGAGGAAGAGTTGGCTTCCCAGGACATTTTCATTGGCTCCAAAATGCCGATGCCAAAATGAATAGCTGATCACCGCGACCTGTGTACCGCAACCCCGGTAGTCATCGGCTGGTGTAATGAGGCGACCAAGGAGTGGCTTCGTCCCGAGCACATCGAAAAAGCCTCCGCTGATCATCAGGCCACTCGCGTAATGCACTTCGCCGCTTCGGTCAAGAGTGAAGCGAGATGGACTCCATGCAGCTATTTGTGAAAATGCTTTCTGTCGGGTGTTCAATTCGTTCCAGATATTGCTGGTGACGTCACCGTTCTGCCAGATGAATCGACCTCTGCGCCCGCCATTGGTGTCAATAATGCTTACGCGCGCCAGTTGATTCGGCGCCCTGACAGGAAGCGTACGAAGGCGTACCGCGTCAAGTACCTGAAAAATTGCTGTATTTGCGCCAGTCCCCAGGGCGAGCGTCAAAATAACGGTGATCGCAAACCCCGGTGACTTCCGGATTTGCCGTGACGCGTATCTCACGTCAGCCAGGATCGATTCCAGCGTCGGCGATTGCCACACTTCGCGGCTGCGTTCCTCAATCCCCGTCACATTGCCGAATTCACGACGCGCGGCCCGTTCAGCCTCTTCCCGCGACATCCCCTCATCCATCAAATCCTCGACCTTTTCTTCGAGGTGCTCTTGTATCGACACTGAGAGATCGTCGTAGCGACGGCGGCGGGAAAATGTCTGCTTGAGCCAGTTCATGGCGGCCTCCTAAGTTTTAACCACTGCGAGTACGCGATTAATGCCGATGAACATCTTTTCGAAGCTGAACATCTCGTTTTCCAAGTGCTTGATGCCTGCTTTGGTTACCCGGTAAATCCGGGTCGGGCGCCCTTTGGCCGAAATGCCTTCTTTCGAATCCAATAAGCCCTCTCGTAACATCCGTTGCAGTGCCGGATAGAGAGAACCTTCCTCGACTTGCAGAAGGTCGTCAGAAACCAGTTTGATGTGTTTGACGAGGGCATAACCGTGCATCGGCTTCACACGGAGCGAGTGCAGAATCATCAACTCCAAAGCGCCAGAAAACAGATCACGACGTTCAGTGCTCTTTCTCATATGCATGGGATTCTATTTGATAGATACCTATTTTGTGAATAGCTATCTCTTAAAATATATCTCCTGACTGATTGGTGGCTCAATCGGACGTTTAATAGCTGATCGGACATTCGCACGAGAGCACCTTGCGCTCAACTCCTGGATTGTCGCCGATCCGGAAGTAACACACCGTTGAGAAGCCGCCCCGTTTTCAGGGAACACGACGGCGATTCGATTGCCGATGGCAGGATAGCTTCCGGTTTGCCAACAAACCAGAAATCAAGCAACAGAACAACGTTTCTCAGACTCATGGCGTACCCCCATGTCCGACAACTTCAACTGTCACTGAAATTAGCCACGATCGCTAGAGCGCGGGCATTTGCAACTAGTGGCAGGAACAGGAAGATCACCAAAGCAACAAATCCGAACGGACTATACATTCGTGTTCAAGGTAAGGCCGTGGTATGATGACCGCGGGTTTCACGTCCTTCAGGATGCACCCGAGAAGCTGCATTTATCTTTGTTCCACTCTCCGGCAATGAGCGGGAACCGTCTGTCGAATCCCGCACTGGAGTCATCGTGTGAAAAATCTCCTTACCTTTTTCATGGGTCGGATAGTCGCCGGCTGTCTTGTCGTCGTACCGGTCTACCTCGCCTGTCTGCTTCTGCTCAAAGCAATGAAGGCAATCTTGGGCCTGATGGCGCCTGTGGCAAAGGTGCTTCCGAAATCGGTCCCCGCTGAAAATCTCATTGCGATCATCCTCGTGTTGACCATTTGCTTTTTTGTTGGGCTCGCCGTTCGCACACAACTGGGACGGGCGATCAAAAGTCGCCTGGACAGGTCTTTATTTCAGAAGATTCCTGGTTACTCGATTTTGCAAAATCTTACGCAACGACTGGCGGGAGAGTCGCAGGGCCAAGCCTGGGATGCGGCGCTGATCGAGATTGAGGATGCGCTTGTTCCTGGATTCATCATTGAAGAGCTTGTCGACGGACGTTTCACAGTCTTTGTCCCTTCGGTGCCTACGCCGATGGCTGGAGCGGTCTACGTTCTTACTCCGGATCGCGTGCATCGTCTGGATGTTCCGTTTACACAGGCCGTCTCAACAATCTCCAAATGGGGTTCGGGTTGCAAAAATCTGGTGGCTGCAATGAAGCAGAGAGAAAGAGTCTGACTCAGGGCCAGAAGAAAATGCCGGATGCGAGAATCGCCCCATGTAGTGTGTAGGATAGGTTGGCGTGCGGGTATGGATGGGCAAATGGGCCACGCCTGGTCGGCGAAAGAGTTACAAGCTCTGTCTCTCTATTGGTGTCAATATGGAATCAAAGACAAACCCGTGGCTAAGGCTCTATTGTGGCCTAATGAGTGATGCGCTATCCGACGTGGCAACAGCGACAATCAGTCTCAGGCCGAGTGCAGATTACCCCACTCGCAATGAATACTTCGTTCAACTGTTCAAAGATGACTTCCAATCTCAAGCGAAGGACGGCGGCTCGTACCAATCGCTTCAGGACTTGTTCGACATTGCATTCAAAGGCCGATTGACCAAAGCTGCCAAACTACGAATCAAAAACTTTCTCGATGCAGGTTTAGAGGGTCGCTCGATTCTCGCTGAAGACTACAAAGCCAATAGCGTGATGCGCAGAGTTCTGATAACCAGTCTTTGCCGTGTCGCACAACGCCACCAGCGCCATGTCTCGACGCTCCAAGTCCCAGCACACCGATGATGACTACAAGGGGTTTTACGAATCGCTCACCGGCGACTGGGAAGACCTCTCTTCTGGTTCCGATCCCCCGCCAAAGGCACGCTCGATTGCCTTCTCGTGAACTGTGAGTGAAGTCAGCTTTTCGGTAAGTTCACGCCAGATCAAATTGATCCCCTACCGAATTTCGCGACCAATACGCGGGCGTGAGGGGCGACGATGGTTGCCCGTAAAGAGTATTGACAGAAGTACGCGCGCGCGAGGGCAATAAACGTACTACCAATATCTAACCCAAAGGTGCGGGGACTTCGGTTCCCGCCCAGGTCGTCTCGATTACCCCTTGCAGGGCCGAGATGCAGGAGTTGCTAAGTTGTTCCGGTCGTATCGCCGTCAATATGGAAGTAATCCCGAAATGCCTGTGAAGTCGCCTTTTGAGTAAGTTCGCCGCGTCAGAAACGAACTTACCTGAAATCCCGTTTCTCATCGGATTGGTCAGAGCTGAGTCCGTTGACGAAAATTTAGTGGGAAAACTAGACTTGGCGAATGATGAGATCGGCTGCGGTAGTGTCCCTTTGCGTCCTCTCTCTATCGTTAGGATCGGCATTGCTGTCCCCGTCCACGGTTTCCAATTCTGTCATCAGAGCTCCGCTACCCGTGGGCACTCTCCGACCTCGTCTCGATGTAACAACCCTGAAGGACGGCCATCATCCAACATGGTCAGAATTGAAGGGCAAGGCGGTCGTGGTGGACTTCTGGGCAACGTGGTGTGCACCCTGCCTAGCCTCTTTCCCGAAGCTCAATGAACTGAAATCCCAGTCTGCCGGGATGCCAGTCGAATTCATTTCGGTTACTTATGAAACGCGAGGACAAGTAGAGCCCGTACTGAAGAAGTTCCCACTCCATACTACCGTTAGCCTCGACGATGACTTCAGAACCTTCAAGGCTTTCAACGCGTGGGGAATCCCGAGCGTCTTTGTCTTCGATAAGAAGGGCAGTCTGGCCGCGGTTGTGTATCCAGAAGACGTTAGTTTGGCACTTATCCGTACGGTGCTGGACGGGGGCATCCCAAAAGTGGAACAGGAAAAAGCGTGGAGCGATCCAGCAGGGGCAGAAGCATCCTTCCGCGCTCTGCGAGACAAGGCAGTCAAAGCGGAGCATCAGCAATAGGCGTCTAGTGCCTGCAAAGTCAGCTTTTCGGTAAGCTGATGCGGATTGTATCCGGCGAGACACGAGGAGGTTTCCGGCAAACGCCGAATTCCTTTCCGACATCGGGGCGTGATCGAAACAACCTACACGATCAGCCGCACTGGCTCGCCAGGCTTAAATTCAAAGCTCAGGGTCGACTCTGCCTCTACGGGTACGCCGTCATCCAGGATCGGGCGAATCCGCCACGTCTTCAATGCTTCGATTGCTGCATTGGCCAGTTCCACGTTCCCGTTCTCCAAGGTCGCATCCATCACAGCACCCGTGGCCGAGAATACGATGTGGATGCCGACCGATCCCTGAATCCGTTGCATCTTCGCAATCGCCGGATATTGTGGCGTCATGCCGCCGAGCTTGTTGCCCGCGATTACGCCCGCTGAGACCGCATTATTTTGGGTGCGGCAGCTTTTTCTTGTTCGCTCATGGTTCAAGACTATACCCGCCTCTAACCCAGTCTGGGCCTTTCCAGAGTCTCTGGCATACACCGTCCGAAGGTTCGTGAAGGGTTGGTATCGAGTCTCGGGCGAATTACCGCCAATTCGGAAATACCCCCGAAAATGCCTGTGATGTCCGGGTTTTCGGTAACTAGCCGTATCGCCGCGCCCAGAGAGTTGAAGTTACTCAAAACGCCGTTTTTCAGGGAACTCCGGGGACGCCACTTGTCCGAGATGCCGACTCTTCGTCCAAGTGAAAAGTCCCCAACTGGAAGTCAGTGAACCTTACCCGTTTGTTGGGACTGTGAGAACCTGAAATCGCTCGGATTGAGTTACTACCTGTGCCTTCGTTAGGAGGCGACACTCGGCAGGAAAACTTCGACATTCGTTCCATGTTTCCTCACGTCTTTGCTGCTTTCGATCGAGATTCGACCACCGTGACCTTCGACGAGTTGTTTTGCAACGAAGAGTCCAATCCCTGTCCCAATCGTTGCATGAGTCGTAAAGAACGCATCGAACACCCGCGGTAAAGCTTCTGGACCGATCCCTTCGCCGTTATCCCGCACGCTAAAGGCAACGCCTTGCGGCCCTGTTTCAGAATCACTTACGTCAATCCAGATGTTTCCCCCGGCCGAAAGGGCGTAGATGGAGTTGACGAGGAGATTTGAAACCACCTGCATCATCTCACCACGGCGAAGTAGAACCTTTCGCGCCGACGTCAACGATTGAAGTATTTTGATTCCCGATCCTTGGCAACGTGGCTCGTAGATAGCGACAGCGTGCCGCACGATGTCGTTCATAGACATTGGAGTAGCCGATGCGTCTTCGCGGTAGTAACCGAGAGTCTGCTTCGCAATGTGCGCTACTCGCTGCAACTCGCTTTCGGCAGTAACGAGATACCCGCGCCCCTCGTCACCCGCTATCGTTGGACGTATCAAATAGAGCAGATTCATTACCGCTTCAAGCGGATTGTTGATTTCATGCGCGATTGTTGCTGCCATGCGTCCTGTCGCTGCAAGTTTCTCGGCCTCCAAGATGGACTGTTCCAGGCGTTTGGCAAGGGAAATGTCTCGCAGAATCTTGGAGGCACCAATGACTTTGCCATGAGCATCTCTGATTGGTGACAGAGTGAGCGACACGTCGAGCATCTGTCCACTCTTCGTGATTCGACGAGTTTCAAACTGCTCGATGCGTTGGCCAGACTTCAGCTTTTCGATGAACGTTTTCTCTTCGGGATGGAGCTCCTCGGGGATAAGCTTCAGGATCGATTGGCCAATCATTTCTTCAGCCGTGTAGCCAAAGGCGCGCGAAGCGGCCGTATTCCAGCTCGTCACCATGCCGTCCAGATTTTTGCTAATGATCACTTCATCGGACGACTCGACAATTGCCGCAAGTTCGCCCAGTCGCTTCGAGATGTTTTGATGAGTATCCCACGCCTGCTTGATCTCAGTTACGTCCGTGATGTCTACACAAGAGCCAATGAAGCCAAGAAAGAGGCCGGTGTCCGAGTAGCGCGGAATGCCGTGATCCAATACCCAGCGATATTCGCCGTCGGCTCGCTGGAGTCTATATTCCATCTCGAACGGTGTTCGCTTCTCGAAGTTGCTGAGATAGACCTCGACGCAACGGTCATAATCCTCTTTATGAACTCCCTCGGTCCAGCCGTTGCCCATTTCCTGCTCCAGCGTCCGGCCACGGAACTCGATCCACGGCTTGTTGAACCAGGTGCAGAGGGTATCGACCCCCGATAGCCAGATCAAGACGGGAGCTGAATCCGCTATTTGTTGAAACAGCGCCGCACTCGTGGAGAGCTCTTCGTATTCTTCCCGGGTGATCGTTACCGTCTCAGGCATACCGTTAAAGAGTACACGTCAGCGCTAATCCCCAAAATTCAATCCGCAGGAGCTGCTTTATAAAACGCAAAGAGTCTGAAGGCGTCCGCCATGTGATTCGCGTTTGTAACGATAAGTTCGCCAGTGTCCACAAATCCAGTCCATATGGACGTAAAATCGGCTATCCGGAAAGATGAAACCGAACTGTCTGAAAAATCAGGTTATCGGTAAATTTGATTCTCAATCAGTGCAAACGGAGCGCAATGCAGATTTCCAACGCGGACTCATTCAAAAGGAGCATCGACAATTTCTCATCGACTGAGGCTAAGTAGGGCCTGCATTTCAATATCTTCAGGGCCGCGGCCGTGATTCACCCGACCTTAAGGTTGCAGCGTGTACGCTCGATTTGCAGAAGACGCGAAATCAATCCTCGATTCAAACAGTCCGAGCCGACGGATGACCGGGAAGCCCTTAACTGGAGATACCATCATGTCATGCAAGCCGTTAGTCGTCGCAACACTCGCCGTTATGCTCCCGCTTGCGGGCCTCGCCCACGGTCAGGACAGCGGTCCGTACAAAGTCCTCAAGATTCAACTAGTCGGAGGCGATGGCGGATTCGATTACGTCACTGCCGACCCTGACGGTCGCAACCTCTATGTTGCTCGCTCTGGCCCAGCCGGGCATATCGGCGTCTATAACCTCGACACACTGGCCCAGGTGGGAGATATCGTGGATGTAAGCGCCCACGGCGGAGCGGTGGATACCGCGACGGGGCACGGATTCGCAACATCTAAGCCGGTAACGATGTTCGATGCGAAGACCTTTGCGATTCTGAAGAAGATCGACGTGCAGGGTAATCCGGACGGCTACCTCAACGACGCTTACAATCACCACTTCTACATTCTTAGCCACTCGGAGCCGAACATTACCGTCCTCGACGATAAAGATGGCATCGATCCTCGGCACCATCGACATCGGCGGCGCACCCGAGCAGGCTGCCACCGACGGCCACGGCAAGATCTACGTGGACATCGAAGACAAGGCCGCCATCGCGGTCATCGACGCGAACACGATGAAGATGATTGGCAGAGTACGACGTTTCGAGCAAGGGCGGAGGATGCGCCGGGCTTGCGCTGGATGCGAAGAACAATATCCTCTTCGCCTCGTGCCGCGACAATAAGAACATGATCATCCTGTCGGCTACGGATGGACATATCATCACCGATCTGCCCATTGGCAATGGGTCAGACGGCGCTACTTTCAACCCGTCGACAATGGAGGCCTTCAGCTCGCAGGGTGATGGCACGCTCACGGTGGTGAAAGAGAATTCGCCCACGAGTTTTTCTGTTGAGCAGACGGTTGCTACGCCGGCGCGGGCGAAGGTGCTAACCCTGGATTCAAAGACTAACCAGATCCTGACGATCACGGCCGAGTTTGGCCCGGTGCCGGCCGCGCCGGCCCAGGCAGCCGGCTCGACTCCGCCAGCTGGCGGTCCGCCGCCGGGAGTTCCAGCCTGGATGCGCGGTCCTCGCGCGCCGATGATCCCCACTCTTTCCAGATACTTGTGATCGGCAAGTAGGCTGAGAGAGACTTCACAGCTTAAGTCTCGTTGACTGAAGCATCTAGTAAGGGCATATCCGTCAACATACCGCGGCATTTCACAATGTGGGAGTTCTCTCATAGCTGGGAGTACTTCCGGGGGTATGTTCGGACGGATGCCTCGACTTGCTGCCTACACCACTGACTGAAGGGCGAAACGTCTCCCCACGACGAGATATGTAAGCGAGACAAGTATCTGGGGAGTGTCGCGAAGTACTCGCTAGCCTAACGACCTCGCGCATCACGGATTTTTTTGCACGTAACGCTTGGATGACGGGCTGTCGGGAGTGATCCTGAGTAGTGCCTGGAAAGTCCTAGTGCTGTATCTGGAGCGCCCCGCGACGGCAGTGCGCAGTTGCATGCTCTCAGAGCAGGGCGCTTCGGATACAGCGACTTGAAGGAAGCCGCCCCCATGGAAGGCTATGAACTTTGAATGGCGCTGATCGGGTGGAGAAGTTTGACCAAGTCGTTAATCTGGGCATGATCTGCGGCTTTTAAGTCGTGATGGAGCGGTGAAGGATCGCAATGTGGCATCCGGCGGGGGCTGAAGAGATGAGCGACCGAGCGTCCCGGGACAGATGAGACAAGGAACCTGCATGCGTGCCGAAGCAGGGGCAAAGGCCGAAGATGGGGATAGAGGTTCAAGCTGCGCACCGGTTTGGTTGAGGTGGAGAACGAAGCAGCAGTTGCGCAGCGGAAAGCCGTTCGACAGCGCGCATGGTTCCGCCACAGACTGGGCAGTTCCAGAGTAAATGGGTCTCTTCAGTGGACATCGAAGCTGCCGAAGCAGCCTTTTGCTCTGAGCCGCTGAGTAGTCGAGAGCATAGCGGCAACAGGGTAGCGCGGTTCCGGTTGGCGAGGAACCCGAAGTTGCGGATGCGGACGAAGCCTGGCGGCAGCAGATGGAGCAGGAAGCGGCGCAGGAACTCTTCGACGGCCAGAGTCATGAGCCTCTTCTTGTTGCCGTGGGCAGAGTCGCGCCAGCGGAAGGTGACGTTGCCATCGGAGAGCGCAACCAGCCTGCTGTTGGAGATGGCGACGCGATGGGTATAGGCGCCGAGATAGCGCAGCACGTGTTCAGGGCCGCCGAAGGGAGGCTTGGAGTAGACGACCCAGTCGTGGCGGAACAGTACACGCAGCCATGCGGCGAAGGTGCGTGGCTGGGCAAGAGGCAGAAGGTTGCCGTAAAACTGGAGTTCGCCTCGATGGAAGGCGCTACGGAGTCCGGCGACGAACTTGCCGCGGAAGACACGGCTGAGCACGCCGATGGGCAGGAAGAAGGAAGGCCGGGCGGAGATCCATCTGGAGTGATCTGGTGCGAGGCCGCCGGCGGCAACGACACAGTGGATATGGGGATGAAACTGCAATCGCTGATTCCAGGAGTGGAGCACGCTGAAGAAACCGATCTCGGCTCCAAGATGTCGAGGGTCGCGAGCAATCTCACGCAGCGTCTCGGCACTGGCGTGAAAGAGCAGGTTATAGATGAGCCGCTTGTTCTGTAAAGCGAGCGGGGCCAGTTCCCGCGGCAGAGTGAAGACGGCATGGACATAGCGGGTGGGCAGCAGTTCTCGTTCACGCGCCTTGAGCCAGCGCAGGCGCGCGTTGCCCTGGCACCGTGGGCAATGCCTGTTTCGGCAGGAGTTGTACGAGATCCTGGTCGTATGTCCGCAGCCGGTACAGCGATCGCGATGTCCGCCCAGCGCGGCGGTGCGACAGCGCGTGATGGCCAGCAACACTTTTCGGTGTTGCCAGTTGATCCACTTACGGCTGTGTTCAAGAAATGCGTGTCCTGCACAGCGAACAATGTCGGCCATCTCCAGCGGAGGCCGGCTCATGAACTGTGCTTGCGTCCTCCTTGTCGAGAGAACGTGAGAGCATCAAGCGGGCTGGCAGTTGCGCTGAGATGCCGTTGGGACAGATGCAGGTAGACGGTAGTGACCTCGAGGTCTCGGTGACCGAGCAGTATCTGGATCGTTCGCAGGTCGGCGCCGGCTTCAAGAAGATGTGTGGCGAAGCAGTGACGTAGAGTATGCGGATGGATGTGCCTGTTGTCGAGGCCGGCGCGTTCGGCGGCGATCTGGCAGGCATCCCAGAGGACCTTAGTGGTGACAGGGTAACTTGCCGTGTGCCAGCGGTTGCCGGGAAAGAGCCACTCCTTCGGCTTGCGCCGGAGGCCGCGCCAGTAGAGGCGCAGCGCATCGAGCAGCTTCGGGCTAAGCATGACATCGCGGTCCTTGCCGCCCTTGCCCTCCCGGATATGAACCACCATCCGCTGGCTGTCGATGTCACCGACCTTCAGGTGGGCCGCTTCCGCGCGCCGTGCACCCGTGGCATAGAGCGTCATCAGCAGGATGCGATGAAACTGCGAGTCTGCTGCGTCAATGAGGCGTGCCACCTCCTCCTGGCTGAGCACCTGCGGAAGGTGTCGCAACTTCTTCGGATAGGGCGTCTCGGCGATGCTCCAGCCGCGCTTCAACACGTGGATATAGAAGAAGCGCAGCGCCGCCAGCCGCAGGATTACGGTGTTCGGACTGAACTTCAGCTTGGTGAAAAGCATCGCCTGATACTTGCGAATGTCCTCGGGGCCAAGCTGATCGGGCCGGCGATGAAAGTATCGGCTGAAGTGCTCGACACCGTGCAGGTAAGTGCGGATGGTCGTATCGGCGGAGTTGCGACGCCGCAACTCCTCAAGCATGAGCTGGCGTAGTTGGTTCACAGAGAATCCTCCTTCTCTGCGCACCAAGCTACCCGGTAGCCTCAAGTGTCAGTTCAGTAACACGCGGATGCGTCCGCCGCCGCCGCGGCTTCGTTCAAGTCGCCTTTTCGGTAACTAGCCGTATCGCCGCGCCCAGAGAGTTGAAGTTACTCAAAACCCCGTTTTTCAGGCACTTCGTTGCTGGGCGGCTTCTCAACGATGTGTTACTTCCGGATCGTCGACCATCCGACCGGAGGCCGACCTGTCTCTTGATGTGTTAGAGTGCGGGGGATATCCGCTGCAATGCGGGCGGACTTTCATTGCAAAGGGCAGGTCGAGGCGCAACACGCGAGCAGCGATTCTTCACCTGGGGACCAGGAGTTCAGGTTTCTGCAGGAGAATCTTGCCGCGACCTTTGGTCAGGACGCCTTCGCGCTGCCAAGCTGCCAGCGCGCGGCTGATCGTAAAAGGCGTTACGTTTGCTCCAGCTGCCAGATCTTCGTTTCCAACGTGAATCTCGATGCCACCAGGACCAGCCTTGCCGATCCCGCAGGCGAGACTCACGATCATGTGAGCGATGCGTCCTGTTGCATCGTCAGAACCGTGAGAGATATCGGCTGCGATAAGCCACGCGATATTCTCTGTGATGACAATTGAGAGCCCGTTATCCAACAATCCCGGAAATCGAGACACCAGTTCACGGATCGTCTTTCTATCCCATACCAAAGCACAACTGTCCAACAATACCTCAGTGTTTGCGAGGTAATGGTAAGGAGTAGACAGGAGCGCGGCGCCACCGAAAAACTGTCCGGGCGTGAGCCAATACATAAGTCTCTTTCGGCCGTCGATTGTCAATGTGAAGTGCCTGCCCTGGCCACTGGTGAGAATGAAGAATCGTTCAGCAGGATCCCCATGATGAATTACCACAGAGGGTGCAAGGAACTGCCGATGGGCGGCAGCAGAGAGGATAGTGTCGAGTGCTGCTTTGGCAGTCCCGATAGAAACCGGGGCCGGAGCCCGGAGGGCAGGTCGGCAACCCGCATGCCGGGCAAGAGTTGGCAACCACAATTCACACAATGTTTTGTCATTGCGCTAGGGCAGTCACTTTCATTCGTAGTTGTCGGTTTCCTGATTGACAGCGAGTAATAGGATTTATTCCCGTTCCTGCGATCATCTTTCCGTCAGCCTCATTTTGCGGACGCCGCGCGCCCAACCCAAACCGCCGCACTTCTGGTACCGTCACGGTGGGAGAATTCTATACCGGACTAGAGATGCGGAGGCTATTCGTGCGTATTTACTAGTGAATTTCCTCCGATGACTATCGTGTTCCAGACGAGGGAAAAATCCGGAAATCTCCACCCCTTTTGGCAACCTCCTTCGCGCGCGCGCACACGCATGTGCTGCGGGTTGCGAAACTGAGTTCCAAAATGCATTAATTATGTACTGTTCAGAGGGGGTGGTTGCTTGCTCTTTACGGGGTTAACGATAACGTTCATTAAGCAATTCGCCTACGGCATCGAATTGACACTTCCGCTTCTGCTAAGTCTGGCGGTCATAATCACGGTAATCGGGGGGATTGTGGGAAGACGAGAGGGTTGGTCGCATCTAGACAGCTTCTATTGGTCATTCATTACTGCGACCACGGTTGGATACGGCGACATTCGGCCAGTCCTGCGTGGGTCCCGGGCTCTTGCTGTGCTCATTGCCTTTCTTGGGTTGGTCCTGAGCGGGATCATCATTGCGGTGGCCGTGGAGGCCACGACTCAGGCACTACAATCTATTCGCCCCTGAAATGCAATAGAGCCCATAGCCGTCGTCGGTTGAATTTGGCGTGATCGGGGATTAACGCTGTAGGCTCTTTGTTCTTGCTGGTGGAAGAAACGTCCAAGCGCACTCCCAACACGCCCAAAACGGCCTCATCCAAATCAGGCCGGGAGCGGACCTTTTCATGCAACTCAACTCGAAAGATACGGAGATTGCGCGCCGCTTTGACCACGACAAAGAGTCCCCACCGCCACCATTCTAACTGGTAGACTGAAGTGCCTCGGGGGTGCCTGCCCTTTGCAACCGGCCACGTTGCAAGCATGGGCTGGCTCAGATCTGTGGCATTTCCAGAGGGGGAAGGAACCAGATAGTGCAGGTGATCGATCAGAACCTGGACATTGGCGAAGCAAGCTTTAATGCGATCCGGTTTGTCTTGCGACTTCTGATTCTCTTAGGAGGAGTTGCGGCCTGCCGCTGGAGCCTCCGCACTTTCCTCCTGAGCAGCAACCATAAGTCTGCGCGCTGGCTCAACTCTTTTTCGGCCGGGAATCTCGCCGCGCTGATAGTGCTTCGCCTCTTACGTGACCCAGCCGAAAAGGTATTAACCGCTCTGGGAGAAATGATCGGTCGTTTGCGGCCGGCGTCTCAATCGGACTGGCCTCCCACCGTTATGGTGGGCCTCTACTATGCGTTGATTGCCACCTCGGTGTTGTTCGCGGCTTTCTACGTGGTGGGTTTTATGTACCGTTTCGGCGACCGGCGTATCGACGCCTGGCAGTCCCGCCTTCGCGCCAGCGGTACGAGCGAGACCAGTCCCCGGTTTCATGTTAGCCGGATCATTCAGGTCGGAATCCATGTCCTCTGTACCATTCTGTCCGTCACTCTTATCCTGGTTTACTTCTTTCACGGCTTCAGGATGTTTCCCCGTACCAGGGTACTCGTTGCCGCTCTGATCAATTTCCTGGGCCCGCCCCTGCGAGGTGCATCCAAGGCCTTCGAGAATTATGTCCCGAACCTCGGTTACATTTTCGTCATTCTCGTATGCGGTTGGATTCTTCTCAAGGCCTTGAAGTATTTCTTCACATCCATTCAGCGTGGAAAGCTCGTCTTTACTGACTTTCCGGTGGAATGGGCTGAACCGACATATAAGTTGAGCCGTGCCGGCCTCTTTCTGTTGGTCCTGGTCGTGAGCTTCCCCTACCTGCCCGGCGCCAACACTCCATTGTTTCGCGGGTTTTCGCTGTTCTTCGGTGCGCTGCTCACCTTCGGCTCCAGCGGGTTCATCGGCAACCTCCTGGCTGGAATCCTCCTGACTTACCAACAGGCATTCAGGCTGGGCGACGTGGTTCGCATCGAAGGCACATACGGAAGGATCACCAAGCAGACATTGCTTATTACACGGCTCCTGACTGTAGGAAACGAGCACGTGGTCATTCCCAACAGCAAGGTATTGGCCGCTTCTGTTACGAACTATAGCGCGCATAGCAAGAGCGGCGGTTTTGCATTGGGAATCACTGCTACCATCGGCTACGAAATAGATTCGAGGGTCGTGCGCAAGCTTCTACTCGACGGAGCGGCTCGAACCGAGCAGATCGCCACCGATCCGGCTCCGCGAGTTCTGGTGAATTCCTTCGGAAATTACTCGGTGGAATATGAACTGCGTACCTGGACCAAGAACGCTGAAGAGATATTCGACACCTGTACGGCGTTGCGCCTGAATGTTCTGGACGCTTTCGCTGACGCGGGCATCGAAATCATGACTCCCGCGATCCTGTCGCTCCGGGACGCGAGCGAACTGGCGGTTCCGACAGAGCGGTTCCCAGACCGTCCCAAGCCGGAAGGCATAAGAATTAGCATCGGCCGGGAATAGACTCCTATTCATGGAGGTATCTATGAAGATTCAAAAACTCTTCGACGCTTGGAGCAACTTGCTTATGAAGCAAACCCGCGGCAGAGAGTGACCTGCATCCTGGCAATCGCACTTCTCCTCCCGGCAATACCCACAACTGCGCAAACGCCAAGGACGAGGCATACGAGATCGGCGTGGACGCCTACGTCTATTTCTATCCCTTGGTCGCGATGGACGTCACTCGCCGCCAAATGACCAACATCGAAGCTGGAAAGATGCCTGGGCCGGGCGCCCGTGAACACGTTCACGCACATGCGATCGTATCCATCGGATTTCAAGGAAGTCGTTCGTCCCAACTTCGACACGTTGTACTCTATCGCGTGGCTCAATTTGGTCGCGGAGTCGATGGTCATCTCGACCCCTGATACTCAGGGACGCTATTACTTACTCCCCATGATCGACATGTGGAGTGACGTATTTGCAGTACCTGGAAAGCGCACCAGCGGCACAGGCGCGGCGAACTACGCGGTCGTTGCACCTGGCTGGAAAGGCACGGTTCCGGCAGGAATCGAGGTGATCCAGGCTCCGACACCGTACGTTTGGATAATTGGTCGGACCGAGACCAACGGCCCGGCTGACTATGCCGCTGTCCACAAGGCGCATCTGTGTTCCAGAAATGCACCAGCGATCTCGGGTGACACTTCCGCAAATTGACCGGACCAGCCCCCTGTTAGTTCTACGAGGGGACAACCAGCTAGCTTCCGAATACCATGCCGTACGACGGGCTCCGAACGGTAGTTTCTTAAGGGCAGGCCTTTAGGACTTACGTGGTGTGGCCACTATATCTCGTCAGACATAGCTCACGCATGTGAGGCGATCGGCCTCCTCTCTGGAAAGCCGCCGTCAGATGACGACGATGCGGGCCCGCGAAAGGAGGAGCATGAAATTAAGAAGCTACTTTGTCTTTGCAGCCACAGCTCTGGGCTGGGCTGCAGTGTTAAACGCTCAACAGAGCTTTGTGGCATCGGTATCGTCCATCGTAAGCTGCGTCTCCAAAGGCAAAGACCGACAACAATGCCCGGCCGACACTCGTGCGGGCATAGTGATGTTGCGACCAACGGGTGAAAGTGCCTGCCTCCTGGGCAGGAACTGGGGCTATGACGACCAGGGAGTGTGGGTGTCGGAAGGTTGCGGCGGTGACTTTGCGACCGGAAGCACTTCTCGAGTAACTGTAACGGCAACGGCAACCAGTCCGGCGGAAGCGCTGGCTCAGGCCGCGGACGAAAAAGCCCAGATCGAAACCACCACAACCGGGACGAACCCTGCAGTGAACTACATGGGCGCCTTCCAGCCCTATGGGAGTCTTCGCAACATCATCTCCATTCCAGCCAACGGATCAGCGGAAGTACAGGACAACGCCTCCCGCGTCGGCATTAATTTCACAACGTTTGGACCCATTAGGGTAATTGGCACTACAGAATGGGGGGTGGACCTTGTTCAGAGCGAAACCACGTTGAACGCCGGCGCAACCACGTCGTCCGGCTTCGGCGAAGTGCAGCAAACGACTCAACCCGTCTTCGGCGCTCGCCTTGGTTTTTTTGGTGTTGCTTCCGACAAATTTGGAAATCTCACTTTTGGCAAGCAGAATTCCACTCACTACGACATAACGAGCTACACGACGGATCGCTTCAACGTTTTCGGCGGCCAGTCCACCGCCACCTACGTTGCGGGCACTGACGGCGGCCAATCAGGTACCGGCCGCGCCGACCAGACCATTCTCTATCACCTCAAGTTCGCCAAGATCTTCGACTTCGGAACGCAGGGGCAGTTGCGTACCACAGATGCTCCGCAAGCCTTTAACGGCTTCGGCTTCTCTTTGCAAGCGAAAGTACTTCCGGGTTTACAGATCGGTGGCGCCTACAACAAGACCTATTTCGACCATTTTCTTACCAGTACCGCACTCCATGGAGGCACGGATTACTGGGCCTTTGGAGGCAAAGGCACTTGGCGCAATCTTGAATGGGGTGCCGACTACGTGCGGGAGAACAAGGGCGACCTGGTATTCATTCCCGATCCCGCAGGCGGACCGGAGCAAATAGCGGTCGGATTTTCCGCAAACGGAATCGAGATCTATTCCAGAGTTAAGTTCGGAAAGTTTGCAGTTGTAGGCGGCTTTGACGACTACATCCCCTTCGACCTGAGTCCCCTCATCAACCCGAACTTCAAGACCAGATATGCAATTCTCGGTGCCGAATGGCACATCTCGCCATCGGGCTACGCGTATTTTGAATCAAGGTTGGGAGATACCACCGACGCCCAGGGGAATGGAGGTTACAACGCAGCAGCCCTCGGCTTCCGCTACGACTTCAGCTGGAAGACGCTGCATCTGCAGTAAACCGTTGGCTTCGTCCACTTCGGAAGGGATCGGTTCACGGTGAGCCTCTTTGCAATCTGCGCGTTTTCATTTGAGGTGTCCCGATCTGCAGTTAAACCCGCTCGCGCCGTGCCTGAGCGCTGCACACGTCGTGCGCAACAACTGGCAATTCTGCCAATAGAAAAAACGCATCAGATCCTGTTACATCGCGTAGGAACGGTTACCCGTATCCGAGACGGCGAAGTTTGTAGAAGTGCAAAGAACTGGCAATTCTGCCAGTTGAAAACAAGCCTTTATGTCTGTTCCCTTTGAGTACGAACGCAGGGATCCTGTCGGCTACAGGTTTGGCAAATGCCCGCGATTCACCCGATGAGAAACGGGACAAGACTCGCAAGATGGCTGCTCAATCTCTGGCCAAGCATGCTGTTGCTCGAAAAATCCAGCGTTTCGCGTTTAAATATAACTCGAGATACTAAATGCTCACCGGTTTCGGCCTCTGGAAGCTTTGACCTGCCCAACTGAACTGGGAGATCTCCGCAATGAGTGTTGCCCTTCGAGCTGATCGGGAAGGAGACCACGCGACTCTAGTACCTAGCGGTCCGTTCGACCTGGCCCATGCGACGGCGGTGACGCGGGCAATCAAGAACGCTGAGGCCAGTCTGAACGGATGTTGCTCCGTCGATGTCGACCTGGCGCAGCTCGAGCGAATCGACGGTACGGGCGCAGTCTTGCTGGCACGGCTTCTCGATCGGCTGGACGCGGATGGGCGGCGCGCGTCGGTCGTTGAAGGCCATAACCCCAAAGCGGTACGCTTGGTCGCGCTTTATCGCGAACACCGGTCTGTCCTCCCGGCCCCTCAGACACGGAGGATGGATCCGCTGACGCGGATCGGCGAACTTGTGGCTCAGCTGCCCGGCAAGACAAACGACGCACTCAATTTCATCGGTCGCTGTGCCGTCGCATTTCCGAGAGCGGCCGCCACACCGAGCTCGGTCGACTGGCGTTCGTTGCCGAGGCTGATTCAAGAGATCGGCGCAGACGCGCTGCCGGTCACGAGCGCCGCCAACCTGCTGGTCGGCGTCATCATCGGCCTTCTCGGCATCTCGCAGCTCGGGCGCTTCGGTGCGATCACCTATGTCCCCGAGCTTGTAGTAGTCGCGCATTTCAGAGAGCTCGGACCGCTGGTCACAGCAATTGTCGTGGCCGGCCGATCAGGCGCTGGCCTCGCGTCGGAGATCGCCACGATGAAGGTGTCGGAGGAAATCGACGCTTTGCGGGCCATGGGTTTCGACCCGGTGAGATGGTTGGTCCTGCCCCGCTGTCTCGCACTCGCCGTCACGTTGCCGCTCTTGACCTGGGTTGGCGATGTGCTGGCCCTCGTCGGGGGCCTAGCGGCCACTGTCGTTATGACGGACATGACGCCCCACGCTTATATTCAGGGGACTGCGAAGGCGATCACCGCGGGCGACCTGCTCACAGGTCTCATCAAAGTTCCGTTTCTGGCACTCGCGATCGGGTTGATCGCATGTGGCCAAGGGCTGCTCACAAGCGGAGGTGCTGCCGCGGTCGGCGCCCGGACGACGACCGCCGTGGTGCTGGCCATCTTCAGCACGATTGTGATCAGCGCGCTTTTTACATTATTCTTCGCGCTCATGGGAATCTGACCATGCCGCCATCAAGGTCGCACATCACCGTCGACGATCTGTGCATCGGTTGGGGGACACGGGTGCTCATGGAGCACACCACCTTCCAAGTGGAGCGCGGAACGATCTTCGCTATCCTCGGCGGATCAGGGTGCGGCAAGAGCTCGCTGCTGCGGCATTTGATCGGGCTTGAGCAGCCCCAGGCAGGGCGAATCGATATCGACGGCGTTGGCGAGCCGAGCCGCTATGAGGGCGTGCCGCCCTTTGGCGTGCTCTTTCAGTCGGGCGCGCTGTTCAGCTCTATGACGCTCGCGGAGAACCTCGCGCTCCCCTTGACCAAATGGACCCCGATGCGCGGCGCGATAGTGCGTGATCTCGTCCACGCGAAGCTCGACCTCGTCGGGCTTGGTTCGTTCGCCGAGCATCTTCCCGGCGAAATCTCGGGTGGCATGAAAAAGCGCGCCGGCATTGCCCGTGCCCTGATGCTCGAAGCCGATCTCCTGTTTTTCGACGAGCCATCCGCCGGGCTCGACCCGATCTCGGCGGTCGAGCTCGACCAGCTCATCCTCACGCTTAGCCGCGACCTGGGAATCACGGTCGTCATGGTGACCCACGAGCTGCCGAGCATTTTCCTCGTGGCTGACAACTGCATCGTGCTGGACAAGGCCGCAAAAGGGATTGTGGCACGGGGAGACCCGCGCAAACTTCGCGATGAATCGGAGATTCCGCTCGTCCATGCTTTCTTCACGCGGTCGTCGTATGGCGTGTCCGCAAATCCGGGAGGGTAACCAAATGGCCGTCGAGAAAAATTATGCGCGATTGGGCTTCTTCATCGTTATCGTACTGGTTGTCGTCCTGGCCACTGCGGTGCTCTTCATTCAACGGCTGAAGAGCCGTGCCGTGATCGCCATGGTCACCTACACCACCGAGAACGTCAGGGGCCTGGATGTCTCGAGCCCGGTACTGTTCAGGGGCGTGCACATCGGCCAAGTCACAGAATTACGCGTGGACGCGCGGGGGGCCATTGACGCACGGGGGGCCATCGTCGAAATCGACTTCGAGGTGTTCCTCGACCGCCTCAGTTCTGTTGGCCTGGATGTCAGCCGGATCCGGCGGATTACCGATATTGGAGGCACCTTTCCCCGCCTTCGGGCCCGGATCGTGGGCAACCCGGTGACAGGGGAGGCATACCTGTTTCTCGATGTGCCGCAGAATCCCACCCCACCGATGGATCTTGGGTTCACGCCAAATAAGCCCTACGTGCCATCGATGCCCTCGGTGTTTGCGTCTGTGCAGGAACGGCTGCCTGAGCTTTTGGATCGCACGGAAGCGACGCTGCAAACTCTCAAGACGATCGTTGGCAGGGTTCCTGATAGCCTCGACCGAAGCGATAGATTCTTCGACAACGTTGACCGCATTATGCGCGAGAGCGACTTGCCAGGGCTGAGCGCCGACTCGCGGAAATTCTTTGCAACGACAACTACGCAGATTGAACAGATGAGGTCCGACTTGGATGGGGTACTCGGCACCGAGGGGTCTTTGGTCAAGTTCTCTGAAGAAGCTCGGGCCACCATTAAGGACGCAGACTTTCCGGCCATGAGCCAATCAGCGCGCGACGCGGCGGAGAACTCCAGGCTTGCGGCGGACGATCTCCGACGATCCTTGCCTGCCATGCAGGATTCGCTCGAAGAGATGCGCGATCTTGCGCGGCTTCTCCAGGAGCAGCCCGAGTCGGTGGTTCATGGTCTACGGCCACCTGCGGTGAAACGCTAATGATTCGTGTGTCCCGGCTAGGGTTCTGTCTCCTGCTCACGATCGCCTGCCTGGGGGCAGTCGCGTGTCGCCTTCGGCGCCCCGAAACGACACCTACTCGCATGATCGAGCCGCAATTGCTCGAGCCGCAACAGCCCGAGCCAGCGAAGCAAGTGCCCAAGGCGCCCGATGCCGCTGATGTCCGGCTGCTCGATACACAAGCACGCGGACACATCGGCCGAAGTGTACTGCACCAGCAACCGGATGGTGAGTTGACCGAGGACCCTGTCTGGCGGTGGTCGTCTGCTCCTGACAGGTATCTGGACACGGCACTTCGCATCGAAGTGGCGTCGAGTCCCGATATGCGCCTTGTCGATGCCGGCCGCGCTCCCGCGCTGGCCGCGACACTCCTGGTCTGGGATCTAGAGTCCGCAGGAGGGACGCGACTCGTAGGGGCTGTTGAGTTTCAGATCACAGGGACCGATCGCGTGGTCCATACACAGGTGGTGCGAGCTAGCGAGCCCGTCTCAGCCGAGCTACCTGGGAACTTGGCCGCTGGGGCCGGCCGTCTTCTGCGCCGCCTCGCGTCCGAGGGCCTCAAGGACGTGGCGAACGAACGATGAGGAAGAGGGGGTTTGTTCTTGTAAGCCGCGAACACATCATGCGAGCGCAGCGATTGGATTATGCGCTGATCAGCTCTCTGGAAGCCGATGCGGCTGGACGGAGTTGGGTGGTGCCTGTCGCACTTATGCCCCTACAAAGCGTTGAAGCCAGGCTCACGGAGAAAGCAAATCGTTCTGCATGAGCTCGATTAGTCCGCCCAAAGAATTGGCGATGGTGGCGAATTGATCTTCCTGAAGACCCCCCGTTGCCGCAAAAGCTCTATTCTCTTGTCGAAGGAAGGATTCTGACACATCACCTTCGAAGGTCACAATAATCTGCGAAGTTCTAGGCAACTTCGCAGCGATGAATGGCAAATCAGTACTAATCCAGTTGGCCAGCCAACGGCTCGGCCTAAGCGACTTGCGTATCCCGTGTCGGTTATCTCTTGGCAATGGCATCAGCCTTATCCCGTCGCTCGTCACTGTTATGAGAAGGTTCGAGCCTCGCGACGCCGGAATCGGCACACTCCCCATCGAGACTGACGAGGTATGTCAACTCCGGCGTCGGAAGTCGCTAAACAGCCGCGCGTTCCAGCTCATCAACTACTGGTTCGAGTCGTGAGTCACCGTTTTCAGAATCTCCCAACCATTTCCTCAATCCATGCATCGAGGTAACGTCATGATTGCACCTACAAAGGATGGATTGCTAAGCGAGGTAGCTGGGGCTCGAATACCCGAATGAGGAGAATCATGTCCCAAGATATGTATTTCGAAGATTTTTACTCCGGTCAGATATTCAATTCAGATCGAAGCTATCGCGTAACTGCTCGGGAGATCATTGCCTTCGGCGAAGCCTATGATCCGCAGCCGTTCCACATCGACGAGACAGCCGGGAAAAGCTCGTTCTTCAGCGGTCTTGCAGCCTCTGGATGGCTCACCGCCGCAATTGTCATGCGACTTCGCGTCGAGTCCATCAAAGTTGCTGGGGGAATGATAGGCGCCGGGGTCGAGGAAATGCGCTGGACACACCCAGTCCGCCCCGAAGATAAGCTCCGAACTCAATCAGAGGTACTGAGTACGCGGCCATCCAGCAGCCGCCCCGAATATGGAATCGTGCGATCGCGTACAACGGTATTCAATCAACGAGATGAAATCGTCATGCGCTCGATTGTGAATTTCTTGGCGCCGTTGAGGAAAGACGGGGGAGCCCATTTGCCTTAAACTGAGCCCGAGTCTATATCGCGGCAACCTGCGTTGATAGGTAGACGATGTGCGGTTTTCCAGTCTTCGGGTTCTCTTCCGGAATGAGCCACTCTCCCGAATAGTACTTTCGGGACGTATTCCCTAAAATTTCAGGGAAATACACAATCGCGGTCATGGAATGACCACCCCTGTAAAAAGTAGCAGTTGACCTTGAGTCGGCGTCCTGACCTATAATCGCGTTGACTATCTAATCGTGTTCACCATCGCGGGCTGCGGCAATACCGCGGTCGCAGGCAAGCAGTTGTGGCCCGTCACTCCCGAGACGGTGTAAGAGTGAACAACCTGTCGGTTTTGGCAGGCATACCGCGGTCGCAGGCAAGCAGCTGTGGTCCGTCACCCCCCGAGACGGCGTATGAGCGAACAACCTGTCGCTTTTGACCGAGAAACCCTACAGCGATTCGTCCGCGCCGTGAAGGACTTCTTCACGTCCGAGGTGCGCTGGAGAGCGCGGGGCCTCTTCGCGTTGCTCATCGTCTTCGCGTTGACGGTTAATGGCCTGAACGTCCTCAACAGCTATGTCGGCCGCGACTTCATAACGGCGATTTCCCGCCGCGATGAGGCTGGATTCATTCGAGAAGCGGTGCTTTTCATCGGCGTGCTTGCCGGAACAACTCTGGTAGCGGTCTTTTACCGATTTACCGAGGAGCGGCTCGGACTGTTCTGGCGGGTGTGGCTGACGAAACGGGTCATCCACCGATACCTCGCGGACCGCACTTATCTCTACCTCAAGCAGTCGTCTTCGATTGAAAACCCCGACCAGCGGATCGCAGAGGACGTTCGCGCGTTCACGGCCACCACTCTCTCCTTCACGCTCATGTTCATGAACGGAGTGCTCGCTGTCCTGTCATTCTCGGGAGTGCTCTGGACGATCAGCCGTCTTCTATTTGCTGTCTCGATCGGCTACGCAATCATCGGCACAGTGGCGACCATCTATCTGGGCCGGCCGCTGATCGGGCTGAATTCCCTGCAGTCGGACCGGGAGGCCGCTTTCCGGTCGGACTTGATCCATGTGCGTGAGCATGGCGAGTCCATTGGCCTCTTGCGGCACGAAGGCCGATTAGCGGCGCGGCTCCTCCGGCGAATTGACGGACTTGCGGACAACTTTCGGCGGATGACTTCGGTGAACCGTAACCTGAGCTTCTTTACGACTGGGTACAACTACATGATACAGCTCATCCCAGCACTGATCGTGGCACCATTATTCATTCGCGGGAAGGTTGAATTCGGTGTCATCACGCAATCGGCTTTTGCCTTCACCCAGCTACTCGGAGCATTTTCGCTCATCATTAACCAGTTTCAGGCCATCTCCTCGTTCGCCGCCGTTATTGCTCGGCTAAGCGCGATGAGCGGGGCCGTCGAGAAAAGATTGCCAACCTCCGCCCACACGGCGGTTGAGGTTGTTGGCGTCGACGGGCGCATCGCGTACGATGGCCTCACACTGTTCTCGCCCGACGCGGGCCAAGAGATACTCAAGAACCTGACCGCGCATATACCACGCGGAACGAGAGTGCTGATTGTCGGGCCAAACGAAGCCGCCAGGAGCGCTCTGTTTCGAGCTACCGCAGGCATCTGGCCCGACGAGGCTGGGACACTCGTCCGACCGCCACTCGACGAAATTTTCTTTATACCCCAGCGACCCTACATGCCACCGGGGACACTTCGGCATCTTCTCGTTCGCAGCGGCCATGAGCAGAACATCACCGACGATCAGATCGCAACTGCCCTGCACGATTTAGGGTTAGACTCCATTCAATTGCGAGCGGGTGGATTGGACACTGAACACGATTGGTCGACTTTCCTCTCGTTGGGGGAGCAGCAGCTGCTTGCTCTTACGCGGATGATCTTCGCACGACCTGCCGTCGTTATGCTTGATCGAGTAACCGCGTCGGTCAAGCCGGCGCAATTACGCAAAGTATTGCGGCGTCTCGACGAGAACTCCATCGCCTACATCATTTTCGCCGAGGACGCTGAATCGATTGAGCCATACGATGCAGTGCTTGAGATACGCGGCGATGGCGGTTGGACTTGGAACCCGATTAGCCGCATCGCGAGGGCCGCATCCTAAACCTGGCGACACGTCGTCTTTTTGAGGCTGCCCGAGGTTCTGCTGATTTCTCTCAATCTCATAGTGGAGTATTCAGACGGAGCGACTGGCATCTATTTAGTTAAGTTAGCTAAGCAACTTTTGGAGTTTGAACCACAGCAGTCCCCGCAGACGGCAAATTGCAGAAGTCATCGAATTGACCCTGGAGCATCCCTACTTGCTGGACTTTGAGCGCATTCTGACCACGACGATCAACATTACAACCAGAAGCACGGCCAAACCGACCAAAAGAAGGTAGTTTGACTTTCCGGAGTCGGTGCGGCAGGAGCAGCAGGTTGTTCCGTCTCGGCCGGGACCGGAGTGGGCTTTCCTTCGGCAACGAGCAAAGGAGCATCGGGTGGCGGAGAGGGGGGGATCGTGGCAGTCACAAGCTGTGGCTGCGTCGCGATCTCCGTCGGAGCCGCAGCCGGCGTCTTGCCAGTCACACTCTGTTGCTCTGATGAAACCACCGTCGGAACCTCCACGATCTTCGTCGCGGAGACCTTCATACCCTTCCTCAAGGCAAAAGCGTCGACCATTTGGCCGTCGACGTTGAATTTCTGGTCCTTAGGGATCTTGAACTCCTGGTTTGTGTTGTCTTCAAGTGTGAGGATCACTGACAGTGGTGGATTGACATGCCAGACCTTGCCTGTCACGGTCTGGATTGTGGTGACGATCATAGGAGTGGTTGTGGTAATGATCGTGCGCTCGAGCATCATGCCCGGCTTCAAATCGTGGATGCCAAGCTTTTTCCCATCAACCGTGGCTCTGGCAGACTCGGGGACATCCGGAAAATGCCGGAAGGTGCCATCTGCCATTTTCACGATCAAATCATTACCGTCCACAGCGTAAACTTCGCCGCGGTTGACCGTAACGGTGCGGCTGCTCTGGCCCGCTGTTGTCGCTGTTGTCGTCTGGACCTGCGCGCCGGTTTGAACAGCAAATCCTCCGTGAACCTCAATTTCTCGGCCCAACCTGGAATATGTATTCAACTCCACGCAGTGCATGTCTGTCGACTGCGGAAATACCTAGTCAGTCCTAACAAAACATTGGTAATTGGCGTCAGGGTCTGGATCAGCAACGTCGGAGCCTCCCGTCCAAAGACACGAAAAGAAACACCTGGCACTTCAAATAGGTATCTCATTAGGTCAGCCGAGTCGCGCGTAAACACTCTCAGGTGAACTGATTGGCCGCGTGCGGCTGAATCAGGCAACTTCAAGATCGCTTTCCCGAATGATTCTCGGCTGGCGCCAACAGGCCATACAGGATGTAGAGCTTGCACTGGACGCAGTCACCGACGCTGGGAAGGTTGGCAATCAGGAAGCTGCATTAGCCAACAGGCACCCGCTATGGCTGAACGTCGCGATTTTGTCGTTGGTGATCGCAATCTCTGGAATAAGCGCTTACCTGCTGGGAAAAAGGAAGGCTCCTCCTCACAACATCCTGTACCAGCAGCTCACGTTTGACGATGGCTACGCGGGCCCCTCCAGGTTCACGCCGGACGCCACCTCCATTGCGAGCAGCGATTCTCACCTGGGGACGACCAGGAGTTCAGGTTTCTGCAGGAGAATCTTGCCGCGACCTTTGGTCAGGACGCCTTCGCGCTGCCAAGCTGCCAGCGCGCGGCTGACCGTAAAAGGCGTTACGTTTGCTCCAGCTGCCAGATCTTCGTTTCCGACGTGAATCTCGATGCCACTAGAACCAGCCTTGCCGATCCCGCAGGCGAGACTCACGATCATGTGAGCGATGCGTCCTGTTGCATCGTCAGAACTGTGAGAGACATCGGCTGCGACAAGCCACGCGATATTCTCTATGATGGTAATTGAGAGCCCGTTATCCGACAATCCCGGAAATCGAGACACCAGTTCACGGATCGTCTTTCTATCCCATACCAAAGCACAACTGTCCAACAATACCTCAGTGTTTGCGAGGTAATGGTAAGGAGTAGACAGGAGCGCGGCGCCACCGAAAAACTGTCCGGGCGTGAGCCAATACATAAGTTTCTTTCGGCCGTCGATTGTCAATGTGAAGTGCCTGCCCTGGCCACTGGTGAGAATGAAGAATCGTTCAGCAGGATCCCCCTCATGAATTACCACGGAGGATGCAAGGAACTGCCGATGGGCGGCAGCAGAGAGGATAGTGTGGAGTGCTGCCTTCGGCAGTCCCGATAGAAACCGGGGCCGGAGCCCTGAGGGCAGGTCGGCAACCCGCATGCCGGGCAAGAGTTGGCAACCACAATTCACACAATGTTTTGTCATGACGCTGGGGGCAGTCACTTTCATTCGTAGTTGCGGTTCCCTGATTGACAGCGAGTAATAGGATTTATTCCCGGTCCTGCGATCATCTTTCCGTCAGCCTCGTTTTGCGGACGCCGCGCGCCCAACCCAACCGCCGCACTTCTGGTACCGGACAAGTCCCTTCGTCACGGTGGGAGAATTCTATACCGGACGTGGCGACGCGGTGGTTTCCCGTCTCCCACCCTTGCGCCTGAAAGACTGCGGCTGGTCTCCACCGCAGGCGCTTCGAGCAGATATAAGCTAGGACTTTTACCACTGTGCAGTCAGTGCGTCGGCTGATTAAATGATTATGCATCCTCGCAACATGGAGTCCTTATGACGCGAAATACAGCAGTAGCTCGCTTCGCAATCATCGTCTGGGCTGTTCTTTTTACGATGGTCGTTTTCGCTCAACAAATCACTCTCAAACCGGGAGCGATTCCCAACAATGAGATTCACAGAACCAATGCTCGCGACTTCGCCTATTGCGAAATCATACCCGTATTCGGCAAGCCTCCGAATGCAGTGGCTCAGGTCTACAGCAGCAACGGTCCGGGCGACCGTTGCCCACCGAACGAGAAGGCTGCTATTGACCCGACGAAGCTGGCGGCGGAGCTTGGAGCGGAGTTTGTTTACATCAACCCGACACAAACGGCGCGACGATATTGGGTTATGGACGAATTTTGGGTCGACAAAGTGGGCGAGACTGTGGACTTTCATGGCGTTCTGGCCACTTGGATGGCCTCGATGTCGCCAGAGCATATGAAAGGAGTGCTCGAAGACGAATTTGTGCCCGGAGAAGTCCATCGTGAGAACACGTACCTATACGCGAAAGGAAGGAGAGTTTACCTGTTGCACTCACCGGACGGAAAGACTTGGGTCATGCTGTCGTACACGACCGAAGTGGACACAGACCTCTCCCTAGACCGACTCTCGAACCTTGTCAGCAAACTAAAGCTGCCGGACGGATTTAAATTTGAGATCAAAGGGCTCCCGAGAGACCTGACCATTGACTCGAAACGAGCCAACGGCTTGGCGCACATCATTCGGGACAACCTCCACGATACATACCAGGGCTGCGGTTTCGACAACGCTTGCAATTACATCCCGTAACCTGTTAGCCGTTGCTCAAAAAGCCGCTCCCAGTAGCGGCTTTTATCATCATTGCGGATTACCAACCATTGGGTGGGTCAACTCTCCTACCTCACCGCCCGTGAAGTCGGGTTTCTATGAGACGGTCACTGATGTCAATAGCTGATCTGTGTTTTTTCTTTCATTGAGTATTGCTTTTGTTCTTTGCTTTGGTTGCGACGCATGTTGTTCTCCGCCAGGTTTCTATTCGCACTTTGCGTGAGCTGTGATGGCTCTGTGCCGTTTGGGGTTCAGTAGGAGAAGTCGATGCTGCCAGTTTTCGGCCCGGCCTTGTTAAGGCCCAACCCGACACGCAGTCATCGGAACACGGGGTCATCGCAACGGTTGAACATGATTTTTTCCTTAAGCGGCCTTTGCATAAAACGGAATGTATGGCTGCTGCGTGACCCAGATACGATGAAGCAGCACGGCAAGTTTTCGCGCTACAGCAACGATGGCACGATTGCGGGATCGCTTGCCTCCGCGTGATGCCAGGCTCAGTCCCCACTGTCGCAGAGTTGAGTCCTTTCCATGCCGCCCGAGGACGTGATTGGCACACTCCACCAGCAGACTGCGGAGGTAGACACTGCCGGCCTTGGTGATACCGAGCTGAGGGTCTCGTTCTCCGGACTGACTCCGTTTCGGCCGCAGGCCGAGATAGCAACCCACATCGCGGCTTCGTTGAAAGCGTTCTTTGCTTCCCAGAGTCAGGACATAGGTCAGCGCCGTGAGATGGCCCACTCCGTAGACCTTGAGAAGCGCCTGTGTTTCGCGATATTCCGTCTCAGTCAATTGCTTGATCGCGCGGTCGTACTCTTTGATCTTCACCGTCATATCGGCAATCTGATGGAGCACCGGTCCGAGCGCCTGGGCAAGACCCGGCGGCAACACGGCCACGCACCGCTTGGCGAAGCAAAGCGTAGAAGAAGCTGGAAGCCGATATCCGCAGGGCTTTGCTAACCCGCGCACCGCGTTCACCGCAGCGGTCCGCAGGCGAACGATGAGGTTGCGGGCGCGGATCAGCGTGAGGGCTTCTTGCTGAGCGACGGTGCGGTGCGCAATGGGCCTGAGGATTTTCGGGTCGAGCCGCGCAAAGCGAGCCAGCTTCTCAGCATCCACCTGATCGCTCTTGCGATCACTGTGCGAGATCGCCCGCAACTCGCGCACGTTGGCCACGATGACTTCATGGCCCAACTCTTGAAGCTGCTCGCTGATCCATATCGAGTGTGTCCCTGCCTCCATGGCGATGCGCACTCGAGGCAGGTCGGTAAACCACTTGTCGACACTGGATGGGTTTGTTCGGAACCTGCCCCGGTCGACCACTTCACCATCTTCGTTGAGCGTGCAGTAATGGCTCCAGACATCCCCAAGGTCGATGCCGATCGTGATCCCAACCTGAGAGCAGCCCCGGGGTACTTCCGCGATGAGGTCCTGCGTATGCTTTTTCATCCGCTTAGTCTCTCTCTTCTCAGAGCGACCGTCTCATCCCAGTTTTCGGTAAATTGCCTTTGCCTGGAGGGGCAGACCGGGCAAGTTACTCAAAAACCCCGGCGGTCTCAACCGGTCGGTGCAACACTATCTCGAAGTTTACTTGCCGGAGTTTGAAAGCCCAAAGTTTGTCGTGGGCGTTGATTGAGGCGCAGAGCTACCTTGTTGAGATCGGCTTGAGAGTAACCGGACAAGTCGGTTTTCCTGGGAAAGTATTGTCTCAGTAACCCGTTGGTATTTTCGTTGGTGCCGCGCTGCCAGGGACTCTGCGGATCGCAGAAGTAGACTTTCACCTTCGTGTCTACCGTGAAGCTCTTGTGTCTGGCCATCTCATGCCCTCGGTCCCACTTCAACGAGCGCCGCAGGGTCGCGGGGAGTTTAAGCACGTGCTTGCTCAGCGCGGCGACGACCGTCGCCGTGTCTTTGCTGGGCACTTTGATCAGCATAGTGAAACGCGAATGTCGTTCCACCAGGGTTGCGATGTGGCTGTTCTTGCTGCCAGCGAGCAGGTCACCCTCCCAATGACCGGGAATAGCGCGGTCTTCAACCTCGGCAGGCCTTTCCCTGATGGAGATGGCATCGACGATCTGACCGTGGGACTTTCCGCCAGCCCGAGAATGTCGTGAGCGACGTATAAGCCGCTTGGCCCTGAGGTGCTGAATCAGCTCCTTTTTCAGCACTCCACGGGCCTGGATGAATAAGCTGCGGTAGATGGTTTCGTGGGACACGCGCATGCTCTCGTGGTGGGGATAGCGTACCTTCAACCATGCCGAAATCTGTTCCGGCGACCAGTCCAGCATCAGTTTACTGGCCACGATCGTCCTCAGCGTCTCGTGGTTGGCAAGAAGACATACCTTGGGTCGCAGAGCCGAATCCCAAGCCCGATGATCTGCTTCACTGGCTCGATAGAGTGGACGCCCGCCATGACGCGCCACCTCCCGGCTTACTGTCGACACAGGCCGCTGTAACCCTTTAGCTATCTCACGTATCGACGAACCGGAAGCAATTCCTCTTGAGATGTCTTCCCGCTCGGCCAGCGTCAGTGTTCGCAGCGAGCGCCGGCGAGCAGCAGGAACTATACCGCCGCGCTGCGTCAACAGGAACCGAATAGAACCATGGCCCTTACCGAAGGCGCGGCCAATCTCATGCAACGACTCGCCCGCCTTCCAGCGACGCCACATGTCGATCCTCTGCTCCGTGGAGAGCCTGTCCCGTTTTCCTTGTGCCATAAACACCACCTTTAGAAAATGAATTCATATCAGATGGTGTTGCACCGACCAGTTGAGACCGCCGGACTTTTCGGGAACTATCGCTCCGTCCAAATTGAAAGGAGGCCTTCACTCTGCATGGTCTCGATAAACAACGGTGTCACAGCAGGCCCGAAGAACATTTCTTTAGGAGCGAAGTTGTCGTACAAGCCGAGTTCGAGCCGACCGTCCTTCTCGACCTGGATGTGAAGGATGCTTCTAGGAACAGTTCCTCCGACTGCTGCCAAGATTGACTTTATCGTCTCAGTCTCAAGCGGAAGAACAACAAAATCCTGCCTAGGCCAGAGCGTGTTCCGCTTGAGGACCTCAGTCTCATCCCCGGACGCACCGTTCGCTTCGACCAATGCGGTCCCGCTAAGGTCACCCTCGAATGAAACAAATGCTGATCCAGCAAGGTGTTGCAATGCGGCCATCAGAAACCGGCGCTTGTCACGAACTTTGTAAAGAAAAGGCATTCCGTCTGTATATCAGACAGAGAACGAAAAACGGTGCCAGCTCAACCGGTCGATGCAACACTATCTAATCAGCTGATCCACAAATGCTTACCCTGAAGAATCGATCTGTTTGGCCGATGTGGCCAAACCTAGCTAGGGTAAGGTTCCGGCTGATCTAACCCTAGCCAGCGCTTTTAGCTTTTGTTTTCAATGAATATGGGTCTGAGCTGAGTGTTGCGTCGACCCATTGAGACCACCCCGTTTTGCGGACAAATGGAAGTCGGCAAATCAGAAACCTGGAATCGAAGTGCTGCGCTCAGCCATGCCTCACAGTTGACCCCGAGTTAGGGTTTTACTCCCTGCCGCTCGCGGAGCTGTTACGCCCACTTCGTTCACGGAGGGATTCACCTTGCTGCGTAGGGCAGTGAAGCCCGAGGTCAATCCACAGAAGAACCGGGTGAGCAGTGCGAGCAGAAGCGCAAAGCCGACGTTTTATTTATCTATTTGTCCTCTCCCGGCTCACTTCAAACAAAACTCTTTCGCCGTGCTTATGCGCATACCAGATTTTGCCCGGCGCCATTGCGGGCAAGGCCTCTCCATTGCGCCAGATCAGCGTTGGATGCCCGGGGTCAAATAGAGCATCATAACGATCCCCCATCCATTTCTGGTTGCGCACGAACAACTTGCCAAGGGCCGCATTTGAGACCACGGCCAAGTTTTCTCCTCCCCACGTGCGCAAACCCGCGATTTCGGGAAAGAGAAGTGTGTCGAGAGTATCGTGCCCCATGATACGAACTGTGCCGTTGGCATGCTCTCCTGGAGGATAGGATTTTGGATCAACGGTTTCAGGCAGGAGCGGTCCAAGATTCGAATTGATTGCCCGAGAGAGCCAATCAAATCCTTCGCGTCCTCGGCCGCTTCGCGTAAGTGCCATGGCTATGTAGCCAAAAATTCTGGGCCATGCCGGGCCGCGCCAATAACCGCCCCACTTCGGGGAGTCGAAAGCTAAGGTAGGCAACAGCGCGCCGTTAAACTTAGCTGGGTCGTTGAGCCGTCGCATCATTGCTGCAACGCGATCGCGGTCCGTTTCGAAATAGAGGAGATAGTAGGCGTCCAGGTTTTCCCCCTGGGTCCACAGCTTCCCATTCTTTACGTCCAAATCCCAATAACGCTGCGTGGCCGGATCCCAAAGTCTCTCTCGCACAGTCTGAAGGGCTAGGTCGAACTCATGTTGCCACGGCAACGGGTCGTCTTCTTGAATGCGTGCGAGATAAGCCATTTCCCGCAGGCTCCAAAGATTGAATACCTGCTCATTGATCGCGCTGGTGGCGTCTCCTTTGAGGTCGACAAACGGCGAGTCCTTGTCGTCCCAACCGGTTTCATAGGTGTGAAGCCAGTCGATGAGATGATCGTGGTTCACATCCCGTATTTTGAGAAGGCTCCGCTGATAAGCCAGCAACGCTTGCCACACGGTACGATCCCCCGCAACTCCACCGGGTTTTTCGCGAAGGATGCTCGTGTCGCCGGTAAGCCGAACATACTCTCCCACGAGAGTGGCCTGTACAGGCACACCCTGGGTATCACGTTCGGGACCTGTCGCCTGAAATGTGTTCTTCCCGGACGGAAAGATGGTCCAGGGGCACGTGCCATCTCCTTTGGCGTTCACAGCGTAGCGGAACCAGTTGAGGATGGCGGCACGCGCCAGATCTCGTCGATTGGTGGCAGCCATGGCGATAGCTTCAGCAATCCCGTCGTTGCTCCACATGCCCATGAAGTCATTCCAGTCCGCAATCATCATGGGGCAGGCAGTTAAGTAGCGAACCTGGCAAGTAGTATTCAAAAGCCCACGCCAGAACCAGAGTTCACTGCGAACCAGTTCTTGGGGCGCAATCGTTTCCTCTTTATTCAGTGCGCTGATGGTGAATCTAACCGGCTCGGCCGGGGCTACGAGAGGCACGGATGCCAGATACTCATTCCACAGGCGGTGAGTTTCTCCATCAAGAAGGTCGGGAGACGAGCGCAAGTCAGCGAGGCTCATTTCAGCCTCGCGCTCATTTCCGCCCAAAGTGATGATCAGCGTAGCGGCGCCCCCCGCACTGAGCTCCCATTGGAAGCGCCCGTTCTGAACGGCCGCTTGAGAATCTGCTGCAAGCAACAAGCGGTAGGGCCACTTCGAGTCGCCATAACGCAGAGAGCGCGACTCCGAACTGGGAACAATTTGAAAGCCAAGTCCTCGAGTTTGTACCGTAACGCGACCACGTTTGGGCGAGTGCACAACGACTCGCAAAACGGCTGCCGGCTTTCCATACACGGGATAGATCGTCAGCGAGACTCGGAGCCCATTGTCGAATGTTGCCCGATAGACGCTCCGGTCGGCAAAGTAAGTCAGACTATGTTTTGCTGTATTGTCGCTGAGACTGAAAGTCTGACCCGATTCATCTTCAAATATTGGTGCCGCTATATCCAAAGCCTCAAGACGTTCTCCTTCGTTGACCGGAGCTGTTGGACCGGCGACAGGAACGATGATTCTCTGCCCTCCAAATCCAGACTCCTGCAGGGCCATGAATCCATTGGATTGGTAAATCAGACTCTTGGGAGGAGCCGTTGCATCGAATCGAGTGAACGTAGCGAAGTCAAAGACATCGCCCATATAGGACGGGAACTGAGATGAGGAACCCTTTGTTTGTGCGAGCAGGTTTGGAAGCAATAAACCAACAAAACTGACAATTTGGAGAACCTTCACAGCGCCCTCTTTCGCGGTGCTCGGCCTAGCGATCTACGGTGTACGTCTAATGTACGTCGCTTTCAAGGTCGGGTCTTTCGGACCAGATTGTCTGAAAATCCGGCGCGGGCACCCGAAGGCGCGCCTCAAGACGCACGCGGGGGCAGGAGGGCGAGTGTCATGGCGAAGACCAGATAGACCATCAGGACGAAGACTCCGACAAACCAAGTCGACCGACCAATGCCGGCGACCAGCACTGCTGCCATAGTTGCAATCAGCATCTTACGGACGGGGAAGAGTAACGTATGATCTCGTCTCGGGACTGGCATCATAGCCCACTCAGGGCCTCGGATGAAGAATGAGAGCATGGTCGAACTGTCCTAAAAGTCTGGCGGTAACTTCGATATGCGGGCGGACTCCCTCGTTGTGTGATTACTTTCTGTTTGCCGATGATTCAGGATTTGAGTGCCGCCGAGATGTCTTCATGTGGTATCTCCGAGAAGCCGTGACAATCAAGAATCCCGGTCATTCCATTTGTGGCCTGTTTAAATCCCGTCACCTGGTGGACACTGCCGGCTTCTTACCTGGTGAAGCCTCTGGAGAGGGTTCATTTTCAGTAACGAAGGGCACGGCGGCAAAGATTCTCGTTCCCTGGCCGGGCTTTGACTCGACGGAAAACCTGCCATGGACCAGATTTACCCGTTCCTGCATACTCACAAGGCCTAATCCTCGATTCTTCTTCGCTTCTTCAACATCAAAGCCTGCGCCTGCGTCACGGACGACGAGTTGAACCTCTTCCTCTGCGGCGCATAAGGCTACGGAGAATTGGTTGGTTTCGCTATATTTCACTGCATTATGCAGAGCTTCCTGGGCGATTCGGAAAAGGCACAGTGAAATATCCTTGGGCAAATCCCTCGGCATATCCGAGTCCCGGAACTCAATGTTCAGATCATGCTGTTTAGAAAGCTCCTGGCAAAGCCCCCCGATGGCGGCCACGATGCCCAGGCAGTCGAGCATCGATGAGTGCAGCTGGTGCGACAGTGATTGAAGGTCAACTGCGATCTCGGAACAATTTTGCCCTATTTCTTCCAGGCTCTTTTTCGCATCTGCGGGCGATTCGCTCACACTGCGGTTTGCCTCCTCAATCTCCATTGAGAGGATCGCCAGCCGCTGGCAAATGTCGTCATGCAGATCTCTCGCGATCCGGGCGCGTTCCTTCTCCTGGGCTTCGATCAGTTGACCGCTCACCTGCTCGAGAGTCTGTTGGGCAAGCTTCTGGTCTGTCACATCAATCGCCGAGCCGATGAATCCGCCGAATGACCCGTCGCCATTCACCCGGGGAGACGTCACATCAAGCATCCAGCGATATACTCCATCGCTCCTGCGAAGCCGATACTCGCGCGAAAATGCCTGCCGATTCTTCAGACCCCGTGACATGCCATCCTTCAGATTTCTCAAATCGTCCGGATGGACATACGTAGCCCAGCTATCACCGTACCCCGCATTCGAGTCCGAACCCGTAAACGCGATTCGCCGCTCATTCAGATAGGTGACCTTGCCTTGCGGATTGCACATCCACACCAGTGAGGGCGTCGTGTCCGTCATCAGCCGGAAACGCTTTTCGCTTTCGCGAAGCTGAGATTCAACCTTCCGCTTTCTCGCTCGCTCCCACAGCAGTCCGATAACCAGCAGAAGCAGCGCACCGATCACCACGATCGTGGCGATCAGGTATTTTCGGTAGCTCTCCCACAACGAGGGAGGCCGGTACAGAATCACGCTGCCCGACGGCAGCGCCGACTCCGGAATATGCCAGCGCTGAAGCACGCGCCAGTCTGCGTGGACCTGAAAATCAGGACCTTTCACAATGGGAATATCTTCTGGCCGTTCACCTAGCAGCACTCTTGCGGCTATTTCCCCCGTCTGCAGTGTAATTTTCGTGCTGTCAGGGTATGCTCCGCCAATACAACCATTGTTCAAACAAGGCTCCGGCCATGCAGAATAGGTCGGCAGATGTTGTGCGGCCACGACGAGCACATCAAGGGCTCGAATCGCCGGCTCAACCGAACTTGGTGGCGCAAGCTGAAACAGGATCACGGTATGGGGAGGGAGTGCAGCAACGCTCTCAAGCATCCCGGTGCTTGGAGGTCCGAGGATGTCGATCTCTCTTACCTTGTCCTGATCGCGAACAAGCTCCGAGTGTGCAATTGTCCACCAGAAATTACGACTGCCATCGATAACAGCAACTGCATTTGTATCCGGATGAAGGCGAAGCGCGAGATCGATTGTTTCCCGGAGTCCAACCGAACTTTCCACGCCGGTGACTCCAGGCGCCCACTTCTTTCCTTCCAGTTCGCTGGCAGTGACCGCTGTGAAGACGATGGGCACGCCGGGGAATATCCGGTCGCGGTATTGCATCGTGAATTCAAACGCCTGAAGGGCAACTGCAATCACAACATCCGGCTTCACCTCCCGATACTCGTGGCGAAATGTCTCCGCCAGGCTCTCCCGGTAGGGCTCGTCTTCGAGTCGCTGGTAATCGATAAAAGCCGTATAGAAGTTGACCTGGCCCGGAACGTGCGCCCGTATCGCGGTTTCAAACAAATCCAGAAACTTGGGGTCGCGTTGAGAAGCACTGAACACGACCAGTACGTTCTTCGCATTCGGCTCTGCCGCGGCAGCCGGCAGGACCAGGACGCACAAAAGAACGCCAAGAACTACCCACCACACATATGCAGAAAGTCGGTTAGGGTCATCACATGACGACGAAGCGCGCAGGTGCTGCTTCAGACTACTTCCGGACGCATGAATACGCGTCTGTGAGGAGTTGCCATTGAACGACAGTCCCGAAGCTTGTCCAGTCAATATTTCGGTCACGCGCTGCTCACGTCGGGTGGAGGACGCACGGGCTCCGTAGATTACCGCAACGCACGGGCCCAAAAGGTTGTGCAGGGATTGTAGCTCTTCGGCGACCCTTAACCCAAGGTCCGGCAGCCCTGAACATCAACTTTCGAACCCCAAATGACGTGACCTCGGCATCACTGGGGACGATGGCTCAGAGTTGCTCGAAGCCGCCCAGAAGCACTTCATGGTGAATCTTGCTCCAGATGAAAGCGGCTATCGCGCAACATTTGGCCTCGGCCCCAATGAATACCTCTTCAACGCGGAAGGAACCGGATTCGGCGCTGCTTTGACCACTCTCTTCTCAAACCCTTCAGTCCGCGCATTTACGGTCGGCGAACTCTATCAAGCCGTCGTCAGAGTGCAACAGCGACAACTCCAGCAAGACAGTAGTTCCTGAGGAGTCGGGTTTTCGGTAAGTTGCCTATTTGGGGCAAGTCGCCGGATGAACTTATCGATAACCCTGTTTTGCGGGAACTACGGCGAGTTGGGATTGTCGATGGTAGGATTACTGGGTTACTCCTCAATTCGACGGCAATCCTCTGGCCTTTTGACGGATCTGCGCCTGCTCTACCGCCAGCTTGTATGCGACATAGTACTTGTAGATATTGGAGACGTAGGTGACGGTCTCCTGCCCGATGTCTTTGGCCGCAACCAACTCCACATTGTCGAACCAGACGTTGGGGTCAAGGCCCATGGAAGATGCCTCTTTGCGCAGCTTGACGATGCGATTCGGTCCGGCGTTATAACTAGCGAAGACGAATAACGTCTTGTTCAAAGAATCGATCTTCGGGTCATTGAAATAGGTATCTTCAATATTCCGCATCATCTTGACGCCGGCATGAATATTGCCATCGGCAGTCCCCACGTTCGGTATGCTGATGGGAGCGGCCGCTGCATTCTTGGGGATTACCTGCATGATGCCCACTGCGCCGCTGGGGTTCCGTTTGCTCTGGTCCAGGAGAGACTCCTGATAGCCCTGGGCTGCCATCATCAGATAATCGAAGCTGTACTCGCCCGAATACTTCTGGAAGAGCGCGAGGTTGGTCTGGAACTTCTTCATCTCCTCCGCCGAGGTTGAATTCGTGACCCACTTGGTGTTTTGCAGGTAGCGGCGAAGCAAAGTGCTTCCGAAGGATGTTCCCACCGCGTGCGACGTGACAAATTCGTCGACCAATTGCTTGAATTGCGGGTTGTTCTTGCGCATGACCCAAGCCAGTTGTTGTCCGCTTGCGATCACTAGGTCAGGGTGTGGTTGAATGTGGTCGAGCACTTGCGACCAAAGGGCTGCTCGCTGTTTCGTCGTGACCGTCGCCGGCATCAATCCAGCGTTCACCATCTGCACCAGATCGTCGTCTATCAGGTTCTTATCTGCCGCTTTGATCGCGATCGGCTTCTTGCCTTCCTTTTGAAGCTCCTCGTTCGCCTTCTGCAGGTTTTGATAGTACGTGGTGAGCGGGTTGGCGTAGACCTCTTTTCCCCCCAAGTCCGCGAGGGTGGAGACCGGACCGGAGCCCGGTCCAGTCACGATGATTTGGGTTACGTCGGTCTGTATCGGTGTCGAGAAAGCGACTCGCTTTTCACGGTCCGGCGTGACGACGATTCCGTAGGCAATCATGTCTCCCAGCCCCTCTGTCAGAGCCGCTTCAATCTGATCCACTCGCATGGGAAGAAATGTAACTTTCACCTGCAGCTTGCCGCTCTTCAGCTTCTGATTAGCGAACTTCTGGAACTCTTCCACTGCCTCGTACATCACGCCGCGAGGCTGCCCTTTGTCGTAGAAAAAACTGATTGGGTTAAGTATGACCAGGGCACGGATGTTGCGCCTCTTCACCATCTCATCGAGGTCGCCGGTGTGACGCCCGAAACTGGTCGGCAGCACCATGCCATTCGACGGCGCGGGCGGTTCCTCCGCTGAAAATACTGACGGAGCAGGCGCCGCCTGCTTTGTCTGCTCAGTACTGGCGGGAGGCGCAGCTTTCTTGCTGCAGGTAATCAGTGGAAGAAGAGCAAACAAAGGCAATACGTACACGAGAGCTTGTCGGGACGAAGTCGCGGTTGTGGACATTCACCTACCCCTCTAACCACGTTGACCCCTGAGGAAACTGCGAGGTGGGCGATCAATCGAAGGGCACCAACGCAATCCTCTACTAGGAGTGTGCGAATTATACTTCGGCCACGCTGTTGAGCCAATCAGACCCGGGTAGTGCCTGCAAAGTCAGCTTTTCGGTAAGTGCACTGGCGGCTTGGCGTCCGGTTTTCAACTGAAGTTATGCGCTGGCATAATGCAGGGATCATCGAAACCGCCGCAAGGTCGAGGCTTCCATGGAACATGATGAAGGAAAGGTCGACGAGATGGTTCTCGCGCTTTTGTACCTGACCACTTTCAAAGATGGTCCGAGTATGCGTGCCTGGAAGGGGCAAGACTGGGCTGCTATGGAGCGCCTCTACAAAGCCGGTTATATTGCTGATCCGCAAAACAAAGCCAAGTCTGTGAGGATGACGGAAGAAGGACTGGAAAAATCGCGAGAACTGTTCGAACGGCACTTTGTTCGGAAGGCCTAGTCGCTTTCACACGAAGTTTCCGTAAACGCCGTTTTTCAAGCACGACGGCCCCGAAGTTGAGATTTTCTTCATGATGGTGCTCCTTTCGATCGATAACTACATTTGGCCAGTGGCGACACTGGGCAGGCAGCACTGCTGGCAGTTCCTCATACGGTTCTCGCCAAATCTCATCACTCTCACTACTGCGAGTGGCTCACGTCGTTGACAAGCCGTTCCATACTCGTCTGCTCTATGCGGATCAGGCCTGTACGAGGGCTGTCGAGGTCGGCGATTAATGCCGTTACCAAGGCTACCACCAGCGGCGTCACCACCAGAGATAACCAGAATTTCCGGTTCAAGCTGTATCCGGTCACGAAGCTTTGGAAGGCCTCAATGAAGAAGATGATTAACCACACCGTCTTTGGAACTCGTTTTTCGAATGTAGCTAGTCGCTTATCCGCAACGTCAAACGCATTGTTAGCAGACTGCATGTAGGTCGCCATCACCGCATTCTCGTTATCCCGCGTCACCGCAATAACCTGTTGCCAGATTTGCTCCTGAAGAGCCTTCGTGTGTTGAGTTTCTCTGTTCAACGTCGCCTGACTTAGAAGTGTGTTTCTGGCGAAACCCTCGCGAACAACCGCATACTCGCGCAGCAGTCCCATGATCTTGCCGCGCTCCGGTTCCGGCAATATTTGCGTGCGCAAGATCAGGGTCTCGATCGCTCCCGCTTCCTCATTGACAAGATCTCTTCTCTGCTCGAACCGTGGAAGTACCATTGCCATCGTGAATCCGAGCAGCAGGCCTAAGAAAATGAATAATCCCTCCCGCAGACCAGTAATATGTTCGTGATGATGTCTGTCTTCATTGATCCGCGTGGAGGAGGCAAGGCGGTAGCCGAGGACCGATGCCGTGATTAGTACCGTGCAAACGATCATGAACAGAACCCAAGGTTCGTCCAAAAGAAAAGTCATATCAATCGGCTGCCAACCCTGACCTGTTGTTTGGTCAGGAACTCGCCATTGTGTGGCGTAACGCGGGTGAGGTGATTTTAGCCCTCAAGGACGTTGGGGCGGCAAGTGCCAACTGCGACCTGAACTGCGCCGCCTTTCGCATCAGGGCCTTGATTTCCGCCGCCGGAAGTAATAACCATAGTAAGTACGGCTGCGCGGTGTCCGGCGTGATGGTATTCCCTCATCTGATGCGGTTCCGACCCATCCGAATACCCAGAAACAGCTTCGGTGCGCCTTAGCGTACATAAATTTCCGTTTCGTTCGGGCGGTTGACCGGCTATACGGAACTGATCCGCGCTGGGCCTGAAAAGTCTGGGTTTTGAGTAGATTGCGCGGGGACCTTGTCGACGGGCAGCAAGTTACCGAGATCCCCGTATTTCCGGGAACTTTAGTTTCTCAGTTCATGCGAGGGCCTGTAGCTAACGCCCACTGACGCGGCCCGCGCATGGTCCCTTGGAGCGTTGCTGACAAGTTGATATGTCGTCCATCCGACATATCGACGCTTTCCGCTAACTACCTTTACTATCATTAGTTCAACCTCGAGGTTCTCCGTGTGACAGACAACGCTGTTTTCGACGGTTTGGGAGAGATGTGGTCAATCACGATGGCCTACGACTGGAAGAGGCTCCCCGCTCGGACCGGTGGATGATTGGCCGCAAAGTCTCAAAACGGCCGTGCACATTCTGCTCAGTTCCCGATTCTCCATGTGGATGGCATGGGGGCCTAAGCTCGTGTTTTTCTATAACGACGCATATCGAAAAGCCACCCTGGGCGAAAAGCATCCGTGGGCGTTGGGTCGCCCTGCTCGTCAGGCCTGGAGCGAGATATGGGATGAGATCGGCCCGCGAATTCAATCGGTACTCGATACAGGAGTAGCGACCTGGGACGAAGGTTTGCTGCTCTTTCTGGAGCGGAGTGGCTTCACCGAGGAGACCTATCACACCTTTTCTTACAGCCCTCTGAAGGACGACAACGGCAAGGTTGCAGGCATGTTGTGTGTCGTGACGGAAGAGACGAACAGAGTGCTGGGCGAACGCCAACTGGCCTCTCTCAAACGGTTTGCCAGCGAGCTCGGCGCTGCCATTACGGAAGATGAAGTTCCTCACCTGTTTGAACGTTTTCGCCGAGTCGAAGGCGCACACCGAAGAACGCACGAGGGAAGTGGTATCGGGCTCGCTTTGGTACATGAGTTGGTCGGCCTGCACGGAGGAGCGGTCGACGTCGAGACGGCGATCGGAAACGGAACGACCTTCACCGTAACCCTACGCTTCGGCCATGCCCACCTACCGCCGGAGAGAGTTTCAACGACTGAAGCGGCGCGGACTGGAAGCTCCGCTTTGGCATACGTTAACGAAGCACTTACGTGGCTTCCGCTACTCTCCGACAACGGCCACGTGCCTGCCGCCCCTCTTGAAGGAGCCAACGAACGACTAAGCGACCCGGAGAAGCCCCGGGTGTTGTTGGCGGATGACAACCGCGACATGCGCGATTATGTGTCGCAACTGCTTAGCAAGAAGTTCAGGGTGGAAGTTGCCGAGAACGGCATGATCGCTTTGGAACTGGCGCTCAGTCACGCGCCCCAACTGATCCTGACTGATGTGATGATGCCGGAGATGGACGGCTTTCAGTTGCTGGCCGCAGTGCGCCAAAGCAATGCGCTCAAGGACGTTCCTGTCATCATGTTGTCCGCCAGAGCCGGTGAAGAATCCAGAATCGACGGGCTCGGAGCGGGCGCCGACGATTACCTTGTTAAGCCGTTTACAGCACGCGAATTGATAGCGCGCGTCACCGCACATGTGGCGATGGCAAGTTTGCGTCAGGAGGCAGCGAAGAGGGAGCGGGAATTGCTCGTGGCCACCCAGGTGGAGCGCAATCGCCTTCGTGAGAGCGAGACCAGGCTGAAGCTGGCGACCGAGGCGGCAAAGCTCGGGGTGTTCGTGTGGGACACCGTCGAGGATCGTGGAAACTGGGAAAATGACCGCATGTACGAAATCTTCGGGCGGACGCGCGAAGAAGGCCTCGTCAACGGTGCAGTCTTCATCAACGAGGTCGTCCATCCCGACTACCGTGATGCCTTTCAACAGGCTGTGAAGGCGACCCTGGAGCAAGGAAATGCATTCGAGTTCGAGGGAATGATATATCGTCTCGACCAAAGCCTGCGCTGGATCGAGATCAACGGCCACCTTCAATCGGAGGGAGACGCCCCAGCGGGGCGCATCCTCGGCACGATCCGCGACATCACGCACATCAAGAAGAGCGAAGAGGCGTTGAGGAATAGCTTGAAACAGCTGGGCGAACTTGCGGCGATCGTCGCATCTTCCGACGATGTTATTTTGAGCAAGGACCTGAATGGCATCATCACGAGCTGGAATGCGGCCGCCACGCGCGTCTTCGGCTACACCGCTGAGGAGATGGTCGGCTCCTCGATCTTCAAGCTCATTCCCGAAGAGCTTCACTCGGAGGAGAAAGCAATTATTGAGCAGGTACGGGCCGGGCGTATGGTCGAGCACTTCGAGACGAAACGCCTCACGAAGAGTGGTCAACGTCTAGATGTTTCGCTCACGATATCCCCGATAAAGGACGAACAAGGACGGGTCACCGGCGCGTCCAAAATCCTTCGCGACATCTCGGGACGCAAACGAATGGAGCAAACTCTGCTGCAGGCAGAAAAGATTGCGGCAACGAGCCGCATGGCCGCGACCATCGCGCACGAAGTCAACAACCCTCTCGAAGCTGTGATGAACCTGCTTTATCTTCTCCGCCCAAAGATCACCGATTCGGAAGGCACTGAATACCTCCGCTCCGCCGAAACCGAACTTGGCCGTGTCTCACACATCGCCAAGCAAACCCTCGGATATTATCGGGAACACACCTCGGCAAGCCGCGCATCACTAGCTGACATCGTCCTGCAAGCGATCACCATCTACGAACCGCGATGCACGGTGGCCCGCATAACCATCCGGAAGTCGCTGAACTCGTCGAAAATGGTCGCTCTGCGTCGCGGGGAGATGATGCAGGTGATCTCTAATCTGATCTCAAACTCGATCTATGCGATGCCGACAGGGGGCACCCTGTCTGTCTCCGTGGAAGATGCAGCAGATCTCGAGGACGGCATTGTTCTGGTCATTCAGGATGACGGCGTCGGGATCGCGGCCGACGATTTGCCCAGAGTGTTTGACGCATTCTTTTCCACCCGCAGTGTAGTGGGCACCGGTATAGGCCTGTTCGTTGCGAAGCAATTTGTTGAGGGACACGGGGGGCACATCGAAATTAAGAGCAGTAATGACGCTGAACATCACGGCACCGCCGTTTACGTATTCTTGCCACTGCATACTGCCTATGATGATTCATTGACTTCGTCATCGGTTCATTGAGCCGCATCTGTGCAACTTAATCCCGCACAAGATGTAGCAGCTAAGTAGATACGCCTTCGCAAGGACAGCGCGGGAGAAGTCGGCATTGGCATCCGTAATTGAATTGGCCCGAAAAGTCGGCTAATCGGACAAGATCCTGTTCCCAAAACGGGCCTTCGCGGTGATTGTGACTTTATGAAACGCGTTTCCAAAGCAGGCCGAGTCAGATCGCTGAAGCGCACAGCGGCCAAAGATGCTGAGTACGCATAGACCTGGAATGCAAGTACTGAGCCTCGGGATTTAGCCGGGGATTTTCTATTACCCAACCATGCGTTCGGGGTGATCGGATCGTGCAAACCTGCGGATTTCATCAACCGGAATCAGCACGCGATTGGCGATTCTCCGTGTGGAGAGTCTCTTCGCCGCAATCATGTAATCGACCCCGCGGACGCTGATGGAGAGCATCTCCGCAGCCGCCTTGCGGCTCACGAGCAGCTTGGCGTCCGGCGCAAGACTACTTGCGGCGGGCAGTCTTGCCGCCCCCCTTCTCTTTTTTCGTCCACCACTGTAGCGAATGGAAGAGCTTGCTTGGGTCGGTAGCTCGGCAGGTTGGGGCTTCTTTGCCGAGTATGCATTTGAGTTTGAAGGCTCGCCAGCAGATCGATTCTGATCACCTGCACTTTCAGTCTCCACCTGGAAGGGCAGCGCAAACTGCGCGGGATCGCTCGTGAGTGTGGAGCGCGGTGGGCGGCGTGGCGGGAGGGCATCAGAACGCAAGAAGCACCTCGTAGTCTTGCATGCTTGACATTATCGCAGCTGTAGACCTAAAGTCAAGATGTAAGTTTACAGAGCAATCGTAAGTAGTGCATGAAGGGAGGCCAATGGCTGAGAAGCTGGCAGCACCGCAGCAGCCCGTCATTTCCATTCGTATCTCAGAAGCGCTTCGTTCCAGACTCGAACGTTTGAAAGAAGTTCTTTCGCACAAGAGTGGCGAAAGCATATCCACATCTGAGGTAGCAAAGCAGCTCCTGGAATCGGCGCGAGAAGACCGGCTGGAAGTCGCTGAGTTGCTGTCGAATGCCACCAAGTCATTGGTCGAAGCGAGAAGGAAGATCGAAGCAGGGTATTCTCTGTCGCGCGCAGAGTGGATCGCTATCGCCTGGTTCGTGTTTCAAGGTGTCGAAAGCACGGCTGGAAAACCGGTTTCCGAGGAGACTCTGAAGGAGATTCTCGAAGCATTTTTGGCCGCTTACAAGATACGGCGACCAAAGAAGGCAAGCCACGATGCTCGCTATCTTTCCAATCTCCCAATCCTGACCAGGGAAGGAAAGGAAGTCGCTGACATGGAGGGCGTGGATGTCGAGACGGTGGTGGAGCGTCTGATCCGGAAGATGAGCATTCCCAATTCGCATCTGTGGCCGCAGTTTGCCGCGCGCAATCTATACGAGCTTCTGGAACTGGAACAGTTAGGAAATATCGAGGCATTGAACCGGGCATTGAAACCGCAGTGGCCGGCTCTTTGGAAAGCGGCCGCCAGAGGGCACTACTTTTTGCGCGATCTCCCTGTTCGGGACGCGACAGCACACGATGTTCTGGAGCGGCGCTACGGACCGGCTATCTCCTCTGTCTTCGAGGGCGGATTCGTGCTGTCATTTGCCGTGGGAGGGTCGGGCGACATTTCGTTATTGCTGAACCTTCCAACAGATCGCAAAGCGATGTACGAATTGGCGCCGTATCCGGTGATTGCCGAGTTCCGCACGATGCTTCAAGAGTGGGATACGAGCAGGCCGAATTCGCAGTGGAAAGGGCCTTGGTTCTTCGGGTACACCGCGAGTGTGGAGCCACATGTCTGGATTCGCTGCAGAGAAGCAGTCTCCTTTGGCTTCTCCGATGCAGAATGGGTGTCCTTGAAAGAGGGCTTTCGCCGTGCCTGGGAAATGCCCCCCTTGCAGCGCATCTGGAATGAGCTGTCGTTGGAGTACGGCGAGTTGTAGGAACGGCGCTGCTGCGCAGCGGAAGTAAGTGGGACACGTCACCCCCAGTTGGGAAACTGTGGAGAGACCGAGCGCGCGATGACGTTTACAGACGTTAACTTCCGCTGCGCCAGCAACTTTGCTCGGCGCCGTTTGCAAACAGAAACGAACGTCTACGTCCGTAAACGGAAACAGCGCCGAAAAGCGCCGCGGCGTAAACACGTTGAAGAATAAGAGCTTCGTGTGAGTTCGCAAAACAGTGCAGTACAGCCAAGATCGCAGGTCGGAAGGGTAGGATCTTCTATGAACGCCTCCCAGGCGACGAATCCACTCGACAAGAACGCATCTTCGAATGACAACAACAAGCCCGGCTTTCGTACGAAAACGATTGCCACACGGCTGACTCCTGACGAACTGGCCGAGGTGGAATCTGCCGCCGAACAGGCTGGAAAGCCCCTTTCTGAGTGGCTACGCGATACGGCATTGAATGCCTCGCGGCAACGATCTTCGAACTCAGTTGAGCTCTTGCTCGCAGAGGTCTGGGCGGTACGCTACGCGCTGCTCAACCTGTTTCATGCGGGCGCTCAGGCGACCGCTGAAGGTAAGGCATTGGCGCCCGAATCCATCGTCCAAATCCGCAACGAAGCGGACGCCCGGAAGCTCACGCAGGCCAAGAAACTGATCGAGGATTTCGCCTTTTTCAAGGTGGAGAATCGAGGGATTCAGTGATGTCCCCGAACCGTTTACACTGGCGGATTGCTGCAGTGCTGGTTGTATTTGCTGGGACACTTTTCCTGTGCTCGAGGCGGGCTTTGACACCATTCCAGCGTTACTACTTCTGGATCTATCTGAATTGCACGGTACAGGGGAGCGACCCGGCTCTCTCATCCGAAGTTCATTGGCTGTACAAAACGGCGGCAGATGGAAAGCAGGCACTGGCGACGGATGAGGATGTGGTTCCCTCCGCTTCGAACCAATGCGATTCACTTGGGTTGCGGCTCTCCCTGGTGGCCCAGAAGATGGGATGGACAGGTCTGGTTCGCGGCCCAGAAGAATGGATCAAGATACCGAGACTTCAGCCGCTTCTTCAACAGCAGTTTTATGAGGGAGAGAGTCTCTGGAGGATATTGCTCACGCCTCTGCTGTGGTCGATTGCGGTCCTCTTATGCCTGGTCGCCGGGCAGGATTTCTTGACCGCTCGCTGGGCTGCGAGGCGATTGAATCCGCACTCGATTCTATGGGCAGAGCCGTCGCCGTGCCTTCTGCGCAGATGGACCACGGCGATGCGTGGCCTTCGTTTCGAGGCGCTGAGATTCATCAAATCTCTGCTGGGAAAGCGAACCAGCAAGACACTCGTGAAAGCATCGGGAGTGTCGGCTGTCGAATCGCCGGGTAAGCCGCCGTTAGCAGTAGTTCCGGTCTTCGGAGCCATGCAGGGAATGCCAAAAGAGAAGTTTGTTTGGAATCGCAAGAACGAGATTGACTGAAGCAGATAGTCGCTGAGGTTCGCTATGCTGACCATTTCGAAGCCGCTTTCAGCCAGCCAGGCGCGGACGTATCACGCGCGCGAGTTCGCATCGCAGCAACAGAACTACTGGAGTCGTGACCAACAAGGCCACAGTGAATGGCAGGGCAGACTTGCCAAGCAGTGGAATCTCACTGGCCCCGTCAAGGCAGAACACTTTGCGCGTTTGAGCGAAGGCCGGCACCCGCACACAGAAGCGCAGCTTGTCCGGCATCAGGTTGCGCGAACCTACCAAGGGAAGGACGGCAGAGAAATTACCAGCGTGGAGCATCGTGCCGGATGGGATGCGACGTTTTCGGCGCCGAAGTCGGTATCCATTACCGCGCTTGTCGGCGGCGACGAACGGGTTCGAGAAGCACACAGGGAAAGCGTGCGCGCTGCGCTGACCGAACTGGAGCGGTACACGCAAGCCCGCATTGGCAACGTTCACGCGCCGGAGACGACGGGCAAATTCGTCGCGGCAACCTTCGAGCACGACACGGCACGACCCGTGGACGGATATGCCGCGCCACAGTTGCATACCCATGCCGTGATCTTCAATGTTACCGAGCGTGACAACGGCCAGACGCGCGCTTTGCAGCCGCATGAGATCTTCATTGCGCAGCGTTTCATCACAGCCGTGTACCGATCCGAGCTGGCATCCCGCCTCGAAGCGCTGGGCTACGAGATCGAGCGGGGCAAACACGGCCAGCCGGAGATCAAGGGATACACGAAGGAGTACCTCGAAGCCTCCAGCCCGCGCCGGGAACAGATCAAAGACCATCTACGCGAACAGGGAATCGATGGAGCTGGAGCGGCGCAGATCGCCGCATACCATACACGCGATGGTAAGGAACTGTTATCGCAGGAAGAGGTGTTGCGGCGGCATCACGAGTTGGCTGCGCAATTTGGGCACCAGGCGGATCGGGTTGTCGCGCAGGCACGGGCTCACGAGAAATACCAGATGCGTGAACCGGAGATGCCCGCGCAGCGGGCAGTGACATGGGCGCGGGATCGTGTGTTCGAGAGATCGGCTGTCGAGGACCGCCGCGTGATCCTCGAAACAGCGCTTGCACGCGGCATGGGAGAGACCACCTTTGCGAGTATCCAGCGCGAGTTTGAGCGCCGTATCAAGACCGGCGAGTTCCGCGAAGTTTCGCACAGGGGCACAAACCCGCAGTTCACGACGACTGAGATGATTCGGTTGGAGCGCGAAATTATGGCCCGGATGCTGGAAGGCAACCGGCGCGGCTTTGGTGATCCAATGCTCGTTTCGCCACAGATACGCATCAGGACAGAAGACAGACACCCGGAACTGAGCGCCGCGCAGCGCCAAGCCGTGGATGACGTTCTCATCTCGCGCGAAAAGATCGTCGGATTAGACGGCGTCGCGGGAGCGGGCAAGACGACGACGTTATCCGTGATTCGCGAAGCGGCAAAAGCTGAAGGATATCGAGTAGACGGGTTCGCTCCCACGTCACGCGCAGCGCAAAAGCTCGCTGAAGCAGGCTTCGAGACTTCAACGCTCCAAAAGCATCTGACGCGTGGCGAACAGCCCGATACGGGCGAGAAGCGCTTGTATGTGCTCGACGAATCGTCGCTGGCATCGACGAGGCAGGTGCACGAGTTTTTGAACCACCTTCATCCGCATGACCGCGTCTTATTGGTGGGTGACCACCGCCAGCACGAAGCCGTGGAAGCTGGGCAACCGTTTGTACAGCTCCAGCAAGCGGGCATGGTGACGGTCAGGCTCGACGAGATTGTGCGCCAAAGAGACCCGGATCTGAAACGAGTAGTCGAGCAGCTTGCGCGAGGTGAAGTCGGCGCGGCAATCGAGAACCTTGACCGGCAAGGCCGAATCCAAGAAATTCCGGACCGTTTTGAGCGTGTTGCTGCGATTGCGAAGGGATATGCGACCTCGCCGGAGCGCACTCTCGTCGTTTCGCCTGACAACGGTTCCCGCACGGAGATCAACGAGCGCATACATGGCGAATTACAGGCTCGAGGCTTCGTAAGCAATGCAGAGCACTGCATTCGAACGCTGGTACCGCGTCAGAACCTCACTGGCGCGGATCGCACCTGGGCCGAGCGCTACGAGGTAGGCGATGTTTTGCGCTATTCGCGGGCATCGAAAGAGACCGGCATCGGCAAAAGCGAGTATGCGCGGGTGAAAAACATCGATGCCGCAGCGAATCGCCTCACGGTCGAACTCCAGGATGGCAGTGAGCGCACCTACGATCCGCGCCGGCAACAAGGCGTTTCCGTATTCCGCGAGGAGATGCGCTGCTTTTCAGCGGGTGACCGCATCCAGTTTACTTCGCCCGCCAATGACCTTAAGATTGCGAACCGTGAACTGGGGACAGTTGAAGCCATCGAGGGTGATGGGCGATTGCACTTGAACCTTGATAGTGGTCGTGCCGTGGAACTCGATCGGAACCGACACATGCATCTCGATTACGGCTATGCCGTCACCAGTCACTCCAGTCAGGGCCAAACCGCAGACCGGGTACTGATCCACGTGGACACCGAGTTAGGCGCAAAAGACCTGCTCAACAGCCGCTTGGCCTACGTTGCCGTCTCGCGCGCCGCGCACGACGCGCAGATTTTTACGAACAACGCATCGGCGCTGGGTCAGGAACTCAGCCGCGACGTGTCCCACACGCCTGCGATTCGGCAGGAATCAGCAACGTATCAAATCAAACAGCAGCCCGCCCGTGTAAACGAGATCGCTCAGGGACTTGGTATAGGCATGTAATGCTACATCCCAAGACGACATTCCCCGGATAGCCAGAGCATAGTCGAGACCAAGCCGGAGTCAAGGCCGCGCTTCGCGCGCCGCGTTCGCAGTCGAAGAGCCTTGACGCCGGCTTCTGAGTCTCGGCTTACCATTCCATATCCGGGGAATGTCATTTTTATCTTCTACAAGCTATCTCAGTTCTTCGAGCAGATCCGCCGCCCACAGCATGCCCCGACGGCGGACATAGCGCAATGCTCCAGGGAAAGCTATTTCGGCGACTCGACCGCGAAGAAGTTCGCCGTGGGTAACCTCTTCAGCGTTTTGAAATTTGCATTATCATAACCGCCATGTCCCTGACCTTGCCGCAAATGTTTCATCTTTACCAACGGTATCCCTCCTCGCGGCAACTCGAATTCGACACCTTGCTCCGGGAAGGACTGGAACACAAGTCTCTTACGTCGGAACTCAAACCGGGCATGCAGGTCGCGGTTGGAATTGGAAGCCGTGGAATCGCGAACCTTTTTGAGATTGTGATTGCTGTCCTCAACCGCATTCGAGCTTCGGGAGCAGAGCCTTTCATTGTGCCGGCCATGGGGAGCCATGGCGGAGCCACGCCATCCGGTCAAGAGCATCTCCTTGCTGGGTTCGGCGTTACGCCCGAATCAACTCATGCGCACTTCGAGACGAGCATGGATGTCGAGGAGATTGGACAATTTGGTGACGGCTATCCCGTTGTCTTTAGCAGCGCAGCATTGAAAGCAGACGCTGTCGTTCTCATCCGTCATTCGTGAGACCGCAAAGATCATCCTGGGCAAGGTTCCCGTCCTCTTTGCAGTCGCCATCCTGGAAGATCAACATCATCAGACTCACGACGTGCGTGTAATTCGCGGTGAAATTGGCAAGGAGATAAGTGGGAGCGGAATGGACACGAACGTTATAGGCAGGGGGGCTTCGGATATATTTCCTCTCTTCAGCCGCAGCACAACACGCAAACGCACATCAGCAGGATCTTCGTCCGGGACCTAACGCAGGCGACCTGCGGAAATGCTATCGGGATCGGTCTTGCAGACTTCACCACAGCGCGACTGGTCAACGCCATCAATCGCGATTACATGTATACAAATGTGCTAACTTCGCTCGGTTTGCCGACCGCTAAAATTCCAATGTATTTCGACACCGACCGCGAAGCGATCAGCCATGCAATAAATTCTGTGGTTTTCACTTCGACAAGAGATCTGAAAATTGCATGGATAAGAAACACACTTAGCGTGGACCACATCTGGGTGTCGGAACGTCTTGCTGCCGACGTAGATCCGACACTCCCCATCGAGATCAGTAAGCATCCGCAAGGTCTCGAATTTGATAAGTACGGAAACTTGTTGACTTCTTCAACAATTCACTCCAGGAACGACTGAATTGCTTTCCGCATGAGCTGCGCTCATCTTCTAGAATCGGAACTCCGCAGACGATTACCGAATTGATCGTGGGATAGTGACTCCATAAATATTTCCATGATCATATTCTATCGCCTTCGTTTTGTGCAGTTCGCGGACTTCTTCGACGTCCAGAGGTTTTCCACGCTCACGTTCAAGTCGGTCCGATCGGGCGGGCGATCATTGTTCATAACATCAGCCTAATGACACTATTGATGTGAAGGAGGGCCCTTCGGCCGAATGGACCATCTGAACTACATTTTGGTGCTGCTGATCGGATTGCTCTGTGCGGTAGCGGCCGTGGCAGGTCTGGCGCGCCGGTTTGCGGTGTCTTACCCGATTGTTCTGGTGATCTTCGGATTATTGTGTTCGCTGCTTCCCCACGTCCCGCACGTTCAGCTGTCCCCCTCTTTGGTGTTCCTGGTAATTCTGCCCCCGCTTCTTTACTCGGCCGCGTGGCAGACATCATGGCGTGAGTTCAAATACAACCTGGTGTCGATTTCGAGCCTCGCCGTACTCCTGGTGTTCTTCACCGCTTTGGGTGTCGCATATGCAGCAAAGTGGTGGCTGCCGGGATTCAACTGGCAGCTCGGATTTCTTCTGGGAGCGGTAGTTTCGCCGACAGACGCGGTCGCGGCGACCTCGATCGCACGCAAAGTAGGTATGCCTCAACGCATCGTGGACTTACTGGAAGGCGAGAGCCTGTTAAACGATGCGACCGGGCTGCTGGCTATGCAATTTGGAGTGCAGATGGTCGTTCAAGGGACGACCCCTACCCTGGGCTATGGCGTAGCCGTATTCGCATGGCTGACCATCGGCGGCGCGCTCGTCGGCCTGGCCATCGGATTGCTCGTAGTCTGGCTGGAGCACTGGGTGGACGACGGACCGGTGGAGATTGCCCTGTCGCTGATCGTGCCATACGCGGCGTATCTCATGGGAAACGCAGTGAAGGGTTCCGGCGTGATCGCTGTCGTGGTATGCGGTTTGTTCATAAGCCGTCGCAGTTCGACCTTCTTTTCCCCCGGAGTGCGACTGCAGGCGTGGGCTGTCTGGGACGCGCTGGAGTTTTTGCTGAACGGGCTTGTGTTTGTGCTCATCGGTTTGCAGCTTCCGTATGTGCTGGACGGCATTCATGGACACGGCCACATGAGCCTGCTCAAATATGCGCTGGTGTTTTCCGCCATTCTGGTACTGCTGCGCCTGGCTTGGATGTATCCGGCCACGCGGGCAACATGGTGGGTGCGAACTCATCGTTATGAAGCAGATATACGAAAGGCCGAAATCGAATCAGGCCTTTGTCATGGGGTGGACCGGGATGCGTGGGGTCGTCGCCTTGGCCGCGGCAAACTCCTTGCCTCTCACGCTCAACGATGGAAGCCCGTTTCCTCAGCGAAGCTTAATTATCTTTCTCACCTTTTCCCTGATCCTGGTGACACTTGTTCTGCAGGGTCTTTCACTGCCATGGCTAGTACGCATGCTTGGATTGTCTGCGGGCAACGCGCAATTCTGCGAAGAAGGAGAGGCGAGGCATCTGGTGTTGCAGGCGGGTATCGACTTCCTTGGGGAACGCAAGAAGTCGGCGAAGGGAGAACATGAGGTGCACCTTTATGAAGATCTGCTGCACCAGTATCAACATCGGCTCGAAGACATCGAGGAGTGTGGGCCGGATGGAAGCAGTTCGGAGAAAAACTCGCACAGCCTGACGACGAATCATCTGCTACTGGAGACGATCAGGAGGCAACGCGAGGAACTCAACCTCCTGCGGTCAAATGGAAGAATCGGAGACAATGTACACCGCGATCTCGAGCGAGAACTCGACTTAAAGGAGAGCCTACTTGCATAGTCATCACCTGTGTTGGGATAAAATCGCCAGCGGGCTCACCTAACGTTCTGCCCGTTTCGCTTCTGCCCTGGCATCTGGAAGAATTTCTCGTCAGCGGAAATAAAGCTCATGCACTGTTTTGGCGGTCAGGCGATCTTTGAAAATCGGCAATACGTTATATCCAGCGCCGAAGGTCTTTCCGAGCCGTCTTTCATCCCATACATATTCAACACTGGCAGAGCCCTCTGAATCGGTCATTGTCTTCGGCGAGCGGACGAATAGGCAGCTCATCGGAAATTACTTCGGACATCCATTCATAGCATGACCTGAACCGGCGGGAAGCGAAGCGCTTTTGTCGTAAAGGTAAGCGGCGATGCCTTGCAAAGTGTCGGGATGCAGTTGCTACCATAGATCGAGACGTGCCCGTATACGAGGGGCAGCGGTTGGAGACAAACCCCAACCGTTCGCGCCTCGAGCGCGATTCTTTCTCGCCAGGTTTCTCCTCACTCAGTCACATGCAATGGCAAAATGCCCATTGCATGTGACTGAATGCCGATTACTGCGTTCCCCCGCCCGCGGCAGCAACGGCAACCACCATCTGCGTGCCACCGTCCAATTGGATATCCTGTTTGGCGCCGAGCAGGATGCTGGAAGCCTGAGCCATCCTGGGATCTTGTTGCCCCGGCGCATTGTTCGCAAGCAGCACGCCGGGAAACGACGTGGTGGCGATTGCGATGTTGCCGTTTCTGGCTACGACGGTCCCCGCCGCGGGGCCACCGTTTCCTGCGGGAGTTGCCCCGGGTTCGGCGCCCGTGCCTTGCGGTGCGCCGCTAGCCCTGCTGCCGCCATTAGTACCGCTTGTGCCCGGGCTAGAAGATCCGCCGACCGGGGGACCGCTAATGGGGCCGGATCCGTTGGTCGATGCCGCACTCCCTGCGGGCGCGATCGACTGAATCTGCGAATGGACGGCCAGGTTCTGCCCGCCCTTCAACTCAAAGTGGTCAAACTGGAGCACAACCTGGGAATTCTCGCCCGGCCCGCTCGGCTTCGCACCGAGCACATGACCGACCAGCTTCGAACCCTTGGGAATCTCGGTTCCATCTGCAGTCTTTACTGACGCCTTGGTCTGGACCACCACGCTGTCGCCGGTCTTGGCGGTCTTTGAGTCTAGCTTGCTCACAAGTTCGGCGGGTACCGGGCTCATCTCTACGGCGGGCGCCTCTGGACCCGCCGCCGAACTATTCGGCGAAGCCGCCTCCGTCCCCTGAGGCTTCTGCTGGGTGGCGGGTGTGTTCGGTTGGCCGCCCGGGGGTGGCTGCTGAGCCAAGAGGGGGAAGCTTGCTAAGGCGAATAGGGTCGTCGCCAGTGCTGTGCATGTTTTCATCAAAAATTCTCCTTCGGTTCTCACTCTTCCGAATCCGGGGGTAGTCACGCGCTTCTAGATATCTCGCAAGTGTCCTACCAAACCAGAGATCTCCGCGCAGATTGCGCCAAGACGTTGACATAGAACCGATTGACGTTGGGCAGCGCACGATAGGCGTAATTCCTACTCGGCGCTGGACAGAATTCTCTCCACAGATCGGGTAATTCTTCCCAGGTCGAAATTCCCGACTTGCGGGTGCCCGCGCATTGCTTCTGAACGAGGGATCGGAAGCCCGGCCCGTACCGTTTCATTGCGTCGGCAAGTACCGAAATCGGGACTGAAGTCTGTCCAGTAGCTAGGCAGCGGTAATTTCGTGCAGATGTCCAAATGCATCGGACAGTCGCGCTTTCAGGATCGCGGAGCCCTCTTCGGAAAACGTGAAATCATACACCGTATAACAAGACCCGCAGAGCCAGAAATGCTCTACTCGAAGCTGACCATTCTGACTTCGGATGACACGCACGACCCGACCGTCGCGAAGATAGCGAAGTCTTTTCTTACAGTCTGGATTGAAGCAGCGATCAATCATGATGTGTACCTCCTCCGAGCATTGCAATATTTGACTCAACTTTTAGAGACAGTCACGTTCGGTACCTGCACAGGAAGCCATTCAGCGTTGCCATTCGTATGAGCAACCGATTTCGTACACGAATGCTTTGTTTCTCTCTGTACAAGTGCTGATTCGCTGAGTGCCGAACTGACGGTTAGATAGCAAGACAGACAGATGGAATCGAATGTGCCATCTGCATTCTGACGATGTGCAAATTCACCACTTCCACGGGAGTTCATGGAGACTGCCCCTGCATTTGAATGAAATTGATGTCTTTCGAGATTGTCATGCCAATTCAAATTCGCACAAATCGTCTGTCGGATAGACGACATATGATGTGAGGTGCTTGCCATCGACGCAAGGGTATGCACCGGAGGGTGTTGACCTGATCAGGCGGATCGATAGCCACGAAATCCACTCTCTGCTTCTTTTTCGGCGCTCGCCTAAAACAGATTTACCGAAAGCAGCGCAGATTATGCGTAGTTCTCGCGCCGCTGAAAATCGCGCACAAACCGCTTTGACGAACAGTTTGTAGTAATTGCGCTGAGGTTTCTGGATCGAAGAGGACTAGAAAAAACGCGTGGTCAGACAATCGCGATTAGCATGTTTCCGCCTGCCAATTTGCCTTTAGCCGTTGAATGATCTCGTAGCAGTCGCAAGCGGCTTCTGTAAGCTTCGGTTTATCTAGGATGGTCACGTTTCCTCTCGTGTACGTAATCATTCCTGCCTTCTGCAAGACGCTGGCTGCAACACTGACACTTGATCTTCGAGCGCCAAGCATTTGACCTAAGAACTCCTGAGTCAATGGCATTGTCACGCCGCCAATCCGGTCATGGCTCATCATGAGCCATCTCGCTAACCTCTCTTCCACATCATGCAAGCGGTTGCAGGCAGCAAGTTGAGTTGACTGCATTGCCAAGATCATCGCAAAGCGTTGCGTTCGTTTTTCTAGCTCTGGGCATTCTGGCAAGAATTTCCTTAGAGTTGTCACATCGATGCGGTAAGCCGTTGCGTCCGCTTGAATCACCACCCGAAGCGGACTCGTTTTAAATCCGAAGATCACAGGCAGACCGACAAAGCCCTCTTTGCCGATTAACCCAACCTCAACACTTTTTCCATCCGGCTGAACTGTGAGCACGGAAGCCATCCCGTTGTTCAGGAAATAAGCGGATTTGATCCCCTCACCTGCCTCGTGCATCAGATGATGAAGGTTCAAGCGGACGAATTCGAGCGAGGGAAAGATTTGTGCGCTTTCCTTTTGAGGAAGAGCCAACAGAACGAGATTTCCTATTTCCTTCCCATCGGCGCCTTTTCTTGCCTGGCTGCGGAATTGCTTTGGTAGAGACACTACGATCTTTCGCCATAAAGGGTCCTTTGCTAGCGAAAACGCCGTCTGATTTTGCAGGGAACCGACGCCCGGAGGGCACGGCGGAAAGATGCTAGAGGAGACGTACCAACTGTACGCCTTCGGAGGCAAGAACGTATGTGCGGACCCGAGCCGACCAGCACACATCAGAAACTTGATCACTGGCGAGTTAATCGAGGGCAAGGCTGCCGCCCCGAAAACCCGGTTTCCTCGCGGCCCTCAGTTCATCGAGTTCAACGTGGAAGTCCCACCCCACAGTTTTTATGGCTTTTGCCGAGGAGTAGCACTTCTCTCATGGGCTTCTGTGCACTATAGCGAGTGGAGTGGCGAGAGTGACTGTGTCGATTCTGTGTCATTGAAATCGACATGCGATGCGCGTAAGTTCTTGGTGAACAAAAATCTCGGATTGTTTCTCATTCAGTTCTCTTCTGGCTTGGAGCAATGTGGCTTCATGGCCAAATCAGGAGCAATCATTGCGGACGGCGGAGAAATATTGTCTGAAAGGGAGATGAGGAAAATGTTTAATCGTGATCGATCAAGGTTCAGCCGCCGTAATATGCTGAAATCTTCTGCGATGTTGTTGGCCGGTGGCCTTGTGCCGCGGTCGTTTAAGAAGGCTGAAGCCGAGAGCGCGATCAAGAACGTCAACTTAAACTCCAGTCCCTCGACTCTCAAGATCACCGACATGCGGTATGCAGTAATCGTTAAACCCGGCCCCAGCCCCTGCGCTGTTATTCGCATCGACACGAACCAGGACGTTTACGGCCTCGGCGAAGTGCGCGATATTGCCGGTCCGCAATATGCAATGGTGCTGAAAAGTCGCATCGTTGGCGAGAATCCGCTGAACGTCGATTTCCTATTCGAGAAGATTGCACAATTTGGCGGCATATCCAGGCAAGGAGGTGGAGTCAGCGCTATTGAAATGGCGCTCTGGGACATCGCTGGCAAGGTCTATAACTGTCCCGTGTACCAGATGCTGGGTGGCAAGTGGCGCGATAGCATCCGCATCTACGCAGATACGACAGAATCGAAAGACCCGCAGGAATACGGCCAGCGTGCAAAAGAACGCAAGGCAATGGGACTTACGTGGATGAAGATGGATCTCGGGGTCGATGTGCTTGAGGGGATTCCGAATACTGTGATGCAACCTGCTGGACAGAGTTCATGGGAATTGCACAGCCAGCCTCATCCATTTATGGCCACCGAAGTCACCGATAAAGGCATCGACCGGCTCTGCGAATATGTGGCCGCAGTCCGCGACGCGATTGGCTATGACATGCCTCTGTCCATGGACCATCTTGGCCATATTGGAGTCAAATCCGCTATCAAACTTGGCAAGGCATACGAAAAGTTCAATCTGGAGTGGATGGAGGATGTGATTCCCTGGTATTACACAGATCTTCTGAAGCAGATCACCGATGCCAGCCCGACCCCGACGCTTACCGGCGAAGACATTTATGAATTCACTGATTTCGAGACGCTTTGTAAGGCGCATGCCGTCGACAAAATTCATCCTGATCTCGAAACTTCAGGCGGAATTTTGCGCACGCACAAGATCGGCGACATGGCTTTTCGCTACGGTGTTCCCATGGCGATGCACTTTGCGGGTACCCCAGTGGGCTGCATGGCGAATGTCCATTGCGCCGCGGCAACTCGCAACTTCCTCGCGCTCGAAAACCATTCGCTCGATGTTCCATTCTGGCAGGATCTGGTGATAGGAATTGAGAAGCCTATCATCAACAAAGGCTTCATTAAAGTTCCTGAAGGGCCTGGCCTTGGCATCACGCTGAACGACGATGAAATGAAGCGCCACCTCAAACCCGGTACTGGATACTTTGAGCCAACGCCGATGTGGGATGAGAAGCAATCGTGGGACGACGCCATATTCAGCTGATCCTACACGATCTCAACGACAGAAATTTTCTTGTTTGCCGGAGAAGAATTCATGAAACGAGTTCTATCGATTGTTCTGCTCATCTGCGCCCTCGCGGCACTCCCTGCTTTCTCCCAAGTAAAGATGACGAAGGAACAGATGTTGTTCTACACATCGGACTGGAAGGGTGAACGGTTTCCCGATGGACGCCCTAAAGTCCCAGATGATCTTCTTAAGCGCGCAGTCGACGTTTCAATCGAAGATGTGTGGGATTATTTGCGCGATAAAGGTTACCGATGCCAGTTTGATGGCGGCTGGCAGGCATTGCATATCGACAAACCCTTTGCAGGGCGTGCGCTCACAGCACAATACATGCCCTTACGACCCGACATGGCCAAGGCGATTGCGGCAGAAGGTAAGGCGGAAGGGCGCGTAAGCTGGACCAATAGCTGGCCGATTGACGAACTGCAGGAAGGCGACGTTTACGTTGCTGACGGCTTTGGAAAGATCATTGAAGGTACGCTGATTGGTTCGAATTTAGGTAGCGGCATCGCGGCGCACACACATGCAGGGTTTGTGTTTGATGCCGGCATCCGCGATCAGGAGGAGAATCGAGAGACTCCGAACCTGAACGGGTTCTATCGCGGCTATGATCCATCCGCATGGGCAGACATGACATTGACTGCGATCAATGCTCCGGTGCGGATTGGGCGTGCGGTCGTGCTTCCCGGGGATCTCGTACTCGCCAAAATTGATGGCGTAATTTTCATTCCGGCAATTCTGGCAGAAGAGGCAATCAGCTCAGCGGAATTTACCAACCTGCAGGACGAGTTCAACTTCGAATTAAATCGTTCAGGCAAGAATGGCGGCGAGTTTGAGGGAGGGTGGACGGCGAAAAAATACGACGCGTTCACGAAGTGGATCGACGCTCACACTGAGAAGCTGAAAATGTCTCGCACTGAATTCAACTCAATTCTCGAGAAGCGAAGATCTCGATGAGCATTGTTGCGAAGCAGTACCGCGCGGCAGCGAGAAGGCCATAAATCCCCGAGATTATATCTTCCACGCTAGAAGCGAACAATTTGGCACCTGCCGGAAGACATATTGTGAAGAGCGGTTTGGCAATGCGTTGCTCGCGCAAGAGATCGAGTAACCGGAGCAATGAGCACACATCTTCAGCCCGTACGTGCTTCCGGCGCCTGAGCCAGCGGCAATAGCGCTCGATGGCGTTTTCATCGAGTTGCTCTGCATTGATGCCCTTCTGCTCAAGCCAACGGTTGAAATGCCCGACGAGCCGGAGCTGGATTCGGCTGTGGACGCGAGCAAAGCCGTGGGCTGCCAAGTGATCGGCGAGCAGATCGATGTGTCCTGCCAATGGGCCCTGCCGTAGACCATGGATGATGCATGAACGTTTGAAGAATGTCTCTATCAAGTCTTCTCCTCCTCATTGAGGATCGCTGGAGAGGAGTCTTCCGTGTCGCCGACAAACCGTCAACTGGGATTGCTTCCGAATGCTGACACTCGACCGACAATATGGTCAGTTCGAAAGTCTCAGCTTTCCGCACAGCTTGAGTCGAAGGCACTAAACGACTAAAGCTTCGCGAATTCTGCCCTGGCCTGTTGGAGGACGGGGATGTCCGCGTCGGCATTGTTCCAGAGGGTGAGGAAATCCTGATAGGAGTTCTTGGCCTTGGCCACGTCGCCCGAGATAACAAATGCTCTGCCCAGTTGCATGTGCGCCAGCGCACTGATCGGATCGGCAAGAACGATGCCGCGATGATCCAGGACCTTTTGGAATTCTGTAGCGCCTCCCAGCCGCGGGCGGCCTGCAGGTACGCCAGACCGCGCACATAGGCCGGATATAGCCCTCCGAACTTAGCGAAGAAAGCCGTGCCCGGCATCGCGAGGTCGTAGGGAAGGGCCGTTTGAAGTCGCTCGATCGCATCCGACGGGGCCTTATCGTGCAGTGCGAAAAGCGCTCGCAGCGTGGGAAGATATTCGAATTGCACCGGAGTGTCTTCCGGGAATCGTTTAACCAGGTCCTCGGCGAGTGTTTGCGATCCGGAAATGTCGCCTGAGAGCGCCAGTGCAAACGCTGCGGCATACTCCACATCGCGGCCCTTTCCCAATTCGAGTGCCGCCCGGGCGAGGTCTTGTGCCCGATTCCAAAATCCGAAATGTGCTGCGCACACTGCCTCCGCGGCCTGGTAAATGGCCGCCTTTTCGCGGTCGCCGTTCTGTTGTGCCAATTCGATCGTATGCTGCCAAAGGATTCTCGCGTCTCGCATCCGTCCGGACCGCGCTAGGACCAGGGCCTGGTGGTGCGACATCCAGCCCTCTGCCTCCAGGTTTCCGCGAGCCCGATCGATTTCGCGTTTCATCCCCGCTTCGTCGCCATCGAGAAACGCGAGATAGTATCGGTTAACCAGAAAATAGGGGGTCTCCAATTTGCGCTCGGCGGCCCGCTGCAATCCAGCCGCAGCCTCTGCGAACCGGCCAAGCGAAATATTGTGGACAGTATGAGAACCATAGCCAAACGGGAGGTCGGGATTTAACCGAATCGATTCCTGGGACGCTTGAATTCCCCTCTCATACTGGCCAGTCCCCTGCGTGCCCCATCCGCCCAAAACCGACCAGGCTTGCCAATCATCAGGATAGGCTTGCACCCACGACTCGATAGTCCCCAATTCCTTCTGCAAATTTCCGGTTACCTGCCGGTCGTAGAGAAAGAGGATAAAGAGCCTCTCCCGGTCACTGACGCGGTCACTCAGCGCATAGGCTTTGCGGACGTGCTCCGCGCCGACATCGGTTTGTCCCATGTTCCAGTAAAAAAAACCTAAGTCGGCGTGCGCCATGGCGAACTGAGGATCGAGGACGATAGCACGCTGGAGATGGGGGATTGCGGCGGAGAAACCACGAGCGAATAGGGCGGTCCGTGCGACGCTATACGCCTTCAAAGCTTCCAGCGAGGGCGTGGTTGCCTGCTCGAGGGGAGTCGAGTGTTCCCGGATAGTTGCAAGCGATTCGCCCAGCCGCGCCCTGATTTGAATTGCAATCCGAGTGAGCGCATTCAGGACCTCTTCTTTCCTTTCCGCCTGCGCCTGTTCCTGGCCCAGGATGTCTCCGGTGCCGCAGTTTCTGGCCCGTAACCACAAGACATATTGACTTCCGAGGCTTGCAATCGAGCCTTCCAGCACAGCCGTGCCGCCGGTGCGCTCGCAGATCTCCTGCGCCACCTCAGGAGTAAGCCGCGTCTCGGGCGGCCGGTTCATAAAACGTAAGACCTGCTGGACCTGTTGATCCGAGACGAGAGTCAAAAACGGGGACTGCTCCAGTTGGATGGATAAACCCTGGCGAAGGATTCCATCGAACACCGGATCGGCGGTCTTGTTCTCGAATTCGCCCAACACGATCCTGGTCTTTTGGGTAAGTTTCGGAGCCCGGTGAGTGGAAGAGTGTGTCGTGGCGTACAATCCACGTTTCCCCCTGGGAATCGCCGCCAGCTCCCGCTGTAACTCGGCAGCGGATTGCCAGCGCCGCCCGGGATCTTCTTCCAGACACCGGCTTACGATTGTTTCCGGCTTGCGCGCACGAATGCGTCGCCGCTGGACGGTGACTCGCTCGCCCGTCAGCATTTCGCAGAAGACCCAGCCGAATGCGTAGATATCGGTGCGCGCATCCGCCGGTCTGCCTTCCCGCTGCTCCGGCGCCATATAGGCAGGCGTTCCCATCACCATTCGTTCGCCGGTGAGAGTTTGGTCTCCTTCCAGTCTCGCCAGTCCGAAATCCAGGACCTTCGCCCCGGACCTGGTCAGCATAATGTTGCCGGGCTTGAGATCGCGGTGGATGAGGCCCTTCTCGTGTGCCGCCTCCAACGCGGCGGCGATCTGCCGCGCGTAACGGATTGCCTCTTCTACGGGCAGCGGGCCCCCTTTCAGGCGGGCCGCGATCGTCTCCCCTTCCACCAGCTCCATTACCAGGTAGTTGGGCCCGATGTCGTGAAGGATACAGATGTTGGGGTGGTTCAGTGACGAAATCGCCCGGGCCTCGCGCTCGAAACGGGCGTTGAACTGCTCGCGCATGATTTTAATGGCGACGGCACGGCCTAATCGCGTGTCGATGGCCCGAAAGACCTCTCCCATGCCGCCCTCGCCGAGCTTGCTTTCAATACGGTAGGGTCCCAGACACGTGCCCGAAGCCAATCCGGTGAGAGTCGAATCCTCCAGCAGGTGTGGAGCATTTCGGATTGCAGGCCGATTGAGAAACTCGCCGCCTGCCGGTTCTATCAGGAGCGATTCCACTTCGCGACGCAAATCGGGATCCGCCCGCGCCAACAGCGCCGCTCGCGCATCAGCAGTGCCCTCGCGAGCCGCGTGATATAGCTCTTCGATCTGCCGGAAACGCTCCGGAGTCATGTCAGAGTCCCGATTGTTCTCCCATTGTATGGCTTAACTCACGCAGCAGCCATGCCTTGGCGAGGTCCCAATCGCGTCTGACGGTGCGTGGCGAAATTTTTAAGGCGGCAACGATCTCCTCCTCGGTCAATCCACCGAAATAACGCAGTTCGACCACTTTGGCTTGGCGAGGCGCTACCTGAGAGAACGCTGTCAGGGCGTCGTCGAGAGCGAGGATGGATCGGTCGGGCGACGGCGACAGGACGGCGGATTCATCCAGATTCACTTTGGACGGTGCTCCACCGTGCCTCCGCGAACCGCGCGCGCGAGCGGCGTCCACCAGGATGCGCCGCATCATCTGGGCCGCGATGGCAAAGAACTGCGCGCGCGCCTGCCATTCGACGTTGGTCACGTCAACCATGCGGAGGAAGACCTCATGAACTAACGCGGTGGCCTGGAGGGTGTTGCCCTGGGCTTCGTTCTTCATGTAACGGCGGGCCATGAGACGCATTTCGGGATAAACGTGCTCCGCCAGACGGCCCAGGGCTGCCTCGTCACCGCCTCCCCAGGCTTTCAACAGATTCGTGATTTCTCCAGAGCGTGCGTCGATGGGCTGCCCGTCTCCCGGTGGGCTTCAAAAATATGCAAAACCCGTGGCCGCTTTTGGCGGGTCACTTCCGCCTGTACCGGTAGAAGGAGAACAAAGCGGAACCATGACCTCCTTCAGAAAGCAGGAGACACACATGAAACACATAGCAACTATAGCGCTGATGCTCACACTCGGTGTCACATGCGTTTACGCACAAGGGCATTCCGTAAAGATGAAATTCTCGGGAACTTCCGCTGCCAGCACCATCAATCTCCAACAACCCGATCCAAGTAATCTCCAACTACCCGCTACAAATAACGACGAAGACAATTTCGCCGGGAATGGTACCCTGGGCTCATTCACCTTTCGTAATGTACGAGCGATCGCAACTTATCCAACGACGTCCAGCACTTGCTCGGGCGCAAATCAATTCTACTTCCAGGATCTGGCGGGCGCGGGTGTATTTCGCTTCGAGGACGGCAGTCTGTTGTATGTACGTCTCACTCAGGGAAGCGATTGCATCGATCTCGCGGCTCTGGAGGCCCACTGCACTCTGACTCTTGAGGTCACGGGGGGAACCGGCCGTTTCAGGAATGCGTCCGGCACCCTTACGTTTACCGAGACGGCGGTGCCCGTATTGGCCGACGCCAAAAACAATCCCGTCTTCTTTGCCGCTACCGGGGAGTTTACGGGAACAGTCTCCGGAGTAGCCAGAGAGGCGGACCGCCAGGAGGAGCGGCAATAGGAAGACATATTCTCTTGCTCGTTGCGCTCCTAAGTACACTCACAGACGCAGTGCAGCGGTGGCCAGGCTGGTGAGCGGCGCCACAGGACATCGGGCCAGTGGACTGTCGAGGGAAGGGACGATCGCTGGCCTGGCGATCGCCCCACTCGCGATTGGATTGAAGCATGGAGAGCCCGATGGTGGCCGCACTTGCTTTAGGCGCAGCACCCATGGCGAACCCCGGGCCATAAATCGCCGAGGCATTCTTCGAACAACCTAGCCATGGGGTTCCGATTTTCCCGTTGCGGGCGAGTCACAGGCCAACCGGAAGTCGGGCACATCGTTCCGGCCCGGCGCAGTCAAGTGACGCGTATGCCCATCACCCGATATTCACGCCGTGATGGACGCCTGAGCTCGGTCCGCTGATAGCTGATTTGCCCTCGCCAGTGGAATGGCAATCGGTGTTTCCGTGCAGGACAACTCAGATTAATCATGCCGAACAAAAGTAGCGTTGAATGCAGTAATGGCAACTCTGCCAGTTGCCATGCGGCATAATCGGGCGTTCGACATTGTGGGTGTTGGACTAAACCGCTGCGCGGTACTCGGTAGCGCCGGCAGGCTGTGGCCGAGGGGGTAGCGTCAGGTTAGGCTTTCCTGTTGACAGTTCTTTTCACTCGATCTCTTTTGCGAGAGTAGAAGTCGCTGCTTGCAGCGCATTCCATCTCGCAAAGGAGTTTCCCAATGACATCGCTTCGCCTTCGCATGACTGAAGACATGCAAGTACGGAATCTCGCGCTCAACACGCAAATGTCCTATGTGCAACAGGTCTCTCTGTTCGCACGCCACTTCAACAAGTCCCCAGAACAGTTGGGTCCAGAGGACATCCGCGCCTACCAGATCTACCTGACTAACGAGAGGAAGTTGGCGCCCAGTTCCGTGCTCATCGCGGTATCGGCACTGCGCTTTCTCTACAAGGTTTCCTTGAAAAAGGATTGGCAGTTTGGCGACGTCATTCCTGCTCCCAAGAAGCCGCTGAAGTTGCCCGTGGTTTTGAGCCCAGAAGAGGTCATGCAGTTTCTCGACTGCGTCGAGGGTGCAAAGCACCGCGCGATTCTGACTACCTGCTATGCCGCGGGTTTACGCATCTCCGAAGTGATCTGCTTGAAAACTGACGACATCGACAGTCAGCGTATGGTGATCCGTGTCGACCAGGGCAAAGGCCAAAAAGATCGTTACGTAATGCTATCGCCCACACTGCTGGAGATCCTGCGCAGTTGGTGGCGAGTGAATAAGCCCCGGCATTGGCTCTTTCCCGGCGACCTCCCCGGACAACACATCAGCAAGGATGCAGTCGAGCTAGCCTGTCAGAAGGCCCGCAGGCTCTCCGGCATCCGTAAGCCGATTACCCCGCATTTACTTCGTCACGGATTTGCGGTTCATCTTCTGGAATCGGGCACAGATGTCCGGACCATTCAACTGCTGCTCGGTCACCGCAGTCTGGCGACCACTGCCCGCTATCTGCGGATAGCTACCAACAAGGTTTGCTCGACTTCCAGTCCGCTCGATCTGCTGCCTCATCCAGTCTGCGCTGATTCCAAACCCGCCGCGCCCCAGTACTTCTAAACCGCGCGGCCATGGATCGCCCAAAGCTGGAAGTGGCGGACATCTTCCGCCGCTACGGCCAAGCCTATCGAGAGATGCACGGCGCATCGATGTCTACAGCGCAGCGACGCGTCATGACCGCCATCGAGATATGCCGGACGGCGGCTCTCGGAGGACAGATCGAAAAGTGCGATGCATGCGGTCAGCAACGTATTTGCTATCGATCGTGCCGCAATCGCCATTGCAACAAGTGTCAATCACTCGCACGCGCAGAGTGGATCGAACATCGTCAGGCAGAACTTCTCAACAGCGAGTACTACCACGTCGTCTTCACAGTGCCAGATAAGATTGCCGCGATCGCTTACCAGAACAAGGAGGTGATTTACAACATTCTCTTCCGGGCCACCTCCGAAACCTTGCGCACCATAGCCAATGATCCCGAACACCTGGGCGCGGAGATCGGCTTCTTCGCCGTTCTACACAGCTGGGGATCGAGTTTGCTGCATCACCCGCATTTGCATTGCGTGGTCCCCGGCGGTGGGCTCTCGCTCGACGGCGCCCGCTGGGTTCCTTGCACGCCTGGATTCTTCTTGCCCGTGCGCGTGTTGTCGCTACTGTTCCGCCGCCTGTTTCTGGAGCATCTCCAGAACGCTTTCGACTCAGGCAAATTGGGATTCTTCACCACGCTCGAAACTCTCCGCGATCGCCGTGAGTTTGCCTGTTACCTGGGATCTGTAAGCAAGGTAAAGTGGGTCGTCTATGCCAAGCGGCCCTTCGCTGGACCTGAACAGGTACTGGATTACGTTGGCCGCTACACCCATCGCATTGCGATCTCGAATAATCGCTTGCTGGACATTGAAGGCGGGCAAGTGAGCTTTCGATACAAAGACTATCGGAACTCAGACCAGCAAAGAACGATGACCCTTGCCGCAGAGGAATTCATCCGTCGCTTCCTCCTCCACGTTTTGCCACGCGGGTTCCACCGCATCCGCTATTACGGCTTCCTCGGCAATCGATTCCGACAAGAGAAACTTGCCCGATGCCGGGAGCTACTAAGCATGACACTCCCGCAAGTGCCCTCAAAGCAATCTGCAAATTCCGATTACCATGAGCGGCACGAAGAACTCACCGGCACTTCATTGCGCATATGTCCGGTTTGTCACCATGGCCACATGGTCGTCGTGGAACGGCTAAAGCCACTAAGAACGCCGGCGATCAAGGACACCTCATGAGCAGCATCAGCACACTCGCCAGGTCCCGCCAGCAACGAGGTTGGTTCCACCAACGCTACAAGGGACCCTTGTTTCGCGCCGCGTTCGATAGCCTGTTCTCAAGTCGATCGCGCAAGATATCAGAGATCAACTGCAATACAACCACCTTCAACGGGCGTCTTCCCCTTCGCCTAGTGCTCTGCCAACCATTCAATACCCATAGGACGAGCATCATGGAGCGGTTTGGCCCAATCCGTTTTTAGCGCACCGGCGCGCCATTTAGCATTCATCCCTTCCCAAGGCATCTCTGCCGCGCCGCTACGCTAAAAACGCTCTGCACTATGCCGCATTCGGCATAGGACCCAGACGCACTCTTTCATCTTCTCTGCGGTGAGACCTTGGCCCCATCGACCAGGTTGGTACAAAACCGGCACGCACGCGAGCTGAATAAATAAGGTTCTTTCCTCGATAAAATCCGCGGCCAGGGTGTTCTCTCTCCGTTGCTTGTGCGGCCTTTGAAAACTGTGAATTCCATCGGATGGCTATCAGGCCATCTCTTGCTGCCGGGAGCGTATCGTTCTTCTTTCCACTCTACCGGACGAAGCGCACGCGACACGGCAGTTCCAATTCTGTCAAATAGGCTTTGCGAGAACCAAAATTTGGATGTCTACCAGCCTTCCTTCTTGGGTTGCAGGCGACCGAAATGCAGAATTTGTCATCCATTGGTAACTAAGGACAAAGTGACGTAGGGGAGTGCGACACAACAATATAAGAGCCGACAGGATTTGCAGTAAGAATCGCAGGAACACCTACGCGGTTCTTTTCGACATAACTCGAATTTCTTGAGGTAGATGTATTGTCACAAATGAACGTAAATACAGGTGCGCTATCCATCCCGGTACTGTTCTGCATCGACGGTGCGTTCTGGCAACATCTGGCGGTTTCGATTATTTCTCTGCTTGAGAATAATCCTCGAAACACGTTTCGAATATTTGTGGTTTCCGCAGCGGAAATGGATTCGGCGGAAATCGCAAAACTCAAGTCGATGATCGAAGAGAAAAACAGCTATCTCGAAACGATTGTCTATTCACAGGCAACTGAGTATCAGCATTTGCCAACGCGCAACCATCTCACCTTCGCGATGTATTTGCGTCTATTCATGACCGATTATCTTGATTCCGCTCTCGACAAGATTCTCTACCTCGACAGCGATATCATCATTTGCTCAGAAATAGAGGAGCTCTGGTCGTTACCACTGGGAGATGCGTATGTAGGAGCAGCGCGCGAACCTTATGATCAGCGTCAACGCGAACCCTTGGGCTTTTCAGCCACGGATTTCTATGCCAACTCCGGGGTATTGCTTGTGAACCTCAAACAATGGCGAGCTGATGAAGTCTTGCCTCGTTTCCTTGATTTCGCGGAAAACAACCAAGCGATTATCCGTAGTCCCGATCAAGACATCATCAATAGCGTGTTCCGCGGGCGGATTCTTGATATCGGCTATCAGTGGAATTGGCAGGCCCTTTTTCCCCGCTTCGCACCAGCGGAACTCAGCATGGACCGTGAGACCTTTGCCCGTCTCCGCCGCATGCCGAAGATCGTCCATTTCACCTCTCCATATAAGCCCTGGTTCTATCGCTGGCAACCGCATTATAGACAGATGTACTACAGATATCTGGCACAGACTCCCTGGGCGGCTTATGAGCCGCCGGATCGATCGTTTATGAACCTACCTTTGCGATTGGTTCGGCGCCTTCAATGTGCCCTGGAATGGCACCTCCCTTCATTTGCCCGTGCGCTCAGGGATTTCAAGGGTGCCTTCTATGTAAGACCGTGAGTACCCAGATACATCAGGTTGCATTCGATTTCATGCAGCCTAAGCTGTTAGCGCGCATACGGGGAAAATAATGCTTCGTGTCCTATCCATTCAAAGCGACATCATTGGTAATAGGACGTACAGCGCGATTCTGCGTGAGTGCTTCGCTTCGATCGGCGACATCGATCTGGACTCGTACTGGTATAACTCGGCACGGAGCCTATCCACACGTGTGATTAACAGACTCGCTTCATTATCGGTACCAGTACTTAATGCGGGAGGTAAGAACCTTGATCTTCGGCGGGCCCGTGCTGAATGGTCATACGGAAGAACCAGCCGAATATTAACGGAGCGCCTGCTCAGAAGCCGGCCGTATGATCTGTTGCATTTCCATACACAAGTCCAGGCATACGATGCAGTCGAGTTGATGACACGGATCCCAACCATCATAACGACTGATATGACCGCGTCGCTCGCGTCAAGACAGAAGGCGGCGCGATATCCATGGACATATCGGATCAATATCGCGCTCGACCATCGAGTCTTTGCCGCCGCCGAACATATTGTCGTATTCACGGAATGGGCCCGGCAGTCCGTCATTCACGACTACGATATCCATGAAGCAAAAGTGAGTGTCATACCGCCTGGAGCGCGACTGGATACCTTTTCGCCGCCACGTTTCGACGAACGGCGCAAGCCTAAGCTGTTATTTATTGGCGGAAATTTCGAACCTAAGGGTGGCTGGGATCTTCTTGATGTTTTTACGAAACATTTCTCTGATGTAGCTGAGCTTCACATCATCACCAGCGAATCCATAAGAGTCAAACATCAGAATGTTCATTTGCACTCCGGAATCTTACCCTATACGCCACAGTGGCATCATTTGATTCGAGACGGAGACGTACTGGTAGTACCGACCTACGCCGAGGCTTACGGGTTGGTCTTTCAAGAGGCAGGCGGATATGGACTGGCTCTGATTGGCGGCCGGGTTGGAGGGGTACCGGAGGTTGTTATTGAAGGTCAAACCGGATTTCTGGTAGAGCCCGGTAACAGACAGGATCTGAAGTCTAAGATCGAGCGCTTAGTTTATGACCCTCAGCGCCTCAGCGCTATGCGAAGACGAAGTTGGGAAGTAGCGCGGGAGCGCTTCGACGCCGAAAGAAACGTGAAGGGGCTGGCAGAGTGCTTTCGAAGTGTCTCCGCAACCGGCTAACTTATTAATGCAGTGTTGCATCGGGTAACTGAGTAGACGCCGCAACTTCGGTTGTTAAGGACTATCGAAGAGACAAACGAAATGGACATGGCAGATAATCTGACGACTCCCTCTAAATCGGCCATTCGATGGCTGCCACATCTGTTGCTTTTCTTGCTTTATTCCGGTTGCTTTCTATTTCTCGCCAGCACACTTCGAACCCAATATGGATTTCCTCTGGACGACTCCTATATTCATCAAACCGTGGCGCGCAATTTCGCGCACTATGACGTGCTCGGATTCATCCCCGGTAAGCCGTCTTCGGGCGCTACTAGTTTGCTCTGGGCGTGCATTCAGGCGTCGAATTACAAATTTTTGCATCTCGATCCAGTCAAATTCAACTTCGTCCTAAGTTGGATCATGCTGGGGGTGATAGGGCCCATGCTTTTCATCCTTTCGCGCAGGGACGGATTGCCTCTTCTCCAAAGTTTTGTATTAGCGGTAGCTCCCGCTCTTTGCGGAAATTTCATATGGTTGGGACTCATTGGGATGGAGCACCTGCTTTTCATCGTGCTCGTGCTTGTCTCAATTTACTTCTGGTTCGATCTCGGACTCCACCGCAATCGCAGCGCTGTATTCGCCGGACTTGGAGCAGGTCTGCTGGCGATTACCCGACCAGAAGCCATGGTGTTTGGCCCCTTGCTGGCAATCTCCTCATGGAAGGTCAAGCGCACGTTTTCTGAGGTCATCTCCACTCTTAGTGTGTGGGTGGTTTTCTTGGTCCTGTTATTCGGATCAAACATTTATACGTCTCATTCGCTCATGCCTGCTACGTTGAAGGGCCGAACCTGGCTCTATTTCCACAACAGCGGCGGGCCACACACACTGCATTCCATGACTCGCTTCCTGGGAGCCTGGATCCAGCGGCTTCCGCGGCAGTTTTCGACCAGATATGTTCAACAGATGCAGAGCTTGCACGAAGTGCATGGCAGCTTTGCCTTGTATGGATTTTTGCTTTTTGGCCTCGCGGCCATAGGTGTCTACGCCCTAGTGTCAAAGCGATTGACAAGAGTGAGCTTTCTGCTCTTATGGGCGATGCTCCACTCCTGCATCTACCTGCTCACATTTCCTACTGGAGGCCATGGCGGCCGCTATCAACCACTTAACCTGCTGTTGCTTTTTCCCTGTCTTTTTTTCGGAACGCTATGGCTCCTTCAGAAACTGGCGAAGGGGCAGCCTCGGTGGACAGCGGCTGTTACCGTCGGTGCCCTCATCCTGGCGGGAGCAGCATCTCTTCGAACCTGGCGAACCGTTACGATTGATGGAATCGGACATATCAACAGGACGCACGGCCAAATGGGAGAGTGGATGCTGCAGAACCTCCCACCGGATGCCGACGTAGCCGCATTCGATATTGGCCGCATCAGTTTCATATGGGGTAGAGGCCTACTCGATCTCGGCGGATTAGTTGATCCTTCTTATGTGCCATACCTGACGTCTGGACGCATCCCCGAATACCTCGAAGAACACCATGTGCAGTATGTTGTACTTCCCAGCAAAGCTGCAGACGAGTTTGGTTTCACGCATAACCCAGGATTGACGATGACTAAGGTTTCAGAATTCTGCAGCCCGTATGGTCCGTGGATTATTGGCTTTAGATATACGATTCACGCCATGGAGTGCCAGGAACTTTACCAATTGCACTTTACCGGCGGCACGCAACCACAGCCGCTTGCATCCAAGTAAGTGTGACTAATCGCAAATGTAGGAAATACCTGACCCATATAAGACTTACTAGGTGGAAGTGTAAAAAATTACCTTCCTTTGCGCATCGGTGGGAATGGCATGACTAGTCATCAGCTACTTCGTTTGTCTGCGGCCCTATTGATTTTCTTCTCATCGTTGCTGGCATCCGATAGCAGCGCTCAGACTACGCCTGTCACACAATCAGGCACTGTAGCCGGTACGATGCCTCAATCGCTTCGGGTTCCTGCCGGACTTTCATTCACAGTACGCCTGAGAGAGGCTTTAAATTCTCGCAGTGTAACACCCGGCACTATTTGGAATGGTGTACTCGCCAACGATTTTGTTAGCCCACGAGGCCGAGTCTACGCACCTGCTGGCGCTACAGTAACGGGTGTCGTCGCATCGGTGCAGCCTTCGGTCAATGACCAGCCAGCATCGATTTCACTTCGAGCGACGTCTATTGACGGAGTCGAGTTATACACCGACAACAGAATCAGAAGTGGGTCGCCACTCTATGAAGGACGGAGTTTGCAGACCGGCAGCAACACTCTTCGCAATGACCACCCTGGCACAATCGGATCGGGAGGATTTGCCGCATCTGGCGCCAATCAACAGGTAAATCTGGGCGCCGGCTCTCTGCTCACATTCAGCACGAGTGCTCCCTGATCCGAAGTCGATATCCATCGGAACAACAGGGACTGCTTGGCTAAGCTATTGATGGTATGAGTTGAAAGGCTTCCAACTTACTTCCCGTGTTTTTGTATGTCAAAAGTCTGATATCAGCGGTATGGTTGATCCGCTTTCCAAGAGTTTGGAACTCGCCATCTGGAGCGCGGACTGATTCACGTTGTTTCCGGTTGCCTGCCTGATGCAAATTGGTGATTCCAAATAATTTTTCGCTAGACGGTTGCTTCTTTCTCAAAAAACACGCTTGCTGAAACAGTAAGAAGTAACAGCTACCAAGCCGCGCGATGCAACCCATAAGGCGGTTTGCCCGGTCTAAATCATAGATCCAATCGCTAGCTTTTCTGCCTGCACTTAAAAGTAAAAAATTCGATCATGGCTCTGAGATAGACGCTCGCTTGTTTCGCCGTGATCCATAGTGGCTAGGAAAGCTTTTTGGTTTAAGCAAGGTAACGCGAGGATTTATGTCTCAAAATTTAACGCACACCAGTACCTCTTCAGTAGTACATAGTTCGACACACACCAGCACGTCTCTCGTATCAATCGTTGAGACCGCGTTCCGCCAGAAGCGAATCTTTTTCTGGTCGTCATTGGCAACCTTTCTGTTAGCCATGCTTTTCATCTTCGGAACGCACAAGAAATACAGTTCTGAAATGGTTTTGTTGATTCAAAACGCACGTCGAAATCAGCCAATTTCCACTGAACCGACTGCTGCGGTACAGCCGCCAAGTGATGTGACAGAGGAGCAGTTGAATTCTCAGGCCCAGGTTCTCCAGAGTCAGGATGTGCTCGACGAAGTAGTCTCGCCAGGATGGCGCGACACTCCGCCGCAGAATCGGAGCGAAGCCGAATTGACGGAGCACCTGAATGCGACATCATTCCTTGTTAAGCACATGGAAGTCACGGCTACCAAGAAATCACACTTGATTACAGTCGAGCTCAGGGAACACGACCCTAAGACCACAACCGACACTTTGAACCGATTGCTTGCCGTCTTTCTATCCAAGCAACGGGACTTGACGCGGCCTCGCGGGGCTTCGAAATTCTTCGCGGAAGAAGCAGAGAAATATAAAACCCAGTGGGCTGCAGCTCAGCAGAAACTCTCCGAATACCAACAACAACAAGGCCTGACCTCACCCGCGGACAGAGAAACGTGGCTGCAACAGCAACTTGCAGATGCTGATATGAATTTGCGCAACACCGATGCGCAGGTTGCAGAGATGAGCGAGCGCATTCAATCGGACAAAGACGAACTGGCCCGTGTTCCTGCTCGACAGAATACTGTCCAGCGAACCATACCCGATGCCGGCAATATCGATCAGCTGAGCAGCCTGCTCGTTCAATTGCAAAATCAAAGAAGTGAGCTGCTCATGAAGTACAAACCGGGAGATCGCCTGGTCAAGCAGATCGAAGATCAGATCGCTTCTACTCAAAAGTCTCTCGATGAGGCCCGCTCAAATCACTTCGGAGAAGTCTCGACCGACGTCAATCCGACCTGGCAGTCGGCAGACCAGAGTTATAACACGAACAGAGCGGCGCTTCCGGGCACCAAGGCTCGTCGGGCGGGTTTGGCAGCATCGATCGCTACTATGCAGGACGAGTTGAATAAAGCAGAAGCAGCGGAAACTACCTTCAAATCTCTTCAGCATGATGTATCCGATGCGGAAAGCAATTATCAGCTATACGTGCAGAAGCGGGATGCTGCTCAGATCGCGGATGCCATGGACACTCACGAGCTGCTGAATGTGGCCGTCGTCGAATATCCGACCTATTCCCCAACTCCGGTTCACCCCAAGCCTCTGATAGATACAATTCTCGCCGTTCTGAGTTCATTCTTTATCGGTGCATTTGCTGTATTTCTCGCGGAAAACGGACGTCGAACGTTCTCTACCCCTTACGAAGTCGAGCAAGTTTCGAGGTTTCCAGTTCTGGCCACTGTGCCTCTCGGAGACACCGCACCACCAGCGATTCTCGATCCAGGTGGGCGCTCCGGCCGTGTGGCGGTGCTTACAACACCGCGCATGCGTTCTACACAATTGAGCAAACTGAGCTTTCTATCTCGTTTTGGCTTCGGAAGCGACGAAGGTTCCGTCAATACGGCGCTCTAACAGGGGATAAGCATGAACTCTTATGGCACCGTTTTTCAGGGTTTGATCTATAACGTCCTGCAGCGTTCGCGATCTGAATCGGACAAGGGTCTCGTCCTTTGCTTTACATCGGCGCGATCGGGAGAAGGCGTCACCCATGTGGTGCGCGCCATTTCCAATGAACTTGGAGTACAAGCTCCGGAGCGTGTGGCCCGCGTCGATCTGGCATACCTTCAAAACAGCACGCCACCGTCCTCTGCATCCATGGTCCTCGATCCAAAAGCAGATGCCACGGTTGAAGAAGAACCCGCGTTCGGGAAGATCGGCTCCGATCTATCTTTTAACTGGCATGGCAGCAGGAAATTTCGGCAGGAGAGCATCGATAAGCTGAGATCGCGCTTCGACTATGTGCTCGTCGATTGTCCATCGTTGAGAGTCAGTGGTGATGTTCTTGGAATAGCTTCGCTGGTAGACGGCGTTCTCCTGGTCGTGGAGGCGAATCGCACGCTGGGACACCAAGTATTGCATGCTGAACGTCAGATTCAGGACGCTGGTGGCGTGATTTACGGACATATTCTCAATAAACGGAGATATTTTGTTCCACGCTGGATTTATCGACGGCTCTCGGCAAACTAAAGGAGTAGTCATGAAAAAAGGTATGAAATTCTTGTTGATCGCTTTTCTGATGGCGTCGGCTGCGCATGCGGACGATCAGCTACATAAGCGGCCACGTTATACCTTGCATGTCGGTGATGTCATCGACCTTAGTTATCGTCTCACTCCCGAGTACAATCAATCCGTCACAATCCAGCCTGATGGCTACGCCAGCCTTAATATAGCGGGAAATATGCACCTGGAAGGATTGACTCTCGACGAAGCGCACGATTTGATCGTTAAGAAGGACTCTGAGCGGCTGAACGATCCCGAATTGAACCTGATCTTAAGTAGCTTTCAGCGTCCATACGTAGTCGTCGGCGGCGAAGTACTCCAGCCGGGCAGGATTGACCTCCGTGAAAACATGACTGCGATGCAGGCGGTCGTGATGGCGGGAGGATTCAAGCTGAGCGCGAAGGATACACGTATTGTTGTGTTCCGGCATATCAACGCCGATATGGGCGAAGTTCACGAACTCAACCTTCACAACATAAACAAAACGGAGAAGCTGGAACACGATATGGTGCTACAGCCCGGCGATATGCTGCTTGTTCCTGCCAACAAGCTCGAGCATTTCTCCCGTTATATGCGCGCATTCTCGTTCAGCGAAAGTTTTAGCCCCCAGGCTTTGGCGGCTTACTGAAGTGCAAGGCAAAAATTTGGCTCTGAAATGAAAGCAAGCAGCAGTACCACAACGATTCGCTTACCGAGTGCGCGCGTGGTACGCCATGCTGAAAGCGTAATGTTTAAGGCAGGAGGAAGAATCGCCGCATGAGTACAGCGGAGGTAGATGTTGCTCCCAGTGCAACGTGGAATGGGCCCTCCGCGACGTCTGGCCGCCAGCAGAGAGGCGTCCACGCGATAGCTCAGACGATCGGGAGTAAGATCCTCATTCAGGCGATTAACGCCTGTACGGGCATCATTACAGCGCGAGCACTGATGCCGGCGGGTCGCGGACAGCTCGCCGCTATGATTCTTTGGTCGCAGTTCCTATCCTATCTGTCCTCGCTTGGTATACCCAGTTCGTTGGTTCACGCCTATCGCCGTTACCCGGAAAAGCGTCACGATATCGTCGCTACTGGCCTTGTAATGAGCCTAGGTACAGGCTTACTCGTAACTATTATCGGCGTTTATTTCTTACCGCATTGGATGCAACGATACCCTGCTTCGATCATCCGCTATGCCCAATGGTTCTTGATCATCACTCCGATCTGTTCTCTTACCTACACAGGAAAGTCGATATTGGAGGCAGCGGGATCATTCACGTCCTCCAACCTGACGCAGATCCTCACACCGGTGGCTACGATCATTCCTCTAATCGCGCTGGGTCTGCTTCACGCGCTCTCTCCTTTTAATGCAGGGCTCTGCTATATCATCGCGGCCATTCCTGCGTTCTACTATCTCATGTTGCGGGTGCGTCCCTACATTCATGGCCTTAGGCCAAGTCTGGATACCAGCAAGCTTCTTCTGAGTTTCGGCATCCGCTCCTACGGAATCGATATTCTTGGCACGCTCGCTTTCCAGGTTGATCAAGTTTTGGTTGTAAGCCTGCTCACACCTGCAGAGATGGGCTCGTATGTGGTCATTTTGAGCTTGACCCGCACACTCAACGTTTTCCAGAACTCGGTTGTGGCCGTGCTATTCCCTAAGGCTTCCGGACTTCCAAAAGAATCTGTTCTCAGGATGAGTGAAAAGTCGGCACGGGTCAGCATGATAATAACGTCATTCTTTGCTGTCATGGTCTATATCTTCGGGCCGATTCTTCTTAGAGTCCTCTATGGCAAAGCCTACATGGGCGCACTCAGTTCTTTCCGCATACTTCTGGTCGAGGTGACACTCTCCGGCTGCGTTTTCGTGCTCGCACAAGCATTTATGGCGCTGAGCCGTCCAGGTATCGTCACGTCTCTTCAGGCCATCGGCCTCTCGCTGAGCATTCCTCTCATGCTGATACTGATCCCCAGGTGGCATATTCAGGGAGCTGCAGTTGCACTGCTTATTTCGACAATCGCACGTCTCATATTCGTTTTCTTAGGCTTCCGATTCTTCCTGAAGGCACCTCTGCCCGATCTGAGGCCACGACTCAGCGATTTTGACGAACTATTAGCAGTGTTTCGTCGGCGCCCCACAGCGGGTGTTGCATGATAGTGCCGCATCAAAACGATCTCTTGGAGCGTGCATCCAACCCTCAGGGAAAATCACGTACAACGTGGTTGTTTCTCGTTTTCATTTTGACAAATGCGCTTGTCATTTGTTCGCCTCTGGCCCGTGCAGCAATCGTTGTTTATCCAGCCTCAGCATTTCTAGTTGGTCTGTTCGTTGTCAAACGCTCGAAGCCTGCGTATACGGGCCTTGCCTGTTGGCTCTGGCTGGTTACCCCGTTTGTTCGCAGAGTCGTCGAATGGCGTGCTGGAGGCACTGCCGCTGCGATCCTGATTGCGCCCTACGCCGCAATCGCTGTTGGCGCACTCGTACTAATCCCAAAGTTATCTAGGGCCTCGACGCGTCGCAGTATGCCTCTCCTTTTTGTGCTGGCTGCTGTCAGTTATGGAGTGTTCGTCGGTATTCTCCATCTCAGCTTCAACGGACTTCCACAGGCAATTCTCGCCTGGGCAATGCCTCCCATTTTCGCGCTTTTTTTATTTGGTGAGCGTTCAGAGTATGAGTCTATCTATGGGAGTTTTGAACTTGCGATGGTTGTTGGTCTGCTCATCATCGGCGCGTATGGGATCTATCAGTTCTTCATGCTGCCCGAATGGGATGCCCAGTGGATGATTCAATCCGATCTACAATCCATTGGCTTGCCCGAACCCTTCCAGGTGCGTGTCTTTAGCACAATGAATTCGCCCCAAGTCTTTGCCGCGTATTGTGCAGGGGGATTGCTGATCGCGCTGCGATCGCATTTGAAGATTCGTTACCTCGCAGTACCAGCCGGTTTCATTTCACTGGTTCTGTCCTTAAGCCGCAGCGCATGGATGGGGCTAGCGGTAGGCATCATCTATCTTTTCTTCCTAATCACCAATCGGCAGCGCGTCCGCATTGTCGCGGTAGCCGGCTGTTGTCTCATCGCTTCACTGGCGGCGATGCAGGTGCCAGAAGTGAATTCGATTGTGTCGATGCGTTTCAATTCCCTCTCTGATCCTCAACATGACAGCAGCTATGAAGCTCGCGTACATGACTACAACGCCGTGGTCCAGACGATGATCGATAATCCCTTCGGCCACGGTCTTTCGGCCGACGCGGGCAGCGCAGACCAATCGGCACCAGCTAGTGCGGTATCGCAGCAGGACAGCAGCATCACGGCTTGCCTTTTTTCGCTCGGCCTGCTGGGATCGACAATCTTTGTTCTCGGTCTCCTGCTCCTTGGTTTTGGCAGCTTCAGGAAACACGGCAGGTCAAGCGCGTTAACCAGTACCCGGGCTATACTGCTAGCTCTTGCACTGGAAGCTCCATTTAACAATGTCATCTCGGGTCCAGTCGGGTTTCTTCTCTGCTGCTGCATTGGACTCTGCATCTCCGAGTGCGATGTCTTGAGCGCATCAGCCGAAAATCACAATGCGGAGCCGGTCCAGTCATCTGTACCCACTTCTGCTGCAGTTGCAAGCTGATCGTATGCGCGTCTTACATATTCTGAACCACCTTTCCGATCGCGGTAACGGCATCGTCAATCTCGCGGTTGATCTTGCCATCGAGCAGCGCAAAGCCGGGCACATTACCGCGTTCGCCAGCGGCTACGGTGGTTATGAACCACTGCTGGAACAATATGGGATTACTTTTTATCATCTTGACCAGACCCGGTCGCTCAAAAAGCTGTTGTCAGCTTCCTTTGAGTTTCGGCAGATCCTTGCGGAATTTCGGCCTGACATTATCCATGCGCATATGCATGTCGGTCTTCTGATCGCTTGGCCCTGGTCGCGAATAAAGCGCATTCCGCTGGTAGCGCACCTGCATAATGTTCACGACAGATCTGCGATTCTCATGGGACTCGCCGACCGCATCATCGCAGTCAGCCGATCTGTCAGCACATCCATGCAGAAACAGGGCGTGCGTCGATCGAAGCTGCGTGTCGTGCTCAACGGCAATCTGAACAGTGCTCGTGCGGCTCAACGAGGCGCCGTCACACCGGCAGCACTCCGGCGCCCGGCAATTACTACAGTGGCAGGCATGAACCGTCGCAAGGGTATCGAGGAGCTAATTCTGGCGTTCAACATGATTGCCGGAGAATTTATCGATTCACACTTGTACATTGTGGGCGACGGACCTGAACGCGAACTCTTTGAACAGCTGTCATTAAAATCGCTCTTTCGCGAGCGTATCCATTTCGAGGGCTTTCAGGACCAGCCTCAGGCTTATATGCTCTCGTCGGACATTTTTGTTCTTGCCTCACGCCGTGAGTCCTTCGGCCTCGTTCTTTCTGAGGCCCGTCAGGCGGGCTGCGCGATTATCGCCACAAATGTCGATGGTACTCCCGAGGTACTGGAAGGAGGCGAAGCCGGAATTCTTGTCCCACCACGAGATTCCACCTCATTGGCGAACGCCCTGCGCCTGCTGCTCGGTAATGATGAGCTTCGCCGAGACTGGCAGAAGAGAGCACGGCGAAATACTGAGCTTTTCACGACTACCCGCATGGCCGACGAAGTAGAGAATGTCTATCGCGAGTTGGCTCTGGCGAGTGCCAAAATCTCTGTCTAACGTCTCTCATGGCAACAGCTCGAGAATGAGCACGCGGTCGGGAACCTCAATATCGATCTTTCCTATTCTGCTCCACTTGTGAATTGGTGCCGCCCCCTTCATTGGGTCATACAGACTGATCTGCCGAAAGGGTTTGGGAAAAGAAATGCTCTCATGTTCAGTCGGCACAACCAAATCGGTTTGCGTCTTGGTGTCATAGCTTGGAACCTCTTGCCAGATAACCAAATAGTATGCGCCATTACGCTTCCGTAGCATCGTATGCGCAAGATTCTGCGTAGTCCCGCTAACCTGATATGAAAGCGTGCTGGATGCTGCGGGGCCGTTGGAGCTATCTCGCAAGATCGCGATCAGGTTTTGTATGGCAACGAACGCCGGTTTCGGGGTCCCATCATAACGCACCAATCCAAAGTGAAACTCTTGATTTGTCTGGCCTGGATCATCACCTTCATCCAAAAATTCATAGAGATAAGTCTTTTCGATGCCGGCATTGAAAGACTGAAAAAAGAGTCGCGGAATATATTTGGCGGCGGCCGCTTCGGATATGGGAGGCTGCGATCCGCGATTATTCATGGCATTGTGATAGCCCGTCTCCGTGACGATTAGGGGCCGTTGCCCGTACATGGCAGCTGCCTGCTGCGCCTGCTTCTCATACAGCCCATCGGGCATGCCTCCAGCCGCGTATGTGTGTAAATTACCGTGGGTTACAACGTCAGAGATATCGCCGACCCGCTGCCCGTTTTTCACAAACGCCATCGATGGACCGACAAACTTCAGGCCTGACGCGGCAGAAACCTGTTTGCCGGCGGTGAACAAGGCTTGTTGATAATTGTGAGCGATATCGATCCAGCCAGGTTTCTTGCTGATATCGAGTTCGTTCGGACCTTCGATGCTCTCCACCGATCCTCCAGTCAGGTCCAGCAATTTGCTGATTTGCTCAGGGCTGGGCTCTTTGATAGATCCGCGTGGATCGAAGCACATGTCGAATTTAACCCCGAAATTCGCCAGAGCCTTCCAACGCCCATAAAGGACTCGGTTGTAAGCATCGTTCTGCAGCACAGCTCCATCGCGCACGTGACGGATTCCAGACTCTTCAAGCCGCTGCTTGAGTATGTCAAAGTTTCCGTATAAGCGGTTGAAGTAATTGATATGCGTATTGACGCCAATGCTATCGACAAAAGTCTGTGCATCCTGTGCCCGCTCCGATTCAAAAGCGGCACTTGCTACTGGTGTCAACAGAAGGAGTAGAGCAGCAAATACGCTCAGAATCTGCGATTGTTTCTCACTTAAGATTTTAGTAACGACGTTGCGCGAGCCTGGCGGTCGGTTCCAAGTCAACGAAGTGTGGTTTTTAGCTTTCAGAATTCGCCCTCCATTACATCTGCGAAATTTATGGAGCAAGAATCGTACTGAGAATGTGATCCCTTGAACTGGTGGATTTTGGCAGACACCAAGTTAAGCATCTCGGCCCCATCACGAGCCGCGTAAGGCCGAGGCAATGAAAATGTAAATATGAAATGCCAGTTGTCATGGCGCAAGTCGTATTAGAGCTTCGCTAACTTTGATGTATGGAATCGCAGCATTCGATGGCTTTTGCACTGCTTTTTCATTTGAAGAAGCATCTACATCTTATAGAGGATTATGAGCACTGCATTGTTGCCATGAGTGTACAAACAAAGTCAGCCGTCCCACTAGGCGAGCTCCGACCCGCACAAATCACTCCACGGCAAGCCGATCTATTTTCTCCCAAGCGGGTTCTGCTCTTTGACCACACTGCCCAGTTGGGCGGAGGTGAGATCGCCTTGCTGGACTTAGTCTCTCATCTTGATCGTTCTCGCATTATGCCGATTGTCGTGCTTGGTTCTGATGGCCCCCTCGCGAATCGGTTACGCGGAATTGTCGACCTTCACATTCTGGAGATCAGTCCCGATCTTCTGCACACGCGCAAAGACTCCCTCGGCTCCTCAAAGGTCGTTCAGTTGAAGACCGCTCTCAACCTGTTCGCGTATGTGCTGCGCCTCGTCGACTTTATTCACACCCACAACATTGAATTGATCCATACGAACTCACTCAAGGCCGACGTCTTGGGTGGCATAGCCGGCAAACTCACGCAGACACCAGTCATCTGGCACATGCGCGACCGCATCACGGAGGACTACCTCCCTAGGCCAGCCGTTCGAGTCATGCGGAAATTGTGCAAGCTGATGCCAGACTTCATCATCGGGAATTCAGCCGCTACGCTTGAAACGCTGCATCTCAGTGGAGCCCGCCCCAGCATGGCCATCGCATCCGGCGTGAATATCCGTGACTACGAGCAACCCGGCATGTCGCGGGATTGGTATTCGGCCGACTCACAGTGCGAAGTCAGAATTGGCTTAGTGGGCCGCATCTGTCCGTGGAAAGGCCAGCATATCTTCCTGCAGGCTGCTGCGGAAGTTCTCAAGCGTTTTCCGAAGACGCATTTCCAGATTATTGGCGCAGCGCTCTTCAAAGAGCAGCAATATGAACTTGAAATGCGCGAACTCTCCAGAAGGCTGGGAATCGCGGAAGCTGTTGAATTCACTGGCTTCCGCAACGATGTACCGGATCTCATCCACAAGCTGGACCTACTTGTCCACGCATCCACAACAGGTGAACCCTTCGGGCAGGTCATCGTACAGGGGATGGCGGCCGGAAAGCCTGTTGTAGCAACAAATGGAGGCGGTGTGCCCGAGATCGTCGTGCATGGTACAACAGGGCTTCTGGTTCCCATGGACGACGGCCCGGCAATGAGCTCGGCAATCTGTGCCCTTCTCGATGCCCCTGAGATGGCCGCAGCAATGGGGAAGGCAGGCAGGACCCGCGTTCTCGAACATTTCACTATCGAGCGGACCGCCCGAAAAGTGGAAGCGGCATATGCTGAAGTATTGGCCTGAGAAGCCCCTCGCCTTACGGGAGATCTTAGTTAGTTCAAGAAACGAGCCATGGAGGAATCCATTCTAACTAGTTAGTCGAAACAATCTTTAGCAACACTAGGTATGGTGTGAGCTGCACATTATATGCATATGAATTGTTTACTGCCACGGTAGTTAGTGTTCCGGACGAATCGATCGACGAATTGCTCTCAACTGCGTGAGCGGAGTCTAGGGTCACAGTGACCTTCTGCGGTGTGACGCTTATGGGTGCGTTGTTTGACGGATTGTATATGGGCTGGTTGACCCACAATGCAAGATAAAATGTCCCATCATGTTTCTGCATCAATAAGTGGTGCACATTTGCGGTTGCCGCACTAAGCGAGTATTGAAGTTTGCCTGGTGCAAAAGACACTCCCCTATCGGTAAGCACACTCGTCAGCGATTTAATTGCTGTGTACGAATACTTTGGTCGCATCGTGTTCGTCATCAAACCCAATTCCGGGGATGACGGATCATCGATCAACTCATAGATATATGTACGTTTAATGCCATGCGCCATCATCTCAAAGATAGTTTGAATCGTGTAGACCGACGCAACGCTGTAAGGAACAGTATAGGGTGTCGTGCTGGTTGGAACCTGATTATAACCACTCTCTGTGACGTAAGAAGCGGCACCCGATGCCGATATGTTCGCATTGTCGACCCACCATGGAATGCTTCCATAGGAGTGACCTTCAGCGTTCACCGAACCCCACCCATTCGTGCCCGGATTTCTGCCGCCGAAATAGATGTGCAGATTGGTGTAGTCGATGTACTGGGAGATGTCTCCAAGGGTTCCATAGGATTTTTGCTGGAACAACGAAGGCCCGAGCACAGGCACGTGCAACGCTAGACCTGCTTGGCTAAGAGTAGGCAAGAAGCTGGCAAGTGAGATTGCCCAATTGCTTCCACCGTTTAAATCGAACTCGTTCGGACCTTCGATGCTTTCCATGTCTCCTGCGAGCGACTGAAAGGATTCGAGGTCCGCTATTGTCGTTAATGAATTGTAGGAGACTACGTAATCTGTGCCTATTCCAGCAGCTTTGATTGCCTGGTGTACTTTATACATCTGATGGCCAGCCGGCCAGAGATAATATCCGTCGCGAACATGGCGTATTCCAGCGCCGCTTAGTGCAGCAATAACCTGCGCATATTTCTGATAATAATATGTGTTGGTATAGGCAAAATGTGTGTTTACCCCAATTGAATCAATGAGGTCATCTGCCTTGATAGCCTGTTCCTGCGCACCTAACGCACTCACAGCGACTAATGTAAACATCGATAACATCGCTGCCTTTTTAAAAACCATATAGCAAGTGACCTCCACTCATGTTTTCTTTGGGTGTAAGTCAAGATTATTGCCGATATATATAAGCAACGATAGATTACTTTAGGCTGGTGAGCTGATGCAGGCGAACGCCCTCGGGGTTGCTGACTTAGACGAACAGCAACTGGGACTGGGAAAACGTAGGGAGCACTCACTAAACAACGGAATCATTGCCATGGTGCGCATCGCGATCTTATACATTACCGTCCGCACGCAGGGCAAAATATCCTGGAGTGCACAAGGCCTGCCCTTTCAGGCCGTTTTCTTTTCCATGCTCAAAGTGAGGGCTGGGATGTCATTCACTCTTGCATCGATTTTGGAAAGAAACGTACGCATGCGCGATTGAAACACTTCGACGCTGAAACCCCTGGCATGGTTACGCAAGAGCTGTTGAGACCACTTCAGCTTCTCTAACCGTTCAATCGCAGAAGCCACATTTTCCGGCTCTTGCCTGTCAAAGAATAGTCCGGTTATGCCTTCGACGATCGTCTCCATGGCACCACCTGCGCGGTAGGCGATGCTTGGCCGTCCTGCTGCTGCAATTTCGAGCGGTGCCATGCCGAAATCTTCCTCACCTGGGAAGATTAGAGCGCGGCAACGCGCAGCATAATACTGGACCTCGCGGTCCGGCAGTCTCCCAAGAAATGTTACGGTGGGCCCTGCCAAGGCTGAGAGGCGCTCACGATCTGGACCATCGCCGATGATCATGAGTTTTCGTTTTAGTAGGTTGCACGCGGCAACTGCGAGATCGATACGCTTGTATGAGACGAGCCTCGAAAGAACAAGGTAGTAATCCCCATGCTCATGCGACGGGCTAAAACGACTGAGATCAATCGGAGGGTGTATGACCTCCGCGCGGCGTCCATAGGCTCGCACAATTCTGGCTGCAACGGCGCGCGAATTAGCAATGAAATGGTCAGGCTGTCGGGAGGCACCGATGTCCCACTCACGCAGGCCCCGAATCAGCCCGCGAAGCACAACCCGATGGGCTGCACTGAAGGATTCCCGTTCTGAATAATCATCGAATCCCCAAACCCAGCGCATAGGAGTGTGGCAATAACAGACATGGAGAGCATCACGATTCGTGCGCACGCCTTTTACGTAGCCTGAGGAACTAGAAATCACCAGATCATATTGGCTAAAGTCAAGTGAACGAACTGCCAGAGGATAGAGCAGGAAATAGAGACGATAATAGTCCTGAACGCCAGGAAGATGCTGCATCCAGGAAGTTGTGATGGGGATATCCGACAGGCTTGGCGGCATACAATGAGGAAGCGCCACCGTTGAGTGAAGCGTTGCCTGTGGCAGCATGCGCATGATCTCTTCGGCTACTTTTTCTGCGCCACCCAACTGCGTAAAATAGTCATGTACTACAGCAATTCGCATCAGGTCTCCTGAGTCGTCTCAAACTGAACCCGAACCCCTCAACACTGCAGGCACGGTCCGGGCGAGAATTTTAAGATCCAGGGCAAGAGACCATTCATCAAGATAGGCACAGTCAAGCGTTATCCATTGCTCGAAATTAAAGGAGCTACGGCCTGACACCTGCCAGCTACCTGTGATTCCTGGTCGTACGCTGAAACGCCGCATTAACTGCGCTTCGGTAAAGTGCGAGACATCTCGCACGCTCATCGGGCGCGGGCCTACCAGCGACATATCGCCCACTAGTACGTTCCACAGTTGCGGTAGTTCATCAATTGAAGTACTTCGCAGAAATCGTCCAATCGGCGTGATGCGAGGATCGTTCTTAATTTTGAAAATCGGGCCCTGCGCCTCGTTCTGGCTCTCTAGAGACGCCATCAAGTCGGGCGCGTTCGGCACCATGCTTCGAAATTTCCACATCGGAAAAAGCCGCCGTCGGTAACCGTGTCTCGGTTGAACAAACAAAATGGGGCCCGGGCTGGTCAACTTAGTTGCGATGGCAATTGCTGCAAAAATTGGCAGTGCCAGTATCAGCCCGACGATTGAACCTACAATATCGAGTCCGCGTTTCAGGCCTTCAGCAGTGATGCTTCTCTCATCTTTAGGAATGAGCTCAACAAAGAGGGGCGCGCGCGCGCGAAGCGCTTTACTGAAACTGAGGTCGTATATTTCGCTTAGAGTAAGGATGCGCACTCCAGCAGCTTCAGCGGCCGAGACTGCTCGCTGCGCCATATCGTAGCAAGAGCGCATGGGAACCGCGATGATGATTTCGTCGACGATATTGTGCAGGAGGAATTCTGGGAGCCGGTCTGCATGACATACAAAGCTCGCCGCTAATTCTGCGGGCAACGAATGAGGATCACAATCGTCGACAAATCCAATCAGATGCTTGCTTCTGTGATACTGAATGCGCAACTCCTTCCAGGCTTTCATCGCGGGGCGCCCGCTACCCAAAATCAAGACCTGTTCCAGCTCGCGTTGATTCGAGCGTAGGCCGCCATTCGTGAGCGCGACTCGTACAAGCTGATAAACACATACCGATATAAAGAACTCGAGAAGTATGACTTTGATTGGGCTTGGAGATTTTCGAAGGTGGAGATAGATGGCCACGAAAGCGGTCATGACGGCGCAGGACATCACAATTCTTAGGCCCGCATCGAACCACTCAGTGAGCTCGCGTCGATACAAGCCGAGCGAGCTCGAGCATTTCGTGCTAAGAACAAAAAAAACGATCGCGAAGATTGTATTGAGCAGTGTTACGCGAATCTCAAGAAAATCTTCAAGCCTTCGCGGCATGTAGAGCTGATTTGCCCATACGACAGCAAAAACAGCAAGCGCTAAGGAAACGAGGCCATCGACGGCAACACTTAACCTACCAGGCTTGTGCTGAGTCATAGGTATCCTCCCGCATAAAAATCAACATGGTGCATTCGAAATGCACTCAATGGTGAACCTATTCGTTCAGGTTTTCTTCTTATTTACCCCGGCGATCTGGCTCGACCTCATGTAGAGGCGATTCGTCAGGTTACGCACTCCGCTGGGCTGCGTATTGCAACTGAAATGGCTCGTACGAGCTTATTTTGTAGGATGCAGCGATGATGCTAGTGTTGCCTTCATATTCGCCTATGTCCTCGCCAAAAATTGACGAGCCTTAGTACTAGCTACACCATCGATTTCCGAAACTATTTCGTGGAAGTTTTTACAATTTATAAACGCTATAGGTTCAACGTATAAGGAAAAAAATGACTAGCATCGTGAAACATGTACATGGGTCTGCGGCCAACACGGTAAGCGAAGTGCTCTCTGGTTCCCATATTGTTGTAGCTTTTTTAGAGTCGTAAGATGCGCGGCATACCTATTGAAGCTAGTCCTCGACTAGCTCTGCGTAGGTCTCTGTTAGCCTGACAACACACTGATCAATGTTGAAGCGGCTCTCAAGAAATATCTGCTGAAATCTTGGATCGTTCGGACATACTCTGGAAGGAGCTTTCACAATTTCGTTCGCCCAGAGAGGTGCTGGAGCATCGGGTGCGATTCGGCGACACATCGCAGTGTTAACCACAACCTCGGGGGAAATCACGTTGGAAAGCATGCACGGCAACCCCGCTGCCTGAGCTTCCACGGCGGCGAGCCCAAGACCCTCATGGGTTGATGGAAATAGAAAACAGTCCATCGCGCTTGCAAGATAACTGGGCACGTCGCTCGTGTCCAAAACCGAAGTTACATGAGCGGAAAGCCTTCGTCTCTCCACATCGGCCATTACCTGGTCTCGCATCGGCCCATCGCCGATGAACAGCAGATGATACTTAGTATCGCGATGTACCAGTTCATCGAGAATCTCGACCATCAACCCATGATTTTTTTGCTTCACGTAACGGCCGACATGGCCAAGAACATATCTGTCTTGGGGAATGCCAAGTTTCTCTCGAAGGTCAGGATCAGGCTCGCGAAAGAAACGTTGAAAATCGATGCCACAGTAAAGAAGACGCCAGCGTGAGTTTGAACGCCAACCCTGGCCGAACATAGATTCCGCAGCCATCTCGCTCACGCCGAGACCAACTGTGGAAAGGTGCCGCAGCGCTGCATAACCCATCGCGGAATACATGCGATATGGCAGGCTCGATTTTCTGAGCAAGGGACGGATGTCGTTGTGGCTGTGCGCAACGCGCGCTCGTACACCGAATGCCGAGACGATGGCCATGATAAATCCCTGGCCGTGCGTGCCATGCGTATGCAGTATGTCGTAGGGGCCATTCCTCATTACAATCGAGCGCAGGTCGAGTGCAAGGGATAGAGGATTCGAGTGATTCAGACACGGAATAACCCTAACGCCTGCCTCGCGAAACTGCGCCGTGAACGGCTCTTCTTTGTCAGTCCATACAAGAACATGATGCTCAAAATGTGAAGGATCGAGCCGGGTAATCATCTGGTAGAGCCAGTTCTCAATCCCGCCGCGAAGCAAGTGTCCGACGCTGTGCAGCACGCGAATACGATCCGAGCTGTGACTATTGCCGTGCAAAATGCGGTGGCTCATTTTTCATGGATTTTGACGATCGCACCTAACAATCAACAAATGTTTCGGTAGACCTTCCGATGGCTTAAAACGAATGGACTCAGTGGACAAAGACGACATCAACGCCCAGCTAATTATACTGTTGAAACGATTCGGGACCTTGCGATGATTGTTGGTGGCGGCAGGCTTCGTCGAGCGTAACAACCAGATTGGGCTCTTACATGTCGAAATTCGCCGGTGAGCGTTGAACGCAAGGTGGCCATTCTCGCCCGATTCCAAGAAATGCAATGTCGATCGGGGCTGAGCGATAGCCTCACTCGTGCTGCGCACAACGGACGCAACGTCGCCATAAACATCAAGCAGGTGATACTTAACAATCCCGGTTTTGCGGATGATGCTGGGAACCGAATACCTCTCGACACATTTGCTCGCCAGGAGGCCTGCGATCCCTTTCGGGCTCGTCTCGCCATGACCACCAGACCAGCTGGCGTTTTTGTTCCGATCGACTTGACAAGCTTTTCAAAATGCACCTTCACGGTTCGCCGGCGTTCCGCATTCAATTGATTAAGCCTGTCAACGCTCTGACGCGCAGCCTTTTGATCTAGCGCAGCCTCGAACACGGCAAGCGCCTCAGCTGGATGAGCCATTCTGCCAGCAGCGTCGATGCGCCGGACGACGCCGAAGGCCACGTCGCGCGAATCCGGTTGGGACGGATCGGTGCAAGCATGTTTGAGCAACTCTTGCACTCCTATGTGTTTAGACCGGGAGAGTTCGGCGAGTCCCAACCTAGCGAGAGTTCGTCTGCCATTGAGCAGCGGCACACAATCGGCGATCGAAGCGATCGCTGCAGATTGACTGCACCCGGTTAACAGACGCTCAATTTTGAACACCTTTAGGAACTTGTTGAAAAACGATTCCGGCTATCCAATGCAGCCAGCCAGGACAAATCAGCGTCGCGCAAAAATGGCCTGCAACGCGCCGATCCGCCCTCTGTATACATTTCTGGTCACTTTTTCGGAGTCTAAAGTAAGTGCCTAAATGAGTTTTTCAACAAGCTCTTAGAGGAGTAGACACGAAACGGAACTTTAAAGCACGTTAAGGACCGCGAGGCGAACCTGGCCGACGGCCAATCGCACGCTAACGTTCCTAGGATCGAACTGCTAGCTCTATGTCTCTGTGTAGAGCGTGTTTCATAAACAATTGCGCAGCGTGTTATCAAGAAGTGATTCGGGTCGACGACCAAAAAAATACTCGCCAAGGGCGGTAGTAAAAGTAAACAGGGCTGAATCGGTCGGGTTTCAGGGGAACGAGGTGTTGGGAACAGGCTTCAACTGAAGGAATGGGAATGCGGCTGTCGTATTCGCCACCTCGGAATATCTGAGATCCGTAAAAGATTCCCTGCCCCAGCGCTTAGGACCAGATTCGGGTACGGAGTCCGAGCCAAACTGAGGTGGTTCGAAATCGTCTTTCTGCGGATGCCACAAGGAGTGCCTTGCGAGGCTAATTGCATCGTTGCCGGATCGTCCACGCGTGTCGCAGCAAACGGAAGAAGGTAGCCATTGCGACTGAAGGGGCCGAATTATATTCCGACCCTGAGTCATGGTAAATCGTATTCCACGTACCCTGGGCGAAAGAGCTTCAGATAGAGGAGATCAGCCCATCGGGCGTCTTCATTTGGGTGCTCCCCCGCGCCGGCTAACGTTCCCTGGAAGTTTCCTACTCCGTAAGGCAACGAGGCAACCGCGTTGGCCGAAAGGCCAAATAGGTCGAACGAGTGATAGTAGCTGAGGATCGGTACGCTGTACGTCCCGGTGGCGTCGCTAACTGGGAGTGCACCATTGTAGCGGATACTGCCGTTGTAGAAGGACCAAGTCAACGTAATCGCGTTGGCATGCAGAGGAGTGATGACGTAGGTCCGTGGCGCAAGATCTTGGGCGCTAAGCACACGCACCGAGCATATTGCCGTCGCTGCCGATAATACTAGCCTGAACAGATGTCGCATCCTCAATTGCCTTCGCGGAATTATGGGAATTTCATGCACCGCTCTTGCATGGAGACTGTCACGCTCGCGCCAAAACTAACTTCATACTCCCGTTCACTTAGACCCTTCAGTGTGCCGACGTGAGGACGTTGGATGACGTTTCATTTAGCGGCTTACTTCGTATTCTCGAAGTAGAAGTTCAGCGTCACTCCGGCCACGTTCCAGTATGCGGGGTTGCACGTAGGGCAGTTCTCTCGCCGGTAATATGTGTCGAGCATCAAAAGGCGCTTGTAGGGCCACTGGACGCCCGCGGTGTACCATTCCTGATTCCAGGAATGGCTCGCTCCGTCATAGAAGACCTCCGCAGCACCGTAGGGTGTAAAACGGAAGCCGCGAAAAAGGAAGTCCCGTTCGACCGTCAGCATGTTCCGATATGTTGTCGAGTATGTCCCGTTTATCCAGCGGAACTCGGTCCAGTTCCTGTCGCGCACTAAGAATTCGGCGGGGAGGCGAAAGCCAGGGGTCACGTCGATAGTTATCCTGTCCTCGTCTTTCACCTTTCCCGATTGAATCGTTCGAAGGAACTCATAGCCGCCGCCGAAGAGAAAATGATGCTCTTTGTCAGGGTCAATGTTTTCTATGTGCTGCCTCAAAATGGATTTGAACTGGTAACCGAGTGCTGCCGCCGCATACCACTGCTGGTAGGGATAACCCACTCCTTGCTCCACCCCACTGAACGCGAGCACGCGCAAATGCGCCGGCAATTCGAGATGGGCATCCGCTTCCGGCCAGACTTGGGTCTCTGTGGAGGCCGTCAGCGACTGACCCGGGGCACCCGAACAGGAAATCATTGCCAGTGACAATCCAAGGAAGGTTCTAAGTAAGGTGGACCTGGCTGTCATTTACCCTCCCAGCGAACCAGAAGCCCATCGGTCTGCACATTTCGTGATATCCGTCACCCTGCCTCAATTCGTGTCGGACATACTCGGGTCATGACCGTAGTGCGCGCCTTCCCTTTGACGTCAAAATCGATGATGGTGGCCTGATTGTGTTTTGGCGCCCATTTGGCTATTTCGGCCAAGCCGGTCAAGTCATCGCCAGGCGGTCCGCCATGCCTGGTTAATTCTGATGAACACTTCATCGCCAGCCAAATCGCCGACCGCAGGATACGAGGGCGACGTCTTTGAGCGTTCAACAGGAAGATGTTCGCGAGGGTCCCATCCATCAACCTTGAAGACATGTTTTGTACCCGTTCCGCCGACAGCCATTTGTGTTGGCACAGAAGCCGGAAACGACGAAGCATACGCTCGCACGTTCGAGGAGGGTGACAGGAGATCACCAACGGCAACAAGCGCCGCGGCCTGCATAAAACTTCTACGGTCGATCAACATGTGGCTGCTCCATCCAACTTGATTAACAAACATGGCCTTTCCGAACTATCTCCCGCAGATCGCTGCGGCCCGCGAGAGGTGAGAGGCTGAAGGCGGGCGTAGCTCCCCAGCGGGTCTCGGCCGCCGAAAGAGTATCGGAGGCGAATTGGAGCTTGTCGGCACCCACCGCCGTCACATACGCCTGTTCGAAAGCCCGTAGCGTTGGCCGATTCGCGAGATTGACCCTCGCAAGTTCGAAAGCTCTGTCGGGATCATTGCCGCTGCCGGAATAGAACTCTGCGCCATGATCAGCGAATGCAAGTAGGTGTTTTTTAAGAAGACTCTCGAACCCGGATCGCGCGGCCTGCAAGTGCGCTTCCCCTTCCGGAAAGTTCCCCTTCGCGGCCATCACGTCGGCAAGACGCCAATCTACTTCAGGATCGCCGGACGAACGAGCCGGAATGAGTAAGGCTTCTGCATCTTCAACCTTCTCGTCACGCAGATAAATCTCAGCCAGATGCACGCGCGCTTTGACGTAGCCTGGCACATATTCGATCGCTTTCCGATACCACTGCGAGGCTCGACTCGGTTGTGTTTCAGGTACAAGTTCTCCCCACAAAGCACCCAGCTGAAAACAAACCCATGCCAAGGCGAATGGTGAGACGTCCCGATATCCCCTCAAAGCTCGGTGATAGATGCGGTCGGCCTCATCGAAGTCACGAAGATCAGCGAGTAATGCGGCAAGCGGCACCAGGTCTTCCAAACGGCAGGATTCCGCGGCCATCTGGTGTCGAGCCTCCAGCACCGCATCGAGTCTGTCTCCGCATGCCTGGTCGATGCTCAATAACAGGCGGTTGGCGGCTGCAAAAAGTGTTCCGTTGACACTGGCCGCTTGTAGATAGCTTCTTGCCTCCGCGAAACGATGTGTCGTCGACGCAACCTGCGCCTGGATGAGCGCGGTTCGCATGGGTTCGGTACCGAGGCGAACGAGCTGTTCGACCATACTTTCGAGGCGGTCTAACGCAGTGACATCGCTAAGAAACTGCAGAGTTATCTGTTCCTGTTCGACAATGTACTCAGCGACGCCTGCCTGTTGCGGCGATTGCCAGAACCTGCTCCAGGATTGCTGACGGGAGCTCTCCAGATTGATGACAGCGATCTCGCCGGCTGTAGCCAGTGGGAAATCCATTTCAAGAATTGGCGATTCGATCATTGAGCGGCACCAAAGCGGGTCTTCAGGCTTTCCAGGCCCGTATCTATTAGGGTGGATACGGCGGTCTTCACGGCCAGTTCGGGCGCACCGGCTGGCCGGTACTGCACGAGCCACTCGACGGAACTTCCGGCTGCCTTTGGTTTGACCGCCAACGTTCCGGTGTAGTCTGTTGCCGGGATGCCGCTGATCATCGCGTAGCGATAGAGTCTTTGTTCATCGTCGATGGCTTCGAGACGTTCGACGATCTGATTGCCATCGATCGTATGAATTGTGCGCACTCGACCGATGCCCTCTCCGGTCAGCTCAATCTTGGCAACCAATGGGTGCCATGTGCCGCCGAAGGATCCAATGAGGGACCAGACCTGATCCGGAGGAGCTGATAAGTCGACGTTGTTACTGACGGTTTGCAGTTGCGTGGTGGAATCATTCATCGGGTCAAGTCCTCGCAGATCATCACTTCGGGACGCCGAAGCGCGGTTTTAGGCTGCCGAGGCCCGTCTTTAGCAGGGTGCTGATTATGGTCTTCACGATAATGTCAGGCTGTCCATCCGCCCAATATTGGACGCGCCATTCAACCGAGCTGCCGCTGCCCTTGGCTTTTACGTCCAGAGTTCCGGTGTAATCCACGGCTTGAATGCCGCTGATATTTGTGTAGCGATAGGACCTCTCAGGATCGTCGATGGCTTCGAGCCGTTCGATGATCTGCTTGCCGTCGATCGTTTCAATCTTGCGCAGCTGCCCGATTCCGGTTCCAATCAGATGGATCTCGGCGATCAACGGGTGCCACGTTCCCCCAAATGCTCCGATCAGCGCCCATACCTTGTCTGGCGGGGCCGACAGGTCGACGCTCTCGACAACAGTTTGCAACGCCGTGTTGGGCGAGGCCAGGTAGGGAAACGACTTTACCCCCGGCTTCGTTGCACCCGTCGCCCCTCCTTGAAGGAATTCGCGGTCGTTGTTCACCATCCACGTAATCATGATGTCGATGACATTCGCGTTGACGGTACGGCCACCACCCGTCTGATAGGGTTTCCCGTGGAGCGTGCTTTTTTCGATCTCGAAAAAGCTGGTATCGCTTATCGGTTTCGATACGTCGAACAGTAGGAAGTCATCGAGATAGACGTTGATGACGGCAGCCATCTCCGCAGGAGTCCAGTCCGCCTTTCCATCACGCATATCCCAATTGGTCAGACTGTCCAACAGACGCTTGCGGAAGATCGGTTGGAACTCCTCTGCAAGCGTAAACGGAGTCATCTGGTTCCAGAGATCCCGCACGTCGTCTGCACCTTCCATTGCCGGATTGTTGAGGCGCATGTTGGTTTGTTCAGGGCGACCGACCCAATCGAAACGCGGAGGCTCATGCCCGATGAGAGTACGGGGTTGGGGTATTGCGCTTGTTTCTGCTATGACTCCGAAGAGCTGCCCTTTGTCGGGATCGAGCACGCGGCGAGTGTCGAATTCGATTACGATCGAAAGCACATTATCGTGCTGGAGCAGGTTGGGAAATTTCTTCAGGATCGCGACCAGCCACGCAAGGTAGAAAGGGTCCGAACGCAGACCGGCAAACACCCGAAAGACTCCGTCCGGCGTCGTTGCTCCTTTTTCGTCATTCACAAAGAAGCTGAGTTCCTGACCGCCAGGGAAAGTGCAAGTGCCCTTTTGCATCGACTTCGATCCGTCCGACCCGCGCTCCAGGGCGCTGAACTTGCAGTTGAAGCGATATTCCTGATCGTCCGGCTTGAATTTGGCAGCTTCGCCGAGCCCTGCCACGGCCATTCGGCGAACGACTATCGAGTGATTGACCACGTTGGAGAACATCGCGCTCACGCCAGCCGAGGGGAAGACATTCGCGACGAGCACTGTGTGGTCTGGATTGGCCGGGCTGGTGAACGCGAACAGATCGGTGAGGTCAATCGATGGATCGCCGATCGACCGCGGTCCATCTACATGGTCGGACATCGCTATTCTCCTACCGTCATAACGGTGCGCTCAGTTTCACGGCTCTTTCGGCTGTTCTGCCCATTTAGCATGGCCCGTGACCGCGTTCTGCGGACCGCCGAAGGGCGTGACTCGGCCTGGCTCCTCCGGAATGGATTTCAAGTACTCGACGATCGCCCAGCGCTCCTCCTCAGTTAGCAGAGGACCAATGACACCGTTCCCTAGGGGGCCGTTCTCGAACGAGTGGCCCTTATTCGAACTTCCCACCAGCGATGTGTCGACGAGGTAGGTTCCGGATTTGCCGGATGTGTCGACTCCGACCTTTACCGGATCGAAGTCTCTTCCCAGATAAAACTTTTTCGTCCGTTGTGCCGCCGGAACGAGCATCTCGTAAAGGTTGGGCACTGACCCGTTATGCATGAAAGGCGGGGTTGCCCACACACCATCTCGCGGCGCTGCTTTGTAGTGGGGCACCTCCGAGGGACGCGGTACGGGAAGCTCCCGATAGCCGTGCATCTTGACGGCTTCCTCTTCGGTCAGATTGATCTTTGCGAGTGCTACATGCAGAATGCTTTCCTGCAGTCCCATGTAGAGGTAGCCAGTCGGCAAGAGAGTCTTATCCTTAAGAGGTCCTGGCAGGTTGGGGGCCAGTTGGGCGGTCAGCGCGTAGGGCCTTAGATCCTGGAACTGCATCGGATCGGTCCCCACGTATTTTTCCGGCACTAATCCAACTTCAAGAAAGCGCTTGCCATACTTGTTGGGCTCGGTCCAGGTATAGGGGTAGGAATTGTGGCATTCCGCACAGTGGCTGGCGAATAGCTTCTTGCCCTCCGCCGCTTTCGCGCGGTCGATCTTTCCAAACACCTCTTCCGGCCACTTTGGAGGCGCCAGGTGATTCAGCCAATCCTCGATCTCTTCGAGATTTTTCAGGCGAGCGTTCGAATCGAAGAGGCCCTCTTCAGGTGACTTGGCGGTCAGATTCATGGCCATGTAAACGCCCATGGTCTCTGTCAGGTTGCGTTCGATCGGATCCTTTTGGACGCCGCGCCATTGTGTCCACGTTCCCTGCGGGGAATTCCAGAGAAAGGGAGGTTTGGTCGGCGCAAGGGGAGTAGACCAGTTTTCGGGAATGTTAGGCGCTATGTAGGTCAAGCGGTTGACAATCAAACCGATGGCATCCATCCGCGACGGCCCCCAGGGGTAAGGGGTAACCAAGACGCGGGTGCGATAGTTATGAACCCGGTCGGCAGCCCCCTCAAATCGTTTGTGCAGTTCACTCTTGGCGTCGGGACTCGACGCTCCCAGTCGGGTCGCCAGACGATCAAACTTTGCCGTATCTGTCAGGGTTTCCTGCATTGCGTCATCGAGAGCCGACAAGTATGCCTCAATGTCGAAATGATTTCCCACCCCGCCATCGATGCGAATCCGTTTTCCCTGGTAAAACAGCTCCGTGTTGTGGCAGGCCGCGCAGGTCAAGCCCACGTCCTCGCCCTTCCATGGGCCTTCCGTCGTCGTGGTTTTACTTAGCCCTATCGGCAAGCCATCGGGATTGGCCTGCGGATTCACCGGATCAGGCGTCAGGCCATAGCGTTCGCTGTTTGCGTCCGAGCGAAAGAGTTCCTGGCTGCCGGCGGCCTCTAGATTTAAAAAGATGTCATAGGGCATCACAGTTGAGCCCTGTGATATGTGGTAGTAACCCTCGCGAATCTCCGGCGTCCATCCCTGATTGAGATAGATGACCGGGTCTTTTGAGGACTGAGAAACTATGGGAGAAACTTCAGGGGTCACGGATGAACTCGGAGGTGGCGTTGATCTACAACCGCCGAATAGCACCAAAACCGATAATGCCCAGCCAAGACAATCTTGTTGCGCTCCATAAAATCCTCCGAGATGAATCAACAAATCCTCAATCACAATCGTGAGAGCCGACTACACCATGTGGCGTCCAGTCACCCACGACCCTGCGACAATTCTCGTAAGTCCGGAACTCGTGTTGCGTTTTCGAAACGTTGCAGCTAGCTAGCGAGGAAGCCTATCCCCCTCGACCTATCCTGTCAGCTAGCAAAACTAGCAGATGTTGTCGAAGAGATGGGCTTTCCGGTGAGTGTACGGAGGAGCCCATGCCCGATACTGAATCCGTTCGTTCACTTCATCGTTGTTCCCCCATCAAGGTCTTCATCCTGGCCAGGGCTTGACGGTAATCGAGATCGGCTTGAAACATCTCCGCTTCTACTTTGGCTTGCTTCGCTGGTGCCACCTCGGTGCCGGTTTTTTCGTAGATTGTTCGTTCTAACTGAATGGCTGAATCCAGGCGGCGGGTGAGCTCGCTTAGCTGCCGCAAGCGCTCCAATTCGAGATGACTGGTTTTAACGGCTCCCGCGACTTTGGCTTTGGTTAACTGCAGGGCAATCTCTGCCATTTCGGCCTGCGCATTTGCTCCTTTAATCGTGTGCTCCCGCTTGCCGAAGTCAAACAGGTTATAGGTCGCCACCAGCCCGATGAATGAGAAGTCACGTGGCAACAGCGGAAGTACGTTGGCGTTATACGCATAGCCACCGATCGCCGCGACCACGGGAACATATGCCAGTTTCTGAATTGTCGAAGCAGCTCGCGCCTTTACTACGTTTTGTTCTGCCTCGATCACCTCGGGATTCGTTGCCGTCGCTTTGTCGGTGGCTTCCTTCAGGGAAATGTCTTCAAAACCTGGGTCGGGAGGCACCAACTGAAGCTGTGTATCTGAAGGCCAACCGAGCATGCCGTTGAGTGAAGCGGTCAGTTCCTTCATCTTGCTAGTTGCGATCGCCAGCGCATTACTTGCTTCAATCAACTCCTCGTCGTGGCCGGGCGACTCTACCGCTGATGCCGGATTGCCGGCCACCAGCCACTTGTTCGCGGTTTCTGTAGCGGTTGCGTTGGCGAGCGCCAGTTGCCGCTGTGCAACAAGCAAGTCGTAATAGAGCTTCTCGACGTTGCTGGCTGTCTCGGAGACGGGCATTCCTGCTTTGGCTCTCGCAATGTTTTCGTCAGCAAGGTTAATCTTGTAGAGCTCGCGAAGCTGGAACAGCGGCGTGATGGGCTGCGTCCCGGTGACGGCAACAAGAGTCTGATCTTTCCCGAGCAGCGGCACCCCAACGGTTGCGGTGCCGCCCTGAATCGGACGAACAACCTCAAGCCGCTGCCCCATGAACTTGTTGAAGTGAAAGTTGGAGAAGTCGGAACCGATCTGAGGGAAGAAAGTGGATAGTGTGCCGAGCCGAGTCTGCCTTGCCACCTCGACTTGAAGCTGGCCCAGGCGCACCATGGGATTGTTTGCCGCAGGAGCGGCGGCTTTCTGCTGCGCCTCTTGCAGCGTGATGAGCCGCGCGCCGGGCCGGGCAATGCCGGGCTCCGAATACGCAGCAGGGAGGGCAGGAGCGGAACTCGCAATCGCCTGCTGGGGATTGCCGGCGTTGCCATCGTAAGTCGGCGTGAATTGTGTGTTCGCTCGCATGCCGAGAGCGGCCGGTAGCTGCGGCAGCGGGGCGGCAACATTAGCGGGGAGCTCTTGGCCTGACGCAACTCCACTTAGTAGGAGACAACCAGCGAGAGTAATGGCTTCGTACGACCAGCTACTCGGGGCCGGAGATATCCGCTTCTTGCTTTCTTTCATGTTGATCCTCCATGTGAACTGTGGCGCCGGTGTCATCCAAGTCCTCGTCCTCCTGAGCTACGAATCAGCATTACTGCTATAGCAGAAACTCCAGCCCCACTCCTTTTGCTGGTTCCGTCGACAGGCGCCCGGAACGAATGGCCGCCTGGAAGGTTTCGAAGTCGCGTTCCGCCTGATCAGCGTAGGCCTCCGAGTACTGCACTAAAGCGTCATCGAATTGATCGGTCGATCCCAGGTAGCCGGCGATCATTGCCGCATCGCCAGCTTTAGCGTGGGCTCGCGCCAGGGCCCAGCCGCACATGGTGGCGTACCCAACCAGAGTGCGAGGTCGGAAGGTTTCGACCTCGGCGGAGACCTTCATGTCACGGAACTGACGAAGGTAGTAGTCATGCTTCTCGGTACGGGCCCAGCCGAGAAAAATGTCGCTTGCGCCTTGCATGACACGTATGCCCTCCACCACCCGGAAACCCTGATGAGCATACCGGCTTTTGCCGCGAGGCGATTCCAGCACCGACCTGCGCGCTTCTTTGACTTGAAGGAAGAGCGGATCATCTTCGTCAGCGAGAAATAGCGCGAGATAACAGCGCGTGCCGACGCTCCCCACTCCAACAACTTTTATTGCACTGTCCTCGAATCGATAGCGATCGAACAACTGTTGTCGATCTGTCTGCAACGACTGTTTGTAGTCGTCGATGAACTTCGCGTGCCCCTTTTGGAAATTTCGAGCATATCCGTGGAAATGGTAGATAACCGGAGGGTTGTCCTGAATCTGCCGCCGCCCGTCCACGACTGCTGTGAGCTTGGGAATTACCGCCTCAGAGTTTTGCGAGAGGGCCTGCTTCTGCTTCTTCGCCAACCGGACAGACATGTCCGGATCTTTCCGGAAATGCTCCTTCAGGGCATCGATGCTGACTCTTGCGTACCAAGTGTCAAGCACTGTCATTTCGGTGAACTCAGACATCCGCTCGCGATAGGACGCGGCTGCTGCTTCCACCGCCTGGTTCGCCACTGTTTTTGAAAAACTCCGGTCCCTGGCGGCCAGAATCAGGCTTACCCCCAGCCGCTTTATGTCCCATTCCCATGGACCCGGAAATGTTTCATCGAAGTCGTTGATGTCGAAAACCAACACTCGTTCGGGCGATGCGAAGCCGCCAAAGTTCGCCAAGTGGCAATCGCCACATGCCTGAACAATGATCCCCGACACAGGCGCATCCGCGAGGTCTCGCGACTGAAGGATGGCCGCGCCGCGGAAGAACGTAAAAGGTGACACTGCCATTCTCTGATACTTAACGGGAATAAGGCCCGGGATTCGATCGAGGTCTGATTCCTCAAGCAGCTTGACTATGTCTTGCGACTTCGATCGAGGCTTCCATTCGGCCTGCGAGTTACGTGGGCACTTCTCACGCAGCGCTCGTCCTTGCTTACCTCGTTCACCCTTGGAAACAGGAGTGGTGGATTTCATTATTGTTCTCTTTCTGCATTGAGAAGCTCGAGAGCATTGGGTCTCGATTCGTAGTGCAAAGTGGGCTTTGACGTTGAAGAATCGACGAGTTGAGCGCGCCATTGGCACCGATCAGGCAGGGTTTAAGGATGTCCCGAAACAGCGGTTAACGTACTGGAACTAAGTCAGCAAGCGAGGAAGGTTTGCTGTCCTCGCCGCGTCTGACTCACTGGCGTCTTCTGGCTGCAGCAGCGATCAGCCGTTCCCCCACCGCAGCAGCTCGCGTCTCGCCGGTGAATTCCAGGGCCGGCTCGTCAGAGACGGCCCTGGGGTTTCACAATCAAACTAAACAGCTAGTCCGCTGAGCCGATGGCCTGCACGACTTTGTGGATATCCATCAAGGGCAACGGATTGTCCGGATGCTGCAGATCCGGATTCATATCGTTCGACGCTCCGCCGGGGAAGCGCTTGATGTTCGGAAAATCCACGATGGATTTGTCAAACTCGAGGACCGGCACCGCAATCAACGAAAGAACCCAGCCATTGTCATAGCCGGCATAGCGTCCGGGCGAGGTAGTCGGTGTACGCGTGCTCACCGCACCGTTGAACGTCATGTCGTATTTCTCGAACGGGTCCATCGTGAGGTTGTAGGCCGAGCCAATGGCGCCGAGATTCTGCTGGGGACCGAGCCAGGTATCCTTAGACGTATACAGATATTTCCAGGCGATCTTGAGATCGGGGTTCGTAGGATCGCCGCCGATGTCAGCGCGAGCGCCGGCGAAGGTCTCGCCGTCGATATAGATCCATCCATTGCGTGCGGAATGCTTTTCCTTGCCGAGAATGTAGGCACTGTTGTCAATGCTGTCGAAATAGATCGGTTTACCGTCATTGTCCTTCCACGCACCATGGGGCGGCGGGGTGATACCGGCCATCGATGCCAGCGTTGACCAGCAGTCAATGTGCGACATCATTTCGCCATAGCGTGCTCCGGCCGGGATGTGATTGGGCCACCACATGATGCCGGGCACGCGGAAACCGCCCTCAAACGGCGAGCCCTTTTCCCCACGGAACGGCACTGTGCCGGCATCCGGCCACGCATCCTGCCATGCGCCGTTGTCGGCGGTAATGACGACGATGGTGTTGGGAGCCTCCGCTCGGATGGCATCCACAATGCGACCGATGTTGGAGTCAAGTTCCATCATGGAATCTGAATAGTTGCCGAGGTGTGATTTGCCAATGAACGCCTTGGCGGGAATGTTCGGGTTGTGCATCTTCATGAAGTTCACATCCATGAAGAAGGGCTTGCCGTCTTTGGCATGCGCCTTAATATATTCGACCGCGGAGTCAGCCTGCCGGACGTCGAATTCATGCAGGTAGTCGTAGTCGATGCGCGCAACCTTCGTCGCGGGCTTGCCGGCGACACCTTCCCATTCGAATAGGTTGACGATCTTTTGGTATTCATCCCAGTAAGCAGGGTTGTACTTAGGAAACCAGGGATGCGCGATGCTGTCGGTGTCGTCATAGGTATAGACGCCCGGATAATAGGCGGCGAACTCCTTCATTTCGTCGAAGCCATGCTCGATCGGGTAGAACTTGGGTTGATCGCCCAGATGCCACTTGCCCGAGAAATATGTCGAATAGCCGTTCTTCTGGAAGAACTCGGCCATCGTCGGAGTGCTCTTCGTAAGGCCGTTCGGATCGCCCGGCACCACCACGACCGAAAGGGCTGACCGGATGGGGATGCGTCCGGTCATGAACGAGGCCCGGCCCGCCGTGCAACTCGCCTGGCCGTACCAACTCGTGAAGACGGCGCCTTCCTGAGCGATCTGATCGATCTTCGGGGTCGGATGGCCGAGGTTCGCGCCACCACCATAGGCGCCGAAATCATTCCAGCCAGTGTCGTCGGTCATCAATATGACGATGTTTGGCTTAGCGTTCTGTGCGGCTGCTGGGATTGCTGCTCCCAGCAGCAACAGGCTGGAGACTGACAGCGTCCCCAGAAACCATCTTTGAATATTTGCTCGAAAGTCCATATTTGCCTCCGTGGGCGTAGCCCGGTTACCCTTCAGGAGAGTCCGGCGGAGAGATCGTTCCCCGCCTAAACACCGCCGGAAGGCGAATTTGAAGCTAGATTTAAGAGCTGCGCTATGCAGCCGGAGTCATGAGAATCAACCGGGCTGCCGCTTTTTTAGGCAACCGGCAATGGTGCATAGCAACGAAGCAATGTCGTAATGCTGCTTCTTCTAGATGTGCAATGAGACTGCAGATATGCGATTTCATTGGCGTATACACTGGCCACGCCTCATTGTTCCCAATCAGGCAAGAAAAACTTTCTAGATCTCCCTAGAGGTATGCGGTGGCAATGGAATATCGTGCATTGCAGGCATCATCAGACGAGCAGTTGATGATTCATTTGCAGGCAGGCCACCATGATGCGCTCGCCGTTATTGTTGATCGCTACCAGCGTCTGGTTTGGAGTGTCGCCAAGAGAATCGTCCATGATGGGGGCGAGGCTGAAGACGTCGTACAGATAGTTTTCCTGGAATTATTTAAAAAAGTGGATCTTTTTGACCCGGGACGGGGAACACTTAAAGTGTGGCTTCTCCAACTCGCCTACACGAAGAGCATCAATCGTCGTTATCACCTGCAGAGGAGGCAGTTCTACGATCAGACTGAGGTTAACGAAGGGGAGGTGGCTTTGTTTGTCCGCCAGGTCGCGTCGCCCTTTCGACTGAGTACGGGAGAAACGTCCCGGCTGGTTAGCGAGGTTTTGGCCACTTTGAAGCCGAACCAAAGAACAGCTGTGGAGCTGATCTCATTTGAGGGACTTACATTTGAAGAATTGGCGACCAAGACATCGGAGACAGTGTCCAACGCCAAACACCATTATTATAGGGGGATGATGAAACTCCGTGAGTTTCTGTCTGCAAAGGCAGGGCAGACGGAGCAATCGAAGGGGCAACGCCCCGGAAGTGAAATCGAGGAGACCAATGCTTGAGCACAGCAAATATCAGGAGTTTTGTGCTTCGGCGGCCGTAGGCCAGATTTCAGCCGAAGAAATGGCTGAGCTCCAAGCACACCTTCAACAGTGCGGCTTCTGCAAGGAGTTGCACAAAGATTTCCTGGCTATCAATTCAATTTGGCTGACCCAGGCACAAGAACTGGAGCCGGAGATGTACGGTCGGCGCCTCATTTTACGAAACAAGATCCTCGAAACGCTGCAAGATGCGGGCGCCCAATTCTCGAAACCTCTCCGCAATCAAATTGCAACGCCTCCAAAGAGATTCAGGTACTTCGCAGTACTCCAATCACCGGCTCTGCTTTGGGCGGCTGCGGCACTTGTCCTCTTTGCGGCTTCTCTTGGATTCGAAATCGGGACACGCAAGCATGTTTCGAAAGAGAATACGAGCAACGCCGCCATCAGATCGGTTCACGCTCCGACTCCTCAACCCCACGATGCGGGTTTCGATTCGAAAGCGCAGTCGGATGCTCCGGCCGCGCAAAATTCGCAAAAGGATTTGGAGCAAAGGCTTACGGCTTCCGAGTCGGAGCGCACGAAAGCATTGGCCGATATTCAGTTGCTGAGGCAAGACATTACCGACCTGCAGAGTAGCAGAGACAAGGATGCGGACCAGATCGCTCAGCTCAAGGCTCACTCTGAGCAGGACCAAAGCGCGGCGATATCGGCCCAGGCGCAGATACGTTCTCTAAAGGAAGCTGAAGACTCGAAGAATGCGGACCTTGTTGCCACGGAGATTCAGCTACGGGACCTGGAAGGTAAGCTTGCGGATCAGCGCGCCTCGGCGGAGAAAGATCGGGCGTTGACTGAACTTTCATCGAGCAGCGAGATGCGTGACGTAATTGCTTCCCGCAACCTCCACATCATCGACGTTGCCGACGTGGCGAATAGGGGTGTGCAGAAACCCTTTGGACGTATTTTCTACACCGAAGGGAAGTCACTCATCTTCTACGCATATGATCTTTCAGGTGCCAAGGGCACAACAACCTTCTACGCTTGGGGACATCGGGAGGGCGATACAAACTCGACTCGCGCCCTCGGCTCTCTTCGTCTCGATGATCCCGTCCAGGGGCGCTGGGTTTTCAAGTCCAACGACGCGAAGGTGCTGGCACAAATCGATTCGGTGTACGTTACGCTGGAGCCTACCGCCAAACCCGGCGACAAACCCAAGGGACAAAAAATCCTGACCGCCTTTCTTGGTACGCGAGCAAATCATCCCTAAGACTTCAAGACAGAGAGTCACGAGATGAAAAGAAGCCTTCTCCTCGTGGTGTTTATGCGGGACTGAGTGTTTATAGCGACACTTTCTGGTTTTGCGAGGAAAATCGGGTAAATGCAGAGTAAGAAGTTCCTCCATGACAGTCCTGGCAGATTCGCCGAAGGCTCGTGTACTCATATTCTTCCTGCTCAGCGTGCTGTCTTGCTCTCCGGCGTTGAGCCAGATGGATACGGCGACGATATCAGGTTACATTACTGACCAGTCCGGTGCCGTCGTCTCGGGAGCCGCGATCATTTTGACAAATGTCGAGACGGGTATCCACACCGCGCAATCGTCGAATGGGTCAGGTTTATATGTCTTTACTTACGTGAAGCCTGGGGACTATCGGATCGTAGTAGAAAAAGCGAGGTTCAGGCAGATCGCACTCACCGACATGACAGTGAACGTCCAAGATCTCCTGAGCAGAAATTTTAGAATGGAGGTCGGGGCCGTCGGAGAATCCATCACCGTCAGCGGGAACAAGGCCTACGTCAACACTGTATCGGGCACAGTCAGCACCGTGGTGGACCAGCATTTCGTCGACAATATGCCACTCAACGGCCGCAGCTTCCAATCGCTGCTGGCGCTCGCGCCAGGTGTAGTCTTTACGAGCCTTCAGGAGGGGTTTGGACAATTCAGCGTCAACGGACAGCGCAGCGACGCGAACTATTGGATGGTGGACGGCGTAAGCGCGAACTTCGGCATCACCCCAGACTTTTTCACTAGCCAGACGTTAGCTGGCACCACGCCGGCTTTGACTTCGGGTGGCGGAACGAACGGATTGGTCTCTGTGGATGCCATGCAGGAGTTCCGCATCCAGACCTCGACGTATGCACCCGAATTTGGGCGCACCCCGGGAGGCCAGGTCTCCATCGTCACGAAATCCGGTACGAACCAATTCCACGGCGTTGCGTTTGACTATCTGCGGAACGATGTTTTCGACGCACGGAATTGGTTTGACCAGCCGCCGCTTCTGAAACCGCCGCTTCGACAGAATGATTTTGGCGGGACGGTTGGCGGTCCGTTGAGGAAGGATCAGCTCTTCTTTTTCTTTTCCTATGAGGGATTACGACTGTTGTTGCCCCAAACCGCCTCGGGATTGTTCTACACGCAGTCTGCCCGCGATGCGGCTTCCCCAGCCTACAAACCTTACATGAATGCGCTGCCGCTTCCCACTGCGCCGCCGGTCGATCCCAGTTGCGATAATGTCACCCAGCCATGCCTCGCTCCGCTCGCCACTGCCTATTCCGATCCATCCAGCATCAACGCTACCAGTCTCCGTATGGATTACACCGTCAACAAGAGGATTAGTCTCTTCGGGCGCTACGACCACGCGCCCTCGAGCGAGACGACACGTGCCTGGGAAGAAGAACATGCCAGCAAAACCAATGTCGATACGGTGACGGCAGGCACGACGATCATGATGGCTCCAAGCAAAGTCAATGAATTCCGGGCTAACTGGAGCCGAGTCACGAGCGGCGAACTCAGCAGTCTTACCGATTACCTGGGTGCTGTCGTTCCTTCGACTGCCCTCCTCTTCCCCCCTCCATACGGCCCGGGTACCAGTAATGCTCTCGTATTCTTTCCCGATGGTGACCTCAGCATGGCTGTCGGAGCCGGCTCCTTGAACGTCAATACTCAGCGGCAACTGAATTTTGTCGACACGTTCTCGTGGGCCATCGGCACCCACCAGTTGAAGCTCGGCATTGATTATCGGCGCCTCAGCCCTGGTAGCACCGAAGAGATGGGCTGGGCGGTCTTCCCCCAAGCCTATACCTCGATCGTTGCAGGAGTAGCGGACTCTGATCTGCTGGACGCTCGTGCTCCCTTGTCATTCCACATCAACAACTACTCGCTCTATGCGCAAGATACCTGGAAGGCCGGCCCTCGACTGACCCTCACCTATGGGCTCAGGTGGGAGGTCAACACGCCGCCCTCGGGAGCGTCCCGGACCCCGCTCTATGTGACAGAGGGGATCTTTGATTCACGGCCTCTGGCAGTGGTACCCGGAAGGCTCTGGAGCACCACTGCCTACAATCTGGCTCCCCGCATTGGAGTGGCGTATCAGGTCACCTCCAAAGTTGTATTGCGAGGCGGATATGGTCTCTTTTATGACCTGGGCTACGGTGACGTGGGAAATTCCTATTCGGAATTTCCGTATTACCGGACAAGCTTCATCGACGACCCAACCTTGCCTTTCAATCTGAGCAACCCAGCCTTCCTGCCCCCGCCTTTTTCCACCACAATTAATGCGAATACGTTAGATATAACCGCAGTCGATCCGCACTTGCAGCTTCCCTTCACGATGGAGTGGAACGGATCCTTCGAACAGGCGTTGGGATCGAAGCAAACCTTGAAACTAACGTATGTCGGAGCGGACGGGAGGCGGCTGCTTCGCGAGGACGGAATCGTCCCGAAACAGTTCTTCGATTTTGGTTCAGGTGGTGTCATTGCAATACATAACCTTGGATATTCCCACTACAATGCCCTCCAGGTGCAGTTCCAAAGACAACTCTCGAGTGGCCTGCAGGCGCTTGTCTCCTATAACCTCTCGAAAGCAAGTGATCAGGGATCCAGCGATATTGAGGGCGTATCTGCACCCAGCATCAACCAGGTTGTGCCGCCACCTCTCACGCCTGCCGACATTGATATCCGGAACTCGTTCGCCGGCGCCGTCTCCTATCAGATTCCGGCGCCTTCCTGGGGGACCCTGAGCACTGCGATTCTCAAAGACTGGGCTGTGGACGGCTTGCTGCGCGTGAGCTCGACGCCTCCGATCAATGTGACCATCGGCGTCATTTCACCCCAGATCGGTAGGTATGTCACCCAACCTGACGTTGTCCCCGGGCAGCCTTATTGGCTCCTGGCTCCTGGGCAGCCGGGCGGAAGAGTATTAAACCCTGATGCCTTCACAAGGCCGGCCGCTGGCATGACGGGAAACTTCCCGCGTAATGGACTGCGGAGCCCGTTCTCCATCAACCAGACGGATCTCGCTCTGCGACGGCGGTTTAATCTGACCGAACGCGTGACCCTGGATGTGAGGGCGGAATACTTCAACGTCTTCAATCATCCGATGTTCGGCTCCCCTGCGTCTGGGGATGCGCCGAATACCTTCTGGGGGTACGGCGCCACGGCGGTTCAGGGTTTCGGTCAGGTAACGCCCGGCAACACAACCAACGTCGATGCCGGCCTACAGAACCCTCTGTACGCGGTCGGCGGTCCACGATCGGGGCAGCTGACGCTTAAGATCACTTTCTAGTTTTATTCTGGGCCCTCCGCATTTAGACACGAGGGATTCAAATAGCCTTCAATCAATTGTCTGCGCACCGTTTCCTATAGACGAATTTCCTTGTCCTGATGATGGGAAGCTGCTCAGGCTGCTCAACTTGGGCTGGTCTCCGATGGTCGTCCGATAGAGGAGATCTCATCCGCCGTGTGCCCCACTTTGGCACGCCGCCATCGATCTTCTTAGTCACGCCAAAACTTTTTCTGGCTTCGTTGGGAACAACGGGCATTAGCCGGTGTATATGCACATGTAATCCTGTTGAATTTCGTTCTTAGGAATCTCCAGCAACCACCTTCCATGGGCGAGAGCGTCTAGAGGAAACAGTCTGCTAAGGCGCGAATCTTGATATCTAACCATCGGGCGACACGGTTCGACAGAGAGCCAATCAACTCGGCCCATCGGGATATCAACACAGTGTGTGGACGTTAAAGTACTCGTCAATAGGGGTGTCCGTCATGGTGTCTTACACGCTTCCAAATCCGGCCGAAGGGACTGAAGAGAAAAGCATTCTGCCGCAAAACTTCGGCGGCACTTTGAATTACTCGCAAAGGCGCATTTGGGGGGAGGCGTTCGACTACCTGGATGCGGCTATCGCCCAGTTGGCACTCGACGGTACCGTGCTGACAGTAAATAACCGACTGTGCGAAGTTATCGGTTCACAGACGAAGGAACTGATAGGCAGGAAGTTCCATGATTTTCTTGAGGCGGAGCGAGATTCCAAATGCGAGACGATCATCCGGCGGCTGGTCGCTGGCCAAATGGATCGTTACTCGACCCGAATGAACGTGAGAAGAACCGATGGAGAAATAGTCCGGCTGGAAATGGCGTTCTTGCTTGTTCGCGACAAGACTACCAACATCACCCGCTGTCTCACCGTAATCGCCCACGATATAACCTTCTTAAGGAAAATCAGCCAGCAGCTTCAAGACTCTGAATTGGCGCGCGTTCAACTGAGTCGGCGGATGATGGATGCCCAGGAAGCGGAGCGTACCCGGATCTCACGAGAGCTTCACCACGATATCGGGCAGTCGCTGGCGATATTCAAGATCGATATGGTTCGCGCCCAACAGCAAGTTTCCGATCATTCCGAAAAGATGCAGTCTGACCTGGAAGGGTTCGCCGGACGGCTGGACGCAATCATCCATAAGGTGAACTGCCTTTCGCACAATCTACATTCGTCGACGCTCGAATTCCTGGGGTTGGCTACTGCGGTGAAGAGACATTGTCGGGAATGCTCCGAGCAGCTCCGTCTCCCGATCCAGTGTCACTGCGACACAGTCGAGAAAGAACCGGATAGTGTAATCGCGCTGGCCGCCCTGCGAATTGTGCAGGAGGCAATTCACAATGCAATTAAGCACAGCCGCGCCACCAACATCGTGGTGCGACTCAATGGTACGGATCGTTATCTGGGTCTGGAGGTCTCCGATGACGGCGTAGGCTTCGACATCGAGGCCACAAAGGTTTCGGCAGGGCTGGGCCTGATTAGCATGCGCGAGAGAATCCATCTGATCGGGGGCGAGTTCAACATCTTCTCCAGCCCAGGACGCGGTACGCGGATAGTGGCTCGTGCACCGATAACCCAAAACAACATTCTTGAGCCGTTCTTGCTGAAGTCGCGATCCTCTGATCGTGCTCGTCAAGAAGGGCCTCGATAAAGGTGTGTGACATCGAGCATGTGAAATCAGAAACGCGTAGCTCGCACAGGATG
>CAWGND010000017.1:0-126766 GCA_963823845.1 Terriglobales bacterium
GCCCAGGGCCTGTTCCGCAGTGCTCGCTCCAGCGCTGGTCAGGGACACGTTGCGGCCGTCTTCGTCGATCTCGTAGTGGTGCCCGGGGCGGAGCCCGGCAGCGATCCACGCCATCTCGCGGTCGGCGTCCGCGGTCTCCGCCGCGCGGCGAGGACCAGCGGCACCCGCGCCTCGTCGATCAGCACGGAGTCGGCCTCGTCGATCAGAACCACGTCCGGGTCGCCCGCGATCAGGTCGGCGGTGTCGGTCACCAGACGGTCGCGGAGCACGTCGAAGCCGAACTCGCTCACCGGGGCGTAGGTGACCTGCGCAGCTAGGCGCGCCGACGTTCCGCCGCCGTGGAGGCCTGGCCGATCCAGCCGACGGTCACGCCTAGCAGGTCGTAGACCGGAAGCATCCACTCGGCGTCGCGGCGGGCCAGGTAGTCGTTCACCGACATACGTGTACCGACCGGCCGCGCAGCGCGTACCCGGCGGCGGCTAGTGCACCGCTCAGGGTCTTGCCCTCACCGGTCGCCATCTCGGCGACCAGCCCTGAAATCATCGCCAGCGTGCCGAGCACCTGCACGTCGTGCGGCCGCTCGCCGAGTGCGCGCCGCGCCGCCTCGCGGCCACAGAGCGCAGATCTCCGCGTCGTCACGGGCCGCGTGCGCCGCAGCCGTCAGCTCGCTATCGGTCAGCCCGCGCAGTCGCTTCTCATACCCGCCGACCTGGGGCAGCAGCTTCCACAGCGGCGCCAGCTCCGTCGTTCCGGGCTTCTGCAGCAACCACCGAACGATGCTCGGTATCTGCACGCCCCGACAACGTTTCGCCGCCGCCCCGAGTTCCTGGTGCAGACTTCGCCTCAGGGCAGCGCGGGATCTGGATGACCGGCCAGGAAGGGGGCTGCGGCATCGTCGTCGATGGGAACAGATCGCGCTACAGGCTGGTGCGCATGGCGACCTGGCATAGCTCCGGCAGCCTGCCCTCGGCCGTGATAGCGGCGGCAACCATGCCGAGCCACGCGAGCCCGAAGCCGTAGGCCGCGGCGCACCCGAACAGCACCGGCAGCCGGACCGCCGCGGAGACTCCGCTGGTCAGATTGGCGAGGACGATCACCGGAATGGCGGCCACCGCGACGGATGCGAGGGTGCCGAAGACGCCGGCTATCGCGTACGCCGTGTATCCCTGAGACGGCTGCGGCATCGGATTGCCGGCTCGTTTCTGCATGGGATAGGCCAGCGCGACGGTGAAGATGTTGCCTGTCGCCAGAGCCGCGCCCAGCCCGGCCAGGCCCACCGCGGCAGCGGCGGCCCCCTCCATCGGATCCCCGATCAGAACTCCGATGACGATTGAGATACCGGTGAGGAGCGGTATCGCGATCGCGCCGTACACGATGTCCTGACCGGAGAAATAGGCGCGCAGCTCCCGGCGCCCGCGCAGCGCCATGGCCTCCAGCACGAACGCCGGTCCGGCCTGCCCGACGGGGTTGGCATGATAGGCGCCGACGAACGCGGCACCGAAGATGGCGCTGGCGATCACCACCCCTGGATGCTTTTGCGGGCCGACGATCGTGCTGGCGGAGCAGATGAACATGGCCACGACGGCGATGGCCCAGTAGGCGAGCGATGCGGGTCGCGGCGCTGATAGCGCAAAAACCGGGCGGCCACGGCGCCGCGCAGGCCGTAACGCGCCAGCGGCAGCGCCGCCTTGCGCACGCGCGATGACCCGGTGGTGGTATCCGCGGTGACCAGGGCCCGGGCGAGCGAGCGCACCCACAGCACGCCAAGCACAACGATGACGGCCACGAGCACCCCGAGGCGCGCCACGGCGTCACCCAGGTGCCCGGTCGAGGCGTCCTGGATCGCGTGCGCGGCCAGGCCAGGCGGCAGCCAGCGCAGCCAGCTGTCGACCCCGGCAAAACTGGCCGGGCTGAGACCGCCCGAGGCAGCGGCCCGGGGTACCACCTGGATGAGGAACTCGAGGATGGCGCCGACGGGAACGATCAGGAACACGGCGAGGTCCTTGCCGCGGCGCGAGCGGAGCATCCTCGCCATGCCGGTAATCGCGAACCTGGCCAGCACAATGCAGAACAGCACCTGAAGTGCTACCGCGATGAACGCGCATAGCACGCCGAGTCCGCCGCGGGCCAGGCCGATGGTCACCCCGAGCAGGCCAAGCACGTTGGCCAGGGGCCACGCTCCGGTCGCCGATGCGGCGAGAAGTCCGGTCACGAGCGGACGGGTACGGAGGGGATACAGCGCCAGCGTCGCGGGGTCGAGCGTGCCGTCCAGGCCGAAGGCGAAGATCGGGCACAGCAGCCAGCCGACCGCGAAGATGCTGAAGATGACCGTGGTCAGGTCGACCGACGCGTTCAGAGAGCGCAATTGGGCCAGGACCAAGAAGGTCCCGATCGCGACCAGGACGGCGAACACCGTGCTGGTGAGGAACGAAACTCGCGCGGCCGTGGACGAGCGCATCGCGTTGCTCAGCATGCGAAGCTTCAGCTGGACGAGGAGCCGAGCCATGGCAGTCCCCCCTCATGGCCCGACCTGGGGCCAACCAGGTCGATGAACGCTTGCTGCAGGGTCTTGCCGCCGCGCACTTCATCGGTCGTGCCGGTCGCCAGCACCTTGCCCTTGCTGATGACGGACACGTGGTCACAGATTTGCTCGACCAGCTCCATGACGTGGAGATCCTGCAGCTTCAGCTGCCGGAAGCGAGCGAGCAAGAAGTCCCACGTGCCAAACTCAAACCTGGATTTGCTTGGGTAGTCAGTTTGAAGAAACTCATTACAGGGAAGGCAGAGTAGGATCGAACACGGTTCTTGCAGGCAAATACTCCAATGCGGTTGCAATGCAGCCGAATCGATCGTTCAAAACATTCCGACGAGGTGAATAGAGCGTAACCCCTTTGGCATTTCTCACAGTCTCAAGCCGATAGCCATCGAATTTGATCTCGTCCGTCCATTCCGATCCCTCCGGAAGTTTCGAGATCGGCAAGCAATCCATGGTCTCGATAAAACCTATGTCGGGTGCGATTGCTAGCTCCTTTTTCGACATAGCGTTTTTGTACCGGCTAAAAGAACGACCCGCAAGGTGGCTGACGCAACTTCCGGCCATTTCGCCGATCCCCGTCGTACCCTCCGCTCAGCCGCTCCGGGCCGCCCCTTCGGGCGAGCGTCGGCTGCGCGCCAAAGTCACAGAACAGCTTTGTCACTGGCCGCGCCTGCCACTCGGGACGACGCCGGGTCCCGGTCGTCGTTCTGTCCTGTCTGACCGTTCAGTCGTTTTTGCCTCGCTGCGCTGGTGAGAAACAAAAACGCCCGACCGGGCAGCCAGGAGGCAAAAACAATGGAAGGAAGAGAGCAACAGCAACGGCAACGGCAGACGGCGAAAGAAGTAATCGCCGCCAACGTGCAACACCTCATCGAGCAGCTTGAGCAGGGTAAGTGCGAAGCGCTGACTGCCTACCTCACCGCTATGAGCCGCTTTCACAACTACTCTTTCGGCAACATCCTCGAAATTGCACGGCAGAGAGCAGTGACATACTGCTTCACCTCGCTGGAGTCAATGAATATAGGAGGCTGCGCGTCGATGGAGACACAAGATCGAAGGCTCGTGGCAGTTCGCACCACCTTGATCGGCCTCGTGGATCGTAAACATAGTACCCGTGATTGAATCCGACAGCAACGTCAAGGTGACGGAATGATCCCTTCGATACACATGGCAGTCACAGATCTCGCTGAGGCACTGGCCTGAACGCGCCAACTGAGCCTTGCCCAACTCCTATGCTTTCCTTAATGGATGGTGCGGACGCCTGTTTCCTGGTACGCGTCCGGTTGGGTCGGTAAAACGCATGGCGTCTCCAACGCACTTCTGAGAACCCAAAACGCATTCGATACGAATGACGGCAAAAAACAGTTGACACAGTATTTGACCCGTCGTACAGTCGTTTAACGATAGATCGTTCAACGAGCACTCCAGATGCCCAGACGAAAACTCGATCCCCTTCCTTCAGTCGCTTTTCAGATTCTGCTCGCATTGGCGGATAATCCGCTGCACGGCTACGCGATCATGCGCCAGGTCGAGGAGCAGACTGAAGGCCGCATGCGACTAGGCCCTGCCACCCTCTACGGCTCCATCCAGACACTGCTCGAGGCGGGGTTGATTGAAGATGTGGATGCACCCGATGGCGATGATAGCGGGAGCGAGCGACGGCGCTATTACAGTATCACAGGGGCGGGACGCAAAATTGCGCGCGAAGAAGCCCAAGGGCTTGCGCGCGTGCTGCGCGTCGCACGCGCGAAGAAGATTCTGCGAGGTGATTATGTCTGACCGGCTCCTATCAGGCCTGCTCGCGCTTTATCCCGCACAGTTTCGGCGCGAGTTTGGGGCGGAATGTGCGCGCCTGCTGCGGGATCGTTTTCGCGATGAGCGCGGAGTCATGGCGCGAATGCGGTTGTGCGCGGACGTTCTCAACGATTTGGTATTCGGAGTTCCGAGGCTTTATACGCCGGTCCGACGCGTATTGGCGACGCCAGCGACGCCGCAGGTCAGCGGATCGATATTTCGTCTTACGGAAGAGGAAGGGCTAAGCTTTGGGACGCTGATGTGCGCAGTGGCTCTTTCTGTGGCCGCGTTCGGATGCACGATGAGCTGGTTTGCCAATGCGCGGCACGCGCGCGAGGTTGGATTCCTGCGGCAGGCGAAGATGCAGCCGGGAATCAATAAATTCCATCGCCCTTCACTTCGGCCTGCCTCGTTCGCTGCGATGCAGCAGCCTTCTTCCGCCCCCGCTCCGAGTATGCCGCCACGCGTGCCGGATGCGACAGGAGCGATGGCGGACGCGATCAAGACCCATACGATCGTGATGTTTGGCGAAACCCACGCGAACAAGCAGGAATACGCCTGGCTTTGCAGCCTAGTTCGCGATCCGGCCTTTCACGCGCGGGTGGATGACATCGTTGTCGAGTTTGGAAATTCCCTCTATCAGAAATCGGTGGATCGGTGGATCGCGGGTGAAGATGTACCTATGGATCAGGTTGAGAAGGCCTGGCGCAATGTCGTCGGCGCGGTCGGGCCGGTATCGCCGGTCTATGCCGAGTTTTACAACGCGGTCCGACAATCGAACCGGATGTCCGGCAGCCACAAGGTCCGGCTGCTGCTCGGCGATCCGTATGCAGATTGGGAGAAGATCAAGGACGCGGAAGACCTGGGACCGTTCGTCGCACATCGCGATGAGTGGTACGCGCAGGTGGTAGAGGATGAGGTGCTGGCGAAGGGCCATCGTGCGCTGTTGATCATGGGCGCGGGCCACTTCCGCCGGACGAATGGACCGGGACTCATCGAGCAGAAACTGCGCGCATTGGGAGCGGATCCTTATCTCGTGGTGTTCGGTACGAACGTGGTCGGCGCTTACGACGACGTGGATCCGCGCTTTGATTCCTGGAAGACACCCGCGATCGTCGCGCTGGCCGGCAACTGGGTAGGCGATCTGCCGGCAATACCGGTGCTGACTGGCGGGATGGGTCCGGCAAGCTCGCTGAAGATGGCATTGGCTGCGGACGCGATGCTGTATGTGGGTCCGCGAGACTCGCTCACAACGGTGAATGTGCCCGCACGGGAGCTGGAGGATTCCGACTATGGCAAGGAGATCAATCGCCGCTTGATGATTCAGATGGGGCGCACCATGACATTCACGCTTTCCGCTGAGACGCCGCAATTCCCGCGGCCGGCACCGCAGCAAGCGGCGGCAGGCAGCGTTCAGCACTTGCCGCAAGCTCAGGCGCCGAAGAGCATGCACGATCCACTCCCGCCGCGACCACCCTTGCAGTAAGCCGATGGAGAACAATAACGTGCAGTGCTCCGCCGTTGCAAGCCTGCCGATTGATATTTTCAATGAGCGCTTCATCGAGGCACTCAATGAGCGCAGTAACAATGGATCATCAGATCTCGCCCAATTGCTCTTCTGGATTAGGAAACATGCGGGTCTGGGCATGGTTAGGTACACGCGACGGATCGCGTCGACCAGTATGGACAAGGCGAACAGCTCTGTGGACTGCGGGAAGGTCGAGATCTGTTCGCTCGATCATCCATGGAGCGAACTTGACTATCTGTTTTGCGGGAAGTGTCTTTTGCACGACAAGCCTGCGAACTACCGCATCGCTGACGCCTAGCGCGGAAGCTGCTTGCTGCATGGTGATCCAACGACGTTGCTCTGGCGGCGGACAGGCCGGAAAGCCCTTGGTATGACGAACGTGTTGCACCCGTTTCTCTGTCCATGTGTTGCCGATGCCGGTTCGATATCCCAGTCTGTTCAGGATAGAGACGATGGCGCTGTCTTCACAGACCAGAGCAAGCTCGCGAATCAACTCCGTCGCTTCTTGTGAGTTGACGTGATCGTGATGACCGGTGCGGTTCTTGCGTACAGTCAGCTCCGTGTGAACGCCACCGGCCCAGTGCAGCTTGAGATGCACCGCGGGAGGATCATCCGTCGTATCTGCCACGACTTCTTCAAGGACCGTCCGGAGGATGCGTTTCTTCAGGGTGGCGGGAGAGTTCGGGTGATCCCACAACTGCTCCAGATCATCGCCAAGCGTGAGCAAATGATCCCGTTGTTCGGTGGTTAACTGCGGTGCAGCGATGGCCGCTGCTTCCAGACGGCGCTCCAGCTCGGCGACCTGCTCCAGAGCGTGGTTCCACCGTTTCTCCAACTCGGCTGCGACAAGCCGGTTCTCCGGCTCGGTGGTCTGATACTGTCGCTCGATGCGGCTGGCTTCATAACGCGCCTTCTGAACCGCAAATTCAAGCGAGCGTCGCTTTTCATCTGTCTGAGTCTGGCTTTTTTCGAGTGTTTCGAAGGCGGCTTGTATACCCACAGGCCGCAACGCTTCGAGAACCTCTGCGGTAACTTCCTGATCCACCCGTGTTCCCGCGAAGGTAATGCAGGAGCGCACCATCTGCCGGCCGTGATCTCCGCTACACCAGTAGCGTGGCAACGGGCCGTGCAGCTTACTGTTCGTATAGGTCACCTGTAGAGCACGTCCGCAACGGCCGCAACGCAGCAAGCCTGGAAGAAGAGCAGGGCCGTTCCGGGCTGCGCCCTGGGTCTGTCCCATGCGCGCGTTCCATCCCGCGTTCGATCGGATCTGTTCCTGGTTGCGCATAAACTCTTCCCACGTAATATAACCTTCATGGTGATCTGGAATCACCACCTCCCACTGTTCCTGTGGACGAGCGTGGCCGCGGGTCTTACGAGCGCGGCCTTCGACGATGGAAGTGCGGGTCTGCTTCCTTCCCCAGACGAAAACGCCGGCATACGTGGGGTTCTTGAGGATGCCGAAGATGGTTGGGTAAACCGGTTCGGCCCAGACCACTTTGCGGTTGCCGGACTCGCGCGATAAGACCGGGATCGGTAGTTTCTCTTCCCGATACCAGAGCATCCCCTGGCGCACACTACCCAGTTCGTGGAATTTGCGGAAGATGCCTACGATGGCTTCCTGTATCTGGCGATCAGGCGTCTTCTCGATGCCTTCATATTCCGTGCGGATGTAGCCGACAGGAACCTGCGTCAGCACAAGACCGCGCCGTACCTTCTGTCTGTGGGCTTCCATCGCTCGCTGCCGGAGCAAACTTATTTCGAATTCGCTCATGGTGCCTTTCAGCCCAAGCAGAAGCCGGTCATTCAACAGACAGGGATCATAGACGCCATCGTGATCGATGACCAGCGTCCCTGCCATGGCGCAGAGATCGATCAGATGGTGCCAGTCACGGTTGTTTCTGGCCAGACGCGATGCTTCCAGTGCGAGCACTGCTCCAACTTGGCCGGCACAGACCGCAGTCAGCAGCCGTCCGAACCCAGGTCGTTCGACTGATCCGGTGCCGGAGCGGCCCAGGTCTTCATCGATGACAGTAATGCGCTGGAAGCCCAGCTCATGAGCGCGCTCGCGCAAATCGTACTGGCGTCGCTGTCCTTCCAGGCGCGTGCGCACCTGCTGCATCGACGACTGACGAACATACACGTAAGCATCACGCTCCGTGTGGATCGGCTGTATCTTCTCGCTCATCGTTCCCCTCCTCTGTTGTTCCGCTCACGACTGCGAGCAGCATGTGGCTGAGCAACTCCCGGCAGCGTGTCTGCACTGTCTCCGGAAGTTCCGGCGTGTCGGGAATCTCCCACAGAAAGACTCCCTGGCGTGGTGGACTCATGAGCACCTCCAGGCGAAGATGCTTCTGAAACTACCGGACCAAGACCAGAGGCGCGTGGCTGCGCATCGATGAGGGAACGAAGTGCCAAAAGCGCTGACAGTGCAACGGTTGGATGTTCGACGACCTTCATCCCTTGGCACCGCTCTTCATCCAGCATCCACTCCGGAATCACGAGTTGATAGCCATTCGAAAGAGCCACCTGAACCTGATGCGGCCCAAACGAAACAGACCTTCGCACCACTGTTACGGTCTGGCCGTGCAGTGGATGATGCGGATAGTGAACAATGAACAAAACATGCGTAGTGTGTGAGTGCTTTGCAGAAACCTGACGCAACCCACGTCGCCGGACTCTACACATGGAACCAGCTTGGCCGCAGGGTGAAGAAGGGGGAGAAAGGCATCCGCATTCTAGCTCCGATCATTGGAGCAAAGCGCAAGCCTCGGGAAGAAGCCGAAAAAGATCTGACGCGGCAGAATGTCCCCGTTCTGGTTGGTTTTCGTGCAGCCTATGTCTTCGATGTTTCACAGACTGAAGGCAAAGTGCTTCCCGAACATGCGAGAGTTAGTGGCGATGCAGGAGCCAACCGCGACCGGCTGATTGAGTTCATCTATGCTCAGGGCGTCGAGCTTGAGTTCAACGAACGCATTGCGCCAGCCATGGGCATGAGCTACGGAGGCAAGATCGTGCTGCTACCGGGACAGTCGAAGGCAGAAGAATTCTCAACCCTTGTCCACGAGCTGGCACACGAAATGCTGCACAAAGCCGATCGTCGCACTGCAACGACCAAGACTGTCCGCGAGACTGAGGCCGAAGCTATCGCCTTCGTGGTGAGCAAAGCCGTAGGGCTGGAGACGGGAACGGCATCGGCTGATTATGTTGTGTTGCAGATTATGTGACGTTAGGAGAAACGTCCGCTTGTAGCGCGTGTGGATCGATTTTGAAGACAACATAATTTAGTGGTGTGTCTAGCATGAGTCGGGACTTGAAGGAGGTCCTGTTCATGCTGACAACGATTTTGAAACGCCCATATTACATCGTCCGCCATCAGGAGCTTCCGCTGCGCACGGAGCGTGAGGCTTTTCTGGAGCACCTACAGAATCAGGGGACCAGCCATGCGGCGCTGCGCAGTATCTGCTGGCAGATGCTGAACGTGATGGAACATCTGCAACTCAAGCGCATGCGTATGGTGTCGCTGGAGGAGATCAAGAAAGCAGCGGAACGATGGGCTATAGAACAGCGTTCCAATCCACGGGCACGGTCGTATAGGGAGTCTGCACGTTACTTCACATATGTCGCGAAGAAGTGGCTTCGGTTCGCGGGCAAGCTAGAACAACCGAAGGCGTCTCGCATGCCATATGCGAATCGCGTGGAGGATTTTGCGCGATGGATGATCGAGGAAGAGGGTCTATCGGAGCTGTCGGTGCAGTCTTACCGTTGGAAGGTGCGCTGGTTCCTGGAGTGGCTGTCGGGCGAATCGCGCAGTCTTAGCCGTGTGCGGATCAGCGACGTGGATGCGTTCCTGGTCTTCAAGGCCGGGCATGGTTGGAGCCGCAGGTCGGTGGCCATCGGAGCCCAATCGTTACGGGTGTTCTTCCGACACGCGGAGCGGCGTAGATGGTGCAGAGCTGGTATCGCGGACGGGATCGAATCGCCGCGTCTCTATGTACATGAGGGACTGCCGGAAGGTCCGGAGTGGAGCGATGTGCAGCGTCTGCTTGCAGGCATAGAAGGCGAGAGTATCTATGCACTTCGAGCACGGGCTGTTCTACTGCTCTTCACGATCTACGGGTTGCGTGCCGGCGAGGTATCACGGTTGCAGTTGGAGGACTTCGACTGGCGCGCGGAATCGTTCGTGGTGAGCCACTCCAAACGTGGTGGCTCTCAACAATATCCTCTCCAGCATGAGGTGGGAGAGGCCATCCTAGCGTATCTGAGGGTGAGGCCGCAGACCAGGTGCCGCAATCTGTTCCTGACGCTGAATCCGCCTTACCGGCCTGTTGGCCCGGCATCGTTGTGGGACCTCACGAGCCGCCGAATGCGGGAGGCGGGCATCCGTTGCAGGCGGCACGGACCTCACAGTCTGCGTCATGCTTGTGCGACGCACCTTCTGGAGCAGGGTGCATCGCTAAAAGAGATCGGCGACCTGCTGGGTCATCGCGATGCGACATCGACGGGGATCTATACCAAGGTCCATCTTACGGCGTTACGTCGTGTGGCTGAGGTTGATCTGGGAGGTCTGCTATGACGCTGGAGGATGCAGCCGACCTCTATATCTCACGCAGGCGAGCAGGTGGAGAGAAGATGCAATCGCCCGCTGCGATGCTTCGTTCCTTCTATCGGCGACTCGGTCGACGAAGCCTGCGCTCGATCACTCCATCCGATGTGAAAGCGTTCCTTGACGGCCCGCTGACGGGAGCTGGGACGTGGCGGCAGAAGTACGGGATGTTGCGAGTCTTCTTCGAATACTGGCGTCGCCGTGGTGCGTTGCGAGTGCTTCCGCTGCCACTGGCCGCACCGAAGTACACCTCTTCGTTCGTTCCGTATATCTACTCGCGGCATGAGTTGAAGGCTCTGCTGCGTGCGGTTCCGATGTGCCAGAAGAACGCCCAGTGCTTCCTGTCGGCACAGACGTTCCGCGTGTTGCTGCTGTTCCTGTATGGGACCGGGATGCGTGTCGGGGAGGCACTTGGCGTACGAAGGATGGATGTAGATCTCGGCAACGGAGTGGTCACAGTCCTGGGGACCAAGTTCCATAAATCCCGTCTTGTCCCTCTTGGGCACGACGTTCATCAGTTGCTTCGTAAATATGAAGCGACGCACGGGAGCGGAAGTCGGCCAGAGCAGCGGTTGTTCCAGTCCCGCATCCGCGAACCGATCAAACGGCCCGTCGTAGAGAAGAGCTTCCAGCGTCTGCGCCGGATCGCAGGAATCTCTCGGCCCGATGCGTATCCGTACCAGCCGCGCATCCATGATCTGCGGCACACCTTCGCCGTGCACCGTGTGTTGTCCTGGTATCGGCAAGGGGATGACGTTCAGGCCCTGCTTCCGGCCTTATCCACCTATCTGGGGCATGTCGATCTGAGTTCGACACAACGATATCTGACCATGACCCCGGAGCTTCTGAGCGAAGCCAATCTGCGCTTCCAACACTATGTCTACGGAGGCGGCGATGCGACATAACCAGAACCTGGGACCGTGGATCAGACGCTTCCTGCTGGAGTACCTTCCTGGAGAGCGGAATCTGGCCCGTAATACGCAGCACAGCTATCGCGACGCCATACGCTTGTTGCTACTCTATGCGGCAGGCAATCTTCATCGAAAGGTAGACGATCTTATGATCGGAGATCTCCACGCGGAGATGGTCAGGAAGTTCCTGCGGCATCTCGAAGAGAAGCGCAAGTGCAGCATCGCCAGCCGCAACCAGCGCCTGGCGGCGGTACATGGACTTGCCTGCTTTATCGCGGAACGATGCCCGGAACACGTGGGATGGTGCGCCCAGATCCGTGCCATCAAATCGAAACGATCTGCACCGGTCCCTATCAGCTATCTGGAGAAGCATGAGATCGATGCACTGCTGGAAGCCCCCGACCGATCTACCAGAGCCGGGTTCAGAGATCACACGCTGCTTCTGTTCCTCTATAACTCTGGTGCTCGCGCAGACGAAGTGGCGCATGTCTGTATCGAAGACCTCCATCTCCATGCCGGCAGCAGCAGCACGCCATCCTCGGTGCGGCTTCATGGAAAGGGCGGCAAGGTGCGAACCTGTCCTCTATGGCCGTCTACAGCGAAAGCGCTCAACACGCTGATCTCGGACCGCCAAGTCAAAGAACGGTTGTTCCTCAATCGCAACGGTCAGCCGCTGACACGCTTCGGCATCCACGATGTCGTCACCCGCTATGCTCAGACTGCGATGGCTCGCGTTCCAGAAATGAGGCAAAAGCGCGTGGGACCCCATGTGGTCCGGCACACGACGGCAACGCACTTGCTCCGTGCAGGAGTCGATATCAACACCATCCGCGCCTGGCTGGGGCACGTTTCCATCAACACCACCAACATCTATGCGGAAACCGATCTCGACATGAAGGCGAAGGCTCTCGGTATGTGCGAGGTCAAACCGCCAGGAGTACGCAGAGCCTGGCGAGATAAACCCGAACTCATGGCCTTCCTCTCTCAACTCTAGCCTAAGTTATGTGACGTTCAAAAGCGGAATCGTCAATGTTCATGCGCCTTCGACGGTTGAACGTCACATAATCTGCAACACAACATAATGCAGACTACATCCAGCTCTATCACGGCAACGCATCGTTGTTGGCTGAAAGCCTTGAAGTCATCCAGAAAGCATCGGCTGTCATTCTGGCAGCACTGGAGCCAAAGCCGGAATTCGAGAATCAGGAATCGCAAGATGAAATGCCAGTCGCCAGCTAGTTCGCCGGTGAAGGTGACCGCGCCCGCAGGCACGGTGATTACTGAAAGTGCGGCCACCATGGCGGAAAACCCTGATCCCAACCTGGCCAATAACTCCGCGACCGTGAGCCTCACGGTGGTGCCGTGAAGGTACAGGAAAAGTAGTTCTCGCTGGAACGACGGAGGCATGCGGAGTACACACTACTATGTCTCCGTCCTCGTCGAGGCGCGAATATTCTTGTTTCCTGCGCCGCTCAGGAGTAGAGTGCTCGCCATTAGGCGTTACCGAACCGGTACGCCGACATCCCCTTTACTCATTTCTTCAGGGGGCCGGAACCTAACGCCTCCATCCCACGCGCCATCCCGCTCCCTTGCCAATCTGAGAAATCCCTGGAGGTTGCGCTATGAAGATCCCGATCACGCTAAGCAAGCAGACTGATTCTTTCAGGATGGTGGGCTTGATGCTTACCATCGCACCGCTGTGGCTGATGCTGGCCGCGGCCAACACTTCCGCGTGTGCACAGACGTCCGATTATATTTCGGACGGAGGCGCGACCACCACTCCCGCACCCGCACCCGCGGACTGGACGCAGTTCCACCGCGACAACATGCAGCGCTGGAATCCGTATGAGGCGCTGCTGGGCGTCGGTAATGTTGGCGGCCTGCAGGTGAAGTGGAAATTCAACGACGGCGATGTAGGATCCGCGCCCGCCGTAGCAAATGGGGTGGTCTATGTCGGTTCCGGTTTGGGTGACGGCAACGTGTATGCGCTGAACGCCAGCACCGGTGCCAAGCTGTGGAGCTATGCCACAGGAGGGACCGTGGTTTCCGCTCCCGCAGTTGCGAATGGGATGGTTTATGTTGATTCCGACGACTTTAATGTATATGCGCTGAACGCCAGCACAGGCGCCAAGCTGTGGAGCTATACCGCCGGAAACGGCGTGGATTCCTCGCCCGCAGTGACGAATGGGGTAGTTTATGTCGGATCGGATGACGGCGATGTGTATGCGCTGAACGCCAGCACAGGCGCCAAACTGTGGAGCTATGCCACAGCAGCGATCGTGCGATCCTCGCCAGCGGTGGCGAATGGGGTCGTTTATGTTGGCTCCGATGACTTTAATGTATATGCGCTGAACGCCAGCACCGGCACCAAGCTGTGGAGCTATACCACCGGAAACTATGTGGAGTCCTCGCCCGCCGTAGCGAATGGGGTAGTTTATGTCGGATCGGATGACGACAATGTCTATGCGCTGAACGCTAGTACAGGCGCCAAACTGTGGAGCTATGCCACAGGAGGATCTGTATATCCCTCGCCCGCCGTGGCGAATGGAGTGGTTTATATCGGCTCCTTTGACAGAAACGTGTATGCGCTGAACGCCAGCACCGGCGCCAAGCTGTGGAGCTTTGCGACTGATGGCAAAGTGTTGGGCTCCCCTGCGGTGGCGAATGGGGTGGTTTATGTCGGCTCGGGGGACAGCTTCTCCGAAAGCGGCAACGTGTGGGCTCTAAACGCCAATACCGGCGCCTTGCTCTGGAGCTATTCGCCGGGGCCTGTGGTGGCGGTTTTCTCTCCCACCATCGTGGACGGGATGGTTTACGTCGGTGCCGGGGACATTTATTCTGGAAATGGAAATACTTACGCCTTCTCGCTGATCAGCACCGCAAGTGCCGATCTCTTCGTGCGGATAAGACCCACTTTGACGACGGTCCATCAAGGCGATTTGATCACCTACGCCTTCCCGGTATGGAACCTGGGGCCAGACGTCGCTGATCGGGAAGTGCTGAAGACGCAGGTGCCGGCGGGAACAGTCTTTGATTACATCCGCATCTCCGGTACGCCGGGGCTGGGCACGTGCTCGTATACGCCCTACCTGGGATCCGGGCCTATCCCGATCGTCTGCCACGAAAACAGCGCCATGGCGTTGAACACCACATGGACAGTGCGGTTAACGGTGAAGGTGACCGCGCCCGCAGGCACGGTGATCACCGAGAATGCAGCCACCATGGCAGATACGTTTGATCCCAACCTGGCCAATAACACGGCGACGGTGAGCCTCACAGTGGTGCCGTGAAGGTACAGGAAAAGTAGTTCTCGCTGGAACGACGGAGACATAGCGGAGTGCACGCTACTATGTCTCGGACCTCTATGGAGTAATCACAGTTGCACCGTTGTACTTTACGGAGCGGATAATAAATGGGCAGGATCCACCACCGATCACGCATCCGATGTGTCCTTCTACGGATTTGTAGGGGTGACGCTGGCACGGCAAACACTGAAAAAGTTGCGTGTGGGAAATAGCGGTCAGGCCGCGCAAGCAACTAGGGCACGAGAAAATCTTCGTCACCGGCCATTCCTGGGGCAGCTTCCTGGGCCTGGAGCTGGCCAAGCGTCACCCTGGCTGCCTGCACGCCTATATCGGCGTCGGGCAGATGACCGACATGCCGGAGAGCGAACGCCGCGGGTGGACCTTTGCGATGGATGCCGCGAAGGCCGCGGGGAACGCCAAGGCCATCCGCGCCCTGGACTCCATCGCCCCCTATTCGCCGCCCGGTCGACTGATCCCGCTGCAGGACATTTACACCCAGCGCCGATGGGTCGAATTCTATGGCGGGACGATGGCCTATCGCCACGGCAACCAGGCCGAGGGGGACCTGGCTGATCTCTCACCGGACTACACCGACGCTGAGGTCGGAAGGATCTGGGACGGCAATGGGGTTTGGCGAACGCTACCTCCTGCCGGGCGCTCTGGGCCTCAATCTGCCGGCCACCCGAAAACTCGAATGCCCGCTGCTAATTTTCGCCGGACGCCACGACTTCAACGTCAATTCCCAGCTCGCCGCGGATTGGTTCGCCAAGGTCGAGGCGCCTTCCAAGCACTTCGTCTGGTTCGAGCACTCGGCCCACCTGCCGATGACCGAGGAGCCCGGCAAATACCTGCTCGCGCTCATAACTTATGCGCGGCCGCTGGCGAAGCCGGTGGGCGAGCCGGTCTAGGACGACCGAGCGCGGGTGAAAGTGCACTACTCGATCAGCTCATCTCATCAGCATCCATTTGGAGGTGAGCAGAAGAGGATTTCCCTCCAGGTTTATATGTCATGGAATGGACTTCAGAAAAGAGAAGAACAAAACTCATATGCGGCCGATCTTGACTGATGCCACCCAAAGAAAAAAATCTTCAATCATCTGTCCGATCTGTTTAAGGTCGGCCCGCTTATAGGTAGAAGGATGTTTAAAAGGAAGATGATATCGAAATGTTTCGCCGGCCAAGAATAGTCGGCGGTGGAAGGAAGGGATGAGCCTCCACCTGAATCAGTCTCGAGCGGAGACTGGCATTCGACTATAAGGCTAATTCAAAACGAATTGCATTTGGCGCAAGTCGCCATCGACACGGCATTACCCAGGCAAGCCTTTTATTCTCATTCCCATTTGACCGAGTTTCGGACTTGCATTACATATTCACCACTTATTTTCAAAAACCGTCCCGCTACGGTCGCTGAAAAAGAATCCAGAGCTGGTTCACCACCGGACCTGAGGTGCTCAATGCGTTCAGCCGCCCTGAACAAGAAGAATGTGATGTCCGACAAAGCCACTACACAACGAATTGCCCGTGCCAATGGGATTGCGGAGTTTGAACCAGACGGAAGCGTCCGCTTGACTAAGTTCAAAGCGTGTCCGAACCTTAGCCTCGATCGCCGTAATACTGTATGCGATCGAGAAAAGAAAGAGCCCTCTGTCACGCGCATTGAAGGCAAATGGGCGTTCAGAATTCTCTCCGAACTCCAGCATGGTTCAGCTCAGCTTAGCGAACTATGGGCCTCGCTCCGCCCTGCGTCGAGAAAAACGCTGAAACGACATTTGCGCCAGTTGGAGAGAGCGGGCCTGATCGTCTATATCGGTGAGAGCCACAAAAAGCCAAGCCTCGAGTTTTCCCTGTCTGATCCGCTAGGCATCGCTGCAGTGCACCTCATCAACATTTTGACTCAATCAGACGGCGAGACATCGAAGTGAACGAAAGCGTTGAGCGCACACTTCTTCTGCTCGATCACGAAGGATTTGCACGCCTCTCAGGTGTCCGTTTGACCGAGTCTCCGATCTGTGTGTTCGTTGACATTGATGACGATCCATAACGGCGAATGCGCGTCCAAGTAAAAGCTCCTAGACGTGTCGACTGCCCAGGGACCCGAAGGCAGCGCGGTCAATCAATTTCCTCGGGCATCGGATAGCGACGAATCGTGAATTCGTCATCTAGGGATTCGAGATCGACTTCGACAACTTCGTTGACCAACTGCCGCACATGCCCAATTTCATCGATAACGGCCTCGAACAGCTCGCATTGGACTTCGGCGGTCATTCCATCGGGGCCGTTGATACAGATCAGGCCAGCATGAAGAGGAACACTGGCAAATTGGCCACCGGTCCCCGGATTGTTCGCTGGACCGCGAAAATCGACGCTGTTCCGTGTCACAAAGGTCCAGTCTCCCTCCAGGATGAAGGACTTCAGTTCCCAGTCTTTCCATCCCGCCTTGCCCATCCACACTATATGGGAGCTTTCGACGAAGCCGCGACCCCGGGCGACTTCTACCAGATCCAGACTCAGACACTCATCAATCAGGAATTTCACTGCGCAGTCATCTCCCTGATAGGGAGCTGCGTAGTTGCTTTTTTGTTATCGACCCCTTAAGTCCACCGACAGGCGACACACGCCTGGGGCGGCCGCGCGGGGGTACCGCCTTCGCATAGATCGACGCGAGCTCGACCTGCCAGTCCTTCAGGCTTGGGTAAGACTTGAGAATTCGATCTATTGGCGTTCCCGATTCGACGGCCGCAGCAATGTCATAAACGGGTACTCGGGTACCCTTGATGACGGGCGTTCCGCTCAAAATCTCTGGGTCTTCGATCACCATTTCGCGAGCCCTCATTAACTGGTGAAGTCGTTCTTCCACGCCCTTCCAAATGTCGGAGAAGCGAACTGTGATGGAGTGATCTTCTACGATGCAGTTCTGCCACTGTTCCCAACTTCCGCAATGCGCCATTGCGTTCCGAATGGTCCGAAGCCGTGCTGCTGCCGTCAATGACTCAGCGGTCTCGAAATAGAAGGCGATCAAAATGCAGGCAACGGTGCGGAATGTCCGCATGTGCGTGGTGCTGTACAGGTCTTCCGGAAGAATCTTTTCGTCAATGATCCGGTGAATTTGCGGGATCGATACTCCGGCGGCGACCGCCGCCTCACTAGTCGTCAGGCGTTCCATCAGAGTTTCCACGGGAGCACCTCCCTCCATCCATTATAATCCTTCTGATGCGTCAGAAGGATTATTGATTGATCTCTGAGGAATGAAAAAGCGCTGGCCCGATGATCTTTCGGCGATAGAGGCGCACGCAAGTCTAATGGATCGGGGGTTTCGAGAGCTTAGCAGACCTGCGACCTCCGCTTTAAAGCAGAGGTCTACAGGGAGAATCGTTCCTAACAGCGCCAAAAGAGGCCATCTGTGATGTTTAGTTTCTGTTAGTTAGTAACGATTTTCCGTTTTGCTGTCACGGCAGAGGTCGCGGGTTTGAATCCCGTCGTCCTCGCCAAACTTTCTCTCTCCCCGATCATTCTTCAGATCGGTAACTTGCGCGGCTTCCCTTCCCAGACGCCAATGCTCGCGCCGGGCGATTCGATCGTCTGAGGAGGCCACTAAAATGTCAGGTTTTTGTCAGGGAAGACCTAGAACGTCGAGTAACAACATGGGCAATTATGGCCTTCATTAGTGAGAATCCTTCCATGCGGGCGCACTGTTTAACTCATTGATAAAAAGACTCTAAGCTGGAGCTTGGGCCATGAAATTCAGAACTAACCCGCTGACTACGAATCAACATATCGGGGTTCGAATCCGGGGCAATTCAGAAAGCATTGCAGAGTTAATACTTGCGCTCGGTTCTCCCGCAAACATCGTCGATACCCATTCGGGATTCTTCCGGCACATCGGTTGACTCGTCTGAAGCGAACCCTGTATTCGTTCGCAGAATCCGGTCAAGTACAGTGAAAGCGATGAAGATCAGTGAGGCCACCGCACTCATTCGTACACCGCTCATTGAATGGGGCAAACCTCAATCATGGTGTGACCTTGGCTCCGGAAACGGAACCTTCACCGTGGCCCTGGCTCATTTGCTCGCTGCTGGCAGCACGATCTATGCCCGTCGATTTCGACCAGAGAGCCCTAGGAACTTGTTGAAAAACGATTCCGGCTATCCAATGCAGCCAGCCAGGACAAATCAGCGTCGCGCAAAAATGGCCTGCAACGCGCCGATCCGCCCTCTGTATACATTTCTGGTCACTTTTTCGGAGTCTAAAGTAAGTGCCTAAATGAGTTTTTCAACAAGTTCCTAGTGTCCTGAGTCAGAGATTCGTTTAGAAAGCCTCTGGATTTTGCCAAGGATGAGATCGGCGTCAGCGGTCCACACAAAAGGTTTCGGTGCGCGATTGCGTTCTCGAAGATAGTTCAGCATGGCCTTCTCCAGCTGAGGGACTGCGGTATGGCTGCCGCGGCGGACACAGCGCTCGGTGATCTCGGCAAAGAGTCGCTCGACCAGGTTCAGCCAACTTCCGCTGGTGGGAGTGAAGTGCACATGATAGCGGGGATGGCGTGCGAACCAGTTCCGCACTTTGTCGACTTTGTGCGTGCCGTAGTTGTCCATCACTAGATGCACCTCGATGTCGGCGGGGACGGCGGCATCGATCCGGGCCAGAAACTTCAGGAACTCCTGATGCCGATGGCGACGATGGCAGTTGCCGAGCGCCTCGCCGGTGGCCACATTCAGCGCGGCGAACAACGAAGTGACGCCATGCCGTTCGTAGTCATGGGACTGGCGGGCCGGCACGCCTGGCGCCAGGGGCAGAATCGGCTGCGTGCGGTTCAGAGCCTGTACTTGGCTCTTTTCATCCACGCACAGCACCATCGCGTGCTCCGGTGGATTCATATACAGCCCGACGATGTCCCTGACCTTCTCGACAAACTGCGGGTCTTTGGAGAATTTGAAGTTCTCCACCCGGTGCGGCTGGAGTCCAAAGGCGCGCCAGATGCGCACAATCGCAGTCTGCGACAGCCCAGTCTTCTGCGCCATCAGCCGCGTGCTCCAGTGCGTGCAGTTGGTGGGCATCGATTCCAGTGTCTGCGTGATCACCGCCTCGACCTTGGCATCGCTGATCGAGCGCGGAGCGCCCGGCCGCGGCTCATCGAGCAGCCCTTCCAGCCGGTTGACTCGAAAACGCTCGCGCCATTTGCATACAGTGGCTCCGGTGATATTCAGCTTCCTGGCCACAGCGCTGTTGCTCAGGCCGTCATCACAGCCCAGCACTATGCGGGCGCGCATGGCTGTGGCCTGCGAAGACTTCGGCCGACGCGCCAGCAGCGTCAATTTCTCCTTCTCCTCGGCGTTTACGTTGAGCGGTTTGGTAGGGCGGCCCAGTGCCATACTCAACTATGCCGCACCTAACTGTATTATTCAATCTATTTCTGACTCATGACACTAGGAACTTGTTGAAAAACGATTCCGGCTATCCAATGCAGCCAGCCAGGACAAATCAGCGTCGCGCAAAAATGGCCTGCAACGCGCCGATCCGTCCTCTGTATACATTTCTGGTCACTTTTTCGGAGTCTAAAGTAAGTGCCTAAATGAGTTTTTCAACAAGTTCCTAGTGACCTAGTCGAAACAGAGTAAACATTACTAGTCCGTGCGCATACATCTGAAGCAGGTATGTCCATCGATTCCATGGTGCTCAGCGAAGACCAGCAACTGGAACTCAGCCGTAGTGCCCAGTCCCGCTCTCTGCCCGCCGGATATGTCTTCCGCGCCAGGCTGATTCTGATGCTGGCCGAGGGAGCGTCGTTCAATACGATCAAGCAGAGGTTGCGGACCACGGCGCCGACGATCAGCCGGTGGAAGCAGCGCTTCCTTGCTTCGGGTATGGATGGCCTGGATACGAGTCATCCCGGACAGGCGGCTTCCGTGCTGACTCCGAAGCTGCGAGCCCGGATTCTCTCGGCTACCCGCAAGAAGCCGAAGGACGGTTCTACTCACTGGAGTTGTCGCAAGCTTGCCGCAGCGCTGGGCGTCAGCAAGGACGCGAGTGCATCGGGTGTGGAAAGAGGCCGGCCTGAAGCCGCACCGCCTGGAGCGCTACATGGCCAGCGACGATCCGGATTTCGAAGCCAAAGCCGCTGACATTATCGGACTGTACCTGAACCCTCCGCAGCATGCTGCAGTGTTCTGTGTCGATGAGAAGACTGCCATTCAGGCACTGGATCGGCTCGATCCGGTGCTGCCGCTTTCGCCGGGCCGCGCCGAGCGCCACGGATTTGAATACTACCGGCACGGAACCCTGTCGCTGTATGCGGCGCTGGACACCGCGACCGGCCGGGTTCACGGCAAGACCGCAGCTCGCCACACCAGTCGGGACTTTGTCGGTTTCCTGAAGGAGGTCGTCTCCCTGTGCCCGCCCCATCAGCAGATCCACATCATCCTCGACAATCTCTCGGCTCACAAAACCACGCTGGTGCGGGAGTTCCTGGAGCAACATCCCCGCGTCCGGTTCCACTTCACACCCACCTACTCCTCATGGCTCAATCAGGTCGAACTCTGGTTCGCGAAAATCGAGCGGGAGGTCATCGCCCGCGGCGTCTTTACCTCCGTGCCCGATCTGGCCCGCAAGCTGCGCCGCTACATCAACGCTTACTCAGCCAATGCTCAACCTATCAACTGGAAGTACTCCGACCCTTCTCACCGCATCCGTAGTAACGATCTCTCTGCGACAGGCCACTAGAGGGAATTCCAGATCAGCACGACGGAGTAGAGATTCGCAAGATCGTTGCAGATCTGCGGAGCGCGACCCTTCGTCTCCCATCCGTCGCCGGAATTCTTATGGCAAACACGCTGCACTTCATTCAAGAGCAGCAGATATTTCTGAAAAGGCTTCGGTCTGTGGCAGATCGCTTTTTGATCGTGGAGTATGAACGATCCAAGCCGAATCGATGGGGACCATATCCGGTTGGTTTTGAAAGACTCCACCAACTCTGCAGCGAGGCTGGTATGGACCGAGTGGAGAAACTGACGACGCGGCCCTCTTTGTTCGGTCGCGCAATGTACTCAGCCTTCGCGGAACGATCCAGAGCGCAATCCTAAACTTCCGAACCCTTCTTTCCACCTGCGCTGTGCCAACAGATGCTGCGTGTCGAGAGATGGCAGAGTCTCAAACAGGTTGTTCGAATGCAAGCTTCCGGCGGCCTTTTCGAGGTCAGCGAGTATCGGGTGCGCGCATCAGGAAGGAAATGTCATCCACTCTGTAGAGGACCTTGCCCGGAGACTCTGGAATGGGAGAGACCTTCCCAGCGCGCACACTATCGAATGCTGGTACAAGCCGTAGGAGTACGGTTGGCGACGCGACGGGAATGTTGTGCGCTCCCAGAACGAGCCTGACTTGTGGCGCAAGAGCGGCCAGCCGCCGAATCGATGTTGCATACGCATCCAGATTAGTTTCGGGGCGGAAGAGCCAGATTGGAGCGGGATAGTAAGTATCACCGGTGAAGAGAAGTCCGTTCGCGCGATCGATCAAGGAAATGGCGTCCGGCGTGTGGCCTGGGGTTGCGATAACCTCTATAGTTCTACCGCCAAGGTCGAAGCGATCGCCGTCGTGAGTGTAGGCTGTAATCCTCCACGAACGTGTGGCGTAGGCCTTCGCGTCGAATCCGTTGGGCAAGGTACCGCAGATTTGGTCTGGGGTGATCTCGGCCTGCGCGTCCTCGCGTGAGCCGAGCGCGTTCTTGCGGGTAAAGTTAGTATCCACACCATAGATGGTGGAAAATTCCCAGTTGCCGCCGACGTGGTCGTCATGCGTGTGGGAATTCAGCACGATGATGGGTAAATTCGTGAGTTCGGTGGTTACTTTCTCGATGTCGCTAATTCCCATGCCAGTGTCGAACAGCAAGGCTCGTTTGTTGCCGACGATTAAGTAGCTGATGACCTCTTCAGCCTGATGCGGTTCGTAGATGGCGAAGACATTCGACGCAGGTTTATAGACTTCGAACCACGGATCGCTAGTGGCTACGCGAGCAAGGGATTTGTATTCCGGGCGAGGGAGGGCATGGCACCAGCTTGGGATTGAGGACTGAGCGGACACCGAAGATGGCAGCATCGTCAGGCAGATGGCGAGGCTGACTGTGAGTTGATGCATGGGCGGCCTCCAATACTTTGCACGAGAATTTGTCTGATCAGATTGCGATTATTGCGTGGCTTGGCGACGCTCAGGACTCTAAGGCCTGACGATCATCTTCCCGACACCGTCGTGATACTGGCTGGCGATTGCGAAGGCGTCATCGATCTGTTCGATCTCTCTGGTATGTGTAAGCAGCGGTGCAAACCACTCGGTGTGTGCGTGGAGCAGTTCCAGAGCCTCCTGCGCCTCGTGGTTTGATCGGCGCACATTGAAAATGGTGAGTTCCTTGCGCCTCATTGCTGAACCATCCATGGGTACGAAGGGAGATGAATGAATACCTGTGAGCACGACACGACCGGCATTGCGGGTTACTTGAACCGCCTGACCGGTAGTATATTCTCCAGTCGCACAGTCAATTGCGCAGTCCACACCGCGCTGCCCCGTCCCGCTGAGGATTTCCTCGACGGCTTCTTCGGGTTCGATCACGACATCTGCGCCAATTCCACGGGCAAACTCGCGGCGATGGGCGAGTGGATCCACTACCCAGATTCGTGCCGCCTTGACGGCGCGCAATGCGGCGATCGTCAAAAGCCCGATTGGTCCCGCACCAATGACTACTACCGTTTCGCCCGGGTGGAATGAAGCCAGGCGGATCGAGTGCAGAGCAACCGCTAGAGGCTCAACCAGGGTGGCTTCGTCCAACGACATCCCGGGAGGGATGGGAAGAAAGTTGACGGCCGGTAAGTTGACCAGTTCCCGGAAAAAACCGGGATAGTGAGGGTTGCTCAGAAAGCGAATGTTCGTGCACACATTGTGGTGACCGCTCAAACAGAATTCGCAGTGATAGCAGTAAAGAGCGGGCTCAAGTGCCCCGCGGTCGCCCACAGCGAGTTCACTAACACCGGCGCCCGTCCTCACGACCCTTCCTGCAGGCTCGTGCCCGAGCACCATGGGGTAAACATTGGGAGTACTGCCAACAGCACCCTCGGAGTAAGAATGCAGATCAGACCCGCAGATGCCTACGGACTCGATCCGGACCTGCACTTCGCCGGGTCCGGGATCTTCAATCGGTATATCAGTAAGCCGGAATTTCAGGGGAGAGATAAGCTCTGCGGCTCGCATCGAATGCCTTCCTCACGAACGATACCTGCTCAGTAGGTGAGAAGAAAAGGCAAGAGGAGCCTCAGCCAATTGATTTGAGTGAGCACCTTTTCGCCAACCCCACTTTAGCCCCACTGTAAGAATTCCTATCGATTATATTGCGGGACTTAGGGCGCCAACCGTTCCCGTTAAGTTGTTGAAGTTACGTACAGAATCAAATTTGGGAGCAGAGGGTCATTGACTGGTATACGAGACTGGCCTCGCCAGTCAGTTTCATTACATCGACGCCTGCGTGTCTTTTTCGTGTTTGATACTCACACCGCCATTGGTCGTCTCTACATGAATCGTTGGTCCACCATTCCCCAAATCAAGCGAGAGGTGTTTTTTACTAAGATCACCATTGACTTTGACTGGGAAGCCGAGAACAACACCACCATTGACCGTTCCAGTTTCAAGGTGAGCTGAATACCCCTCAGGTACGCTCAGCACGATACCGCCATTTGTTGTTTCGGCATTCAGTCCTTTGCCGCGCCAGCGGTCGCCAGTCAGCTCGACCGATAACCCGCCATTGACGGTTTGGCCATGTACGTCGCCGGCGACATCCGTTAATTGGACGCCGCCATTGGTGGTGTCGAAGGCGACTTCGCTGTCCAAGTGGGCGATGTTGATGCCGCCATTTGTGCTTTTGAGATCAACCGACAGGCCGCGAGGCACGTGAAGTTTGTAGTCAATGCCGTAGCCCTTACTACCAAAATGAAAACGAGGCCCACTATCGCGAATGGAGTCGCCTGAGGTTTCGATGGATACTTGCCGAAGGATATCCTTCGCTTCTGAGAGTGAACCTGCCCAAGCACTCACACGCGCCTCAATCGCAATATCAGGGCGATCTTCGCCTATGACCTGTATTCCGCCATTCATGCTGGAGACGTTTAGGTGGCTAGCACCAGGAATAGTCGTCGTTCGGAGTTCACAAACGCGGTCTTGGTTACTCCAACTCCAATTTCCGTGGTTGTTACCCACATTGGGGCAGTCACCGGTGGTCCAGTTTTCCGCGGCAAATGCCACGTACCCCGTGCTGTGCTTAGGGCCAGGTAGATATCGCGCGGAGAAAACTATCAGAGCAAAGATTGAAACAAAAACGGTAAATCTCCGCATATTAGAACTCTCCCGTTTGGAATTCGTTCAGGCGATCCGAAACAGTTTCAAGCCTCAAGTGATACTAAGCAGTTCTGGAACCGAAAACTATTGTTTCAAATCAATGAGTTACCAGAAGGGTCTTGGGCCGTGTGTCCATTCTTGAAATCAGCTGTTCACAATCGAACAATTTTGTTCACTTTCCATTTACCAGTGTGTGACTGCTACGACCCTTTTTTTTTGAAACTTCCCGTCCGGACTGTAAGCCAGTGGCCAGATGCGGTCCTTGTTGATTGCCTGTAGGCCTCGAACCGCGCCCAGGCTTCATAGGTTCTGACCGGTGCAATAGAGACGGTGAGCGAAAAACTGTGGGGAGTTTTGTGGGGATGCTAGATGGGATTTGAGAGAAACTGAGGGCAAAGCGCAGTGTCGATAAACCTATGAAATTATTGGGATAAAGCAGCTGAAAGTATTTTGGGGTAATTGGTGGATATGGTAGAGCACTCGCTTGGGGTGCCAGGGGTTAAGAAATAGAGTAGGGAGCGTCGTCGTTTTGCGCGAAGACGCCTTTACCGGCGTGGAACTCCCGCTGGCGGCGCGTGAAGAAACCGGCCAGCGTGGTACGGGTGTTGATTTCAGGTGCTGGTACGTGTCTTTTCGACCTCCCGGTCACATACCATTGCCACCATGCGCCGCAGCTGCCGAATCGACCCGGACAGTTTCGATCTGACGACAACCTGTCCGGAGTGCGGCTACCGCATCCCGCCAAACGAACTGTTGCACGTCGACGGTGAACGTATGCGGTGTCCGGCGTGTCGCCAGCCATTCCAGCACGTCAGGTGCGCCATCGGCTTCGTCCGCGTCCAGTACGAGTAGTCCTGGTGCCATGCCACCACGCCCCCGTGATGCGCTGGCTTGCAGAAGAGCTGGTCGTGCCAAAACCGCACCGCACCGTCCAGCAGTTGCGACGCCGCCACAAGAAACGCCGGACTCCACAACACGTCGTGAAACGCCGGCCCGGTTCGCCACGCGCCCAGCGCGTGGAACAGGATCGTATCCGGATTGCTGGACTCGTTCGAGTGATACTCGTGGAACAGCTCGTGCGAGGGATGCGCCGGCTCCATCAGGCCCGCCAGCTCTGTGCAGAGCACCTCCACCTGGTGGTCGTCGAGCACCTGCACGCCAGCCAGAAATCCGTCGCGGTGAAACGCCTTCACCTGGTTCTCGCTGAGGCGATATTGCTGCCAGTCCTGCTTATGCGCGGGTAGCGACCCAAGCGCGCCAGTGGGTGTATGCAACTCCGAGTAATCCTGCATCATGTGACATCATCCGTGAAGTGGGAATCGGGCGAGCAAGGCCCTCGCCGGCTTTTCTACATCATCGCGGCCACGGCTGACAAAGGTCATCGCAGTTATCGGAACAATCTTGCGTCCCAATAGACAGGTTCTGCAGGACCGCATGTAATGAAAGGGAACTGAGGATGTGCGGGGTTGATGACAAGATTGCTGTCACGCCCTCGGGTGATCAGGCTGGGAACGCGTAAGACTGCGGTTCTTTTCGACTCAATCCATTTGTCTCCGAAAGCACGGGACGCAATCATGTCTGCGGCGTCCCAACCCTCTATCTGTTCAATGGCAACGGTTTCAACTTTGATTTCTTCGGGAATATCGATTTGGACTACTCGATGGTTCTTCGGAGGTTGCGAAAGGTTGGCGTGTACGAGGACCTCTAAGAGTGCGGCTGCATAGGTCTCGGATGCATAGTTGACAGGAAGGCCGATCGAATTCCAACGTCCACCATGAACCATCGCTCCCGTCGCATCAAAGATCGGATGCCGCCCGTCGGCTATTCGATAGGCGATCATCTACAAGGGCAAGCCGAAGAAGAGTTTGTTCAAGAGCTCTTCGACTCTGCGTGCGCCAAGTTCTGTGCGTGCAGTTTCCAATGGCGTTTTGCCGCCAAGCTCGCGGTGTGGAGTGTTCATCCACTCGCGGGCCCGCTCCCGGTCATCCCAGACATATTCGGCGGCGGCGAGCACCCGCGCAAGACGCTCCGTTCTCTCACTCTCTTCAACGGAGAGACGTTTGGTTCGACGTTTCCACGTCGCCTGGGGGACGACTTTGAACTTGTAGGCGCTTGCGCTACGGCGATCACTGTAGAGGCGAGCGGAAAGGCGTTCCAACGCACGCTTCGGCAAACCCGCAGACACGGCAGATTCCAACTCGCTGACGGTGCGTACCGACGATCCCAGCCCAAGAATTTCCGCGATGGATTCCGGTGCAATCATGTTAGCTCATTATAGCCTATTTAATGGCTCAAGTGAGCCGAGCCTTCTGAGGCAGGGAAGTGTTCGTAATTCGACTTGCACAGCAATTGGTGCGATGGGTAGAGGATCGGTGTTTTGAAGGCATTGGCACCTGCTGCCCCGCTCAAGGCCAGCCTTGTTCTGCCTATTTCGTGTGCCCGCGCGCATGTGAAGCCTCAAAGCCTTCACCGCGTGAGCAAATGAGTCAAATTCTGATTCTGCGTGGGCCAATATGGGCCAACGTGCCCCGGGAGCTGGGGCATTGATGGCAAACATGGCAACGTGTATTCTGTAACTTACGTGGCGGCAATATGTGGCTCTGCTTCGATCCCCACTAGCCGCCCCAATTCTCCCGCATTTTCTGCAATAACGTACACTCACTTCGGTTGCTCTCGTCGCCTTTCGCCCACCGCGCCTTCTGCGCAGCTGCAATCTTGGCGCTAGCTTCAGAAAGAGGGAGTGGCGTTTCTTAGGTGCGCAGGAAGCCGAAACTCGTTTTGGTGCACGCTCCGTGGAACCGATTAGTATTTGCCTTGGCTTGCTGAAGCCGCTGAATCTCCTGTCGATAGTAGCTTTGATCGCAAGCTATGTACCGCCCGTCGAGGACCGGCGCGCGTTGAAAAAGGTTCCTGGCTGAGCACTTGAAACAAGCTGAATTCTTGCCATTCAATGCTGTAGCTTGTATATGAATCCAACACTCAAGTTGCCGGCACCCGAGCCAGGAAACAACAGTGATCAGGAAACGAACACTCACGAGAATCATCGTGCCGGCACATCTTGGGCGGCAACAACCGGTGCTGAAGAGGATATTATTGAGCGCCTTGGTTTGCTTGTTGTTTATGCCGCTCCTTGCTTCAGGCAGGCGAGGCCAAAGCGACTCAACATCCGGATTGTTGTCTGTGGAGGCGCCTGCAGACTGGCCAATGGTCGGCCATGATCCGGGAGCGGGAAGGTATTCGACTCTAACCCAGATCACGCCGGCAAACGTTCGTGACCTGAGGGTTGCCTGGGTGTATCACATGAAGCCCGCCATGAAGGCAGGTGGCAGTCATGCTGACATCAGTGGAGCAGGTCTCCATATGTCTGAGGATCAACCACTGGTGATCAGTCAAACCATGTACGTGGTCACACCCTACAGCCGTGTGGTTGCGTTGGATTCATCTACTGGTCAAGAGAAGTGGGTCTTCGAGATCCCGGATGACGATAACGCTTCCTTGCGCGGAGTCGCATACTGGCCCGGAGAAGGGAGTTCCAGTCCGGCGATCATCTTCGGTACGCGCCGCGGAAGAATGTACTCCATCAGCGCAGCTACCGGCCAGCTCAACCGTGAGTTCGGCGTGAACGGCACGGTCGACCTGAAAACGCCAGAAGTGATGAGGACTGGGATGGACAAGAGTTATATTCTGCCGTCTCCGCCTACCATCTACAAGAACCTGATCATCACTGGTGCAGGCCCCGGCGAAGGACCAGGCGGCAAAAATGGGGGCCTCGGCCCTGCGGGGGACACGCGCGCCTGGGATGCGAAGACCGGAAAACTCGTCTGGACCTTCCACTCCGTGCCTCTTCCGGGAGAGAAGGGACATGAGACCTGGGGTGGGGATAGCTGGAGGAACCGCTCGGGCGTAAACGTTTGGGGCTATATGACCGTCGATGTGGCGCACGGTATCCTCTACATGCCCTTCGGCGCTCCGAACAATGACCGCGTCGGCGTGGATCGCCCCGGCGATAATTTATTCGGTTCTTCTCTCGTGGCTGTCAGTGCCGACACTGGCAAGTTGCTGTGGTACTTCCAGGTAGTTCACCACGATATCTGGGACATCGACACAGAATCGCCTCCAACACTGTTTGATGTAAGGCATGGCAGCGAAGTCATTCCGGCTGTGGCCACGGTTAACAAGAATGGATTGATGTTCATTCTCAATCGAGTTACCGGGAAGCCAATTTACGAAGTAGTAGAGCGGCCAGTTCCAAAGAGCAACGTGCCCGGTGAGCAGACATCACCTACCCAGCCCGTTCCAGTCCTGCCGGAGCCGCTCTCCCAGGTGGTGTTGAGTCGGTCGAATCTCTACAAAGACACTCCCGAGCATAAGGCATGGTGCGAGAAGTACGTCGATGACAACGACATGCTGCTGGGAGAGGTTCAATATACACCGACCCAACTCAACCGCTACACAGTCCCCATGCCGGGCACTCAAGGAGGCGTCAACTACTATGGCGGAGCCTTCGATCCGAAGCTCGGCCTCTTCATCGTCAACGTCAATAATCTCGCGCAGCCGATGCGAATCATTCGTCAGCCAGACGGGAGCTATATCAACTCCGGCCCGCTCGCTGGTCTCCAGCGCTTCTGGAATCCTGCTAATCACCTCCCCTGTACACCGACTCCATGGGGACAGTTGGTTGCAGTGAACGTCAATAATGGAAAGATTGCCTGGAGGTCTACCCTCGGAGTTACCGACAGCTTACCCGAAGGCAAGCAAAATACTGGCCGGCCCGGTCTGGGAGGAGCCATCATTACGGCGAGTGGTCTTATCTTTATCGGGGCTACAGACGATGCTCGCTTCCGCGCCTTCGATGAAATAACTGGCAAGGAAATCTGGACAGTGAAGCTTCCGGCTGCGGCCGAGTCCACACCGATCACCTATGCGGATACGCATGGGAACCAATATGTGGCGGTTGTCGCTACCGGAGGCGGCCTTATCGGTGCGCCGCTCCTCAGCGACGCAGTGATCGCCTATTCCCTATCCGGATCGAATACAGTTTCGGTTGCTTCAGAAAAGCATTTACCCGCGCCGCCGGCTGCGACGGTCCATGGCGAACCGTTGATCTCCGGACCATTGGATTCGGCCCCGGCAGAGCTCTTTCCTCCCGGACCCGGACGGGAGGTTATGCTTAGAGTTTGCTCCGAGTGCCACTCGGCGAATGTGTCGGCACAGCGGCGCATGAGCGCTAAGGAGTGGAATGATCTTGTTCAAAATATGGCCGGCCGCGGAGCCGTTGCGACAGACGAGGAGTTCGATGAAATCTCCGACTATTTGACGAGATCTTTTCCCAGGTCCGGCGCTCAGCCAGCGCCTGCTCCGAAATAAGATGTAGATGATCTGACATAGAAAAGACTGACAACCTCCAGTTCAACAAACAACCTGTAACTTTTCCTATGTTTATGAAGTCTCAGTTTAGGGGAGTTGAAACTTCATGGTCCTGTTCGTGCTGGCCTATCTGGGCGGCATTCTTACGATTCTGAGTCCTTGCATTCTCCCGATTCTGCCGTTTACCTTCGCGCGGGCCGACCAGCCATTTCGAAAGACCGGTTTACCTCTTTTGCTGAGCATGGCCGTGACGTTCGCTGCTGTTGCTTCTATCGCAGTGGCCGGGGGCTCCTGGCTGGTTCGCGCTAACCAGTTCGGGCGTATCGCGGCACTCATTCTCTTTGCGTTATTAGGATTATCTCTTCTATGGCCCGCTCTGGCGGAGAGGCTCTCCCGGCCATTTGTGCAGTTAGGTAATCGTCTCACTCAGCAAGTCTCTGCCGATTCGAGCACTGGAATTTGGCCATCCCTGTTGCTTGGTTTCGCCACCGGACTTCTATGGGCTCCTTGCGCTGGTCCCATTCTCGGTTTGATTATCACGGGAGCGGCCCTCCAGGGAGCGAGCGCCCGTACGTCGTTCCTGCTATTGACGTACGCCGCAGGTGCGGCAACATCCCTCGCTGTAGCTCTGCTTGCTGGCGGACGTGTCTTTGCAGCGATGAAACGGTCCCTCGGCGCTGAAGAGTGGATTCGTCGGATACTCGGTATCGCTGTTCTGACGGGCGTGGTCGCAGTCGCTTTTGGACTTGATCGTGGCATTCTGACGCGGCTTTCGTTAGCGAGCACTTCGGGCGTGGAGCAGAAGCTGCTGGACAGGTTTCACCCTAAGGTGGTGCGGATACCCGCGCAAACGCTAACCGTTACGGATGCTGGAGTGCAGGAGAGTACGGGGATGATCCTCGACAGCTTGTCGGGGGGGACCGCTTGGATCAACTCGCCACCGCTGGACGCCGGTCAGCTTAAGGGGAAGGTGGTGCTGGTCGATTTCTGGACCTATTCCTGCATTAACTGCCTGCGCACGCTGCCGTATATTCGCGCGTGGGCTGAAAAGTATAAGGACAGCGGGCTGGTTGTGATTGGCGTGCATACGCCGGAGTTTCCGTTTGAGAAGGACCTTTCGAATGTGCAGAAGACTGTTCGTGACCTGAACATTACTTATCCGGTGGCGCTCGATAATAATTATGCGATCTGGAATGCTTTCAGCAATGAATACTGGCCTGCGCATTACTTTATCGACGTGAATGGGAAGGTCCGGTATCAGCACTTTGGCGAAGGGGCTTATGACGAGTCGGAAGAATGGATTCGCGACCTGCTGAAGGAGCGGAATAGGGAGCAGGCGATTCCCGGCGGGATTGTGAATGTGCAGGCGCAGGGTGCGGAGGCCGCTCCAGATATGGATGATGTGCAATCGCCGGAGACGTATGTGGGCTATGCGCGGGCGGACCACGTTGCTTCGCCGGGCGGATTGAAGCATGACGAGCCGCAGCTATACTCGGTACCTGCACACCTTGCGCTGAATGAGTGGGGATTTGCGGGCAAGTGGACCGATCATGACCAGACGGCGATGCTTGGGTCGGCGCAGGGGCGGATACTTTTTCGTTTTCACGCGCGGGATCTGCACCTAGTGCTCGGGCCGGGTGCGGAAGGGCAGCCTGTCCGGTTTCGCGTGACGATTGACGGGCAGGCTCCGGGTGAAAACCATGGAGTGGATGTGGATGAGCTGGGCAACGGGACGGTTACGGATCATCGACTGTATCAACTGGTGAGGCAGAAGGGCGCGGTGAAGGACCGCGTCTTCGAGATCGAGTTTGCTGATCCGGGGGTGCAGGCGTTTGCTTTCACGTTTGGATAAAGATTCGGATTCAACAAGGAGCACCTTATGAATTCTGGAGAAAAGCCAGGCAGGATAACGCGGCGGATCTTTCTCGTGACCGGTGCGGCGGCAGTTGCGGGAGTGGCACTTCATCTTCGGCATGCGTCTGAGCCTGTCGAAGCGAAAGAAAAGATTCCCAAAGAGGTGAAGCTTGTTCAGTTTTCGGCTTCAGGGCAACGGGGAGACGTTGTGACACTTTCGGTGGTCGTCAAGACCGATGCCGAGTGGCAACAACAGCTGTCGCCGGATGCTTTTGCAGTCACGCGACGCGCCGGTACCGAGCGAGCCTACTCGGGGCAATATTGGAACCTGCACGATAAGGGGCTCTATCGCTGCATCTGCTGTGACACGGCTCTATTCAGCTCGGAGACGAAGTTTGAATCGGGGACAGGCTGGCCCAGCTTCTGGCAGCCGATCGCAAAGGAGAATGTTCGTGAGAGCTCCGACTACTCGCTAGGGATGGCTCGAACGGCTGTGTCCTGCCGCCTGTGCGACGCGCATCTTGGGCACGTGTTCGACGACGGACCGCGGCCAACCGGTCTCCGGTATTGCATGAACTCTGTCGCGCTGCACTTTGTGAAATCTGCCTGATCTCATAAAGATCGCAAAATTTCATTTTGATTGCGATGAACGCACGCGTTTGCATATCCAACTCAACGCCACGCACTTCGCGATCGATCTGACCATCTTCTTCCGCTGACCTCCGGGCGTCGGGGAGTTATGCGATTGCCAATGGGACGGCTGAAGTCGTTCATCACGTCGTGCGAAATCGTGCCATGTGCCTCGGCAACGATAGGTTTTATCAGAACCATGGCATCGTGTATTCTGGAACTTACAGGCTGCATGGGGAAAGAAGACCGATCCCACTAGCCGCCCCAAATGCTCTTGACTTCTGCTTCGCAAATCACCAAACAGTCTTCGCCGGGAAGCATTTATGTGGGCTGCTCCGGTTGGGCCTACACTACATGGAAGCCCGACTTCTATCCTGCGACGGTTTCCTCGAAAAAGTTCCTAGAACACTATGCAACACAGCTGAATTCCGTGGAGGTGAACTATACCTTCCGCAGTCTCCCCAGCGCTAAGACCGTTGCCTCATGGCTCGCGGCCACTGGGGCAGACTTCCGCTTCTCCTTCAAGGCACCACAACGGATCACACACATTTCGCGGCTCAGAAGTTGTGAAGCTGTTCTCGCGGCATTTACCGCGTCGATTCAGCCGGTAATGGAGGCGAAGAGATTTGGAACGGTGCTTTTTCAACTGCCGCCGAATTTCAAGGCGGACTCTGAGCGGCTGGCATCCTTTCTGGATGAAGCATCGTCCACAAACTTGAGAATGGCTTTTGAGTTTCGCCATGCATCGTGGTTTGCCGACGAGATTTATTCCATCTTGCGAAAACACAATGCCGCGCTCTGCGTGGCGGAAAGCGACGAGCTTGCGGCACCGGGTGTGCGAACTGCGGATTTCGCCTGCTACCGTTTTCGCAAGAGCGATTACTCAACGGGCCAAATCAATACCTTGTGTGATCGCTTGCGCGAGTCAACTCAATCGGGTGATGTGTTCGCATATTTCAAGCACGAAGATGAGCCAACCGGCGCTTTGCGTGCCGCAGCCGTTATGAAACAGTTGCACAGCGCATGACCGCGAAGATGTATACCAAGCCGGCTGCTGCGACTGCCAACGGCTGGCACAGCGATTTCGTACCGCGCTCTTTTTTGAACAACGGGCACCTGATGACTTTGGCTGGCAATATTCTCCCGCGGCATTTGTCGCTGCCAGAGCCCGAAGACCTGCTGGTAGAGGTAGAAGGGCCAGTCGAGGGCCATGCTGCTTATGGACCGACGCGCGTTCTTTGCCACTGTCACTGGCAGCCCGCTGATATTCGCGCCCGGCGGCTTACAGTGGTTCTGGTGCATGGGCTTGAAGGTTCTTCGAGCTCGCAATATGTGCTGGGGAATTCTACCCGCGCTTGGGGGGCGGGATGCAGCGTCATCCGTATGAACATGCGCAGTTGCGGTGGCACGGATAGATTCTCGCCCGCGATTTACCACTCCGGCTGCTCGAATGATGTGGCGCGTGTTGTCGACGAAATTGTTTCGCGGGAAGGGCTGCAGGCGGTCGCGCTCATTGGCTATTCGATGGGCGGCAACCTGGTGCTGAAGTACGCGGGTGAACTGGGTAGCAGCATGCCACCCGCGCTCAAGGCGGTCGTAGGAATCTCGCCGTTGATGGACCTTACTCTGTCTTCCGCTGCGCTGCATGAGCCACAGAATCGCTTCTATGAAAAGCATTTTCTGCGGTCCATGATCGATCGTATTCGTCGCAAGGCGGAACTCTTCCCGGATATTTATCTGCCGTTCTATGCCAGCGGCATGCTGCGTAGGCTAAGCAGCATGCGTGACTTCGATCAGGAGGTCGTTGCCCGCTTTGGCGGCTTCGCTGACGCTGACGATTATTACTATTCCGTTGCCAGCTCACGCGTTGCGTCTCAGCTGCACGTGCCAACGCTCATCGTACATTCCCTTGACGACCCGTTTATTCGGATGTTGCAGGAAACGCGACAGACGCTGATCGATAATCCGTATGTCAACTTTATTGAAACGCACCGCGGCGGACATTGCGCGTTTCTGGCTCCGGCTGCTGGATACGATGGTTACTGGGCGGAGAAGACACTGCTTGGTTTCCTGATTGCAACGGCGCCTGATCACGTCCATGGAATCTGACTGGTCGGTTGAGATTGGTGCTGATCTTCCTGCAATCGTAGTGCCTTGGGAAGGCTTTGTTGATCTGCGCCACACTCCTGGACTTGTAAGCGCGATTGTGGAAGCAGCTGCAACTCCAGATCTGGCGCAGACGCTGATCAGGCTGAATCAAGAGAATTCACCAGTATTTACGTCAAAGTGTGACCTCTGGCTGCTTTCTGCAGACGAGATCGATCCATTGGAATTCGATGTGGAGAGGGAAGAGGCTGAGCAGGGCATTGCCTGTTACATCGATATGATGGCGCGCAACAAGGCGCTCTTTGCTTCGTTCGCGGCCCATGAATTCTGGGTACGCTCGACGACCGACGAGATGCGCGATGCAAGCGTGCGCCAGGCTCGTGCTGAATTTGTTGTTCGGTCCTCCACTGTGAACGAATGTGAAGGATATGCAGTCACACTTTACGTCGCGTCATGCGGCGCTACGGAAACTGCCGCTCGGAGTATTTTTCGGACTGCGCTGGAGACTGCCGTAACGATTACAATGAAGCAAGCAGCCACAATGGGCGAGTAGCTCAATCGGATAGAGCACCGGCCTTCTAAGCCGGGGGTTGTGGGTTCGATTCCCGCCTCGCCTACCATTAGATTCAATCATTTAGGAGCTTTCGGCTCCGTTGTTGGTCGAGACTGTGGGGGATTTTGTGGGGACCCTGATCGGGCGGCGTGTCGGAAGCTTTCCTACGGCTTCGCGCTTTGCTTGATCTCTGGTGTGTGAATGGCGCTCCAGCATCTTGGCTGACATCCAGCTAGGTTCCGTATTCCGACGGGCAAACGATCGCGACGACGTCCTGATCCTATAAGCCGTGCTGCGATCGCGCACGCCGTCCACCACCTGTTGAAGGCGCGACAGCGCCGCCGGAATTTCATTCGAGAAGAGTATGAGAATCTCCTTGGGCGTGAAGGCCACCGATGTGAGCCCGATTCCGCCCGATCAGCAGCTGGTGAAAGTCATTGAGAAACGGATTCATCGCCGCGAGGTTGTTCGCCTCGAAGACGAAAGGTCTCGGGCGCGACCCAGCGCGCCGTTCTTTCGATGAGCGACGCGACCTCGCGTAAGGTCAGCACGCCAAGCAGAACTTGAATTCCATCAGAGTCCGCTCGCATGGTTTCCTGTCTTCGTCATTTCCCCACCATCCTCTTTCAATGCCGCGCTCTATTTGACCTTCATCAGCGAATACGACGTGCTCCTGCCTCCGGCGGCATCCTTGACCAGCACCTTTTTGCGGATCAGGTCGTCGATATCGCGCGAGGCCGTGTCCTGCGAGCATTTGGCGAGCTTGGCCCATTTGGACGAGGTCAGCTTGCCTTCAAAGCCGTTGAGTAGCCGGTTGACCATGTCACGCTGCCGCTCGTTGAATTTGACCCTTTCGAAGCGCTCCCAGAAGCGGTGCTTGTTCAGGACCGTCGCAAGGATCGTTTCGGCTTGATCGAAGGCGCGGCCGAGGCAGTCGAGAAACCATTCGAGCCAGGGCGTTATATCGATGTTGCCCTTCTGCGTCGCTTCGAGGATTTCGTAATAGGCCTTGCGCTCCTGGCGGATCTGCGCCGACATGCTGTAGAAGCGCTGCGGGCTCTTCTCCGAGCGCGCGAGCACCATGTCCGTGATCGCGCGCGCGATGCGCCCGTTGCCGTCATCGAACGGGTGAATGGTGACGAACCAGAGATGCGCGACGCCGGACTTGAGCACGAGATCGGTCGAATGGTCCTTCTCGAACCACTCTAGGAATTTCCTCATCTCGTCGCGCACGCGGTCGGCCGCGGGCGCCTCGTAACGGACCCGCTCCTTGCCGATCGGGCCCGAAACCACCTGCATCGGGCCCGTCTTGTCATCGCGCCAGGCCCCTACCCTGATCCTGGACATCCCGCTGCGTCCGGTAGGGAACAGAGCCGCGTGCCAGTCGAACAGACGACGCGCGGTCAGGGGCTCGGCATAACGCTGCGTCGCGTCGAGCATCATCTCGACCACGCCCTCCACCTCCCGGTCCGCCGGCGTCAGCCCGCCGATGTCGAGCCCGAGGCGGCGCGCGATCGACGAGCGCACCTGATCGCGATCGAGCGTCTCGCCCTCGATCTCGCTCGATTTCAGGACATCCTCGGTCAGCGTGTTCAGGACCGCTTCCGCCTGCAGCCGGAAGCCGAGGCCCTCCATGCGGCCGATGAGACGCCCCTGCCGGTGCCGCACATCGACGAGACGCGCGGCGATCCGCGCATGGTCCCAGCGAAAGGCCGGCCACCGGCTACCCTCGTGGATATAGGTCCCCGCTCTTTTTCTCCGCATCATCTGCGTCGAATCTTGCGCCTATTCTCCGCAAAACGCAAGCTTTATATCCGCATTATGTGCGGAGATTATGGCCTCTATTCTCCGCGGTCCCCAACGGTGCGGACGTCCGGCCCCGCACACTGCGAAGGCGCGCGTCGTCAGGCTTCGGTGAAGCCATCAAACGCTTCCCGCACAATTGCCTCGATCGCAATCACCTCGCCATCTGTCAGCTTCGCGAATTCGCCCTCACGGCGCTTGCGGCCGAGTTGGTTTTCGTTGAGGCGGATATCCCTGATCAGGTTTTCCGCGATCCTGTCCGGCATCTCGACCGTGTTCATGACGCGGCGCATCGCTTCGTCGTTACGGCGCAGGAAATCGATCTCCCGCGGCAGGTCGTTGTCGATCGCCTGCGCGACGCAGCCATAGAGAAATTCCGCGGCTTCCGTGCAATCGAAATAACGGTACAGGTCGGCGGTGTCGTTCTGAACATCGACGTTGTGTGCCGGTGTCGGCCGCCAATCAATGTAGTCCATCAGCGGCCCCGAATGCGCGCGCAGCGTGTCGCGGTATGTCTCGATCTGGTCGAGCACGACCGGCGAGACAGGGAACACCATCCCCGGCGGCGTGAATTTTCGCTCCGCCAGGACGTGATGGATTAGGCAGCGATGCAGACGCCCGTTGCCGTCCTGGAAGGGGTGGATGTAGACAAATCCGAAGGCGGTCGCCGTCGCCTGCAGCACCGTGTCGAGGTCTCCCTCGCGCATCCGCTCGTTCGCGGCGATCAGTCCCCGCATCAGGGCCTGCAGGTCCTGCGGGCGCGCGCCGATGAATTCGGGCAGCGGATCGCCTTCAGGATCGCGCCCGCCGAGGAAGACGCCGTCCGGCCGCAGGCCGACTTGCGTGAAGCGCGTGTCTTCGATCAGGACCGTGTGCAGCCGCAGGATCTCATCTAACGTCAGCTTGTTCTTGCCCGCCTGCACCACCGCCCGCCCCCACCGCTCCAGGCGGTTGCGCGGCGGCTTCTCGCCTTCGATCTCGAAGCTCGCACGGCTGTCCGCGAGCAGAAGGAAGCTCGCCGCGCGCGCAATGACATTCGCGCCGGTATGGCCGATGATCTCGTTCGCCTTCTCGCCGAGCGCGCGCGCGCCGAAATCGGTCAGCGTTTTCGTCCTGCGAATGATCGGGCAGAAATCTTTATTGCCGAGCAGATTGTCGCGCACCTTATGGCGGCGGGAGGGAACAGGCGCTCCCGTGAAGTACACGCGGTTGTCCAGCAGATCGGTGAATCCGGCCTCGGTCGCATCCTCGATATCCAGCATCCGGCCGGTCAGGAATTCGTAGAGAAACCAGGCGCGCCGATTGTTTGCTCCTGTTGGGGCACTGCGAACATAGGCGGTGATGCTGTCCTGAGGCACGGCATCGTAGAGCCGCTTGAGGACAAGCAGATCGAGATTTTCATGGCGCAGCGCGAAGCCGAGGTGATGGCCGAAGCCGTCGCCCGGCCAGTACCGCTTGTCGTAGATCGTCCACTCGCCCTCCTCCCGGAAACTCGCCTTGACGTGCTGATCGGAGACAACACTCGAGCAGCGGACCGGCGCCTGAACGCCGAAGCGATGAACGAGCCATGCCCAGCCGGCAAGCCTTGCATCGGCGGGCACGGTCTTCTCCTGAAAGGTTCCGACACGATCGCCCTTATTCGGATTGGGAGCGTTGGCAGCGATCATGGTCGAAAATCCCTCTTTTCGGTCGAAAACTGGCCATTTTTAGGTCCAATCTGTCGAAAATCAATATACAAGGTCTTTGGTCGAAAATCAATCTTTTGGGTCGATAATTGATCGATTTTAGGCTTACCGGTCGAGAATCGATCTGAATCTTTTCTTTGAGGCCATTTTCGCAACTCGCTGCATTTAAGGCGTTCGTTTGCTGTCCAATAGCTACAGCAGACGTCATGCTGGAGATCGTTGAGTTCTTCCGGTCCGGTTTTTGTGCCTTCACGTGAGACAGATAGGGTCGGTAGTGGGTCAGTTTGAACTCCATGCGAGCGAGAAATTTCCCAAATACATCGTATTCGGTCTGTCAGCCCCGAACGCAGCACTTGTCCGATTAGCGGACTACACGGCCACTTGGAATCTCCCCACAACGGAGATTAGTAAACCCTGGCGCGTTTCCCAGTACTGAACCGAAGCTGGCGATCGTGGATGAGTGAGTTAGCTTTTTCTCGAAGTCGCCAAGAGACTCTGCCGCTCCATTCATGACACGCTGTGGGGGTGACCCAGGGCCAATGCCAGAATAAAGATCGCGGTCGTCCGTTTCGGCTTCCATCCTCGAACCTCGTTATTGAAATAACAGAGCAAACCAGAAATACGAAAAGCAAACATCAACGCAGTTTTGAGGCAATCTCTTGCCACAGTCAGAAGATTAACTTCAGCGCGAGCTGCATTTCTCTCGGGTCGAGGGCACTCGTGATCACAGCGAAATTCGACGCTCCGAAAATCCGACCCGGCAGAGTGAAGTTCGGATGATTGAGCGTGTCGTACGCGTCCACCCGAAATTGCAGATTGATCGATTCCCGCAACGCCCAATCTTTCTGTAGGGATGTGTCCAAATTAACGAAGCGTGGTCCAACGACGGAGTTGCGCGGATTGTTCCCAAACGTGAAGGCTGCCGGAAGGGAAAAGGCCGCGGTATCAAACCAGCGGTTGGCGGTTTTGGGTCCGGCATTTGGGTCGCCGGTCAGGTTGGGCCGTTCAATATTGTTGCCGTTCACGAGCCCGATGTTTGCCACGTCGTTGGAAGTTCCCAAGTTCACGGTAAAGGGAGCACCGCTCTGGGCGATTAGAATTCCGGTCGCGCGCCAGCCGGCGGTAAGCACACGAACCCAGCCAGTGGTCCCCTTCGCAAAGGGCAGCTCGTAGAGAACGTTGCCGACGAATCGGTTCCGGTGGTCGAAGCTTGAATCCGCCTTCTCGGCCACCTGATTGTGCGCGTAGATATTCTGCGGGAGATTGAATTCAGCATTCGTGGTGCCCGCATCTGACGCGTCGTCGATCGAGTGCGACCATGTGTAACTCGCGTCGAACGACAGGCCGTGAGAAATCCGGTGGTTCACAGTGGCCGTCAAGCCGTTGAAAGTGGCCCAGCCGTCCCAGCGAATCGTGGTGTATGAGTTGAGGTTGGAGAATGGACGGCGAGCCTGGTTGGCACCGGCGCCGGGGGGCGGCAGATTGACGGCGGTAGAACTGTCCGCATGGACCGTCCGCGAGCCCACGTATTGAACCGAAAACGTGGTGTTCGCGGATAGCAATTGCTGCACGGTCAGATTCCATACTTCGTTGTATTCAATCTTGAAATCGTGATTCACGCCGTTTGCGCCGATCGCTCCATTGGGATTTGCCGCGAGAATACTCACCGTTTCCAATGTCGGAGTTCCGGTCGCGTTGTTGACAGTCTTGTTCAGAAAGAACGGAATATTCTCGGCAAGATTCTGAAGAACGCTATAAGCCGCCTGGTTCGTGAACACGCCAAACCCAGCGCGCACAACTGTTTCGTTGAGTGGGGGCACCTGCCATGACAGCCCGATGCGCGGTGATAAACGCACGGGTCGAGTTTCGAGCAGGCTGTCATTCCAGTTCGCGGTTGTATTAGATACGATCGGAATCGGCGGCTTCTGCGCGGCGGCAAATGCAGCCAGCGTGGCTGCGTTTCCCGCGAGATTTGCGGGATCGCCCGCGACCACGAACCTCGCTGCTCCAGTGCTCAAGTCGATGTTGGAGGTCTGGTTGGTCTCCGCGACGAGATTCGAGTTGTACTCGTAACGGATACCCAGATCCAACTTGAGTCTAGGCGTGAGCAGCCAGCCATCCTGGAAGTAAAAATGTGCCCAGTCCGTATGGGCATTTTCGGCTCCCTCTCCGAGGCCCACCTGCCCTTGCGACGGATACCCGAACAGGAAATCAGCCAACGCGTTTCCACTGTAGGAACCGTTGAAGGTATAAGTTCCGCGGGCGTTGTTTGGGAACGCCGGATTGAAGGCGAGATGAAAAAAATAGCCGCCGAAGGTGAAGTTATGCCTTCCGTGCTGATAGGAGACATTGTCGAAAAACTCAAAATCGCGATCGATTCGGGTATTGAAACCCGTGGCCGTTCCGATTGTGGAAAACAGACCGCTCAGATTGATCTGCGGGTAGCCCATGTCCGCCGGGTTCGTTGTTGTGCCCTTTAGTCCGTAAGTTGCTGCGAACGGATTGCCGGCATTGGGATCCTTTTGGCCACCTGACACCCGCAGCCATCCAAACCGAAACTCGTTCACAACGTTCGGCGAGAAATTGTGCGTCTCACCCAGCGCGAGGTTAACAGTGTGTGTCTTGAGGATTCTGCCAAAGCCTGGCAGAAGGGCTTCATTCAGAACGCTCGAACCGAAAGGGTCGAGCTCGTTTGCATCAAGTACAGAGGCGCGGACAAAAGTGGTGTCGGCCGCCGATATCAGATGATCCAACCGCGCGTCATATTGATTTGCGTCGATCTTCTCCTGTCCGATGCTCCTCAGATTATTGGTGTTCCCGGAGGAATTGGGAAGCGGCAACAGATTCAGCAGGGCCAGGGCCGCTTGCGTCGATGGATTGTTGGTATTGTAGTTCGCATCGTTGTTCAGGTTGTTGTCAGCGACGGCCACTTTGCTAATCGGGTCATGCACCGAGCTCAGGCCTCCAAGGTTTCCGGCTCGTTGCGCGGCTGTTGGAACGCTGAACAATTGGGACAAAAAGTCCCGCACCCGCTGACCGTCGTAGTTGACGAAGAAGAATGTCTTATTCTTGATGATCGGCCCCCCGACCGCCGCCCCAAACTGGTTCTCGCGAAACGGCGCTGGAACATTCGGCAGAGCGAAGTAGTTCCGCGCGTCAAATACGTTATTCCTCAGGAACTCGTACAAGCTGCCGTGGAAGCCATTTGTGCCGGATCTTGTGACGACATTCACCACTCCACCCGATTTGCCCCCAAATTCCGCGCTGTAGTCGGCCAGATCCATGTTGAATTCCCGCGTGGCATCGGGAGATGGACTCAATGCGACGTTGTTAAAGTATTCATCGGTGACGCTGACGCCATCGACGAGGAACAGATTGTGGCCGGTTCGGTTTCCCCACACGTTAATCAGTTTTCCCGTCTGCTGCAGCGAATCGCCCCGTGTGCCTCCGGGTGGGTTCACGACTCCAGGGCTTAGAATAGCCAGCTCCAGCAGTTCGCGGTCCTTCAGCGGTAGGTCAACTATCTGTTGGTTCTCGATCCCGTTTTTGATCTCAGCCGATTCGACCTGCATCAGGCCGGCCGTTGCCTCGACTGTCACCGACTGACTCTCATCTCCCAATTCAAGAGAAATATCCTGTCGGATGTCGTTCCCCACATGCAGCACTACGCCATTTTGAAAGGTCTGCTTAAAGCCCTGTGCCTCGACGGTCAACTCGTATTCCCCCAGGGGAAGCTGAGGCAGCAGATACTGTCCGGCATTGTTCGAAGTCGCGGTGTGCTTTTGCTGTGTGGCAACCTCTAATGCAGTTACGGTCGCCCGTGGAACGAATGCCCCGCTTGGGTCTGTGACAGTACCCGTAATTTCCCCCGTATTCATTTGTCCGAAAAGAGCGTTTGGGAAACATAGGATCAGAAAATAGAAAAGCAAAACTCTCACGTTGTGGCGCTTGCTTGCCATTTCTTGCCCTTTCCCTTTACTGGGTTGATCCTTACCCGAACCGCTGATGGATCGCACGGCCGAGCAGTCTCCAGGCCGATGCAGGAATAGCCGCCGTCGACAATGACGACAGCGCCCGGATAAATCGATGAACTTCCCCGGCTCAGGCCATGCCAACCAACTCGGGATGGAAACCGCGTTTATCCGAGACCAGTCGAATAGAGAACTTGTGCGGTCTCGTCCTCGGGGAACGTGACCGCACAATCACTGGATCATGAGAAACGAATAGCGAGTTGTTCTCGAGCTGGTCATTCAGTCGTCGTCATCGCGATCATTGTCATGCACAGCGCGCAGGTTGTTCCTGTAGACTGCTCTGCCGATAGCTTTACCCAGGCGAGCTCCTGCCACCTGGTCGATTCGATAATGTATCCCGCCGTAAACGCGCGCGTCGGAGATGTCGTCGGTAATCTGGCTGAACGAGGTGTATTGCAGGACGATCGTGGGCACTGCCGGGTTTGACAACGTGATTGAATGTCCAGCCTCGCCATAAAGCCGTCTCATGACCTCGGCTGCCCCATTGCTTGCGCTGCCGTGGGCGGAGGGATAGCTCGGGAAACATGGGGTCACGATGAATGGGAGGAAGTTCGGGTCTGCCTCGGTTTTCCGGTTGCCGTCCGTGTCGCCTGCACGAATCGCGGTTTCGGGACGCCAGAAGTTGTAGTGGTACTTGTTAAGGAATGTAGCGACCAGGCTATCGCTGATCGCCATGTTGATCAAGGCCAGAGCCCGGGCGTTTTCAGACAGAGTACGCCGCTGTTCCTGCGCGACCTGCCTTGCGGCCTGATTGAGTACCTGGGTTGGCGACGAGGCTGCGTAGTAGGTCGCGACATCTGACCGATCTTGTGGCCGCTCCGTACTGTTGAGACTCCCTACCGTCATCACCTCGTTGTAAGCTCTCGCGTAGTTGTTGCTCGTGAGCGCCGGTGGCGGATCGAGGAGATACTCCTTGGCACTCGGGATACCGAACGGGGTTATGTTCTGCCATTGAAAGGCGATTCCGGACGCGATTCCATTCACGATTGGACAGCTCGGTGTGGCTTGCCATTCGCCCGGAACAGCCGGACCCGGTATCTTAAATTGCGCCGGCGACGAGCCGTCGTTGGCACGAAGAGCGATCATGGCATAGGCTGCGGCGTCGCCCGTCGCTATACCTTTGCTCTTGGCTTGAGCGTCATGTATCGAAGCCAGCGAGCTCGTGCGAGCAGCGTCGAGCGTCGTCGCCGTGCTGGCCGGGAAATAGGTGCTGAGTACCCGATAGGCAGCCTGGATGGCGGCTGCGTCGGCTGAGGCGCCGTGAGGCGCGACGATGGTCCCGAGATATGATCGATAGTCGCCAGTGATGGCGTTGACGGCTTCAAAGACAGCGAGTTGCACAATCGCTGCATATCTCGCCTGAGCGAACGGGTTCTGGCCATTCGCGACGGCTGTATCTACCGCAATCACGTTCCAGTCCAGAACGGCATCGGCTCTTGCAACGGCAGACCCTAACAGTAGCGTCGTCATCAACATGCACAGGCCAAAAGTCCTCTTTCCCGCGCCACTATGCATCCTCTTCATTGTGCTTCCCCCAATTCTCACTGCCTCTTGGTCAGTGGTGAGCGACATTCTTGCGTAGAGAGCATGGTTGTCCATACCGAAGCACGTGTCGGGGCGTTATGTTTTGTGTCGCGCTAAGTGGAACCATTCTTTGCATTTACGTGGGTGGTTCCGGATGTGTTGTAAAATTCTCCCACCCACCAATGGGGGTGTGCTGTGGCTTCCACCCCAGTCCGAGAACACCTACCTATCCGGTTCGGCGAAGGTTATGAGCTGGACCTCCGTCCCCGGAGGTTACGCCGCGGCAGGCATGTCTTGAAGCTGGAGCGCATCCCGTTGGAGATACTTGTCCTGCTCGTTGAGCACAAGGACGAGATTGTCACCCGGGACGAAATCGTCTCGAGGGTTTGGGGCAAAGGTGTTTTCCTCGATACCGACAACAGCATCAGGGGCGCGATCCGGAAGCTTCGGCAGGCGCTGAAGGATGACGCCGAGAGCCCAAGATTCATACAGACAGTAACCGGACAGGGGTATCGCTTCATCGCGCCGGTCGCTCCTGTCGAGGAAGAAAACCGGGCGGAGACACCCAGCCCTGAAGCATCAACCGTCCCCACAAGCGACCAGAATCTCGTGTCAGAGCCCAACGGCTGGTTGCAGACCCTTGGACTGCGGTCGGTGGGGGAGCAGCAGGATCGAACCGCGGCGAAATTGCCTGCTGCCGAAAACGGTCACGGACAAAGGAATTGGCTCGCCCGCAGGTGGTTTTTGCTTGGAGCAGTGTCTTTGCTCGTACTTGTCGCCGCCACAGCGTACATCATTGCTCGGAGCAGCTCGGCTCATCCGAAAGCTCCCAAAATCACTTCGCTCACCGTACTGCCTCTGAAAAACCTTTCCGGTGATCCGGCACAGGAATATTTTGCCGACGGCATGACCGAGGAGTTGATCGGACGTCTATCGATGATCCGAGGCCTCCGTGTTATCTCCCGCACATCGGCGATGCAATTCAAAGACACCCGGCTCTCGGCGCCGGAGATTGCCAGGAAGCTCGGAGTGGATGCCCTCGTTGAGGGATCCGTGATACGAGAGGGCAACCGCATTCGCGTTCACGCGCAGTTGATTCGTGCATCAACCGACGAGCACTTTTGGTCCGAGTCCTACGACCGCGAACTCGGCGACGCCCTCACGCTGGAGAGCGAGGTCGCACAATCCATCGCACAAAGAGTGGAGGTTACGGTCTCGGGCGAAGAGCGCGCCAGACTTGTTGCCGCACGTCCGGTGTCGCCCGAAGCTTACGAGAGCTACCTCCAAGGTATGTTTGCCAAAGGCAACAACAGAGCTGAGGTCGAAAAGCGTATCGCCTGGTTCGACGAGGCGATCAGGAAGGACCCGGCATTTGCGCAAGCTTACGTCGGCCTCGCATCGGCATACGGGGCACTTGGCACCGTTTTTGTCGGCGCTCCCCCGAGTGAAACGCGTCCAAAGGTGATCAACGCGGCTCGAAAGGCGCTGGAGCTAGATCCTGATCTCGCCGACGCGCATGTCCTGCTGGCCGACATGTATATGAGACAGTGGAAGTGGGCCGAGGCCGAGGCAGAATACAAGCGCGCCCTCGATTTGAATCCGAACGACGCTGCTGCGCACGACGGATTCTCTGACTGGCTGTTGTGCCATGGACGTATGGAGGAGGCGTTGGCGTGGGTCCGCCGCGCCCGCGATCTTGACCCTCTCGGACCTTCCGGCCACAGTATCGGGTTCATTCTGCTCAACGCACATCACTATGACGAGGCAATACGCGAGTTCCGAGATGTCCTGGCGGTAAGACCGGACGACCGTTTGCCCCTCTGGCCTCTAGGTTGGGCGCTCATCTGCAATCAGCAAGCCGAAGAGGCAATTCCCGTGCTGGAGAAGGCGGCTTCTGTAACTGATCGCAGCCCAGGGGTTATTAGTACGCTGGTCTGGGCGTATGCCCACACCGGGCGACGAGCAGATGCACTTCGGCTCCTCGGAGAATTGAAAAAGCGCCAGCAGACTGGCTACGTTCCTGCCGGTGCCTTTGTGAATGCTTATTTGGGGCTCGGCGACAACGATGAGGCATTTGCGTGGTTTGAGCGGGCCTACGAGGAACAATCCAATATTCTGATATACATCAAGGTCTCTCCGTGGTTTGATCCTCTGCGCGGCGACCCCCGCTTTCAGGATTTGGTGCGCCGCGTCGGGCTGGACTGACCCTGGCGGCTGATTGGAAGTTGGGGAGTCTCTTTCCTTAGTCATTTGTTGGTAAATCGCCGAGGCACTCATCGAAGAACCGATTAGTCCTGATATGTGTGCGTCCAGTGAAGGCTGGCTTGACCAGTGGGTGAGAGTCCCATCGGGGTAAGAGTCCAAGCCCCGTAGCTTGAATGGCAGGAAGGAAGGATGAGCAGCCGACAAGGCTGAGAATCTAGCAGGGTGAAAGTCCTTGTGCCGTCAATTGCCTGTATTCGGACGGTTAGCATATCCGGTGCGTGTGGAGGTAAGGAAGCGCGTTCTGCCCGGAAGTAAAAGTCTCGGCTGCCCTGCGGCAGTATTGCAGCGGTAGGAACGATCTGGGAGACAAGCAAACTTGGAGGCCTGAACATAAAGAAATATCTGCAGCCCCGAAATCCTGCCTCGCGGAAAGTCGTGTTTGCGAGAAACTGCGGAAGCCGACCCGTTTCCTTCTTGGGGGAAGGCCGATGCCACAGAGGAAGAAACAGGTAAACGCACTTTGTGGAACCGCCGGGGTATGGGATCAAGCATCCAAGGAAAGATTCACAGAGATAACGTCGGGAAGAACCCGTTGGCAGCAGGGGCTGGAAGCGACCTGCAAAGACTCCTTGAACGAGGCTAAAAACCGAAGGAGGGGAGAGCCAGGCGGGTTTGGCGCATGAGTCCGTAGGAGCGATGAGGGAGGGGCAACGCCCTCCCAAGAGGTGGGACACGCCTCTCCAGTGGAGGTAATGCAAAACTGGGCAAAGGGACTCAGGACACTTGGTGGTTTTCATCGCCAGTGAGGTGGCCGGCTTGATAAAACCGGCGCAACGCCGGTGCTGGTCTGGAAACGAGGTTGTGGGCAAACCACAGACGTAGGGGCGTATGCGAACCAGCGCTTAAACCTCGCGGAAGAGGGGAAGGCTCACAACGGACATGCCAAGGTTTCAAACCGGACCCGGGAAATCTGGCCGTCCGGGATTATAGGGGGGCTTCGGGAAACGCGGCCATGGTGGAACTGTGCACCCACCTCGCAATCGAAAGAGCGAGACTGGTAACCTCCCACCTAAAGTTGGCGCGCCTGATCTCTATCCCAACAACTGAGAATCCTGAAGCCTATTGACGAATCCATCTTCAAGGATGGTGAGCGAGTTACCGGGCCGTAATGCAAGTGAACCTATATGGCCTCGAAAGTACTGCAACCCGAAGGCCGAGCCCTCACATTTCGGGCGAAGGCAGCATGGAGCGACGCACGGACTGATGCGGCGCGACACTTCGGCGGGGTTGGTAGGGACAGCACGGTGACAAGGTCATGCTAAGCAACTGGAGAAGCCCTCAAACCCACGACCTCTGCCCTGTAGACCTCTGCCCCTCCGTCGAGATTCGGATGGCTCAAACTCTGTCGGAGCCCCCCCGTTTAGGAAGAGTGCCGCAATTCCTTGCCCTTGGTCTCGATCGCGCCGAGCAGGTCGTGCCAAGATTCATCGAAGGACTTGGCACCCTGGGATTGCAGGTCGGTCGCTAGCTGTTCGAGATCGATTCCCGCCTTTCGAAAATTGTCCAGAACCTTTTCACAGTCTCCTCCATCGCGCGGAAGCGTTCCGGCCAGTTTGCCATGATCGGCGAAGGCCAGAAGAGTCTTCTCAGGTATGGTGTCGATCGTGTTTGGCGCGGCAAGAGCGGCGATGTAGAGAACGTCAGACGCCTTCGGGTCTTTAGTGCCGGTACTAGCAAACAAGAGCCTCTGGGGACGCGCGCCAAAGTTGGCCAATCGCTGCCAGCGATCCGAGGCCAGGACATCGCGGTAAGCCCTGTAGGTCTGCTGACCGATGGCGATCCCGAGTTTGTCCCGCAATTGGTCGGGCACTTTGTCCATCGTAGCGCCGTCCCATCGACTCAAGAAGATCGAGGCTACCGAATGAACATCGGGACTGAGACCCGATGCAATGCGCCGTTCGAGCCCGCGCATGTACGCGTCCGCTGACGCCAAGTAGTGCTCACGAGAAAATAGAAGCGTTACGTTGATTGCCACACCACCTGCGATTGCCTCTTCAATTGCGGGATTTCCTTCCTTCGTCCCCGGAATCTTGATGAAAAGGTTCGGACGATTCGCTTTCTTGTGCAATCTAGTCGCTGCGGCCACCGAACCCTTTGTGTCATAGGCTAGAAGAGGCGACACCTCAAGCGAAACGAAGCCATCATTGCCGGCCGTACGTTCGTGAACTGGGGCGAAAAGGTCGGCGGCACGAGTCAGGTCCTGCAGGGCCAGCTCAAAGAAAAGCTCCTCGCCTGAAAGGCCTGATGACAGCAGGCGGCCAATTTCCGCGTCGTAGGATTTGCTCTTTGAGATAGCGTGCTCAAAGATAGTTGGATTCGATGTAAGCCCAGTTATGGAAAACTCATCGATATAGCGCTTAAGTGTCCCATTGTCCAGCAAGTCACGCGTAATGTTGTCGAGCCACAAGCTTTGTCCTAGATTCTGGAGTTCCTGAGTTGCGGTCATCGCTCCTCCTACTCATCTTATTGTCGCCCCGCGCGTTGTTTCCGCCCAAAAAACAACAACTTGCCAGGAGTTTAGACGCATCCGCCGTCCTTGGCGATTCCTCAACCGGAGGTCCAAGCGAGTGCTCCGCAACTGTCGCTTTCAGTCATCACCGAAGCGGCCTATCCACGGTGACGATCCATTCAGCATCGAAGAACTTGAGCGGTTTTGAGGCAGGAGGCCATCCAGATATGGCGCTTGAGGTTTTGGAAACGACTTGCTGTGTGGTCGGTGGTGGGCCCGCTGGCATCATGCTCGGATACCTTCTGGCGCGTGAGGGTGTCCAGGTTGCGGTGCTGGAAAAGCACCAGGATTTCTTTCGCGATTTTCGCGGCGACACGGTGCACCCATCCACTCTCGAGGTGCTGAACGAGCTTGGGCTCTTGGAGGAGTTCCTCGATTTACCACATGAAAAGGTAGAGTCGCTCGGACTGATCGTTGGAGATTCCCTATTCGATGTGGTCGATTTTCGACATGTGCCAGTGACCTGCAAATTCGTCGCACTCATGCCGCAATGGGACTTCTTGAACTTTCTTTCGGCTAAAGCAAAGACGTTTCCTTCCTTCCAACTGCTCCTGCATTACGAAGCTACAGATCTCGTGAGAGAGGGCGAACGGATTACGGGAGTTGTGGTGCAGAACGAAGGGCGAGAGATGCAGATCCGTGCGGATCTCGTGGTGGGCTGCGATGGCCGTCATTCCCTGGCTCGCAAAGCGGCCGGACTCGAAGTGATCGAACACGGAGTGCCCATCGATGTGCTGTGGTTCCGGATCAGCCGCACGCCGGGCGATTCGGCGCAGGTGCTCGGCAACGTGAACTATGGAAAAGCGTTGATCCTGATCAATCGCTCGGATTATTTCCAAGCAGGCCTCATTATCGCAAAGGGCTCGTATGACGAGATCAAAGCCCGCGGCATCGATGCGCTCCGCGCCGACATTCGCCAGATCGCGCCGTACCTGGGCGAACGCGTGAACGAACTTCACGATTGGGAGCAGATCAAGATCCTGACAGTGCAAATCAATCGGCTTGAGCGATGGTATCGACCGGGCCTGCTGTGCATTGGCGATGCCGCCCACGCCATGTCGCCCGCTGGTGGAGTGGGAATTAACCTGGCGATTCAGGATGCCGTCGCCGCCGCCAATATATTAACCGGACCACTTCAGGCGCGATGCGTTCCAGTGGCGGCTCTAGCCGCGGTGCAAAAGAGGCGCGATTTCCCGACCCGTGTTACGCAGGCGGTCCAGCTATTTGCTCATCGCGGCTTCGCTCGGGTGTTTGAAAATCCCGGACCGATCCGGGCCCCATGGCAGTTGAAGGCAGTGATGAAGATTCCTGGCATTCACCGCGCGGTGGGATACGCGGTGGGAATTGGTGCGCGCCCAGAGCATGTCTGTGCGGAAGCAAGGGACAGACCGCAGCGTCTTCGCATGCCAACTGCAGTGTTCGCGGGGATTGGGATTGCAGCCTCGGCTGTTGCATTCAGTTGGGCGGCGTGGAAGGCCTGGAACAGACTTACTGAGAAAAGAGGCTAAATTCCTATGAAAACGCCGAAAAACATCGACGTACTGTTCATTGCCGGTTTTGGCCCGATCGTTCGCGACCCGGTTGCAAGCCGCAGGTTCTATTCCGAAACGTTGGGTCTGGAGTTCAAAGAAGATGACAGCGGCTATCTGTATACGGGCGAGCTCGGCGGCGTGAAACATTTTGCCTTGTGGCCATTGGCGCAGGTGGCTGTGTCCTGCTTTGGCACCGATCAATGGCCTGGCAACCTTGCCGTGCCGCAAGCGTGGATCGAGTTCGATGTAGACAATATCGAAAAGGCCACAGCGGAACTAAAATCGCAGGGCTACGAACTGCTGGTTGCAACGCGAAAAGAACCCTGGGGCCAGGTCGTTACGCGAATGCTGGGGCCGGAAGGTCTGTTGGTGGGCATAACCCATACGCCCTCGATGCGGAAATGACTGAGGCGCCGAACCGTCGCATCGCTGACAATCTTCTGTCTCGGTACATTGAACTCCTGCGGCTTCTGGTATTCGGACGGCTTCTAACCATACCCCGAGGCGTCAGTCAGGAAGGAGAAATACTGTTGGCAGCGAGCGCTCAGTCAGAGAAGGAGACAGACCATATGAATCCGGCGCGTGCACGAGCAAAGACAAAGATCAACGTTCAGAGTTCTGAGGCCAAGCCCTACGAAACTACGAGCCCAACACTGGTGGAAATTAACATAAGCGAAAAGTTCTTGGGAGATATCGATGGCGAATCATCGGTTCGTGCTTTACAGGTCCAACGTGATGATAAATTCGCGAGCATGGTCAGCATGCAACGATTCATCGGAAAACTGGGCGGACGCCACGGCACCTTCGTGCTTCAAGGTAAGGAAACAGTCGAGAACGGAAAGATCAAGGCGACATGGTTTGTAGTACCCGGATCGGGGACAGGTGATCTTTCCGGGCTGCGAGGCGAGGGCGGCTTTGAAGGCGACTTTGGAAAAGGGTCAGACGGATGGTTGGATTATTGGTTCGAAAGAGGCGCCTTATGAGTGCAAGAACTAATGCCGATCAAGTGGTATTCGGAGTGCCGTAGTGAGCGCGATTCAGGCGTTCTGCATTGTTCAGCGCTTTGCCAACCGACCATGCCCGTCGTCGCGACGCGTGAATGGGGAAACGGTTTCGCACCAACGACGGCAGCCGCGCGAGGGCAGATGCTCCTCTGCGCGATCTCAGTATGGCGCTCGCGATTCAATGTCACTTCGTTTAGGGTAAAAGTATGGATGCACATCAAACCGCGGATGAAGCAGTCTCGAGCATTGCGATTGCCATTGGTGAACCGGCGCGGACCCGCATGCTGCTCTGCCTGGTGGACAGCCTTGCGCGAACCAGCACCGAGCTAGCGGTGATTGGAGAGGTAAGCCCACCAACGGCAAGCGCGCACCTGAATCGGCTGAAGGCGGAGAACCTGGTCAAAGTTCAGGTGCAGGGACGGCTTCGCTACTATAGCCTGGCGGGACCCAACGTGGCACGCGCACTCGAAGGATTGAGCGTTCTTGCAGGAGCCGGCCGGACCGATTTCGAACCGAAGATCCCAGTCCGGCTGCGCGCTGCCCGAACCTGCTATGACCATATGGCGGGCGCTGCCGCCGTCCTTCTTCACGACCGATTCGTGGCTTTACGTTGGATCCAACGGCTTGCGCACGGGAGTAGTAGTGATTATGAGCTCACGGCGACTGGAGCAAAGATGCTCCAGTCCCTCGGTGTTGACATTGAGGCTGCCCGGGCATTGCGCCGCCGCTTCGCATATGGCTGCCTGGATTGGAGTGAACGACGACCGCATATTGGCGGAGCACTTGGCGCCGCCTTGCTCAGCCTGATGTTGAAGAAAAAGTATGTGTCGCGTGACCTCGACAGCAGAGCGCTGTCTGTTACGGCGTTAGGTCGACGTGAAATGCAGAATCGGTTTGGCATGGAGCTGTGAAGTCTCCAAACGAACTGTCCGCGACGATGAGTGGACCTGCGGTCCGGAAACGCTCATTTCTTGGCAGGTCGGTACCGGCGTTTGCGCAACATCCATACTTTCATCATGGACGAAGTGTTCACGAGAATGAAGAAGAATAATATTGCTCGATGGGCATGAGCGCGAGGGTGGTTTTCTTCGAGCATTTGAACTCGGTGTGCGGTGCCGCATTTAGAGGGTCGAAGGTGCAAATCGATGAGAGACTACGGAAAGGTCGTGTTTCTTGTTGTCGTGGCGCTTTTGACGTCTTTGAGCTTAAATGCGCAGTGGAAGACAAGATGGGAGTATGAAGGGGCGAAAGGCCCCGATCACTGGAGTGAACTGGATCCGGCGTACGCTTCGTGCAACGCCGGCATGGCACAGTCTCCAATTGACATTGAAGGTTCGGAAAAAGCGGCACTTCCCGCACTACGCTTCGAATCAAGGAGCGGACCGCTCAAATATATCGTCAACAACGGTTACACGATCCGCGTGAACTACCATGACGCGGCGGGAACCGGCAATCTTCTGATCGTCGGGGACAGAACGTACCAGCTGACGCAATTCCACTTTCACCGTCCCAGCGAAGAGCACATCCACGGAAAAGCCTACGATATGGTCGCTCACCTGATGTACCAGTCCAGCGATGGAAATGTCGTTGGCGTGGCAGTTCTTTTGAAGGCGGGCAAAGCGAATGAGACCATTCAGCGAATCTGGGAACATATGCCGACATCCGAGAGCAAGGTGTTACCGGATTTCTCCCATCAAGAGGAGATGATTCCCGGTGTCGAGATTGATCCTGCCGGGCTGGTGCCTAAGGACGTTTCTTATTACACGTACATGGGTTCGGTGACGGCTCCGCCCTGCACGGAGGGTGTTCGGTGGTTTGTGTTGAAGACACCTGTCGACATTTCGGCGGAACAGATCGGCGCATTCGGCAAGCTCTATCCACATGATGTGCGACCCATCCAACCGCTCAACGGACGTGTGGTTAAGGAGAGCCAGTAATCTCGACCTCGGTAACTAGATTCGGGAGGCTTCTGTATGGTTTCGTTCGGCGATCTTGGTTCCCTCTACGCGACCCTGACGAGTCCGGAACAATGAGACGAACTGGCGTACCGACGACGTTATGTCACAATTCATCCTCGGCCATTGTGTGTCCCAAACAACAATACACTGCACATTCGCGCAGTTTTATCCTCGGCATTCTGCGAGCCTGGCTTTTCCTCAACATTTGTTACTGCGTCTCGGTTCCCGGACTCGCTGCAATGCCTTCTACAGGAGTTACTGTTCAAGGCCCTGGCGTCTCCCCAAATCTCGGATTTGCGTGCTGCGATCAAGGGATCGAGGAGATGCAGGCCCTGATCAACAATCAAGATGTGATCGCAGATTTGAAGGACCTGCATGCTGAAGTTGGGATTCCCATTCTCGATTTCAGTCCGGAGCGCGCCGCGGCAGTGCATCGCCTGAATCAGGCTGGAATTCCGGTAATCGCCGGTCTCCTGCTACCGAAGGAGGGCTACTATCTCACCGCGGACAACGAGCCTGCCGCCGCACTACGCTTTGCCGCGTTCGACGCATGGAGCCGCAACCAGGGCTTACGCTGGAATGGGGTTGGGCTCGACATTGAGCCCAACTTTGCGGAGTTGGCGATACTCAGGAGCCATCCCTGGCGGCTGTTTACCACGCTTCTGTGGCGCGCCGTCGACGTACAGCGCATGCGCCGCGCAAAACGAGCCTATTCCTCGCTTATCACCAACATGCGGGCGCAAGGCTATTTTGTCCAGACCTATCAACTGCCACTCCTCCCTGTCGAACGCCACGCCCACTCCTCTTTACTGGACCGTGTGCTCGGCACCGTCGACGTTCGCGGCGATCAGGAAGTTCTGATGCTGTACACCAGCTATGCGCCGCCGCCTGTCGGAGCGGCAATCATCTGGAAGCTTGGCCCGGATGCCCAGGCTATCGCCATTGGCGTTAGCGACGGCGATCCCCACGCAAACCCCGCCGTGCTCAATTGGAGTAGGTTTTCCCGCGATTTGATCGTCGCGGGACATTTCTCCCATCTCATCGGCGTGTATGACCTCGAAGGCTGCGTGCGCCAGGGTTTCCTGTCTCGCTTGAAGACAATGAATTGGAATCAGTCCGTTACCATCCCGGCGGATGCCATACGTAAAGCCGATCACCGCCTGCTTCTGCTCGGGTTGATCCTGTGGATCAGTTCGCATCTTCTATATCTCGTCGTCGTGCTCGTGCTGATCATCGCTTTGATCGCATGGCGCTGGCGCATCCACAAAATGAAAAGGAAGCTGTCGACGCAAACCACTGCTCTCAGCTCTCAGCCAACTCGGCCGGGCGAAGCACACTCTTAGCGCTGGCAACGCTCTGGTCCCGTTGTCACGCTGCTGTTGCTGGCTCCTATCGTCTCCGAACTGCTCTATGGAGCCATGCGTGTCAGCGTGACCTTTATATCCTGATTCCTGAGATTCTGACTTGGGGCTGCGGCGCGTAGCTCATCCGCGAGAGCGTGCGGAGGTGGTGCAAAGGATGGATCTACGTCTTAGCAAGTTGCCGTAAACCGGCTAACCGGAGAACTGATTGCCACATTGCTCGCTAGCTGCAAAGGGTCCGAGATTCCGACTCATCAGGACTTAACCTAGGTCAGTGATATAGACTTTGGCTCCGGTTCAGTGAATCTACGATTTTGCAATTTACATGCGTCCAGTCATTCAAGTTTTCGGAGTCCGCAAGACCTACGGCCGAACGGTGGCTGTCGACGAAGTGTCGTTCGATGTAAGCGAAGGAGAGATCTTTGGTTTAATCGGACCCAACGGCGCTGGAAAGACCACCACAATGGAGTGCATCGAAGGGCTGCGCAGGCCTGATCGGGGCACCATCTCAGTTCTGGGTCTTGACCCCCTTCGTGACGTCTACAAGTTGCAGGACCGCATCGGGGTTCAGCTGCAGCAGGCGCAGTTGCAGAAGCGGATCAAAGTGTGGGAGGCGGTAGACCTGTGGGCCTCTCTGTACCAGAAGAAAGCGATCGATGCCGAACACTTACTCGAACAGCTTGGCCTCACCGATAAGCGCGGCGCCTGGTTTATGAATCTATCCGGAGGCCAGAAGCAGCGGCTGTTTATTGCCCTTGCGCTGATCAACGACCCGGAGGTGGTGTTTCTCGACGAGCTGACCACTGGGCTGGACCCGCAGTCGCGACGGGCGATCTGGGATCTGGTGCGGGGCATCCGTGATCGCGGCAAGACCGTCTTTTTGACCACGCATCTGATGGAGGAGGCCGAGCGGTTGTGCGACCGAGTAGCTATCATCGAACACGGACGGATCATCGACATCGACAGTCCGAATAGACTCGTTGACAAGCATTGCCCTGAGCGATCCGTCGCTCTCACCACGGAGAACCCGATCGCGGCGGAGCGCTTTCGGGCCATCCCGGGAGTTGATGCGGTGATCTGCAATGACAAGCGAATCACCATTCGCGGCCGAGGCGACGACCTGGTGACCGATGTGATTGATTGTCTTTCCGAGAACCGGATCCGGGTCACCGATTTCCGCACAATTCTCCCGAACCTTGAGGACGTCTTTCTCAAACTAACTGGTCACTCGATTCGCGAATAGGCTCGATCATGATACTGCGTGGACTCTGGAAACTGATCTGGATTGAGATCAAGATCTTCCTGCGCGAGCCGCTTGGCGCATTCGGCACAATCGGTTTCCCTGTTCTGCTTTTCCTCGCATGGGGTCGAGTAGCCGGCCGCAGGCTCGCACCACCCTCGCTTGCCGCCAGCAGCTTCATCCGTGTGGGTCTACCGGTTCTCGTGTCGCTCCTGATCGCCATCAGCGCAGTGCTTTCGCTGGTCACGATTATCTCGATCTATCGCGAAGGGGGCATCCTCAAGCGACTCCGCGCCACGCCACTGCGCCCACAGACGATCCTTACCGCCCACGTGATCGTCAAGTTGATACTCACTGCGGCTACGCTGGCTTTGATGGTCCTGGCAGGCAAGCGCTACTACCCGGTCGGTGTTCATGTTCCATTGTTCTCGTTCACGATTGCGCTGCTGATCAGCACTTGGAGTATCTTGTCGATCGGATTTCTCATCGCCAGCATCGTTCCCACGGCGCGTTTTGCGCAGCCGATCGGCGCCATCATTCTGTACCCGATGATCGCCGTCTCGGGACTCTTCGTGCCCGTTGAATCGCTGCCACCAGTACTTCACGCGGTAGCGCATGTGCTACCGCTAACCTACGCTGTGCCGCTACTCCAGGGAATCTGGAACGGCGACGCGTGGTCGGCCCACGTGAGCGACATAGCGGCACTGGCCGTGGTGTTCGTCGTTTGCACGGCGGTGTCGGCGAAGGTTTTTCGTTGGGAGTAGCAAGACTGCTCAATACCCTGTTCAGGACAGCATGCGCCATTTTGATTCAAGTGGTCGTAAAACCGGCATCTCGTACAAGTGGTTTTCCGCTGCCAAGTGACGCCACCTTTAGTCGGCAAGTGTCCGAGGCTATTCGGCAAAGTGACAGCTCAACGCCATCGGATCAATGGGCACTACGGCCGTTTATGAGGACTAATCCGCCACGGACTGGAAACTGTCGAGTTTGGGGCCCGGCTAGGTATCAGCTAATTGCCGAGCCCGAGGAGGTTGGCGATGGCGGGCGGGTCCCATGGGTATCGGGCCGCCCTGGCGATGCGCCAGCCTACGCCGGAACGGATTTCATCATCGCCCGGCACGGCCGGATTGCCGCCATTTATCTCTTCTTCGACAAGCTGTCCCGAGCCAGGTGCGCGTTGTATTGATCCAAGCGGAGGAACAGGCCTCGCGCCAGGGCACGATGCCTTCCCATTGGGCAATTCAAGTCGATCAATCTACTCAGCAAGTGAACGATAAACCGGCGACCGAGAGAAGTGACTTCCGAAGCTGAGCCCGCGTCGGGAAAGACTTGTCCGAGATGGCGACTTGGTCCAAGTGGATTGGTTCCGGTTGTCAACGCCGCACTTATGCCCACACGGAAAATCAATCCCACTCAAGTCAAAGGAACGCTCGAATGGGCCACCTGACCAAATCGACCGATCCATTTAGGAGCAAGCCAGCTGCGAAGGATAGTGGGTTGCGCCCGAATGTCTGCGAGCGCATTTTCTATATACATTACGGCGGGAATCTGTCCATAATGAACCGGACGCGGGCGCGTGTATAAGATCTATCTCTTTCCCGCACATCCCTGAGATGAAATCCCTCGGCCTACAACGTCGCATCGCAGACGATACAGCCGGTCATATGGAGGCGCGGAGTTTCGAGCTGGTCTATGCGGATGGTTCCTCGCTTGCGCCGACGCCGAGCTGTGCTACGCGGCGAAGTCCGCGACTCAAGGGTGGAAGGTGACTCGTTATGAAGAGGGTGGTAAGTTCCATCCGCATGTGTCACCCATCGTCACGCCGGAGTCCGCCGCTTTGGCACTCCCGCCCCCCATAGCTCTGCTTCTCCGCGGCGTGAGACTGTCATCGACGCCTCGAAGTTTGCCGGTTCTTCGACCCCATCGCGCTTAGGTTCTCCATGAAACGTTGGACGAAAATACTGTTCGCATTAGTCGGTCTCGTCGTCCTGGGACTTGCGTCGATTCCTTTCTTCGTGAACGCAAACACGTTCCGCCCCACTATCGAAGCGCAACTCACAACCGCGCTTGGCCGCAGTGTGAAATTAGGAGACCTGAGCCTGTCCATTTTCTCTGCCAGCCTGATCGCCAAAGACCTCAGTGTCGCCGACGATCCCAATTTTAGCGCCGCCCCGTTTCTCACGGCGAAGGAGGTCCGCATCGGTATCTTCCTGCGGCCACTGATTTTCTCGCGCAAGGTGAATCTAAAAGGTTTTCAGATCACATCTCCGCAGATCACGTTAATTCGCGCGACGAATGGCACGTGGAATTTTTCAAGCATTGGTCGCATCCCCGCTAGCGGCACTGTCGCGAGCGCAGCTTCGAGAACGTCGAAGGCTTCTGCGACGGAATTTCCAGTCCTCGACGTTCGACGCATCGTCATCGAAGACGGTCGCGCCGTGATCGCAAGCATTCCCGCGCACGACCAACCCAGCGTGTATGAAAACGTGAATCTTAGCCTACGCGATTTTTCATTCGACTCTCAGTTTCCATTCGAGCTAAGCGCGAACTTGCCCGGCGGGGGCACTGTTCATGTCAATGGCCAAGTCGGCCCGTTGAATCGTGTCGATGCGGCAACCAGCCCCGCCGACGTGCAAATATCCATCAAGCGGCTGGACCCGGTCGCCGCCGGATTTCTCGCTCACGATGCCGGTCTGTCGTTCCTTGCGGACATCGAAGTGCACTCCGCTTCCGACGGGCACATCCTAAACACTAAGGGCACCATGCATATCCAGAATCTGAAGCTACCCAAAGGCACCGCCGCTGCCCCGGGGCCGCTGGATTTTAGTTATAGTGGCACCCATGTTCTGAAGGAAAACACAGGGCAGATCGAGGACGCCATGACAAGAATAGGTGACACTGCGATCCATGTGAGCGGAGCGTATCGGCCTGTCGCCATCGGCGCGGATGAGCTGGAGCTAAATTTGAAACTCACTGGGCAAAGCTTGCCGATCGACGAACTCCAACATTTGATGACTGCAGCCGGCGTTCGTCTGCCAAACGGGGCGGTACTGAAAGGCGGAATGCTAGCTTTGAACCTTGCCATCATTGGCCCGGCAAAATCGCTCGTCATTAGCGGGCCGATCGCGCTCGACAACACACGCCTCGTGGGCTTTGACATCGGTTCAAAAATTCATGGCATCGCTGCACTGAGCGGTTTGAAAACCGGAGACACGACGACTATTGAAAAGTTGCGGATGAATGTGCGCATTACCAACGCAGTCGTTGCTGTTGACAAGATCGACGCCGTGATTCCGGCCGTGGGCGAACTCACTGGGAGCGGGACTGTATCTTCTCCTGATCAATTGGACTTCAACCTCGTCGCAAGAATCGATTCGGCACAAGGCATCGGCAAAGTCGGCGCGGGATTGCTCACGAAGTTAAATGGTTCAGGCGAGACTTCAAAGAACACTACTGGAGTGCCCCTGCGCGTCATTGGAACGCCCGAGGATCCTAATATCACCGCCGATGTCGGAGGCATCTTCCAGAGGAAAAAGAAATCCATTGCCGCCTTGCTCGGCAAAAAGAAATAGCTGAACAAAGACGGCAAGCTTCGGTTTGAGTTACGCAAGACCCTGGAAGCTCATTAGCATTATCGATCGGAACCAGGCTGGCTCCAAGGAAGAGTAGCGAGAACGCTGCGGCTTCTTTCATATCTGGCGCCGCCTGAAACTCGCCACCTGGACGAAAAACCGGCTGCTCGGACAGGTGATTGCGGCCGATTGACCCCTTGTCGATTTTCAACGAGTGCTAAATCGCCGAGTCACTCATCGACCCGTGAATATGGCTAGGCTAGGCTCTTACATTTTCATTCAGGAGTCTGCAGCGCCGATCGGACGTTATCAGAAAATGACTGGCGTCTCTGCAAGCAAGATTCAGCCGGCAGACCATTCATGCAGCTTCAGTGACGCTCAAGGGCTATAAGGCCTTCGAGGTCTTCTGATGCGCATGTTGCCATCAGGAAAACTAGCTTTACTTGGATGCTGGAGTGGGCTCGGACTTCTTCTCCACCACTACAGTTTTGGGGTCTACGCTGATTTCCTTGAGGCGCGCAACTACTTCCGCGGTGCCTCCCTGCTGATATCTGCCCCCGAGATGCTGGCCAAGAAACTTTTCTGATTCCATAAACAGCGCCATGTTATTCACGGGGCGGGCGAAGCCGTGGCCTTCATCAGGTGCAAGTAGGTACTCGACGGGGAAGCCGCGGTCACGCAGGGCGACGACTATTTGCTCAGCCTCTCGACGATTGACACGGGGATCATTGGCACCCTGCGCGACGAGTAACGGTGTCTTAATCTTGTCAGCCGAGAACAGCGGTGAGCGCTGAGTGAGGAGAGCCTTGCCTTCAGGAGTTCGCGGATCGCCCATGCGTTGATAGAACATCTCTCGTATCGATTCCCAATAGGGTGGAATCGCGTTGAGCAGAGTCATGAGGTTGGACGGGCCGACGATGTCAACGGCGGCGGCATATAGGTCAGGCGTAAAGGCGACACCGGCAAGAGTGGCGTAGCCGCCATAGGAGCCGCCTAGAATACCTACTCGCTTAGGATCTGCAATACCTTCAGAAACGAGATACTTTACCCCCCAGGTGATGTCGTCCTGCATTTTAGCGCCCCACTCGCGGTTGCCGGCGTCAAGAAATTTCTTGCCGTAGCCAGTGGATCCGCGGAAATTCGGCATGAGCACAGCATAGCCCCGATTGGCGAAAAACTGGGCGAGAGTATTGTTGCCCCAAACATCGCGTCCCCACGGACCGCCGTGCGGAATAATGAGAGCCGGGAGGTTCTTCGGCGCGACTCCCTTGGGCAGAGTCAGGTAAGCGGGAATGTCAAGGCCATCCGATGACTTGTAGTTCACCGGGGTCATGGTGGCGAGGTCTTCGCGTGGAAGCTTCTCGCGAATTCGATACTGCGGTGTAAGGGTGTGCGTTTTGCGGTCGAAGAGGAAAGCCTCGCCCGGTTCGGTATCGCTGTGAGCGGTAACGAGCCAAACCTGCTCGTCACGGGTGCGCGAGCCCATACTGATTTCCTTGCCGGGAAGTTGGCCCTGCAACCACTTGTAGTCGGCTTCGAATCCTTTATCGCGGAAGTACCATTTTTCTCGGTCGTAGTAGTAGGAAGTTGCGACGAGCGCATCATCAGCGTCAGAGAACATGGCGCTACCGAAGTCGACCTTCTTGAGAGGATCGGACTCGAAAGGCTCGGTTTTTCCGGTTTCCGGATCGAAGAGGACGAGCGAGATGAAGTCGACGTCTGCGCCCTTGTTGGTCATGAAGTAGACATGCTTGTTGTCTTGGCCGAAACGCAGCGGATCGCAAGTTTCAAAGACGGTGCAGGAGTAGACCTGTGTAAACTTGTCGGCATCGACGCGGAGAATCTCGGTGTCTCCGTTTTCAGCGCTGCGGGAAGCGAGGCGGAGCTGACCTTTGAGGTCAAACTGCCAGCCAGTGATGCGCTCGGTGTTTTTGCGGATGAGGGTCTTTTCGCCGGTAGAGATGCGCAGTTTGTAGAGGTCATGCCAGGCTTTGTCGCGGTCATTCAGGCCGATGTAGACGATGTCGGGATCGGACTTGGGGACTTCGTAGATGAAGACGCGCACGCCTTTGAGTCCAGTGAGGTCGCGCGAGAACGGGGCTTCGCTGCCAGGAGCAGGTTTGGCGGCAGGATCGACGGCGTAGACATTGAAATTCTCGTCGCCGTCGTTGTCCTTCACGTAGAGGATGGATTTGCTGTCGCGGGTCCAGAAGTAGCCGGGAATGGGGCGCTTGGCTTCGGTGGTGAGAAGCCGAGCTGCGCTGAAGGGTTCGCCGACGGCTTTGACGTAGAGGTTGCGGGTTTCCTTCCACGGCTTGAGGAAGGCAATGTACTGGCCGTTCGGTGAAATCTGCGCGGCGGCGATCTCCGGGTTGCCGAAAATGATTTCGCGATCGATCAATGGGGGTAGGCCTGTCGTAGTGGATTTTTCCTGCCCTCCCGCGGTAAGACCTAACAGGAGCAAGGATAGTACTGCGCAGATTGCATGTTTCACAGATGTTTCCCCCTCGATAAGCAGTTACGGGAATCGGCCCGCAGGGATGATACGTACCTGCTCAGATCGGCTTGCGATGCAGAGGAATGCTACACGAAAACGGCACGGAGAAGCATCCTAGCGAATACCTGGATGAGTGCATTAACCTGAAGTCGTCAGCCGAGATTTCAGAGCGCTAGCAATGAGTAAACAGAATCCGGTATCATTCTGATCGATTTACGCAGCCTAGCAAGCCGACTCCAATCCGGTGGTTCCCGGAGCACTGGATTGGTACCGCTAAGCCAAGGAGATTTACATGAACTTGCAGAAACAAATTAAGGAGTATATTGCCACTCAACCGGAACCAAAACGTAGCGAAATGCAACAGTTGCATCACATTATTTTGGCGTTGATGCCAACATGTAAATTGTGGTTCTTAGATGGAAAAGACGAGAAAGGAAAAACCGTTTCCAACCCAAACATTGGATATGGATCTCAAACCATTAAATATGCCAATGGAAAAACCAAGGAATTCTATCAAATCGGTATAAGTGCGAATACAACAGGCATTTCCGTCTACATTATGGGAGTAAATGACAAGAAGTACCTAGCCCAGACATTTGGGCAGGAACTCGGCAAAGCAAGCGTCACGGGGTATTGCATTAAATTCAAAACACTAACAGATATAAAAATCGACGTACTTAAAGCAGCAATACAATATGGAATTGAACAGACAAGCATTCAACATTGATTTCAACTTGAGTAAATGAACTGCCATTCCCAGCAGTAGATATACTTCAGCCGTTCGTGGTCCGGCCCCGCCACTGCAGATCCGTCAGCGTTCGTTCATCATGCCATGCATCGAATCGGTGCTGCCCGCTCTTTCATTGCGTGCCCAACTTGCAGCTGAAGCGGGCGCCGATCAGTAATCTTGTCGGTCCCTTCGCTTCACTCAGCGCCACTTAGTCAGGCGTTCACGGAACGAGTTGGCCTTGCGCGTATTCGAGCAGGCGAAGCGAAAGAAGGTAGTCGTATCGCGCATTGACTGCGGCAACCTCCGACTGAGTGCTTTGAAGTTGTGCCTGGCTGAGCTCGACGATGGAACTCAATCCGAGCTTGTAACGCGTCTGCGCAAGCGCAAGCGCCTGGGCCGTCTGGGAGCGAAATTGATCGGCGACGCCGATGCGCCGGAACTCCGTCTCCGCATTCAGGACCGCTACCCGCACGTCACGCGCAATCGTGTTTGAGAGTTCCTCGCTTTGTTTTTCGGTCGCCTGCTGGCGAAAGCGGGCCTCTTGCCCCTGTGCTTCGATGCGAAAACCGGTAAAATCCTCGACACTAGCCCGTTTGATCGGCATGAGTCTTCGATGACCACCCTGCCGTTGCAGCTGCAGGTACTTTGTTCATGTGGGATTGCCGTATGCGAATGATTCGAGCAAAATGGGACAGCTGCCAGTAAAGTAGAACGGACCTCGGTCAAGTTCACCCAAACAATCGATCTCTTCGGGAGTACTGAACGATATGAGCACTGCCGATGTCAGGAATGGAAATCTATCGATCGGTTTCGACCTCAGCCAGGGGATCGCTATCGATAGCATCCGCGATCTGACCACAGTCCCCACAGTTTAAGGGTCACTTTTCGACGAAACTGGCGCACCGATGAAGGTGCAATAGGAACGAAATACAGTAGGCCAACATTCAGGCGACGATGAATGTTTTACGGCTCCGCTATGTTGGACAGGAAACGATCAGCGAACAGCAAGATCGTTCGTTTTGGTCCTTACTCGGTCACTTCAAAAGAGAAGTGAAACGGGCTGCTCGCCCGCGGCCAGTGCGGCGTCAGTTCCACTGAAGGCACGCAGGTAATCCGCCGCGCGCTGGGCGTGGGCGGCGGCCTTGAAGATGAATCGCGTATCGTTCTTCAGAACATCCAGCCAGTTGGCGATGTAGGAGGCGTTCTCCTCGCGCGGCTCGATCGCCAGTTTCAGATCTGCGCCTAGAAACGCAGCACCCAGCTCGGCAACGAGTTCTTCCTGCGCGTAGCCTTCATCACCCCACTGCTTGCGGCCCAGATCCCGCGCAAGGCGCGAAGGGTGCTTCGTCCAGTGAGTCATCTCATGCGCGAGTGTGGAGTAGTAGCTTTCGGCATCGCGGAAGGACTCGAATGGCGGCATCTGAACGTAATCGATCTCCTGCGCATAATAGGCACGATTGCCGCCATGCCGGATGGTGGCTTTGCAGTCGGCGAAGATTTTTTTGGCGCGGTCGATGCGGGCGACGGTATCGAGCTGTGGTGCAGCTTTGGCGTAGTAATGATCAGGCAGGCCGTCGATCTGTTCGACATTGAATACGGTATAGCCTCTCAGGTACGGGATTTCGCGCTCGACGTCCTCGCCGGTCTTCTCATCGCGGTCGGTGCGCGTAATGGCATTGGCGTTCACAACGAGCGAGCCCGTCTCGCCCTTGTGGACGTGAGCGTTGAGTTCAATTGCCTGGCGGAAGGTCATCCAGATGGGAGCGGCGAAGCCTTGCGCGGTGGCACTCGTCCAGAGCGAGAGGATATTGACACCGGAATAGGGCTGGCCGTTGAACCGCAGCGGTCGCGTAATACGTCCGGCAGCGTGTTCGGCGTTCCACGGTTTGACCCAGGGGCGCACGCCCTGTTCGAGGTTGGCGACGATCTGCGAGGTGATGCGGCTGTCCACGTCCTGGACCCTTAATGGACCCGCGTCCTCTGCCCTCCAAACCTCTCCCCAGACCTCTGCTTTTAGGCAAGGTCGTGGGTCTGTTAAGCTTGCACTCGTCGAAAATTATGTCAATTCAGGGCGACCTATCCAGCGTATCACCACTGCTTCTTGGAATCAAGCCACAGTCTCCTCTAGTACCATTTTGCCATGAGATATATGGCATAATGTAGAAGGAGATCGATCTTCATGAATGCCGCAAACGCACAGATCGGGGACTGGTTGGGCTTGCAGTCGCCGGCCACAGAGGGCGAGATCCTTCGCATCGTAGAAGGACGCCTTGCTCCGTCTGTCATCAAACGGCTGAGCGTTCTTGGCCTGGAACGGTCGGAAATCGATGCGGTGGTGATTCCCTCCCGAACCCTTCAGCATCGCCGTTCCCGCCGCGAGAAACTCACGCTGGAAGAATCCGACCGGGTGCTGCGCGTCATTCGGGTTCTTTCGTTGACGGAATCGATCTATGGAAGCCGTGAGCGCGCTCTGAATTGGCTCCGCAAACCTCATCCGCGCCTCGATGAACGAACGCCACTCTCTCTCTTGAAGACGGATACCGGCAGCAGGATCGTCGAAGAGTTGCTGATTCAGATCGACGAGGGCATGTTCGTCTAAATGGTTTTGTGGCGAATCAGCCGGCATCGTGACCTCAGTGGAATGGGTGGTCTCAAAGCTGCTGGACGCTGGCATTATGCCGGTCACGCCGTTGTGTATCTGACCGAGACTCCCGCCTCTGCCCTGCTCGAAGTCTGCGTTCATACCGGCGCAAACGATGTACCTCCTGAATTCACGCTGTTGAAGGTTGACGGGCCGGATGTGGAGATCCCGTCCATTAAAGTCGATGGGCTGCCAAAGGACTGGCGGATGCAACCGGAAGTGACGCGGGATCTGGGAACGGCATGGCTTAAAAAGAATGAGAGCGTTCTTTTACAACTCCCGAGTGTGATTGTTCCTGAGACGGTCAACTTTCTCTTCAATCCATCCCACAGGCAAGCTGCGAGATTTCGCATCACGGAAGTATTCTCGTATCCGTTTGACCTTCGCCTCAAGGCGTAGATTAGAGCCCACGACTTCCACCGTATGAAGACGAAACACTAACGTAACTTATTGAAACCAAATGGCGCGGATGGCTCTCTAAGGCATGTTTTGGACCCTGTGGAACTCTTATTGGACCCTTAATGGACCCTGAAATCGATAATGTTGCGAAGTGCTAGAACCTTCCTAACGGTCCACATGACAATTTATAGATATGCGATCGATCGCTAAATGACAATTAATAGCTTGCCATTATAAATTAACTTGCCTATATTTAACTTGTCACAGAGGTAGGCTATGCGTGCAGAGTTCAGGAGTCTTCGACTAAAACAATTGGATCGCAGTCTAGAACCCTACAAAGCGGCAGGAAAAATCCCGCGTCCATCAAAAGGATGGATACGCACTATCCGGCAGGCGCTCGGCGTCTCATCGGGTGAACTGGCGCGCAGGCTGGGGACCAGCCGGCAGCTTCCACTGCAATTGGAAAAGGGTGAAGCGGAAGATCGCATCACTTTGAAAAGCTTACGCTCTCTGGCCAATGCGCTCGATTGCGATCTAGTCTATGCCCTTGTCCCGCGAGCGGACAATATGCAGGATTTGATTGAGAACCGCGTGCGCGCCGAGGCAAAGAAGCGTGTTCTCGGAGTAGAGCACTCGATGGCGTTGGAAAATCAGGCTGTCGGCAGGATCGACGAAACAGTTGAAGAGGAAACACGCCGCCTCGTCAGAAAGCGGGCATCCCGATGACCCTCTTCACTGCGGGAGACGGCAATACTCCTCTGTCTCCGGAAGAGCGCGACGATCTCATACCCGATCTAGCTACGAAGGAAGAACTGAATGAGTGGGAGCGCCAGAACATCCTCGAAGCCTACGCGTGGGCGCTCGATCGGAGAAACCTTCAACGTCAGGACCCGTTTACTGAAACCTATGTCAGGGAACTGCACCTGCGCATGTTTGACCAGACGTGGAGATGGGCCGGGACCTACAGAACCACGGAAAAGAACATCGGGATTTCTCACTACCAGATCCGTGAGGCGCTGGCGGGTCTTCTGGGAGACGCTCGTTATTGGGTCGAACATCAGACCTTTGAGGCGGACGAACTGGCGGTCCGATTTCATCATCGCTTTGTCTGGATTCATCCCTTCGCCAACGGCAACGGCCGCCATGCCCGGCTCATGGCAGATGTCATCGTCCAGAGGCAGGGTAGGCCGGTGTTCACATGGGGCGGTGCGGACATTGTGCGGGCAAACGACTTTCGGCGCAGCTACATTGACGCTCTTCGCGTCGCCGACAAGAATGATATTCAGCCCCTACTGGCATTCGCTCGTTCATAGCCACCTGACCAGCACTGCTGACCTTTACATGAGAGTGGATCAGAACGCGATAGTAGCGTCCTGGCCGCGACCAGGGCCAACAGCGAACGCTCCACGAAAAAACACATCGTCATCACCGGCAAGTACGACTTTGGGTTACGACGCGCAGACGATCATGAACTGGAGTGGGCTATCGCGCAGGCAACGGGTGTCAAGCCGACCGATGGAGATTCTTGAAGTCAGCGCAAGCATCTTCTGCGCTATGCCGCGCAGGTCGAGTTGACCTGCGCGGCTGCATCCATGGCGCAAGGGAATCTGCCCCTATAAGGGTGATCCTCATCAGCACGCCAGAGGTTTGCTCATCAAGCCGCACGCCAGAGTAGGAGGCGGTTTGCTCATCCGCGACTAGGCTGTCGATCCTGATTTCCCAATGGGTCTTGTCGCTGTCGGCGGCCTCATAGTAGTGCGGGCTCCGGGCCAGCTCGTCATGCAGGGCAGTGCACAGACTCGCGCCGACGATATCCTTAGACGATCACTCCGGACAATTTCTTCGGATGTAAAAGCAATGTACATCGAAAGTCCACCAATTTTGCCGAGAGGAAGAGAATATGACTGGAAGGACATACCTTGAAACAAGCGAGGTCAGCACACGACTACCCGCAAAGGATCTCGGTCGCGCACGAAGATTCTACGAGGAGAAGCTAGGCCTTAAGCCAATCGAGGAGCGTCCGGGCGGACTGCTGTACTGCTGTGGGCAAACCAAGTTTGCTGTTTTCGAGTCTTTTGGCGCGGCATCTGGTTCCCACACGCAGATGGCCTGGGAGGTTGTCGACATCGAGGCCACCGTTGCAGCTCTAAAAAAGCGCGGAGTCGTATTCGAGGACTATGACCTGTCCGAGCTAAAGACAGTGAACGGCATCACTGAAATTCGAGGTAACTATCCCAGCAAGGGAACTGGCGAGAAAGGCGCCTGGTTCAGAGACAGCGAAGGCAACCTGCTGGGCATCGGTCAGCCCGTGCGTTGAACCAGCCAAAGGGTAGAACCAGTGGATGCCGCGCGTGAATTCTTCGAGCACAATGTTGCGGGATAGAGTTGAATGACCGACCTTTGGGTTATGAGTCGTTAAATTATTGTAATTAAAAGACATCACGCGGAGCGGCTGGCAGCCAAAAGGAATGACTTGGAATGGATGGTCATTCTTATCGTGGGGTTAAAGTGGGGTTGATTATTTCGATCATTTTCTCTTAGGGGAGAAACCTTAAGGTGTAAAGAAAGCCGCCGATTGTCAAATGCGGGGCGGACTGGTGCGCCATAACTCTCCGCGTCGCGCGAGCATCTTAATCCCAAAAGTCCTGCTTGAAGGAGAGACGATGCCTACGCGCCCAACCTGGTCAGGATCGATCCAAATCTCGCTGGTTTCGATTGCCGTGAAGATCTTTCCGGCGACGAATCCTGCCCGTCAGGTCGAGTTCCACCAAATCGACCGGAAGACCCATCAGCGGGTTCATCATCAGAACGTCGATTCCCGCGGAGAGGTTGAGCCGGCTGATATTGTCAAAGGCTACGAATACGCCAGAAATCGATACATCGAAGTCGACCCGGATGAACTGAAGGCACTTCGTATCCCGACCGCGTCGACCATGGAAATCAAACAGTTCGTCAATGCTGACGAGTTGTCGGCTGAGCTTTTCGATCGCCCGTACTTCGTAGCTCCAAAGGATGAAGTGCAATCGAAGGCACTCAGTATCATGCGAAAGGCGCTCGAACAAACGAACACCTACGGCATCGGTGAGATTGCCTTCAGTGGCCGGGAGCACCTGGTGGCCATCGGAGCTCCGACAGATCCCAAACAGAAAGGCCTGATGCTCTATGTTCTTCGCTACGAGGCTGAACTGCGTGACCCGAAGGCAGCGCTCTCAGGAGTAAAGGAGACGTCTGTCGATGCACGAGAACTTGCACTGGCAAAGCAACTCATCCAGGGCAATACATCGAAGCTCAATCTCACCAGTTACAAAGATGACTACGAAGCAGCAGTCAGGATACTCATCGACGCGAAACGCAAAGGCAAGCTGCTACCCGAGACGGAACCAAAGCCGTCCAGCGCAAAGGTGTTCAACATCATGGATGCTCTGCGGGATAGCCTTGCTCAGAGCGGGAAACAAACACGATCCACAAGCAAGAAAAAAACACGAGGGAAGCGGGCTGCGTAAGCGTTCAATGGGGAACGGATAGCCTCCATTTTCCTTAATGGGCGCGCTGTCTGATCGGGTAAATGTCTTGTAACATGCCGATGTGATGAGGGCTCCGAGAGGAGGAATGACGCAGATGCTCATTCAGGACCTGAGATACAGCGCGCGAATGCTGATGAAGAATCCCGGGGTGACGCTGGTGATAGTGCTTTCGCTGGCGATCGGCGTTGGCGCGAACACGGCGCTTTTCAGCGTGACTAACACACTACTGCTGAAGCCGTTACCTTATGCGCACCCCGAACGGCTGGCGATTCTGTGGCTGCGCTCGCCGGGAATCGGGATTCCTCAGGACTGGCCTTCGCCGGGACAGTATCACGACATCAGGACGCAGAACCAGGTCTTCGACGAGACGGCGATTGCGATTGGCGGCGGCTACACGCTGAGCGGATCCTCGAAGGCTGTGAAAGTGGATGGGATTGAAGCCTCATCGAGCCTGCTGTCCATGCTGGGCGTGAAGCCCATGCTGGGGCGCATTTTTACAGCAGATGAAGACCGACCGGGTAAGCCGGATACGGCGGTGTTGAGCTACGGGCTCTGGAAGGAGTACTTTGGCGGCGATCCGGCGCTGGTTGGCCGGAGCATTACTCTCGACGGCAAGCCGCGCACGGTGGTTGGCGTTCTGCCGCGTGAGTTCCGGCTGAGCCATGAGGTGATTCCAGTGATCGGGGGAATCGACAAGGCGCAGATTTTCATGCCGTTGCCGATGGACGCGAAAGAAGAGCTGAATTACGGGCCGGAAAACTACAACGTTCTGGCACGACTCAAACCTGGCGTCACGATCGGGCAGGCGCAGGCCGACATCAGCATCATTGCGGCGCGGCTGCGCGAGGAGAAGCATCGAGACCGGACTTTCACCATCAGCGTGGTCTCGCTGACCGAGCAGGTTGTGGGTAATGTGCGGAGCTCAGTGTTGATATTGCTGGGCGCGGTGGCGCTGGTGCTGCTGATCGCGTGCACCAACGTGGCCAACCTGCTGCTGGCGCGAGCGACTGGACGTCAGAAGGAGATTGCCATGCGGACGGCTCTGGGCGCCGGGCGAGCGCGGCTCGTAATGCAGCTGCTGACGGAGAGCGTTCTGCTGAGTCTGCTGGGCGGAGTAGCGGGGCTGGTTGTGTCGGCGGTGAGTTTGTATGTGGTTGAGAAGATTCATCCAGGGAATATTCCGCGGCTGGACGAACTGGGAATGGATTACCGGGTGCTGCTGTTCACGCTCGGAATTTCAATTCTTACCGGCGTTGTTTTTGGGCTGGCCCCGGCGCTGCGGGCTTCTCGCGTGGATCTGAACACGGCGCTGAAGGCCGGTGGACGGAGCTCGACGAGCGGCGGACTGCGGGTGAGACGCGACAAGCTTCGTGGGGCGCTGGTGATTGCCGAGCTGGCGATTTCGCTCACACTGCTTGCAGGCGCCGGGTTGCTGATCCGCAGCTTTGTGCGCCTGGTGAATGTGCCGCCTGGATTTAACCCGGACAAAGTGATCTCAATGCAGGTTGCGGCCACAGGCCCGAAGTACAAAGACCATACACGGAGGCTTCAGTTCTACAACGAGCTTGAGAACAGGGTTCGCAGCCTGCCTGGCGTGACCGGATTTGGCGCGGTATCGGTCCTTCCGCTGACGCCTTCGATCGGATGGGGAGGCATGCAGATCGAAGGATACGTGCCGCCGAAGGATGCACCCGAGTTGCAGGTGGACAAGCGCTCGGCTACTCCGGACTACTTCCGAACAATGGAGATTCCGCTGATTGCAGGGCGGTTCTTTACTGCAGCGGACACAGACAAATCACAGCCGGTAGTGCTGATCGATAAGAAGATGGCGGATCGCTTCTGGCCGAAGGGAGACGCGGTCGGCAAGCGCATGCGGCAAGGCGACAAGGAGCCATGGCTGACCGTTGTGGGAGTGGTGGGAGTAGTGAAGCAGTACGGGTTGGATATTGATACCAAGATGGTTACATATTTCCCATACGCTACATGGCTCAATGGCGAAATGTTTGTAACGGCGCGTACGACGGGTGATCCGGCCGCACTAACAAATTCGATTGTGGAACACGTGCACGCTCTCGATGGAGACGTTCCTGTGTTCGACATTGCGACGATGCAGGAGCGCGTACACGATTCCTTAGCGAGACAGCGCTTTGCGATGACCATGTTGGGTGCGTTCGCCGTATTTGCGATGATCCTGGCGGCGATTGGCATTTACGGCGTGATGTCGTTCCTGGTGACGCAGGGAACAAGCGACATTGCCATCCGTATGGCGCTGGGCGCGCAGAGGGGTAGCATCCTGTCGCTGGTAATGCAGCAGGGGATGGGACTGGCGCTGATTGGCATCGCCGCGGGCGTATTAGGAGCGCTGAGCCTGACTCATCTGATGAGAGGGCTGCTCTTCAATGTAAGTGCAACCGATCCAGTTACGTTTATCGGTGTTGCGGCTCTCCTCACGGCAGTGACGCTGGCGGCATGCTATTTCCCGGCGCGGCGTGCGATGCGGGTGGATCCGATGGTAGCGCTGCGGTACGAATAGCTCACGTTAGAGGTGACAGACGTCCGCATAGACTGATCGGCAGGGGTTGCTCGAACCTGCGACCTCTGCCGTGACAGTCTTGCCGTTTGAGGTTTTTCAATGACTTACAAACCCGTGGGGAACGCCTAAGACCACCGAAGTCGTGGAAGACCGCACATTTTGTGGATCAGATTGTGGATCGGAATTTTCGATCTTGTTGACGCCACTCAGTCGATGAGCGCTTGGGCCTGGTACCAACATCCACGCAGGCGCCCTGCATAACGGATCGCCAATCACGACATCTTCCCAGCCCACAAATCGCGAAGCCGCATACAAGCTCTCCGCCAGCGTGAACCCCGAGGTGTATCGCTCCATCGTCACCGAAGGTGACGCAATTGCCTGCAAAAGCGGTTCGTCCGTATACCCCTTCACGCCAGTAATTCCATGCGCAATCAGATCCGCGATCAGGGACTGTCCTCCCGTCGTCGGTAGAAACGTCCGCGCACTTGTGGACACCGCAGTATCCCCAATAGATCCCGGCGCAAATCGCAGCGATTCATATGCTTTCTCGTTGTAGTTGGGGTCATTGCTGCCCCACGAAAAATACCCCAGCAGATTCGAGCGATCGCCGACAAACACATCGCTTCTATCAAATGGTACCAAACAGAATGTAATCGTCTGATCCCAACAGCTTTGAATGCGGCTGGTCTTCAAAATGCAAGTCCGCCTGGTTATTGAACTCGTTTGCAAGGAAGTAATAGGCAGCGGCCCTGGCTTATTGGTCCAAGTCGCCTTGTCGGGCCGGATTCCGCTGCGGCTGGACATTTAAACTTTACACCATTCTCAATGGGTCGTTCAGGCCCGTGCTGTGCCATTTTTAGGCAGCTTTCGGTTCCGCTGTATCCTGTGCACACGAATTCTGATAGATATTTGTTTCAACGCAAAACCGGAGCTTTCCAGCAAATGTTTAGACCCGCACTTTGCCTTCTTGCCTTCGTCATTTCTGCTCAGGCTGCTCCTGTACGTCTGCGAACGAATGGTTTGGTCAACCCACTCGGTATTGACACGCCGCAGCCCACATTTTCTTGGCAAAATGATGCAAAGTCACCGAACTGGCTACAGTCTTCTTACGAGATTCTCGTAGCAACCGATGCCCAGAATCTTTTGCCTGGCAAGGCAGACGCATGGGACTCGGGTCAGGTAAAGTCTTCTGAATCTCTCGACATGTCCTATGCTGGCGCAACCATCAAACACCAGCAGCACTATGTCTGGAAGGTCATCGTCTGGGATAGCAAAGGAAACCAAACCAGCTCCGAACCATCGTGGTTTGAGACTGGGTTGATGAGCGCCAACGACTGGAAGGCAGAGTGGATCACCCGGAAAGATCCCGCGGCCGAACAGGAACTCAATTCGATTCGCTGGATCTGGTTGGCTAAGTCAGACCCGCTGCACGTGCCCTCGGCTACCGCGGCACACTTTCGTTACCGCCTGCGCCTGGATGCCAAACCCGAAGCCGCTAGCTTGCATGTCCTGGCGCGCGGGGAGTTTACCGCGAGAGTCAATGGTCAGATCACAGGTCATCACAACGAGTGGGGCGCCTTTGATCGCGAAGAGATTACTTCGCTCCTTCATGCCGGGGACAACGAAGTGGAATTGGATGTTGTCTCACATCATACGGATAACCCCTCCGCCAGTGCGCCATCTGCGGTGGCTGCGTCCATTCGCCTGACCCATGCTGATGCGAAAGGAGAGCGTATCGTGACCAACGAACAGTGGCAGGCGCGCTCCGCCTCGAGTGACACGTGGCAAAGCGCACAGGCTGCGGGACCTATCTCTGAGCCTTTCGGGATCGGTACAGATCGGCAGCAGCCAGTCGCCGGTCCAGATCGTATCTCGACGGATGCCTCGCTCCTGCGCAAGGACTTCCGTGTAATGACTGGTGTCCGCAGCGCACGTCTCAGCATTACCGCCCTTGGCGCATACCAGGCCTTTGTGGATGGCAAACCGGTCGCACCCAATACAGTACTCGCGCCCGGTTGGACAGACTTTCATAAACGCGTTCTTTACCAGACTTACGATGTGACATCTCTCGTTACGCCCGGTGCGAATACGCTCGGCGTTCTGCTCGGAGGCGGATGGTACAGTTCACCGATGACTTGGACTGGCTTCCGTTACACGCCAGGTCCAAACCTGTTGTGTGCTCAACTCGATCTAACCCTGGTGAATGGCGAGCATCAGACAATCGTTACCGACCAAAGCTGGCTTACTGCAGCATCGCCGATTACGTTCTCTGAAATCTATGGCGGTGAGTCTTACGATGCACGTCTGATCCAGCGTGGCTGGAACATGCCCGGTTTCGACTCCTCACACTGGACGGCTGCTGCCACGGCTGTTCCACCGGATGCCAGTATGGCTCTCACCGCCCAGCCCAATCTTCCGATCCATACCACCATCACACTTCGTCCCCTCAATATGGATCCAGCAAACGCCGCACATCCGATCATTTATGACATGGGACAGAACATGGTGGGGAATGTGCGAATTCATGTTCGTGGTTCCAGCGGCACGGTAGTTCGGCTCCGCTATGCCGAGCGACTCAATCCTGATGGCAGCATCTACACTGAAAATCTGCGTAATGCTGATGCCACAGATACCTATGCTCTCTCCGGAGACGGAGACGAAACATGGACGCCGGCATTTACCTTCCATGGCTTTCGTTATGTCGAGCTGTCTTTTCTAGGCGGCCAGCCTTCGACTCCGCCAACCCTCGATACAATCAGCGGTCTCGTCTACAACAGTCTTTCCGAGCCACCGACTCTTCGACTGGCCAGTTCCAGCGAGACGCTCAATAAGATGAATCAACTCGGCGCGTGGGGACAGCGTGGTAATTTCGTCTCGATTCCAACCGATTGTCCGCAGCGGGATGAGCGTCTTGGATGGATGGGCGATGCAGGTGTCTTCTGGCGGACGGGCAGCTATAACTTCGATATCGATGCCTTCACACATAAATTCATGATGGACGTGACAGACGCCCAAACCTCCGCTGGTGCTTTTACGGATGTGTCGCCCAACATACTGGGACCGAATCCTGGTGCACCCGGCTGGGGAGACGCAGGCGTATTCATCCCGTACGCAGCATGGCTGCAATATGGCGACCTGAGTGTCGTCAAAACCTCATGGCCCGCGATGGAGCGCTGGGCAGAATTTATCCTTAGCAATAACCCCGGTTATATCCGCAAGAATGCTGTGGGCAATAACTATGCCGACTGGCTTGCGCCGGACCAGAATACTCCGAAGCCCCTGATCGATACGGCTTATTGGGCACTTGTTGCACGTGAGATGACAACGATGGCGACGGCGCTTCATCGCCAGAGCGACGTTGAGAAATACCAGGAACAGTACGATCATATCGCCGCCTCCTATCGTGCTGCCTTTGTGAAGGACGATGGGAGTGTTGCCGGCGATACGCAGACAGCGTATCTTGCCACGCTTTTCACTGGCATCGCACCTCCATCGCTTCGTGCATCGATGGTCGGCCACCTTATAAAAAATATCGAAGCACACGGCAATCATCTGACCACCGGCTTTCTCGGCACACCCTTTCTTATGTTTGTGCTCGATGAGAATGCGCACAGCGATCTGGTTTTCAAACTTCTGCTTTCAGAGACTTATCCTTCATGGGGATACATGGTGAAGAAAGGTGCAACCACCTGGTGGGAGCGCTGGAATGGGGATACCGGTGACCCCAGCATGAACTCCTATAACCACTATGCATTCGGGGCCGTGATGGCCTGGGTCTACCAGCGCGCTGCCGGCATCGATACCGATCTCGCTGGTCCGGGATTCCATCACCTCACCATTCATCCACACTTCGATCCGGCTCTCCCACAACTGCATGTCGAATACGATTCGGCCTACGGAACGATCATTTCAGATTGGCAGCAGAGCTCGCACCGCTTCACCATCACGATTCCGGCAAACACGACCGCCACCGTCGAGTTGCCGAATAATAAGTCCGAGTTAATAGGAAGTGGCCGGCATGTATACACAATCCGATGATATCGGGATGCAGAAATCGACACAGCAAATTTCGCCGATCAGTGACGATTCACATTGCAAAATCGCAGAATGGCTCAACTGTCAGAAGACGAACGTGACTGGATTCTCGCGAGGACGGCTGTCGAAGCCTACAAGATTACGATGGCCTAACTCGGAACTTGTTTTATCGCACATGAAACGAACGAACATAATCATCGTAGCAGCTGTCACATTCAGCGTCGCTCTCTCGATCTATGTTGGTTGGGCGCAGGTCGCAGGCAAACCAACTTCTCTCATCACGGCGGATGCAGACTGGCCAGTCTATGGAGGCCAACCTGCGAATCAGCATTACTCCAGCCTAACCCAAATCAATCGAAGCAATGTGAACAAGCTCAGAGTCGCGTGGACCTATGACACCGGCGAGGATGGTGGTCTTGAGACAAGTCCTCTGATTGTGGGACGCACTCTCTATGCAGACACCCCGTCCCAAAAGGTCATAGCTCTCGATGCGGTAAATGGGAAGCTGTTGTGGAAGTTCGATTCTGACGTCAAAGCGGAGCAGCCGGCACGTGGAGTCGCATACTGGACCGACGGAAAAGACGGCAGGATATTAGCGGGCGTCATGAACTACCTCTATGCACTTGACCCCAGCACTGGCAAACCTATCCCTTCGTTCGGGGAAGGCGGAAGGATCGATCTACGGAAAAATCTTCGGGGCGACTACCAGGCTCAGTCGATAGCCCTTACCACGCCTGGCATAGTCTACAAAGATCTCATCATCGTAGGCGGCGAGATGCCGGAGACGCTTCCTGCACCTCCTGGAGACATTCGCGCGTTTGATGTTCGTACAGGCGCTCTTCGCTGGAGCTTCCATACTATTCCGCATCCCGGCGAGTTTGGCTATGAGACATGGCCAAAGGATGCCTGGAAGACATCAGGCGCCGCCAACAATTGGGCTGGCATGGCGCTCGATGCGGAGCGTGGCATTGTGTATGTGCCGACAGGCTCAGCATCTTTTGATTTCTACGGCGGCGATAGAATCGGCAACGATCTTTTTGCCGACACGGTATTGGCCCTTGATGCCAATACTGGAAAGCGTATCTGGCACTTCCAGGGTGTTCACCATGACCTATGGGATCGCGACTTTCCCTCTGCACCCGCCCTGTTGACCGTGACGCATGACGGAAAACAGATAGATGCGATCGCACAAACAACCAAGACCGGCTACCTCTATCTATTTGACCGGCTAACGGGCCAGCCGTTGTTCCCGATTGAGGAGCGTAGCTATCCTGCCAGCACAGTTCCTGGAGAGCTAGCATCTCTCACCCAGCCGAGACCTCTTAAACCGGCGCCATATGCCCGGCAACTGCTGACCGAAGACATGCTGACTAGCCGGACGCCTGAAGCGCATGCCTGGGCCGTCGATAAGTTCCGTACATTCCGCAGCGAGGGATTGTTCATTCCCTTTGGATTGGATGGGCAGACGGTGATCTTTCCCGGCTTCGATGGCGGAGCTGAATGGGGCGGTCCCGCAATTGACCCTAAGACTGGGGTCATCTACGTCAACGCCAATGAAATGGCATGGACGGGCGGACTGGCAGCGGATAAACCAACTCGGACCCCAGGGGAGGCCATCTATCGGAGCCAATGCAGTGTCTGTCATGGAGCTGATCGAAGCGGCTCACCCCCAGGCTTCCCATCTCTGATCGGAGTCAGCAAGCGGCTTACAGACACCCAGATCACAGCAACCATTCATCAGGGAAAAGGCAGAATGCCGACCTTCCCGAATCTCTCCGATGCTCAATTGACGACCCTGCTGGAGTTCTTGCACGATGACCCAACCGCATCACCGGGTGCTCACCCGACGAGTGATAAGCAGGAAATGGCGTCTGTTGCGGCCGAAGCTACAACTCCTCAGGAGCCGCAATACAGTTTCACGGGATACCGCAAGTTTCTGGATCCCGATCACTACCCAGCGATTGCGCCTCCCTGGGGGACGCTCAATGCGATTGACCTCAACACCGGGAATTATCTGTGGAAGATCCCACTCGGCGAATACCCGGCCCTCGCAGCGAAGGGCATGAAGAATACAGGCTCGGAAAACTACGGCGGCCCCATCGTGACGGCTGGCGGCCTGGTCTTCATCGGCGCCACTCTTTATGACTACAAATTCCACGCCTTTGATAGTCGCACCGGCAAGCTGCTGTGGGAGACACAGCTTCCGTACGCCGGCCGCGCCACTCCGGCGACTTACATGATCGACGGAAAGCAGTACGTGGTCGTGGCGACAGGAGGCGGAAGGTATCAGGTCGCTCCAGCAAAGGGAGTCTACGTCGCGTTCTCGCTGCCCTGATTCGAAGGATCACAGCCAGTCGATATTACCGGGCACAACGGCGAACGACATCATGAACGTGTTCACGCCGGCGATGCTTCCCGTGCTTTCAGGCCTGGCGACAGGCTTTGCGGTCTGCGACCAGTGATTCTGCTCGGTTCCCACCGAGACGCTGCCCAATCGCGAATTTGTCTGCGCGGCGACATCGCAGGGCTGCATGGACGACAAGACGAAGAAGTACACCTGCCCAACAATCTTCGGCGTGCTCTCGAATGCCAACGTGAGCTGGTCGATCTTCGGCTACAGCGAGCCGCCGCTCACACGGCAGGATTTTTCGGATACGGTAAATGCCGACGACAGCCACTTTGGCTTATTCACGGACTTTCAGGCCGCGGCGGAGAACGGCACGCTAGCGTCCTACGTCTTTCTGGAGCCGAGCTGGGACGCGGCAGGAAACAGCCAGCACCCGAACTACAACGTGGCGCTGGGCAAGCAGCTCATTGACGATGTTTACTACGCGCTGCGGAACTCCCAACTGGAACCAGACACTTTTGATAATTACTTATGACGAACACGGCGGCTGCTATGACCATGTTCCGCCGCCGCTCGGAGCAACGCCTCCGGACAACTCAGTGTGCGAGTACGGCTTCGACTTCACACGGTTCGGTCCGCGGGTGACGACGGTGTTGGTATCGCCACTGATTGCCGCGGGCACGGTGTTTCGTGTAAGCCGCAGAAGAGACGCCGCTCGATCACACCTCAATCTTGAAGACGGTTGAGAACCAATGGGAATTGCCGAACATGACCGCACGAGATGCCGCAGCTCAGGACGTGAGCGACGTGCTGACGCTCGCGACGCCGCGAACCGACGATCCACTTGCCGGCGTGACCGTTCAATGTTCAGAGCGTTTTTGTTGAGCGTATGACCGGCAACCCTTCCACAACCAGATTAGGGAAGGCGACAATCCAAGAGTGAAGACCTTTTCCGCCGGATCAGGATTCTAGCTTGCCAAAGTAGCCGTTGGTAGAGTCTGCTGTTGACATCATCGAGATGCTGGATTTTACGGTCGCACTTGGGGATAATTCGACCATTCAGCAAGGGTTTCCCGCCACACGCAAGGAAGGATGAAAACTTGAAGCTGCGGCTGTTATTCGTTTTGCTCGCTTCTGCCTCACTAGCCTGGATTCTCGGAGTGACGCAAGCCGCACCAGCGGCCGAGGCGCCCACGAAACCTGTGGACTTCAATCGGGAGATCCGTCCCATCCTCTCGGACAACTGCTTCAAATGCCATGGCCCAGACGAAAAGATGCGAATGGCCGACATGCGCCTCGACGAGACGGAGGGACTGTTTGTCGACCGCGGAGGCTACAAGATCATCGTCCCGGGGAACTCGGCGCAAAGCAAGATCTACCAGAAAATCAGTTCCAAGGATGCGGCGTTCCGCATGCCGCCGGACGATTCCGGCAAGACGCTGACCGCCAAGCAGATTGAGGTTATCAAGCAGTGGATCGACCAGGGGGCGAAATGGGAAACGCAATGGTCGTTCGTCGCTCCCAAGCGTTCATCTGTGCCCGAGGTGAAAGACAAGGCGTGGGTGCGGAATCCCATTGACAATTTTGTCCTGGCACGGCTCGAAGCCGAGGGGTTGAAGCCGAGCGAGGAAACAGACAAAGCCACACTGCTGCGCCGGGTCAGCTTCGACTTAACCGGCTTGCCACCTACGCCCGCCGAGGTGGACTCCTTTGTGGCGGACAAGTCGCCCGACGCCTACGAGAAGCGCGTGGACCGACTGCTGGCTTCGCCACACTACGGCGAGCGTATGGCCATGGAGTGGCTGGACCTCGCCCGCTACTCCGACACACACGGCTACCATATCGACAGCCTGCGGGAGATGTGGCCGTGGCGCGATTGGGTGATCAAGGCCTACAACCGGAACATGCCATACGACCAGTTCACGGTTGAGCAGCTGGCAGGCGATATGCTGCCCAACGCAACCGTGGACGACAAGATCGCCAGCGGCTTCAATCGCAATAACATGATCAATTTCGAAGGCGGCGCCGTTCCTCAGGAATACCACGCGGAGTACATCATTGATCGGGCGAGCACCACGGCCACAGTTTGGCTGGGTCTTACCATGGGCTGTGCACGCTGCCACGACCACAAGTTCGATCCCATCCGGCAAAAGGATTTTTACCAGCTCGTCGCATACTTCAACAGCGTTCCGGAAAGGGGCCTGGACGGCTACCTGGGCAATGCGGATCCGGTGCTGCCGCTGCCCACCGCGGCGCAGCAGCAGCAACTCGATGAGCTGAATAGCCGGCTCAGCAGCACCCTCGCTGCGCTGCCCGAGAAAGACATCGTGGCGCAGCGGAACGAGTGGCAAAAGACGGCGCTGGCGGGTATCGCTGAGCCGTTGCAAGAAGGCTTAATCGCTTACTACCCGCTGGAGGGCGGCTTGGCGGATACCTCTGGCCAGCACCACGACGGCAAGGCAGTGCGTGGCGACGTGGTGTACGACGAAGGCAAGGTGGGCAAGGCTGCGGAGTTCAGCGGAGAGACCCAGGTGAGTTTCGGCAATACCGGCGATTTCGACCGCGGCGACCGCTTTGCCCTGGCGCTCTGGATCCGGACGTCGACCGCGAATGCGGTGAAGCTGGTTCAAAAACGGGACAGTTCCGAACACTGGCAAGGCTATGAGATTGCGATCGACGATCCCACGTATGACAGCCAGCGCGACCGCCTCTCCCACTTCATCGTCCGCTTGGCCGCCAAGTGGCCTGACGACGCTATCGAGGTGCGCACCAAAGAGCGCTATTCGACGACCTTGTTTCCTCACCTGGTGGTGAACTACGACGGCACGGGTAAAGCGTCGGGGGTGAAGCTTTACGTCAACGGAAAGCCTGCGGTGACCGAAGTGCTGAAGGACAACTTAAGCGGCACGTTTCGAACCGCTGCTCCACTCGAGATTGGCAACAAGGCGAACGGAAAGCCCTTCGAAGGGCAGCTCGACGACCTGCGCGTCTATAACCGGTCGGTGAATGACGCGGAGGCCGAAACACTGGCCATCCGCCTGCCGGCGCGCTCGGTGCTGGTGGTGCTGGCGGGAAAACCTGCGCAGGAAATTGCAACTCTCCAACCGGAAAAGGCGCCCCCAGAAGTAGAGATCGGAGAGGAAGAGAAAGCCGAGACTCCGGAGGCCAAGGCTGCGCGCCTGGACAAAGAACACCAGGCCACGCTGAGCGAGTATTTCCTAAAATATTCGGCGCCTGAAAAGGATCGCCAGCTTTATGCACAACTGATCGAGTTGCGGAAGCAGAAGCGCAAGCTTGAGGCGTCGATCACCAGCGTGATGGTGATGACGGAAATGAAGAAGCCGCGCGACACCTTCATCCTGGGGCGGGGCCAGTACGACAATCCGGGGGAAAAGGTGACTCCAGGCGTTCCGGCCTTTCTGCCGCCGCTGCCGCCAGGGGCGCCGGCGAACCGCCTGGCCTTGGCAAAGTGGCTGGTGGATCCGAAGAATCCGTTGACGGCGCGGGTGGCGGTGAACCGCTTCTGGCAGGACTGCTTTGGGGTCGGGATCGTGAAGACGGCGGAGGATTTTGGATCGCAAGGAGAGCAGCCCAGCCATCCGCAGTTGCTCGACTGGATGGCTACCGAATTTGTCAGCAACGGCTGGGATATAAAAGCGATGATGCGGCTGATTGTGACCTCATCGACCTACCGGCAGTCGTCGCGCGAGACCAGGGAGATGGCCGAGCGCGATCCCGAGAACCGGCTGCTGGCGAGGGGGCCGCGCTTCCGTCTGCCCGCCGAGATGGTGCGTGATAATGCGCTGGATGTGGCCGGCCTGCTAGACACTCGGATCGGCGGTCCTAGCGTTTACCCCTACCAACCGAAAGGCTTGTGGGAAGAAATGGCGTTCGGCGGGGGTTTCTCCGGGCAGAGTTATACGCCATCCACCGGCGAGGACCTCTACCGGCGCAGCATGTACACGGTGTGGAAGCGAACGGTGCCGCCGCCCTCGCTGACGACTTTCGACGCGCCCGACCGCGAGAAGTGTACGGCGCGACGCACCATCACCAATACTCCGCTGCAGGCCTTGGTTTTGCTCAACGATCCCACTTATGTAGAGGCCAGCCGCGCACTGGCGGAGAAGACGATTTCCGAGGCGGGGCGCGACCCGGAGAAGCGGGTTGATTTTGCATTCCGGCTGGCAACGGATCGCAGACCGCGGCCCCAGGAACGCGCGGTGCTCCTCACGCTGGCGCGGGAAGAACTGGCCGAGTACCGGCGCGACAAGACATCGGCGATGAAGCTTATCGGGGTGGGCGAGGCGAAGCGCAATCCGAAGCTGGATCCAGCGGAACTGGCCGCCTGGACGACTGTTGCCAGCACCATCCTCAATATGGATGAAACCATCACGAAAGAGTGACTCCTATGGACAAAGTGGGACGCGAGATCTTGCTGGAGATGACCCGGCGGCAGTTTTTCGGCCGTACCGCGAAGGGGATAGGCGTGGCGGCGCTCGCCTCGCTGCTCGGCCCCAGCCTCATGGCGGAGGGGCCAGCGGTGGATCCCAAGACCGGTGGCCTGGTGGGCATGCCGAATTTCGCGCCCAAGGCCAAGCGCGTGATCTTCCTCCACCAATCGGGCGCGCCTTCGCAGATTGAATTGTTTGACTACAAGCCCAAGCTCAGGGATTTGCAGGGCACGGAGCTGCCAGACTCGATCCGCAAGGGCCAACGTATTACCGGCATGACCTCGGGCCAGGCTTCCTTTCCAGTGGCCGCACCCATCTTCAAGTTTCAACAGGCCGGCAAGTCGGGCACCTGGATCAGCGAACTGCTGCCGCACACCGCCAAGATTGTCGACGATATCGCCATCATCAAGACGGTGAACACAGATGCGATCAACCACGACCCGGCAATCACTTTTATCCAGACCGGGTTTCAACAGCCCGGTCGTCCCAGCATGGGGGCGTGGGTCACTTATGGCCTGGGTAGTGAGAATCAGAACCTGCCGGCGTTCGTCGTGCTGATTTCGCAGGCGAACGCACTCAACCCGGACCAGCCCTTGTTTTCGCGGCTGTGGGGCAATGGCTTTCTGCCTTCCAAGTACCAGGGGGTCAGGTTTCGAGCGGGCGCCGAGCCGGTGCTGTACCTGGATGACCCACCGGGCATCAGCAGGGAGTCGCGCCGCCGCATGCTCGACAGTCTCGCCCAGCTCAACAAGATGTGGTTCGACGCTTACGGCGATCCGGAGATCGAGACACGCATTACGCAATATGAGATGGCGTACCGCATGCAAACTTCGGTGCCCGATCTCATGGATCTTTCGAAGGAACCCGACTCGGTTTTTGAGATGTACGGGCCAGACTCGCGCAAGCCCGGCACTTATGCTGCAAATTGCCTGCTCGCCCGGCGGCTGGCCGAGCGCAACGTGCGCTTTATTCAGCTTTACCACCGCGGCTGGGACCAGCACAACGATTTACCCAGGGACATCGCCCTGCAGGCGAAGGGCACCGATCAACCCTCTGCGGCACTGGTTCAGGACTTGAAGCAGCGCGGGCTGCTCGACGATACGCTGGTGGTTTGGGGCGGCGAATTCGGCCGTACTGTCTATTGCCAAGGCAAGCTGAGCGAGACCAATTACGGGCGCGACCATCACCCTAAATGCTTCGCGATGTGGATGGCGGGCGGAGGTATCAAGCCAGGCATCTCGATCGGACAGACAGACGACTACTGTTACAACGTAGTGGAAGATTCGGTGCCGATCCACGACCTGCAGGCGACCATCCTGAACTGCTTAGGCGTGGAGCATACCAAGCTGACCTTCAAGTTCCAGGGGCGCGACTTCCGCCTGACCGACGTGGAGGGCAAGGTGGTGTCGAAGGTGTTGGCATAGCGTCGCCCTTCGAGGGAAGCGTCAGGAAATCCTCGTTTTCCCTTCGCGCAGCGGATTTGTCGCCCAGGATCATCTTTGCGCGTCCACGCTGCAGATGAGCGAGCGCATCGATAACGCTGATCTGGACGATCGCGGGATGTCCATGAACCTCTGGAACTGGGTGCAGGCCTTCTACCTTTCCTGTTTGCGCGATTCCTCCGCTCTCTCTGTGACTTGCTCTTGGCAGAAGTATCCGCGACCGCAATTGCCGGCTCCGTATAAGTTTTTCTGGGTTATGTTGCGTCGGCTGTGACCAGGATGGAAGCTAGCAACTCAGGCGTGAAATTGCTGGTCAGCGGTGCATCGACTCGAAAACACCCTGCTGCTTATTTGCAGGCTCCGAAGTTTGCGCATGGGCTACTCGGAAGAACTGTCGTTTGGGTTCGAGATTCCACAGGTCTGTAAGACGACCTCCCCTCCACCTTGCCCTGTCTCGCCGCCTGGTACGCCATCCTCACGAAGGATGGTCTTCCCTGGGCCAGACCAAACCGCTCAGATGTCAAGACTCCCGCTCATGATCTCGCGTGTCTCTCCGTTGCTTTTCCTACACTTCCTTCCACGGTGACCGCGAGCCGCTTCGATCGCCGGTAGACGTTCGCAACAGCCAACGTCCATAGAGGAATCAGATCCGCCCCGGGCACGAGCTTGGCGAGAAACGATGGCAGGAATTCCCAGTTCCAGCCAAGAAGATAACTCAGGACTCCGGCCATACAGAGGTCGAGAATGTCATCAGCGGGCGAAGCAGCGCCTTCGAAAAATAAAGGGGAGAAAACAATCTGGAAGGTATCCGCGACGATTGCCAAAAAGAGGGCTATGCGCATGCGCGGTCCCGGAGAGATCGTGATGGTGTCCGAGTTCATTCTACCTGCACCCCTATCAAAATTATCGCGCATGCCCAAGCGGGCTGGAACGCCACGCCAGATCGCCTGTTCGGTGTCGATCACTTTCCGATTCGTCGACTCACGAACGAAGATGACGCGTTTGCTGTCGGTGGCCGCTTTCCTAAGCCAAGCCCATAAAGAAACAGGCCACGACGCTTCCCAGAGGCGACGCTCGATGGCAAAAGTCTTAGAACTTCGTACGCAGCTAGCCATCTGCGGTATTCCGCCGCTGTTAGCGGTTTATTGCGTAAAATACAACCCAATCTCCAACCCCCAAGCCTTATCGCTGTCCCGTCGTCATTTCGCGGCAGTTGCGAACCGGTATTCTCAGGGTTTGGATTCCGTGACGTGCATCAGAAAAGAGATGTTGCCCACTTTATAGATGACCCTGCCGTCCGAGATCGGAGTTCCATGAACTCTGTGTGCGCGGACAGTCTCAAAGGCAGTCACAAGTTGCGGAAGTACCGATGGAGGCGCAACGGGAAAGTTGTGTGCACCGAGAACCATTCTCACCTGTGACGCTAGTGTGGCAAGTCGCCGTATTGCGCCATCGTAGGCTGCGAGGTCAGTCTCGGGCCGATAGAGCCAGATGGTGCCAGGATAGTATGTGTCGCCGGTGAAGAGCAGGCCATTGGCAGAATCGAGCAGCGAGATAGAGTCGGGTGTGTGGCCGGGTGTGGCGATGATCTTCAGTGATCGTCCGCCCAAGTCGATCCGTTCACCGTCGCGAATATAGGTCTTGATCTTCCAGGGCCGCGTGGCGTAGGTCTTCGGGTCAAATCTCTCCGGCAGATGTCCACAAATCTGATCGGGCGTGACTTCAACCCGCGCGTCCTGGCGCGAGCCTCGCGCATTCTGCCGAGAGAAGTCGGTGTCCATACCGTAGATCACGTCGAACTGCCTGTTATTTCCGACGTGATCATCATGAGTGTGAGAATTCAGCACGACGATCGGCAACCGCGTGAGCTCAGCTGTAATTCTCCGCAGGTCACTGATTCCCATGCCGGTGTCGAAGAGCATAGCCCGCTTGTCGCCGACAATCAGGTAGCTGATGACCTCTTCTGACTGGTGCGGTTCGTAGATGGCGAAAACAGCGGGCGCGACCTTGTATACCTCGAACCAGGAATCATTCGCCGGTATGCGCTGGAGGTTTTTGTATTCCGGCCGTGGAAGCGCGCGGCACCACTCTGGAGTCTCCGTTTGCGCTAGTAGGGCTGGTACCGAGAAAGCTATGCAGGCGACCAACGCGATGCGTACGTTTTTGAGCGATCGTTTGATCCTGAACGCCTTGTTCTGGCGGATGTTTTTGGACACTTAGAATGCAACCTCACTCCCCAGTAACACGCCGTTTTGCCTTCAGCAGTACATCCAAGGCTTCCGGCCGATCATTCCAGTAATCCAGGCGCACCCTTCCATCCGGCAATTGGCTTACCGTAGCCGGAGTTGCACTGGCTGTGCAATACCAACCCGAAGGCAAGACGACTGCGTTCCGTGGCCGATCCAGGCTACGATCAAACACCAATTCCTCTCCATCAAGCATGTAACTCACGGGCGCCGTGTATATCTCAGTAATCCGCAAACGTAACGTCTGGCCCGTCTGCACGGGAGCGAATGGAATCACCACCACTCGAGCCTTCGCCTCAACCGTTTCCCCTACATTAATCTTGGATGCCATCATCTCCGCGCCGCTCATCTCCTGCGCTTTCAACTGCTCCCCCGTGTCAAGAATATAAGCCGAAGGATGACTCGCAACGCTGCCCTCGCGAACCACATTTGCGTAGCCGTTCACGCCCGGCCGCGTCTCTGTGTAATCGTGATACAAGCTGAACGCATGCGTCTCCGGCTGCTGCAAGAAATACACAATATCCCGGTCCTGATAGGAGCGTTCCGCCAGCCGGTCCTGCTCAGTCTCGCCTGCAAACGGCGACTCCCAGCTCCGCTTCTTTGTCAAAGCCTGTGGAAGTGCCGCAGCCCCTGTCTGTGCATCCTTGATTGCTTTCAGCACCAGCGGTGCCTCGCCCGTCCCTGCGTGCATAAAGCTAATCGCAATCCGCCCATCTTTCTGAATCAGAATCTGCGACGGGACAGTCAATCCGACCACCTCGTACCCTGCTGGCAGCACCACTTTGTTACGTTTGATCCCTAGCGGTCGACGGAAGACAATCGTCTTCCCGTCCACGTAGTAGCTTTTCGCGTCTTTGTAGGTTTTGACGATCACTACACGACTCTGCCCATGTTCAGGTACCGGCCGTGCCAAGGTTACCTTGATGTAGTCAGTGTCCGGGTCGGCGTCCGCCATCAATGCGTCCTTACGGGCCTCGGCACCGCTCACAACCTCGAACGGCAGCGGTTTTCCGCTCATGGCGTCATAGACACTCTCATCACTCGCGACGCTGCCTTTGCGAATTGGGTTATAGAAAACCTTCGCCCCCGCGGTAGTCGCCGTCATCTCGTAGTAGATTTTGAAGCTGGCCGTCTCAGGTGCCAGCAATTCATAGCGCGTATATTCGTCGGTCTCTGTCTGCTCCGTTGTCGCCGCCGAATAGTACACACCATCTTTGGCCGTTTGAGGAACTTGAGCATCCACTACCGGATACATTGAGAGCGCCAGACAAGACACAACCAGGGAACGAACCATCGCTTTCATAGACATGCCTCGAGCATACGAGCATTAAATATCAAACCTGATCTGATTAAGATCAGGAAAGGGGGGCAGTTTGTGTTTGCCAAAGCCTCTGTGGCTAGCGGGCTGCGCCACCATTCAGTCTTTTGCTGATGGCTATCGTTTGATCACCGTTCCATTCTTCTCCCTGATCTCCCGCACCCGCCATTCTTCGCTTGCCGTCAAGATCACCATTATGAAATTGATTCTAGCCGCGCATCAGCTGGCTCTTCTGGAAGTCGCACTTCGCCTCCGATCCGAGCGTGATCGGCAAGGTGCTTGAGCTGAACCAGCACAGGTACACAGTTATCGGTGTGGTTGGTCCGCGGTTCACCTGGCACGACTCGGAGGTTTATTTGCCGATCGCCGCGGGCACGGACCCAAGCGTCGCTACGAGACGCTTGTGCGGCTCAAACCGGGTTCTCGACCGAGGCCGCCACGGCTGAGTTGACCAGCCTGGTGAACCAGATCGGAAAAGCAGAGCCGGGGCTTCTGCCTCACGACAGCTACAGCGTCGAGGTATAGACACTGACGATTGGCTCCTCGGACAGTTCAAAGGGACACTGCTCGTGCTCTTTGCCGCCGTGGCTCTCCTGTTCCTCATCGGTTGCGGCAATGTGTCCATTCTGATGCTCGCGCGCGGCACGGCGCGGCTGCAGGAACTGGCAACGCGCCTTGCGGTTGGCGCGTCGGAGACCCATTCACTATCAAAACAGCAAGTTCTACTCAGCTGCGAACGCCGACCTTTTCAAACACGCGATACAAGTAGTTCTTGACTGTGTGCTCGCTCAAGTTCAAACGCCTTCCGATCTGTCGATTCGTTTGTCCCTCGGCGACCAAACGTGGTGATGCTTCGAAGCCGTCTAAGATCTCCCTAAAGGCCAAATCGACGACACAAAAACGGGTATCAGTTATTTTTTCGAACCAAGGTTTGCCCTGCTTGATGAAGAGCGTGCAGCCGGCCTGCGACACCACGCTTGGCGACGACTCCCTCGCTGCCCGCTGCCTTGGGAACGTCGACGGTGCCCGTAATAGTGAAAAAGGTGTTGGTGCTGTTGGCGGGGGAGCTCTCCGGGATGAGGGCCATTCTGCGGTAATAAACGAAGTGGGTGCGGCCAGCAATCAGGCTGGGCGGGCGGAGGCTTGGGCCACGAGTAAGCTCCAGCGATGGTCTTCAGAAATTCGCCGTGATTCAGGTCTGATTAATCATGGGCTGTTCCAGATTTTGTTTGGTAGCAGCCGATGTCTATCTTTCCGGATTTGACGCGCGGTGAGCCTTCAAGATCCACCTTTCCTACTGGCACTCCTTCAGTCGTGCCAGCAGCAATCGCGGGAGAATCTGATCGCAGATGAAAATCCTTGGCGGCGTCAACAAAATGCGGATCCAGAAAACGGGAATGACGGTCATTTCCCGTTGACTGAACATAGTTGTCGAATCCTGTGATGGGGGCAGAAGACGCTCCCCATGTGCTCGCCTTTGATCCGGAAGCGCAGTAATAAAGATTGTGATCGAGAATGACGGGCGGCTGGCTTTTGTTGACCTGCGATTTGTTCAGCGTGAGAAGGCAGCGGGGCCCCGCGTAGACGATGTTGTTCGCAAAAATATTGTCCGTCATGTTCCACTGCATCTGGAACTCACCAGACCCTGTGCCCGACGTATCGTTGTCGTAGAGCGTGTTGTTGACCACGGTGCAATGCTCTGTGTGTCCTCGCTCAGGGGCATAACCCCCGATGGAAACACCGGCGGTATGGCCGTGATAGATAAGGTTATTTCGTGCAGTGATGTAACTGGTGGCGCGGTCCTTGTGCTCACTGGCCAGTTCGATTCCAAAGTCCACATCATGAATGACGTTCTGTTCGATCAGGATTCTGGTGCCGCCGTCTACGTAAATACCATCGGAGATTTCATCGTTGCCATATGCCGGATTGCCGCGCGATGTAATGTTGTAAACCAGATTGCCGCTCACCACTCCGTCGCGCGCCTGGTCAACGGCAGGGTCGGGAGCGGTGCGCTCGAAACCGATGACGTCGATTCCAATGTTGTTGTTGTCGTGGACAACATTATGCGTAATACGGAAGTTCGTAACGTTCCCATTCACTACGAGCGATTCGCTTGAACCGGTTTTGAGATGATGCACTTCATTGCCGTCTATGACCAGTTCACTGATAGGAGTCTTGGCGTCGGTACCGTATACAGCAATGCCAAACCCGTTGGCTCCGTGTCCCGGAGCATCACGCCCGTTAAACGTCTGCTCAATATGATGGACGTTGTTCTTCAGCAGTTCTATATGGGAGCCAGCACCCATAACACTGATGCCCAATGGAGTGAGCTGACGTTCGGCGGTGCGGTAGTTGCGAATTTCAAAGCCTTCAACCCTAACGTAACTCTTGTTATGAATCGTCAGTATCGCGCTTCTGCCATCGGGAGTAAGATGCTCCGCGTCGAGGACGGCCGTCTCTCCGGGATAGCTTCGAAAAGTAATGTATCCATCCGTCGCGTTGCCGGATGCGTTGATGGTTACGCGCTCTTCGTAGATTCCACCTCGCACATTGACGGTACTACCCGCACGCACAGTATCTGCGGCATGTTGAATGGTGCGCCAAGGTGCCGTTTGCGTGCCGGGATTCGAATCATCCCCGGTCTTCGACACGTAGAAGGAGGAGTTGGATTGCCCAAAGGCCCCGGAGACGCACACCGATAACATAATAAGAGACAGAAATTTCACGCTCGTCCTCTCAAGAAAACACAAACGCTAGCTTGTAACACTGTTCATTGTGGCTGCGCTTCTACAAGCAGATTTCCGGTGAATTCAATCGGCAGATGCGCATTGTGTCCTGACACCATCCCCAGGCTTTTTCCTGTGACGTAGTCCACGACACTGTAGTTGCGGTCTTCTAGGCCGCGCAGTTCGACTGACCCCTTCCACTGTTTTGCAAAAAAGGCGTAGTACATCGTCCGGTCTTTCCGGATGACATGCGTCTCCGGCAGATCGAAGCCGATGTCATAGAGCTGCCCCAGATATTGTCCTTTGGACAACATCTTTTCCCGATAGATGCGAAGCCATTTTTCGAATTCCTTCTCGCGCTCAGGAGTCAGATCGGATTTGCCGTGCTTTGTGACTAAAGACGGAAGAACAAACTGCGTTCCCACGACGCCTCCTACGCCCACAGTGGACGCAAAGTCATTGCCACCATCGCTCAGTTCGACGTGATCGCCGAAGAATGGAACGTTGTCTCCCATCAGGGCCTTTAACGTTTTCGCCTTGGAGCGAACTTGAAAGGAACTTTCCGGGTCGGAAGCCACCGACATATTGAAGTGCGGCATGGTGAAAAAGGAGTACGCCGTGCCGCAGGGGCAGAACTCCACCAGTGCCCCAGGTTTTACAGACTGCGCGGTTTCGTAAATTGCGCGAAAGAAATCCGGCAGAGCTTCGACCGATTCCTCCGGCTGTGCGTGATGGTGAGCAGGGTTGTAGCAGGCTGGAACTCCGTTCATGTCCTGGCCATCGAGCTTCAGTCCGTCAAATCCCCAATCCACCAAAATTTTTCGCACCAATGCCTTGTGGTACTCCACGACGCGGCGGTCCGCTGGGCACAAATAGTAGGAGTTCCACCAGGAAACTTTTCTTCTGGAGCCGTCGCGATTCAATAACTCGTAGTCGGGATGATCCCGCAGCAATTGCGAGCCTGGCACAGCGCTGAGCGGTGACCACCAGAGCTGGGCCTTGAATCCTTCCTGGTGAATACGGTCAACCAGTGCCTTCATGTCAGCGTCTCCGTGGGGGAATTTCTTGGGATCAAGCGCCCAATCGCCCACATTGTTCTGCCAACCGTCGTCAAGCGTAACCCACTTAAATCCCAGTCGCTTCGCCGTCGGAAGTGTGTCATACACCTGCTTAGGCTGGACTGATCGGCCATATCCCCATGCGCACCAAATGGCGCCGAAAGCGGCATCGGGAGCTGTGGCCATTTGGAAACCTTGTTTCATCATGAAGCGCCGGTAATCGACGAGCGCGCGGAAGTAGTCTCCCTGGTGGACGGCGACGAAGGTGCGAAATGTATGAAAACTTTCGCCGGGGTTTAATGAGATCGCTTTGGTGAAGCGTACAGCGATTTTTGCGTCCGCAGCATCGGGCATCGATACCGGCAGGGAAACAAGCTTCGGCCGCGGCTCGACATGTCCCACAGCTATTCCAACGTCCCGCCGCCAGACATCGACTATCGGCGTGCCGCCGCCATAGTCGCTGGCATTCATGCCTTGATAATTCTCCTGCCGAAAATTGGTGTAAAGCGGTACGACCCAGTTGGGACGTTTCTCGTAGGAGCCACTCTGGTAAGACCAGAAGGCTGGCGCGCCCACTCCGGGTTGGGCGTTCACCGTGTATGCGTTGTTGGTCCAACTTTTGATCACGAGCTTGGAGGTTCCGGTATTGGTGTACTGGACATCAAAGAACGCCATCGCGGGAAAGTCGTCGTATATCGTGACGGAGACCCTCTTTGTGAGGGCTCCTGCCTTTCCCTCCACGGTGAGCCGCTCGCCTTCACCGAAAGTGTCTTTTGTGTGCTCGTGTGTTTGCGAGGTCAGGAGGAATCCGGTCCAGAGCTTGTCGGCGGTTGTCACAGTCTCAGAGGCAGTGAATGGCCCCAACACGGTTTCCTTCTTGTCGAAACAAGCAACCACCCGGCTACGCAGGTGGTTGTCGAACTCAATGCGGATGTTGCCGCCTTGAATCCGAGGATTACCGCCGGGAACGTCCGCGGCTGCAGCGAATGAACAAGCCGCAAACACACTGACGAAAACAATCCAAAGCTTGGCTGCAGTCACAGATCTCAACCTTCGGAACAGGTCGTTGTCAGATTGCAAAATCGCTATTTTCGTTGAAAGCACAGGATTGTCCTTGATTACAGCCAACAACGTCAAAGAAAATATAACGAAAATAAAGCGTAACCATTCGTAATACAAGGAAAGCAGCATAGTCAATGGGTTTGGAGCACCAGAGGGGCAGTATTCCTGAATGCGTGAATTTGATGCATCTCTCGCCATCTTTCGGAACCGTCCAGCCGTTTGAAAGCGGCACTTTATCAAAAGCCATTGATATTTAACTCTGTACCGAAAACGAAAATAAAACCATATGAATAGTAATCTTCCGATAGTTGCTGAAAGATGTAAATTTCATTGAAGTTGGAGTTCCAGGACGTTCGGCCGAATGTAATCGAACCATAAGTGAGGAAATCACTCCGAATGCAACGTAGAGACTTTCTAAAGAGCACCGTCGCTGCTGCCGTAGCTGCAGAACTTGGAATAGGTAAAGCGCAGGCCAAGGTGCCCGCTCACAATTGGGGAAACTTCGACTTCGGCTCCGGCCCTCAGGTGACTGATCGGCTCAATCAGGGTCCGTTCCCTCAATATCCACCGGATGCGGTCATCCCCACTGACGATGTGGTGATGACTACTACTCCCTCAGAAGACGCCGTGCCGAACTATGGTATGGGACTGGTCACCTATATCACAGCAGACAGTGGCACCGCGGAAATCAAGTCAGACAATATTTCGCAAGCGATCGAGGATTTAGCTCGTTTTCCATTAGGCCAGCAGCTTTACATCCGCCCGACGTGGAGAGAAGTGCAGCCGAGACCCGGGCGCCTGGAGTTGCCCGACTACGTGAAGCTGGTTTTTGAATTGGCGAAGAAAAACAACAAGCGAGTCGGATTGCGGATTCAGATGTCCGCTCCTGACTATACACACGAAGCAGCTCTGCCAGATTTTGTCCTCGAGAAAGTGCCGAAAGTGGATCTCATTCTTAGCGATCAAGAAAGCAGCGCCGAAGGAAAAAGGTTTTTGGAGAATCCGCACTCGCGTTATCAGCCCCGGTTTGACGATCCTTTTTTCCAGCAGGCATTCAAGGAACTGGTTGGACAATTGGCAGCGGAATTCAATGGCAACCCGCTCATCGAGTTTATCGACACCTTCATGTACGGCTTCTGGGGCGAAGGGCACACTTGGCCATTCGCCAACAATCCTTTCCCTAACTACCAGACAGCAGAGCGGACCTGGATGAATATGCTCGAAGTCCAGCTCGAGCACTTTTCGAAGACTCCTTTACTCACCAATACGCAACCGGATTTCAGCCGGGTTGGTAATTCAGAACTGCTGGATCGCACGGTCCGCAGCAACAATTGGATTCGCAGTGACACCATCTTTATCGAGAACGAGCAGATTGAAGCGCTCAGCAACCGGCCGCCCTGGATCGCCGCATTGCTCGAGCAAGGGCTTCCCGGGAAACCTCCTGATCCGGGCGCTGCATATGAAGGGATATCTCCGGCAGAAAACATGATTGCTCATGTGATCGATGTCGGGGCGAATTACTTTTCGCTCTGGAACTTTCACCAGATCAGTGCAAAGAATCTGATGAGCTACTACCAGGCTTATCCGGCAGCGTTCGACCGGATTAGTCGCCGAATTGGCTATCGGGTAAGGCCGTCTTTCATCTGGAGCTATAGGGACGACGGTTATCAAGGGCTGATTGTCGGCTTCGCAAATGACGGCATCGCGGGTGTACCAGGCGTATTGAGGGTGACCGTGGAGAGCCAGGACGGAAAGGTACTCAAGAGCGGTTGTCTGGATGCCGGTTACCCGTTACCGGGCAAGATTCGGCAGGCACAGTTCGTGCTTCCCAACGTCATAGATTGGAAAGGATTGAAACTTAGAGCTGAGATTGAGGTAAAGGGAATGCGCTATCCCGTGCGGTGGGCTTGTCACCAGAAGCTGAACGATGACGGCTCGCTCACACTGCGTCCCAACCTCCGTCAGCAGGTCTAGGCTGCAATTTTGGTGGCGATGGTAAATATGGATCGACGAACTTTTCTGCAGAGCGCCGCCGCGGCGACACAGAATGCGATACTTGCGGGCCTGGACCTCAGTTGTCGCCGTGAAAGGGCTTGGGGTGGCGGTAACTCATTGAAAATATAGGCCACGGATGGCTGATTGAAGATCTCGTAGATACCCTTGGCTCCGCTTATCGGACGCCAATTGGTGTTGTTCAAAAAAGACTCCTCCGGTTACGACTCGTGACCCCTCGAGCAGGTCAATGAGTGCCTTGGCGATTTTGCCTCAACTGAGATGAAAGCGCTTCCAAGTCCTCATCGCGGCTCAAACACAGCAAAGCAATCCGCATAGCTGATGAATGCGCGCCCAAAGAGAGCGGTCGGCAGCACGCCATCGATCCCCGCATCGGGAATGTCTGGATCGCCAGGGACGGGCGCCATCCGGCGGAAGATGGATCTTGTAGGTTTTGCTGCCATCGAAGGGCTTCTTATTTGCGTCCACATAGGCTACTGCGTAATCCGATCCTGCCGCCGGAACCGTTAACGCCATGGCAGGCGTCACGCGCGGTGAGGAGATTGGCGCGCGCCACTAAAGATTTGGCCGGGAAAGAGCGTTGGTATGCTGGGCGTCAGGGCACACTGCTAGTAAGGCTCTCCGGTAAATCCGAGCCTTGCTAGCTGCTCTTCTGTGACGCTGTAGCTTTCATGGGTAGGCACTGCAATTTCCTGCGGCAATCCAACTTCGCGAAGCTTGCCCTTTAATTGATCGACAGACTCAAAATCAGTAGCCAAATGTCCGCGAGCAACAAAGCCATGCTGGCTGAGATTCTCAACTCTGGCATAGGCAATCGTTATGCCGCCGGGCTTAGAGAAGATCTGAAAGCGTACCTGACAATTATCCATAGCGTCTCTCCAGTTTACGAACGCAATCCCGAGCTTGGTGCAAGCTTCAAATCAATGTAGTCGAAGGATCCGGGCGTTGAGAGCCGCTGACGCGCTCGCCGGCGTCCTGTCTGTGCAGGGAAAGGGTTTTGGCACTGCACTTGTGCAATCTCTCGCTTTCTACTAAAGCCCCTTGGGCAATAGCTGAGCCGATAGTCTGGAACCAATTCAGGCAAATGGAATCAAAGGTTTCATCCGCGGCGCATATGTTCCTTGCAAAGGGGATCGTTCATGTATCGTCTCCATTCACGCAGGACCGTACATATCAGTGTTGAATAAGGGGATTTGGCTCACTGGCCATGTCCCCCTTTTCCTAAGGTGAGGTATCAGATGCAAACCGTATTGACTATTCTTTTGGCGCTTTTATTGTTCGGTTGCGGGGGATGGGGATACATTCGTTGGCGCTAGAGCTTGATCTTAACATCTGTCCCGCGCGCCGATAAACTTAGGTTGATGGTGATGAGAGGAACAGATGATCGCTCGAATATGGCACGGGATGGTCTCCGTTTCGAAGGGTGATGAATACCTGGACCTCATGCGGAGGATTGCGCTTCCCGACTATCTGGCGACGCGCGGAAATCTTGGCGCGTGGTGTTTGTACCGCACAGAAGCGGACGTAACGCATTTCGAGATGTTGACGTTCTGGGAAGACACGGACGCCATCAAGCGTTTCGCTGGGGACGATTACAACATGGCCAAGTACTACGATTTCGACCCCGGCTATCTGATTGAAATGGGGCCCACGTCCGGCACTACGAGGTTTACCCGGAGGCATCGCCCGATTGCGCAGCGAGTAGTGCGCTGTCAGCGGATGCTGATGAATCGCTCCGTGCCGACCGATAGTCTGAGGCCGCACTGGCATCTCTCTGGTGCAGGTGGTTGCCGGAATTCCAAAACAGGCAGCAACGCAGACGGATTCGATGGATCGCGCGTGGTCTTGTCAAAATCGATCACACTGTCGAATGCGCCGCTGGCGTTAGAGTGAATTATCTGCACTTCAAGAGTGATCGGTTCGGTGAAGAGTTCTGGCTGCCCCGCGCTATTAGCCGGATCCAGCCATAACCAACAGGCGGGTGTTGCTCCATACCTTTTCTTTATCAATGTTCTTTCTCGGCCGATTAGTTCCCAGCAATAAAGCGATGCCCGCTGCAATGGCGATACCACCGTAGACCGCCCACCGAGTCTGTCCGGTCATGAAACTGCCAGGAAGCACATTGATCCCTTGCAGGAACCAGATCGCGCCCGATAAAACCAAGAGAACAGCAACGATATTCAAGGTGATTCTCAATCATTCCTCCCGCACCCGAACCCCAGAGCAACGGCGGGCAAGTAACCTAGGGCTGGCTGACGGTACCATCAACCTGAGGCTCGCAGCAGTAGGGCGGCGATCAGTAACAAGGGGGCTATTGAGAGTGATCTATGACTGTTACTCATACCGCAGCGCTACCACGGGATCGACACGCATGGCTCGACGCGAGGGAATATAAGCGGCGAAGAGTGCGATTGCCAGAAACAAGCTAGCGACACCGATGAAGGAGATCGCATCAACGGTGCTCAACCCGTAGAGTATGCCGCGCAGCAGATAAGCGTCACCGACGGAAAGCGTCATGCCAGCAAGCAATCCAACGAGTACCGGCCGCGTGCTTTCGCGCAACATCAGGCCGAGGATGTTTCGCTTCTTTGCGCCCAGAGCGATCCGGATGCCGACTTCTCGCGTGCGCAGCACGACGATATAGCTGACCGTACCGAAGATCCCCATCGACGCGAGAAGAAGCCCGACCACCCCAACGATGGAGGCGATTGATGCTGCAAGAGCGGAGATCAGGAAGGGAGGCGTCTGATGAAGCAACTGCTCAAGCGTGGCGGGAGTTGCTACCAAATTAGGATCGAGCGATGCGATGACCGGACCGATTGTATCCAGAAACTGCAATGAATCTGCCTTGGTTCGTACGAGAATCGGATAGTCCTGCAGGCGTTGTTCAGGTAGTGGAATGTAGACCTGCTCAGAGTCGCTGCCGTCGAGTTGAATGCCGCGTGTATCTCGGGCGACGCCGATGACCTGGTAGGTCGGGCCATCGGGAAGGACCTCGTTCTTGAGATGGAACTGGTCGTCGGTGCCTAAACGGAGGCTGCGGCCGATCGGATTCTGGCCAGGCCATAACTGCTCCGCAGCTGACTGACTAAGAATGACAGATGGCTCCAGCTGGCCAACCTGGGACACAAATCCGCGACCGGAGAGGAGAGGAATGCTCAAAGTCTGAAAGTAGTTGGACTGCACGAAGGTGTAGTAAAGGACGGCTCGCGCATTGTGGGCGGATGGTTTTTCCCCGTTGATCGACACTGCAGCAGTCCGCTCGCCGCCGCTGTCAGGAGCGCGAGCGCTGCTGATTGCCGTAACACCGGGCAAACCCGCTAGCCGTGCGCGCAATTCATCGACGAGGGCGTGCCGACGGTCTGCGTTGTACTTCGTACCTTCAGGAAATTGAAGCTCGATATCGACAACGTGCCTCGTCTCGTATCCAGTGTCCATCCTCAGGGCGTGGATAGAACTGCGGATCAACATGCTTCCCGCGATCAACAGCAAGAGGGAGACGGCAACTTGGGCGGCGATGAGAACGTTGCGCAGACGACGGTTGCGCATCGGCGAAGATGCAGCGCTCGCATTGATTGCAGAGGAAACCGCTGAGCGGGAGCTCTCAAGTGCCGGCGCGAGGCCGAAGAGAATGCCGGCTGTCAAGGAGACGATGAGGACGTAGGCGAAGATCTCCAGGTCGGGGGTGACATGCAAGACGAGGGAGCCCCATTCAGCAGGTATTGCCTCCGCGATCATGGTCACTGACACCCGGAGCAGCGCCCAGGTAAAGAGGAGCGCGATGATACCCGCGATAAGGCCCAGCAAGGCGCTCTCAGTCAACAATTGGCGGATGAGACGATGCCGGGTCGCACCCAGCGAGAGGCGCAGACACAGTTCATTCTGTCGGGATACGGCCCGGGCGAGTTGCAGGCTCGCGACATTCGCGCAGGCGATGACCAGCACCATGCCAACCGCGATCATGATGAAGAGGATGGAAAGTTTTAGTCCCCTATCCAGATCGCGGGGAAACGGAGAGCCGGGCCAGATCCGTGCTTCCGCAGGTTCGCGCAACTCAGAGTGAGGGTCATGCAATGTGCGGATGTGGTTGGCCAAGGCTGTCATTTCGGCCTGCGCCTGAGCACTGCTCATACCGGAAGCAAGACGAGCAAAGGGCCGCAGCCATAGGTTCTCGCGATCGCGAAGCCAGTTACCATCCGGGTGGACGAGAGGCACTAAGCTCAGCGGAAACCAGAAATCAGGTGCCTCGACGCTGGTTCCGGCGAAATCATGCGGTGTGATGCCCATGATTGTGAAGGGGACACCGTTGAGCCGCACGACCTTGCCGGGCACGGCAGCATCTCCAGCAAAGCGCTTCTGCCAATAGTTTTCACTGATGAGAACCGAAGGCGAGGCAGCGAGTTCCTCTGCGCTCATTGCGTCAAAGGTGCGGCCGCGGAGCGCGTTGACCCCAAGAACCGAGAAGTAGTTTTCAGAAACCTCAAAGGTAGTGGCGAACTCCGCATTGATGGCGCTGGCGGGAAGCAATCCCAGCGTTCCAAGGAAGGATTCACTCGCAGGCTTGCGGAGGGGGCCTCCGGCACCCGAAAGGGTCAGACGATCGACGCTGTGTGCAATTACGCCGCTGAAGGAATGAAGGTTCTCCTGGTATGACTTGAAGTCGGGATAGCTGAAATCCGCTTCGATATGGCCGGATTGTCGAACCAGAGAGAGATTGACCATCGTGCTCGGATCACGAGCGTCGAGCGAGCGGGTAAACATGGCCTTGTAAAAAGTGAAGGCTGCAGTGTTGATCCCGATGCCGAGTGCCATGGCCACAATCGCCACGATGGTGAACCCGGCATTACGGCGGAGCGTCCGTGCGCCATAGCGCAGGTCATGGAGGATGGTTTGCGGGAGGATCATCAGATCAATCTCACTCATGCGCTCGCGCCAAACGGCAGGGTTACCAAAGCGGCGTCGCGCATCACGCTTGGCTTCGGCAGATGACATGCCCTGCCCTACATTCCATTTCTCGCGCATGTCTAAGTGGAAGGCGAGCTCCTCGTCCTGCTCGCGGGCAAGTTTGTCTCGCTGGAAGAGAGCGCGAAAGCGGGAGATCCATGCCATGGTCTGCTCCTAGCCGCGAGCGACTCCGAAGTTCAACACGAGGTCGACGGCCTGCATGATCTTGTGCCAGTTCTCGCGCTCGCTCCGTAGCTGCTTGCGGCCCTGCGTAGTGAGCCGATAAAACCGCGCGCGCCGGTTATTCTCACTGAGCCCCCACTCGGAGGCAATCCAGCCTTCCTGCTCCATACGGTGGAGCGCAGGATAGAGCGAGCCCTCCTCGACGCGGAGCACCTCATTAGATATGCGCTGGATATGGAGGGTGATCCCCCAGCCATGCATGGGACCTTGCTCCAGGCTTTTGAGAACGAGGAGGGTCAAGGTGCCCTGAAGATTGTCGGCGTTGGAGCGAACCATCCGTACTCCTATAGATATCTATAGAAGAATAGCCATTCGCCTAATGTTCTGTCAATTGATAGGTAAAACCCATAAGGGGACAAGAGGCCAACGCTCTCGTCCCTCCCACACGGATCAATCCCACAGAAACGGGCTCGTCTACTAACCGCTAATTGGAAAGGTGAAAATCTCAATGAACCGCGTAATCGTCGAGTCACTCATTGTGGAGTCCGATTAGTACTGATAAGTGTGCGTCCAGCGAAGGCTGGCTTGACCAGTGGGTGAGAGTCCCATCGGGGTAAGGAAGCGCGTTCTGCCCGGAAGTAAAAGTCTCGGCTGCCCTGCGGCAGTATTGCAGCGGTAGGAACGATCTGGGAGACAAGCAAACTTGGAGGCCTGAACATAAAGAAATATCTGCAGCCCCGAAATCCTGCCTCGCGGAAAGTCGTGTTTGCGAGAAACTGCGGAAGCCGACCCGTTTCCTTCTTGGGGGAAGGCCGATGCCACAGAGGAAGAAACAGGTAAACGCACTTTGTGGAACCGCCGGGGTATGGGATCAAGCATCCAAGGAAAGATTCACAGAGATAACGTCGGGAAGAACCCGTTGGCAGCAGGGGCTGGAAGCGACCTGCAAAGACTCCTTGAACGAGGCTAAAAACCGAAGGAGGGGAGAGCCAGGCGGGTTTGGCGCATGAGTCCGTAGGAGCGATGAGGGAGGGGCAACGCCCTCCCAAGAGGTGGGACACGCCTCTCCAGTGGAGGTAATGCAAAACTGGGCAAAGGGACTCAGGACACTTGGTGGTTTTCATCGCCAGTGAGGTGGCCGGCTTGATAAAACCGGCGCAACGCCGGTGCTGGTCTGGAAACGAGGTTGTGGGCAAACCACAGACGTAGGGGCGTATGCGAACCAGCGCTTAAACCTCGCGGAAGAGGGGAAGGCTCACAACGGACATGCCAAGGTTTCAAACCGGACCCGGGAAATCTGGCCGTCCGGGATTATAGGGGGGCTTCGGGAAACGCGGCCATGGTGGAACTGTGCACCCACCTCGCAATCGAAAGAGCGAGACTGGTAACCTCCCACCTAAAGTTGGCGCGCCTGATCTCTATCCCAACAACTGAGAATCCTGAAGCCTATTGACGAATCCATCTTCAAGGATGGTGAGCGAGTTACCGGGCCGTAATGCAAGTGAACCTATATGGCCTCGAAAGTACTGCAACCCGAAGGCCGAGCCCTCACTTTTCGGGCGAAGGCAGCATGGGGCGTCGCAAGGACTGATGCGGCGAAACACTTCGGCGGAGTTGGTAGGGACAGCACGGTGACAAGGTCATGCTCAGCAACTGGAGAAACCCTCCTCGCCCCGTGGAGAAATCGGCGGAGCAGGGAAGCCGTATAACCGGTGACCCCGGGAAGGCGGTGGAAGGCGAGAGGGAATCGGCTGGGTCTGTAGTAGCGAAGAAGCGGAGTAATGCCCGTGGAGCGAAGAGGCCCTGCTGTTTGTAGTGGCTCCGACAACAAGTAAGGCAAGGGTGAAATGACAAAAGCGCCCATCAGTTTGCAGGGTCTGCGAAGGAGCCTATATGTCAAGGCGAAGGCTGAACCGTCTTGGCGTTTCTGGGGACTGTACGTTCATGTCTGCAAGATGGAAACTCTCCATGAAATGCTCTGCCTCTCCATCGCTGTGGTTCAATCGCCGTTCACAAGTCTCGCCTGTCTCGGTATCAACATACGCTATCTGCTGCACGCTTGGGTGATAATCCACTCCTATGATGATCATGTTCGGCTCCTTCTCCCGAACCTTCGGTCGTCGATGCTCCAGAGTCTAACCGGCCCTCAATAGAGCAGACAGTGTTATGAAATCAAGTGAATTGCTTTCGATCGTCATTGGGCGAGCAGGCGCCCTGCAAGGGATTTGCGCGTTCTGCGTTTCCATGAAAGATAGTCGACCCACGATTAAAAGCGTAGGTAGAAGATCGACCTTCAAGTGGCCAAGGACCAGCTACGACGTTCTTGTCGAATAATAACTTCAGGCCAGCTCGCGTTTCGAGATCAGATTTGCTCAAAGCGAGCTTCGGCGATTTGATTTAAGAGACAACCTCGAGATTCACCACCGCCAGTCTATTCGGTACGCAGCGCGATCACCGGATCAACCGATGCTGCGCGGCGAGCGGGAATATAGCTTGCCAGGAGGGCCGAAACGCCTAGAACTGCGGCCACTCCCCCCAAAGTTGGAAGGTCCCATGGATGAATCCCGAACAACAAACCACGTAAGAGAGTGGCGGCAGCCAACGAGCAAACCGCTCCAATTGCGATTCCGGTAGTGGCGAGCCAACCCGCTTCTCGCAAAACCATCTGGTGGACAGACCAGCGTTGCGCGCCAAGCGCCATCCGGATGCCGATCTCCCTCGTCCGTTGGCTTACCGAATATGCAATCACTCCATACAGCCCCACCACTCCGAGCAACAGTGCCATCGCGGCAAAGCCTCCCACCAGCCACGCCGAGGAACGGTGCAGGTAGGCCGCCGGCGAGTCGCGAATGTGGTCGGTCATGGTCACGCCGTTATGAGTGGCAATGTTGGGATCTACCTCATGAATCGAGGTCTCCATTTCAGGTAGCAGGGATTTCGGATCTTGCGACGTGCGCACGATGACGAAGAAGGAATTGTCCGGGCTCTGAGCGAAGGGCATATACATCGCAGGACGAGTAGCGATATCCAACGGCCCTTCTTTAATGTCATCCACGACGCCGACGATTTCCAGCACAGACTTCACATCGCCGAAGTTAATGCGGCTTCCGTACGGATTCTCCCCCGTGAAGTAGCGTTTTGCGAACGTCTCGTTAATTATTATTACCCCTGGCCGGGAGGCATCGTCCGCCTCAGTGAAATATCTGCCTCGCAACAGCCGCGCCTGCAGGGTCGTGAAATAGGTGGAACTCACCTCCCGGTCATTCACCTCGTTGTAATCTCCCAGGTTCGGCTTACCGACGATTCCGATCGCCTTAATACCATCACCATCCCCGACTGGCAGATCGCTCGAGACAGCAACCGATTTCACTCCTGGAATAGCCGCAAGCTTGTTCAAGACCTGCCGTTCCATCGCAACCTTTTGCGGATCCTTCGCATAGCTGGAGGCTGGTCCCCAGATCTGTAACATAGCCAGATTCTCCGGCTGGATACCCATCTCCACATGCAACAGCCGGTAGAAGCTCTTGCCCAGCAAACCGGCAGCCACCAGCAGCATCATGGCCGTGGCAAGTTCGATGACGACAAGGTTTGCGCCGAAGCGCCTCCACACGACACCCGCGCCTGTCCGTCCTCCCTCCGCCAGGCCTTGCTGCACGGTCACCAATGACAGCCGCAGCATCGGGGTAAGAGAAAATATCGCGTCAGCCAGCAATGAAATTACGCCAGCGAAGAGCACCACACGAACGTCCAGCCCAACTCCAGACAAATAGGGCATCTCCGCGAGCCTCTCCGGCGGAAGCAGTTTCAGGAGAATCTGCGTCGCGGCATAGGCAGATGCGATACCGAGCACGCTGCCACTCGCCGCCAGAAGCAAACCTTCCGCCATGAATTGGCGAATCAACCGCCCCGGCGTCGCCCCCAGAGCACCGCGCACGGCAATCTCTCGTTTCCGGCTTTCGGAACGCACCAGCAACAGGCTCGCAACATTCACGCTGGCAATTAAAAGCAACAAGCCTGCGCCGCACAACAGCACCAGCAGAATTGGGCGAATGTCACCAACGATCACGTCTGTCAGAGGTAGCACCAGCGCGCCGCGGGTGAGATTCGAATCGGGATACTGCTTTTGCAACTGCCCCGAGATCCCCTTCATCTCCGCGTCAGCCGCAGTGACAGAGATTCCCTCTTTGAGCCGGCCGACTCCAAAGGAATTGTGACAACCTCTGCTTTTGTTGCAGTTACTCGATGGATCGATCGTCAGCCAGAATTCCGCCGGTCCCGCCGGAGCGAAATGAAAGTTGCGCGGCAACACTCCGATGACGCTCGCCAAAGTCCCATTCAGAGTTACCGTCTGCCCAACTACGTCTGCCCTTCCACCAAACCGCTTCTGCCACGCAGCGTAGCTCAGCAACACCGTACCGGAAGTCGATTTAATATCTTCGCCGTCATAGAAATCTCTACCCAGCGTCGGAATCACCCCAAGCGTCCGGAAGAAGCTATCGCTCACCCGCGCTCCGTTGGCTTGTTGCGTGCCTGTGGGCGTGTTCAACATAAGGTCGTCCTGCTCGTACTCCGCCATCGAACTGAAGACGTGATTGAGTCTCTTCCAGTCCAGATAATCCAAATAGGACAGATGGAACCTCGGCCCGGTCTGATTGCTCTCAAACATGTTGACGAGCTGTGATGGGCTTTCATACGGCAGCGGCTTGATCAATGCGGCATCCACAAAAGCGAAGATCGCAACACTCGCGCCGATGCCCAGAGCAACCACGAGGATCGCGGTCGCGGCGAAGCCCGGATTCTTCATCAGTTGGCGAATCGCATACTTAAGATCGCGTCCCAGATTGTCCAGCCACACGATTCGACTCTTCAAATAGAAACGCTCTTGCGCCGCAGGCACATTGCCAAACTCGACCCTCGCCTTCCGCCGCGCTTCATCGTCGCTAAAGCCTTCACGTCTGAGTTCATCGGCTTCGAGTTCCAGGTGCGCCTTGATCTCCTCCGAGAAATCCTCTGTGCTACGCCTGCGCTTGAACATCTCTAAGCCTCCTCGCCACCCGGCGCCGTGCTCCCGCCCAGAATCAGCCCCATCGCCCTCGTCAACCGCTCCCACTCCGTCGTCTTCTCGACGAGTTGCTCGCGACCCTTCGCCGTCAACGAATAGAAACGCGCCTTGCGGCTGTTCTCGCTCACGCCCCACTTGGCGCTGATCCAATTCTTGTCTTCAAGCCGCTGCAGCGCCAGATAGAGCGAACCATGATCGACAAAGAAAACCTCTTCCGATTGGCGCTGGATCAACCGCGCCACCCCTTGGCCATGGCACGGCCCCAACACGAGAGTCTTCAAAATGAGCAGGTCCAGTGTCCCCTGCAGCAGGGCGATACGGGCATCGGTATTTTGTCTAGAAGGCATCCGACCCAAGTGTTGCACCGCTCGGGTCGGATGTCAACATGAGCAGAAATGCTCGATCGTCACTCTGCGCGTAGAGCAATCACGTCAAGAGAGGTCCTGAACGTTATTGTCGGTGTTGTCCTGAACCATCGGTTGCGGAGGTGCATCTTTGCTCGCCGCAGTTTTGCCGTTAGCCGTTGAACGCGAAGTCCCAAAACTGCCTGAAGACACCAAGCTGGCCCTATACGGCGCGTAGTAGGTTGTACACCATGACGTGATTCATCCAATGAGGGCCTTACCCTCGCAACTTGCGCGAGAGTCTCAAAAAGCACCACATCAGGGAGCGAAGAAGCTGGACAGATCGAAGATAAGGTTGGTGGAGTCGGTGGAATAAGCATCAATGCTGCCGTTCGTCGTTGGCACGATGGCCATGTTCGATGTGACTGCGCCGTCGTCCGAATTCAGTGTCGACACTAGCGGTTGCGTTCCTCCATCGGGCCATAGGCTCAGGTAGCCGAGTGTCACCTGTGGCACAACCGTCGCGTTCAGTACGTAAGCCTGCGCCGTTGCCGGCGGTGCGCAGGTGCTGCCTTCGATATTTGCCACCAGGACTCCCGTGAATGCTCCTGCTGCGGTGCGCGTGTCGAGTGCGCGGCACGGTGGCACGGTGTAGAGAGAGAGCCCTCCTGTTCCCGGAGGCGCAAAGTAACCGTTGATGTCCATGACTACATCCGAGGCGTCGGTGACATAGACGGAGACCTGGCCGCTGGTCCCGGCGGGCACGATGGCAGCGTTCGCTACCACGCCTCCCGAGTAGGAGTTCAGCGTCGAGACGAGCGGCTGTGAGGCTCCCGTAGGCCAGATGGTCAGGTAGTGCAGCGGACCATGCGGCACTGCAGTCACGTTCAGCGAGTAGGCGGTTGCTGTGGATGGAATCCCGCAACTGCTGGACTGCACCGGGAAGTTGCGACTGGATTGGTTGCCGATCGACGGGCCGCCCAGCGGTCCTGAGGGGTTGCGGGTATCGACGACACGGCAAGGAGCGACGGGATAGAACGATAGTGCCGAAGACGTTCCGGCGGGCACGAAGTATCCGTCGATGTCGAGGATCACGTTCGTCGCATCGGTGACGTACACGTCGACTCCGCCGTTGGTGCCGGCAGGGGTGATGGCGGCGTTGGCCTTGACGCGTCCGTCATAGGAGTTGAGGGTGGAAACCAGAGGCTGGGTCTGGCCGGTGGGCCACATCGAGAGGTAATGGAGAGGTCCGCTGGGCACGACGGTGACATTGAGTGAATAGGCTACAGCCGTAGAGGGAATGCTGCACGCGCTCTGCGGAATGTCAAATTCACGTGTGCTCTGCGCACTCATCTCGGGCCCACCAAACGCGCCGGTCGGGTTGCGTGTGTCCGCGACACGGCATGGGGTTACCGGGATGAACTGCAGACCTCCAGTCGAACTGAAGATCGCCTTCACGGCTTCAGGCGCACTCACTGTCACCGTCGTTGAAGCTTCCGAAGGATTATCCACGTTTCCATTCCAGCCGATGAACACGTATCCGTGGTTAGGCGTCGCGGAGAGATTTACCGCCGTACCAGCGCCATAGAACCCGCCTGAGGCGGGCGACACTGTTCCATCCTGGGCCGGTGAAGCCGAGGTCGTGAGTTGGTATTGTGTCTGGAAAGTGGACGTGTACGTCGCGGGCAAGGACCCAACTGTGATGGTGTGCAACGCCGCGCCACCATCGCTCCAGGAATTGAAAATATAGTGAGTATCAGCGGCGTCCACTTGTGTGGCGAGCACGGCGATCGTATGAGACCCCGCCGCAAGGTTCAGAGTAGCGGGCGCCGTCAGCTGCTTTCCGTCGATACTGAATATCAGCCCGACAGGATTGGTCTGAATGGTGATGGCAGCCGGCACGGGTACCGAAGTCTGCCGTTTCAACAGAATGCCGTCAAATGGCGCGAGCACTACCTGAGAGGCGGTGGATCCGTCATTGTATCGAGCGGCAGAGGTGACATAGACCGCGTCTGCGATGAGAGGTCCCGAACCTCCATTGTGGACTCTCAAAAAAGGCGCGCCCGCAGCCGTCAGATTGAGGGTCGCGATCGAGTGCCAAGCGTCTCCGGCACTCGCGGTGGTTTGATCGATGGTCGCCGAGGCAAGAACAGTCGTGCCGGATACAACTTCGTAGACGGCGCTCTTCGTCCAGCTACTGGCTCCGGGGGCGGCAGGCAACCAGACCTGAATCGTGTACTGCCCGTCAGCAAGGATTTTCAGATTCCACTGGCCGGCCGATCCGAGAGAGTTTTGCTGGTGTGCCGTGCTGTTCCACGCGTGATAGTACGGTGGCTGATAATGGCCATCGTGGAATGATCCGGAGTCGAAGGTGACTGTCTGCCAGGAGGAATCCGCAGTAAAATCCGCGCTAGCATCGTCGACGATGTACTGCCATAAAGGCGCCTGGCTTCCGGCAAACCGATTCAATCCAGACTCGAGGGGGACATTCACCGCGGCAGGCGTGCCGTTCAGCAGCACAATTCCGTTTGTGAAATCGCGGCGGTAGATGCCCGATACCTGTGTGAGCTGCACATTGTCGATCCAGACATTTCCGGCAACATCTCCCACGAAGAACTGGATGCGGCCGTCGCTGGCAGTCGTCGGTGCGACGAAGGACGCGGAGTACATACTCCACATCGTTCCGACAGGAATGTGCTCGTTCAGCCCATAGTTGGGATAGTTCGGCGCGCCACCCTGGGAGTTCACGGTAATTGAACGTGATTGATCGGCCCGCGCCCAAAAAGTCAGCTGATAGGTCTTGCCCGCAGCGAGTGAGACGTTTGGCTGCTCGAGGTCAACATGCCAATCGGCTGTGCCCGCCGAGATGACATCGATGTGGGCCGACGTTGTTCCTTCTACGAAGCTCGTAGTATCGAGGCTGACAGTCGCTTGCGCCTGTTTGTCCTGAGTGTTGACGATGAACGACCAATCAGTCAGCCCGTTCTCAAATCCGCCGTTAGCCAGCAGGTTGGATGCTGTGGAAGCGTCGACCTGAACAGCAGCCCCGATCGGTTGGCCGAGGTTGAAGTCGAATTCGTCATACCACCAGTTCACCGGTGATTGGTTATCGCCATAATCGAAGATCGAGAACCCGTCGTTCATCAGAGCGGTCGCGAGTCCGAATCGCATGTACGGGTAGTAGGTCTGCGAAAAATTGAGCACGCTCGGCGTCACGTTGTTGATCGGGTTGTAGCCGTAGCCGTAGGCTATCTGACTGGGCGGAGCCGATTGAATCGTTGAGATGACCGGCTTGCGTCCGTCTGAGAACCAGGTATCGTAGTCGCCCAACATGCTGCCGAACGATTCGGTCCCTTCACGCACGCTCGGAGCGTCCATGGTGAAGCTGACACCGTTGAAGTCGGCGAGGTTCATTGGATCAGGCTGAGCATTGTGTGCAGCCACGTAAGCATTGGGCGCAAGCTGATTGAATGTGTTGATCAGCGTGTAGATGCCTGCGCTCCACTTGGCGTTCAGGACGACGGGATCATCGGCACTGCCGTCATTGTCTGCGTCGATCTCATGCGGAACGCCCTGGTAATCGTAGTACGGATCCTGGATTGAAGTATTGAAGTTGTCCCAGAAGAGGCCGTCGTAAGCAAGATTCGATGTCGAGAGATATTGGTTGACCGCATATTGAGCCAGAAAAGTCGCAACCTCAGGTTTCGTCAAATTGAGCAGATAGTTTCCCGGCCAGTCCGAGATCGGATTTCCATTTACATCGTGCAGCAAATAGCTCGACGGCACGGCCGGATACCCGCCGGTTGTTTCCTGGGCGTTGACGCTCGGCATAATCAGGACCGTTGGATTCTGGGCCCGCAGGGCAATCGCCTGAGCCGGCGTCATTCCGCCTGGAGCAAAAAAGACCTGAATCTTCGCCGCCTGATCAGGCTTGGTTGTCAGGATGTACTCTCCCTGCCAAATGCTGCCGATGCGTGGAAACGATTCGGTCGGCGACGTAACACTCCGATAAACGAGCGAGTCCAGAAAATCCAGATTGGAAGCGCAGCGTACGTAGACCTGGTTCAAAACCCGCGGGTCGCTCGACAGACCATTGATGGTTCCGGAGTGTGTGGTGGATGGAGAGCCTGTGTCCAGCGGTTGCATGGACGCATAGTCCTCTGCCGTTCCCAAAGAATACCGGCAAAGCGTTGGCTGAATGGTGTTGAAACTGACCGCAACGCTCATGCTTCCCGGAGCCAACAGGCCGCTGGCCGGAGAAAAGTTGGTGATGGGGATACCTGTGTACGTCAGAGAAGCGGATCCGCAATTGGCAACGGCGTAGGCAAGCTGTCCAAGATTCACGCCGGCCAGAGAAAGATAGACTTCGTTGTTCGCAAATGGCCCCGCGCGGCCAGCATCGTAGGCGATCGCCCCCGCAAGCATTTCATTGTTCGAGATTCGTACTTCATCAACGACAAAGTTAGTAGCATTTCCGTAGCCGCTGGCGATTGAGAACGTTCCCCCGGCACCAGGAGCAATGGCGATCGTGCCATCGTTCTCCTGCACGAGAACGCCGTCTACATAAAGGCGCAGGCGGCTCTGCGACGTCGAATACGTCATGGCGAGATGGTGCCACTCGCCGGCCTTCCATCCCGCAAAGCCTGAGACTGCGGCGTAGCCCGCATAAATCCCGGAGGCGCCAGCAAAGAGGTAGACATTGCTGCCAGAGCCGGCAGTCGCCAGAGTCAACGAGTTCGTCGCGCTGCCGCCCCAATATTCGAAAAGCGCCTGGCCGTTTGAGTAGGCAGAATTGGTGCCGTCATACTGAGGGGATATCCACATTTCGATCGTGCCGTCCATGGTGCTCAGGTCTCCTGATTGCGGATAACTGAGTGAACCGCCGCTGGCAACCTCGACCGCAGATCCGAACTTGCCCGGGACGAGCGATGCTCCGGCCGATTGCGCTGGCGCGATTCCGGAGGTGCTGGCGAGCGAGGTGTCGTAATGAAAAAGCGCCAACTGCGTCATCGCGCCCTGCGCGAGAGTCTTCCCTCCGATCGTGAGGCTGTACGACGTGCCGCCGCTTGAGCTGCCGATGGCGTAGCTGTAATCCGGAGTGAGCTGAACCTGGACATCTCCACACGTGGTCTGTCCGAACAATCTGGATGTTGTCAGGAGAAGAATTAAGCAACAGATCTTTCCAATGGGGTCTCCCATTCGGACAACGTAGTGAAGCGATTGAGAGAGTGCAGGCAGGGGCTGGGCTTTCATGTGTGCTCCACACAAATGTAAAACTGCCTTGAGAGCAAGAGAACTATTTTGGGGGAATAGCCGAATCGATCAACTCGAGCTGCGCAGTTTAATCATGGTGGTGCGGATTGTTCCAAGTCAATAGATTTCGTTCGCATCAAACAACGGATCCTAGCGAGGGCTTTCGCTTCCCATGAAAGGAAATCCCTTTCTTGACTATTCCAGCCGCACCAGGAGACGGAAAGATTACCGAGGCCACACGGTAGCTCATCGAAACACTGCGGTCAGTGAGCGCGAGCCGAGTGAAATTCGTGAGTTGGCTGAGCAAGCCGGCATCTCTTTCAGCACACTCCGGCGGGCGAAAGATGCGCTGGGGGTAAGGTCACATAAAGCTGGGATGTCTGCGCTGTGGATGTGGATCCTACCCGAAAGATGCTCACACAAAAGACTTGAGCGCCTTCAGTTCGATATCGCCGACTCCATCTTTGAAGCCCACCGGATTCTGGCAGCGTTCGCTCCGATGGCAGACGGCGTTCTGCTGTCAAAGTTGCTCATCATTGCTGTCCGTTTGTCCGACGGGGCGCGTCCTCGTCGACTACAACTTGACTCCGGCACAAACGCGCCCTCCCTGTACAACACAACTGCATACATGGCACTTGGATTGACTTGGGGTAAGTCCTTGCTCCGCAGCGGTGTCGACGGGACGGCCTATTCGGCATTGCCGCCGCTGGATGTGAAGATCGGCTCTCTCAAGCTGCCCGGAGTGCTCTTCGTCACGCTCGTCCGCGCGCAGAACGATTCCCGCACCTCGGAGTTTGATGGACGGCTGGCAACTGGTCTTTTCAGGCGCGTCTTCATCTCTCTAGGGCATAGTTAGATAGCCCGACGAGGTGTGTCAATATTATGAATTCACCGCATGGACTGACGGCTCTGCATCAGAGCATCACCGGTTCCACTTGGCAGAATGCAGAGTTTGTTGGGGCCGTCGGAGTCCGCGCCCCACACGAGAATGTCGGCGTTGGAGCTGGCAGCGAAGCGCCCGACTCCGGCGACAAGCGGTGATGAAGAGAAGCTATGCGGGGCAAGATAGGAACAGCTGTCGGTTGTGGTCACTTCATGATCGACGAAGCTCTCGGCAGCATCATGCGAAAAACGCCACTTCCAACTCAGCAGCCTGCCTTCTCCGTCATATTGCGGGTTGCTGGCGAATGCGATGTCGGTATAGCCGTCTCCATCGAAGTCACCCACGTAGAGATTGGTAAGAGACAGACCGAGCGATACAGGTAGAGGCACCCAGTCCTGAAGGCCGCCACAGGTGACCTGCCACTTGCCGGTGACGATGCCGAAGGCGTCGGTCTCGCCGCGGCTGCCGCAGACGGAGAAATGGCGGAAGCGAAGATTGTTCACGCGCCAACTGGAGGTTGTGCACATGACCAGCTGCGTCCTTCACGCAATAGCTGATCGTCCTCTTGTGTACATCCAATCCGATGTAATACATAGTCTCTGAGGAGCCTCCGAGGTTGTTCTCTGAATCAGCGCACCGCTGAGTTCAGCTTTTTGTAACACCTCGTGCTCCTCATCGACTTAGCATTCAAACAACCCTTGTAGAAACAATCCTTGTAGAAACATCGCTGGTGGCGCATTGCCACAAGGTAAGCTCATTTGTTGCTATCCGATATACAGGAGACCACAAAATCATGACTATCCGTCCCGCTCTGGTTGTATTTCTCTTGGTTGGCACCTTACCGAGTCCCGCACAAAATCGACAGACCGATTCGCAAACACTACAGGAGATTTTTGGCGAGCTAAAAGCGATACATGAGGATATGCGGGCCACTGAATCGACTCAAATTCTCATCGCTGAATTCGAAATGCAGCAAGGCGTTGTCAATCGCGCAACCGAAAATCTATATCAGGCTCGCGAGAGACTCTCAGATGTGCAGCGCGACCTCAAAATGGCAGGGACTGACCTTGCAATGGCTCAGAATCACCTGGACCAGATATCAAATCCAGATGAAAGGAAACACATCACGGACGACTACGACAGGCTCAAGATGAATATGACGACGTTAAAAGAGGAAGAGCAGCGACGAGCTATGACACAGCAAGATATGCAACAGCGACTTAAGGCTGCCGAAGACCGTCTCGATGACATTGAGTCCGAATTGAATGCAGTCGTTGCGCGATTTGGCTCAGTTCGCAAGTAACGCTAGCATCCCGAGGATGAACGGCTTTCGATGAAAAGGCTATCTCGACCGCGGCTTTGGCGCCGGGGGCGAGTGGAAGTACACCGACATTAAGCACCATTTGGCATACGACGTCCGCTAAGAGCAACAGTTCGGCGTCCAGCTCCGTACCTCGGGACAGGTCCTGAAAATGATCTGTTCAATATGCTCAGACCAAGGGCGTTGGATCAGAGATGATCTCCTCACCATTGACTCAAAATCAATCTTCCCTCCGCAATCCTCACAAGGCAGCTGCTTGAATTGGTAGCTGTGCCGCGAATCGCAACCCGCTCTTCTCATTCCCCCATCAGGCGCGTCTGAACCACGCGCCCCCGCCCCATGCCGCAGAGTGCAGAAGAGCGAGCCCGAATCAGCGCGGCTCAAAGTGTACGGGTATTGGGTTGACTGTTGTGCCAGCACAACGGTCGAGCACCCCGGCGCGTAAACAGGCGTACACTAAAAGTACATCGCTCACGTAATCTTGAATGGAAGAGCGCCAGAGAAGTAGATTGGGGGCTTTTATGCCCTTCCCCCCACACGGCAGCGCTTCCACCACAGGCACAATTCCGATGGAACTTGGGATTCAATATGCCTCCTTTGCTATAAAACCGCAACGCCTGCGGTTAGAGAAGAATTTCTGTTGGGCACGTTCGAATTTACTCATCAGTGTGGCCTCCTCGACCTGATGCACCTGACGAATCCCCACTGGAATGGCGGTAATGAGATATGAAGAAAATCGAGCGTCGAGATAAGCAGGGCAGGGCTGAATGAGAAAATACCAAGGCAAACGTTACGGGAAAGCAATGATGCTAGAAAACGGCGTCGTAAGCTGGGAGTACTTGACGGTGGCTCACGGCACCAGCCGCATGCGGTCGGCAACAAGAGTTATGACAGAAGAGATATCGAGAGGCATTCGTGACTTTGCAGGATTGCTCAACCAAGCGGGCAGCGCGGCCATCACGCTTGATTTAAACGAGACGTTGCTTTAGAGCGCGTTTCAACGGCCGCGCTTCCGCCTGCCACGAATCCGACGCCGCCAATCCTCGATCACGTAAGGCGAGATAACCCCTGGACTTACACTGGGAGTTCGCGATCAGCAGCGTTCCTCTACCACTCTTGGTAGGTTCGTTGACCGTGACGGAAAACGGGCTAACATGCGGCGACCGCAAGAGTGAACGTATGACGGTGAATGCCACCAGCCCAAACTTCGTCTTCCCGTTCTCGGCGCCATCAACCCCAACGACCCAGAACTGCTCCGGCGTCCTCGCCCGCAGTTCGTGATCATTGTCGCTTCCATACTGGTGCTTCCGAAGGATGAGGACAGGAAGTAGGCGGCTTCATCTAGGCAAAATTCTGGAGCTCTGGGCGGTTGACCGGCAATACTGAAGTTTCACGTCGAAATGTCCGTATGGCCGACCAACCGACCTAAGGGTAAAGAAATCGCGTGTGATCGCTCTCGTAACGCAGGTCCCCAACAATTTAGCGTCCGAGCATCTGTCGCGCCATCTCCGGAACCATCAATCCCGTGAACGCGGCGACTCGTCCCTCAAAACTTCCGGATGATCACGAACTGCTTGCATCTTCCCCCACCTCTGCTCTAGCCTCGGGCGATTACAAGAGTTTCGATTCCAGCGGAGACCGCAATGAAATCGCCGATTCTCTCTTCGATTTGTATCGCATGCGTCCTGAATGCCGGTGCTCTCTCAATGTACGCGCAAACCCCCGACGCCTCCACAGACCACACTGCACCCAGCTATGACATGAAAGCCCAGTCGCTTCTCGACCTGCAGGAGGTGAATAAGAAGTGCGTCAATCTTGCCGAGGTACTTCCGAGCGACAAACTCACCTGGCGCCCGTCGCCCGACACCCGGTCCTTTGCCGAAGTGTTTCTGCATGTAGCTGGAGAACGCTATGCATTCCTCAGCATGATGGGTGCGAATCCTCCGGCAGGGTTCAAAGCGGGCGAGTTCGACAAATCCACTACCGAAAAGGGTCACATCATCGAGGCGCTGAATCAATCCTGGGATTTCGCGAGCAAGGCGATCAATGGCATGAGCAACGCGGATTTCGCAAAGCTGCTGCCAAAGCTCGGCACGCAGGCTAACGAGGGCGACGTTGTTTACCTCCTCGTCGCCGACGCGCACGAACACCTCGGCCAGCTAGTCGCCTACGCCCGGCAAAATGGCATCGTGCCTCCCTGGACCGTGGAGGCTCAGAAAAAGAAGACGGCCGCCGCCGCTGCCAAATAAAGGCGTGTGACTCCCCCTCTTTATGACTCAACGCTCGTATCGATCCCTGGGATACAGATTCCGAGTGGCATGTCGAACACATCCATCACCTAAATCGACGCTGTGTCATCTGCCAACCGAAAGTTTGGCCCGATGGATTGATACTTCCGTATCGCCGACCATACGAAACAAACGGCAACAATAGAGACGGAAAACTGTTGCGGAGAGGTTATAAGAAAAAAGCGAGTAGTGAAAGCGTGTGGCGAAGAGCGAGTTGTTAGTCGGGCGAGGTTCGTCCGAAGGGATCACGGGAGCTTGTTCAGGCTCTTCATGATTTGTTGGGTGAGGACCACGCAAGGGCCCGGCTCCGGCACCAGTGGATCGGGAGAACGGACGCCCCCGGGGTGGATGAGGCGTATGGGTGATGCACCGTGGGCGATGACCTTCCCGGTGGTGCTGTTCCACAGCGAGAATAGAAGGCTGTCTCCGTCGTCCATCGTCCTACCCGCCCCCTTGGGCCAAATGCTGCGTTGGTACCATAGCTGAACAGTGTAGAGGCACTGCAAGCGGCGGACCTCGGGCAGCACGTCCTTCTCTTGCAAAGCTGCGAGGACCGTAATTTGCAGTGGCGCACCACTCGTGAGTTTTTGCGCAGAGAGTACCATGTACAGTTCGATCGCCCAGGGGCCGGCAGAAGGGGTGTACTGTGTCGCCGCATCAGGCTTGGTTTGCACAAGGCAGAGAGACAGCGGAGAGTACTGAGCCAGTAGCGGAGAAGCAGCCAGTAGAGCAAAAACGAGCGCGGCTGAGAATGGCCGGGACATGGCAGCTTTCAGCATAGCCTGTTCTCGGCGCTGTTCCTGAAATCACGACATGGGAGCTGTCGTATATTCTCCCCCGCGCCTCCCGGGATGCACGTATCAGGAACAATCGGTGAAGGTGGCGTATCACCGCTACGCAAGATCGGAAACGCCTCGGAAACGAATTTTGGAGAGAAGCTGTGAACTAAGTCCGAGGCGTTTTCGATTTGGAGGTAAGAAGGAAGCGGCAGGTGTTTGCCGCGGTCGCGGTGATCCTGGCTGGGATTATGGATATTGAATGCTATTTCATGGTTGAGTAAAGATTTTTGTTGTCGATCATCGTCGCCGCTGGTGCTGGAAACAGTTGAGCAGTTGCAAGCGCTGTCTTCGATCCCGGCGTTGCTCTATGCGGGTTGACCTGGTTGTGAAGAGTTGTCGGGTCAGGTGGACACACGATTGGGAACGCATGCATGAAGCAAACCGGCAGAGCGGGTTGGCAGCGACGGTCATGAAGAATCTAAGCCTGCGAAATAGAGTTGTGCGGCGGAGAAGCGCTCAACGACGCGCATAGGTGCGCCGCAGCGGGGGCAGTGCCAAATGCCGCAGTCCGGTGCTGGCGGCAGAGGCATCGTCTCGCGGTCCTGGACGGCTAGCAGTGTGCGCGCCAGGGGCAGCAGTTGTTTGCGGAAGCGATTCGACAACAGTCCGTAGTGGCGGATGCGCACGAAACCCCTGGGCAAAACGTGCGTGAAGAAGCGGCGCAGGAACTCCACGGCGTCGAGGGGCATGACACGCTGCTTTCCGCCGTGCAGATAATCGCGCCAGCGGAAGCTGACGTGCTCGCCGTCGAAGGCGATGATGCGGTGGTTCGATATGGCCATGCGATGGGTGTAGCGGCCGAGATAGCCGAGGACATGTTCCGGTCCTCCGAAGGGCGGCTTGGCATAGACGTACCAGTCCTTATCGCCCAGCTCCTCGATCAGTTGTTCGAACCACGCGGGATGACGGAAATCAGCGGCGGGACCACGGCAATCCAGCAGGCTTTTGCGGTAGAGCTGGCGAAGTCCGGCAAGGAACTTCTTACGGAAGACGGTGTGCAGTACTCGAATGGGCAGGAGGAACAGTGGGTGGCTGGTCGAAATCCAGCGCTGATGATCTCGGGACAGTCCACCGCCGGGGACGACGCAATGGACGTGGTAATGGCCCAGCAGGGTCTGACTCCAGGTATGCAGGATGGAGAGGAATCCAATCTCTGCGCCGAGCCATTTTGGATCGGCAGCGACTTCGAGCAGGGCCTGGGAGCTGGCGTCGAAGAGCAGGTCGAGAAATGGCCTGGGGGAAGTCAGTGCCAGCGGGTTCAGTTCGTGGGGCACGGTGAAGACAACGTGAAAGTAGTTGGTGTTGAGTAGATCCCGCTGCTGGGCTTCGAGCCATCGCCGGCGCTCCTGCGCCTGGCACTTGGGACAGCATCGTGATCGGCAGGAGTTATAGGAGTGCGGTGCTTCGTACTGGCAGTTGACACACTTGTCCTTGTGTCCGCCGAGAGCAGCGGTGCGGCAGCGCTCCACAGCCCGAAATGCCTTCAGCTGCTGATAGCTGACACTGGACTGGTAGTGTTCGAGATACTGCCTGCCCTTTGCGCGGACGATGTCGGCCACTTCGATGGCCGGCCGCGTCATGGGCGGCGCGGACGATGATAGAGGCGGCGGCTCAGCTCGACGCTGGCGAGCTTCAGCTCCTCGAAGGGGTTGGCGACCTGGTGCAGGTGCTGCTGCGATAAATGCAGATAACGGGCTGTAACTTCCAGGTCCTCATGACCGAGCAGCAACTGGATGGTGCGCAGGTCGGTACCGGCTTCAAGTAAGTGTGTGGCCCAACTATGGCGAATCAGGTGCGGGCTCGTTTTCTTGCGAATGCCGGCCTTCTTCGCGGCATGCGTGCACGCATGCCACACGGTTTTATCGCTGATGGGCCGTTCCTGGTCTCGATGCATGCGTGAGGGGAACAGGTAGATGCGTGGCTTGAGCCATCGCCAATATGTGCGCAGGGCCTCGAGCAGTGCCGGGCTGAGAGGCAGATCGCGGTCCTTGCCACCCTTGCCGTTGACTACGTGAATGACCATGCGCTGGCTGTCGATGTCGCTGATCTTCAGCCGGACGATCTCCGATCGGCGCATGCCGGTGCCGTAGAGAACCATCAGCAGCGTGCGCTGGAACAGATCGCTGCCGGCGTTGATCAGACGTGTGACTTCTTCCTGGCTGAGAATGTTGGGCAGCTTCCTTGCCACCTTGGGATAAGGCAGAAACTGGCGGAACTCCTGGCGATGAAGCGTGCGCACAAACAAGAATCGCAATGCAGAGATGCGGTGTTCGACCGATCCCGGGGAAAGCTTGCGCCGCTTGAGCAGATAGGCCTGATAACTACGCAGCTGATCGACACCCAGCTTGTCCGGGGACTTGCCGAAGTGTTGAGCAAACTCCTCTACAAATCGTAGATAGTGGCGGATCGTTCCATCAGAGTAGTTGCGGCGCTCGAGTTCCTCGAGCATCATTTTGCGAAGACGAGTCACAGTGGGGTACCTCCTGTGACTCACACCCTATCCCGGCCTCAAGACTGCTCGACAGCCACAACCGCAGAGACCGCGGCGCCTGCGGCTTCGTTCTCACCGGCAATACGGAAATTACGGCGCCAAACTTCCGTATGGCCGACAACACAGCCACTGATGGCCTTGCGAGGAGTAGAGCGCCGATCTCGAACCCGCTGACCTGCGTGCTGGTGACCCGGACCTATCTTGAAGTCCATCCTGGTTGAGGGCATAATGAGCGTGCTAGCCAACATTAAGACCAGAGAGGTGGTCGATGAAGACCGCGTGGCAAAGTGAATCTGGCGGTCTTGTATGTCGGTGGTCCGATTTTCTTGAGAGTGATCAGTCCACCTCGCCCGTTGTCCGGGAGGTTTTGACCGGAGTCTATGAGCGCTTTGGGCCGCCGATGCCGGATTTTGCCGCACATAGTCTGTTGGGCTCGGGAGAGTGGTTCCTTCCCTGGAACCATAGGTGGAGCGTACCGCGCGCCTTTATCGGTAGAGCAAGGTAGGCGGGACTCTCTAGTTCTGAGAGGATGACCAGCAATACGGAAATAACGCCTGTTGATGGGGTAAGAGGTCGAAAGTTCCGGATTGCCGACCACTCGCTCGCAACGCGAGTCTGGCGCGACCGTCTGTAACGGATGCAATCAGTTCGCGCAATTCGCGACTACTAGTCAACATATCGATATAGCCAAATAAGAGGTAAGCTGCTGATCAGCGTTCGATCGTGTGGGACCCCGTTCACCAACATGTGCATACGTTTCGGTGTTTTTGCGGTGTCTACTTCCTTAACGACGATCCCGCCTGACCCGAAGGTCGCGTGGCCGGATCCATCAGCGGCAACAGCTTCGTATACTCCGCCTCGGCCTGCTTAAGGATGGGAATTTCGGGATCCGCATCCTTCCAAAGCGTAAGGAAATCCTGATAGGCTGCCTTTGCCTCGGCCTTATCTCCCGACAGTGCGTGTGCGCGGCCTAGACCGAGATGAGCGAGTGCGCCGATAGGTTCATTGAGCACAATCCCGCGATGGTCGATGATTTTCTGGAACTCGGCCGCGGCTTTACTGCCCTGAAGTGCATCCAGGTAGGCTTCTCCTCGGACAAACACGGGATATAAGGCGGTCCAACCGTAACTACTGGACGTCGTCTGTCCTAGCTCATACTGGGTGGCGGCTCTGAGACTTTCAATCGCCTCAGAAGCATTTCCCTTGCTGACGGCAAGCTTCGCGCGGAGGGTTGGCAAGTAATTGAACTGCACGAGGGTGTCTTCCGGGAACCTCTTGGCCAAGTCGTCGGTCAGCGCATGCGCTCGCGCGTCGTCCCCCGCATACACCAAGGCGAGTGCCGAGCCGTACTCCACGTCGCGGCCCGTCGAGCGCGCGAGGGCCAGAGTGGCGCGCCGTTGTGCTTCCTTCGCATTCCCAAACAGTGCTTCCCGCAGACCAGAAAGAGCAAAGTATGTTGCGGCAGATTCCTTCTGTTGTGCCCCGTCGGCAAATTCCATTGCGCGCTGGGAAGCCTCTCGGGCAATCCTAAGCCGGCCGTAATAGGCGGCCGTATCGGCTTCCGCAACCAGCAGTTCGTCCGCTGCTCCTGGCGTGGCGGCCGATTGTGTTACCTGCTGTGCCATAGCTGCTGCGTCATCCCGCAAAAAAGCAATCTGATATAGAGGAAGATAAAAGAAGGGGTTGTGGAGTTTGCGTTCGAGAGCGTGTTGATAGGTGGATTTCGCCTGATCGGGACGATTCAGGGCGATATAGTTGAACATAACGAGGGCGTAGGACATGAAAAGGTCCGGATTCAAACGGATTGCCTCTCTGCCTTCGTCAACGCCCTTCTCATATTGTCCAAGCGCCGGGTGGATTGACCCTGACAATAAATCGTGCGGCGCATCCGCGCGCGGATAGGCCTGTATCCAAAGCTGGCAGGTTTGTTCCGCCTTTTCCATGTTCCCGGTGACTGCCTTATAGAAGCGAGCCGAGATGAAATACTTCTCTGCCTCGCTGGTTCGGTCGCGCAGTTCGTATGCCTTTCTGGCGTAGTCGGCAGCGATGCGGGGTTCTCCAATATCTGTATATAAGACGGACAACCATGCATAGGCGGTTGCAAATCTCGGATCGAGTTCGATGGCGGACTTGAAGAACGGAATCGCTGCAGCAGCCCCTGCTACGCTCTGAACTTTGCGGGCCGAACTCACTGCTTTAAGTGCTTCCAACGAAGGGGTAGTGGCTTGTTCAAGAGGGGTATCAAATTTGTGCACCGTGCTGAGCGACTCGCCCAATCTTTTCCGCATTTCTGATGATGTCTTTCCCAAAGCATCGAGCACATGGTTCTTGTCGATGGCCTGCGCTTCCGTGCTCGCCAGTGATTCGCCGCTTTCACAGTCGACCGCCTTAAGGGTCAGAAGGTACTGTGTGCCAATCTGCGCAATCGAGCCGTCGAGGACGGCGGCGCCTGCCGATCTCTGGCAAAGTTCTCGCGCTATTGCCGGTGTAAGTTTTGCTTCGGTGGGCTGGCCCATCATCCTCAGTGTTTGTTGGACTCGTTGCTCAGACACAATGCTCAGAAAGGGCGATTGTTCCAGTTGTATGGTAAGTCCTAGCCGGAGTGACCCGTCGAAGATGGGATCGCCAGTCGAGTTAGCGAATTCGGCCACCAGCACGGAGTGCTTCTCGCCCAGAACAACCGGACGGCGCCACCGCGCCAGGATGCCCGCGCCCAACGCCAGCAAAGCGAAACAAGCAACGACCGGAAGCAGGTATCTCCACGAGGTCCTGGACCCCCAGCCAGCTGGGAGGGTCTTCACAGACGGGGTGGCCTCGCTATCAGCGGATTCCACCACCACCTGGGACCTTGTGTGGCTCGCGATCATTATGTAGTCGCTGTCCAAGCTCACGGCGCGCACCTCGGCCGCGAACCGGTAACCGCGCCCAGAGAGCGTGACGATGTACCGACGATTATCCGGTGTTTCTCCAAGCGCTTTGCGCAGCATGAATATCGTTTGGCTGAGATTAGCTTCCTCGACGAAGGCGGTGGGCCAAAGCTCCTTCATGAGGTCGTCCTTGGTGACGACGTCTCCGCTATGGCGGACAAGAATTAGAAGTGTGTCGAAGACCTTGCGGCTAATGGAGACAGGCTGGTTGTCGCGCAGGAGGAGTTGGTTATGCGGATCGACCCGAAAGGGACCGAACTCATAGACAACTTTGGGGCCAGGATCCATTTTCAAACCTGAAGTCGGTGGTCTGCTGTCGCCGGGGGGAGTTCGTGAATGGTCGCACAATAAGCACTGATCAGTGCTTGGTTGCGAATCTACCATGCGCATTTTACCTCGCGCAATCGTCGTCCCCGTCACCTCAGCCGCCAAGCGCCATTGCGATCGCCTGCAGACCCCCCTGTGCGTTAACTCCCCTTCTTTCAGTCGGCGACGGTTGACCAAGACTTTTTTGAGATTTTCTTGAAGTGTCCTTGAGGACTTTTAGTGCGCGTCCGGGGCACCATGCGTCCATTCGAAGCTCCGCGAAGCCGGGGAAGAGCGAAACGGGATGGGAGATGGTGAGAACGAAAAGAATCACGGTGGAAACCGAAAGCGTGGCAATCGTTCGCAAAAGAACCATAGCTCCGGGCTGGTGCCCCGACTGCGGCGCCGAGGTAGACGCCGTTATCCTCGACGCCACCCTCACCAGCCAGATTCAGGACTGGCACAGTACTGGCAAGGTGCACGTTTGGCAGGAGCCCTGCGGGCTAACCCGACTTTGTCTTTCATCGCTGCTGCAGAGCATCGAGGCTGCAGAAGCTCAAAGAGTTTTCCGTTTCGCCGGAGTCCAATTCGAACAAATCAGGAGGAAACCATGAAACTTCGCATTTCGAAAACGAATTTGCTCGGATCGCAGAAACGAGGCAACATGAAATCCAAATTATTCCTTGTAGTGCTAATGACCGGGTTGTTTGCGGCACTCGCAAGCGCTCAGCGGATGTACGTTGTCAGTGCTGGACTCACCGGCAGCGGCGTATTCGGCACGGTCGATCTCACTACCGGTGCATTTCAGCAAATTGGCCCTGTTGAGCCGGACGGGTACTTTGGCTTGGCTCACGGATCGCGCGGAACGCTGGTATCCCTGACCTATGCAGGCGACCTGGTTTCGATCAATCCACAAACCGGCGTCCCAACTCAGATTGGCCCCACCGGACTAGGCGCGTGCGTGACTCCCAGTCCTTCTTGCGGGCCAACATCGGCGTTCTCTCTCGGTGGCTTCAACGGAAGAATCTATGCCACCGATTACGCCAATAGCATTTATGTCGTGGATCCTGAAACCGGAACTGCGAAGTTGCTTGCGGAAAATTCAGGTATTCCGCCCAGCCCCTATGTCTTAGGCTCTCAAAACCAAGATGGGACACTGAATTTTGCTGACGAGGCCATCTGGGAATCCTGCGGAAAATTCTACGCGACGTACGACGCCTGGATATTCGATCCCGTGACCTTGTCGGTGGCTGATATCGTTATTCCCCCGGTGTTGTACGAAATTAACCCGAGAACAGGCCTGGCAAACGTGATCGGTCCTACTGCACTGGGCATCGGCGCAGTCGTTGAAGTGAATGGCAAGAACTATGCCTTTGATGACTTGACAGGCCAAACCCTCGAGCTCGACTTGACGAGCGGGAACACCACACCAGTCGACAACTTTGCCGCTGCAGCGGGCGTGATTCAAGGGGCGGTGCCGATCAGAAGGCCATTTTTTGAAAGGGCGATCCACCAGGAATAGTGAGGTGGGAGCAAAAGCTGGAATTGGGAATGCTCAAGAGGGGTGTACATTTCCCCGGGCGGAATATCTGGAGCGTGTCGCAAACAAAGGAAACCGGACGCTCGATGCACCTTGATGTCTGTATCACCAGCCATCCGGAAGTTTCGACTGTTATTTCCGGATGGCCGGTTAATCGGCCAGAACATCATTTCCGCTATGACGATTTCACGTTACCGATCCAAGGGTCAGGCTATGGGTAGTTCCTGGCCCCCGGCATACGCTCGCGCCACGCATGGTGTAACCTCAGTACCACTGAGGAGTCCCCCCTGATTTCCTCTACTGCTTAAGGCGACACGTTGCCCGACGGCTAGTCGTCTTAGAGCTGAGATCTATGGCGACGCAACGGCAGTTGGCGGAGCACCTGTTCGAGGCCGCGCTCGACCTCAAGCCTGAAGAGCGCGCTTCTTTCCTCGACCGCGAGTGCAACGGCAACACCGAGTTGCGGCAGCGAGTTGAGTCCCTGCTTGCGGGGGTAAATGCGCGCGGTTCCCAGCGGCCAACGGAAGACATTTCGGGCGAACGGGGAAAATCATCGGCCACCGTCATCGGCCCTTACCACTTGCTCGAACTGATCGGCCAAGGCGGCATGGGAGAGGTCTGGCTGGCCGAGCAGAAGCAGCCTGTCCGTCGCCGCGTCGCCATCAAGCTCATCAAGACCGGCATGGACACGCGCGAGGTGGTCGCCCGCTTCGAGTCCGAGCGACAGGCGCTGGCGCTCATGGACCACCCCGCTATCGCCAAGGTCTTCGACGCAGGCTCTACACCTGAAGGCCGCCCCTATTTTGTGATGGAGTACGTCGCCGGAATCCCCATCACCGACTACTGCGACCAGCACAAGCTCACCGTACGCCAGCGCATGGAACTGTTCGTCCGTGTCTGTGAAGGCGTGCAGCATGCACACCAGAAAGCCATCATTCACCGCGACCTCAAGCCCTCGAACATCCTTGTTAGCGAGGTTGACGCCAAGCCCATGCCGCGCATCATCGACTTCGGCGTCGCCAAAGCCACCTCGCAGAAGCTCACCGCTGAAACCATGTACACGCGTGTCGGCACGATGGTCGGAACCGTCGGCTACATGAGCCCCGAGCAGGCTGACCCGATCCGCGAGGATGTTGACACCCGCACCGACGTCTACTCACTGGGCGCTGTGCTCTACGAGCTGCTCACCAGCGCGCTGCCGCTCGATTTCAAAAAGCTTGCCTACGACGAAGTTCTGCGCCGTCTCCGCGACCAGGATGCGCTGCGTCCAAGCACAAAGGTCACCACGCTTGGCGGTGATTCAACAATCGCAGCAAGGAATCGCGGTTCCGATCCTCCCACGCTGGTGCGTGAGTTGCGCGGCGATCCTGACGCCATCGCCCTGAAGGCTCTTGAGAAAGACCGCGCCCGCCGCTACGCTTCGGCCTCCGAACTCTCCGCCGACATCGGCCGCTATCTTCGCAACGAGCCGGTGACTGCGCATCCGCCCAGCATCGCTTACCGTTCGCGCAAGTATCTCCGACGCCACCGCCTGGGATTGGCCGTTGCCGCGATTGCGGTCCTGGTTGCTTTGCTCCTGGTTACATGGTGGCGCATTCCGACCGCAGTCCCGGTAGTCGAATCCGTTGTACAACTGACTGACGATGGCCAGCCAAAGAGCTGGTTTGCTACCGATGGATCGCGGATCTATTTCACGGAAGGGGAATATGGTAGTCGAAAGATCGCTCAGGTCTCCGTCACAGGCGGACCGGTAACCCCGGTTCAAACAGGATTCGCGAATGCTGAAGTTGATGGGGTAGCGCGGGACGGGTCCGGCTTGCTGCTGAGAGTCCCCAGCGGGCTCGGTTCGGAACTAGGACTATGGTGGGTTCCTCTCCCAACAGGAGAGCCGCGCCGCCTTGTCAGTTTAGACGTGGTGGGCTCGGATCTCCTGCCCGACGGCCGCATCGTCTTCGGTACATTCACTCCGGGAGCAGACCTGAAAGGAACAGACAGTAAGACACAGTGGTTCATCGCCGACAAGGACGGCTCAAATTCCCGTGAACTGGTTTCCTTTTCCGGCTCTCCCGAAGGGGTTTGGGCTGAGCCGCGTGGCCGACGAATTATGATCGGTCAGCGTCTGAACGGAAATCCCAGATTTTTCGATATAGGGGTGGATGGCACGGGACTCCGCGAAATCAGGAAACTCAACGAAGGCGAAGATTGTTGTGCATTGACGCCGGACGAGAAGTATCTCGTCTATTCCTCCGGAAATGCCCGGCAGTCGGATATCTGGTTGCTCCCCATGCAAACGGGACTGTTCCGCCGCCCGGGCAAATCGATTCGGCTCACGAATGGACCGGTGCCGTACTCCTATCCCGCCCCAAGCCCGGATGGAAAGCAGATCTTCGTCCTCGGCAGGAAGCAGCGCGGAGAACTCATTCGCTATGACATGCAATCCAACGAGTTCAAGCCTTTTCTTTCCGGGATCTCCGCAAGAAGTGTGACATTTTCTCGCGATGGAAAGTGGGTCACTTATCTTTCATATCCAGAACGAATCCTGTGGCGCAGCCGGAGCGATGGCACTGACCGCAAACAGCTCACCTACCCTCCGATGATCATCTCTGCTACCCGCATTTCTCCGGACGGCACGAAAGTTGGATTTAGCACCGACAACAACGAACTATTCGTAATAAGCATGGCGGGCGAACTGTCAGAGATGATTGACGGCGGAGGCTTGTTCTTGGATTGGTCTCCAGACGGAAACTATCTCTACTATCAAAAATACGCGTCAAGCCTGCCTAGGGGTGAGGGCGTAATCGTTGACGTCCGCACTGGAAAGAAGTCCCTGGTTCCGTCCTCCGAACACACGGTTGGCGTCTGGTTTAACCAGGACACCCTGATCGCTCAAAACATCGAGAACGGCAAATTCCAGACCTTCGATCTGCAAACCCAGAAATGGACCGACTTCGCTCCTGGCATTTTGGGCGAGAACGTCCTTCAGTGGAACCCATCGCCGGATCGCAAGTTTCTCTATTACATAACTCGCGGCGCGGAACCGAAGGCAATGCGTATCCGACTGGCTGACCAGCGGGTCGAAGCCATCACCAGCCTGAAAGAACTTCACCGTGCGGCGGACACTGGGATCTACATCGCGCCCGACGGCTCCCCCTTCTTCCTCCGCGACACCGGCTACCAGGAAATCTACGCCTTGAATATTCGCTGGCCGTGACAGCAGCTTGAAGTCAGCCTCTGACCGGCATTGGAGAGGTTTCTCATCGCACCGCGAAGGGTTCCGTGTCGTCGGCTATCCGGACATTTCGACACGAAACTTCCGGTTTGGCG
>CAWGND010000018.1:0-217346 GCA_963823845.1 Terriglobales bacterium
CCCGATGGACGACTCTGGTTTGCCAACGGCAGCTTGCTGCAAGTGATCGATCCGGCGCATGTGTCCCAGAATGTTGTTCCGCCACCCGTCAATATTCGCGATATTGTTGCCGACCACAAGGAGTACCCGATAGATTCGGGAATCAAGCTCCCGGCGCTAACGCGCGATCTCGAAATTGACTATACAGCCCTAAGCTATGCCGCGCCGCAAAAGGTTTTATTTCGTTACATGCTTGAGGGTCGAGATGCCGGCTTTCAGGAGGCGGGCACAAGGCGGCAGGCTTTTTATAATGACCTCCAACCTGGCCATTATCGCTTCCGCGTAATCGCTTGTAACAACGATGGCGTCTGGAATGAGGTCGGAGCCTCTCTGGGCTTTTCAGTTCTTCCCGCCTATTACCAGACGAACTGGTTCCGCGCACTGTGGGCTGCGGCTTTCCTGGCGCTACTCTGGGCGGTTTACCAAGTGCGGGTTCGGCAACTGAGGAGCGAAGAACAAAAGTTTCGAGAAGCGGTTGAGACCATGCCTGCCCTGGCGTTCATTGCTCGGCCGGACGGTCAACGCACATTCGTAAACAGCCGCTGGGTCGAATATACAGGGCTGACAGAGAAACAGGCCTTAGGCTGGGGTTGGCAGGTTGCAGTTCATCCCAACGATCTCAGCCGTGCTCTAACAACATGGCAGGAGTCTCAGGCCTCCGGTAATACGTTGGAGTATGAGGCGCGAATACTTCGTAGCGCGGATGGAGATTACCGCTGGTTCCAGACGCGCGCCGTGCCTGTGCGCGACAAACGAGGAAAGATCGTTAAATGGTACGGAGTAATAAACGACATTGAAGATCGCAAACGTGTCGAACAGCTACAAGCGGACCTCGCTCATGTAAATCGCGTGAGCACAATGGGTGAACTCACCGCCTCGCTAGCACACGAAATCAAGCAGCCAATTGGCGCGGCGGTAACGAATGCTGAAGCGTGCGCGCGATTCCTTGATCGCGATCAGCCGGATGTCCTCGAGGCGCGCGAAGCTGCCTTGGAAATGGTTAAGGACGCCGGGCGTGCAGCCCACATCATTGACCGTGTCCGCTCGCTATACAGGAAGGGTCCTTCACAAATGGATTCAGTTGACGTAAACGAACTGATCGGAGAGATGTTGCTTATCTTGCGCAACGAGGCGCATCGGCATTCCGTAAATATCGTTACGAACGTCGCCGACGGGCTCCCGAAGGTCATGGCAGATCGTGTGCAACTCCAGCAAGTGCTAATGAACCTTATGCTCAATGGCATCCAAGCGATGGAGGACACAGGCGGAGTACTTACGATCAAGGCGCAACTTCGGCAGGACGTCCAAGTCCAGATCTCGGTCAGCGATACAGGTGTCGGATTGCCCGCCGACGAAGCAGACCACATTTTTGATGCATTCTTTACCACGAAACCAGAAGGCAGCGGCATGGGGTTGGCGATCAGTCGTTCGATTATTGAGTCGCACGGAGGACGTGTGTGGGCATCTGCCAACTCTGGGAAAGGAGCGACATTTCATTTCACTTTACCGCTCGCACCGCACTTTGAGCCGCGTTGAAGGCGACAAGTTGCATTGCTTGGAGAGGCCGATGGAGTTCCGCGCGTCCGATATGGACAAGCCTTGGCGTTTGTCCCGTACTGAGCCGACAACGCGAGAAGCCGGCTTGAAAAGGCTTCGCGGCTCAGTGCGACGAAATGTGCCTCTGTCACGAGCCATAATCGGGGCCCTGGTTTGGATCCAGAAATTCCGCGATCGTGTCGAGTAGGTAATGAATGGGCATGCTCTTGTCGATACACCGCGCAAACAAGACGCAATCTTCATGCGAAAGACCCGCCAGGCACCCCGTGAGCAACACGATTGGGAATCTGGCCCCCATCGCTCGAATACGCAGTAAGAGTTCTCGACCGTTTAGTCCCGGCATCTCAAAATCCAGAATCGCGAGATTAAACGTAGAGAGATCGCAGCGTGTAACCTCGAGGGGAGAATGAAAGACAACGACTGAGAAACCGTGCTCCTTCAGAATCTCTGCGCGCATAGTCGTGCCTAAGACGTCGTCATCTACGCATAGAATGCGCTGTTTGTGAATTCGATCAGGCGAAACATCGACAGGCACTTTGTTAACACTGACCTGATCGCTATCTATCAGACCGTTCGATAGATACGATCTCCGTTGGACGTTTTCCTGTTTCACTCTCGTCTCCCAAACTCCCCTCGCGAAATCGGCTGAGTGAGTTAGTTCTCTCAATGCTCGTTCCAGCACCTAAATTCGCTGATGATCCGGAACGGAACGTATCGAGATCACGTTTGTGCGATACTCTTGTTTTCGCTGTCTAGTCGTGAATCAGGTTGTCCATCGATGCTTTGGATGAAGCTGACAGTAGAGTATCTCTGGCGACGCTTACTGAGGGTAATTGCAGGTGGTGAATTGCGGCGTTCCTCGTAAAAAGCTGTTGACGTGCGCGATATAGGCGAGACTTGGCAGCCGCCTGGGAGATGTTCAGCGCTTGGCTGATCTCCTTTACTGACCATTCGTGCTTCATCTGCATCCGAAGTGCCGCTTGCAGTTTTGGGTCGAGACGCCGGATCGCGAGCAGGGTCTTGGTTTGACGCTGGCGCAAGTCGCATGCCTCCTCAGGATTCGGAGCAGAGTCCTTAACTTCGAAGAAGATCGATTCGCGGCGATGATCCGGTTGGGGATCAAACAGCACTTCGGGACGAGTACGCCGTTTGCGCAGGATCATAAGGGCACAGTTGATCGCGATCCGGCTCAACCACGAATAAATACTGGATCTGCCCTCGAAAGCGTGGACCCTCAGATGAGCTCGCAGGAATGTCTCCTGTAGGGCGTCTTGGGCATCTTCTGGGTTCTTTGTAATTGCAGTGATCGTTCTGTACAGACGAGGAGAATATATCGCATAAAGTTGCGCGAAAGCCTCGGGCGCTCCCGCCTGGACTGCCGTTACGAGTGGGTCCTCACGTGTTGAAGCCAATTCTTCGGCATTTTCGATTAGCACGTCTTGGTCTATCCAATTCATGGCAACGCCTCCGGGGCGTAGCACCCGCATCGTTTCGAACTCGATCTCTCTAGCAGCAAACTGGCTGCCACGATGCGTTTCCAGGAAGTCGCTTGAATTCATGTGAGTTGTGAAATCGCGAATGTTCGGGCGCCTGGCTTCGCGTCGATCCTGTGACGTCAGGACGGAACAAGGATTGACGTAGCGCCGACTCAGCCACGCCGAGCGTGGAGTCAACTGCTTTTGAATGGAGATGTTGAATCGACACTGCGTCCCGGCACTCGAATTGCAAGGACATGAGTGGGGGCGTTCGTTGGTGAGCAGCCAATAGCTCAGTCGGTACCAGGCCCAAATCGGTCTGAGGAATCGCGGATCTCCCAGGGCCTTGACTGCCGATCACGGCCTTAGATGGGACCGCCCCTCGTGCTCCACAAGAGATGACTTTCACGGCGATAACACGAGTTCAAATCCCGTCGGGGACGCCAAAAAGAGTCAACGAGATACGATCAGTTTCGCTAAAACTTCGTAGGCACAAAAAGGCACAACTCTTACCGCGCGGTTCCCTCCTTCACTGCCTCAAAATCTTGGCAAAAAGGCAATCAAATCTCATGACTTTGAGTGTCTGTGAGCGCCGGTGTATCGGCTGAGTCTGCGGCCTCACGCCCCGCGCACCATACGCGCGATTTTGTTTTGCGCCGCTCGCTTCTGTTCGGTAACCGCCTGGGTGTAGGTGTCTAGCGTTACGCGGCAGGATGCATGGCGGAGTAGCTCCTGAACAACCTTGATGTCGGCGCCGCTCGCGCGCAGAAGTGTTGCGCAGGTGTGGCGGAACGTATGCCACCCGATTTTCTTGCAAATGCCAACAGCTCGCGCGACCTGGCTGATTCGATTCCTCATGAGCGACTGTCCCCAGTACGGCCTTCGACCTTGGCTGTACGGACTGGCGAAGACCCAGTCGTCAGCGGCCTTGTACTTCGTGTGAAGCCGCCAGGTGCGGAGCGTTCTCGCGAGAAGCGGGTCGAGTGGAACCGGCTTCTGTGACGCCTCTGTCTTGCATGAGCCGACGACTTGCATGACGATGGAGCGCGTGACGCTGACTTCATTTTTCTTAAAGTTGATGTCCGTCCATTTCAGTGCGAACAGTTCGCTTGCTCTCAGTCCGGTTACGACATCTAGCAGGACCATCGTTCGCTCGCGGAGATCGAGGGCGCTCAGCAACGATTTGACCTCTTCGATTTCGAGTACAGGCGGGATCTTCTTCCGCTTTGCGCTTTGGCGTACCCATTGAACGGGGTTCCGATCGAAGAGTTCATGGCGCAAGCCATGATTGAAGAGGACACTCATCACGTTACGAATCTTTGCGCAGGTCGAACGTGCTAAAGGTAAAGATCGCAACCAGAGCTCGATCTCGCCGGCGCGAATGCTATTTAAGGTGTACCTGCCCCATCGAGGGATGATCCACTTTCGCAGGTAGCCTCTGTAGCCGGCTTTAGTGGAGTGAGTCTTCCAGCGATTGCCGGATGCAAGTTCGCGCTGGCTATAGTGATCCGCTAACTGCGAGAGAGTAATGGGCTTTCCTTTGCAGCGGACGTTGGCCATGTTGATATCTCTACGCAAAGCACAGGTGGCACGAAACACCGCCGACTCGTCGACAAATTGGTTGACCGATCCGACGACCATTCTCCGGTGCCTGCGCTTGCCATCGGCGCCAGGTTCTCTCCATCGGTACTCCCAAACGTCCGGGCCTCGCAGGCGCTCGGTCCGCATGATGCTGCCGTTTTGCATGGACTGACCTCCGATTCAATTGTTGCTCGCACGGCGGGTCAACGGTGCGCCTCGCAGGCACAACTTAGGCACAATTCCTTGTGCCCGCAATCGTTGCGAGCCAATAAAATCAAGGCTTCCCCTGGGTCTCTCTGCTTTCCTCCGGCGAAACGATGGTCAGATTGTGATCGCGGGAGCACCGGGATGGTCGCGCTGGGTTCCGATAATCTGGCATCCATTCTGCATGTTCCCTCCCTCAGCTCGGAAAGGACTATGAACAGCATGGCCGAGGTTGCCCTCTCAACTCTGTCAATTATTTCTTTGGGCTGATTTCGTCAAGTATGTTCATACGGTGCGGAGTTGGAGCATAATGCCGCGTGCATTCCGCAACTGCAAACAGATATGATTCTGCTGCCGTGAGCTTGGCAAACCCAATTCGCAATATTTCGGATACCGCCCTGTGGGTAGCGGTGTACCGCGCACAGGAGAGCGAGCTCGCCGACGCCGTCTTCCGCGACCCCTATGCGCGCAAGTTGGCCGGAGATCGCGGCATGCAAATCGCCGCCGCGATGCCATTCGCCCAGCGGCATTCCTGGTCTTACACAGCGCGTACCTGGCTGGTCGATCAAGTCATCGAACGCGAAGTGCAGCAAGGCGCGGACATGGTCATTAACCTGGCTGCTGGGCTCGATTCCAGGCCGTACCGGATGCAGCTTCCCGCTTCGCTTCGGTGGATCGAGATCGACCTGCCGGATATGCTGAGCTACAAGCAGGAAGTTCTCGCCACTGAACGTCCGCTCTGTACCCTCGAGCGCGTGCCGCTGGATTTGAAAGATACTGCAGGGCGCCGTGCATTGTTTCAGCGGCTCGGGGACGAAGCGAAGCGCGTGGTGGTGGTAAGCGAAGGGCTCATCATTTACTTTGAAGCCGACGGGGCTGCTGAACTGGCCCGCGATCTGGCAGCCCGCTCCAGCTTCCGGCGTTGGGTCACCGATCTTACGTCACCTGCGCTTCTCAAGATGCTCCAGAAGACCATTGGTGGCCCGCTGGTTGATGCCGGTTCGCCGCTGAAATTCGCGCCTCGGGAAGGGCCGGAATTCTTTGCCCCATACGGGTGGCAGTCGGTCGAGACGCGTTCTCTGTTACATACCGCGGCGAAGTTGAAGCGCCTGTCGTTCGGGATGCGGCTGCTGTCGCTTCTCCCCGATCCTGCTGGCCGCAAGCCCGACAAGCCGTGGGGAGGAGTCTGCGTATTGGAGAACTGCGGATCTAGCGCGCACTAATTAGCCCTCGCAAGCCTGTCAGAGAATCTGGAACGAATCGCAACGGCGCAAGAAACCTGCGTAACTGTCGCCAATGCGCATTTTGAGGGCACGGTGCTTGGAAACGTAGTAAGCCCTGTTAACGTCAGTTGAAATCCGAATGCCATTTGTCCGACAAGCCTAATCGTCCATGTGGAACCTCACTGGCGAAGCCGTCATAACCTTTCTGATGTACAAGGAACGAACGGGGTGGCGAAGCCTTCTGGGCTGAGACTCAGACTGGCGCCATTGACACGACCAGAAACGACAAAGTCCAGCTCGGCGCGACCAACCCGAACGGCCTGCCTTAGGATCTCTTGACAAATGGTGAAGCGCGCTGGCTCAAAGTCCAGGATTGAGGGCCAGAACCTCAATCGCGCGTCCTGATCGCGAGCGTTCCCTATGCGCTGAAGGTTGGTGACGCCGCCACCCTTGGCGTGCGGCCCGCGTCGGCCTAAGTCCTTGAAAATCCGCTTCTACTTCCCTTCGAAAAACAACGATAATTATTCACTTAGGGGGAACATCACTGAATTTGCCCAAGAACAATTTTCTTGTACCTCCTGAGGTGTTTTAGCCGTGTTCATGAATTCAGAAGCGAATCTGAAGTGCAGTTGGTCTTAACGGAGCTCGGCGCCGAGCCTGTCTCGGGTATAGCGCCTATTGGAAAACGATCTAATTAGCCAAAGCGTCCCTTCACCGGATTGGAGAAGCTTCTCTCGTTGCCAAAGCGCACGACGCAGCCTATGCCGACACTCTTTACTTGCTTTGTGATGGCGGTCTTGGCCACGTATTTCATGCAAGGACAAGGCCAGGAACGGCCTCCTTCACCGGTCAGCTTATCGATGGGAACTCCTGAGAGATGGGCCCAGCCTGGTTGGTGGCCGACGAAGGGGACCTCAAGGCACAGCGAATACGCTGGGACGGCCTCCTGCGGCCACTGTCATGCGGAGATTGTCGCCTCGCAGGAGACCACGCCGATGTTCCAGGCCGCAAGGCTCCCATCACAATCAGAGATATTCAAGTCTCTCCCAGAGCTTCACTTCAGCGACGAGAAGTATACCTATGTAATCAAGCATTATTCCGCCCAGACGATCCAATCGGTGAGAACGAACGATGGGTCGTCATCGAGTACTTCTATGCCCGTGAGTTGGGCCTTCGGGGTTGGCGAGGTCGCGCAGACTTACATCTTCAGGTGGAAGGATACGTTCCTGGAAAGCCGGCTGAGCTATTACACGAGCTTGCACGCCCTGGGCATCACCACGGGCCACAATGCGGAGGCGCCGGAGACGATGGAGCAGACGATTGGCGACGCCGTTCCCACTGAGGTTATGCGGCGCTGCTTTGGATGCCATACGACCGCCTCCACGGTCGATGGGGTCTTCGATCCCGACCACGCGACGCTCGGCGTCACTTGCGAAGCATGTCATGGGCCGGGACTTCAGCATGTCTCGGCGATGAGCCGTTCCAACAGCCAAAAGCTGCCGACCAGCATTCTCAACCCAAAGCGGATGACCCCGGTCGAATCGGTCGATTTCTGTGGTGCGTGCCACCGGACGCCGGTCGATGTCGCGGTGTATGTGCAGCGCGAACTGGGGGTCGCGGCAGTCCGCTTCCAGCCGTACCGCCTTGAAAGAAGCCAATGCTGGGGCGCGCAGGGAGATCCCCGAATCACGTGCGTCGCGTGCCATGACCCGCACAAGCCCCTGGTGCGAGACACGGCCTCTTACGATAGGAACTGCCTGCAGTGTCATGCGACCACAGCGGCAGCGGAGAAGGCGGCCAATGCTACAGCTCCGGCCTGCCCAAAAGCAACAAAAGACTGCACGTCTTGTCACATGCCGAAGGTCGAGGTCAGCGCGACCCACGCCACTTTCACCGACCATCTTATTCGAGTGGTCCGTCCCGGCTCCGGTTTCCGCCAATAGCAGCCCGGAGCCATGGTCAGCGATGTCTATTAGACGGCAAACGGATCCTACGGTACCCCGGCCTTTTCGATTCCTAAAACATAGGCATACTTGCCGGGCAGCGAAGATGGCAGATTCACCTTAATATCCTCTCCAACTTGCGACCACTGTAGCGGCTCGCCGTAACCGAGGAGACGGACCTTCGCGCCAGGTTTTGGCTTCAGGCCTGTGAGGGTGACCGGCGTCCCCTTCACGTCCCCCATCAGCGTTGCGTAGAGGATGGAATTTTTCTGGGTGAACCGGACATCAATGCCGTCTGCCGTCTTACCCTCTGCGTGTTTCCAGGGATGCGTCCCGTAGATCGCCTCTCCATTTTGATCGAGCCAGGCTCCCAGGGCCTTGAGACGCTCCATTTGCACAGCAGGAATTGTGCCGTCGGCCTCCGGGCCGACATCAAGGAGCAGGTTGCCGTTCTTGCTCACGATATCGACGAGCAGGTAGATGAGCTTGTCAGCCGCGATGGTCTGCGCTTCACCCTCGGCGCGGTTATAGCCGAAAGATTGACCCAGCCCACGGCATTCCTCCCACTTCTGCGGGTTGATCTCCTTGAGCGTTGAGTATTCTGGTGTGACGTAGTCGGTGTGCTTGATGCCGAAGCGGTTGTCGACGACGCCATCCGGCACGGCATTGTAGTATTCGGCCTCGATTTCCATCGGGTGGCCGGACTTCGGATAGTCGATGTCGTTCCACAGTACGGCTGGCTTGTAGCGGGCGATCAACTCGCGATACTGGGCGTCGACATATTTCCCATAGGCCTCGCTTTGCGGTTTTGTGGGTTCGAAGTCATTCCGGGTCTTGATCGGCCCGGGAACAAATGTCCAGTCGAAGCCGCCTGAGTAATAAAGCCCCATCTTCAATCCTTCATTGCGGACCGCTGAGGTCAGTTCGCCTACCAAATCGCGGGTGGCATGCTGGCGGTTCGCCGGAAGCGTGGGGTTAAGAGTCGAACTCGGCCATAGCGTGAAGCCCTCGTGATGTTTCGTCGTGAGGACAACGTATTTTGCGCCGGCATCTTTGAAAACTTTGGCCCATACCGTAGGGTCCCACTTCTGGCTTTCCGCGTCGAAGGTCTCAGCGAAGCTGTAGTAGTCGTGGTCTGCGCCGTAGTGCTCCTTGTTGTAGGCCTGCGTCGGCGAACCGTCGATCCGGACGGTGTTGTAGTACCACTCGGCATAGGGGTTGTATTTCAGGAAGTCCGGCTTCTCGAAGTTGACCAGCTCCAGCGGCGCCCATCCAGGGACCGAATAAAGTCCCCAGTGGACGAAGATGCCCAGCTTAGCGTCGTCGAACCACTGCGGCAGGGGATGCTGATCCAGAGAGCTAATGGATGCATCGTAATGCTTCGTAGCCTGGCCAGTGGCTGAGACCGTCATCGACAGAGCGAGTGCGGCGTGGAGAGCATATCGACAAATGCTGCGGCACTTCAGAAATCCCATTGACTTCTCCTGAGTTGGCGTGACAAACGGCTTTTGCAAGATAGTTCATGGCTTGGCCGAGGGAAAGGCTGTCTCATCCCGCGGGCAGCTTGATTCGTTTCAGTTAACGTTCCCTGTCTACGCTAGAAGAGTTGTCAATCACAGGCACGATGTCAAGTGCCATGCGCTCAATTGCCTGCTAATAAGTCTTGATCGCGATCACGCCGACGTTGGGATCGGGAGCCTGGGCGGGCACGTCGATCTGCAGTTTGCCATCGGCCTGGCGGAAGGTTAACGGCCGCCCGTTCGCCAGCAGGCGCGCAGAGAGCGCCCGCCCCTCGAAGCCCGGGAGCTCGCAGGTGGAGGTCGGCCAGTCGAAGAGGTGCACGTAGACGGTCTTGTCCTTGGCGGTGGTTCGCAGACCGGTGACGCCCTGGATTGGGCCGTAGGTCGTGTCGTAGATCGAGTCGCCGTTGAGGGTAATCCATTCGCCGATGGCGCGCAGCCGCTGCTGGAATTCGGGCTGGATCTATGCCGTCGGGCTGCGGTCCGACGTTTAGCAGGAAATTCCCGCCGCGGCTGGCGACTTCCACCAACCCGCGGATCAGGTCTGCTGGCCGACTTGTAGTCGTGGTCGTTCTTGTTGTAGGCCCAGGTGTTGTTGATGGTCATGCAGGTCTCCCAGAGCTGGAAGTCCTCCGGCCGGGGAACCGTGCTTCTCAGCTTCTCTGACACGCTTCGGATCGGTGCCGCGTGAGCACGACGTCCTTTGTCGGAATGGCCTTGGGAATAAACTGCTCCGGAGTCACATAGTCGCGCAGGAACCCCGATGCGGTCGTTGACCAGCGTGGCGGGCTGCAGGCCATGGATCATATCGAGGACGCGACCGCCGTCGTATTTTTCCTGATGATTGAGGCCGTCGAACCAGATGATCGCGACCGTCGCCGTAGCGGGTGAGCAGTTCAGTCAACTGCAACTGCATGTATTGCAAATAGGAGGCCACTCCGGCCGCTCCGGCTGGCCATTCCAGTTTTCCAGCTGCGGGGTGGCTGGTGTCGCGAAAGCCGGGATGGTGCATGTCCGGCGGCGAGTAGTAAAAGCCGAGCGGCATGCCGTCGGCGGCACAGGCGTCGGCAAGCTGCTTGACGATGTCCTTGCCGTAGGGCGTATTGGTGATTTTGTAGATCGGTATAGGACGAGTCGAACATGCAGAAGCCGTCATGGTGTTTGGTGGTGAAGACCATGTATTCCTGGCCGGCCGTGCGCGCCAGATCGATGAAGCGGTCCGGATCGAATTTGACCGGGATTGAAGGAGCTGGCGAGCGCGCGGTAATCGGCCTCGGTGATGCCCCCTGGTCTTGGGCGCATGATCGGCCACGAGGCTTCGACGCTGGCCATGGGAATAAGGGCCCCAGTGGATGAACATGCCGAACTTTGCGGCTCGGTACCAGGTCGGTGCGGTCGCAGGCGAGCTGCATCGGCCACGGCCGGAATAGCGGAAGGCGAGAGTGGAAGGCAGGCGCTTGCCAGAGCGAGCCGCAGACAACCCGCGACGTGTCGGTAGATATGCACTCATATGCGAGGAGAGATAGTGACTTCTACAGACAACTGTCGAGAAAGTTAAACCTATTATTTATTGGGTCCAAGCAAGGAAGTCGGCAATGTTCCCCCTTTCTGAAGTTGTGACGTTTGAGTACTTTAATATTTTGAAGCCGTACAAAGGAGGTAGGCTCAGAAAGCGGCTTACTTAGTCAAGTGGAAGACCTCTTCCATCTCCGCCCACCACTCGCCTGGCTTGCGGGTGGCGAGGGGTTCCTGCAGCGGCTCCATGATGGCCCACCATTCCTGGGTCTTGGCGTGGACGGCCATTTTCGCCCAATCGTCCTTCAGGTTGCTACCGTGATATTCAAAGTAGCTGAAGAGGAGATCATCGTTGAGATAAATGGAGTAGTTCCGGATATTGCAGTCGGTCATTTTGGCAAGGACCTCCGGCCAGACCCCCCGATGATGATCTTTGTACACTTCGGCTGCGCCCGACTTGAGCCTCAGCGTCATTCCAAACCGCATCCGGTCACCTTCCTTGTCCGCAAAATTGTGACTGCCGCAGTCCATTGGTGCTGGAATAGCTCTTTCGACACTCTTTGGCCGCACCTTAAATTATGGCTCAACATCTCTCTTGGCCTGGAGCCAGGCAGCAGAGAAACTACAAGTGCTTAAACGAGTGCTGTTTGGTAATTCAGCGCAATGCTCTATGATTTAAGTGCGTGAACTATGGCAGCTCTCCCCTTCACATACCGTCGAACGACTGGTCAAACATGATCTCGCCGATCGGCTGCGTGCCGAGATTATGAGATGCGACCTGCGCCCGGGCGAACGTATCATTGAGGGGAAATGGTTCTGAGGTTCGGCGTCGCGCAGGGATCCATTCGCGAAGCCATCAACATACTTGCGTTCGAGGGTTTTGTCACCAAGCGATCCGGTCGAAGCGCCAGGGTAATCCACTTCAGCCAGCAGCGTAGTACAGATCTATCAGGTCCGCGGCGCTATGGAAGGGCTTGCGGCGTTGGCCGGAGCGGATCTATCCATGTTGCAGGCCGCTGTCGACGGCATGCGTGAGGCCTCGGCGGCCAGCCACCGCGATGCGCTTCTCGACTGCGAACTGCCGGCAATCCGTTTCCTATCGCGCAGGGTCGTCGCGTTCTGCTGCCATTTTTCGCCTTCGTGCGCATGAGGGTCATGGTGAGCAAACAGGACACGTCTGTCTGGAGCAAGATCTGGAGGCGCACCAGCGCATCCTCGATCTGGTTCGCGAAGGCGAAGGCGAAATCGCGGAACAATACATTCGCCGCGCGATGGCGCGATTTGCAGAGACTGCGTACAGCAACTGGGAGAACGCCGCAGCGTTCCAAACGGAAGAACAGCCGCGCGACGGAGTAGATTCGAGCCGTGCCATCGATGTGCAGAACAAACGAACCAGAGAGGAGATGCATGGCGTTTCTATTGTGGACGTAACGATTTCCGAGTGCGCTATCCATTGCCGCGGGGCGCGGGCAGCGATGCGGTCCACACAGATCCCGAATACTGCATCGCGTGATGTAACCCGTGCTGGACGGTGGAAAGGGCTGAGCGGAAGCGGATCGCGCTCACACTTGGCGAAGGCAACCGGCTGGTGTGCGAGGCCATCGAGATGCTTGGCGCGGCCGCTGAAAGGCAAGCCGATCGAAGAGCTGATGGCGGACTTTGGAACGCACCGCGCGCGAGCTCGCCGAATGATCCCATGCTGCGTTGGCTCGGTCCACACAAGGGAGTTGTGCATCTGGCGCTGGCCTCCATCACGAATGCCTGTTTCGATCTTTGGGCAAAAAGCCGCGGCGTGCCGCTATGGAGGTTGCTGCTGGATCTCGAGCCGGAGCAACTGGTGGCGATCGCTGGATCTCAGCTATCTCGAGGAACTGCTGGACGAAGGCGCTGCGATCGAAATGCTGCGGCAGGAAGCTGCCGGCGCGCGCGGAACGCTCTGTCATCCTGCGGCAGGGCTATCCCGGTTACGACACCTCCGTGGGCTGGATGGCCTATGACGATGACAAAGTCCGCGAGCTGACCAGGCGGGCCATCGGACAAGGGCTTCAGCGCATTCAAGCTGAAGGTGGGCTCGGCGGATCGGGCGCGCGATCTGCGTCGAGCGGCGATGCTGCGCGAGTGTGCCGGCGAGCGGGGAACGATCATGTTCGACGCGAACCAGCAGTGGACACTGCCGTCGGCACGCGAGATGTGCGGAGAGCTGTCGAAGCTGAAGCCGCTCTGGATCGAAGAGCCGACCCATCCCGACGACATGCTTGCGCATACGGCTCTGGCCCGCGAGATCGCGCCGGTAAAGATCGCCTGCGGTGAACACATTCCCAACCGCGTTGTCTTCAAGAACTTCTTCGAGTCGCACGCGGTGCACTATGTGCAGGCGGACTGCACGCGCCTCGCTGGCGTGAGCGAGTTTCATCGACGGTTGAGTCTGCTGGCGAAAAAATTCGGCCTGCCTATCGTGCCGCACGTAGGAGACATGGGGCAGATGCATCAGCATCTGGTCTTGTTCCTGCACATCGCCGCTGGGGAACGAGCCGCTCTTCCTGGAGCACATTCCCCATCTCAAAGAGCATTTTGTCTTTCCCGCGCAGGTCAAAGGCGGTTTCTACGAAACGCCTGAAAATCCTGGAGCATCGACCGACATGGTCCTGCCGAACGACGGGGAACTCTAAATGAAGCAATCTCTGCCTATGGGCATCGTTCTTGCCCTTGTCGCCGGTCTTATGTCCGGCAACTGCATGCTCCCCCTCAAATTCAACCGGCATTGGCGATGGGAGAACGCGTGGCTGGTCTTCAGCGTGATTTCCCTTGTTGTGCTTCCCTGGGGACTTGCTCTGGGTTTGGTGGAGCACCTGGTACAGGTTTATCGCGCGTTGTCGCTGGCGCAAGTCGCCGCTCCGATCCTGTTAGGAGCCGGATGGGGCATCGCCCAGGTGCTGTTCGGGATATCTGTCCAGCGGCTTGGCCTTGGCCTTGCCTACGCCATCATCGTAGGCCTTGGAGCGCTATTGGGGACGCTGGTGCCAATGTTCATCCAGCACCGTGCGCAGCTGGACGCGGTCCCGCTTTTCTATATTATTAGCGGCGTTACCGTAATGTCGGCCGGCATTGCTCTCTCCGCGTGGGGTGGGCAGGCGAGAGAACGGGAAGCGCATGTTGACACCACGGCAGCTTCGCGGAACAGATATGGCGCGGCGGTGCTCCTGGCGGTCCTTTGCGGGGTGATGGCGCCGATGCTGAACTACTCCTTTGCCTTTGGGCAGGACATCGCACAGCAGGCAGTGGATCAGGGCAATTCTCAGGTTCGGGCGGCGTACGCCGTGTGGCCTGTGGGTTTGGCCGGGGGATTTCTGCCCAACACTCTTTACAGCCTTTATCTGCTTCGCAAGAACCGGAGCTGGCAGCTCTTCCGGCCGGCCGCTCCCGATCTCTACTGGTCTTCGCTCATGGGGGTGCTATGGATGGGCGCCTTTGCTCTGTATGGCATGAGCGCAGCCTATCTCGGGTTGCTAGGAACTTCGATCGGCTGGGGACTCTTTCAGATATTCATGATCATCACCGCCAGCCTATCAGGGGTCCTGACTGGCGAGTGGAGACATGCGCCACGCAAGGCCAGGTTGCTGCTCGCGTCAGGCATGGTTTGTTTGACCGGCGCCACTGCGCTGCTGGCCGCTGGCAGCCGCTGAGTCTCTTCAATCGACGATTCAACTCTTGCGCTTTGCGGACGCTCAACTCATACGGAGCGACAGGAAAGAGGAATGATTCGCGGAGCATTTCCCAGTCTGTCCAGCGTCAAAGCAAATGCCCGGCCTTGTGAGGGCCGGGCATCTTGCTTTTGGAGAGTCCCGGCGATCAGAAGATGAACTTGGCTCCGAGTTGCATCACGCGGGACTGATTTGCGGTGCTGTTGATGGTGCCGAAGGAAGTCCCACTGTTCAGATCGGAGTTGGGGACGCCGAGTACAACAGTGTTGAAGATATTGAACACTTCAGCGCGGAACTCAAACCTCCTATTCTCGCTCCGAAGGGGGAACTGCTTGAACAGAGAGGTGTCCAGATCCCAATAACCGCTGGAACGTAGGGAGTTTCGGGCGGCGGTGCCAAAGGTATATGCGGCAGGCGACGCATAGGCCGCGGTGTTGAAGCCTTCAGCGGGAGTGACCGTGCCGATATGTGGGTTGCCGACCAGGTCCAGGTGTTCATAGCCAGACCAGCCGACGTTTCCGGTGTTGGCGATGTCGCTGCTGATGATCGGCGTGTATGGCGTCCCAGAGCGGGCGGTGAAGATATTGTTGAGCTGCCAATTGCCAAGAATATAGTCGGCAACTTTATTGCCGGTGGAGAACCGTTTTCCGGATCCCACTGGTATATCGTAAACTGTGTTCACCGCCAAAGCATTTGTCAGGTCGGTGCCCGCGACCGAGCGGCTGCCATAGGCGGAGGGATTGTAGGGATCGGTCGGGACACCACCCTCGGCGCCAAACCAGCCGTCTCCACCCTCATTAATGTTTTTCGACCAGGTATATGCCACCTGATAGGCAAGGCCGTTGGTATACCGTTTGTCGAGCTGGAACTGGAAGGCGTTGTAGTTCGCCTTGCCGGTGCTGCGGTCGTAGAAGGTGGGGGTGATGTAGGGGTAGGGCGAGCGAGGACCTACATCTCCCGGCCCAGGCGTCACGGCGGTGTTGTAATAACCGCCCACCACCACTCGGTGCGAACTGGAGCCGACGTAGTTCATGGTGACCACGGTCGAAGAGTGGAGCTGGCGCTGCACGCCGAGGTTCCATTGCTCGGAGTAGGCGTTCTTGATATTTGGATCGTAGAACCACTGCACCTGGTTGAAGGGCGTGGCCGCGGGAAATTGACCGCTGCCGTTGCCAAATGGATTTTGCGCGACGACCGTCGGCGTGGCCGAAGTGGTGGTAGGACTGTTCACGTTGCTGTTGATGAGCTGACCGATGTCCGGCCAGGAGCCTTCGATGTTCTGGGCCATTTGGCTGACTGCGGCCCAGTTGTCGTAGACGATGCCAAAGGCGCCGCGAACCACCGTCAAGTCGTCAACACGGTAGGCGAAACCAAAGCGAGGACCCCAGTTCGTGGGCACATTGTGCGCGATCTTGCCGCGCGGATCCACGACGACATTGGCCGGAAGTGTGCCGTCGCCAGGAATACAGGGGGCGTACCCACGGACCGAGCAGGGCGGTGGGACTTTCTGCAGCACGTACGTGCCGTTGGCGAAGTTCATATCGCCGGTCTCAATGCCGCCGTTCTCCCCGATGGTGGCGTTTGTTCCGTAGGGTGGAATGAAGGTGTAGTCGTAGCGCAGCCCGAAGTTCAGAGTGAGCTTGGGCGTCGCCTTCCAGGAGTCCTGGGCGAAGAAGCTCATAACGCCGCCGGGGCGGGTTTGTTCGTTGACATTCCTGCGGTTTGCGCCATTGGGGACGTTTAGCAGGAAGGACGTGACGGGATCACCGGTAGCCAGAGGCGTCCCGCTCTTTGTCGGGCCGCCGCAGGTCGTGTTTCCAGCCACGACCGTCTGCGGACAGGCACTCTCCTGATTGGTGAAGGTGAGTTGAGGGTAGGCGATCGGGCTGCTAAATGTGTTGCTGATCCATTGGCCCCCAAAGTGCATCTCATGGTTGCCGAGAGTCTTGGTGACGGTGCCGGCGTATTGGTTGCTGTCGGTCGCTTTGGGCGTGTTTTCGATAATCTCGCCGCCGTTAGAGTAGTTGTTGATTCCCGGGGAAGGAAGCAGATTCTTGCCTGGGGCGGCGGCGAAGCTCGAAACGAAGTCCGGCGAGAAGCCAACTTGGCTGATGACGTCCGCCGTGGATTTCGTCCACAGCGTTGTGGAGTTGTCGGAAACGGTGGTCCTTGCAAACTGGGCCTGGAGAATGAGGCTGGATGAGAAGATGTGGACGTAGCTGCCGCCCCAATTGCGTGCCGGCGTGACGTGATTGTCTGGAAGACCAGGAAAACCGCCGGAGGAAACCTCGCCGCTATTGATAAAGCTGTAGCGAAACCAGGCCGAATCCTTGTCGCCGAAAGTCTGGTCAACTCGGACGGAGAATTCGTTTTGGTCTTGCGTCAGCGGAGTCGTGTCGATCGCGTTGTCGCCGTTGGAGTCGAATGCCGGGCCGGCGGCAGGAAAGACGAATTGCGCGAAGGCAACCATCTGGGGATTCGGCGTGATCTGGTTGTTGGGATACTGGTCGCGAATGTAGCTGCCAGGGTTGGCCGGGTCGGGCCGCGTAGTGAACGGGTTGTAGATGGGCGGCGCGGCGCTCTCGTCGCCCGCCAATTGCGCGGCCGTAGGTACCTTCAGAAGCGTGTTGCTGGTCTGCGAATAGCGGAAGCCCTGATAGGCGCCGTAGAAAAAGGTCTTGTTCTTGCCGTTGTAGAGTTTTGGGATAATTACCGGGCCGCCGACGGACCCTCCAAACTGGTTCTGGTGGTAGGCTGCCTTCTTGGCGGTGGGGGGAAGGAAATAGGTGCGGGCGTCGAAGATGTTGTTGCGCACATATTCCCAGGCGGACCCGTGCAGGTTGTTGGTTCCCGACTTGGTCACCACGTTGACCGTGCCGCCGAGCACACTCCCGAACTCGGCGCCATCGGTGTGGGAGACCACCTTGAACTCTTGAATGGCGTCGATGATCGGCGGCACGGCGTAGGTGCCCAAGAAGCTGCCGAGGTTGTTCAGGCCGTCAGTCAGGAAGAAGTTGCTGCGGTTGGTCGCGCCATTGATCGCAGGAAAAGTGAACGAGGATCCCTGGGCGATGGGCGATGTGAAGCCGCCGTTCCGGCCGCCCATCGCGTTCTGCCCAGTGCTCACCGGGGCCACGCCCGGGGTCAGCGACAACAGCTGCGTGAAGTTGCGTCCATTGAGCGGGAGGTCGTTGACCTGCTGGGTGGCGATCACGGTGCCGAGGTCGGCGTTGGAGATCTCCAGTTGCGCGGAGGCGGACTGGACTGTCACCACCTGGTTTTGGGAGCCAATATTGAGGGCGAAGTCGAAGGTAGCGACTTGACCCACCGTCAGGACAAATTCGGCGATCTGTTCCGGACTGAACCCGGATGCCAAGGCCTCAATGGTGTAGCGTCCCGGCGTGATGCTGGTGAAGGTGTACGCCCCGGAGTCATTGGAAACGGTGACGTGGTCGACGGCGGTCTCAACATTCCTCAGCGTGATCTGGGCTCTGGGCACCACCGCGCCTGATGGATCACGAACCACACCGTTGACTGTTGCGGAAGATAGCTGGGCAAGCGCGTGGACGCTCGAAAGAGCAACCAGTATGCCGAAGATCAACACCAGCCGAAGACGTAAGCGACAACCCCCTGACAAATGCTCCTGATCGCTCATACATCCTCCTAATGCCTTGCCCGATGCTTAGCGATTCGATTTGATGAATGTTTTCGCTGTTTGTCTCTTTAGTAAAAATGTAAGCTTATCTGTAAAACTGCAATATCACATATCGGATTTCCTGCAGAGTTGTCAACAACTCTTTGCAAGGCCCATAATTGCTTCGGTTTCTGGCGTTTGGACCGGGCAAAATGCGGATCCCGATGTCACTCTGGTTGAGGTACTTCGCTGAGCGGCTGGCCCATCAGAACTGGCGCACGACGGACATCCATGGGGATGTGGCGCAAGGCCGCTCTTTCAGGGCTCGCCCTGGGATTGTGTGCCGCCCTGCTGCGCATCGTCTTCCTGCCACACCCAAGCTTTGCGCGGACCGGGACGCGAACTGAAATGGAACATGCCGCCACAGGAGGCCCCATCCCAGCTGACGGCTATCTCGGCTCCCAGGCTTGCTTCCTGTGTCACTCGGACATCTCCAAAGAATTCTCGCGGACGGATATGGGCCGCTCGATGTCGACGGTGACACCCGAACTGTCGAAGACCCTACTCTTGCCTGCCCGAGTTGATGATCCGAGACTCGACCGGCGCTTTGAGGTTTTCGCCCGTGACGGCAAGGTCTACCAGAGCGAGTCCCAGGCCGGCGCCGACGGGAATGAGATATTCCGCGCAACACACGAGGTGGAGTGGATCGTGGGGGCGGGAACCAATGGGTTCGGCGGTATTGTCAGCAGGGAGGGCTATCTTTTTCAGGGGCCTCTGTCGTATTACTCGCACGCGAAGACCTGGGCTGCATCACCCGGCTATGAGTTCGGAGATTATGGATTCAACCGTCCGATTCTGGCGGGCTGCATTTCGTGTCATTCGGGACGGCCACGCCCTGTGCTGGCGACCAATGGCCGCTATGAGGACCCTCCCTTTTCGCAACTGGCCATCGGCTGCGAAAATTGCCACGGCCCCGGCGCCGCACATGTCACGGCGATGCGGGCGCACAAGGCGCTTCCGGAGTCCGCGCATCATGACATCGTCAACCCGGAGCGCCTTCCCCCCAGCTCGCCAACGACATTTGCATGTCATGCCACCAGACCGGCGACATCCGGGTGTTCAAACCAGGCAAGAGCTACGCAGACTTCCGCCCCGGGACGCCGCTGGACGATACTGTTGCCATCCTGAAGGTGCTACCCAAGCCCGAGTCGCCGCCCGACGCAGACCATCTGGAGCACTACTACTCCATGACCCTGAGCAAATGCTACCGGGCCAGCGGCGGACGCCTGGCTTGCATCACCTGTCATGATCCTCACGTCGAGCCATCCCGCGAGGAGGCGCCTGCCTACTTCCGGCAGAAATGCCTCACTTGTCATAACGAAAAGAGTTGCACTGTGCCACTCGCAAGCCGCGAGCACAACGAACCTCCCGACGACTGCGCCGGTTGCCACATGCCGAAGGGTGACGTGAAGACGATCCAGCACTCGAGTGTCACCAGCCATCGCATCCTTGCTCGCGCCGGCGAACCATTTCCTGAGGTTGCGTTCCGGAAAACGACTCCGGAGTTGCCGGACCTGATCCATCTGGATCCCGCTCCCGGTCAGAAAGATGGTGCGCTTCCGGGGGTGACTCTGCTGCAGGCCTACGGCGAGTTGCTGGACACAAAGCCGGAGTATGCTGACAGCTATTCGACGCTGTTAAGCCGACTGGAGAAGACAGATCCTGAGAGCACTCTGGTCCAGTCCGCGCTCGGGCGGCGTGACTTGCGGGCGGGAAAGTATCCAGAGGCGATCGAGCATCTCCAGCGGGCGATCGCCATCGGGCCTCCGCAGGCGACCATCTACGGCGATCTTGCCGAAGCGCTCTCGAAACTGGGCCGCACCGAGGAGGCGTTGAGCTTTCAGCAGAAGGCTGTGGCCCTCGATCCTTTCAACCCTATACTGCAGAAGGCCGAGATCGTTTTGTACATCAACTTGAAGCAGTATGGAGATGCGAGGACTTCGCTGGAACACTATCTTGAAGTCTTCCCGCAGGATTCATTTATGAGGCACATGCTGGAGCTGGCCACGAAAGGGGAGCTTCCGAAGTGAAGCAGCGTCCTCCCCGCCGGGTTCTCCGAACGACCGCGCGTGTGTTGGCTTACTGGTTTGTAGCGATGCCTCCTGCGCCAGCAGTACTGGCGGCGAAACCCTCGCAAATCCGCTTCGAAAACCGCCAATCCCGCAGCGGAGTTTCCTTTGTGCTGGACAACGGCACAACCGAAGACAAGCCGATCATCGACGCGGTATTGGGCGGGGTCGCGCTGCTGGACTATGACAACGATGGCTACCTCGACATCTACTTCACCAACGGCGCCACATACCGGACTTGGTAAAGGACGGCCCCGCATTTTATAACCGCCTCTATCACAATAACCACGACGGGACTTTCACCGACGTGACCGATCGCGCCGGGGTAGAGGGCGAGGGTTATAGTATCGGCGCGGCCGCCGCCGACTTCGACAACGATGGCTGGACGGACATCTATGTGACCGGCGTCAACCGCAATATCCTGTACCACAACAACGGCGACGGCACCTTCACCGACGTGACCGCGCGCGCCGGAGTGACGGGCGTCAGCAATGGTAAAAAGCTGTTTTCCGTATCCGCAGCCTGGATCGACTACGACAACGACGGCCTACTCGATCTCTTCGTCACCAACTATCTCGACTGGACTCCCGAGACTCTCACGTGTGCGGCGAGCCGGGCAAACGTCTTTCTTGCCCGCCTTCAACTCTATTTAAAGGCGAGCCCGGAATTCTGTATCACAACAACGGAGATGGCACGTTCACCGATGTGTCGTGGCCAAGGGATTCGCGACAGATCGGCAAAGGGATGGGCGTGGCCATCGCGGACTATAACGGCGATGGCTGGATGGACATCTTCGTCGCCAACGACAACCAGAGGAACTTCCTTTTCAGAAACCGTGGCGGAAAAGCATTCGACGAGGTTGGCATCGAGTCCTCCGTCGCCTATACCGACAACGGCGTGCCGGTTTCAAGCATGGGCGTGGACTTCCGTGACTGGGCGAACGATGGCAGGCCTAGTATGCTTCGTCACTGCGCTGGGCGGAGAAACCTTTCCTCTGTTCCGAAACGAAGGCAACGGATTCTTCCAGCATGGAGACATATACAAGACAGGCATCGGATTCTCGCAGTTTCAAGATGAGTGGATGGGGCGCCGGAATCTCAGGACTTCAACAACGACGGATACAAAGACTTCTTCGCCGCCAATTCCCATGTGAGCGAGAACGCCAACCTGGATCCAGCAGCAGCACTATCGCCAAACGAGCGCAGTCTTCCTGAACACAGCGTGATGGGAACTTTTCAAGACGTAAGCGTCGAGGCCGGAGCTGAACGCATTGCCGACCGGCCGCCCATCGAGGCTGTGCCTTCGGCGATCTCAACAACGACGGCAAGAGTCGACGTAGTGGTCTCGGCGATTGGGGGCCGGCTGAAATCCTGTACAACACCTCGACCGGCGCGAACCACTGGCTTCTGGTCCGCACGATCGGTGTGAAGAGCAATCGCGATGGCATCGGCACACGCATCAAGATCACCGGCCAATCGGGACTGGTCCAATATAACCACGTCACCAGTGCGGGGAGTTACGCCAGCTCCCTCGATCCGCGCGTGCATTTCGGACTCGGCGCCGATACGATGGTCAAAGAGATAGAACTCCGCTGGCCGAGCGGCAAAGTACAGACGCTGAGAAACGTGAAGGCCGACCAGATACTCAAGGTCACCGAGGAGTAGGGAATGAAGACCGCCATCTTCCTGCTCATAGCTGGCGCGGCATCGGGCGTGGCCTTCGCGGACTCTTGTGCGCGAATCGATACGCAGGTATCCCAGATCGCGCGGCAATTGGCTCACTCGGCAGCCGGAGCCGCTGAACAGATTGTCCAGCAGATTCCGCAATCCGATTCCGAGTGTCCAGGTGTCCTGTTGGCAAAGGCACGCATCGCCGCCGCAAAAGGCGACTCGGAAAAGGCGGCAGGAATGTTTACCCGTTATCTGGAAGTAGCCCCGGACGATCCGCAAGGCTACGCCTACTTCGCCCGGCTCTTGATCGAACAAGGCGAATATCCCCGCGCCGACGCCATCTCCGAGTCCGCGATTGATAAAGGCCCCACCGATCCGGCGGCGCTCGCTGTCCGGGGCCAGATCCTTGCCATGAAGGGTGATCGGCAAAAGGGCGTGGAACTGCTGGCCGAGGCTTGCAAGCTGGCGCCGGAAGATGCCCAGGCGCACTTCCAGCTGGGAGTGATCTACGATCGCGCCAAACTGCGTCAAGACGCGGCGGCCCAGTTCAAAAAGGCTGTCGCCCTCGACCCGTCCGACGCCCGCGCATGGGACTATCTGGCGTTGAACCTCGAACCCCTGGGAGACATCGCGGGCGCATCCGAGGCTTATAAGAAAGGCCTGGAGGTCAATCGGGAGGGGCCTCGATTTGACGCCTTCCTCGATTACAACTACGGTCGCTTCCTGATGAAGCAAGGCGACCTCAACGCAAGCAAAGTACACCTGGACCGCGCAGTGAAGCTGGTCCCCGATCTGCGCGCAACGTGGTACGAAAGGGCCCGGCTCGATCTGCGCCTGCAAGACTATCAGTTGGCCCGCAAAGACGCTGAGATGGCGGCGAGCATCGCCGATCCGCAGGGCGTCATCATCGACCTGCAGATTTATACGATCCTCGAGCAAATTTATCGCCGGCTGGGCGAAACCGAACTAGCGAACAAATATGCGGAGCTTGTGCGCGAGACCTTGCCTCCGATCCGGGGAGAGCACCACTAGCTCGCCATGCGGATCAGCCGAAGGAACTTCCTTGCCATTTCGCTTGCCGTCCCGTGCTGGCAATCGTTGCTGGCTGAGCAGAGCGCAGTACGCAAATCTATCCCGCCTAAGGCCGCGAAGTTGCCGGCCTTCGCGGATGTGACCGCCAGGTCGGGTATCCGCTTCAAGCATGAGGCCAGCAAGACGAGCCGGAAGTATCTTCCTGAGGCGATGGGCGCCGGGGTCGCCATGTTCGACTACGACAACGACGGGCGGCTCGATTTGTTTTTTATCAACGGAGCTGCGCTTCAGGACCCAATGCCCCCAGCGGCCGCGCCGGACAAGACCAATCCGCGCTACTGGAATCGCCTTTACCACAACAATGGAGACGGCACCTTCACCGACGTGACGGAAAAGGCCGGGTTACAGGGTCGCGGCTACGGGATGGGCGTAGCCACGGGCGATTTTGACAACGACGGCCATGTCGATCTGCTGGTTACAAACTTCGGCGGCAACATCCTGTATCACAACAATGGAGACGGCACCTTCACTGACGTCACCGCCAAGGCCGGCGTCGCTGGCAGGGGATGGTGCACAGGGGCGGCTTTTGTGGATTATGACCGCGACGGCCGGCTCGACCTCATCGTGACACGCTATGTCGATTGGGACTTCAGCATAGACGTCTATTGCGGAGAGCATAGGCCCGGATACCGCGCCTATTGCCACCCGAACCAATTCAATGCTCTTGCCAGTCTCGTCTTTCACAACAATGGCGACGGGACCTTCACCGATGTCTCGAAGCTTTGCGGGATCGCGTCGTCGCCCGGCAAAGCGCTCGGCATTGCGATTAATGATTTCGACCGCGACGGTTGGCCGGACATCTTTATCGCCAACGACTCCGTGCCCGAGCAGCTATTTCGTAACAATCACGATGGCACATTCACCGAGGTTGGACTTCAGGAGGGCGTCGCCTATGGAGAAAACGGAGGTGTCTTCGCCGGCATGGGCGCCGACCTAGCAGACTACAACAATGATGGTTGGCCCGACATCTTCGTCAATGCCCTGGCGAACCAGAAATACGCGCTCTTCCGCAGCAACAAGGGTTTGTTTGAGGATGTGACCAACATGAGCGGCGTCGGCGCGATTACGATCGCTCATTCCGGATGGGGCGCAAAGATGATCGACTATGACAACGACGGCTGGCTTGACCTGTTTGTCGCGCAAGGCCATGTGATGGACAATATCGAGCTTACCGAACCATCGCTTCACTACCGGGAGCCGTTGCTGATTATGAGGAACGACCACGGGACGTTTCAAGACGTTTCCCATCAAAGCGGCGGTGTGTTTAAAGCGCCGCTCGCGGCCCGCGGCGCCGCCTTTGGCGATCTGGATAACGACGGCTTTATCGATGTGGCCATCAACTGCAACGATGGCCACGCGGTGATTCTTCGCAATCTCGGAGGCAATGGCAACCACTGGCTTACCCTGCAACTCGTGGGGTCGACCAGCAACCGCGACGGTCTTGGAACAACTGTTCGCCTGGTCACCTCTGAGGGTAGCGAGCAGTATGCATTCGTCAGCACTTGCGGCAGTTACATTTCAGCCAGCGATAAACGGGCGCACTTCGGTCTCGGTGCTTCGACCTTGGCTTCACTGGTGGAGATCAAGTGGCCGAACGGGACTGTGCAGCGTCTGGAGTCCGTCGCGGCCGATCAGATACTAACCGTCCATGAGCCTGCGCGATGACTCAACGCGTGATTCGTGCCCATTCGGGGCCTATCGCGCTTTTGCCGCAGCGAACGCCTGCCTCTTGACGACACCTTTGCCTTGTTGGACCGTCACGATCCCTCCGGCTTTGACATCGGGCACGCTCTCGACCTTCCCGTCCGGCCAGCGCACGGAGAGACTTGCCGCGGTCGCCTTCCCCAATCCGAAATGAAGTCGGAAATCGTTTTGCGACATGAAAGATCCGCCGCTTCTCACTTCATCGATCTGCTTGCTTCCCGCCGTCGTCAGCGTCACACGTGCGCCGATCGCATCGCGGCCGGTCGCGGTGATTGCCCGCACTAGCAAAGAGTTGCCGATTTTTGGGGCAAAGTTCTTCAACAGAGACGGCGGCTCGCCCATGTTTAAGATCACGATCTCTAGGTCTCCATCGTTGTCGAGGTCGCCGACAGCGAGGCCGCGCGAGGAGTGGGCTTCGGTGATTCCCGATCCGCCTTGCGAAGACATATCGAAGAACTGCGAGTCGCCCCGGTTCCAGTAGAGCAGTCGCTGCTGCTTGAACTTTTCTCCGGTGGACGCGTTGTCGACCTCGGGGTAGACGTGTCCGTTGGCGAGAATCAGGTCGGACCAGCCATCGTCATCGAAATCAAGGAACGCAGTGCCCCACCCCAGATAACGCGCGTTCACGGCGAGGCCGCTGTCGACGGTTGCATCAGTGAAGTTGTTGCCTCCCGTGTTCTTGTAGAGGGTCGGCGTGTCGTCAGCGAAGTTTGTCTTGAAGATGTCGAGCAGGCCATCGTGGTTATAGTCGCCTGCGGTCACGCCCATGCCTGCCTGCTCGCGGCCGTCCTCGTTATAGGCGACTCCGGCGGTTGCGCCAATCTCCTCAAAGCCCTTTCCCGCGAGGTTGTGGAAGTAAAGGCTCGCGGTCGAGTCGCAAGCGATATAGATGTCGGGCCAGCCATCGTTGTCGAAGTCCGCGACCAACGGAGTGAAGCCGTAGTAGTTTTTCGCGGTTGTGATATGCATCGAATCTGACACGTCCGTGAAGTGACCGTGACCATCATTCTGATAAAGAGAGATCGTCTCCGCGGGCAATCCACGCGGCCCGCAGAGCACCGGCAGCCCCTTCCACATGCACTGAGATTTGTCGCCCGCTCGCGGAGTCTTTGCGACGTCGAGCTCGACATAATGAGCAATTACAAGATCCAGGAAGCCGTCGCGGTTGAAGTCAAGAAACGCGCACCCCGTGCCCCATCGTGTTTGGGAATTCGCGAGCCCTCTGAGCTTTGTCTCGTCGCGAAAGGTGCCGTTGCCCTGGTTGCGATAGAGGGCGTTTTGCCCCCACCGGGTTATGAACATGTCGGTGTAGCCATCGTTGTCGATATCGCCCGCGCAAACGCCCTGTCCCCAGCCCGGCTCGGAGAGCCCTGCCTTCGCGGTCACATCCTCAAACTTGAGACCGCCCAGATTGTGATAGAGGTAGGCTGTGGGAGCAGTGCTCTTCTGATCGAGACGGCCGCCGTTCACCAAAAGAATATCGGGCAGGCCGTCGTTGTCATAGTCGAAGATCGCGACGCCGTTTCCGGTCGTTTCCAGGATGTATTGCTTGCCTCGGTCCGCTCCGGAGACGTTGACGCCCTTCAGTCCGGCCTTGGCCGCCACGTCCTCAAAATCGACCACCGGCGCTTTCATTCCGGGCGGCAGCGGCTTGGCCGGAGCAGCGACACCATTGCCGGTCGCCACGCCCATCCCTTGAGCATGGCTGCGGACCACCGCGCAGACGCTGAGGATTCCAACCAAAGCTAAGATCTGAAGAACTCGAAGCAGGGACCCTGCGGATACGCTCCAGCAATTACAGTTCATCTGTGCGCGGATTATAGCAGCGCTCGCGGAGTGGCCAGTTCCGGCGATCGGCTCGCTTGGAGAGAATTCTCGCGCATCGTCTGTGCCATCCGTACAGGCAAGACGGGTGTGCTAGACTTCGGGTTGAAAAGCAACGCAGCTGGATTGGAAATGCGTTCAGACGCGACATCGTGCAAAGTGTTTTCGACGACTTCTCTTCTCTGCCTGATCGCTCTCCAAATATGTAGTGTCGAGGGCATCGCTCAGAACGCCTCGAATTGCAAAGGTCCAGCGGCCCTCGATCAGGCGATCGCGTCGCAACCCTCCGCCGCAGCTTACGACGCGCTCGGCGCGTACTTTGGCAAACGCAATCAACTCTCGTGCGCCATCTCCGCCTTCCAATCCGCGCTGCAGCTGGCCCCAAACTCCTGGGAGGCGCACTACAACCTGGCCCTCGCCCTGCTGAACCTCGGTGACGCGGAGCACGCTGTCGCGGAACTGAAGAAGGCCGCGCAGCTCAAACCCCCAACAGCGCAGGCGCAGGTGGCCCTTGGCCTCGCGCTCAGTTCGTTGAACCGGAACGACGAGGCGATCGACGCTTTCAACGACGCGCTGAAATCAGATCCGAAGTCGATACCGGCGCTGGATGGCCTGGGTAAGGTTCTCATCGCGGAGGGAAGATATACCGCGGCGATCGACCTGCTGCGCAGCGCTCCGGCCGATGAGGTGCTGCGCGTCGATCTCGCGATCGCGTACTCCAAGAACGGAAATCTGAACGAAGCGATCCAAACTCTCTCGAACGTCGTCAAAGCCCACCCCTCGTATGCTCAGGCCCACATGAACCTGGGCATCGTTTACACCCAGCAGAGCCAGTACCGGGAGGCTGCAGCGGAATTTCAAGAGGCGCTGCGGCTTGATCCCTCCGACGACGAAGCGCGCTCGTCTTACATCAAGGCGCTGATAATCCTGGCCCAGTTCGATACAGCGCAGCCGCTGGCCGAGGACAACCTTCGCCGTAAACCGAACGACTTCGACGCGCTCTACCTTTCAGGTGTCGTCGATCGCGGATTGGGAAAATATTCTGACGCTGAGCCGTTGCTCGCCCGCGCCGTTCAGTTAAATCCCAATCATTACGACGCTCGTTATAACCTGGGCTTCGTCCTCGCTAAGCTGGGGAAACCTGCCGACGCGCGCGCGCAACTCGAGGCGGCGCTTAAGCTCAACCCAGAATCCAGCGAGGCACGCTTCCAGCTGGCGGCCGTGCTTCGGACCCTCGGCGACCAGGAACAGGCACGCGAGCAGCTCAATATCTTCCAGCAGCAGAAGCAGGTGAGCGTTAGCCAGGACGTGGCTGGAACCAAAGCCAACCAGGCCAATCAATATTTGCAGGAGGGGGAGATACAGAAAGCGATCGACCTCTATCGCGAATCGCTCACCGGAGATCCCAATAACGCGAAGACTTACTACGATCTCTCTCTGGCCTTCGACCGCCAGGGCGATCTTCGCAGCGAGCGCGAGGCGCTTGAGAAATCTGTCTCCATCGATGCCAAATTCGCTCCGGCGCACAACCAGCTTGGCTTCCTGAGCCTCCAGGCCGGGCAGTTGACCGAGGCGGAGCAGCAGTTGAAAACAGCCATCTCGCTGGATCCGCAATACGCAGAGGCGCAAAGCAATCTCGGCGTGCTCTACGCGCAACAAGGAAACAATAGCGACGCGGAGAGGCTCTTCCGCCAGGCGACGGAAAACAACCCGCAGTATACCCAGGCCTTCATCAATCTTGGCCTTACCCTGGCCGCCGAATCGCGCTTCATGGAAGCCGATGAAGCATTGGAAAGCGCGCTCAAGATTCAGCCCACAAGCACTTCCGCGCTAACCGCGCATGGAATGGTGCTGGTGAGGCTCAAGAAGCAAAGCGAGGCGGTCGCCGCTTTCCGCAAAGTGATCGAGCTCGACCCAAAGTCCGCAGGCGCGCATCTGAACCTGGGCATCGCGCTTGCCGACCAGTTCGATCTCCAGGGTGCGCTCAGTGAATTCTCCGAGGCGGTACGCCTGGACCCCAACTCCGCCCCGGCCCACTACAACAAAGGCCGGGTGCTCGTAGACCTGCAGCGCAACAGCGAGGCAAGGGTCGAGCTGGAGGCAGCATCGCGCATTGATCCAGACTTCGCCGGTCCCCAATATTTGCTGGGCTTGATCGCCAAGCAATCCGGCAGTGCGGAAGAGGCCATCGTCCTGTTTCAAAAAGACGTAGCGCTTGATCCCAACAACGCCGACGCTCACTACATGCTGGGCCAGCAGCTATTGCATACCGGAAAAACCGAAGCCGCGATCGCGGAGTTGCGTAAGGCGCTCCAGATCCAGCCGGACTACGGAGAGGCTCTTTACAACCTTTCACGCCTGCTGGCAAAGACCGATTCCGACGAGGCGAACCGGCTGAAGGCGCAATTTGAAAATCTGCAGGCGCAGCAGCACATCATGGACCGGGCGCAGACCTTGGGCAACTTCGCGCTGGCCTCGGCGGACGCGCGCGATTGGCCGCAGGCGATCGCCCATTTGAAGGAGGGACTCGAGGTTTGCGGAGACTGCAGCGCAAAGGCGCTGCTTCACAAGGACCTCGGCTTGATCTACTGCCGGTCTGGAAACCTGAAGAGTGGCCGCGCAGAATTGCTCGAAGCACGCAAGCTGTCGCCCAGCGATCCCGATATTGAAAAAGCCCTTCAAATTCTGGACACTCACACGAACTAGCCACGCCCCTTTAGGAGGCGCGAGACCCGGCTAAGGAGGTTTTGTCGCTGCAACCGGCGTGACCGGCGCCTTTGAATTCCACGACTGCAACTGGCCCTGCGCCCACTGCGCGCTCTTCTCCTTGTGGCAAAGCAGGCAAGCGTTGGGACTCTCCTGCTGACCGAACCGCAGGGTCATCTCCGCATTAGGAATATCGTCGATTTGGTGGGTCCTGGCGCTGAACGTCAGCGCATCCATGATCCGGGGCATGTGGCAGGAAACACAGCGGCTCGCCTCCGAGTCGCTCAAGTGATGCGTGTGGGCCGCGGCCTTTAGCTTGTCTTGAAACTGTGTGTGGCAACCTGTGCACATTTTGTCCGGTTCATCTTTGAACCGCAGAGATGTCTGGTTTGCCGAAAAGCCATGCCCGTGGGGATCATGGCACGTGCCGCAAGTGGCCCGACCCTGGCGAAAGCACTTCGATCTCTCCAGCGACTCCACAATGAAAGTGGTCTGTCCGAAGCGGCCGTCTTTGTAAAAACCCTTACGCGTGAACTCGCCGAGCGGCACGCTTTGCGTCTGCTGGAAAAACTCTCCGCTCGTGGAGTAGTTCAGCTCCCCATGCGGTCCCGCGTCCCGCAGCCTCGCCTGCATGTGGCACTGCGCACAGATGTTCATGAAATCCTGACTGCTGATTTTTCTGAAATCGACGGGCGGATCCAGCGGACTCTTCGGCTCAATGTCGCCGGTCAGCATGCCCGCGATGTGGCCGACCGAAGGCCCGTGGCACATTTCACAGCCAATGCCAGGCTCGCGAAATTCCAGTCCATCGGCCTCCAGGCCGCCGCCTTTGGTGTTGCGCAATTGACTGGTGTGGCACACCGCGCACTTCTCCTGATAGCTGGTCGAGCCATCGAGGCGCCCAAAGTTATAGGGGTCAGACCTTTCGCTCCCCGGCCCGTCGAGCGACTTCCAGTAGTTCAGCCACTTCTTTTCAAGAACGCTGTACTGAATCGGAAACACATGGATTTGCCCGTTGGGGAGCTTCGTCGCGTAGGCCTGCTGCCACTTCGAACCAATGGTGTAATCGACCGGATAGGAATGCCATCCTCCGTCGGATTGTCGAATCTCGAAATAGTGTTTTCCCGATCGGACAACCATTCTCGCGAAGAGTTTGTGTTCAGAGCCCGGTATGATGTTTAGCTTGCCGTGAAGATACTGCAGGTCGTCGCCGGTATAGAACTCGTTGTTCTTTTCAAAATCCCCAATGACGTTTTGCGGTTGATACGGGCGCAACATCCTCGCCATTCCAGTCTCCGACCAGTTTCGATAGATTTCGGCGTGGCAGTCTTTGCACGCGTAAGATCCTGCGTATTCAGGTAGCTTCTTCGACATTGCGGCTGCGGACCGGGGCTCCGCTTGCGGGGGATGAATGTCAGAACGACTCTCGTCGAGAAAGGTCTGAAAGGAGGTCGCAGGAGTGCGTTTCTGCGAAGAATATATCTCCCGCAGACTTGCCAGTGCGCGCGGAGCGTAGTCTCCTCCGCGCTTATAAACGGCCGTGAACTCAATAGTGGCCTGCGACGAGTCGCCCGCAGCGAGATGCGCGACGCCGAGCAGGTATGCGATCTCCTGGTCTTGGGGATCGAGGGCGTTTGCCGTTGAAAGAGAACCTATAGAAGCGTTTAACAACTTCTGCCGGAGGTTTCCCGGATGCTCCTGCAACGCCATTTGGAGCTTCGCCCGTCCTATGGCGAAATGCGCGATCGCCTTTTGCCGCTGCTTTACCTCTGGCCACTCCTTCTCTGAGACCGAAACTGGGTTGGCAAACTCATCTAAGTATTGAAGCGCATCGGTCGCGCTGCGGATGGCATCGTCGTTCTGACGGCGGCTGGCCTGCACGTCGGCGACGGCCACCAGCAATAGGGGGTTTTCAGGAAGCAGCGCAAGCGACTGGCGCGCATACTCGAGACCTTGCGGCAGTTTTCCCGCATCGAAGCAGCCGCGCGCCGCGATCTCGTAGACCTGGGCGAGAAATGCCGACTCGGGATACTTCGCCAGAAAGGCCTCGGAGCGGGCAAGCATGGTCTGCGCGTCCAGCTTCCGGTACAGCGCCACGAAATCCGCGCGCTCGGCTGGGTCTCCGATCTGGTCCGCTATGACCGCCGGGGAGCGATTGCGTGTGGTGACGTTGGAGTCAAGTTCCTGCCCTGTGGACTGCAGGGCCGCGCACAGCGCGCTGACAATCGCACCGAGCAAGAACCTGCCAGCCATGGCCAATATCTTCATCCAACCTACCGGAACGCGCAAGCGAAGCGGTGACCCAGTGCTAAATCTAGCTAGCGTTGCCTATACGGTGTTCTGGCATATGAATCGCCTTGACGATGCTGAGCTACAAATCGGCACCGCTTTTACCCGTCGCAGCACTCCAAACATCATCTCAGCGTTTGAGGTCTAAAAGCAGGTTTTGCAAAGCTGGGGCGTGTGCGTGTCCAGCGCAAACGCTCCAGACCACGGAATGCACCTCACCTTTTCAGGCTGTCGCGGACGGAAAGGACTTCTGGTACAGAGACTTGCGAGGCCTGACATAGTGCTGTGGATCCGATTGTTTCTCATCGCCGCAACCCAACACCCGAGATTATGAATCGACTGGGCTCGTTCCTCTCCGCAAAGAGCAAAGCGGTCATTGGGTGTCCAGGTCGTCACCCTTCTGACCTGAACCACTTGAGTGAATAACCGGCTCCTAGGACTAGTGAGGGTTGCTCCTCACTCCGCGGCTTTTTCAATGCGTGATTAATCATCGACGCGCGCTTCGAGAGTGGTGGGATCTGGAACGTATTAAGTCCTTCTCATGGAAGGCCAGAGCACAATTTCAGGAGAGATGTGGCTCGCCACGTGCATCGCGGATCTCCCAGGACCTTGACTGCCGGTCAAGGGCCTTAGCTGGGACCGCCTTTCGTGCTCCACGAGAGATCAATTTGGCGTACCATGATTGCGGGCAGTTGCGGAGCACTTAACGTGTTCGTTGATGTTGTTAGAATTCGTTGCGATGCGTTCTGGTTCTCAGCAGTGCGTTAATGTTGCTCAACAGTGACGCCCTTTCACGGCGATAACACGGGTTCAAATCCCGTCGGGGACGCCAAATAAATCAACAACTTAGTAGCGCATTCCAACGACACTCTGATTTTGGTCACGATGCGGTCACGATAGAACACACGTACAGCCATTTCGTGTTGGTGATTATTCTGCCTCGCGATTCGCAATGCCAGATTCAAAACTTCGACCACAGCGTTAGGCGACCCACTCGGAATTCCGTTAATCCGCATGTCTCACACCTCCACGCACGAAAGCCCAGCACGCCGAAGACGTGGCGCTTGAAGAAACCCCGGCGTTGACGCTTGGCCAGTGGCCCGCTACACAGTCTACAAGTCATATCAATATTGAACACATCCAACGCAAAATTGTTGTGACGCGTTAGGCCGACAGATAGGCCAAAAAGGGGGGCAGCCTGTTAGGGAGCTGCCCAATGTGTCACTTCGTTTTTATGAGCGAAGGCGTCTCACGCCTTCTGCGGACCGATCGTAATGTCTTCTGCCGCCCGAGTCTGAGCAATATAGAACACCAGTTAGCAGGTACTGAGTCACCAGAGGCTCATCCTGGTGGTCCAGTGGTCACTATTGTTCAGACCTCTTGAGATATCACCACCTTCATCCTTTTGAAACAGACGTTTTCGCGAGAAAAAAAGAGCCGGGCGACGCAAAGCGACCAGCTCTTCTTTGTTGGAACAAAGAAATGCTTTAGGCCTCCTGAAGTAAGCGCTCCATGTTCGCTTGCGGCCACACCTGTTGGGCGAGGGTGCAAACGGAACGGGTAAAGAGACGGTAGCGCTTCAGCAGATTGAGTCCGGCGCCGTTATCATCCCAGTTGCGGTCGAACGAATAACCAGACTTGAGCGCGGGTACATACGCCCCGTAGACATCTGACAACAATTTGCAGATCTCGTTTCGCTCCTTCTCATTATCTGGACGTGGCAACAATAGAGTTTTGTCATCAGGCTCATTGGCATCGAGCAATATTTTTGCCGTGACACTTTAGTAATTAAGGCGCGTCAGGACACGACTGCGGCGGCTTGGCTAAAGGTCTTTGCGTTTGACGGGCATTCTTCCGCTATTTTCTCAGGGGAAAGTATACCGTTCACATACAAGAAGATCTCTCCACAGCGGCTGCACTGCAAGCCAACCACATTTTTCTGGTCATCCATTAAGCCAATCACAAGATGATGTTGTGCCATGGCTCAAGTCTAACGCCACTGACCTTCCAAGTTTTCAGTTCATCTACCTATAATGGTGCCGGGATATTCAGATGCGTAGACTATTTGCCACTGGTGGTTTGGCGCTGCTGTTAGCCGGATGTCTAATGGGGACGATCATGATGCTGCTAGGGAGCGGAGTCCCAAGAGATAGATCCGCACCAAAGCGATATTCATTCATTTCCAGCGCTTATACGGTTAACCCGGATGGATATTCGCGAGAGTGTCGATTCCTTAGCGATGGTCAAGAACTCGGCCGTATCGTCGATGTGAGAAAAGGCGATTACTACCACGTTGCCGCCGTCTGCTATATGAACGGGAAGACCAAAGAGAGGACGACTTCAGTCGGGCTCGGAGCGTCCTATGTTGGTATGCAGTCTTGGCTCATAGGCCACTGTTTGTAAACGAACGTGGGCCGCCTGTTCTATTTCCCTGTCATCCACTGCCACAGCTTGAATGCAGTGCCGCCGGCCGCCGCACCACCCAGACTGGTAAACGCAGCCTTAGTGCCAACATCTTTCGCTGTGTCATACCAGTCTTGAAGCTTGGCAGCATTCGAATAATCGCCTAGGCCTTTGTAGTAGTCGGCTGCTCTGCCTACTTGGTCGGCCGCGTTACCGAGATCTGTCTTCAATCCGCCAACCAATTCACGCAGGCTGTACTGAACAGGAGGTGCTAGCTTGCTTGTCTCATCGACACATTTTTCCAAATAATTGATAGAAGTCTCTGCCCTCTTCATAGGTCATCGGCCCCAGCTTTGGATTGGTGATGCGATTCAGAAACTTATTGATCGTGGGCCCGAGTTGGGTACTCTTCTGCCAATCCATAAGGCGTAGTGCAGCATCGCCAGAATTTTCTAGTTGTCGCTCGCCAAAATAGCGATCTGCTGTTGAATCATGACGATTAGCCCAGTATCCAATCTGGGCTCTCTCCGTGTACAACTTCTCGCATGCTGCGCCTGGTGAAGCTGCTGCTTGTTCCGGTGATCCGATTCTTTTCTTCTCGCCGCGATCTCCTCTTGGAGAATTTGGCTCTCCGGCAGCAGCTTGCTGTCTTGAAACGGAGACATTCCCATCCTCGTCTTGCCGTCACCGACAGGCTTTTCTGGGTCATATTGCGGCGGTTCTGGTCCGGGTGGAGACAGGCATTGATTCTCGTCCAGCCGGAGACCGTTGTGCGATGGCACCGGGCAGGCTTCAAGCTCTATTGGACCTGGCTCTCGCGGCAACGAGTTCGCGCGGGCAGGAAGTGTGTCAGCAAAGAGCTACGCGAACTTATCTTCCGCATGGTCGCCGAGAATCCAACCTGGGGTGCGCCGCGCATTCATGGAGAACTAAAGATGCTTGGCTTCGACATTTCTGAACGGACCGTGTTGCGCTGGATGCGGAAAGCGCCACGGAATTCGGATCCGGCAAAGCGATGGGCGGCCTTTCTGAGCAATCATCGGGAAGCCATCGCTGCGATGGATTTCTTTACCGTGCCGACGCTCGCGTTCGGCACGCTGTATTGCTTCTTTATCATTGCGCATGATCGACGGCGAATTCTCCACTGCCATGTGACGAAGCATCCGAACAGCGCCTGGGTTGTCCAGCAGCTTCGCGATGCCTTTCCCTATGACTCGGCCCCGGGCTACCTGATTTTTGATCGCGGCGCGAGCTTCAATGAGGAAGTCATCGACACAGTGAAGAGCTTTGGCGTCCAGCCCAAGCGGATCAGCTTCCGCAGTCCGTGGCAGAACGGCGTCGCCGAGCGCTGGGTCGGCAGTTGCCGTCACGATTTGCTCGACCAAGTGATCGTGCTGAATGAACGGCATCTGAAACGGCTGATGAACGAGTACGTCCATTACTACCAAGACGATCGCACGCATCTCGCATTGGATAAGCGAACTCCGGCAGGTCGTCTATTGGCCAACAACGGCAGTAACATTGCAGGATTCTATCTACGCCCAATCTTGGCGGCCTGCATCACCGTTATTATGGTCTGGCCGCTTGAGCTGCTGTTCGAACATCTCTTCGTCAGAGTTAAAGATGAAATGAGAGCGAGGTATAGCTGCTGATCTCTTGCCGCCCACTCGGCACAGTCTCTCTGTGACTATCCGTGGTCACCCGACACGCCCGGCTGCGGTCGCGAATCTGCCTGTGAGTTCAAAACGCAGGTTCCTTCTGCGCTGGGATGACAATTTGGCGAGTCACAGGGCCAAAGTCAATCGTAAGTGTCAGAGCAAACCCACGGTTGACAGATTGAATCCGCAGCCAGCCCGACTTCGCTGACGCTTTGACCGGTAAGTTCTCAGGCCCGACGCGGTCGAGACCGGCCTGCACCATTTGGCGAAACTCGACGCGAATTTCTAGTGTCTCCGGTCGATCCTGCAACGCTGTAGCATGCGATATTGCTCCCAGGTTCATCGATTACCGAAGCTCCATCCCAGCCCTGAGCTGGCTCCGTAATCGCTCCCGGAGAAATTTCGAGGAGGCTGGTTGTCCCAGTTGCCGTAAAAGGAAACATTCCAATTCAGTCCCCCGAAAAGCTTTACATAATAGGTAACTGTGGTATTCGTGTATACCCGGCCAGGTTCGGAAAGCGCCGGGAAGACGTAACCATTCATGGTCAAATTCGTTGTGTTGAATACGAAAAACTTCGCCTGACCGGCAATCAAGGCTGCGGCAACGTTTTGCTTTTCTTGCTCGCCCAAAGACTGGGAATACCGTGTGTTTTGCCAGGCCAAGCCGCCCAGCACCCAAATGTTCGCCCGGTTTGTATTCTTTAAATACCGCCCAACGCCGCCGCCAAGATTTGTCTGAAGATCGATTTTTTGTGTGGAGCTTTGAAGGAAGTCAGTGACCCCCGCGTAAAACCAGTTGTCCCGCCGAAGCAATCTACCGGCATATAGGTCGAGCGTATTTCGTGTGGAAACCGTTGCACCAGTACTGGACGCTAATGAGGAATTGTAGTTAGCCGCAGCCACCCATCGTTCCCTTGGATACTCAAGCAAGGCGGCGAAATTGTATTGGGTCGCCTGATTGCCCTTGGAGTACGAAATCCCAGAATTGATCTGCCCATTGAGCCGCTGCCGAAAACTTGCTGACGTTTCCGTCATTTGGGTGATCTTCGACTGATCCACGGCGACAGTACGAACTGGGCTCTCGGAAATCTCGATCTGGATCGGGCGCTTTCCAGACGACTGAACAGTGCGCAGGGCGCCGGTGTAGACCGATCCATCCTGTGTCTTCACGAGAAACAGTTGCTTGCTTTCGAGGTGATCTACCTTGGACCAGTCCACTGAACTGGTGCCGTTGATGTAATCGAAGTTGACGGAAAGCGTGCCGGAATTAAGGCCTTTGATCTCGCCTGTCAACCGGTCGCCGTTCTTCATCACGAGGATGTCTGTTTTCTCTCGGGCAAATAGAGGTATGGCGATGGCAAACGCAGAACAAAGAATCACTACCCGCATGCACATCTGTTGTAGAGCAACCAATCGAAATGGAAGAAAACCTGTACGCATTTCAGCAGCCTCCAATAGCCGCCTCCAAGAGTCGGAGATCTGGAATTGCTGGACCTCTAGAACGCTGCGATTCGAGCGATAAACCAAAGGGACGCACACACGCCGATGGCATAGGGCGCGACTCGCCAGGACCATGAAGGCAAGCGATACAGCCAGCGTTTAAACGCCGCTATGACCAAGAGTGCCGGTCCCACAAACGAGAATGGCCAACCTCGACTCCCGCGCTGAAGAACCCGAGAGCAAGCGGGATACGTCGACCTGGTGCTTTTTATCGCTATATTACCCACCAAGCTTTTGGTAATTCGAATTTGTGGTTGTGACGACTAGTTGTTTTGCGGTTGCGTTAAGCACTGTCTGCCGGACATAGTTGGTGCCGTCGGGAAGACTGCCCATCTGCACTTGCAATGTCACGGCATCTTTTTCCTGCCCCATGTATGTATTGATGTTCAGAGCCGTGATTTTTTTGGCGGCAGTGTCAAACGTGAGGGTCATCTTATCGCCGGGCTGGGCATAATCAGTGAAGACCAAGTTCACCGCGCCGGGTACAGGGTTCAAGGAGAGCTTGCCCGCCTGGTAGGCTGCCTGCATTTTCTGAGGGTCGGGCGGCACGTACATGTTAAGGACAGCCTTCACGTCTTGCATGTAATCTTTCATTTCCCCCGTTTTTTTCGCGATGATTTTTTGCTTCATCCTGCCACCGCTCGGCTGTTCCGGAGGAGGACCGATCGGAGTTTTCTGAACTTGTCCATCCGGGCCGTACAGGCAACTATTCTTGGTCGGAGGCTTGGCGTCACCCTTCAAAGTGAGCTGCGTTGTTTCGACCCACTGATACTGCCGGAGCTTCTGCTTATTCTCCGCAGTGGACTGCTTTACAGCGGCTAGCTTTTCCTGAAGCTCAGGATTCTGGGGAAGTACAGGGACAGCAGTTGCAAGAGCTATTGCGCCAATGATCATCATGCGTTTACTATTCCAATTCATCGGACTCTCCTTCCGCAACCTGCACAGAGCATCACCACGAGCCATAAATCGGCCCAAAACGAAGGAAATCAGAATCGTATCCTTCATGTCGTCACCCTCTCGAAACGTCGCACACCCCGCGACCGATTGCTTGTCATGGATATTTTGCGATGCTCTGATTCATGCCATCTCCTCAGTTTTCTCGATCTTCCTCCACATGAAGGCCGTATCATTCGAACGATGCACTTTCCCCTTACGGTGTGGGCACTACGCGATAGAGGACACCATTCGCACCATAGGACGGACTAAACCAAGTGTTGCCGCACAAATAATAGGTTCCACCGCTTGAGACCTTGGGACTGATGCAGCCAGCAGGTAGCGCCCCATAAACTGCGCCCATCTGATACGTGACGTTGGCGGCACTAGCATTGGCAGCGCCAGCATTGGCGTTCGCGGCTGCCACATTGGCGTTTGCTGCCGCCACATTGGCGTTCGTTGCCGCCGCATTAGCATTCGCAGCCGCAGCGTTGGCGTTGGCAGTGCTCGCGTTTGCAGTACCGGCTGAGTAGCCTGCACTGTAAGCGCTCGCGCTTTGGGCGCTGGCGTTGGAAGAGGCTGCGGCAGCGCCAACGGCCATACCGACTACAGCGCCCGCGGCTGCGGCCCCGCCAGTCGAAACGCAGTTGTAGCACCCTGTTCCGTAGTAGGCCACGGTAGTAGGTGGATGATACCCATAATAGGTAGCGGGCGGATGATACGCAGCGGCTGTCTGGCCAGAGGAGCTTGTAGCGACGGTGCCGTATCCGGCGTAATGTGTCGCGCTACCGCCATATGCGTTGGTGGCAGTCGTCGTTCCAGACCCTTGCGCATGATATGCAGAGCCACCATATGCGCCAGTGGCGCTGGTTCCCTGTCCCGCAGTGTGCGTCGCGGTACCACCGTAGGCGCTGGTGGCAGTCGTCTTTCCAGACCCTTCCGCATGAGATGCAGAGCCACCATATGCGTTGGTGGCGGTCGTTCCCTGTCCGGCAGTGTGTGTCGCGCTACCACCGTAGGCGGTGGTGTGGCTCGTTGAGCCAGAACTATGCGATGTGCTGCCGCCATAGGCGTTTCTGTGTGCCTGGGCCCGGGCCGCGCCGCACAAGACCAAGCTAATTACCAGACTTGTCAAGCTAACGACTACCTTTTTCATGGCGTGATTTCCTCCTTCATTACGGTTGCACTTTGGGTCGCTTGGCTTTAGACGGAGGCGCGCCCGGAGCCGTATTGCCCGGATTAGGCTCCGCCTGGAGGTGAGCGAACGGAATGCGTTTCGCATTGGCGGTGCCCGAGAGCACGAAGGCATCCGGGGGGAGGGTACCGTCGAGTTGCCAGTTGGAGAACTCCACTTGGCCGCGCAAATGGTCTGGATCGTCGAGAAAAATTGCGCGGGCCATCCGGGGGAGTTTGTCCTCGGTTCCAATCCACAGCTGGATGAACACGCCGTTATCGATGTATGCCACCATGTCCGTCGTCGTTCCCGCGACCACGTGGGATTGGCCGATGTAATAGGCAAGCGTCAGCCCCTCGAACATATCCTTATAGGGGTCGGCAACGATCAAGTCGGTGAAGTTGAAGAAGATCCCGGCGGAGCGGTAGGCGGCTTCCAACATGGCGTCAATCGTAGGCGGCGCATCGGCAACGGCGAGCAGGTTCTCCGCCGGCGCGTAGGCCATCATGGTTTTACCGTCGTAGTAGAACTCCGAGGCTGGGCCGTCACCAGACATGATCACACGCAGCTTGTCAGGCCTCTGTAGAGTGGCATCTGACTTTGTCGCATAGGCAAGGGGAGGGCCCTGGCGGCTCGGGGACTCGGCGAGTTGCACCGCAGTGAACGACAGCGTATGCGCAGCAGCCAAGCGTTCACTCACAGCTTTGAGTAGTTCGATTGCCTTGGGCTCGAGGTCCGGTTTGGGCGGGGTGGCCGAGGGCTTTTTAACCTGGGTGGTCTTCTTCTCTGCGGGCGGCGTTGTATTTTGGGCGCTTACAGCTCCAGCTCCCATTGAGAGAGCCAGCAGGGATGCCAGAAATGCTTTCCCAAACGTCTTTCTCATGGTGTCCTCGACCGCTTGAATCGAACTAAATGCTTCTAAGGAATCATCCCGCATTCGAACATCTTGTTCGCGATCGGCGCCGCAACCTTGTTGATAAATATGGTGCGCATCTGCGGATCGCTCTTAAGAAAGGCGATGGCTTTTTGTTCTTCAGCGCTTGGCGGAGCCTTTTGGCTTTTCTTCGCCCACAATTGTTCGCATGTAGATGTCTGATACTGCTGAATCACCTTATTGGCGACCTTGTCCAGGATCGGGTGTTGGTCTTGTTGCGCTTGGGTGTGGCTGGGACGAACTAGCGTGAGCGCCAAAACAAGAACTGCGAAAAGCGGAACTTTCAGAATCCAGCGCTTGTAATGATTAGTCATGCTTTCCTCCTGAAGCAAAATTCAGACGTGCTCGACTCGATATCGCAACGATGCAGGTCAGCCGCCAACTCCGCAGGGGCAAATAAATCATCTAGCCGGGATTTTCGATTTGAACCTCTGTCGGGCGCATTATACGCCTTCCTGACTTCGACAAGAATAAACATGCCACCAAGGTCGGCCCAACACGGTTGGTTCATCGGACAGTTCAATGCACACGTCGGGATTCGACTAAGATGAGGATCGGTAACGCCATGTGGGCTTCTCGTGATGCAGCACGCACTAACGATAAACGGCACGGCGTCTCAGTCGGGTAGTGCACTTTGACGTGGCGCCTCGAGCGGTGGGATGGGATTCATTCTGCAGCAGAAAGCGACTTGTACTACAAGGCTAGCGACTCTTCGGCAAGTTGTCTTCCGCCGCCTGTTCATCCGATTACAGTGAGCCTGTTGACAGGCATGGCCAGAACAATTCTGCGCGATGGTGGGCTTTCGAGTCTGTCGGCCCTGCGTTTCATTGCTGTCCCTGCCCTGCGACTTGCTGTCGAGTTATCTCCGACATCATTGTCTTGGGGACCCGAAGTGCTTCTTCCGGCTTTAAGCGTGCGAACAGATCGAGACTTCGAGCGATGAGCCCAGTCCACCCCGTCTGGTGGCTGGCCCCTAACCCGGCGCCACTGTCGCCATGGAAGTACTCGTGGAACAGAATGTAGTCCCGCCAGTGAGGATCTTCGTCAAACTTTTTCGCTCCTCCATAAACCGGACGCCGGCCGTTAGCATCGCGCAGAAAAATTCTCGACAACCGACGCCCAAGCTCTTTCGCCACTTCAAATAGCGTCATGTAGTTTCCCGAACCGGTCGGACACTCAACTTTGAAGTCGTCACCGTAGAACACATACATTGCCAACAGCCCGCGTATCAACAAAACGTTCACCGGCATCCAGATTGGCCCACGCCAGTTCGAGTTGCCGCCAAACATGCCAGTGTTCGACTCCGCAGGAAGATACTGAACTTTGTACTCCTGTCCCCCGAGATGAAACAGGAAAGGACGGTCGAGGTGATACTTCGACAGCGAGCGTATCCCGTATGGGCTGAGAAACTCATTCTCGTCGAGCATATAAGCCAGAATGCGCTGCAGCTTTTCCTTATTGCAGACGGACGCCAACCTGCGCCCCTCGTAGCCGCCTATAGTTGGGTCATCGGCAGTAGTGATCTTTTTCACGATCTCCGGATGCCGCTTGCGGAATAACTCCATCAGTTCCAGAAAACGAGGATGGTGCTCAACAGCGTCTCGCTCGAACACGGCCGCCGCACATAGCGGGAGCAGTCCCACCATCGAGCGCATCTTCAAACGCATGGTATCGCCATTCGGGAGATGCAACAGATCGTAGAAGAAGCCGTCCGCCGTATCCCACATCTCGTCGTGGTTTACGCCGATGCGATCCATCGCATAGGTGATCCAGGCGAATTGCTCAAGGAATCGAGCTGCAGTCTCCTCATACATCTGATCGTATTCGGCCAGAATGAGCGCAATGTCCAACATGCACAGGCAGTAGAATGCCATCCATGCCGTGCCGTCGGCCTGATCCATGCGCCCACCGGTCGGGAGTTCCGCGCTGCGATCGAAGGCTCCGATGTTATCCAGCCCAAGAAAGCCGCCCGCAAACACGTTCCTCCCCTCCGGATCGTGGCGATTGACTCACCAACTGAAATTCTGCATCAGTCCCTGGAAGGAGCGCTCCAGAAAACGCAGGTCCGCGCGGCCGTCTGTACACGGCAAAGGCTAAGGCCTGTCGCGTCCTCGGAAAGAAGCTTGGGATCCGGATAAGATCGAAAATGTAATATCGAAATGCGATCGGGAGCGAAGAATGCAGACCTTTGATCCAGCGGGCAGCATCGCCCAGGAGTCCTTTCGCTTATTCGGAATCTTCTTGCGGTGTTCGGTTTTCCTCGCGGCGGTGGCGGTCTGCCATTGGGGCCCGCGCACCTTCTTTTTAAGTCGTGGTGGAAAATCCAATCGCTGGCGCAACTCATTTTCGGCTACAAACTTCGCTGCTCTTGTATTGCTTTTCCTCTTGCGAGGGCCTGCCGAGAAACTATTAACCGGCCTGGGAAATCTGCTCAGTCGCCTTGCGCCGCGCTCTGAAATGGGCTCGCCGACTGCCTTCCTGGTAGGCATCTATTACCTGACGATTGGCAGCTCGATGCTCTTGTTGGCTCTGCACGCGGTGGGGCTGATGTACTGGTTCGGCGACCGGCGCATCGATGCCTGGCAATCCCGGCTTCGTGCCGACAGCGCGGCCGAATTCAGTCCCCAGTTTCACGCCAGCCGGATTTTCCGCGTGGGCATCCATGTCCTCTGTACCCTTCTGGCAATCACTATCGTTCTGGTTTACTTCTTTGAGGGGTTCTCGATCTTTCCGCGAACGAGAATATTCACCGCCGGTCTGACTAAGTTCTTGGGGCCGCCCCTGCGCGATGCGGACAAGGCCTTCGAGAATTACCTTCCGAACCTCGGCTATCTTTTTGTCATCCTCTTGTTCGGCTGGATTCTTCGCAAGGCGTTGAAGTACTACTTCAAATCCATCGAGCGCGGAACGATCGTCTTCGCAAAATTTCCTGTGGAATGGGCTGAACCGACCTACAAGTTGTGCCGAACTGCCATTTTCTTGTTGATCCTGGTCGTGAGCTTCCCCTACCTGCCCGGCGCTAAATCGCCGTTGTTTCGGGGGTTTTCGCTCTTCTTCGGGGCGCTCCTCACCTTCGGCTCCAGCGGACTCATCGGAAACCTCCTGGCCGGGATCCTGCTGACCTATCAACGGGCGTTCAAGTTAGGCGACGTGGTCCGCATCGAAGGCGTCTACGGGAAGATCACCGAGAAGACGTTACTCATTACCCGGGTGATAACGGTGGGCAACGAGCACGTTGCCATTCCCAACAGCAAAGTCTTGGCCGCCTCGGTGACCAACTACAGCGCAAACCGCCTGACCGACGGGTTTGCACTGGGGATCACTGCCACGATCGGCTACGACGTCGACTGGAGAGTCGTTCATAAGCTCCTGCTCGATGGGGCGGCCCGAACCGAGCAGATCGCCACCGAGCCGGCGCCGCGAGTGCTGGAGAATTCCTTCGGCAATTACTCCGTGGAGTACGAACTGCGCGTCTGGACCAAAACATCCGAGGAGATGTTCGAGACTTGCGCCAACCTGCGTCGCAATGTGCTGGACGCCTTCGCCGACGCGGGCGTCGAAATCATGACTCCAACGATCCTGTCGCATCGGGACGGCAGCGAACTGGCCGTGCCCGTGGAGCGGTTTCCAAATCGCCCTCAACCTCCGGGTATCAGGATCACTGTCGATCCCACTTAGCGTGTCAACACGATTGGGACGGCGTCGACAAGGCAGCACCGCTTCTCCGACGAAGTTACCACTGACACCCTGTCCCACAGAACGCTAATTCTAAAAATGAGACCCTGCGCCTTTCTGGATATCGAACCGCCAGTGCGTAATCACGCAAGCCTGGGTTGGAGTCGTTGTAAATAGCATCGGTGAATTTGCGCCTGACATAAAGAGGGAGCTTAGCGGAAGAAAGCATTGATTACCTCTAATTCGAGGTAAGCGGGTAATCTCGACTGATCGTGGGAAAAGTAGTCCCAGGCGTTGCCGTCGGCACTATAGTCCTCGCGCACCGTGCCCCACTGCAGCTTACTGAGGTACGACCCCCACTTCTTCCATGGAATCCCCTGTTGAGATACTCTTTTGCGTCCGCCCAGCCATTCATTGATTCGAGACGATCCACTCTTGCCCTGTTAGGATGTCGAGAGCTTGAGGCCGGCAATTCCAGCGAGTATGAGCGCAACACTGATTATCCGGCCTGTGCTCGCAGGTTCTCCAAACAAAACGATTCCTAGTATTACGGTGCCGACAGCTCCTGACGTGCCCCAGACGCTGTAGGCCGTGCCGACTGGAAGAGCCTTCATGGCGAGGCCTAACAGTCCAAGGCTGATGATCATCGACAGAACCGTCCAGACGGTAGGCCAGAATCGGGTGAAGCCCAGCGCGTATTTCAACCCGATGGCCCATCCAACCTCAAAAAGCCCTGCAACGACGAGAATAGCCCAGTTCATTCCTTCTCCTTTATGGCGGCGCGGAAAATATCAAATCACTGATGGATATATGCATAATCTCCGAGGAAGGCTGCGGTGTGCCAGCGCTCATTTCCCGAGCGAGAGCTTCCCCCGCAGCGGACGGGGCGCGTGGTCTCGAAGCACGGTTAGCGAGCGCGACGGGCTGTTTTCGACAGTCGAAAACCGAAGGCCATTTGTCCGAGATGGAGACTTCTAGCGACTTATCGCCCAAGTGACTATCCTGTCGATGAGTGCTATCGCGATTTATCATCAAGTAGCCTTATCAGCTCAGGACGTCAGGGTTCAACGAACAGTATGAAACCAAGAATCGTAATTTACTATTGGCGCTAACAGGAAAAAGCCAATTGCCTAGACTCAGCTTCTCGAACTGAGGTTCAATGTATTCAAGGAAATTGCTTTTGTCGGCGATTTTGATCTGCCTCAATGGCAGTGGGTCAAGTCAGGTTATGCTTCCTTTGGCTGGCCTTTCCACATTGAATCAACCTGCGGACGCCGCTGTTTCATCCGCAATCTCGTCTGAATTGCGAGAGATGGCAGCGAAAGGACAGTTAGGAAATAACCTCAACACCACTGGATATCGGGAACAAATCAAGAAACTCTATGAATCCGCAAACTTTGCGCCTTTTTGGATCAAAGATGATGATCTAACATCGCAAGCAACGTATTTGATCGAGGCTCTTCGCGCAAGCCGTCTAAAGGGGCTGAATCCCAGCGACTATGATGCGGAAAACCTGGCAACGCAATCTAAGTCCCTCAAAGGAGCGTCAGCTGTCGCTCAGGCCTCGTTCGATGCCTCTCTGACGATGGCGACGATGCGGTACATCTCGGATCTGCGAATCGGGCGAATTAATCCCAAACATCTCAAGTTCGGCATCGACGTGCAGTCCAAGAAATACAATCTGCCAGAATTTATTGCGCAACAGGTTGCAAGTGCAGGAAACGTTCAATCTGTCCTGGCTCAGATTGAGCCACCGTATGCCGGCTATCGCCGTATCGAGACCATGTTGAAGCAATACTTGGATTTGGCTGCCAAAGGAGACGGTGCCAAAGTGCCAGGGGGGATCAAGACCGTCGCTCCGGGCGATACGTATGCAGGAACTGCTCAGTTGTCTGAGCGATTGCAGTTGCTTGGAGACCTCCAACAGGGTGGAGGCTTCGATTCCTATAGCGGGGCCCTCGTAGAGGCGGTCAAACATTTTCAGGCAAGACATGGCCTGGCGACAGACGGCAAATTAGATGCGACGACTCTACGTGAGTTGAACACTCCATTCAGCGCACGCGTACAGCAAATCGATGACGCATTAGAGCGCTGGCGATGGATGCCCACCGAGTTTCAGCAGCCTCCTGTTCTCGTAAACATTCCCGAGTTTCGACTAAGGACCTATTCAGAAGATCACCAGCTTGCGCTCAGCATGAACGTCATTGTGGGCAAGGCCGCGCCAACCCAAACGCCAGTGTTTACCGACGACATACGGTTTATCGTTTTCCGGCCCTATTGGAACGTTCCCCCCGGAATTCTCCGCAGGACTGTTATCCCTGGCATTAAGAAAAGCAGCGGATATATAGCTCGTGAGAGATTCGAGGTAACCGACTCCAGTGGCAAAGTGGTGTCTCCGAACGACGATTTGGTAGCCGGGCTACTCTCGGGCAAATACTCAATACGTCAGAAACCGGGACCAACAAATGCGCTCGGGCTGATCAAGTTCATATTTCCCAATTCCCATTCTGTCTATCTCCACAGCACTCCGTCGACCGAGTTGTTTTCCAAATCGCGACGCGACTTCAGTTCAGGTTGTATCCGAGTAGAGTTGCCAGCAGAGCTAGCCGGCTTTTTGTTGCGCAATCAACTGGATGGGCAACAACCATGGACCGTGGCACGCGCACAAATAGCGATGGACTCGGGCAAAGACAATCGGCAAGTTAACCTGACGGTGAAGGTCCCGGTCCTCATTCTCTATGTAACCGCCGTCGCGGAGGAAGACGGTACTGTGCACTTTTTCGATGATATCTATGGTCACGACAAACGGCTGAATGCCCTGCTTGCAAAAGGCCCTCCTTATCCGTAGACAACCAGACGAGGGTGTATTCTACGCCACAGCACCTAGGAGCTTGTTGAAATAGGTACGACTTTTGCAGCATTGGACAGGGTCTGTTCGTCTTATCGATATGCGTGGAGACGAGCGGATTCAGGACGGGATGTTCAGCTATGTGTCGTTGGAGCAGAGGGTACCGGCCGATCATCCGTTGCGTGAGGTTCGCAAGTTAACCGATGCGGTGCTACGGTCGCTGAGCCCGGAGTTGGATGCACTCTACGCTGATTCCGGCCGGCCGTCGGTAGCGCCGGAGTACATGCTGCGGGCCTTGCTCCTGCAGGTGTTCTTTTCCATCCGTTCCGAGCGACTGCTGGTCGAGCAGATCGACTACAACCTGTTGTTTCGCTGGTTCGTGGGCCTGGGCATGGACGATGTGGTATGGAATCATGCGGTGTTCTCGAAGAACCGTGACCGGTTGCTGACCTCAGAGGTTGCACAGCGGTTCTTTGCCGAGGTGAACCGGCAGGCGAAGCAATACATGTCGGATGAGCACTTCACCGTGGACGGCACGCTGATCCAGGCCTGGGCCTCGCAGAAGAGCTTTCGTTCGAAGGATGATTCCGATGATGACGATGGCGCGAACTTCCACGGCCAGAAGCGGAGCAACAAGACACATGCATCGACCACCGATCCCGATGCCCGCCTGTACAAGAAGAGCTACGGGAAGGAATCGAAGCTGAGCTACCTGGGCCATGCGCTGGTGGAGAACCGTAATGGACTGATTGCTGCCGCGATGGTGACTCACGCCGATGGATACGCCGAGCGCGATGCGGCGCTGTTAATGCTTCAGAAGAAACAGCAGGGCCGCGCACGCCGCATTACCGTAGGTGCCGACAAAGCTTACGACACGAAGGATTTTGCGCACCGTGCGGGAGTTGAATGTCACTCCACACATCACCAGCAACCACAGAAACCGCTCCAGCAACCTGGACCGCAGAACCACGCGGCAGCCCGGCTATGTCATCAGTCTGAGCCGCCGATGGCTGATCGAAAAGGGCTTCGGATGGCTGAAGCAGACCGGGCCGTTGCGCCAGGTCAAGCTGCGCGGACTGGAGAAAGTAGATTGGCTGTTCGTTTTCAGTTGCGCCGCCCACAATCTGCTTCGCCTGCCGAGGCTGATGGCGCAACCAACACCTGCAGGACTCAGGCTGTAGTGTGCCCCAACCCTGGTTGCGGCCATCAGGCTCGTCTTCCCGATCACCACACAACTCGATATACACTGCTCCAAAGCACGATTTGAAACAGAATTTCAGCCCATGACAAGCACCAATCCCAAGTAAATCCGCTACAGCAAGACGAATTTCAACAAGTTCCTAGATGGTGGCGGGTGTTCTCAGTGAGTGATGCGACGATAATGCGCTGATCGAGAACTCGCCCTGCCGCGTATGCATTGCAGAAGTCTAATTTAGTGTACGCAAACTTTGGAGCCGTACGAGATCGTTGCCCGCGGTCCCGTATTGCACCCGGACACTGGCGTACTGGAAGATGTGATCCGTTGGACCAGAAAATCCTAAATTGCGCATGCTCTCTGGCCAGATTCCAGTTTCTTCACGCGTGCGCCGCATGATCCCGCGTTCCTAGTCTCTATTTTTCTTAGTGCTTCCCGCACCGAATCCTCTGTGTCGCATCTGTTGAGACCCCACTCTTCACTCATCTTCCCATCGCAAGTTTTGCTCGCAGCGCACGGGCCGCATGGTACGCATGATGCTTCTCGAACACGTAGTGCCCGATCAGCCATCCCGCAGTGCCGCCCACCAGGACGTCGGTTGGGAAATGTCCTTGTCCCAGGACGCGCGTCAGGCTCACGCCCGAGGCGACAGAATACACTCCCACTTGTACCCACTTCGATGGATACTCTCCAGCCACTACTGCTGCCAATGTCCAAGCCAGCATGCTGTGTGACGACGGAAACGAGCCATTCGCACCTGTGTTCGGCGCAAAGAAATCACCTGCTGCATTGTTGTAGAGGGGGCGCTCCCGCCGGAAAATGATCTTCGTGCCTCTTCGACGACCACACTATCTGCAAGCGCTTCACCGCTCAGGATGCCCGTCTCGCGCGCATGCGCATCGCCCTTGAAAAATCCAACGCCATACAACCCAACAGGCACGGCAATTTCGCTGCCTAACAGAGCATTCGACGCGTTGACACTGTCCTTGTTGAAGCTCCGGTCGCGCGATATGTCGCGCATGGCGTCGGTGTCGGTCGCCAGAGTCACACCAGTCGCTGCCCCGAGTGGCAGCAACCAAATCAGATCATGCATCCTGATCCGTAACGGGCTGGTCCAGATCGGGATCTGGTCCTTCAGGATCGCCAGCGGCAGACCCTTCTCGGTCACTGCAATTTGTGCCGCCGGAGCGTCAGGCAACGCGCTATCCGCAGTTTCCGCAGTTTCCGACGTCTCCGCATCAACGGACTGTGGCGCCTCGAACGCATAGCTCGCTTGAGGTGCGCCAATAACAACGATGCAGCAGGCGGCAATCACGCATCGGAGAAACGTACTAGAAGACATGGTATTCACAAACCTCCAGTCTTTTCACAAGCGAACAATGAGGCGGCTGTGGCGCAACCGGGCCCCATCTTGCTGACCAACTCCGCCTGCAGGCGAGTCCTATCGAAGTTGATCGGCCCAAGCCGGCTCTCGAAGCTGGGTCCGCTAACAAGATAGGCGGATCGACGTAGCTGGCCAGCAGATGTTCTTATTTTCGCAGCATCGCCGAGACAGCAGGTCTGCACGGAGATCCCTCTGTGCCAACATTTGGTCGGAGGTGCACGATCAGTCTTTGTGTTTGCTAAAGCTCTTCTTTAGGTCATGTGAAAATTCACCGATGCTGTTTGATGCTGTTTATAACGACTCCAACCTAGGCTTGCGTAATTACGCTCTGATATCCCTTAACTGCAATCGTGGGATTGTTTGGATTCCATGTTGCACCGATGGCTCCGGCTCCGAATGCCGCTGCTAAAGGCATGATATTTGGGCGCACCGATTGTTCACTGCGGTCATTCGGGTGCAGGTTTCTACTAGTTCTCTAGATTCGTCTATGACTTCAGCCTGCCCATCTGAAGGCGGAAAAAGAGGTAATTAGCCTCCGGTTCGCCGACGCTCCACCTCGTCGCACATTGATTTAGAGTGCGGCGGTGTTCAGCACGAGCGAACTTCACGAAGGGCCGCGACGAGTCGTAGATCATGGCGCCGAGAGAAACCACCGTCTACCGCGCCACCGGAAGGCTAACTGGCTGTTGCAGCCGAAATTCGAGCAAAGATTCGCTTGGCACAGATACCTGTTTGCCTTTGGTGGCTGCCGATACGGTAGTTCCGGCTGCCGCGCCAGCCCCGGCGCCGATTGCAGCGCCCTTTCCCCCACCCGCGAGTCCGCCAACGAGCGCCCCGAGTCCCGCGCCGCCAACGATTCTCCCTGCTGTCTTGTTACCCTGCCCCTGTGAGGCAACTTGATAGGTACTGGTCAGAAGCGGATTCGCGGTGCCATTGATGACGATGTCGGTCAGTTCGAGAGTCAGCTCTGCACCGCCGGACATGTTGCCCGCGGACTTAGCTTGGGCAAGCCGGCCATAAATGGTCGTACCTCTTGGCGCGACTACCACGTTACCCACCTGCAGATTTGTTTCGAGATTGGCTGTGAAGCGATATCCCACCTGTTGTTTGCTGGAATCCACAGAATTGACCATCCGGATCAGGATTCGCGTTCCCGCGGGGACGGTCACCTTTGTTGGTGCTGCTTGGGTTGGGGTCGGCGCCGCTTGGGTTCGGGTTGGCGCTACTTGGGTCTGACCTTGGACTTTCCCCACAATGGGCAAGGCCGAAGCAATTTGAAGATCGGTAATTGCCAGCAACTGATCTTCAATTTGAAGGAATCGTGCGGCTTCGATGTCGCCCAGCGAGTCTTTGATGCGTCCGTAGTAGTTCGCTAGAAGCTCAGAACGCTGCTTCCGATAATTGAAACCATTCTCAGCCAGCTCAGCGGCTTTCGCATCAGTCATCTGGTCGTAGTTGCGCGCATAATCCTGAACGTTGTCGGCTCTCAGGTTGTTTAGTTTCGTCAACTCTGCATCGTACTCGCTGTAGATCGGCCAGAATTTAGCCGACTGATCCACACCCAGGCTCATCATAGCGCCCATGATCTCGGCCTTCTGCTGCTGAACATTCCCAGGCAGGAGCGCAATGTATTCCTGAATATTTTTCTGTTGCGTACCCGTCAGGGAGCGCACAGCTTGTGACTGCGCCGCTCGCTGGACGAAGGTGACGGGACAATAGGCAAGGAACATGACAAGCGCGCAACGCACTGCGGTTTGTTTCTTCATCTGACTGTCCTCCGGAGGAATCTGACTGCTTCCCTATACTGCTCTTCCTTCCATCTCAAGGCCACGCCCACGATGCCGGCACTTATTCTCTGCCCGTAGTGTGCGGGACCCGGAGTCACGGTTTCTTAGCTGGTCAAAAAGCAATTGCAATGCCAACGGTGTTCGCGGCAACGGCGTCTCGCAACTTATTCGCAGGAAGCACCAAAGCATGCAGACGGCAGGGACATGGATTAAGAGGCTTCCCGTTCACCTCCGATATTTCGGGGCCAGTGGAATCTGGTCCTGGCCATAGTCCGCTCGTCAGCTGGCAGTCAGGTCGCAAGTCCCTCTTGCCGCACTTCGTGGATCAGCTCCAACCCTTTAGTCTCCACCACTTCGTGAAACTCAATTTGGGGAGGCTCCGAGCCAAGCTCCAGCAAAATCAGTAGGCTCCTGTATTGCTCAGAGCGGAGATGTCTGATCAACTCCTGGTCGGTCTTCCAGCGGGTCTCGAGGCAGAACCTGTTCGGATTTCCAGCCTCCTGATACAGAGCACAACTAATGCAACCTGGCTCGACACAGGTCGGTCCTAAGATCGAGGAAAAGGCGCGTCGCAAGTCTTCACGCCTTTCGGGCGGCGCCAGCATGCCAATTTTTTCAATAATCATACGCACCTCAAGCCTTACTGCGTATGGATACCGGAGATATACAGATGACCTCCGGCGCGTGAAGCACGTTAATCCCACCGATTGTGCATTGGGCAGTCGCCTCCGCTCCAAGGCATATGCACGCGAGTTGCCTGATCCAATGGCCATTTCGATCAAACTAAATCTTGCGAGAACAAAAGCATTTAGCAGGGGACGCCTTTCAGCATCAATCGGAGGATTACCAAGAGTCAGCTTAAATTTCCGAGGAGCCCCCAACATTTCGGGGATCAACGGGTGCGTGAGATATTCAGTTTTTTCATTCTGGACTCTAACGTGCTCGGCTTCAGGCCGAGGATTTCGGCTGCCCCGTTCCTTCCCCGAATTCGCCACCTTGTCCCATTCAAAATCGTCAGAATGTGTTCGCGCTCCACTTCGTGCAATGTACTGCTTACATTTTGAGAATGGACACTTTCATCCCCGATTGGCATCTCCGCCTGAAAGACCTCACCCGGGAAGATAATCAGTGACCGTTCAATTATGTTCCGCAGTTCTCGGATATTCCCTGGCCACGAATATCGCTGCAATCCTTCCATGGTGGATGACCGGACACTTTCAATATTCCGCCCCATTCGGCTCCCAAGTTCGCGAATGAAATGCCACACTAACGCAGGTATATCTTCCTTGCGATCTCGCAGCGGAGGAACTTGAATCGGAAATACGCTCAGCCTGTAGAACAGATCCTCTCTGAACCTGCCTTCTTTCACGGCTGCGCGAAGATCGCGACTGGTGGCGGCAATTACTCGGACATTTGCCCGATGGGTCCGCGGGCTTCCCAGCCTTTCAAACTCTCCTTCCTGGAGGACGCGTAAAAGTTTGGCCTGCAACTCCAAAGGCAGTTCACCGATCTCGTCCAAGAAGATGGTAGATTCGTTGGCCAGTTCAAACCTGCCGATTTCTCGTGTCAGCGCCCCTGTATATGCGCCTTTTTCGCGTCCAAACAATTCACTTTCGACCAGGGATGCGGGCAGGGCCGCGCAATTTACCTTTACCATCGGCCGCGCGCGCCGGCGACTCAAGTCATGAAGGCTGCTGGCGAGCAATTCCTTGCCGGTGCCCGTCTCACCCAATAACAGCACGGTCGAATCGGTGGGGCCGACCTGCTCGGTCTGCTTGAGTACGCGCCGAATAGCCTCGCTGTTTCCGACCATCTCACCATGGTAGTGTTCTAGCTTGATCTCTTCGCGCAAGTAGAGATTTTCGCGATGCAGCCGATCCTTAAGATCCCTGATTTCAGCAGTCGCCTGCCTCAGTCCTTCCTCAGTCTGCTTTCGCACAATGGCATTGGCGAAAATCTCAGCCGCCAGTTGAAAACTCCGGATTACTTCTGCTCGCCACTCTTGTTCTCGGTGAAAGCACCCCGTCGATACCCCGCCTGCCACTTTCCCTCCAATCCAGAAAGGGATTATGAGGGTGGCCTTTTGGTCGACTTTGAGAGCGTACTGCCTCTCGTTCTCAGCTTCTGGGGGAAGGTCCTCGACCCGCGAAACAACAATGTTGTTTCCTTTCTGAACCTCCCTGAAAATCCATGGAAACACGTCCTTAAGACTGCCTTTGGGGCTCGGCGGAATCCCGGGAGCCGACCAGGCATGTGTGATTTTGAGCTCGCCGTCGGCCGCACTAAGCTGCGCAAGCGCTGCCCGATCCGTTCCCAGGCTCGTAACAATTGTCTCGAGTCCGTTCTCAATCTCTTGATCGATTTGGTCAGAGGGCAAGTCGATAAAAGTGGCCGACAAGCGGGCCAGACGCTCTTCGAATGCCAGCCGTTCCTCCAGATGAACCTGGATGGCCTTCAGGCTGTCAATCTCCATCATCAGCCCATGCAGTTTCCGCGGAACACCAGTCTGGTCACGAACCACTCGAATACTGTCGCGGAACCACTGGGCTATGCCGTTGGCTCCGATCATCCTGTATTCGAGTTCGAAGTGATCCGTCTGGCTGATCGACAGTTCTGACTGGCTCAAGATACGATCGCGGTCTCGCGGATCGAGGTGATCCTCCCAGAATCCAGGTTCAGACCAAGATTCACGCGGGTAGCCAAGTACGCTCTCGACTGGTAGCCCAATGTAGAAAAAGTGACGCGACTCAACCCCACTTTCCCAGGGAATGGCGCCTCCAACGTGCCAGGATGGCGGAAGGTCCGCCTTAGCTGCCGTTGTCGAGCCAGCACCGTCAGGCGCGGGGACTCGCGGCGGCCGCGGATCCTGCATCTCTTCGATCGGATATTCCGCCATAAGTTCAACTCGCTCAAGATCGTTTGCAGATGTGAGGAGAGCGACGGCACTTTGCAGCCCGAATAGTATCTTTCCATCCGACCGAAGTAAAATATCACGCTTTGGATTGCTTCCACGATATTTCGTGCGTTCCCCCGAAATCTCGGGACACGAGCGACTCAGGGGGCGCAGCTTGTACGACTTCGTCTTACCGATCACGGGAGTTCAACCGGCTACGATCCAAAGTTCGTTTGGTCTGAGACTTGCATTGAGGATGGGAACGAGAGATTTTCCGATCCTCGGCGTTGCTCAGTTTGTCACTGGAATTACTCCGAAACACGACGAATTTGATGAAGTGACCATTACGGCAGGCGCGCGGATACGCCTCTATTCGCCCAAGCTCGACGCGATCGGCGCCGATCAATAGGAGGGAAGTGTCACCATGACGAGCTTCGGACGAACGCCTAAAACACATCGCAAAGCCATGTTTCTTCCGGCAAGTGGCGGTGCTGTTGTAGTCGCAGGGGAAGTCGTCCTGCTCGTGGCATTGATCGTTTGTTCCAGGGCATCGGCACAGAATGATCATGGATCGGATTACATCCGCAGCTCCCAGCCGGCGCTTTTGAATTACCAGGAACTAGTGGCTCTCGGTGAACAGGAAACCGTCGATCCCGCCCTGGCGGCCAAACTCCACACTTTGCTGACGACTCCGTTTGTCGACAATGAACCGTATCTCAGTGGCATAAAGCCGATGCGCCCCGATGTCAAGGATATGGGGCCCTCGCTGCGCGTCGTCGAATGGAACATCGAGAGGGGAGCCGAGTTCGACGCGATCGAGTTGTCGCTGACCCATAAGCAGGGATTCCTCGCCAAAGTACACAGCGAGTCTGCCAACAATACGAACGTGGCAAAGGTGGACGACCAAGTGCTGAATGCGCAGATGGACGTGCTTCAGTCGGCAGACGTGCTCGTGCTCAATGAGGTCGATTGGGGCATGAAGAGAAGCGACTATCGGGCCGTGGTAAAGGAACTCGCCGAAGCGCTCAAGATGAATTGGGCCTATGGCGTCGAGTTTGTAGAAGTTGATCCCAAGGTGTTAGGTACCCAATCGTTCGCGGCCGTGGAAAATGAAACTGAGCGCAAGGAGTTGGACGAACTGTTCAGTACCGACAAGTCGCGTCTTCTGGCGCTGCATGGCAATGCAATTCTTTCTCGCTATCCCCTTCGGGATGTGAAGCTCGTGCCCTTTTCGTATCAGGCTTACGACTGGTACAACGGCGAAAAGAAATATGGATCTCTCGAGGCCGGTAAACGCAAGGGGGCAAGCCTGGTCTTCGCAGAACAAATCGTACGCGAGGTGCGCCGCGGAGGCCGCACCAATCTTATTGCGACGATTGACATACCCGATCTTCCCGAGTATCAGGTCATCATCGTGGCGACTCACCTGGAGAACCGCACCACACCGAAAGGCCGGGTCAAGGAGGTAGATGAGCTTCTGGACATGATTCGTCCAATTCGCAATCCCGTGATCGTCGCCGGAGATATGAACACGACCGGGCAGGATGGCTCGGTTCTCAACATAAACTCGGCCGTGCTGAAAAAGGTGAACAGTCCTGCGTTTTGGGCCACACAAGGAGTGAAGTATGCGACAGGAGTGGGGCTCATTATGGACGTTGCCAGTTTCGGTTTCAAGACGGCGAAATTCCAGGGCGATCCGACTGCGTCGGGAGTTCCTTTACTGGCAGCCAATCCCGAACAGGGATTCTTTAAAGACCTGGATAAGTACCGCTTCGATGATGGAACCCGCATTGATTTCCGTGGAGATGCGGAACTCTCCGTGAGCGGGCGCACGGGGACCTTGGGCAATTCAAACGAGCGGGCCAGCAAGGGATTCGTTACAACTTTCGCCTTGCCCCGAACCCTCGCAGCAGTAGGAAAATTCAGGCTCGACTGGATATTTGTGAAAGGCTTCTTAAAGGAAGACCCCAAAACGGCCGACTCCTATCGCTTTGCGCCAGCTTTTGCACGCACCATGAACGAAACGAACGAAGCACTGAACCCACGTCTATCAGACCATGCTGCAATCAGTGTAGATTTGCCGATCACACAGCCGGCTTTGCCGGGGGCGAAAAAATGAAGAGTTGGGATGTGCCGCGTCAAGCTGGTTTCTGGGGAAAAAGAGGGTCTCACTGCTGACTTGTTTGCAGACGGATTGATGGAGCGGGTTATCGGCTGGCTGATCGAGACTTCTGACTGGCGCAAGATCCAATCGCGGTCTTGCGGATCGAGGTGAGCTTCCCAGAATCCAGGTTCAGACCAAGATCCATGCGGGTAGCCTAGTGCGCTCTCGACCTGCTGCCCAATGTAGGAGAGATGACGCAACTAAACCCGAGCCAGCCAGGGAATGGCACCTCTGACGTGCCAGGATGGCGGAAGGCCCCCCTTAACGGTTGTTGTCGAGTCGTCACAGCCCGGCGCGGGAACTAGCTGCTGCAGGTTCTGCACGTCTTCGATCCAAGGGTGCCCTCATAAGTCTTCGACCCGGTTAGGACCCCGTTTGGAGAGCTGGCAAATCGACTCACCCCTTTTGGGCCGCGATAATATCTCTTCGTCCGGCTTGAAGTCAAAACCACGTCTGGCTCTGTTGACATCCTCGTGAGAGACGAGGGCGGTGGTTAGAGGCGATAGAGGTTGTAAGTAACGCCGAGCAACAAAACCTGGCGGACTTGCATTGCAAGGGTCCTGCCGGGAGCGCGGCAGGAGAGTTTACGTTTGGCGACGGAGAAGACGGTTTCGATCAGTGAGCGCCGGGCATACTTAGCGCGAGGGAAATTGGCCCGCATCTGCGCCCGTACGCCATGGATTTTCCAGGTCTTCTTGCCGCGCTTAGCGGGAATGACGCTGTCGGCTTTCAGCTGTTGACGGCAGAAACTGTGATTGCGTTCCGAGTCGAATTCAGCGTCGGCCAATACACAGCCCACGGGAGTATGTCGATGAGCCTCGGCGACCAACGAGGGTAGGTTGGCGCAATCGTTCCACGGCGCTTGCCGTGCGCACTGCGCCAGAATGAGTCGGCGATCCACATCGACCACGGCCCACCACTTCAGCCAGTGCCTCCAGGGTAGCGGCTGCTGCGTATGGTGATACATCCGGCGTACGAAGAACGTGCTCACCGCACCCTGCGCCAGTCCGGTTGCATCCACCGCTACCGTGGCCGGACTTCGCCACCTCCCGGGCATGCGCCGCACAATCTCGCGCAACACTCGCGCCACATCCTCTTCGCATAATCGTGTCAGGAAGCGATAGAGCGTAGTGTAGTCGGGGACAGAGTTCAACTGGAGCGCTGATCGCAACTCGGTGTGTTCGCTCAACCGGACTTCGGCTTCACGAAAGGTCCAGTCTTCATAGCGCATCAGACACAACACCGCCAATAGTTGCGACTGAGTGAACTGCCGTTTGCTGAACTTCGTGCGGTGCTGCGGCAGCACCGCCTCGCCGACTACCAACGCCAGCCGGGCGAATCGTACCAGTCCGATCTCGGCCATAGCTGTCTGCGAAGCTTCCAGAGCAGCTTCAGCTTATCCGCTTTTTCGCCCACTCCACCCGCCGCGTATCGAGGATGTCAACAGAGCCACCACGTCTCTTAGATCAACAATTCCCCCCCCCGACATTTCGGGCGTTCCCCCGAGATGTCGGAGAATGCAGCGACTCTGCGCGTGAAGCTCGCCCGATTCGGTTTACCAATTCACGCGCATGCAACAGGTTACGATCCAAAATTCATTTGGTCTGAGACTTGCCATTCTTTTTCCCAACTACGGCATATCTTGGATTTCTGTAACAGGAACGGATGATACTTCGGGCAGGGAGGAGTCATGACAAATCGCAAGGTTGTACATGGAATGGTAGTTGTCGCGTTGTTTGCATTGGGATTGAATGCGGGGTTCGGGCATTCACAAGAAAAAGCCACTGTAGCTGGCGTTCAAGTTCACCTGGTCATTGCCGCCGAGGGGCTTAGCGATGATAGTGAACTTGCCACGCTGAAGCCCAATAACGTCCAGGTAAAACAGGGGAAGAATGCCCTCAAAGTGAATCAATTGATTCCAGCCCGCGGCGACAATGCCGCGCTCCAGCTCTTCATCCTCATCGACGATACATGTGACCACAGCATCGGAAACAATCTCAACGACATTCGCGATTTCGTCAACGCCTTGCCGGCAACGACCGTCGTCGGCATTGCCTATATGTCAAACGCTACCATCCAAATCGTCCAGAACTTCACTGCCGACCACGCCCTTGCAGCCAAGGCGATCCGTCTGCCGCGCGGCACTTTGTCGGCATCGGATAGCCCTTATTTGTCGCTCATCAGTCTGGTGAAAGGTTGGCCGGAGCAGAAAGTTCGGCGCGAAGTGTTAATGGTAACCGATGGAATCGATCGGCTGCGCGGCGAAAGGCCCTCGTCTTCGTTGCCAGCGCCCGGTGTCCCCTCCAGATCCCGCAACGCGCCGCCTCCAAGCGGATCGACTGGTAGCAGTCCTGGTATGGCTACGATCAGCGTGGACGCAGATCCGGCAAGCATGGCCAGCCAACGCTCCGGTGTCATTGTTCACTCCATTTATTCCCCCGGGGTGGGGCGAATTGGCCGGAATGCATGGGAAGCGCAGTTGGGTCAATCCGGTATCGCCAAGATCGCTGACGAAACAGGCGGTGAATACTTCGCTCTGGGAACCCTAAACCCGGTCAGCTTCAAGCCCTACCTGGATCGTTTGCAGAAAGTTTTTGCCAATCAGTACTACCTGGTTTTCGAGGCCACTCCGAAGAAGAAGGCTGGGCTGCAGCGCGTCAAAATCTCAACCGAAGAGCCGGGTCTAGAAATTGCGGCCGCCGACAACGTCTGGGTCCCTGCCGCCGACTGAACCCTACAGCTAACTATTTGGAAGTCCGAGCGTGTCTACGAAACCGCACTGGAAGTCCTGATTCCGTTCCGACGAATGGCGGAATTGCGCTCTCCGGAGCCTGGTAGACGGTTCCACAGTGGGTGGATGATGAAGCGGCACATAGTTTGCGCGCTTGCGATGCTGTGCAGTTGCTTCCTGGCTATCCCGGCCAGGGCGCAGCAACAGCCGGAGCCTGAGGATCCCGAAGATGAGAAGCAGATAGGGCTCTGGCTCGATCAGGGAATCTCCACCCCGTTTTCGGGCAATAAATCTCTGGATATCGAATTCCACGAGCGGCTGGACGAGGGAGCGTCCAACCTGTTCGAGTATTTCGTTCAAGGCGGCGTGGCCTTTCGACTGCGGCCGTGGTTCACGCTGATACCGATTTATCGTTACCAGCGCTTTCCTGGGAATCCCGCCATCGCTTACGAAAACCGGCTGCAGCTCAATCTCACGCTGAGCACATCCCGGGGCCCGTGGCGGCCGATCCTACGCACGCTCATCGAGGGACGGTTTCCAGATGACCGGCCTGCCTCGGCACGCCTTCGATTTCGCCCCGGAGTCGAGTACACCCTGCCGATCCGCACAGCGCGGCAGCCGGTGCTGGTGGTGAACAATGAGTTCTTCATCGTTCCCTGGTACAACCCCTTCGCCAACGGAGGCAGCAGCTACACTCAGAACCGCTTCCAGATCGGACTCCGGTTTCCCATCGCCGATTCATTTTCCATTCGGCCTTACTACATGTTGCAGTCGGTTAACCTCCCCGCTGGCTGGGACACAAACGAAATCTTTGGCATCTCGCTCGCCTATAAGGTTCCACGCAAATCCAAATGAAGCCTTTTTGGTGAAACTTAAAAAGCTCCGGCAACCGCGCCGCTGGATCCTGTTTTCCGCGAATTGTACTGGCGTCGTGGATTATGATTTTTCGACGTAACAACGTAAGGAGGAACTCCCAATGAACAGTGTCCCGAACTCGTCCGCAACCGCTTTATCCCGCCGTAACTTCCTCGGCACCGCACTCGTTGGAACAGCCGCCACCCTCGCCGCCACGGCGTCGATGAGCTTCCTCAGCACAGAACCGGTCCTCGCCCAAAGCAACCTCAGCCCCAACGAGGCGCTCAAGGCGCTCATGGATGGCAACGAGCGCTACGTCTCCGGCCGCATCACCAGCTTCGACAAGGACATGCAAATCCTGCGTGACCACACCGTCGAGAAGCAGGAACCTTTCGCTGCCGTCCTCTCGTGCGCCGACTCGCGCGTGCCCGTAGAAACCATTTTCGACGAGACCATCGGACACATCTTCGTTACGCGAGTAGCTGGCAATATGGCCACGTCCGAGATCATCGGCAGTCTCGAATTCGGCGCCGCTGTCCTCGGAACCAAGGTGATCATGGTCCTCGGCCACGCCGGCTGCGGAGCCGTCAAAGCCACCATAGCTGGTAAAGATGTCCCGGGGCAGATCAGTTCCCTCTTCCCCCACATTCAGCCCGCCGTCGATCAGGCCGGCTCCGACGTTGCCGCCGCGACGAAAGCAAACGCCTCAATTCAGGCCGGGCTCCTCACCAAGGCCTCGCCCGTCCTGGCCCCGATGGTAAAAGAAGGCAAGCTGAAAATCGTCGCCGGATACTACGACCTCGCCACCGGCAAAGTCACCCTGGTCTAACGCGCCAAAGGTGAGTCAACCGCGCTAGTTGACAGCCGGTTGCCGAAGTATGAAAATTTCGCCACTGTCGCCGTTGCTTGTAGCCGCCGTCCTACCGACGCCAACTCGGGCACAAGTTCCTATTTTCGAGTTACGCCGGTACAACACTCGATCTCGTTCAATGTGAAGTCCAACAAGAGGTTGAAGAGCAAAGATTACTGCGCGGCGGACGCGTCCCCGGATTCGCTCAACCCTGTCCCTGCCTCGTCGCCGGCCTAGAAGACCCTGCCCAGGCTGAAGAAGAAGCGGTGGTGGCCGGCGTCTCCGACGGCCCCGCCGACCAGGACCGGGCCGAAGATGGTGTTGACGATGAGTCCTGCGGTGACGTCTCCGGGGACTCGGTACTGGTTGGGCTCGCCGAGTCCGGTGCCGACCTGCTGGTACCTGCCGATGTCAAAACGACCTGCAAGGTAGAGCTTGTTCCCCAGGAGGGGCGGCAATTCCTTCAATTCCCTCACAACTCCAAGCTGACCGATGAAGTATTGATTGGTCAGGATTTCCTGAGTGCCGTAGGCTGCGAAACTGTTTGGGCCTCCCAGAGCAAATACGGGGAGTCCGATGGAGCTGTTGGAAGTGGAGTACACCGTACCTCCTCCGAAACCAAAGGTCAGCGTGGTCCGGTCGCTGGTAGGCACAAACTGAGTGAATTTGCCTTCCGTCAGTGGAAATTGCGCAATCGTAATCAGGCTGGAGGGGCTTGGGTAGGAGCCGAACCATTGGGTCCTGAAAGCGGCGATTTGCCCGGTGGTGGGTATGACGGGATCGTTGGTGTGCAACAACGTGTATGTGAATCTGGCATAGCCCTCGCGACCTGACACAGTCGGCTCGGTTTTTTCGCCGACCTGGAGGGAGTAGTTGAGATATTCGGCTACGTACCCGATGCGAAACTCTCCGCTTCGCCCCATGATGTAGCCGAGATCTACGCCTCCGCCCGCTTGCTTTACACGGTAGATCGATGCCAGGCTACCGTTGTTGGTATAGGCGTTGAACTCATTGCTGTCAACAATTCCCTGAGGGGCAAGAAACCAGTTACTGCCCACCGTGAATGGACGGTAATACTCCGTGTGGAGGCCGTATTCGGAGCCGACGATCACATCGTTACGCAATTCCGTGTCGTATCCGCCGACGTTGAGGAAGGTGATCCTGGCGCCGAGACTGAAGAGGACGTTGTTATATTGAGAGCCATCGAGGGTGATCTGCGGTCGAACGATGGGCGGGGCATAAGGCTTATCAGTGGTCTGAATAAGGAGCCCCGGAGTCCCGTTTTTGTCGATCATCGTGTAGTTCAGACTTGAGTAGCGTCCATCACCCTGAATGTCGAGGATTTGTTCCTGCAGGGCCTGCGGGTTGACCGGCTTATTGACCTGCGCTTGGAAGTCTTTCTCGATGGCCTTGGCGCTGCGGGGATCGGTGCCCTTGACTTCGATGAACTGAGGTTCTGGCGCTTGGCGGCGACGAGCTTCTCGCTCGGCGATGTACTGCTTCCAGGTAGCCTCGTCGACCGAAAGCTTCGACAACATCGCCGCCTTGCCTTCGGCGACGTTATAGCCGGCCTTGATGAGGGCGTCAGCCTGGTTGTAATCCCTGGTGTTGTACTTATCGAGCGGGACGCTGACGAGCAGATCGGCCTGCTCCATGCTGCGCATCTCATTTGCGGCGATGACCACGGAGATCGAGTGGCCAAGCACGCCAAACGATGACAGGGATTCATTGGCCGACATGGGCTGGGTCTCAAGATGGACGGCCAGGATGAGGTCGGCGCCCATCTTCTTAGCTACGTCGACCGGGAGGTTGTCGAGCAAGCCACCGTCGGCGAAGACATGCCCATCGACCCGCACCGGAGAAAAGAACCCCGGTAGAGACATCGTTGAGCGGAGGGCCACAGAGAACGAGCCGCTGCTGAAAACATACGGCTTTGCGCTGACCAGATCGGTCGCGACACAACGGAATGGGATGGGCAACTGGTCAAAGTTCTGGATGGTCGAATAGGGCAAAGCGACTTTGTCGATGACGAACTGCACCTCCTGCCCGGAATTGAATCCCTCCCGAAACCGGATCCCCTTCTTCAGGCCGAATTCGATGGAGCCGGGATAGAAGTAGGAGTCCTCTTTGCGGCGGTAGGTGAGGTTCTTGAATGGGATTTCGCCGCGCAGAACTGCGTTCCATTGGATTGAAGAGATGAATTCGCGGATCTCGGCGGGGGTGCGGCCGGTGGCGTAAACCCCGCCGACCAGGCCCCCCATGCTGGTTCCGGCAACATAGCTGACCGGGATGTGGTGCTCCTCAAGCCACTGAATTACGCCGATGTGGGCCAGACCGAGGGCGCCACCGCCTTCCAGCACGAGGCCAATCTTCTGGCGGTTGAGTGGCTGGTTTTGCGCGAGGGCTTGTTTGAAGCCGCTGACGAAGATGCCTCCCGCCAGAAAGAGAATTCCAACTGTTGGCCGCAGAAATTTGCTTGAGGTTCTCGTCATTTGCTTTTTCTCCGCACTGCCTCGCGCTAGATGCTGGCCGCGTTCATCGATGAGGATACACAAGATGAAAATGCCGCACCGTGCCGATTCCCAGATATGACATTGCCGGTAGGGGATTTGGTTCGGGACGGCTGTATTGGCCGGATGCTCCGGGCTCATCATTGTGGCTAGAGGGCCTTCGTATGGCGACGACGGCGGCGGCGCGAACCGAAGTGACTCCGGAGGAGTATCTCAGCAGCATTTACGAGGTCGTCTGCGACCTCGTAGATGGTGAACTTCAGGAGAGGAATCTGGGCGAGTTCGAGCATTCGAAAACGACGATGGCGATCATTTTGTGGTTCGGGCAGCACCGCGATGAATGGCGGTAATTGCTACCAGCCGGAACAAGGGGGTACAGGGGCAACTTGAGTCGCTGGTGAGTCGCCAGAGAAGGGCCGATTCTTGAAGGCAGCATGGATATTGGCGATTTGCATCATTTCTACATACTGCATCCCATCCGAAAGTAGAGTAAAGGCCACACAGAGAAGATTGCCTGAGCCCGATTCATGGAAGAGAGGCCGGTCAACAGCGGGCCTTTATTTTGAGTGAGAGTCGTCGTGCAGAGCTTTCAATGCAGATATGAGGAAGAACAACAAATAGGCTGGTCCTAAATTAACTCCACACTACAGTTCAATCGTGTGGATTGAATAGACCCAAACGTTTCCATAGAAGTCATCGGGGATTGGTGACCGACGGGGCTGGCGAGCGCTGCTCAAGCCAGCCCTTTTTTCATCAGGCGCACGCAAACGCCTCCGCAACCCACCAAGGGTTTGCGGGACCTGAAATGGTTTCTGCCGTCTCCCTGAGCATTACACCTGTGCCAAAATCGCCGCGTCCGGCTGATGGCAAATCCTGACCTACCGAGTTTTCAGCTCGAGTGTGAATGAAAGTCAGACATTCTCCTCACGACTGGGCCAAACGAGTTCACGGTACAGAACCACGTCTCGAAGATCTCGATTTTTCCTATAATCTCGGTTGCGCGAGCAATGCATGGAACACCATTTTGGCGTACCGTGACTGCGGGCAGTTGCGGAGCACTTAACGTGTTCGTTAATGTTGCTAGGATTCTTATCGATGCGTTCTGGTTCTCAGCAGTGCCTTAATATTGCTTCACGGTGACGCCCTTTCACGGCGATAACACGGGTTCAAATCCCGTCGGGGACGCCAAGTAAATCAATAACTTAAGCCGTAGGGGCGAATCGCTGGAGAATATCGGGGACTCCACCTCCCCGCGGGAATCTACGTTCTGATGATGAATCCGCTGTGCGACCAGAAACTAAACCCGCTTAACAAATCCCTCTTCCGTCGCTCTCGTATTGCGTACAAGCCACAACACCAAAAGCATTCCTAAAAACGGAACGAGTCCTGCAGCAATAATTATGGGATCAAACGAGTGGCTGCCCATTGACTGACGAACATCGCTCAGATGTCCGACTAGGTAGAAGGCGAGGATTGTCCCGGCGCCGGCGGCACTTCCGCTTAGTCCGCTTACCGAAGCTACGGCATCACCATGGAATAGATCCGAGGGCAGGACATTTGCCATTGTGGAGAAAGCTGAATAAGCCAGCGACGCCAGACCAAAAAGGCCTGCAATAAGGTACAAGTTGGTTGTAAAGATGGTGGGGATCAGCGTCACTACACCAACGCCGCCGAAGACAACCAGTGCTTTGCGGGCAGCACCGACTGACCATCCGCGCTTGATTAAGTAGCCGGAGAGTGCGCCTCCGAAGAAGTTACCAAGATCGGCGGCAATGAAGGGTATCCAAACGGCAATCAAGCCAGACTTAAGCTCGATCCCTTTTGCGACCAGATAAATCGGAAACCAGTCTGTAACAAAAAACCAGACTGGATCGGTAAATAACCTAGAAACGACAATCCCCCAAGTTTGAGGAAACCTCAGAAGATCGAACCATCTAAGAGATATCTTCCTCGACGCGTTGTTGTCTTCGCTTTTATCTAGTGTGATGTATTTCAATTCAGCGGGGCTGATACGCTCATGCTCTTCCGGTAATTGATAAAGCCAACGCCAGGCGATCAACCAAAGAAAGCCAAGCAAACCAGGAATCATGAATGCCGGACGCCAACCCCAGCGAAAGTAGATTGGAAGAACCAGGAAAGGCGCGATTGCGCCTCCGATGGACGAGCCGCTGTCAAATAAGGCCGTGGCGAGCGCGCGCTCTTTTTTCGGAAACCACTCCGAGACCGCCTTGGTAGCAGCCGGCCAATTCGCAGATTCGCCTGCTCCCAGGAGAAAGCGAAACGTGGCAAAGCTGAAGAAGCCTTGCGACAACGCGGTCAGCATTGAGACAAGCGAATACCAGGCCACTGTGATCGTCATACCTCGTCGAGTCCCAATGCGATCCAGCAGGCGGCCGAATACAGCCTGCCCCAAAGAGTAGGCGACGCGAAACGCGATCAGGATGCTAGCGTAATCGCCATTGGTCCACCGAAACTGCACCTTCAGGTAGGGAGCAAGCAGCGACAGGGTCTGACGATCGATGTAGTTGATAATCGTCGAGGCAAAAAGAATACCCCCGATCCACCAGCGCAACGACGGTATCGGCCGTGCTCTGTTGGAAAAGTTCATTTCAAAGACGCTGAGCTGATGGAGCCGGAATTCAACGTTCGATCCAACAGGGCTGCAGAGTCTTCGTCGAGATATACGGTGATGTTTGGATGCGTACGTAGAATAGACGCCGGCGCCATCGGAGTGATCTCGCCATTGAAACAGACTTGGATGGCCTGCGCCTTTTGCGGACCGGGTACGACTGCGATAAGTTCTTTCACTTTGAGAATCTGCTTTATGGACATCGATATCGCCTGCTTTGGCACTTCGGTGATATCGGAGAACCATGCTTCCCCCACTTGCTGGCGGCGGCAGGCCTCGTCGAGCGTGACAACCAGATAGGGCTCTTCCGTGTCGAAATTCGCCGGGGGATCGTTGAACGCAAGATGACCGTTCTCGCCGATTCCAAGAAATGCAATGTCGATCGGGGCGGAAGCGATAGCCTCACTCGTGCTGCGCTGAACCGACGCAACGTCGCCATCACCGTCAAGCAAGTGGTATTTGGTGATTCCGGTCTTTTGGATGAGTTGTTCTAGGAGCATTCTGCGAAAGCTACCCGGATGAGTAATATTTAGGCCAATATATTCATCCAGGTGGAAGGCTTCCACCAGCCGCCAGTCAATTTCCGGAGCGCTGTCCAACTCTTCGAGGAATTCCTTCTGCGATGCCGCAGTTGCGGCTACGATGCGCGCCGAGCCATGGTCTTGAATCGCGGACCGAATTGCGGAAGCAGCCTGCTCTGCGGCAGCCTTACCCATGGAACGGCGGTCATGGAAGATTTTGAAATTCATTTGTGTGTGCCTTTGCTGAGCGGTTCTCTTCGTTTGGGACGATCGACTATGAAGATGCGGGATAGTCCACGATTTCCTCATTATGCGGATCCCAGTAAAGTTTTTTGCCGCTCCAGTAGGATTGAGCGGCCATGATGATCACAATCGAGTGCGAAAATCCATGATCGACATTCGCATTCGGCTGAACGCGCGATTGCATCGACTTGAGCCAGTTGGTTACGTGGATGACGCTGTCGTCACCGGGACCTTCTGAATTCGCCGTCTCTGCTCCAGCGACCTTTACGATTTCTTCGTGATCTCCGACGGGAGCGTTTATTGGCAACGAGGTTTCTAGAACTGATCCGTCGTATTCACTTCTTCCGCCTTCGCTGCTCACGGTAAAGAGCGATGCTCCTTCACCGCCGTAGTTCGCAATGGTTCCATCGCGACCCTGGATACGCGAGAAGCTCCGATAGCTATTACCAAAGACGGTTTTATATGTGTAGAGAAATCCCCTGGGATAGGTGACAGCGGCAACACAAGTGTCTGGGTTTTCTCGTCCGTCTTTCCATGCAAACACGCCTCCATTCGCCACTACACTTTCCGGATAACTTTCATCGGTCCACAGATGTACCAAGTCGCTCCCGTGGCTCATCCACTGATCGAAAATGCCGGAAGAGAATTTCTTGTAGAGTCTGAATTCAAGGTAGACGTGGGGATCGAACGGCTGATAGGGCTTTCCCAGCAACCACCGCTTCCAATCGGTGTCCTCTTCCTTAAGCTGTGATTTCCGGTCAAGCCATTCCTTCCACTGCATCTTGCGGTCCTCTAGCATTTCACGAGAGATCCCGGCATCAACATCAACAAAGCGCCAGCGTTCCTCATTGACATTCCACTCCTGCTCGATGTGGACAATGGAGCCGATGCGACCCGTTCGGATCAGATCGCGCACCGCCAGTTGATAGGGCTCGCTGCGATGCTGCGAGCCGACCTGCACCACCTGCTTCGAGGCCTTCACTGTGTCACGAGCCTCTTTAGCTTCGGAGAGAACATTGGCAAATGGCTTCTCCACGTAGCAATCCTTACCGGCGCGCACAACGTCGACGCAAAGCTTCGCATGCTGAAAATCTCCGGTTGCGATCATCACTCCATCAATGTCGTTGCGCGCGAGCATTTCTTCTGAGTATCTATAAGTTTGCGGAGTGAGACTGAAAGCCTCTTTCACCTGTGCAGCTCGCCTTTCGCTCGCGAGACTCCAGATATCGCATACCGCGACTGTCTCAACGGGAATTTGCTTCGAAGCCAATTGCACCATGTGCACATGCCCTTGACTGCGGCTACCACATCCGAGTTGTCCGAGACGGATACGATCGTTCGCCCCGAGAATACGAGCATAGGAATGTGCATCGATTCCCGAGGCAAATGCGGCTCCTGCGGCCTGTTTAAGGAAGGTTCTACGGTCTGTACCGCTGTTAAGCTGATCGCTCATCTTTACCTCCGCTCGCCACCGCTGTGTTGCGTGCTGTGTCGTCGTTCATACGCTTATGACTTAGGAAATACGTCATGTAACTCAGCCGCCGAGGCATCATCGAGATAGATCGTGGCATCAGGGTGGGTACGCAGTATGGTGGCAGGGCATTCCGTAGAGATTGCTCCCGTCAGACTGCGTCGCACGATGTGAGCCTTGCGACTGCCAGGAACAGAGACGATAAGCCATGGCACGCGCAATAGCGCAGGAATTGTGATGGTGATGGCGCGTTCAGGAACGTCAGCCACATTGGCGAACCAACCCTCGGCCGCCTGTTGCTCCCGGCACATAAGGTCAAGTTGGACAACCTTCACATCCGCAGGATCATTGAAATCGGCTACCCCTGGATCGTTGAACGCCAGATGACCGTTTTCGCCAATTCCCATGAGGCAAAGCTGTGGCTCCGCAGCGCGTAGCTTCGCAGCATACTTCAGGCTGAACTCGTCGGCATCAGATGTAGTGCCATCCACTTCGTTGAATTCCTTCAAGGGGACCTTGTCCGTCAACTTTTCCCGCAGATATCGACGAAACGATGCTGGATGTTGAATTGGGAGCCCAATGTATTCGTCCATGTGAAAGCCTCGCACCTTGTTCCAGGGCAAATCTTTCATTTTGGTGAGCGCGTAAAGCATATCAAGTTGCGACGCGCCGGTAGCGAAGATTACATTGATCGTTTCCTGATGCGTTTCAATTTCTTTGATCGCTTCCGCAACTGCCCACGCTGCCGCATTTCCCATTGAGACAGCATCAGGATAAACTTCGACTTTTGCGTTTCCGGCTTTGAAACTCCGCATCTCTCCACTTCCTTACCGCATTGTGCGCATCCGTATCGTCCGCCTCTTCGTGGACTCACGCTCAAGATATTCAATCTTCATTGTTGAGAAGAAATCACTCCTGGAATCCAGTGCAGAGCGTTGTCATGGTACAGCTTGTGCAAGACCCCGGCGGGCAGAGCCAACCCTTGCACATGCTGGCCCATGTATTCCAGCGAATCGGAGGTCGCGAAAAAACGCCAGTCGAAGGCATAGGAATTTTCCCACTCCTTCACCGCGTCCGGAACTTTTGCTTTCTCTGACAGTCCGAGATCCGTAGCGTAAATCAAGCGATCCTGATACTTCTCAATGAACGCGATCGCATCTTGTCGAGGTAGCCTTACGATGTAAGGCATACGTGCGGCAATGTCTACCGCGAAGTTCGGGTAGCGATCTAAGTGATCGCCTATTTGTTTGAAATCATCTTCCATGCTGCCAAGGTGCGCGCCAACAACACGGAGTTTTGGATTGTTTTCGAGAATGTGATCGCGGCCTACCAGGATCGCCACCTTAGACGGGGCATTTGGCTTGTTGTACATATACCACTCAGGGTGGTGCGTGTAGTATTCGTAGTCCGCCGACTTCGGCGTTGGCGGCTCCCAGATGCTGTTTGGATCGGCAAGGTGAGCAATGAGTGTTTTGTTGCGATCTGAAATTTCCTTGTAGATCGGCTCGAATACTGGATTGTCCGGCATCAGGTAGTCACCCTTCGGATCTTTAACTTGTTCGCCGATGTTCTTCCATATCTTCACTGCTGGCGCTTCGCGATCGAAATCCCGGTCGATTTCCGAAATCGCAGACTTCTTAAAGGAGGGTTCGCGGTAAAGGAAAGGATCGAATGTCGTACACATGGTGGCATGACCGCGGCTGATATTCACAAAATCCCAAACACGCTGCCGCTCCTGGTCCAGCGATTTCTGATCAGGATCACGGGCCACAACAATATTGAGGATGTGAAGGTTCAGCCGTTCAAGCAGGTTCACTAATTCTGGCGCGCCTTGATAGACATGCGTGTGCGTGTCGATAGGGCCAAGCGCGGTGAACTGTTGAAGCTCTTGATCAGAAAATGGCCCGGCCACAGGCGTTACCACGCCCGACGATGAAGCGGTCGCTGATTGCCGATTGTCGCATCCGAATATTGCGAATACAAAACAAACAACCAAAATTACCAAGGTGAACTGCCATTGCATTCTGAAGGACGTTCTTCGCATGTCACGCTCACTTGAGTTGATTGAGGCAAGGTTTCTGATTGGCTTCACCTAAAATTGATTTTGGCTGAGAGTATCCCGGCCCACGAAACGCGCCTTTCGTATTGCGCAGCAAGCTAATATCCTCCGCAAGTTTGGAATTTAAGGTCTTGGAAATTGCCGTGATTCAAGGCTGAAGTCGTAAGCGTTCTGCTGCTATCGTTTGTCTGCCACGATTTGCTTTTCCTGCTCTTGAAGAATACGCCACATCGTCCCTGAGAAGATCATCTCCTGCGACTTCTCCGGAACTTCACACTCGTGGAGCATCGCGTGGTATCGCAAAAGCGCACCATCAAACTCATCGAGTTCTCCGTTAAACACATCCGATCCAAATACTAGCTTCTCGAAGGCATTCGCTCCGCTTGCCGGAGTGTGAGGACTTACGATGCCGGTCCACCAAAAAATTGATTGAAAGAATCGGTAGTCATTCTTCTTTTTAAGCAGCGTTGATCCCGACAAGTCGAAGTAAAGGTTGGGATCCCAGCGGCCAATCTCTGCGGCCTCGGCGTAATCAGGATTCCCCATATGAGCCCCGATAATCGTCAGCTTGGGCCAGTGCCGGGCGATCAGATCCAAACGGGTGACGCGGCTGCGATCGAAGCTGATATCCGCCGGTTGCTCCGGGTGAAGACGGTTGACGATGCCCGTGTGAAAGAGCAGCAGCATATGATATTTGTCGGCACGGTCATAGATAGGCCAATAGGAACGGTCGTCGTAGTTCTTTAGCGTGGAAGTGATCTCACCTAGTCCGCGAAATCCTGCCTGATGAAATCGATCGATCTCGTCCAGAATATTCGGATCGTCGAGCTTGACATCCCCAAAGCCAACGAATCGAGTTGGGTTTTCCCTGATAAATTTGCTGGCCGCTGGCAAACCTGCGGGCGTGGTGAGGAGGATTGCCATTCCATTCACAGCCTCTAGTTTGCCAAGAAGCTTCTGCAGGACGTCGGGCTCTCCGTTGTAGTGCACGTGAACATCTACCAAATTAGGTTTCCCAACCTGAGCCGATGTTGAAAACGCAATCGACAATGTCAAAAAGAGTAATAACCGTCGCTGACTCGACCTGATCAATTCCGTCTCTTTTCTATATGTTGTCCGTCGTTTAGGTGTCGGTGATCTATATTTCCGACACGCCCCCCCAATTCGATTGGGATAAGCCTATTGATTGCCAGCGGGATAACTCAAGACTTGTTTCACAATTGTCGGGAAAATTTTCTCAGAGACACGGTCTGTTGTTTTGCCCAGCCGATACCGTTCTACGGCCGGCTTCACCAAGTCGGGCCGCCGAGCTAGGGATGACCCAACGCTTCAGACAGAAGAGGTAGTTTCGCTCGGTTGAACAGCTACGCCAATTGTTTTCGTTGGTCAGTTCCCGATACTCGAAATGCTTGCAGAGTTCAGTCACGGTCATCGTAGCCGGTTTAATCCGCAGGTCGCTGGTGCAAAGTCCGCAATTAAGTCGTTCGCCCGACGACGGGCTGCTTCAGAATCGACATACTCGTCAACCGTTCTTACCACGCGTTTTCGATAGATACGCTGCCCCTCGGGCCCTCTATCTGACCAGCGAAACTGCCAGACAGTGGGACCCTGCTTGCGCCCGCATCTGATGAGACTTCCTCGTTGGATGTTAATCCCCCAGCACCGCAGTTGCGGTGCAAGAGATGAAGAACTCAGGGGTGCGGAACCGGTCTGCCTCATCGCCGAATCAGTCCGAGATTGTCGCTTTGCGCAAGCGGCAGTCTCTCAGTTTACGAAAAGGCTCTACTAGCTTCATTTGGCGGCTGAAGGCAACTTGTACGAGTAGCGGACATCCATCTAAGTCAAAGTCAAGCCAAAAGCACGACGTCTCTGGGCACGCTCAGGAGAGTGTGCTTTCGATCTGATCCCCTACCGGTGGTCGAGCGTCGGGTTGAGCTGGCAGGACTCTGCCAGGCTTTGGAATCAATCGAAGTTCTGTTCTAGCTTCGTGTCCCTCATCATGCGGCTGCAGCGAATGCGCATTGGACACGAGCTGGGGCTGCAGCGGCAGAAATACTGAGATAACCGTTCCAGTAGCTGGGGATAGAGTGCTGCTTCTTACCCGGATCGTTCCGTTGTGTTTTTGGACGATTCCTGAGCTTACCCAAAGTCCCAGTCCCGTGCCCAAATCGCCTTTTGTGCTGACAAACGGTTCGAAGAGCCTTTTCCTGATTTCAGGGGAAATCCCAGACCCTGTATCGGCAATGGTAAAACGTATGCCAGGACGCGCTCCATTGCTGTGTTCACGAATATGGGTGGTGCGGATTTTCAGCGTACCGCCCCTCGCCATGGCATCCACGGCGTTTCCCACCAGGTTTACAATCAGCTGGCGCAGCTCTCCGGCCCGCGCAAGGATTGGCGGGCATTGGCGAAAATCTCTTTCGAGCACAATTTGTGCGGAACTCAATCTCGCCTTGTACAGGACCAGGGCGGAATCCATGATCTCATTGATCTGGACGATCACCGGCTTGCTATTCTGTCGATAAAATCTCAAGGTCTGGGTGACTATTTCAGACACTCGCGCCAACTCATTCATCCCAATTTGGGCGTACTCCTTTGACTCCTGTAAGGAAGAAGAAAGGTTGATGAGGTAGAGCAAATTGACGACCGCCTCAAGGGGATTATTGATTTCATGTGCGATGCTGGCGGCCAGGCGCCCAGCCACAGCCAGTTTTTCCGATGTCCGCAATGCTTCTTCCGCCTTCACGCGCTCGGCCAGATAGTCTCTCATCTGGTACTGCCGTGAACGACTGCGAAGGGCAGCTTGAACGGTGCTCATTAAGGTCTCAGGCCGGACAGGGCGCTCCAACAAGATCAAGTTGCCGAGCGGCTGGCGAGCAAGCATTCTCCTTTGACTCTCAGAGGTGGCTGCCCCGCGATCGGTAAGAATCATGATGGGAAAATCACCCCAGGAGGCCTGGTCAGCTACCTGTGCTGTCCAGCGAGCGATGTCGTCCAAGGTAAGGGCTTCCTCCGCCAATATCACGGCCACCAGTCGTCTGTTCAATTTTGCACACAGTGCGCAGTCGCAGCCGAAGTCCGTGAACAGACGATTGAACGAGCAATTCTGACCATCATTCGGGAATGTGCTTGTCGGATACTCATTGCGGACAAGGAAACTTTCCAAACCGCACCCTAAATGTTCATAGACACTCGGGCGCAAGGAGTTCTCGAATGAATTTCAATCCAATGGATCCAAAACTGATTGCTCTTGCAGTCGTAGTGATTTTGTTAATTATCGTTGGCGTTGTGCTGTATATGAGAAAACGCAAGAAGACCACGGCAGAACTACGCAGCCGCTTTGGGACAGAGTACGACCGGGCTGTTCAACAACATGGGTCTGAGCGTAAGGCCGAAGCAAAGTTAACGGACCGCGCTGCGCGCGTTGAAATGCTGAGAATCCGTGAGCTTGACCCGGCAGAGCGTGAGCGCTACGTATCCCAGTGGCAGGCAGTGCAATCTCGCTTTGTCGATTATCCGAAGGGTACCGTGACTGAAGCTGATGAACTGGTGTGTTCGCTGATGCAGGCACGACGCTATCCTGTAGCCGATTTTAACCAGCGTGCGGCGGACATCTCTGTCGACCATCCCCGGGTCGTGGAGAACTACCGGTCGGCACATGACATCGCATTGCGGGTCGGCAGCGGCAGCGTCACCACGGAAGACCTTCGAACCGCGATGATCAACTATCGCTCGCTCTTCGAGGAGTTGGTCCAGGTGCAACCTACTGGCGACAAAAGGGTGGCTTAGCGCGACGGCCTGCGACTCTTCCGACCGCAGTGAGGGCCTCGCCATGAAAGTGCGTAAAACAGATCATCGAGCAACAATGCAGATCGCAAACGTCCTCTGCTTCCGTGCCGGGTTCGCGATCCTGCTGCTCCTGATCCTGGCGACAGTAGGGCAGCCTGCAAACGCGCAGCCGTCATATACCACACTCGCTGTTGGTCCATCTCCGCTCACGGTAGAGCAAGTGGTACGCAACCTTGACCAGATGAATCTTCATCGTGTCGAAGCGCTTCACGCATATCAGGGAACCAGAACCTATCGGGTTGTATACGAGGGATTTCCAGCCAATCGGAACGCGGAGATGGTTGTGAAGGTGCATTATCTCTCGCCCGGGAAAAAAGAATTCGTCATTCAATCGGCGACTGGGTCCGAGCTAATCGTCGATCGGGTGTTCAAGAAGCTCCTTGAGGCGGAAAAGGAAGCAGTGGCCACGGAGATCCAACAGCGCTCCGCGCTTACCAACGACAATTATCGTTTTATTCTAATCGGATACGAAAGCACGTCCTCCGGCTCAATGTACGTGCTCAGCGTGGAGCCCAGAAGGAAGGACAAATTTCTCTATCAAGGCCGAATCTGGGTGGATGCGCGAGACTTTGCGGTAGTGCGGATAGAGGCAGAACCTGCGAAAAACCCTTCCATCTGGACCAGAAAAACAGACATCGTGCAGGTGTACACGAAGGTGAGTGAATTCTGGCCCCCTGCATACAATCACAGCGTAACCTCTATTCGGCTTGGTGGAAATGCTGACTTAACCATCGAGTACACGGGCTACAAGATTATCGATGCCAGCCAGCTGAGTAGCTTAGAGATACCTCGATCGACACTACACGCCGACGCTAGTCATGCACAGGAGTAGCATCAACCCGAGATCTGAACGGTACGGTGCGATGGTGACTGCGGTGGTCGACATGCAGGCAACAAGATCGCACCATAATTTTTGATAAGTGAGCTATCTTGCTCAGACGCGAGAGGCTCGCGTCTGTCATTGTATATTCTCCTGAGTGTGTCGATAGAGCGACGACGCTAATTCGTAGCTCCCGTTCTTAGGTTGCCGTGGGTGAGATCCCAACTACCCACATCGAAGCGACCACATCCAGCCGATTGGCACTCTGTCCATATATTTTCTGGCCCTCTGGCGAGATCGATCGATCCGAAAAGCTCTCAAACCAGGGAGTGAGGGCCGCCCTTCGGGGCGGATGCGACGCGTTAACTCGCGAAAGAAGAAAGGTCGAAGATCATGCCTTTTAGACTTAACTGCTGAAGGTTCTCATCGTGGAATTCAGGTTGGAACGTCTGAACATATGACCACACAATCCATACAACGCAAGACGGCAGACATCTGCCTAAAGAGGATATTTTGAAGACCAAGCTTTTGTTAGCAGTCGGAACTACTCTCAGTTTGAGCGCATTTGCGCAAACCAATCCTCAAACAATGAGGTTTGCTCAATCCGTCCTGATTTCTCAAACAACCGTGGCCGTGCCCATAAGCCGGACACCCGTATTCCGCGTGAATGTCATCAGCCGCACGGTCCAGGCAGTTAACTATCAGCATCGCAGCGGAGCCACAAAGCTCGACTTCGCAGGCACGGACCTGATGCCATCAGCCAACGGCCAAGCCAAGGTGGAGAGCAAGAAGGGCTACATCGAAATAGAAGTTGAGTTTGGGAACCTGCAGAAGCCCACAAGTTTTGGCAATGAGTATCTCACTTACATATTGTGGGCGATTTCGCCCGAAGGCCGAGCGGTAAACCTGGGGGAAGTGCTGGTCGGAGATAACCACCGCAGTAAGTTAAACGTGACCACCGACCTTCAGGCATTCGCCTTGATTGTTACGGCGGAACCTTACTATGCCGTCCGGCAGCCGAGCAACGTCGTCGTGCTTGAAAACGTTGTGCGGCCTGATACCAAGGGAACCCCCGAGGCGGTGAATGCAAAGTATGAACTCATGGAACGAGGCGGTTACATTCCCACTGGCTACAAGTTCGACCCAGTAGTTTTCGATGCCAGAGTACCCTTGGAATTCCTTGAGGCACGGAACGCACTGCGCATCGCGAAATCTGAAGGAGCCGAGGAGTATGCCGGGACAAGTTATCAACATGCTGTCCTGCTGATGAGCACTGCGGACGAGTATGCCACGGAAAAACACTCTCCTAAGAAACAATTGATTGCAGCTTCCAGAGAAGCGGTTCAGACGGCCGAAGATGCACGCGCAATTGCAGTCAAGAAAATAGGCGAAGAGGATTTAGCAAACGAGCGCCAGGCTTCAGTGGATGCGCAGGCGAGTTCGCAGGCGCAAGCCAACGCCGCGACACGACAGAAGGAACAAGCTGAGTCCGATGCGGCTGAAGCACAGGTAGCTTCGGCGGCGGCGGTCACCGCGGCACAGGCCGATGCCAACCAATCTCGTTTAGCGACAGAGCAAGCGGAAATCGATAAAGCAGCCATGCGCACGCGATTGTCTGAGCAGTTGAATTCCATTCTTCAGACTCGCGACAGCGCACGTGGACTCATCGTAAGCATGTCCGATGTCCTGTTTGATACGGGTAAGTACTCATTGAAGCCAGCTGCGAGGGAGAAGCTCGCGAGAGTGGCTGGAATTCTGCTTGCATATCCCGGGCTCGACATTGAAGTCGGTGGCTATACGGACAATGTAGGCGGCGATGAGATGAATCAGGAACTGTCTGAGAACCGCGCCAACTCGGTAAGGGATTATCTGATGCAAGAAGGCGTAACAGCAGGCTCAGTCAGCGCAAAAGGTTTCGGCAATACTTTGCCGGTAGCCTCCAACGATAACTCTGGCGGCCGGCAGCAGAACAGGCGAGTGGAACTGGTTGTGTCTGGCGATGCAATCGGCAGCCCGGTCGCCGTAACAACATGAAGCTTGCGTTAGAACGCGCGTATGTCAGAGCCATGTAGAGGTAACGTTATGAAAGTAGTTCTTCGGAATCGCTGCTGCTCCTGACCACGCAACTCAACTCTTGTAGCGCGGGTCCACCCTGTAGGCTCGCGCCGCTTGTTTCCGGGGTCGGCAAGGTCGTCTCGGAAAGTCAATCGGTGGACTTGATTGCGGCTAACACAATAACTGAGCCGTAGTGCTCAGACTCGGCGATGCATTCCTGCAATCCTTGCATTATGACGCGTCGCCCTTTTCAATCCACACAGCCCGCAGCCAGAAAGTACGACCGGGCAGTCGAAGGATGATCTGGCAAGGTGATTCAAAATGCGTACCATCCGTTTGTTAATGCTTGCACTTCTGATATTGGCCATACCGGCCACCTCGTTCGCGCAGTTCGTCGTGTCTGTCGCGATCGCTCCACCCGCACTACCTGTGTACACGCAACCCATGGTCCCCGCCGACGGTTATTTGTGGACGCCTGGCTACTGGGCTTATGGGAATGAAGGCTACTTCTGGGTGCCGGGTACGTGGGTAATGGCTCCCTCAGTTGGCCTGCTCTGGACACCTGGTTATTGGGGTTGGGGCGGCAATGCCTACGCCTGGAATAGCGGCTACTGGGGTCCTCATGTCGGCTTCTACGGTGGAGTCAACTACGGCTTCGGCTATGGTGGTACCGGTTACGAAGGCGGATATTGGAATAACGGAGCCTTCAACTACAACCGCTCGGTAAGTAATGTAAACGTCACAAACATACACAATGTCTACAACAAGACTGTAGTCAACAACACCACAGTGAACAATGTCAGCTATAACGGTGGTACGGGTGGAATTACCGCCCGACCAACCCAGTCAGAAGAGACAGCGGCACACGAGCAACACCGTCCGCCGACTGCGTTACAGACCCAGCATGTGAATGCGGCCAGCACCAATCACGCACTCCTGGCGTCCGTGAATCACGGGCGGCCGGCTATCGCTGCAACTGCGAAGCCTGCAGAATTTAACGGGAAGGGAGTGGTAGCGGCCAAGCAGGCAGGAGCACCTTACAAGGCTGCTGAAAATCACACAGCCGCTCCGTCAGCAGCTAGCAAAGCGGTTCCTGGACATGAGAACAGCACTCCTCACCCGGAGACAGCCCGTAACACGCCCGTGGCGCGCCCTAATGTCGTGCCTCCTCCGTCCACTAAGTCTAATAAGGAGACTGCAGCCGGTCCGCAGAATAAACCCAGTCCCGAGACAGCACCTCGGCCTGCCGCTCACCCGGAGAGCACTACTCGTCCGGCAACTGTAGCTCATGCGCAGCCTGCTCCTCGTCCCGAGACAGCACCTAGGCCTGAGCCTCGCCCGGAGAACGCTACTCATCCGGAGAAAAAGGGGGAAGGCCAGCCTCCTCAGTAGAGAATTGATTGCAACGTATTACGTCAAGGCTGCTCGATCTATAAGAATGTCGAATAGCTCTCATATATGGTGCGGGTCCGATCCTTGGACTCGCACCTTTCTTTTCTGACTGCACGCAGCGGCCGAGAGGTCGCACCAAATGGGAGAAGGTGAGCCATGCCACCTGCGAAGCGGCCGAAAAGGGCTGAGAGAAACGGAAAAGCGGATCTATACAACGAACATGGCTATGCCGGCGGCGAACATTGCCACTGTGGTGATAGCCACGACAGCCCATCCCGGGCGTGAACTTGGTTGGCCCTGCATCAGCTTCTTGTCCGAAGCGATGAACAGGATTGCGACAAGAAGGAAAGGGGCCAACAGTCCGTTGATGACAGCTGTCCAATAAAGTGCTTTCACAGGATTGATGCCGGCGAAGTTTAGTCCGACGCCCACTCCCGTTGAAAGGAGAATGAGAGCGTAAAAAGCGCGTGCCCGCTTCAGCTTCTTGTCCAATCCCTGGTGCCAACCAAACGTCTCCGCAAATGCGTATGCAGCTGATCCCGCAAGCGTCGGGATGGCTAGAAATCCGACACCGACAATGCCGGCGGTAAACAGGGTCGCGGCAAACTTGCCAGCCAGTGGACGAAGAGCTTCGGCTGCCTCACGAGAAGTCTCAATGTGCGTGATGCCGTGGCGGTTAAGGGTAATGGCAGTTGTCAGGATGATAAAGAACATGACCATGTTCGAGAAAAACGCACCAATGCCAACATCAATATTCCTCATATCAAGTTCTTTGAGTGTTGCTCCTCTTCGCTGAGCAAGCGTACTCTGACCTGCCGCCTTCTCCTCTTCAACTTCCTCACTTGCCTGCCAGAAAAACAAATACGGACTGATCGTGGTGCCGAGAATCGCGACTATCGTTGACCATTCACCTCTGGTACGCGGAATCGACGGCACAAAGGTATCGCGTACCACCTGGCCCCAATCAGCTCCCACCACAAACGCTGTTATCGGATATGCGAAGAGCACCAGCACCAGCCACTTGAGCACGTTCGCGATCTGGTGGTACTGAAGCCGAACCGTCGCCCAAGTAATCAAAACTGCGAAAAGCACGACAAACCAATGCGAATTGACCCCGGAAAGCATTTCCGCTGCATCAGCCATGCCAGCAAGGTCCGCCCCAATGTTAATCGTGTTTGCCACGAGCAGAGCCATTACGAAGACGCCTAACAGCCAAGTCGGAAATCGCTGTTTAAAATTTCCGGCCAAACCCTGCCCAGTCACCATTCCGATGCGGGCACACATAATTTGAACCGCCGTCATCAGCGGCCATGTCAGGGGTGCAGTCCAGAGAAGCTTGGTTCCGAGCTGCGCGCCCGCAACAGAATATGTGGCAATGCCCGACGGGTCATCGTCGGCGGCCCCGGTAATAATGCCCGGGCCAAGAGACTTCAGCAGCAGTCGCATCCATCGATATGGAGTAGATATAGGCACGAAGGAGTCGGAGCCTAAACTTCCTGATTACAGCGCGAACCCATAGATAAACTGCAATGGCTCGCCATACAAATCAAACGCCCAAAGTGATCCAATGTGAACAGACATCCCGTCTAAGCCACTCCTATGATGCTGTGTAGTGAAGAAGTGAGACGACTATCAAAACGGCCGATCCAGCTTCTTCTTACAAGTGAGGTTACAACATGGAAACCGTATTGATTGTTCTCTTGGTACTGTTTTTGGTAGGTGGCGGAGGCCGGGGATACACTCGTTGGCGCCGCTAGCGTGATCACAGGAATGAATGTGAAGCTTTGCTGCAGAACTTGTCTGCGGTGGTGGTCATGGGGAGGTCCGATTCTGGGATTAGATCTGCGAATCCCTTCCAGGCTCCCTGAGCTAGGTCAGCCCTGAAGTCGTCCTCTCCTTAGGTTCACAGGAAATCGGGTGTGCAATGCCTTCGACTGCAATTCTGCAGGAAGCTCAGAAACTGCACAACGTGAGTGACCGTCTTGACTCGCTGGCGGAAGAACATCCCCGCATCTCAGAAGCACTCATCACCATCTCGGGAAACGTTCGCAACATTGCCACTTTGCTCGAAGTGCTGGTTGCGACGAAAATTGGGCCGCCGTCTGAACTAGATCCAGCAAATGCTTGATAGATATAACCCTGAGCTCGCATTTACCAGGATTGGGATAAAGCAACTCTGCGATGTTACGCGCCTCTCTACTTCTATTCGAGTGGGAGTTACGAGCTGTTGTGAACAGTTTTCTGCACCCGGTCTGTGTCAGATTCTAAGGATGAAGAAGGTGAAGAAAAGAAATCGGCTGGAGATTGCGAGGAAGATCATTTCCAATGTGAAACGGGAGATGCAGAAACCGCGATTGACGGAGTCAGTCCGCAACGAAGGGAGAGGCCAAAGTGCACGGGTCGTCGAGGAGCCCTCCCGTTCATCCTGAAAATGCATAGGGTTCCGCTTTGCCCAAACTCACGCCAGCTTCGGTAGCGAAGGAGGGTCGGCACGGGGGTGAGCTCGTGAAAGAGATGGAGAACACCGACGATGTGGTCAACCTCTCACTTTACGAGACTTGGGAAGGCGGAGCTGGCCGCCCTCCCTTAGAGCATGCCGGTGGTTCTTATGCGTGTACAGGAACGGTGACCTTATGGAAGGTCGAGTTAACAACCTCATACGTGTGTACCTTGGGAGTTCCATCGATCACTTTTGCGAAGGTCTTCAACACTTCGGGATATGTATTGGTATTGTAGGCTTCGGCATCCGCTTTGTTGTCCCACAGACTGATTGCTGTCACATCCAGCCCGCCGGGCATGGCGAATGTGATTTCGTCCCTAAAGCCCGTTTGTTTGCGGAGTAAGGGGAGAATTTGGCTTTCAAATACATGGCCGTATTCAGAAAGCATGTTGTATTTCAGATGAATAGAGACGTTGCGTGCAAACATAGGTTGTCCTTAAGAGGCCATTGTTAGCTAAGAAGGGAAACTTCAGATGGGCTGACTTAGTTCAGGGAACCTGAAAGAGGAAGAGGTGTAGTAACTACCTCATTCCTAACTCTACCTGAATGCCATAGGTTTGTCCATTGAAACACGCAAGTCAGCAGTTTTACAGTTTTATGGTTTCGCTCTGATCAGAGTCGTACTCAATAAGCTTGCGTAATTGGAGTGCTGCCGGCACAGTGGCTGTTTACCCCGTATGCAGAAAGAGGCTCAAATTGAGTCGCGTCAGGATGCCCGAGGCGCGGGGAGGTAAAACTAAATGGGAGGCGGTATATACCGCCTCCCGTTTCTGCCACTGGCTCCTGATTTTTACGCGGCCTTGCCGGACGCTTTGGCTTCGAGGGTCTTCTCGCCGCCAACATTCACTTTGATCTGCGTGGGCTTGGCTTCGGCCTTCTTGGCAAGGTTGATATTCAGCACGCCCTTGTCACAGCGGGCACTTACTTGCCCTGGATCCACGGAACTGGGAAGGGTGAACGAGCGAGCAAAGCTTCCATATTGCCGCTCGACGCGACGGAAGTTCTCCTGTTTCTCTTCCTTCTCAATCTTGCGCTCACCAAGGACGGTGAGGGTGTTGTTCTGAATTCGGACATCAAGGTCTTTTTCGTCGATGCCTGGAACTTCCATCTTCAGAATTATGTTGTGCTCATCTTCGTAGATGTCCACCGGCGGTGCAAGGGTGGTGGTTGTCAACGCCTCTTCCGGGACTTCGGGACTGTACGACTCACGGATAAGACGGTTCATGCGGTTCATGCGGTCTTGCATAGCGGAAAATTCGCGGAGAGATTCCCAACCGGTCAATAGCGTCATGACGCAGTTCCTCCTTGCAGTAATCTAAGAGGAGTAACTTCAGATGGGCTGACTTAGTTCAGTGAACCTGAAAGAGTAAGAAGAGGTCCTTGCTCAACTATCAGGCTAGGCTCTTATGCTAACGGTTGTCAAGATAAATCAGTAGCTCTCGATGACATAACGCTATCAAATCACTGATAGACGTGTGGCGCATGAGACCGGTCACGTCCAATACTTGATTTCTTCAGTGCGCGATCGCTAGCTAGTCTTGATTACAATGTTGGCAGCTATTGACGTGCGCAAGGAATGGAGCAAGGGACGCATCCAATTGCGCCTGCAAATCGCCAGGTGATTCCATGTGCGCATTTCGCACGGTTGATCGTGATGCAGCCAGAAAGCGCAAGGCCATCGAATTGCCTTCTTCGCAGAACTGAAGCTCCCTATCTAGAGTAATGGGCTCGTTGAGATCCATGCCATCCATCCTAATCGTTCCCTATGCGTTATCGGGAACCTTCCGCACTTATCTGCTCAACAAACTACAACAAGTGATGGAAGCGATAATAAATTCGTCCGCAGGAATCGCATCCCCAAGGAAAAAACCGAAACAGCGTAAGAACATAGAGCTGGAGAAATCCGTGTCGATGACGCTGGACCAACGAAATACTGCAAAATCGACAATTCTCAACTACTCTCATCGGCCTATATGAACTCTCGAGAGTGAATTGAAAAGGCCATACAGATTTGCGATCCACAGCACAACGGCAATGACAACAACTCCGTTCAAGATGGATTTGATGGTTGACTGCATCGGAATAAAGCGGTTTACAAGCCATAGCACAATTCCCACGGCGATCAATGTAATGACAACTTGCAAGAGTGGCATACCATGTTCTCCTTTTGATTTCTTAAGCTGATCGGGATTCCAGGAAAATCCAGACCAGCATACCCTGATGTGTTTGCGTGCTTACCGCTTGTCCGCGCTCACCTCGGCAATCGTGCCTGCGCGACCTGTTTCAGCAATCGTCCTCATAAAGGTCGCCGTTGATTTTGGTGCGTGGACCCTACCTGACAAGATGGCTCGGAAGGAAGTATCGTGGCCATAGATCGCACGCGTGGAGTCGCTGTCCTGTTCAACCACAGCTCCATTTAGGGCGATCCCTGCGAACACGCCCTGCGAACGCGAGTAGGTAAGGATTTCTGTGTTCAGCTTCCAGTCAGTACCGGCGGACGCATGGCGACCCACTGGACCTGCCGCAGCAGACGCATCACCGCTGAGTTCGAACTTGCTGGAGAGCAGATGCTGAAAGCCTCGGTCATTCATGACCAGCATGACGAGGTCAACGCCTTCAACGCCAATCTGCAATCCCGCACTGCCTCCGCCCATGGAGATGAAAGCAGGAGCCCTCCAGCCTGTCTCGGTACGGCACGACGCGATCCCTCGGCCGTGCTGACCGCCGACGATGAAGGCGGCCTTCACCAGATGCGGAACTACGACAATACACTTTGCACCGCTCAGCACTTCTTCTGGAATGCGCTTGTCAGGAGCATCCATGATGGAGTGCAGCACATCCGAGGACATGTGCAGGCGGTCGATCGAGTCCTGGTGTCCCGTGCCAGCCCATAGGGTTACGTTCGCCAATGTAAAAGCGCCAATCAATATCAGTGGTGTGATCTTCATAGGTTTTCCTTGCTGAGTGCGGAGAGCTAAGAGATACATATGTCAGATAGGCTGACTTAGCTCAGAACCATGAGGGAGTCGATAACGCGGACTCTTCTCCAGAATCATTGTTCCAGAGATGCGCAACAATAAATGAGCTGAATAGCTCACTTTGGCTGGTGAAAATAGAGATGTGCGCCTACACAGCTACGGGCAAAAATGTGATCTTCGTGCTGGCAATCAACTCTGCGGGAAGGGCCATTGGCAGGGATACGGTTTGATCGGCAACAGGCAGAACTGCACTTTGTTGAATCTGATATGGATTTACTCTGACCTTGGCGATAAAGAACCACGGATACTGCTTTAACTCAATATGTTCAACCTCCGCAGCATTAAATCGAGCACTTACATGACGAAGAGCTAGTTTGAGTGCGCCAGCAATCGCCTCCTGTGAGGTGTTCCCTACGCCGCTTCTTAGGGACCCTTCATCAATCCAGAGTAAATACCATCTGCGTCTCCGGATCTTCTTGTCAAGCCAGTGCGCATCGCCGGACCGAATTAAATTCCAATCCTCTCGGAACTCTTCGGTCGCGATTTTAAGATCGCCTGGTAATTTCGTGCCTTCGCGTAAGAGCATAGTAAGTTCAGCTATATTGCACATCCGAGTAGCTTCTTTCTGCCTACAAATTAGTTGAGATCGGGCACGCTGAGGGGGGTGGGCATTCCCGTGCCTGGCTTACGCTGAAAAGCCTCTGGAGACGCCGGATCTGTCGGCTGAACGATTGCGTAGTGAATCAAGCTGTGGCAATAGACGCAACTTGTTTCGCGGATAGACCAGATAGCTTTGTCGAGCGTCTGTGAGAACGTCCTCAAGCACTCCGGGCAGGTGATCACAACATATGCTTCCCCGGAAGGATCATGTCCATTTCTCGGAATCCAGATGGGCGCCATCAGGCTGGAGTGCTGGAAATCCAACTGCCGCTCCGAGCGAGCCATCGCTTCTATGATTTGCAGTAAAGACCCCAGATTGGTTCCTTTTTCGTAGAAAGCGTCAGCGGCAACTCCGGGCGGTACTCCTTCGCCCAAAAATGCACCGCTCATAGCAATCACCTTGATCGCCGGAAACCGACGACGGACTACCGAGAGCAATTCGAAACCGGACATACCCGGCATATTGAGGTCGGAGAGCAGAATGTCGGGGACCTCATTTCGCAACTCAACGAGCGCAGAAAAGCCATCCGCACTTGATCGGATTCGATAGCCAGATTCAGCAAGAATGAAGGATAACGACTCGCAAATCGATCCATCATCATCGACGATAAGAAGGCTTGCTTTTTGGGGAGACATCGCGGCCCCTTCCTTGAGCATCCAAGTGCTACTTCAATCAAGCATCGCATCGGAGAAACCTTCGATCTGTTCAATTTTGCTCACTTGGCGGCCTATTGGCCTGATTCAGACACACTCTTGCAGAGGCCAGGAGAAATAATCGCGATAAGCTGCATAGATAATTCAGTCGTGCAGAATGACGTTCAGCAGCGATTTATGAACCCGGATGCGCCCGTTGTATTCAATAAAGCCGAGCTTGCGAAATCGATTCATGAAGAAGCTGACGCGGGACCGTGTGGTCCCAATCATTTCCGCCAGCGTTTCCTGCGTGATCTGCGGAATCAACGTCTCCGGTTCACCGGGCTTGCCGAATTCCGCCATCAACAGGAGAATTCTGGCCAGACGCTTTTCGCTGGAGTTGAAAAGCTGATCGACAAGATCGGCCTGTGTTCGCATACTACGCGCCAGTAAAAACTTTAGAAACAGATCGGAGAAAGAATGCTCCTCGTGCATCACTCGGATCATCTCCTCCCTTTCGATCTTGAGTGCCACACAGGTCGTGATGGCAGTGGCAGTGGCCAGTCGAAGACCGGCGACGCCAGCAATTGACTCCTCTCCAACGAAGTCACCGGCAGTCAGAAGCGTGATGGTGGCTTCTTTGGCGTTTTTCGAAACCACTGTGAGCTTTGCGCGGCCCTTCTGAAGATAGAAAACGGAGTCAGCGGTATTGCCCTGCGAAAAAAAGGCCTGCTTTGGCTTTAGTTGAACGATCCTTCGTCCTAGTCCGGCTCGTGCCAGAAAAGCTGCGGCATCAAAGGCTGTGTTTTTCAGCTCTATCATCTTAGAAGGTCCCTTCCCGGATGCGGTCTTGCCGGGGAAAAATCCAGATGGGGTACGCGACCGCAGCCGATCTGAGGTAATCGGGGGAGTGTTGCGCACAATTATAGAATTCGATGCCATTGAAAGTCTCCGGCTAAACTTCTGCCATCTCCTCGATCGGGATTTTTGATCCTGAGACGGGTCAGTCCGCCACTTTGACGGCGAGTTGTGCTCACTAGATCCGACCGAGCACCAGTAGCACGAGAAGAATGACGAGAACCAAACCCAGGCCGCCACTTGGGTAGTATCCCCAGTTGCGGCTGTGGTTCCACCTGGGAAATGCTCCTATGAGAAGCGCCACGATAATAATAATTAAGAGTATTCCAAACATAATTACCCCTTCTGAAGAACGCAGACTAGCGACAGCTCGACTACCTCTTCAACGGCGCGCCCTGGCACGCAGTGTGCTGGCACTGGCAGGTTAATTCCAACATGCCTTTGGCATCGGCACAGGTCGCGCTGCAGTACTTTTTCCCATCAGCGGGTACACAGCTGCAGGCTTGATGTGCGCATTTAGACGTTGCATTCATGAAAGCTCCTCTTCGGTATTGCACTCTGGAACGGATACGTACCCGCACGCTCCAACAGGATTACACCGACGAAAGCAACAAGTCTGTTCTGTTTTGCTCATTCCTGAAGAAAACTAGAAACCCAACAACATGGCCACCTTCCTGAGCAAAACAGCACAGCTTTTTGGCATCTGCAGACAGATACTGTTTGCAGAGCTCCGATGAATGATGTCTGCATCGGCAATCCTAAAGGGAGAGAGTTATTCCGATGCGAGAATTAGAGCAGTACACAATTTTTCTCCGCGAACATATCATGCTCCCCGAAGGTATTGCTTTGGCCGGTGAGAGCATTTGCGAGGGATGGGTCGTCCTGCAGTCGGGTGATGCCCTATGGCTGGATAAAACCATCCGAGGCCTGGGGTGGAATTCTAATGTGCTCACAAGAATGTACTGGAGAAGCGGATATGCAAATCGCGCCCAGGATGCAGTTCAAAGAGCGGCGCAGCTGGCTCTTCGGAAAGTGGAGAAACGCTTCAACGCCGCTGAAATCGGGCACATAGACGTAGCCAAACACCTATGGTTCTACGTTGCAAGAGTCGGCATCTTTTCTCGTTACATCCAGGAGAGCCCGTTCCTGGGCAGCTGCGACGAGCTTTCGACACGGCCGGCGCAAATGGCATTTGAAGTGAAACATGAACACGTGTAACTGAATTTCGGTAGTGGTGCAGTTTGAAAATCCATAGGTCTGGCTATCCGCTCCCGACTCTGGGATGATTGTGGCATGGGAAGCAAAGACAAAGGCAAGAAGGAATCCAAGAAGCCAGCCAAGAGAACGCCGAAGCCCACACCTGCCAGAAAGCGTGAGGACTTCAGCCAAGCTGCTGCGCGAATCGTTCGGGAAGCTACTGAGCGAGATTAGCTACCAAAGTTTGCTCGTTCCCAGTCCTGAGGGTCGTCAAACAGTCCCGGAGTATCTGGATAGATCGGAGCGACATAGTTGAGCTGCTTGTAGAAGGCGTCATAGTCCGTGTTCGCCTTCATTAGTCCAACTACCGTTCCTAAATGCAGCAAAAGTTCTGGCTTGCCTAGATCGTCACTCGTCCAAGAGTGGAGCTTGTCGCTCTTATGGCCGCGATCATTCTTACGTTCTTTTAGTGCCCTCAAAAGGCCGGGTGCGATGCGCCTCCAAATCAAATCATTAGTGAGATGACCGAAGTATTGAGGCAAGCGCATATCGGGCCGAAGCTCTACACCCTTCAATCGGCACAGGTGCTTGAAGTAGTCGCCCGGAAATGTGCGAACCCACTTTCGAAGGCTTTCCGACAAGAACTTCTTTAAGTATTCCTCCAAGTCGCGGCGTGGGCGGTCATATTGAAAACCTGTCGCTTCGTCCACCAGCGCAATAATGCCCACACTGGCGAACCCACGAATCAGCATCAAGGACTGAGCCGCGATGTGGTCTTGGTTTTTGGTAAGCGCACCCGCAGCCTTCGCATCGAGAAAGACTCCGCACACTTTTGGGAGCAAATCTGCGGCATACCCAAAGGCTCGTGCGCCTCGAATTGTGCGAAATTCTATCTGTGCAGACGTCTTAAATAACTCTTCTGGAATGAACGTCTTAAGGTTCTGCGCGGTCAGGAATGAAGGCAAGTTGACGTCAGCATTGTAGAACTCTCGCCCCTTTGCTTGTCTCGCCCTGCCAATTGCCACCATCATTCCGCTCTGCGTGAGAACCCTTGTTCCGCCCTCTAGCACGGCGCATGGAATCTCGGCACCCCCGATCTGAAGAAAACCTTCATGCGTGGCCTGTGGAAGAATCTTTCCCTTGTCCCATCGCGCCTGTGCAGCCACCTTCGCAATGGCGCTCCTATCCTCTTTAGATAGTTTGTCCGCTCTCGCTTTGCCACCCAACGATTGAATGCCGCTTGTTTTTTCCATACTTTCCACCTCACGAACTTCAGTGTACTTGCTTAGCAAGCATCTTGCAAGCATTTATTTTCTGTACATTCGATTTGAGTTGACATGCATGCTTGCATGCATTAGCATCATTACATTATGAATCGCCTGAGCACAGCAAAGCGCGTCCAAGTCGTATCAGCCTTAGTCGAAGGCGTTTCGATCAACGCAACCTGCCGCATGACAGGCGTTGCCAAGCATACTGTGCTCAATCTACTTCGCGATCTTGGCTGTGCTGCTGCTTCGTTCCATCACCACAATGTGCGCGGCCTCAAGGTTCGCCGTCTCCAGTGCGATGAAATCTGGGCCTTCGTCGGCGCAAAGGCGAAGAACGCCTCGGCTGAAAAGAAACTGGACGGCTGGGGCGATGCTTGGACTTGGACGGCGATTGACGCGGATACGAAACTGATCGTCTCTTATCTAGGGCGTGTTAACACTATCGGAGAGCTTCGACGATGAGGGCGAAGTGCGAGGAAGGCGAGGAAGACGACGTCGAGTTTTTCGAAGCGGGAGAAGATGCGGCGGAAGCCTTTGAGTCTGCGGAAGAGCCGTTCGATTTCATTGCGCTTCTTGTAGAGCGCGCGATCATATTCCCAGGGATCGAGGCGATTGGACTTGGGCGGAACCACCGGAACCATGCCGAAATCGAGCACCAGTTGCCGGGTCTCGTCGTCTTCATAGGCCTGATCCATCAGCAGCGGAAGTCCTTCCGGCATCGGCCCAAGTTCCTGCAGCAAGGCCCGGCCCTCCGGAGCATCGTGGGCATGGCCCGGCGAAAGGGAGAAGGTTATGGCCGTTCGAGCATTCGCGGCAACCAGATGAATCTTGGTGTTCCATCCGCCGCGAGATTTGCCGATGGCTTGCGGTCCGTTTTTTTTAACGCCCCGGTGCCATCCGGATGCACTTTGACCGAGGTCGAGTCCAGCGTGAAGGCTTCGATCTTGATGCGCACAATCTGCTCCGGTTGCAATTTCTCAAACACCCGATCCAGCACGCCGTTCTTCGACCAGCGATTCATGCGCACGTAGATGGTATGCCAATTGCCAAACCGCTTGGGAAGCCCGCGCCACTTACATCCCTGCTCGGCCACATACAACAGTGCGTTCAATATTTGCAGGTTGCTCAGCCGCACATTCCCGCGCTGTACTGGCAGGCTGTCCTTGATCCGTTCGTACTGCTCCGCGTGATCTCCATCTATCACCGACTTACACGAGATAGATTACATTAGTGTGAACACGCCCTAGTTGGCGGTCGCACTACAGGATGGGCGCAGGACTTCATGGCTGATTGCGCCTATCGGATCGTAGGACATCCGCAAATTACCACAGATGCCCATAAACCTTACTTGAAGGCGGTAGAAGATGCGTTTGGTGGCGACGCGGATTATGCAATGCTTCACAAGGTCTATGGCGCTTCCAACGAGCCTGAGACACGTTACAGCCCTGCTACCTGCATCGGTTGCGATCTGAAGGTAGTGAGCGGCGACCCCGACCCAAAGCATGTCTCTACCAGCTTTGTGGAGCGTCAGAACCTGACTATGCGGATGTCGATGCGGCGTTTCACGCGATTGACAAACGGCTTCAGCAAGAAGCTAGAGAACCACGGCCACGCCGTGGCGCTTTATTTCATGCATTACAACTTCTGTCGGGTCCACAAGACACTTCGAGTGACACCCGCAATGGAGGCAGGTTTAACAGATCATGTCTGGTCGTTGGAGGAATTGATCGAACTGCTAGGAGTGAAGTAATGGAATTCGAAGGCTAAAACGGAACGGCCCCCGAAGGGGCCGTTATATCCAATGCTCTTCACACTGGAGCTGTGCAAACTAAATTTAAGGTACACTCTGGAAGGAAAAATGTCAAATAAATATCGCACAATCACATACATAGATGGCTACAACCTGTACTTCGGGATGCTTCAGGAGGCTGTGAAAAGAGGTTCGAAAGAAGAACCGAGCCCGACTTGGTACAGATATATGTGGATAAACGTCGATACCCTCTCCAGAAAACTACTCAGCGAGCGGCAAGAGCTAGCCAGCGTCCAATATTTCACGGCCCCCATCAGCGGAAACAAGGGTAAGCAGGAACGACAAAACGCGTTTTTGGATGCACTCCGAACCGTTCCTAGTGTCAATATTACTTTCGGCAGATTCCAGCCGGATCGTAAAGAGTGTGACAAATGTGGACACCCCGCTTATCACCCACAGGAAAAGAAAACCGACGTCAATATTGCTACGGGTCTAATCTGCGATGCAATCGAAGACAAGTATGACACTGCCATTCTCATCACAGGCGATTCAGACTTGACCCCAGCCATTCATGCTGTAAAACGCTTCAGGCCCGAAAAGCGCATCCTTATCGCATTTCCTCCGAACCGCTACTCTCTCGAATTGGAGATGGCGAGTGGTATGAAGTCATTGCGGATTTGGGATACCATCCTGCGCCAAAGCCGATTCCCAGACGTTATTCGGAGAGCTGGGCTTCCCGACATTGTGTGTCCCCATAAGTACAGCGGAAAGACAGGCTGCACGTCGAAGCGCCGATCCTAAAAATTCAAACTGCACCACTACCTGAATTTCCGATTGCACACGCGGCAACTGTTTACCGCGTATGCTTAAGATATAGTCCGCATATTCCTCCTCGCCTCAAGCTATCCATGTTTCGCTCCAGACGAGCACCTTTCAAGTAAGCAACAGGACGACTGGAGCCAACATGAGTCTCATTAAGAAAGCTGACGTAAAGAATCATCTTGCTGCGCGGCGCAAAAAAATAATCTTTCCGTTTGGGCCAGCAAGCCAGCCAGATGCCGCCGGATACTCCGGAAACGGACGTCGCGACACAAGCCCAAGCGTGACAAGTTCCGACATATCGATAGCCAAAAAGCCGCAACCGTGAAACCCCATGCGATGTTCCTGCGCGCAGGATGCATCCTGCCTGATGGGCTCGATCTGATACAAGAGCAGTTTTGCGGAACATGGATGTCTGTCAAAGACACGATGGCCGCCGCTCTGGACTTAAAGGTCCGAAATGCGGGTTGGCACTTCATGTGGTTAGAGGATGCCTATGCCCGTTTCGGTGTCGGCCGCACAGCAACATCGGCTATCGATAAAGCGATAGCTCGTGCCCTGTATCGAATCAAGGACAGATTCAACGCCGCTGAACTGGATTCGATAAGTGTCTCGAAATACCTGGGCTTCCGCGTTGCTAAGATCACGCTTTACGCTCGCCAGATACAGCAACAGGCCTCTCTCAGCCTGGTTGACGAGATGACAATCCGACAGCTTGCGACGCTATAAACCTTTCGGTCCGGCAAAGTGTAAAAAACAATCGGACCATGCTGTTCGTGTCTTTCAGGAAATAGCTCAAATAACGCGTGCCGCGCCGCGATACGCATGAAAGCAGGAAACCATGTCTCTCTCGGAAATGCTTCGTAAGGAAGAACCAGGTGGATTCTCATCTCCAGCCGCCACGAAAGCTGCACCGCTGTCTCTGCCGACACGCATCGCCTTCGTTGGCAATTATCTGCCGCGACAATGTGGCATTGCTACGTTCACGACCGATCTGTGCACCGCGATAGCGGCCGAATATGGCAGCGGCCGCCTCTTCGCAATTCCCGTCAACGATCCGGAATCAAGCTATCAATATCCCGAACAGGTACGGCTGGAGCTTGCTCAGGAAGATTGTGCCTCCTATGAGCGGGCAGCTGAATTCCTCAATTTCAATGGTAACGACCTGGTCTGCCTGCAACACGAATACGGCATCTTCGGAGGTGTCGCAGGCAGTCACATACTGCTGTTGCTTCGCAAATTAAGAATGCCGCTGGTGACAACCCTTCATACAGTACTGCGCGAGCCGAATTCCAGTCAGCGTGCTGTGCTCGAAGAGATTGCCAACCTTTCGGATCGTTTGATCGTGATGAGCGAACACGCCGCATGTCTTTTACGCGATGTGTATGACGTGCCGAACGAAAAAATCGATGTCATCCCGCATGGCGTGCCCGACCTTCCATTCATGGATCCCAATTATTTCAAGGACCTGTTTGGTACTCAGGGAAAGTCCGTACTGCTTACCTTCGGCCTGCTGTCACCAAATAAAGGAATCGAAAACGTGATTCGCGCGCTGCCGGCGATCCTGGCAAAGCATGAAAATCTGGTGTACATCGTTTCCGGAGCAACCCATCCACATATCAGGCGGCGCGAGGGTGAGCGATACAGGGAAGAGCTACAGGCGTTAGCTGAGGAATGCGGCGTTTCCTCGCACGTCATCTTCAACAACCGTTTTGTGAGCACCGAGGAATTGATCGAACACGTCGGCGCCGCGGACATCTACATCACTCCCTATCGCCAGGAAGCCCAGATCGTTTCCGGCACGCTTGCCATCGCACTCGGTGCCGGAAAAGCAATTATCTCCACTCCATACTGGCATGCCAGAGAGCTTCTCGCCGATGGGCGCGGAGTTATCGTTCCGTTCGATGATCCTGACTCCATCGCAGAGGCTGCCATCAAGCTATTGGAGGACGACGCTGAGCGGCATGCGATGCGAAAACGCGCTTATCTTCATTCACGCGGCACGACATGGCAAAAGACAGCGCAGGCTTACATGGCAAGCTTCCAACGCGCCCGCGTCGAACGGATGTTGCGGCCACGTGCCGCCTTGCAGGACATTTACGCAGCAAAGGCGACAGATAGATTGCCCGTGCTGGATACATCGCATTTATTAAGCATGACTGACGACACGGGCATCTTGCAGCATGCCATTTTTTCTCTGCCAAATTGTCTTGAAGGCTATACGACCGATGACAATGCCCGAGCGCTCATCGTGACAACGCTGCTGAACGGGTCGCTACCGTCCGACCGCTACGCGCACGCCCCTCTGTCTGCGCCGATATCTGGCTTTTTTATGGTTCGCCTTTCATGAGAAGACCGGCAGGTTCAGAAATTTCCTAAGCTACGACCGCAAATGGCAAGAAGAAGTAGGTTCAGAGGACAGCCACGGTCGCGCCTTATGGGCGCTGGGAACAGTGCTTGGCCGTTCGGAAGACGCCGGCTTGAGAGGTGCGGCAGGCAGGCTCTTCGAGGCTGCGCTTCCAGCTACGCTGACGTTTTCCAGTCCGCGTGCCTGGGCATTCTCTGTACTGGGCATGCAGGCATATCTGGACTGGTTCCCCGGGGACAGGGTGATTCAGGCTACTCGTAATCTACTCGCGAATCGGCTGCTGGATATCTATGAACGTAGTCATTGGCAGACGTGGAAGTGGTTTGAGAAGAGCCTTTCTTACTCGAATGCAAGGTTGTCGCAGGCGCTCATAGTCGCAGGATGGCGGAGCGAGAACAAGAGGATGATCGAAGCCGGATGCGAGTCGCTCCGTTGGCTTGTCGCCGCGCAGCACCGAGGGGAAGAAGATATCTTCGTTCCGATCGGATCGAGGGGATTTTTCACCGAGAACGGCGAGAAGGCTCGCTTCGATCAGCAACCAGTCGAAGCCTGCGCAACCATCTCCGCATGTTTGCAGGCATACCGATTAACTGAAGAGAAGTTCTGGCTTGACGAAGCATGGTGCGCCTTCCGCTGGTTTCTTGGTGAGAACGATCTGCAGGTGCCGCTTTATGACGCGACAACTGGCGGCTGTAAAGACGGACTTCATCCCGATCGCGTAAATGAAAACCAGGGAGCCGAATCAACCCTGTCGTTCCTGATGTCATTGCTCGAAATGCAAAACATCGAAGCGCCAATTACAGAGAACCAGAATCAGGAAATGAGTGTCTGTCTTTGAATTCAATTAGGCTTCCAGCAACATCCCCGGAATACTCACTGTTGAACAACAGAATGCGCAAGTACCCGCGGTTGATTCTCTATTTGTGCGTCATCCCGCGCAATCCCATCCTCAGCCGAGAAAATTGGCCTTATCCGGTCAATAGCGTTTTCAATGCAGGCGTAACACGGCTGGCCGATGGAGATACCTTGTTGCTTTGCCGCGTCGAAGACCGACGAGGGCTGTCGCACCTTTGCGCTGCGCGTTCAGCGAATGGAATCGATGGATGGCGTATCGATCCCCAACCAACATTGATGGCGAATCCGCGGGAATATCCGGAAGAGATTTGGGGGATCGAAGATCCGCGCATCACGTATGTTCCTGAGTTGGAGCAGTATGCAGTGGCCTACACCTCCTACGCTCGCGGTGGTCCGGGCGTTTCGCTCGCACTGACCAAGGACTTCAAAAACTTCGAGCGATATGGCGTGATCATGCCGCCGGAAGACAAAGACGCTGCTCTGCTGCCGCGCAGAATCGGAGGCTTCTGGGCTCTCATTCATCGGCCGGTGACGACGCTTGGCGCTCACATGTGGATTTCATATTCGCCAGACTTGCAACATTGGGGCAGCCACAAAGTGATGCTCGAGGCGCGACGCGGCGGATGGTGGGATGCAAACAAAATCGGGCTTTGTTCCCCGCCAATCGAAACTGCGAAGGGCTGGCTGACGATCTATCACGGTGTGCGGCAAACAGCATCCGGCAGCATCTACCGGCTAGGTCTTGCTCTGTTCGACATCAACAAACCAGACATCTGTTTACAAAGAGGAGATTCCTGGATGTTTGGTCCAGAAGCTCCCTACGAGCGGGGAGGGGATGTCAACGATGTTGTGTTTCCCTGCGGACAAACCATCGGAGCGGATGGAGACACCATTCATCTTTACTACGGAGCAGGCGACTCATGTATGGCGATGGCGACCGGCAGCGTCCGTGCTCTTCTGTCTTGGCTGGATTTTAATTCCAGCGCAGCGAGATGGAAATGACTCTTAACGCACCTGTCATCGAATTGGAGAGGGCTACCTGAAATGAATTCTGTAGAACTCAACTGGCCCAGCAGCGTTCCGCGGATACTTTGGATGCGTCGGAACTGTCCTCGCTGTAGCTCGATCGAATTCCAGACCGCCGATTCGCATCCTCTGGATCGGCTTCTGGGGCTACTCGCGTTTGTCTCCGATTCGCTGCGTCAATTGTTGGCGGCGATACTACTGGTTTGAGGGAAAACAGCAGATAAAACATGACCACTACGAATCACGCCACTGATCCTATGGAGCGATGCTCCGGCTGCTTCAAGACTAAAAGAGAGAACATAATGGACAGCCCACAATATTCATCCAGCTACACGTCGAATGATCTGCTGTTTGGTTTAGACGGGGGGCGCTCTCGGCGATCGCTGAACTATGAAATCGTCGCTCAAAGCGCGGAAGAAGTGCAGGACACCCAGAACGCTCCTGCGGTCAGCATGGGACCATACCTGATTGAATCTGGACAAACGCAGCTTCTAACCACAATTAGCATCTATAGCGAGCGCGGAGAAATGCGAGAGCAGGTACGGTTGCTCTATATGAATGCTGTTGCACTTCAAGTCTGGAAAGCCATGGGCAAGAAACCAAGCGTGATCGGCGCGCAGTATCGTCCATCACGAACCTCCCTACTGACGTTTGGCGTTCCGTTCGGTGAATAGGGAGTGCTAAGCAGGAGACAGAGGTTACGGCCAGCGTCGGAGAGTCCGTATGCGCAAGCGATTCCTCCGTCCCATATGCGGGTACTTAAGACATTGGACGGCTTCGGTAGCCGAGTTCGTGAGCTGCAAGAGCTGTTCCCTCAACTCTAGCCTGAATTTTTCGGAATGCGGTATCCCGCGCGGTGGAGGTGTCGTCGGCGAACGGGGCGAAGCCGCAGTCGTCGGTGGTTCCGAGTTGTTCGGCGGGAAGAAAGGATGCCGCTTCGAGAACGCGATCGCGAACCTGGACCGCAGTCTCTATCGCCGGATTGATCGGATCGATGACACCTATAAAAACAAGATGTTGAGGACTTGTGAGTTGGCTCACCAGCCGCAAGATGCGCTTCTTATCAGGCTCACTGGCCATCTGGAGATAGAATCGGCCCACATTCAATTTGAATAAATCGGGCAGAAAATCCGCGTAGTCCACATCCGCGCTGTGCGTTGAATCGTGATCACCGCCTGGACAGACGTGCACACCGATTTTTCGACGCTCGTCCAGAGAGAAGCGGCCAAGGACTTGGTTATTCAACTCGACGAAGCTACGGAGGAGACCACCCGAAGGATCGAGCTTCACGGAGAGCCGACCTTCAGTGAAATCAATTTGAACGCTTGCCGCGCCGGCGTCGAGAGCTCCGCGGATGTCAGCTTCGGCTTCGTCGATCAAGTCTGAGATGAAGGTTTCTCGCGAGTAGCCAGGGATTCCATTTTGAGGATAGAGCAGACTCAGTGCGGACGCGGAGATGACAGCCTGCTTTATCGGGCGTTGCGTGTAAGCGCGCGCTACCTTTAGATAACTATCGGCGTGTATTCCGTAGCGAAAAGGTCCACTCGTCAATCGAGGAAGCTGGCGTTGGTGGCCGTCCGCGAACGGGATTACGACTCCATCGGAGGCAAGATTCTGGATCCCACTGAGTGGGTAGGTGGCAAAACTCGGCTTAGTTTGCTCGCCATCCGTCAGAATCGGTGAACCAGTCTGTTCGAGGCGATCGATTGTGTCTCGAAGCGCCTCTTTGTAGGCGTTGTCCAGCACTTCTGGCGCAATTATTCCAGCCTGGAACGATGTGATCGCCTGAAGCAGTTGCGGAGGGCGGGGGATGCTGCCAATCGGTTCAGTCGGGATGGTCATCCGCGGAGTTTACCAAGGTCCGGTTACAGGCAACTTCCATCTAAAGGATGATTTTCAGTCTGGCCGATCAAGGTTAGACTGTTAATCGATGTCGACCACTGCCCCTGCACGTGCTATTACACGTTCCCGTAAGATAGCCTCGGCGCTGTGTCTGTTCGTGGCCAGTCTAGCGACCTTCGCCCTCGCGGCTTACCCAATCTATGTGATTCGGCCCTTTCGCGAGCAGACGCCTGCGGCCCTCGAGCGTGCACTATGGGTGCTTATGCACAACAAGCCAATATTGTTGATGCTGGCATGTTTGATAACGGTTCTTGCGCTCCTTTTATGGCGACATGCGGGTTTGGTCGCAAGATTGTTGCTGGTACCCGCCATGGGCATTACTCTTTTGGCGGCGGTTTCGAGCTGGATCAATCCTTACGAGAAGATGTTTCATCCGGTGGGCGAGCCAAAATTTCTTGCGGCTAACCTAGCTGCAATTGACGCAAATGACATGGTTATCGCAGTCACTCTGGGCGCTGAGAGCCGCGCTTACCCAATCCGCGAGATGGGGTATCACCATATTGTGAACGACCGGCTGCACGGACTGCCGATTGTCGTCACATATTGAACGCTCTGCCATACGGGTCTGGTCTGGACCCGCAGCCTGAACGGACGCGAACTGCACTTTCACTTAGCGGGCATCAATAACCAGAACTTCATCATGCGCGATGAGGAGACGGGCAGCTATTGGCAGCAGGTGACGGGAGCCGCGATTGCCGGTCCTCTCAAGGGTGAACAGCTCACGTTAGTGCCGCAGGATGAGCTCAGCTTTGGGCTCTGGAAGAAAGAGCAGCCGAATGGCACTGTCCTGGCGCCGCTGCCGCGTTACGCCGCAAAGTATGAAAAGGCGACATGGGAAAGCGAAGTGGCCAAGCTACCGACCGTGATTCATGGGACGAAAGGCACGCTCGCTGATCGGGAGACGATCTTTGGCGTGGTGAGCAACGGAGCGGCCCGAGCCTATCCGATGAGCCAATTGACGGCTCAATCAGCAGTGCTGCTCGATGTCCTGGGCAGTCAGCCGATTATGCTGGTGCTCGGTCCGGACGGAAAGTCTGTGCGGGTGTTTTCCCGCCAGATCGCCGGGCGCGAACTAGAGTTTTATGGCCACAGTGCGGCCAACATGAGTGATTCCTGGACGCTCTTAGATGACAGAACCCTCAGCGGGTGGAACTTTGACGGTTGTGCCGTTTCCGGCGAGATGAAGGGACAGTGCCTCACGCGGATCGATGCACTGAAAGACTACTGGTTCGACTGGCAGCACTATCATCCACACAGCGGCATCTATCAGCACCAGACTGAAACACCATAACGGCGAGGGCTATTTCCTCTCACTTCGTCATTGCATTCATTTCGAGATAGCCCTGCGGCGAAACGCCGAAGGCATCGGCCACACGATTGAAGAAAGCGAACATGGCAGTGATGTACACGGCCTCTGCGATCTGCGGTTCGGTCCAGCCATGGTCGCGGAGGACCTGCACGTCCTCAGGGGTTGTCCTGTACGCCGCCTCCGTAACCTTGGTGACATACTCGAGGAGAGCGCGCTCAGCGTCGGACAAGCCAGCTTCGTCGAGTTTTCCCGCTGCAATCGCCTGTACTGTTTTTTCTTCTGCTCCCTGAACCCGCAGGAAGTAAGCGTGTGAATCCAGTCAATACGGGCAGCGATTGAGCCATGAGACCCAGCTGGCAATGGCTTCTTTTGTGCGGCGGGTGAGGTGGCCTTCTGAAAAGTGGACGGTATTACTGAAGCTCATCACTTCCCGCAGAAAATCGGGGCGATGACTAAAGCACTTGAGGATGCCCGGCATCTTCTGGCGGCCCGACTGTGCGCGCCATTCCTCGTAGACCTTCGCAATCTCGCCGGTTGCGTCAGCATCTTCAATGATGTCGATTTTGGTCTTCGGATCGGTCATAGTCTACGGCCACGGTTCAGGTGCAACTGAAGAAGATTAGCACATCTGTACGCGCCGAAGCAGCGTTGGATAAGGCGATTCCGCAGTTTTGGAGGAATGTTTCTAGAGCACGAGGCGCTTGTCGCCTTCTTTGCGAGTGATCCTCTCGCGATCGAGATACTCAAGAAGTGGGATCGCGTATTTCCTCGACAGCCCGGTGATCTGCTTGAAGCGCGCAACATCGAAGGTCTGGCCGCGCAGGCCGCGCGATCCGTCCCCGCAACGTTTCGAGAGCGCTGTTGTGGAAGTAGAGTTCATCGATGCCCATCTTGATCAATACTCTCTCGCGGAGCAGAAAGGTCATGAGTCTGCGCATCTCGCGTTCTTTGAGATTGAGTCTTGTGGCAACTTCAGAGGATGAGGGAGCAGCGAGGCCAGCCGCTTCGTAGATCGAGGCAGATCGCAAAACGCGACTTGAGGTCTGCGTCGGCGAGGCGTGGTCCTAATGCAGCGAGATAGATCCGCTCATTCTGCATGCGAAGCTTTTGCTCGCGTACAAGTTTCTCAAGGAGGAAGTCGAATATCTCCGTCTTCAAGCCGGTTTGGCTCTTCAGTTCTGACCGCTTGAGGCCGTCGTCTTTGCGTCCGCCTTCAGACGGCTGGCAATGCTGTCGTTGCGATGGCTGATGCTTCGCTGGTGAGCAGCATGTCGCCGGGAATGCGAAGGAGACGATTGCTGCTTATGAGCGATTCGGTGAATCGTTGCAGGGCCTCTTGCGTAAGCCCGGTTTCGGCAACCAGATCACGCATGGTGAGGCCGGCTGTGCCTCGTCGCGCGACTCGCAAGAAAAGCTGTTCTTCGAGGGAGGCGCCTTTGAGAGCTTCCAGCCAGCTGAGGCACTTTGCCTTTCGCAGGTTGGGCAGGGGATGCGCATCGAGCACATGGCCGCCGCCGATGGTGGCGGCAGGCGAACAACTCCGGAGCACGAAGCGGTCACCCGGCACCAGCACCACAGGCTTCTGAAGCCTTAGCCTCATCAAGCGACGGGTGCCAGGCTCAGCTGCCTCGTAACCGTAAAGCGAGACGGTAGCCAGCGTATCGGCAGTGAAGGCGTGAAAGTGTACCCGTGATCGATGCTTCACAATGGTTGAGCCAGGCAGAAGCACCGCTTCGACGTCAATGGTTGTGACCGCGATAAGTGTTCCTCTGGGACGAGAGTCTGTCCCCGGTTCGCGTCGGAGACTTCAATGCCGGCCAGATTGAGCGCGACACGCGAACCGGCGCGGGCATGTTCTTCGGCGTGGCCATGGGTCTGCATTCCGCGTACGCGGACGCTGCGGCCTCCGGGTTCGAGCGCGAGGGATTCTCCTACGTGGAATTCTCCTGAAAGCAGGGTACCCGTGACGACCGTGCCGAATCCTTTCATCACGAAAGCTCGATCGAGTGGGTAACCGGGGCAGATGATCGGGATTGTTTACAGAGATCTTTGTTGCCAAGAGACAGGAGTTCGCGGCGAAGATCGTCAAGCCCCTGTCCGGTTCTTGCACTTACGGGTAGAACGCTGGCATGGCTCCCATCGAGAAAGGTGCCGGAGAGAAATGCTTGGATATCGGAGCAAACCTCTTCGAGACGATCCGTGCTGACGGCATCGACCTTAGTGACAACGGTTAGGCCCCGACTGACTCCGAGGAGGCTGCAGATTGCGAGATGCTCTTCGGTCTGCGGTTTGATGCCTTCTTCGGCGGAGACGATGAGGAGAACAGCATCGATGCAGCCTGCGCCTGCGAGCATATTGCGGATAAAGAGCTTGTGTCCCGGGACATCGACGAAGCTGATTCGCAGAAGGGTGTTGTCCGGCGCCACGTGCGTCAAGGGAGGCGAATCCCAGATCGATAGTGATGCCACGCCGCTTCTCTTCGGGCAGGCGGTCGGTGTCCACGCCGGTAAGTGCGCGCACGAGCGTAGTTTTGCCGTGGTCGATGTGACCCGCTGTTCCGATGACGACAGATTTGACCGCCATGGTCATGAAGGCGAGAGTTTTTCGCTGACGGTGACGCAGGAGATCATTTCTGGCCGAATGAAAGCGGATTGGACGCTGGCACTGCGTGATCCTGCTGCAGCAGTGATACGAGCGTGGCATCGAATTCAGGTTCAACGGTCCGAAGGTCTAGCAAGACGGCGTCATCGCTTACGCGACCGATCACGGGTGGCTTAAGCCTGTCGCAGCGCGTGTAACAACGCTTGAGGTTGCAGCGTTGCATGGCGCAGAGATACTGCCGAGCTTTGCAGACGGGCCGCGGGCGCTGTTCCGCCACCGATGAGGCTGAGGACCGGAACCGCTTCGGCGAAAAGATCGTCGGAGCGCACCTGGCCGGCAACCCATTCGCACCGCCTGAGAATTTCCAGCGGAGTTGCGTGAAGCATGTTTATGATCGGAATGGAATCAGCCTTCTCCGACAGGTAATCCATGAGCGTTGCTTCAAGCGCCGCGTACGTGAGTTTGTCGACGCGAAACGCTCGCAGCAGCGGGTTTTTGCGGATGCGGTCGATCAGGTCAACTCTTCCGATAAGGAGACCGCATTGCGGGCCGCCCAGCAGCTTGTCTCCGCTCGCGGCGATCAGGTCGACGCCGAGCCGGAAGCTGTCCAGCAACGTCGGCTCCGCAAGGACTCCCAGGTCTTCTAAAGAGGGAATCAGGCCAGTGCCCTGGTCGTTGAATACCGGAACATTTCTGCGCTTTCCCAAGGCGACGAGATCCTGCAGAGTGGGCCTTTCGGTGAAGCCCTCGATGCTGAAGTTGGATTGGTGGACGCGGAGGATAAGGCCGGTCTCTGCAGAGATGGCGTCTTCATAGTCGGCGAGGCGCGTCCGGTTCGTAGTGCCCACTTCACGCAAACGCGCCCCCGACTTGGCAAGGATCTCGGGAATGCGAAAACCGCCACCGATTTCGACGAGTTCTCCGCGAGAGACGATAACATCGGTGCCTTCGGCCAGAGAATTGAGCGCGAGGAATGTAGCTGCCGCACAATTATTTACGACAACCGCAGCTCTCGGCGTATCCGCCGAATTTTCGTCGACCGTGCCGGCTCTGATGCCGAGAAGCCGCAGAAGGAGTTCCTCCCCGTGAACGTCCCGGCGGCTCCGTTCGCCGGTTTCGAGATCGAATTCGAGGTTGGAGTAGCCCGCGGCAATTTCAGCAATGTGCTCGAGCGCAGAGGCGCTCAAGAGGAGCTCGTCCTAAATTCGTATGAAGTATGACGCCGGTCGCATTGATGACGCGTCGTAGCGAGTAGCGCTTGTTCTGGCTGATCTCGTCGGCAACCGCGAGATGGAGTCCCGCAAGCTGGTTTTTCAGGCTGGCGTGCGTGTGTCGTCCGTCTGCAATCTCCTGCTTGACGCGAAGAAGGACGGCTCGCGTGGAACGGACCACGGTGCTGTGAGACTCCACCTGAAGGATCGTGGCGAAGTGAGGATCGAGCAAGAGATCATTGAGCGAGGGCAGCAGACTGTATTGGCTGCGTATTTCGGGATCGCCGATTGTGTTCTCGCTGCGCTTCATAGACCGAATACTGTTAAGTGGAATTGTATTGGCTTCGATCATTTTGCCGCTACCGCAACAGAATGGCCGGTACACCCTGTCCCGCAGTATAGGGACCGAGAACGGAGCCGATCCTGACTGCGTTGAGGCCCGCACTGCGCAGTGAGCTGAGTAGCGCGTCTGCATTCTCCGGCGCAACTGAGATCAATAGACCGCCAGCAGTTTGCGGATCATAGAGCAAGGTGCGCAAATCATCGGGAATCTGAGAGCCGGGCGCATCTGCGCTGACGCACTCCGCAAAGTCGCGATTCGCCAGTAGTCCGGCGGGGATCGCGCCGAGATGGATGGCATCGAGTGCGCCGTCAATGCGTGGCTACTTTGTCCACCACAATCTCAATCGTCACTCCGCTGCCCATCGCTAGTTCGCGGCCATGGCCCATCAAACCGAAGCCCGTAACGTCAGTCATTGCATGGACGCCGGTCGCACGCTGTGACAATCTCTGATGCCGTGCGGTTAAGCGTCGTCATCGATCGCACGGCACTCTCCACCCAATCTGGTTTGGCGCTGCCCTTCTTCAACGCCGTTGTGATTACGCCGGTTCCGATGGGCTTGGTGAGGATCAGAGCGTCGCCGGCAACTGCGCCCGAATTTGTAAATACGCGGTCAGGATGGATCAGGCCAGTAACTGCGTATCCGAATTTGATCTCGGTGTCGCGAACACTGTGCCCACCCACGACGACACAGCCAGCCTCGCCCATTTTTGTCATGCCGCCACGCATGATCTGTTCGAGGATGTCCAGATCTCCGTCCTGCGGGAAACACACGATGGAGAGAGCCGTCACCGGCCGTCCTCCCATCGCATAGACGTCGCTCAGCGCGTTGGTAGCGGCAATCTGGCCGAAGGTGAAAGGGTCATCTACGAGTGGAGTAAAGAAGTCGACAGTCTGAACGAGCGCAAGGTCAGGCGCGATGCGATAGATGCCTGCGTCATCCGATGTGTCGAAGCCAACCAACAGATTCTGATCGTTCTGCTTTGGAAGCCTCGACAGCACCGCAGCCAGCGAACCGGGGGCCAGCTTGCTTGCGCATCCACCGGCCTTGACCTGTTGTGTCAATCTCACGGTTGCAGAATTACTCATTCAGCATTCCAGCCTTGTCTTGTCAGATAAGATCATACCTACCCGGCAATGAAGCAGCGCCGCTGCACGTTACCGTATACAGGAAGTGCCTAGGCTCCGGTGATCCTCCCGGTCTTCAAAACCGGTGGTCGTTCTTAACGGGCGACGGTGTGTTCGACTCACACGCACTTCCGCCAAGCCAGTCGATACTAGCCTACATTTGAGGCATTTGCAGAACGGGTGGGAGACCGGGCAAAGCACAGATAGAGAGCCCGTTCAACCCAGCATACTCTCCAGTTCCTTGCGATTGAGGTCCTCGTCCAAATTGGACGGAGTCATCAGCTTCTTCAGATCGTCGAGGGCTGGGAGCAGAGAAGTCACCTGGGATTGGATTCGACCACGGAGAAACTCCTGAAACTCTTTGGTCATCGATTTTGTCAGATCGCGAACATCATCCGGCAAACCGCTGACGCCGGACACGGATTCTCCCAGGGACCGCAGGCTCTCGTCGATCTTAATCACCTGTTCCGGGAGCTCTTCGGTGATCTCGTCAATCCTCTTGGTGATGTCCCTATCCTTGATCTTGTCGATCTGTTCTTTGAACATGTAGTGCTGCGCCAGTGTCTCGATGGTCTCGTTGCTGAGCGGCGAAAGAAGCGCACCCTGGAATTTCGTTTTGAACTGATCGTCGAGGTTCTGGGTTCTTTGCCAGGTTATGTCAAGTTTCTGGTTGACGTCGTCACGGAAGCTTCCACCGTCGTCTTTCTGTCGCGACGTTGGCAATGCCGAGGTCCAATCGTTGAGCTCGCCTTTCCCCTGATCCAGATAGACTCTGGCCTTGCCGATGCCGTTAGAACTAAGGTATTGATTAATGTCCTGCCTGGTCTTATTGAACATTGTGAGGACGCTGTCTTTGTGTCGGCTCACGAAGTCCTTGTACGATGCCAGCAGCAACCGGTATCTGCGTGCACTTTCGGCCGCAGCCTCGGCCATCAGCCTTAAGTGTTCAATAGCCACTTTGGTAGGGTCGTCGATCTCTGAAGGGGTTCCATCAGGCTTGATGTCTTGTTCGATGAAGTACTTCTTGGCCATCTCGATGAGTACATCCACCGCCTTGCCCAGATTCTCCCTGAGCCAGGTCATAAGGTAATCCCCTTCTCTCCTGATGGCGTCAATAACCTTTTGGGAGTTTTCCAGTACTTTGCGCCAATAATCATCCATCTGGGTAATGACTTCCTGGACCATTTTGTCGATATCCTGAACAGCTCGCATCTCATCGTTTTTGATGCCCTCATTCTCCGACAGCAGGAACGTCCAGGTATCCTGCAGCGCACCCATGAGCTTCGACATGTTGTCCTGATGCTGGAGAAGATCGTCCATTCGCTGCGGGGTTGCTGCCTTCGAAAGTGTGTCGAAGAATTTCTCCTCGGCGTCGAGCGCAGACGACCAGAAGAGTTGATGTGCCGGCGGCAGCATCACGTCCCTCGCCGCATTCGCGAACAGTTCCTGGTAGTCGGATCGCAGACGAGCAATTACGCGACTGCCATTTTGATTGGGTCCCCAGATTGGTGGCGCTGGCCTTGGCCATGAAATCAACCAGGTCGTCCATCGCGCTCTGGCGAAGGTCGGTGTACCGGTTTATGCAGTCGAGGAAATTCTGATTGATCATGTCATTGGCGGCGGGCGGAACCTGCGTCAGAAGATCGCGCAATTCGGCAATGCGATACCCATAGGTTGTAGACATTGGTTACTCCTGGCCTGCTGGCGGGGCGGCTTCACGCCAGCTGGGTTCGTTTTCAAAGTACTTGTCAATTCCGATCAACTTGCCCGGCCCAAGCTTCAGCTCTCCACCGCTTCCACACTATCCACCACAATCGACAATGCGCTCGGATCTCCAGGAACACGCGCTCTACCTCGGATTCGAAGCTTGTCGGTGGGAGTGGTGCGGTCGAGGACTTTACTCGCGGCTGTGTCAAGCCGCACGACGATGGCGATGCGAGTCCGAGTGGCATGGCCAACCATGGCGACGGAACACGCGACATAGTCGTCCTTTGTCGTACCCGCGGGGTATAAGGATGGATTTGTGGAAGAAGAGCGGGCGTCGGTGACATCCAACTCAACGGCCTTGTTGTCCAGGGCTGCATGATCCGCGTCAATCGCCTGAGGCGTGATTGGCGTGTATTCGATGTTCGCTTGCGGGCGAGGCGGAGCAAATGACACTGTCAGCTTCCGCTTGTGCGCACCGGGCCCGTCCACTGACATCTCTTGAGCGAGGGAGAGCGCCTTTTCCCAATCGAAGACGGGACAGTAAATGGGCTCCGCAGCGACGACCGGCTTTTGCGACTCGATCTCCTTGATCTGCGACTTCATGCTGCTGAGACTCGCGAGAAGGTCGTTCAAAGACGATGGCCCGGAACTTGACGCGGCTTTCACCGGCTCAGGCTTGGGTGGTTCAGGCGCGGGAGCTTCGCTGGGTATGGCTGGCTTGGCGGAGGAACCGATTTGAGCGGCGAAATTCTTCCATTGATCGGTGGAGATGCGCGACGGGAGGCTAAACAGTCGCGTCAGCACAGCATCTCCGAATCCTGGATCGACCGGAAGTTTTGGAAGGTCGACCGTGTTCCCCTGGAACGAGGCAAACTCTGAGTCAGCACGGCGCGACGCTCCCAATTCGAGCTGTCGGACCAAAGGTATTGCGTGTCGGTAAGGTGGATATAGAGGTTGGCAGCGAAAACATTTTTGTCGTAAGAGACATTCTGCTGGGCAATGGTGGAGCGCACGCCAAAGTTATCGCCGAATGCAAAGATGTTGGAATCTACCACGGCGACAGCGCGGCCGTTGAGCTGGAACAGGGTGCCGTCGGAGCTGGACTGTCCCGTGCCGGCGCGCGGAGTCGGATCGCAGGCAAACAGAATTGTATTGTTGCGGATAGTCCAGGGGCCAGGCCCATCGGCTCGAATTTTCAGCGCCCAGCCACTGGTGTTGAGCACGAGATTGTTTTCAAAAACACCCGATGAGCAGGCTATGCTGACGGCCGCGCCGGACGCATTGACGAAAAGACAATTACGCACGGTGATGGGAGCAGGACCGCCGTGTAAATCGGCCAGAGGGGCGAGCGGTGAGTTGCGCAGATCCAGGGCTCCGCCGGCGGTATACGTGTTGTACGTCGCGCCGTCAAAGATGAACCCATCCAGAATCAGTCCGGCGCTGTTTCCCCCGAGGCGAGGACCGTGCCGTCGGGCGTAACCTTGGCTCTCTCCTCATCGTCAAGAACGAAGCGCGTTGGATTCTTCCACGGGTCGCGTTCTATGAACCCCACATCGTAGCCTCCCAGAAGAGCGAGGTTGCGAATCAGAATTTTCCACTTACCCGAGCGCAGCTTGCCATAGTAATTACCGCCAGCGACATGGATCGTGTCACCACCCTCGGCCTTGTCCAACGCCTGAAACGGATCGCGAAAAGGCTTTTCGCGCGTGCCGTCCCCGCCACTCGCACCCGCCTTGACAAACCAGTCCCGACCGTCAGGCCGCGTCGTCGCATTCCGATCGACAAACGGCGCAGGAATAACAGACTCGACCACGAGGGTAACCTTCTGCCTTGAGCTCGGAGGATCAATGTCTGTCCGGTATATGCCGCCAAGCAGGTAAGTGCTCTCAACTTCGCGGCCATTGTTGTACTTGGTGGCTTCTTCGAACTGCCGATCGGGCAGAGTATTGCGCCCTGCGAGTACATAGATAGATCCGTCGTCGGAAAAAGGTCGGTAAATGCGGATGCCCATGTGAGTTTCCGGCGTGGCGTCAGAAAGCAAAAAGGCATTCTGTTTGTAGCCAAGCCCGGCGCGCAGTTCGACCCGCTGGTTAGCGAGAGCGGCATCGGGGTTATCGATGACATCCCAATCGATCGGGCGATAGGTCGCAGCCGGACTGACAGATTGGGGAGCAATTTCCACGGCCTGGTCGACGGGGTGATAACCCTGCTTAGCTGTGAAGCCAAGCGCCAAGGCATCGAGCGGCGAGAGCCGCGGGGCCAGTTCGCCCTTGCCGCCGTCGTTTTCGAGGTCAGCCGGAGCGAGCGCCAGCAATCCCGCCGCGATACGAAGAGCGTTCGCTGCTTCCCGCGGTGGCTTTACGTAGTTGCCCAGCAAGTGCCTGCTGTAGGCGTCCAGCCATTCAATCCTGAAGCCCGTGATGCCGGGATCTTGAACGATATTGTCTGCGGCGGACTTGAGCCCCACATCTTCCATCTCATCGATGTTTTTTTCGGTAATGTCGGCCGTGTTGCGCGACGCCCCGCTGTGCACTACATTGCGCGGCGTCAGATAGAACAAGTTTCGGTCAATCGAGACACGATCGGGATCGCGATAGAGGGAGATCGCGGCGTTGCCACAGGATATAAAGACATTGTCGTGGATCACGGCCGGCCGGTTGACACGTATGCCAATCGCCCGATCGGCGCCTGTGCCGCACGGTGGACCGAGATCCTGAGCGAAGCAGAATGTATTATTCAGCACTGTAACGGGCTGGAGCTGTTCCATCGCGCTGCGAAGATCCAGCATGCCGATGCCAATCATGTTGATTACGAGGTTGTTTTCGAAGCGCGAGCCATCGCCGGAAAGCTCGATGCCCCCGGCCGCGCTGTTAGCGAACACGCAGTTCCTGATCGTCACCTGCTTGCCCGTGAAAGAGGCGATGGGGCCGTCCATTGTCGGGTAGGAGCGTATGCCCTCAACCGGCTTGTCCCCATAGGTGTTTCGTCCGGCCGCATCGAAAAAAAGCCCGTCGAGAATAAGCCCGGAATGATCATCCCGCCCGCCGAGAAAGTTGTTTTCGCGCACGTATTCGTATCCAGGAAACGCCGCGAAGACAGACGGAGTCTGCCTTCGCGTGCGTTTGGAAAAATCACGACTGTACCCGCCTCGTATGCTGAGGTTCGGGCGATCGACCACCCACGAGGAGCGGTCGTAACGGCCAAAGTACGTTCCGGCGGCGACATGAATGATGTCGCCCGGTCCCGCCATGCGTAGGGCAAGCCACGGGTCATGAAAGGGATTGTCGCGCGATCCGTCGCCGCACTTTGCATCGGGGGCAACGAACCAATCAGCAGTTGAGTCGGGCATATCGGTCACACTCTCAATTGGTCTTCGGCATCTTTGGTTTTGTCGATGAGTAGCTTCATGCCTTCAGTAAAGGTCAGCTTGAACCCATCGAAAGTCTCTCTTGCCGCATCCTGGTAAGGGCCCTCGGCAAGGTTCTTGATCAATTCGCCTTCGGTTGCAAGGGCCTCTTCGATCGACTCTTGTTGGTCCTGAAGATTGCTTTTCCAGTCCGCGAGTTGCGAAGGATCGTCGGTCAAGCCGGCAAACTCTGTGCTGCTCTCCTCTACGAATGCGGGAAGGAGTTCGCTGAAAACAGTCTGCGATTTTTCTTTGGCAGCATCGCGGCTTTCAGCCAGCGGTCTGGTACAGGACCCGCCGAATTGCGCCCAGTCGAGAGCCCGGTAATCGCCGGCTTCACCACAACTGGCCAGAGACTTTGCGCAATCCTCACCGGTACGGTACATCTCGTCGATCCACTTTTCGTCCAGCTGCTCTCTCGCATTGTTGAGGAGTTCGATCTTGTCCAGAAGCTGCTTCTTGAGCTCTCCCTTTTGCTCGGCGCCCTTCAAGTTGTCTTCTGCTTTCTGGACCACAAGGTCGGACCACTTCTTGATGTAGTCCCTGGCCTCCCCCTCTTTCATCCACGAGGTGAGACTCTCCTCGCCCAGTTTCGTTGCAAGGGTTTTGGATACATCGGCGATATTGTTTTTAATCTCTTCGAGATTCTGATTGAAGAGCGCCTGAACCTCTGCGTCGCCGTCGCGGATAGTTTTTAGGTCGTCATTGCACTGCTGTATGAGTAAGGCATTGGCGGCAAGCACCTTGGAGAGGGACTCGGCAACGAGAGAGAGCTGCGCCTTCCCATTCTCCGTCCACATTTTCTTCTCGCCCTCGTAGAAGTCACGCGCGCCCACACCCGTGAGGCCCTCGCCGTTTGGCGATTTCGGCATGTCATTGTTGAGACGGTCGAGCAGATCGTTGCCTTTTTCGCAGCAGCTCTTCCAGTCGTCGGAGATGCCACTCGTGTCCGATTTGCTTAGCAGCGACTGCATTTGATCGAACAACCGATCCCGCTCATCGCCGTATTTCTGCAACAGGTCCTTGGCATTCCGAAGGTCATCCCGGGTCATGCCAACCTGGCCTGCCGTTATCGCAATGACTCCGGCAGACTGCAAAACGTCTTCCATAATTGCTTACCTTCGCAAGATCACCAGCACGGATCCCTGATTCGAAAACAAAGAGAGTCTCCCACTGTCTTGAACATGGTGTCCAACAACCGTCGAACCTTGCACTGCATTGGAGACCCACCCTGGTTTCGGGACTTGCACCGAGGCTGATGTGCCGTTACGCGATAAGCCTCCAGCTAGGAAATCACTTCATCTCTAACTTCACGCGCATTCAGAGATAGATACGTTCAGTGGACATCAAAAACCACCGCGTTAAGCGACCTTCGTTGCGATCTTCATTTGCTGTTCCATCTAGGCGATCGAAGTGTGGATCAACCGAGATGGTTTTTGAATACCGTCTCAGGAGGAGCCCAATTGAGATATCGAAAGATGGAGCGAAAAGGCGACAACTTCGCTATTTCCAATGCAGATTCTTCCCGGGCGGGATCCAATCGAAAATTGCCCCTCAGATTTCGCCTAGAAGTACTCAATTTGCGGAATTCGGACCGCGAAATCTGATGATGCTGTGATGACTAAAGCATTTTAGGATTTACTGTAGACTACAGAAACAGGTTCTGAACCAAGCCATGGCATTGTCCGGGTGATGAGTTGGAGCGCGTCAGCGATGGCGATTTCGAGCGCATCGTTGGTTCTTGCCTGGGCCGAGCGGAGCAGTTGCTTGAGCTTCGCCCACGCCTTTTCGATGGGGTTCAGGTCTGGCGAATAGGGCGGCAGATAGAGCAGCTCTGCGCCCGCATTTTCAATCCGTAAACGCACCCCCGGAATCTTGTGGGAGCTCAGTTTATCCATCACCACCAGATTGCCTGGTTTCAAGGCCGGGCACAGCACCTGTTCCACGAAAGCAAGGAAGATATCCGCATCGGTAGCTTCCTCGATGGTCATGGTGGCCACCATGCCGCCCAAGCCCATGGCCCCCAGGATGGTCATGATTTTCCAGTGGCCGCCGGGCGTCGCTTCCTGGATGCGTCGGCCCCCAAGGCAACGCGCACGCAGCCGCGTCATCGCGGTGGTGACGCCGCTCTCGTCCAGAAAAATCAGGCGTTCCGGCGAGATCGTGCGGAGGTGCGCGATAAACTCTTCCCGCTGCCGGCGGTTGGCTTCCGTGTCCCGCTCGCTGGCGTGGAGTGACTTTTTTTCAGCCGTAGCCCCAGCTTCCGCAATAGGTGCCAAATCTGCGGTAGACTGAGCTGCACTCCAGCCTCGTGGCTCAACTTCGCCTGGATTTCCGCCAGCGTCAGGTCTGGCTTGGCTCCGATCCAGGTCCTCACCTGCCGTTGCGCTTCCACTCCGGCGTGCGGCTTGCGCCCGGGCTGGTGTGGCACTCGCTCCGCCTGCCCGCTGCGATTCCGCTGCGCGGAAATCTTCTTCGCCCACCCCAGGCTCACAAGAAAGCGATCCGCCAACTCCTCCAGTGTTTCCTCACCCTGGTCGTAGGCCGACAGAAATTTACGGCGTAAATCATCCCCATAGGCTCGCGCCATCCGTTTCTCTCGCCGCAGAGTCTCGCCATTTTCTAGTCTACACTATTACCTAAAATTCCTTAAGGGGAATCCAGGCTAGTGAGAACCACAGTGCAAACGCAGCAAGTGGGAGCCGTGCATCAGGCCCGCGCAAACACTCGCGAATTGAACTCAGTTATGACCAAACGCCGGATCTGTCGTCGCCCTCGGCTGTGGCACCCAATCCAGTGAGTAGTATTGACCGCGATCGCGCGCCCACGGATCAAAGGCATTCACGACATGTTGCAGCTCGGGTGCCAGTTCCGGAACGTTTCGCAGCAGCACCCTCTTCAGCGGCGACACAGGCTGCTTATGCCCGTTCGGCATTCCCAGTTCCATGATCTCCGGTCCGGGACCATTGTGATTTACCCAGTCGACGCCCAGATGCGTGTAAAACTCCGGCCGGAAACTGGACGTGAAGAATCGATCGCTGAATAGCCTCCGCGATGCGTTGAGAATGAAAACCACAAACTGCGTCTCGGAAATGGCGAACCCATGCGGCCGAACCGATTCCGCCATCCAGCCGACGACCGTGTCCACATCTTCGATGTTGTCGACCACCGATCCGTTTGGATGGCCGAGACAATCGTTGATCGGCGTGCCATCCTCGTTCACCTGCGCGTCTGTGATGATCTTGGATGAATCGCACACATGGGTGCCGTAGACATCGCGAAGTTGCTGCGCCGAAGCCTCCTGATGCCTTCCTGCGTAGGTGAATCCGCCGGCAGCGACTTATCGGTGAAGTCGTCGATAGCTGGTCAATTGACGCAAACCGTATTGGCGACGAAATTCGTTGAAGCGCGGCACGCCATGTTCGCGGTCGCGAATAATGTCGAGCGCCGCGATATCGATCTGCTGCGTTGGGCTGTCGAGCCGCGGCAGACGAATGTTCTGCATGAACTGCGGAATATTATGCAGCGTCAACAACCCCAATCTCTGTCGTCCTATGCTCAGGCCCCAGTTCGCGAGCCCGCGCGATCGCATCGCATCAGTCGCCTTGCCTTCGAAGGTATTGATCACTGCGATCTTTTGCACGATCTGGTTGGGATCTTTGGACAGGTCGCGGTATTCGATCAGATCCGGAATCAGAGCGTGCAGACGGTAGACGGTGACGAACTCTTCAGGGAAGTTGAATGGCGATCCGAAATGATTCACGCCGCCATTGGTATCGGCTGCATTGGTGATGTCGTAGTGCGGAACCTTGACTGCCGAGCCCGAATATGCCCGGTCCGGATGCGAACACCGAATACCACTGCGACGCCTTTTGGACGTCTTTGGACTTGCCGAAATCATGGACGATGATATCCGAAAGCGCCTTTGAGACGTCAGGATCGCCGGTGCCGAGCAGCCCATTCCAGTTCCCGTTCATGCCTTTATAGAGCGGCTCGTCGTAAAGAAGCTGCGGGGTCCATTCAGTCGTGTGGATCTTCGCGATCTCGGCGGCGACCACTAGCCGAGCGACATCAAAAAGCTCATCCGGCGTGACATCCTTGTTGTGGATCACGTGCTTCGGATTGGACGGATTGCGCAGCCCGCTGTCCGCATTGGGCTTTTGCGCCGCTTCTTTGCGAAATTCATCCACAAAGGCGTTATGTTCTCGCGCGAAACAGGTTGTGCAGAAAGCTCAACCCGATGGACCAGTTGTCCGGGAACGCAACGGACTCCTGGCCGGCCCACTGCGGCTGCACCGGATCGCCCGGCTGGAACACCGGCAGATAACCAGGACCCGGCTGACCCGCTACCGGTTCAAGCAGCATCTTCGCCGGGTCTTTGGGATCGCGCTTCACGCGCTGCCTGGAAGTCTCGTCATAGCCATATAACTGAGAGGCATCCCACCACGCCGTATTGTTGTTGCTGAACGTCTCCGGAGCGCGCGTGAGATACTGTCTGCCCCCGCTGGTAAATGTGTCCGGCGGCGAGTCCTGTAGCACATACGTCTTGTCCACGCGGTCGTCCGGACGGCAACCCAGTTGCTTGATCTGGTCCGGTGTCAACGGCGTTTCGACGTTGTTGACCAGTTCGGTCTTGCAGCCAACGTCCATGTATTCGGGAGCGTTGTGTCCCTCCTCCATGTGCGAGAACCAGTCGTGCGTCATGAACTGAATCCAGTAAGCGGCTAGAACATTGAAGAACGGCGCTTTCTGGTAATCGCAGTTCGCTTTCGCCGAATCGTCGGGAAGTCCGAACCCTGCATTGCACAAGTCGGGATTCGACTGCGCCCGGGTGAACAATATGCGACTGATCACCTGCGGATCGGGCGTCAGCAGACCAAGCCGTCCCCCGTGGCGGTTCTGTGTCAAAGTATTCTTCCCCCGATCGGGGAAGGTCGTTTCAAATTCAACATTGCGCGCAAACGGCATTCCGGTCGATCCCATCAAAGGATTGCGAATATCGTTGCAGATTCCGGTGAGCGTCCGCGCGCGAATCAGATCGCCTTTGCAGATCTGTTCTCCGTCTCCGCCGACTGCCTGATAATTGGGGTTGTCCTTCGGCAGCCGCATCTCAGGCCAGGTTTTGATCGCCGGACCTCCGGTGCCGTTGCGCGCCTGTCAACATAAGTGCGCCACGTACCGCTATTGTCGAAGAGATTGAATTTGATCAGCTCGATGCGCTGAAGTTCAAGATCGAACAACGCCCCGGTGACGCCGCGAAAAGCGGGACCTTTCGTTGAAATAAAACCTGAGGGCAGGGAAGACAGGTCGCCTGTGCCCCAATATTGGGACCAATCGACCCACGGCGTCAGCCGAAATTGAAGGCTCTTCTCTCCTCCGCGGCAAAGCATCGTTGCTTCTGAAACCTTTCCCTGGAAGCGCAGCGCGCGCGTATCGGGGATCTTGGGAACCCCCTCCAACACCGCCTGAGCGCAGGCTTGCAACTCACGTGCCTCTTCCGCTTTCGGATCCGGCGCCTTTTGGGCTGCGGCCGACAATCCACACAAGCAAAGAATCAAAATGACTTTCATAGGTAATTCCTTCCCGGGCGGCGGACAGCTGCCGTGACTCCCTGCGGAATGACTACGAGCCGGCGCCTTATGCGGTCGGAGCCTGACTTACGACCAAAGCCTTCTGGTACCCCGGGGCCGGACCGGCACCCACAAAAGTCAGGTTCCCCGGCCGATAGGAACTGTCATGCTCGGAACGGACGAAAACACTATTGGCGATCGTGGACTCTGCGTCGATGGCCCTTCTCTTCGGAAAGGCCCACAGCAGGTTCCAGGATTCGTGCTTCGTATCGAGCGCATATTTCGGGTCCATCGCTAGCGCATATTTCGCCGCAACAGTCGAGTCAAACTCTACTCCAAGGCCAGCTGCCTTGCTCATCATCCAGCCAAGGGTCAGGTCAGACAGAGCAGTGCCGTCCGGATCATCCGGATAACTCCCGCCAACATCACAATGAACACCGCAGAACCAGACCTGCTCCAGCGTCTGCCCTGGGGCGCACGTAGTCCAGAGCGTAGCTGGAAATTCGGAGCGTCGCTCGTCGATTGCCAAAGCGTGATACGCGTGCAATACATTCGGGTGCAGGCTCGTGTCCAGGAAGCCATAGATCAGCGGACTGACTCCTCCGAATATTGCGGGAATCCCGAGCGATCCAACCGTGTCCCACACTCCGACCATCGACAGCTTCGCAGCGATCAAGGCGCATGTCTGGTTGAGATTGGCGAGAATGGCCGCCCGCTGATCTTTATTCCTATATGCCTGAAAGGCTGTTTCCACTACGTCGTTTGTAAAATTCGCAGTTGGAAGACCACATATGGCGATCATCCCCGCGAGGCAGCGAGCCGTATAGGAACCTCGGCTGAAACCGAAGAGAAATACCTCGTCTCCCTGTTCGTATACCTGGGCTATTTTTGTGTAGCCATCCTTAATCTTCTGAAAAAGTCCGAGCCCGAATGCGCCTCCTGCCAATTTTTCAAGCGGTTGCCCATCCGAACCGACGCCGTCGTCGTAATAGGGAACCTGATCGGCCGTTGTCTTCATCGCCTTGAATATCTGGTAGACATTAGTATTTTTTCCCGAATTGTCCCAGGTTCCATCGGCACAATAAGCTATACGTTTTCCCATACTCTCTGACCTCCGGTGTTCGCGGTGAACCTATAAAGAGGTGCCAAACCGACCTATTCGAAATACGGCTGCGCAAACCTTCACCAACACCCCGTTGAGTATTTGGAGTAGTCAGCTGTTGGCCCTTGAAGCATCGACCTTATTGGCCAAGACAGTATGCCGATGGGCAGCAGTGAGATGCCCCGGCAATCTTGTTCTGAAAAGAGACAGCAATGTCGGCTGCATTCGGGCCCGTTTTTCTGGGAGTCGTAACGGCAAATGTTTCTGAGCTACCGCGCGGACCATCTTCTCAGTAAAAATTGGTATGAAGTGTGCCGTAGGGTCACATTCAGCAATGAAACCTATCAGTTAATCCGCCACCATGCAAGCTAATTTCGCGGCAAATGATCCCGCACGGCCCGGTTCCACATCCCCGAGTTTCGTCAATATCTGCGGCGAAGAACCGTCGATCATATTGATCATTCCCTTAAGCCCTATAGTGTTGTCCGGGAATCATATACCCCTAACCGAACCTCACCCGATAAGTGCGCTTTGCTTCCAGCTTGAGGGCAACACTAGCGCTAGGAAGGGATCGCAATGGCAATGAAGTTCCATCGCTCAAACTCCGGATCTTCTGTCCGTTCGGCACTCTCAATTGATATTCCCCGGAAAAATCCGGACGGAGCGCAGCGGCGACTGCCTTTCCATTCTCCCAGCGCAGATCCACTCCAACCGAGCCGCGTGCTCGCAGGCCCTTCACTTCGCCTGCAGCCCACGCCGAGGGCAATGCCGGCAGCAGATCGATGACGCCAGTGTGGCTTTGCATCAGCATCTCGGCAATCGCCGCCGTCGCGCCAAAGTTCCCATCAATCTGGAAGATCGAAGTTTTCCCTGCCGGGTGCGTGTCGAATAGGTTTCTGTTTGTGCTGTGCTGCATCAGCATGCTCAGCGACTCCCACGCCTTGTCGCCATCTCCCAGGCGTGACCAGAAGGCGATAGCCCACGCACGGCTCCAGCCTGTGTACGCGCCGCCGTTGGCGAGCCTCCGCTCTAGAGAAACCCGCGCCGCCTTTGCCAACTCCGGCGTGCCACGCGGCGTGATCTCGCTGCCCGGATACAGCGGATACATGTGCGACATATGCCGCTGGCCGGGCGTGCTCTCCGCAAAATCAATGGACCACTCCTGCAACTGCCCATACCTGCCAATCTGATACGGAAGCAGCCGTGAGCGCGCAGCATCGAGCCTGGCGGCAAACTCTTCGTCGATTTCCAGTTCCTTTGCCGCGTGAATGCAGTTTGTGAACAGTTCACGGATCAGCGCCATATCCATCGTGCATCCAGCGCTCGTCATAGCGGGCTTGCCGTCCGGAGCCATGAAGTCGTTTTCGGTCGATTCCGAGGGACACGTTGTCAGATGCCCGTTTCCGTCTTCAATCAGCCACGCCAGGCAGAATTCCGTCGAGCCCTTCATCACGGGATACGCCTTTGTGCGCAGAAATTCACGGTCGCGCGTGAAAGCATAGTGCTCGTAAAGATGCGCGCAGAGCCAAGGCGCGCTCATGCCCCAATTGGCCCATGTCGGAGCCCCCACACCCATACCGACAGGGTTTGCCGCGCGCCACAGATCGATGTTGTGGTGCGTCACCCATCCCGGCAATCCATACGTCTCACGCGCCGCACGTGCGCCGGTGTGGCTGACGTCACCGACGAAAGCCAGCAGCGGCTCGGTGCAATCGCTCAGGTTGCAGCTTTCGGCAGGCCAGTAGTTCATCTGGACATTGATGTTCGCTGTCCAATTGCTGCTCCAAGGCGGTTGAACCTGATAGTTCCATATTCCCTGCAAATTTGCCGGCTGCGTCCCCGGTCGCGAGCTGCTGATGAGCAGGTATCGCCCGTATTGGAAATAGAGCGCCAGCAATGACGGATCGGGCTCTGCGGCAAAGTTCTTGAGCCGCTCGTCTGTCGGCTGCGAAGCCGTGGTATTTGGGCCGAGCGAGAGAGTCACGCGGTCAAAGAATTTCCGATAATCGGCCACATGCCGCTGTAGCAAAGCGGAGTAACTCACTTTGGCGGCAGCATCCAGTCCCTCGCTGGCGCGTGCGTTCACCTCATCCTGAGGCGTATCGGGTTTCTCCTCGAATCCGCGGTAAGCCGTTGCCCCAGTCAGCCTCAGCGTACAGGCCGTCGCGCCGTGGATGAGCAGCCTGTCGCCATTTGCGGTTATGTGGCCACCTTCCACATTCGCCTGGAGCACCACGGCGTAGTACATGCCTTCGCCGGGCACGTCGGAATGCACGACGGGAATCTCGCCGTCGGGATGACCCGCCCCGGCAACATGCTTCGCGGCCTTGCCAGTAAGCAGCAGGCGATTGCCACCGACCGCCTGCACCGTTTTCACCAGCGCTCCGTCCATCCATATGGTGGCGTTCAAATGCCCCGGCTTGCTGGCAGAAATGCGCAGTACAATCGCCTGATCTGGTGCAGAGGAAAATACCACGCGTTCATACGCGACATCGCCCACCTTGTAGCGCGTCGTCGCCACCGCGGATGCGAGGTCCAGTTCGCGGCGATAGCCCGTCGCCGCGCCGGCGTGCGTGCAATCCACATGCAGGCTACCGATGGGCTGATACGCCTCGGCAAACAATCCTTGCATCTTGCGGCATAAATCGTCGGCTAGGTGATAGTTCTTCTCTTCGAGCACGGCCTTGCGTACCGCCAGCAGATAGTTCTTTGCGTCGAGGTTGTTGCCGTCCACCGGAAGGCCCGACCAGAGCGTGTCTTCATTCAGTTGCAAGGTTTCTTTCGCAGGATCGGTGGGCACCGGTCCTGCAGACTGATCGACCTTGGGATCGACCGGATCGACAGCGCCTCCGCCAAAAACCATCGCTCCCAAACGTCCGTTTCCAATCGGCAGCGCATCCACCCATTGCGATGCGGGGCTTGTGTACCAAAGCTTCACCTCGTTCGCTTCGCCTGGCGGGGTCTGAGCCCATCCTGAGCGTCTGGTCAGCCATTGAGTTCCCGCAACAGTGGAGGCAGCCGTGAGAAATCTGCGGCGGGTGAATCGACCCATGAGGGCATATCCTTTCGTGAAACGAGGTGGCCAGAACAAAATCCTCGCGCCGCGTAATCTTATTGAACCGCAAAAGGAGTGCATGTTCTACGCCTGTCGTGGCAGAAACATTTCCATAATTGATATCTACCGCCTGGCCTGTCGGACCATCTCGACAAGGACCGTCCTCGTCTCCTTCGGTGTAGCGACCTCGTAGAGAAAGTTGATGCGAGCACCTTTCATTCCCTCATTCGTCTTCAATCGAAGAGTGAAGCCCAGCCGGTCGACTGAAGTCATGGTCGCCTCCATTGCTTCCACGCCGGCATGGAACCGTGCCAGCAGGATCATTGAATCGATGTGGTCAGCGTTCATGTGAGCGAGAATGCCGGAAGCCGCATCAGCCAGAGGATCAGGAGCAGCAGTTTCGTAATCTCTTGCCTCGACCCATCCCATCACTCCAAAGCCGCCCACATAGTACAGGTCGACGGGCTGGAGCCGGAAGAAACTGAAATCGGAGAAATCGACCCAGTAACGGCTGTTCTCATGGCGGCCAAGGTACATCTCTCGTACAGAAGATAGATCGCTTGCGGGAATAGGCTCGGCAACGCCGATTAGCGTAGCCCGAGCTGCTCCAAGCGGATCGCCATCGGCATTCGCTTGTCCAACGAAGAGGCTGCATCGCGGGTCCGCCTTCAGATTCTGCGTATGCATCGCCATATTGCTAATCAGAAAAAGCGGCCTGCCTGCGAGATCGAGCGCGTAGGGCATCAGAGATCCGAAGGGAAAGCTTGAGTGCTTACGGGAGAGCGTCGACAGAGTGCCAAGCGAGGCCAGCGAGATTAGGGTGCGCGCTCGCTCAGCGTGGCTTGGCTCGGGGAGTTGCGGTAGTGCTGGCCCACTGGATGCGTGCTGCCGCGGCGCAGTGGGTTCGTCCAAGAACATAGCTTTTTCACCTTTCAAATATAGTAGCGAGGGAAGACAAGTGGTGCATTTACGCCTAATGCGGCGGCTGAGAAATAATTGAAAGAATGGAGAAGGCGCGACGAGAGTGGGATCGCGGTATCGCATCCCTGTTTGTCGGCCGAGTTCAGCGATAAGGAATTTATGACCTCTCTTCAGGAATTCAGATGTGAAGTCTGCGGAACAGTGACCAGCAATCCTACTCACTGGTATGTGATTCAATGCGGCGATTCGGCGCTCACCGTTCTCAAATGGAACTCAGAGACCGCGAATGCGGCCGGAGCACGACACTACTGCGGGGAAGCCCACGCTCAGGTGTACATTAGCCGATGGTTTGACTCAGTATGTTCACCGTCGAAACCGGACTTCACGAGATCCACGTCGGCGAAGTAGTGGGCAGATTAGGAACGAAAACTCCTTCCACTCCCTCATAAATGACTTACCAAACCCGGTGTATTGGTTCTCGAGTGAAAACTAGCAACAGCAAGGCGGCACCGGCACCAGCGGTGACGTCCGGAGCAATCGCTCGAAACGGAGCCCTGATCCCAACGGATCGGGAATTGGATCGCCGGCCGGGAGTGTTTCGACTGCCAGACAACTGAGTGGAGTATCCAAATCGAGAGCCAGGCTTGCCAGAATGAGTTGAATCTCGCTCATAGTCCAGGTCGCATTTCCGTAAAGTGAGTCGGCGAGTCCTCCAAGAATTTCAAGCGGCTGGGAATATATGGCGCTGGCCGGTAGCTCAATAGAACATTGCGGAAATCGAGGCCATCCCTTTGGTAGACCTGGGCATAGATCAGAACGTACAACTCGGTAGCTGGCGGAACCTGGCGAACCGAGCGGCCGTTCTGCACCGGCGTGGCGAATGGAGCGCTGGCGCTGATACCGTTCCTATTGCGCAGAACCATACAGGTCAACGCCGGAGCCGGATGCTGGACGCCGGTTACACGAAGGGGCGGTCCGAATCTGCCCTGGGCCGTGCCCCAACCTTTAGCGTGTCCGGTGCGGAGTTCATATGTGTAAAAGCCGAACAATTCCGGCGCGCTATCCGAAATACCTGGGGGGAGCGGCAAAAGGAAGTGCACCGGCGAATCGGACGGGATGAGAGCGGTCATCGCCCCAAGGCCTGCGCCATCATCCGACTGTCCGGGGATGATTGTCCGGATGAGCTCCGGATCGATGGGCAGTGGTGGTTCCGCGGTTTCATCGGGATCGCCTTCGGATGTAGACAAAACGGGGTCAGGCGCATAGGCGAGGATACGCGCGAAGTAACTGTCGCGGGGATTATCTGGCGCCCGATCGAACTCGAGCCACAGGGAACGCTGGCGCGGATCAGTGGTTGAGTAATTTGCGGATCGCGTGTAAGGCGAGAGCGCGATGCCGGCCGAGACGAGCTTCGGCACTTGCGAGGGCGGAGTAGTGATCGGCAGCAGCACGCTGACCGTTAGCGGATCGTCTGAACTTGCCGGCGCCGGACTGACGAAGTTCGGCGTAAGCGTGTAGCCAAGAGTGAGCTCTGACGGGAATCCTCCTGGATCTGGTTTGGGTTCGACGACGTCGAAGAAGACGAGGTCGGTAACGGTCCGATCGGGGTTGATCACCGCGTCGTGATCGGCTGTAAAGCGGGGCTCGGTCTGGCCCACGACGAGCCCATCACGCTGAATCGTGATGCCGGAGGGTGAGAGCCGGTTCCAGGTCCAGTCACGGTCGATGGACACACGCAGCGCAACAATCCAATGCAATGACAGGTCCGTATTGGAGGCGCAGTTAACGCTGGAATTATCGGGAGCGAGGATGTGCCGCAATTTCCCCGACGCACCGAACACGGTCCGACGGCCTGGGCGGCCGCGCAGGACAAGTCCATTAACGTTCAGCTGCAGTTCCGCGGCCAGTCGTCCGATTGGGTTCCCGGGCGCTTGAACGCCCAGCCCGGCTGTGAGAGCGGCGCTAGCGGTGGCGGCGTCGAGCAGCGCGGTCGGCTGGAGATAGATGGCCTGCAGTAAATAGCTCGGCTCGGCGGGAAGGAAGAGCGTGGTCTCGTCGGTTGAATCCTGTCTCATCAGGACGCTTGCCGTTGCACCCACGAGGACATCGGCGGCGCCGAAGTAGGCGAGCGTGGGATCCGCGCGGCCGATGGCGGCAAACACGAGGCGCACGTCGCGAGAGGTTGGCACAGGGATAGCTCCCGTCGTGGGGGCGGGCGAAAGAGTGTTGATGTTGTGGACGTCGGTCCATTGCAAGTCCAGAGTCATAGGGACTGCCGGATCGTTCGGGAATGGGCGCGTAGTCGTGTAGACAGGCTGAAATCCACCATCCGTGCCGCCGCCAGGTCCTCCATCTAAACCGAGAGCCCGGACTTCGAGAGTGATTTGAACAGTTGCTACGTCGGGGTCGGGCAATCCTGCTTCGCGCGTGGCCGCCTGCGCCGCCGGAAGATCTGCCAGCAGCTTCGCCGCCGCATTCGCGACCCCGGTGAAGACGACCTCGGGATAACCCAATAGTGGCCGATCTATGTGTAACTGTGTAGGCGCGTGAGCAGTGTCAGGGACTACCGGCAGATCTTCTTCAACGCGGACGGCATGAGGGCGGATCCAGCGACGGAAGGCATGGTGAAGATCGGACTTGGCCCTGGGGCGTCGGAAGTGTCGGTGATTGCGGGCCCGCCGCCGGTGTGATCGCCGAGGCGGACGCGGAAATCGTAGGTGTTGCCGTAGCGGAGGGGAAGGCCGGGGTCGACTCCGGTGACTGCGTAGGGGCCGGCAAAAGTGGGATCGCCGATCAACTGGCGTGCTAACTGGTCGACCGCGACCATGGATGGGCCCGTCCAATGCGTGTAGTAGCTGGGGAGCCAATAATCGCCGAGGATTTCTCCATCCGGCTGAGACGGCATCGGCTCGATGTTGAGGTCGCCCGCGAAACTGCCAACCGCGGTTGTGCCGACCTGGACGTTGCTCGTGACCTGGCATAAGGACGACCAGGCGGAGGTGCCTTCAATCGTGCGTCGACACGGTAGCCGCTGACGCCGAGAGGTGAATCGAGTGCGACCGCGGAGGGATCGAGCTGGCGATTGAGCCAGATGGTAACCTGCTCGTCGTCCCAACCGAGGCGTACGCCGATATCCTTCGCCGGACGCGTGCCGTCGGAAGTTTCGTTCAGAGGATCGAGATATTGGGGCTGAATCCCGTGCACCGCCTTGGCGAATCCATCGGCGTAGTTTTCAGCTTCCTGGAAAATTTCGTCATACGGACCTGGAGGGACCATGGCGGCGACCGGGAACATTACCGGAGAAAACAACGGACAAGACGCGGAAAGCGGCGAAATCCGAGATGCATATATTTTGAGCGCGTCAGGTATCTCGGTGAGTGCAAAGCCGTCGCTGGTTGCGGCGAGCGTAACGTACACCCACCCGCCCAACTTGAAGAAATCGGCTGAGGGAGCGGGAATGGTCAAGGGATAAATCATCCCCAGCTTTTCGGCAAGCAGCGGCTGGCGCAACGCCATGGCAATAACTTTTCCCCATGGGAAGGTGGGGTTGGTTGCCGGCTTAATTTTTTGGTAAGTCGGCTTGTTCGCGCCTGATCGTAGCAGACACAGATACGAATGATCTGTCACAGTCAGGGCGCTGCGATCGATCGAGAATCCGACTGCGTCGCGGTAGGTAGGGGGCAGGTATTTGCGGACCTGCCGTCCGGCCCGACGAGGGTTTGGCGGCGGCGGGGCAGGATCGATGGCAAATACCGTTGCCAGATCATTGAACAGTCCTTCGGCCGATGCAGGAAATGGAGGAACAATATTGAAGGTCGTCGAAGCCGTCGTGGTGGTGAATTCCTCCTAATCCCTGGACGAGGTGGACGTCGAAGGAGAAGTGGGCCGTCGCGAAAGAAGGTCCCGGCGGTGTTAGGCGGGCGATCAGAGGATCGAGAAGACTGTCCCGAGGAAATCGCCAACAACCTAAGCTGAAGGTTGGCGCCGTCCCACTCCTGAAGGTAGGGCAGAAGATTGAGCCGGGTTGTCGACATTTAGAATTCCTCCTCTTACAGAACATCTTTCACAGAAAATCTATAGAACGTCGGGCAGGGCTCAGGGACCACCATTCAGGTTGCGCGACCATTCCGTTTGCACTTCGAAGTCAATGTTGATAACCCAGGCGATGGTGACTTCCACGGCAAAGGTGACCTGCGCAGCGGCCCAAACCGTGACGGCGGAACAGGTAGAGGATGCGTTCACTTTGAGAACGGCCATTTTCGCCTCGACGCTGACGTCGACACTGATGACTGCGAGGTCGATGGTTCCCTTCAGAAGTGCGCCGACGCCGAGGCCAAGCACATCGCCGAAAATGAGAAATTCTGTCTCGACATAGTAGGCGACAACCTTGAACTCGTCGGCCAGTTTGAACGACACCCCAATGCCGGCGCCTAGCGTGAGCGTGATGACCTGCCCAAAGTCGGTGCTGAGTTTGGCATCGAACTGTATCAGGCCGACTCCCTGGAGACCGGTGATCTCGGGCAGCTCCGGCGGTACGGCGGGCACGCAGGTGCAGAACGGAGTTGGGATAAAGATGGCTGCCGATAGTTCGAATTCGGCTCCGACGTCTCCGCTGGCCAGATCGATGTTCCATGAGACCGTTACGTCGGTATCCTCGAAATGGGCACCGCACGGAGGCATCAGCTTGTTCAACTCATCGTCCAACGGAATCTTGAGCCCAATTTTCAGCTCGGGCGAGTTGGTCATGGAGACGCTCATTGGCGTGGGAAATCCCAACTCCTCCAGAAACTTCATCACATCCTGCACCACGCCGAGCGCGCCGCCGAAGATGACGTTCGAGTTGCCCAAAGTCGAGGCGTTCTTAGCGTCAGCGCTAAAGTCTCCGACGATGCGCATGATCTCGCCCATCGAGGTCGAACTCATCGCAGCCGCGGAGTTCTTGAGTTGAAAGCTCCAGGGCAGTGGGGCGGCGGTATCAATGGCAAGAGTAACGACCGATCCCGTGTAATCCGCGTAAGCGCGCACGTCGCTTGCCTGAGAGATGGTCCTTTGCCCAACGGTGACCGGGAAACTCGGGGTAAGCATCTGCAGCTTGATATCCCCAGCACTCGAGATCGCGAGCGAGTAATTGGCATCGGGGAATGGAATAGCGGCATCAGTGCGCGGGAAGAGCCCGACGGAATTGGCAAGCGAATAAGGATCTGCAAGGGTGGGCGCAACCGTACTGGTGATCTGGAAGGGGCGAGGTGGCCTCTATTTTCGGCCGGGGAAAGAATACGCGCTGGGTGCCGGTGGCGTGCACAATACCGTAATCCGTTAGCGGATTAGCGGGAGCCGCCAGATCGACCGGATCGGCAAAGCGGTAGGGCGAACTGGCGGGCGGTGGCGCCGGAGCAGCGCCGGCCCGGATGAGTGGCACGCCGAGGTCGGAGTCTAGCAATTCGGGAGCGGCTCCGGCATTGGTCTGCTTGAGGAAGGACCACTGCCCTGCGCCAGTTGGAAATTGCGGGCTTCCCCAGGCGGTCATGACGAACTCGGGGCCGCCCATGCCCTGAGTGACGCCGACTCCTACGCGTCCGATTCTCATGGAGCCCGGAGCCGGCGACGTCGATGGTACAGTCGACGGTGCCTCCCATCGGCCCGACGTTCTGAATCAGTTGCTGATATTGTGCGGGGGTGAGCGGGCCGCCCGACGATTCCGGCGTAAGCTGCACGTAACCGATCTGATTCAGCGCGGGCACGCCGTCAACGCCAGCGCCCTTGGTAACACCATCGATCACCAGAGCACCGTCAAAGTAGACACCGGCAACTTGCACGCCGCCTGCATCGGCAAACTGTCCGGTATCCCGGATATTGGTCACGTCGACCATCTTCAGAATCTCGCCCGGATGAACCGTCAGCGTTCCCGGCCCGAACGATATTCGCCATCGCTCGCCGCCTGCCACCCACTATCGTGTCGAGCAACTACACCGGTATTTTTGCGCTGGATCGTGATGGTTCGTACAACTCGAACTCCATACGGATACAGAATGCTGCGAACTTGCACTACTTCGACCGCTGTGCGGCCGATGAGCACGTCGAAGCGCGCCTTGCTTACGGCAGTGATGTCGCTGGTTTCGTTTCGCCAATCGCTGAAAAGGCTCTCGCCATATCCGGATAGGTCGAGCCGTGTGATCGGCACCATCGGCCGGGTTCCTCCGGGGCCGAGATAAGGGTTGAAGATGGCGTCCACTTGGGGCCCAAGCACACTTGTTCCGGTGCTCACGCCGTTGTACAAGCCGTTTTCGAGCTGAGTTGTGCTGCCCTGGAATGCGGGAGAGTCGGGAAAGGCTGGATCCACAGCACGCAAACTGATCTGATATCCACCCTTTACGCTTTGCGTGGTGAACGAGGGCCGATTGTAATCGACAGTCGCTCCCGCTGCCCCGGGTCCGCTGGGCTTGTTCAGATTGGCGGATGCCCGCATGCCGAAGGGCAGCGTAATTTGAGCGATTGCTGGAGCGGGGTTAGTGTTGGTCGTAAAATTTCCGACCAGCGCGTCAAGCGCGGGCGCGGGAGCTAGCCGGACCAGATTTGCAGTCTGTACACGGATCGCGCTCGATCCTCCGTTGTTCGAAAAGCTCATCGGCGAAGGAAAACCAGCGGGGTACGGTGGATCGGGCGTGGGCTCGGTGTAAACCGGTTCCCACTGCACGGCAGGAACGGTGATCACTGCCGTCGAGTTACCGGAGGAAGCGAGGAACATGGAGTCGACGGTGAGGCTGCCGGCTGCCTCGCTGAAGTTGTTAGTCCAGGCAACGCCAAATTGATCGACGTTGGTAGAAACGTCGATCAAAATTATGCCTCCACCGCGCGTGCCGACGCTCGAGAAATCAGCCCCGATATTCTGTGCAGCCTTTGCAGCCGTCAGAAGCGCAGGCGAGGTGGACGCGACCGCAGGCAGCTGGTAGGTGAGCGTAGGTGCAGCAGCCGTGGTCCATTGAACAATGGCTGTGATGATCCCGATGCTGCCGGCTGCGTCCAATGTTCTCGGATTGGCGATGACGAAGTTCGCTGCGTAAGGATCGGGCAATGTGGGCAGTGTGAACTGCAGACCGAATTCCAGCGCGAGACCGACGCGGTTCAAGCCGGCCGCGTTGTTCAGTCCGACGAGGATCATCCCGACAGTGGGGCTTGTGCGAAAGACGGCGTTCTCGATGGCGAACGCCGACGGGGCCGTGGGATTGACGGCCGGAGGCTGCAGCACCCCTCGATCACGAATCCCGTGATGGCGGCGGATTCAACGAACAAGCACAGAAGCAGGTCTGAATGCACGTAGACACGGTGGCCATTAACTGTCAGGGGACGATCGAAATTGCCGTCACAGGCAGCCGGAAGGATCAGGATCTCGACACTGTCCGATGAGGAAGAATACCGAAGCGCAAACGTCGTAGCCCAGGTAAGGGTCACTTGTGAAGTGGTGGGTCCGGCGGGAACCGCGCTCCAAAGCGGAATGGTTTGCCTGGTGCCCAAGCCGAGAACATCGAGCGCGACTACCGTGATCACTCCAGGTGAAACCAGCAGCGTGACACTCGCGGCCGGCTTAGGATTGCTCTGCCCAGTCCAAGCCACAGTCAATCCGGTTTTCGTAAAGATGGCCAGACTACCAGCGCCCGACGCCGTGCCTAGGCTGTTGGAGGATGTGATCGCGACGGGAAGCGTCCATCCCACATGATCGATGTCCGCCGAGCCTGCCGGCTTAAACTGGTCCGATCGTACGTCCCTGATTGCGAACACCGATTCTGGAGTGGTGGCTGGATAGAGGATCTGAGCGGTTACAGCATCGAACACGGCGGCCCCGGAGGCAATGGTGAAATCCACCGCGGATCCGTAAACTATGGCATTGGCGCTCGACGCGGACGAGAGGGCTGCGCCGCCAGACGAGAACGTGAAAGTTGCGCTGGTCGGCAGCTTGGCGACACTTAGGCGAGCATCGTCGCCCGGGCCGGTGCCGGCAGCTGCGCTGCCTGGATTGAGATCCAATTCAAGCGTGCAGGTGACAGAAGCAGGAACCACGATCTCCAATCCGGAGTGCGGCAGGGGGCTGCTGAAACGCAGGTTTCCACCGTTGATAAGGAGTCCCGTAAAACCTCCTGTGGGCGCATTTGGGGCGAGCGTTTGCGAGGCTATCCAGACGGAGCCCGCCCCTAAATGCAGGCTGGTAGCGGAGATCAAAAGCCCCTTAACCGGGACAGAAAGGAACGGAGTTCCGCCCGCGATACGCACCAGGTTCACTTGCCGGATGATGCGAAAGAGGTCAATCCAGACAGGACGACCGACTGGATCGGCAAACGGACCTAGTGTGAGATCAGGCGTCTGACCGGCGAACGCATCTGGAGTCAGTGCAGTGCCGGGCATGGCGAGCGGAACTGTCCTACGGACGATCGTGAAAGAATCGCCAGCCGCCGCGCCGATGCCCTGAGAGGATTCAGCAACCGCGGTCCGCAGCTGGTTTAACACTGTCTCCGGAAGAGAACCCGTGAGCGGTGAGGCGGCAGCGGGTTGGGAGTGAACTACCGAGGGTTGAGGTGAGGCCAGTGCGCTGGCCAAGGTGACTCGCGCCTGGTGAAGCTTCCCACCCGAGGGCGCGCCTGAAACGTTTGTGAGATCTCCGGAGAGCGCGGCAAGCTGCGACAATACCGCCGAGCGGTCGACTGTCACGGAAACTCCTCCTAACCCGAGAATCGCCCGGAAGTCGGCAGAAGGAGCCTCTGCTTGGCTTCTGTTGTTTTAGTGCGCGAGAACGGCGGAGCGTTTCACCTGGACGAAAGGAAAGACGTAACGACGTACGCAACCGCTTTGCGTCCGCCGACCAGGAGTCGACGTTGATCCTCTAAATCCTTCCCGTTGACAATCTAGATATACGGAGGCTACATCTTGTTTATCTACTGGAGAGGAACAATCGGCGCGCCAAGTACTACGTCCTGACGCAGCGTGGGCGGAAGGCGCTTGAAAAGGAACGGCAACAGTGGGATCGCCAGCTCGCGGCGATTGGCAAAATACTCGAAGGATAGATGGCAGGAGAGCTAATGCTTTTGCGAAGCGTCACAAACGGAATCAAGTCGCTCCTCCGCCCGGACAAACGCAATGCCGAGATTGAGGCAGAGGTGCGGAGCTTTTTCGAGTCGTCCGTGGAACACAAGATGCGGCAAGGAATGAGCCACGACGACGCTGTGCGCGCCGCCCGCACTGAAATCAGATGCACAGAGATGGTGAGACACAAAGTCTGGGATGCAGGGTGGGAGTCGCACCTGGAGTCCCTCTGGAAAGATGCGCGGTATGGTTTCCGGCAAATCTTGCGGGCTCCAGGCCTGTCGACTGTGGCGATTCTGTCGCTAGCTCTCGGAATTGGCGCCAATACCGCGATTTTTACGGTAATCGACAAACTGTTGCTCCAGCGCTTGCCGGTTCGTGACCCTCATATGCTTGTTTCGTTCGGCGACGGAAGCGACAGCGGAATCGTTGCCTCGTCGAGTCCGGGAGCTTATGACATCTTCCCATATGACTTCTATCGCCGCATCGCCGGAGACCGGAACGAGTTGGAAGGAATCTGCGCGTTTGCCAGCTTTCCCACCATGGTGAGCGTCCGCATAGGATCAGGCACAGGTGGCCCTGCAACTCAGGCGATCAGCCATCTGGTTTCGGGGACGTTTTTCAGCGTCCTTGGATCGCAGCCTTTCATGGGACGTATTTTCAGTCCGGACGACACCGCGGCGGAGGGGCATAACGCGGTGGCTGTGATCAGTCATCGTTATTGGCAGGAAGACCTGTCTGCCGATCCCGGCGTCGTGGGCCGTTCGATCGCGATTAACGGCACTTCGTTCGTGGTGATCGGAGTGATGCCTGCCTCTTTCTACGGTGTAGACCTGAACGAGCAGTCGCCTGATCTGTGGCTGCCTATCACAATGCAGCCACAGGTGATGATGCAGCCGTCGCTCCTGAAGCCGGACGGTTTGTTCTGGATTCATATCATGGCGCGGCGGAGGCCTGAAGTTTCTCTGACGCAGACACAGTCGTGGGTGACAGTCGAGTTCCAGCGATTTCTCACGCAACGGGAGGGAGCTCAGATTTCGACGTTGAGACAGAAGCAGATAAGCGGAACGTTCATTCCACTGTTGCCGGGTGGGTCGGGACTGTCTCACTTACGGTCGGTCTATCAGACTCCGTTGACCGTGCTGATGATTATGGTGGGCGTGGTTTTGTTGATTGCATGCGCAAATCTGGCCAACCTGCTGCTGGCGAAGGCAGCATCGCGCGAGCGCGAGTTTTGCGCCCGCCTAGCGCTTGGATCCAGCCGGGGCCGAATCGTGCGCCAGATATTGATTGAGGCGCTGGTGCTAGCTCTGATTGGCGGCGGATTGGGTCTGGGTCTGGCCTTCTGGTCCACGCGAGTGATCATTCATTTTATCGATCGAGGGGCCGCACACACTGCTCTTTCTGCAACGCCGGACCTTCGCGTGCTGCTGTTTACGTTTGTCACATGTATCGTGACGGCGGTTTTGTTTGGAATCGCACCGGCGATGCGCGGTTCGCGTACCAACGTAGCCGGCGCGCTGAACGCCAGTGCCCGCACCGCGGGTGGAACGGCTACCCGATCTAATCACTTGCTGCCGAAGTTACTCATCGTCGGCCAGGTAACACTATCGCTCATGCTGCTCTCTGTCGCCGGGTTGTTGCTGCGAACGCTCCAAAACTTACGAGCGCAAAACATTGGGATGAGTCGCACAAATGTTCTGCTTATCAACACCAATCCTAAATTTGCCGGTTACCAGCCGGAACGACTGAATGCTCTTTATGACCGCATCCTTAGCCGCGTCACCACGCTGCCTGGTGCACGTTCCGCGAGCCTCTCGGGAGGGCCGCCCTTGCACCGTGGAACCTGGGGATCGCCTATCGATATCGACGGCCGGCCCACGGCACCCAATGAGGATATCAGCACGCTTCTCAATCGGGTGTCAGCCGGCTACTTTGAAACCCTCGGGATTCCGCTGCTGCGCGGTCGCACGATTCAGGCAATAGATAATGCCGATGCCGTGAAATCCGCTGTGGTGAACAAGACGTTTGCCGACCGCTATTTCCCGAACGGTAACGCGCTCGGTCACAGCTTTACGATCGCCGATCCGGCTGCTCCGGGCGTCTGGCACATTGCAGGCATTGTGCGCGATTCGAAACACGAGAGTCCCGCGGAAAAACCTCAGCCGTTCGCCTACCTCGCCGTCACTCAGCTCACTGGCGACGATCAATATGCCTATTGGCTGCAAATCAGGAGTGCCGGCGATCCGGCGGAGATTACAGGAGAAGTTCGCGCTGCGCTGGCTGAGATCGATCCAAACCTGCCAGTCTTAACAATCCAGACTATCCAAGAACAATTCGACGACCTAATTGATGAGCCAATGTTCGTGTCAAAGCTCGCAGGTTTCTTCGCGTTATTGGCGCTGAGCCTGGCCTGCATTGGACTCTACGGGGTAATGACGTACAACGTGGTGAGGCGCACGAGCGAGCTGGGAGTTCGGTTGGCGCTGGGCGCGAGCAAGGGTGTGCTCCTTTGGATGGTACTGCGGGAGTCTCTTACGCTTCTGGCGATAGGCGTTTTGTTGGGTATCCCATTGAGCATTGCTGTAAGCCGAACCATCAAAGCAGGACTCTTCGGGATTGACCCGGCAGACCCGCTGACTCTGATTAAGGCCGTGCTGATTGTTAGCGTGTGTTTACTGGCCGGTTCCTACGTGCCAGCGCGCCGGGCGACCAAAATCGATCCCATGGTTGCGCTTCGCTACGAATAATGTCTGACACACGATTAACGGACAAAGGCAGTTAAGGGATCCACGACGCCGCCAATCGGGTGATCGAGATCCGCAGTCTCACCATCCCATGCTCGCGCCTTTGATCTGGTCGAACATGGCGATAAGCCACGCGCAGTTCAGAAGAATACCCTGATAAAAGTCGAAAAACGGCGAGAGCAACGAGAGACAGATATCATCCCGATGCGCGACGGCATACAAACTTCCCGACATCACGTTGACGAGACATGCAGCTGCGGCCCACGAAGCAAAGCTCGAGACACTGCCACCGTGGAGGAGGTACAGAAGCGAGCTTCCGAGGAGAACAAAGTAGAGTGGGGGCAAAAGAAAAAAATCCAGTAGGAACGCTGTCGCAATCCATGCTTTGACCCGCGAGGGGGACTTGCCTCCCTGCAAGGTTCTGCGGAGATACCATAAGACAACCTGCATTGTTCCGCGGTTCCAGCGATATCGCTGGTTCATCAGGCCGGGCAGCGTAGAGGGAGCCTTTGTATGCGCAACCGCATGAGGCTCATACTCCACGCGGTAACCGAGGGCGAGCATGGAAAGGGAGAGATGAAAATCCTCAGCAAAAGTAAGCGGTGAGAATGGTCCTCGTACATCATGGGCCTCAGAACTTTGGAGCCTCGCATTTTCTGCCTGTACGCGCAGCAGGGCTTCACGTCGGAAGAGACCGATAGGCCCCGGAACAACCATCACAGTCCCGGTTGCTCCTTGTGAAAGACGCAGGGCCCCGTTTGCAAGGACATACTCGAAAGCCTGGAACAGCCCGACGAACGATTTTCGATTGCGCACCCGGATTTGACCCGAAACAGCACCTACACGCTTGTCGCGCATGTGTCGCACCATCAGCCTGAGTGCTCCGGTTTCGATTCGTGAATCGGCGTCGATACAAAGAATCAGAGTTCCGCGAGCGTGCTTCAAACCATAGTTGTGAGCACTCCACTTACCCTGATTCGGCTTTGTGAAGACTCGTACGTTGCACATACCATGCTCCGAGTAATGAGTTCCCTCAAAAGAAAGAGCCAGCTGGTAGGTGTTGTCGCTGGAACCGTCGTCCACGAAGATTACCTCGTATGCCGGATAGTCCAACCGCACGAGGGCGCTCATCGCATCCTTAACGCACGCAGCCTCGCAATAAGCGGGTGCGAGGATCGATACGAACGGCAAAGACGCGTCACGCGGCGGCAAGAGCTCCCGCTCGCGTTTCGCCATCGTTGTATAGGACAAGATGAACAGAACGCACCAGCGTATCCCCATCAGGCCCGATAGAGCGCCGAGAAAGTAAACCCCCATCGCCGCGAGACTCAGACCCTGCTGATCGATCTGTTGAGCAGCCTGGGACCAAAGCTTATATGGGATGTAGGCGGCCAGAAAAAGCCCAAAAGACAGCGTGATCCAGAAGAGCCAGGAAATACCTATGCTCGTCGGCAAAAGTCGAAGGCGCTGCGCATCGGTCTTCATTGGGCAACAGCCGAGAGATCTTCAGCGGACAGGCCAAGCTGTGCGAGAACCCGGTCAACTTCTTCCTTCATGGGATTTGGGAAGGTTGCTGTAGAAGTGGGCGGTTCGCCCTGACTCATCGCCTGAAGACACCCGTTTTCACAAGATGGGCAGACATAGCCGGCTCTCTTTCGAGTGCACGTTCTACCCGTCTCAGAACGATGGATGAAGGCGCTTGGTTTCTGAGACCCTCTCCAAGCTTGATGCCTAATTGATGGAAGTTCTTCTTCCTCCGCAGTGTACGACCATTCCTCCGACCATTGCTGTTCCAGTTCTTCGACATTCGGTCCGCTGCTTTGGTTTACCTTCCCACGTACTCGTTTGAAGAGCCAAGTCATCATTGGCAGGAACGAGAACACCAATCCCGCTTGAGTGACGTGGTCGGTGTAGAGCGGCGGCCGCCATTGAAAAGTGACAGGGATCGCTCCAGAAGAGAAGGCTACAAACTGCTCAGGAGGAAGATCACACTCTATCTGTAAGTCGCGTCGGTCGGGATATCCGGGAACGAACTGAACTGACTGCAGCCGACCGGAGACCTCCTCGCTCACCAGTGAGTGCTTTAGCTTCATTCGTAGTTCCTGACCCGGCACCAGCATGGATGCTTCACGTGCCGGTAGCTGCACGGTTGCCATGAAACCTGGCCCTTTCGCCAAAGCGAGGATGACCTTGCCATCTTCGGCGAGCGCAGGAGTAGGATGGCGGTAAACAACCTTGCCAGAGAACGGCGCTGTAACACTACGTTCCAGGTGAAGTTGGAGCAGACCCGTCCGAAGCTCTGAAAGCCTCGCATCGAGTTCCGCCAATTCCGCTGTTCGCTCGGCCTTAGCCCGCTCATTGTCGCGGAGAATTGCCATCTCAGTGTTCGCTAAGGCTTCGGACCCCGCTTTTGCTATCTGAATGAGATTCTCTCGTTCGCGTAGCTCCTGTGCCGCGGTCTGTGCCGCCGCTGCTGCCGGCTCCAACTTATTCCGGGCGACAACGCCTGCCTGAACCAGAGCAGCAGTTCTTTCAAATTGCGTCTCGGCCGCTTTGCTTTGTGCTTCTTGAGCGGCAACGAGTTCATCTTGCTTGAGAGCCTGTGCTGAAACGAGACCGGCTTGCGTTGGGCGCAGCACTCCATAACCGAGTTGACTCAGTCGGGCGCGTTGCGAGTCGCTCGCATCCTGCGACAAACGTATGAGCTCAGGATCAAGCGCCAGTGGCTTCAATCGAGCGCTGGCGATCTGCTCTTCCAATACCCGTATCTCGCCTCGAAGCTGCTCTTCTTCCCGCTCGCCTTCCGGGTTCTCGAAAGTAGCAAGTTTGGTGCCGTTGTCGATGGAGTCCCCTTGGATGAGGTGAGGAGTCGTCTTCGCCTGTGCGCGAACCACAAAGAAATCGGTGCCAGAAATGACGCCGGCTCTTCTCGTCAGTTCCCGGTTTAACCAGCCACCGGCAAGCGCCGCAGCGCACAACAACAACCCGACATATAGCAGCCCTCGTGAGCTGTGAGCGTCTCCGTTAGCATTGCGCTTTTTCCAAACCGCGAAAGAATGAGAAACACAGAAGACCAACCAGCCAACCACCGCGGCTGCCAGTGCGATATGCAGGGCCCCAACTGAATCGTTCACCATTGCTTTCCCTCCGAACGTAGTGCGTTCACAAGCTATTGCGGGATGTGCCCCAAGTATTGCGATAGAACAAGATACGTGGGCCCGGAATCGTCAGAGCATGGCTGGTGTACTGCAAACTGCATGATCCCAACTGCGCCGCTATTACGATTCGTCGACTAGAGATTAGGACAAGGGGAAGATAGAAGAAATAGAGGTCGCTACACATAGAACTGTGTGGTTCCACACGGATGTATGTGTAGCGACCTCTATTTGCTTCCCCCAATAACCTCCGTATTCTCGCTCTAGTTAATCGTTTCCTTTCCAATCGTGGTCAAGCGCCAACATCGAACACACAGCTCTTCTCGAATTACCGGAAACGAACATACAACGACAATCGGGAAATCAGGTGAGACGTGAAACGGGCAATTCTTGTTGCAATGACTTTGACAGCTTCGATCGGTGCCATCGGTTACGGCATGCAGGAAAGATTACTGGGAGAAGAGATGGCGGGGCACAACAAACACGCTGAGGATCTGACAGCGGCTGCCCAGGTCAAGGCTTTCCCGCAGGCTGACCAGAAAAAAGGCGCAGAATATATGCGCTCTATCATCAACGCTGATCTTCTGTCTCTCAGCGTGTGCCAGGGTAGCCACAAATTGTTCGAGAACGAGCCTGCGCCCAACACCACGTCCGCCCCCAGCAGAAGAGGGATTTATTGATGCGGAAGGCGCCGCCGAATGTGTCGTTGAATTGCAATCAGCGTTGCACGAAGTACCGGCAACTTACAACGGATACTCTGCCATAGGCACCGAGATGGCTTGGTGGAACGGCAAGCTATTGGAAGTCGATCCAGCTGACTATCGCAGGCTGAATCCCTAAACCGATCGCGATACTCCCATCGAAGGAAGAAGACTCATGACTAGAGCACTTGAAGAACAAACGAAGCACTGTGAAGAATTCCTTAACGAACCAAAAGCAGGCAACGGAGAAAAGTTGAAGCCGCTGGCAATGATTGAAAAATGGGCAGTTGTACAAAACGTCGTTTCGCAACGCTTTCAAGCATTGAAGGCGGGAAATCGTCTGCGAGGATATGTAATTGGCCGCCCGGATCTTCCCAATACAAAGCTCGTCTACACCTCCGCCATCGTTAGCGCCGATTTGGCTCTGGGGCTAATCGAGACCCGCAACACGATATACCGACTCGGAGAAGTCAGCGAAGAATACAGATCATGGAGCGCAAGCGCTAGGAATCGTTGACCGGGGGACACTCATTGCCACCGACAGTAGTGTTCCTCACCTTTCAGAGCCATCGTGGCATGTTCGGAAAGTTAGACGCATCTGCCAAAGGTCTTAGGTATCGCCCTTTCGTGTTGACGAGTACATCTTGCGCCATTTTGTCACCCGTGGCGTAAACTGGCAGTTCCGCTCCGATGCGGTGCTGAGGCGGTTTTCATTGTGCTGACAGCCATACCACTCTGGTTTCCCGCGCGGTAGCGTCTGAATGTATGTGGCTCGTTGAGAAAATCGAGATTAGCGGCGGGTTTCTGCCCGGCTTGAGCGTCAACATTCCCCGGGGCCTGACTTGCATCATTGGGCCGCGAGGCAGTGGAAAATCAACGCTCGCCGAAGCATTAAGGTTCGCGGTCTGCGGCATGTCGGCTGCGCCAAAACAGTGCGTTGACCTGATTCAGGCGAACCTTGCTGGTGGGGCTCTCGTAATGATTACTGCTCTGGCTGAAGGTACGAATCGCTACACAATTAAGAGGGGCCTGAAGCAGCAACCCGTTCTTCTGTCCTCGGACGGAAAGGTGATCAACACGGTTGATATTGATCGAGGTACGTTTCTGCCGCTGGACGCCTACAGCAGCCCTGAGATTGAGGCGATAGCGGACGAGGTCCTCGGCCAGAAACGCAGAAATCTTCTGGATGAACTGCGTAGCGAGCAGATGCGCACAATCCACCTCTCATTGGCCGAGAGCGAGCGTGCGCTCGAGACGAATGCCGATCGTATCAGGACGGCACAACGAACAATCCAGGACTTAACCGAGCAAACTGAGGAGCTCGGTGACGTCCGCGCCCGCTTGAATGCTCTTTCACCGTCAGGCCATGAACCGACGGCGGACTTCATGCGACTTTCGCGCCAGCAGCAGCTCAATCAACGCGAAATTACGAAATTGGATACCGCTGATCGAGACCTTAGAACATTAGACCGATCTCTGGACCAACTACGAAGAGACGCACAACTTGCATTCAAGCCGCGTCTTGCGGAGGAGCAGTCTGCGAATGCGGATATTCTCCGTCGATATGACGATCTGCTTGCAGCGCCTTTGGGACTCGTTGAAGAACACGTATCGGCGATCAGTGGTCTGATTCGCGAAGCCCAAGATACAGTCGCCCAGGCCCGTCAGAACATCGTCCTCGCCCACACAAGTCATGCCGGCGAGTTGGCGAAGTTAACAGCAATCAATCAAGCGGCGAGCGAGCAGGCTCGAGTGCGTGCCACGCTTGAGCAGCAAGTCGCCAAACTTCAGGCCATCGAGGAACAGCGATCAGAACTGAATGCCGAGTTGAAGACGATTGCTTGAGCAGCGGAAATCTCTGAAAGCAACTCACATTCTAATGCGGGACCAAATTTCAACCATGCGCGAGGAGGTCGCGACGGAGCTCCAGCGCGAAGCTGGCAAGCGCGTACGCATCCGAATCATGCGAAACGCCGACCATCTGGCATACCAGGAAATGCTTGTGGATGCACTGCGTGGGGCAAGGGTCCGGAATCACGACGAGATTATCACGACTCTCATGCAGCTTAGACCGGAGCAACTCGCGCAACTCATTCAGGACAATGACCTCGATTCCTTCGAGGAGCTTACGTCTTTCGGAAGCGAGCGTTCTCGCAAGATACTGGATGCATTCCGCGAGAGCGTCGATCCGCTCACTCTCGAAGTAATAGCAATCGAAGACAGGATTGCCATCGAGTTAAATGTTTCATCTGCGGGAAAGGCTAATTTTAAGGACGCGTCCGATCTTTCCCGGGGTCAGAAGTGCACAGCGCTGCTACCGATACTTTTGGCAAGAAGAGATAGCCCGCTGATTATTGATCAGCCAGAGGACAATCTGGACAACCACTTTATTTATGAGACCGTGGTGAACGCGGTGCAGCGGCTCAAAAAACGTCGGCAAATGATCTTCATCACTCACAATGCGAACATCCCGGTATTGGCTGAAGCCGACCTCGTTCTGGTCATGAACTCGGATGGCCGGATTGGAGTCGTTGAGAAGTCCGGAACAGTCGACGAATGCCGCGAACAGATCATCGAACTGCTCGAAGGCGGAAGGAAGGCGTTCGAACTACGGTCGAAGCGCTATGAAAGCGCCTGAGATCTCTACGAGGAGCTCCGGTACCTCGCTGTGGAGGACCCACGTGAGGCCCGCAGGGTATTTCTCCAACTACTCGATTCCGGCGGTCCTGCGCTCGACCACTTTCTTGGGCGCATCTCTTCTCCCGCAGATGGCCGTCTGCGACAACTTGTCGCAAACGCTCCAAGGAACCATCGAGACAGGGAACGTCTCGCCCCACACCTCATCGCATGGCAGGAAATTGAAACTGACGAATTTACACACCGTGCTATCGCTCGCGCGCTCGACGGTCTTGACACAAGATCGGCTGCGCAGACGACTTTAGCGCTGGAGGTTGCCCGGTTGACTACGGCCATCGGTCGGGAGATGGCGCAGCGGGAGAGGTTAAATCGCGAGTTGGAAATCGCCCAGGAAGTGCAGGCAGCATTTCTTCCCTCAGCGCCTTCCCACGGTGCCTGGTCTGGACTACTGCGGGCATTGCCGGCCGGCGCGAGAAGTAGGCGGGGACTATTATGATTTTCTCGAGCTGCCCGAAGGCAGGCTCGGAATCGCCATCGGAGACGTGTCCGGCAAGGGCATTGGCGCCGCGCTCATGATGGCAAGTCTCGAAGCTTCATTGCGCGGCCCAGGCTTCGGTGAGCCATGACTTGGCGGAACTGATGAAGCGAGTTGACAGCTTGATCTTCGAGGCGTCATCGGCGAACCACTACGCCACTCTTTTCTATGCCGAGTACGATCCTCGAAATCGTCAGCTTTCCTACGTCAATGCGGGTCACAACCCACCTGTGATCCTGCGCAAATCTGCTCCCGCCTGTCGAAGTCTTGCGCTTGGAGACCGGCGGTCCGGTGATCGGGCTCCTACGGCAGGGCTATCAGCAGGGATCTTTTCCTCTTGAGCCCGGAGACCAGGTCGTACTCTTCACGGACGGAGTCTCCGAATCCATGAACGCCCGCGACGAAGAGTGGGGCGAAGAGAGATTGATCGAGTTCGCCAAAACCTGCCACGGACTGCCTGCATTTGAGACGATGACCCTAATCCTCGCCGCGGCAGATGCGTTCGCCGCCGGTGCTTCTCAGCACGACGACATGACACTGGTGGTGCTCCGCGTTATTGCTTGAGGGCTAATCTAATCCCATTTTGAACTGGTATCCAACACCGTCATGTTTCTGGGATACGGCAGCGAAGACTGGCGGGAAACGAACCTGCGCAATGCTTAGTTCTTCCTTGCCGCATCGAGCTTCTTCTGTGCGGCTGCGATTTCCGGATTCGCCCATGAAGTTCTTCCAGAGCAGGCCTGTTCGGTAGTTCTCCACCATCGCGATAATCGGTGCCTGATTAAACCCCATGTAGATGGGAGAAACCCACGTGCCGCCCGGAGTATAGGCATCGCGAGGCCCGTAGATGCCCCAAAGGTCGCCGCCCAGATCGCGATAGTAGTGCTTAAAGGCTTCCATCGATGCTTCAGGCGTGTAAGGGAAGGAAGCCAGCGCGCCCGTCAATGTCATGGTTCCGTGGTCGTCTGCCTCATCCGGCGCGGATGCCGCGTAGCCCTCGGGAGTGTCACTGGCGGTGGGCCCCCAGGTATTCGCGCCATAGCCTGGGTAGTGCTTCGGGTTTGCCATGCAATAGGCGCGATTGATCAACGCAATGTTACGGTTATTTTCGAAATACGACGCCGTATAGCGGTCATGCAAAGCGTGCGGATCGAAGCCCATGAAGGAATAGTGTGTGTAGAACAGCGGTCCCCCCGTACCTGATCCCACATCCAGCTTGATTCCAAAATAGGTGTGACCGTTGGCGTAGTGGTTGCCATCGGAGGTGCTTGACCAGCCTTGTCTGTAGTCAAGCGCACCTTGAGCCTGACTTGCCCAGCCCGAGTAGTACATCTCAGCCGGGACACCATACGTCGGCGAGGCAATGGCCAGAAGATAAGTCACCATCACCTCGTTGAAACCAATCAGCGGATGATGAATTGGCCAGTTCCACTCCGGCGACCAGTGCCAGAAGAGGAAATCGCTTTGCGGACTGTCCCTGTACCAGTCCCATTCCACACTCTCCCAAAGCTGGGTAATGCGTCGGCTGAGGTCCCGCTCCCGTTCGTTCGGTCCGTTGAAATACTGTCGTGCAGTAAGCAGGCCCTGCATCAGGAACGACGTCTCCACCAGATCTCCTCCGTTATCGAGCACCCCGAACACAGGCATGGTGCGTCCTGTTGCCTATAACGACGCAAATGTATGCCCGAATCACACCGCTCGATAAATCAGAACTGCATGCCCGTTGCTCGCGGAGTTCAATAAGACCAAGGTCCAATTGCTCCATCCGTTCCGAATCTCCCGCCACATCTGATGGTGAACCGCACGCGAACCTTGGGAAAAGTGGCGGTTTGTAACCGTCCTGTAAACTTCGCGTGCGGTACTAGGACGTAACCAAGAATGGCGAAGTGCTGGTTAACAGACCACTTGTTCGCATTGAGGGATCGCCGTGTGGCCTGAAGTTTGGACGAGAAGTAGCCGAACTCTCTAGCGCAGAGGTTGCGAATGTAGTGTAAAAGCCAGAGCTGTTGGACCAGTTGGGAGGATTCATGAAGTGGGTCGTTAGTAACTTATGCCTCGGATTACTCCTTTTCTCTGCCAGGCCGAGTAGCTTCGCTCAAAAAGCACTGACCTGGCAGGAGGTCCGAGATAGATTCGAGGATGCCAATCCCGTTCTTAAGGCGGATGCAATTGGCATTGATGAAGCCAAGGCGCAGGAGATCACCGCCTACTTGCGGCCGAATCCTACGGCCACCCTTCTGCTCGACCAGCTGTATCCGTTTTATACGAACGCCTTTTCGGGAACACGCGGAACTGCGACTGATATAGGTTATCGACCGTTGGAGAATGCGCTCACGGAGGGAACGCTTACTTACCTGCACGAGCGCCGGCACAAGCGCGAGCTGCGGCTGGAAGATGCGAAAGAGAACACACAGATCACGACGTCAGAACATGCGGATCTGGAGCGCAATTTGATCTTTAATCTACGCGTTTCGTTTGTGCAGACATTGCAGGCGAAGGCGGTGCTGGCGTTGGCGAAAGCTGACCTCGAGTACTACGACAAGATCATCGAGATCAGCCGCGCCCGCTTCAAAGCAGGCGATATCGCGCAGATCGATCTGGACAGAATCGAGCTGCTACGCGTGCAGTATGACACCGAGATTCAGATGGCCATTGTGAATCTTGCCACCGCAAAAATTCAACTGTTGCAGATGCTCAACGACCGCACGTCCGTGGACCAGTTTGACGTGACTGGAAATTTCGACTGGAACGAGACGCTGCAGCCGTTAAACGACTTTCACCAGATTGCCTTGGACAACCGACCCGATTTCCGCGCTGCAGTGCAAGGCATCCAGAAAGCCAAGACGGACCACCAGCTGGCCATCGCCAATGGCTCAACCGATCCGACATTCTCCGCCGATGCGGGAGCCAATCCGCCGCTTGATCCATACGTCGGATTCGGTATCAGCGTACCATTGCGCATCTTTGACCGGAACCAGGGAGAAAAGCAGCGCACTCTGCTCGACATAGGCCGCAGCCAGAAGACAGCGGACGCAGCGCAGGCGCTGGTCTTCAGCGATGTCGATTCCGCCTATGAGCAGGTGCGCAGCAATATTGCGCTGCTCAAGCCATACAAGCAGAGGTATCGCGACCAGGCGACGCGTGTGCGCGATACCGTGACCTTTGCTTACCAGCATGGAGGGGCGTCCCTGATCGACTTCCTCAATGCGCAAAGCGACTATCGCGTCGTTCAACTTGCATATTTGCAATTGATCGGTTCGTACCTGACCGCCGCGACACAGTTGAATCTTGCCGTAGGACGCGAGGTAATCCTATGAACCACCTGAGCATTGGAATAGTGGCTTTATTGCTGGGGTTGGGCATTTTTGACGCTGGGTGCGGCGGCGGCAAGAGTGATCAGGAGGCGGGAGCGCCGCCGCCATTGAAGGTCCAACGAGTAGAGGATCGGAATGTATTTCAGGTGGAGCGCCCCGAGCGTTTCCAGCTGGTACAGGCCACGGAACATATTGCGGCACCACAGCTGAAGGTAACCGGCACAGTCAGTCCCGACGTTTCAAGGACCGTGCCAGTCATTTCACTCGCTACCGGCCGTGTTGTCGGAATCGACGCACGCCTGGGAGACACGGTGAAGAAAGGTCAGCTCCTGCTACGTGTGCAGAGCGCGGATATTTCCGGGGCTTTTTCGGACTACCGGAAAGCCGTAGCCGACGAGCAGCTTTCCCGCACTCAGTTTGAGCGCGCGAAGCTGCTTTTCGACAAGGGCGCAATCTCTCAGAACGATTTCCAGATTTCACAAGACACGGAAGACAAAGCTAAGGTCGATGTCGAGACCACTGCGGAGAAGCTTCGCGTGCTCGGTAATCCAACCCTTGATAAACCCACTGGCGTAGTCGAGATTCGAGCGCCAATATCAGGAGTCATCACCGACCAGCAGGTAACGAATGCAGCCGGTGTGCAGGGCCTTTCTTCAGCGAACCCCTTCACCATCTCCGACCTGAGCAGTGTCTGGATTTTGTGCGACGTATACGAGAACGATCTCTCCACGGTGCGTCTTGGGCAGAAGGCTGAAATTCGCCTGAACGCCTATCCCGACAGAGTGATCACCGGCACCATAAGCAATATCGGCCCCATCCTCGATCCCAACATTCGAACGGCAAAGGTGCGAATCGAAGTGCGCAATCCGGGTCTGATGCATCTTGGCATGTTCGTCACCGCAACCTTTCATGGACAACAAAAGGAAACCCTCGCCGTTGTGCCTGCAACTGCAATCCTGCACCTGCACGATCGCGATTGGGTCTATGTGCCTGAGAAGGGCAATCAATTCCGACGAGTCCCGGTCGTCGGCGGAGACATGCTTCCCAACAACATGCAGGAAGTCATCTCGGGAATCTCACCCGGGCAGCAGGTCGTAGCAAACGCTCTTGAATTTCAGAATTCGGCGGAACAGCAATGATTCGCTGGCTTGTCGACTCCGCTTTGGACAACCGCTTTGTTGTTCTGAGTCTTGCTCTGCTGCTTTTTGCCTGGGGCTTGATCTCGTTCAAAAAGCTGCCGGTGGAAGCCTACCCTGACGTCGCCAACGTTTGGGTCCAGGTGATTACCCAATGGCCTGGACGAGCTGCAGAGGAAGTTGAACAGCAGGTAACCATCCCTATCGAAATTCAGATGAATGGCATTCCTCATCTGCAGCATATTCGTTCCTCATCATTGGCTGGATTGTCGGTCGTGAATCTGATCTTCGACGACGATTCCGTCAACGACTGGGACCGTCAGAAGGTGCTGGAGCGGCTGACGATGGTGACGCTACCGTCCAATGTATCGGCGCAGATAGGTCCAGATTTCAGTCCGATTGGCTCGATCTATTGGTACACACTGAAGAGCACGAACCCTGCGTATGACGTAATGGAACTCAAGACCCTGCAAGATTGGGTCATCGCTAGGTACATGAAGTCAGTGACGGATGTCGTGGACGATTCATCCTTCGGCGGCATCACTCGCGAATATCAAATTCGCGTGGATCCCGACAAGTTGATCTCATACGGCCTGAGCCTTGCGCAGGTTGAACAGCAACTCACGAATGCTAATGCGAACGGCGGCGGGAGTTTTATCGAGCAGGGCTCGCAGGAAATTAATGTACGCGCCGTTGGACTCGTCAGAGACGTCAGCGACATCGAAAAAACTGTGCTCAAGACGCAGAGCGGCACTGCACTTCGCGTCAAGGATATTGCCGTTGTCGAACAGGGACCCAAGATTCGTCTTGGGCAGATAGGGAAGGCCATCCATCGCTCGGACGGCGTGGTGCTTGATGACAACGATGTTGTGGAAGGCATCGTCTTTCTCCGCAAGGGCGCTGACACCGCGACGACAATGGATGGCATTCACGCCATGGTTCGTCGGCTGAACGACCAGGTACTGCCACCGGGTGTAAAGATAGTTCCCTACCTGGATCGCGACGATCTGGTGCACTACACCACACACACGGTGATGCACAACCTCCTAGAAGGCATGACCCTGGTCGTGATTATTCTCTTTGTCTTCCTGGGAAACATTCGCGGCGCTATCATCGTTGCCCTGACGATCCCTTTCTCCTTGCTCTTTGCCTCAATCTGCCTCGATCTGCGGCACGTCTCAGCCAATCTTCTTTCGTTGGGCGCCCTGGACTTCGGCATGGTCGTGGACGGAGCGGTCGTGATGGTTGAAAACATCGTCCGCCATCTGAATCGACGAGAGGAAGATCACAGTACGATCCTGGACCGGATCCGCGTTGCGGTTCATGAAGTGCAAAGGCCAGTTTTCTACGCTATCGCGATCATCATCACTGCATACCTTCCTATCTTTACCCTGCAACGGGTCGAAGGAAAGCTGTTCAGGCCGATGGCGCTGACAGTAGCCTTCGCGTTGCTGGGCGCACTGATTTTCTCGATCATCATCGCACCAGTGCTGGCATCGTTCCTATTTCGCAAAGGTGCCAGGCAGTGGAGAAACCCTGTAATGACCTTTCTCACAAGGCACTATCGGAAGGGCGTCGCATGGGCGGTCCACACCCGCTGGCCGACGGTTGGCGTAGGTATCGCTTTCCTGTTGCTGGCAATGTACCTGGCTTTAGGCGGTGTCATTGGATCGGAATTTCTACCCCATCTGGACGAAGGGGCTATTTGGGTGAGGGGCACCCTGGCTCCCAGCGCTGGGCCAACCGAGGGTCTGCGCGTTATGGACAAGGCGCGCCAGATCCTTTGCTCGTTCCCTGAAGTTCCGCAAGTCGTCACTCAGGTTGGACGTCCGGACGACGGCACAGACACAACCGGTTTTTTCAACACAGAATACTTTGTGGACCTTTTGCCTAAAGAGAAATGGCGACCGGTCTTCCACCAGAACAAGGAGCTGCTGATTGCAGCCATGGATCGTGAACTCGAGAAGATCCCTGGAGTCATCTGGAATTATTCGCAACCGATTTCCGACAACCTGGAAGAAGCTGTGAGTGGCGTTAAGGGCGCGCTCGCAGTCAAAATCTATGGCGACGATTTGAGAACCCTGGAAGAAAAGGCCGATGAGACCGTCGCTGTTATGCGAGACATTCGCGGCGTAGCCGACCTCGGGGTATTTCGCGTCATTGGTCAGCCAAATCTGGACTATACAGTCGACCGTGATCAGGCGGCTCGCTATGGGATCAATGTCTCGGATGTGCAGGATGCCATTCAGACCGCGGTCGGGGGCAACGCACTTACGCAGGTGCTGATCGGGGAGCAGCGCTATGATCTCGTTTTGCGCTACCTGCCGCAATACCGGGATACAAAGGAAGCGATCACGAAGATTCGATTGCTGGCGCCGACAGGCGAACGTGTTTCCCTCCAGCAGTTGACTAAGGTTACGGTCAGGGACGGCGGCTCAGAGATCTATCGCGAGGGGAATTCAAGATATATAGCTGTGAAATACAGCGTGCGTGGCAGAGATCTGGGTGGCACAGTGGAAGAAGCAATCAAGAAGGTGAACGCCTCAGTAAAACTGCCAACCGGATACTCCATGGACTGGGCGGGCGAATACGAAAACCAGAAGCGCTCGGAGCGGCGGCTCTTGATTGTGCTCCCGATCGCAATCTTGATGATCTACATCATCCTCTACGCGATGTTCAAGTCGGTGAAATGGGCCCTTCTTATCCTTACGAACGTTGCCATGGCCCGCATCGGCGGATTGCTCGCCTTACTCATCACCCATACGAACTTTAGCGTTTCATCCGGTGTCGGCTTTCTCGCCCTCTTCGGCGTGTCGGTGCAAACCGGAGTCATCATGGTGGAATATATCAATCAGCTTCGCGCCAGAGGTTACACGATCGAAGATGCATCGGTAGAAGGGGCTGTCCTAAGGCTTCGACCCATTCTGATGACGATGCTGGTGGCCACGTTAGGGCTACTGCCTGCCGCACTGTCGCATGGTATAGGATCCGATTCACAGCGCCCATTCGCGATTGTTATCGTCGGCGGCCTCATCTCCGATCTGATCATGAGTATCTTTCTGTTGCCGACTCTTTATGCGTGGTTTGCCCGCGACAGTGACCAGCTTCCAGTACCAGAAGGAGAAGATCCCTTATGAGAAGAGCATTATGAGTGAGTAGCGAATTGCTGTACGCTAATCCTGTCCGCGCACAGAGGAGTGGTTTTGGCGCCGCACTTGCCATGAATGAGAAATAACGATGAATAAGAAAGAAGTCTGTACCCTAATCCGAAAGATTGGCATCGTCCCGGCCGTTAGAGTGTCCTCCGGCACCGACGCTCACTTTGCGGCGGAAGCTGTTACGCAGGGCGGCATACCGATTGTTGAAATTCCCTTGACCGTGCCGGGAGCGATCGAATTGATATCTCACCTCGTACGCAATAATCCAAAATTGATCGTTGGCGCCGGGACCGTACTCGATGCTGAGACAGCACGCAAGTGCGTCGACGCGGGAGCCAGTTTTCTAACCTCCCCGGGATTCGATGCCGGGGTCATGGAATTTGCAGCAAAGGAAGACCTCTCAGTTTTGCCTGGCGCCCTGACGCCCACTGAGGTGATCGACGCATGGAAGGCAGGGGCTGACTTCGTCAAAGTTTTCCCTTGCGCCTTGGTCGGAGGGGACAGATACATCAAAGCACTGCATACGTCGTTGCCACAGATTCAACTAATCGCAGCCGGAGGCGTAAACCAACAAACAGCCGCCAACTTTATTCTTTCGGGGGCTACTGCGATTGGTGTTGGTACGGAACTCATCCCGCATGAGGCCATCGAACGGCGCCAATCAAAGCGCATCCGGGAACTGGCGCACCGTTTTAGAGGTTTTGTGAAGGAGGCACGTGAGCGGTTGGAAGAATCCCAGGCAAGGATTGCTGCCGTCAAGGAGTTTACAGGTACCGAAGATTGCGAGGCCTGATTACTGAAGTACTGGGCTCACCTCAAATTCCCGAGAGCTGGCAAAGCGAATCTCAATCTGCTCGCATCATGCTTAGTACTCGTTTTCAGTCCTGCGCAACTCAACCGCGATCGACCCACTAGCCATCCTTGACTCTCGGTGCTAGGATGCCTCCAAAGCGCGTAAGCTCAATCGCGCGCCGGCTCGGCACGTTGTCCCGTATGGACCTTTTCTTTGTTCGAGCGTTTTTTGTTCAAAGGTCCCCTGCCGGAGATGAAGGAGGCGGACATGAACACGACTTCTGGAACCACCGCAACAACCCTGTTGACGCTAGTGCTGATCGCAACCGCATTGCCCGCGCAGCAGGTCACCGCACCCACACAGACTTCGACAAGTGACTCGGCCGCGCCTGTCACAACTGGGCCTGAATCCACCCCAGTTCGCGCCAATTCCAAAGTGCGCATTGTGCGCCTCAGCGAGGTGAAAGGCGCCGTACAAATGGACCGCAACACCGGCCGGGGCTTCGAAACTGCAACGGCGAACCTGCCGATTGTCGAGGGAACGCGGCTCCAGACGGGCACAGGCGTTGCTGAGGTAGAGTTCGAAGACAACAGCTCGCTGCGCGTCACCCCGGACTCCCTCGTTGAATTTCCGCAGCTCGAGCTCCTTCCAACCGGCGCCAAAGCATCAACCGTCAATGTTCTGAAGGGCATGGCCTATGTGAGCCTTGCCGACACCAAGGGGAATGAGTTCAGTCTGATCTTCGGCCAGCAAAAGGTCTATCTCCAGCCCTCCAGCCACATCCGCCTGCAACTGGAACCAACTTCGGCCAAACTGGCTGTATTGGATGGCACCGCCCAGGTCGAGGGGCCGTCGGGCACAACAGAGGTCGGCAAGAAGAAGACTCTAACCTTTGATCTGGCGAACCAGAGTCAACCCGAAGTGGCTAAAAACGTAGCCCCCGATCAATTTGACTCTTGGGACCACAATGCGGCTGACTACCACAAACGCTACACGAGCCTCAGCGCCTTCGGGAACTCGCCCTATAGCTACGGCGCCAGCGACATGCTTTATTACGGAAGTTTTACGAATGTCGCGGGATGTGGCTCCATGTGGCGGCCTTACTTCGTGAGCGCCGCGTGGGATCCATTCACGAACGGTTCTTGGGCCTGGTATCCAAACGCAGGCTACTCCTGGGTATCTCCGTATCCGTGGGGATGGATGCCGTACCACTATGGCAGCTGGGTTTCCTGCGGAGGTGCTGGTTGGGGCTGGCAACCGGGAGGCGCATGGAATGGATTGAGCAATGTGCCACTTTCAACAGCAACGAACGGTCAGCCTTTCCGCTTTCCTCGCCCTCCGGTTAAACCGCCGCTTGTCGGCCAACCAACGCTTGTGCCGGTAAACCTCAAGCCGCTCACTGCTTCGAATCTCGGCTCACCTGAGACTTTTGTTTTCCGCAATGACTCCGCGGGCATGGGAATTCCTCGCGGTAGCCTCGGAAAGCTGGATAAGTTTTCAGAACAAGCGGCGCAGCACGGTACCGTCAGCACCGCCGTCTACTCCTCCCTGCCCGCGACTGGTCAGAACAATGTACGAACCGCGAATGCCGGACTAGGTTCGTCATCGTCCCGGCCTGGATACGCGAACCGCTCCGGAACGGAAGCCTCCTCGATATCCCCTAACTCCTCAGGTGGCTCTCGGATTTCGAGTGCTCCAAGTCTAGGTCCAGGTCCGGCTTCAACCGCTGGACCCGCAGGCGGCTCAAGCAGAGCGCATTGAGGTTCGGAAGCCGGGAAAGCTGACTGTCGTGGTGCTTCGCCGGGAGGCGCAGCACCATTGGGATTAGTTCCGATTCTCATCAGTGCCTGAATCTCGCGATTCGATCGTGGGTTTCACAGCATAAACAGCTTTGAGCAATAGAATGAGAAATCTTAAGGACGTTCAATAGCCCTGGCTTAGCACAAATGTCCTCGCTATCTGTCAAAAGGTGGGGCTATTTCACAGCGAGAAGAGTACGGAGATACAGGCGCACTAATTTCGCCAACATGCCATCCGTCGCGGAATGATGACACCTCGCTCGTCTCGCCGCGTGATATGGAAGCACTACTCACCTCTGTCGCGCACAATCCCGGCAAGCCCCACGCTGGAGTCTTCGGTCCAGGCTCTATCAGTTGGAGGATCAACCGCGAATCGGCCCTCTTCCTCGGAGCAGGGAGAGCCGCGCTGCTGCAGTTAGCGCATCCGTGGGTGGCAGCGGCCTTGGCCGAGCACTCGAACCTGCTTTCCGACCCGATTGCACGTTTCCACAACACCTTCCGCGTGGTGTTCACCATAGTCTTCGGCACGCGCGGCCAGGCGATCCGAGCTTCTCGTCGCCTCTACGCGCTGCACACGCGGATTGGTGGAAACCTGCCTGAAGGCGTAGGACGCTATGGCCTGGGCTCCCGCTATGAGGCTACCGAGATTGGCGCATTGAGGTGGGTCTTTGCAACCCTGATCGAAAGCGCGCTTCTCGCGTATGAGTGTGTTCTGCCGCCGCTGACGGCGGCAGAGCGCGAGAAATACTACGCGGAGAGCAAGACAATGGCCGCCCTCTTTGGAATTCCAGCTCACGCGCTGCCTCACGACTGGCAGGCTTTTACCGCATATAGTGAAAAAATAGTTCAATCAGATGCGCTGGGAGCGAGCGACCGGTCGCGCTCCCTGGCACAGAATGTGTTGCGGGGTGCTGGCTCGTGGGTTCGGCCGCCGCTCTGGTACCGTGCGCTGACGGCCTCATGGCTGCCGCCGAGGTTCCGGGAAGAGTTTGACCTCGAACCGGATGCTGTTGCCTGGCGGGCCGCCGCGCGCGCACGGCTCTGGCTGCCGCGCGTTTACCGGGTTATACCGCCTTCCCTCCGCTTTGTGGGGCCGTATCAGGAAGCTGAGCGGCGGCTGGACGGTCGCCCCGCGGGCGCAACCGTCCGCTGGAGCAACCGATTCTGGATCGGCCAGCCACAGCTTCCGAGGGACGAGTAAGGCCAGTATCGCAAAGGAAATCAGCGCCTGACCTTTCGGCGCCGAAGACCAGAAAATGGTTGCTATCTCACGCTCTCAACATGGCTTCCGCATGATCCAGGTCATCGGCAGTCGTGATCAGCTGATCAACATTCGTAAGCTTGAAGAGCTCGACTACTCGATAATTCAAACCGCACACGATCAACCTGTGCCCATTTCTCTTGCAAGAGACGTAAAAATTGATGATAGCTCCCATGCCGGCCGAGTCCATGTAGGGCACGCCCAGCATTTCAAGTATCGTATTTGCCCAAACTCCGTTACGCAGTTCTCGTTGGAAATCAAACAGGTTTGAAATGGTCAAAGGCCCCTGCAGGCAAATCACCCGCGTGTCCGGACTCTCCGTCCTGACTAGCTCAATCGTAAGAGACTCGTGTTCCATATCTGGGAAATGCCCTCTCCAAGTGGGATGAACTGCAGTATCGGCCCCGACACTCTGCTCTGGGCAGAAAATAACTGCATGCGCCTTTGGGAAGACGCAGCGATTAAAATGGAAGTTTACGCCCTATCCCATTGTTGAGAAAGCGCAAAGTAAGCATGCATCGTTGGTCAAAACTCTTTATTCCCACTCTTCGCGAGGCTCCGGCAGATGCCGAAGTCGCCAGCCACAAGTTCCTCGTCCGCTCGGGATACATCCGCCAGCTGGGCGCGGGAATTTATTCTTATCTATTTCTGGGACAGCGCTCCATCAACAAAATCATCGGCATCGTGCGCGAAGAAATGGACAAGATCGGGCAGGAGTTCCTGCTGCCCGCCATTCACCCGGCGGAGATATGGGAGCAGAGCGGCCGCTGGACAACCATAGGTCAAAACATGTTCCGCCTGCAGGACCGTAAAGGCGCGTGGCTCTCCCTCGGTTTTACGCACGAGGAGGTCATGACCGACATCGCCCGTAAAGAGCTGCGCAGTTACAAACAGCTTCCACAGATCTGGTATCAGATTCAGACCAAGTTCCGCGATGAGCCCCGCCCGAAGTCAGGGCTACTGCGTGTGCGTCAGTTCATCATGAAGGATGCCTACTCGTTTGATCTGGATGCGGCGGGTCTCAACAAGAGCTTCGACCTGCACGATCAGGTGTACCGCACCATCTTCACACGCTGCGGACTGAAGTTCGTTGCCGTAGAAGCCGACTCCGGCGCGATGGGCGGCTCTCAATCGCAGGAATTTATGGTCTACACCGATGCCGGCGAAGACCTCATCGTAAGCTGCCCCAAATGTCACTACGCCGCGAACCTGGAAAAAGCCGTGTCGCAACTGGCTCCTGTCGCCGAGCTCGATCCGACTGGTGACGGCAAACCGGAACTCGTCTCTACGCCCGGCATCGCAGCCGTCGCGGATGTCGCGAAGTTCTTCAATATCTCCGAAGCGCAGGACATCAAGTGCGTAGCCTATATGGCGGAGACGAAGAAGGGCAAAGCCGAGTCTGTCTGGAACCCGGTGGTGGTCTTCCTCCGCGGCGATCATCAGGTGAATGAGACAAAGCTGCTCGGCCTCATCAAGGCCAGCGATCTGCGCCCTATGCAGACAGAAGAGTTGGAGCGCTATATTCATGGCCCGGCCGGCTTCCTCGGGCCGATCGGTCTGGTCCCCGCAAAGGTGCTTGGCGACGAAGGCGTGTCAGTCATTCTTGACCGCGCCCTCGAAGCTCGTCAAAACATGGTATGCGGCGCCAACAAGCTCGACTACCACTACCGAAACGTAACGCCGGGACGCGACTTCACCTGGACTATTGCGGCGGATATCCGCAGCGTCGTTGAAGGCGAAGGCTGCCCTCAGTGTGGCTCTCCTCTGAAGGTGGCGAAGGCCGTCGAAGTGGGCCACATCTTCAAGCTCGGCTACAAATATTCCGAAAGCATGGGCGCGCGCGTGCTCGATCCGAACGGCAAGGAAGTGACGCCCATTATGGGCAGCTATGGTATCGGCATTGAGCGAATCCTGACAGCCGCTATCGAGCAGAGCAACGATGCCAACGGCTTCTGGCTGCCTCGCTCTATTGCTCCTTTCGAGGTCGTCGTGACCATCACGAACGTGACCGATGCCACACTTCTTGCGGCCGGCGAGCGCATTGCTGCAGATCTTGAGGCGGCCGGTTTCGACGTCCTGCTTGACGACCGCGAAGAACGCGCAGGGGTCAAGTTCAAGGACGCGGACCTCATCGGTATTCCCTACCGCATCAACGTCGGCAAGAAAGTCACCGAAGGCAAAGTAGAGATTGCTACGCGTTCTACCGCATCCAGCGAAGACGTTCCCATCTCCCAAGTTGTGGCCGCGTTACAGAACACGGATTGCTAACTAATTTGGGCTGGGGCGTTCCGGATTGCGGAACCGCCCCAGCTCTGAAATTCCCCTAAAATCACACTTTGCCAGCGGACAGACTCCTTACGGGTGATGTATTGTTCCCTAAGAGGTCAGACCACTCACGGAGAGGCCGCATGCAGCAGCAACGCCGCGATTTTCTCAAATACACGACAATAGGTGCCGCGGGAGCACTTACCCCCCTCAGCCTCGCCGCGCAGCCCGCTTCCAACCAGCCTCACGGCAGCATCTACGATGTTCGATCTTTCGGAGCCACAGGCGACGGCAAGACCATTGACTCGCCTTCCATCAATCGAGCCATTGAAGCGGCAGCCAATGCAGGCGGGGGCACAGTGCTCTTCCCTACAGGTACTTACAACTCATTCTCCATCCGTCTAAAAAGCAACATTGCCTTGCAGATCATGCAGGGAGCGACCATCCTCGCGGCAGACACACCTGCCGACCACAGTGACGGATACGATCCTGCCGAGTCCAACGCTCCCTGGGAAGACTACCAGGACTATGGCCACAACCACTGGCAAAACAGCCTGATCTGGGGCGAAAGCCTGCACGACGTGTCGATCTTTGGGCCGGGCCTCATCTGGGGCAAAGGCCTCAGCCGAGGTGGCCGTGAAGAACCTCGCGCTGAAGAACCCGGCGTAGGCAACAAGGCAATTGCCCTGAAAAATTGCCGCAACGTCACTCTGGCAGGCTTCTCTATCCTCAAAGGCGGACACTTCGGCATCCTCGCAACAGGCGCCGATAACCTGATCATCGACAATCTGAAGATCGACACCGATCGCGACGGGATGGACATCGACTGCTGCAAGAATGTTCGTGTATCGAACTGCGGCGTCAACTCACCATGGGACGACGCCATCTGCCCGAAGAGTTCCTTCGCCCTCGGTTATGCTCGCGCAACGGAAAACGTGACCATAACGAATTGCTACGTGACCGGCTCCTACGAACTTGGGACCCTGCTCGATGGCACCTTCAAGAAGTTCGCTCCCGACTTTCACGTGCCTCGCACAGGAAGAATCAAGTTCGGCACCGAATCGAACGGCGGATTCAAGAACATTACCGTTTCAAATTGCGTTTTTGAAGGCTGCAATGGCATCGCGCTTGAAAGCGAAGATGGCGCGCTGCTGGAAGATGTGGCTTTCACCAACATCACGATGCGCGATATTTCCGAAACGCCCATCTTCATCCGCCTCGGCAGCCGTATGCGCGGCCCGCAGGAGTTCCGGTCGGCAATTGCCGCAGGATTATTTTCAGCAACATTGTCAGTTACAATTCAGCATCGAAATATGCCGCAATGATCAGCGGGATTCCCGAACATCCGATCACAGACCTGAAGATCAGCAATATTTATCTGCACCACCAGGGTGGTGGGACGGCAGAGATGGCAGCACTGCAACCACCCGAAAAGGAGACAGAGTATCCAGATCCGCACATGTTCGGCCCACTGCCGGCGAACGGCTTCTACATTCGCCATGTGAACAACATTGAGCTTACGAATGTTGAAATTGCCTATGCCTCACCCGATGTACGTCCCGCTTTTGTGCTCGATACAGTTACAGATGCCGACCTTTTCCGCATCAAGTTGCCCAGCGACAGCCACCAGCCTGCATTCCGATTGCACAAGGTCGTCAACTTCCGAGTCTTCGGCAGCCCGAAGATCAAAGACAAGGAGATTCCCGCTACTGAATCGGAAGAGTTCTGAAACACATGACGGTGCAGGCGATCACGCAGTCCGAGTAATCACAACTTCGTTGGGATCGTGTTTTGTGCGCAGATACTGAACGACTATCCAGCTTGCCACTGCCAGCCCCGCATCGGTCAACAGGCTGGCTACGGCCGCTCCCCGCCATGACCAGCGGGGAATCAGTGCAACATTGAGAAGCAGGTTGGCGCCCGCCGCGCCCAGCTGCGTTGCCGTCCGGTACCACTGCGACGACGAGCCTGTGATCGTCGTCCCCGATGCGTAGTGCAGCCCGCGAATGAGCGGCAACAGGCACAACCATCGCAGGGCTTCAACCGAGCCGCGGAACGAAGGCCCAAACAGATGAGGCAACAGTGGCGCCCCTGCGAACATCAGCAGCGCCATGGCGACTCCATAAGGAACCGTGCGCCGGAGGAGCCGGGCCGCGAATGCCGACGCATCACTTACGCTACGCTCGCCGTCGCGGAAAAAGCGTGGTGTTGCAGCCGTGTAGATAGCGTAAATGGGGACGCTGGCGACATCAATGATTCGATAGGCAGCCGAGTAAATACCTGCCGCGTATAGCTGTCCCGCTCCGGCCAGAAGGGTCTTGTCGATATCGTTATAGACAGAGACCGAAGAACTGGACACCGAGAAGCTGATGCCGTCAGTCAGGTCGCGAAGATGAATGCGTCCAAACGCGGGCGCCTCGTGACCAATCCGAAGGCGACGATGGACGTCGCCAGCGAGGAAAGCCAATAAATCCTCGTCCACAATAGCGCGTCTGCGTGAAGATGTGCCAATGTGGCCAGAAGAAAGAGACATAGGCGCGGAAGCGGCGCGGGTGATATTCGTTAGCGCTGTAAGCCTGGCCATCTGAGCCAGCAGACCCGCTCCCTGGAAAGCACGGCCTGAAAGCTGCACCAGCTTCCCAAACAAAGCGTCAGACAACGCAACATATGGAATCAAGCGTTGCAATTCCGGCCTGAGAGTGAAACGACCGATCAGCATCGCCAGAACAAGAAGGACTAAAAATCCAGACGCACTGATGCGTAACGAATTCCCCCATGTGACCGCAAACGACTCACGCATACGGCTGATATTGCGCACGAGAATCATTTCCATACCAAGGCTGCTGAACTGACTTAGCACGTTAACGAGCGCAACGACACCGACAAACGCTCCGTACTCATGACTCCCAAGCGTCCGCCCGATCAGAACAAAATACGCTGCCTGAAACACCAGCGAAACTCCGTGTCCGGAAACCATCCACAGTGTGTGCCGCCGCAGACTCTCTGATTCAGGCATGAAGCCTCGCAATCACTTCTTCGTATTTGTCCTCCAGGAGTTGCGTCTGCGCATCGAGATCGAAATGAGACCTCATATAGGATCTTCCCGCATCGCTTGCCTTCTGCCACGCCTGCTCGTCCCTCATGATGCGAATAATCTCTTCAGCAAGGGCGGCGACATTCCCCGCTTTTGGCAAGGCATGCCGCCGCTTTACAGGCAATGCCTCTGTAACACCTTCTGTGTCAAACGTGGTGACGGGCAATCCCTCTGCCTGAGCCTCACAGAGAACTGCCGGGAGGCCTTCAGAATCACCATCTATTGCTTCAACGCCGGGAGCTGCAAGCACGCTGGCTCGTTGCATCCATTGCCTTATCACCGCGTGTGACTGGTGGCCAAGGAAGACCGCGTCCCTGCAATGCAGTGCAGCCTCTCTTTCCAGCGTTTTGCGCAGGGGTCCGTCACCGGCAATCACGAGCCGCGTCCCCGGCGCGCCTAGCTGTACACGAGACATGGCACGAATCAGATGGACGCATCCTTTTTTCTCTACGAGCCTGCCAACAAAGAGCACAGTCTTCCTGTCGCGCCGCTGTTCCTGTTTGACACCGTCACGCAGCTTAACGCCGATGCGATGAGCCCAGAGTTTCTGTCCTGGAAACCCTAGTGAGAGGGCGCGGCGCCGCACCTGTTCTGATACACATATGAACAAGGTCGCGTATTCCCAGAGCTCTTTTTTTCGTCGCAAATACGCTCTGATTGTCGGCCAGGACTTCAGCGTCTCTTTTCTGCATGACACGTCATATCCATGCAACGTGACGATGAGCGGAACCTGCAATCTCTTCGCGATTGGCAGCACCGCGCATGCATCGATCGCAAAGTGAGCGTGTATTATTTGAGGGCTCTGCTCTGCAATGGCGCGCGTAAGTTGGCGAGTGTGTCCGGTTCGCAGAAAAGCTCTGGTTCTTGCCTTTTCACTCCAGGACTCGGACCCGCACAAGGTGAGAACCGGGTGAGGAGCCAAATCCAGGCCATCGCTTACCCGTCGCAGCCCTCCGAACAGAGGCCGAAACCTGCGAAGCGCCATTGCCTGCGAAAGAATGAACGTCTCGGTGGGCGGCAAGAGTTCGTTGCGATAGACAAGAACATTAGGTATCTCCATCTACACGCCCCGCGATTGGATCCAGGTAACGCGCCATTTGAGCCGCAGGAAAGGGCTCTCCAAAAGCGGTAAGACAGCATAGCGAGCAGAATCGTAGTGCACAGGGCGAGAATCTTGTTGAGCGTCAGAGCTATGGTCAGATGTTGAGATGACCACGACGCAATGCAAGGCACCGACATAGCCGCATGCTTTTGCACTTCATCGGCGAGCAGGAACGCGGTCTCGTGAAATACGTAGAGGCCAAAAGAGATTTTTCCTAAGTAGACTGCCCACCGTGGAACTCGCCACCCAGGAGTTCCTAGCATCGCGAGCAAGAACAATACGCATCCTGCGGCAATCAACAGGTAGCCGCAGCAGAATTGCGAGGAGATGACCTGTGCTCCGGGACGCTTGATATGTGTGGCATATGCGGAGAGCAGCCACAGCGCCGCGCCTGCGCATCCTAGCGCACCGCGAAAAACACGATCGATCTTCGGAATAGCCCCGTTGAGGATGAGCGCGAGCAGCGCACCCCATGCGAAAAACTGAAACCGTGTAAAACTGTTCAGCCACACGGTATTATGCGCAAACGCTGTGTCCGCTGAGACGACAGAGATCGTCATCAGGGAAAGCGGTACGAGCGCAACCGACACCGGAGCAAGCGAACGCACTCCGCCGTAACGGGCCAGCATGGGCCACACCAGATAGAACTGCTCTTCCACGGAAATACTCCACAATGAGCGCAGGGGTGTCTGAATCCAGGGATGCAGAGCGATATACCAGTTCCCCGCCAACAAGAAATAGGCAAGTACACGGCCTGATTCCATACGCATTGCAGGGAAATTGCGTCCGGCTAAAACGTAGGCGACGGTGATGCCGAAATAGAGAGGCCAGATGCGCAGAATCCGCCGCAGGTAAAAAGCGCCGACATGAATGCGACCGTGTGCTTCATGTTCTCGCCGTAACAACTCAGTAATCAGGAACGCACTGAGCATAAAGAAAAGGCAGACCCCAAAGTTGCCCGCATCTTTTATCGCAGCCAACAGGCGAAGCCATGAATAACCGTGTGTATGCGCAACAGCAGCAACAGCATTGTTCGGAATGCTGTGACATACATAGACAGCAAGAAATGCGCAAAAGCGGAGAGCATCCAGTTCCGGACGGTAGAAACGCTGCACTCGCATGGTTTCGAATTCGGTACCATCCGCACGAAGGATCTGCCCCGTCGCCATCTGGCTCACACCACCGCGTGCGCAGGCACATGGTTGACTTCGCTCATCTGGCAGCTCCACCGACGACGTTCGAGCCGTTGTTCAAGCGACGTGATTTCTATATTGGCGATGGCGGCGACATACACGATCCAGAAGAGTCTATTAAACGTAAGCAATGTATTTTCATCTGCGTCATAGAACGCCACAAGCAGCAGCACAAAGGTCGTCCACAAAGCACTGCGCATTTTCCCCGAGCAAAGGATTGGCCACATTTTTCTCCAGGCGCGCAAATATCCCAGGAGAAACAACAAGCCGGCGGCGCCAAGTTCGAGCCGGATTTCAAGAAAGCCGTTGTGCGCGTGGAAAAGGACAAATCGCAGGGCGATGATCACGTTGTAGGACTCGCCTTTCATTCCCTGCCAGAACGCTGCGAAGCCATAGCCCAGCAGTGGATGTTTCAGGATTGCGGCCCAGACCTGTTGCCAAATTGCGGTTCTCCCGGTCAATGTCGCGTCTCTGCCCAGGAGTTCAGCAATCAATGGAAAGTACATCCATGCAGTAACGGCTGCGGCGGCCGTAGCAACGATCGAACCGAACAGCAGAAATGCACGACTGGAAGGTCTAAAGTGCTCCAGAATACGCCAGTAGTACATAGCACACGAGCAATACGCCCTCGATCATCCATGCGCCGCGAGATCCGCTCATTACAAGCACGAACAGGAACAGCAGCAGACAAGCAAAACGCGTGATATTCACCCTCCCGATCGACAAGAGGGCTGCCGTTGCAAACACCATTGCGCGCCCGCACGCATTTTTCTGCGTGAAAACACCCTGCCAATTCCCGAAATGTCCCGTAGATGCTTCCAGTCCGATGGACGGCACGGACAAAGCGAGAATGACACTGGCAGAAGCCATCACAATCATCGCGCCAGTAAAGATCAATAGCTGCTGTCGAATCTGAAATCTCGATGCGAGATACAGCGCAAACAGCGTAGCCAGCGCAAACGGAAAAGATCGTCGCGCAGTCGTCATCGCGTCCTGCGACCAGAGGGTCGAGCAGATTGCGAATATCGCGAACACGCCGGTCCACTGTAGCGCAAAAGCGAAACGCCACAGCCGACGCAGATGCAACAACGCCAGAAGGAAGATCGCTCCATTTACGAGAATTTGTGATCCAACGCCAGCTGCCTTCATCCAGCCAGTGGCTGGCGTGTTGGTCATTTCATTTGCCTGATTGGGAGCAATACCCGGAATCGCTCTCTGCATGGCAAAAAATGTGAGCAAACAGACGCACAGAACCTCTTCAATTCCAACTCGCCGCAACCATGACGCACCGAGAACGGCGCCCCCGCTTATCAGGAAAGCACGGTGCGGTTGCAGGACATAGAACGAGGTAAGAAGCCGGACTTGCAACTCGAAGCAGACGACGTGCTCTATGCCCCGTTCAGCATGGCGAAGAATGTGGTTCTGGGCGCGTCCAGCATCTTGTCATCAACGAGTTCGGCAGCTATCATGCAGCCAGATAAGCTATCGTTCACTTTGCGAATCAGCCGCGTTGCGTCTTCCTTCGCGGTCCTGTTTGCGCCCGAAGCCATGGCGACGGCCTGCAACACAGTCAGCCTCGCGTCATCCTGCATGACGTATCCGCCCGGGCGCGCCACATCACCCAGCACATAGACGATTCCGGCCTTAGGCACTAACACGGTGTCTCCCGGATACACGATCGTTCCGGCTTGAACGCTGGCGGCCGAGTCGTTTGGCAGAAACACGACGGTGTTCCCGCTCTTGTCAGCTCGCTGGACCGTGACATGCCTGTCGGCCACCTCCGTCAATCCTCCGGCCATGGCAAGCACATCAAGCAAGCTGCGCGCGGTCGTCACGGTGAACGCTCCTGGCTTGTTTACCTGCCCAAGAACTGAAACGCTCTGCGTTGCATACTCTTCGAGGAAAACCGAGACTTGCGGATGGTTGAGATAGTTCCCCTGCGTATAAAGCCCGGCGATGGCCTTGGCAGCGTCGGCGGGTGTGAGCCCTGCTACCTTAATCGTCCCGGCAAGATCCAGATCAATGTCGCCTGAGTCCTTCACCCGCACCTTTTGCTCCAGGTCCGGCTCCCGAAAGACGATTATGTGCAAGAGATCACCACGGCCTATCAGCAGGCTTTCCCGAACATTCGCAGAGGCCTTCCTCGTTCCCGTATCCCTCCCACTAACTACGGCCTGGCCTCCCGCAATGCTGGCGAAAGCACAAATTAAGAAAAGGACTCGCCAGCTACGCCCTCGCTTCATTTCCTCGTCCTTCAGCAGCGTAGGTGCGGCTCCGGTAGCCGTAATATTCATAGAAATCAGAAGACCGGCCTGGGACAGCGTTGAGGACCGTCCCCAAAACAACATGCTGCGGCAATTGCCGGGTAAGAGTGCGATAACTCCTGTGGACCACCTTTTTCTCGGTCACTCCGTGACGGGCAACCAGCAGCACCGCATCGCATAGCTGCTCCAGTACAATCGCGTCGGTTACCGGCAAGGCTGGCGGCCCATCGATCACGATGAAGTCATACTGACTCCGCCACTGCGTCAAGAACGTGCGCATTCTATGCGACCCCAACAACTCTGCGGGGAATGGCGGAACCGGCCCTCCACACAACACTTCAAGATTCGGAATGCTTTCGACCGGCAGTGGTTGAGGATCGATATGATCGCTTGAAAGGGCTGCGCTCAGGCCCTCCTGCGCATGCACGCCCATTCGCTCATGGAGCACTGGGCGTCGCAGGTCAGCATCCACCAGCAAGACACGTACACCCTGCTGCGCCAGCACCGTCGCCAGGTTGAGCGAAACCGTGCTTTTGCCTTCACCTGCATTGGAGCTGGTCACAAGAAGAACCTGCGGAGCGCTGCTACTCCGCGAGAGCATCAACGACGTCCGCAAAGACCGCAGCGACAAACGGGCTATCGATGTAGCCCGACGTTGCGATCTGCAACGCGTGTTCAGCATTCGTTGTCTTCGCGTATGCCTTTCGCCGACGCCTTCGGGATAGAACTCTCTCTTTCTCAATCTCAGGAATCAATCCCAACAGCGGCGTCCCCGTGAGCCGTTCCAATTCTTCGAGCGATCTCACCCTGGTATCTGTGAAGTCTCTGAGCAGCGCCACTCCCGCGCCGAAGATGAGGCCCGCCGCGACCGCCGCCGCATAGTAAAGCAGGATGTTTGGACTCTTCGGCCGATTCGGCGGAGGCACACGCGCCGGATTCACCACCGTAATGTTGGTAGATCGCAATCCCTCAAGCACGCCCGCCTGTTTTAACTTCGCGAGCAAGCCTTCGTAGACCTCGCGACTCCCATCCGCTTCCTGCTTCGCCAGGCCGTAGGCAATCGCCTTATCACTTAAGTCGTTGACGACCTTCTTTTGTTGCTCAAGCGCTCCGCGTGCCGAAGTCTCCGCCCTTGCAGCGATTTCATAATCTGTTCGCGCACGCTCGCCGATGCGGTGCACCTCATCCTGTATGGATTTCTCGATCCCATTAAGCTCAGCCTGCAATTCTGCGATGCGCGGATAGGCATGCCCATACCTCACCCTGTCCTCATCCAGTTCCGCTCTTGCCGTGGCTTCCTGAGCGCGCAGGTTTTGAATCAGTCCGAGCGAATTGGCCATGGAAGCAACCGCCCCAACGCCGGAGTTTCCGCTAAGCCCAGAAATCAACTCCGGATCGCCACCGCTGGCTACGCGATAGACCGCCTCCTTCAGAATGCGATTGGACTCCGCCGCCGCCAAAGCTTCGTTGAGGCTTTCAAGCCGCGCCAAAACCACGTTGTGCGACTCGTCATCGCCAAACATTCCAGTTTCCCGCTGCAGCCTGATTGCCTTTGTCTGCAAACCCTCCGTCTGCTTGCGCAAATCATCCAGCTGCGTCGTGAGCCAATTCGATGCCTGTGCCGTCGCAGTGAATCGCGCCTGAAATGTGTAGTCCATTAGAGCGCCGATTAGATGATTCACCACATCGGCTGCCATCTGCGGATCAGGACTCGCATAGCTCACGTCGATCAATCGCGTGCCCGTCACCGGCTCGACCTTCAGATGGCTCGCAAAGATCTTAAGCACCACGTATCGACGGTTCGGCGCGTATTCGAGCGGCACACTCAACGGTTCAACCGGCCTCTTCCAGAAGAAGAGCCAGGAAGCAAACTGAATGCGTTGCCCCGCTTTAGGCGGCGGATAAAAGTCTTCCGTCGTTTCCAGGTGCAGTTCCTGGATGACACGAAGCGCCAGCGAATCGGAGCTCAGAATATTCGCTTCCGTCTGCAGGGTAATGTTGTAGTCCAGAGCGTCCGAGGCAGAATCGGCCGCATCACCCATCACGCTGCTCTCCAGTCCGAAAGCTCCAGCGCTGTCTTTTTGTATCTGAATCTGGCCTGTGGCCTGGTACCGGCGTGTCGCAACCAGGCAATATAGCGTGACTATCGCGAGAAATCCGGCGAGGACCTACAGAAAAATCGTGCCACGCCTTCTTAGCGCTGCCGCCACCCCTCCCGCGCCATTTCATCGTCGCGCATGGAACGAAGGTCAGGGATCTCCTCAATCCTCACTGATGCAACTGCCATCTTGTCCTCATCGTTCAGGCGTTGCGCATCATCACCGCTGAGCCATCGAAATCGAAGTTGAATTCCATCTCGCTGGCGCCTGCATCCGCCATTGCTGCGCGCAGGCGTTTTCTATCCGTCGTGTGCAGCAACAGGAACCCGCTACCTCCCGCGCCAACGAGCTTGCCGCCGGTTGCGCCCCCGCGGTTGCGCGCAACTTCATACAGCTCATCCACTCGATCATTTGTCATTCCACTGGATCGGTCACGCTTTCTCAGCCAATGCTCATGCATGAGCCTACCAAACTCGTGGACTGCGCCCGCCTCCAGAACGCGGCGTATTTCCTGCCCGAGTTGCTTTACAAAATGCAGCCTTCGAGCATCGCTTCGTCACGCTTTTCCGAACGCTTTCTTTGGTCGTCTAACAAGGCTGACGCCTTCCGTGTCTGGCCGACAAAGAAGAGCATCAGCGAATCGCGAAGCTCCTGCAGCGCCGTCTCACTGATTTTCAGAACGGTCATGTCAACAGAATCATCGGGGCGATATTCTTGGCAGAGTAAACCGCCATAGGCGGCGACGTATTGATCCTGCTTTCCTACAGGCTCATTCAGACGGTTCATCTCAATTTCAACCGCCTCTTGCGCCAGCAGTTCTGCCGTGACACGCTTTCGCTCGTAGGCATACAGTGCGTGTACCAGGCCAACTAGAAATGCCCCGGAAGAGCCCAGCCCGGTGCCTGCCGGAACATCGGCAACGCTGACAATCTCGATGGGCGAGCGCGTTCCGTGCAGAATCAACGTCTCGCGCAGAAGGGGATGCAGGATATCCTCGTATTTCTCCGCATGCTCCTTTTCCCAATATCTGAGGAGATACCCGGGCAAAAAACTCTTATTGATCGTGATATAGACGTATTTATTGATAGCGGCAGAGATAACGAAGCCGCCAAATTCCCGGTAGTAGGAGGGCAGGTCAGTGCCGCCGCCGCCAAATGAGATACGTAGAGGAGTGCGCGTAATAATCACCGTTCGCACCCCGCCACCGACAGCAATTCGCTTTCTCTCGATTTACGAAGCGCCCGAAGCATCTTCTCTGTCGTGCTGAAGCCTTCGGGCGACCCAATTTCGTAAAAGCGCCCGTGGACCTCATGTGCAGCCAGCTTTCCTTTAGCTGCAAGGACAGTCATGACCAAAGCCAGATCAAATGGCTCGCGATCCGGCCATGCCTCCAGAACATTGGCCCGCATTACGCTCAGTCCGTAGTCGATGTACCGCATATCGGGCACACGGCCGAGCTTGTCGTAACAAATGATCCTCCCGTCTCGTATCTCAACATTGCTCGCGTCCCATTTGCCGTCGTTTCGGAGCACAGTCATCAATGCTGGCTGCCCAGACGCTAGAAACGTCCTCCAGGCCCGGCCCGGATCAGCCAGCAGGTAACTATCTCCGTACATCACAAAAAAACTCTCGCCTAGCAGCGGCAACGCGCGCCGAAGCGCGCCTCCCGTCCCCAGCAAAACATCCCCGTCACAGGAATACCGGACGCGGCATCCGAACTGCGATCCATCGCCGGCAAATGCTTCTATCTGCTTCCCTAGGTGCCCACAGCAGATCACGATATCGTTGACTCCCTGCTCGGCCAGTAACCTTAACTGGTGCGCAAGAAACGCCTCGCCATCGACCCTGAGCAGGGATTTCGGTACATTCTCCATGAGCGGGCGCATGCGTGTTGCCAGGCCGCCAGCGAGGAGCGCTAAAGAAGGAAGCGCGCTACGCATAGCACACCCTCTCATCGGCGATCATGTCTGCTAACGCGGCGCGCATTGCCTCTCGGCTGGTGTAGCGGCACATCCAACCTAAGCTTCTGATCCTGTCGGCATTGAGGCGCACGACCGGAACATCGCCTCTCCACCCTCGGTCCCCGCCGGAATACTCAAACACCGGCTTCGCATTCAGCTGCAGGCATTCGGCCGCGAGTTCTGCTATTTCCGTAACCGTGATCGCGTCCCCGGTAGCGACGTTGAAAACAGCGAAGTCTTCCTTACAAAGTGCGTCAACAAGCAGCAACGCGCTCACTACATCGGAGACGTGAATATATGACTTACTCTGTTTGCCATCTCCAAGAATTGGCAGCCGCTTCGGATTACCTATCAGACGACGCACAAAATCAAATCCGACACCATGCGTTTGCCTCGCGCCAACCACATTTGCAAACCGGAATACGCACGCAGTCAAATCAAACATCGCGCAGTAACTCGCGATGAGCGCCTCGCCGGCGAGTTTGCTCGCTCCATAGGTTGAAATGGGGACTAGGGGGCCACGATTTTCGCAGACTTCGTGCTCACCCAGGTCTCCGTAAACGCCGCTGCCCGAGGCGTACAGCAGCCTTCGCGTTCCGGAACGCCGCATCGCTTCGACGACATTATTTGTTAAGTAAGTGCCCTGCTGGAAATCGATCTCGGGCTCGGACACAGCACGAGCGATGTCCGGATTTGATGCCAGATGCACCACAACGTCATGTCCCGCCATCGCCTCGGTCAGAGCAGTCAAATCGCGCAGATCCGCGCGCACTATGCGGAGCCGAGTGTCGTCCTTGTGCGCTTCATAATGCCACTCGCGACCGGAAGAAAAATTGTCGTACAGCGTGACGGCCCCGACGTGTCCATCCGCAAAAAGGGCATCTGCGAAATGACTGCCGATAAAGCCGGCTCCTCCCGTCACAAAATATCGGCGTCCCTCGGCAGGTGAACTCTTGAACATAGGCAGCTATCACCAAATACAGCAGGTACTTCCTGTTTCTACTTGCATCCAGTACGGTCGGCACTACGGACCCGACGGCTTCGTATCAGCCGTCTCACCCCCGCAACATACAGTGAGTAGAATGAGCCGTGCACGATTGTGCCAAGCCCATGCTTCTTTATGGTTTTGCAGGAACGCTAACATACCCGATCTGCGAATGGAAACGTTACCTAAGTTTGTATATAAGTCATGGATTTGACTTGACTCGCCATATATATCCGGCAAGATATGTTCATAACTAAATCAGTAACTGCAGTCTTTTGAACTTATTGCCTTGCTTAGCCTTGGATTCTCTCGCTTAACCGTTAAACCCGGTCGCGCACATCCATGTTCAAAGCGGCATTGAGGAGTGGGCCTTGCAGCAAAGCTCGATTACTGTTGGTCTGCCTGTCTACAATGCGATGCCCTTTTTACCTGAAGCGATAGAGAGCCTATTTCATCAGACGGTAAGCGACTTTAACATTCTTGTTATTGTTGACGGTGCCGACGATGGAAGCCTCCAATACCTGGAAACGGTCCTGGGCGACCGCCTACGTGTGCTCACCCAACCGAACCGAGGGCTCACCGCAACGCTCAACAGGATGTTGCACGAGACGCGAACAGGCTGGCTCATACGTCAGGACGCCGATGATATCTCTTATCCAACACGCATCGAGCGCTTGCAGGAACAAATTCCACAATATCCCAATGCCGGCATGTTTTACTCCTTGGCCGAGTACTATCCGTCTGAACGCAGCACTGGACTCTACCGATGCAGTCGCGGCTCACCCCAGGAGCTGCGTCAGATCGTGCAGTCGGGATATCTATTGTCGATTTGCCACCCGTCTGCCGCGCTCAATGTAGAGAAAACGCTCGAGGTTGGTGGATACCGCGATCTTCCACATGCCGAAGATGCAGACCTATGGTGGCGCATGGCCCTTCACTACGATATTCGTCTGTTACCTGAGGTTCTGATCGGTTTTCGTCATACCGAATCTAGTGTCAGCTCCCGGAACTCTTTTACGCAGGAATTGCACGGTCTATACATTCAATATTTGTTGCTGTCGCACTTATCCGGCCGGGAACCGCTGTCTATGGCTGAGATTTCGCCGATGCTCAAGGCCCATATCTCAGCGAATCGACTGAAGGCGAAACAACACCTTCGGTTCCTGAATATGCATCTGGCTGCAAAACACTATGGAAGTGCTCTTGCCGCCCTTGCCCGGTCTGCTCTTGCGTCGCCCTCTTACTTCATCCAGCGGATGATCGACGAACTATTTCCGCTCAAGTCCATCGCAAATGGGATATCTCCCGATCTGTTCTATCGCAGAAAGGAAGTGTTCTGGCCGTGAGCCTGACTACGTTTTTAACGCCTAAGATGATCGGCCAGGAGAAGGTATCCAAGCCATTTCGTGCACTGCGGCGATGCAGGATTGCAGGGGTCGCGGTGGACCGCATAACGCTCGAAGATGCTTCGACGCAGATCATCGACACGCTTCGGCGACGTCCCGCAACCGCCCCATTTCTTATCATGGGCCCGAATGCGCATTTGATCACTTTGGCTCAAAAGGACCCACGCTTCAATGAAGCTCTGCATGCTTCAGCGCTGAATGTTCCCGACGGCATCTCGGTAGTGCTTGCCTCCAAGATTCTTGGAGGGAAAATACCCACGCGCGTACCTGGAGGCGAACTGATGGAGGCCCTGTGTCTTAAAGCGGCACAGCATCGTCTAAGCGTCTTCTTCCTCGGAGGGCTGCCCAGTGCTGCAGCCATGACTTCTCGTCAATTCCAGCGGCGTTTTCCAGCCTTATCCATCGCTGGTGCATATTGCCCTCCCCGCGGGTTTGAACGCGACCCAATGGAACGCGCCCATATTCGTCAGCTCATTACAGAAACCGCGCCTGATCTCCTGTTCGTAGCATTCGGCGCTCCAAATCAAGAGATATGGATGCACGAGAACTGTCCGACTCTTCCCATCGGAGCCGCAATGTCGGTCGGGGCTGCCTTTGATACCCAATCAGGCCTGCGCAAGCGGGCGCCTCGCTGGACGCACAGAATGGGCATGGAGTGGCTTTATCGCCTCGTGCATGAACCCCGTCGCCTCTGGCGAAGATATCTGATCGGCAACACACACTTTATTTACCTCGTACTGAAACAGCGATTTCTTTGTGGACGATCGACAGATAAAGGAAAACCTTTGCCCTTCTCGCATCCGGCCCATAAATCCAACGCATGTTCATCCTCTCTTCAGACTGCGTGTGACCAGCTGAGGTCCGAATCGCAGACATAATCCTCCCCTCTTTACGAAAGCGAGAATGTATGCCTGACATTGATCAGCTGCGGATCAAACTGTTTTGTGATGGAGCCGACTTCAGCAGTTTGCTCTCATGGTCGGCCGATCCGCGCATCAAGGGATTCACAACCAATCCCACGCTCATGCGCAAGGCGCACGTTGTCAACTATGAGGCCTTTGCGCGACAGCTCGTCAAGGTGATTCCTGACCGTCCTCTTTCCTTTGAGGTATCGGCGGATGATCCGGAGACCATGGAGGAGCAGGCCCTTGCTATCTCTTCCTGGGGAGCGAACGTTAACGTAAAAATTCCAGTTACAAATACCTGGGGAGCCTTCCACAGGCCCTGCGTTGCGGCGTCTCGCGCGCGCGGGAGTAGTGCTCAACGTCACCGCCCTGTTCACGCTGGACCAGGTTGAACGGGTGGCCGCGTGTCTTGACTCCAATACGCCGGCCATCATTTCTGTCTTCGCTGGGCGTATTGCCGACACAGGAATTGACCCTGTCCCTATCATGCGCGAGGCGGTCCGCATGTTGGAATCCTTGCCGAATGTTGAACTCCTGTGGGCGAGTCCGCGTGAAGTATTAAACATTTTTCAGGCAGAGGATGCCGGCTGTCACATCATCACTCTTCTCCCTGAGATACTCGACAAACTCAACCTCATCAACAAAGATCTCGACACCTTTTCCCTTGAAACAGTCAACATGTTCTATCGTGATGCGTGCGCAGCCGGTTATCAGATCGATATCCGGAAAGAGGCTCCAGTGCTATCTTCTTAGATCGAGCTCTATGAGCTGAGCCGCGGACCATAAGTCGGCGGCAATATAGTTAGCGCCTGTCTTCGACGCAACCGTCTTGCTTATTTCCAAAGTGCGCGTGCCCGCCGCGCGCCCACACTCAATGTCGGTCTGGCGATCACCAATCATCCAGGAGTGCCCCAGGTCTACTCCAAAAACGTCGCGCGCTTTGAAAAGAAAGTGCGGCGACGGTTTTCTGCAGATACACGGACCTGTGAATGCAGGATGGTGGAAGCAGTAGTAACAGGCACTAAATGAAATGTGCCCCTCGGCGAGAGCCGTCTCAAGCCTGCCATGAATCGCGTCAATCGTACTCAAGCTCGCCTTGCCTTTGGCGTGATTTGGTTGGTTTGAAACAAGAAATAACAGATAGCCCGTATCCTGCAACAACTGCAAAGCCGGAATCACGTTCGGAAGCAGTTCGAATTGCTCTGGCGTGAGTGGCGATTCATATGCCAACGTTGCTGGATTCCAGACATTGCGGTTCAATACTCCGTCGCGGTCGAGAAATATCGCCCACTTCATACTGGAGTTGGAGTTGATTCCCACTTCGCTTGGTTCAATCTAAGCCTGGGATGCGAGACGATGAGATGCCATATCACCGCCTGAAATGCTTCAACAAGCGGCGTGACCAAATCTCCGAGGATCGTTGGAATGACGATACAGACGTCGGCCACCTGAGCAGTGTAGCCTCCATCTCGCCCTACCACTCCGAGAATCCTCGCCCCGACCTGCGTTGCAAGCTCGAGACTGCGGACAATGTTCATGCTCACGGTCGGAGTGATGCTGCCGCCACCCACAGAGAATACAAATACTGCGTCTCGTGCATTCAGCCGGCTAGCGCGTAGCCAGTTGGCGTAACAGCAATCCCACCCATCATCGTTTGTGCGTGCGGTTAACTCTGAGACATTGTCACTGGGCGCGTAACACTCTATCTCAGCAATTTTGCGAAAGTCGTTGACGGCGTGGCTCGCGTTCGCTGCGCTACCTCCAACTCCAAGAAAAAAGATGCGACCCCCGTTGTCACGGACTTCCGTCACTACGTCGATCATCCCGTCAAAATAACCTGGGTCAAACTGCCCAATAATTTCCTGCATGGACTGAAGAAACAGCACAGTATGGGCGCTCATGTTTCCTTGCATTCTCTCCATTCGTTAGTTGAGACAGCTCGTATCCGTCGACCACGCAGTCCCCTGCCGATGCCTTCCGGAACCAGGCAAAAGAAAAAGAAGAGCACCATCTGCCGTACGCCCGGCTGACCGTTCCACAGGCACTCCCAGAACAGCCGTATCTGCGCGCCTGGCCCCGCTCCGCATCGCCGCGCACGCGGAACACATTCCGTGGCAATAAAGAATGAATAGGCGCTGGCGCTCATCAGCGGACGGGCCAGTTTTGCCCATGCAAGGGATGGCTTCCAGTCTGCTGCTTGACTTACGCTTTCGCCTTGTCCGGCGACCCGCATCAGGATCAATGCTTCCGGCAGCATTGCAACTTCCACATCGGGCCGCTGAGCGATTTTCAGCAGCCAGTCCCAGTCCTGATGCCGCTTTAACCCTTTTAGAAATGGGACATCCAACAGCAAAGCCCGCTTTGTAAGCAGTGTCGAAGTCTGCAGCATCCCATCGCCGTAGGAAAAGCCTCTTCGGCAGAAGAGATAGTCAGCTGTATTCTCGCCAGTGGTGTAGACCCGTCGTGGCAGTATGCGACTTCCATTTGGGTCGTGCGCCAGCAACCTCGAGCTTATGACTGGATACCGAGCCCAGACACTTGCCGCTGCTCGCATTTGCAACTCTAGTTTTTCAGCCGCCCAGCTGTCGTCATCATCCAGAAACGCCACCCATTCGCCGGATGCTTCCCGTACACCTACGTTCCGCGCCTCTGATCCACCCACGTTTTCGTCGAGCACAATCAATCGCAGACGTTCATCGCTGACGCCCTGCAATACCCGAACGGCTTCAGGATCCGGGCCGTCGACCACGACAATAACCTCAAGCGGAGCATAGCTCTGCTTGAGCGCGCTCTCCACCGCGCACACTACCCACTGCGGTCGACCGTGCGTGGGAATCACCACGCTCACCAAGGCGTATCCGCGCAAAGTCAGCTACCCTACATTTTTCCTTATTTGAGGTAATCAAAGCATACAAACAGACTTATTCCATGGGTAGATCGAACTTGCTTAGCTCTATTACTAAAGTAATAGCGACGGACCGGATCGGAACGCCGCATTCAGGCTGGCTGGAATGAACCGCCAGAACCCTCTTTCGCTGCTCGGGAGGGATGTGCTCTATTGCGTAACGCAACGCCGTTCGAGGCATCCGCGCATAATTCGCTTCAAGAAAAGCAATCAAACGTGCCCGATCTTGGATGCCAGCTTCGCGCAGCACCCACCCCACGGCTTTATGAATTAAGTCGTGCTCATCATCGAGCAGCATGTCGGCAATCTCAATTGCATCGTCCAGTTCTCCGGCCCACACCAGGGTCATCGTGGAAACAATCGCAATACGCCGCTCCCACAGGCTCTTCGATTTCGCCAGCTTTCGCAGTATCTTGCGCGGACGCGTCTTCAGATGCTCGCCGAGAATGGGCCGGGCTGAAGCATCCACCAGGTCCCAGTTATTGATCCGGCTCGTATTCCTGAGATAGAAGTTGACGATAGCTTTGCGATGCCCCTCGTCCCCGCGCGCATATTGCGCCACAAGGATCTCCAGCGCCGCCGCTCGGTACTCGTGAATTCTGGAATCCAGCAGTTTCTGCAGGTCGTCCAGGGGAAGCATCCTGTATCTGAGCGCAATCCTGCGCATCGCCGGGACAGGAATCCCCAAGAAGACATCTCCTTCACCGTACTCGCCCTTGCCTGTTTTGAAATAGCGCGCCGCCTGTGCGGTCCGCTCCGCATTGCCAGCCGCCTTCAGTTCCCGCTCAAGACTTGCCCGCGTTTGTTTCTTCTCAATGGCCATACTCGATCACAGTCTATTCAAGGGCAGGCAACACGCCGAAACAGCTATCATGTCCAACATCCTATGATGAGCGGCTCTTCCATCCTGCGAAGGCTCTTTGGCCCCGAGACAGATCCCGATGCCCTTTCGCTCCGGAATCCCCGTGGCGGCCATCTTATCCCACGCTGGATCTTCCTCCGCGCCCTGGGACTCATCTATTTTTCGGCTTTCTACTCCCTGCTCTTTCAAATTCGCGGCCTCATCGGCCCCCAGGGTATTCTGCCGGCACAACAATATCTGCAGGCTGTCGCTCGCTCGCTTCCCGGATTCACCCGCTTCTGGTTTGCGCCCACCGTCTTCTGGCTCTCGACCACTAACCATGCGCTCATCAGTATTACCATCATCGGGCTTCTTGCCTCGCTGCTCCTCATTGCAAATGTCTGGCCGCGTCTTACTTTATTAGTCTGTTTCGTCTGCTTCCTTTCCTTTATCAGCGCTGCCGGTGATTTCTCCGGCTACCAGTCTGACGGCATGCTGCTTGAAGCAGGCTTCATCTCACTCTTCTTCGCACCGCGAGGGCTCTGGCCCCGGCTTGGAGCCGCATCCGCGCCTTCCCGCGCCAGCCTCTTCCTGCTGCAGTGGGAATGGTTTCGCATCTACTTTGAATCAGGCCTCGTAAAACTCCTAAGCGGCGATCCAGAATGGCGCCACTTCACCGCCATGGACGAGTATTACCAGAACGGCCCGCTTCCCACCTGGATCGGCTGGTACATGCAGCATCTGCCGCATTGGTTTCATGCCTTCACAGTCGCCGCAACACTCACGCTGGAGCTGGTTCTCGTCTTCCTGTTTTTCTTGCCGCGACGCTTTCGCATTGCCTGCTTCTTCATCGTCACCCCCTGGCAGTTCGTCGTCATCTTGACGGCCAACTATACGTTCCTCAACTATCTAGTGCTGTCTCAGGGCTTCCTACTACTCGATGATCAATTTCTCATGCGATTTCTCCCGCAAAAGCTCTTCTCTGAACTGTCTCCCAAAACTTCTCATCCTGAGCGGACCACCGAAGGTGCGCAGTCGAAGGAACTGCGGTTCACATCGGAAGCTGCCGATAGCTCGCAAGAGTCTGAAACTCAAGCCGCCAACCCAAGGAAAAGCTGGAAACAGCATTTATCGGCAATTCGCGTTGCCGTCAGCGCAGTCTCCCTGACGTGGGTCTTTTACGTCACGACGGCCGAGCTCATCCACATGCTCTGGCGCGAAGCGCCCTTGCCGTCCGCGCCCATCGCCGCACTAGAGCCCTTTCGCATTGCCAATCAATACGGCCTCTTTGCCGTCATGACGCGGGGCCGCTATGAAATCGAATTCCAGGGTTCCAACGACGGGCAAAATTGGACCGCGTATCCCTACCGTTACAAGCCGCAGGCGCTCAATGAGCGCCCAGGCATTTATGCGCCATACCAACCGCGTTTCGACTGGAACCTCTGGTTTGCCTCGCTCGGCGACTGGCGGCAAAACTCTATTGTGCCGCTCGCCGAAGAGCGACTTCTGACTGTCAGCCCGCACACCCTTGCGCTATTTGCCGGCAACCCCTTCCCGCAGTCGCCGCCGAAATATGTCCGCGCTGTGCTCTGGCAATACTGGTTTACATCGATGGCGGAAAAACGCGCGACCGGTCTATGGTGGAAGCGCCAATTGCTAGGGCTCTACGCCCCCGTGGTCACCCTCAAACCCGACGGCACCTTTGACGCCGTGCAATGGCCGGAGCCCCTTCCGCCCCATGAGTGAAACTAGAAGCCTTTTGCTCGGAAGCAAACGTCTTCCCTTGCACTGCTGCCACGCCGTCGTCATAGGAGCAGGCCCGAATGGCCTCGCCGCGGCCATCGTTCTCGCCCAGGCAGGCTATGGAGTCGAGGTTCACGAAGCTCAGTCAACGATCGGTGGTGGCGCGCGCACATTGCCACTCACGCTCCCCGGCTTTCTCCACGATTTTGGATCGGCCATCCATTCCATGGCTGCCGGATCGCCATTTTTTTCTTCTTTGCCGCTCGCCCAGCACGGGGTCGAATGGATTCACCCTCCAGCGCCGCTCGCGCACCCGCTCGACGATGGTACATCCGTCATGCTTGAGCGAGATCTCAGCGACGCTGCGCATGCGCTTGGCCCCGATGGCAATCGCTGGCGTCGCATCTTCGAACCGTTGGCAGAAAACTGGCCGCAACTCGCCGAAGAAGCTCTTCAACCCGTCATCCACATTCCGCGCCACCCGTTCTTGCTTGCGCGCTTCGGTATTCCCGCCCTCATGCCCGCGAACTTATTTGCCGGCACCTTTTTCCAGGACGCAAGAACACGCGCCCTCTTCGCAGGAATTGCCGCGCACTCCTTTCTTCCACTCGATGCGCCTCTCAGCTCCTCCGCCGGAATTCTGCTGTCTGCCGCCGCCCATGCAGTCGGCTGGCCCATGGCTCGCGGAGGAGCGCAATCCATCACCAACGCGCTTGCGTCCATCCTGAAAGAGCTTGGCGGATGCATTCATACCAACTCGCCCATCACCTCCCTCGACGCGTTCTCCCGCGACACGCTCTTCCTCTGCGACGTAAGCCCGCGCCAGCTGCTCGCAATCACCGGCCACCGTCTGAAACAGGATTTTCAGCAGAGCCTCAGCAGGTTCGCGCCTGGTCCGGGAGCCTTCAAGGTTGACTACGCCCTTTCCCAGCCGATTCCCTGGAAAGCGCCGGATTGCCTCCGCGCAGGAACGGTCCATCTCGGCGGCACATTGGAAGCGATCGCAACATCCGAGCGCGCAGTAGCAGATGGGCAGCACCCAGAGCGCCCCTTCGTGCTGCTTACTCAACCGACGCTTTTCGACAAAACTCGCGCACCCGCAGGCAAACATATCGCCTGGGCCTACTGTCATGTGCCAAATGCCTCTGTATTCGACATGACCGCACGCATCGAAGCGCAGATCGAACGCTTCGCGCCCGGTTTTCGCGACTGCATCCTGGCGCGTCACATCTCCTCGCCGGCCACGCTTGAGTCGATGGACGCCAACCTTCTCGGCGGCGACATCAGCGGCGGAGCCATGACGTTGCGGCAAACCATCCTTCGCCCAACGCGAAGAAACTACGCCACCTCGGACCCAAATATTTTCCTTTGCTCCGCCTCAACACCGGGTGTTGGAGGCGTTCACGGCATGTGCGGCTACCACGCTGCCCGTGCAGCTCTGAAGAATTCCCCGGCGTAGAAAGCAGCAGTAGTGGGTCAGTTTGAATCAGGATTATATTTTTGCGGCATACCCCAAAAGATAGGCCCCCATCAGGCGCTCCACTTCTCGATTCGTCAATCCGGAAACCGGTTTCTGCAATTAGTAGCCGGCAGAGCGCTTAGAACTCGATCTTAAGCGGAGGAACAACATGAAACGGGTCGGTTTCTTACTGCTTGCCGTTGTAACCGTGGCCGGCATTGTCACCCACATGGCGCACGCGTCTGGACAGTCCGATGGAGACTCCTCCCCGATCTATGGCGTCAAGATCCCGGCCGGATACCGCGATTGGCAATTGATCGCTGTGAAGCAGCTCCTATTCGCCGGCAAGGGCGAGCAATTGCGCGCTCAACTCGGCAACGATATAGCGATCAAGGCTTTCAAGGAAGGAACGCTACCGTTCCCGGATGGCGCTATCATTGCCGCAGTTCATTGGACTCGCGTCCCGTCGGAAGACAACAACAAGGTCCTTGATGTCCCATTCCCCGGCACTCAATCGTTCGTGATCGGGTCTCGGGTGAATGTTCAGTTCATGGTCAAGGACTCAAAGAAGTACGCCGCGACGGGCGGCTGGGGGTTCGCTGACTTCAAGGACGGAAAGCCCGGCGACAGGGCCCTGCACGAGACCTGCTTTCCCTGCCACGTGCCTGCGAAAGATCGTGACTACGTCTTCACCCGTTACGCACCTTAATGCACTTCGTCTGCGATCAGGAGATCCCCATAAGATCAAGAGCGATGGCGCTCGATCGCCACGCCTGTTAACGATTATCGCGTCAACTCCTGAGTGGACCGCACCGATGCGCATTGCAAAGAACAAAGCAGCGAAGGCGCCGACAGCACTGCGTCTCAACCGCATTGAAAAGGAGACACCATGAAAAAGGGTTTTTGGGTCGTTGTCTATCGATCGATTTCGGATGAATCGGCGGTAAAGGCCTATGGCGCTTTAGCGCTTCCAGCGGTCGAGTCATTTGGCGGACGCTTTTTGACCCGGTCCGTGAGCCAGATTCAAACTCACGAAGCCGGATTGCGGCTGCGGACGATACTGGTCGAATTCGACAGCTACGAAATCGCCCTCGCGGCCCACGAAAACGAGGCGTACCAGGAGGCGCTTCAGGCACTCGGTTCCGGCGCGGAGCGCGACTTTCGTATCGTCGAGGGTGCGTAAAGTCCCCTGAAACAGGACACTTCTCGTCAACCAACGGGATGGCCCGCTGCCTCAAACCTTCAGCGATATGAGGATGGCCGCCATCCCCACAACACAGGAGTCAGCAAATGAGCATTAAAGAAGTACGCAACAACGAAGCGACGGGAAGCACGAGTGTCGCAAGTGTCGATATGAAGCTCGAGGTGGTGGTCATCCCCGTCTCGGATGTCGACCGCGCAAAGGAGTTCTACTCAAGACTCGGGTGGCGGCTCGACGCCGACCGCTCCGCCGGTAACAACTTCCGTCTGGTTCAGTTCACGCCTCCTGGTTCCGGCAGCTCAATCCAATTCGGCGTAAACCTAACATCGGCCGCTTCCGGTTCGGCGCAAGCAATGCTTCTCGCCGTCTCCGACATCGAGGCTGCGCACCAGCAACTCGTCGCTCACGGCGTCGACGCGAGCGAGGTATTTCACTGTGCAAGCGGGACTAGTTGCAGGTTTGAAGGCATCGACGTTCGAGTCACCGGGCCGCACCCCGAGCGTCTCAGCTACTTTTCGTTCGTTTCTTTCAAAGATCCGGACGGCAATGGCTGGCTTCTACAGGAAGTCACGAAGCGGCTTCCTGGCCGCGTTGCAGGCGACACGACATATGCGTCAGCGCACGATCTTTCCCAGGCGCTGCGTCGCGCCGCAATGGCCCACGGAAAGCATGAAGCGCAGACTGGAAAAGCCGATTCAAACTGGCCGGATTGGTACGCCGAGTACATGGTTCGCGAACAATCCGGCGAAGAGCTGCCGCAATGAACGATCATCGGAGCGGCATGCGCATCATTCGCTGCCCGAAATGAACCACGGTTCGTCCGGTGCTACCACGACCTCGGACAAGCTAAGAGATCCGCATAGTACTGGGTGGGTACACAATTCCACCCAATGGGCGAGGCGAAAGGCAAACCCATCCCGCTAGCATGTGTCCCACGCGGAGACAGGGACCGTTTGCCGAACGACAACGATTTAGACCAGATAGACGTCACCGTCATAGGAGGCGGCCTCGCAGGCCTGGCTGCTTCGATCCATCTCGTCCGCGCCGGCCTTCGTGTCCTTTGCATTGAAGCCGACGTCGAGGACACTCAGCCTGTCGGCGAATCCCTCGACTGGTCAGCTCCCGAATTGCTTGCCGCCGTGGGACTCCCAATGCAGCGCCTCATCGACGAAGGCTCAGCCACCTGGAAGCGGCACGTCACCTTGCGCCTCGCCGACGGGTCAACCACCCACTATGTTCCTGGAGAATGGCTCGGGCAGCCGCCCTTCAACATAGAGTTACGCACCCTGCACGTCGACCGCGTCCAACTCAACGCCGCTTTCCGCGATATCGCGCTTCGCACGGGCGTCCACATCCTTCACGACCGCATCACCGATGTTGAGAATCGCGGTCGGGCAGTCATATCCGTCACCACCGCGAACGGCGCGCGCATAACCTCACCGTGGTTCATCGATGCCTCCGGATCCTCCGCACGACTCTTCCCGCGCACTTTCAACCTTCCCGTCTCTGACTACGGTCCTCCCAAGGTTGCCATCTGGACCTATTTCACTGTCAGCGACTCGGTCGAAGGCACCACTCTCCACGCGGAAGGCGATTGCCCCTCTTACATGGACTGGGCCTGGGAGATTCCCATTCACCCCGACACTCTCAGCGTCGTCTACGTCTCCCCCGGCGAATTCATCAAGGCGCTCCGGAGCGCCGGCAACACCACCAACGACATCTTCCGCACCCAACTTGGCCGATTCCCGCGCTTCCTCGAGCTTCTCAAATCGGTGCCCGAAGTCTCCACCAGTGTTACCTCCTATCGCTGCCGCATCCACCGCCATATCTTTGGCCCCAACTGGCTCGTCGCCGGGGAAGCCGCGGCGATGGTCGATCCGATGACATCCAACGGAGTCACTGCCGCGTTGCGCCATGCCTCGGAAGCCGCAGCTCTCATCATCAAGTACCGCCATCGTTCTCGTCTGCCCTGGCTCGCCGCCGCCATGTACAGCCGCCGCGTTCAGGACCTCGCGCGCTTCTTCAACTGTGGCATAGAAAAAGTCGTCTACGACGGACCTATTCGCAACCGCATCGGCATCAAAACCGCCGGCGACGTCTACACCATTCCCGCTTGGAGTCTCAACAACATTTATTCTCGTTTGCGCCCCAGCGGAGTTGTGTCTTCGCTATCTTTCGGGCTGTTACTGGGCCTCTTCCGAACGGCCGTGTCGGTCTTGCACACCATCTGCAAGCACGAGCAGGCGCCATGCGAGGCCGCGGGATGACGCCCACTGCCATTGCCGTCAACTGCGCCAGTATGTATCAATTCACCGCCGGGGCAGGCGACCCGGTTCTCTTCCTCCATGGCATGCCAACCAGCTGCTGTCTTTGGAATCGCGTGATTGAGCGCATGAGCGACCGCTTCACCTGTATTGCTGTCGATCTTCCCGGTTTTGGCCGCTCGCCGCGCCTGCCTTGCGGATTCCGCGAACTTGACACCCTGGCTGCATCGATTGAGGCGCTTCGCATCGAGCGAGGAATCGAGAAGTGGAACCTCGTTGGCCACGATGCCGGCTGCGCTATCGGAGTCGAGTACGCGCATCGCTATCCGCACCGCGTTGGCCGTCTTGCGCTCCTCACGCCGTCTATATTTCCCGATCTCAAACCGTTTTACCTTTTTGAGATACTTCGCAAACCATTCGTCGGCGAGTTCATGGCGCCCGCCATCAACTTGCTCTTTTGGAAGCTCGTCATGCGCCTGGCGCTCGAAGAGAATGCAAAGCGTGAACGCGAGGACGTCGTCAACGACTTCCATGCGCCTTTTCACGGACTCTCCGGCGCATGGCGTCTCATGTCAATGCTGCGCTGGGGAAATCCCGCCGAGGTTCTCGCCTCCATGCCCGCACGGCTTGCCACACTCCTCGCCCCAACCCTCATCTTTCACGGAACCCGCGACGCAGCCGTCCCACCAGCCTTCGCCAAGCGGGCCGCAGAGTTGATTCCTGATTCCGAAGTCATCCTTCTGGACTCGGGACACTTCCTCCCGATGAGCGATCCCGTACCCATCGCTCGCGAGCTATTACGCTTTTTTGCTGTCGATCACCAGCCTGAATTTCAGTTCCCCGCCGCCGACTAGCCGACACGGCTGAACGACCCGCGTTCTGAATTCGGAATCAGCGCTTCGGGTCTTCTCAGTGAGTGCTAAATCTCTAGTGCCGTATCGACAGCGCACCGCGCACGGAACTGTGCGAACACGGGGTAGTCGGTGCGGAGCGGTGTGGATACGGCGATTTGCAGTAAGCCGCTAGGGCGGTGGATGTATGGGGATTGAATGCCGCCTGCGGGGAGTTGAGGCGGCCGACCGGGCACGAAATTGGACGTTGGTGGGGAGAGTAGGTTCGTGGGGTGGTTCGCTGGCCGTGTGTAGGGGATGGCAGTAACGAAGTTGAAGGCTATGCGGAGCCGATTCGAGGCGTGGGGCGGCGTGAGCGGAGTGAGAATCCGTCGTGGCGAGGAGTCGGGTTGGCATGCAGGTCGGCATCATTTTCCCTTCAGGATGAGTCGAAGTGTGCGGAGACCTGCGGTGAGTTGGGGCTGCCCAGTGCAACCGTGAAGTGGCGTGCGATGACGTGCATGGTGCCGCATTTGCACCGAGGGCAGGAGCGGTTAAGCGCAGAGCGCTGTTGTTCGGTGAGCAACTCTGTGCTGTCGGCAGCGGTGGCGTTGAGATGGAATCGGCAGAGAGCCAGTGCCCGGCGGCGGTTGCGGTTGGCGAGCAAGCCGAAGTGACGGATCTTGACGAAGCGTGAAGGCAGTACGTGGAGCAGGAAGCGGCGGATGAACTCGACTGCGTCAAGGGTCATGACGCCGATGCGGTTGTGGTGTCTGGAATCGCGCCAGCGAAAGCGTACCTGGCCGTTTTCGAGGGTGAGGAGCCTTCCGTTGGCGATGGCGACGCGGTGGGTGTAGCGAGCCAGATACTTCAACACCTGCTCGGGCCCGCCGAAGGGTGGTTTGGCGTGCACGACCCACTTGTTGTGGCGCAGGAGGTTGAGCAGTGACTGAAAGGGACGTGGTTGGGCAAGATCCGCCAGAGATCCAGGAAAACGAAGTTGCCTGCGGGCATAAGCGTGCTTGAGGAAGGCCAGTATCTTGCCGCGGAACATGCGGCTGAGCACATGCACGGGCAGAAAGAAGTTGGGTCGGGTTGCGACCCAGCGGGAGTGATCGAGAGCCAGTCCGCCGGAGGGAACGAGACAGTGCAGATGCGGATGATGTCTCAAGTTCTGCGACCAGGTGTGCAGTACCGCCAGCGCCCCGATGCGTGCCCCCAAATGGGAAGGATCAGCGGCGATCTCCAGCAGGGTCTCAGAAGCGGCCCGAAATAACAGGCCGTAAAAGAGACGCTGGTTGCGGAGCGCGAGTGGCGCCAACTGTTCAGGTACGGTGAAGACGACATGCGCGTAGGGCACTGGCAGCAGGCTTGCGGCCTGTTTCATGAGCCAGCGGTCGCGGGCGGTGGACTGACACTTGGGACAGTGCCGGTTGCGACACGAATCGTAAGCGACAGTCTCATAGTTGCAGCGATCGCATCGTTCGAGATGAGTACCCAGCACGGCCGTGCGGCATAGGCCGATATCGCGCAGCACCTTCCGCTGCTGGTCCGAGACAGCATGGCCCCAGCGTTGAAGGAACTCGTGCAGATGAGCGTTGAAGACATCGGCCACTTCAAGCCGATGTCCGTTCATGCAGTTCTGTTCCCTCCCTGAGCAGTGCGGATGTCGCGAATGGGCAGATCGTCGAGCGGGCTCGCGGTGGCGTGCAGTCTGGCTTCGGAGACGTGCAGGTAGCGGGAGGTGGTCTCCAGATCGCGATGGCCGAGCAGAAGCTGGATGCTGCGCAGATCGGTGCCCGCATCGAGAAGATGCGAAGCGAAGGAGTGCCGCAGCACATGCGGGCTGAGCGGCTTCGAGATGCGCAACTGCTTGCGCAACTCCGCGCAGGCGATGCGAACCCCGCTTGCCACCATGGGCTGGCCGGGCCATCGTCCGGGAAAGAGCCAATCCTTGGGCTTGCGCCAGCGCCAATAGAGACGCAGCAGCTCCAGCAGCTTGGGCGACAGCATGACCTGGCGGGGAAACTTGCCCTTGCCCTCGCGGATGTGGATGATCATCCGCTTGCTGTCGATATCGCTGACCTTCAGATCCAGCGCTTCCTGGCAGCGAAGCCCGGCGCTGTAGTAGAGAGCCAGCAGTGCACGGTGCTTGGCGTTGGTCGTCGCATCGAGCAGGGCGCAGACTTCTTCCCGGCTCCAGACCGTAGGCAGCTTGCGCCGCACCTTCGGCTTGATGATCTCTTGATCGAACCAGGTCTGCTTGAGCGTCCGCATGTAGAGAAACTTCAGCGCAGACCGGGCTCCTTGAATGGTTCCCCAGGCCAGCTTCCGTTCGTTGAGCAGATGCAGCAGGAAAGTGCGAACGTGCTCCGGGCCCAACTGATCAGGTGACTTGCGGAAGTACCTCGCGAACTCGGCAACGGTGTGGGTGTAGTGACGGATCGTGCGTGCGGAGAAGTTGCGCAGCCGGAGATCCTCCTGCATGCGCTGGCGTAGATGTGTCATGGACACCTCCTTCGGTGTCCAAAACTCTACCCAAATGCCACAGAAGCATAACCTCCCGCGCTAGCGGGTTAGTGCAAATCGCCGAGTCACTCATTGAAGACCACGGTCAGAGATAGGGAGCTTGTTCCGGTCGAGTCACCGCCGATGCGGAAGTTACGAAAAGCGACTCTGTCTCTCTACGCCTGCAACGCTGCTTGTCCCGCCTCTCGGGAGCACCGTGGTTACACCAGCCGTCCCGGCAGATACTGTCCCAGAAAACGCCGCGCTAGGATGAATCCGTCCTTGCGCTGCTGCGGGAAGTCGGGAAGTTTGCTGCTTTGCGGCACATCCCAGAACTGATCCTCGTGCTCCACCGCGATGCCGCCGTTGAACTGGATCTGCAGCAGCACCGTGAGGAACTCCGGCCAGTTCACGATGCCCTGTCCGGGGATCCGATAACGCCACCATCCATGTCCGGCAATGCCCACCTGCTGGAGCACCGGCTGGATGATCTCGGTATCTTTGGCATGCACGGCGAGGATGCGGTCTTTGAACTGCCACGCCACGCTGATCGGGTCAATGTACTGCCGGACGAAATGCGAAGGATCGAATTCCAGCCCCAGCCGCTTGCTCGGCACGAGGTTGAAGACGGCCAGCATCGCCGCCGGAATGCTGGCGAAATTGCCACTGTTTGGGTAATTCTCCCATCCCATCGTCACGTCAAACTTTTCGCAAACGGGCAGGTATTTTTCGTTGAAGACATCGGCGAAGGCTTTGGCCTGATCTTCCATGCTGGCGCCTGGCATCCCGCCGCTGAAGGTTCCAACAAACTTGCAGCCCAGGCGATGGCAAAATTCCAGGGCGCGAACAAACTCGGCATTCGCAGTCGCGCGCTTGCCTGCATCGGGGTCCGTGTGGTTGGGACCGAAGTATTCAATGCTGACAATGCGAATGCCTGCATTGCGCGCCGCAGCCAGAATCTGATCGATGGCGCTGTCGCTTAGATCCGGATTGAAGTCCGGACCCGGGGTCACCACCACGCCTTCGTAACCGGCTTGCGCTCCAAAGGCGAGCTTCTCCGGCGAGTACGGGGTGATGATGGAGAGTTTGGGATAGGGCGTATCAGCCGGCATGGCCGTCTGCCCTGCATGCTCCTGCGCCGTCTGTGCCGTCGCAGCCTTTGCTCCCGCGATGCCCAGCGCCGCCGCGGATGTGCCGCCCACCTTCAAGAAATCGCGCCGATTCCAAAACGAGTATTCGCTCTCCATAGCCTTCGTCTCCTATATTCGACGCAATCCTTCGATCGGGTCACTTGCCCTGCAAAATTATATAGAGCACGTCGAACGATGCGAACGCAGCGAACGCCGGCCCCTTTGGGCAAAATTCGTTAAAGGTCATAGTTGGCGACAATCCGCTCCGAATGTGTCAATGAGCGCATTGGCCTGAATTCGTCAAGTGAAGTCAACTTTCGTTTTGCCGGTGATTCGGGTATCGGACATGCAGGGCTGCATGATCGAAAATTCCACGATTCATTCGTATCGTAACGCTTCCAGCGGATCGACCTTCTCTGCCCGTCGCACCGGCACCCAGCACGCCAAGAGTCCCACTCCCACGAACAAAGCTCCCACAACCATCAATGTCGTTGGATCGTTGGGCTGCACTTCGAACAGGAAAGATCTCAGCACTCGCGACAAGACAATCGCCAGCGCCACGCCGACGAGCACGCCACCTGCGATCAGGCGAAATCCTTCACCGAAGATTAACTTGCGAATATCCTTTTGTTGTGCGCCCACCGCACTGCGAATTGCCAACTCCCGGCGCCGCGAGGCCACTGATAGCGAAAGCACGCCGTAAATTCCCACCAGCGTCAACACGCTTCCCACCACCGAAAACCCTGTCAGCAGATTCATTGCGAATGTCCGCGATGCCAGTGATTCGTCGCGAATCTGCTCCAGCGTCTTGACGTTTTCGATCGCCGCCGTTGGATCCACGGAGCGGAGTGCGCGCTGCACTGCAACCACAACCGAGCGCGGGTCCGCCGTTGTCCGTACTACAAGATGTTTTGAAAACGCGGTTGCCTGCCACAGCGGCAGATAAATCTCCGGCGACGCTTCCTGCGTCAAGTCGTCCGTCCGCCCATTTGCGATTTCGCCGACAATTTCCGTGCCTGGTTTATCCCGCCCGTTCATCCAGAATTTTCGTCCAATCGCGTCGTCATGCGGAAAGTACCGGTCTGCAAACGTCCGGTTCACGATGGCCACATTCGGCGCCTTATCATCATCTGTCGATCGAAATTCGCGGCCTCCTATCAGCGGCATTCCCATCAACTTGAAATAATCCGGCGTCACGGCGCGCAGCGGTAGCGCTGTCTTGTCGCTTTCTTTCACTGCCGGGGGCTGGCCCTCGATCTCCAGAGTCGCCGGCCAATTGTTTCCCGTCAGCGGCACGCCCCAGGCAAATGCCGCGTATTGCACGCCGGGAAGCGCCGCAACGCGCTCCAACGCTTGCCGGTGAAAGCTGCCCCAGCTCGACCAGCTTTGCACCTCCGTTACGCTCATCGTCAATATTCGCCCAGTGTTGTACCCCGATGGCACCTTCGCGATGTTCACCATCGTGCGAATCAGCAACCCCGCTCCCACCAGCAGCGCCAACGTCAGAGCTGTCTGTAGCATCGTGACTCCCTGGAGCAACCGCCTCTCGCCGATTCCCGCTGTCCCTTTCGGCCCGGCGTTTTTCAACACCTCCATCGGGTCCAACCGAAACGCTCGCAGCGCCGGAAAAACGCCTGCGAAAAATGCTGCGAGCACTGCCACCCCAAGTCCCCAGCCCAAAACTGCCCAGCCTGCCGTCACTCCATCGAGCCGTGGAATGGCGTGTCCCGCAATCACCTTGAATAGTTTTACGGCGCCTAAGGCGAGCCCGACTCCAAATGCCCCGCCGAGTACTGCCAGCAGCAGGCTCTCTGCCAGGACCTGCCTTAGAAGGGCCACGCGACCCATGCCCATCGCGCTTCGCACTGCGTATTCCTGTTGCCTTTGCAGGCCGCGCACCAGCAGCAGCGCTGCCGCATTCCCGCAAGCGATCAACAGTACCAGCGCCGCCGCGCCCAGCAACGGCAGCAGAATCCGTCGCCCATCCCGGTTCATTTCATCCGTTAACGGCTCCACTTGTGGCGCGAACCCTTCAAACTGCTTCTCTGCCTGCGCCTCTCTTGCTGTCAGCACGGCCAGTTCCTGTTGGGCCTGCTGCGGAATCGCTCCATCGCGCAATCGCGCAACTACGTTCCAACCCGGTTCCTTCAGATACTTCGGGGCCGGATCCATCGGCACCCAAAAGTCCACCGTCGCATTGACATCGTAGTTTGGCTCCTTTGCCGCTCTCGGCGAGGGCAGGAATCGCACTCCCGGTTCCATCACCCCGATCACTGTCGGCGGAACGTCCCACCGACTGATGCGGACTGTCTTCCCGATAATCTGCCTGTCGCCGCCAAACGCCCGCTGCCAAAACTCATATCCCAGCAGAATCGCCTTCACGGGTCCTTGCCCGAAATCGGAATCCTGGAAACCGCGCCCTGCGGCAGTCTTCAGCCCCATGACTCGAAAATAGTCCTTGCTCACCTCCATCCCCTGCATCGACTGGCTGCCGTCATTACGAATCAAAAAATTGAAGGTCCAGTCATACCCGGCGATGCCATCGAACGATTTCGCTTCTTTCTGCCACTCCATCCACTGTTGCGCCGCCCAGCCGCGCGGGCTGTCCATCTTCTGTCCATCTGTGCGCACCGTTGGAACCAGCATGAGTTGCTCCGGCTTCTGGTACGGCGGCGGTGTGAGCAGCACGCCCTGAATCAAACTGAAAACCGCAGACGTTGCTCCGATCCCCAACGCCAGCGTCAGCGCCGCAATCAGGCTAAAACCCGGCTGCTTCAGCAGAATCCGAATCGCAAACCGCAACTCTTGCAACATGCGTCCCCCTATTGAGTCTTATAGTTCCGCGAACCCTTGCCCACGTTCTCAGAAGAGAAGACATTGGTTAGACGGCCCCTTGTTCCCTCATTCATCCGTTGGACGATGGAATCCCAGCCCGGTTAGGTTAGAACAATGTAATTGTATTTTTCCCCGACGCGCCTTGCGCTGAATTCGAGACAACCTCGCCTCCCCGGTGGCCACGCGGCCAGCATAAACGGTGCGAGCCATAGGCAGGACTCCAGCGCCGACCGCAAATCGCTTCTCAATGAGCGCCTAATCGCCAGTGCACTCAGTGAGAACGCCGTCACTTGGATGAATAGACGGCAAACCGGACAAATGCCTTTTCGATGCTGACAGACTGAACCAGCGCTTTGCCTTCCCTATTAACGTTCTTTATGCTGGTGTTTGCCTTGTCTTAGGGATATAAGCACTATAAACAACATGAATCGCAACCCCCGGCCAACCACTAAGTGGGGACTCATTCTTAAATGGATTTCGAGCAGCTCAGAACCTTCCTGGAAGTAAGCCGACTGAAAAGCTTTTCCCGCGCCGCTGAGAAGCTGGGGGTCACCCAGCCTGCCATTTCCGCACAGATACGCACCCTGGAGAATGAAGCTGGTGCGCGCCTCTTCGACCGCGACGGCGGTAAGGTCACCTTCACCGCGGCCGGTCGTCTCTTCGAGCCTTTCGCCGAGCACTGCCTGCAGGTCCACAGCCACATTATGGTGGCCATCGGCGAACTGCATCGCTCGCCGCGCGGCGAAATCTCCATCAGCGCCAATGAGGCCACCAGCCTCTACGTGCTGCCCTCCGTCTTTGCCCAGTTCAAGAAGCAGTACACGCGCGTCAATCTCAACATTGTCCGCGCCGACCGCGCCCGTTCGCTTGAAGCGGTCCTGAACCGCGAGGTTGATTTCGGCATCGTCTCCCTTCCGGTGAAGGATGCCCGCCTCCTGGTCGACATCCTTCACAAGGATGAGCTAGGCCTGGTAGTTCCCAGGACCCACCCTCTTGCGGCACGCGATCAGATCAAGTTTGCGGAGATATTGCAATATCCGCTTCTGCTCCCCAAGCATGGACGCCAGCGCGAGCAGCTCGATGACATCTTCCGTAGCAATGAGGTCCAGCCGCGCATCGCCATGGAAGTCGATTCAAGCGAGTTGCTCAAGCGTCTCATTACAGCTGGTCTGGGAATGGGCTTTCTGCCGCGCTCCAATGTCCGCGATGACGAGCGCAACGGTTTTCTGAAAACGCTCAAGGTAGATGGCGTGCGCCTCAGCCGTGAACTGGCCCTGGTTTACCGGAAAGATAAGACCCTCACGCGCGCCGCTCACGCGTTTCTGGAAATCGCCACAGGCCGCGCCCGGCCGATGCCCGTTCCAGCAAGTACAAAGACTCGTTGATCTTAAGTCGCCAGTAAATACGATTCCTGCAAGTCAGCCCTTTTGGAAAGAGTCTCATCTGCAATGCGCCACGAACAGCTCTCATCTGGCTTCTGGCGATATTCCAGCTCTGGCTTTGCCTGATGAGCGTCGGCAATTTTCTTTCCTATGTGCCAATCCGAACATTCACCACACACGCCGACATGGCGATCACAGCCGGAGGCCTCAATGTCTCTCCCTGGATCATCGCACTCGTCCCCGGGATCCCTTTCGCAGTTGCGATCTGGCACTTCCTGGCGAGAATTCTGCCGGATGCGGAGGCGTTTCTGTTCCCCGACGAGCCTGCATTGCAATCGGTACTGGTCCTGCGGACCACCTATTGTGTCTTCGTTTTCTTTGGAGGTTCTGGCATCCGCAATTATGGAAGCATTTCCCACTGGCTGTCCGCAATCTCTGAATACGTCCTTTTCCCAATCGTCACCATCTTTGCTGGCAACGTGGGTGTGAACCCTCCAGCATCAGGCAGCCCTGGTTCGTGAAACCAGCCTAGTCGGTCTTCGCTGCCTTTCGCGTCTTCGCCTTCTTCAATGCTGTTCCCGGAGGGTACCCGGTCGATTGCCGCACGGTGAGCTTGGTCTGAATATGCCAGGATTTCTTCGTATGGCTATGCGTGGGCTCCACATGAGAAAGCAGCGCGCTGAACGCCGCCCGGGCCAGGTCATTCCGCGCCATCCGCACCGTTGTCAGCGGAGGATAGACAAACTCGGCAAGGTGAATATCGTCGAAACCGATGACCGAAATGTCATCCGGAACGCGCAACCCTTGGCTGGCCAGTACTCGCAGCGCCCCAATTGCCGTCATATCGTTGGAACACATCACGGCAGTCGGTAAGTCTTTGCCTCGCAGGATCTGCCCCATCGCCTGCATCCCGCCTTCAAGCGTATGGTCGCCTTCGACCAGCCATCCCGGCACGGGCCGCACGCCAATCTCCGCAGCTGAGTTGAGGAACGCATCCTTGCGAAGGTGAGCACTTCTCTGGCGCATGGGCCCGCTGATAAATGCGAGCTTTCGGTGGCCAAGCGCAGCCAGGTGCTGCACGCCTTCCCGAATACCGTGCTGGTAATTCACCGCCAGCGTGCTCACATTCTCGCTTGGCGGCGCAGCATCCACAAAGACCATGGGGATGTTGCGCGAAACCAGTTCATCGAGTACTGGTTCTTCAATACCGAAAGTCATCACCGCCACGCCTTCGACATTTCGCTCGATCATGCGGCGAATGCAGATCTTCATGCGCTCCGGATCGTAGTTCGTCGAGCCAATCAGAATCTCGTAATTATTCTCGATGGCAAAGTCTTCAAACCCCTGAATCAGTTCAGGAAAGAAGGGATTCGTAATCTCCGAGATCAGCAGCCCAAATAACCGACTGCGGCCCGAAACAAGCGCCCGCGCCTGCGTATTCGGAAAATAATTGAGCTCTTCAATCGCCTTCCATACCCGCTTGGTCAGCTCTTTATCGACCGTCGGAACGCGGTTGATGGTGCGCGAAACAGTAGCGATCGATACCCGGGCGTGTTTTGCCACATCGCGAATATCCAGCCGCTTCTTCCCGTCTTTCTTCTGTCTGGGCCTTTTCTTGATCATGGAGAAAGCGGTCTTACGCTTGACTTGGCAAGTGTAAATTGCATAAGGTCAAAGCGCCAGTAAACGTTTGCCAGAAAATCCATTTACCGAGTAAAAATCTAAAGATGTCATTTTGTAAATCGCTTTAGTAAGATGGCCGAGGCAGTTTTTTCGTACTAATGACGATAAGGGCAGAAAACCATGCTTGACGATCTCCGCGCACAGGTCCTGGAGGCCAATCTCGAATTGGTCCGCCGCGGCCTCGTTCTCTATACCTTCGGTAACGTCAGCGGCATCGATCGCCAGACGGGCCTCGTCGCCATCAAGCCAAGCGGCGTCCCCTATGAATCGATGCAGGCCGAGCACATGGTCATCACCGATCTCGACGGCAAAATCGTCGAAAGCGATCTCCGCCCCTCATCCGACCTCGCCACGCACCTGCTTCTCTACCGCGAGTTCCCGACCATCGGCGCCGTCGTGCACACGCACTCCGAATTCGCCACCGCCTGGGCCCAGGCCGGACGCAGTATCCCCGCCTACGGCACCACGCACGCCGACTACTTCTACGGCCCGGTCCCCGTCACCGAAGACCTAACGTCAGACGACATCCACGGCGACTACGTGCACAACACCGGCTTGGCCATCGTCCGCCGCTTTCGCAATCTCGATCCCGACGCCATGCCCGCCGTGCTCGTTGCCGGCCACGCTCCCTTCTGCTGGGGCAAGACCCCAGCCGCCGCCGCGCACAACGCCGTCGTGCTTGAATCCGTCGCGCGCATGGCCTTTTACACCGCAACCCTCAATCCGGAATGCAAAGGCGTGTCCCAGGTCCTGCTCGACCGCCACTATTTCCGCAAACATGGCGCGGATGCAACCTACGGACAAAAAAGTTGAAGACTTTCTTACATCGCAGGCTGCACTATTCAAGTCTTGTTATGAACAAGCATTGTCACCATAACCGAGGCAATCAAAAACATGCCCATTGAACGCGCCCATAGCCTCTTCAGCCATCCTCAGGCTCTAGCTTTTTTTCAGGGAAAGTCGCTCGCCCATCTCAACGCCGTCGACATACTCGTTATCGCCGTCTACTTCGCCATCGTCATCTTCATCGGCTTCTACCTGAAGGGCTCGACCAATACCAGCGAAGAGTTCTTCATGGCCGGCCGCGAAATGACCGCATGGATCGCGGGTCTCAGCTTCGTCTCCGCCAATCTCGGCTCGCTCGAACTAATGGGCTGGGCAGGCTCCGCTTACCAGTACGGCATCCTCGCCACGCACTGGTACTGGATCGGCGCCATTCCCGCCATGCTCTTCCTCGGCATCGTCATGATGCCTTTCTACTACATCTCGAAGACGCACTCCGTCCCCGGCTATTTGCACTTGCGCTACGGCGACGGCGCCCGCGCGCTCTCCGCCGTCAGCTTCGCCTTCATGACCGTCCTGATGAGCGGCATCAATATGTATTCGATGGCCATCGTGATGAAGGTCGTCCTCGGCTGGAACCTCAACTTCAGCATCTGGGTGTCTTCGATCACCGTCGCTCTCTACGTCGCCCTCGGCGGCCTTCGTTCAGCGATCTTCAACGAAGTCCTGCAGTTCCTCCTCATCTGGCTCGGCGCATTGCTCGTCCCCATCCTCGGCTTGATCGAAGTCGGCGGCTGGAACAACCTTCGCCAGCAGATCCTCACCAACATGGGCAGCAGCGAATACGTCCACCTGTGGAGCACCCTCGGCCACTTCCACGACAACCCGATGGGCGTCCATTGGACCGGCATCGTCTTCGGTCTCGGCATGGTCATCAGTTTCGGTTACTGGACCACAGATTTTCTCGTCGTCCAGCGCGTCCTCTCCGCGCACAACCTGCGGGCCGCGCGCATGGCCCCCATCATCGGCGCAGCTTTCAAGATGGCCGTGCCCTTCATCGTGATACTGCCCGGCCTCCTCGCACTCTCCGTGCTGCCCTTTCATCTCGTCGGAGAAACCCAGGCCGTAGCGACCGGCCAGCACAGTTACAACGAAGTCCTTCCGCTCATGCTCGTCCGCTACTGCGGCCCCGGACTGCTCGGCCTCGGCGTCACCGCACTCATCGCCGGCTTCATGTCCGGAATGGCCGGCAACGTCAGCGCCTTCTCCACCGTCTGGACCTACGACATCTACGGCGCCTTCCTCAACAAGAAAGCCACCGACAAGCATTACGTCTCCATGGGCCGCTGGTGCACCTTCATCGGCGTGCTCATCTCCGTCGGCACCGCCTATCTCGTCCAGCACGCAGCCAGCATCATGGACTACGTTCAGGCGCTCTTCAGCTTCTTCATCGCGCCGCTCTTCGGCACCGTCATTCTCGGCATGCTCTGGAAGCGAGCCACCAAACCCGCCGGATTCTGGGGTCTGCTGGCCGGAACGCTCACCGCCGTCGGCCTCTGGGCGTGGGTACACAATGACCCATCAGCCCTGCGCTACGTCGCCCTTTCCCCCGACGCCAAAGCGCATGGCTGAAGACATGTACCGCGCTCTATGGTCCTGGCTCGTCTGCGTCATCGTGACCGTCGTAGTGAGCCTCATGACAAAGCCTAAGCCCGACGCTGAACTCGAAGGCCTCGTCTACGGCGCATCGAAGATTCCCGAAGAGCACGATGACTACTGGTACCAGAAACCCATCGTCTGGGCCGGAGTCATCGCCGTCCTTTTCGTCGTCCTCAACATATCTTCTGGTAAGGAGAGCAACAATGCGCGAACAAATGCAGATCTGGTTTTTCGCAGGCGTCCTCTTCCTAGTCTACGGCGTCATTATCACTACGGAAGGTTTCTGGGAACTCGCAAATCCCCCTGCCCATCCGCCTGTCTTGTTCAACCTTCATCCAGCAATATGGTGGGGCGGCATGATGGCAATCGCTGGACTCATCTATACGATTCGTTTCTGGCCGCGAGTGAAAAGGTGAGAACGGGTTTCGCAGGATGTCGGGTGCCCCATCCTTTCGTCGTGGTTTTCGACGAAAGGGTGGGAGACCACAAATGTAAGACAGACAAGAACGGCGCAGGCGCGGGCTGGTAGGTGCGGGCTTTAGGCCGCACTCAAAGATCAGAATTAAAGCGGGGCTTTAGCCCCTGAGGGAACTCAAGGAATCACAAGATGAAAAAGCAACTCACATTCGGAGTCATCGTCGGCAGTCGCGGCTTCTTCCCGCACCATCTCGCGAAAGAAGGCCGCGAAGAGATGATCAAGGTGCTCGACGCTGACGGCTATAAATCCATCGTGCTCTCGCCCGAGCAAACGCAGCATGGAGCCGTCCAGACCCCCGACGACGCCCGCCACTGCGCCGAGCTCTTCAAACAGCATCGCGAAGAAATCGACGGCATCATCGTCACCCTGCCCAACTTCGGCGAAGAGCGCGCCATCGTCGACGCCATCCGCCTCTCCACGCTCAAAGTCCCCGTGCTCGTGCAGGCCACGCCCGACCGCGCTGACATCATGAAGATCGCCAACCGCCGCGACAGCTTCTGCGGCAAGATGTCCGCCTGCAACAACCTCATGCAGTACGGCATCCCCTATTCGCTCACGGCCCTGCACACCGTCTCGCCCAGTTCCGAAGCCTTTAAGAAAGACCTCGCCTGGTTCGCCGCCGTCTGCCGCATCGTCAACGGTTTCAAGAACCTCCGCATCGGCGCCATCGGTGCGCGCCCCGCAGCCTTCAACACCGTCCGCTACAGCGAAAAGCTTCTCGAACACAACGGCATCTCCGTCGAAACCCTCGACCTCTCCGAAGTCCTCGGCCGCATCGCCCGCCTCAAAGACTCCGACGACGCAGCGCAATCCAAACTCGCCGCCATCAAGTCCTACGTGTCCACCAGCGGCATCCCCGAAGCCGCCCTAATGAAGATGGCCAAGCTCGGCGCGGTCATCGACGGCTGGATGAAGGAAACCTACTGCACCATCAGCGCCATCCAGTGCTGGACCTCCCTCGAAGAATACTTCGGCGTCGTCCCCTGCACCGTCATGAGCATGATGAGCGAGAACCTCTTCTCCAGCGCCTGCGAAGTCGATGTCGTCGGCGTCCTCAGCATGTACGGCCTCGCCCTCGCGTCCGAAACGCCCAGCGCGCTGCTCGACTGGAACAACAACTACGGCGAAGATCCCGACAAAGCCGTCTGCTTCCACTGCTCCAACCTCCCCAAGCACTTCTTCGCCGACGTCGTCATGGACTTCCAGGAAATCATCGCCGGAACGGTCGGCAAAGAAAACACCTTCGGCACCTGCGTCGGAAGAGTGAAAGCCGGAGCCATGAGCTATCTCCGCTTCTCGACCGACGACTTCAACGGCAAAATCCGTGGCTATGTCGGCGAAGGCGAATTCACCAGCGATCCACTCGAAACCTTCGGCGGCGCCGGCGTAGTACGAATCCCGAAGATGCAGAAGCTACTGCGCTTCATCTGCGAAAAAGGATTCGAGCACCACGTAGCCGCCAATTTCTCCACCGTAGCAAGCCCGGTCTACGAAGCAGCAACCCGCTACCTAGGCTGGGACATTCACTACCACGAGGACTAGCCGTCCAGGCGCACGCGCCTGCGGCGCCACAACACCGGATTCGGGTGCCCCATTCAAGCCCTCTTTTGGCTTGAGTGGGGTAGTCCGATGGAACCAGCAGAACACCGGGTGCCCCATCCTTTGCGAAGCAAAGGGTGGGATACCACAAACGTTCGATCAAGAATTTAGGAAATGAACAAGATGTCCACAGTAGCAGGCGTAGATTTCGGAACCCTAAGCGTTCGCGTCACCCTCCTCGACAGCGAAAAAGGCCGCCTCGCCACCGCCGTCGCCGAATACCCACTCCACCGCAAGCGCAGAGACCCCGACTACGCCACCCAATCCCATCAGGATCAGATGGACGCCCTCGTCAAAGCCACGCGACAGGCCATCAAAGAAGCGGGCATCGACGGCACCCACATCGAAGCCATGGCGCTCGACACCACCGGCTCCAGCGTCATCCCCGTCGGCGAAAACCTCCAGCCGCTCGACGATTACTATCTCTGGTGCGACCACCGCGCCAAAGAAGAAGCGCAGCAAATCACCGAGCTCGCCCACCGCGAGCACCTCGAGGCCATCGAGTGGTGCGGCGGCGTCTACTCCCACGAGTGGGGATTCGCCAAGCTCCTCCACTGGCTCCGCCACAACCCCGAGAAGCGCAGCCGCTTCGTCACTGCCTTCGAACACTGCGACATGGTCGCCGCAACCCTCTGCGGCATCACCGACGCGAAACAGGCCAAGCGCAGCGTCTGCGCCATGGGCCACAAATGGATGTGGAACCCGAAATGGGACGGCCTCCCTCCACAAGCGTTCCTCTCCAAACTCGACCCGCTCTTCGAAGGCATCCGCGAAAAACTAGCCGGCAGCTACGAAACTTCCGACAATCTCGCCGGGCATCTTTCGCCGAAATGGGCCGAAGCCCTGGGCCTGCGCGCCGGAATCCCCATCCCCGTCGGCGCCTTCGACGCTCACTGGGACGCCATCGGCGCAGGCTGCCGCGAAGGCGATGTCGTCAACGTCGTCGGCACCTCCACCTGCATCATCGCCATGCAGAAGAAACCGGCCCTCGTCCCCGGCGTCTGCGGCGTTGTCCCCGGCAGCGTCCACCCCGCCTACACCGGCGTCGAAGCCGGCCTCTCCGCCACCGGAGACATCTTCGAAGCCATCGCCCGCCGCGCCGGGCACAAAGTCTCGGAACTATCCAAAGGCCTCGAAACCTACCGCGCCGGACAGACCGGCCTTCTGCGCCTCAGCTGGGACAACGGCGACCGCACCGTCCTCGTCAACTCCGAGCTGGGCGGCGTAACCCTCGGCTGGAACCTCATCCACACCGCGCAGGACGAGCTCTACGCCGCCATCGAAGGCACCGCCTTCCACACCCGCATCATCCTCGAACGCATGGCCGAGTACGGCGTTCCCGTCGACCGCGTCATCAACGCCGGAGGCATTCCGCAGAACAACCAGGTCCTCAATCAGGTTTACGCCAACGTGCTCGGGAAACCGGTCCTCGTCCCGGCCGGTATCCCCACCAGCCTCGGCTCCGGCATCTTCGCCTTCCTCGCCGCCGGAACCTTCCCGACCATCGAAGAGGCCCAGTCAAAGATGTGCCTCACCTACAAAACGTTCGCACCAAATCCGGCCGCAAACGCAACCTATAACCGCCTATTTGAGCACTACGAGCGCCTGTATTTCGCACTAGGAAAACGCACTTCCGACCCCGCCGCCATCGGCGAAGTCCTCCCCGACCTGCGCAAAATAGCCGCCGAAGTCCAACGTCAGTCCTAAATGGCGTCCCGGGCCTTTGCCTCTTCATCTCTCTGCCTCCTCCGTGGTAAAAACGTTGTCAAGCCCAGCGACGCAGAACTGGTTTCCATGTAGCTGATTCCAATCAACTTCCGTCCGACACTAGGCTGCCGGGAATTACGAACGAAATTGCTAAAATACAAATAGGCAGATAAATTAAAGCCAGTCCCGCACTACTGCTAAACGTAAACTGCTGATTCTAAACGATCTCCCGTACGGAAAAAACATTGTAAATAATTGAAAATAAACGATCTCCGTACAAAATACCGGGGGGTACCCGGAAAACGATGAGGCCAAATCTGTGAACGCTGCAGTCGTCACTTCCTTCTCCGCTCCGCCCAAGTACTCTTCATTCGCCGACCCGCAACCAACCGAAGGCGAGCTGATCGTAAACGTCACCGCCGCCGGACTTCATCCGATCGTGCGGGCGCTGGCAAACGGAACCCACTACGGCAGCACGGGCGAATTCCCCTTCATTCCCGGCGTCGACGGAGCAGGACGCCTCGAAGACGGCACGCGGGTCTACTTCGGTACAACCCGGCCTCTATATGGCACATTCGCCGAGAAGGCGGTCACGGCAAAGTGGATCTGCATTCCACTCCCCGACGGCCTCGACGAAGTCACCGCCGCCGGAATCGCAAACCCCGGCATGTCCTCCTGGGCCGCGCTCAAAGCCCGCGCAAAATTCGCCGCCGGAGAGAGCGTCCTGATCCTGGGCGCAACCGGAATCGCCGGAAAACTCTCCGTCCAGATCGCCAAGCGCCTCGGTGCGCGCCGCATCGTAGCCGCCGGGCGCAACCCGCAGGCCCTGGAAGAACTGAAAAGCCTGGGAGCCGACGCCATCATCTCGCTCACGCACGAGCACGATGCCCTGGTGTCCGCGTTCCGCACTGAGATAGCCGAAAACGGAGTCGACGTCGTTCTCGACTACTTATGGGGCGCTCCGGCCGAGGCCGTACTCGCAGCCATCGCGCAAAAAGGATTGAAGCATGCCTCGGCGCGCATACGATTTATCCAAGTTGGGAACAGTGCTTCGCCGATGATCTCGCTGCCTGCGGCGACCCTGCGCAGTTCAGGACTTGAGCTGCTGGGAAGCGGCTTCGGCAGCGCATCAATGGACGAGATTTTGCAGGCCGTGCGCGAATTCTTCCAGGTAGCCGCGAAGACTCCGTTTCAAGCCAGCTTAAAGACAGTTTCATTGCGCGACGTCGAAGCAGTGTGGAACAACCCGGATCACGCGCGAATCGTCTTCCAACCCTGATGGATTCAGTGACTCTCGGAGGCCTGCAATTGATCTTTGGTTGAAGCAGCCGAGATCGAGCGCATCATCATCGCCGCGACATAAGCCGCGCCAAAACCGTTGTCGATGTTCACGACAGAAACATTTGGAGCGCAGGAATTGAGCATGCCGAGCAGCGCAGTCAACCCGCCGAAGGCCGCGCCGTAGCCTACGCTCGTGGGCACGGCGATGACGGGAGCGGCGACCAGACCGCCCACAACACTCGGCAGGGCGCCTTCCATGCCCGCGCAAACAACGACAGCGCGAGCAGCTTTCAGCGTTTCACTTTGCGCAAGCAAACGATGCAGCCCGGCAACGCCCACATCGTAGACACGCTCGACTTTGACGCCGAGATATTCCGCCGTGACCGCGGCCTCTTCGGCAACAGGAATGTCGCTGGTGCCGGCACATAAAACCGCGACCGGACCTGCACTCGGTGAAGCGCCCGTCTGTCGAAGACCAACGATGCGAGCCTCAGTGTGATATTCGGCTTCCGGAACCATCTGCTTGACCGCGTCCCATGCGGCAACGCTGGCGCGCGTAGCAATCACGTCACCGCCGGCGAGCGCCATGCGCGCGAAGATTTCGGCTACCTGTTCGGGTGTCTTACCCGCTGCGTAAATGACTTCCGGCAATCCCAGACGTAAAGAACGGTGATGATCGATCTTGGCAAAACCTGCATCTTCAAAGGGCAGATGCGACAGCTTCTCGAGCGCGTCGGCGGAAGACACATTGCCACTCTCGACCTGCCTGAGTAGAGCGAGAATCGCGTCGCGGGTCATGCTTCCACCTTCTTCTCAGCGAGAGCCAAGAGCGTGGCCTGCATAATCTGCTTCAACGGGACGCCATGCTCCCGCGCGGCGCGAGCGCAGTCCTCGTATTCCGGCATACAGTTCAGGTCTTCGCCGTCGCGCGATCCGATCTTGACGCGGATGGTGCCGTAGGCAGTCTCAACCTCGACGAAGCGGCGTTGCAAAATAACACGGTCTTCTTCCCGCATGCGGATGCCGAGCGTCGTTGTTTCGCGCAGCAGCAGATTCTCAAATGCTTCGCGCCGCTCAGGACGGCAAAGTACAGTAAGCAGGCTGCCCATGCGGCCTTTCTTCATGACGACGGGCGTGCACATCACATCGAGCGCACCTTCTTCAAAAACACGCTCCATTGTGTGCGCGACAAGCTGCGGCGTTGCATCGTCCACCGCACATTCGAGGACGGCTACGCGCTCACTGGCTGCTTTCTCGGAGCCAACAGATTCGCCGATGCTCAGGCGCAGGACGTTAGGAAAGTCTTTCGGGTTGCGGGTGCCTGCGCCGTAGCCAATGGTATTTACCATGATGACCGGAACATCAATAAAGCTGCAGCCAAGCGCCTTGAGCAATGCCGCTCCCGTGGGGGTGGTCAGCTCTTTCTGAATGCCTGCCGAGTATGTCGGGATGCCTTTCAACAACTCTGCCGTCGCAGGCGCGGGTACGGGGAACACGCCGTGCGCGCACTGGACGGATCCGCCGCCCACGTTGACCGCGGAGGCATACCATGCACAGATGCCTAGCGACGACAGGCCCGCTGCGGCGCATACGATATCGGCGATGGTGTCGACAGCACCGACTTCGTGAAAGTGCACCGCCTCGACGGGAACGCCGTGGATTTTTGCTTCGGCGTGGGCGAGAAATTCGAAAGCGCGCAGCGAGAGTGCGCGCACATCCGGAGCAAGCTGAGTGTGCTCGATCAGTTCACGAATCTGCTTCCAGCTGCGGCCATGAACACGCTTGTGCTCATGATGATCGTGGCCGTGTTCGTGCGAGTGATCGCGAGAATGGCGGCGATCATCATGACTGTGTTTGTGCTCGGCGGCCTCTCCGCTGGCTGCATCGAGCACATAGACTTTCGTTGCGGTGATTCCGCTGCGATCGACCGCCGAGAATCGCAGAGTGGCGCCGATGTTCAGAGCCTGCGCGGTTTCTTCAAGCAGAGAGCGGGAGACGCCTGCATCGATCAGCGCGCCGAGCATCATGTCTCCGCTGATACCGGCAAAACATCCGAGATAACCAATGCGCATTCTTATTTCCCGGTTGCCTTTGCCAGCATTTCAACAGGCAGAATTTCGTTCATCGAGCCGGAGCGGTAGCCATCGCAATCTACAGCAACGTAGTGGAAACCTGCGGCACGCACGGCTTTTCCCATTTTCCTAAACATCTCCGGCGACAGCGTCAGGGCCATTTCGCTCTCAGCAATTTCGATACGCGCGATGTTGCCGTGATGGCGGACGCGGAAATTACGCAGGCCAAGAGCGCGCAGCGACTCCTCCGCTTCTTCGACCATGCGTAAGGCTTCGGGGGTTACACGACGACCATACTCGATGCGCGAAGACAGGCACGCGGATGCAGGCTTATCCCACACGCGAAGGCCCGCTGCCTGTGCAAGCGCGCGGATGTCCGCCTTATTCAAGCCTGCATCAGCGAGAGGAGCAGCCACAGCGTGTTCGCTCGCCGCGCGCTGACCGGGGCGGAAGTCTTTTTTGTCGTCGACGTTCAAGCCGTAAGCCACAGCGGAGAAGCCCAGAAGCTGGCGCTCTTTTTCGAGCACGGTGAAGAGTTCGTCCTTGCAATGGAAGCAGCGGTCAGCTTTATTGACAGCATATTCTTCGCGTTCCAGCTCGTCGGTTTCTACGGTGCACAACGGAATCGACAGCTCATGAGCAAACTCGACAGCCTCGCGAAAGTGGCTGCGCGGCAAGCTGGCGGAATCGGCAATGATGGCAAGCATCTGCGCACCGAGCACTCGGTGCGCGGCATAGGCGAGATATGCCGAATCAACACCTCCCGAGTAGGCAACGATGACGCTGCCCAGCTCGCGGAGCCGGGTTTCCAGACGCTGCTGCTTTTCCTCTAGCTCCATTCTCAGCCCAACCATTGTGGGTTTTGGTACGTTCCGTCGAAATTATGACTCGTCTTGTACAGCTCAAACTGACCGTTCTGTGCGACGGTCTCGGTCTTCTTCAAAATAGCGCTGACTTCTGCATCGCTGAGGCCACGGAAGTTTTTCGCCGTGTCGAGCGCCTGCTGCAGAATCTGCATCGAATCACAGCCGGTGATGACGACGCTGACGGGAAGATGCATGGCGTACCGCAGACATTCGACGGGCGTGACGGTATTGCTCTTGAGGATGACCCCGTCACCCATCGGCTTCATGCCGAGGATACCCATATTCAGCTTCTTCGCTACAGGGATAACTTTATTGCCAAAGCTGTCGAAGTGCGCGTCCATCGCGTTGAGCGGCATCTGCACGGTGTCGAAGGTGTAGTTGTGCTTCGTTGCGGTCTCGATCATATGCAGGTGGATCTCGGGACTCTTGTGGCCGGTAAATCCGATGAAGCGGACTTTGCCTTCTTTCTTTGCCTTCTCCAGATATTCAAGCGAGCCACCCTCAGCGAAAACGCGCTCCGGATCGTCCATACGAATGATTTCATGAATCTGAATCAGATCGATGTCGTCGGTCTGCAGACGCTTCAGCGATTGTTCAAGTTGTTGCTGAGCCGCCTGCGCGGTGCGACCGTCGAGCTTCGTCATCAGGAAGGCTTTTTGCCGGTAGCCGTCTTTGAGCGCGATGCCCATGCGAGTCTCGCTAAGGCCGTCGTTGTAGTCCCAGCAGTTGTCGAGAAAGTTCACACCAGAATCGAGGCCGGTGCGAATGATCTTCGTGCTTTCGTCCTGCGAAACGGAACTCCTGCCAATATGATGGCCGCCGAGCCCTACAAGCGATACTTTGACGCTAGTTCGGCCCAGCGTGCGATAAGGCATGCCGGAAGCAGCGTCTATGGCATCGGCACGAGAAACCAGAGTTGAGGCAAGCGCAGTGATCGCGGCCGATTTAAGAAATTCTCGCCGTTCCATCATATTGCTCCTCGAGGTCATCCTACTACTTGCGTGAAACGATGACGAATGGGGTTCATTCCATTCGATGCGTCGTGCAGCCCGGTGGTGAGCCCACCGCGCGCACGATATTCTGGAAAGAGAAGATGGCAGTGCTCCAGCTACGATCGGCCCTTACCCCCGAGGAACGGCAGCAGAGACAAAAGCTGATTCTGCGGGACGCGCTGGCTCTATTAAGCCTGTTCGCTATCGTTGTCCTTCTCTTCTTCATTACGCTCTTGCTGTTTCATTCCTTTTCAGTACATCGGCAGGAGTTGGCCCAGCGGTGGCTCGCGCGCGGAGAGAAGGCATTGCACTCAAACCAGCCTCTTGCTGCCATAGACGCATTGCGCTCGGCTTTAGCCTATGCTCCCGATGATGAAAATCTGGAGATCGAGCTGGCCGAAGCGCTGGCGGCAGCGGGGCGCACGGAAGAAGCTGTCGCCTACTTCAACACGCTGCTTGAATCCCGGCCCGGAAACGGAATGATCCACCTGCAGCTTGCGCGCCTCGCAGCAAAGCAGGGCGACGAGGCAACTGCGCTTGAACATTACCAGGCCGCGTTGGACGGCACGTGGGAAGGCGACGGCTACATCCGCCGTCGCGAGGTCCGGCTGGAGCTGGCGCAATACCTGATCGCCCGCAAACGATACGACCGCGCGCGCAATCAATTGCTGATCGCTGCGGGCAATGCGCCGGACGATGTCGACGTGGAACTCCAGGTGGCCGGCTTGCTCGAAAGTGCGCAGGACCCCGCCAACGCCCTGCATTTGTATCAAAGGGCCCTGCTGCATAGACCGGCGCGATTGGCAGCGCTCGAAGGAGGCAGTCGCACCGCATTTGCACTCAATCGGTATCTGCAGGCGAAGGAATATCTCGAGCGCACGCTGAATCATCCTGATTTCGAAAAGCAGCCCGCCGAGGTTCAGTCGCAGCTTCGCAGCATGCTTTCCGATGCCGATCGCGTTCTGCTGCTGTATCCGGGACCTGAGCTGAGTGTTCGTGCCCGAGCCGAGCGCATCCTAAGCAACAAAAAGACTGCCTGGGAACGCCTAACCGACTGCCTGAGCAGCAAGCCTGCAGTTCCCTCAGAATTGCAGGAGCTGGTTCCCCAATGGCAGCAGTTGCCCGCGACGCTGCGCCTGCTGCAAATCGAACAGAACCCGGAGCTGGAACAGCAAATCATGCAACTGGTCTATCAAACCGAGCGGGTCACCAGCCGGCAATGCGGCGCTCCCACAGCCGATGATGCGCTGCTGTTGAAGATCGCCCGGGCACCGGAAGCGGTCGAGCAGCGATGAGCGTGCAACCGATGCAGGAAACGGCCGCGCGGCAACCTGTGAAAAAGCAGGATCGCCGGTTAACACAGCTTGAGCTCGAAAAGATTGCGCCCACCCGCGACGAACGCCTCTTTCTCGTCCTGTCAATCTTTATCGGAGTGCTCTCGGGCCTACTCGTCGTCTCCTTCCGTATCGCCATTGAGTGGATCAAGATTTTGACGCTCGGCTCCGCGCCTCATGCGGGACAATTCCGGTTGCTGCTCGTGCCGGCTCTTGCCGGGCTGTTCGTAGCGGCACTGGTGCAGCTTTTCTTTCCGCAGGCGCGCGGCAGCGGGGTCAACCAGACCAAAGCCGCGCTGTATATCTACAACGGTTACATTTCATTCAAGACTGTCGTTGGAAAATTCATCACATCGGCCCTGGCGATCGGTTGCGGATTCTCGCTCGGACCGGAAGACCCATCGTTGCAGATCGGCGCCGGTGTGGCCTCGATTGTTGCCCGTCGGCTAAACCTTTCCCGGCAGCGGCTGCGTTTATTCGCGCCCATCGGAGCGGCGGCCGGCCTGGCTGCTGCGTTCAACGCGCCGATCGCGGCGATCCTTTTCGTCATTGAAGAGGTCATTGGCCAGTGGAGCGCCGCCGTTCTGGGGTCCATTGTCCTCTCTGCGATTTCGAGCGTGGTTGTCGCGCGCTGGTTCTGGGGATCGGAGCCAATATTCCGTATCCCAACCGTCACGCTGCGCGATCCGCGTGAGTTGATCGCCTACGCCGTCCTGGGCATCGCCGGTGGTTTCGCCGCCCTGGTCTTCTCAAAGGCGCTTGGCTACCTGCGGCCGCGCCTGCGTGCACTGCCGCATTGGACACACTATTGTCAATCGGGCATTGCCGGCTTGCTTGTCGGATTGATTGGATTCGTCGGATTCCCGCAGGTGATGGGCCCGGGCTATGAAGTGATGGATCAGGCCATGCACGGCCAGTTCGCATGGAAGCTGCTGCTCGCGCTCGCGTTGCTCAAGATTCTGGCAACGACGCTGTCCTTCTCAAGCGGCACCCCCGGCGGCATGTTCGCGCCAACGCTCTTCATCGGCGCGATGCTAGGAGCCTCGGTCGGCTCGTTTGAGAAACTGTTCTTCCCGCATTTAGCTGGCACGGTCGGCGCTTACGCTCTTGTAGGCATGGGCGTTCTCTTTGCCGGATTTTTGCGCGCCCCGCTGACGTCCGTCTTTATGGTGCTTGAGGTCAGCGGCAACTACTCGATCATCCTGCCGGTGATTCTCGCCAATATGATTGCCTATCTGATGTCGCGCGCTCTGCAGCCAGTCCCTATCTTCGAAGTCTTTACGCATCAGGACGGCCTCGAACTGCCTTCGATGGAAGAGGCGCGCGAAGAATCCGAACTGCATCTCGAAGACGCGCTGCATCCTGTTGACGTGCCGATTATCAAAGGGCAGCAGACGATTTCAGAGGCAGCGCAGACCATCTCCGCCATGCGTGCTGCCGCCTTTCTTATTTCTCTCTGGGACGGCTCCTGGTACTCCATGACCGCAGACGAACTTATGTCCAGCGGGGCCACCTCAACTCCTGACACCCCAATTGAGCGCGTCCTGCAACCCGAACGCGCTCCAATCCTCTTCCCGGACATGCCCCTCGACAGCGCGCTTCATCATTTCCCGCGCTGGCCTGTTCTGCCCATTATGAATCGCGCCAGCAAAGGCACCCTGGAAGGCATCGTCACCCAGGTAGACGTGCTGCACCGCTACCAGCAACATTAGAACCTGTCATGAACTTCGCGCTATCTCAGTTAGAAAATAGGTTGTGTCCGCGACACACCCGCATTATCTTACGTCTACATCTTTGAATCTGTGGTTTCGTCTCCTGGCGATCTTGGCGAGGTTGCACTTTGAGTTCTCCCGTCCTGGAAGCAAATTCCTTTACGCTCGTTGATGAGCAAAATTCGCATCGGTCGCTCACGCTGGCCACTAGCGATGTCATCGGCCTCGCATTGCTTACTCCGTTTGTATTGCTCATTCACGGTTACCATCCCTATGCAGATGATGCGGGGATTTACGTTGCCGGCATCCGGAAGATACTGGACCCTGCGCTCTTCGGCGTCGATTCCAGCTTTGTCGTGGCGCACACGCGCCTCTCGATCTTCTCGCGCCTCTTCGCCGGATCGCTCAGGCTCTCTCACCTTCCGCTGGAGATGGGCCTGCTCGCGGCCTACCTCCTGTCGATATTTGCCTTTCTGCTCGGATGCTTTCGGCTCTCGCAACGCATTTACCGGGACACGCAGCTGCAGTGGGGCGCAACCCTTTTTGCCGGCGCGCTTTTTACTCTTCCGGTGGCCGCAACGGCGCTCTGGGTCATGGACCCGTATGTAACCGCGCGGTCTTTCTCAACGCCGATTTCCCTCTTCGCGCTGACGGCGTACATCGACCGCAACTGGAAGCGCACGGCTTCGTGGTTCATGGTGGCGGCTATGCTGCATCCTCTCATGGCTGCGTACCTGGCTGCTTTTCTCGTGGCCTATGCCCTTGTCAGCAGTAGTCGCTGGTCCTGGCTCGCCTCCGCATACCTGGGAGCATTTGCCGGGTGCGCGACTATTTATCTGGCGACACGCCACGCAACCTTACCCGAAGGCTACCGAGAGGCGGTTTTAACGCGGACATATTTCTTTCTGTCATTCTGGCGTTGGTATGAAGTGCCTGGCCTAGTGGTGCCGCTGATGATGATGCTGGCTGCCGCATACCGCACTCACAATATTGTGGTCAGGGATCTGTGCATCTCCTGCATTGCAACAGGCGTAACCGCATCCGCTATCGCGGCATGCTTTATTCACACCAGCGGCAGTTTTTTTCTTGCAAGAATCCAGCCGTTGCGCGCCTTTCACCTCATTTACATCATCGGCGTTCTGCTTCTAGGCGCGTTCCTCGCGACCCTCCTTCGTAGAAAGGCTGCCGCGGTTGGCGTCGGGCTGCTGCTGCTGGTTTCGGGCCTCATGATGACGGTGCAGAAACAGTTTTATACCGCCTCAGCGCATATCGAATGGCCTTTCGCCGCACCGCGCAACCCATGGCAGCAGGCGTTCCTCTGGATACGCGAGAACACACCCCAAAATGCCGTCTTTGCGCTCGATTCGAACTATACGAAGATAGCCTCTGAAGACACGCAGGGGTTTCGCGCCACCGCCGTGCGCAGCGCCCTCGTCGATGATCTGAAAGATGGCGGAGTAGTGGCCATTTTCCCGAAGCTTGCCCCTCTCTGGAAGAGCCAGCGCGATCTTGAGATGGGTCTCGACCGCATCAGCGATCAGGAGAGAGCCGCGCGACTGCGCCCTGCCGGAGTGACGTGGCTTTTGCTGAGCGCTGACGCTGAAACTCACTTGAATTGCCCCTACCGAAACGCTGCCGTTGCAGTCTGCAGTCTGCCCTGACATAAGTGGGGGGCCCAGGGCGGGTGGGTCTCAGGTCACAGGGCTGTTTCATTCTATTCCTTCTGTGCCCTGTGCCCTGAGACCTGTACCCTGTATTATTCAGTAACCTCTTTCTTTCATGCTGAGCCTGTATCAGAGACTCATCCTTGGTTTTTTGCTGCTGATTGCGCTAGTCGGCGGACTGGGAATGCTGGTTCGCCACTCGTTCGTGCATCTCTCCGCACTCGACGCGCAGCAGCAGACGGCGGAGGCTGCCGTGGGCGCGCTCTCACAGGTGCAGGCATCCATCGCGCGCGAGCAGGTGCTTGCCGGGCACATGGCGTCTGCTCCCGATCGCAGCCTCTACAAGCAGCTTCTCGCGCAGAGCAGCATCGCAGATCAGAGGATGACCACCGCCGCTCAAACCCTCTCTGCAGACCGCCAGCCGCTGTCACTGCAGGATCTACAGGGGAAACACGCGCGGCTGATGGAACGGCTCAAATCCGCCCCACCCGATACATGGCAGCTGCTGGCAGGCGATACGCTGCGCCCGCAACTGGATGAGATCGACCAGTCCATCTCGGACGATCTTAGGACTCTCTCCACCAGCCGGGCCACTCTGGTGGCGGCTCTCGATCACCAGCGCTTCCTGCTGCGAGCCCGTCTCATCGCCGCCTCCGGAGCAAGCCTGATCGCTGCCATTGCTATCGCAATCGTGTCGCTGCTCTTCGTGATCCTGCCCATCCGTAGCACGGCAAAGACCGCGCGCCTGATAGGCCAGGGCGATCTGCATCAGCGCATTGAGTGGCGCACCCGCGACGACCTCGGCGACATCGCGACGGAGATCAACCGCATGGCCATTCGCCTGCGCGACCTCCGCGAGACAGAATCGGGCCGCCGCCAGATGGAGCAGCAGTTGAGCGATGCCGTGGTGCAGTCGATCTTTGAGCCCGTGATCGTAACCGACGCCAAGGGCCACGTGCTGAAACTGAATCAGGCATCGACTGAGTTGCTCGGCAAGGCGGCTACAGACAGAATGGCGCTCACTAATACGCCAGGCGGAGAAAAAATCCTCAACGCCGTGCGCAATGCCGTCTCCATGCAGCGCGCCATGACCGGCGAAGGCGAGGCGACGCTCCTGCCCATGCGCATCGGCAGCGCTCAGCGCAACTACCGTCTGCGCACCTCTCCCATGCGCGATAGCGATGGAAAACTTTTGGGAGCAGTTACCGTCCTTGAAGACGTCACCGAATTGCAGGACATCGACCGCTTTAAAACACGCTTTCTCTCTGTTGCTTCAGAAAAGCTGCGCGATCCGCTGCAACGCCTGCGGTTGGCGATTTACACACTCACGCGCGGGCATGCCGGCGAGTTGCGGCCTCTGCAGACTGAAATTCTGGAAGGCGCCAGCAATGAAGCCGAAAAACTCGATGACCTCATGGCGGATCTGATCGAAGTGGCCGAGCTCGACACCGGCCGCCGCCAGATTAAGCTCGAGCGCCTGCGTCCCATCGACATTCTCGATGACGTGTATCATCGTTTCCGCGAACAGGCACGCGAAAAGAAGATCGAGATTACGGTCAATGCGTTTGCCGATCTCTCCCACGTTCATGCCGACCGCCGCGCGCTGCGCAGCATCATGGACAATCTCCTCACGAATGCTCTTCGTTATACGCCCACGGGCGGACAAATCCGCCTGGAGGCCTCGGAATTTAAAGACGGGATTCAATTCGTCGTGCAGGATAGTGGGCGCGGCATTGAGGCCGAGCGCCTGTCAACCATCTTCGGGCGCTTTACCGACAGCTCCGGCCAAGGCACAGGCCTCGGTCTCGCGCTCGTGCGCCGCCTGGTCGAAACTCTGGGCGGTCAGGTCTCGGTTGAAAGCCGCCTCGGCCTGGGAACGACATTCAGCTTTACACTGCCCATGGCAACCGCCGTACCTTCGCGCCATCAAGTGGAGATCGGCTGATATGTGCGCGCAGATTGACCTGAGCACCGAATCCCAAAACTCTTCCCAGGATCGCGCGAAGCTGCGCGTCTACCTCGGCGCCGCGCCAGGCGTGGGCAAAACCTATCGCATGCTCGAAGAGGCCCACATGCTCCGCGAGCAGGGCATCGACATCGTCATCGGGTTGGTCGAAACGCACGGACGCAAGGAAACCGCTGCGCTCATAGGTGATTTGGAAATCATCCCGCAGAAAGAGATCGTCTACCGATCTGTCACGCTGCATGAGATGGACATAGACGCCATCCTCGCGCGCCACCCACATATTTGTGTCGTCGATGAGCTAGCACATACAAACGTTCCCGGGTCGCGTAACCGCAAACGCTATGAAGATGTGTCTGAGCTACTCGACGCGGGCATCAACGTGATGACCGCTTTCAACATCCAGCATCTGGAGACGCTGAATGATGCGGTCTCGCGCTCGGCGAGCACGCAGATACGCGAGACCATCCCTGATAGCTTCCTGAAGCGCGCCGACGAAGTTGTATCCGTCGACGTTACAATTGATGAGCTGCGCACCCGACTGCGCGAGGGGAAAATCTACGCCCCGGAAAAAATCGAGCAGGCGCTGGCCAATTTTTTCCGCAAGGGCAATCTCAACATGCTGCGCGAGCTTGCGCTGCGCACTACGGCAGAGCAGGTGAGCACCGCCGCTTCCGAGTACCGGCGAATACAGGGCCTCGAACAGGCTCCGATTCCAGAAAAAGTGATGGTCTGCATCTCACCGCGCCCAGGCGCGGAGCGGCTCATTCGCGCAGGATCGCGCATCGCGGGCCGGCTGGCCACCAACTGGTATGCCGTCTACGTAGAAACGCCCGACGAAGACCTCCGCAACAACGATCCCGAGGCCCTGCAGCGCCTGGAGGAATACGAGCGCATGGCCCGCGATCTGGGCGCAAAGGTCATCGTACTCAAAGACAAGAATGTTGCTGATGCGCTCATCGCCTTCGCCAAAAGGGAAAGCATCTCGCACGTCGTCTTCGGCCAGTCGGCGCGTTCGCGCTTCGATATCCTACTGCGCGGTTCGATTATCAATCGTTTTCTCGCCGAGGTCCGCGACACGACCGTTCAGGTCGTGCCGATGAGCAAGGAGAAGGAAAAGCGCGAACGCTAAGGTTTCTTGAGTACGGCGCTCTGGTTCTCGTCCGTCGTGATCGCCGCTTCCAGCTTTTTGAGCGCATCATATTGATCGGGCTTCAAGACCAGTTCCTTCACCACTAGTTCGCGCGAGTACCGCAGCACGTTCTGGTCTGCCTTCACCTCGCTGCTATAGGTGGCGAATCCCACATCGATCTTCGTCGGTTCGGGAAGCTCATCGATGACGAACCCCGCGGGCACGGAGACGTCGAATGTATCGCGCCGCGTACCGACAACCCGGAGATCGATAGGATATTTTCGCGGGCTTTCATTCAACGCTTCTGCATCCGAGCCGAGCACGCGCGGCCTCACCAGTAGCAGATTCCCCGCCGTCTTCGCGTATTCAGGCGCAGAGATCTGATATCTGACAATGAATTTCTCTTCCAGGTTCTGCACGTTCTCAGCGCTCTCCGCCTTGAGCTGAAATACGGAAAAATCCTCCTTCAGACGGCGCTCCACATACTCGCGCCTCTCTTTTTCGGCATTCTCGGCAAAGTAGTTCCGCTCTCTGAACGATGAAGCCCCTACGCGCGTCTCTGTGATCGAGCCTTGCAGAGTTCCGTCGGCGTCGAGCTGCAGTTTCGCGATGTGCTCGGTTACATCGCCATCGGGAGGAACCACCGGCAACTGAATCACCTGGCTGTTCGCGCCATTGACCAACGTCCCGAAGCTCCCTTGCAGGTAGGTGGGCAGCAGCCCGAGCGGCACATATTGATTGGTTGGGTCGAAGATAAGGAAGCGCTGACCATTGTGCGTCTTCACCATGGTCTTCAACCGCGCATCGTTATATCCGTCCGGAAGCTCGATCGCTGCAATCGCATGATTCCCATCAATGGACGGAACAGCGGAATCGACAAAGCCGCGGCGGGTATCAACCAGCACATAGGTGGCGTGCACGCCGATTGAGTTCAGCATGGCAATCAGCAGCGTCGCTTTGTCCTTACAGTCACCATAGCGATTGTGAAAAACCGCCGCCGCCGGATGCGGCTGATAACCTCCGATTCCGATCTCAATGCCCACATAACGAATTTCACGCTGCAGGAATTCCGCGACCTTCTCCACGCGGGCAGTGAAGTCGCCCTCTTTGCTCGCAAGCTCCTGCGCCTTGGCTGCGATCTCGGGGGTAGCAGTCGTCTGCGGAGTTCCGAGCCCGTCATACCATTGACCGATGCTTGCCCACAGTTGGTCTCCCTGAGCAATGTCGCTCGCTGCATAATGCACCACCATGCGTCCTGCAAGCGCTATTTCGGCTGGAGCAAGCGGAGCATCATCCGTATCCACGGCTGGAATGTCTACCAGTTCCCACCGCCAGTGGCCGGGAGCAACTTGCTGCGACAGCGCTGAATCATGGTTGTGCCAGAGAGCGCGATGCTTCCATCCCGAGGGGAGATCCACCTCGAAGACCGCGCGATGCACCGGAATCGACGATTGGAAATCCCATGACTTTTCCGTCATGTATCCCGGGAGTTGGCTCTCGGACTCGCAAGCGACCACTCCGCCCGGATCGGCACCCGGCGGGGTTACGACCTTGGCCCGATCATTTATGTAAAGCATGCCGCCCTCGTCGCCGCCCTCTTCCCTGATCTGATCGTCCTTCACGGTGTATTGGCGTCCATCCGGCCCGATGCTCCAAGCGTGGAAGGACAGCAGCTTTCTGCCCATTCCTGACCACGCGACCAATTCAGCATTTTCGCGTCCCTGCGGCCGTAACAGTTTGATCACTTCCCGGTGGCGCAGCTTTGCCTGTCCATCCGGCTGAACTGTCAGCAGTTCGTCGCTGAGCAGAACCACGGCTTTCGCTCCCGTTGGACTGGGCACCTGCGCGGCCGCGGCCTGCTGCACCCAGTCTGGAAGTGGAGGCGCCGAAGCATATGCGCTGCATCCTGCCAAAAGAAGAAGCGAGCAAACGACTGAAGCCAGCCGGACTCGCATCTATTGGCCTTTCGCTGTGGCGACTGCTGTCAGGTGCAGAACCGCTTGCTGCTGGTCCTGCGCGTTCGCCTTGGCGTAGAAGTCCTTGATCTGCGCATACTCTTTGGCCGAATAGATGATATTTGCGACCGCCATCAGGCGGCTGTAGGCATAGACCGTGTCTGTTCCCTTGTACTTGGAAACATAGTCCGCGAAATTTGGAAGGGGAATCTCGGCATCTTTCGGAACGCTCTCGACGGTGAATCCGGCAGGCAATGTGAGGGTAACCGTGTCTCTCACCATGTATGGGAAATGCAGATCGACCGGGTTCTCCCGTTTCTCGTGCACGAACAGTGGCTTGGCATTCGCTTCAAAAAACGTTCCGGGCAGAAAGACACGCTTGCCTGTCGATGTGCCTACTCCACCGCTCACATCGACTATCACCATCAATACGTTGCTGTAGTCATTCGCTCCAACAAAGTGATTCGTTTTCACTACGACACCGGCAGGCATGTCCTTCTGCAGCTCTCGTTCGAAATCCTTCTTTGCCTGTTCCTCGTCGTTGCGCAGAATATCCTGCCGCCAACGCAAAGCCTCGCTGCCGGTGAAGTTCATCCGGATGATTCCCTGCAGCTTGTCTTCGCTATCCAGCTTCAGATCCGCGATGCGCAGCATTTGCGAGTCTTTGTAGCCAAGCGCCCCGGATTCGGCAATGGCTGTGCCCCCGTCCACTTGGCGCACGCCTCCTGCAAAGGCGTGCTTCCAATGCAGCTTTCCAAACTCGCAATAGCGCTCACCCGGATCGAAAAACATCTCCTTGCCATTCACTTGAACAATGGCAATATCGTCATCCAGTTGGTCCCAATCCATGTAGTTCTTGATAAAAAGTCCGCGGTCGCGATTGATCACCCGCATGGCATAGGCCTTCATACCTGCCGCGCGCGCCATGGCGATATAAAGCAATGTCAATTCGTCATCATTACCGCGCTTCTGCTCCCAGATATCGTCCGCTGTTTTGACCTTCAGCCCCTCAGCCTTGTTCTCTGCCGCAGAGTGTTCGCGGGTAAAGCTCGCGTTTTCGAGCTGCATCACCGCCGCGTAGATCTTCCTGAGTTTCTGCTCCTCGGTATCCCCCGGAGGCGTTAGCTGCTGCACCGCCGCTTTCAGCTTGGCGGAAGGCTGCGCAAAACGATCGACGTTCTTCGACCAGTATTTCCCCTCCTGCTTCCAGAAATCGTCCTCGTTGTGGTAACTCGAGTAGTAAAACAGTACCCGGTAAGAGATGCTCTCCATCGGCGGCATGTATTCTTCGTCGATCATAGGAGGCACATTCTCGATCACCAGATCATAGCCATCCATCCCCGAGCGTACCTGCACGCCAGGCGGAAGAATACTTGCATACAGCAGGCTGTTGACTACTTTGCCATGTTCACTGTTGCTGGTCAGTTCGCGCTGCGTAGGCACAAAGTGATAGTGGGCCTTATGAACATACAGCGGCTGCTGGATGTACCAGCGCGGTGACGATGCGATGTTGTCCTCATAGCCCAGCACATATTCGTACTCGATGATGCTGCCTACCTGAACGTCGGGCAGGCTGAAGACCTTCGTCATCACCTTCTCATTGCCCCGCTTCAGCAGCAGCTTTTCAATCGGCTTGCCGGTAAAGGGAATCACCTTGCCGTCGCTGTGAATGGTCCGCCCCTTTACGCCGTTGATCGAAAAGATCCGTCCCTCATAGGCAGGAATCTCGACGTCGCCGTACTCCTTGCCTTTCTCGGTGAGAATCTTGATCCGCACATACAGCGAATGCATGTGCAGTTTGTCATCGGAGATTTCCTGGCGGAAAAGGTACACGGCCGGAGCATCCGGAGCCGCCGGATCGGATGTCATCTTCAGCTCTTCCGGGGTAGGTTGCTGGAAAGCGGAAGCGACTGCAGGAAATGAACACAGGAGAGAAGACCAAAGCAGGAAAATACAACCGCGCAACACTTTCAAAGAGGGCCCCAAAAGCACAGTTATCTTCCCGGATAGCCACGAATCGCTTCCAGGTTGCTTAGTTGTACTTCAGAACTGAGCCACTCGACAAGCGAATTCCTTTATTGCCCGCGGCAAGTGTTCCCTTTCGGTACAGCCCGTCCGATTGAGTTCGACAAAGAGGAAGTCCGCACCGCGGGATGCGCGCGCTCGGGCATAAGTTGAGCTCTCCGCGCGCCCGCTGGCTCTCATTTTTATGTTAGTTTTGAAGGAGCGGGTCATCCCGTGAGCTCGTAGCTCAGTTGGTAGAGCAACGCCCTTTTAAGGCGTGGGTCCTGGGTTCGAATCCCAGCGAGCTCACCATTCAAAATAAACGACTTACTGGCAACCGCGTCAACCTCTAAAAAAGCAGCTGTGATACGAAAGTGATACAGAGTTTTCAAGACTCGGCTTGGATGTCATAGAGCTTGCGCCGGACGTGCGCCCAGGACGCGGCGTCGAAGCGTTTTAAGGAGTTGTGCGCTGCCTTGCGCTGCTGTGCAACAGTGGCAGACAGTATGGCCTGAATCGGAGAAGGGCGGCTCGGCGGTATAACGACCGCAATCCGCCGTTTTAGAATTCTGGAGCTATGTTGAGCGGTGCTGGGAAAGAGATAGCGCGCGGCTTCTTGCACCGCCATCAGCTGCGCAGCTCTTCGAGCAGCCTCGGCAGAGCGGTACATCCCGGTCGCGAACGCGCTTGCCCTGACGAATCTTGCCCTCACGAATGTAGATCACCATACATTGGCTGTCGATGTCCTCGATCCTGTCCTCATTTCATCTAAAGCCGGAAGCCGCCTGCAAATGCATTAGCGTTGTCGCCTTGACGGCAGCCCTTGGGCAGCTTCTTGAGTTCCTTCACGTTGCCGCCGCCGAGAACGATGTCGTCGGGCTCGAGGGCGGTGGCGAGGCGCTCAACGACGTCAAAGACATATTTTTGCCACTTGTTCTTTCCGAATTTCTGCAGCCCGCGAAGCCCGACGTAGTCCTCGTACGTCGCCTTGCGATAGGAAAGATGACCGAGCTCCATGGGCTCCAAATGTCCGTCGACGACCATAGCGGAGCCCGATGAAAAGAAGCTACGGTTTAGCGTGGAAGATACGAAGATCGGCGGGTATTCCCTGTGGGAGATTTCCTCGCAAGGGAAGAACCTTCACCCTCTGCTTCCCGGCCTGCACAATCCCCCGAACGAAACCACGGGAAAGTGGACTCCGGACGGGAAGTACTTCGTCTTCCAATCTATGGGTCAGATATGGGCACTGCCTGAAAACACTGGCTTCTTCAGCCACTCGGCAACGAAGCCCATCCAGCTGACCGAGAGCCCGCTCAACCTCGGTTCGCCTCTTCCCAGCAAAGATGGCAAGAAACTCTTCGTGACCGGCCAAATGTTGCGCGGCGAACTGGTGCGATACGACATGAAGTCAGGACTGTTCCTGCCCTTTCTCTCCGGTATTTCAGCCGAAAGCCCTGCATTTTCGAAGGATGGCCAGTGGGTTGCCTTTGTCACTTATCCAGATGGCGTCTTATGGCGAAGCAGGGTCGACGGAAGCGATCGCTTCAGGCTCACCAGTCCACCCTTACATGCGTTCCTTCCCAGCTGGTCTCCTGACGGAAAGCAGCTCGTCTTTTATGGCAGTGTCAATAAAGGCGCTCGCGAAAAAGGCATTCATGAACCAGAAAACTTCAAGCTCTATACCGTTTTCCGCGATGGCGGCAACCCCGAACGACTGATCCACGATGATACTGGTCCTCAGACGGACCCCGGTTGGTCGCCGGATGGCACCAAAATTATCTTCGCAGGTGGAGTGGATGATGATTCGTCAGCGATTCACCTGCTGAATCTCGAGAGCAACAGCGTTTCCACCCTTCCGGCATCCCGAGGTCTCTTCTCACCCCGCTGGTCACCCGATGGACGATACGTTGCCGCCGTGACCGGAGACGGGCTGAGCATCAGACTCTTCGATTTGAAGACCGGTGAATGGTCGGAACTAACGCGCACGCCGCTCGCTTTCCCCAACTGGTCAAAAAATGGCCAATATTTGTATTTCTTGCGTGTTCCCAACAACTCCGCACTCCTCCGGATCCGCATCAGTGACCGTAAAGTGGAACAAGTGGCCGATCTCAAGAACCTGCCAACCACAGGGTACTGGGGCAAATCGCTAAGCCTCGCTCCAGACGATTCTCCCCTGCTGCTTCGCAATATCGGCACTCAGGATATCTACTCAGTCGACTGGCAAGTCCCGTGATCCATTGCTCTGGAACACTGAAGATCGTTCGTAAGTGTCAGAGCAAAACACCTGGTTGACAGATTGAATCCGCAGCCTCTGAATTTATGGCCCCCCCGTGCAGAAGAGTGGGGCGAAGATAACTTGATCGAGTTCGCCAAAACCTGTCACGGGCTGCCTGCTTTTGACGCGATGACACGTTTCATGGCCGCGGCAGAGGCGTTCGCCGCCGGCGCTTCCCAGCACGACGACATGACACTGGTCGTGCTACGCGTTCTACCTTGAAGACGAACTCATGCTGTGCTGTGAAATGAGTAACTGGAAAAGAGAGCACGCCCTCGCCGATTCTCTTTGCCAGAGACGGCGCGTGGCTGCTGATCGCCCACACCCAAATGCCGGACCTCATGAAAAGGCAGCCGGTCAAAGTGACTCCCGGTGTCTTTCCGCAATCGTCGGGCTATACGAATGGGGTCCCGGATACGTGGATACCGTCACTGTGGGCGGCGGAAAGCTGATGGCACAGCTGACCGACGACAAGCCGTATGAGCTAAAGCCGCTGAACGAGACGACCTTTTTTGTTGATGGCGACGACGATGAAGGCCTAATCGTCTTTGAGAGGGGTGCGTCTGGCAACGTGTCTCGCTACTATATCGCACGAGTGGCGGAGACATCACCGGGAAGAAAATCAAGTATTAGCCCTGGCTGCGGACTAGCGTCTCTTCAAGAACTACTGAAAATATCCGGGGCTGGGCTCGGGGCATCCGGGGTCAGCACCGGATCTGTTTTTGCGGGAGACGTGTTTCGGTTGAATGCCGTCGGTGAGCACCAGGTTTGGATTACTGAGGGGACGGACGACAGGTCGATCTTCTTTCCATATTTCTTGCTTAGGTTGAGTAGCCAAACCCAGGTATTGATCTCGTACAACGTTGGATAGACGCCACACCGACACGCCGGTTCGTGCTGTCTTCGTGTCAGTCATGGCCTTACTCATCCGGATTGCTTCCTCCGGTGTCGGCGATCGGAGCCCCTGCAACCTGCTCTCGAGTCATATCGGCAAGTGTTTTGCCGATGCTCGCGAGCACAGCTTCCGGAGTCACCCGCGCAAAAACATCCAGCCCCCGCGCGACCAAACCAGTCCAGCCTGTCTGGTGGCTGGCTCCCAGCCCGGCGCCATTGTCGCCATGGAAGTACTCGTAATAGAGGATGTAATCCCGCCAGTGAGGATCGTCCTGGAACTTCCTGGTTCCTCCATAGATCGGGCGTTGGCCGTTAGCATCGCGCAGAAAGATGCTTGCGTTCCGGCGGGAGATTTCCTTTGCCACTTCGAACAATGTCATGTAGTTGCCCGACCCGGTTGGGCACTCGACTTTGAAGTCAGGACCATAGAACGGAAACATCGACAGCAATCCGCGAATGATTAGCACATTTACCGGCATCCAGATCGGCCCCCGCCAATTGGAGTTGCCGCCAAACATACCTGTGTTCGATTCAGCGGGAAGGTACTCCACTTTGTACTCCTGTCCCTGCAGGTAAAACACGAAGGGATGCTTCTCGTGATATTTCGACAGCGAGCGGATGCCGTATGGGCTGAGGAACTCGTTTTCGTCGAGCATGTACCCCAGAACGCTCTTCAGTTTTGACCTGTTGCAAGTGGTCAGGAGCCTGCGCCCCATATACCCGCCTTTCTCGAGGTCCTCGGCTGAAGCGATCTTTTCAATCACCTCAGGGTGACGCTTACGGAACAAATTGACCAGTTCTCTCATTCGTGGATGGGTGCTGAGAGCGCCAGCCTCAAGCACGGTCGACGCGCACAGAGGCAGCAGCCCCACCATCGAGCGGATCTTGAGGCGCATAGCATCGCCATTCGGGAAATGGAGCAGATCGTAGTAGAAACCGTCCACCGAGTCCCACATCTCGTCGTGGTTCGGGCCGATGCGGTCCATGGCATAGGCGATCCAGATAAAATGCTCAATAAAACGGTAGGCAATCTCCTCGTACATCGTGTCGTAGTCCGTCAGAATAAGCGCAATCTGCAGCATGCACTGGCAGTAGAACGCCATCCATGCGGTGCCGTCGGCCTGATCCAGGTGTCCACCGGTAGGGAGCGGCGCGCTGCGGTCGAAGACGCCGATGTTGTCCAACCCAAGGAACCCGCCTGCGAAGACATTGCGTCCCTGCGGATCCTTGCGGTTGACCCACCAGTTGAAGTTCAACATCAATCCCTGGAACGAACGTTCCAGGAAGCGGGTATCGGCTCGGCCCAGTTCCAACTCGATTCTGTAGAGAAACAGCGTCGCCCAGGCATGCACGGGAGGGTTCACGTCGCCGAAGTTCCACTCGTAGGCCGGAATCTGCCCATTGGGATGGGCGTAGAGGTTTCTCAGCATGAGCAGGAGTTGATCCTTGGCAAAGTCGAAGTCTACCAGCGAGAGCGCAATAGTGTGAAAGGCCAGGTCCCACGCCGCATACCAGGGATACTCCCACTTATCGGGCATGGAGATGACATCGCTGTTCAGCATGTGGAACCAGTCCCCGTTGCGAGCGCCCCCCTTGCCGGAGCCCACCATCGGATGCGAGTCGTGCTCGGTCAGCCACCGATCCAGATCGAAATAGTAGTACTGCTTGGACCACAACATTCCGGCGAGGGCCTGGCGGTGGACGCGGCGCTCATCCTCGCTCAGGTTACTAGCGGTGATGCGGTCATAAAATTCGTTGGCGTCAGCGACGCGAGCGTTGAAGGTCTTATCGAAAGTATTGAATCCATCTCCCGCCGGCTTCGCGCTTAAGCGCACCTGCACAGCTCTGCTTCCTCCGGCCGGAACTTCCAGCACGTAATGCGCCGCAGCTTTCGTTCCCGTCTTCTGCGGATTGACGGCATCGTGCTCTCCAGAGATCACGTATCGGTGAAAGGCATCCTTCACATAAGGCGTGGGATTGGGCTGTCCCCAAAGCTTGCTTGCATTCGATTCGTTCTCGGTGAAGAGTAGTTCTGGTTTGCCCTCGCACTGCAGCGTGTAGGCGCCCAGTTGCGGATGCGAGGCATGAATCTTATCGTCAGCGACCTGTCCCAGTACTGGCTTCTGACCGTCGGGCTCCCAGGTCCACGTGTTTCGGAACCACAGTGTCGGCAGCACATGGAGCGTGGCTGCTTCCGGGCCTCGATTATGGACCGAGATTCGGATAAGCGTGTCTTCCGGATCAGCCTTGGCATATTCCACAAAGACATCGAAATAGCGATCGTCATCGAATATGCCGGTGTCGAGAAGCTCGTACTCAAACTCTTCTCTGGATCGCCCGCGATTGGTCTCCACCAGATCGCGATAGGGATACTCCCTCTGCGGATACTTGTACAGATACTTCATGTATGAGTGCGTCGGAGTGCTGTCGATATAGAAGTAGTATTCCTTGACGTCTTCGCCGTGATTGGACTCGCTGTTCGTCAGGCCGAACATACGCTCTTTCAGAATCGGGTCGCGGCCATTCCACAGAGCCACCGCGAAACAGAGTAGTTGCTTATCGTCAGAGTACCCGGCCAGTCCGTCTTCGCCCCAGCGGTAGGCGCGGGAACGCGATTGGTCGTGACTGAAGTAGTCCCAGGCATTGCCGTTATCGCTGTAGTCTTCGCGCACGGTTCCCCATTGCCGCTCGCTGAGATATGGCCCCCACTTCTTCCACGGAATCTGCCTTTCGCGCGCCTCGTTCAGCCTCTTCTGCTCCGTCACTTCGACATACGAGAACCCTTTCGTTATGTCCGGTGTCATAGTTTGCTCCTGTGGCGCTCCAGATTCGGCTCGCTCGAACATCTTAGAGGGGCGCGCGTCGAGTATCGCACTGGTAAAACTGACAAGTCAGAGAAATTTTCGAATAATCGACCGCATCGAAACTGGCCTGCGCCAGCCGCGCCCGGCGCGGCTGTCCCGCTACGCGCTGATCTAATGCGCAGGGCAGAATCCGCTCAACGCGAGGAAGATTCGCCGGCAAATCCTGGCGACCCGGATGCTGGACGGATTTCTCGGTCGAGCGATGGACTGGTGCGTGCTCGCTCTCCGCCTGCTCGATCATTTCAC
>CAWGND010000019.1:0-39987 GCA_963823845.1 Terriglobales bacterium
CTTGTATGGAGTTCATAACCATCTGAGAATCCACCTTCTCTGCTTGGCGCGACATTTGTAATATCTGCCGCTATTTGGGTTTGCGTGTCCTATACTCCGGTCATGCGTCTGAATCTAGTAGTTTTCCTTCTGGGAACAGCGATCTGTTGCCCAACGTTCCTCCTTTGCCAACAGGCTGACATGGTGCTGGTGCACGGAACAGCGCTGACCGTGGACGCGCAGGATTCAGTTGCGCAAGCAATTGCTGTACGCGATGGAAGGATCGTGGCAGTGGGTACGGATGCGCAGGTGATGAAGCTTGCGGGCGCGAAGACGCGCGTCGATAGATCTGCATGGGCGGGCGGCGACGCCGGGAATGATCGACACGCACAGCCACTACGCGGAGGCGGGGCTGAAGACCTGTTGTCGATAGGCTGGACGATGCGGCTAGCATCGCGGAAATTGTAAGCCGCGTTCAAAAACGCGTGGCTGCGGCCAAGCCGGGCGAATGGGTGCACGGGCGCGGATGGGATGAGGGCAAGCTGGCAGAGCGGCGATATGTCTACGCCGCCGACCTCGATGCCGTATCGCCAAATAACCCGTATGCTAGTCAACACGACGGGCCACTATGCCACGCTGAACAGCTATGCGCTGCGGCTCGCAGGCATCGAAGATGCAACCAAGAATCCCGCCAATGGAACGATCGATCGCGACGCCGCAGGTCATGTAACCGGTGTGCTGCAAAGAAGGCGCGTTGACGCCGGTCTATGCATGGTGCCGAAGTTCACACGGACCAGATTGAGCAGGGCATCCTGAAGGAGATCGACAACCTGCATCGCGAGGGCGTCACCGCGTTCAAAGACACAGCCTCGCACGACCAATGGAAGGCTTTGCATGAGCTCGAACGAGCAAGGCCGGTTGGACGAGCGGTGTGCATGCTCTGCGTGCCGGGGAAACGGTGGCCTCTGCACAGCAGACATTGGCGGAGATGCGGAGCGACTCCCCCATTCCGCGCAAATACCAGCACGGACGGCTGGCGGCCTGCGGCGCAAAGATTTTCATGGACGGCAGCGCCATTAGCCGCACGGCCTGGAGCTATGAGCCGTGGATGAAGAACGGCGGGGTTGATGCGGGGAACACGGGTTACCCAAATATCGATCCGCAGGTGTACCGGCAGATGGTGCGCGTCTTCCATCAGGCCGGCATCAGCGTAGACACCCACGCCATTGGCGACCAGGCCATCGACTGGGTGGTGGACACCTATGCCGAGGCCGAGAAAGAAACACCGACGCGTGGGTTACGACACTCGATCATTCACGCCTATCTGCCGACGGCTCATACGGTGGAGCAGATGGCGACCCTGCAAAAGCAATACGACACGGGCTATCCCGAGGTGCAGCCGGTCTTCCTTTGGTGGCTGGGCAAGAGCTGCCACCCAGCCTTGGCGCAGAGAGACTGGCCCGCACGATGCCGCTAAAGACATATCCGGACCACGGCGTTCGCTGGCTGCAGGCACGGATTACGGCGTTGCGCCGCTGGCACCGCATATGGCTTATGGGCCTCTGTCCAGCGCGAGGCGATCGATGGGACTCACCCATTCGGCACAGCGGAGAGCATTGACGTGCACACTGCACTGCGCGCCTACACGGCCTGGGCCGCGCCGCACCTTTTTCTTGAAAAGGAAATCGGCACGCTGGAGGTAGGCAAGCGCGCCGACATCGCGGTATGGGACCGAACCCTTACACGATGCCTTCAGCAGAGTTGAAGAATCTGGCTTGCGAAATGACGATCGTGGATGGCAAGATCGTCTACCAGCGATAAGGCCATTTTGAGATCACCTTGAAGCAAATGGGGTTTCGTTAGGGGAACACCCGGGAAAATTGCATACCGACCTATGTGTCCCCGGTTTTGATTTGGGCCCGGCGATTTTCGTGTGGAGCTCACGGTTGGTGGGGTCTCGACCAGCATTCACCGACTAGACCTGCCATCCGCCAATCCATCGTGGATAAAGGGGATTCTCCGCGTTTGGTAGACTGGGCTGCTTTAACAAGCGATGTCCGCCGACTGAGATTCTTGGCGGGACCACATTTTTTTGAGGAGCCCTGATGGATCGTGACGTGAACCGGAACAAGTCACTCGGCGGTATGCCGTCACTCTGCTCGGAGCCGGCGCGATTGTTCCGCTGGGCGGGTTCAAAGCACTGAGCTCTTCCGCGTTCTCTACGACGAACAAGCCCCGTGAGGACCTTTACTACACCAGTCTCACGGAAGTCGGCCGGCGAATCCGGTTGCGCGATCTGTCCCCTGTAGATCTGACCCAACTTATGCTGGATCGCATTGCAAAGTTCGATCCCCGGTTGAAGAGTTACGCCACGGTGATGAGCGAACAGGCTCTCGCAGATGCCAGAGCGGCTCTCCAGGAAATTGGAGCGGGACGATATCGCGGGCCGCTTCACGGCGTTCCGGTTGCGATCAAGGATCTGTGTTACACCAAGGGCGTCCGCACCATGGGCGGCACTGCCGTTCTCAAGAATTTTGTACCGACCTTCGATGGCACAGTTGTCGCCAAATTACGAGCTGCGGGCGCCGTGGTGCTGGGGAAATTGAACCTTTCGGAAGGAGCCGCCGCCGGGTACAACCCATCTTTCGATGTTCCTCTGAACCCGTGGCGGGCGGACCGATGGCCGGGCATGTCGTCCAGCGGGTCGGGGTAGCTACAGCGGCAGGCTTTGTTTCGCCGCCATCGGGACCGATACGGGCGGATCGATCCGGAATCCTGCATCAGCTAATGGCGTCGTGGGCCTGAAGCCAACCTATGGCCGCGTGAGCCGCTTCGGCGTTCTGCCCATGGCGCCTTCGCTCGACCACGTCGGACCGATCGCACGCCGGGTGGCAGATGCCGCAATCATGTTCGATGCGGTCGCAGGCTTCGATCCGCAGGACCCTACATCTTTAAACGAGCCGCGATCGAACGTGCTTGGCCAGACCGGCCAGGGTGTCAGGAATCTGCGCATTGGTGTCGACCGCACATACGCGCTCAAAGGCATTGACAGCGGTCAGGCTGCGGCTCTCGACGAGGCACTCAAGGTGCTGGCGAGCCTTGGCGCACGCATCGTCGATGTAAAGATGCCGGACCTTACGGGGGTCGTTGAGACGTGGATGACGATCTGTTCGTCGGAGATGGTGGCAGCGCACGCGGCGAACTACCCGTCTCGCGCGAGCGAATATGGTCCCTACCTGCGGGAGTTCCTCGAATCCGGTTCTCGCGTGACGGCGCAGCAACTCTCGGCCGCTCGTAAACGGCGCGCCGAGCTGACAGCGCAACTTGTCGCATTGCTGGATTCGGTCGATGCGATGGCCGGACCGGCGGGTGGCGATCCAGCGTGGCCCATCACTCACGAGTTGCAGGTCGGACCGCTGCCAGCCTACCATGCAGCTTGGTCTGCCGCGGCGCCTCGCAGCGCAGAGTTCACGATGCCGATGGACCTCGCCGGGGTGCCGGCAATCTGTCTGCCTTGTGGGTTCGCGGCGGAGGGTGTTCCGTACAGCATCCAGTTCACGGGCCGTCGGTTGAGTGAGGGGATGCTGTGCCGCATGGCTCATGCCTATGAACAAGCGACCACCTGGCACGACTTGCATCCGAACCTGTAAGGGATCGCGGTATGGATCGCGCGTTGACGAGAACAGATGGGATGAGAAGGCCGGTCTCCAGCGGGATGCGTTAAGCTCCCAAGTTATCGACGCGCTGGAAGCGCGGGAGATAGAGGAGATCGGCGATGAAAGAGCTTACCACCACGATGATGCAGCGGACACGCAACAAGCAGGACGGACGCCTGACGATCGGCCTGGATGTGGGCGACAGGTCGAGCTTTTATTGCGTTTTGGATGAGACAGGTGACGTCCTGCTGGAACAGAGAGTGAGCACGACGCCCAAGGCGATACAAGAGATTTTCGGAGTGATGCCTCGGAGCCGTATCGCACTGGAGACCGGAACGCATTCACCGTGGGTAAGCCGGTTGCTTAGCGAACTCGGTCATGAGGCTATCGTGGCACACGCGCGCAGTGTGCGGCTAATCGGGGAGAGCAGGCGCAAGGATGATCGGCTGGACGCTAGAACGCTCGCGCGGCTCGTAAGGATCGATCCGGAGTTGCTGTGCCCAGTGAAGCATCGGAGCGCCGAGGCACAGGCGGATCTTACGGTGATCCGGGCGCGAGCCGCTCTGGTCCGCACACGGACGATGTTAGTCAACGCGGTGCGCGGCCTGACGAAGTCCTACGGAGAGCGACTCCGTGGATGCAACGCACGCGGGATGAAGCCGAAGGCGGCACAGGATCTGAGTCCGGAGTTGAAGCGTGCACTGGAACCACTGTTGAGAGAGATAGAGTCGGTCAGCGAACGGATCTGCGAGTACGACCAACTGCTTGAGTCCATGGCGCGGAACAGATATCCAGAAGCAGAGAGGCTGAAGCAGATCAAGGGAGTGGGTACGCTGATCGCCCTCACCTACATGCTGACGCTGGAAGATCCACACCGTTTTCGCAAGAGCCGGGATGCAGCCTGCTACGTGGGTCTGCAACCTGGAAGGCGCAACTCGGGACAGAGCGAACCGCAGATGCACATCAGCAAAGAGGGCGATCCGTATCTACGAGCACTCCTGGTACAGGGGGCACACCACGTACTCGGTCCGTGGGGAGTCGACAGCGACCTGCGCCGATGGGGCATGAAATTGGCTGAACACGGAGGCAAGCGCGGGAAGAAACGCGCAGTGATCGCAGTCGCGCGTAAGCTGGCCGTCCTGCTGCATCGACTATGGGTAAGCGGAGATGTTTATGTACCGCTACGGCCAAGCGGCCGGGCCATACTGCCCGCAGTCGCATAGTTCACTCCAGAGATATGGAGGGTTTAGTGTCATAAGCCGAGTTCCGGTGACTGCGTCATTGCCCTGGCCCAACACTCCGTCTGCGAGATCGAGTGAAAGGTCGCAATAACAGGTGGCAGCACCGGCTGAATCGAGAACACCCAACTTGCACCGAGCTATTGAAAGCTCACTCAGAGTGCGGATGGAAGGGTGGCGACAAAAAGCAGCTCGGCGTGTAAAAGAATCGCGCTCAGATCGAAAAGGAGATGAACTTGTCCCAACTACAGAAAAACAGGTTGACACTGACCGGCCTTCTCATGGAAGGGGCAATGCACTCATCGAGGTATCACAATGGATCTATGTCTTCAGCAAGTTGCCGAATAACCGGCTATCCGGATAAATGATTGCCACGTTGCTGGCTAGCTGCTAAGTGGACGAGATGGCATGTTCTTTGGCCGGCCCGTAAACACCGCTTCGGCTGATTTCTTGAACCCGAACGCTTCGTAGCGATGGGCTTGTAGGGTGGTCTATAAATGTAATTGAAACGGTTACATTTTCGGTGCAATAGCGGTACACTCATCAGCTTTTCCCTGTTTCGTTAAATTGCACTAAATTACGGTTGCTCAACCACTTAGGGCTACGCTTAATTACGCCAGCATTTCTCTTATTGTCATAGACTTACAGAGATATCCGGAAACTCAAAATCCGTCGGAAGCAATTCCATGGGGGTTCGATTCCCCCTCCCGGCACCAGATATCCCATTTATTTGCAATGATTTGAGAGCAGGGAAGGGAACTTACCCGAGTTCGTCCGGTACAAATACGGTACAGTGCGCATCCTATTTATTTTGAATACTTGCGGATTTTGTGCGTTTTCCGCCCATTCACTAGCCTACGTTCGATTGGATTCACTTACGCTCAACTACGGGCTTGCGTGGCGGATAAAGTGTCCGCTATAGAAGAGCAAAAACCTAAGACATCTAAGTTATGGATTGAACGTTCCGGGCGATTTGAATCCAACATACGGGGTTGATCGCTGCGACTTTGCTCAAGTGAGCGCGGTCCAAAGTTAACGCACGGGAAGGTCAACTGTCCGGAAAGGCGACTTCTCGGCCATCTGTCTGCCTTCCACGTCGGTGAGCGCATTAGCGATAACGCGCTCCTTGAGTCGCCCGAATGATCGTGGACAAAGAGCATTTTGCGCACACATCCTCACGGGAACGTAAAGGCCACGCGCTCATTTGGGCCAGCGTGTCAACTTCATCGAAGCGGATTTAGTAATTAGGATGTGAGATTATTTGATCCGTTTCGCGTACAGATCAGTTCCTCCTTCGTGCAGGATCAGTTCTGTCGCCCGGCCGCTGTTGTCCATCACAAAAGTGATTTGAGCTTCAAAGCTCTTGAAGAAATAATCGCGAACGGTCTCAGGAAATATCTGAATCTTCTGCTGGCTTGGGAACTGCACAAACAAACGATCATCTGCGCGGGAGATGGTTATAGCGACCGAGGTCGCCTCGTAGCCTCCGATGTAATTGTCGTATGACTTCGGGTCGACGGAGATCTCTGTGCGGACCGGGGGAGAAAGTCCCAGCACGATCTCCAAGAGTCGGGTCGCCAACGCGGACGCGCCAGCAGCATCCGAATTGATCAGCACTACGACACCAGCCCGCGCCTCGGGAGCAATTAGCATCATCGCGCTGGCTCCTTGCTGCGACCCGCCGTGACCGACGTCTTTTACACCGTCCGTAGCTCCCAATTGCCATCCCAGCCCATAGGCCATCCTTCCAAGTCCGTCCGACGGCATTTGCGCGCTCCACATGGTGTCTCGTGTCGCGCTTTTGACCAGCTGATTGTTCAGAATCGCTACCTCAAATCGGGCCATGTCGGGCGCGGAAGAGAGCCAGCCCCCGCCGGGGACTTTGTAACTGGAATCCAAGAATTCCGCGTTGACCACGGTGCCGGACTTATCTTTTGAATAAAACCGGGTACGAAGCGGGATAATCGCAAAGCGATCATCCGGAAGCGTTTGCAGCATACCCGCCGGGACCAGAACATTTTCGCGAACTGCGTTGGTGTACTTCTTGCCGGAGGCTCCTTCGATCGCGCAGCCGGCGAGCGTGTAGCCTTGCGTGGAGTAGTTAAAGTGTGTACCGGGCTGCGCCAGCAGCGGATCGGTCGCGAAAAACTTCAGACCGCCTTCGATTCCATTGTCGAAGTGATGTACGTTGCCGACTTCGGGGTCGCTCTCGGATTCGTAGTAGGGAGTTTCAGGCACGTTGTAGTAGCGGATTCCGCCGAGATGTCCCAAAAGCTCGCGAGTAGTGATGGGCCACCGCTTCTGCGGGAATTGCGGGCAGTACTTCTGCACCGGGGAATCCAGGTCCAGCTTGCCGCGTTCCCAGAGCACCATGGCGGCAGTGGCCGTGATCGATTTTGAGATCGACCCGATGCGGTACAGCGTTTGTGATGTTGCAGGAACGGAGTTTTCGAGATCGGCCATGCCGAATCCCCTTGACCACACGAATTCCCCATTCTGTACAACAGCAGCAGAGATGCCAGGCGCTTTACTACCTTCCATGAACCTGGAAACGGCGGTTTCAATCTTCGATCGATCTTCGTCTAAAAGCTTCCCGGTCTGAGCTACTGCACAACTCGAGGCCAGCAGAAACGCGGAAAGCCGCACAAGGGTTATCGCGAGCTTTTGACGCCTTCGGCGACCAATTCGCCCGTCACCGCGATACGTTTCTTGATTCATATCTCACCCCAACCGAGACAAGTCCCCAGCACGCAACGCCCAATGGTAACTCGAAGAGGATGTTGCCATTCCGCAAGCGAATGCGCGGTTGCTGAGTCACTCCCTTTGCGAGCAACAAGTATTTATAAGTGGGCCAGTGATTACAAATCCAGTTCACTCGGACGTAAAACCGGCTATCCGTTGAAGTGCTTGTGACGTCGTTCGCGGCTCCCAACTGTACGAGATGCCGACTCTTCGTCCAAGTGGAAAGTCACCCACCGGAAGTCAGTGAACCTTAGCGCCACTGCCTTCCCCGTCTCCGTCGTGCGATAGAAGATTTATTTCCGGCACTTGGAACGGCACTCACCTCGCGGCTATCGCAGCCCCTCCCAGGAATACCCCGTTTGGGGAGTAGGGCGGATTCGTTAACCCGGTCATAATGACCGGAGAGGCCCTCCCCATGGACCAGGCGCTGATGGATATGTTTGACCAGGCCCGCAAAGTGGTTGCGGACGCAGACCGTAGGATCGCAGAAGAAGAGGAGCGGCGCAGAGAGCACGAGCGAGAAGGACTGCTGCTCGAGCTCAGTGCGCGTGTCGAGGACGCCTTCGACTTTACCAGCAAAGAAAAACTGGCGTTCGAACCCCGCTTGGATGTTCAGGATGGCGTTGGAGTCGTCGAGTTTGTGGTCAGAACCGTACGGGCCATCTTTCTGCTCTTGCCCGTTGAAGGCAATACGTGGACGCTTCAGGTGGTCCAGGAGGGCTATGAGCCACAGGTGCTCAGCGAGTTTCAGGGTGGGATGAAGACCGAACAGCCATTCCGCCGTCTGGCAGCGGCACGCGTTGTCGCCGCAGTCGGCAACTGGGTTCAAAATGCCAAGGGATCACAGCGTGTTCAGACCGCGAAACAACCCATAAGATGGCGCGACGATGACGAATCTAGGCCCGAGCCGACATTCGGAACGTTCCTCGGCCACCGGTTGTAGTCCCCTGGCCTCATCGCACCAGATAGCCGAACAGCGCAACAAAGAACGCAGCGAGGCCGAAGGTCACCTTCTGCCGCTCGGCGACCCATAATCTCAACTGTAGAAAGGAAGCGCATCCGTGCGACCTGGTCGCACTTACCTTAAATCGGCTGCTCACAGAGTCACTCACGTCGCGAGCTCCTGCCCGTTGACCTGCGTTGGAACGACCGGGTCTCCTCCTCCCGATCCCGTTTGGGAGCCGTACTTGCCATTATCTCAATCTTATATTAGTTTACCATTATGAAATATTTAGCTATGACTAATTATCAAATTAGCAATAGCTTAGTCATGCGATGTCCCTGCATCGCACTGGTCCTTGCTCTCTGCCAACTGGCAATTCCATATTTTGTCTACGGTCAAAGCGGCACCTCCAGCGCCTTGACAGGAGTGGTCATGGACAGCTCCCGCGCTGTGGTTCCCGGGGTGGCCGTGAGCGCAAGAGACGTAAATACTGGGACAATCCGGACCGGCCAGAGCGACGGCAGCGGACGATTTCTGTTTGCCCAGGTAAATCCCGGAACCTACCAGATCGAGGTAGCGGCACCAGGCTTCGCGACACAACATTCCCCGCCTATCGTTGTTGCCGTAGGCCAGACCGCGACGGCAAATTTTACTCTTTCACTGGCGGGGGCCAGTCAGGCGGTCGAGGTCAATGCAGAGTCTGCGCTGATGAGCCTTGAGAATCCGAACACCTCCACGACTCTCGATGCAAAGACTATCGCCAATCTGCCGAACCCAGGCCAGGACCTCACCTACGTCGCCCAGTTCGCTCAGGGTGCGCTGATGAATACAGCCGGTTCGTCGAACGACGCGAAGGCTGCAGGGGGCTATGGCAACGTCGAGTTCAACGGCCTGCCTGCAACCTCGAACGGTTATATCGTCGACGGGTTCGATGCGAATGACCCTTTTCTCGGACTCAACATCGGACTTTCGACCAACCTTGTCATCGGCCTCGACGCACTCCAGGAAGCGACCGTCAATACGAACTCCTATGCGGTCGATCAGGGCCGTTACGGAGCCTCACAGGTAGACTACTTCACCAAATCAGGGACGAATCAGTTCCATGGCGACGTGTATTCGATCTGGAACGGCTCACTGTTTAACGCTACCGACTACTTCCTGCATGCGAATGATACCCCTGGAAACATTGCCACGAAGCCTCGTTCGACGGTGAACCAGTTTGGCGCGAGCGTAGGTGGTCCCATTCTCCGAAACAAGCTTTTTTTCTTCGCACACTACGAAGGAATCCGCATCGCCCTCCCGATTGTTGCGCGCAGCACGGTGCCCTCGTCCTCATATCAACAGTATGTTCTGCGGCAGCTCCCGCTGGGCGGTACCGATCCTGTGAATGGAACGGTACTGCCTTCCCAGGCGGCAGAGGTGAACTTCTACCGCAATATGTTCAGCCTTTACAACAACACGGCGGGAACGCCAACACCCGTTCTGTCTTGTCCGCTCGACGCCAACGGCGCTCTGATGCCGGGCACACAAACCGCATCAAACCTGTTCAACGGTCGCGGTTGTGCCAACATTCGCACCCAGTCGCTCAACAACAGCGACAAGGAAGACCTGATCGTACTGAAGATCGATCACACGATCAATGCGAAGGACAACATCTGGTACAAGTTTCAGCAGGACACCGGCCTGCAGGCTGCCTACACGGACCCGATCAACTCCATCTTCAACGCGTATTCGCCGCAACCGCAGCGAACCGGCGTCGTCGGCTATACGCACCTCTTCACGCCGAGTCTCGTAAATCAGTTCAACCCTGGTGCAAGCTGGTATTCAAGCCTCTTTCTCCCTAACAACTATGCACAGGTACTGCAGACGTTCCCGATCGTCCTTGCAGGAGGTAGCTCGAACGCGCCCTTCACCACAGTGGGCGGCAACAACCAGACCTATACTCAGGGCCGCAAGGTGACGCAGTGGCAGATCAACGACAACTTGATTTGGACCCGCGGACGTCACAACATGAAGTTCGGCGTGAACACTCGCCGACTGAATGTGAGCGACTACGACCTGGGTGAGGGCGTCGTACCAACGGTGATCTACAACGATCTCGCGCAGTTCACCTACGGGGCTGCATCGACGGTAACGCGGGCTTTTCCGGTCACGCAGAAAGAACGGGTCGCGAACGGCAATCTGGACATGTATGCCATGGATACGTTTCGCGTCAGCCAGAAGTTGACCCTAATCGCCGGATTGCGGGCGACATGGAACACAAATTTTACGAATCAGCATGGCCAGTTTGGCCGCCCTGCAGGCTCGTTCCTCGATATGAACCACGAACTGACGCAGCCTCTCAGCCAGGCGATCCACACAAACGTGAGGAACCTCTTTCCGAGCACTCCACTCATCAGTTGGCAGCCCCGTGCTTCGGTCGCGTACAAGCTTTCAGAAAAGACGGCATTGCATGCAGGAGGGGGCGTCTTCAACGACATCATCCCCGCACAAGTAGCTGATTTCGGAGCGATGAATCCTCCGTATGCACCCGTCTTTGTCGGCGGAATAAATGGTCAGGTCGGCGGGATCGGCATTGCGCCGGGAGTGCCGGACAGCGCAGTCGATGCGACCGCGTTGGCAAATCAATTGTTTCAGGGCACCTTCCAGACGAACGGCAATCCCTGTGCGGGAGTGGCCCCGGATGCACCGACATGCCCTCTAGCGGTCAACCTGAATACCTTTCCCAGCGGAAGACTGAAGACGCCTTACTTCCTGCAGTGGGGCCTCGGTGTCGAGCGAGAGTTGGGCGCTCGCGGATCTCTTCGCGTGGACTATGTGGGAACTCGGGCCGTGCATGAGCCCTACCAGGTCCAGCTCAACGGATATCAAAACGTCTGCGATGGATGCTTCGCGCCGTTCGCTTACAACAAGCCGCTCGACTCGCGCTTCGGCAACGTCAATGAGTTCCGCACCGACGCTGGTAGCAATTACACCGGGCTTCAGACCAGCGTCACGAAACAGTTTGCCGGGCTTACGCTGCACGGCAACTACACCTACAGCCACTGTCTCGATGAGATCTCGAACGGAGGACTTCTCCCCTTCTCGAGTCTCGGCATTATCTCTCCCTTGCCGGGCGATCTTCGTCGCGAGTACGGCAACTGCGACTACGACATTCGGCACAACATCTCCGCATTCGGGATCTACGAGGTCCCATTTCACTCGAGGCATGCCATCCTGAATCGCGCTCTGGGAGGCTGGCAGGTTTCGCAGACCGCAATTCTTCATAGCGGCGTTCCGTTTAGCGTTCTGAGTGCCCCCTACACGGCGAACAATAAAGGCATCTTTCAGGGCAGCGGGCCGCAGTATGCGAACCGTGTTCCGGGTGTGGCGCTCTATCGCAAGACACCCGTCTCTGGAGTGACACAGACGGGAGCGCGGCAGTGGTTGAACCCGGACGCCTTCGCTTCTGTCGTCGATCCTAGTACTGGAGCCTGCACAGGTGGCGATTCACCTGCAAATTGCCAGTTTGGCGAGTCTGGGCGCAATCAATTTCGAGGCCCTCACTTTACTTACTCGCAGCTTTACCTGACCAAGAAGATCTTGATCACCGAACATGTTACCTTCCGTTTCGACACGCAATTCTTCAACGTCTTCAATCACGCCAACTTGTCGTTGCCCTCCAATCAGGCGGGAACGCCAGGCAAACCTTCGACGCAGACTGGCTTCGGTGCGATATCGAGCACGATCTCGCCACCCACAGGGCTGCTCGGCGTTGGTCTGGGAGGCAATAGCTCTCCACGCAGTATCGCGTTTCAAGGCCGGATCGAGTTCTAGATCCGCGCTTCCTGAGGTGCAAAAGACTGTGTCCTGACGATCCCTCCTGCAAGACCTAGTTTGCCCGACATAGGATATCAATTGGTGAAAACAGACCGAGTCACGCAATATAAAAGGCGCCCACTTTGCTGTAGGTTGTGGTTATTCGTATCACCACCTACCGAAAGGAGCGCCGTTATGAGCCAAGAGAAATATATCGGCATGGACGTCCACCAGGCAACGATCTCGGTTGCAGTCTTGGATTCCCGGGGCAAGTTGATCATGGAAAGTATTCTGGAGACGAAAGCGGCCACGATCCTGGAGTTCCTCCAGGGGCTGCACGGAAGTTTATCGGTGACCTTCGAAGAAGGGACCTCTGCGGCCTGGTTACATGACCTGCTGAAACCTCACGTCACCCGTCTCGTGGTCTGCGATCCGCGCAAGAACGCCCTATTGAAAGACGGCAGCAAGAGTGACCGAATCGATGCGCGAAAGCTGGCGGAGCTGCTGCGTGGCAACCAGCTCACGTCGGTTTACCACGGCGAGCACGGGATGCGCACCATAAAGGAATTAGGTCGCAGCTACGTAACCATTACGAAGGATCTCACACGGGTCATGAGTCGAATCAAAGCACTCTACCGAAGCTGGGCCATTCCCTGCAGCGGTACCAGCGTCTATGCACCGCGGCATCGCGCAGAATGGTTAGGCAAGATCCCGGAACCCGGAGTTCGTCTCCGGGCCGAACGGCTCTATCAGCAACTGGATCTGCTGCAGCCGGTGCGTCAGCAAGCGCGACGCGACTTGCTGACCGAGAGCCGCAAGCATCATGCCGTGAAATTGCTTCGCCAGATTCCTTCGATCGGTCCGATTCGTGCAGCCTTGCTGGTCGCGCAGCTGCAGACGCCCCACCGTTTCCGTACCAAGCGCCAGCTGTGGGCTTACAGTGGTTTCGCGCTGGAGACCCACGACAGCGGCGAGTACCGCTATGTCAGAGGGAAACTGCAACGAAACCGGGAGCGCATGACCGTGCGCGGCCTGAGTAACAACCATAATCCCGATGTGAAGAATCTCTTCAAAGGGGCTGCGATCTCCGCTAGCACTCACCCTGGCCCCCTGTACGATTTCTATGTTGCTCTTCTTGAGAAAGGGATGCGACCGACGATGGCGCGTCTCACCCTGGCACGAAAGATTGCCAGCATCACTCTAACGATTTGGAAGAAAGGAGTGGATTTCGACGCCACACAATTGCATCGGCAAGAAGCTTGAGCGTCTGTGATGAAGAGGCCTTTCCATCTCCGGCGATTCTCTCTGGTGGTGGTCGGTCGGGTTCTCGAGACGCTCGGTTCGAGGTGAGTATCAGTCAATGAGTTCGGCCCTGTGTGCTTCGGCACCGAGTCACTAATGCACGCTATGCCTCCTCGGATAACCAGAAATAGCGATAGGCCACGAGCCTCTAATAGAACCATGGTTGACACCCAAATACCAGGTCCGCTTGCCAAGTCCTAAGACTCGATTGGCGTCGTCACCACCGGAAGATGAAAGCCACGGAAATGGCAAACAAGCCACAACGAACCTCTCGAGCGAATCGAGGGGCACACTCACAGGCAGTGGGCTGGATCTCGAGACAAAAATCTTCTCGGCGTCCGGTCGAGGGAGAAACTTTTTTCTTGACATCCCTTTTTATAGAACTCATTGAGCTGTTCAGATCGACCGATGTCTTCGGTAAGTGGCCGAATAACCGTCATCTCGGCAAAGTGATCGCTCTCAACGGGCTCGTTACGGCCTTCTCAATGAGTGCATAATCGCCGAGTCACTCATCGAGACTGGATCGCTAACGGTCGTTGATCTTTCGCATTCGGCTAGGTTCCGTATACTTGGTGTCTCGAAAGGTAGCCGATGCAGGCAATCATCCATCGCCGCTACGGTCCACCCGATGTTCTCGAATACGAGGAATTAGACAGACCTATTCCTGCCCCAGGAGAGGTCCTGATTCAGGTTCGCGCCGCGTCGGTTAACCCATACGACTGGCATTTTCTGCGCGGGACGCCGTCTTTCATCCGTCTGTTTACTGGACTGCGACGTCCAAAATCGCCGTACCTAGGAGCGGATGTCGCGGGTGTGGCCGTAGCAGCTGGCCCAGGAGTCACGCGTTTCAAGCCTGGCGATGCGGTGTTTGGCGTTTGCAAGGGAGCATTTGCTGAGTTCGCTTGCGGCAAGGAAACCGAGCTGGCTCCCAAGCCGGAGCGGCTGAGCTTTGAACAAGCGGCTTCGGCTCCGATCGCGGGCATCACGGCTCTGCAGGGGCTTCGGGACTGTGGCCGTGTGCAGCCCGGACAACGCGTGCTCATCGTTGGAGCAGCGGGTGGCGTCGGCACGTTTGCCGTGCAGATTGGTAAATGGCTCGGCGCACATCTCACTGGCGTCTGCAGCACGCGTAACGTGGCATTTGTGCAGTCCATCGGCGCGGATCGCGCCATCGATTACACCCTCCAGGATTTCACGCGCGGCGACGACCAGTACGACGTGATCTTCGATCTCGTTGGCAACCATCCACTGAAAGCAATACGGCGTGTTCTGCGCTCGAAAGGAATATTTGTGGGATGCGGAGGAGGCGGACCCGACAAGCCGGCCAGTGAGCTTCTGTCCATGATGGTGGGGCGTCTCGTGACGTCGCCATTTACGAGCCAGAAGCTTACCGGAGTGTTCGCCAAAGTCAACGCGGCTGACCTGAATGTTCTCGGCGATCTTTTGCAATTCGGTAAGATCGAACCGGCGCTCGATCGGAGTTACCCGCTAAGCGGTGTCGCGGAGGCTCTCCGCTATGTGGAATCCTGCCACGCGCGAGGCAAGGTCACAATCGCGGTCGCGTAAAGTCACCTGTTCCTATTTGTCGGCCAGGAGGTCGCCAACGATCACTTCAATGAGCGCTTTGGCCTGATCTCGCTCTTCGAGCTCCGCAACGATATCCGACTGACGCAATCCGAGGCTCAAGTAGAATCCTCCGCTTCAAGAACTCTCCGCCATTCCGGCGTGACTGTGGCCTTCAAGACCATGTTTGATGTATTCACCGGTGTTGGCCCCGACAACTCGCTTGAACGCCTTGCTGAACGCGGCGTCTGACTCATAACCGACCGATCGAGCGACATCTATAAGCTTTTTGTCACCGTGTTCGATTAACTCCATCGCTTTCTGCATCCGCCAATCGGTTACATACTCCAGCGGTGTTTGTCCGAGTAGCTCTTTGAAACGCGCGGCAAAGGCGGAGCGAGACATGCCCGCGGCTTCGGCCAGGGATTGGACCGTCCAAGGTTTATTCACTCTGTCGTGAATAGCACTCAGTGCAGCACCCAGTTGAGGATCGAAGACGGCACGAAGCCATCCTTTGTTGCGTTCTGGTCCTGACGCGATTTGGGCACGAAGTATCTGGATGAACAGCACCTCGGCGAGCCGAGTCGCGACGACTCCAGATCCCGGCGCCTGTTCTGCCATCTCCGATGCCAGCGCGTGCAGGGTGTTGTGAAGAGCAAGTGTGCGTGCCTGATCGGCTTTAATCAGAATGAATCTCGGCAATAACTGAGTGATGGGCTTTAGGCTGGCGCGATCGAAACTAAAGGACCCACAGACGATGGTCGTCGGGGCGCCACCGCCTCCACAGTAAACGACATTGCCGACAGCTTTCGCCCCGATCTCGCGGAAAGTTGACGTGGGATGTGTTCGCGGGCTGTCGCGCATGACGATGGAAGTGTCGCGGGCAAGCAGGAAGCAATCGCCACCTGTGAGAGGAATCGGATCCGCAATGCCTTCGACGGTGAGCCAGCAGTTGCCGCGCGACAGCATGGCGAAGTGGGCCAAACCTGCAGGTGTCATCTTTTTGCCGGAAGGCGCGACCTCTTCTTCGGGGTGGTTCTCCTGGGTCAAGCCCCAGGGGGCGGTGGCTTCCAGCCTGTGCTGACCGAAAGCAGTGATGTGCATGGTTCTGAAGATGTCGCTGATTGGATCCACGTAGCCGCTCCTTTTCTGGACGAATAGACAAAATTCATGGACGAATGAGCAGTGCGCGTCCCACGTAAAAGAACTCTATTCCTCAGTAGTGGATGCTGGACATCCACCAAAGGGAGCAATTATGGGAAAGCTTGAAGGTAAGGTTGCAGTCATCACGGGTGGATCGAGCGGCTTGGCTTTGGCGAGTGCCAAGCGGTTCGTTGAAGAAGGCGCATATGTTTTCATCACGGGCCGGAGGCAGGAGGCGCTCGATGAAACCGTCAAGCTGATTGGCCGGAACGTAACCGGGGTTCAAGGTGACGCGGCCGATCTGGACGACCTCGACCGCCTGTTCGACACAGTTAAGAAGCAAAAGGGCAAGATCGACGTCCTGTTCGCAAGCGCGGGTAAGGGCGAGGCGGCCATGCTGGGTGAGATTACCGAGCAGCACTTTGATGCGGGCTTCGACCTGATTGTGCGCGGAACGCTGTTTACGGTTCAGAAGGCACTGCCTCTGCTCAACGATGGCGGATCGATCATCATGACCGGGTCAGTTGCATCGGTGAAGGGCTTTCCTGGTTTCGGCGTGTATGCGGCGAGCAAGGCGGCATTGCGCTCATTCGCACGCACGTGGCTCAACGAATTGAAGGGCAGGAAGATCAGGGTGAACGTGCTGAGCCCCGGGCAGGTCGACACACCGGATTCCCAACGACTCGATAAGGCGACGAGGGAGATGTTCGAATCCCTGATCCCGCGGGGAAAGATGGGTCGTCCCGAGGAAATTGCAGCGGCCGCGCTGTTTCTTGCTTCAGACGAGTCGAGCTATGTGAATGGGGTGGATCTGGCTGTCGACGGCGGCTTCTCTGCGATCTAATTCGCGCCGACGAACAGGCACAGGATCAGGACTTCTGAGCAGTTCTCGTCCGCTGTCAAAGAACGCTAACTGCACCGAATGCTACACAACATTCCGAAGGGAGTAATTATGGGAAAGCTTGAAGGAAAAGTTGCAGTCATCACAGGTGGCGCTACCGGAATCGGCCGCGCCGCAGCAAAGCGCTTCATCGAAGACGGCGCCATCGTCTTCATCTTCGGTCGCCGGCAGGAGGCTCTCGATGCCGCTGTGGCCTACCTCGGGCCCAATGCCCGCGCGGTGAAGGGCTCGGTCTCCAACCTGGCCGACCTCGACCGACTCTACGCGGCGGTGAAGGCCGAGCGCGGAACCCTCGACATCCTCCTCGCCAATGCTGGGGCGGGAAGCCCCTCTCCGCTCGGCAAGATCACCGCCGAGCACATTGACGAAACCTTCGACACCAACGTGAAGGGTACGATCTTCACGGTGCAGAAGGCGCTGCCGCTGATGGGCAAGGGCGGTTCGATCATCCTCACCGGCTCCAGCGCAGGCACCACGGGCGCCCCGACCATGAGCGTCTACAGCGCGAGCAAGGCGGCAGTGCGCAACCTCGCGCGGACCTGGGCGGAGGACCTGAAGGGCACCGGTATCCGGGTAAACGTGCTGTCGCCCGGGGCGACGGCGACCGAACTCGCGGTGGCAGCGCTGGGCGTCGAGGGCCAGAAGGTATACGCCGCGATGGCTCCGCTCCAGCGCATGGCCGATCCGGCGGAGATCGGGGCGGCAGCGGCCTTTCTCGCATCGGATGACAGCAGCTTCATGACTGCCAGCGAGCTCGCCGTTGACGGCGGCCTGGCACAAATCTAACTCACTCGCCCAACGGCGCTACCGTTCGATTCTTTGGCGACGCCGTTGGGTTCGGTAAACCAGAGGAGAATATATGAGCTATGCAATTGTAGGATTCGGAAAGATAGGCCAAGCCCTCGCCCATGCCTTCGCCCGTAAAAACATCAACGTGACCGTCGCGAGTCGCCGGTCGCCCGAAGCGTTGGAGCCCCAGGCTCGGGCGATCGGATCCACCGTCATCGCCAAGTAGCTGCGCGACGCACTCGAGGCCGACATAATCATCCTGGCGGTCCCGTTCGGAGAGCATCGCGAGGTTGCGAAAACCCTGCCGAGCTGGCAAGGCAAGACCATCATCGACACGACGAACGCGTTTGGAGTTCCTCCTGAAGAGCTGGACGGCCTCCCGTCCTCCGCCTTCGTTGCGAAGTCCTTCACCGGCGCCAAGTTGGTGAAGGGTTTTAATCACTTGGTCGCAGCCATCCTGGCTACCGATCCGATCGTCGAGGGTGGACACCGGGTCGTCTTTCTGTCGAGCGACGACGAGGACGCGATCGCTCCCGTGGCGGATCTGGCTAAACAACTTGGGTTCGCACCCGTCAAGCTAGGAAAGTTCAACGAGGGTGGCGCGCTGGTGCACGCACGCGGCAAAACCTGGGGTCGGCTCATCTTCCAGGATCTGTTCAAGAAGGAGCAGTAATCGATCTGCGACCGTGTGATTTTGCCCGGGTAGAAAGATTCCAAAAGTCCGAGTACATCGGACCCGATCCGAAGTATGGAAAATGGAGGGATTTCAATGAGCACACAAGAGAATGTCCAGATGGTGAAGGATTTCTTTGCAGCAATAGGCAGCGGCGATAAGCAACGTGTGTTGGCGCTGGTTGCCGAAGATATCGAGTGGATCATTCCGGGCGAAGACTGGCCGCTGGCCGGCATCCACCGCGGGCACGTTGGGTTGGCGGATGTGCTTCAGAAGGCGTCCAAAGAAGTGGAAACGACATACCCAAAGCCCCCCGAATTCGTGGCGCAGGGAGACCGGGTTTTTGTCGTGGGCGTTGCAACCGGGAAAATCAAAGCCACGAATAAGCCATTCAAGGACGACTGGGTCTTTGACATCACCGTTCGAAACGGCAAGGTGACGAAGATCCGGGAGTATATCGACACCCAAGCCTTGGCGCAGGCCTCCGAGAGGGGCGCGAGCTTTACGCCCTGACCTATCGCGCTTGTCTCTCTCAGGAATCTAAGTCGGCAGATCTCAGTGGTCCCGGTAGGGACGCTCATCACTGAGCGCCCCCCGGACGGATCCGTACGTGCGCGTCTACGCATACGGCTCTTATGAAGCATGAGTGGCGTTGAAGCGGGCGTGAGGGTAGGGATGCAAGATTCGGGGTATGGGTATCCACCTATTGAAGACCGGGGTCAGTGATTCCCACTTCTTCTTTGCGCGTTGGCTGCGACGGACCAGAACGTTCCGCCAGAGCCGATTGATGCGCTGTCTGAAGGTGCGCAACTGACCGATATTCCCGGGAACAGCATGGTATTGGTAGTAGCCAGTGACCACCTTCCGAAGCCATGCACCAACCTGACTGATACGATCATGCTTCCGGCGGAGAAGCTCAACCTTGATGGTCTTCAGCTTCGCAACCATTCGCTGTTTCGATGTAATCCGCCAGACGGTGAAGGTATCGGTCTTGTGGCGTCGCCCGCAGTAGTGGGTGAAGCCCAAGAACGTGAAGGTCTCCGGTTTCCCTTTGCCCCACTGTTTCCGTTTGTGGGCCGCATAGCGCCCGAACTCGATCAGCCGGGTCTTTTCCGGGTGGAGTTCCAAGCCGAACTTCGCCAGCCGTTCCTTGAACTCTTCAAGGAACCGCACTGCTTCGGCTCGATGCTGGAAGCCCATCACAAGATCGTCGGCATAACGAACGATGATGACATCGCCCGTTGCCACTTTCCTGCGCCAGGCATCCGCCCATAGGTCGAACACGTAGTGGAGATACACATTAGCGAGCAGCGGTGAGACCACTGCTCCTTGCGGTGTACCCTGCTTCGTTTCCAACCACTGGCCATCCTCCGATACTCCCGCCTTGAGCCATTTCCGGATCAAGCGAAGTATGCGGCGATCGGCCACCCTATGCTCGATGAACCTAGTCGTCCATTCGTGGCTCATGTTATCGAAGAAGCCACGGATGTCCGCATCAAGCACCCAGTTCACCTTCTTCCGCTCCAGTCCAACCACGAGCGCATCGAGCGCTTGATGAGGACTGCGGCCCGGACGGAACCCGTAGGAGAAGCCCCTGAAGTCGACCTCATAAATCTGATTGAGGATCGTCACCACGGCCTGCTGGACGATTTTGTCTTCCAGTGCCGCGACGCCCAACGGACGTTGCCGCCCATCGGCCTTCGGTATATAGACTCGCCTTGAAGGCTGCGCCCGGAACGTTCCACGGTGAACCCGGCTGTGAAGATCGACGAGCCGACCCTCCAGTCCAGATTCATACTCCTGCCACCGGACACCATCGACTCCCGGCGAAGCCTGACGCTTGAGAGCGTAAAAGCTATCGCGCAACAGCGATGTTGTCACGTGGTGGAGCAAGGAGGTGAACCGTTCCTGCTTCCTTTCCCTTGCTGCCTTTCGCACACCGTCCAGCCCCTGGGACATGCGGTTCCCGCTCTGCGTCGGGAGCATGCGTGACTGACCGATGTTCTCCTTCATCTGCGCCCTTCCCTCCCCCGCCTCCGCCGCGGCTATCGCCGCTTTGTTCGGCTGGTTCACAGGTACTACGGCACAGTCCGACTTCTCCAGCACGTGCATGTCCGCCGTTCGGCCTGAGGCCTTCGCGGACCGGCCTTCGCCAAGAGGCGAAGGCGCACTGGAGATCTCCCGGTTCTCGTGCATGTTGTTTCTCAGCGTGCGCGGGCTCTCACGACTACGCAGGACCGGACAGTTACTTGCGAATATCGCAACTGCCGTTTTGCCTTCCTCCAGCTCACTAGGGAGTCGGCATCCTGATCTGCGATTTTTCGAAGCTCAATCACCCCGCCCACCGATGCCTCCGGCCTACGCTTCACAGAACACCTCGCGATGTCCCATGCAAAACTAGAGGTCAGGATGGAGTCGCTACTTCCTTTCCTGCAGGGGACTTGCACCCCCTACAACATGCCGGTTTATCCCGGCGCACAGTGCAAAATCGCCAGTGCCGTATCGACAGCGCTCCGCGCGCAGAAATGTCGCGGTTGGCGATGCTAGTTGGTGCGGAGCGGTGTGGATACGGCGATTTGCAGTAAGCCGCTAGCGCGGTGGATGTATGGGGATTGAATGGCGCCTGCGGAGAGCTGAGACGGTCGACCGGGCACTAGGGGATGCACGAGTGAGTCATGGTCTGACAGGGTTGTGCGATGCGGTTGCGCAGCTGATCGAGCGGCTGGATGGTTGTCTGTGAACTGTGCGGAGCCGATTCGAGGCATAGGGGAGCGAGGGCGGGGTGAGAGTCCGTCGCGATGCGGAGTCGGGTTGGCATACAGACCAGCATCGTTATGCTCAAGAAGAGTCGAAGGTTGCGCAGTGAAGGGCTACGCCAGGGCTGAGTCGGCTTAGCCAGCGGGGCAACGTGCGATGACATGCAGGGTGCCGCATTTGCACTGGGGACAGGATCGGTTGAGTGCAGACTTCTGCTGTTCGGATAGCAGCGTGCGGAGATCTGCAGCCGTGGCGCGGAGATGAAGCCTGCAAAGGGCCAGCGCCTGTCGTCGGTTGCGGTTAGCAAGCAATCCGAAGTGGCGGATCTTGACGAAACCGGCGGGCAGCACATGGAGCAGGAAGCGGCGGATGAACTCGACCGCGTCGAGAGTCATGACGCTGCTGCGGTTGCCATGTCGGGAGTCCCGCCAGCGGAAGCGCACCTGTCCGTTATCGAGGCTGAGGAGTCTTCCGTTGGAGATGGCAACCCGATGCGTGTAGCGGGCCAGATACTTCAGCACATGTTCGGGTCCGCCGAACGGAGGCTTGGAGTAGACCACCCACTCTCGTCCGGCGCAAGGTACCAAGCAGAGAGTAAAAGGCGCGTGGGGTTGAGAGTTCAGCCAGCTTGCCGGCGAAGCATAGTTCGCCGCGCCGGTAGCTCTGCTTGAGGAAGGCGAGCAGCTTGCCGCGGAACATGCGGCTGAGCACGCGCACCGGGAGGAAGAAGCCGTGACGTCTGGTCGGGATCCAGCGGGAGTTATTAAAAGCCAGTCCGCCGGCGGGAACGAGGCAGTGCAGGTGTGGATGATGTCTCAGGTTCTGCGACCAGGTGTGCAGCACGGCAAGCACACCGATGCGCGCACCGAGATGGCGTGGATCGGCAGCGATCTTGAGCAGCGTCTCGGAAGCTGCCCGAAACAGCAGGGTGTAGAAGAGCCTCTGGTTGCGCAATGCGAGCGGCGCCAGTTGTTCGGGTACGGTGAAGACCACATGGGCGTAGGGCACCGGCAGCAGACTTCCAGCCTGCTTGAGGAGCCAGCGATCGCGTGCTGAAGACTGACACTTGGGACAGTGCCGGTTGCGGCATGAGTCGTACGCGACAGTCTCATAGCTGCAGCGATCGCATCGTTCGAGATGAGTGCCTAGCGCGGCCGTGCGGCACAGGCCGATATCGCGCAGCACCTTCCGTTGCTGGTCCGAAAGAGCATGGCCCCAGCGCTGAAGGAACTGTTCTCGTGAGCATGGAAGACATCGGCCACTTCGAGCCGATGTCCGTTCATGCAGTTCTGTTCCCTCCCTGAGCAGTGCGGATGTCGCGAATAGGCAGATCGTCGAGCGGGCTTGCCGTAGCGTGCAGCCGGGCTTCGGAGACGTGCAGGTAGCGGGAGGTGGTCTCCAGATCGCGGTGACCGAGCAGAAGCTGGATGCTGCGCAGATCGGTGCCTGCATCGAGAAGATGTGAAGCGAAGGAGTGCCTCAGCACATGCGGGCTGAGCGGTTTAGAGATGCCCAGTTGTTCGCGCAGCTTCTGACAGGCCACACGCACCGTGTTGGCCTTCAAGGGATGACCCGGCTGCTCCCCGGGAAAGAGCCAGTCGGTGGGCTTGCGCCAGCGCCAGTAAAGGCGCAGCAACTCCAGCAGCTTGGGCGAGAGCATCACCTGGCGCGGGAACTTGCCCTTGCCCTCGCGGATGTGGATGATCATCCGCTTGCTGTCAATATCGGTGACCTTCAGATCCAGCGCTTCCTGACAGCGAAGTCCTGCGCTGTAGTACAGGGCCAGCAGTGCACGGTGCTTGGTGTTCATCGGCGCATCAAGCAGGGCGCAGACTTCTTCCCGGCTCCAGACCGTAGGCAGCTTGCGGCGCACCTTGGGCTTGATGATCTCCTGATCGAACCAGGTCTGCTTCAGCGTCCGTATGTAAAGAAACTTCAGCGCCGACCGGGCTCCCTGAATGGTCCCCCAGGCAAGCTTCCGTTCGTTAAGCAGATACAGCAGGAACGTACGAACGTGCTCCGGGCCCAGCTGATCAGGTGACTTGTGGAAGTACCTTGCGAACTCAGCAACGATCTCGGTGTAGCGACGGATCGTGCGTTCGGAGAAGTTGCGCAGCCGGAGATCCTCCTGCATGCGCTGGCGTAGATGTGTCATGGACACCTCCTTCGGTGTCCAACACTCTATCCAAATGCCACAGAGGCATAACCTCCCGCGCTAGCGGGTTAGTGCAAATCGCCAATGTCACTCATCGAGAACCGCCAGTACCGAGAAGCAGGCGTCTCGTTAGTAATTTCGTTAATCCAGGGGGGCAGTTTTGGAGCTCTCTATCTCCTATCCCGCTTCCACTGTCAGTGCTTGTCATTCGCTTCGTACACTTGCTTTGTCCGGTTATGCGGGCAAATTAATTGGCCGGTCCGGTTGGAAGGTCATCGTCACTTGGAACAAGCGGCTCACTCAACACGTATTCGGGTACATGACAAATCGGGCTACTCGGATATCCGCAAGGATCCTATTGCGTTGCGGAATAGCTCTCTTGGCAATCGCGATTGGGAGTGTGGGCGTACTCGCTGGGCCTCCCGAACGCGCGGACGCAATCGACAAACTGATGACAACTTTGCACGAACGAGGTCAGTTCAACGGTGCCATCCTGGTCGCTGAACACGGAGATGTTCTGTACAGAAGAGGGTTTGGCAAGGCCGACATCGGGACGGGGACTGCCTTTGCACCCGACACACTCTCCGACATCGGCTCCGTTACAAAGCAGTTCACAGCCATGGCAATCATGATGCTCGCCGAGCGCAGACGATTAAGCTATGACGACCTCATTTCAAGATACATCCCAGAGTTCTCCGGCGCATCGCACCTCGGCAGGATCACGGTAAGACAGTTGCTGACGCACACGTCCGGAATTCCTGACTACGGGGACGTGGGGATCGACGACTCCGGTCTGAACCAGACGTCACTGATTGCGGCACTCCTGAAGAGAGATGCTGACGTTTCTAAGCCGGGCATGACGTACCGATATAGCAATGTGGGTATGCGTTGCTCGCGATTATCGTTCAAAACGTATCGGGCCAGCGATTTAGCGACTTCCTGGCTCAGGAAATCTTTTTGCCGTGTGGAATGAGGAGCACGTTCGTTTACGACGGTTGGCTAGTGAAGCGCTCCGGAATGGCCGTTGGCTACGATACGTTCGGGCAAGTCGATAATGGCGGACCGACTTCAAAACCTGGCGATGGCGGCATTTACTCGACGGTCGATGACTTGTTCAGGTGGGATCAGGCGCTCAATACGGAGAAGCTGGTGACGCGATCGACGCTCGCCGAAGCGTTCACACCGGCCAGAGTGGAAGCAGGTAAATCAGCGTACGGCTTCGGGTGGAACGTGGCCTTGGACGGCACCAACAGGTATGTCTGGCACACGGGAAGCCACGCGGGTTTTCGGGCGTTCATAGAGCGGCGGCTGAATCAGCAGTTGACCGTCATCATGCTCACCAACATGGGTAACAGTAAGCGCCAGGAGATAAACTCGGCAATTCAAAATATACTCGCCGGTAAGCCCTATATCCTGCCAAAGCAATCCGGCGCCCAGGAGTTGTACCGCACGATTCACGAGTCTGGTATCCAGAAGGCACTCCAGCAGTACGAGGTCTTGAAGCACGGTAATGAATACGATCTAGGTGAGTCAGAGCTGAACTCTCTGGGATATCAAGTGCTCTATGGAGACCGGAACGCCAGCGGTGCAATTGATCTTTTCAAGCTCAATTCCACCGAGCATCCCCTCTCCTCCAACACTTTCGACAGCCTTGGCGAAGCCTATCAGGTGAATGGCGAGAGGGAGCGTGCCATTGTCAGCTATGGAATTGCCGTCATGCTCGATCCATCCAACGGGCACGCGAAAGCGATGCTAAGAAAGCTGCAGCAGCCCGACCATCGGCTCCGGTGGTCAATTTGCATCATCGCCGTTGTTGGATGCCTGGCCCTCTTTGTCGTCATTGTCGTGCGCTGGCGCAGAATCAGTCCCTCTAGCTGTTCCAGCCAAACCTAGCTATGTACGACTGAATCGTCGATTGGCGAGAACAGGCCTTAGCACTCATTGAGTCGAAGTTCCCGCAAAACCAGGTTATGAGAAACGCGCCGGTGCAGCGCTAGTGTCACGTTAGCGTTATCCTCGACCAAGAGGTGACGCCAAAAATGATTACAGCACGAATACCCCTCATCGCCGCCGTCGTATCACTTGCCCTCTACGTCGCCCACGCCCAGATAGTGTCCCATCCAACCACTCCAGATTCAACGAAGCCCCTCGTCTTCGAGGTCGCCACCGTTCGGTCCACTAGCGAACATCGAGGGAATGGAATTCAGGCCACGCCGGATGGAGCTAAAGCCTCTGGCTCCCCGTTGATGTGGATAATCCGCTCGGCATACAACGAGAAACGCGACGCGCTATGGCTCGGTGAGCCAGCATGGACCGAAAGCACCTTCTACGACATAGAGGCTAAATTCGACCCCGCCCTCTACAAGAACCTGACTGACAATCAGCGGTCTGCCATGATCCAGGCCTTGCTGGCTGACCGGTTCAAACTCGCCGTTCATCGCGAAACCCGCGTACTGCCCATCTACACTCTCGTAGTCGCCACAGGAGGTCAAAAGCTTCGTGAATCGGACGCCTCTCACTACATGATGGACGAATTGAACAAGCCTTACTGCCGTGCCGGACTCACTAACTTTCGCCAATGCACCATGGCCGAGTTCGCCGAAGATGCAGGGATCCTTCACCTCGACCGAATCGTTGACGACGGAACCGGTCTGACTGGGCGGTACGATTTCGAATTGCACTACAGTACGCCCGGAACGGGGAACGATAACCTGCCCGGTGCAGTGTCCATTTTCGACGCCCTACCCGAACAGATCGGTCTAAGGCTTGAACCCGGCGAGCGTCCCGTCTACGTATATGTTATCGACCATGTCGAACGCCTCTCCAGGAAATAGCCGTTTAAACGAACTGAGCAAAAGTCGAAAGTTATGGCAAGCCCTTCCCCAGAAAAGGGTTATCGGAAACTACATCGAACTTGCCGAAAATGCGATGCCAGCTCAACCGGTCGATGCAACACTATCTAATCACCTGATCCACAAATGCTTACCCTGAAGGACCGATCTGTTTGGGCTGATGTGGCCAAACCCTAGCTGATCTAATCCTAGCCAGCGCTTTTAGCTCTTGTTTCATTGAATGTGGTCTGAGCTGAGTGTTGCGTCGACCCATTGAGACCACCCCTGTTATCGGCAACCGAGAGCAAACTTCGAGACAAATTGTCGCTCGCCTAGTATCTGGGAGCTTGGCCTTCTCAAGGCCTTGGATCAGAGGCTTAACACCATTCAGGAGGGCACAACTTCTGGAGAGACTTGTGCGGTCGCGCCTTGAGCATAGCTTGACCGCACAATCACTGGAGCGCATGACACGAATGGGATGTCGTTCTCAAGCTGATGAATCACTTATCATCCCGGTCCTCATCCAAGCCATTATGGTGCACAGCACGCAAGTTGATCTTGTAGACTTCTGCGCCGACAGCTCGGCCCAATCGCGCTCCTGCATCCTGGTCGGTGCGAAAATGTATCCCGCCGTAAACGCGAGCGTCGGAGATGTCGTCGGTAATCTGCCCGAATGACCCGTAGTGCAACACGATGCCGGGTACTGCCGGGTTTGACAACGTGATCGCATGTCCGGCTTCGCCGTAAAGGCGTCTCATGACCTCGGCTCCCGCACCGGATAAGGTGCCGTGGGCTGAGGGATAGCTCGGGAAACATGGGGCCGGGATGAATGGAACCCAGTTCGGATCAGCGTCGGTTTTCCGGTTGTCGTCCGTGTCACCCGCATGGATCGCGGTTTCGGGACGCCAGAAGTTGTAGTGGTACTTGTTGAGGAATGTAGTGACCGCGCCGTCGCTGAGCGCCATGTTGATCAGGGCAAAAGCCCGTGCGTTCTCGGACAGCGAATGCCAACCCTCTTGCGCGGACGACCTCCCTTGCGGCCTGATTGAATACCTGGGCTGGCGTGGAGGCCGCGTAGTAGAGCACGACATTAGCCCGATCTTGTGGCCGCTCCATGCTGTTGGCGCTGGCGCTCCCTACCGTCTTCACCTCGTTGTACGTCTTCGCGTATCGGTTGCTGTCAAGCGCAGGCGGTGGATCCGAGGAGAAACTCACCTGCACTGGGGATACCGAACGGGGTTACGTATTGCCATTGAAAGAAGGTTCCGACCTTGATTCCATTCACGATTGGACAACTCGGCGTAGCCTGATAGTCGCCAGGAACGGCCGGCCCGGGTATCTTGAATTGCGCGGGCGACGAGCCGTCGTTAGCACGAAGAGCGATCATGGCAAAAGCTGCGGCGTCGCCCGTCGCTATGCCGTCATTCTTGGCTTGACCGTCCGGTATCGAAGCCAGCGAGTTTGCGCGAGCAGTGTCGAGGGTGGACGCGCTGGCCGGGAAATAAGTACTGAGCACCCGATAGGCAGCCTGGATGGCTGCTGCGTCGGCTGAAGCGCCATGGGGGGCGACGATGCTCCCAAGATACGGTCGATAGTCCCCGGTGATGGCGTTGACGGCTTCAAAGACAGCGAGTTGGACAATCGCTGCGTATCGGGCCTGGGCGTACGGGCTCTGGCCGTTCGCGATAGCTGTGTTTACCGCAATCAGGTTCCAGTCCAGAACCGCATCGGCCTTCGCGACCGCCGGCCCGAACAGTAGAGTCGCCATCAACATGCATACGCCGAAAGTCCTCTTCGTTGCGCTACCATTCATACTCTTCATTGTGCTTCCTCCAATTCTTACCGCTTTCGGTCAGTGTGACCGGTATTCTTCAGTGCGGAGAACGATCGGGCCGGATCGCCGGGGCGTGTCGAAAGTGACAGTTCCCGTGATTTCAAATCTCGGTGTCAAGCTGGATCAGCCTGCCCCTGCTCGCGATCCCGCTGGCCAACGCAATCGGCGACCATCACGCCGTGAGCGGCATTAACAAGAGTTGCCGCCCCGATCGGGCGAATAAAGCGCAATCCCTGGATCGTGACGCTGGCGCCCGGAGCCTGACATAGAAGGGGATGGACCCACCTTCAATACTCGCCCGCTCATCGCGCTTGTTGCGCACCAGAGATTATGATTGCTTTGGCGTGCGTGAGAGCCATCATTGCGATGAAGACGTTTGTTGTCCATAGCGGAGCGTGTGTCGGAGTGTGATGGTTTGTGTTGCGGTAAATACAAGCGTTATCTACACTTGCGACGGGTCGTTTTGAGTAGGGTGTAAAACCGTACAATTTCTCATAGGCGCGCCATGAGCACCCAGCCCGTTGAACTGCGGCAATCGATTCTCTTTGGCGAAGATTTCGCCCTTGATCTTCGACCCCGACGGCTGCGCCATGGCGATCGTGTGCTGAAGCTGGAGCGGATTCCGCTGGAAATTCTTCTTCTGCTCCTCGAGCGCCCGGGAGAGATCGTCACTCGCGATGAAATCATCAGCAGAATCTGGGGCAATGATGTCTTCCTGGATACAGACAACAGCACCCGGGGCGCTATTCGGAAGATTCGCCAGGCGCTGAGGGACGACCCCGAAACCCCGCGATTTATCCAGACCGTAACCGGGCGGGGATATCGTTTCATCGCGCCGGTTATTTCTCCCGAAGAGAGATACCCCACGGAACCACCCAGCCCTGAAGGATCAGCCACATCCACAGATGCGCAGAGCTTCGTATCAGAGCCCGATAGCCACCAGCGAGACAGGACGCTGCGCGTGGCAGACCAAGAACCAGAGCGGACAGTGGAGCAGTTACCGGACGGCGAAGACGCCCATGGGCAGGAACATCGGCGTGCCCGCTCGTGGCTTTTCGTTGGACTGGCAGCGTTGGCAGTTGCGAGCCTTCTGGCACTCCTCGCATTTTGGCGCTGGCAGGGCGCTTCGGGCCTGCCCACTGCTCCCCCGCACAAGACAGTATTAGCTGTCCTGCCCTTCGACAATTTGAACCGAGACCCTGACCAGGAGTTCTTCAGTGCGGGGCTGACCGAAGAGATGATTGCCCAGCTCGGAAAACTGAACCGGGATCAATTGACCGTAATAGCTCGCAGTACCACTGCAAAGTACAAAGAGAGCAAGCTGTCCGCGAGGGAGATTGGTAGAGAACTGAACGCTGACTATCTTGTTCAAGGCAGTGTTCGACGCTGGTCTGACCGTGTACGCATCACCGTGCAACTGATCGATTCCAAAAGCCAGACAGACCTGTGGACAGAGAGTTACGACCGTGAACTCAAAGACGTTCTGGCCGTGCAGGACTCGGTCGTGCGAAGCATCGCAAGTCAGGTTCACATCGCTCTCAGTGAAGAGCAGAAGACGCGTCTGAATTCTCGCCAGCCAGTGGCTGAAGCCTACGTGGCGTATTTGAAGGGCCGCTACTACTGGAACAAACGAACCGGCGACAGCATACAAAAGGCAGAGCAATACTTTCAGCAGGCGATTGACAGCGATCCAAACTATGCTGCGGCATATTCCGGACTGGCCGACTGTAACAGCGGACTTGCATGGCACGGGTTTAAATCACCTTCGGACGCGCTTACGAAGGCTTACTCGGCGGCCCGCAAGGCAGTCGAGCTTGATCCGCAGTCAGCTGAGGCCCACGCCTCGCTGGGCTTGGTGCTCAGTCATAGCTGGAATTGGACGCAAGCAGAAGCCGAGTTCAAACGCGCTCTGGAATTGGACCCTCAAGACGCGAACGCGCATCACTGGTACGGAGACTATCTTTCCATCAGGGGTCGCCATGACGAGGCACTTTCAGAGGCCAGACGCGCGCTGGAACTAGATCCCCTCAACCTGATGATCAGCACCTGGGTGGGACTCCGCTACTACCTCGCGCGGAACTATTCAGCCGCAATCGAACAGAACCGGGACTCTGTCGAGCTCGATTCGAATTTCGCAGCTGCGCATCTTCTCCTCGGAGAGGACTATGTTCAGGCAGGCTTGCATAGCGAAGCTGTTACCGAGCTGAAGAGAGCGGCAACTTTGTCTGGAGATAGCCCACTTTATACGGCGCAGGTTGCTGTGGCCCTCGCAGTCGCAGGCCGGAATCGCGAGGCACTCCGAATCGCGCACGAACTAGAGACGGACTCGAGGAAGCGTTACGTTTCACCTTACGGCTTGGCTCAGATCTACGCGGCGCTGAACAAAGATGATGACACATTCAGATGGCTGCAAGCCGCCTATGATGATCATGCCGTCTGGATGGGATATCTTGCTGTCGACCCGATTTTTGATCCCTATCGCAACGATAAGCGTTTTCAAGAACTCCTCAAGCGCGTAGGCCTGGTGACTAGGCCTTGAGAACTGAGTAGGCTCAGATTTGGAGATCACATATCGGCACTCTCAATTGCCGCATCATCGCCAATGCACTCAATGAGCGCTAAGGCCTGAGGTCAACAACTCACAGTCGTAGTTGTCAAAACGGAACTCTTCAGGCACTACACTACACGGGATCACTTCCGTATAGCCCATTCCACGGGAGCAATCTCGGTTCGGCGGGCCAAGGATTGTCTTCCCCTTCGCCAGCCACGCGAGTATAGTGTTGCGGAGTCGGCGTGTTCCCCGCGTCCTTGCCCCGCCGCAGCCGTCGTATTGCAGCGCCAGGGGGCGCATTCGGTATGCCCGGGAACGCTGAGAACAGCGAGAGCGATTTTGCTACTCGCAGCGTCGCGTCGACCCACCTGCCCTCCGGCATTGATATTGGTCCGTATCACCTTCTCCAGTTGATCGGCGAAGGCGGCATGGGTGAGGTCTGGCTGGCCGAGCAGCAGCAGCCGGTCCGTCGCCGCGTGGCCATCAAGCTGATCAAGATCGGCATGGACACGCGTGAGGTGGTGGCGCGTTTCGAGTCCGAGCGTCAGGCGTTGGCCTTGATGGACCATCCGGCCATCGCCAAGGTCTTCGATGCCGGATCCACGCGCGAGGGGCGGCCGTACTTCGTAATGGAGTACGTCGTCGGATTCCCATCACCGAATATTGCGACAGGCACAAGCTCTCGATGCGGCAGCGGCTGGAGTTGTTCATTCAGGTGTGCGAAGGCGTGCAGCATGCGCACCAGAAGGCCATTATCCATCGTGATCTGAAGCCTTCCAACATTCTGGTTACCGAAGTCGACGGCAAGCCGATGCCGCGCATCATCGACTTTGGCGTGGCCAAGGCGACCTCGCGCGGCTCAGCGCCGGAACCATGTACACGCGCGCTGGGCGAGATCATCGGGACCCTCGGCTACATGAGCCCGGAGCAGGCCGACTCCGCCGGCCAGGACGTGGACACGCGCACCGATGTTTATTCGCTGGGCGTGGTGCTCTACGAGCTGCTGGTCGGCGCGCTGCCTCTGGACCTCAACAAGCTGGCTTACGATGAAGTGCTGCGCCGTCTGCGCGAGCAGGATGTGCCGCGGCCGAGCACGAAGGTGCGCACGCTGGGCGACGGTCCGCCGTGACGGCGCAAAACCGCGGCGCCGACATTCCCGCGCTTTCCCGGCAACTGCGCGGCGACGCGGATGCCATCGCGCTGAAGGCTCTTGAGAAAGATCGCAAACGCCGCTACGCCACGCCCTCGGAGCTGGCCGCCGACATCGGGCGACTACCTGCGCAATGAGCCGGTCAGCGCTCACGCGCCCAGCGTTGGCTACCGAGCCCGCAAGTTTGCACGCCGCTATCGCGGGGGCCTCATCACGGCTTCGGTGTTCGTGCTGGTTCTGCTTGTCGCAGCTGTCGTAAGCATCCGGCAGGGCATACGCGCCAACCGGCAAGCCGCGATCGCCCAGGCGGTGAACGACTTTCTGCAGAACGATCTTCTTGCTCAGGCGAGCACCTCTAACCAGTCGAAACCCGATCCCGATCTCAAGGTCCGCACTGCGCTCGACCGCGCCGCCCAGCGAATCGAAGGTAAATTCAACCAGCAGCCCGAGGTGGAATCCTCCATTCGAGACACGATTGGACAGGCCTACATGGATCTCGGCGTATACCCGCAGGCACAGACCGAGTTCGAGCGCGCGCTCGACATCGATCGCAGGGTGCTCGGTGAAAAGGATCCAAAGACTCTCAGAACCATGAGCCGCCTTGGCACCCTCGAGAAACTTCAGGGCAAGTACACGCAGGCCGAAGCGCTTCTTAGCCAGACTTTGGGAATTCAGCGCCGCGTCCTGGGCCGCGAGCATGTTGACACCCTTTACACGGCAAACAATCTCGCCAGCACTTACGAGAAGGAAGGCAAGTACGCGCAGGCTGAGGCGCTTCACAGTCAGACGTTGGAAATCCAGCGACGGGTCCTGGGTCCGGAAAATTCCGACACGCTCAATAGCATGAACAATCTGGCCATCGATTATTGGAAGCTGGGCAAGTACGCACAGGCTGAGTCGCTTCTAAGTCAGACTCTGGAGATAAGGCGGCGCGTGTCGGGACCGGACCACCCCGACACGCTAAAGCCCATGATCAATCTCGCTGGCCTGTACCGGAACGAGGGCAAATATGCGCAGGCCCAGCAACTCTATAGCCAAGGCTTGAAAAGCGAGCGCCGCGTGCTCGGGCCGGAGCACCCCCTTACTCTTGCCGTGATGCAGAGCCTCGCCGAGGCTTACTCCAGTGAGGGCAAACACGCACAGGCCGAAGCGCTCTTCAGCCAGGTGCTCGATATTCAGCGCCGCGTACTCGGTCCCGACCATCCCGAAACGCTTGCCACGATGTCTGCCCTGGCCGCTGAATACGGGAACGAGGGAAACAATGCGCAAGCCGAGCAACTCCTCAGCCAGGTCCTTGAAATCGAGCGTCGCGTTCTGGGCCCTGAGCATTCCGACACGCTGATAACCATGACCAATGTGGCCTATGCCAATGCCATGCTGGGCAACTATGCCCGGGCCGAGCAGCTCTGCAATCAGGCTTTCGAGGCCGCTAGCCGCACGCTGGGTCCCGAGCATCCAGAAACACTGGGAATCCTGTCGCAGTTGGTGGCTATCTATCAAATGCAGGGCAATTACGCTTTGGCGGAGGCGGCCGCTACCCGGGTTCTCGCCGGACGCCGACACGCCCTGGGGAACGAAAATCCCGATACGATGATCGCCGCAGCGGATCTGGCGATGGCCTATGTCTCCCAGGAGAAATTCGCGGAGGCGGAACCGCTCGCCCGCGAGGCCGTGCAGACCGATAGCAGGATTCAGCCTGACGACTGGCAACATTTCCGCGCGCAGAGCCTGCTGGGCGAGAGCCTCGCCGGACAAAAGAAATTCGCCGAAGCCGAGCCCTTGCTGGTTGCGGGCTATCAGGGAATGCTCGCCCGAAAGGACGCGATCGACGTCCCTGACCGCTACAATTTGGATCTGGCTCACAAATGGCTCGCGCAGCTTTACAAAGACTGGGGAAAGCCCGGGAAAGCGGCTCAATCAGCGAAAGAGGCCGAAAGAAAATGAAGAAATTAAAACAATCCCGAATGATTCACGGCTTCAGTCCAGCGGCGCTTCAATCGAGCATGCCAATATCTGAGCGAGTGGTAAATCGCCAATTCACTCATCGACGAACAGGTATCCGGACTTCGCGAAAAACGGCGTTATCGGAAACAACAACCTAAGTTGCCGAAAACGAGACTTTGCGGGCACTACGAAGATCACTTCGGCTAAGGCGACATATCGGAACTAATCCGCTGTCGGTAGCGCACGATGTGGCATCAACCGAGGAAAGAATTGGAACGGCGTGTATAGACCGCATCAACCTCTATTGTGTCAACCTGGCTGCCTGCTTCCGTAGCGGCACTGTCAGGACCGGGCACGGCGCTCGCGAAGCTACCTCATAGGCCGTTGAGCCGGGCAGATGTGCTCCGATTCGAGCCTTTAGGCCGTCTAGATGCTTGAGCCCCATCACGATCAGATCGACATTCCGAACGGTGGCGTGTTCCAGGATAAGGTCCGTAGCGGGACCGAAATCCACAAGGATCCCGGATTCATCGAGGATTCCGGCATTTGCGTAACGGGCTGAGTGTTTATGCAGAAACTCGAAGGTTTTGGAACCTGCCTCGGCGGGAGACTCCTGGTCGGACTGATCGTTCACGTGCAGAACGAGCAGCTCGGCACCAAACTCTTGTGCCAATGAAACAGCATAGGGCAACGCGTGTGCGGCAGCTGGCAGAAAATCTGTCGCATAGAGAATGCGTTTGAAGCCCAATCGGGGTGAGACTCTGGGTCCGACAGTCAGTACGGGGCCGGTCGCCAGCCAAGCGATCTTTTCAGCGGTTGAGCCCTTCAGTAGCTTCTTTACACCTCGCCAACCATGCGTCCCGATCACCACCAGATCGATCTTGAACTTATGTGCGGTTGTCATGAGCCTCGCGCAGATATCTCCGTGGTCAATGACCACCTCGTGAGGGATCTGGCGAAGCGCTCCGATCGGATCACTGAGACCTGCCTCGGCAGCGGCCTCCAAGAGTCTGTCCAGCTTGACCTGTTCTGCTGACGGCACCTCGTCGCAGTCCTCAGAAGGTATAACGTGGGCCACGAAAACCTTGCCTCCATAGCGAAGAGCAATGTCCGCCGCGTATGGATACGCTCGCAACGAGCTAGGTGAGAAATCCATCGCGAAAAGGATATTGCTCAACGAAATTGAGGTATCCCCGATCTCATTCGCAACGTCCATTGCAGTACTCGTGACAATCTCCATCGCTGCGTCTCCGCCAGGATAGATATCAGTCTCGCGTGGAGAGTACACCCGCTCACGTTGTCGGGGCAAAGTTCGTCGCAGCGAACGCTAAATTGGGAAAGGTATAATCTCCTCCGAGAACGAGCGAAAAGAACTTGTGAACTCCACCGAAGTGCTGCTCCTGGAGTTAATGTTCTGTGGCGGAAGAACAGACATCTCGCCTATTGAACAAAGAGATATTTGTTTTGGTGGCTCTCGCCTTTGCGACCTTCTTGGTGTTCGCCTTCACCAAGAACATGGCCACCAGGGAACAGCAAATGGAGACCCGAATTGCGAGTCTTTGGTACCGACAAGGCAAGGAATACGTCAGCTCTGGACAGATTGAGAAAGCAATTCAGTACTTTCGCAATGCAACCGTAGACGCCCGGGACAACCGTGAATATGCTCTTGCATTGGCCAATGCCCTGGCGGCCGGTCGTCACAACACCGAAGCGCAGCAATTGCTGTTACGGTTACGCGAGTCAGACCCCGAAAATGCGGAGATCAATATCTATTTGGCCCGTCTGACGTCACAGGACCGCGATATCTCTGAGTCCGTGAACTACTATCAGAACGCGCTCTATGGCCGATGGAGTGGCACGCAGGTGGATGACCGCAGGCGACAGTTGCGGATCGAACTGATTCGCCTGCTGCTCAATCGTCAGAAACGCGACCTGGCAATCTCCGAACTGCTTATTCTCGAAGCTGATTTGCCTGATACGGTCCCTGCGCATCTGGATGCGGCAAGCATGTTCCTTGCAGCGGGTGATCTCCCACACGCGCTGAAGCATCAGATGGAAGCTCTACGACTGGACAGTCACAACATTGAAGCGCTCACCTGCGCCGGTGAGACCTCGTTTCAACTTGGAGACTATACCCAGGCCGCGCAGTACCTGAAAGCCGGCTTGGTGGCAGACCCCACGTCCGAGAAGACACGTCAGGATCTTGCACTCGCGGAGATGGTGCTGGACGATGACCCGCTTGCTCCGCATCTCAGCGCTAAGGAGCGCCAGAACCGATTTCTTCTGGGCCTTAACCGCTCCCTTCAGAGGCTGGACACATGCCTGAATCAAACTTCGAACCCTCAGACGAGTACCCACCTGCAATCCTTGAAGGCAGAGGCCCTTGCCATCGAACCCACACTCAACAATCCGGAGCATCCAGCGGACTACGACGCGGTGAAGTCCGGGATGGGAGTAATCCTGAGAATCGAAAAGGAAACCTCAAGCAGTTGCGGACACCCGTTGGCTGCAGATGAGGCGCTGCTTCTGATTGGCCTCGAGCACAATGGCGGGCAACAATGAGCGCCGCCAATGCGCCACTCATACAGAGGCTGCGCCTGCGTGAAAATCACATCTATCTCGCACTGACAATCATTATTGGAATACTCGCCGGCCTTGCCGCCGTATTGTTCACCCTGGCCATCAAAGGCACAACATATTTTCTCTTCGGTATGGCGCCTTCCAATCTGCGCTACATCCTCGTCCCAACTCTGATGAGCCTCGTTACAGGATTCCTTTTGGCCAGGTTCTTCCCAGAGGCACGCGGCAGCGGAGTCCCCCAGACTGAAGCGGCCTATCATCTGCATCAGGGGCACGTGCCGGGACGCGTAGCCTTCGGAAAGTTTGTGACCGGCGTACTCTGCATCGGTTCGGGCCACTCCATGGGACGGGAAGGGCCATCGGTCCAGATTGGCGCGGGTATCGCCTCCTCAATCGGGAAGTGGTTTCATCTGTCACCCGCTCGCGCTCAAAGCTTAATTCCTGTGGCTTCTGCCGCAGCTCTTTCTGCTGCGTTCAACACCCCTGTCGCAGCTGTACTCTTTGCTCTCGAAGAAATCATCGGAGACATGAATGCGGCCTTGTTAGGCTCTACAGTTGTTGCATCCGTAGCTTCCGTGATCGTCGAGCGTTCGATCCTGGGCAACTACCCCATCTTCCATGTCCCGCAATATCACCTGGTCGACCCAGCCGAATTAGCCGCTTACGCGGTTCTTGGCCTCGTCGGCGGTGGAGTTTCAGTAGCCTTCTGCAAAGGCCTGCTTTGGCTGCGGGCGGTCTTCCTCCGGATGCCGCAACGGACCCGTATCTACCAGCCTGCCCTTGGAGGATTGGTCATTGGTGTGATCCTTATTTTTTCCCGCAGGTACTTGGTGTTGGCTACGACTACGTAGACCAGGCGCTGAATGGAGGTCTTCTCCTCAAGACGGTCGCATTGTTGTGCATTGCAAAGCTCGTAGCGACGATCGTCTCCTACGCATCAGGGAACGCCGGCGGCATCTTCGCGCCAAGCCTTTACCTGGGAGCGATGACAGGCGGCACCATTGGACTGCTCGTGCATCGCTTTGCTCCGTTTCCTACCGGCGATCCGGGCGCATACGCCCTGGTCGGGATGGGCACCCTCTTTGCGGGGATCATCCGGGCTCCGATGACATCGGTGTTCATGATCTTCGAACTCACCCAGGACTACCAGGTCCTCGTGCCGCTCATGATTGCCAACATGATCAGTCTCCTAATCTCAAGACGGTATCAGCCCGTCCCGTTGTACAAAGCACTGCTCCAGCAAGACCACGTTTACCTGCCTCAAACTGGCGGTCGCATGCCCGCCGGGGTCTGGCAAGCTCGCGACGTCATGACAAAGGACTTTACCCTCATCCCTCTGGACAGTTCGGTTGAGAGTGCGGCTCAATGCATCACTGCAACTGACTCGCAATCTTTCCTGGTGGGTAGCGATGGACTCTACTCGGGTATCGTCACTCGGCAACAAATTGAGCTAGCCCATCAGTCAGGAATGGCTAACGCTACAATCACTTCGCTTCTACGGGATTGCGCACATGTGCACCCGGACCATCAACTTGAACTAGTGCTGCAACGTCTTGAAAACAATCCGGGCATACTCCCTGTGGTAAGCAGGATGAGGTGCGCCAGGTTGTGGGCGTGATCACTCCCCAACGAATGATCCAGTTTCTACGGGAGGCTTGGGACGACAAAAGCAGAAATTCAGCCAATGGCGAAATGAGGATGTAGGAGGCGCGAGCCGAAGTTCCCGATAAACGGGGTTATCGGAAACTTCAACCGAACTTGCCGAAAACCGACTTTACGGGAACGGGAATCACGATTCGCCTTGACGATGAGGATGGTATGCTGCCACAAAACGGAGCCAAACGTGAACATGCTAGCCAAGCCATCAAACCTCTGCCGCAGCGCGGCGTCCCCCGGCTCCAAGCTGCTGAAGGCCTTCGGAAATGGCGTGTGTCGTATCCTTTGTGGCGTCCGCATTCGGTCACGGCAAGTGCAGGGATGGCTATAGCACGCCGATATGCCCACTAACCGCAGAAGTAGCAACGGCCCCGATCCAGCCAGTATTTGCACCCACGGGCTGGACAACAGTGGCGTTGGATCACATTACCTTCCGGGTTGCGGACTATCCGAAGGAGGCTGCGTTTTACATTGCGTTGATGGGCTGGAGGCTCCGAAACGATGACGGGCAGCAGGCCATCCTGGACATCGGCCCCTGGGGTTCGGTCATCTTCAAACAGGCGCCCGGCCAGCAGACCGCCGTAGTGGATAACCTGTGCTTTGTCATCGAGCCATGGAATGCCCCCAACAGTGCAGGCCGAACTCCGTAAACGCGGCCTGTCGCCAGTCATTGACAACGATGGCAGAGGGTTCGAGAGCTTCCACGTGAAGGACCCCGACGGACTGGATATTCAGATCGCTAACGGGCACGGTCTCGCGAAAGACCGCCAGACTTCCTCGTCTGCAAGAACGTCCGCGAAACTTGTTGAGGCCTCGCCCTTTGAATCGACTGGATGGAAAACCGTCTGGATGGATCATCTTTCATACCAGGTGCCTAACTACAAGGCGACCGCATCCTTCTACTCCAACCTCCTGGGGTGGAAGGAGACATACGACGAAGGGGATCAGCAAGAACTCCTCATCGGAGAGATCGGGGATATGATCATCCGCGGAGGCAACGCCAACGACCCAAACTTTGGAAAAGGCACCGGTGCGCCGCACAACGCGCGCGTCGATCACATCTCGTTTGGAATCTCGCCATGGGACACGGACGTCGTGAAGGCGGAGTTGGAGAGGCGCGGCCTCAAGGCTCGTGTCGACACATCCACCAACGACGATATTCACGTGGCTGCGTTCAAGAGTTATCACACCACCACGCCCAATGGTTACAACCTGCAGATGAGTGACCTAACGCACGATACCCGGTTGACTCTGGTGAACGCGGTCAAACCAAATCCTTGGTCGGTCGCTGAACCGTGGTGGCTCACCGACTACTGGGATCTCGGAATACATCTCGATGCGATCGTCAGTGAGTCGTGACTGGCGAGCGCTCGGCGTGGTGCAGCCCAGCCGGGCAGTCTGCGACACAGCCGTTCAAAGTGAACTGCGCGAAATACGGAGTTTTCGGAAAGTTCGCCGCCGCCCAGCGATTCAGACGCCATGAACTTGCCGAAAACCCTACTTTCGAGGAAGGTCGTTTAGCTGCGCCCCATGTGAACCAGTGTCACCAACTGAGGTCATGCGCCGGAATACGTAGAGTGCCAAACCGAGAAGTATGAGAATTTCAACCCACCGAGGTATCGTCTGATCGGTTTTCTCCCAGCTGGACTTCAGCATCCAAGCCACGCCTGCAATAAGTGCGCTGAAGGCTGCGATGCGAACGCGGTGAGAGGCATGGGAGTTCATGGCAAGGCTAACGAGACAGGCCAGCAAGAAAGCCCTAATCGACTCAATCCAAGTCGTCTTTCGTTTTCTCCTAAGCC
>CAWGND010000020.1:0-281655 GCA_963823845.1 Terriglobales bacterium
TTCCAGCCCAACTGCCAAGCTGGGCTTTGCTTTGCGTCAAAAGGTTGACCAGCGGAGCAGTCTTGGAATCCGTTCTCGTACTGTGCGCGGTCAAGGTCCTTCACGTCGTCTACGTGCTTCACCTTTTCCGGTTCATCTATTTCCGACTCTTCCATGGCACGGCCTCCGGCTCTCTCAATTTTGCATCGTCTGTGCGTAGTGAGATGCATTAAGGGAAGTCACGAGCTTTCGAAACCTGTTGACGCGACGGCCTTGGAGATAACCACTACATGGGCAAAACCTGCAAAGAGATCTGCCGCAGCGTAACAAAAATACAACCTACAAGGAGCCTGCCGCGACGGGCTCCTTTTTCTTTGCCTGCCTGTCGATACACATCACTGTGAAAACGGGCTATCAATGTGTTCGCGAATGACGTCGACGAATTGAGGCACAGTCCGCTTATGTATCTCGAGCAGACGCTCGATTTCCCCGCGCCGTTCAGCTTGCTCCTGAAGCTTCTGAATCACTGCATCCGGGTCAAGGTAGTACTGGTGAACGAGAAAGTCATTTGGGCTTTTGAGCCGCCACGTTCGGAAACGAGTTCCGCAAAATTTCACTTGCTTTTATCGTGCTACTTCAGATTTTGAGTAATGCAAAGCTAGCCAGACTGTAGTTTGCTTCTCGTCTGTCCATTCAACCCTATGGCGCGTGTGCGCAGGTATGTTAACGAAATCTCCGGGGTGTAATACTCGTAGACCTTCTTCTCCCTCGAAACGCAAGCCCGCTGCGCCGGACAACAATACAACCCATTCATGCTGCTCCTGGTCATACCATTGACCACCTGGAGTTGCATGACCGAAAGAGATGATTCGTTCCAATCTAAATCTTTCACCTTGCATTATTTCCTGGAAGACTTCTTCCGATCGTGATGGGGGCAGGTTGGCAAAAACATTGCCGGTAGCGTCAGCCATCATGTGGTCCACTTTGACTCCCGCGGACGGCGGTTCGAGACGAAATCGTATGGTTCCATGCGGAATTTTAGCTTGTCTGGTAGCGGCCACTGATTTCTGATATTCGCTCGGCTACAGGCCTCTCACCTGTTTTACCATCTAGTAACGCCGCTTCCGCAACAGACATTGGAACCTATCTTCGCATGGATCTGAATAGCTCAATGAGCGCATCGGACTGTTATTACGAATCGAGAACGAAGGCTACCTCCGAAGAGACGACGCTGTGGCCCCAATGAACTGTTCTGTATATCGGAATACCCATTTGGGCCTTCTAGTGCGCTACATAACCTTGGCCGCGCAGCACTCTTCCCGGTAGAGCATTGGTCATCTTTCCTTCGGCAATCACAGGCACTCCGTTTACAAGCACATACTCGATCCCTTGCGAAAGCTGGTTAGGCTGCTCAAAAGTGGCCAGATCACGGATGCTCGCGGGATCGAAGATGACCACGTCGGCCCACATGCCCAGCTTCAATACCCCGCGATCAGTCAGCCGCATACGCTGCGCGGGCAGAGCAGTGAATTTGCGGATGGCGTCTTCGAGGGTCAGCACATGATCTTCGCGCACATACTTACGCAGGATCCGAGGGAAGGTTCCGTATGCTCGGGGATGTGGATGTTCCTTGCCAAGCGGCCCATCAGGTGAGGTGCCCTGCGAATCGTTGTCGATGGAGACCCAGGGTTGCTTCAGTGCCAGGGTGACATCCGGTTCGCTCATACCGAAAACAGCAACCTCAGTGAATGCTTTGTCGCGGATAAGCAGGTCACACAGCGCGTCGATGGGATCTTCCCTCCACATTTCGGCAACCTCCGACAGGCGCTTACCCTGTAGCGAAATGAGCTCAGGATTCTGCACAACCGCAATTTGTATCGCCTCCGGACCAGGAATCTCCTGCCATTCGTTATCCCAGTTTCCCCCCGGGCTAAGCATCTCTTTACGAATGCGAGCACGGACCGTCTTGTCCTGTAACCGTTCTATGAGCTTGGCGTCGCCACCGTCATGCGCCCATGGAGGAACGAAGGCAGAAAAGGTGTTGAACCATGCGGTATATGCGTAGGTGTCGGCGCTGATGTCTACGCCGGATGATCGAGCAGCATTGATGTGGTCGACAAGCTGCGGCATGCGCCCCCAGTTTGCTTTTCCAGCAGCTTTGAGATGCCAGATTTCAACCGGAATATGTGCCTCGCGCCCAATACGCACTGCTTCATCGATTGCCTCGAGCACGCTGTCGCCCTCGCTGCGCATGTGCGTCGCGTAAATGCCACCGTACTTTGCCGCCTCGCTGGCAAGTGCAACCAGTTCGCCGGTCCTGGCATAGGGCGCAGGGGCATACTGCAGAGCAGTGGAGAGCCCAACGGCCCCGTCCTGCATGGCTTGTCGTACCAACGACTGCATCTCGGACAATTGCGCCGTAGTCGGCTGGATGTCGCCATCTCCCAGCACCATTCGTCGCACGCTGGTTGCTCCCACATAGCTTGCCAGGTTAATACCCATGCCCTGGCGCTCCAGCCGCGCAAAGTATTCGCGAAACGTAGTCCAATCAGGATTAATCTTCAGGTGATCGTACCCAGCGCGATCGGCCGCGATGATCGTTGGATTGAGGGGCGCCGCTGACCCGCCCTCTCCAGTGATCTCAGTAGTAATTCCCTGGTAAATCTTCGAAGGAAGCCGGGGATCAACAAGCATCGTCATTTCGGACTGACCCAGCATGTCGATAAAACCCGGCGCGACGACATTGCCCTTTGCATTAATCGTCTGCTTGCGCGGCGCTGCCTCCAGGTTGCCGATGGCTGCAATCCGGCCCGCACGAATTCCCACTTCTCCGGAATACCATGGCGACCCTGTCCCATCGATGATGTGTCCGTTCACAATCACGATGTCGAAAGGTTCACTGGAGCTTGGAGAATGCCCTGCGAAAAGCCCCGTTACGGACGAAAGCATTAACAAACAAATGGGCACAGTGCGCATACGAGTCCTTTGTGTCAGGAAATCAGAGCCGCTCTGGGAGGGGCCAGCGTTTCCGCATCCTATCACGACAGACTTTCTTCTTCTCCCTCGACTTCTCGCTTGCATTTTTGCCAGATATGGTTTGCGTTGCCGCTTGACAGAATGCTGGAAGAAGGTCCATCTTCTCCTATAGACATCTATAGGAGAAGATGGTTCGCCCCAACAGCGACAATCTTCAAGGCACGTTGACTCTGCTCGTTCTCAAGACACTCGAGCAAGGCCCCATGCATGGCTGGGGAATCACGCTCCACATCCAGCGCATATCCGATGAGGTCCTCCGTGTCGAGGAGGGCTCGCTATATCCTGCACTCCACCGCATGGAGCAGGACGGATGGATCACCTCAGATTGGGGCCACAGCGAGAACAACAGGCGCGCACGGTTCTATCGCCTCACGACGAAAGGTCGCAAGCAGCTACGGACTGAGTGCGAGAACTGGCACAAGGTCACGCAGGCTGTTGACCTAGTGTTGAGCTTCAGAGCGGCTCTGGGATAGGAGCACAACCATGTCATGGATCTCACGCTTTTGCGCTCTCTTCCAGCGCAGAAACCTTCCAACGCCTTGCAGAGAGTCTCCAGGTAGGCAAGTGCAGATTATTGCTGCTGACGGGAATCACATCCCCCGCGACGCTTGGATGGATCCGGCCTACGGTTCTGCTGCCGACACTCTGCCTTGAGCAAGATAGCTCGGAACTCGAAGATGTATTGCGACACGAATTGCACCATGTTCGGCGCCGGGATTTTCTCTTTGGTCGATTTGCCGCTCCGCTTAGAGCTCTGCTCTTTTCCATCCAGCGGTTTGGTATGCATTCAACAAAATACAGTTTGAACGGGAACTTGCTTGCGATCTTGCCGTCGTTTCGGACTCTCCTGAAACGCGAGTCAAGTATGCAGAATGCCTGATTCGATTCGCGCGGCTGAACGTCGAGGGAGAGCAAAAACCGTGGGGCGTCGATTTTGCTTCACCTTCGGTACAGTTGACGGCTCGTGTCCATTCCATCCTTACGGATCAAAGAAGTCTTCGAAGTGGTTGCTCTGCTTACGTGCGACCAGCGGGATTGTGATCCTCCTTGGCTCTCTTACTGTTCTGCCCTCACTTGCGGTGGTCCTTTCTTACGCACAAGAGCAGATAGGCCAGCCACAGGAGGTGGCCTTTCATATACTTCACCCATATGGCAAAGCTAGAACAAGAACCACAAAGAAAGACAGGCTCTCAGTCCCTTCAGAGTCGACAGAAGTGACAGCAAAGGCGGCGACCGTTGACGAGTTGGCTGGCCCGGTTGCACAGCTTATGCTGGATCCCCCGAAAAGCCCTGAGGTCGTGTACGCTCCAACAAGACCAACCAATTGGGGCCAGGATACCGCCCCCGACTCCGGGTCTTCTGATAGAACTTCTGATTCGCACAGGTCGGTAGGTAGGCAACATAAGGGCGGGCATGCAGCGGCCCACTCTTGCCTCCATCATCATGGGTGCGGCGCGTAATATTCCGTGGGGAGATCACGATCATGACCACGATGATCACTAGCAACGTTCGCTGGCTTGAAGTGCGAAATAACGCTAATCAAGGGCCACTCGATGAAGTGGAACTCTCGAGCGGCAACTCTTTTAAGGAATCCCTGTTCGCGCATCTACAATTCGTAAGCCCCAGTGAATGGACGCTGGATTGGGCTTTCCTTGCTTGAGCCAGAAGAACGCCCTCTTGCCGTCACCGAATCCCCACAGATCAGGATGATCGCCTTCGCCCTTGTAGGGTAGGAAGAACCTGATATTTAGAGGCTTTAAACCCGTCTCATAGAATGTCAGCGAACGTTCGACATTGCTGACAGTCAGGATTATGTGGTCGAGCATGGTTCTCTCCTTCAAATCACGGGGTGCTTCAACGGCCTTTTCGCTACTCGAATACTGCATGTATCGCAGGTGCCGGTATGTTCCTGCCTTCGGACCGCGGCTTGTCCACGTATCACCGGATTTACGAACGTTCGATTAGAGACTGCGAAGCGCTGTCATGAAGTTGTCGATCTTGCGGGTCGACGAGGTTTTGCCGGATTTGAGGTTGCGCTCAATACATAATCCGGAGAAGAAGGACAGCACCATCTCGGCAATCGCGGAAGGAGCCACCCTGGGCTTTTCGGCTTCGATGTTCATGGCGAGAAGGCGCTGCAATTGCGCTCGATTCTCCGTCACGACCCCATATGCCTCATCCGGAAGGATAGCGAACTCCCGCATCGAGTTGACAGAAAAGCAGCCTTGCTGTTCCCCCTTGTTAAGAGGGCCATTCTTGAGAAAAGTCTCGACGTTCTTCCAGCCAAGAGGCTCCTTGGTCAGAAGTCCCCTCTTCCCCTGGCTCTCAAGATAGTGCCGCAGGCACGCCACAAAAAGATCTTCCTTGTCACGAAATTCCGTATAGAGCCCTGACTTGTTCACGCCTGTCGCTCGTTCCAGTTCCTGGAGGCTCGTGTCCGCGAACCCATGCTTCCAAAAAACGGGCATCGCCTTCTCCAGAACTTCCTCCCGGCTAAAGCCCTTTGGACGACCCATAGACATATTATCCGATAAAGAACTAAATAGTTCAATATCTCTGCATCCTCACCGTACCCTCGTCATCGTATAGAACTGAAGGGTTCAGAACCGTCCGACACGACACCGTCGAACAAGACGCAGCAGAATCGGGTTTTTGAATTGTTCCGAACATGGCAAAGGAGACACATGTCCAAGTTAGCGAAGAAAGTAGCACTCGTTACCGGCGGTTCCCGGGGCATTGGCGCAGCGATTGCGAAGCGTCTTGCCGCCGATGGAGCAAGCGTAGCCATTACGTACGCGAAGGACGCCAGCGCGGCCTCCGCCGTAGTCAAAGCGATTGAACTCAGTGGCGGAAAAGCCATCGCGATCCAGGCGGACGCTGCCAGCGTCGAAGCAGTCACGGGTGCGGTCGAAAAGGCGGTCGCGACCTTCGGCCGACTTGATGTGCTCGTGAACAATGCCGGCACAGCAATTCCAAAGCCGTTCGCGAAGTCGACGCTCGAGGAGATGGATCGCGTGCTCGACATCAACGTTCGCGGTGTATTCGCCACTACGCAGGCAGCGCTGAAACATATGAAGGATGGTGGCCGCATCATCATGGTCGGTTCGGCCGTGGGCGAGCGTGCCGTTGCGCCCGGGCTTGTGCCCTACGCGGCCACGAAGGGAGCCGTCAAGATGTTTACCCAGGCACTATCCAGAGAAGTCGGGAGCCGGGGCATCACGGTCAACAACGTACAACCGGGTCCAATCGATACGGATTTGAATCCCGCCTCGGGTGATTGGGCGGTACCGCAGAAGGCCGCTACAGCGCTCGACCGCTATGGGCGTGTAGATGAGATCGCTGCAATGGTGGCGTTCGTTGCCGGTCCTGAATCCTCTTATATCACCGGAGCGAATCTGACCGTGGACGGAGGGATGAATGCGTGAGCTCGAGAACAAAACCGCGCTTGTGACGGGGGCATCGAGAGGAATTGGCCACACAACGGCAGAGGCACTTGCGAAGGCCGGGGCGCACGGCCTGGTTCATTATGGTCGGTCAAGACAGGAAGCGGAGTCTCTCGTTGTCGAGATCCGAAGGAAAGGTGGCGATGCAGATGCAATCTCAGCTGATCTGGGAACTCCAGAGGGTGCTGCGCTGCTCGCGAAGCAGGTGCACTCCATCGGTGATCGATTGGATGTGCTCGTGCTCAACGCCGGGGGTCAGCAAGTCGACTCGCATCGCGGACTACACGGTAGAAGATTTTGACAGTCTCTTTGCGACGAATGTCCGAGGCCCCTTTTTCCTGGTACAGCAACTCTTGCCGGTTCTTTAGTGAAGGCTCAAGCATGGTTCGCGTAGCGGTTGCTGGACGGACAGTGGCTGAATCGACGCGAGCACTTCGGCTGGAAGAGAAGGGATACCCGCCCGTTTACTACTTGCCGCGCAACGATACGGACATGTCGCTGCTCGTTCGGACAACTCATTACACCTATTGTCCGTACAAGGGCGATTGCAGCTACTACAGCATTCCCATCGGCAATTCCCAATCAAAGAATGCCGTGTGGACGTATGAGCGACCGCATGAGGCAGTCGCCGGAATTCGCGACTACCTGGCGTTTTATCCCTCACGGGTCGATGCGATCGAAGTCATTTCTTAGGAACGTTCAGTTCATCTATGCAGGAGTTCGTGTGATGTCGAATCAGCCGCTTTTCACACCGTATCGAATGGGAGACCTCAATCTTCCTAACCGCATCGTCATGGCGCCACTCACCCGGATGCGCGCTCAACCGCATGATCACGTGCCCACGACCTTGCAGGCGGACTATTACGCGCAGCGTGCTTCGGCTGGATTGATCATCACTGAGGCCACCGCAGTTAGTCCGGAAGGATTCGGTTGGGCCGATACGCCAGGACTGTGGACCGAGGAGCAGGTTCAGGGATGGCGACACGTCACGGATGCCGTCCATGCTGCCGACTGTCGGATCATTTCCCAGCTCTGGCACACCGGCGCAATCTCGCATCCAGAACTACTGGACGGCGCGCAGCCCGTGTCCGCATCGAATGTCGATCCCGGCCAGTTGTCGTTCACCCCGACGGGAAGGAAGCCCACAGTGAAACCGCGGCCTCTGACGAAAAAGGAGATTCAAGTTACGGTTGCAGATTTCGGGCGCGCTGCGCGGAATGCGATGGAAGCCGGCTTCGATGGCGTCCAGATCCTCGCGAACTATCTCTATCTGATCTCGCAGTTCTTGAACGCTACGACCAACCTGCGCCAAGACGAGTACGGCGGAAACCTGGAAAATCGCTCGCGCTTCCTCTTCGAAGTAGTCGAGGCGGTCCTGAATGAGGTCGATGCACAACGGGTGGGAGTCAAGATCAGCCCGATGCACGAAGGCGCGGCATTTCAAGCCAACGATGAAACTCTGCCAGTGACTGAATATGCGATCCGGAAGTTGAGTACCTACAATCTTTCGCACTTGTTGCTCATGGGCAACACAACCGACTTTACTGGAACGCCACTCGAAAGATTGGCCGACGATGGCATGTTCCGGCATTTCCGCCCCCTCTTCACAGGCACACTGATCGCGAACGTGAAGATGGACCGTGATCGCGGCAATCGCCTTATCGCGGAAGGTCTGGCAGATCTTGTAGCGTTCGGCCGTCCCTACATCGCAAATCCCGACCTGGTCCAGAGGTTTGCCAAGAATGTCCCTCTTGCTGAAGTTGATTGGGAAACCGTGTACGCCTTCGGGCCGCACGGCTATTCCGATTACCCAACCTATCAATCTTCCGAAAACAATCACAGGAGCTGTATATGCCAAAGACAACACCCGGACAGAACAAGGCGATCGTTCTCGAAGCCTTCGACACTCTCTTCAACAAACGCGAATACGCGGCAGCGGAGCGCTTCTGGTCACCAAAATACATCCAGCACAGCGCGCACATTCCACCGGGACGCGAAGGACTTTTCGATCTTGTTCGCTCGACGCCAGATACGCTGCGCTACGAAAACCAGCTCATTCTCGCAGAAGGCGACTATGTCATCGCGCATGGCCGTTTCACTGGGATAGGAAGGCCCGCGGCCTGGATTGCCGCCGACGTTGTCCGATTCGAAGACGGTCTTCTGGCCGAGCACTGGGATGTGTTACAAGACGAAGCCACAAAGAAAGAATCCGTCAGCGGTCTCCCCATGTTTGGCGATACATTCCCTTCCTAAGTGTTCGGCATCCCCATTTTGGGGACAACTGAGAGCAACGGGAGACGGAGGATGACTGCCGATGACCGGACCCAAGAAGCTGCAAGGCAAAGTGGCAATCATTACTGGTGGCACAACCGGGATAGGGTTCGCTACAGCGAAGCTCTTTGTAAAAGAAGGAGCCTACGTCTTCATCACGGGCCGTCGTCAAAAGGAGCTCGACGAAGCCGTGAAAGCAATTGGCAGCAATGTTACTGGCGTTCAGGGAGACATTGCCAAATTGACCGACCTCGATCGTCTCTACGAGGTCGTCGCGACCAAGGGGAGAATCGATGTCGTTTTCGCCAATGCCGGCGTCGCTGAATTTGCTCCCCTCGGCAAAATCACCGAGGAGCATTTTGACAAGCTCTTCGACATCAACGTCAAAGGAACGCTGTTCACTGTGCAGAAAGCCTTACCGCTGCTGAACGATGTTGGCTCGATTATCGTCAACGGGTCGGTAGCGAGTGTGAAAGGTACGCCCGCCTTCGGCGTTTATGGCGCGACGAAGGCCGCTCTCCGCTCCTTCGTCCGAACCTGGACCTCGGATCTCAAAGACCGTCATATTCGTTCCAACGTCATTAGCCCAGGGCCGACCGATACTCCGGTGATCGATGGACAACCTGCCGACGCCATTGCGCGAATCGTGTCCACCATCCCGATGGGACGAATGGGGAATCCCGACGAAATTGCTAAAGCTGCGCTTTTTCTGGCGTCGGATGATTCCAGTTTTGTGAAAGGTATCGAACTGTTTGTTGACGGTGGCAGAGGGCAAATCTGATTGAGAGCCGCGGCACTGAAGGCGACCGGCCTGGTCGATCTCAGGCTGGATGCTTCAGAAGGTCTGCCACCGTCTTCAAGATTTCCCGCGAAAGCTCCTCATCCGATACAGCGCGGGCCAGCGACATCGCTCCGACGAGAGCACTGAAAGTCAGGATCGCTCTCGATCTTGCCGCACGCTTATCCCTGCCTGGCAGCAACCCGACAATCAACTCAAGATCCGCCTTGACTTGATCAGAAGTGAGCGCACGAGTCCGCTTGTCGCTACGAGCGATCTCCGGCGCCAATGCGCTGAAGGCACATCCCGCACCTGGATTCTTGCGGTGCACATCGCTCAAGTAGTCGTCGATCAGCTTTGCGAAGGTTAGCGGCTGCCCACCGGATTCGGCAGCTTCCTTCTGGCGCTGCCAGACACCGAATGCATCGCTGAGCGCCTCGGCCACTAGTTCGTCACGCGAATCGAAGTGCTTGTAGAAGCCGCCCACCGTCAGGCCGGCTTCCTTCATCAACTCCGCAATTCCGAATCCCGCGAGGCCCTTTTCGCGGAATCTCTTTGAGGCAATAGAAACGATACGCTTATGAGTTTTCTCTTTTTGTGCCTGGGAATAACCCATCCGAATCTCCAAGAAAATAATCTGCGACCAATTCAGGATTACGAATCTAATCCAGTATATGTGGATTGTAACAGTAATCCACATAACGTGCTCGGCGAAGGCCAAGGGCTCAACCAATTCGTGACCTGCAGGTGGTCTCGATCGACAATTAACAGCTTCCGGGTTGCGGCCTAGCGCCGCAGGTCAGGAGTGACATTGGAAAAGGAGAACCAATATGCGTGCAATGAGAGCGGAGAAATTTAATGGTTATGAAGCGTTGAAGCTGGTCGATCTTCCCAAACCAGCGGTCACAAACGGGAAAGTGCTGGTACGAATCACGGCGGCTGGCGTCACGCCGCTCGACTATACGATTCTCTCCGGCAAATTTCACATCCCGGAGGTGCCGCTAGTCCTGGGCAACGAGGGAGCGGGCGTGGTGGAGGCGGGAGGCGGAGCGGAGTTTCCTACCGGCTCACGCGTCATGTTCTGGGGTGCCTATGGTGCTTTTGAGGACGGAACCTACCGTGAGTGGATTGCCGTAAGGAAGGAAGATCTTTGCCTGATACCTGATCGTGTCGACGATATAAGCGCCGCAGGCATTCCGGTTGCGTATCTCACCGCGCAAATAGCTCTCACCCTGGCTGGTTTTCGTCCCGACAAAACCGTTCTGGCGCCGGCGATCGGAGGATCGGTCGGAAACGCGGTGACACAACTGGCGCGCGCTCTGGGAGCAAAACACGCTATATCCAGCACGACCAACCATGCGAAAGCCGAGCAGGCGAAGGCGCTCGGATTCAATGAGGTCATCGATACTTCCCTGGAGAAGTTGAGTGACGGCGTACGTCGTGTCACGGACGACTACGGCGCGGATATTGTCATCGACGGGATCGGTGGTGAAGTTTTGAGCGAGGCGCTCAAAGCGCTCGCGTTCGGAGGAAGCCTCACAACGCTGGGATATTCCGCAAGTCGTCGGACGACCATTGACGTGACAGATCTCATCGTGCCACAAGCCAGCATCCTGAGTCTGAATATGTTCCGTCAGCCGCAGGCGGCCGTAACTGACGCTTGGAATTCAATCGCCTCTCTACTCCAATCTGGCGCAATCAAACCGATCGTTGCGAAGACCTTTCCTCTGCCAGAAGCAGCTGAGGCCCTGCGTTATCTCGTTGAAGACCGCCCCTTCGGGAGGGTCGTTCTCACAGCGCAGGCGTAGTGCGGACACAAGTTGTTAAATCAACCCAAATGCGCTCGGACGAGCTTACTCAGAGAGAGGAATCAATGACAACAATAAAGGCGATTCGACTCGCTTCGCTGGTTACGGCAATCAATGTCCTGGTCGCGAGCGGCTTTTCCATCGCGGCGATCATCCGTCCGCAATACCTGGTTCCTGCCGAATCCGTTCCAACGCAGGCGTCGTTGCTATTGGCGATGTACGCGGCGGCGCCCAGAATTCCTCTGGCTTTGCTCGCATTGGGGGCGATCTACAAGCGGGCGACGCCTGCGTTGCTGATCCTGGGGGCGCTCGCCGGCGCCATGCAATTGCTGGATGCCGGAATTGGTCTGTTTGAGCATGATCTTGGGAAATGCGCTGGGCCGCTCTTTATCGCCGTCCTCCAATTCCTCGTGGTGTATCTGCTTCACAGATCCGTGCCGATCACGCCGCAAACCACGAACGGATAGCGCAGATACAAGTTATCAAACCTGCCCAACAACCCTCGAACGAGCTTACAGGAGTTTTCCATGTTTATCTTCATCAACGCATTTCTTATTGGGACCGCCTCCGGACTAGAGCAATACCAATGATGGTGTAATGTAGAAGAGGCGAGACTCTGCGGCGAAGACGAGGATGGCGAGAGCCTACGAAGACGACCTGCGGCGCAAGATATTTGAGGCGCACGCCAAGGGGCATGGCAGCTTCCGGACGCTGGCGGCGGTGTTCGGTGTGAGTCTTGGGTATGTGGAGAAGATCTTCCGTCAGCGGCAGGTGAGCGGACAGTCAGAACGGGTGCGCTACAAGCCCGGACCGAAGAGCCGTCTAACTGCTGAAGTATCGGCCCGGATCGCCACTCTGGTTGCGGCGCATCCGGATTTGACGGTAGCCGAGTTACGCGAACGACTCGCCTATGACATCGGCGTAAAGATGAGTTGGTCGATGGTCCGGCTATGGTTAGGACAGCTGGGTCTGCGACTGAAAAAAAGTCGCTCCACGCCCTCGAGCGGGACACGGAAGCAAACCGCAAGCGTCGCGAAGAGTTCATCGAGCGCATCCGGGCCATCCCGCCGGAGAGGCTGATTTACCTGGACGAAAGCGGTATGACCACCTCGATGACACGACGCTATGGCCGCTGTGCTGGAGGTCGGCGCATCCACGAAGCGACGCCCGGCGGCCATTGGAAAATCTTGACCATTCTGAGCGCCATGAGCACCCGCGGCTTGATCGCGACGATGACCATTGAGGAGCCCACAGACGCAGACATTTTTCTCGCCTATGTCCAGCATGTACTCTGCCCGGCGCTGCGGTCCGGCGACGTCGTGGTGATGGACAATCTCTCCTCGCACAAAGCCGAGGGCGTGCGCATCTGGATCGAAAACCAAGGTGCCAGGCTGATCTACTTACCGTCCTACTCGCCCGATCTAAACCCGATCGAAAAGGCCTGGGCCAAACTCAAACAATTGCTTCGCTCCACCAAAGCACGCACCCGCGAAGTCCTCGATCAAGCCATCACAGACCTACTCCCACAAATCACCGCGCAAGATGCTCAAGCTTGGTTCAGGCTCCGCTTTGGCACATTACAGTAACCATGATATCGCTTTAAGAGCCCTGATTGGATTGACCGCCGTCAGTTGGGCCGTCCACTCCGGCATCTTGCCTTTAGACCACACTTGGCTCGCTTTCCTGGGCTATGCGTTCACACCGTACATTTTGACCCTCGTCGCGATCGGAGAGCTGGTCAACGACAAGCTTCCGAAGACTCCAAGCCGATTGGTACCTCCTCAGTTCATCACCAGAATCGTCACGAGTGCTCTGTGCGGTCTTGCGATTGGGCTTCCTGGCCATGGAATGATCATCGGGCTGGTAGCGGGAATTATAGGAGCTGTGGCCGGAACATTCGGAGGAGCTAAGGCGAGGAGCCTTTTAGCAAGGACGTTTGGACGTGATCTACCAGCCGCTCTGCCTGAAGATGCAGTCGCCCTTGGTATTTCGGCGTTCGCACTCTTTTATCGGCTGGTTTCAAGGATGGCTCGTTGATCTTCACATTGTTGATGCGTCGGTCGACACCCCAGGCTTCCTGAGCGCCGACGGACTCCAGATTCTGTGCACAACGTTCAAGTGCGTGAAGTACGACCTGTGGGTACTCGAGAAGTTCGAGCCGCCCGTGACGCCGGCCCTTGTACACGTGATGCCGCGCTCCAGCAGAAGTCCGCGAATCTGGTAACCTGCTTTCGGTAAAGGTCTTCGAAGACCGCCAAGTTAATTAGGAACAGAGCGAAGCGCATTCCATCCTGGCCCGGAGTCGTCACGCACTCCAACAAGGCCGCATACATACGCGCAGACCTTACCCGCTATTCTCACTTTTCGCTTGCGACAAGGCGGCGGACCATACATACCGAAAAAGCTGACTTTTCCGGCACTCCAGAAACTACCTCCTATTTGTTTTCGCTTATCCTGCCAGGACACTGCCCAAGGCCGCGATATGCAGCACGAGCGCTATGGCGATCAGTTGCCATATCGTTCGCGACGGAATCCACTGCTCCCTCACCGCCCTTCGTAGCACGTAAACGCCGAACGGCAGATTGATCATAACCGCTGTGATCACTCCAGGAGCGTAGCCGCCTCTGACCCAAGCAGCGAATATGTGCCAGCCTACATTGACCAGCAGGATGCACTCGAGAAAGAGCACAGATACCAGAAGGGCCTTGCGTGGACATAGGATTGCCCACGCGATTACAGCGAGAGGCAGCACTGTCGCCATAACCAGCGCGACCCTCAGGTTCTGCGGGTTCTGCAAAAACTCGGGCGGTGACAGCAACCGTAGCAATCGGTTAGCAGACGACAGGTAGGCCGGGAAGGTCAAATATTCCTCGGTGGTATGCAGCACAAGCGTCGCCCCAATCAGGGCCAATACTGTATTGCGTGAAAGAGCAGGCATGAGGAATGAATCATGGTATTCGCATGACGACTAATCTTATCTGGGAGGCGCTGCTGGCGCTGAGATAGGCAGCGAGGTCGCCCGAAGTGAAGCGGATGATTGACCGATCGTGCCGGCCTTGGTTGAGGTAACCGGATGCAACTCCAACAGAAGCATTCTGCTATCGGAGTGATAGGTCTGGCCGGACACAGTTTGTGACTGAAAGATCGGATTAGCCGAATACAAATATTCTTGCCGGCTGACCGACGATGTATTCGTCAGATCGATTCCAACAAAATCACGTTCTGCATCGACGGCGGGATCGATCCTGTGGTTGATCAGACGCCCTCGCTTCGCGACTTCAATGGCAACGTCGTGGGTTGCCGAACCCACCCAGACGGGCGTCCCACCGATCGTGTGATCGGTTTTCCAAATTCGAAGATGATGACGCCGCGAAACCAATGCACCCGGCTCTGGCAAGGCATACGAGTAGTCCTGCACTCTTCCGAACAGATAAAACCTGGCCATCGGTATCGTTGTGTCGTGGGTTCCATGCAACAACAAGTGCCAGACGAAGATCGGGTTCCATTTGTCAGTCTTGACCCAACCTGCACGCTCAAAGGCATTCTGCAAGTCTTCCTTTTGGCCAATAAGAACCAGGTTCAGCATGTCGCCCTCGCGCCCCTCAGCATTGAACACACGCGGCGGCAGATAATCCATCATCGTATCCAATCCGGAAGAGCGTTCTTGCGAATGCTGTAACCCTGCCGACATAACCGACGTGGCAGCGTCGACATGGGCGGTGATTTCTGTACTCTTCAAAACAGTGCTGTCGCGGCCACGGATGAGTAGGAGAACCGGCGTGGCGGGGAGGAAGACAAGTCCGGTGGCGATCATCCCTGCGGCCATTAGTTTGGTACGGGAGCATCCTTTTACGTTCAGCCGTGCGTGCAACCCGACCCGATCGCCGTTGGCCAGCTCTACCGAATCAAGTTTTAGGGCAACGTTACCTCCGATTCCCAGGAGCCGCTTGCCCTTGACTCCGGTGACCGAGCCGCTGGCCACGGTTCCAGCCGGAATCACGGTGAACCCTTCAATGTTCACATCTCGCGCAACGATGAAGTCCAGCCGGTCCCCTCGGCGTGCGTGAGCAGAGGAAACGCTTTCGGCAAGTTGAAGCTTGACCGGAGTCTCGTCTGGAATGATCAACCGAGCGGGAATCGGAATCGTCTCCTGAGCCGCCGCACAGGGTGCGAACAGGATCGTGACCAATATGCACGCTGGTATTTTGTCGAGATATCCGCTGAACAAGGAACGCCGCCTTTGATTCGCGCCTCTCATACGCGAGGCCGAGCCAAAAATGTCTGGCGCAGACGCGTGGATACGAAAACTCTAGCTCAGCTGGACTGTCGTGTATGTTCACAATTGCACACTGCGGAGATCCCATTTAGAAGCGAGCAGGTGGGTTTAACCGAAGGCCGCGACAGTTATTCCTGCAGAAAGATGTTGAGGAGGGACTTGTGAACCTGAATCTCGCCGTTGTATTCGATGAACCCCAGCCTTCTGAAGCGATTCGTGAAAAAATTAACTCGGGAACGGGTCGTGCCAATCATCTCAGCCAATATTTTCTGTCTGATCTTCGGAACCGCGAGCCATGTGCATAACTCCCTGAATGTAGTTTTTCGTCCGCAATCGGCACGATGGTGCGAGGTATTTTGACCTTAAGGAAATGATGCAAGAAGAGCGTCGGTCGGTTCATCGCCCGAATAGAACATTCAGCGATCTTCCATTTGTCCGACTGGCGATAGTAGGGGTATGGCAACGATTCGCGACAAAGTGGGCCATTTGGGCTACGCGGGTCCAATTCTCCATTACTGGAAGTGAATTCGTGATTGCGAGACGTGGCCGCTGGTTCATAATATGGCGGTTTGCATCAACCGAGAATGTGACCTCACCTTTACTAACCACCGAGCGTCCACTAGTCTTAGAAGCGGATTTTACGGCCATTTGCCCAAAACACAGATCGATCTGAATAGGTCGATGAGCGCATTGCCCTGAAATCCTCAATTGAGACTCTGACCACTGCGATCAATGACCAAATGAGTTTACCGTGGCTATTTCGGTCCGTGGCTCAGATGTGCGGCTCATGCCGCGCTCGGTTGCGTCACTATGCCATTCCTCGCTTCAATTTGCCTTAATGCTGTTTACGAATGCCTTCTCCAGAACGCTCCTGCCAATGGTTTCGAGGACGAAACCGAGCAGGTGTCCTTTGAGGTTTTTACCCTCGCGCAATGTCTGCGGCTCTCTAAGACAGATAGCAGGCAGAAGTTCGGTCGCTTCGATCCAGTTCCCTAGTGAGATCACGATTAGGACGGTTTTCTGCTTGCTGCCCCGCTCCGCAGAGTGCAGAGGTGAGCTTGAGTGCTAAGCCGGGAATGATCAATACATAGGAGGTAACTCATATGTATTGATCATTCCCGTATAACAAACTAAGCATTTGATAAGTACGCCGTTATTTTCGTACGCCAGGGGATGGAGGTTGCTGTTAACATGCCTGTGATCAGCATCGCGTAACGTGCGGCCTACTCGCTGAGCCGTCAGCGTACACGACTTTCGTTCCCTGAGGACGACCTGTGTGGAACCCGAGTCAAACCATCGCGTTCGGTTCAAGGCTTTTGAATTCGATCTCAATAATCGAGAACTGCGCAGGAATGGCCGGCGTCTGAAACTTCAAGGCCAGCCGCTCGAAGTTTTGGTGATATTGCTGGAGCGGCCAAATGAAGTGGTCACGCGCGAGCAATTGCGCCGCAGACTGTGGTCCGAAGACACCTTCGTTGATTTCGAACATGGACTGAACAGCACGATTCTCCGCTTGCGCGAAGCCTTAGGAGACCGTGCTGAAAACCCGCGATTTATCGAAACTCTTCCACGACTAGGCTATCGATTCATCGCGCCCCTCGACTCCATAGGAGACCAGTTCGATAAGCCCGTCTTCACTACAAACGGAAGCAATGGAAAGACTGAGATTCCGACGCTCAATGGCGACGCGGTGGAATTCCAGCCGGTCCAACACTTCTCATCGACGGAACTGGTTGCGCCCAAGCCGCCACACCGGAGACACCGGCGGCGCCCCTGGCTTGCGGGTGCAGCAACGGCCATCCTCTTATTCGCACTCATTGCCCTTTGGTATGCGCATCGGCCATTGCCCCCGCCCCATATCACTGAAATTGTCCAACTCACGAGTGATGTTCGCTTCCACAGGAAAGTGGCCTCAGGGACAGATGGCGCACGGGTCTACCTTAGCCTGGAGCCTCCTGCACTGGGTTCAGTTCCGGTTTCTGGGGGCGATATCACCGAAGAGACCAAATTTCCCGGGGGACGGATGCGGACTTCGGAATGGATCCAGGGGGGCTTTGCGACGATCATTGCCGGTGCGGCGTGGATTGTCCCGCTCCCACTCCGTCGGCGATGGATCATCACCGGGCTCGCGCTATGCGCCGTGGCGGCGATCTCCCTGGCCCGCGCTCTTGCATATCGTCTGGCGCCGGTCCCGGGCTCGATCGTGCGCGACTGGCTGCCCCTTGCCATCACTCTGATTCCTTATTGGCAGACGGGCCAATTCTTCTTGAGGCCGAGCGAGAAGATCCAGACCTGGCTGGCCGCCTCGGACCGGCAGGTTTTCGCTCTGCTGTCACGAACAGGTTTCGAATTCAGCCGGACCGTCCGGCTCTCGATGGAATGGGCCTATTCGTTCTGCTATCCCATCCTGCCGTTAGGGCTCGCGACGCTTTACTTTGCCGGAATGCGCCGCTATGCGGACACCTACTGGTTCCTGGTTCTGGTTCCGACCTACTTCTGCTACGCCATCACGCCATTTTTTCCCGCTCTGCCACCGCGCAGCCTGGGCAATACCGGCACGCCGCCGCGCGCAACCAAGAGCCGTAGATTCAATCTCTTCATCTCGAATCATGTCGGCATTCACGCGATATCGTTCCCCAGCGCCCACGTCGCCGCCTCGCTCGGCGCCTCGCTCGCGCTCCTGCAGTATGTTCCGCTGGCGGGAGCCATCTTCCTCGCCATCACTTTCTGGATCGCTGTCGCGGCGGTCGTCGAGAGGTATCACTACACGATCGACGTTGTGCTCGGTGCCTTGGTGACACTGGCGGTTTATCTGGCCTGGCGTGCCGAATTGACCCCGAGCGCTCTTTTCACCGCGCCGGCCATCAGTCTGGCGGCTCCGCTTTGAGGTCTGCCATCGGCGGGCGGCAGGAAAAGAAAGGACAGCGCCTTCACGCCGAAGGGCATTTGAGCGGCTGCTCCCGCTGCCTGTGGAGGGAAGAACCTAACCAGTGCCTCGCGGGGTTTCTCCCGCAGCAGATCGATCATGGCCACCCGGTGCACACAGCTCACGGTGCAATAAGGCGCACACGGTTTCACGGTTGAGTATTCGCGTTCGAGATCTGCGGCCGAGTACTTCTCCAGAGGAATCGCAGGGTATCCTCGTTGCTGCGAACAGTAGTGGACGAGCCCATCTTCGCAGATATACAGAAAGCGGCATCCTGCGCGGCATTGCCACACATTTGCTCGGCCGCTTACCAGATTCCTCTGGAACAGGTTGTCGTACGCAAATGCCCAGAAGCCAGGCTTGCGCTCGCGTTGTATCTCGTCGTACACGGCTTTTTCTGTCTCCGGCAAAGCTCTCAATTGTCCGGTGTGGTCGTGGATGACTCCGACACTCGTGTCGAATCCGAGCTCTAGGGCGCGGCGCGTGATCGTGAGTGCATCTCCAGGACGGCTCACGCCGGCTCCAATCACAGAGTTGATGCTCACATCGAACTCGGCGTACTGCGCCAGCCATTCGAGTTTCTTGTCCAGCACCTTCAGGCTCTTCTTCGAGATCTCGTCGGGCTGCACGTTGTCGATGCTGATCTGCAGGTGCTCCAGCCCGACGCGGTTCAGACTCCGAATGCGTTCCGGGGTCAGCAGATATCCGTTGGTGATGAGGGTGGCAATGCGCTTATGGCTGCGGATACGGCGGATCAGTTCGTCGAGGTCGGGATGCAGCAGTGGTTCACCGCCGCTGAACGTAATGATCTCCGTCCCAAGCTCCGCAAGCCGATCGATGCGGTGCAGCATGTCAGCCGTGGGTACTGGCGTCGAGACTTTGTCGTACTCGTTGCAGTACGCGCAGGAGAGATTGCAGCGCCGGATGGGAATGATCTGCGCATAGATCGGGTGCCGGTGGCTCTTGAGCGCGCGAGCGATCATTTTTGCCTGACGAAAGCGTCGCGGCAAGGATCGCATCTTCCGCACTAGCGCGGTGGGCAACATCTCGGCCCTCCCATACTTGTCAGAGGTCGCGAACAGTCCGAGACTTAAGTCTACGCCGGTTGTGAAGTCCTCAGTGAGAATGCCGCCGGTAAAGATGACGACACGACAAGTCCGGCGCAATTCCACTTGAGGATGCAACGACTGTTGCAGGTTCGGAATCCTTGCCTTTAGCGAGAACGATCAACATGCGGCCATCAAATAAGGAGGATCTGCCATGGGTACATGGTCACTATCCGGCAACGCCTTGGGTACTAAGCCCACAGGCGTTTTGGGAACCACTGATAATAACGCTCTCGTAGTTGAAACCGATGGCCATGAGCGTCTTCGAATCGATCCGTCCGGTAATGTCGGTATCGGCACAACGACGCCTTGTTACTCCCTTCATTTGGCGACAGGAAAAGCGTTGAGACTGGAAGGTGGGACGGGTGCATCCGATTCAACAAACTACTTCAGCTTTGGTGGGAACGGATCATTTGGCATAGACGCACCGAACGTGCCAAACGGCCGGTTCGTAGTTGAGAATTCCGGTAATGTCGGTATTGGCGTTCCCAACCCAACCTCTACTCTGCAAGTCAACGGATCGTTAGCGGTAAGCCCAACCGCAGACGGTGCCTTAGGAGTATTGAGCGTGAGCGGGGTCTACAACAATCCCACAAGGAACAACGAACTTCAACTACTATGTCAACGCTGGCGGAGGCGCGCCAAACTCTGTTCTGGAAGTAGGCGCCTCTGCGGCGAAATCGCTCGGCCCGATAGTTGCTCTGGTTAATACCGCCGGTGGGCAGAACGCCTCCTGCGCTGTCGACTTCTACACGTTCGATCCCGGGGAAGGTGCGGGTCCGGACCATTTCACCAGCCCATCCTCGCGCATCCAGGCTATTGATGACGGGAATTACAGCAACGACATTGTCTTCCTGATTAACCCTCCGGGAGCACCACAGAACAGACTCGCGGAAAAGCTGCGTATCACCAGTGCGGGAAACCTCAATGTCCCGGGCGATATAGTTCTTACCGGCGCTGACTGTGCAGAGCATTTTGACGTTTCCGGTGAGCCCCCGGAGCCGGGAACGGTTGTTGTGATTGATCAAGAAGGCGTGTTGAGAGAAAGCCGGGACGCATACGACAAGAAGGTTGCCGGCGTTGTCTCGGGTGCAGGGGCCTACAGGCCCGCGCTCGTACTCGACAAGAGATCTTCAGACGAGGGTCGGATTCCAGTGGCCCTGATGGGGAAAGTTTATTGCAAAGCAGACGCGAATCCTTCGCCCATTGAAGTCGGTGATTTGTTGACGACCTCCCAAACACCGGGTCATGCCATGAAGGCTGCGGACTCCGAGAGGGCGTTCGGGGCGGTGATAGGAAAGGCGTTAAGGCCTCTAAGGGCCGGTTCTGGGATGATACCGATTTTGATCGCGCTCCAGTAAGCACGCTTGCAGACCGGATTAGCGTAACGCTCCAGCGCCAGAGGCAAGTCGATTTTGAGCAACGGCGATACACAAACGATCGATGACGCATTTGATTCCCAAGGCACTTATGTCGAAGCGCTGAGTGGTGCTTTGGTCGACCTTATGGATCTTATCGCCTCTGCCCAGCCTTATCTAGCTGCAGCCGTAGCAATCATTGAACTCGCAGGATATCTGGCTCTGTTGACATCCTTGTGAGAGATGAGGGCGGTGGTTAGAGGCGATAGAGGTTGTAAGTAACGCCGAGCAACAAAGCCTGGCGGATTTGCATGGCAACGGTCCTGCCGGGTGCGCGGCAGGAGAGTTTACGTTTCGCGACGGAGAAGACGGTTTCGATCAGTGAACGCCGGGCATACTTAGCGCGAGGGAAATTGGCCCGCATCTGCGCCCGTACGCCATGGATTTTCCAGGTCTTCTTGCCGCGTTTAGCGGGAATGATGCTGTCGGCTTTCAGCTGTTGACGGCAGAAACTGTGATTGCGTTCGGAGTCGAATTCGGCGTCGGCCAACACACAGCCCACGGGAGTATGTTGATGAGCCTCGGCGACCAAGAGGGTAGGTTGGCACAATCGTTCCATGGCGCTTGCCGTGCGCACTGCGCCAGAATGAGTCGGCGATCCACATCGACCACGGCCAGCCATTTCAGCCAGTGCCTCCAGGGTAGCGGCTGCTGCGTATGGTGATACATCCGGCGCACGAAGAACGTGCTCACCGCACTTTGCGCCAGTCCGGTTGCATCCACGGCTACCGTGGCCGGACTTCGCCACCTCCCGGGCATGCGCCGCACGATCTCGCGCAACACTCGCGCCACATCCTCTTCGCATAACCGTGTCAGGAAGCGATAGAGCGTAGTGTAGTCGGGGACAGAGTTCAACTGCAGGGCGGATCGCAATTCGGCGTGTTCGCTCAATCGGACTTCGGCTTCACGAAAGGTCCAGTCTTCGTAGCGCATCAGACACAACACCGTCAACAGTTGCGGCTGCGTAAACTGCCGTTTGCTGAACTTCGTGCGGTGCTGCGGCAAGCACCGCCTCGCTGACTACCACGCCAGCCGGGCGAATCGTACCAGTCCGATCTCGGCCATAGCTGTCTGCGAAGACTTCCAGAGCAGCTTCAGCTTATCCGCTTTTTCGCCCACTCCACCCGACGCGTATCGAGGATGTCAACAGAGCCAGGATATCTCATCTCTCTCAATCAACCCGACCCCACACAGACAACCTTGGCAAGTGTCCAGGCCGCGCTTTCGAATCTCTTTACTGAGCTTGGCGCAGCCAATGCGGCCACGGCTCTTCTCGAAAAGAACACGACTCTGAACGGTTATCTTGCAAATGCAATAGATGCCTTGAATAACTTGAATAATGCATACAATGACCCGGTGACATATCCTCCCGCCACCTATATTAATCAATGCATTTACACATTAGAAACGCTCAAAAATAATAACGACTATGTTTGGAACACCTCTTATTCATCACAGGATTTCGAACAAATTTATTGGACCGACGCAGGACTATTCAACAACGTCTGTAAGTATGGCAGTGGATTTACAGCAACCAACGATGCAGGATATGGCCCCCTACTGCCGCCCAGGAATGCTGATGGCGTAACGGTATTTGATTACCGGTACAGCCTTCCTGTCTATCTCGACGCAGTCTCTATCTTCTTGGCTGTTCTAGGAGGATTGGATCCGCATTTTCCGGGCGATCAAACAGCAGAACTGCAGGGGGTCGCTGGTGTGACCTGCCCCGGTTTTCTCATCCATTCATAACTGGAGATTCTCGGTTCAGGTTTGGCGTCGAGATGATCTCGCCGCCGCCGAGGCTGTGCGGATGTGGGAAGCGTTCGTTGCTTTCCACATCTGCATAGCCTCTTGTTGCCCGCCGGAATTCATCCGGTGTTCTGTATCCCAGCGAACTATGAGGCCGTTCGCAGTTATACTCCTGTCGCCAGGCTGCCAGTGTTATCCGCACATCGTTCAGGGTGCGGAACCAGTGCGCGTTCAGGCATTCGTCGCGTAGCCTGCCGTGGAAGCTCTCCACATGCCCGTTCTGCATCGGCCTTCCCGGCTGGATGTGCACCAGCGCGATCTTCCGCTCCTCGGCCCAGCCCAGCATCCGCCGCGAACAGAACTCCGGCCCGTTATCCGCACGCAGACTCTCCGGCCAGCCATGCTCTGCGATCACGCCCTCCAGCACGCGCGTCACACGACCGCTGCCCAGACTCACGTCTGCTTCCAGTGCCCACGCACTCCCGCGTGTACGCATCCACTACACTCAGGATGCGCACCATGCGCCCGTTTGCCAGCCCGTCCACGATGAAGTCCATCGCCCACTCCTGATTGGCTCGCAGCAGTCGTGCCGAGGCCAGCGGATCGCGCGCCAGCCGCTTGCGCCTGCGACGGCGCACCGCCAGCCCGGCTTCGGTATACAGACGATAAATCCGTTTCACGTTCACTCTGGACCGATCCACGCCCAGCAGCTTGCAGGCCGTGCCTTCGCTCTGCCCGAACTGCGCCGAAACGAACGCCACCTCTTTCCTCAGCTCGGCAAGCTCCAGCCGTTTTTTCGGATCACCGCCTTCAGCATTTCCTTGTCCAGGCTCAGATCTGCGACCAGTTGCTTCAGCCGCCGGTTCTCTTCTTCCATCTGCCGCAGTCGCTGCGCCTCGTTCACGTCCAGTCCGCCGAACTTCGCTTTCCAGTTGTAGAACGTTGCTTCGCTGATCCCAGGCTCCCGGCACAGGTCAGCTGTCTCTACTCCAGCCTCATGCTGTTTCAGAATCCCGATGATCTGCTCTTCCCTGTACCGGCTCTTCTTCATGCTCCGTCCTCCCGTTCAATTTACGAGAGAACTCCAGTTTTCCCTGGCTGAGTTTTCCGGGAGCAGGTCAGCTGCTCACTGCAGCGTTAGATACTTCGTCGCCAACTTTGTTTTTTACGAAGATCGCTTACAGCCCTATCAGCAGCTGGATGTTAACCAGCAGTTGTTCTCCGACAACGGTTATCTGAATCTCATTCTGCAAACAGATGGCAATCTCGTCCTTTACCGTACACAGATGGGGCATGCGCTGTGGGCTTCCAACACCCAGGGCGATGCTGTGGGCTATGTCATCATGCAAGGGGATGGAAACCTGGTCGCCTACTCCGCTGGCGGTACACCCTTCTGGGCGGCGGCAACCGAAGGTCATCCCGGAGCGTGAACCCATCTTCAAGACGATGGTAATTTCGTTGTATACGACTCCGGCAATACCGCTCTGTGGGCATCCAATACCGTACAGGACTTCAATTCACCCACTTTCCAATATACCGATGCCTCCGGGTACAAATTCGATGAAACCTCTAAGCAATGGAAGCAGATGTGCACCAGTTTCCCGTGTTTTGCATTGCTGGAGTGGCCCGGTTACGCAACTCAAGTCGTCGAGACCACGATCGAGGGTCAGGCGGTGGTGATCCAGCTCTGGAAAGGGACCTGTCAGAAGTTTCTGGGATCATCGGATTTTCCGGGCGGCGTTGGGGCAGAGGTTGGTGTATATCACCAAATGCCGGGCCGAGCCCGACCCACCATAGACCAGCTAGTTAATTCAGGAGTTCCGAAGGTTCTTGCTGCGTTCATTATTGCCGGGATCGCGCCTCTTACTGACGACCAACTGTGGTGGGCCTTCCCGGAGCTTGAGACGCAAATTGAATTCACATTGACTAATCCAGTCGTGAACCAGACCTTCTTCAATGCTGGGCCCGAGACCACATATTGGTTGAACAAATGGATGGAGAATTACGGGTCATATCAGGGCGCAAATCACACTCCCGCTTCCGCTACCGATTACATTCTCAATTACACGATCAACGGAACTGCATTCCCGAGTTGGTGAACCCTGTATGTATCCGATCTTCAGCCCCGCTCGCAATTTACGAGTATCTTTCCCAAAGAAGCCCGCCAACATCTTCGTGACAACTCGGGAACAGGTGAAGATTCTGCTCTCGACCACCGCGACATACCTTTAAGGTCGCTCGGGCCAGGAGTGTTTCGGATACCGCCGCATCAATTCGCGGCGAACCTGCGGATAGAGTCTCTCCCAGAATCCTGCCAGGTCCGTCGTGGTCTGCACTGGGCGATGGTTCGGCGCGAGCAGGTGAATGACGACAGGTACCTTGTCAGGCCCTATTCGAAGCGTTTCGTGCATGCCGAAGAAGTCCTGCAGTCGGGATGCAATCCAAGGCGGTTTGCCATGCTCATAGTGAACCTTCGTCTGACGTCCACTGTGTAATCTAAGCGATTCGGGCGCGATTTGATTCAGTCGCCGAATACCGACTTTCTGCTCCAGCCCAGGAATGAAGTTTTGTGCTGCGGCCTTTAGTTCTGCGAAACTCAGCAGTCCGAGACACAACTCTCTCAGTGTCTGCTGAATATTCGGAGGCTCAAAACCGGCAAACTCAATGCGCGACAAGAACTGATCGAGTTTATCTCGATCGACAAAGCGTTCAATCCCGGCTTCAACTGCCTTCTGAGCAAGCAGAACGGCGGCCTGGGGCTCAGGCACTGCACCGCGCGATTCCTGGATGATGAGTTCGTCATAGAGCAGCATGCTGACTGCATCAACTCGCTCTCCTGCACGATTCCAGAAAACAGTAGATTGCTCTCGCATGCGATCCGGGAACAGATCGATGAGCCACTCTGGCTCAATCCGTGCCGTCATGCGAACCAATGGCAACGGCTTGTCTCTGCGGTCTTCGGCGTCAAGGGCTACCATAAACTCATACTGTGGAGGCTGGCCCTTCACCTCAGCGGACGCGCCTGTCGAGAGCCGTATTTGATTGCCAGGCCGAAGTCGCGCGACTCGATCAGGGAACCCCGCCAGCACGGACTTGAGGAGAGCGTCCTCATCGTGATGCTTCCGTCGGGAGGGTCGCGCAATTTTGCGAAGCTGCTCAAGCGGTTGCAACAGGCGAGGATCCTGGCGCTGGTCGATGCCAGTAAGGAGATCATTGGCCCCAAAGTCGATCCCTGATGCAAGCAGCGCCGCCGCCACGCAGCCGTCCTCACCTACACCGCGCGCTATCGCTTCAACCAGGAGGCGCGACAGGCGTGGAGCAAGCGGAAAACGTATCAGATGCTGTGCCATATCTCCTCTGACCCCGAGTCGATTGAGTAATAATTGGGCGCTTTCGACCGCTGCTTCTGGCGGCGAATCAAGCCACTCGATGTCTTTGCCGTGGTCGATCTGAATGGCCCGCAGTGCGAGACAAAGTTGGGACAGGTCGCTGCGCAGAATCTCCGGAGTATCGTGTTCCGGCCGTAACTGATAGTCCTCCATTGTGTAGAGACGCAATACGTGCCCGGGACCAGTGCGTCCGGCTCGCCCAGCTCGCTGCTTTGCGGAGGCCTTGCTCACCCGGCTAACCTCAAGTGTCTGCAAGCCGGTCCATTGAGACCAGGTCGCGCGTCGCGCCAGACCACTATCAATCACAGCCGTCACGCCTTCAACGGTAATTGAGCTTTCCGCGACATTGGTCGCTAGGATAAGTTTCCGTCGAGACGCAGGCGCGACTGCACGGTCCTGCTCTTCGGGCGACAAACTTCCATGCAGCGGCAGAATCAGCAACCCTGCTCGCCGCGCAGCCACTTGGCACTCGCGCATGGCGCGGTGAATCTCAGCAGCGCCAGGCAGGAACGCCAGAATATCTCCTGAGCTCTCCTGGGCGATCAGCTTTTCCAACGCGTGTCGCACTTGTACTTCAAGCGGTTCTGGGGAATACGGCAGATGATCTATAGAAAGCTCAAACAGTTTTCCCTTGGAACGTATGACGGGACACTCATTAAGATAGTGAGCGACCGAATCGGCATCTAGGGTTGCAGACATGATTACGATTCGCAGGCCCGGTCGTCTGGCCTGCAGCCGTTTCAACAAGGCCAACGCGAGATCGCCTTCGAGATGACGTTCGTGGAACTCATCCAGCACTACGGCGCTCACGCCGTATAAGTGTGGGTCGGAAATGAGTCGCCGCGTCAGCACCCCCTCAGTGACAAATCGCAGACGTGTGCGCGGGCCTGCGACTTCGTCGAATCGGACCTGGTACCCGACCGTTTCACCGATCTTCTCGCCGATTTCCGAGGCGACTCGTCGCGCTGCCATCCGTGCGGCGATACGGCGCGGCTCGAGTACAAGGACCTCACCGCTCACGAGACTAAGAAGAGCGGGCGGCACGCGGGTCGTCTTCCCTGCGCCCGGTGACGCTTCGATCACAAGGTTAGGAGAACGTTCCAGAGATGTAATGATTTCCGGCAGAATTTCATCTACCGGAAGAACAGATTTGCGGTTCACCAGTTCTCATCGAACCACGCTGCCCGGGTGTCGTCAATTTTTCTAGAGAGAGCTCCTGTCTTATGGAGGCAGCGTATGGGAACTTCCTCAAGTAACCTTTCCCACCGTTTCAGGTGAGTGGTGTTCTGTTAAAAACGCCCGTTTTCTTACTGGATGTTTTCATAGGTATAGGTACTGGAGGGCTATCGCGAAACACTTCGGCTCCGCCTGCGTACATCTTTGCACTTCAAAATGCTACTAGTAGGGCTTCTTCGAAGAGGCGGGCAAGCTCCTCCGCTCCGGCCGGGCGGGGTGAGAGTTTGGTGACGCGGTGCTGAGGTAGAGTACCTCGACCAACGCGGGAAGGTCGGATGAGGTGTAGCCCAGCGCACGCAATCCATTGGGCAGTTTCAGCCGCTCGATGAACCAAATGATCCGATCTAAGAGCACCTTTCCTGCTTCGGCTGGAAGCAGACCCGATACGTTGGCGCCGAGAGAGCTTCTGCGGCTTCCAGGTGCTGACTGAGAAGTCGCCTTGCCGGACGGTGCTCTCGCGACATCGATTCACGGTTTACTCCTAGGTAGTCAGTAAGCAGAAGCATCATGTAAGGAGAACATCCAAGAGTGTAACCGTGCTTACCCCTATAGAAACGCCTCACCTCACCGCAAACACTAGGAAATAATCCTGCCCGTCGGCCTTGGTGAAATCATAAGACGACAATACCTTAAAACCTGCTTCAGCCATCTCCCGCTTCACCACATCGCTGTTCAACCCATGATCTGTGCCATTTCCGTTTCTGTCGATGATGCCGACCTTCGCGCCTGACCGTAGAGCCAGCTTCAGGTTCGCCATCAGCACTAGCGGATGCGCAACCTCGTGGTAGACCTTCAGCAGTAAAACCGCATCGATCGAATCCGGCGGCAGTTTCGGATCATCCGGACTCCCAAGCACGGTCTTGACATTGCTCACCTTCTCTTTGTGAATTCGATCTTCGATGTATTTCACCGCATCAGGGTTGATGTCCTGGGCGTACACTACTCCGCCGGCGCCCACACGCGCCGCGGCCCTCATCGAAAACCACCCCGACCCAGCACCAATGTCTGCGACCGATGATCCGGCCTTGATGTCCAGCAAATCCATTACGCGCTGAATCTGCAGCCGCTCGTCGCGTCCTGGTTTCTCGAAGATTGACAGGTCGCCAGTGTAAGGAGTGCTGGTGGGACGTTGCTGTTGCTCAGCCTGGGAGATCGCAATCTGTGGTGTGGTGACAAAAAGTAACCCAAATAGCAGAGAAACAACAAGCGACTTGGCGAAACGTAGCCTCAGTTTCATCCTTCCAGCATCCAGCAAAACGGGCCCTCGTCTGTCAGTAATCGCAACGGCGTTGTGGCCCACCTCGAAACAAGGGAGACAAGCTCTTGAACATAGCAGGCGCCGTTGAACGGCGAAGAGTAGCAGTCAACTGGACGCACTACCCGTTATACCGCAAATTGGATCACTCCCCTTTGCCCGTGATTCGTCCGCAACTCGGAAGCTTCGATTTCTCCACCCGTGCCAGTCTACTCCTACACACAATCGCATGATTGAATCGTGTCTGACCCAGCAGAGGGCTTGTTCGGAAGGCGAAGGGTGGGTAGAGTTGGCCGAAAAACTTCTTCGCGATATGCAGGGTCAGCTCATCAAAGAAGTCTTTCGGGATTTCCCGGCATTTCCTTCAGAGTGCGATCCACGCCCTTGTACCTCATCAAATTCTTATCAGCATCCATTTGGAGGTGAGCAGAAGAGGGTTTCCCTCCAGGTATATATGTCATGGAATGGATTTCAGAATGGAGAAGAACAAAGCTCATGTGCGGCCCATCTTGACTGATGCCACCCAAAGAAAAAAAATCTTCAATCATCTGTCCGATCTGTTTAAGGTCGGCAGCTTATAGATAGAAGGATGTTTAAAGGAAGATGCTATCGAAATGTTTCGCCTGCCAAGAATAGTCGGCGGTGGAAGGAAGGGATGAGCCTCAACCTGAATCAGTCTCGACCAGAGACTGGCATTCGACAATTAAGGCTAATTCAAAACGAAACGCATTTGGCGCAATCGCCATCGAAACGGCATATTATTCAGGCAAGCCTTTTATTCTCAGCTCCATTTGACCGAGTTTCGGACTTGCATTACATATTCACCACTTATTTTCAAAAACCGTCCCGCTATGGTCGCTGAAAAAAGAATCCAGAGCTGGTTCCCCACCGGACCTGAGGTGCTCAATGCGTTCAGCCGCCCTGAACAAGAAGAATGTGATGTCCGACAAAGCCACTACAGAACGAATTGCCCGTGGCAATGGGATTGCGGAGCTTGAACCACACTGAAACGTCCGCTTGACTAAGTTCAAAGCATGTCCGAACCTTAGCCTCGATCGCCGTAATACCGTATGCGATCGAGAAAAGAAAGAGCCCTCTGTCACGCGCATTGAAGGCAAATGGGCGTTCAGAATTCTCTCCGAACTCCAGCACGGTTCCGCTCATCAAAGCGAGTTATGCGCCTCGCTCCGCCCTGCGTCGAGAAAAACGCTGGCACGACATTTGCGCCAGTTGGAAAGGGCGGACCCGATCGTCCATATCTATCAGAGCCACAAAAAGCAAAGACTCGAGTTTTCCCTGTCAGATCCGCTCGGCATCGCTGCAGTGCACCTCATCAACGTTTTGACTCAATCAGACGGTGAGACATCGGAGTGAACGAAAGCGTTGAACAGGTTCTTCTGTGGAAGCACGAGGGATTTGCACGCCTTCTCAGACTGCTCGTTTGACCGGGTCTCCGATCAGTACATTGCAAATTGGATGCTGCTCTGACCGCAATTTTCCGGCCGATTCCAAATCGTTCTTTTGGCTGCCAGCCGCTCCATGTGGAATGTATAGGGCACGATCACGAAGTCGCCCCCTTGACCGGGACAATGAACGGTTCGTCCCCGGTGACCCGCGTGACTAGGAGAAAACTCATGCAACGATTGCCAGACTGACCCCGCTGGACAAAAACTCCTCGGAGTGAGTCGTTGGTAATCATCTTCGCACAGTTGCCTTTAAACACCGACAACCATACCGCGGTCCCCCACCACAACTCGGGTGGAGTCCGGCCCTACCATGCCTCTCGCATGCGAACCAACGATCGCGATTGCGAGAATGTCTGGCCATTGCGCAGCCCACCGCAACAAAGGCCCAAACGGTCCTGGGGTGAAGTCATCAACAGGTCCGAGACGTTCCGAGTTTTAGGGTCCATTAAGGGTCCAATAAGAATTCCGCAGGGTCCAAAACGTGCCTTAGGAAGCCATCCGCGCCGTTTGGTTTCAATAGATTACGTTGATGTTTTGCCTTTCACACGGTGGAAGTCGTAGGTTCGAATCCTGCTGCGCCCACCATGTAGAGTCGAGATGTGGCGCGGTAGTTTAGGTCTGGCCTATCTGTTTCCGGCTCTTTAGTTTGCCGGTGCCTCATTATCCGGACCGTGCTCCGTTTCCACATCCCGCTCATCGAACCGGACATGCGGTTTTCCCGCATCCGGCTCTCGGAGGAAAAGTCACGATTTCGCCCACGAAAAGCTGTGCGTCCGCTCAGTGAGTCGGACCAGACCAAACTTACTCTGCAGGCTGGTTTCCGGAAATTTCTTAGTCCCCGGCCAAGCCACTTTGTGTTTGGCGCACAACCACTGACGCAGCCGCTTACGAGCATGTCGATCGACTGCCCGATAGGCTTTGCTGACCGACCCAAGACAGAAGTAGTTGGCCCAACCATTCATCATTTGATTGAGCTTCGTCACCACTGTCTGATGGTCCAGTAGGGTTCTATTGCGTCCAGTCTCACTGCTGATCGCCTGACAGATGCGAATCACTCGCTTCTTGGCCGGTACCGTGCCCAGATAGGCGCGTCCCGTCTTCGGCGAGTAGCAGCGACCAAACGAGTAGCCCAGAAAGTCGAACTTTTCTTCCGGCAGCTTCGCGACCCGCGTCTTGGTTTCATTCACCGTCAGCTTCAGCTTCGTCATCATGACCCGCATCGTTGCCAAGGCCTCATCCGCTCGGCCTCGACAACAGATCACGAGGTCGTCGGCATAGTTGACGATGTACGCTCCAAGACGCTTCTCGTGCCCCAACTTCTTCCATCCGAGCACGAACCGGCGCATGTAAAGATTGCTGAGCAGCGGGCTGATCGGAGAGCCCTGTGGGGACCCTCGACCTTCATCCCGATTGCTCGTATTCCGATGCTTCTTTCCGCGATCGTCCGTCTCCTCTGCCGGCGCTTTCAGCCACATCTTGATCAGATGGAGCATGGCGCCGTCAACGACACGGCGGGCTACCGACTTTAGAAGTTCGGAGTGTGGAAGGAGATCAAAATACTTGGCAAGATCTGCGTCAACGATCTCTTGATGTCCAGTGTTGATTAGCTTATGGACATGTCTCACGGCGTCCAGTGCACTGCGGCCTCGCCGATAGGCGTACTGTTCCAGTTGTAGATCGGCCTCAAATATGGGATCGAGGACTACAACCGCCGCCATCATCACCGCTCTATCACGGATAGCGGGCACTCCTAACGGACGCTGACTCTTCCCGTCCGGCTTCGGTATGAAGACCCTCCGCACGGGAAGTGGTCGATACGTTCGGCTTTTCAGCTCTTGCGTCAGTTCGTCCAACCATCGCTCTGTTCCGTACGCTTCGACGTCCTCGAACGTCTGGTTGTCTACTCCGGCTGCTCCACCGTTAGCTTTGCAGCATTCATAGGCAAACGTCAGTACATCCTTCCGGTACACCTTGTCGTACAGCGCATAGAAACGAAAGTCAGGCGATTTCTTCGCTTTGTCGTGTAACGCTGCCTGTAACTTCTGAACGCTTTCTGGGGTTGTTAAGCTCATCACCAATCCCTCCGTCTTCGTTACTTCTTGCGTTGATTTCCAACTAAGGTTCCTTCCCTCCCCCGGCATTACCCGGCTTCATCGGTACTACGAACCTCACCGTCACCCCACGCGGCCCGGCCTGGCTCTCACGAGTTGCCAGTTAATCCCAACTGCGAATCACCGCGGGGGCTTCCCGTGTTGCGTCTGGTCCCCCTTGCATACATGCCATCGCCAATACCCCGGCAAGACCGATGGGACTCCATTCGCTCGCACCATCCCATCGACTGCCGCCTTCCCCACGATTCTGAAGGGTCGGCTCTTGCATTAGTTGTTTCGGGGCCTGCACAGCGTTTACTCACATTACGGCCTGCATGCTCGCCGAGTCGCCAAAGCGACCCTCTGCACCGGAGGCTTCAGCAGTTTCGTTTCCTCCACTACTGCTCCGATTGCTACCGGGTGGAGCGAACCAGTTCCCGGGCGGGCTTAATCCCCGCTGTGGACCAGCGCCTTCACGGCGCACAGAATCAATAACATAGCAATATACGCGCGTCCAATAACCAGCCGAAGGTCCATTAAGGGGCCAGTTGCGAATCTGCGTTGAAAAGACGCAGCAAAACATGCGACCACTGAAGTCTGATTCGCAAAATGGCTGCTTGTCACGATGGAAGACCCGCAGAAGCGGGCCTTTTCTATCAGGCCGTCATCTTCGCCTGTTCCGGCATGCTCAGTGAAGTCACTGGAAGCGTGATACGGAATGTAGTCCCGTTTCGCCCTGGTTTCTGGGAAGTCCGGAAACGCAACGTGCCACTGTGTTTGACAATGATTCGTTGCGATAGCCACAGACCGAGACCAGTTCCTTGCGTTTTGGTCGTCATGTAGGGTTCGAAGAGCCGCTTCGCCACATGCGCAGGCACGCCAGTTCCATTGTCCGAGACTGTTATATGGATCGCATCTACATGAGTCCTCACGCGGAAAGAAAGTCTCCCGTTTTCTCGCGGCAGGGCATCCAATGCGTTCAAAATAAGATTCGAGACTACCTGCAAAATCTCTGTTCCAAAAGCTCGCGTCACGGCAGGCCGTTGAAACCTGGCGTCGACGGTCACTCTGTGTCGGGTAATCTTTTCAGCATGTAATTTGAGGGCTGATTCTGCGATGGCCACCAGATCCCAGTCCTGCGCCTCCGCCTGCGTGCGATGAAATGTCAAAGCCTGACTTGTCACCTTGCTGAGAATGGCAAGCTGCTGTTCGATAATCCCCATGTTTTCCGAAACCAAATCGGGATCGTTCTTACCGGTTTTGGTGAGATATACGAGATTGGTGATGGCTTCGAGCGGATTATTAACCTCGTGCATCACCGCCCCTGCGAAGCGGCTCGCCAAAGCGATCCTCTGGCACTGCTCGAGAGCCCGTTCCACCTGCCGAAGCTTCTGCTCAAGGTCCGTCTGGCTCGCCTCATACATGAATGGCTCATTTCTAGTGTGGCGTGCCTGCTGCATTTACTAGTCTGTCTTGTCTGAGTACGAATTAAGACTTTCGGTTGGATTGATTTCGAAATCAGGTGTGATTGGAGACAAATGAATTTATACGATGCAGACCTGTACCACTGCGATCAGCCGCGATATTCCCAGCAAAGCCCCGAAGTCGCAAGATCCGACGAACAGCGAATTCGATGTGCAGGCAGAAGCCGATCGTCTTGTGCTGAAGAGCCACACTCCGGTCGGAGTGGTCATCAACAGCGCAAGGAAGTGGTTCAGTTCGGGGAACGAACGCCTCCGGACCTGGAACCTGCGCCTGGTAGACCCAGCCTGAATGTGCTGAAACTGGCGCGGAATGGGCTCGCCGTTGAACTCCGTACGCTAATTAGCGCCGCCAGGGAAAAGGCGCCTCGGTCAGAAAGGACCAAGTCCCCTTTGACGGAGACGGGCATAAGCGAATCGTGAACCTCTCCGTCTCGCCGTTAGGAGAGAAAGGCTCTGAGCGCAAAGTCTATTTCCTGGTTCTCTTCGACGACGTTACCCCGCAATCGATTTCCGCCGGAGATGTTTTTCGTACCAGGGCTATTGCTAACCTTCAGTGAGGCAGTTTTCTACATCTTGCTAGCATGAAGAGATAAGGCCGGCTGCACTTCTGCCATGCAGGCAAAATCAAGACCTGGAGGAAACATGAGCTTCTCGCCGCTCGGATTGACGCCGCTGATCGGTGTTTTCGATATGCCTAGGGCACTTGCCTTCTACCGCGATGTGCTCGGGTTCGCCGTAGTCTCAGCCTCACCTGAGGTCGAGACGGCGGAGGGCAGGTTTTCTCATTGGATGTGGCTACGGTTTGGAGGAGCCGAGATCATGCTGAACACTCAATATGACTCGGATGAGCGCCCGACGCGGCGTCCTGAGAAGCGGCCCAAGGACGCTGTGTTTTACGTCGGTTGCTCCGACGTAGACCTTGCATATGAGGAACTTACAAACCGAGGTTTGAAGTCTGAGCGTCCGAAAGTGGCACCGTACGGGCTCAAGCTCTTCAGCGTAGAAGACCCTGACGGTTACACGATCGTTTTCCAGGAAGTGCGTTAGCAGACCCGGTTCTATCGATGTTGAGTGCCCCAGGCCAGACTATCAATGAGAGGAGCGGACAGTGCATGTATTTGTGGCGGGAGCAAGTGGAGCGATCGGTGAACCATTGATTGCGGAGTTGTTGAAGCAGGGACACTCTGTGGTGGGAATGACAACGAACGAGACGCGGGCCAAGGTCCTGGAGAGCCAGGGAGCCTCGGCGGCGATCGTGGATGCCTTGGATGCCGCGGCAGTAGAGGCGGTGCTGAGGTCGTCGAAGGCAGAAGTCGTGATCGATGAGCTGACGTCGCTGCCGAAGGAGCAAAGCGAGATGCCGAAGTATGCGGCGGGGGACAGAAAGCTAAGGATTGAGGGCGGAGGCAATCTGTTTCGTGCGGCGATTGCGACCGGCGTGCGACGGTATCTACAGCAGTCGAGCGGCTTCTTTCTGAAGGCGGCAGAAGGGACCCTGGCAGACGAGTCGTCTCCGCTAGATGTGAATGCGAGCCTGGGCGTGGCTGCGAGCGCGCGAACGTATACGGAACTGGAAGCGCGGCTGTTCAGTTCCAAGGCCATTGAGGGTGTGGCACTGCGATATGGGTTCTTTTACGGACCGAAGACGTGGTATCACCCAGGCGAGTCGGCGGCGAATATGGTGATGCGGCAGCAGAATCCGGTTGTGGGCGACGGACAAGGCGTGTCGTCGTTTGTGCATATCAACGATGCCGCGATGGCCACGGTGGCGGCACTGACAGCAGAGGCGGGTGTGTATAACGTGGTGGACGATGATCCTTCGCCGCAGAATGTGTGGCTCCCAGCATTTGCGAATTTCGTGGGTGCTTCGGCGCCTCCGCATATAACCGAGGCGGAAGTGAAGGCAATGGCCGGGGACGATGCGGTGTATTACGCGACGAGGCTGCATGGGGCCTCGAATGCGAAGGCGAAGCGAGTGCTCGGATGGAAACCGCGACGGCTGGAGTGGCTACAGGCTAAGTAAGCTTGGCGAAGGCCGGGCCCGATGTTTATTCATCGCCGATGCACTCATCGAGGTTGCTTTTGCCGTTTCTGCCCGAGATCGCCACGGCGTTGAGTTAGCAACTACCGCTAGTGTTCCTGCACAAACCGGATAGCACAGCCGCCGCCACTCACTAAATGCAATGTGAGTGTGTCGCTGCTCCGCACGTTCTGCTGCCGGATGGAGACATGTTTCGGATTTTGCTCAGCATCGGCAGCGTCTTCATAAATTTCTGCCTTGTATCTCCCGCTTCCAAGAAAGCTCAAACCAACACGCAGATCGCGCGCCGTCCAGTTAGTCAAACTTCCCAGATACCATTCCTGGCCGTGCTGCCGTGCAATCGTCACAAACTCGCCCGGCACTCCACTGAGCACCCGCGTCGCATCCCATGCCGTCGCAACATCCTTGATGAACTGGAAACTCGGCTCGTTGGCGTACGCCGAAGGCGCATCGGAAACCATTGCGAGCGGTTCTTCAAACACAACGTACAACGCTAACTGTTGCGCGCGCGTGCCGGTCACCATTGGTCTTTTGTCGCGCGCAACAAAATCCTCAGGCGTCACGTTGTCAAAGCCGCCCGGCGTATAGTCCATTGGCCCGCTCAACATGCGTGTGAAAGGAAACGTCGTGCGGTCGATGGGACCATCGCGGCTTCCCGCCTTATTTTGCTCCAGACCAAGCACGGCTTCATAGTTAAGAACATTGGGATAGGTTCTTTGGATACCCCAGGGCTGCGTGGCTCCATGAAAATCCACCATAAGATGATGCTCGGCCGCGAGCTTCGCTACGTCGTAATACCACTTGATCCCCTCTTGATCGTTCCGAAGGACAAAATCGATCTTCACGCCGGCAACTCCCCATTTCTCGTAGAGCGGGAACGCCTCCCGCATCTGCGCGGCGACCGATTTAGAGTACAGCCAAATCCATACCTTCACGTTCTCCTTTGCGGCATAGCGCACCAGTTCCGGCACATCGACGTTGCCGCGCATTGCAGTGATGTCTTTGCCAGACCAGCCTGCGTCCAGCATCATGTATGGAAATCCCGACTGGGCCGCAAAATCGACGTAGTATTCCATGTTTTCTGTCGTGTACGCGGACTTGCCGTCCGGTCCCAGATCACCATCCCACCAATTCCACGAAGCCTTACCAGGATGAATCCAGCTCGTGTCCGCTACACGATTCGGAGGATTGAGGTCCGTAAACACATTCGATTCGACCAGCTCGCCCGGCGTATCCCCGAGCAGGATCACGCGCCACGCGCTGTCGTGAGGAAGACTTGCATCCACTGCCGGGCCATGCCCATCGATCCGAGGCGAAATCTTGCTCACGATGTAATGCCCCGTCCAGCTGCCGGTGGGATTTTCAAGATACATCGCGGCATTGCCTTCAAGATAGGCTTCTCCCACTGCGGCCCACGCTACGCCGGGCATGTGCATCAACATCGGCGCGCCGTTCAGGATGTTGCTCGATACGCCGCCCTGATTACTTAATGCGCTCAACACCTGGGGCACATACTCGCTCTCATAGGCGCTCTGGTAGTTGGGTAGACGCAATGCCCATGCCGAAGCGTCCGTCACGGGACGAAATTCCGTGTCCTCCTGTGTAAGCTGATACCGCGACAGTGCGGCCTGCTGGGGTACGTAATATCGGAAGGCCACTGCGCTGTTATAAACGCGCGCCTCGATGTCGAACTTGCGTCCAGGGTTCGCGCTCTCGACAGCGTGGACCGTCAGGCTGTTGTAATCATCGTGGATCGCAGAGGCTTTGCCAGCGAGCAGCGTGTAATCGTCGACACCGGAGCCGGGCGTGGTGCCTGCGATGTGAACAGCGGTGCCGAGCGGCGGCTGGTTCGCCAGCTCCAACCCAAGAGCAGAGTTCTCAAAAACCAGCTTTTCGTGAAGCGATACGGAATACACAAGCTGACCATCCTGCCCTGCCGCTTGCCCTTTGCCGGGCTGCACGGAGAAGCGCAGCGTGATCCGATGATCGGGAGAAGTCACTTCCACCGGATTCAATTGAGCGTGGCTCGCAGACGCACTGCCAAAGGCTAAACCGGGAACAAGGCACCAGGCGGGATACTTCCATCGCAACATGCTTTCTCCATGAACCAAATAAGAATAAAGCACGTTCTGAACCAAGATCACGATCGTTAGGTAATGTACTGCAGAAGGCTTGTTCTGGTCTCTTCCATTAAGGGGTGGCGCTAACCTGCATACAGCCGGCTCGCGCCCCCTCAAAAGCTTCCTCGATCTGAGATCTTCGGAGTGAAATAGGACTAGTAGCACGGCACGCCTCCGACGGGATCGATCACGTGCGTCACCATTCCTCGTCGTTGCTGTTTCACGTCGCCAGGGCGTTATCCACCACCTTAACCCACCTCGGATCGGGCGCGGCTGCGGCGTATTCGTCATGCCAGTTCCACCACTTGTACGGCGGGGTTTGGGGGTAGCCTTCCGGCGAGTCTTCCCACTCCTCCTGGCGCCCGAGCGGAGTCACATCGAGGTAGCTCCAGGTGCTCCCCATCGCCTCGTCGCCACGGTTGTTGATGAAGTACGTACGAAACACGCTCTCGCCGTCGCGGAAGAACACATTTGTGCCGTGCCACTCGTCCACGCCGAAGTCGGTGTCGAAGCCGTCCGTTATGGTGTACCACGGCATCTCCCAGCCCATCCGCGCCTTCACGCGCGCGATGTCCGTCTGCGGCGCGCGCGAGGCGAACGCGAGAGTGGTGTCACGGGCATTCAGATGGGAGAGGTGGGCGACCTGGTCTGCCCCCAGGGAACAACCGCGGCAGGCATGCTCGGGCCAGCCGAAGACGCCGGGCTCGAAAAAGGCGCGGTAGACGATCAGCTGACGGCGCCCCGCGAACAAGTCGAGCAGGCTCGCCTTGCCATCTGGCCCTTCGAATTCGTACTGCTTCTCTACGGCCTGCCACGGCATCCGCCGGCGCTGGGCGGCCATCGCGTCACGGGCGCGGGTCAACTCCTTCTCCTTCACGAGCAGTTGCTGGCGTGCAGCCTCCCACTCCTGTGACGACACGATCGGTGGTATTTTCATGTTCGTCTGAGTCTCCTTGTTTTTATTCATGTCCCTCTCCTTGCTCTCGGTTCTTGCTATTGGTTGTTAGTTCCTGGTTCTTGCCGCGGAGTCTGTTGACGACCAGCGCGGCGATGCCGCCCGTCGAGGTAGTGCCTGCGGCGATCCAGGCCACAGTTGCGATACATACCGGACACATACGTCCTCCTTTTCGTCTAGTGTTTGCTGCCACGCTTCTCGGCTGCGGTGCGAATCCTGGTCATTAGGTCCGTCCAGCCGGCATCCACTCCGCGGTCAGCTTCGCCGATCCACCCCATCGCCCGATGCCCAAACCGGACCCGCGTCAATCCGTTCTCTTCTGTCAACCGGTACTGAAGATTTGAGACCGTCGGCGTCGACATAAACAGCGGCCCGCATATCTCCAGCAGCGACGGCGGTTTGATCGCCTGTACCATGCCCCAGAAGTGTCCCGCGTTGTCTCCCAGATCGCGAAACCAGCGCCCGCCCGGCCACGCCTCGAGCTTCATCGGCATCGGTTTCTCCGGGGTTGAGTTCAATGGCCCCATCTGTTCCAGAATCGTCTCGAACACAATCCCGATCGGCGCCGCAATCTCCTCATCCTTCACAATCTCGAAAGCCTGAACTACGTGTTCCTGAATCGTCGCTGCCATTACTCCTCCTTCGTTCCGCTATCGCTTGAAATCATCCGCTCCAGAGCCTTTCGCTCCGCGCGTTCCTTGATCTGACCCAGTTGATGCGCCCAGTACCGCTCAAACGTCTTCACCCAATCGTGCACAGGCTTCAGCTCGGCCGCATTCAACCGGTAAATCCGGCGCTGTCCGCGCTTACTCACCGACACCACTCCAACCTTGCGCAATACGCCCAGGTGCTTCGAAACGGTCGGCTGCGACATCCGCAACCGCACCACCACCTCACCCACCGCATACTCTCTGCCATCTGCCAGCACAGCAATCACTTCGCGCCGCCGAGGCTCCGCGATTGCGTTGAAGACGTCCGCTGTTGTCGCCGCTCGTGCCATTCCCTCAATATATTCCTATATAGGAATATGTCAAGCCACAAATTTGGCAGAAACTCCTTTTGGAACTGTTTATGAAATACGTTCTACTTAGCTCGGGCGAAAGATGGAGACGGACCAGACGCTTGAGAGTTCACGACTCCCTGGCCTTCTTGCAGGGTATAGAAACGGTCAGATGCTAGTTGCGAGAGCGCATCCTTTGTTCCAGAGGGCCAGAAAATTTCAACCTTGTCGATGCGCTCATGCTTCCCCAGACCGAAGTGCAGGCGAAGATCATTTTGTGACAGGTAGCTGCCGCCGCTGCGCACTTCATCCTCCTCGACAAGGTCGCCAGCCGCCACACGCACGCGCGCATTCAAAGCAAGCCGATTGCTTTTCGTGCCCTGCAAGGCAAAGCTGATCCAGTGATTCCGAGGACCGCCCTCCGGGCGAAGAATCATCGGTCCGCCTTCAAGGTTCTCGACAACCAGTTCAAGACGGCCATCGTTGAAGAGATCGCTTACCGCAAGCCCGCGGCTCACTTGTGGAATCTGAATAGCAGCCCCGGCCTCCCCACTAATGTTTCGGAAGCTCCCATTGTGCTGATTGAGGAACAGCAGTTTCGGTTCGCGATACTTCATGCCAATCCCTGCAACATTCATCTGTGGGTAGACATGCCCATTCACCATGAAGAAGTCGGGCCATCCGTCGTTGTCGAGATCGAAAAATGCATCTCCCCATCCGACATAGGAAGTGGTGCTTTGCGCAATGCCGGATGCATAGGAGACATCTGTGAAATTCAGATCGCCGTCGTTGCGATAGAGAGCCGCATATTCCTCGCTGAAGTGCGTGACCCCGATCGAGAATCGACCTGTGTGCATGTAGTCGCCGAGAGCGACTCCCATGTTGGCCTGTTCGGCTCCATCCTGATTCACCGCGACTCCCGCCTGATATGCCACATTTGTGAAGTGGCCGCCGCCGTCATTCCGGTATAGGTAGTTGGGCTCGCCGTCGTTCGCTACAAATAGATCAGGCCGGCCGTCTCCATTCAGATCGGACCATACAGCCGTCATTCCGAAGAAACCTTGTGGGTCGTCCACTCCCGCCTGTTTCGAGACCTCGGTGAAGGTTCCGTCGCCGTTGTTGTGATACAAGTTGTCCCGAAAACCCTTCAAGCCTCTTGGGCCACATTGCACTGGAACATCGTGATACTGGCATGTTTTGCGCGAGCCAAAAGTGGGCAGATCGTCGAGATGATAGTCCACATAATGCGCAACAAATAGATCAGCCCAACCGTCGCCGTCGTAGTCGCCAAACGTTGCCCCAGTAGCCCAGGCGGTATCATCCCCCAGGCCAGCCTGTTTCGTTACATCGGTAAAAGTACCGTTGCCATTGTTGCGATAGAGCACGACGCCGCCAAAGCATGTGACCAGTAAATCTGGCCAGCCGTCGTTGTTATAGTCGCCGACTACGGCACCCATTGCCCAGCACGGATAGCCCACGCCGCTTTTGTCCGTCACGTCGGTAAAGGTGCCGTCGTGGTTGTTGTGGTAGAGAGCGCTCTTCGCTTTCTTACCAGCAAGCGCCATCCCGACGTTCTGTGCGTTTGTGAAGTAGATATCGGGATAACCATCGCGGTCATAGTCGATTAAAGCAACGCCTCCGCTCATGGACTCGACAATATATCGCGCCTCGGGAGCAGATAGGTGATCGAAATGAATGCCTGTCGAAGCGGTGATATCGACTAGTTGGGGAATCTCCGCTGACGCCGCACCAGCGTTGGCATGAGATGCCCCTGGCGTCTGAGGGACAGTTTTTTGACTGGTTTGGCAAAAGATATGCGGCGGCTGCACCGATGACACCAGAGCGAGCAGAACGACAGCTGCAGAAAACACGCTGCGTTTACTGCAGGTCAGTATCATCGGGACTTTTCTGGCCAGACTCGACCCGCATGTCATGAAAGACTTTCTGCAGCTTATCTTTCATATCCTTGTATCTCTTGTATTCGGCGATTTCTTTGTTGGCTTCTTCCGTCTTCCCCTGCCGGCGATACAGTGAGGCAAGTCGATAGTGGGCAACAGAATTCGAAGGATCGATTTGGATTGCGCGCTCTAACAGTTGCTGCGCTCTCTCGATCTGGTTCATGGTAACCAGAACCTTGGCCAGCTCCAGATTTGCGTCTCCATCATCCGGCTGCAATTGCAGCGCGCGCGTGTAGAAATCATAAGCAGCCTTCGTGTCCCCGTGCTTCGCCGCGATCATTCCCATCATAAATTGCGATTTCTCATCATTTGGGTTCGCTGCAAGCGCTGCTTTAAATTCAGGTTCCGCTTCTGCCTGCAACTTTTCATCGGTCGAGTAGTAGAGAAGACTCCCAAGTTCGAAGTGAACACCGGGAAGTTTCGGATCGATCTTGATTGCTTCGCGGTAGTTTGCAATAGCCGGAGCTTCGTCTCCATGCCTTGCCAGTTCGCGCGCCATGACCAGATGCATCTGTGCGCTGTTGGGAGCTGTCAGCGCCAGCGTAAGCATGGTTTTGTCCGCCAGATCGCTGTAGAGCCGGTATGAGATGTAGAGCAGAGACGTGTCAGTAGGCTGAGAGGCCAGTAGTGTGGATGCGACGGCTGCGGCTTTTTCAAGATCGCCGGTTGCAGTGTAATTATCGATCAGTGCGCGACCAACCTCGGCTCTGAACTTTTCTTCAGTGAGATGTGGAAGCGCGGCTTCCAGATCCTGCCGACTGGCATTGCCATCGCCTGATCTTTCTTCGGCCAATCCCAGCAATCCCTGAATCTTCCAGAGTTCGGGCTGTGCTTTGAGAGCAGCGCGCAAATGGGGAACAGCTCCTGCATAATTGCCGCGAAAAAATAGCAGGACTCCCAGATTCGCCTGAGCATCGACATTCGTCGGGTCGAGCGCAATGAGCGCCTGGAATTCAGGAATCGCCAGATCGGGGCGCTGCTCTTGCAGATATTGCTGCGCCTGCCGCTGATGCTGTTCGATTTCGGTCTGCTTACTGGGTGTGGTCTGCGCAAACAAGACAAGAGAAGGCCCTGACAACGAGAACAGAGCAAGCAATATAGCTTTTACAGACATGACAATCCATCATACCGAGGCACGGCCAGTACATGCAGATACAAAAAGGACGGCGGGTTGCGCCGTCCTTTTCGGTTGTTGAAGCCAGGGTTAGAAGAAGATACGCCCGTAGAGTTGCATAGTACGGCCGTACACCGTGAGGTTGCTGATCGTGCCTGCATTTCCGCTGTTGATCGTCGCATTCGGCGGAGCAAAGCTGGGACGGTTGATGACGTTGTTGGCCGACGCGCGAATCTCGACGCCCATACTCTCCCAGGGAATATGGAACGTCTTGCCAAGTGCGGCATTGAACAGGAAGAAGTTCGGGCCGTACAGGTTATTCCTTTGCGTGTCGCCGAATGTGCCAGCAGCCGGTTGCACGAAAGCAGCAGTATTGAACCACTGATTGAGGTCCCTGTGAGCCGGAAGTGGACTTCCAACCTGGTTTGGATACTGCTGGGCGTTACCGGCGAGTGAATAGGAATTATCCGTTGCCATGTTCACGGTATACGGACTACCCGAGGTCCAGACGATGGTTGGCGCGATCTGCCATCCGCCGACCAGTGCATCGAGGAACGCGTTATGGTTCACGAATGGCTGGCCTTTACCCAACGGTAGGTCATAGAGCACCGCAGTCTTGAAGGAATTGCGAACATCGAAGTTCGACGCGCCATAGTTCGCACCGGGATTGTAGGACCTCTGGTAATAGAGGCTCCCCGCGCTGCTGCCCCATCCGGAGGAGTCAATGGTGTCCAGCATATGTGACCACACGTAGTTCGCGTTGAACTCGAGACCTCGTGCGAGACGCTGCTGGATGGTGGCCTGCAGTGAGTTGTAGTTGGAGATGGCGTTATTAGTCCCACCCGCCCCACTACCGCTGTTGATTCCTAGGAACAACGGATACGGCCGCAAGGCCTGATCGTTTGGTTGCAGGTTACCTTCAGGCACCTGGTTGATGTCAACCGGAAAGAGCAGATTATGACCGTGGCTGCCGACATAGGCCATTGTCGCGATCATGGTGGGAGTCAGTTGCTGCTGCACCTCAACGTTCCACTCCAGGATCTTTGGGACCGGTGTGTGGTACTCCTGATACGCAGGAGGGCTCGTGCCATTGTAGGCGTCCGCAGTCGTTGGGGAAGCGAGATAAGACGAATTCACGCTTTTCCCAGACGGTTGATTGGCTGTGGTTCCATCCGAGGAGAGAATCACGACTGGGTACGAGCCGGTTGTACTATCCGAAAGACTGCCGTGGGACCCAAAGGCGTCACCCATGCCCGCGCCATAGGTATCGTCACTCCAGGTATAGCCATACAATCCGATTCCGCCGCGAAGCACAGTTGTGGGTTTATAGGCGTAGGAGAATCCGAAACGAGGCAGCCATGTGCTCCAGTTCGGCGCCTGCAGGCTGTCACGTCCGTTTGCCTTGGTTACGCCGTACCACATGGCGCCCAGCGAGCCGTTTGCGGGATTCGTGACCCTTGGATCGAAGGAAGCCATATTGCCCTTCACTTCGTGCCAGCCGGTCATGCCCTGCCAGCGCAGGCCCGCGTTTATCGTCAGGTTAGGACGCAGCTTGATATCGTCCTGAACGAAGAGCTGTGGGCTCTTCAGACGGCCGCCCCATTCCGGCGACACATTTGCATTCCAGTAGTTGGTTTGGCCCAGCAGGAAATCTGCAAAACCCATGCCGGTCGTCGTATCTCCGTTGGTGGAGTTTGTATACAAGCCGGTATAGCCCATCTGGCCTGCATTCAGGTTGCCCCACGCGGTGGAGTCCGCGCGGTTGATCAGAAACTCGCCTCCGAAGTGCAGCACGTGCCGGCCGCGGATCAGACTGACCACATCCGAAGGATCGAAAACAAATTCCTTGTATACCGCATTCGATGCGGGCTGTAATTCGTAGAAATTGCCGTTTCCTGAAATCTGGATATCAGGGAAGGTATCTGCCTTGGCGAACTGCCAGCCCAGCTTAGCTGGAAAGCCCTGATTGAGGGAGTAAGGCTCGAAGAAATTCAATTGGTCGGTGAAGCCCATGCGGGCTTCATTGATGAAGCTCGGACTGATCGTCCATACCCAGGAGACCTGTGCGTTGTCGCGGCTCACGTCGCCGCTCTGGCAGTTGATCGGACAGATTCCCTGATTGTGGTACTGGGCCGGGTTATCGCTGTTCGTTTCAGAAATGATGATGTGATTGCTCGAATTAATATTCCAATCGAGCCGTCCGAAATACTTCGTGAATGGGTTTGAGCTGGGTACGTTATAGAAGAAGTTGTTGGTGATGCCCGAGCCTGTATTCGGCGCCGGATAGTACTTCGAGATGGCCGCGGCAACCGGATCGATCAGGTTCGAGGGGATCTTGTTGCCGTTGTGATACTCCGAATCGAAAGACTGGCGGTGAACAGTACCGCTCGCATCAACCGTCTGCGTCGTCGGGTCATAGATGGTGGGGAAACCTGTGAAGTCGCCACTGAGCAGTGCGGCGGTTGGGACGTTCTCGAAGCCGGTCGACGCGCTTCCAGGGTTAATCGTCTTGTCATAGTTGAAGTAGAAGAAGATCTTGTCCTTCCAAATCGGACCGCCGATCGCGAAACCGAAGTTGTTATAACGGACAAGCCCAACCGTGGTTTGCGCGCCGAAGGCATAATTGGCGGCATTCAACGCATTGTTCTGGAAATACTCATAGCCCGCACCATGGAATCGGTTCGTGCCGCCCTTGCTGATCTGGTTGAAGGTCGCGCCGCCGATACCGTACTGCGCAGAGAATGCCGAGGTGTCGATCTTCACTTCAGCAACCGTCTCCAGCACCATCACGTCGGAGTTCTGGCTCATCGGCAGAGTAGTCGTCGCGCCATCCGCCAGCACTGTGTTGTAGGGTAGGTTGCCGTTAATCGATGCCGTCTGGCCTGTCCGGTAATTCACGCTCGACGCGCCCGGAAGCAACTGCACGAAGTTCTGCCAGTCCGCGCCAACTTGCGGCAGCTGAAGGAGCTGCTTGGAATCAAGCGTGTTCGATTGCGCGCCGGTTTCTGTCTGCAAAAGAGGCACATCGGTCTTGACGACGACTTCTTGTGTTGCCGCACCAATGGCCAGTGAGGCGTTGACAGGGACCGTCTCCACGCCAAGTGTGATCGGTCCGCGGACATAGGTCTGGAAACCCGCGGCCGTAATTGTGATCAGATAGTGATCCGGAACGATTGAGCCAGTGTCGTAAAGACCGGCTCCGTCGGTTGTGTAAACGTGGGATATCCCTTTGTCGACGTCATCGACCTTCACGGTAGCGCCTGGAATGACCGCGCCTGTAGCGTCCGTGACGACACCGCGAATGGCGCCTGAATTCGTATTCTGCGCAAAGCCCACGACGCCTGACATCGTCAAGGCAACGACGAGGCTGCCACGAATGAATTTCCACATACTTGCCTCCTGAAAATGATCCATCTGCTTGCGCCTCACCTCCTAGGTCAGGAGATGCGGCGATCCTGTGTGATTGCTCAACCCCATATGCGGCCTGTGATTCGCAACTGTTCCGTTACGGCGAGGCAGGAGTGCAGATTGTCCTGATCTCTTCCCGTGCGGAGATCTGCTTGCCGCATAAAAAGCCGTTTCTAAGCTCCCTTAAAGCAACGCAGAGACAACTGCTTGCTTAAGGACGCAAAAGTTCGGCTAATCCAAACCGTTGACGATGAAATCAATTCGCAAATACAGTTGTCAAGCGAATTATTCGCTGTGTACCTTCTAGACAAACCTTTGCCTTACACGAATATCGGGGCCAGGAAAACTGATCCTGTTGATGAATCCACAAATATCGGGGCCAGGAAAACTGATCCTGTTGATGAATCATGGATAGAACAAACCGCCGCACATTCCTGAAGATTGCTGCACTTAGTGGCCTCTTCGACCGCTTCTCGTCCATGGACCGCATGGAGCACCCTGGATGCTGCTCCAGTCAGAGCGTGGCGCGCAGCGCGACAGCAGCGGTATGTACCGATCGGGGCGCCAGCCGGGCACACAGGTGCTCCCACCTCTCCAATGAGCATCCATCTCGATCCGGACCAACGTTATCTGCAGGTGCTGGGCTTCGGCGCTGCACTCACCGATGCCTCCTGCTATTTGCTCGAAGAACTCGACGCCGGAAAGCGGAAGACCTTGCTGGATGAGTGCTTTGGCCCTTCCGGCTTACGCTTTTCGATCGCCCGTACCACGATTGGCTGAGTGCTTACAGCTATTGACGACACCGATTCGCCCGCTCCCGAACTCAAACACTTCAGCATCGAGCATGACCGCAAGTACATTCTGCCGCTGCTTAGAGAGGCGCGGCAGGCCAAACCCGAATTGTTTTACTTCTCCTCTCCATGGAGTCCTCCCGGCTGGATGTAAGCAGGCACTCGCTCCTCGGTGGCTCCATGCGCAAACACTATTTCAACGCATATGCCCAGTACTTCGGTAGGTTTCTTCAGAGCTATGCTGTTGATGGCGTCAAAATCGACGCGGTCACTATTCAAAAACGAAGTGGACACCGATCAGGATGGCCGCGTGCCACAGGCGCTGTGGGGCCGCGTGGTCGATGAACTAGCGGTCCGGATGTCTACAAGTATGTTGACGGGGTGGCATGGCACGGATATTTCGGACCGCCATCGGCGGTGACCCGTGTGCACGACATGTTCCCCCGCGAAAATGCCTACTGCCGTCTCGCTTCCGTCTGGTCCAAAACGGGAATGAAACCAATCAAAAATTCCTCGTTCAAACAAATATTGGCATAGAATTACCCCCGAACCTGATATGATGGAGTTAGAGAAAGTAAAAGCTCGCTGACCGCAGCGGGCTTTTTTCATTTCCCCAGCAAACCGCAAGAAGATGCAATGCACGCAAGTGCCTTTATCTGGAATAATTTACGAAAAACATAGGGGGAGGGGTAGTCCTAGAGCGGGACCTTTTGTCTAGTGGTTCGGGCCTGGTCGCCAGCCTGCCGTGGAGCACAGGTAGTCTCGCGAACGATGAGGCGCGGTTTGATGGCAACCTCCTCCGGGATGATGTCTGGCGAACGCAGCCGCTCCAGCAACAGCTGGGCAGCCAATTTGCCCATTTCGTGCAATGGCTGACGGATGGTAGTTAAGCTTGGTGTCTGAAAAGCGGCCTGCGGAACGTCGTCGAATCCGATGATGGAAATATCCTGCGGCACTCGGAGTTGAGCGTCGTGAAGGGCGCGGATGGCCCCAATCGCCGCCATATCATTGAAGCAGACCATAGCCGTAAACCGGCGATGATGCGCCAGCAACTGCTGCACTACCGGATATCCCAGCTCTGGAGTGGTCAAATCCTTCGTGAGCTGAATCGTCAGCTCAGGCCGGATCGTCAATCCCAGATCGCGAGCCACGCTCACCGTCGACTGCCAGCGTACCTCTGAGTCGGAACTGTACGGCTGGCCGCGCATAAAGGCAATCGCGCGATGGCCCAGGTCATACAGGTGACGCAGCGCCATCTCCGCCGCGGTGTTGTGGTCCAGCACAACATTGGTAACGCTGTTGATCTGGCGATGTCCGGCCACCGCAACTGCTGGCACTGCAAGCTTGTGGTCGAGGTGGGTATCGATCACAATGATTCCTTCCGCTCCGCGACTTACAAGCATATGTGGATATTGCTCAATCAAGTCGGCGCGATGGCGGTGATGCGCAATAAAGTAAAAGTAATTCTCCTCAAGCAGATGATCGCCGATGCCGCTCATCACTTCGGTGTGATAGCCATCGGCGAGCACCGGAACCAGGATGCCAATGGTCATCGTGCGGCGATTGCGCAGCGATCGCGCGACAAAACTGGGCTGGTAATTAAATTTTCGCGCCGCCGAACGTATGCGTTCCCGAGTCGCCTCCGGAATCGACCGCCCAGGGACGTCGTTCAGCACGACGGAAACGGTGGCTGGATCGAGCTTGAGATGTGCTGCGAGAACCTTCAGAGTGACTGGTTCAGCAGCGGTATCGGCATTAGTTTTCTTCTTGCCCATAGTGTCGCAACAATCTAGTAGACCCTTTATCAGGAACAGTTCTTCCAAATACGAAGGGGGAACAGGAACTCAGACAACGTCAACCTTTGCCTCACAGTAGATCAATTGAATCGCCACTCAAATGCCTATTTCCCCTACTCAGTCCTGCTACAAACCTGGGACTTTCGTTTTCACGGCATACAGGGACGCGTGCGTCAGGATATACAGCGTATCGCGATCCGGTCCACCGAATATGACGTCAATTGGCCGTTCCGGCACCTCGATGCGCCCTAGCAATTCCCCTTTTGGGTTGTATACCTGCACTTGCCCCGAGGCCAGGTAGACGTTCCCGTCCTTGTCCTGTACCACGCTTTCTCCGCCTCGTTCTGCAAAGAGTTGCAGATCGGTGATTGTTCCCTTGTCAGTTACATTTCCCTTATATGTCCTCTCATCCGACTCATCGCTCACATAAAATGGATGCCCCGATACAGCCTTCGACAAGCTGTACGCGCGCAGGATGTCGGCCATTTTCGTCCCGTAATAGAGTTGCCCCTGCACAAAATCCTCACCCGCAGGAATAAAGACTGTGTGGTCGGGAGAAACGTACTGATACGGCCGATCTCCAGGAACACTCCGGCTGCTCCAGACATCGACGGGTAGCAGCGGAGTCATGCCAGAACGGTCCGTGGCAGATTCGGGTTGCAGAAAAGTCACTTGATCCATTGGCGTACCAGGCCGGAAGGTATACACAGTCCCCTTCCCTGCATACGACACCACCAGAAGATTTCCCGCCTTGTCGAATCCGAGATTTACAGGGTCCAGCGGATTGTCGCGCACCACCACGGCCTCGCGGGCTTCGGGCGACCAACTATAAATCCGTTGCCAGTGTGCGTCTACGAAGTACAACTTTCCGTCCGGATCAACCGCCGCTCCCGAAATATTGAAAAATCCAGTTGCAAGCCGCTCCAATTGCGCGCCGGGAGCGAGCGTGGACACAGACTCTCGCTTCTCTTGCGCGGCATATTGCTCAGGCACATTCAACCAGGCAAACTCATAGGCTCGCACTTCGGCATTCTTTGTTGCATCGAATACAGAATTGTCGAATGGGGCCTTGCTGTCGCTATCCACATGCACGTTGCGGAAGTGAATATCGTGCGACTCGGATAGCTTGATCGCATAGGGAAAGGGCTGATAACTGCTCACAACCCGGTATCCGTGATAGTTGGCAACTGTAATGTTCTTTGACCGGGAGATTTCGAGCGGCAACGCAAACCCGCTTTCTCCGCGCTCCTCCTCCGTCTGGATCGCATCCAGTTCCCAGTTCTCTACATGATCCAATTTGACTTCATTCCGAACATGATGCTCGCTGGAAAGTTCGTAAACACGACCCGGCGTAGTGGTATTGGAAATGTAGAGTCCAGCTTGCGCGAATGTGCTCGGCGTCCAGATATCCGCAAACGTTCCGCCGCCGCCATTTGTAACCCACAAGCTGGGATACTGCCCGTCCCAACGGCGGTGCATGTCCGGGTCAGCCGTGTGCGTGTTGTTGTAGGGATTCATGCGTGTTCCGTCGGCAGCATTGGTTCCGTGACCACCGAGAAAACGCACGTCATCCATGAGCGAGTCCGCGCCGGCCATCCACATGGCGCCTACAGCGCGACTGTTGATGCCGCCGGTAGAGAGGCCGAGACCCGTCACAATATTTTTCCCATCGGCGGGAGTTTCAAGCAGAGGCTTCGGCGCGCCGGGGCCCTGAAATGCCGCCGTTTCATCCGGCAAATCGAACTGCGTCATGCTCGGATGCAAACCAATCAGCACAGTGTCCGGACGAAGTTTCAAAGTGTCGGTGACAATATACCGTCCCATCGGGATGTAGAGAACGCGATGCTCTGCGATCGCCTTCTGCAGAGCCGCCGTATCATCCGTCACGCCATCGCCTTTGGCTCCCAGCGATTGCAGATTGACCCATTCATTCGCGGGCGGTAACGCAGCAATCGCATTCGTTCCAAAAGATGGCAATTCGTTTACCGCGCCTGCGTCAAATTTCGTCTGAATCTCCCCGTCCGCACCGGGTGCGCTCATCGTCAATCCGTGCGAAAACTCCTTCACCACATAGCTTTCGCCGGATCCAGCGATCTGTTTTTCAGTTTCACGCAGTAAGGCAAAGATCGGGACGTGATGGCATGCAATGTTTTCGAGGTTGATCTCGGTGCGCGGATTATTCACATTGCTGACGGTGATTGCCGGTCCGCTAATGTTCTCGAATCGCGCATCTTTTGCCCACAGCTCTTCGGCGTAGTTCGGATCGATGGAGATTGCCTCGGGCACATTGCGGAACACATCGTGAATCAGCGTCAGCCCTGCTTCATGCTCGCGGATCGCCGCCTTCCTCTGGCCTTCGAACGTCGAATCAAGCAAGGTGAACTGCCAACCGGGCGATGGCTTCTGCGTAATGATGCCGTAGTCTCCATCGTAAAAGTGCAAGTCCTCAGCCTCATTCCCAATATCCTTGAGAGCCGCCTGTCCCGAGCCAATGTGAAAATCCATGTGCGCGAGATAGCAATGCTGCGCTACATGGAATCGGATCCCCACTGCTGCCGGGTTTCCGTTTCCGATCTCGAAATCTACATTGCTCATCGCCGAATAGAATGTCCCCGGATTCGCATCGACCACGTTATTGGTAGCAGGAACAGTCCCTTCCATCACCGGACGCACGCCATTCCCTGGGCGCTCTCTCCAGTGGCTTCCACCAGGCCGTCCTCCGGTAAAGAAAAACATGTACCCAATCCCCTGCTCGTAGCCAGGAGAGTTATCTGCCAGCACGAATACTGGACGACTCGCTCCGTAGCCAATCACCCGCACGCTCGGCCACACGTAAATTGTGTGTGTGATGCGATATCGGCCCTCGGGGACGAAAACAATCCCTTCGCCATGATCAGCTTCCGCTTTGTCGATCGCCGCTTGGATGGCTGCACTGTCATCCGCCGAGCCATCTCCTATTACGTGAAACTGCTCTTTTGTCAGATACACCGCCTTGGAGTCGTCAAGGCGAAGGGGATAGTAAGATGCTCCCCGCAGAGGAAGCGCGAGCCCAAACAAAACCGTCCCAAAGATGATGGTCCTTTTCATCACTGCTTCTTTTCCCATATATGCGCTGACTGGCTTTTGACGTTGAACCAGATTCTTCGCCAGAACCAGCACGGCAATGGGAAGGAATCAGACCCCCATATTGAGCCAAAATGTTTTAACGATGTCAAGAAATATCGATGGAAACAAACGTTTGTCTTAGATATCGCGCTCTTGGAACGCGTTTCATAAACATTTCCGCAGAATGATCGAGAGGATAGCAAGATAGAAGATGGGTATACAACATACTTCATACTGACTGCTATCTCTACTCCAGAGACTGCCTCTTCGGTCTTGCTGGATATATGACGTCCGGCGTACAAGGGATGTCTGTACCCGATGAACTGGAACACTACCGGAGGAGAGGGCGATGCGCATCGCAAGCGTGGGTCATGCGGTCTTTGCGACGACCATGATTGCCCTCGGAATCCTGGGCCTGATCAAAGGCGATTTCTCGCCGGTATGGGAGCCGGTTCCCAAGGGCGTGCCGGCACGCGAGGTGCTGGTCTATCTCTGCGCCTTCATCTCCTTGACATCTGGCATAGGCCTGCTCTGGCAGCGCGCAGCCGCTACCGCTGCCCGCGTGCTGCTCACCTGTCTTCTGCTTTGGCTGCTGTTGTTCAGAGCGCCTGACATTTTCCTCGCGCCCACTTTGGAAGTTTTCTGGTCGGGCAGTGAGACCGCGGTGATGGTGGCGGGCGCCTGGGTACTGTATACCTGGTTCGCCTCTGACTGGGACAGGCAGCGCCTCGGTTTCGTGACCGGCGATAAGGGTCTGCGTGTCGCCAGGGTGCTCTACGGCCTGGCCTTGATCCTCTTCGGGGTGGCACATTTCGTCTATCTCAAAAATACTGCCGCGCTGGTGCCTGGTTGGCTGCCATGGCATGTGGCCTGGGCCTATTTCACTGGTTGTACCTTCATAGCGGCGGGCGTGGCGGTGCTCATCGGTGTGTATGCACGCCTGGCAGCCGCGCTCTCGGCATTGCAAATCGCCATATTCACGCTGCTCGTGTGGGTACCCATCGTGGCGGCAGGTTCCAAAGACGCATTCCAATGGAGCGAGACCGTCGTCTCTGCGGCGCTGACGGCCGGCGCCTGGGTGGTGGCGGATTCCTACCGCGGCAAGTCCTGGTTCGCCGTGAAGTTGGTGCGTGCTCCGTCAGTGAATTGACCTGTCGCCGCAATTTGATCGATGCGGGAGACCTGTTTACCGAAAGTTTTCGGGGTTGACCGCAATCGACGCCGGAGGAAAGCTGGAAACGGCCGAGCCGAGGGACGTGTTCGGCGTATCACCCATCGTCAATTCCAGCGTACCGCCATTGGCAATATCGCTGTGGCGAAACCACACTCGATCGATCGTCTGTCCGTTCAGGCGAATGCTCTGCACATACTTGTTGTCGTGGGAATTGTTGTGAGCAACGATCGAAAGCGTCTTTTCCATTCTTGAGATGAATGGTCACCTTGTCGAAGACTGGACTGCCCACGTCGTAAATCGGAACTCCCGGCGTGACGGGATAGAAGCCCATCATGGAAAAGACCACGAATGCGCTCATGCCACCACCGTCTTCGTCTCCCGGAATGCCTTGCAGTGTCTCCGTAAAGAACGATTCGAGTAGCATACGCACGCGCTTCTGAGTTTTCCAGGGCGCGCCCAGCCGGTTGTAGATGATACGGGATGGCGAAGCTCGGCTCGTTACCCATGGAGAACTGGCCGACCATCGACGTGGAATCGGGAAACTTCGCCTGGAATTCATACTTCGAGCGACCAAGCGGCTCGCGGAAGAGCTGATCCAGATTGGCCTCGGCCTTTGCGCGTTCCGCCCATCAACGCGACCAGGCCATTGAAATCGTGCGCTACATCCCAGGTGTAGGTATAGCCGTTGTTCTCGTCGTAGTAGTCGCGCGCGCCCATCCCGCCGTCGAACTTCGGGTCCAGCGGTTCAATCCACTGCCCGTCTGAGTCTTTGGGCCACATCAGTCCCTTCTCTGCGCGGAACAGGTTCTTGTAATTCGCTGCGCGCTGAAGAAAGAGCTTCTCGTCCTCCGGTTTATGCAGAACACGGGCAAGCTGGGCGATGTTCCAATCATCAAAACTGTTTTCCAACGTGACAGGTACCGGTTGACGCTTCTCGAATGGGTGAACCTCCGGGCACAGTTTCCTTCTCTCCGGGACGCAATGCCGGCATGTAACCGTGCGCGGCGTAGAAGTCGTCTAGAGGCCCCTTTGGAGCAAGACTCCACGGAAGCATCGTGACCTCAAGCGATCTTTTGCGGACCCCTTCATAGGCTGTCGGCAAGTCAAAGTTGCGCACGCCTTTGAACCATGCGTCAGCAAACCAGGGCGCAGAGTGATTGCCATTCATGCACGCGTAATTTCCAGTCAGAGTCGCAAACGTCGGCATTACGCCCGACTGCTGATACATGCGAACATACGACTGAATCTTGTCCGCTTCCATCTCCGGGTTGAGCAGGGTTTGCAGGGGCTCCAACGCGCGGAACGTATCCCACAGCCAGTTGTCCACATAAAAGGGACGCGCGTCCTCATGGACCTGATGATCAAACCCGCTGTAGTAGCGGCCATCCTCAGTAATGTTGATCATGCGCTCAAAGCAGCGATAGAGAGCGGTGTAGAAGACCTTGCGTTGCGTTTCGGTGCCGCCTTCTACCGCGATCTGCCCCAGGACTTCATTCCAACGCGCCTTTCCCGCCTCCTTTACTCGATCAAGTCCCCACGCAGGAATTTCGCGCCGGAGGTTTTTCTTCGCCTGCTCAACGCTGATGAAGGAGATGCCGTAGCGAAAGTCCAGAGATTTCGTGTCGCGCGCGGACGCAATCATGCGCTTTCCCGCGTTGTGGTCTTCCGTCTTGAAGGTGACTGGCGCGCTGAATTCGCCGTAGACATACGCCTTCATTCCGCTGAAGCGTTCTTCGCCAATGACCACGTTGCCGTCTTGCGCTTGCAGATCGCCCGACAGTCGGTTGGCAAGCATAACGGAAGCCTTGCCACTCGGGAAAGCCAAAGCGAAAGTAGCCGCACCGTTCGGTCGCCGAAAACTCCATCTGAATCAGCGACTCATCGAAGCGGGTGGAGTAGTAGTACGGCGTGGTCTTTTCCTGGTCGTAGGCTGCTGGGCCGCCGTCTCCCGGCATGATACTGAACAGCTCGTCTATCCGGTGGGAGCTGATCGTCAGGGGAAATGACTCGATCTGATCATCGAGAGCATCCGCACGTACCGGATAGACACGCACCATGCTGTTGGGCAAAAACACGGCCGGACGAGTCGGCACGAGGAGAATGCCTACATTGCCGATCGTGGGATCAACGTAGTCCACCTGCGCTCTGGCATGCGCAGTGAACATCACCAGTGCTAGTAGCAATCCAGCGACGAAGCTATCTGCAACGCAAATCTTTTTTGCAACACGTCTTGCAATCTTCAACTCAATCTCCACTTCATTCGCTTTCATCGGGATTCTCGCAACTGTCCAAAATAGTCTAATTCCGAATTGGTAGGTCAATCACTAGAACGAGAGCTACGGCGAAGCCGGTAAAACAAAATCGCAACGAGGTTACTCGAAATTGTGGTGCCGAGAATTTTGGCTGCGTAAGCCCGCGCGTTGACCACGTCGACGAATGGGTAAGCAGAAATGAGAAGGCTGAAGAGCGTCGCGCAAAAGCCAATGAGCGATGTCCACTTGAGCCATACAGGCAAGGACTTCCTGAGAGCTGTGGCTCCGACAATCGGAAGGGCAAACATTGCCAGATACGCGAGCTCGTAGTGGGTGAGGCTGGCATTGGAGAGTACCTGGAAAGCTTCCTGTGTATGCACTCCAATATTTGCCAGGACAATCAGCAGAAAGACGAGCGCTGAGGTACATAGGATCGAGTTCGACGGCGTTCGCCAGCGCGGATGAAGGCGTGTGAACCATTCTGGCACCAGGTCATCCCAGCCTGCGGCGAGAGGAAGACGAGTGATCCCGGTAAAGATGTAGCTCGCGGCTCCGATCAGCCTGATCTGTAGCAGAAGAATTGCCGTAATAGCGAAGACGTTGTCAATACCAGTGTTCCCGAGTGCGATGCGAACCGTTTGCGGGATAGGAGCGATGAAGTCGATGTGGCCGGGTTGAGTGAAGGCCACCACGGAACCAGTACCGAGGATGAACATAGCGCAGATGACGGGCGACGAGATCCAGACCGATTGAGCAATGTTTCTGGCCGGCTGCCTGCTCTCTCCGGCGAGAATGGCAATGTACTCCAGACCGCAGAGTGCTCCGAAAATCATTTGGCCGAAGAGCGCAAGAGAACGAAGATTAGCGGGCGGTAGTTGAGCGGCAAATGGCGTCCAGTGAATCGATGTGTGATGCATGATCGCCCAAACCGGAAGGAAGATCAGCACCGCGAAGACTACAAGTATCGCTATGCCACCAACATTGTGAATCCATTTGCTTAACGCCAGGCCATACAGAGCTGCGATGGTGATGACACCAATAATGCTCGTAATGATGGCGATCGACCCGAGATGATTTTCTGGAAGCCGGGCGGCGGATGGACCGATCAGATACGAAAGCTCGGTAGGAATGGCATAAAGAATGGCAGCCGTAACAGCGACGCCGTAGAACCAGATGTTCCATGCAGTGAGAAATCCGATGAGGTCTCCGAAGGCTTTGTGCGCCCAAACATAGAGTCCGCCTTCGAGAGGCATTTCGCGGTTGAGGACAACAACAGAGGCGGCCATGGGCAGATAAAAGACAAGCATGGCAGCGATCCATGTCAGGGTTTGCGCGCGGCCTAGTCCGGCGGCGACTCCAACCCAGGAACTGCCGACGATGCAGAGGACCTGCGTAAGAACGAGATCGCGTAGTCCCAATTGACGATGAAGCCGATGTTCCACTGCGGATGGAGTGGATCTGACTTCGACTGTCTTTCGCGAATAAAGTTGCATCGTGGGACATTCTAAGGTAGCGACTACTATTGACTCGGTCAGTCGCTTGAAGGAAGTTGGGGTGCATCGTTCGGGGAGGAACCTATCATTTTCGAGTCACAGAGATAGCATAGACGCAAGCCCTGATTGCGGCCTCAGTCCTTCATGGCACGCCGCAGAGCCTCTAGATAGCTGTAGCCCCAGTAGCTGTCAGGCAGCAGCACGTGGTCCTCTGTCCACTCGTTCCACGCAGCGATGTAGATGAATTTGTCATGCGCATCAGAGGCGACGAAATGACGCGCAGCTCGAACCAGCCGCTCAAACTGATCAGGTGATCGATTGATCGCCACACATGCGAATTCCTCAAAGCGGGGACTATCATCCCAGCCCACAGAGCATGCGGGAAAGAAGGGGACTTTCAGGCTGTCGCGCTTTGCCTTCCATGCGGCAACCGCCTCCGAAGCGCCAACACCATAAGGAATACGTGAGCCGGGAGGCTTGGCGCCGTAAGTCCACCCGAAGGTGCCGTACATGGTTGCGCTGTCAAAGCCAAGGTCCTGCAACTGTCCCTCGTAGCGGTCGTAGCCGTTGCAGACCTGCAGGTGCAGCTTGGGAAATCCCAGTTTCCGGGCGCGTTCCCGCATGAGTTCGAGCGCTTGCCGCGTGCCGTCGACGCCGAGTTGCCCCACAATCTTTCCCGCATCAAAGATCGCAAAAACAGGAGCATCTCCAATCCGAAGATAGTTCGGTTGACTGAAATAATGCTCCGCGCAGTAATTCAGCACGTCTCCAAAGTCCGCAACAGTGTGCCTCTGCGGAAGCATGATCGCTGCTCGATCCGGCGATTGCGCGGGATAGACATTCTTCCAATCGTGGTTCGCCCACATCACGGCAAACTTCAGCTTCGCCCGGTTTGGGGCCCTGAGAAAGCCCTGCTCCAACTGCTCCTGATAGAACTGCGTTCCGCTGTGCCAGTACCAGTCAATCATCCACGCATCTAAACCGTAGGTGATGGCCAGGTCGATCTCTTTTGCGGCCCATACTGGATCGGATTCGTCATAGTAGCCCCACAGCGGATAGTGCGGCATTGTATGGCCAGGGAAGAGCGTGCGCGCATTCCGCAAGGTATCGAACTCTGTCCACCCTTTGCCGAAACGCTCCTCCATGAACGGCGACGGATGCCAACTCGGAAAATTGAAAGCGATTACCTGTACATCAGCCGGCTTTTGCAATTGCGCCGTTCCCAACGCCTCATAGAGGCGCTGATCGCTGAAATAGCCGGCCATCGCTGTCTCCCCGATCAGGCCTGCGGGCAGCGTTTCTTTGCTGATGACGGTATCGATTGCCTTGCTGTCGGTCGTTTGCGATTCAGCCTTGCCTGCAAATCCTGCGGCCAGACCCGCCTGAAGGGACGATGCCAAAAATGTGCGTCGATTCATGATCCTATCCTCTTGTGACTGTCTATCGCCGGCAGAGAATAGCCTTTGCAGCCACCATTGTCGGCACTAGCTTCCTCGTCAGTCGATGGCCCATTAGAGTGAATTCTTATTATTAGTCAGAAAATGGTTTCTAATAAGGAACATTAATCGCCAAAGAAATATAGCCGAGGACGCGAAAAATGCTGCCTAAGAAGATAGAGACGGCTGTTCTGCGAAAAGGGCTGGTAACAAGCGGTGTCTTGTTGCTCGTGTTAGCCGGAGTCTCCGTCGTGGGCCAGAACACGGGAGATCCATTGCTGAACGGCTTCGAGAATCCGCCGCAGAGTGCGCGTCCGCGCGTGTGGTGGCACTGGATGAACGGCAACATCACCAGGGAAGGCATCCAGCTGGACCTCGAATGGATGCACCGTGTGGGTCTCGCCGGATTTCAAAACTTCGATGCCGCGCTGAGCACGCCGCAGGTAGTAGACAAGCGCCTGGCCTACATGACACCGGAGTGGAAAGAAGCCTTCAAATACGCAACAACGCTGGCTGATCAACTGGGCATGGAAGAAGCAATTGCAGGATCGCCGGGTTGGAGCGAGACGGGCGGTCCGTGGGTGCCCGGATCGGAGGCGATGAAGAAGTACGTGTGGAGCGAGACCCGCGTGGAAGGCATCAAGCCCTTCACCGGTACTCTGGTTCACCCGCCATCGAATACTGGTGCGTTCCAGAATCTGCCGGTCGGAGACTCCGAAGCAGTGCGCATGCGATTCAAGGAGCCCGAGTTTTATGCGGACAGCGCAGTGGTGGCATATCGCGTGCCAACGTCCGATGTTCCCTCAGACCAACTGCAAGCCAAGGTGACATCGAGCACCGGGACGATTGACACAGCGCTGCTGACTGATGGCGATCTGGTGAAGGCGACAGAATTCCCCAAAGCGTCCGTGGGGGAAAAGGCCTGGATCCAGTATGAGTTCCCGCAACCCCAGACCATCCGTGCTCTGACCGCTGTTGTAGGCGGCGAGGACACCAGCCGGGCACTTGAAGCGAGCGATGATGGTCAGAATTATCACACCATCGCCGCAATCCCCACGGACGGATCGACCGAGCATACAATCTCGTTTGCTCCGGTCACGGCAAAATATTTTCGCGTAACGTTTAAAACGCTGCCGCCACTCAATCCGAATTCGCGGGGCGCAAACAGACCCCAGCCCACAACTGTCTCTATCGCAGAGTTGGAGTTGCATTCGGGTGCTCGCGTAAACCGCTTCGAGGAAAAAGCAGCATTCGACCCAATGCCTGATTTGTATCAGTTCGCCACGCCTGAGGTGGCGTCGACAGATGCAATCAAGAAGAGCGATGTTATTGACCTGACCGCCAAGTTCCATTCTGACGGCACGCTGGACTGGACTCCGCCACCCGGCAATTGGGTGGTTCTGCGAATCGGCTATTCCCTGCTTGGCATCACCAATCACCCGGCGACGAAGGAGGCCACCGGTCTTGAAGTCGACAAGCTGAATGCGAAATACGTGAAGAACTACATGAACGGCTATCTCGACAGCTACAAGGAGACCGTCGGCCCGGACTACATGGGCAAGCGCGGTATCCGTTATGTAGTTACGGACAGTTGGGAAGCCGGTGCACAGAACTGGACCGACAACATGATCGCCGAATTCACCCGGCGCCGCGGCTACGATCCGCATCCGTGGCTGCCCGTTCTGTCCGGACACATTGTTGAAAATGCACAGGCGAGCGACCAGTTCCTGTGGGATCTGCGCAAAACAATTGCCGACTTGACCGCAGACGAGCACTACGGCCAGGTGCAGGCATCCCTGAAAGAACGCGGCATCGGCCACTACGGCGAGTCGCACGAGGCGGGACGCGCGTTTATTGCCGATGGCATGGAGGTCAAGAAGCTCAACGACATCCCGATGAGCGCGATGTGGACGCAGCGGCCGGGCGTGAATAAGGAAACCTTCGGCTTCAACGCGGATGATCGCGAATCGGCATCAGTAGCGCACATCTATGGTCAAAACCTGGTGGCCGCCGAATCGATGACCGCCTCTGCCGCGCCGTGGGGCTGGTCACCGGCAACGTTGAAGCCGACTGCCGATCAGGAACTGTTGAACGGGATCAACCGCATCGTGATCCATGAATCGGCGCACCAGCCGCTGGTAGATAAGGCTCCGGGATTGACGCTTGGGCCCTATGGCCAGTGGTTCAACCGCAATGAAACCTGGGCGGAGCAGGCAGGGCCTTGGATCGACTACCTGGCGCGCAGTTCCTACCTCTTGCAGCAGGGGAACTTCGCCGCAGACGTCATCTATTTCTACGGAGAAGACTCGAACCTCACGGCAATCTTCAACGATAAAGTCCCGAATGTACCCGCGGGCTACGGGTTCGACTACATCAACGCTGACGGCCTGATTCACGAGCTGCAGGTATCCGACGGACGAATCACGACGAAGAGCGGCATGAATTACAAGGTGCTGGCGCTCGATCCATACAGCAAGCACATGTCGTTGCCGGTATTACGCGCAATTCACAAGTTAGTGGAGCAGGGTGCGGTCGTCGCCGGCCAAAAGCCGACAGACACGCCAAGCCTCGCTGACAGCGCGGTCGAATTCAAGAAGCTGAATGATGAGCTCTTCGGCGACGGAAGCGGCGTGCACACCGTAGACAAAGGTAAGGTGTATGCGGGGCAAGATGCTGAGGCTGCTTTGAAGGCGCTGAGCGTGGCTCCCGACTTTGACAACACCAAGCCTCAGAGCGATACGCGGATTCTGTTTGTGCATCGCAAGTTGGCGGACGGAGATATCTACTTCCTGGACAATCGCAACGACCGCGATGAGACGGTAGACGCGAGCTTCCGCATAACTGGGAAAGCACCGGAGTTATGGTATGCGGAGACTGGCAAAACGGAGCCGGCTTCATACAAGATCACGGACGGACGCACAACGGTGCCACTGCAATTGGGGCCCTGGGGCACGGTCTTTGTCGTCTTCCGCGAGCCCGTAAAAACTATGTCTCGTACGATACCCAAGCCGGTGGAGACACAACTGGCGACCGTGGACGGCCCCTGGAATGTGAGCTTCCAGCCGGGCCGCGGTGCCCCGGCCTCGGTCACATTGGACAAGCTGATCTCATGGAGCGAAAGCTCAGACGCCGGTGTAAAGTACTTCTCCGGTGCGGGTACGTACACCAGAACGATTCAAGCGTCGGTCGATTGGTTCAAACCGGGCGCGAAGCTTTGGATCGACCTGGGCGACGTCAAGAACCTTGCAGAGGTCTCAGTGAACAGCAAGTCATTGGGCATCGTGTGGCATGCTCCCTATCGCGTGGACGCAACCACCGCGTTGAAGCCCGGCGCGAACGAAGTGACGATCAAGGTCATCAATGCGTGGGTCAACCGATTGATCGGCGATCAACAACCAAACGCGACGAAGTATACATTCACGGTTGTAAAACCATACAAAGAGAACTCGCCGTTGCAACCTTCGGGACTGTTGGGGCCGGTGGAAGTCGTGAGAACACAACCGGCACAATAAGATCCAGCGCGAGTTCTCCTTGATGACATGCCGCGATGAATGCGATTACACTGCTTTGCAGGTTTGATATTGCATGAAGATTGCGAATCAGTGGACAAGGGCTAACATTCGCGCGCATTGCACCTGCTGTCTCCTCGCCGGAAACTACGGATGTCCCAAGTGATCCCGCCAACAAAGATCTACGACGTCTGCATCATCGGATCCGGCGCAGGAGGCGGAACCGCCGCAAAGGTGCTGACCGAGGGTGGATTGAACGTCGTGATGCTCGAGGCGGGTCCGGTGCTCCACCCGGAAACGGACTTTAAAGAGCACGTTTGGCCCTATGAACTGGCCCATCGCGGCGCGGGTGTCGGGGGCGGACAGGGTCACCAGATCGGTGACGAGTTCATGGCTCCCAATGGCGCCTGGGAAATCGAAGGCGAACCATACACGAATGCCCCCGGCTCAACTTTTCGCTGGTTCCGATCGCGGATTGAAGGAGGGCGCACAAACCACTGGGGACGCATTGCGCTGCGTTTTGGTCCCGCTGACTTCAGGGCTCGCTCCACCGATGGCATGGGCGATGACTGGCCGATTACGTATGAAGAACTTGCGCCCTATTACGACAAGGTCGAATCGTACATCGGTGTTTTTGGTTCGAAGGAAAATATCCCGAATGCGCCGGACGGTGTTTTTTTACCTCCGCCAAAGCCGCGCTGCACCGAGACCATCGTCAAGAAAGCCTGCGATAAACTCAACATCACGTGCATCCCATCCCGACTCGCCATCTTGACGCAGCCGCTGAATGGACGCGCCGCCTGCCATTACTGCGCGCAGTGCGGGCGAGGATGTATCACCGCCTCTAACTTCAGTTCCAGCCAGGTCATGATTCCTCCGGCGCAGGCTACAGGCCGCTTTACGCTGATTGCCAACGCAATGGCCCGTGAGATCGTCGTCGGCAAGAACGGGACTGTGGAAGCTGTTTCTTACATCGACAAGACCGCGCGCAGCGAAAACCGGGTCCGCGCCAAAGCCTGTGTCGTGGCCGCCAGTGCCTGCGAAACCGCCCGCCTGTTGCTGAATTCACGCTCCGCGAGCTTTCCCAATGGGCTCGCCAATTCGTCCGGAGTTGTCGGCCGTTACCTCACCGACTCGGTCGGAAGCAATCTGGCTGGCTATTTCCCCCAATTGGAAAAAATGCCTGCGCACAATCATGACGGCGTCGGCGGCATGCACCTATACATGCCCTGGTGGAGGTTTGGAGGCAAGAACGATTTCCTGCGCGGGTACCACATTGAATTCGGTGGCGGACGCGACATGCCGGGGGTGGGTAGCTTCCACGGCGTCTGCGCGCGGCATGAGGGCTATGGAGTCTCGTTGAAACAGAAGTGCCGCAGCTCCTATGGCACCGTGATTGGATTCAGTGGACGCGGCGAGATGATTCCTAACGAGAAGACCTATTGCGAACTTGATCCGGACGTTGTCGACCAATGGGGTATTCCGGTGCTGCGTTTTCACTGGCAATGGGGGGAGAACGAGATCAGGATGGCCAAAGACATGCAGGAAACCTTCAGCTCAATTATCGAAACCGGAGGAGGGACGGTGCTCGGCAGCCCTGCATCGGACGAAAACCCTCGCATTTCAGAGGGTGGCGCTATCATCCATGAACTCGGCACCGTGCGCATGGGAGATGATCCAAAAACGTCTGCCCTGAATAAGAATTGCCAGGCTCACGATGTCAAAAATCTATTTGTAGCCGACGCTGCTCCTTTTGTGACAAACCCGGACAAGAATCCGACGTTAACCATCATGGCCTTGTCGTGGAAGACCTCGGAGTATTTGCTCGACCAGGCCAGGAAGGGTGAGCTTTAGGGAGTATGCCTGCAAACTTCGTATCACGGCGCAATGTATTGAAGTCACTGAGTATGGGAGCCGTTGCAGGCTCAGTGCTGCGAGTGATCCCGCTCGAGGCCGCCGAATATGCCCACAGCGTCATCGCGGCTGAGAAGGCTGATACTAGGGCCGGTGGATACACGCCGAAGTTTTTCCCCCCGCTGCAATACAAAACGCTGCAGCTTCTATGCGAGACCATTCTCCCTGCCGACGGGGATTCCGGTGGCGCGATCGAGGCTGACGCTCCCGAATTCATCGACCTGCTCACCAGCGAGAATCCTGATTACCAACTGAGGCTGGGCGGCGGTTTGATGTGGCTCAACGCTACCTGCGCCGATCGCTATAGCAAGGGCTATCTCGATTGCGATCCGCAACAGCAGAAAGAAATTCTCGATCTGATCGCCTACCGCAAGAATGGCGTATCGGATCCCAGTCTCAGCCAGGGAGTGGCGTTCTTCTCGTTCTTGCGCAACCTTACCGCCGACGGCTTTTTCACCAGCAAGATCGGCATTGCGTATCTGGGTTACATCGGCAACACCTTTTTGACGGACTTCCCAGGATGCCCGCCCGTTCCGGGTGTGTAACCGACAGCCTGAACGAGCAGTAATGTGAGAGTAGAAATAAGGGGCCCGGCTCGAAAGCCGGGCCCCCTTATTTCATACTGTAACTCTGGCGTCCCTAAGGAGCCAGGGTATTGATCAGCCCCGCCTTCGGGCTGCCCCATCCGGTCACCAGGTCATAGCCTGTTACCGCGGAATAGCTACCGGATGTGCCGCTGGTGATGTCGTGAAAGTCCGTGCCATAGGTGGACGTCACATTCTCTGAGTAAATGGTTGGGTTGATAAAGCCAATATCTCCGCTGCCATTGGCCTTCAACTGTTGATTGACGAGCGCAATAAAGCCCGCCCACATGGGAGCGGCGAAGCTGGTGCCGCCATACTCGTTCGCCAGGCATGTGGTCTGATCGGCGCAGGTATAGAAGGTGAAATTCGCGTTTGCCGAAACATCGGGGCCGTTGCGATAGGTCGTCGAACCCTTATTGCTTGAGTTGATGACGCCTAAGAGCTTCTGCCACGAGGGGATCGGGATCCTTTCCGGCGAGGGGGAGATGCCGCCGCCGCTATCGACCCAGGCAGTCTCTGATTTCCATGCGCCGCCCGCGGTAGCCGTGGTCAGGTCCGTGCCGCCGACGGAGACGACATTGGCGTCGTCCGCTGGCCACGCCTCATTTCTCCTCGACCAGGTGGAACTGTCGCCCGACGCCGCGAAGAAGTTCTGCCCCTGCGCAGCTATTTTCTGGAAGTACGGGTCAAGCGTGCTTGGATCCGCCGGCGTCCAGCCCCACGAACAGCCAATCGTGGTGGGTAGCGGGCTGTGTGTCGTCATGGCGCTGATGATTGCAGTATCGGTGGATCCGATGTACATCACCAGGCTCGCCAGCCCCGGAGCCATGCCGAGGGCCTGCGTCATGTCGAGCGTCTGCTCCGTGTCATCGCAGTTGCCGCCGGCGCGGCTGTCCACGCACGATGTGCTGGTCCCATCGACGGAAAGCAGGGTGATTGGCACAGTGTTGGTCTGCTTAACGTTTTTGTAGTACGTATTCAGATCGGCCAGGTCGGTGCCTAGAAACTCGAACAACCCGAGGTTCTGGCCCGCGCCGGTGAGGGCCGTTCCACCGTAGTAGGCCGCGCGCATATCGCTGCCTAAGAAGGAAGCCGAAGGACCAGAGCCGGTGGTGGCATGCTTTACCACGGCTTCGGGACTTATGCCATGCGCTTTCGCGTAGTCACTCTTCTTTACCAGCATGGGATGTGGGATGGAGTAGTTGTCCATGCCGGAGACGTGCCACATCGGAAACGACAGGCTTGTCGTGGGTTCGCGGTCTGGCCCGTAGAAGGTCCGGTTCTCGGAGGGGTGCTGATACGTCATCATGCTTACGTGGAAAGCGGACTCAACGGCCGAGACGGGACCTCTGACTTGCACATCCATGCCATCGCGTGAGCCGCCGGTTACGGTAAAGCCGTTCGCCTTGGCGAAGTGAACCACCGCATCATAGTCTGCCTGGGTGGGACCGAACCTTTCGGTGAACTCGGGCACAGTGAGGAAGTGCCGGTAGGACGAGCTGGCCGGATTATAGACATCCTCCAGGAACAGCTTCAGACCCGCTGCATCGCGCAGCGGCAAAACAATGTTCAGGCTCATGACCTGGGTGGCTGGCAGCCGACCGATGGGCGCTGCCACACTGTCGCGAACCACATCCCGCACATGACGAGTCGACATGTACTGCGCGTTGGCGCTCATTGTCACCCCAAACGCAATCGCGACGATTGCGAGCAAAACCGGACATGGCCGGCGAAAGACGAGAGAAACCGGACTTCTAGGAACTGCTCCATTCATAACCACGCTCCTTTGCAAATTTTGTGAAAACAGGGTTCACCCTCCCGGACAACGGGTTTGATCTGGCTCCTGGCGGAATTGATGGGGGACCGCACGAAGGCTACCTGTAACGGCAGTTGTCAGTTACCTTACTTACGCCGCCTGGATAGTTGCAATCAAATTATTTTGCTCAAAGAATTATTTCGGGAAAAGGATGTTACGAAAGGATGATGTACCCGAAAAGGCCCTGCTCGACAGGATTTTGCGAACTTAGTAAGTGCCAGTGCTGACTGCACCGGCGGAAGAGCGAGCCACTTACTGCACCACCGTAAAGCTGTCATGCAGTGTAGCTGTCGAACTATTTCCAACCCAGACATCGAAATCAGACGGTTCAACAACCCAGCCATTCTTCCCGGCACTCCAATAGGTTCGCTCCTGGCGGCCAACCGCAAAGCTGATCTCCTGTTTCTGCCCCGGCTGGAGCGTGACGCGACGGAAGCCCTTTAACTCACGAACAGGTCGCGATGCCGAGCCAAATCGCTGATGCAAGTACAGCTGAACAACTTCGTCTGCTGCTCTTGCGCCGGTATTTGAGACTGAAACCGTCACCGTAATCGAGCCATCCAGAGGAGAGGTCTTCGCACTCAGGTGAAGATCTGAGATGGAGAAGCTCGAGTAGCTTAATCCGTACCCAAAAGGGTAGAGAGGCGTCGTTGGCAGATCCCAATAGCGGGAGGTGAAATCCGCTGAATCGTACGGTTTGTGCGAGGTTGTGTGAGCGTAATAGATCGGCACCTGTCCCACGCTGCGGGGCCAGGAAACCGGCAGCTTGCCGCCGGGGACGGCATCGCCTACAAGAAGATCAGCAACTGCATTTCCCGTCTCCGTTCCACCGAAGTAGCAGTCCATAATCGCTGGAATGTGGTCCGAGGCCCATGATAGATCGAGGGGCCGGGTGCTGAACAACAGCAGCACTACTGGCTTGCCGAACGCCTGAACCTTCTCCAGAAGCTCCTCTTGCCTGCCCGGAAGCCTGAGCGACGAACGCGAGGCGTACTCAAAATCCATCCCGCTCAACTCCCCAAGGGTCATGACAATTACGTCAGAATTGCTGGCCAGTTCCATCGCGCTCTTCATTTGTCGGTCTGCCTCATCGGGACTCCAGGGCTTCTCGATCTTCGGTCCGATGAGGCCTTCAAAGGAAGAAGGGAAATCCTTGGCGATCTGTACGCCTGGCGCATACTTCACCTGAGCATCGGGAAGTTTTGCGCGGATGCCTTCAAAGACGGATACGGTATCTTCTTCCTTCGCGGTCAGGCTCCACGGCCCGTTCATGTCGCCCTTGCTGTTACCCAGAGGTCCAATCACCGCGATTTGCTTGGTCGTTTTCGACAGCGGCAGCAGGGCGCCTTCATTTCGTAGCAACACAACGGAACGTTCTGCTGCTCTTCGCGCTACCTCACGATGCTTCGCAAGCATCTCCGCATGTGTCTGATCCGTAGCGTCCGCATAGGGATGCTCGAAGAGCCCAAGATGAAATTTCGCAGCGAGGATGGGCCGAACCAGGTCATCCAACTGCGAGGGAGTGAGCTGCCCCTTATCCACGAGAGACTTCATCTGCTCAAGATAGGTGGCGCTGCCCATGTCCATATTCACACCAGCCGTAGCCCCGCGCAGCGCCGCATCACTGCCGTCCCGCGCGAAACCCTGGGTGACAAGACTACCGACCGCTAATGCGTCACTCACAACAAACCCTTTGAAGCCAAATTCGTCCCGCAGAATATCTTTCAGAAGGTGCACATTGCCGCTCGCTGGCACATCGTTCAGGTCCATGTACGCGCTCATCACGGAGCCTGCGCCTGCCTCAACTCCCGCGCGAAACGGGGGAAGGTACACATTCTGCAGTTGCTCTTCCGGAATGTACACCGCATCGTAATCTCTTCCGCCTTCAGCGGCGCCATAACCGGCGAAATGCTTCAGCGTCGCGATAAATGGACGTGGATTCTCTGGCGAGCCTTGAAAGCCTCTCACCTGTGCGCGCGCCATGGCCGCGCCAAGATAAGGGTCTTCGCCCGCGCCTTCGGAGATCCTCCCCCAGCGCGGGTCTCTTGCAATATCCAACATCGGGGCGAAGCTCCAGCGCAGACCGGCATGCCCAGCCTCCTCTGCAGCTATCCCTTGCGCCTGTTCTGCTATCTCCGGGTCCCAGGAAGCAGCCATGGCCAGCGGCACAGGAAACTCCGTGTCAAAGCCGTGAATAACATCGAAGCCGAAAAGGACAGGGATATGCAGTCGTTGCTCCGTCATCGCTATCTTTTGAAGACGGTTAATCTCCTTCGGATCGGTGACGAACAGTAGGGAACCAATCTCGCCACGACGCAGGTGGTCCTCATAGGAAACAGGATCAACCTTGATGCCGGGGAGCGGCAGCTTCGCATAAAAGAGCTGGTTCAGTTGTCCGATCTTCTCCGCGGTCGTCATCTGCTGCAGCAGCGCATCGGCGCGACGGAGGTCGTCGGCCGAGGTCGGAGACTGTGCTTCCCCCGATCGGGAAGACAGCAAACCAACAACTATAAGAGAGACACAGACTTGCACCTTCGTCATGGGCAGCCCTTCCGACAAGTATCAGCGATGGAAAAGAATAATAGCCGTTTTTCAGAATGCTGTCGCTACTTCGGTTCGAAGGTGCTTCGCCGATGCAACTTCAGACGCCAAAGATCGAGCGCCTGTTGTGCTCCGGTGATAGTTAGTAATGAGATACGCGCCGGTATCTACTCGGATAAGTAACTTGCCGATTACTTCCCACAAGCCGACTTACTCATGTCGTAACGCCTGCACTGGTTGAATGCGAGCAGCCCTCCGCGCAGGAGCCCAGCTGGCGAACAACGCAGCCGCCGACAGCAACAACCCTGCACATATCAGGGTCAGCGAGTCGGTCGGTCTCAGCCCATAGAGCATTGAACTCAAAAAACGGCTGAGGACCAATGCTACGCAAAGTCCAACGCCAATCCCGGCAAGAGCCATGCCCATTGCCTCACCCAGCACCATGCGAAGCACTTGCCCCGCTCTTGCACCGAGCGCCATGCGAACTCCAATTTCGTTTACACGACCCGCGACTCCGGCAGCGATCACGCCATATACTCCCACGCAGGCAAGCAAGAGCGATAAGCCTCCGAAGCCAGCCGTCACGGTAGCAAAGCTGCGTTCCGGCGCAAGTGCCGCATCAATCTGTTGCTGTTGCGTGCGAACGTCAATCAGGGGCAGGTCCTTGTCCACCGATCCGACTACTCCGCGGATTGCTTCAACAAAATCTCCCGGATTGCTCTCTGTGCGCACTTCATAGGTCATGCTTCCGCGCGCATCCTTTTCCTGCGTGTACAACACGTAGAAGGTCGGAGGCGCTTCGTCGCGAATCCAGGCATATTTTGCGTCTGCGCATACCCCGACAATCTCGAACCGCTCTCCTCCCTCCTTCATCCTGAATGAAGCACCGATAGGATTTTTCCCGGCGAACTCTCTTTGTGCCAATGCCCGGCTGATCACCGCAGCGCCCGGGGAAGTTGAAGTATCCTGGAGACCAAACGGCCGACCAGACAGAATCGGGATGCCCATTGTTGCGAAGAAGCTCTGTCCAACGGAGTTGTACGGTACATGCTCCTCACTTGCGGAGATCTTCGTGCGACCCTCGGGAATAAAATCGCTGTTTGATCCGCTTTGTGACAGCAAGGCTTCTCTTGAGAGGGTAGCCGACTCCACGCCCGGGAGCGATGCAATCCTCTCTTCTATGCGGTGCTGCAGCTCTACATTTCTCGGAGCAGGATAGCGTTGTTCAGGAGGCTCGATTGCGAACAGCAAGAGACCTTTCTTGTTAAAGCCTGGATTCAGCGCATTCAGATTCACTAGCGTGCGTACAAACAGTCCCGCGCACACCAACAACACCATGCACAGTGACACCTGAACAATCACAAGCACTTTGCTTGCGAGTCCCTTGCGCCGGCGCGTCATCGTCGTGCCACCTTCCTTAAGCCCGGCATTTACGCTGCAGTGCGCCGCATGCCAGGCGGGTCCCACTCCGAACCCGATCCCGGTGAGGACAGAGACCCCAAGCGTAAACGCGAAGACGCGCCAGTCGAAGCGTGTGCTGAGTGTGGCGGGACCCCACGAGGTCGAAAATAGCCGCGGCAGAATGTTGCGGCCCAGGTAGCCGAGCAGCAATCCCGCCGCTCCACCCAGTGTGGAGAGGAGCAGACTCTCCGTGAGCATCTGGCGCACCACGCGCATCTTACCCGCGCCCATAGCCATGCGTACGCTGATCTCGCGATTGCGCGATGAGAAACGAGCCAGCAGAAGATTGGCTACATTGACACAAGCCAGCAAGAGGACAAGGCCTGCGAGCACGAGAAGCAACGGCATCGGGTGTTCGAGTTCCTGCGCTGCATAATTCCACCCTCGACCACCGGGCAGCAATATGAGCGGCGGCACTGTTCGATCCTTTGGTACCGTCATCGTCGATCGAATTGCCTGATTCAAGCTCACAGCCAGAGACGCTCGCGCCGTCTCATCGGCGATGCCCGGTTTCAGCCGCCCCATGATCTGAATCCACCATGTGTCCGTATCCGATAGAAGCGAACCTGCTTTTTGTGGGAAGATGACCGGCTGCATGCTGAGCGGCAGGAACAGGTCCTGCGGTGTTTGGACGTGCGACGCACCTGTAAAGCCGGGTGGCGCAACTCCGATGATCGTAACTGGGGTCAAATTGACGTCAACAGTTTTGCCGATTACCGAGGGAGAACGATCAAATCGCCTTTGCCAGAACGCATCGCTGATAACAGCCACCGCACCGGAGCCTGGCACGGCATCGTCTTCCGGCTCAATGGGCCGGCCTAAGACAGTGCCAACTCCTAAACCATGAAAGAAATTGCCTGAGACGAGCTCTGCGCTAACTACGTTGGCATGACCATCAATTGTTGCTGAGAGATGCTCGAACTGGCTTAAGTCGACAAACGCGAACAGATCGCCAAGACCGTGATCCTTGCTCTGCAACGCCTGATAGACCGGCCAGGAGAATGAGGCTACAACCGTCCGCCCTTGCGCATCGGTATAGAAATCACCCCAATCATGGCGTATTACAGAGCGGTCGTCCTGAGCGTAGGCCAACAGCCGTAGTTGCTCCGGATGAGGAACCGAAAGGGCGTCAAACAAGGCCGCCTTCGCGAGAGTGAAAATCGCTGTGTTGGCGCCGATACCGAGGGCTAGAGACGCGATCGCGATTGCGCTAATGCCGGGATTCTTCGCAAGCATGCGCATCCCATAGCCCAAATCCTGGAAGACTGTGGTAAGCCATAAAGCTGCTCGCGCTTCACTCTGGCGCTGCTCCAGCAAAGTAGCGTTGCCAAACTGGCGCCGGGCTGCACTGGTTGCTTCTGTTCGGGCCATTCCCTGACGAACAAACCGCTCAGTGAGCATCTCAATGTGCGCTTCGACTTCATCATGGAACTCGCGATTCGCTTTGCCCCGCCGGAAGAGTTCGCGAAGTCTGGAAAAAGAGAACATGACTATTTCTGTCCCTCCAGACGCAGCACACGGCCGATTACACCGGAGATCCGTTCCCAATTTTCCGTTTCAATCGCCAATCGCTTCAACCCGCGCTTTGTAATCGAATAGAATCGCGCCTTTCGATTGTTCTCCGATACACCCCAGCCGGAGTCAATCCACCCTTGCTGCTGCAGCCGCAACAGACAGGTGTAGACGGTGCCTTCATTGAGCGTCAATACCTGCTCGCTGATCTGCTCGATACGCCGCGCAATTCCGAATCCATGCTGCGGACCAAGTGCATGGAGAGTCTTCAGGATGATCAGATCGAGCGTGCCTTGTAACACTTCAGATTTTTCAGCACTCACGGCCACTCCTTTGGATATTGCAAAGAAGGTAGCACAATCTCCTTTGCGATGTCCATAGGAACAAGCTTCTCGGCCCTGCTGAGCAACTGTGTCTGAATTTCTCGCTGGGTCCTGTTGATCCCCACAGAACTACCGCCTCTTCATGCGGCGCGTTCCTCTTTCGTCATGCCGTTCCGGGCTTCGATAGCCTTGACGCTGTTTACAAACGCCCTTTCCAAAACTCCCTTGGCGATGGTCCTGAGGACGAAGCCGAGCAGCCGTCCCTTGAGGTTCTTGCCTTCGCGTACGACAACCACATCAATGTCGGTGGTTCCATCGGGACGACGCGTGAAGGTGTAGGTATGGCCGGAGGCGCCTCCCCACACGTTGGAGTCTGTCGTCGTGAGGACAACGTGGTGAGGATCGGACCAGTCGTAGTGCAGTCGCTCCCAGATGCCGCCAGAGCCTTCGGTGACGTCGGCCTGTGTGCGGCCCCGCTGATGCACCTTAAGGTACTCGTCGGCACTGTTGCCAAACAGCGCCGAGCGCCCCGGCCCGAAGTCGGTGAGCCCGGCGATGTACTGCTCGGGCGTGAGGGTAGTCGTGTGATGAAGATGAATCGCGGACATTTGCTCCTCCTTTGTGGTGAGCACTGTTTTTTTCAGACGGCCGAGATGACCATCCTTCGAGTGAATGAGATGCACCGCCGCGTTCTTATCGGCGACGCGTTGATAACCAGGGGATCAGGGGTTGCCGCGGGCCTTGCTCCTAGATTTCTTCGTCAGCAGCCCATCGAAGGTGTAGTGCATGAAGGTTTCGAGCGGAGCATTGCTTTTTTCAGCCTGAGAGCGCAATAGCGCCCCCTCCCAGCTGTTGAGCAGGAAGCCCGCCAGCGACTCGGGATCCGTGCCCGCAGGGAGTTCCTTTTGCGCAACTGCCTGCCGTATGACCGCCGCGATCGTGTGCTGCCAGTGATCGAACGTAGCGCTGATACGTTTTCTCAGCTGCGGACTCTCCTCGGCGATTTCCAGACTGAAGCGGCCCATCATGCATCCAGGAATCGCTGCCTTCTGGCCATAGATCTTCCCAAGATCGCTGAAGTAACGTCGCAGGCGCTTCAACGGAGGGGTCGTCGCATCGTTCAGAACCGCCGCCGCATGCTCCCTCTCGCGCATCCCATACCGTTCCAATGCAGCTGCGGCAAAGTCCTCTTTGCTGCCGAAATGGTGATAAAAAGAACCCTTCGGCACATCCGCTGCCTTCAAAATGTCGGTCAGCCCGGTGGCGTTGTACCCGTTTTGGTGCATCAGTCCAACGCCTACATCGATCAAGTGATCACGCGTCGATTTTGTCGCCATAAAGGGCTCCTCGCGGCTCTTCATTGACTAGGCTCAGCTCTGAATCCCATAACGAGCCGCCGGTTCCCGATGGGAAAGGTTCGGCCCCAGAGCTTTGCGCGCCGCATCGTACTTCTCCCAGTCGGCGCTATCCGGTAGAGCCGGAATGGTAACCAGCTCATGCTGGTCAAGACCGGCGAGGGATGCATCGACCATATCCTCAGCGGCCATCACGATCTCGCTCGGCAGGTCCTCCACCGGACGACCGGCCTTTGCCCAGAACGGCGTTGCAGTTGCGCCGGGCAACACAACCTGGACAGTGACGCCTGTGCCTTCCAATTCGTTCTTCAGCGCTTGCGTAAAGTTCACGACATACGCCTTGGTGCCGCTGTATGTGCCGTTCAGAAGGTCGGGCGCAAGAGCAACGACGGAGGCAATGTTGATCAGCAGACCGTTCTTGCGCGCCACGAAACCAGGCAGAGCGGCAATGGCCAGCCGCGTCAGAGCGGTGACATTCAAATAGATTATCGATTCGAGATCGTCGATGTTCGAATCGAGAAGTTTCCCTGCGCTGCCCAGGCCGGCGTTGTTTACCAGCGCAGTGATTGCGGGGTCGGTGCGCAAACGCTCAGCGATGCTCCGAACATCTTCCGCCTTCGTCAGGTCGGCAGCGATCGTCTCGATTTTGCGGCCGGTGGACTTCAATCGCGCGGCAACTTCAGAGAGCTTCTCCTGGCTGCGAGCAACGAGAATGAGATCGTAACCGCGCTTGGCAAGTCGATCGGCGTAGACTGCGCCGATGCCGGTGGAAGCGCCAGTGATGAGAGCGGTGCCTTTGGATGTGGGTGCTGACATGGTGTGAAACCTCCTGTACGTCCGAGGCATTTTGCCTCGCATTTGAATAGAGTAGACCAGTCGGTCTAGAGATTCGAGAATTCTTCTTACCCTGGGCCTAATTCCTCAAGCTATGTGCAATTCATTATTTCTGTTGGTTCTCTGGATAAGGACTACTCAGAACCGATCTCAAATTCCGATGCCGTAAACAAGGCATGCACTGATTGAAATAGCGTGGGCACATGAGTCCTCATAACACCCCTATGTCGAGGAAGCCAAAGGCTGTCAAGCCCCAGCGCGTACTGACAAAGCCCAATTATCAGATGAATCAACACTTACGAGACAGAGATGGCCTGCCGACTATTACCGCCAAATTTGATAAACTGGATAAAGAAACAAATTCAGACCAGAAAGCCCGCCAATAGCGGGCTTTCTGCATTTAGGGGAATTCTCATAACCCATGAAGTTTCTTATATTTACAACGTAACCCAAACATAATAAAACACTTCCACGCCAGGCGATTTTCTAAACCACTGAAAACAAAACACATCCTCAAAACAGAGGAGGGGTACTCCCCATGTCTTTAGGGCGGAGGCTGCAGCCAGCCGCTAGGAGTGGAACGTGCGATCTCCAACTCTTCTTCGGTCATGTCGGTGGGAACATCGGCGAAGAGCGGAGTGCTTAGGTAACGCTCGCCCGTGTCAGGCAACATGCACAGAATCGTCGACCCTTTTGGGGCTTCTGAGCAGACCTGCAGCGCTGCCGCGAACGTCGCGCCAGAGGTGATGCCCACGAAGATTCCCTCCTTGCGGGCAAGCTCCTTGCTCCAGCGCATGGCATCCGCGTTGGGGATGCGCAGGACCTTGCTGACGACATTCGTCGCCAGCGCGTCTGCTGTCAGCTTTGGCACGAAGTCCGGGCTCCAGCCCTGCAGCGGATGAGGTTTCCATGACGGGTGACTCGTCGAAGCTGATCCGTCCGGGTTGCGCGCCTGCTCGATTCCGCTTGAGACCATGGGAGCATCATCCGGCTCGGCAAGGACGATTTTCGTCTCAGGCCGCTCTTTAGCGAGCACCCGCGCGACGCCCTTCAGCGTCCCTCCGGTGCCAAATCCTGTCACCCAGTAGTCCAGCCGCTCGCCTTTGAAGTCTTCGAGAATCTCCTGGGCGGTTGTGCGTGAGTGCATGTCAGCGTTGGCTTCATTCTCGAACTGACGCGTGAGGAACCAACCGTGCCTTTCCGCCAGTTCGACGGCTTTGGCAACCATGCCAGTACCTCTGGCTGCGGCGGGAGTGAGCACAACCTTCGCGCCCAGAAACCGCATAAGCTTGCGGCGCTCGACGCTGAAAGTCTCGGCCATGGTGACGACCAGAGGATAGCCCTTCTGCGCGCAGACCATGGCCAGCCCGATTCCCGTGTTGCCGCTGGTTGCCTCGATGACCGTCTGACCCGGCTTGAGCAGTCCTTTCCGCTCGGCGTCCTCGATCACGCCCAGGGCCAGACGATCCTTGACGGAGCCAAGCGGATTGAAAGCCTCGATTTTGACGAAGAGGTTGACATCGGTTGGCGCGAGTCGGTTGATCCTGACCACGGGGGTGTTGCCGACTGTTTCCAGGATGTTGGCATATCTTTTTCCCATTGACTGCTCCTCCGGAGGCACGTAATTGTCTGCTTCATTGTCAACGATCGACGCTTGTACAAGATAACGCTTTTCGGTGTGACCTGGTGTAAGATCCCGAATTTGTGATCTGGAAGTCCTGAGGCTTGTGATTCGCAGTGCGGGCTGCAATGATGGCCAAGATGAGAGAGATTCTCGAGCGGCGGATCGATCAAGCACTCGGCCAGATGCCTGCTGACCTCGTTATCCGAAATGCCCGGATTCTCGATCTCGTCACCGGCGAGCTTCGCGCGGGGGACATCGCTATCTGCGGGGACCGCATTGTGGGCACCCTCGACAGCTACAGCGGTATGCAGGAGATCGACGCGAAAGGGCGTGTCGCCGTCCCCGGCTTCATCGATAGCCACGTGCATTGCGAAAGTACGCTGGTTGTCCCCGGGGAATTTGACCGCTGCGTGCTGCCGCGCGGCACCACGACGGCGATCTGCGACCCGCACGAGATTTGCAATGTGCTCGGGCTGGAAGGACTGAAGTACTTCCTGGACAGTGCGCTGGGTACCGCGATGGATCTTCGCGTCCAGCTGTCGTCCTGCGTGCCAGCCACCAACCTCGAGACATCGGGTGCCCGCCTCACTGCTGCCGACCTGGTGCCTCATCGAAACCATCCGCAAGTCATTGGACTCGCCGAGTTTATGAACGTTCCCGGCGTCCTGAACAAGGATCCTGAGTGCCTGGACAAGCTCGCAGCCTTTGATGGACAGCACATCGACGGCCATGCGCCGCTGCTTTCCGGACGGTCCCTGAACGCCTATCTGGCCTGCGGTATTCGCAACTGCCACGAGACCACCAACCTGGATGAGGGACGGGAAAAACTCTCCAAGGGCATGCAGGTGCTCATCCGCGATGGCACTGTATCGAAGGACTTGACGGCGTTGGCTCCGCTGATCACCCAGTTCACATCGCCCTTCCTCGGCTTATGCACCGACGACCGCAATCCTCTGGACATATGCGAAGAAGGCCATGTGGATTATCTGGTGCGTCGCGCAATTGCACTCGGCGCACCCGTGGCCGCGGTCTATCGCACGGCAAGCTGGTCTGCTGCCCGCGGCTTTGGAATGACGGACCGAGGCCTGATCGCGCCAGGCTTCCTCGCGGATATTCTGCTCCTCGAGGACTTGGAAACGTGCGCAGTCAGCATGGTATTGCGCAAGGGTCGCAGGGTTACCGCAAATACATTTGCGAATCGCTCATTGCCCGCTCCGCCTGCCGCTAACTCGATGCGCCTTCAGCCCGTCGACGCGAGGAAGTTTGCAGTACCGGCTTCGGGGCCTTCCGCGCCCGTCATCGGAATCATTCCCGGCAAGATCCTGACCGAGCATTTGAACGCCAGCTTGCCCTATCGCGATGGAGAGCGCCATGCCGATCCCGCGCGAGATCTGTTGAAGATCTGTGTGTTCGAGCGTCATGGACGCAACGGCAATATCGCCCGAGGTTTTGCAAAGGGTTTCGGTCTGAGCCAGGGGGCGCTCGCCTCTTCTGTCGGTCACGACAGCCACAATGTATGCGTAGTCGGGAGCGATGATGAAGACATGGCACGCGCGGTCAACCGCCTGCTTGAACTTGGAGGCGGATTCGTTGCAGTGCAAAACGGAGTGGTGCGGGCGGAACTCGCCTTGCCGTTTGCTGGATTGATGAGCCTCGATGCGTTCGAGGTGGTGCGGTACAAACTCGAAGCGCTTCGCGCGGCGGTCAGGATCATGGGATGTCCGTTATCCGACCCGTTCCTTCAACTCGCCTTCCTGCAGCTGCCGGTCATTCCGCACTTGAAGATCACCGACCGCGGGTTGGTCGACGTTGACCGATTTGCTCTGATCGATTCCTAATGCAGGCTTGCTGAGACGAGCCAAGGGCCCGACGTTGTTATGCAAACTTGATCATGGCGAACAGCCTCAATACCAGCGATTGCTCGGAGTTAACAACCACAGCTTACGCGAAAGCATGTTATCACCACTAAGGTTTGATTTTCTGCTTAAGCCGAAAATTGAGGATGGATCGGCTATCGGTACGATCAACGTTTCAACAGCGCCGTTGTAAACAGCGGCATCGGGCGCGACCACCGCGAGTATCTTGCTCTTGGCGGCATCGGTTTCATGTTGGGCGACGGTGGCTTAAGCTATGGACGAGAAACAGTGAGCGAGACTTACTACACTGCACACATATTCGGCGGCCTTTACCTTGCGGCGCAAATCTCCTTCGTCAACGATCCAGGTCTTAACCGTGATCGCGGCCCCGTGATCATTGCTGGGCTTCGTGCCCATGTCGACATTTGAGGCGACACCATGGCCTGCTGAGGACGGAAATTCCCAGCCGGGGCGAAAAATGAATTCGTCATTGAAACCTCCCATTCACATTTCTCCCATGTGCAGGCCATAGAATCGGTAACGTCACGGGACCGCACAAAAAGAAGACATCGAGGAGAGCCTTATGGCAACCACCGTCTTAGCGTCGATTGGCGATCACGGCGTTCTGAACGCCACTCTTTCCCCAACTCTGCCCGAGATATGGATTGACCGGGACCTGAGCTGGCTCGACTTCAACGAGCGAGTGCTTGCCGAGGCTCTTGACGAACGCACGCCCCTGCTCGAACGGGCAAAATTCCTCGCCATCTTTACTTCGAACCTCGATGAATTCTTCATGAAGCGCCAGGCAGTGCTTCGCCACAGCGCCAGCGACACGCAGCGCGCACTCTTGCATCAGCTTCGCGAGAAATTGCTGCGCATGCTTGAGTTGCAGGCAGAATGCTATCGCAAAACCATCATTCCCGGTCTCGCCGAGCACGGCGTCTTCCTGCGCTATTGGTCCGAACTCACTCCCAAGCAACAGGAGGAGGCCGGCAAGTATTTCGATTCGCAACTGTCTCCCGCGCTGACGCCTCTAGTCATCGATCCCGTCCATCCCTTTCCATTTATCTCCAATCTTTCTACTTCCCTTGCTTTCCGTCTCCGCGACGTGGTCAAGGGCGAATCGATGTTTGCCCGCGTAAAGATCCCCGGTGTGCTTAAACAGTGGGTCCCCCTGAAAACCGACATCGGACCCGGCCAAAAGGTGCTTGTTCCGCTATCAGAAGTCGTTCGAGGCAATCTACATAAACTCTACAGCGGCATGGAGATCAGAGACGTCACGCTGGTGCGGCTCACGCGCGATGCCGAGGTCGACATTGACGATGACTCCTCGGCCGATTTTCGGGCGCAGGTGAAGGAGCAGATTCGCCAGAGGCGCTATGAGCCGGTTGTCCGGCTGGAATTCGGCCCCGGGGCCCATCCTGAGATTAAGGAGAAGCTCCGCGAACGGCTCGATCTGAAGCGGCACGATCTCTACGACTTACAGGAGGAAGTGGACTACCTCTCGCTCTTTGAACTTTTGGGCCTGCCAAAACCTGCCCTGCACGATCGCGAATGGACACCCTTGTCTCCTGCATTCCTCGAAGATGGAGCGGAGTCGATCTTCGCGGCGATTCATGCAGGAGACTTTCTCGTTCATCATCCCTATGACAGTTTCGATGCCACCGTCGAGCACTTCATCAGCGTGGCCGCAGATGATCCAAAAACCGTCTCGATCAAAATGACCGCTTACCGCATCGGCGACGATACGCCCTTCGTAAAATCTCTGATTCGCGCGGCGGAACAGGGCAAGCAGGTCGCGTGCGTCATGGAAATCAAGGCGCGTTTTGACGAAGAGCGTAATCTGCATTGGGCAGCCGAGCTTGAGCGCGCCGGAGCCCACGTCACCTTCGGCGTGAGCGGTCTAAAAACGCACGCTAAGACCGCGCTGGTGGTGCGTAAAGAGGGGAGCGGCCTGCGCTGCTACGTCCACATCGGCACGGGCAACTATCATGTGAAGACTGCCAAGCTCTATGCCGATGTCGGCGTATTCACCTGCGATCCGCGTATTACAAGTGATGCTGTCAATCTCTTCCACTACCTTACCGGTCATGCTGACCATCCCAACGTCTCCTCGCTGCTGGTAGCCCCGCTGACCATGCGTCCGCGACTGCTGGAACTCATCCATCGCGAGACTCAGAACAGGCGCGAAGGCCGCCCCGCCCGCATCATCGCGAAGATGAATCAGCTCGAAGACCCGGACATCATCGAGGCCCTCTGTGAGGCTTCACAGGCAGGCGTGCCCATCGATCTCATCATTCGCGGATTCTGCTGCCTCCGGCCCGGAGTGCCGGGCAACACGGAGAATATTCGCGTTCGTTCCATCATCGGGCGCTTCCTCGAACATTCGCGTATCTTCTATTTCGCCAACGGCAGTGAGGATCCTGCGGAAGGCGAATACTTCATCGGTTCGGCAGACTGGATGTTCCGCAATCTCTCCAAGCGGATTGAAGTAGTCACGCCGGTATTTGCCGAAAACCCGAAACAGCGCCTGTGGGGGATCCTCGATATCTGCCTGCGCGACCAGCGGCAGGCCTGGGTTCTTGGGGCTGATGGAAAATACGTGCAACTGCATCCGGAAAAGGGAGCAACTGGGCCCGAAGGCGTGGGAACCCATCAGACCCTGATGGAACTGGCCCTCGCCCGGGCCGATGTCTAAGGCGAACGTGAGTAGCAGCGTCAGTGTGGTCTGAGCATGATGGCTCTCGCGATGGAGAAGTAGATGACCAGCCCAGTTACGTCGACGAGAGTCGCTACAAACGGAGCTGACGCGCTGGCTGGATTAAGGCCGCAACGCCGCAAGATAAACGGCAGCATCGATCCGGCGATTGTCCCGAAAGTAACAACGCCAATGAGGCTGCATAAAATCGTCAGTGCGAGAATTGCCGTCTGCGCGCCGTAGGTTTTGAAAATCGATTCCCAGACAAAGATGCGCGTGAGTCCGATAACGCCTAGAATGCAGCCCAGCGCAAGCCCTGAAATCAACTCTCTGCGGATGACCCGGAACCAGTCGCGCAACTTGACATCTCCCAGAGCCATCGCCTGAATTACAAGCGTAGTTGCCTGCGATCCGGAATTCCCTCCACTGCTGATGATGAGGGGCAGGAACAAGGCGAGGACGACTGCCTTGGAAATCTCGTCCTCAAAGAAGCTCATGGCGGTTGCGGTAAACATCTCTCCGACAAATAGAATCGCCAGCCATCCGGCACGCTTCCTCACCATCTCGAACAGTGACGTGTGCAGATAGGGACCGTCGAGTGCCTCACTGCCGCCTATGTTCTGGATGTCCCGGCTCGCCTCTTCCTCTACCACGTCCACGATGTCGTCGACGGTCACGATGCCGACCATCCGCCGGTCCGCGTCGAGGACCGGAACGGCCAGCAGGCGGCTATCACGGATGATTGTCGAGACTTCCTTCTGGTCCGTTTCTGTTGTGACCCAAACCAGGTCGGTCTGCATCACGTCCTGGACCAGCTTGCCCGGATCGGCCGAAAAAAGCTGGCGCAATGAAACTACGCCGAGCAGATGCTGCCCCTGATTCAACACATAGGCGTAATACATTTGATCGACATTCGGGGCCTCCTTGCGTAGATAGGAGATGGCTTCGTCGACCGTTGACCCTGGCCGCAAACGGGCAAAGCGTGGGTTCATCAGGCCGCCAGCCTCGTCCTCCTGGTATGCCAGCAGGGCGCTAACTTCCCTTCGCGTCGGATCGTCCAGCAGAAAAAGCAGCTCGTCGCGCCGTTCAGGACCGGCTTCCTGAAGTACATCCGCTGCATCATCCGGGGCAAGCAGGCGCATCCAAACGTGGCGCTGCTCCTGAGGCAGGTCAAGCAGCAAGTCGCTTTGGTCGTGGGCGCTAAGCTCCAAGAAGAAATCGGCCTTCTCTCCCGTATGCAATTCACGAAACTGCTTCAAGCGCTGTGCGCGCGATAAGGCAGGCCAGCGTTCCCAGAGTTGCTCCGTCGCTGTTGCAAGTTGGGTAGTCATATAGATTCCGTTCCAATGGGGCGGTTGCGCGGACTCCGACCACGCCCCTCCAGTATGGCGAATGCTTTCGAGTCTTCAACAAAATCGTGGAATATTTGATATGCAGAGACGATATCAGGCGAGGGCATTCGCCACGATCTGCTGAGCCTCCTCCACAATGCTGTCAAGATGGCTCTCGTCCTTAAAGCTCTCCGCATAGATCTTGTAGAGGTTCTCGGTGCCCGAAGGCCGGGCCGCGAACCAGCCGTTTTCAGCAACAACCTTCAGTCCCCCGATGGGCGCATTATTGCCGGGAGCATCCGTCAGCTTGGCCGTAATTCGTTCGCCTGCCAGGTGTGATTCCTTGACTGAGGCAGGCGACAAACGGCTGAGCGTGGCTTTCTGCTCTGGGCTCGCCGGCGCATCGATCCGCGTGTAATAGGGCGTTCCGAATCTCATCACCAACTCGGAGAAGTGCTGGCCTGGATCCTTGCCAGTACGCGCCGTGATCTCTGCTGCCAGGAGCCCCATGATGGGGCCGTCCTTGTCTGTTGTCCATACGGTACCATTCCGCCGCAGCAGGCTCGCTCCCGCGCTCTCTTCACCGCCGAAGCAGAACGAGCCATCAAAAAGGCCCGAGACAAACCATTTGAAGCCGACCGGAGTCTCTGATAGTTGCCTGCCGAGGCCATTCACGACCCTGTCTATCATGCTGCTGCTGACCACTGTCTTACCGACAATGACGTTTGCAGGCCACTCGGGACGATGCGTGAGCAGATATTGGATGGCAACGGCCAGGTAGTGATTGGGATTCATCAGGCCGGAAGAAGGCGTGACGATTCCGTGCCGGTCCGAATCGGGATCGTTGGCAAACGCCACTTGGTACTTATCTTTCAATCGGAGGAGACTTGCCATGGCGTATGGGCTGGAGCAGTCCATGCGAATCTTGCCGTCGTGATCGACCGTCATGAACGAGAACGTCGGGTCAATGATCGGATTCACAACCTGGATGTCCAGCCCATAGACCGAATTGACCAGCTCCCAATAAGGCCCGAATGCGCCGCCCAAGGGATCCACTCCCAGCGTCAGGCCGGCTTGCTTAATCGCATCCATGTCAACAGTGTTTTTCAGATCCTTGATATAAGGCGAAACGAAGTCTTCCTGATGAGTGGTAGATGCCTTAATTGCCTGTGAATAAGGCATGCGCCTTACGCCAGTGTTGTTCGATCGCAATAGGTCGTTTGCACGCTGCTCGACCCACTTGGTGACATCGGTATCCGCGGGGCCACCGTTGGTGGGGTTGTACTTGAAGCCGCCATCCTCCGGTGGGTTGTGCGAGGGCGTGATGACAATCCCGTCGGCGAGATGGTCTTTGCGGCCTTGGTTGTAAACAAGGATTGCGTGCGAAACCACGGGCGTGGCAGTGAAACCATCGTTCTGCTGAATCATGGTCTCTACGCCGTTTGCAGCCAGTACTTCGAGAGCAGTTATCTGCGCGGGCCCAGATAACGCATGCGTGTCCTTGCCCATGAAAAGCGGGCCATCCGTGCCCTGCATGCGCCTGTACTCGCAGATAGCCTGGGTGATGGCCAGGATGTGGGACTCAGTAAATGTCCCACGCAAAGGCGTGCCTCGGTGGCCACTGGTTCCGAAGCTGACCATCTGTGTGGAGTCACTCAAATCGGGGTGTCGTTCCAGATACTGAAGGTTAAGATCATCGAGATTGATCAGCATCTCTTTCGGGGCCGGCTGCCCTGCCAGGGGAGAAATACGTGACTGCACTTTTGCTTCGCTCACCATTGAACCCTCCTAAAGAGGCGGTACTGGGATGCGCCTTCTCAGGAAGAATATAATCACATCCCACTTTCTGAATGCCAGAGCAGGTCGTTCACCCGTGGATTTCAAATATTGGCGCTGTAGTCTGATCGGTCGACTATAGGTTGATACCGCCTAGCAAACAGTAAGTGGATCTACTCGCCAGATGTTCTGGCTATATTCGCGGATCGACCGGTCGGAGGAAAACTTCCCCATCCTCGCAGCATTCAGAATCGCCATTCTGGACCACTTCTCCTGGTCCCGATAGGTTTCGCTCACCCGGTCCTGACACTCGATATAGGACTGATAGTCGGCAAGCAGGAGATAGGTATCCCGATCGAGCAGTTCGTTGAGAAGCGGGCGAAAGAGGTTGGGATCGCCACGAGAAAACTGGCCTGAACCAAGGCCGTCGATAACGTCGCGGAGGTCGGCATTGGATTCGTAGATGGCGCGGGGATGATAACCGTCCAACAGCTTAAGTCGGACCTGATCCGCAGTAAGACCAAAGAGGAAGAAATTCTCGTGCCCCACAGCATCCCTGATCTCGATATTCGCACCATCGAGGGTTCCAATCGTGAGCGCTCCATTCATGGCGAACTTCATATTTCCGGTTCCCGAGGCTTCTTTTCCTGCCGTGGATATCTGCTCACTGAGATCTGCCGCGGGATATACCTTCTGTCCAAAGGAAACGTTGTAATCGGGAAGAAAGACCACCTTCAAACGATGCATTACATCCGGATCGCTGTTGACGACATCGCCGACCGAATTAATGAGCTTGATCATCAGTTTGGCCATGATGTAACCCGGCGCTGCCTTGCCCCCAAACAGGAAAGTGCGGGGCGCCATTTCCATGCCGGGATTGCGCTTCAGACGGAAATACAGAGCAAGGATGTGAAGGACATTCAAGTGCTGCCTCTTGTACTCATGGATTCGCTTGACCTGAGCATCGAACATGGAATCCGGATCTACAGAAACACCTGTTTCATCGAGTATGTAGCGCGAAAGCCGTACCTTAACATCACGTTGCACCTGGCGCCATTCGCCCCGAAAACCAGCGTCTTCAGCGTAGGATTCGAGCCTACCGAGATCGTCGAGGTTTCTGATCCAGTCGTCTCCTATGATCCGGGTCATCAACGCCGATTGCTCCGGGTTGCTCACCGCAAGCCATCGCCGCGGAGTCACTCCATTCGTTACGTTAATAAATTTCTCCGGCCATAATTCGTAGAAATCGTGGAGCACGTCTTTCTTCAATAACTCAGTATGCAATGCGGCGACGCCATTCACGCGGTGACTTCCAACACATGCCAGATTGGCCATTCGCACAAATCTCTCACCGTGTTCGTCGATGAGTGACATGCGGGAGACTCTTTCAGAATCGCCGTTAAAATGAATGCGCACTTTGTCCAGGAAACGCGCATTGATTTCGTAAATAATTTCAAGATGTCGGGGAAGAAGCGAGGCGAACAGCGGCAAAGGCCAACGCTCTAATGCTTCAGGAAGCAGCGTGTGGTTGGTATAGCTGAAGGTGTGAGACGTGATCTCCCACGCTTCCTCCCAGCCGAAACCGTGCTCGTCTATCAGCAGTCGCATGAGTTCCGCGACACCGATCGACGGGTGTGTGTCATTCAACTGAATCGCCCATTTTTCGTAAAACGTTTCCATCGTCCGCCCGGCGCGCAGATGGATCCGGATCATGTCCTGCAAAGCGCATGAGGTGAAAAAGTATTGCTGTTGGAGACGAAGCTCTTTGCCCTGAATCTCTTCGTCATTTGGATACAGAACCTTGGAGATGTTCTCAGCAAAGGTCTTCCCTGCAACTGCGCCCTGGTAGTCGCCGCTGTTGAAGCGGTCGAAGTAGAACGATTCAGTGGACTCGGACCTCCATAGCCGCAAGTCGTTGGCTATGCCCGAGCGATACCCAAGAATTGGAGTGTCATATGGAATACCGGTCACAACCGCAGCCGGAACCCAGCGAACTCTGTATTTTCCACCCGGGTCCGTCCTTCCCTCGGTGTGACCGCCGAAGGCCACTTCCACAGATTCATGTGGCCGGCGGATCTCCCAGGGATTTCCATAACGGAGCCAATAATCGGTCAGCTCTACCTGCCAGCCATCGTGAATCTGCTGCTGAAAGATACCGAACTCATAGCGAATTCCATATCCGATAGAAGGTATGCCCAGAGTTGCCATGGAGTCGAGATAACAGGCAGCCAGTCGGCCCAAACCGCCATTTCCGAGACCCGGTTCGCGCTCCTGCTCCACGATGCGATCGAGATCGCGTCCCAGTTCCGCCACAGCTTGCCGGACTGGACCCTCAAGATCGAGGTTGAGAAGATTGTTTGCAAGATGCGGCCCCATCAAGAATTCGGCTGACAGGTAGCACACGACGCGGACGTCTTCCTTCTTGTAACACTCAATCGTCGCGAGCCACCGCGCCAGGATGCGATCCCGAACTGTGTATGCAACTGCGGTGAAAAAATCCTGATCGCTCGCTGACTGTTGTGGCGTAGCCACCAGGTAGAAAAGATTATCCAGGATGGCCCGTTTCAAGGCCTCTACGCTGATGGCAGTGCGATCGTCCTCAATCTGCACTGTTGGCGTTGGGGATGGTAGCTTCTGCATATTGCACCTCGTGTAAGGTGTTCAGGCTTCAAGTTTTTTTGCTTCTTGAGAAGGAAGACCCCTCGTAGCTGAACGCGAATGGGCCTCGCAGGATACCTTGCAAAGCATTCATGCTAGTGGCCCCCCTTATGAAGAGCAACCTGCGCACCATGAATTCAAAGACTAGAAGCCAAACTTTAACGGCGCGTTAACGCCGTGGGGCCGCCTTGCAGTGATCGAGCATACCATAGTCCCGCTCACCTGGAAGGCTCAAGCCGGCGAGACAAAAAGTGCGCTTTGTCAGCTTCGGCGCATCAGTTTTGCCACCAGCCTGACAGCCAAATCAAGCTCAGGCAACGGCACACATTCGCGGTTGCTATGAGCGGACCGCATATCGCCGGGACCAATCACGACAACTTCCTCTGCTATCGCAGAAAGTAGACTCGCCTCGGAACCGAACGGTATCGAAGCAGAAGGGCGGCCAGTAATCCCCTCTAGTACGGAAACAAGCGGCGCGTTTTCGGGAGTCTCAAAACCCGCCTGTTTGCGAAGAACAGCCACAAGATAATCCAAACTGGAATCGGCTAGCTTGAGCCTGTCTATGATTTGATGAATACCGTCAAGTACCTTGTCGGCAGACTGGCCAGGAATTGGTCTCCATTCGACCAGAAGTTCGCATTGCCCGGGAACAATGTTCTTCGCGGTACCTCCGCAAATCGTTCCGATATTAATCGTCGTAAAACCTGGGTCGAAGAAATTGTGCCGTTCTTTCATCAGCGCATTGCTGAACTCTTCTATCGCGGAGATCAGACGGGCGACTCCATAGATCGCCGAAGCTCCTCTGTCGGGGTGTGCGCTGTGGGCTTCTTTTCCGAGGACTGTGATTTTCGCCAGACAATAGCCTTTGCCCGCCCGTGCAACATGGAGCGACGTAGGCTCGCCAACAACGATGCGCCTGGGTCTTACTGCATCCGTAGCAAGGAGGTGAGCGGCGCCAATGCAGCCGATCTCTTCGTCCGCGGTGAGAATGATCCGCAGACCATCTACAAAACGCTTCGGATCAATTTGATCAGCCGCAGCAAGGAGGCAGGCCAAGAAGCCTTTGACGTCGCATGCGCCGCAACCATGGAGATGCTCACCCTCAACGAACGGGTCGAGCGCCCTTGTCCAGTCGGCGGAAAACGGAACTGTGTCGGTGTGGCAGAAAAACGCCAGATTGACGTTCCCGTCGGCAACATCCTGACCCGGCGGAGCTGCGACCAAATTGATCTTCTCCTCGCGAGACAAATCCCAATACGTGAGTCTTCGGGTGCTCCATCTCCTGGCGTGCAGGAACTTTTCTGCATATTCAATGACCGGCAGGTTGGAAATGGATGAGACCGAGGAAATTCGTATCAGGTCCAGTAGATGATCGACAGCAGTTTTCATGTACGCTCTACACTGCGCGGGGCGTTCGCCCAGACCTTGCGGTATACCTCTTTGTACCGCGCGATGATCTCCTCTTCCAACTCGTGCTTCCCATCACGAATGATCAGCCTGCCGTTTACAGAAACATCGCGGATTGCCGATGGCATGCATCCGAAGACAACAATTGATAAGAGATCTTCGGGGGAATTCCCGGCAATCGATGGATGATCGAGGTCGACCGTGAAGAAGTCGGCGTAGGCGTCATCCACCAATTCGCCGACCCCAATCCCCAGCGACTGCGCGCCATGGATTGTCGCGCAATTGAAGAGACGCGACGCAAGTGGCTGTTCGTCTATTTGATCGAGCACCGCGCGCTCCTGATGACTAAGCCGCAGATGATAGTCCAGTTCCCGGGCATCTTCGAGCAAATCGATCTGAGCCTGGCTATCGCTGCCTAGTGCGACACGAACACCTGCTCGCATAGCCTTATCCGCGGAAAAAATTCCATCTCCGAGGTTCCGCTCTGTCGTAGGGCAAGCGCAAATTACCGCCTCTGCATCTGCCATCATGCGGATCTCTTTGTCCGTGATGTGAATCGCGTGCACTGCCGTAATATCCCGCGTCAACAAACCTTCTTTGGCTAATAGCGTGATCGGAGTGCTGCCGTATTCGGCTTGGCACGCAGCATTCTCCGCCATCTGCTCGGAAACGTGCATGTGTACGGGAAGGCGTTTCATTTGGGCCCAGGCTATCAGCTCTCGAAGGTCCTCGAGAGGAACCGCGCGAATGCTGTGTGGGGCAATGCCGACCTGAACCTGATTGGATTCGCCCTGATATGCGACGATGAGTGCTTCTGCATTTGCGCGGAAATCCTTCGCATTCTCAAAAAACCGTGCCTGGCCTGAATCCGTAGGCACTCCATAACCCGAACGCAGATACGCCGTTCGCAGCAGGACGATTCTTATCCCTACCGATTGTGCTGCAGCGATCACCTGCTGGCTCAACAAGTTTGGGTCATCGTAGGGGTGGCCATCGGGGGCGTTGTGCAGGTAATGAAACTCACCCACGGTGGTGATCCCTGCGAAGACCATCTCCAGGAACGTCATACGTGCGACATCATAAACGTCTTGCGGACTGAGCTGTGCGGCAGCGTGATACATGGTTCCCCGCCATGACCAGAAGTCTTTTCCGCTCACCCTGCGCGATTCCGACTTGCCGCGAATAAGACGTTGGAAAGAATGAGAGTGCACATTGACAAGCCCCGGCAGTAATGCCCTGCGCGGAAAAGATACTTTTTGCGCCGACGATGCACTCTCGGCCGCTCCTATCTTGATCCTGCCTTCATCGTTGACGAAAAAACTGGCATTGGTCGCAAATCCGCCTTGAATGTAGAGTGCGTCAGGCTGATAGTAGGTACTCAAAATATCTCCTCACAACAGGATGCTGTATTAGCATATCGAACCTGCCTACCGATTCTCGCGCGACGCCGCTGAATTCGGCACTGTTATTGCTGCTGCTGATACGGATCTCGGAAATCGACTTGAACGACGGAAAAGTTTATTGATGGGGCTGGTCTCGCGCACCTGAGATCGAGGTCGAAGAAGCGAACCTCCTCGAATCCAGACGCAACAATAGCGAGTGAGTCCCTAAACAGAAACCGGGCCTGCTCCCGCGTCTTAAGCTGGACGCATGAAGCAAGCCCTGGTTCGGGATCATGTAAGACTATGTGGCTTTGCGAATCGCCCTGAGCCCAAGCCCGGACAACAGGCTTAGCGCGCCAATCAGACCGATAAGCGGCAATTCGCTCCCCGTCTTAGGCAGGGCTGCCGGAGCTTCAGTGACCACAGGGGCAGCCTCTGCCGGCATCACCGGCTCAGCAACCACAATCAGCATCGGAACGTCAGCTGGCGGTGGTGGCGGCGGCGGCGGCATTTGGCCGGTCACCTTCCTCTGCTGCGCAACCTGCGTCTCCGGCACCTCGACAACCTTGGTCGCGTTGACCTTCATGCCTTTCTTCAGACCCCATGCATCTACCATTTGTCCATTCACATCGAATTTCTGGCCCTTGGGGATCTTAAATTCCTGATTCTTTCCATCCTCCAGGGTCAGGATCACTGAGAGTGGCGGCTGCACATGCCACACCGTGCCCGTAACGTTCTGCGTCGTGGTAATGATTTTAGGTGTTGTAGTTGTAGTTATCGTTCTCTGAAGTACCATCCCTGGTTTCAGGTCATGAATCCCAAGTTGTTTGCCGTCCACAGTGATACGGACGCTTTCCGGCACGTTTGGAAAATCCCGGAGTGTGCCGTCTTCCGCCCTTACTACCAGATTATTCCCGCTGACAGTGACCACTGTCCCGCGCTCGACCTTGACTTGCTTGGTGGCCGGCCCAGCCGTAGTGGTGGTCTCGGTTTGTACCTGTGCGCTTCCGCTCATAGTAAAGGTGAGGCAAACGGCCCCAGCCGCGAGCACCAGGCACGGTCGTGTCCATGTGTTTCTTCCGTTCATTGTGTACCCTCCTTGGCTTTCGGAACTATGGAGCCGGAGCCCGTAGTGCCGATTATTCGAGAAGCGGGTTTATTTTGCGTTTGGTATGCATCGATCCATCAGAACTTTGCATTCTTGCTGGCATTCAAGCTCGTCGCGTTTGAGCTCTTCAGCGACGCCTGAACGATGTATCGCTGCGGAGCGCTGCCCACGAAATAGAACGGGTAGCAAGTCACCAGCGTCACGGACGAGCGCGACCTCGACGCCAGAACCGAGACATCGCTCGGATTGACGATCACGATCTGATCGATCACGTATGTGCTGGTCTCCTTCTGAGTCATGATCTCGATCGTGTCCCCGGCAACGACATCTTTCAGGCCTCGAAAAAAGCCATCGCGATGGCCTGCGATTCCAATGTTGCCGCTTTCTCCTGGTCTAGGCGTGCCTTCAATATGCCCGACCCCCCGATTCAACCTAATATCGTCAGTCCCCTCCAGAACCGGCACTTCTAGATGGATCTTAGGAATGCTGAGCAGGGCCAGCGCGGGCGCGAAGTGAGCAGCCAAACTTTCCTGATAACCCTGAATGCGCTTAGCCGACCAAAGACTGAAATCGGGCGACTTGCCCGTCGCATCGGCTCCGCCATTCACTTCCTGCGCTAACAGCTGGCTCTTGAATCTCAGGACCTCTGCTCGCGAAAGAATGAACCCATGGACACGAGACCCTACACAAATGCCCAGCATCAACAGGCCAAAAACCAGCAGCAGGCGCTCCAGCTTTCCCAGCCATCGCATCGTGGTTTTATCCTCACACTTCCGCAGAACAAGCGTAATCAACTACCTGCCGCTCCGCAGTGCCAACGACAGTAGGCTACTTGCACAACTGCTGTCAAAACAGTAAGGTCTGCAAGAACGATGGCAGAGCCTTCTTGTCAGCCCCAGTCACGGCTTCTTTCTTAGATCTGATCGTGCTCTGGACCTCTCCCCTCGCTCGATCAGCTTGTGGAAGTGTCTGCGAGGTCGTGGCCACGGCGTCGCGCAATCCGGTTCGCAAATGCGCGAGCTAAGGCATAGGGCAAGGCGATCAGCACAGGACCAAGCAGTACAGCCGCGCCTGGATGAATCTCATGAAAAATAAGATATTGCGAAATGATATCCAGAAGAATCGCGATGGCAACTAAGTTGCGGACGGATGCGAGGCCCGCTCCGCAGCAGTTGCCCTCTAAGTTCCCGGTGGAATACTAATCCCCAGAGAAACGGGCGAGAGCCTGCCCGCGCATCCTTCACGCCATCGCGCGTACCCAGCAGTATCGCAACGATGGGCTGCATAATGAAGCGCAGCCGGCCCGGCCCCGACAGGCGCGCAACCATATCGTCAAAGAATTGACGGGTAAATAAGTATGGGTTTCCCGTCTCAACGACTCTGTGGATTGCACCAGGCGCTGTCGCCAGCAGGATGACAAGAACAATCGCGGGCAATATCCAACTTCGATATTTAGAAGCCATAAAAGCACGATCCTGAGTTACGGCACTAGAAGCTGACAAGCCTCTTGCCATGTTTGAGGCGCCTGTCGAGTTTTGACATTCGATAGATCGAAACGATAGACGAGGTCGAACATGGATCTCCTAGTGAGCTTCGACGGCAGAGTTCAGCATCACGATGAGCCCGAGACAGCCTTTAGTAGATCTCAGGGATAAAATGCCTCTTCTTCATGGGAGCCTGATCGTCGTAGCGCTTCCGATGATCCCGCGGCGGCAATTTCACCTTTTCGTGGGGAACTTTTCCGCGAGAAATCATGCTCAACAAATGCGAAATGCAGTTGAGCCTCGCTTTTTTCTTGTCGTCGGATCGAATGACACGCCAGGGAGCATGTTTGCTGTCGGTCGCATCCAGCATCAGGTCCCGCGCATGGGAATACTCATACCAGCGACTGAACGACTCAGTGTCCATTGGACTGAGCTTCCACTGCCGGAGCGGATCGTTGATCCGTGCTTCGAACCGTCGCTGCTGCTCTTCGGGACCGACTTCGAGCCAGTATTTGAGCAGCACGATCCCGCTATCGACTATGTATTGCTCCACATCGGGACAGCGCTCGAGGAAGAGTCGGTGCTGCTCCTTCGTACAGAAGCCCATGACACACTCCACTCCGGCGCGGTTATACCAACTGCGATCGAAGATCACGATTTCGCCGGCGGCCGGGAAGTGGTGCATGTAGCGCTGCATGTACATTTGACTCTTTTCTCGGTCGGAGGGAGCAGGCAGAGCCACGACGCGGAACACACGGGGACTTACCCGCTCGGTGATCGCACGGATCGTTCCTCCCTTACCCGCTGCATCACGTCCCTCGAAGACGACGATCACGCGTAAGCCTTTATATTTGACCCACTCCTGCAGTTTGCAAAGCTCGGCCTGAAGTCGGCGAAGTTCTTTCATATATTGCTTGTTATCCAATTTGCTCGCATTCCCACTGCTCTTTTTCTCGGCCATGTGATCACCTCTTCCTCGAAAAACTCGTCCTGCTCAGTAGACCTGCGATCCGGGTAGCCTAAGAAACATCTTTGTTCTCAGCCTCCCTGAAGTTCATCCGAAAACCAGGCGTCTTGTAGTCTGGCTTGACGTATTGTTCAGGAATCGCAATGGTATTCCCATCCCGCAAGGATGAGAAGTGTGGAGAGCAAATCTCTACGCCGGCTTCATTGAACTTGTCTTGGATGTTCCGATGCAGATCCGAGAAAATATTCAGCACTTCGCGAGGCGCGTCCGTGTAGGCATTCAGCTCGTAAGTTACATAGAAATCATCCAGTGACCTTTGCAGTACAAATGGAGCAGGTTGCCGCAGCACATGGTGCGTGGCCAGCGCCGCGCCGAGAAGCAGTTGATGCACAGTCCTCCACGGCGCGTCGAAGCCAATTGAAACGGCTGTGTAAAAGATGACTCCCGACTTCTTCGCCTCGGTGCTGTAGTTCTTCACAGCGCCACCCATGACCGTGGCGTTGGGAATCGTGATGACCTCTGCTTTCGGCGTGAGCAGGCGGGTCACCAGGAGTGTCTTTTCGACGACCTCTCCCATGGTGTCGCCAATTTGAACCCAATCCCCTAGCAGGAACGAGCGCATGTAGGTCAGAATCACGCCGGCAATCGCATTCGCCACAGCCGAAGAAGATCCTAACGACAGCAGCACTCCGACAAATATGGTGATCCCCTTGAATGCGGGGCTCCTGGCGCCAGGCAGGTAAGGAAAGGCCACAATCAGTGCGAGAACGAGTACCAGCATCCGCACTAACTTATCCGTCGGCCCAGCCCAGTCTGGATAAAAGCCGTGAATCTTCAGGTCGCCCTTGCGAATCTGGTCAAAAATCAGCCTTATCAACCGGATCACATAGTTGGTGATCACTGCAAGCACGGCAAGGACGAGCAGGTTCGGCAAGTAGTCCACTGCAGCCTTGCCCAGCGTTTCCAATTGCGAAAATATCCACCTGGTGACCGTAAGTGATATCTCGCGCGTGTCGGAGTAGAAGCCCAGAGTCACCGTCAAATAAATTTCAATCAGGCCAAGGATGATTACCCATCGCAGCAAAGCTCCTATGGCCAGGATGATGGGCCCCAGATAACCGACAGCGACGTGCCACGCGGACTTCTTTTCACGACTTGCACTTGCGTAGATTCGCGTCTCGATTCGACGCCGAAGATTTAACCTCAATTGCCGGACAATCCAGAGACCAACCAGTAGAAAAACCGTCACCAGGGCTGTCTTGAGGATTGCCCGGAATATCATTCTCCAGCTGTGTTCATTCCTGTAAGTCTCAACCGCCTGACGGATGCTCTCCGCGTCCTCGAACGCGAGTTGCTGCCGATCCTTGCCAGCCGCCTTCGCATCTGCGTTGGTGACGGCCATAATCATGGTGTTGTCGGCTAGAATCTCGGTCCAGGCATTGCGTGGTTGAAGACGCACGGATTCTGCCGGAATGCTGCCATCCCTGGCGAGTGCGATGACGCGGCCCGCAATTCCTTGCGCGCGAGTTTCGGGGGTTAATGTGCCAACTGGCTCATATACCGTTAGAATCGGACGGCCGTCGATCACTACCTGGCCAGATGAGGGGATCTCTTCTTCGGGATTATCCGGGTTGCTGCTTGATTGATTTGCCGCCGGCTGGGCAGGCGACTGCTGTTGAGCTACTGCAGGCCGTGGGGACCCGAGCAGCGACAGGAAAATTGCAGCAACAAGGCAAACATGGATGATCGTCTTCTTCATCGGGCGAATCTACAGCTGACAATCCGACCTCATCTTGCGAAATGACTTCTTTTTATTGCTGCCAGCCTCCGCCAAGCGCCTGATACAACTGATCGTAATTTTGCATCTCGGTGTACCAGGCCTGCATCAAGTTCAATTCGGAGGTAAAGTATTGCTGCTCGGTCAATAGCACTTCGAGAAAGCTGGCGTAACCTCCCGTAAACCTGACGTTGGCGAGTCGCGCGGTTTCTTTGTATGTGGCCGTCTGCTCCGCTATCTTCATTCGAAACTGCCGGGATTGGCGATAGCCATATAGACTGCTCGAGACATCTCCGAAAGCCTGCTGCACGGTTTGCTTATACTGCAGTTCGGCCTGATCCCGTTGTGCCCAGGCTAACCGGTAACCACTCCTGATCCTGCCGCCCTCAAAAATAGGCTGCGCCAACTGGCCTCCCACGGACCAGAGTGTGGCAGGTCCCTGCAAGAAACTGGTTAAGGCAGTGCTTGACGCGCCGAATGTGCCGGTCAACGAAATCTGCGGGAAAAAGTTGGCCTTCGCGACTCCCACATTTGCGTTGGCTGCGACCAGCGCTTCTTCCGCCTGGCGCACATCGGGGCGCCGCTCCAGAAGCGTGGAAGGAAGGCCCGGAGGGACATCGGGCATATGCGGTTGATCGATAAGGGTGAGGCCGCGCGTGATTTGCCCGGGATTCCTGCCCACGAGAATGCTGAGCACGTTCTCGGTCTGCGGAATCAATTGCTGCAAGGTGATGACTTCTGCCTCGGCCTGCTGCACCAGCAACTGTGCCTGATAAACGTCGGTGATCGCGTATTCGCCGCCTTTGAAATTGATGGTGTTTAACCTGAGGATGTCGTTATCGGCGACGACCGTTTGTTTGGAGACTTCCAACTGGGCATCGTATTGGCGAAGCAGGAAATAGGCGCTGGCTATGTTGGAGATCAGAGTTATCTGGACTACATTCTCAGCGTATTGGGAGGCCAAAAGATTGGCGCGCGCGGCTTCCGTTGCACGACGATATTGTCCCCAGAAATCGACGATGTAGTTCATCTGCAGTCCGAGGGTATCTATCCAGGGTGAGCCGGTGAATAGCGGCGTGGACTGCATATTCTGGATACTGGCGACGCCACCCACAGTGGGGAACTGGTTCGCGCGGGTAATTCCCAGACTTGCTTGTGCCTGCAGGATGCGGCTGGCGGCAATGCGAATGTCGTAGTTGTTGGTGAGAGCTTCCTTGAGCAGCGCCTGCAGCTGTTCGTCCTGATAGACGGCCGGCCACTGCATTTCCCCGAAGGGTCCACCGCCCGGCTGTTGTGGCAGGTCGGGCGCGGTGCCCCGGTATTGTCCGGGGACATCCAGGGCAGGGCGTTTGTAGTTGGGCCCGACCTTGCAACCGCTCAGCGAGAGCAACAGCGCAAGGCCGATGGAGATTTTCGTCCGCGTCTTCGTCCGCATTATGAGTGCTCTCCTTTCGGCTCGGCGGTCCGCGCGGGTTGCGGCTCGGGCTCCGGTTTTGGCTTTTCTTTTTCTTTGCTGAATAGATTGCCGAAACGCTCCACAACATCAAAGGAAACCGGAACAAAGAAAATTGCGATGATCGTGGAAGCAAGCATGCCGCCAATGACCGTCGTTCCAAGCACCTGGCGCGAAATGGCGCCTGCTCCGAATGCCCGCCACAACGGCACGCAGCCAAGAATGAAGGCAAATGCAGTCATCAGGATTGGCCGCAGTCTCACCCTGGCGCCGGTTAGAGTCGCCTCGATGAGCGGCTTGCCCTTGTCGTATTCAAGCTTGGCAAATTCTACGATGAGAATGGCATTCTTGGACGACAGTCCTATCAGCATGACCATTCCAATCTGGGCATACACATTATTGTCGAACCGGCGAAGATAGAGCGTAAAGAACGCGCCGAAAACGGCAATGGGAAGTCCCAGCAATACGCTGAAGGGCAGCGTCCAGCTCTCATATTGCGCGGCCATGATGAGGAAAACCACAAACAAGGCCATGCCAAAAATAATGCCGGGCGAAACGCCTTGCGCCGCCTTTTGCTCCTGGTACGACATGCCGGAGTAATCGAAGCCCATCTGGCCAGGCATCGTCTTGTGGAAGACGTCTTCCAGCGCAGCCATGACCTGAGCGGAACTGTAGCCGGGCGCGGCCGCGGCATTAATCTGCACGCAGTTGAAGAGGTTGTAGCGCATGACAAACTCGGCGCCACTGCGCGCATCGGTAGTGGTCAGCGTACTCAACGGAACCATGTCGCCGGTAGCGTTCCTGACGTAAAACTTGCCGAGATTGTCTGCCCTGGTCCGGAAGTCTCCGTCGGCCATAACATATACCTGCCACTGCAGGCCGAAGCGGTTGAAGAAGTTAATCAGCGAGCCGCCCATGAACGTCTGCACCGTCTGGTACAGGTCGCTCAGCTGGATCTGCTGGGTCATCGCCTTGGCGTTGTCCACCTTTACCCCGACCTGGGGAACGCCGAACAGGGCTGTGGTAAAGAGCCCCGCCAGTTCCGGGCGTCTGCGTGCCTCGGCCATAAACACCTGGGTCTGTTTCGCGAGAAAGTCAATGCTGCCGCCAGATCTGTCTTCAAGAATGAAAGTGGCGCCTCCTGAGGTGCCCACGCCGGGGATCGCAGGCGGCGGGAACGAGAATGCAAGTCCCCCTGGGACTCTTGACAGGGCCTGCTGAAGGTGAGCTTTGATCCCCTCGTAACTCTCCTCCGGAGTCTTGCGTTCATCCCAGGGCTTCAGTGAGATAAAGAAGAATGAACTGTAGGTGGCGGCGACGCCGCTCAACAAGCTGTATCCGTTGACGGTGCTGACGTATTGCACGCCAGGTGTGTCCATCATGACCTTCTCGACTTCGCGCGCGGCCTCCGAGGTGAGTTGCAAAGACGACGCGTTAGGCAGTTGCAAGCCAGCATAGAGGTATCCCTGATCTTCATCGGGGAGAAAACTTCCCGGGAGCTGTTTTCCGAAGTAACCCGCACCCACCGCCAGCCCGGCGAGCAGGAGAAACGCCAGAGCGGCTTTGTGGATCAGGTGCCTGCATACATTCACGTACCCGTCGGTGGCGCGACCGAAGACATTGTTGAACCCGCGAAAGAAGGCGCCGAGGGGTCCTCGAGACTCCTTCTTGGGACGCAGCAGCATGGCGGAAAGCGCCGGGCTGAGGGTGAGCGCGTTGAATGCCGAGAAGAGCACCGAAATCGCGATGGTGATTGCGAACTGCTTATAAAGCTGGCCAGTAATACCGGGAATGAAGGCCGTGGGAATGAATACTGCAGCCAGGATGAGTGCGATCGCAATGACCGGTGACGAAACTTCCTCCATCGCTTTGATGGTCGCGTCGTGAGGCGTCAGACCGAGCTCGATATTGTGTTCGACCGCCTCCACGACGACGATGGCATCGTCGACGACCAGTCCAATTGCCAGAACCATACCCAAAAGCGACAGGGTGTTGATGGAGAAGCCAAGCATGGGAAAGACCATGAAGGTTGCAATCAGAGAGACAGGAACGGCGAGCAGAGGAATCAGCGTGGCTCTGAGGCCCTGCAGGAAAATGTAGACGACGAGGATGACCAGAAGCAGAGCCTCTCCCAGCGTCTTGTAGATTTCGTGGATGCCGGCACTGACAGCGAGTGTCGTGTCGAGTGCGGTAATGTAGTCCAGCCCCTGTGGGAACCTGCCTTTCGCCTCGTCCATCATTTTGAGGACAGCGGCTCGCGTTTGCAGCGCGTTGCTGCCGGGAGTGAGGTATAGCGCGAGGAGGGCAGCGGGCTGAGAGGGCTTATTCTCCCCCGACACTCCCAACCGCGCAACATAGGAATAGTATTGCGATCCAAGATCCACACGCGCCACGTCCTTCAGCCGCAGGATTGACCCGTCGGACTGAGCGCGGACGACGATCTCACCAAACTCCTCGGGCGTGGGCAGACGCCCCGGAGCTCGCACGTTGTAGGTGAATTGCTGGCCGAGTGGGACGGGCTCGCCTCCAACCTGGCCCGCAGGATTTACCTTGTTTTGAGCCTTGACCGCATTCGTGATGTCGGAGACGGTCACGCCCAGGCTCGCCAGCTTGTCAGGATTCACCCAGATCCGCATGGCATAGGGACCAGCGCCGAATATCTGAACCTGCCCGACCCCCGAGATACGGGTGAGCGCGTACTGCAAATTGATGGTGGCGTAGTTGGCCAGAAAAATACTGTCGTATGTGCCGGAGGGCGCGTAGAGGTCGAGCAGCATAAAGGGCGCCGTCGTCCCCGGCTGAACGATTACACCTTGCTGGGTTACCTCGGAGGGCAGTTGCGAGGCGGCCTGACCCTGCCGCATCTGCGCCAGAATCTGGTCGGTGTTGATGTCGGTTCCCAGCGCGAAGTCAACGTACAGCACCATCTTTCCGCCCGAGCTCGCGCTCAAGGAGTACATGTAATTCATGCCGCTGACGCCCGACATCTGCTGTTCTATCGGTGTTGCAACGGACTCCGCAATCGTCTGGGCGTCCGCGCCGGGGTAGGTGGCTTGTACCTGGATCATCGGGTCGGCGATATTGGGGAACTGTGCCGTAGGTAGCTCGAGCACCGCGACCCCGCCGGCCAGCACCATCAAAATTGCGATGACTATCGCGACGATGGGGCGATTAATAAAGAATTTCGACATGATCAGTTGCCCCCGAGCGCCGCAGGGGCTGGCGTGTAAGGCTTAACGACGACCGGAATGCCTTCCTTCACCATTTCCGGCGGCGCGGCCGCTGCAAACATCAGTACGCGTTGAATGCCTTCGACCACAACCTTCTCGCCGGGCTTCAGTCCCTCAGTGATGATCCAGTTCGGGCCGACCCGATCTCCCACCTTGACCGGTCGAATCACTGCCCTGTTTTCAGGGTTGAGCACAATGACCTGGTATTGCGACTGCACTTCAATCACGGCGGGCTGCGGAATCAACATTGCATCCTTGGTCACGCCTGTTTCGATTCGAACTCTGCCAAAGCCGCCGGGGCGGAGGATGGCGCCTTTGTTGGCAAAGGCGGCGGCCATCTGGATGGTGCCTGTCTGAGAAGCGATCTGGCGATTCACGAATATGATTTGGCCCTTCTCAGGGTAGGTGTCTCCATTTGCCTGGATGTATTCGATGTTGACCGGCACCCCGTGCCTGCTCCCTCCGCTGATTACCTGGTTAACACGCTCCGCGTTGGCGAGGTAGGCGCTCTCGTTGATGTTGAAGTATGCCCAGATTGGATTGACCTGGGAGACAGTCGTCATCTTGGTGGTCGTTCCCACCAGGTCGCCGACCTGCGAATTCGCTATCCCCGCAATGCCGTCAATCGGCGAATACACCTTGGTCCATTCAAGATTCAATTCCGCCTGCACCATCTGCGCTTTCGCGGCCTCCAATTGCGCCTGGTTCGCAGCCAGGGTCGACTGATCCGTGTCGAGCTGCTTTTTCGGAATCGCGTTCTGCGCAACCAGCGGTGTGTCGCGGGCGACGTTGTTCTCCGCCTCGCCGAGATTCGCCTGGGCCACGGCGACCTGCGCCTTGTCCTGATCGAGAGCAGCCGCGAAGGGTCGAGGGTCTATCGTAAACAGAAGCTGGCCCTTTTTGACGAAGAAGCCGTTCTGATAATTCTGCGTCAGGAGGTAACCCTGCACTTTAGGGGTGATTTCGGCGTTGACCGGGCCGTTCAGCTGCGCAACCCATTCTATGTAGCCGGGAACATTCTGCTGCACCACCTCCGTAACTTCGACTTCAGGAGGGGCCGGTTTGACAGGTGCCGCTTTTTCCCGGCACCCAGCAAGCGCCACGAAGATCCCCACAGCGGCTAAGCCTAAGAGCGCACCCTTGGCCAATGAACCTGCTGGTTCACGGTGCTTCGAATCTGTATCGCATGGTCCATACAGGTGAGACTTGTGCGCGATCTGCATTGACACACTCCTCGTTGACACTTTTCTGAGGAAGCCGCCCCTTACAGAACTTCTTTCACCTCAGTAGGTTCGACAAACTCAGGACACGGTCACCCAGACAGCTGCTTGTAGCAGTTAAAATACGCCCAAATGCGGTGCTAGCAAAACTGGCAGAAGTACTAGTCTGCACTTGATACTGGATATTGACAACCGGCAATTATGGCTGAAGACCCGGGGTTTCTCAGATAATTCGCGAGGACATAAGTAGCTTTAAACCTGCGGTAAAACCGTTTACATTACGCATCATCGTCAAGGTGTGCCCAAAGAACAACCACAGAACGGGGTCCGGCTTGATATGTTTCTTCAGCTACGAAGGGGGCATCACGCCACGGCACGATGTCCTGTGGAGTCGGTAGAAAAGTATCGATCCATCGCTGCCATGAACTTCCGCTTTTCACGGGCGGCAATTGAAAGTTGATAGGCTCCCAATATGCGTTGAAGATGAAGTAGACCAGCACGCCTTCTTTTAGCAGTTCAGCGCTGAACGCAACACTGTGCGAACGGTCGCTCCAGTCCGGCTGATCGAGTTTTACTCCATGCCATCCTTTCACGCCCTTGCTGATCAGATCAGTCAAGGTCATCCGTTGCCGGTCAGCGCTTGCGTCCCGCAACAGCCTTCTTTCTATGAGCAGCTTCACGAAACGATGCACATCCTCGTGCTTCGCGAGCAGAGACCAATCGAACCAGTTCACCTCAGTGTCCTGGCAGTAAGCATTGTTGTTGCCGAACTGCGTTCGCCTGACCTCATCCCCCATTGCAAACATCGGTAGACCAAGCGAGAGCAAAGTCACCGTCATGAAGTTTTTCACCTGGCGGTTTCTGAGGCTCTCAATGGCAGGATCATCCGTTGGGCCCTCGACTCCGCAGTTCCAACTGCGATTGTCGTCTCCACCGTCCCGGTTATTCTCTCCATTCGCTCCGTTGTGCTTCTGGTTGTAAGAAACCACGTCGTTGAGAGTAAAACCGTCATGACAGGTTACGAAGTTCACACTCTGCTCCGCCTCGCGTTCCTCGTGGCGATAGATTTCATGGCTGCCAAGAATTCGGTCTGCAAAATTCTGCAATGCGCCTTCATCGCCCCGGAAGAAACTACGCACATCATCGCGAAAGCGCCCATTCCACTCCCGCCAGCTGTCTCCTACAAAACTGCCGACCTGATACAGCCCGCCCGCGTCCCAAGCTTCGGCGATCATCTTTGTCCCGGCAAGCGCGGGATCGGACTCGATATCCCAAAGAACAGGAGGATCGGCCATTACATGGCCGCCTGAATCGCGTGCGAGAATGGAAGCGAGATCGAAGCGGAACCCATCCACATGCATCTCGTGCACCCAGTAGCGGATACTGTCGACGATCATGCGCCGCACGATGGGGTGATTCGCGTTGAGGGTGTTTCCGGTGCCGCTGTAATTGGCGTAACGTGACCCGCCCTCCTCCAGAACGTAGTAAGCGTTGTTGTCCAATCCGCGAAAACAGAACGTAGGGCCGGAGTGATCGCCTTCCGCTGTGTGATTAAACACGACGTCGAGGATTACCTCGATCCCCGCCTGGTGCAAGGCCTTAACCATGTCGCGAAACTCGTTCACAGGAGCGAGCGAATCTCGACAAAAACTATAGGCCTGGTGTGGCGCGAAGAAAGAGACAGGGGCATAGCCCCAATAGTTGACGCGACCCGGCGGACAATCCTGAGCATCGAACTGAAATACGGGGAGCAGTTCCACAGCCGATATGCCGAGGTCTTTGAGATAGGGAATCTTTTCAATCAGTCCGCGATAGGTGCCTCGCGTTTCCTCATCAATGCCTGAGCTCGGATGCCGCGTAAAGCCCTTCACGTGCATTTCGTAGATGATGGTCCGCGAAGGCGGGAGGTTGAGCGGCGTGTCGCCCTCCCAGTCATACAGGCTTGAATCGACCACAACACTCTTCATCGCAGTTGAGGTGTTATCGCCCGGTTTTTGCGCCTCCTCACGAGAGTAGTTTCGCGGAACAAGAACCCCGCGGCCATACGGATCGAGCAGAACTTTGGAGTCGTCAAAGCGCACCCCTTTGGACGGATCGGACGGTCCATGCACTCGATAGCCGTAGATCTGCCCAGCCTGCACACCGGAAACGAAGACGTGCCAATAATGGTAAGTACGATTGAGCGCTGGATCGAGAGAAATTACACGCGCTGGCCGAATGTCGTCTTCTCTATCGAAGAACAACAAGTCCATCCCCGAAGCATTGCGTGAATACACGCTGAAGTTCACGCCGTTCGATAGCGGCGTCGCGCCCAGCGGAGAACTTCGACCACAAGTTGCATCGGTGCTTTGGGCTGCATCGTTCGTCGCTTGTGCTGCAATCAATTGCATAGCGGCCATCACGTAACCCTTTTGTGTACGCGCTTACGATGGACCGCGTCAGGTCTCGTGGCTCATCATTGAGGTCCGATAGCTCGAGAACTTTCCCGAGCCAACAAGGTGCAGGGATCGCCTTTCAGGCTCAGGCATTCGGATTGGCATACGGAGCAGTTAGCGCATTTGTGACGCTAATTTACACCACCGGGAAGGATAGCGGGAGAGAACTTACAGAATTATTGATTTGATGGTGGACCTGGTTGGGATCGAACCGACAACCCCTTCCATGCCATGGAACGAGCCAAAGCGCAAGTTATAGACGGCACGGTACTTCCGAGTCGGCATGGTCGGCAAACCCGGCACAATCGCCGATGTTTGCTGCCAAAATGCTGCCAAATTTACAATCAGCGGACCAACGGGCTGATCGTGTGGGGTCAGCCCAAACTCTTTCATTATGTTCCCGGGAGGCTCTCCACCGAGACTTGTCGTACGCAAGTATTCCGTACGAGGCTGATTTGATCCATTCCTTCGTAATTCTTGAAGTTCTTGTCAACTGTTCAAAGCAGTGGGATTGCGTAATCCTGAACATTCAATGTGCCAGCTCGCGCGCTTCCTCCAGTTCCTTGCCACCCTCTTCCCTATCCTTGATTAATAGCTTCACCGACGGTATTCGCTTTCTGCAGTCCCTGAGCGCTCGTCGCGCCATACTTGCTGCCGAAAACCTCTTTCTTCGCAAGCAGTTGGCCTTTTATCAAGAACATTGGATTCGGCCCCCCGATGGACCGCCACGGCTCGTTTCAGCCTGCTGTTGTGGGCGCGGTTCTGCGATTGGAAGAATGCTCTGGTCCTCGTCCAACCAGAAACCCCGATCGGCTGGCACCGCAAGGGTTCAAGCTCTTCTGCAAGTGGTAGTCTCGACCAGGGCGGCACCGCATTCCCGTCCGACGCAATTTTTGCGCATCACAGGCTAGATCCAACGGGAAGATCAAGATACATGCAATGAAGATTAGTCAGTTCACACTGAAGCATATCAAGTGCAAGCATGTTCCATCCCACAAAGCCTGCAAAGTGCCCGCCCGGAGACTGCTCTGGAGTAGGCCAGACCCTCTCCTGTCTCAGCGTTGTAGTCTTCGTGCATGGAGCCCCATTTCGCAGTGTCCCTGTGGAGCATCTGAGAGACCGTCAAAGCCGTCCACCGAGCTTCAGAGGAAAATCCATAATGCCGCGGAGCGATCCAGGCGTGATAGTTTGCGTTGATCCAGATCGGTCCCTGCCAATTCGAATATGGATCGATGATTGCGCGGTTGTTGTAAGCGGGGTCGTCTTTGGCGAGACTCCGGCATCCATACTCCGATCGCATTTCAGCGGGGTTGATTAGATGATGCTCGATCACCCGACGTGCGTCTTCCCGGGGCAGCACGTCTGCGATGAGAGGAACGAAATTGGAATAGCTCATCCGCTTGATCCATGCACCAGTGTCGCGGCGGCGGTTCCAGAACATCGCGTCTTCGCTCGACCAGAGGTGATCGAGCAATGCCTTTCTTAATCCGTCAGCTTGGTGGCGATACGTGGTAGCATCCTCTGCGTGGCCGAGCCGATCTGCAAGGGCAGCCATGGCCAGGTCTTCGCGCATTACGAAGACGGAGGCATCTACAGCAAGGATTGCACCAGCGTCTTTGGGATCGTTCGACAACGCCGCATTATTGTCGGCACCGGACTGCATCGCATTATCCCAGAAATAGAGTCCCCACTTCGAGTCGACCTGCGTGCGCTTACGATAACCGGCAATTGCTTCCAGTTTGTTCCAGTAAGGAGCGATCCATGAATAGTCATTCAGCCGCTCGGCGGCGAGCAGCACTCCCTGCGCGAGGAAGGGCTTCATCGCGAATTTGCCGAAGAGCGGTTGCGGCCCTTTCGGTGTAATGCAGCCGGCAACGTATCCAGAGTCATCTGCTGAACTCATAAACGTAAGAGCCCAGCCCTTCAGATATTTCGCATCGGCGGCGTTCTGGTTGGCCCAATGGACGCCGATGAAATACCCATCCCAATCCCAGAGCTGCGGATAATAGCCTGCCGGGATGATGTAGTCATAGCGAATATATCCTTCGGCTGGATGTACTGTCTGAGGCGCCAGCTTCGCAATATCGGCTGAAAAATCCTGGAGAAGCGTGACCCCTTGCGTTGATGTTTGCTCCGGTGTCGAATTCGTTGTGCGAAGCGAATTCCCGGACAGGAATGCAGCACACATCAGTGCAGTACAGAGTAAGATTTGTCCGAGCCTCAGCACGGCATCGATGTTATCTGAAAGTGGCCCCGAATGAGCGGGGCTTGTTACGGAACACTCGCCGGATAGATCGGGTTTGAACGCAACTCCACTATTTCTTGTTCGCAAGGATGGTCAAAATGGCAAACATTACGCTCACCGACACCTCCTCCCTTTCCATCAACGCGACCGTTTTCGATGACTCCGTGATTGGGAAAACTCCTGAGTCCGTGATCCGCTTTCTTCGCTCGGATGTCATCGGCGCCATGGATCAGACGCTCGACAAGGTTCAGATCAACTCCTTGTCGATTGGCTTCGACTATGAACCGCAGTTTCCTGTCTCTGGCGGCACCGTCACATTTACGGCGGGCGGTGGACCGACTGGTGAACTCGATCTGTACAAGCCAGCAGGCGGCGGAGACCCGAGCCCGCTCTTTCCCGCTGATCAGTTCGGCACAGATATTGAAATGGGGAACAACTGCTACCTTGCGCTCTCATGGCAGTTATCCCTCTCGGGAGGAGCAACAGTTACACCGGGCGCGTTTTTCCTTGCGCCTGCCGCCAGTGCGACCGAAAGCGCAAAGCTTTATCTTCCGTTCGGGCCTGATGCCCATGGCGCGTACCCGACATTGAAGAGTGCTTTGGAGACACTCATGGGCTCATTCTCTCTGCCGTCTTCAATTGATGGAGTAAAGAACCTGCCCGTGGGAGCCGTATTCGCGTATGACTCCCAGGGAACGGTCGGATTTCAAGCACAATTTGATGTGCTGGCGGCTGTGAATCCAACGGCGACACCCGGATTCATTTCAAATTATGGACCAATCAGCGTTCAGGCCGGTCCAAGCATCACGATCGGCGGCGGGTTCTCCCTTACTGGCGAATTTCAAGTGAGGATATGGAAGAAGAGCGCAAGTGTTTTTCAGATCGGCTATTACAAGAAGAGGGGCGGGAGTTTCAGCGTATCTTACGACGCCAGTGTCGGCGTTGATGTGACCATTGGGTCCTATGACATCGTCTCGAAGATTTATGGCCTTCTCGGCGATTCGGGGAAGTTGGATCCGGCCTGGCTTAAGGCGAATATTCCGAGCTCTGTCGCCGATGACATTCAAACTGCATACACGACCTCAGTCCAGACAAAGCTGTCGATTGCGATCGACGAGGAGTGCGACAGCTCCCTCACGGATCAGGCGGCGTTTTCATGGAACTTTGATCTGGCCGCGCTGGATAGAGTTGCCCAGACCGCATTTTCGAGTGCCATACGCGGCGACCTTTCTCCGTTGATGGGCGGAGCGCCACTGCCCGCAGGCATCACTAAGGCCGGTAGCGTCTTCGACCGGATGAAAGAGGAAACGCATACTTTTACCTTCAACTTTTTAGGGCTGTTTGATCACGCCAGCGTACAGGCTGCGACGGTCGACCTGGCGACACAAGTCACCGAAGACGGGCAATTGATTCTGACCGACACCGCCCATCTGACGCGCCTCAGCGCTACCGCGACGCCTTTCGTGAAGAGTGATCAATTGCGTAAGGTCTTTGCAGAAGACTGTGTCGCAACCGTAGGCTACGCTGCCTCCCTGGGACACCTAGCTCCTCAACTGAAGGTGGCCTACAGCTATTTCGACTACGAGAGCCACTCCCATATCTCGGATCTGGAGTTGTTCCTTGAAATCGCAGCCAAGTTGGGCGAGACCGGCGCCGCAACAGACTGGGCAGGTCTCATCCAGTCAAAAATCTCGAGCCAATCTGCTTCTCTGCTTGCTGCATTATGCTACGACAGCACCACCGGAAGGAATTTGTTTCTGGATCAGGCGGCAAATCCTCGGAGCATCGCGGATCTCGAAAGAGTGGGACGAAATGCTTTGCTGGCGACGCCGGGATTGGAGCTTGACACGGAATTCACAAAACGCATTGCGGATGATGCTCAGTGGCAGAAGATACGCGATGCGGGCACAGCCCAGAACTTCTACACTGTTCTCGGTGTGGATGTGACGAGCCCGCCCGCATGGGCAGCTCTCTCGTTTACCTGGACTCAGCATGTTGTCCGCTGGGCGCCCGCCATGCACTCGGCAGGTCAGGCACTGCAGGCTGTCACGCAATACCTCGCGCCAACTCCCGGGACCGATCCGTTGCACGATCAAGAATTTCTAAAACGCCGCCAGACTTTCGCGAGTCAGCTCAAGAATGCAATACAAAAAACGCCTCTGTTCAACGACGCCTTGGGCCTCATAACCATGTATCTTGCAGCACCGCCGGCAAGCAAGAACGTTGCGATCACTTACGCCGGGAAGAGGACGGCTTATACCTAGACCTGATTTGAATACACGTGCAGGAGCCGGAGCAAACTAGCCTGTAGCCAATATTCGTGATTTCCCAAGTGCACACATCGCTCTTTATTTGCGAAAAGCGCACCTTCACTGCTCCATCTCCGATGGTCTGCCATGGTCCCCAGTCCGCATATGCCGGGCAGGTTGGGACAATCATGCAGATCGCCACAACTTTCGGAGTACCTTCGCTGTGTTCAATTCCATCACGGCCTACGATTTCACAGAGACCCATTTCCCATCCGGGAGGTATTTCTCTGCCCTTTTGCCGAGCACGGAGATTGGCATAACGAATCGATTTTGACCGTTAAAATATAGTTTGGAGAGTCGTACCCGCGGTGACCTCACGTATGCGCAGATGGCGAACCACTGGTTCACGGCTTTACATTTTTGACCGCAAAGTTCGCGCTCCACGTAGCGCTGAATATCAATGATTTATAGCCACAAACTTTTGCAGTCTTTTGGACCGGCGCTTGGTATCGCCAATTCGGCGTTCTTACCTGATCACAACTTCTGATTAGGCTTGGGAGTAATGGTTCCAGATATGGATCGAGTACTGGGCGGGTGTGTGATTCCCTACGATATATGGTGGGGGATCCACCCACGGCTCCGTTCTTCGTACCTGGAAAAAGAAGTCCGCAGGATGACCAATTGCCCTTAGCCCAGCATCACCGTCGTGGACGATAATGCCGCGAGCCGTGTCTGTGAACTTGTCGAATTCAGAAGGATGGTCATGGACGATTCCGTTTCGATCTATATACTTTTCGGATCCTACATGACGAAAGTAGTGCTGAAGAGGAGCCTCGGGAGGAATCTGCGTCACAATATCCTGCCCATTCACAAACCGGAAGACTTGCTTCGTCTTCTGGAGCACGGCCCTCGCAAACGTGTCGTCTCCTACGCGCGGTGAACCGATCGTGTACAAGGCGCAGTTGTTGCCTCCGAATCTGGTAACCGCAATGGTTGCGAGCGCCGCTCCCAGGCTGTGGCCAGTGAAATATACAGATGCATTGGGAAAACCTCTGAGGAACTCCTGGAGCATGGGTTTAATCTCCGCATCCCATACTTGATCAAGAGCCAGTGCAAATCCCCGATGGACTACGTAGCCGTCCCGTGCCACGGGAATAGTGTCTTCATCTGACTGAGCATTTCTGGGATCATCTTTGTCCGTTCCTCGGAACGACACGATCGCCGTGGGCGCAGGACCGGATCGAGACGCGAGAATCCTTTTGTGCTAATCGCGGGATCCAGCCCGATTGGTTTCGCGTCATCAAAACCTGCATGAGCAAGACTTGATTTCACCAGCTTCCAATCCTTGACATATGAGAGTAAAGCTGCATCGGCCAACATCCACGCATTCTTCCACGAAAACCCTACTGCATAAGGTTCAAAGGCGAATTGATCAGAATTTCAAAGTATTTGTAATCCGCTGGCGGATAAAACAGGTTATTCCAAGTATCCGCAGGCAATGGTTTCGGGATTTTTCTTGCGTTCTTTTGCGCTAGCGAGAAATTATATGCTTGGCTTGATTCGAGCCTCTTTCCAAAGCATGGGATAAAAAGTGGGTGAGACATCCCGACGCATTCAATCGTTCCCCAGAAAAAATTATCGAGAAAACTTCAACAGAGCTAGCGGGCGATAGGGTAGCCCTGCCACAGATATTCCAGAGCCTCTGGTAAGGTCTGTTGTTTCACGGCGTGGTCGACGTGTCCCGCATTTCGCGCAAAAACAAACTGGTAGTGGTAGCCCTTTGCAGCGAGCACCCTGGCCATCTCCTCATTCGCGACGACCCAGTCGTGCATGTTGTCGCGCATGGCATTCGGATTCAGCAGGTCTCGGTCCCCGACCTCCATCCATATGCGCAGCGGTTTGGCAGGCGAATTCGGAATGAGGTGTTCATGGAATTCCCAAGCGCCATGCGGGGTCTCTGCGTTATATGGCCACTGTTGATTCACATAGGTCCCCGAATAGGTTAGGACGCGATGATACAGCTCGGGGTGATACCACGCCAGGATCAGAGCGCACGAGCCTCCAGAACTGCCGCCCATCGTCGCTCTGCCGTCGGGATCTTCCGTCAGCTTTACGTGGTATCGAGCCTCTACTTGAGGCAATACTTCCGTCTCCACGAACTCTGCATATCGGCCCGACATAGTGTCATACTCCAGGCCACGTTCGCTGCCCTGGGCATCACCACCGCCATTGCCAATTGAGATGGCGATCATCACGGGCACCCGATGCTCGGTAATGAGTTTATCGAGCGTCGCGAACAATAACTGGTCGGGACCATCCGCGCCCACGATGAATGGCGCTACGCTGCCTAGTATGTACTGTTTGGGTATATAAACCGTTACTTTGCGGGTGGAGGGTGCGGGGTGACTGGTGGTCACCACAAGTTTGGCAGGATCAGTCGGATCTGGCCTACCAAATGTATTGGGCTCCCGCGCAATGCCTGGATAAATCTTGCTTGCCGTGGAATCCATCGTGAACTCGAACACTGTTCCCTGTGGAACATCCTCGGGCGCAGGCGTTTCAGGCACGCGGTTATACGTGGGACCAATGATGAAGTTTCCATCGAGGTTTGCAGGAGGATTTGCGCCGTCGGGTAACTCGGTGGCCTTAACATAACCGGATGTATGCGGGTCGCGGGTGGGCGGCGTTGGACGCACTGGATGCGCGGTTGTTGAAGAAGTCTGGGCACTGGCCGAGCAGACGCCGCCAATCAGACAGATCGCGAGCGGAATGCCTGCTAAGAGAGGATGTTTATAGTGATCGGGTCTCACGTACATTTCAGGATATGATGCGCGGATAGGTTTTGTGCGAACTTCTATCGGGAGCATTCAAAATGAGACACTGCCGTCTAAGTCTGCTATGTCCATATATATCAAGACTCCCTTCTCGGTAGGGAGACAACGGTGCCCTGCCTACCCGTGACGCTAGTAATTGCCACCTTGCCTCAACCGACAGGGATTCGGCGCTCGGGTGATCTTGTGTGCTGGGTATTCCGCGGGTCGTAAGTAGGCAAGAGAGCCGATCCGCCTTCCACCAGCACGATGCGAATCTGTGATCGCAAGCCGCGAACTAGGCGTTCACTCCCGTATCGTAACTTTCTGACGGGTGAAGTTGTTCAAGCTGCTCACGAGTCCCGAGTAACGTTTGCGCGACTGTTCGTTCTTACCGCGATACCCAAGGCTTTTTTCTGTCCGACCACTAAGAGCAGCCGCTTGGCGCGGGTTATCCCTGTGTAGATCAGGTTGCGCTGGAGCAGCATGTAGTGCTGCATGGCTACCGGAATCACCACGACCGGAAGAATTCACGAAGAAGCTTCATTGACACGGGAACTATCGCAACTGGGTTCTGAACCCTCTCGCGGAGAGGCTTGGACTACCGAAACTAAATTTTCAAGTGATGCGTCGCACGATGGCGACCCAGGCGCAGAGCATGGGTTCGGTGAAGGACATTCAGGCACACCTGCGCCACGCGAAGGCCGATACCACGGCCAACGAGTACATGCAGGAGTTACCAGAGCGTGAGGAAGATGGTCGGGGAGGTGTTCTATGCTCACGAAAGGAGGGGAGTCTCAAGAGAGTTTGAAGCATTTGCCATAAAAAGCCACAAACTCTTGTGAGGAACTTGCTGTAAGCGTGTGAAAGATATGGTAGGCACGGGGAGACTCGAACTCCTGACCTCTACCGTGTCAATCGAATTAGCAGCTGTAACTAACTGAAACCAAAGGCACGGATGGCTACCAAAATGCCTTTAGGAGCCCTGAGAAACGCTTATTGGACCCCAATAGGGCCCCAATATCGATCTCTACCAGCAACGGTAACAGTCATATATTCAGTGCCGGTCAAGTGTAAGAGCATAGACCTCGAAAGTGCCGACATCGTGCAGCAGCAGAGGTGCTCCATCCGGATCCATGCCGAACCAGCTCTTTCTTCGGGTACCCGTGGTTAAGAATTCTTTCAGATCGACTACCTGGTCAACACGACCATCACGGATGTCCATGCGATAGACACCTGGTTCTGCGTCCTGATCTTGGGGTCTCAGAAAATAGACAAACCGGCTGTCACGCAACCAATGCAGATGGATCGGTGGAGACGGTTGGGAAAAGATCTTCCACTGGGCAGTGACCGTGTCAAAGATTTCGATTCCGAATTGAGCATCGTTCCACCAGTCTTTCTCGCAGACGATGTACCGGCCATTCGGAGACCATTCAGGCCACGTCGCATTCTTCGGAGCTGGAGGAAGGTGCGTGATGTGTCGGCTGGCGACATCCACAATTCTTATGTCGCTTGTGCTGGTTTCGTCGCCGTTATTCACCCAGTACGCTAACCGCCTCCCATCGGGTGACCAAGTAGGGCCGGATTGGGATTCTTTGACTTCCGGCAAGAATCGCACGGGCGTGCCCCCTTCGGCAGGAACCATATAAATTGCCTCTTTGCCAGCTGACTGTTTGCCTGCGACAATCTCAGCAAAGGCAATGTGGCGTCCGTCAGGAGACCAGTGAAGTCCTCGCGCATTTACCTCTGGGCGGGAGAGTCGCCAGCTGTATCCGTCCCGATCCGTCGCGGTTTACCCGCCATAACGTGCTGTCGGGGTAAGAGACATACGCGGCGTAATTCCCATCTGGCGAGAAATCCACTTCCTCCGCCGAAATACCTCTCAGATAAGGGTGAAACTGTCCAGTCGTAGTGTCGAAGCGAACCAGTTCTCCTTGTCGATTTTCGTTCGGCGCGTAGAGCGTGTGCGAGTCTGGCGAAATCACCGGAAGATACCACGAGTTTGGGCCTGAGGTTAGTTGAACCGGATCCTTGGGTGGCGAACGAAGCCATGAATGGCGTTCATCGAGAGCCCAGATCTGCAAGCCTGACCGAAGCGATTTTGCCGACAGGAAGATATAAAAGGCTCCATCTGGAGTCCAGCGGCCACAATATTTCCTCACAGAGTCATGCATCTGAGGGAGAATCTCGCTGGCATTGCCTCCACTTGAAGATACCTCCCAAATCCTCGAATCCCGAACAAACCGAATTCTACCTCCGTCGGGAGACCAGATTGGACATCGTGGGAGTATTCCATTTGATTGAAGAATCAGTCGAGATGTGCCACCTGCGCTCGGCATCCCGTAGATGTCGCCGTTCGCAGTCACATAAACGACCTGTTTGCCATCCGGCGACCATGAGATGTCGTATGCATCGACGAGGTAGCGAGCAGGGAACCCTGCGGTTCCAACAACCCAAACCTCCGACAGTCCGTCTTTGTGAGCTCCACAAGCCAGGAAGCTCAATCCGTCGGGTGAAACATCCGACTGACACTCTGCATACACTGGCTTCGCCCCAGGGACAATTATCGGAATTACTGTGATATCGCCCCCAGTAACCGGAACAGAACCTAGCGCAGGAGACTCCAGGCTAAGGTAGACCCGTGCGCCATCGGTCCCTAAGGCCACTTTCCTGTGAAAGCGAACATCACTCGTGAGATGGACGACCTCAGTGACATGCGGTGCGGGCAACGGCCTATGCGTGTACCAAAGTGCAAGGAGCACCAATAAGAGGATGGCTGCGGCTGTGCCGGCAAGCCAGGGGCGCCATCGGTGTCCCCGGGTTGGCGGGTTAGGGGCAACCAGTCCCGTCAATGAGAAGTGTTGAACCGGCTGGAATTCCACACCCTCGCCATTGAGCGTCGGAATCTCAGTCGTTCCATTGCTTCCGTTTGTAGTGAAGACAGGCTCTTCGAACTCGTCTCCTTAGGACTCGACGGGCGCGATGAATCGATAGCCCAGTCGCGGAAGAGTTTCGATAAATCGCGGGTTTTCGGCACGATCTCCTAAGGCCTCGCGCAATCGGCGAATCGTGCTGTTCAGTCCATGTTCGAAATCAACGAAGGTGTCTTCCGGCCACAGCCTCCGGCGCAACTGGTCGCGTTTAACCAATTCCCCGGGGCGCTCGAGCACCATTGCCAGCACTTCGAGCGGCTGCCCCTGAAGCTTGAGCCGCAGTCCATTCCTGCGCAGTTCCCGGCTGTTGAGGTCAAGTTCAAAGGTCTTGAAACGAACACAATGGTTTGACTCGGGTTTCACAGCGGTCGTCCTCGGGGGATGGTGTCGCCCGTGCCGACGGCTCTGCGCATGTGCTGCACCTTACTTGATCCTGACCAGAGGAATGTTACCACCAACCTTTGTATCCAGTTACGTAAATTATCAGCAACTTAGCCCGTTATATCCGCGTGACGTACAAATTACCTCCGTTGCTTTGATCGTTCCCCAGCTTAACGATCAAGCTCACTTGACTCCGCAATTTGCGGAGCACGACAACAATCAGAATCAGTTCTGGGACCGCTATCCCTTTCCGAGGAGTTCGCGTTGAACAAGAACATGCTGTTCAACAGCATTTGGCATGACTTTGTGTCAAGAAAATTATGAATAGTGGCAGGGAGGATGAATTATGTCAGATCGAAGCTTTATAAGACGCGCCGTCTCTATGACACTCTTGATGGCTATAACGATCGTGAGCAGCGCGTTCGCGGATAGCGAAGATTTTTCGGTGTTGTATTCCTTCGAAGCGCCGACTCCAGTTACTTTTACAAGCCCTCTCGGCTCTCAGCCTGACACACGGCCGGTCCTTGGCCCCAGGAATACGGTTTATGGGATGACCTATGACGGCGGCGTGAATGGCAATGGCGTTATCTACCGGTACGATCTGGAATCGCATCGTTACACGGTGCTGCACACGTTCAGCGCTCTGGATGCGAGCGGAAACAATGACGACGGCGTCGCTCCGGGCGTTGCACTGACGCGTGGTCCCGACGATGTCTTCTACGGCATGGCCTCTCTCGGCGGCAAAAATGGCAACGGCACGATCTTCAAAATCACCATGTCGGGAGACTTCACAGTTCTGCATACCTTTAGTGCGCTGGATGCAAATGGAAACAATGAAGACGGAGCTTATCCATTGCGAGACATAGTCATCGGCAGTGATGGGAAACTTTACGGTGAGACCCGTATCGGCGGCCAAAACACGTGCACGCTTACTTCGAATGGCTGTGGCACCGCATGGGTGATGGATAGCTCGGGCCACAACTTTAGAGTTCTGCATCAGTTCACGTCCAGCGAGGGTCACGCTGCGTCGTTGTTACAAAGCACAGGACGGCTTCCTTTATGGCTGCGCGGTGTGGCCTGGAACGTCTTTGTCCGGGACCCCCTTGCCCTCCGGAATTCTGTACCGTATTGCGCCGTCGGGCGAGATTTCGAGGTGCTCTACACATTCAGCCAAACGGATGCGAACGGCGAGAATGCAGATGGCGCGGACTGCTATGAGCTGCTTGTCGAGACGAGGCCCGGTGTCTTTTATGGTGCGGCGGGATTCGGCGGAACAAATGGCAGTGGTGTCGGGTTCAGGTATTCCCTCTCGAACCCAGGAGTGGTGGAGGTTGTGCACGATTTCAGCGCCGTGAACTCGACCGGCCAGAATTGGGACGGGGCGACTCCGGATGGCCGGCTAACTATCGGGCAAGATGGCACTCTGTACTCGAACACCGAGGCCGGAGGTGCAAACGGTAACGGCGTGATTTACAGCCTCCGGGAAGACGGCCGCTTCGAGGTTCTGCACACCTTCAGCGCAACGAATCCAACAACCGGAGCCAATTACGATGGCGCGAATGCTGATAACGGTGTGGTACTGGACGGGAACAGGCTTATCGGAATAGCCATCTACGGCGGCGCCGGTAGCCCCGCCGGTTACAACTACAGTGGCGGCACGTTATATCAGCTGAGATTGGAGGGCAATGCACATAGCGACGACCACTGAAGGGCTACTTGCCACGTCGACCTATTCGATGCGCCTCACAGTGACATCCACCACTTGTGCTTCATGAACCACTCGATATGCTTTGTCAACGACCGATGCGTTTACAACGCTGGCAGTGAGTGTCGCTGATATAGACGATGTGAATCTGGCGCCTAGATTCATTATCGGAAATGTCAGGATTGCGCGGCGCCCTTTTTGGGTTTGAACACTTCAAGCCATGAGGCGGAGGCAGGCACTTGCCCTGGTTTTTACTTTTGCTGCCAGCTGTCCAAGAATCTTGTGTGACAGCCCCTCGGCTACCAACTTGCCTTCGATCGTGGTTGCTTGCTCGGAAAGCAACAGGGCCATCTCCTGGATGCGCTCTCTGAGTTGGGCCCCGTCGAGGCGCAGCTCAGCGGCAAGCTTCTGCCAGTTGCGCACACCGATATTCTTAAGTCGGTATTCTCCGCCGATCTTCATGGCGAGTTTCGCTTTTTCGAGACTGACGCTCTTGTATGGAAGGACACTCGCTAAATCGTAGAAAGGAGCAAGGCGGACTGCACCTTGTGCTCCGAGCAGAAGACTGAAGTTCTTCGCGTGGGCATCCGTACCAGGGATGAGCCAGTTGAAGATCAGGGAGTCCACGAAGGATAAGATGTCTTCTTCAGGAGCACTCGATTGTGACCGGAGAAGTTCTACAATTCTGACTGCATTCGGCCCGCCCTCATTTTCATATTTGCGCGCGGGATGGATACCAAGAGCCTGACAGAGGTCTTCCTGATGGATACGTACCCAGCGGTCCCTCTGTCTGATACGGTCATATCGTTCAACCACGATAGCAACCTCGTCGCCGAAGTGCTGCACAGTAGAATTCGGGACAATTAGGCCTGCCGCTCGGGCGAGGCGAAGCGAAAAATGCTCGTTCTCTGCGTGCTCATCCCATTCCCCCGTGGGCGGCTTAAGGATGTGAGTTGTCGGTATTCTGCCTGATGGAACACCCCAGCGCTGGAGCTCAAACAGGAGAGCTGTCTTTGGTTGTGCTCCGGCCAAGCTGAACTGCCCGGTATCTTGTGCGATGCGCCATTGCGAGTGATCAGCGCGAAGCGCCCGCAACCGTTCGGCAACGTCTTCCTCGGTAAGCCATTCCACTTCTTTGGAAGTCGGTTCTTTTTGCATTGTTTCAAGGCGCTCGGGGCTTACAAATTGGACTGCTCCGGCGCAGTCTTCTCCTACGTGCGCGATCAGTCGAAAGACGTTCTTGGGGGATACCTGGAAGCGCCTTCCCCAATTCTCAAGAACCCGATCGTTGTCGGGCAGCAAGCCCCAGAGAAAAGCCTCGATGCGCGCGTGGCTGTGCTCCGCAGAACCTAATGGCATGGAGAGAGATAAGGGATAAGCATCCGGATCATCTCTCCAGCTTTCGCGGTAGACGAAGGAGAGCCGTGAATTCTTATACTGGACTGTCCCTATTTCTCGGCCGTCCAAAAGTGCAGTGAGTTCACTTGTCATGACGCTGCTTCAAGGTATCGAGGATATGGTTAATGTCGGTTTTTTTCGCTTCGGTGATGGCGGATGGCTTGGGGGAGGGTTCTGTTTTGAGGTCGATATACACCCCCACGCTCTTCAATGTCCGCAAGATAAGGCCGATCTCCGCGCGAGGTTTGCCTTGCTCGACCTCGATGAGCCACTTCCGGCTCGTCCCTGTCTTTTTGGCCAGAGCAGCCTGGTCCATCCCCAGCTGTGTCCGTCGCTCGCGGATGAAGGCGCCAAGATCGGTGTCGGTTCGGATGCGCATTCTTGCACCTCAGTATTGAGATAGTAACCGAGCAGTGACATATTGTAAAGTAAGCGAACGGTGGCATTTTGCGATGTACCCGAACGGTGACATGCTGCGGTGCCCGCCAACATTTCTCTTATTCGGGAGGACCAAAGGCGGGACCATTCGATCGTACCTGACTGTGATGGTCACACACGTCGGTCGCGATTATTGAATCCGGCTATCCGGACGCTGGCTGTCAGGGGGAGAGAGAACGGATTCGCTAACCATTCAGGTCGCGGCCCATGGCCATCGGCATGTCGCGCAACCGAGTTCCTGTGACGGAGAAGATAGCATTGCTGATGGCTGGCGCCAGACCCACGATGCCCGTCTCGCCCGCTCCTGCCGATGGCAGGTCCTTTCGGTCAATCAGGACCAAATCAATCTCCGGAGTATCGCTGAACCTGGGAACGCGATACAGCGCAAAATGGGGATTCAGGATACGGCCGTCCTTGAAGTGAATAGCTTCGAATAACGCTCCACCAATGGCCTGCACGACTGCGCCCATCATCTGATTGCGCAGGCCGTCAGGGTTCACGATTGCGCCCGATTCCCAAGCCTCGACAACGCGGCGAAGCCGCACTTTCTTGGTTGCGGGGTTTATCTCGACTTCGACGCAGGTAGCAACGTAGCCACCCTTTTCCGTTCCACCCGCAATACCAAACCCAAGCTCCGGCGTGGACTTTGACCGTCCCCAGCCGAACCGCTCGGCTGCTGCCTGCAAGACGGCGCGCAGTCTTGGATCACTCAAGTTCTTCAGACGGAATTCCAATGGGTCCATGCCGATGGCGCTCGCCAACTCGTCCATGTGGGACTCGCGCGCGAAGTGGTTTGCGGTGGCCGCCAGTCCGCGGTACGACCCTTGGCGCAGTGGAGACTTTGTAGGGTGAAACTGGATGACCTGATTGGCAACATTGTATGGTGTGTTGATCCCAGACGGACCTGAGTTGTAGTTGTGGTGTTCCCAGGCTACAAGCGTCCCATCGTGCAGCACGCCGCTGCGGATTTCGATCCATCCTGCGGGCCGGAAATAGGCCCAGGTAAACTCTTCTTCGCGTGTCCATACCACTTTTATCGGTTTCCCCGCGGCTTTCGCGAGGCGCGCCGCCTCAACGGCACATTCGCCTGTGTGCTTGCCTCCATAACCACTGCCCATGTCGGGCATGATGACCCGCACTTTGGTCGCAGGAATACGAAACGCCACCGCCAACTCGTCGCGCACTCCAAATGGCCGCTGAGTGCCGGTCCAGACGGTGAGCTTGTCGCCGTTCCACTCAGCCACAGCGGCGCGCGGCTCCAGAGGTGCGTGCGCGATGAACTGGACCGTATAGTGTTGTTCCACCTTCACGTCGGCGGCGGCCATCGCATGTGCTACAGACCCGCTGGTATGTGACGGCTCTCCGCCTGCGGTATCCGGATTGCTGCGGAGATAGTCGAAAAGTTCTTTGTTCGAAACTTGTGCAGGCACGTTCCACTTCGCCTGCATGGCGGAGAGCGCCTCCTCCGCAATCGATGGGTCCTCGGCCGCTACTCCCACAAAATCGCCATCGCGCACTATCTGAATTGCAGGCATTTTCTCCGCTGCACTGGTATCCAGAGAAACAAGCGTGGCGTTGAATCCGGCGGGGCGGAGCACCTTGCCAAACATCAAATTGGGCCGCATGATATCCGACGGATATTGGTGTTTCCCGGTGACGAAGTTGCGTCCATCGGCTTTGGGGAGCGCGGTACCAGCGACCTTCCAGTCGCTGGCCAGGGTAAGCGGTGGATCGCCTGACACAGTCTGCGTGAGTTTTTCTCCCCGCGTGATTTCGCCATAGGTCAGCGACTGGCGATTTTCCGGATTGGTCACGCAGCCATCTGTCGCTGTCAGTGTTGATGGATCGGCTTTCCATCGCTGTGCCGCGGTTTCCACTAGCATCTGCCGTGCCGTAGAGGCCATGGTACGGAGTTGCGGCCCCATTATCGGCGTCGAACGGCTCCCAAAGGTGCCCATGTCCCAAGGAGTAAGATCCGTGTCACCCATCACCATAATGATTCTGTTGAAGGGGACTCGGAGTTCCTCGGCCACCAGTTGTGCGAGTGAAGTACGAATGTTTTGTCCAACTTCCACTTTGCCGGTGAAGATCGTAATCTTGTCATCTTCGTCGATGTGTATCCACGCGCTGACTTCCTGGGGCAGCTCGTGCTCTCGGAAGCCTCTACTACCAGATTCCTGCGCCGAGCCTGATGCACCAGCCAGACAGACCAGCAGACCACCACCACACAGTTTCAGAAAGTCCCGACGGTCAAGCTGGAACCAATGCAGTCGATCCCGGATTTCCGGCTGCGCAAGTTCCAGAGTAAGTTCATCAGCTTGCATGATCAGCGCGTCCTTTTTCTTGTAAGTGCGAAGCACGCTTTATTGCAGCCATGATGCGCGGATAGGTTCCACAGCGGCAGATGTTGCCGTCCATGTATTCGACAATCTGCCGGTCGGTGGGGCGAGGATGCTCGCGCAGCAGTACGGTGACAGAAAGTATCATGCCTGACGTACAGTAGCCGCACTGAAATGCCTCTTCATCCAGAAACGCTTGCTGTACCGGGCTAAGGACACCCTTGTTTTCCAGCCCTTCTATAGTCGTAATCTGTGCGCCATGGACGGTTGCGCCTCGGGTCAGGCAGGATCGTGCGGCGGTTCCATTAATGAGCACAGTACAGGCACCGCATTGTCCCTCTCCGCAGCCATACTTTGTGCCGGTCAGATGGAACTGGTTGCGCAGAACAGAAAGAAGGGTTTCGTTCCTCGATGCGCGAACACGATGTTCCGCACCATTGACATTCAAAACGAAGTCATCCATCTCGGACCCTCCTGAGCAGCCAGGAATAGCGGAGGTGTTACAGCCCTTAGAATACGCCGGATCATCCGATTCCACCCGACCGCGAACAAACGAGACAAAGGCAAGCGATCTCCTCACTGTCGCAAAGAACAGTTGGTACTTGGAAGTAAAACCGGATTTCCCAACATCGCTCGCCACTTGGCAAGTGGACGCGGGTAAGAGATCGGCGCTCATGCACACCTTCGCAGCGGGAGAGACGGCTTCTGCTGTCAGCACAGCGAGTCAGAGCGTGGCTAGTACGCTCAGGAAAGTCATCCTGTGACCGCCGTCAGCGCTATCCCTGAGTCTCAGATGTCGATATGTTCAAAACCTTCCGGGACGAAGGTTTTTGATAAATGCTGCCAAAGGTGAAGAGAGGAGATCTTCTAAATGCTTGAATAGATTTGGTGGACCTGGTCGGGATCGAACCGACGACCTCTTCCATGCCATGGAATAAGTCAAACCGCAATTTGTAGACGGCACAGTGCCTACAAGTCGGCACAGTCGGCAAAACCGGCACAGTAGGCGGTATTTGCGACAAAGGTGCGACAAACTTTTCGCAGCGGGCCAAGGGCTGATCCGTGTGGGATCAGCCTGTTTCCTCCTTTCCCGGCACGAGGCAGTTCCCTGGCAAACGAGGCCGCCCTGGACGAGAAGCGGACGCACGCCAGTCGTGGCCAAGCGTGGCTTAGGGTTCCACCATAAGAGCTCAACGTATTTGAACTCTACTGTGTCAAGGTAGCGCTCTGGCAGCCGGATGATGATCCTAAAGGGGTTATTAGCCGGAGCACAGGGTAAAAACCGGTATTCTGGGCGCTATTTGCTACCAAATTGCTACCAACTAACTATCAACCAAGTGGGCCGATGGGCTGGCCGTGCGGGATCAGCCCGACTCCTTCGGTTCGAACGACATGAAGGAGTTTGCTCCATGTATCCATTGCTGCCCGGATGAAGGTGTGACTCGCCAAATTGTCATCTGAGCGCAAAAGGAACCCGCGTTTTTGAACTCGCAGGCAGATTCGGCAGGGTATGTGGGTGACCACGGATAGTCGCAGAGAGACTGCGCCGAGTGGGCGGCGAGAGAGCAGCAGCCACACCTCGCCCTCCTCAGTTCATCTTCAACTCTGACGAGAGATGCTCGAGCAACAGCTCACGCGGCCAGAGCGTAACGGTGATGTAAGCCACCAAGTCTCGGCATGGACACGACTCGGCAGCCTATATTCGGGTTCTTCTCTGGTTCACGACCCGCTGGTGTTTCCTTTGCGAGCACGAGATGTGTTCGGTCGTCGTGGTAGTAGCTGACGTATTCGTTCAGCAGGCGTTTCAGATGCCGCTCATTCAGCACGATCACGTGGTCAAGCAGATCCCGGCGGCAGTTGCCCACCCAACGCTCGGCGACACCATTCTGCCATGGACTTCGGAAACTGGTCCGCTTTGGCTGAATGCCAAAGCTCTTCACTGTGTCGATGACTTCCTCATTGAAGTTCGCGCCGCGATCAAAGATCAGGTAGCCCGGTGCCGAGTCATATGGAAAAGCTTCGCGAAGCTGCTGGACAACCCAGGCGCTGTTCGGATGCTTGGTTACGTTGCAGTAAAGGATACGTCGTCGATCATGCGCAATGATAAAGAAGCAGTAAAGCACGCCGAACGCAAGCGTGGGCACGGAAAAGAAATCCATCGCAGCTATCGCTTCTCGATGATTGCTCAGAAAGGCCGCCCATCGCTTTGCCGGATCGGAATTCCGTGGCGCTTTCCGCATCCAGCGCAACACCGTCCGTTCAGAAATGTCGAAGCCAAGCATCTTCAGTTCGCCATGAATCCGTGGCGAGCCCCACGTTGGATTGTCCGCAACCATGCGGAAGATGAGTTCGCGGAGTTCAACGCTGACGCCCTTCCTGCCCGCGCGAATTGGATGCCGCGAGAGCCAGGTCCAATACAGCTTGAAGCCAGCCCGGTGCCATCGCACAACGGTCTCCGGGTGAACGAGAATCAATGTCTCCCGCCACCGGGACCAGACCGCCGCAATATCACCCAGAAAAGTCTGTCGCTAACAGCAAGCCGAGGATGGGAATGTCTCCGTTTCAAGACAGCAAGCTGTTGCCGGAGAGCCAAATTCTCCAAGAGGAGATCGCGGCGAGAACGAAAGAATCGCGATAACCAGAACAGGCAGAAGCCTCAATAGGCACAACATGGGGCAGATGTACACACAGACAGCCCAGGCGGATACGGCTCATCCGTCCATGATTTAACGCAGATCTCTATTTTGGCGAACGACAGCTTATTCGTAGCTCCTTCCGCTCCACGTGACTCTTGTTCTTACGACTCACGGCATAGAGGATGTGGTTGAAGAGGCCACCCCCCTCGGGGCCGATGTACTTGTTCAGATCGACCTTTTCCGCAGGAACCTGGTACCGCCTACACAGTTCGTCGATCAGCTCGACGGCATCATCCCCGTCAATGCCGAGCTGATAGAAGGTCTTTTCTGGAGTAATGCTGCTTTCCGGTCTGCCAGTCTTCTTAGCCACTAACGCGATCACTTCCTCCGCAATCGTCATAATGCATTCTCCTTAATAAGACTCAGTAATCAGCATCGTCCGGCCAAACGCACGATAGAACATCAGCGCCACTCTTGATTAGCAACGCCTCCCCGAGTATAGGAACCCATCTTCCTACGACCCCGCCAAGAACACTGGATTCCGCCAGCGGATTCATAAGCGTCGGAGCCCATGTTGATTTGATCGTTTGAGGCAGGACGGCTCGGAAGAATTGAGACGCTATCGAGGTACCCGGGGTCGAGCCTGCGAACTTGCCTGCTGTAGAAACGACGTTCGAGCCAGCCGCAAGTGCTCCCGCTCCAGCGGCAGCCGGGAGAAATGACTTCGCAGCGCAGGACTTGATGGCCTGACCAAATTTCTTCCACTGATCAGCGCTATTTGGGGCACTACTCCCAGGTACGCCAAATGCCAAGTTGATGAAAGGTAATTTGTGTGGCCTCCAATCGTGTCGCCCTGCTGGATGTTCGTGATGGACACACCCGTATTCTTTAGAACACCTGCCGCTAATCTGTCCGCACATGAATCTCTTGTCTGGCGGACCATGCGCGTTATTTGGCGCAACAACGTGACCTGACGCGGTGTCAATTGATGTCCTTGATTGAGTACAGGTAGAGAGCATTGGATCTCCACGCATAAGTCAGGAACATAGCTGTTGTTTTGCTAACCGCGATTCGGATTTCATATTGAGAGGCCCCGTAGTCTGTTGGGTCATTGACAACAGCTTCAACCTTCGGGTTCTCAGCCCGCCATATCGAAAATGAACTCTGGATAGAGGTGTTGCGTTCCAGGAAAGCGTGAGTCTTCGTCGTACCAGTGAACCCAACGACATATCGTTTAAGGATTGCACCCACAGCAAAATGCACGCCGGTCGAAGGAGAGCAGTAGTCATGAGAAATAGTACGAGTGCTTACATTTAAACTTCCGATGCAATCCTTCTTGTCATTTGCAGGATTGCTAGTTGCAAAAAGGAGTTGTCTGCCCAAAAACGTCATCTGTGCCACAGGGTCAACGTTTCCGAAGTTCGTACAAGTTAGCGTGGCTGCGGATTCGCAGACATTGATGTTGCTCGCATATCGATGCCCTGTTTCCTGAGAATCAGCAACGGCTACCTGTCCGGTTTTGGGCTCTAAAGCTAGCCTAGCTCCGCTCCAAGCCGTTTGGGAAAGAGTGATCTCTTGCAGCGCACTTCCGTCACTCAATGAGTATGCTGCGAGCCTTACGGACATATCGCTGCGCAGTGATAAAACAAATATCTTGCTGCGCTGCTCGTCAATGGCAAAATCATAGATGTTTTGGTTGATACCGACCGCTACACCTCCGATTTCGTTCAAATCCTTGGCATCTAGTACCTCCAAACGAGTTTCAGCGCTACAGAGGAAAACGCGCCCGAGCGAGGCCACGACATCTACGCGTCCACATGGATGTGTAGAAGAGCCCACGGGACTCAAGGGAAACTCTCGCTTGGTCAACTGCAAGTGGCTCTTGATACTCCATGAAGTGAGCAGGCGATGGGACCGAAATACAAGGCCGCCATTCTCGGTCGATATCACGCTTTGTTGCACGATGAATGTGCTCGCGCCGTCATCAAAGGCCGCGCCGATCACATCCCCAGCGGGCAGGGCAAATTTGTCTCCAGTCACGGTTAGGCTTTGACCCATAGCGCTGACGCCGAGTGCACAAGAGAGCAGAATTCCGATGAAGAGATCTCTCATAATCAGCACCCCGGATCCAGAAGGCCATGACTCTTTGGGAAGAGATGTTGAAGGAGCGTACCGATTCCAACGTCCCAAATTGAATGACCAACAAAACCAAATAGGCCGGAGGCAGGATTGAACGTATCGATATGGCCTTGGGTGATTAGTCCACCGTGCCCGTTATCGTGTACCTGAAAAAACACATTTCCATTATGGTAGCCATCGGCAACCCCAAAAGGGTTGAACGGCGTAAAACCTGCGGCGCTGAGTTGATCGGTCGTGACGTTGATATCAAACTGATTGTGCCCACCCACCGATATGCCGACCGTATCATTCGGCTTGGTAAGTGTTGACCCCGGAACAGCATTCAATATGCGGTTCTGCTGGCAAGTGTGCGGCACCTGCGGCGGGTTACTTGGGGCACTACTTTCAGGTGCGCCAAATGCAAAGTTGATGAAAGGTATCGGTCCGAAAATAGGGTCGTATATGGTGCCCTCACTACCCTTTACAGCCACGTAGTTGATTGTTATCGCATTGAAAACCGAACTTAGCAAATCAAATTCATCTAAGAATCCGCCAAGAACACCACAACATGGCCCTCCCCAGGGATCGCTCCACACTCCACCGTTGGACCCATTCAGTACGTTGCAGACCGGGTTATTCGCACAGTTATAACCTCCACCTGCGCCGACAGGAGGATTCAGCCCTAATGGGTCGGTCAGTGAGAGAGGATTATTCAGCACATAGCTATAGCGATTGAAGCTCTGGGGATTGGAGAAGTTGTAGGAGCCGTCGTAGGGGTCGGGGGACATCCAGTTTCCCTGCAACTCGGCGTATTGCCGGAACTGGGCGTGGTCGGTCAAGGTTTCCGTATCCCACTCCAGTCCCGCGAAGTGATTATTATCCTGATTGGCGTATGCTTCCGAAAAACTCTCACTGAAGGCGTCACCGAATGGCAACGACACATCCGTGTCCGCGACCGCTCCCGCATAGTCGGTCCGCATCCGCTCGGTTCCCATCCAATCCTGGTGCTGGAAATAGGTGTAGTTGTTCGCGGCATGGAAGGCAATCGGCATTCCATCCCAGTAAATCCGCCCCTCGATGCCGAAGTTGTTCGAGGCAAGCCAGCTAGAGATTCGCCGCCCCGCATAGTCGAATGTGTATTCCGTAACGCCGCTGGTTGTCTGACTGCTCACTCTGCGGTTCAGAGCGTCATAGACGTAAACCGCCGTGCTGCCGTTGTCTACTTTGAGGATGTTGCCTTCCGCATCGTATGTGTAACTGTGCATGACATCCGCTAGCTGGTTGCCCGCAGCATCATAATTGTATCCAGTAATCTGATTGTTGGCGTTGAATGAGTTTTGTCCCCCATTCGTCGTGTTCTCCTGCCAGCGATTCCCGTAGCGATCATAGACAAACGCGTAATTCTGCCCCGTCCCCTGGGTGACACTCTGCGATGTCAGCCGGTCGAACTCATCGTAACCAAAGCTCTCACAGTTACCGAGAACAGTGTCGCAGATGCCGGTATTGCGAGTGCCCTTCCAGCCCACAACATAGCCATACATCTGTGTCCCTCCGGCGCAGTTTTGCTGAGATGAGCCATTGCAAACCCACCCTCCATTGCGTCGACCGAGCGTGTCATAAGAGAAAAAGGTCGAAAGACCGTTACCCAAGTTGTAGCTGACCGGCCCATTCGGTCCGTTTATTAGAGTGGATACCAGGTTCGGCGGGTCATAGGTGCCGTTATAGGTTTGGTTCGTAATCGACGTAACTTCGTTGGCAACAGAACGAGGATAGAGAATGTTTCCGCTAGCGGGGTCTCCTTCCGAAGTAAGGTTTCCCGTCCAGTCATAAGAGAAGCTCAACGGTCGACTGGCTTGAGAAGAAGTCCCACAGATGGATGGGGCGCACTGCCACAAGTTCGTGACGCGTCCCATTGCGTCGTAACTGAAAAGGGCCCCGGTTTGATCGCTGGCACTGGTTGACGCCCCCATTACGGCCAGACGTCCCTTTAGATTTGTGGCTGCTGTTTGGAGCCAGTACGCGTTTGTATCATAAGCGAATGTTTTGTTGGGCGTTACTTGAGGACTGTTGTCACTGTTGGCATAGTTCACGGTCACCACGCGGCCAACTGCATCGTATTGTGTCGTAGTTGTGGTGACCGGTAACGGATTCGGAAACGGCGGCGGTATATTCGCTTCAGGTCGCACTCTGGTCACTACCAGACCTGTGCTGTTATAGGCATAGCTGTAATTGGTTGTGCCGCGCTCCGGCTCCTGGGTAAAGATCGTTCGTCCCAGCCAGTCGGTCTGGAAGACACGTTGCTGCGCTCCCTGTGTGATTGTGATTTTGTGATTGGCCAAGTCGTAGGCATAGTTCGTTAAAAAGCCGCTATTGGCAATATCCATGCCGCAGCTAGCCAGTGAACCGGAGCCTGGCATGCTGCTGTTGGCGGAGACTTCGCAGACGGCGGTTGTTCTCCCTAACCCATCAACCTGCGTGATCCGGCTCACGCCGTTCTCATCGGTGACCTCAGTTGCTCGTCCTCGATAAGTGTATTGGATGCTCGTACCGTCTGCATGTGTAATCGACGTGACGCGACCAAGCGCATCGTAGGCATAGGAGTCACCACTGCCTGCGCACACTTGCGGCGTAGACCAGGCATTGCCTTGGTAGCGGTAAGATTGAAAACTCACATGGCCATTGGCGTCATAGCAGGTGTCCTGTTGATACCAGGGATTGGTAGCTTGCCCGTTATTAACGATCGACCGGCTCGTCCTTCCGTAAGCATCCAGCAGATATTGATAGTCTTCGCTAACGGAAGCACTTTGATAGGGGAAGATTCCATAAGCGGTAGGGTTGTAGTAGCTGGTAGTTGATTTCCCCACCGTGTTGTTACCGCTATCGAGATTGTCGATCTCGGTTGGTTGCAGCATGCCATTGTAGGTGTATTTAGTCTGGGTGCCATTCGCGTCTTTCGCGCTGATGACTAGCCCTGTATTCGGATCGTATACCGCAGAAACAGGGAGTGGCACCCCACTGGACGGTGTTGGCGGGGTAATGTTCGTGACAAGAGTACCTGTGCTGTCATGTCCATAAGAGGTCATGCCATTTGGGCTGGTGCTAGTCAGCATCGTTCCTGTGTCGTCATAGGCATTCGTCGTGATCAGGGGCGAACTGGACGAATTGAATGTCTGGTGGATCGAAGTGAGATTGCCACGCTGAGTGGAAACAGAAACGTGTTGGGGCAGATTTGTGGGGCCAGTGGGTGTTGTTTCGTCGTAGCCGTATGTCGTTTGCTGAAAAGTCGTGCTGCCAAGCGTGCTCACGACTGAGGCCAGGCGGTACAAAGGAATGCTGTTGGGGCCGGTGTAAGTGTTGTACGTGTTGGTCGTTGTTGCACCCGATGTCGTATCGGAATCTGACGCCAGAAGCTCTGGCCCGGTGTAGGTTTGTGTCTCGGTGTTCAGGAGAATGCCATCTTGATATGTCGTAAGCACGATACTGCCAAACGCAGAGGAAGCCGAGTTTGTGGGGCAGCCGGGATTGGTGTTGTTGTAACAAGTCTGGACTTCAGCCAGTGGTGTGCCGCTCGCCGCTCCGCTGTAGACCGCATGGTCTGTCTCGTAAAAATAGCCTCCCGAATTGATGAGGAATGCGGACATGGTCACATTCCCCAAAGCGTCCTGTGTCGAAGTGTAGGACGTAGAACTTGTAATTTCGGGGCGGGTATATTTTGTTTGCCCGTCCGAGGTGGTTCGGGTCAAGCCCGCCGTCGTGCCATCCGGCTCAATCCCGTTGCTTCCTCCTGTATAGGCATAGCCGATCGTTCCACCGGTACGCAGGGTGATGCTGTCGATACGTCCGGTCACGATAGAATGGTTGCCGGGATTGGGCTCCTCATAGTTAAAGGAATAAGAGCTTCCATCGCCGGAGTACACGATGGAGCTGACCAGAGGAACATTCAATGTAGTGACATCCACCACCCCGCTGACGTTGAATGCGGTCTGCACGGTTTTGATTGTGTAATTCACGGTGACTTGTTGGGAATGTCCATTGGGATCGGTGTACGTGTAAATGACTGGATTGGGTGCGGCTCCGGAAACTGTGAGCACAGTCTCGCCCATCGTGTCAGTGAACACCTTGGTGGAGGAGGCCGAAATCTGATTGCCGTTTGTATCTGTGAATGTGGCTGATCCTGGTTGAGTCTGTTCCTGGTAGCCGTCATACGTGATGTACGATGGCACGGAATACTGAGCGCCATTCTTGTCAAAGACAACGAAAGCTAATCCATTGCGATAAACGGTATATCCAGAATTGTCGGTCAGCGAATATGTTCCGGTTGAAGTAGGAGCACCGGTGTTTCCGCAAGTGTTTGAAAAAGTAAACTGAATTTTGTGACTGTTGCCGCGATAGTCATGAAAGTAAAAATTTGAGAACTGAGAATACTCCTCCTGTAGGCCATGCGGAGGAATGGTACAGTCGTTGATGTTTTCGTCGTAGGTGACGTAGCCGTATTGCGCGTTGGTCACATCTGTCCATCCCCATGCGGGTGCGGGCGTCCAGGTAGTTGTGCCGCTGGAACTCTTTGGGGACCACACCAGCCCGTCATAGTTCAATGCGTAGCTGAAATTGCTGCCGCCGCGACCGGGCTTGCTGAAAATCGGGATGGAGAAATGGACGTTCAGGTTTCCGCGATTGATGGTGTCGAATCCCGGAGTATCAAAGGGCCCGAACGCGTAGAGTCCTGTTGCCTGAGCATGGACGGTTGTGGAGAACAGGACAAGAAAAAGGCAGAAAAAGAGTACTTTCAAAAGTTGCATCTTTCAGTCTCTCGGCTTTTAGTGGGCGATGACGGCGTTGGCTATAGTGATATCGAGCAACAACGTTCCGTTAAAGTAGCGCTGGATGTGGAAAGGAATGGCCACACCGTTAATGGTCTGATAGTTCGAGTATTGAATCGAAACTGGGATATCGACGCCCGCATTGGTGTCAGGATGAACTGCATAGGAAAGGCGTGTCGGCAGGAAACTGGACGGATCGAACGCCAGATCGTACTGGCCTATATGTGCAAGCAAGTGCGCAGAATTACCGGTGGCATTGGCTGGAATAAGCTTTGCCCAATGGACTGTACTTGATCCAGGTAGGAGAGTGGACGCGCCGCTCGCTGGCAATTGAGTACTGAAAAATGCGGCTTCGGGAAGAAACCACGCCAGTGGAAGCTGGCAGTTATGGCCCATAGCGTTATGGATAACGCCATCCTCGGCAGACCATGAGCAACCTTGACCGTTCGAGAATGTGTCTTGTGATTCGCTTCTTGTGCCCGAGCCAAGCTGAAGCGCCAAACTGGAAGAACCGTCGACACGGGCAACCAGAGTAACTGATCCTGTTTCCTGAGTGGAACCAGCATACAGTTCCGCTTCACCGGTCAGAGTGGCAGTAGAGACGCTTTGTGTTCCGACAAAGGCTTGGCTCGCCTTCGAGAGGAGTTGCTGCAGGTCGCTTTGCGCAAAACTTACGGTTGGTAGAACAACATAGACGCTGAACAGAAAAAGGGCAGACTGAAAGGTCACTGGATGCTCCAGATCACAAATGTTTCAACGAAACTTCAGACCGTGCAGGAATTCGGGGGGAATTCCAGATCATCGGGCCGTGTGTCTAGGCAACCTATCTGACAACCATCAGGCGATCAAGATTACTTTTGTACTGTGTGAGCCCTCTTTAGGCGTAGCACAGGCACAGCTTTGCATCGAGCCGCCAGCTTGTTTGGCTGATCCCGTATATCGGATTCAAGCAGTAGCAGGTGATGAGCAAAAGCTAGCACCCAACGAGTCGCAGACTATCGGCGCGTTGGAGCAGATCGAGGCATGACGCACAGCGCCGATGTTGCGTGGAAGCAGGGATTTTCGTTGCACACAATCGATATGTCGCCGAGGTCTTTTCAAAATTCCCCTAACAAAGTTCTAAAATCGTCCTCTAGGGCCGGCCCTAGAGGACGATTTTAGAACTGCACTCCTCGACACCGAAAGTTTTGAACTAGAGATTTCAGCAAGATGAGTTGGATGCGAGAAGAATGGTCGGCCTTGGCAGACGATTTTAGACCTTCCGGTGTCCACCACAATGAATTGCACCACTCCTAACGCATGACCAATAGCTGCCTTGTTTAGGGCTACTGATAGAACGACGTATCTGGAAATCCTTCATAGACGATACTGACCGATCCTACCTTGTCTAAGTGGCGGGGAAGCGCCAGTCCACATTTGTCACAGATAATCCGGAGTACGAGATCACTCATCCATTCCAGTCGAAGCGGACCGCATAGTGACGGTCTCATCACAACATTGGCGGCGTTGAAGCGTTGGTTGGGGGCGTAGGTTGGAGGACCCTTATCTGCGTCGAGCAGAACGTAAGTCGTTGGACTAGCATCCGTCATTCCATTATCCAATAGGTACTCCCTTCTCAGGACAGTTGCCCGATAGGTGTGAGTAGAATTTGGCACGGAGCTTAATATTGTGTCCCGGGTCTTACCGTATTTGCAACCGGTCAGAGAGATTAGAACTACAGAGAAGATAAAACTCAGCATGGTGAAGGCGTGTCGATATGAGTAACGCATTACGATCTCCTTGATCTAGTCGACTGCTTCCTGAATGTTTCAGCAGTCTCCTTTCGCAAGCCCCTGTTGAATCTGTTGGTTGTCTTGCTGTTGATCACCATGGTCCGTCGAATATGGAATGTCCTTTGTCGGCTGGGTTCCGAAGTTGTGCCCGTAAAATCCTGCCCCATTATTGTGTCGTGGTTGTCGTGAGCACGCTGGCATTCGTCTGGTTGGCTTTGGGGCGTTGCCGCGTCACTACCAGGCCTGTGCTGTTGTAGGAATAGCTGTAATTGGTTGTGCCGCGCTCCGGCTCTTGGGTCTGGATCGTTCGCCCCAGCCAGTCGGTCTGGAAGCTGCGCGTCTGCGCACCCTGCGTGATAGTCGCCGCATGATTCGCCAAGTCATATGCGCAGTTTGTCAAAAAGCCGCTGTTAGCAATGTCCATGCCGCAGTTGGTGGGTGAACCGGAGCCTGGCATTGTGCGTCCAAATAATTACCGCGACGGAAATCCATCGAAGCGTCTAACACTAAGTCACATTGCCTCTTGCAGCTGCTCCCTCTGCTGCATAAGCGCTCGGTGGCAGGGCTTTACCTTGATACACGCAAGGGTCAGCAGGAACGGTTGGCCCGTTATTTGGGACGTTATTCGCGGCCTCAACGAACCTACTTTGCACTTGAGCTTGCATTCAGCGTGGCAGGACAAGATGCATCGTTTCTCACGGGAAGGTCACCGATGTTAAAAGCCCCAGTGCTTACTTGCTCAAAGGAATCTCCGATCTTGTAGGGAATCACCAATCGCATTGGCGATCCCTTAAGAGTTGCGGCCTGCTCCGGCGTGGGGAGAAGAAAGAAATCGAGGAATCGCTCACCCGGCCTCAGTTCCCTCACACCGGAGCCGGGAATATCGGATCCTCTACCAACTAAGTGCCACTTCCCCTCGTCTTCCACTTCCAATCGGACATTGTGAACGGTAAACCCTTGAGCGTAGAGAGGTGAAAGAGGAAAGAATATCGACTCATTTGCTGAGCGATTAGACACTTGGAGCACAGCGAAGCGAGCGGAACCGCACTGTAACTGCGATACGATCGCAACACTTGGGACCGCCCCTTGCACCGGCTGCGCAGTCAAAACTGCTAAGAAGAACACCGTAAGCATAGACCACCTCATGGAATTTGCATCCGTTGCCCGAAAATGCACCGTTCGAAACTGGCACCAGAATCGGGATCGACTGGATACTCATTCGGTCCTACGAAGCTGTTGCCCCTTGCAGTCTCATTTCCATAGAGATTGAAGGAGATAATATTGCCTGCCTCGTGAAGGTAGTTTGATTGGTAATAGATAGGTGCGAGATTCCCGGTGAAAACTGAGCTGTTGAAATAGACTGTGTTCGTGGCGGGATTGTTCGCACCGGCAGCAGATATCCACCCAAGTAGGAACTCATTTGACTCGGAGAAAAGTACTGAATATTCGGAGCGTTTGCTGCCGTTAATGCGTTCGCATTACCGAATAAGGTCTGAGAACAGGAATGAAGCCGCTTCTGGTTAAGTGCGTTTCGTATGATTTGTGCTTTACTTGGGGCGTTAAATCAAGACCCTCGAATCGCGAAAACGATGCGAGCCCAAATGATCATAAGCCAGACCATGTAGGCTCCCCCCACAAGAAACGCCAACACATAACTTCGGAAGAGCCAATGCCCTCCATAACCCGCGACAAAGACAGCCGGGACATATGTCGCAAAAAGCCAAATGAGGGCACGGCGGTTTTCCCGGACGGCAACCTTGAACTTCGTGAGATTTCCCGTCATCAACATCCTCCCTTCCCGGTTCCTTTTACAACGGTATTAGTAGTGATGTTGTGATAGAGAGCGCCACCTCCTCCGCCGAGTGTAAAGCTAAAGGTCCATATCGTATTGCCTGCGGAATCAGTTCCAACAGCAAATTGTGCTGCTCCGTTAGCTAGCCAACCTAAATCAACGTTCCACGTCGCAAATGGTCCTGACAATTGGCTCGCCTGACTGGCATTTGTTAGAAATATTCCGCCCCCAGCGCCGCCTCCAGCGCCAGCGAAGTTGCGTCCATTTAGATTTGCACTCGGAGCAGACGCGCCATGGTTGAGAAAGTTTGCGCCAACGCCACCGGAAGCAAACGCACCTGCATTGATTCCATTTCCACCGAATAGCCCGACACCTGCACCTACATTTCCACCCGCTCCCGTAAGTCCAAGCCCAGCACCGGCATCTGCACTAATGAGAAGTCCAGCTCCAAAGCCGGTTGTACACCCTTTGTTTGGGGCCCCTCCGGGTTTTACGCTAATGGTTTTTGGGGCGACATTCGTGTTTCCTCCGTTGACGGTCCGTCCCACTGTAACAGCGCCAGCTTTTTGTCCGAACAAAATTCCGATTACCCACTGGCAGACAGCGTCGCAGGATGATGGCGGAGAGGACGGTGGAGCGGGGCACGGGTCATCTGGTGGGCACGGGTCTTTGCCGGAAGGATCGGTAAATGAGAGCGGATTATTCATTACATAGCTATAGCGGTTGAAGCTCTGGGGGTTGGAAAAATCGTAGGAGCCGTCGTAGGGGTCGGGGGACATCCAGTTTCCATTCAACTCGGAGTATTGCCGGAACTGGGCGTGCTCGGTGCCGCTTTCCGTATCCCGCTCCAATCCGGCGAAGTGATTATTGTCCTGATTAGCGTATGCCTCCGAAAATGTTTCGCCAAAGAAGTCACCGAAGGGCATCGACACATCCGTATCCGCGATCGCTCCCGCATAGTCGGTCCGCACACGCTCGGTCCCCAACCAATCCTGGTGCTGAAAAAAGATGTAGTTATTCCAGGAGTGGAAGGCGATCGGCATTCCATCCCAGTAAATCCGCCCCTCGATGCCGAAGTTGTTCGAGGCAAGCCAACTGGAGATCCGCCGCCCCGCATAGTCGAAGATGTATTCTGTGGTGCCGCTGGTTGTCTGGGTGCTCACTCTGCGGTTCAGAGCGTCATAGACGTAGACCGCCGTGCTGCCGTTGTCTACGTTTAGGATGTTGCCTTCCGCGTCGTATGTATAGGAGTGAACGCCATCCCATGTAATGTTGCCCGCAGCATCGTAACAGATCCCGCTAATCTGATGAACGCAGGGTAGGTTAATATGATTATTGGCGCTGATGTATGACAATTGCGCTCCGTTCGTGTTTTCCTGCCAGCGGTTCCCGTAGCGGTCGTAGACATATGAATAGGTATTTTGAGTGCCGGACACCGGCGTGCGGGATGTCAGCCGGTTGAACTCATCATGCCCAATTATGGCGCAGGGACCGATCCCGTCATCACATGCTTCGGTCACTTGCGGGCCTCGAATGCTGATCCAGTAGCCGTACCTCTCCGTTCCACCTGTGCAGCCAGGAGAAGACGATCCGGCGCAAACCCATTGTCCATTGCGCCTACCGAGAGCGTCATACGAGAAAATGGTCGTAAGACCGTTGCCCAACTGATAGCTGACCGGCCCGTTCGGTCCGTTTTGGACAGAGGGGACCAGATTCCCCGGGTCATCGGTGCTGTTATAGGTTTGGTTGATAACAGATGTAACTTCGTTGGCGATGGAACGAGTATAGGCAATATTTCCGCTGGCGGGATCTCCTTCTGAAGTAAGGTCTCCCGTCCAATCATATTGAAAGGTCAACAGACGGCTGGCTTGAGAAGTAGTTCCGCAGATTGAGGGGGCGCACTGCCACAGGTTAGTGACTCGCCCCATTGCGTCGTAACTGAAAAGGGCCCCCGTATGATCGCTTGCACTGGTTAACGCTCCCATTACGGCCAAACGCCCCTTTAGATTTGTGGCAGCTTGAGTCCAGTAGGCGTTTGTATCATAAGCGAAGGATTTGTTGGGCGTTATACTGTCGTCATAGTTCACGCTCACCGCACGTCCAAGTGCATCATATTGTGTCGTGGTTGTCGTGAGCACGCTGGCATTCGTCTGGTTGGCTTTGGGGCGTTGCCGCGTTACTACCAGACCTGTGCTGTTGTAGGAATAGCTGTAATTGGTTGTGCCGCGCTCCGGCTCTTGGGTCTGGATCGTTCGCCCCAGCCAGTCGGTCTGGAAGCTGCGCGTCTGCGCACCCTGCGTGATAGTTGCCGCGTGATTCGCCAAGTCATATGCGTAGTTAGTCAAAAAGCCGCTGTTAGCAATGTCCATGCCGCAGTTGGTGGGTGAACCGGAGCCTGGCATTGTGCTGTTGCCGGAGACTTCGCAGACAGCTGTCGCTCTTCCCAACCCGTCAACTTGCGTGATCCGGCTCACTCCGTTTTCATCCAAAACCTGCGTCGCACGCCCTGTGTAGGTATATTGGATGCTCGTACCGTCGACATGTGTAACCGACGTGACGCGGCCCAACGCATCGTAAACGTATGAGTCCCCGTTGCCTGAACACTGTTTAGGCGTACTCCAGGCATTGCCTTGATAGTTATATGACTTAAAATTGATATTTCCATTCTGGTCGTAACAAGTGTCTTTCTGATACCAGGGATTGGTGGATTGCCCGTTATTAACGATCGATCGGCTCGTCCTCCCGTAAGCATCCAGCAGATATTGATTATCTCCGCTAACAGAAGCACTTTGATAGGGGAACGTTCCATAGGCGGTTGGGTTGTAGTAGGTAGCAGTTGACTTTCCCACCAGAGTCGTCCCGCTGCTGTTGTCTACCTCGGTTGGTTGCAGCACGGAGTTGTAGGTGTAGGTGGTTTGCGTGCCGTTTGGATCGATCGTGCTGGTGATGAGTCCGGTATTCAGAGCGAGAGGTCATAGAGCCTGAGCGCGATGATTTCCATCCGCCGCAGCCCGGTCGAGTAGAGAACTTCCAGCATGGCCCGGTCGCGCAACCCGATAGGCTCGCGCAGGTCCGGCAGGAGCATGACCTGTTCCACCTCGGCGGCGGAGAGGATGTTCTTGGGCAACATGCGCCCCAGCCGTGGCAGTTCCAGCTCCGAAGCCGGGTTATGCAGGATGTGGTTCTCGCGCGTCATCCAGCGGAACCAGGTGCGCAGCGGGACCAGGCGCGAGTGCTGCGAACGGAAGGTCATCGGCTCGCCGTTCTTCTTGCGGTAGTGGAACAGATACCGCTGATAGCGTTCGAGCACGGGCCGCGTAACCTCGACCGGATCGGAGATGCCGCGCTCCTGACACCACCGGATGAAGGAACCGATTTGGAACTCACGATGGCCGATGGTCTGCTCGGAGTAGTTCTGGATGGCAAGAGCTTGTAGATACGCGCGCATCATCACCTCCAGCGGTATCACTGGCACAGACGGAAGTTTGCGCTTCTTAACGACGCGGGCCATCACTTGCCTCCTGCCATCTGTAGGATGTAATGGCCGTTTCTCTCAGCTTCCTTATAAGTGATTTCTGGAAGCTCGAAGTCCATATCATCGGGAAGCCCTATGTCTATTGAGGAAGACGCGCTTTCAACTGACCCCGACACCCCTCCGACCTGGCCCCGACTTGACCCCGACCACTCCGCCTTCAGCCCCGACTTCTTTTCGTCATAGCTACTTTTCGAGAGCACGCCGATGTCGATCAGTCCCGGCAACGTCGGTCTGCCGCTGTCGCCCTGTCGCTCGAAGACAAGCTCATAGACGAAGCTCTGGCCGCGCCCGCCGCGATGGACCAGCAGGTATTCCAGTTCCTCTAATCGATGCAGATGGATTTTCAACTGCGTGTCGCCCCAGCCTGTGAAGGCGCGCACATCGCGGCGCGAGAAGCGATAGTCAGCACGTTCCATCCTCAGCCGCTCGCACTCGGACGTAACGTGATCGTCGATCATCAGCAGTAAGCGCCGGGTCTGCGGCGGCAGCTCATCGAGCGACCGTCCCAGCACTTCATGCGCGAGCCTGTTGGCCGTGGCGATGTCGGCCAGCGTGACTTCGATGTACTCAACCGTGCGGCCTCGATGCTCGACCGTCTTTCGTGGCCGCTGATACTGATGCAACAGCGCGATGCTGCGGATGAGCGTGAGGTACTTCATGTGATCGCGCCGCGTGCGTGTCTGCGAGTCGAGGAAGGTCAGCTCCCGCGCGTAGGGATTCGCAACGAAGACGGGTTTCAAGAGACGCTGCGCGTTGCGATGCACGGCCAGGATCGCTTCGCGTTCTCGCCGGGCCAGCAAGCCTTCGAGCGTCTGCGCCTCGCGCTGCACGCGATGGATGGCCTGCGTCTGCTCGCGGTCCTCGTTCACGCTCAAGACCAGACAGCGGTTCAGCAGCTCTTCATCCAGGTGGATTGCCGTCGTCGTGAGGAAGATCATTACCGGACCTTCGACGCGGTATTGATGCGTAAGCAAGCGGCCCGTCGTCGGGTCTTTGCCCGTCGAAGCGATGGTCAGCACGCCTTCCGACTGCAACAGCTTCAGCGCGTAGGACGCGCGGCTCGCGCCCTCTTCCTCCACGATGGCGAGGACTTTATGTTTCAGGTCCTGCTCGCCCATGTAGAAGAGCGACTGTCCCGTCATCGCGGAGTATTGCACGCGCTGCTCTTCCGGCACGAAGGCCAGCACCGCTTCCATCAGCGAGCTTTTCCCGGCAGCGGATGAAGACTGCACGATCACCGCCAGCGGCGCTTCCAGATGCCGCGACACGACACCGAGATAGCCAACCAGCTTGTTGGTCTCCTCGCCCACCACGCCGCAACGCACGAAGTCCTGGACGATGCGCTCCAGCAGCTTCGGATCACGCAGCAACTCCAGCGCGGCGGCATGCTCCTCCGCGCTGATCTCGATCTTCTTCTGCTCCGGCTCCAACGCTTTTTTGATCTGCTCGTCCTGCATCTCTTCTAACTTCAGCAGCGCACGGCCCAGGTCGCGCCGGATGACTTCTTCCTTGACGCCAAGCTCCTCTGCGGCCTGCTTCGTAAACACGCTGCGCTGCCGCGCCGAGTAAAGGTCCAGCGTATCGACGTGGAAGGCCGACTCGCCACGCGGATTTGTGCCGGAGACAAGTACATTGACCTTCAGCAGCTCATAGCTCATGTTCTTGGCTAGCCCGCGCACGCGATAGCGGCGGTCGCCTTGTATCAGGAAGATGTCCTCGCCGCGCACTTCCACAGGTACGGCGATTTGTGCTGGAACGGAAGACGGGAGAGCAACGTCGGTAGCTAAAGAAGGAACATGCTCTATTGGCTTCGCCTCTGCAGGCGCAACCGATGCCGGACCTGGCTCCGGCGCTTCTGCGATGATTTCTTCTTTAGCCGCTTCGATCACCGCTGGCGCTTCCACGGCTGGCGGCTCTGGCACGATCATTGGAACCTGCACATGCTCTGCTGGCCGCTTGCCCTTGCCCAGCCACTCGGCTTTATTCAGCATCACGCCCAGACTTTTTGTAGCAGGCGTTACCTTGCGTGCGTACTCGTTTGCGTCCATGCCTTTGGGGAACAGCACTCGGAAGCACTCGATGCCCATTCTCATCAGCTCTTCTGCGAGTTGCTGAGCGGCGCTTTCTCCGGCCTCGTCGCGGTCGTATGCCATGTACACGCGCTCTGTGCCGTATTTCTCGAACGCGCGCCTGTGGTCTTCAGTAAAACCGTTCACGCCGTAGCTGGCCGTGACATTGCGGAAGCCCGCCGTCCAGAAGGTCAGCGCGTCGATCAGCGCTTCGCACAGGATGATCTCTTTCGAGACGGCCAGTGCTTCTTCATTCCATACGCCTTTGTGCTCACCCGGCAGATACAGATGCAGCGGCGTGCCTTCACGCAGCCCCGGCGTGATCTTCCGCCCGTACATCCCGGCCACTTCGCCGGAGGCATTGAACACCGGGATAACCACGGAGCCATTAAAGTGTTCGTGGCCGCTCTCGCGCAGGATGCCCAGCTCCTGCAACCGTCCCCGCATCTCCGCGCCGGCGGCGCGGTTCTTCGCCGGCAGGCGATACCCCAGCGTGCGATTGGCGAAGCCCAGCTTGAAGCGGTCGATCATCTCGGAGGATTTCAGGCCGCGCGACTCCAGATATTTCAGCGCCTCCGGCGACTGCTTCAACGTGTCGTGATAGTAGTCCACGACCTGCTTCAGTAGCACGCAGTCGTCCGCCTTGCGTGCTATCGGTGCTGGCAGTATTCGCACGGTCGATTGCTTCACGGGCTGCGCAGAGGAAGCCGCTACGGGAAGATGATCGTCGCGCAGCATCTCCACCGCATGACGGAAGCTCACTCCCTGCGCGCGCATCACCCAGTCGATAGCTGTCCCGCCCGCATTGCACGCGCCCAGGCAGTGCCACAGGTTCTTTTTCGGCGTGATAACCAGCGACGGATTGCGGTCGTCGTGGAACGGGCACAGCCCTAAGAGGTCCGCGCCGTGCCGCGTCAGCTTGATACCCCGCGCCTCGGCCAGCCGCTGGACCGAGACCTCGCGCTTCAGCCGCTCGACCTCATGCTCCGGGATTCTCGCCATTTTTCAGCCCTCCTCGCCACTCGGTTCCAGCAAAAATCCTGTCAAGAGGAAATTCGTGGAAAAATACAGTTCAGCAACCGAGTCAAGTAATACGGTAAATTACCGTATCGGTCAAGGAGAGTTTCCCGTGCTCGTCACCAGATGCCTTTACACTGACCCTGTTATGCCTCGCAAAAACGCCGCCAGCGGTCCGCAGAACATCGCCTCAGAGACGATGGGGCAACGTCTCGCCCGCCTTCGCAAGGAGCGCGGCTGGACCCAGGTCGAACTCGCCGAACGCACCGGTATCGTCCAGACCGTCCTCTCCGATTACGAGCGCGGCAAGCTCCGCCTCAACGCCGATATGATCGTCCGCTTTGCCTCAGCCCTCGAAGTCACCACCGATGAGCTGCTCCAGCCGGAGACCGCGAAGAAGCCTCTCCGCCGCAAGCCCAGCCTCCGCGTCCTCCGCCGCCTGGAGAGGATCGAGCGCCTGCCCCAGCATCAGCAGAACACCCTGCTTAGGACCATCGACGGCTTTCTGAAGGGCGTCGCCAGCTAACCCCGGATAGATCCCGAACGCGCCTCGAACCCGCAGACACCCCCTACAGCCGGGATTCACTGCTTGCGTGCGAAGTGCCGCTCGAACAGCTCCCGCGACAGCCGCTCGCCTTCTTCGCTCAACACAACCGACTTCGCCTTGCTCTTCGGATCGGAGATGTACCCCTTGGCGTGCAGCCGGTCCAGCACGTCCCAGTCGTGCCCCTTCCACGCGCGGCCATCGCCCGCCGGAGTCAGCCACAACAGCGCCAGAACCATCTCGTCCACCTTGTCGCGGTCGTACTCCATGCCCCCGGCTCCCTGGCACGATGCTATTCCCGACACGCCCCCGTGGTGCTTGTCATGTGGAACATGAGAAAAAGATATTTTTCTCATAGCTGAAAAACAGCCGCAGCGGAGCCGTCGGTCAAGGCCGCGCGTTCTCCAGCGCGCCGCGCAGCGGTCGGAGCGAAGCGGAGAGCCTTTACGGACGGCGGAGCGGAGGCTACGCGCGCGGGAGCGCGCCGGGACGCCCATTTCCGCCCGATCCTTTGCTTTCAACACGTTGACGCCGCAGCAACCTTTGTTACCGCGCCGGTAACCGCGCACAGGCCGTTTCGCCCCGAACTGCCTCATTCCACTCGCGTTGACGCGCGTAAACACGTAAACGCCAGTGTTTGCGCCCCTCGCCGCCCGCATCGCATTGGCGCTGCTCACGTTAACCGCAGAGGAACCGCAGGTTGCTCTACAGCAACCCATTTGGGGGTGACGTGTCGACCCTCAACCCCATGCGAAGCATGGCGGGCTTTGGGAGGGTTTTAACTAACACCCAATCGACTCATATTGCTTCCAAACAGCAGCGTCATCCGTTATGTAAAGAATGGGCTCCGGTTTTCTCTGTTCCATGATCTCCGTTATGCCTTTGACCGTAACTGCCTCGTATTTCGGGTAGCCAGAGGGAAATCCTTGTGGGGGATTTATTAGCTGGAAAGGGTTTCTACATCTCACCTTGCCACTCTCTTTTTCTGTCGTTTGTTTATTCTTATCTTGCAATGTGAATCGCGCACTGCCACCCCACGGCATGCTGTAAAAGCTCACTGTAAGCGAAACAGCAGCACGTGTACGTCCTTGCGGGAGTGTAGCCCATTTCGGCAATCGCGAATCGCTTGCCAAAGTGAATGTGGATTCCGGGAAAAATTCACATCCCTTAATTGTAAGAATCGTCGTAAGGCAGACAGTAGCTAACAATATCGCCAGCAATCGGTACCTTTTGATTCGCTGAATTGGCATAGTCATTTGCATATCTCAACTTGTGAATTACTTGGCGTTTCCGATACATCCGACCACTGTCGCGTTACATTCCGATCTACATGCTCCAGGAAGGCCGCCAGGGAGCCATGAACTGTAATTGCATTGATACTTTGTATAGCAATTATCGTGCGCTTGGCAGCATTTCAGGATGGCTGGATTGCTATTCATCTTTGACGCAAAAGGTCCTGTTGAACAGACTTGATCCTGGAGCCCGCTACCAGGCCAATCATTCCCGTTGAGAGGCCATTCACTCGAAGGGCTAGTGTTGTTATAGATATTGTTATAGGGATTTTGCGATGCCAGGAATGAATACCAAGCGACTTGGCCGAATGCTTTAGCGAGCGACCAAGCCTTAGAGACAGATGGCGCATTTCCTTGTTGGAAGTAGTCTATTCCACCGCCACAAGCGCCGAAGTCACACCCGGCATCGGGTAGTCCGAGAGCGCCAGCGATATTGGGGCCGTACATGATATTGTGCTCGTCCCATGGCTGCGCGTTTGGACGAGGCTTGAGGCTGCCATGGAAGCTGGGTCCGCCGAAGAGCGATTCAAAAAACTTCCAGTCGAAGATCGCGGCAACTGCGCACCACCCATCAGAAACTGGATTTGCACCACCTTGAGCTACGGCGCTAACGCACGCTATCCCGCTTCCCCCACCGTCTTGTCCGGTGGGATCAGTTGCGGAGAGTGGATTATTGAGGACATTTATCACATGCGGATCGATCCCTATGTTTCTCACTATGCCAGAGAATCTGTCCTTGCAATTGACGTCTCTACTTTTCTTGATATGGACAACCACATTAAAGTAGCAACAATGACATTCGGTAAGACGAAATGGCCAGCTATAAACAGAATCGACCGTGCCTCAATGTACCCTAGCCCCGCAAGACAAGCAGAGACTGTTCCGACAATCAACAGGATGGCAGAAGCACGCCTGAACCAAATACCAAAGAGCGTTAGAGGAAGTAGCGACAGATAACCGCCAGCTATTATGATTAGTGTTCTTAGGCCCTCATCATTTGTCATGACAAAAACCCCACGAAGGCCAAATCTAAAATTGAAATAGCCCACAATTACACCAATTGCCACAAACGCGATGAAGAGACATCTCTTTGCTCTTTGATGAAATTGTGATGATTCTGATGACATGTTATCTCCAACGTCGTACTAATGGCAGTTAAAGTAACTCTGTACAGCTAGTGCTTGTCCCATCTCTTGCTGATTTAAGCGTGAACCGCTAATTGCATTACACAACTGCTGATCGCACGCCGTCTGCCCGGCCTTCGCCGAATTAGGTACGAGTCCGAGGACATTCATAGCAGCGTTGATGCGGAGGTTGTTGTAACACAGGTCGTGCGCCTGGCAGGCAATATCAACTTGTCCTGTTGGCTGTCCCCATCCTCCGGGACCACAATAGTGTGTTCCTGGAACAAGGTTTGAATCACCGCCACCCCAGTTCCACGGGTAAAGGTCTCTGAACTTGAGTAAAAATAGAGGAGGCAGAAGAGGCAACAGAACTTGGCTGTTAGCTGAGGGGCCTTGCTGCTGGAAACCGCTGGAAATATCCCCACAAGCGCCGAAGTCACACCCGGCATCGGGCAGGCCCAGAGCGCCTGCGATGTTCGGGCCGTACATGATGTTGTGCTCGTCCCAGGGCTGGGAGTTAGGACGCGGCTTCAAGCTGCCATGGAAGCTGGGTCCGCCGAAGAGCGATTCAAAAAACTTCCAGTCAAAGATCGCTGTCACAGCAACACCCGCAGCACATGCTACCGGCCCGCCAGCGCAGAGTACCAAGCCTCCATCTTGTCCGCTCGGATCAGTAAAGGAGAGGGGATTATTTAGGACATAGCTATAGCGATTGAAGCTCTGGGGGTTGGAGAAGTCGTAGGAGCCGTCGTAGGGGTCCGGGGAGTGCCAGCGGCCTTCGGCTTCGGAGTATTGCCGGAACTGGGCGTGGTCTGTACTGCTTCCCGAATCACGCTCCAATTGGGCGAAGTGATTATTATCCTGGTTGGCGTATGCTTCCGAAAAACTTTCACTGAAGCCGTCACCAAAGGGCAACGACACATCCGTATCCGCGACCGCTCCCGCATAGTCGGTCCTCATCCGCTCGGTTCCCATCCAATCCTGATGCTGAAAAAAGGTGTAGTTGTTCCAGGCGTGGAAGGCAATCGGCATTCCATCCCAGTAAATCCGCCCCTCGATGCCGAAGTTGTTCGAGGCAAGCCAGCTAGAGATGCGCCGTCCCGCATAGTCGAATATGTATTCCGTAGCGGCACTGGCTGTCTGTGTGCGCACCCTTTGATTCAGAGCATCATAGACGTATTGCGCCGCACTGCTGCTGTCGGTCAGAATATTTCCTTCTGCATCATATGTGTAATTGTAGGAGCCGTCGGAGAGCATGTTGCCAGCAGGATCGTAGACATTTCCAACAATCTGATTGTTGGCGTTGAATGAGTACTGCCCCCCACTCGTCGTGTTTTCCTGCCAGCGGTTCCCGTAGCGATCATAGACAGCCGTGTAACTTTGCCCCGTCCCCTGGGTGACACTTTGCGACGTCAGCCGGTCGAACTCATCGTAGCCGAAGTTCTCACAGAGATTAAGAACAGTATCGCAGGCGCCGATATTGCGGGTGCCCTTCCAGTATGCTGTATAGCCATATATCTGCGTTCCTCCGGCGCAGTTTTGCTGAGATGAGCCATTGCAAACCCACCCTCCACTGCGTCGACCGAGCGAATCGTAGGAGAAAAACGTCGAGAGACCATTACCCAGCTGATAGCTGACCGGTCCATTCGGTCCGTTTATCACAGTGGATACCAGATTCAGCGGGTTATAGGTCTGGTTGGCAATCGATGTCACTTCATCGGCAGGAGAAAGGGTGTAAACGATCTCTCCGCTGGCGGGGTCTCCTTCCGACATAAGACTTCCCGTCCAGTAATAGGAGAAGCTCAACGGTCGACTGGCTTGAGAAGAAGTCCCACAGATTGATGGAGCGCACTGCCACAGGTTCGTGACGCGTCCCATTGCGTCGTAACTGAAAAGGGCCCCGGTTTGATCGCTGGCACTCGTTGACGCTCCCATTACGGCCAGACGTCCCTTTAGATTTGTGGCTGCTGTTTGCAGCCAGTATGTATTCGTATCGTAAGCGAATGTTTTGTTGGGCGTTATGCCGTCGTCATAGTTCACGCTCACAACGCGTCCAACTGCATCGTACTGTGTCGTGGTTGTGGTGACCGGTAACGGTTGCGGATACGGCGGGGGTATGTTCGCCTTTGGACGCACTCTGGTCACCACCAGACCTGTGCAGTTGTTGCCTGTGCAGTTATAGGCATAGCTGTATGTTGTCTGCCCGCCTTGCGCTTTGGCGCGTTCCGGCTCCTGGGTAAAGATCGTTCGTCCCAGCCAGTCGGTCTGGAAGACACGTTGCTGCGCTCCCTGTGTGATTGTGATTTTGTGATTAGCTAAGTCGTATGCGTAGCTCGTTAAAAAGCCGCTATTGGCGACGTCCATGCCGCAGCTGGTGGGTGAACCGGAGCCGGGCATGTTGTTGCTGCCGGAGACTTCGCAGACTATGAGCGCCGGAGTGAAAATAGACCACATCGCGGCGCGGTAGCGGCGTAACGTGGCGGAGTAAAAGTAGACCACCCGCCACATCTGGTTTCACGGACAAGGAAGCTTCCAAGGGGTGACGAACGAGGTTCGGCGCCGTTGAGAGAGGTGTCTTTCCGTGGGACACCGGAGGCATGTACACAGTGGAACTGTATGCAAGGGTACGGCGGGCAGTTCATGTGGAGGAGCGGAGTCAGCGCGAAGTGGCACGGGAGTTCGGGCTGGCCCGCAAGACGGTGCGGAAGATGCTGGAGTATCCGGCGCCGCCCGGTTATCGACGGCAGAAGCCGGTGTGGCGTCCGAAGCTGGGTCCGTGGCAGGCTGCCATCGACGCCATTCTGGAAGAGGACAAGAGCCGGCCGCGAAGGCAGCGGCACACCGCGAAGCGGATCTTCGAGCGATTACGAGAAGAGCACGGGTACACGGGCGGCTACACGATCGTAAAGGATTACGTGCGCCAGTCGAAGATCGGCGCCCGAGAGATGTTCGTACCGCTGAGCCACGCGCCAGGCGAAGCACAGGCCGACTTCGGGGAGGCTTTGGTCGTCGTTGCCGGCGTGGAGTGCGAGGCGCACTATCTTGCCTTCGATCTGCCCCATTCCGACGATTGCTTCGTGGTTGCCTTTCCCGCCGAAACCACAGAAGCATTTCTCGAAGGCCATGTACGAGCCTTCACCTATTTTGGCGGCGTTCCCACGCGCGTCCTCTATGACAACACCACTCTGGCGGTGGCCCGGATCCTGGGCGATGGCGAGCGGCAGAAGACGAGGGCCTTCTCTGAGTTGCAGAGTCATTATCTGTTCGCGGAGAAGTTCGGCCGCCCCGCCAAGGGAAACGACAAGGGCAAGGTGGAAGGCCTGGTTGGTTATGCGCGGCGCAACTTCATGGTTCCGATTCCACGCGCATCGAGTTGGGAAGAGCTGAACGAGCATCTGGAAGCTGCCTGCCTGAAGCGACGGCAGCGTCGGTTGCGCGGGCACAGGGAGACCATCGCGGAACGGTTCGAACGCGACCGCGCCGCGCTGCTGCCGTTGCCTGCTGCGCCCTATGAAGCCTGTGAGAAGATCACGACCCGCGTGACTTCGTTATCGCTGGTGCGTTATCGATCCAACGACTACTCCGTGCCGACCGAGTATGGACACCGGCAGGTGCTGGTGAAGGGTTATGTCCATCATGTGGTGATCGTCTGCGGGAGCGAAGTCATTGCCCGTCACGAGCGCAGTTATGAACGCGAGTCGGCGGTGTTTGATCCCTTGCACTATCTCAGACTGCTTGAGCACAAGAGCCGGGCTCTGGAACAGGCGGCGCCACTCGCCGGCTGGCAGTTGCCCGATTGTTTTCTGTATCTGCGGCGGCTATTGGAAATGCGCCTGAAGAAGCACGGGCGCCGGGAGTATATCCAGGTACTTCGGCTGCTGGAGACATTCGCTCTCGAAGAAGTATCCGCTGCCATAGAAGATGCACTACGCATGAACGCCATCAGCTTCGATGCCGTGCGCCATATCGTGCTCTGCCGCATCGAACGCAGGCCACCGCGACTGGATCTTCAGAACTGGCCGCATCTTCCTCTGCCCAGGGTACGAACCACCGCGGCTGCGGATTACATGACCTTGCTCGCTGGTATTTCGACATCACCGACACCTTCGGACACGGAGGTGGCGTGATGAACGATAAGCCCGAGATGTCTACTCCAGATACACCGCAAGTGCTGCTTGAACATCACCTCAAGGCCTTACGAATGCCAACCATGCTGAGTGAGTACGACAAGGTGGCCCGGCAGTGCGCTATCGATCAGGTCGATTATCCGCGCTATCTGCTGCGCCTGACCGAGTTGGAACTGCTCGACCGCGATCGCCGCGCTGTCGAGCGCCGCATCCGGCAGGCGAAGTTCCCGGTGGTCAAGAGCCTGGACAGCTTCGAGTTCCTGGCCATACCCTCGCTCAACAAAACGCTGGTCCTGGAGTTGGCCCGATGCGAGTTCCTGTCGCGCAAAGAAAATCTTTTACTCTTAGGGAACAGTGGCACCGGCAAGACTCACATCGCCCTGGCTCTCGGCCTGTCCGCCTGCCAGCGCGGTCATCGTGTACGCTTCACCACTGCCGCGGCGCTGGTCAGCGAGTTGATCGAAGCTCGCGACGACAAGCACCTGCTGCGCTTCCAGAAGTCACTGGCCAGCTATGAGCTGCTCATCGTCGATGAACTGGGCTACGTGCCTCTATCGAAGAGCGGCGCCGAACTGCTATTCGAGGCCTTCAGTCAACGCTACGAACGCGCGTCAACGTTGGTCACCAGCAACTTGCCATTCGAGGAATGGACCGAGGTCTTCGGCTCCGAACGGCTCACCGGCGCTCTGCTCGACCGCATCACCCATCACGTCCATATCCTGGAGATGAACGGCGACAGCTACCGGCTCAAGCAAAGCCGCCGCAAAAGGAATCCAACCTCCGACCGCTGAGACCTTCCCTCGCAACGCGGGGGAGAAGGGCCTCTTCCGCTACGCTCCAGAGCCCCTTCTCCCCCGCAAACAACTCCATCCTCATCCTTATTACTGGTTCCTTTTTACTCCGCCCCAGTGGTCTCCTTTTACTCCGCCCTTGACAGCACTAGCTTCGCCTCAGAGTTGAGCGTATCTCCCACCCCAAAACTTGTGCCATTTGACCGAGTTTCGAACCTGTTTTACACATTCATCACGCATTTCAACAACCGCGCCAAGCATGGTCGCTGAAAGCAATCCCAAATTTGTAACGCCGAGGGTGCCGCATGCGCATAGCCGGGTTGAAACTGACCGAAAGACGGAATCGACTGAAGAGTAACAAACTCGCCAGCCCCTCCGGGCTGCACACAAGATGGTTGGAGGCAACATGGGCATCGCGTTAGCGCAGACTACGGAGCAAACGGATTCAGGAGATCCGCTTCTGACAGCTGAGGACGTTGCCGAGCGATTGAAAGTCAGCAGGGACTGGGTCTGGGACCACTCATCCCGGAGACTGCCTTACCTACCGGTGATCCGGATGAGCGACGGGGCGTTGCGCTATCGGGCCAGCCAGATCGAAGCGTTCCTGAGCGAGCGCGAACAGGCCTCCAATTTACACCGGAAACGCCGGTAAAATAGGGACGGCCCGCTTATTCCCCCACACAGAATTTGAGGAATAAATGGGAATTTCGTATCAGAAAGGATGGGTCTCGCTCCGGGGTAAGAAATGGTACGGATATTTTCGCCGGACCGTCGTCGACCCTAAGACCAATCAAACGAAGACCGTCTCGTCGCCGGTTCCGCTCGGGCTGAAAGCTGAGATGACCAAATCTCGGGCCCGGGAAAAGCTTGCGGAAGAGATCACCAGACTGACTGGACAAATCACGGAGGACGGCTCCATAAAAAATGGCACCGTAACCTTCGGCTGGTTTGTTCGCAACCGTTACTTGCCACTGAAGGAGGCGGACTGGAGGGAGGAGACTGCCAAGGTGAAGAAGATCCTCATCAAGGCAGATCTGATCGATCCGTTCGAGGATGTTCGGCTCGAAAACTTCGACAAGTTCACCCTGCAGAACCACCTCAATCAACTGGCCAAAACCCATTCGAAGGACAGAGTTTTGCAGATCCGGTCCTACATGCGGGCTATCTTTGCCGAGGCTGTCGATCAGGACTACCTCCCAAAGGACCCTGCACGTACGGTGAAGACTCCCGCGAACCTGCGGGAGGTCGACAAGACGACGCTTACGTGGGAGCAGATGCGGGAGGCGCTATCGAAGCTCGCTCTCCGCGACTGGATCCTGCTGAAGCTCGACATGTCGAATGCTCTCCGTCCAAGCGAGTTGTTTGCGCTGAAGTGGCGTTGCTTTGACCCCGCGGACCAGACCCTCGACATCCAGGAGACGGTCTATAAGGGGAAGATCCGCCCGTATGGCAAGACCAAGGGCAGTCTCACGAAGGTTCCGATCGCCAAGCAATTGGCAAAGGAGCTTGCCTCGTGGCGGCAACAGTGCAAGGATCCATCCCCGGAGGCATTTATCTTTCCAGGCCGAAGGGGACCATTCATGGATTCGAGCAATTTCCGCAAACGCGTGCTGCACAAACTTGCCGAGGAACTGGAACTGCCGAAGCTGACATTCCAGGTCATCCGTCGCACCATCGCCACTCTTGGCAAGACGAAAGGTCACGTCAAGGATATCCAGGGCATGATGCGACACTCCAAGGCGTCGACGACGACGGATGTCTATATGCAGTCATTGGAAGACGAGGTGCGTACGGCGATTAACTCGATCCATTCGGAACTCACGGACACTGGTATTACGGGACCCGCTCTCCAAGAACCGAAGGCAGCGTCGCCGAACGCTCGATCGGCAAGTACGAACTCCAGTATGACGACGAAGAATGGGAGTCCAGCGAAGGAGCGGAACACTGCTTCAGCGCAAGAGGTGATGCTGCTGGCGAAGCCTGTCAAAGGAGTGGTTTTGGAATTTGCGACAAGGATGCGACAAAGTCGCGAAAAGGAGGTGCTTCTAAATGATTGAAGGATTTGGTGGACCTGGTCGGGATCGAACCGACGACCTCTTCCATGCCATGGAAGCGCGCTCCCAGCTGCGCCACAGGCCCACATTGTGGAAGGCACTTTTTATATTTTCTTTGACCGCTGTCGTTTCGTCAAACTCACAGCGCGGAAAATAGGCGCCGACGCGAGTAAAATGGTTATTTTAAGGCTCACTGCAACCATTTTGACGCTGTTTCGCATCGGGAATCTCTAGTATGCCTTTCGTGAAACTCAGCTCGATGAAGCGTTTGCTCGGCATCATCTCCATCGCTCTCTCTCTCTCGGCTCCGATGTGTTTCTCTCAGATCGGAGTGACCAGCGCTGCTCAGCAGAACCAGACCTCGCAGAGTCAGGCCGCACCACCCGCTCCGGCGACGCCGAAGGCTTCTGACTTGTTGCAGCCAGCGCTCAGCCAGATCAGCCAGACGATCGTGGCCCTGAACATATCCCGCTGGAAGGCTCCGGGTGAAGTGCGCGCCAATTCGCAGCAGAATGTCGACTCGATCCAGCGTGATTTGAGTGGTACCCTGCCTGGGCTGCTGGCTACGGCGGACGCGGCCCCCGGATCGGTCTCCGCGGTGTTCCCGGTCTATCGCAACATCGATGCTCTGTACGATGTACTGCTGCGCGTCTCGCAGACTGCGATGCTGGCTGCCCCGCAGAATGAAGTCACCAGCGTCACCGACGCGCTCGCCAAGCTCGAATCCGCACGGAACGATCTGGGTAACGCGATCCTCACAACCTCGAAAAACAATGAAGCAGAAGCGGTAAAGCTGCGAACAGAGATTCAGCAGGCAAAAGCGGCCCCGCCTCCACCGCCTCCCCAGACAACCGTCGTGAACGACGGCCCTGCGACGCCGACCTCAGCCACGAAGCGAAAGAAAAAGCCCGCTCAGCCAGCCTCGAGCGCCACATCGCCAGGTTCAACCCAACCTCAGCCGTAGTACCTAACCGCATCCTGATTCGCGTATTGCCTGAGCGTTTCGCTTTGGGGAGTGCACCCCCCTCCCCTCATTTGTACGGAGATCCTTTATTATCTATGACTTAGAACAATATGTCTGTACGGAGATCGTTTATTTTCAATGGTTTAGCCTAACCAGGATTACCTTAACCTCGCCCGGTTCTAACCGGTGCCGGAAAACTATCCCCCTACTTCTATTTTAGCGAATCAGGAAGGAATTTACGGCAACTTGCTCTAGCCGATAACCTTCCTGCAATGAATTATATGGAGAGCCATGATGACTTTTGGGGGATTGACTGCGGCTCTTGCCCATACAACAAAATCAAGGGTGTCTCGACAGCGCATGATTGCCGTTAGTGAATCACAAGGACACGCGGTAACATGCTCCAATGACCGCGTCCTCTTATGACGTCTTCCTCAGTCATAGCAGCAAGGACAAAGACTTTGTTAAAGAACTGTATTGTCGGCTCACTCGGGATGGCGTCCGCTGTTTCTTCGACATTGAGTCCATTGGATGGGTGACAACTGGGTCAGGGCTCTGGAAAGAGCAATCGATGAATGCAGCTATATTGTGTTCATCCTGTCTCCCGACTTCTGCAACTCCGAATGGGTGGAAGTCGAACGTACCAGCAGCATTGCCGGCGATCCCAGCGGTCTAAAGCGTAAAGTGCGACCGTTGATGTTTCGCCCATGCCGGGATTTGCCTACGTTTCCGCGTTTCCTCCGCCAGGTCCGGGCAATTGACGTTTCCACCGGCTCGCTGTTCGAGCAAAACTACGTACGCATCTGCCGCGAACTCGGCGGCGAACCGCAAGCCGACCTCGTCGCTGTTGATCGAAGCAGGCTTCCGCCTGTGCATCCGCTTCCCGAGCGTCACTGGATGCCCTATCACTCGCTCGGCAACAAATTCGTAGGCCGTGTCAGCGCAATCTGGGATCTCTTTGACTCGCTGTTCCGGGATAGCACGACTGTCCTTCAGGGCACCGGCATGGTTGCTGGAACCGGAGGCCTGGGAAAAACGCAGCTGGCCATCGAATATGCCCATCGCTTCGGCTCCGCCTACCCCGGCGGCGTGTATTGGGTGAATGCCGATCGCGGCCTCACTGAAATGGTCACGCGGATCAGTGCCGCAGCAGGTATTGACGTGGACACCAGGGCGGAGGAGGCCGAACAAGTCGCGCAGCTCTGGCATGGGTTGAATGCCCGCAATCTCCCCTGTTTGGTGATCCTCGACAATCTCCCGGAAGACGTGGCCCTCCGGCCATACCTGCCAACTACAGGACGACTGCACACCATTATCACAACCCGGCGGCAGGACCTTTACCGTGCCACAGTTCGTCTGCCTGTTCTATCCATCCAGGAAAGTGTTCAGTTGCTGAACTCAGGAGCAAGGGAGTTTGGACAGTCTGCGGAACCGCTGGCGGAGCGGCTCGGGGGCCTTCCACTTGCTCTTGAGTTGTCGAAGAGCTATCTGAACTACCGCAGGGATCTCAGCATCCCGGCATTGATCGATGAGATGAAGCGTGAAGGCGAAGTTAGCGTCCTAAAAGAATTCGCGTCAGAGTATCGAGATCAACTGCCGAGCCTGCACGAACTGGATGTAGCGTCGACATTTCAGTTGAGCTGGCAGTATCACGCCCGATCCGGCAAAGAAGATTCTTCGTGTCATGGGTGAACTCGCCCCGGCGATTGTGCCCAAGAAATTGTTACGCATCATCCTGAATCTTCCCCTGCAGTCGTCCTTTCGGGACGAGCTAAGTAAAGGCGTCAGATGACCTCGCAAGGCTCTCCCTGGTCGAACTGTCCAGTAATGGCGACCCGGTGGCGCACCGCCTGATCCTTGCATTTGCCCGGCACCGGAATGCTGTCGACAATGCTTCACCGTTCGATAGATGCCGTGAAGCGTTGTTAGAGCAGATGCAACGGAGCCAACGACGATCCCGATGCGAGCACCAACCGCGAGCTGGAATCTCTCATTCCTCATGCCGAGTTTCTGGTTTCAACGGATCAACTCACGCCCGGAAAATTTCGGAGAGGCTGCTGGACTTTGTCGGAATACATCATCGAAACAATGGGTAGATTTACCGCGGCCCGGCATGCGTTCTACACGGCGCTGGCTTCCGCTGAGAAAACGTTCGAGCCAGGCCATCCCTCCATCGCCACTAGGCAGTCGAATCTGGCGGTGGTGCTTCAGGATCTGGGGCAGTTGGAAGAGGCGCGCGATCTGCTGCGCCAGGGGCTGGCCTCGGCTGAGAAGTCGTTCGAGCCCGGCCATCCCTTCATCGCCATCAGGCAGTCGAATCTGGCGACTGGTGCTAAAGGATCTGGGGCAGTTGGAAGAGGCACGCGATCTGCTGCACCAGGCGCTGGCTTCGGCTGAAAAGTCGTTTGAGCCCCGCCATCCCTCCATCGCCACCAGTCAGTCGAATCTGGCGGTGGTGCTTCAGGATCTGGGGCAGTTGGAAGAGGCGCGCGATCTGCTGCGTCAGGCGCTGGCTTCGGCTGAGAGGTCGTTCGAGCCCGGCCATCCCACCATCGCCACCAGTCAGTCGAATCTGGCGCTGGTGCTTCAGGATCTGGGGCAGTTGGAAGAGGCGCGCGATCTGCTGCGCCAGGCGTTGGCGTCCGATGAGAAGTCGTTCGAGCCCGGCCATCCCTCCATCGCCATCAGGCAGTCGAATCTGGCGCTGGTGCTAGAAGGATCTGGGGCAGTTGGAAGAAGCGCGCGATCTGCTGCGCCAGGCGTTGGCGTCCGATGAGAAGTCGTTCGAACCCGGCCATCCCGACATCGCCCGCAGTCAGTCGAACCTGGCGATGGTGCTGAATAATCTGGGGCAGCTGGAAGAGGCGCGCGATCTGCTGCGCAAATCCTATTCCGCTTTCCTGGAACGACTTGGGCCTGATCATCCGCACACGAAAACCGCAAAAAACAATCTCCAGAATTTGCCGAAGCAGCAAGCAAATTCTCTCTCTCCCCACCGACATCCAGGCGCATGTATCTCCAGTACTCCGGTCAAGTCGCTCATCGAGGCGGTTGCGCCATCCCCATTTGGGGCATAAACCGACTGAAAACCGAGCCACGACTCCAGATTTACAGAGCAAAAAAAGGGCCCCTCGGGGGAGGGGCCAATCTGCCTTGGTTCTCTCGTTGTGTGAGAGCTTGGTTGCGGACCTTTCTTATTGTGGTTGTTGTCCCGCTGGTTGCGACGCAGCACCCTGAGGGGAGGGCTGCGCGGAAGACTGCTGCGTCGCACCAATCGGAGAACCCGCATTCGAAGATGTCGAGTTCAAGGCCGCTAAACTGTTTGCCATCGTGGACACCCGTACCACGCTACCCGTGGTTGAAGTGCCATCTGCTGTTTCAATCTTGGCGTTGCCCATCGCAACCTCATGAATGCGATAGACCGGAATTTGATGTTCGGTGACAAGGTAACGGACAACAGCATCGGTCATATGCTGCGAGCTTTGAATTCCAGCCTGCCCGCGAGTCCGTGAATACCCTTCAATTTCTACGATGTAGCCTTTTTGCCCCTGCAATTGCGTCGCAATCTGATCGAGTGCGTCTTTCGCCTTGGCATTCAGGGTCGTCTGGCCTGACCGGAAACGAATCTCCGTGGCGCTGACCTTCTGATACTGGTCGAGTCCGGCAACAGTCGTGTTCAGCTTGCCCGTCTGATCGCTGGCATTCTGGGCGATCGATTGGGCCTGGGTTGCGGTGCTGTTGGCGCCCTGCGCTGTCTGGTTTGCCTGGTCTGCCGTGCTCTGCGCCTGGTGGATGCCAGCCTGAGCCCGCGCATCTACATCTTTAATGTCGTTGGCATTCTTCGCACTCAACTGATCCAGCTCGTTGAGGCGGTCTTTCACCGGATCCAGCTGCCGGTTTACCCACTTCTTACGGGCAAACGGATTCATGTGGCCCCAGAATCCCTCATTCGACTGCGTCGGCAGAGGCTGTCCGGTGGCATAGGTGGTGTTATCGCCGGGATTCATTCCATTCGATGTGCCGCTTGCCGAAGCTCCGGTTTGCACCTGTGCATTGGGGGAGGGAGGGGGAGCTTGATTCGATGTACTGGTTTGCGCGAACGCCGGGATGCCCAAGCTAGCGGCCAAAACTGCTGCGGCCATTGCGCAAAGATTGGGATTTTTATTGATCATTTTTCTCATCATCGTTCCTGTATTCTCTGGTCTTGCCTGCTAGAACACACTCCGGATGCTGCGCAGTGTCCCGTATGCCATGATATTTAGCAGTTGGTATGCCAAACTTGCGAGGCGAACCGGAGAAAGTACGCATGTACCTTATAGATCAATAACTTATCAATGGTATTTCAGGCAGAACGAGAGGAAGTTTTCCGTTTCGAGGATGGGTTTTACAGCCTTCCAGGAGGGTAGTTTTCGCTTGAGAGGGAAAAAATTGCGCGGTGGGAAAAAGGTAAAAGTTACTTGCCGTTGATCTGGATGACCCTGACCTCAGGATATTGTCCGTTCCAGTCCGCAGCCACATGGTCCAGAACCAGGCGGAAATCACGCTGCTCACCGGACTTGATGGGAGCAGCGGAGACCGGCTGGGTGTCCACATATGGCTCCCGCGTGCGAATCAGCGACAGCGGCATCGTCTCTTTCTGCACTAGCTGGTTGCCGAAGTCGCGAAATGCGACCTGGACCGTGATATCGGTGACTGTTTTGCTGCCGTTGTTGGCGATGCGGCCATCGACATAGGTTACCTTGCCCCCGGCAAAGTTGGCCGCTTCGCTCATCTTCAACTCGCTAAGCGGCAAGCTGGCCGCGTAGGGGTCGGCTGGCGCGAGCGCGGCTCCGCCAGGGTTAGGGGGAGGCGTCTTCTTGCCCCCGAAGACAACGAGCAGCGCGAGACCGACGACCACGACCGCGCCGGCGATGATCCAGGGGAGGTAGGAGCGGGATTCCTTCCCGGAAGACTGGCCAAATTCTGGCACATTCTGTGGATCGGCTGCCATCAGATGGATTCTACATCGACAGCATAGATGGACGATTGCGTGCGAGTACCAAAATGGGACTCTTAACCAATAGGACACCTGACGGCCTAAAGATATTGCAGAAACCGCATCGATCGGCCACAGGATGTGTCTAAATGAAGAGGGTGACGCATCCGCCCGATTCGGCGAAACGTAAAGACAAATAGAGTCACAATGTAGGCGTAGTGAGAATATTCAGGATGATTGAGGCTGGTATGGAGCAGACCCCGCACGGACCACATTCCCGAGGTGAATTCGGGAACGAGACGACGCAGCGCAGGAAGCCCGCAGATTATGTCTATCAGGCGGCAACTGTTGCGGCTGCGCTGCTTTTGCTATTGACTGCCACGGTTTAAGCGCGGAGCAACTAGGCGAATCTTGCCCGCCGCACACCGCGGCGAAAATCATTGCCGCTCATTTCAACAACCACACACATTTCAGCTAGTCGCGAGCGCATGCGCTCCCCGATGCGGTCGCCCAGCGTCTCCTCGCGCATGGCGCGACTGGCAGGACCGGCACCCCCGGGGGGCTGGTCCGCATAGTTCGTCGTGATAATGGTCGTGCGCTTATCGTTGTAGCGCGTGTTCAGAATATGCGCGACCGTATCCCATACCCAGTCGGTGGGCTTGGCCGCGCCCAGTTCATCGATCACCAGAACTTCCGCGTCGAAGACCGGGCGCAGGATCTCGAGTTCGGTCGTCGCCACCTGCGGGTTGTAGGAGTTCTGAATCTCCTTGAGCAACTCACGATAGTCGCAGAAAAGCCCATGCACGCCCTTCTCGAGAATGAGTGCCTGCAGAATACCCACCGCCAGATGCGTTTTTCCCACGCCAATCGAGCCAGTCATCAGCAGGCCGCGCCCATCCGTGTCCAATGGATAGCGATCAACAAAGCGGCGGGCCATCAAAGCCGCGGCACTCAGCGAACGATCCGCGCCGGGAAAGCTCGATTCATAGCTGTCCAGCGAACAATGCTCGTAGCGCCGTGGGATCCCGGCCCGCGTCAGCAGCCGGGCAACGCGCTGCTCATGCCGGCAATCGCAGACCTCCGCGACCTGGCTTCCATCGGCGCGCCGGAACACGCGCATTCCCATGCCCTCGCATTTCGGACAAATTTCACTCATGGCTTTTGTCTAGTATCGCAGGGGCGGGTGTGCATATCCAGTCCGACTGGATTACTTCGACTAGTTGCTGCTTTCCAAAGCCAGCACAGAGAATGCCGTAGCTGCGTCGCTCATGAAGAGTGCGGGATCCGAAGCCGGATCGCGTCGCTCGTTGAGCGAATAGGCTGGCCAGAGCCCGTCGGTTTTACTCTGGTTCGCCAGAAGCCACTCGACGCCTCGTTTCAACTCGGGACCGTTCTGGCCGATGCCGCTCGTTTCAAGCGCGAGCACGGTGAGGCCGGTGGCATAGCCATCGCTGCGCGGATCGAACGGCGAATTGTCGTGGCGCTTCCAGGTGCCGAGCGTGGTCAGGCTCCAGCCGCCGTCGGATTGTTGCTTGCTATCGATCTCCGCTTTGAGCACGGCGCGCTCGGGGCCGGTCATCAGTCCGGGCAGCCTGGTCGCGGCCCACAGCAGGAGAATTCGATTCACCAGCGGCTGCTTTGATGCTTCGCGCCGCAGATAGCTGCGCAGCAGGGTCAGATTGCCCTGAATCTTCGGATCGTCGCGATAATCGTCTGGTGCGCTTCCGACGGCCACGGCTGCCATCGTCGCGCCGTAGTACTCCGACTCGTCGGCCTCCCATGGGGAGAAGTGAAAGTTCTGCCAGAGCCACGCTCCGGCTTTGTCGCCGGTCTGTTCCTGCGAGGCCCACATGCTGTCGAATGCCTTGCGGGTCACCTCCTGCAAATGCCCCTGTTGCGCGTCGTAGCGGGAAAGGATCAGCGCATTGTTGACGCCTTCCGTGTTTCGCGCCTCGCGGGTCTTGCCGGGTCCGTGTTTCGCATCGTTATAGAAGGGTGCAGCCTGAGTGCCGAGGTTAACCCGCTTGATGATGCTGTCGAGCATCACCCGCTCTGGCTGAGAGAGTCCCTGCTCGTTGAGCGGGTCGCGCAGCAACGGCCTGGCCAGAGCGTAGGGCACGTTGGTATGGCAGGAGACGCATACCGTCTCGTGATCCTTGTGCGCAGGCGGCCACGCCTGCCACCAGACTTCGCGGCTGTCCAGATATTTAGCGGCAGCGGCCTTGTCCCAGGATGCTTTCGTAGTTGCCGCCGCTGGAGCATCAGGCGGGTTGGTGGTGGCGGAGGCCGTCCCGATCGCGCCAAGCAATATTGCGAGGGCCTGAATTCCGCTGTCGAATAACCGGCGCCGCATGGATGCTCCTGTTGGAATCGGAGCTTACCATAGGTTCTGGATCTTGCAGCTACTTCCCTACATGCATGTCGAAAAAATGCGCCATGATCTCATCGGCCTCGTGCGACTCAGGCAGGTCAACGTCATTCCAGAAGGCGTGCGGCAGAGCCTCGAAGACCACGAGGTGCGCATCCACATTCGCTCGCAGAAACGCCCGGTGCAGAATTGTTGTTCCGCTCAGCAGCAGATCGCGCCCGCTGGTAACGAAAAGGGTCGGAGGCATTCCCCGCAAATCAGCATATAGAGGAGAGAGTACAGGGTCCTTCGGATTGGTAGTGCCTACATACTCCGGATCATGCACGCCGGAAACCGGCGGTGACAGATACCCGGAGAGCCCGCGCAGCGCGTAGATCGCCTGCGAGTCCCCAGCCTGGCTGAAATCCCCCAGGCCCGAAAAGACGCCCAGGGCGCCCGGCAGCGGCAGGCCCAGTTGCTTGATTTTCACGGCAGTCTCAGCCGTAAGAATCGCTCCCGCCGACGTGCCATAGAGCGCGATATTCCGCGGCTTATAGGTTTTCAGCAGTTCTTTGTAGACGGCGACTGTGTCCTCGACCGAGGCGGGAAACGGGTGCTCGGGCGCGAGACGGTAGAGCACCGCAATTACCTTCGTCTGCGTGAGGTTCGCAATCGGAATCGACTCGGTCAGCGATCCTGAATCCGCGTTGAATCCACCTCCGTGAAAATTCACCAGGACATGGTCTTCCTTGCCCGGTCCAATGACCGGAGGCGTAACGATCCGCACCGGCACTCCCCCGACGGTCCCCGAGGTGACGGTCGCCGGATAAACCTCCCGGTACGCCTCGCCCGCCTTTGCCTGCCATGCGTCGGTCTTGGCTCGCCGGTCGGCCAGCGACTCGGACACCGGAGCATCGGAATCCTGCCGGGCCAGACTCTTCTGGGCGGCCGGGCTGACTGTCGTCGGTACGGGCACAATGCGCGAGACATGCGCAGTCCCTTGGGCATCGATGTAGCTGGCATTTGACTGCGGCGCGTTCGCGGCTGTTGTCTGGGCCAAGACGCTTATGGCGAGAACCGGCGCAGATAGCAGACAGGCAAGATAGAAACTCTTCATGCACGTCAATACACCACAGGGGACTGGAGGAAGTCGAGTACCTGGGTGAATCCATTCGGTAAGTGCGGCATCCAAGGTGTTGACGCCGCAACCTGCGAAGATAGTGGCGCTTGCAGATTGCCAGAGCGGCAAAATCCGCTTAAAATAGAAGGATTGCAGGGAAAGGTTTTATAGAGTCATGCCAAAGCAGGGTATTCATCCAAACTATAACGAAATCAGGGTTGTATGCGCGTGCGGCAACAATTTCGCGACTCGCTCGACCCACAAGGGCGACATCCACGTAGAAATCTGCTCCGCCTGCCACCCGTTCTTCACTGGCAAGCAGAAGCTGGTCGATACGGCAGGCCGCGTTGAGCGCTTCCGCCGCAAGTACGCGAAAGCGGAGACGGCTGCCAAGTAACGGAGCCTTCGATTCTTAAGCTAAAGCCTCCGCCAGCCGGAGGCTTTGCTATGTTGGCAGAATGATCTAGTCCAATGAAGAAGCAGTGGGACAATCCGCTCGAACACGCCATGCCGCTGGGCGTGCGCGTTCCCGCGTCCGTCCAGATCGGCAGTGTGAGGGTCGCCCCGGCGACGGTACTTGCACCGATGGCCGGAGTCACCGACACGGTCTTCCGCCGCTTCATCCGCAACGCCAGCATCTTTACCGCGTCCAGCTGACGCGACTTCGTCTGTAGACGCAGCCATCACCAACCAGCAGTCAGGCTGCGGGCTCATCATGACCGAATTCACTTCGGCGGATGGCCTCTCGCGCATGCGCGAATCAAAGCGCAAGCGTTATCTGACCTTTTACGAAGACGAGCATCCAATCTCGGCGCAGATTTTCGGGTCGAATCCCGCCACAATGGCCGATGCCGCTCGCATCGTCGAGCAGACTGGCTTCGATATGGTCGATCTCAACCTCGGCTGCCCGGCCAAGCGCGTCGTCGCCTGCAATGGAGGCAGCGGATTGCTCCGCGACCTGCCGCTGATTGCGAAAATCTTCGAAACCGTTCGCGCCGCCGTGTCGATTCCCTTCACCGTCAAATTCCGCCTCGGCTGGAACGACAACCACATCATTTGCGTCGAACTCGCGAAGCTTGCTCAGGAGAGCGGCCTGCAGGCCGTCGCACTCCACGCCCGCACGCGGGAGCAGGGTTACTCTGGACAGGCGCGCTGGGAGCACATCGCCGAGGTCAAAGACGCCGTCAGCATTCCAGTCATCGGCAACGGAGACGTGCGCACTCCTGAAGACGCCTGCGCGCTGGTTGCAAAGACAAACTGCGACGCCGTGATGATTGGCCGCGCCGCGCCGGCCAATCCGTGGATCTTTCGCCAGATCGCACAGTACACGGCAACCGGCCGCTATGATGAACCAACCGACCTTGATCGCTATCGCATGATCCGCACCTACTTCCAGATGCTGCTTGAGGAAGGCAATCCGGAGGCGCAGGGCAAGATGAAGCAGTTCGCCTCATGGTTCACGCATGGCGTTCCGGGCGGCGCTGCACTGCGGAAATCGATCTATGAGTCGAAGACCGGCGAAGCTGTTCTCCATGCTGTGGAACGCTTCTTCGAACCGCGCTCCGCGATGGTTGATGAAGAATCAGCTGCCGTCTCTATCGCAAGCTAAAGTCCGCGTGGCAATGCGAACAAAAAGCAGATCCTTCGACTTCGCTCAGGATGACAACCTGTGATTTGTCAGGTTGTTTTATGTCTCACTTCTCTTTCGAAAAATAACCCTCCGCCGCTGACGCCAGTGTTCATCGAGAGCCAACAGTGTCCACTGCACTTCCGCCTTCAAATACCGCAGCCCTGTCTCATTCGCCGGATGAATCCGCAGAGCAGGCGCGACTAGCATCAGCAGCGGGGGCGCCTGTGACAATTCAACGCCGTTGAAATAGCCGTGTTTCTGCAACTCACCCGCAGCGTGGACCTGCCGAACGCGCAGCCAATAATCCAATCCCTGCAACGGCAGATGCAAATCTTCGTCCGCCTTTAGTTCCAGCACCATCAAGCGCCCCGACCATTTACGCTCAGCAGGTCGATCATGCCGCGATCCCCGCCTGCGAAGGTAGGCACCTGCGTATACACAAAATCTTCACGAATCGCAGGCTCCAATTCCGCCAGCCCCTGCCTCAGCTCCGATTCAAGCCAGCGCTCCGGCTGCAATCTGAACAGCGGATTGCGCACGCTCCCGCCAACGAAACGCCCGTCATAGACGCGCCGCATCAGCTCGCGAAACAGGTCTTCCGTCTCATTCGTAAGCGGCGTTTCATTTGGACCGGCGCCAAAGGTAACCTTATCCTGCCGTGCAAAGGAACCTGCCGCAAGCCCATGCCGGATGCGCGCAAATTCAAGCCCATGCAGTCGAAAGCTGATCTGCGCCGACTCCAGCGTCTCGCAGCGCTCATCCAACTCGTACAGCTCCCACTTGGCAAGCGCCGGATTAAGCCATGCCATCCGACCGCGCGTAACTGCGGCTATGCCCGTGGGAACGATCACTTTCAGTCCTTCGAAAACGCGCCTGCCGCCGCTGCGCTCGCGGCAATAAGCCAACCATAAAATCCCCAGCGTCAACGCGCCATCGATGGTCGCCTGTGTCTCCTCTGCATTCACCGCGATCACCGCCCACGCCTTCGGGCCGCGCACCATTGCTCCACGGGCATATGCAGGACCAAAGCTATGTTCGAGGTCCATCGCGTTCCCGATGCTGTCGAGGGTGAAATCAGGAAAGGCACGCGTCATCACCCGCTCCAGCACGCGCAGATATTTCTTCCGCGTGGCCTCGCGGGTTGTAGGAGTGCGCGTGTCGCGATCGGGCACCAGTTGCAGCGCCTGCGGCTTGGTCTGCCCAAAACGCCGTGTCTCAAGGCGCAGCACGTTCTTGCGCGCAGCTAAATCCGTGACAGTGCGCACCATGTTGCGGTCTTCAGACCATATGTGCAGCGAGCAGCGCCCATGCTCAGAGGAAAGAGCATAGTGCGCGGCCTGCATCTCGAAGAGCACGCGCCCATCTTCCAGCACGGCAGCACGCGGGTGCTCAACCAGAAATGCTTCCAGAGTGCAGGCCAGTTCTGCTGCAGTTGTCTCGGTTTTTACAGAGGGCATTAAGAAAAACTATGCTCACCCGCATCGAGGCGGGCAAGCATTTTCGCGCTACCAGCCCATGCGCTTGCGCAATTCGGTAACGTGAGCGACGTGATGGCGGCAGTGCCATGCATACGCTTGCAGCACCTCGGCCAGCTTCTGGCGGCCGTCTTCAGAATGGACATACCCGCGCTGCCATTGCTCCTCGGTGAGCGACTCGAAGAGCACGACCCAACGGCGATGCAGCGCTTCCAGCAATTCAAGAGAGACGGAAATCGGCATCGTATGCGCGTCGGAAAGTTGGGCCCACAGTTTTTCATCATATGCATTCACCGCAGGCCAGTCTTCAGTAAGAGCGCGCCGCGTCCGCACATACGCGTTGATGTGGCTGTCGGCAACGTGGTGCACAAGCTGGCGGACGGTCCATCCTCCCTCGCGATACGGCGTGTCTACCTGCGAATCGGTCAGGCTATGAACCGCAGAGCGCAGGTTCTCAGGCAAAGCAGCGACGACGGCGATGGAAGCGCGCCGCTGCTCTGAAGTTTGTTCGACGGGATCGGGACATTTGCCAGCGGGATAACGCGGGTCTTCACTCATACGCGAAAAATATCACAGAAGGAACACGCGGGCTTACAGGCCCGCGCGCTTTACCGTGCCCGGTAGTGATGATGATGATGATGGCGGTGGTGATGCGGTTGTGCAAACGCAGCGGCCGAGAACAGCAGAACCAAAGACAGAAGAAACAGCTTTTTCATGCCGCGATCTTAACAAAAACAAAAAGGCTCGCATCTGTTGAAATCGCAGCAGGAACCATCGCCGTTAGCCCCCTCATTGTTGTGCAGAAGGTAAAACGCGGACCATGCCCGAAAGCAGCGTAGAATCGGAGAAACACCTCGTCTCATCTAACAAGGAATAGGTTTATTCATGACGACATTCGCTGCCAGCCACAAACGCTATTTCTTTGAAAAATTTGGACTTTCCGAGCGGCTGCTGGAACGCTGCCTGGGCGAGGCTCTTTCCGCGGGCGGCGACTACGCCGACCTCTACTTCGAGTCGGTCTCCGCGACCTCGATCGGCGTCGACGAATCGCTGGTCAAATCCGCCAGCCAGGGCGTGAGCGCCGGCTGCGGCATCCGCGTGGTCTCCGGCGAGCGCACCGGCTACGCCTACACCGACAATCTTTCGGCCGAGCGCCTGCTGCATGCCGCACGCACCGCAGCGCTCATCGCCAGAGGTCCGGCAAAACAGCCCGTTGCCGGATTCACGGAGACGCAGTCGCCGAATCTTTACCCGATTCCGGCGGCCGAACTCGATTCGGACCTGAGTACGAAACTTGATCTGGTGATGCGCGCCGATCGCGCCGCCCGCGCCTATGATGCGCGCATCAAGCAGGTGCGCGCCAGCTACTCTGACGAGCTGAAGCACATCCTCATCGCCGCGTCCGATGGCACCTTTGCCAGCGACACGCAGCCGCTCGCGCGCCTCAATGTCTTCGTTCTCGCCAATGACGGCCAGCAGACGACACGCGGCACTCAGGCGGCGGTGGACGCGTCGATATCAGTTACTTCCTTACCGAAAAGACTCCGGAGCACTTCGCGAACGAGGCCGCGCGCACGGCCATTTTGCAACTCGGAGCCGTCGCCGCGCCCGCAGGCGAGATGGAAGTTGTCCTCGGGCCCGGATGGCCTGGCGTTTTGCTGCACGAAGCCGTTGGCCACGGCCTCGAAGCCGATTTCAATCGCAAGAAAACTTCGGCCTTCGCCGGACTCATCGGGCGCCAGGTCGCGAGTTCCAAAGTCACCGTCGTCGATAACGGCACGATGCCCTCGCGTCGCGGGTCGTTGAACGTAGACGATGAAGGCTCGCCCACGCATGAAACCGTGCTCATCGAAAACGGCATCCTCAAAGGCTATTTGAGCGACAAGCTCTCAGCGCGCCTCATGAACATGCCGCACACGGGCAATGGACGTCGCGAAAGCTACCAGCAGATTCCCATGCCGCGCATGACGAACACCTATATGCTCTCGGGCGATGATTCTCCGGAAGACATTCTGCGTAGCGTGAAGCGCGGCCTCTACGCCGTCAACTTCGGCGGCGGCTCGGTCGACATCACGAGCGGCAAGTTCGTCTTCAGTGCGTCAGAAGCGTATCTCATTGAAGACGGCAAGATCACCGCACCCGTCCGCGACGCCACGCTCATCGGCAACGGCCCCGAGGCTCTGAAATATGTCTCCATGGTCGGCAATGATTTACTGCTCGACGAAGGCGTTGGCACCTGCGGCAAAGATGGCCAGAGCGTACCCGTCGGCGTAGGAATGCCTACGGTGAAACTCGACCGCATGACGGTCGGCGGCACCGGCAATTAAAATGCCAGGCAAACGATGGCAGGCGTGGGCTTCAGCCCGCGCCTTGGAACACAAAGATTGAGGGCCTTCGGGCCCGTGAGGTTAAGTCACTCCGCGATGTCAACAGCAACCGAACTCACCACCGACCTTCAGCAATTAGCAACCGACGTTGTTACAAAAGCGCGCAAGGCTGGCGCCACCGACGCCGAAGCAGTCATCCGTGAAGGCGATGAATTCTCGACCACCGTCCGTCTCGGCGAAGTGGAAACGCTAAAGGAATCAGGCTCGCGCGGCATCGGCTTGCGGGTCTTCATCGGACAAAAGGCTGCCAGCACATCGTCGAGCGACTTCACGGCTGAGGGCATCGACCACCTCATCGAGGGAGCGCTCGCTCTTGTCCGGGTAACCTCAGAAGATCCGTTCGCTGGACTCGCTGATGAGAGCCAATATGGCCGCCTGGACTATGACCTCAACCTCTACCACGAAGATGTCTACTCGCTGCCGACTGCCGAGCGCATCGATTTCGCCCGCCGCTGCGAGGCGGCAGCCATGTCCGCCGACACGCGCATCCAAAACAGCGACGGCGGCAGCTTTGACGCAGCCACAGGCCGCAAAGTGCTGGCTAATTCGCGGGGATTCGTTGGGGAATATCGGTCGTCCTATTGCTCAGTGTCCACCAGCCCTATCGCCATGAGCAAAAACGGCGAAATGCAGCGCGACTACTGGTATTCTTCAGCGCGAACCCTCACGAAGCTCGACTCACCTGAGTCAGTCGGTGCTGAAGCTGCGCGCCGGACCTTACGTCGACTGGATGCACGCCGCGTGCCGACACAACGCGTGCCTATCGTCTTCGCACCCGAGATCGCTCGCTCGCTCATCGGAGCCATCTTCGACGCCGCGAACGGCGACAGCATCTATCGCGGCGCGTCCTTTTTCACCGGCAAGCTGGGCGAGCAGGTCGCAGCGGAATCGGTCAACGTCATCGACGACGGCACGATGATCGGGGGTTACGGCTCATCGCCCTTCGATGGCGAAGGGCTGCCGACATGCCGCAAAGTCATCGTCGAAAAGGCGTTCTCAAGACCTACCTGCTGAACACCTATACCGCGCGCAAGCTCACATGCAGAGCACCGGCAACGCCGTTCGCGGACTTGCAGGCAATCCCGGCATCGGCAGCGGCAATCTGTATCTCGAAGCAGGCAAACTCTCGCCTGAAGAAATTCTGCGCAACATTCAGAAGCGGTCTCTACGTCACCGAGCTTCTCGGACAGGGCGTGAACATGGTCACCGGGGACTACTCGCGCGGAGCCTCCGGCATCTGGATCGAGAATGGCGAGTTCACATATCCCGTGCAGGAAGTCACCGTTGCCGGCAATCTCAAGGAGATCTTTCGTAACATCAGCGCTATCGGCAACGATCTCGTCTTTCGCGGATCAGTAGCGTCGCCCACGTTGCGCATCGACGGCATGACCATCGCTGGCGAATAATAAGGACGAGTCGCATGCTCGTCTACTCCATTGCCTTCGACCCAACGAATCCCGCTTCCGCCCTCGCGCAAATACCAGCGCAGCCCGGCGTTTTTGCGCTCTTTGCCGCCGATGAACGCGCTGAACCTTATCTAAGCCGCACGCCAAGTCTTCGCCGACGCCTCACCCGCTTTCTCGACGCGCGCCCCTCGCAGTCGAAACGTCTGCGCCTCACGGAGAAAATCGCGCGCATCGAATACACGCTTACCGGCTCCGATTTCGAATCAGCGCTCTGCCTCTATGCCGCATCCATGCAAGTATTTGGGGACGCCACGCGAAAGCGCATGCACTTGCGTCCGCCATCTTTCCTGCGCATGACCGGCGACAATGCTTACCCGCGTGTATATGTAACCAACAAAATCACAAAATCTGCGTTCGATGATCTCTTCGGTCCATTCCAGTCACGCGCATCCGCGGAGAAATTCTGCGATGAGATGCTCAACCTCTTCGAACTGCGCCGCTGCCATGAAGACCTCAATCCTGACCCTGCATTCCCCGGGTGCATTTACTCGGAAATGAAGATGTGCCTCGCACCCTGCTTCAAGGGTTGCACGGACGACCGCTATGCCCAGGAAGCAGCCAGCGTGCACGCCTTCCTCGAAACGCGCGGCGCCAGCCTGGTCGAAAGAGTTGCTGCTGAGCGTGACGCGGCCTCTGCTGAGCTGGACTTTGAAAGGGCGGCGCAGACGCACGCGAAACTTCAGAAAGTCCAGGCTGTCGCTTCTCTCATGCCCGCAGCCGTCCATCAATTATCGAAGCTTGTAGGGCTCATATTGCAACCGTCCTCAGAACCGGAAAGTGTGAGTTGCTTTCTTCTGACGCACGGCGTCATCCTCGGACCGGTTCTTTATTCCGTTCAGGGCATGCGGCTGCACAACGAGCAGTCAGGATCAACCTCGCTCTACGTTCATCCAACGACCATCGAGGCAGTTCCGCTGGCAGCAGAAGACGCTCGCACCGCAGTGCAGACTGTCTCCCGCAATATTCTTGAAGAACGCTTGCACCAGACTTTGGTTGAGTTGGTTTCACCGTCCGCAAAATCGAAACTCAGCACCCAGACCATCTCCGATCACCTCTGCCTGTTCAGCCGCTGGTTCTACCGCACACAGGCGCAGCGCATCGGAGAAGCCTTTTTCGCCGAGAGCGCCGACTCGCTTCCGCAGCGGCAGATCCTGCGCGGCATCTCACGTGTCTACAGCAGCAATCTCGCGGAAAAGAAATGGCCGGAGACAAGCCCCGGCCATGCAAAGAGTTAAACAAACAGACTTATTTCTGAGTTGCCATCCACTCCTTCAGCTTTGGCTCCTGCGCGGCACGCAGCTCAATACAGTCATTGATCTGGTTCTTCGCCCGAGCCAGTGCATGCTCGGACGCAGGCACTTTGTGCGTGCTGAAGAAGCTCTCGACCTGATCGCGTGCTTCGGCGCTGCAGAAGCTTCCTGTGCCGCTAACCAGGGCAGCCCCCATGAACGTCGTAAACTGGGCCCGGACGTTGTCCCAGTTCTGCTGGATGTACTGCCATGCCTGATCGCGTGTTTCGCGGCCCTGCAGCATGAACAGGAGTTGGAACACCGCATCCTGATTTCTCACTTTGCCGGAAACCGCGTAATCAAGAGAGCGACGCTCAAGGGACTGGTCATGGAATCCAGCAAGCAAGCGCAATGCAGTCTCCTGCAATTGCGGATTCGCGGAGGTTTCAAAGGTCTTCTGCAGCTGGTCGAAGAATGCAGCATCGCCGTTAACAGCCGCAATTCTTGTGGCAGTCTGAGCAAATGTCCCTTCCACTGACGTTGGGTCTGCAAGATATTTCGCGGCAATCTGTTTGGCCTGCGCGATGACATCCGGATCTTTTCCAATCGTGCCCAGATAGTCAAACAATGTTGCCCGCAGTTCTTTCTTCTCGGGAGTGTCATTGTCCGAAGCCTCGCCCAGTCTTTCATACGCCGGCTTGAAGTTCTTGCATACCCATGCGGCCAGCGCCTCATGCTCTTCGTCGGTGCTTGCAATACGATTGTTAATGATCCCGACGCCGCTGAGCGCTGCTCTGATTACATCTCCGCTCGTGTCAGCCTTCACTGCTGCGGCAAGAGTCAGATAGTCGCCGACGGAAATCTTGTCCGCGCGCACCTGCGCCCATGTGTCGCCAAGGAAGCTTATCCGTTCTTCTGGTGACAGGCCGGTCTCCACCTTGCCAACGATCTTCGCGTACAGATCCGGCGGATACGTGCTGCGGTAGTAGCCCTTGCCTTCGGCGTTCGCAAAGAAGAAAGGAGCCTGCGGCGTCTTGAGCGGTTGCTGTGCCGCCGACAGCAGCTCGCAATCCTGTTTGCCATCGCCTGATTTCATGCACACAGGAACAGTCCACGAATCTGCAGTTGCTGCCTTCATACTGGGGCTCAGGAAGAACCGCTGCTGGTTGACGCCTACGCTGCCGGTCTGAGGTGCGTTGAAGGTAAAGATCGGCACGCCCGGCTGCGCCACAAAACTTTCCATGATCTTGTCGACCGGCTTGTGGCTTTCGGCTGTCTGCGCGTTCCAGAAATCTTCCGCCGTGGCATTGCCGTACATGTGAGCAGCGAGGTAGTTATGCACACCTTTGCGGAAGGTCTCCTCGCCTAGATAATTCTCGACCATGAGCAGAACCGCACCCGCCTTGCCATACGAGATCCCATCGAACATCTCGTTGATCTCATCCGGAGTGTCGGCTCTCGCGCGAATCGTGCGCGTGGTGCGTTGCGCGTCGTAATCCAGCGTACGCTCCATGTCCTGGGCTACGTCCTGAGGAATATTCCACTCCGGATGCCACGCGGCGACCGGCTTGTTCTCCATCCACGTCGCGAAGCCCTCGTTCAGCCAGATGTTGTCCCACCATTGCATCGTTACCATGTCGCCGAACCACTGATGGGCCATCTCGTGCGCAACCACTGCGGCCACATTCTTCTTCGCGCCTATAGACGCAGTCTTCTCGTCGATGAGGAGATCCGTCTCACGATAGGTGATCGCACCGAAGTTCTCCATCGCACCCGCTTCAAAGTCTGGGATAGCGATCATATCGAGCTTTGGCATCGGATACTTGATGCCGAAGTAGGTGTCGTAATAGTGCAGCACAAACTCCGCTGCCTTCACCGAATACTTCGTCAGCTCCACTTTGTCCGGAGTCGAACAGCCGCGAATCGGTACACCATCGCTCTCGCCTGTTGTGCACTGAAAATCTCCGACAAGAAACACAACCAGATACGTCGACATCTTCGGCGTCGTAGCAAACTTGACTGTGTGCATGTCAGCGGCCGGCCCGGCCGTATCCGAAACAATATTGGTGTTTGAAATCGCCGTATCGCCCTTATCCACAATCAGGGTCACATCGAAGGTCGCCTTGAATGCGGGCTCATCAAACGAAGGGAAAGCGCGACGGGCATCGGTCGACTCAAATTGTGTCACCGCATAGTTGCGCTTCTCCGTCTTCGACAGATAAAAGCCCCGCAGCTTGCTATTCAAAATGCCGGTGTACTCAATCTCCAGCGTCAGCATGCCCGCCGGAAGTTGCTGATGGAAATTGAAAGTCGCCTGCTGTTTATCGGTGTCCTCGGTGATAGCGGCGTCTAGAACCTTTCCGTTCAGTTTTGTTTTTACGCTCTGGAATTTGATCTCGATGGCGTTCAGAGTGATTGAATCGACTGGCTTCAGAATCTGCACATCGATTGTTTCACTGCCAGTAAATGTTGCGCTTCCAGATCTGGCGTAAGGATCAGGCTGTAGTGTTTCGGGCGGACCGTGTCTGGCAGGCGCTGCGCAGTTGCATCCTGAACAAAAAATGTTCCCAGAACAAGACACACTGCAAAACACACACATCCGCTCATGCGGCGAAAAAGTTGCGGCATAGACTTCCTTTATAAGAGATGCGCTTCAGGCAAAACGGCTTTTCAAAGCGCTGTATTTACCATATCGCAGACGCGTGACAGAGTTGTCACGAAAGAGATGAGCGCCCGACTTTGCCTAAGACTCTATGATTCAGGAAAACTGCACCGAGGCAGCGCGCTCCGATTGCCCGCTGACTGCCGCGGCCCGCGCTTCCGCATACGCGGCGGCTCCCATAAGTGCGGCACGACTCTCCAGAATAATGCGCACCGGCATATGGATGAGCAGTTCGCTCAGGCGTCCCTTGTCGGTAAACGCCTTCATGAACGTTCCGTCTTTCATCGTCTTCAGGATCTTCGGAGCGATGCCACCGCCCAGATACAACCCGCCTACGGACAAAACTTTCAGCGCCAGGTTTCCGGCCTCAGCTCCATAGGCCGAAGCAAACATATCCAGCGTCTTCGTGCACAGTTCGTTCGATCCGTCTTCGCCCACTTCACCGATCACTGCATTCGGATCTTCAAGGTGCATTCTCTCCTTCAGCCAAGCTGGCTCGTCCATGCGTTTCTCGTCGCGCAAGAATGAATAGATGTTCTTGAGCCCAATGCCGGAAACAACGCGCTCGAAACTTACGCGGCCCTTCAGTTCCCGTTGCAGATAGCGCAACAGGTCAATTTCCATTTCGTTGCGCGGAGCAAAATCGCAGTGACCGCCTTCGGATGCCATCGGTACATGTATCCTGCCGTTCCACACCAGAATGGCCTCGCCGAGCCCGGTGCCTGCGGAAACCAGCCCGCGATTCCCTATTGCGCTCGCATCGCCATCGCTCAAGACCTGAATCTGCTCCGGATGCAGTTCAGGGATGCCGTATCCGTTTGCTTCGAGATCATTGATGAGGAAGAGGTGCTGGATTTTGAGGCCGGTCGACAGCTCCGCGCAGTCCAGAACCCAGGGCAGGTTGGTCAGCTTCAGGCGTCCATGCCGTACCGGCCCCGGCACGCCGAAGCATGCAGCAGTAACTTCGGGATTGCCACTGTCAGCCAGGAACTTTTTCGTAACTACTTCAAGTCCCGCATATTCCTGTGCAGGAAATCTCTCATCGCGAACGTGCGACAGTTCGCCATTTTCAAACCCATAAAGCGCCAAGTGGACTTTCGTTCCGCCCACATCCCCGGCGAGAATCATCTCGTAATCTCCAGTCTTCCCACGCCGCTCGCGTCAGTCGGGGGCAACAACGCCGCCGCGTCTTTATCCAGCAGAAACAGCAGCTTCCCATTCTTCGGCTGAATCAACTGCGATGGCAGCGTCTCCGGATCATACGGCCCCTGCAGCACCCGATGCAATGGGTTAGCCTTGTCCGTCCCGCCAATCAGGAAGAAAACCTCGCTGGCCTCAACGATCACGGGCCATGTCAGCGTCACGCGCCAGGTATCTTTCTGCGGAACCTGGTTCGCATACGCAATGCGTGCCATCTCGTGAATCCCGGCCGTGTGCGGAAAGATCGACGCGGTATGCCCGTCATCACCCATCCCCAGCGCTAGAACATCAAAGCGCGGAACCTCCGCGCCCTCCAGCCGGAACTGATTGCGAATCGTCGACTCATAGCGCGACGCAGCTTCTTCCGGCCTGAGCTCTCCTTCGATACGAAAAACCTGCTCCGGCTTGAGCGGAACTTTGTCCAGCATCGCCTCGCGCGTCATGCGATAGTTGCTGTCATTGTCGGTCGGAGGCACGGTGCGCTCATCGACAAAGAAAAGCTCCAGATGCGCCCAAGGCATCGCCTGCAGAAATTTCTCCTGCGGGTTCGCCAGCAGCTCGAAGGTGCGCTTCGGTGTGCTGCCGCCGGAGACAGCAATGCGAACCTCGCCCTTGGCGGCGACACTCTTTTGCGCCTGCTCGAGAAAATGTTCCGCCGCAGCATGCGCCAGCGCAGCGGGCCCATCGTACACGCGGTATTCGACTGCTATCGTCTTCGCCATGTGTTGTGAATTCCTTAAAAATCACCCGTTGTGCCAGCGTCTGCCATCGCGTCCGATCAGCCCATCGGCTGCTTTCGGCCCCCATGCGCCGCTGGTGTAGTTGGGAAAATCCCTCGGCTTCGATTTCGCCCAGGCCTGCAGCACGGGCGTGTACAGCGACCAGGTCGCCTCCACCCCGTCGCGGTGGGCAAACAGCGTCTGGTCGCCAAGCATCGCGTCCAGCAGAAGCCGTTCATAGCCGTTCGCCGAATTCACGCCAAACGCGCTTGCATACTGGAAATCCATCACTACCGGGCAGACATTCGTCTCCGGCCCCGGCACCTTGGCGCCAAATCGTAGAGAGATGCCTTCATCCGGCTGGATCCGGATGACCATCAGGTTCGGCTGGATCTCGTTGCAGGCGCCCGTACCTGGACGGTCAAAAAGTAACAGCGGCGGTTGCTTAAACTGAATCGTAATCTCTGTCACGCGCTTTGCCATCCGTTTGCCTGCGCGCAGATAGAACGGGACCCCGGCCCAGCGCCAGTTTTCCATCTCCAGTTTCAGGGCCGCATAGGTCTCCGTGGAGGAATTGGGATCGACACGGTCTTCTTCACGGTAGCCCTGCACCTGCTGTCCGTCTGCCATGCCCAGCGCATATTGGCCGCGCACGGTGTTTTCAATGGGAATCGGTTTGATCGCACGCCATACTTTCACCTTCTCGCCGCGTACCGAGTTCGCCTCAAAAGAAACCGGCGGCTCCATGGCAACAAAGGAAAGCAGTTCCATCACATGATTCTGCACCACGTCGCGCAGCGCACCGGCCTTCTCATAAAAGGGCCCGCGGCCTTCAATGCCGATATTTTCAGCAGCGGTAATCTGCACATGATCGATGAAGTTGCGATTCCAGATCGGCTCAAAAATCCCGTTGGCAAAGCGAAAGACCAGGATATTCTGCACCGTCTCTTTGCCGAGGTAATGATCGATGCGGAAAATCTGTTCCTCGTCGAATACCTTATTTACCTCATCATTCAGTTCCCGCGCCGACTCCAAATCATGCCCGAAGGGCTTCTCGATGATCACCCGCGCACGGCCCTTTTGCGGGTGCGCCATGCCGTGCTCTCCGAGCCGATTGATAATGTCGGAGAAATATTCCGGCGCGACGGCGAGATAGAAGAGCCGATTGCCTTCCGTACCCCGCTCCTTGTCGATTTTTTCCAGCATCGCCTTCAGGTCCGCATAGCCGGCGTCATCGTCGAAGTTCATCTCGTGGTAATCCACTTTTTCGATGAAGTCGTCAATCCGGCTGTCATCCTGTTTCACGCCGCCAAACTTCAGAATGCCGTCTTTCATATCGGCGGCAAAGGTGCTCTTCAGATCGCGGCGCGCTACGCCGACAATCGCGAACTCTGCAGGCAGCAAGCCTTGCTGTTCCAAGTGAAAGAGCGCTGGCAGCAGCTTGCGCTTGGTCAGGTCGCCCGATGCGCCAAAGATCACCACCACTCCGGGATCGGGAATACGTTCGCTGCGCTGCGATGCCGCCCCTACCGCGTCTGGAGCAATCCTTACTTCCGTCGTTGCCATAGTGTCCCCCTGCTAGTCTCTCGTCACCGCATGAAGTCTGGCATCCGCCTAAAAATGCCAGCTATACCGTTCGCGAACCCGCCTCTGCCGCAAGCGTAATACCCAGCCTCTCCAACTCCGTCTTCAAATTCTCCGAGCCTTGATAGCGAATCCCATGTATTCCGACCTCATTGGCGGCCTGCACATTGCCCGGACGGTCATCCACAAACGCCACCGAGTCCCCATCCTGCTGCAAGATATTGAGTGCAAGTCTGAAGATGTCGGTATCCGGCTTGCGCAATCCCACGTTGCAGGAACTCAGGAATACCTTGAAGTAATTACGCAGGCTGAATTTGTCGATGCGATAGTCGTTCAGCTCGCGCGACTCGTTGTTCAGCATGCCGATGAATACGGACTCGGATGCGGCGAGATTTCCGAGGATTCCAAGAGCGCTGTCACCAAGTACCTGTGACTGCGCTTTCATCGCGGCAATGAAGTCGTCCGGGGTGAAGTTGCGCGGCTCGTGGAAGACTGTCTTCCTGAGATACTCCTCGATCGTGATCAGTCCCTTTTCCCACGCGTCGTTGGACATTTCGTGCCGCTCCTCAAACACATCGTGGTCCAGCCCGAATTGGGACTGCAGGGCAGCACGCCCCTTACGGTCCCAGCCATTCGTCAGCAGGACCCCGCCAACGTCCCACAAAATGGTAGTGATGGTTGCCATTGCCACTCCTGCGCCGTTCGTGCACCTGCAGTGCTTCGTTGCGTTCGGGTTGATTTACCTGGCGGTGTGACTCTCCAGCTTTGCCGCTTCCGGCATATTGCGAGCTTCCATTGCCTTTACTTTATTCAGCCTGCGTACAAAGCGCTCTTCCTGCTTCTGGAAGCGCGCATTCAGGTACGACGACACCAGATCAAACGCCAGCGCGGTGCCGATAATCCTTGCGCCCAGCACCAGCACATTCATGTCATCGTGTTCCACGCCCTGGTGCGCGGAATACGTGTCATGACACATGCTGGCGCGAACGCCCGGCATCTTGTTCGCAGCAACATTTACGCCAACGCCGCTGCCGCAAATCAGGATGCCGCGCTCCGCCCGTCCCGCAGCCAGTGCCTTGCCCACCGCTTCGGCAAAATCCGCATAGTCGGAGGGCTCGGTATTGTAAGCGCCCAGGTCGACCACCTCATGCCCCAAGCGCTCCAGATATCCGCGAACCTCTTCCTTGAGCGGAAAGCCCGCATGGTCGGCTGCAATCACCAGCTTCATATCGTTACTTCCCCGCCAGCGCAGCTTCCGATTTCCGCGCTTCCTCAACCAGAGCCTTGGCGCGGTTGACAACGTTGCCCACGCTATAGCCCAGCTCCTCGAGCACCTTCTTGCCCGGGGACGATGCGCCAAAGCGCTCCAGTCCGATCACATCGCCATGACGGCCGACATACTTCCACCAGCCGATCGGACTGCCTGCCTCCACCGCCAGCTTCGGCAGATGATCCGGAAAGATCGAAGCCTTGTACTCGTCACTCTGCTCTTCGAAGATCTTCCAGCTTGGCATCGAAACCACGCGTGCAGTCACGCCTTCCTTCTTCAGCGCAGCCGCCGAATCGAGCGCCAGCGACACCTCTGAGCCTGTGGCGACAATCAGCACATCCGGAGAATCGCTGCCCTGCTCCAGAATGTATGCGCCATGTTTTACACCTTCGTAAATGTCATGCTTTGCCGCATCAAGAACCGGCAGATCCTGTCGCGTAAGCGCCATGAACGAAGGGCTCTTGCGCTCCAGCGCCAGCCGCCACACTGCTGCCGTCTCATTCGCGTCTGCGGGACGGAAATCCGTTAGGAACGGCACTGCGCGCAACATCATCAGGTGCTCGATCGGCTGGTGGGTCGGGCCATCCTCGCCCAGGGCAATCGAATCATGCGTAAAGATGAACAGTGACTGCGTATGCATGATCGCCGCCATGCGCAGCGCAGACTTGCAGTAATCGCTGAAGGTGTAGAACGTCGAGCCGTAAGGAATCAGGCCGCCATGCGCCGCCATACCGTTCACTGCCGCGCACATGCCGAACTCGCGCACTCCGAACCAGATATTCCTGCCCTTGGGATCGAGATGGAAGTTTCCGCCGTCTTTCAGGATCGTCTTGGTCGAAGCTGTCAAGTCAGCCGCGCCGCCAATCAACTCGGGCACATCCTTGGCGAACGCATTCATGATCGCGTTGCCGGCATTGCGCGTTGCCATCGGCTTCTCTGTCGAGAAGGTGGGTATCGACTTCTCCCACCCGTCTTTCAGCTTGCCCGCGTGCGTGCGCTCAAACTGAGCAGCCAGTTCAGGGAATTTGCTTTTGTACCCTGCGAAAAGGGAGTTCCACTCCTGCTCATATTTCGCGCCGCGTGGTCCAATCGTGTCCCAGTTCTTTTGCGCCTCCTCGGGCACATAGAAAAACTTGTCCGGAGGCCAATCCAGCTTTTTCTTGGTCTCGATCGCCTGATCAGGCTTCAGAGCTTCACCATGCACCTTGTTGGTACCCGCAATCGGGCTGCCGTAGCCAATCACCGTCCGCACCGCAATAATCGAAGGCTTATCCGTTACCGCCTTAGCCGCCTCAATTGCCTTCGAGATGGCGTCGAGATCGTTGCCGTCCGCTACCTTCTGCACATGCCAGTGATAGGCTTCGAAGCGCTTCTCCACATCTTCGGTAAACGACAATTCGGTCGGCCCGTCGAGCGAGATTAGATTGTCGTCGTACAGGAAGATCAGTTTGCCCAACTTCAGCGTCCCGGCCAGCGACGCCGCTTCATGCGAGATGCCTTCCATTAGGTCGCCATCGCCGCAGATGCCATAGGTATAGTGATCGACGACATCGAATCCCGGCTGGTTATAGACAGCAGCCAGATGCTTCTCCGCAATGGCAAGCCCGACGGACATGGCAAGGCCCTGTCCCAGCGGTCCGGTCGTGACTTCGACACCATCCGTGTCGCCGCGTTCGGGATGCCCCGGGGTCTTTGACCCATACTGCCGGAACTGCTGGAGGTCTTCGATGGTCACGTTGTATCCGGAGAGATGCAGCGCGCCATACAGCAGCGCCGAGGCATGCCCGTTCGAAAGCACAAAGCGGTCGCGGTTCGGCCAGTGCGAGTTCTTCGGATTGTGCCGCATGTACTTGTGGAAGAGCAGATAGGCAATCGGCGAGTCGCCAAGAGGCGCGCCTGGGTGGCCGCTGTTCGCCTTGTCCACGGCATCTACTGCAAGAAAACGAAGTGCATTAATCGAAAGAAGATCGATATCGCTCATAACCTATTCACGCTCCATGAAATTTTCGGCCCAGTGGTTAACTTTCGGCCCATAGTGATGGTGCGATTTCGAAGTCGTTAGCGCACCCGGAAAGATGTCATCGATTGCTGAAACTCGTCAAAAAATTACCCGGTCGGCACATCCCACGCCCTTAGGATGTCTACGCACCCAAAAACGGCTCAGGAAGGGGCTTCGATCTGCACATCAAAATTGCTCCCCTCCCACCGGTTTTCTTCTATCCACAAAAGAGTAAACGAAACCGCGCCAGTCTGCTTCGGAGCGGTCGGTATATCCGCAAAAGAGCCCGCATAACCTACCCCCGAGCTCTCCGTCATAGAGTTCGTCTTCCAGCTATCCGTTGTCCAGACAACCTTGAAGCGATTATGCGCCGTAATACGAAGTGTTTTGCCCGCCGTGATGCGGTTTATCTTTCGCCGCAACTTGAAAACCTCGATATTGCTTTTCGACGTGCCCTTCGCATATCGCTCTTCGACCACGGGAATGCTGTCAAACACCTGCCCATCGGTCACTGAACGCAGCAGCTTTAGATACTCCGCATGAGCCCAGACCAGCGGCATTGCCGCGCCCGCAGGCTCCCCGAAGACCAGCCCACTCTTGTCCGGCTCGTCCCAGATCTGCTCGGGCAGCAGTCCTCCCACCGAGGCAAATCGTTCGATCGTCGAGATCAGCGGTTTGATGTCGCTTCCAGCGGCCAGTTCATAGTGCGCGCGCTCGCCCGTCAGAAGCGGCCACGGGCGTCCTTGTCCCCAGCCGAGGAAAGGCCCTCCATCCTTCCGCTGACCATATCCATCGTGGTTATACCGCCGCCAGCATGGCCCTTTCGGCGTCTCGACCTTCAACACCTTGTCAACGACCTTCAATGAATCCACAATCACCGGATCATCAGCGCGCCGCACGCCATACCGCACCAGCTCCAGAAAACCCGCATCGATCACCTCACGCGCCTCGAACTCGTACTTCTCACCAGGCTCGCGATTCGCGATGCGAATTTTTCCACTGCCGCAGTCCACAGGGGCAAACGGCTCCCCGCATTCCGGTGGGCGAATCCGCACGTAGTGCCGCTTGATCTCGGGATGGAGCACGCCGTCGTTCGTGGCAGTCCAATCCTCCAGATGGCTTTCAATCCAGTCGGCCTGCTCTTCCAGAAACTGCGCCAGCTCCGGCGCGCTGTGTGCACGCGCCATATCCGCAGCGCAAATCAGGCCCGAAATCACCGCCGCCAGCGTCGAAGGCGAGTACCCGGCGCACTCCTCCCAGCGTTCCTGCTGTGTCACCGGAGCATAGCGCACCAGAAATCCCGCCGCCCGTTCAACAAACGGAAAAACATCGAAATTGCCGAGACCATCCTTCTTCCACAGCCGCCACGCCAAAATGATGGGGAACGCGACTTCATCTAGTTGGAGGCCAGTCCAGTAAGGCGTTCCATCAATCCAAAAATTCTGCGCGAAACTGCCGTCTGGCCGCTGCGTGCAGGCCAGATAGACCAGCGCCCTGCGCGCCGTATCCACGCGCCCGCAGGCCAGCAGAGCCGTCGCGCTCTGCACCATGTCACGCGTCCAGACCAGGTGGTAGCCCCCGAGGTCGTCATCGCCTTTTGCATAGCCCCACGGAATGGAAGCCGAAGCAATAAATGCTCCCCCATAGGTCTTGTCTTCATGCGCCAGCACGACGTTGTGGCTGATCTGCATCAACCGCCCGCCATCCGTCGAACTCGCCGCCAGCTCTCGCGGACTGGCCGCCCGGTGCCATTGCTCGATGAACCGCTTCAAGTGCTGCTCGAAGCGGCTGGACAATGCCCCCATTGCCGCCGACAGCGCTGCATGGTGCCCCTCGCCAAATCCCAGCGCGACCGTGAAATCGCGTACCCGGTGCACCTTGATCTCGCCCATGATGGCGATATTGCCTTCAAGCGCCGAGCCGAACTCCCAGTCCATTTGGAAGTTGTGGTGAAGGTCCTGCCAGCCGTCGCTTGCTCCCACATAGCCCACGCTCGCACGATCGAAACCGCAGTCTGCCGTCATCGCAAGTGACGTGTGATTCTTCCACGCAACCGCCGCCCGCTGCCCTGCGACTTCAATAATGCGTCCATTGTTCCCCATGCCGCCGCCTTCGATATGCGGCGACATCAGGACGTAGACGCTCAACCGATCCAGCAGCTCAGCTTCTCCCTCGATCCAGATATGCGTCAGGACCACCGGATAATGCGGATCATTGATGATGACCTTGGTGATCGTGTAGCGCCCTTCCGGATCGCGGTTGCGCACCTTTACTGCCAGCGAATCGGAATCAACATATTCGAAGTCATGATCCAGATCGCGGCGCTCTTCATGAAAGAACGTCTCGCCATCGGTGATCAGCAGCTGCATGTCGCGAATCTGCGGCCGGTCAATCGTCGGGTAGTAGACCTCGTTCAGAATGCCGTGCGACACCGTGTACCACGCGCGGCTCGACGCCGAATAGGCCGTCCCAACCGCGTCCTTGGCGCTCGAAGTCCAGCGTGGCTGAAGCCCAGGCGCGCCAAACGCCATTCCCTGCCCATCTATCCACTTATACTGCGGCGCCAGCACCGTCATAGGGTCAGTATTCTCCTCTGAACACCCGGAATAAGCACTTTACTCCACTTAGATCAAAAACGCGGGAAAAAGGTGACATCCTACAGGTTCGCGCTGGCCTGGGCCAAATTGTCGTTCAGAACCAACCGAGGGACCTGCAGCCCTCAAAGAACCTGCGTATTGGCATCCGGATCAGGATGGAACTGCACTTCGCGCATGGCGTGCCCGACTTCGCGGTTCTTCATAAACTGCTCCCACACAAACCCCGTCCGCAGATTCTCCGCCATCACCACGCTGATCCCCTGGTTGATCCCAAGAATATCCTGCGCAAACCAGTTCGTCTTCGGATTGAACGCATCGACAAACCCATACCGCGTCCAGACCTTGTCATCGTATTTCTGCCGCATGGCCAGAAGCACGTGCGAGCACTCCGCAGGAAGAAACGGCAACGACCCCGCGCACGTCGATGGCACCACCGTTCCATCGAGCGGCCCCATCGCCGGAGGCCCGCCCCACACGCGGTATCCCTCGCGCGAATCCGACGCCGTGATTCCCCACAGATCCTGATCGATCCAGGGATATTTCCCACCCAGCGTCATGCACCACAGCTGATGCACGCGCGTCGCGGCGATTGAATTGGTGAAGTAATTTGTATGCAAATCGCGCTGGTCGCGATAGTCGCACCACGCATGCGCATACTGATGAATAAACAGTGGAGCCAGCCCGCTAATATAGTCAATGCCGCCATACTGCACCAAGGGCCGTTGCAGGGCATTCCAGGTATCGGCTCCAACCGAGTGCGTCGGCGACCCGATCGCCAGAAGGTACATCGTCATCAGCTCGGAATAAATGTCCCAGCGATGCTTCAGAAATCCCTGATCGGGCAGCCAGCCCATGGAAAGCGTCGTGCCGCCGTTCAGCATCCACTCCCAGTCGATGCGCCGGTAGAACGTCGTCGCCAGCGCCTCGATGCGCGTATTCCCTGAAAAATACTGCCGGCATGTCAACACCCCACAGAGCAGCAGAGCCGTATCAATCGATGACAGCTCGCTGCCAAACATCCTCTTGCCGCTCTCAATGTCGATGAAGTGATACAGAAACCCGTGTTCATGTGGGCAATCTTCCAGCAGAAACGCCAGCGTCTTCTCGACCCGTGCCTCGCATTGCAGCTTGGGCAGATAATTTCGCTTCGCGGCGATGCACATCGCCGTCAACCCGAAGCCGGTCGCGGCAATGCTGGCAACCCGGCTCAGCGACCGCCCCGCAGCCGGAGCGCGGTCCCGCACCAGCCCTGTCTTAGGACTCGCCTCGTTATAAAAGAAATCGCAGCCGCGCCCCTCCAGTTCATCGAGCAGCGCATCGGCCTGCTTCGAGACCTGCGTCAGCGGACGGTTAATGAAAACGCCCGTACCGCGTTGATACTGCTCGGCGTTCTGCGCCTCGGTTTTCGGCTCCTGCCCCGGCTTTACCTGAGGCGGCTGCGTCTGATTCTGAAATCCTTCAGCAACACCCACGGCAGGCGCACCCAGCACCAGCATTCCGGAAGCTCCGGCAGAGCGCAAGAGTTGCCGACGGGTTATGCGTGAACGACCCAAGTGCAGAAAGTCTCTAGCAGTTTTTGATGGCGAGAAGCGTCAGGCCGCTCACCAATCTCTTTCTAAAACGGAGGCTCCCTCCGTGTCCTCTGTGATCTCTGCGATGAGAAAATCCTTGTGGACTATCCGCAGTGTACAGAAAACGCGAGCGATGTGCTCCACCCCACTCCCGGCATCTATTCTGTTGGATGTGCTCCACCCCACTCCCGGCATCTATTCTGTTGAATGTGATTTCCATTCGACCTTCTACCATAGCGGACGCCAACGCAGTCTGGAAGATTCTCGAACCCACCATCCGCGCCGGAGAAACCTACACGCTACCACGCGATTTCACCCGCGAACAGGCCCTGGAATACTGGTACGCATCCCATCATGAAACATTTGTCGCGGAAGAAAATGAAGAAATCCTCGGTGCCTATTACCTGCGAGCGAATCAACAGGGCGGGGGCAGCCACGTATCCAACTGCGGATACATGACCGCACCCTGGGCCGCTGGCCGGGGCATCGCCGGCGCCATGTGCGTCCACTCCCTCAACCGTGCCCGGGAACGCGGCTTCCGTGCCATGCAATTCAACATCGTCATCAGCACCAACGAAGTCGCCGTCCGCCTCTGGCAAAAATTCGGCTTCGAAATCACAGGCCGCCTGCCCGGCGCTTTCCACCACCCCAAACAAGGCTACGTGGATGCCTACGTTATGTACCGCCATCTCTAAGCAGGAACTGAACCTCGGATGGACGAGTGCTCATGAAACCCCGGAGGCCAACTCGTCTGCCGCTACTCGAGGAAGATCACACCCTGGGTCTCAAAAGCACTCAATAGACGCCCGGAATCAGCCGCTTTGTGTTACGGCTATAGTCCTCGTACTCGGCTCCGAAAGCCAGGCGGAGCGCGGTCTCTTCAACATGAATGCGATACAACACAGCCAGCGTCGTTGGAACGAGGACAACGGCAAAACAGGCCCATGTGCGTGAGTGAAGAGCAAAAGCCAGGAAAATCAGTTCCAGACCGAGATAGGAAGGATGACGGACTATGCTGTAGAGTCCGCTTCGCTGCAATCTCTGTCCGGCGCGCATCGCTACGTTTGCGCTGAAGGCTCTGCCCAGCGTAAAGATTGCCACGGCACGAATTCCCAAACCGAGAATCAGAATCACAAGGGCGGCCGGCCGCAGCCAGCTATGACTCCCCGGCATGTCGATCGGAAGAAACCTATGCATCCAGTCGTCGATTTTGAACGATGCAATAATAACAATCCAGAGGATGATCTGCGTTCCGCGATCCTGTATCTTACCCCCGCCCGCGCGCGTTGTTGTGAGCACGGCGATGAGGATTTCCCCCAAGACCCATACAGCCGCTAGTGAATTGAAGAAAAATTCGAGATTCATGACCGTGCCGACCTGCCTCCTGATTCCACCTCATACCGCTTTCGGAGCTTGCTCCGCTTAAGAGAAGAATGCGCTGGTCGGCCGTGGAAAAACAGTAGCAGCTGTCATCAATGAGAGATGACAGGTATCACCATGGCAGCTGTCATATGTTCCGCGTGACAGCTATGGGTACCGGGACTGTTGGTCTGGTGGGATGATGAACGTATGAGCGAAGGGCAGTCACACGCAGCAGAACGAAACGTGGCAGTCACCAACTCGCAGCGGGGGTTTCTCCGTAACCGAAGGACCGACCGTCTGAAGAACTCGCCGACGCAGTCCGGGGAGTCAGCCGCGGGGCTCGCATCGTGGATCCCCAACTGGCCTCACAGATATGGAGCACGGAGAAAGACCCCCTCACCGATAGAGAACGTTTGATCCTACGCCACGCTGGCGACGGTGAAACTACCGCTGAACTGGCGCATTCGCTACGTCTGACGGAAGGGACAGTACGCAACTATCTCTCCGAAGCTATCTCCAAGTTGCATGCTTCGAATCGGTTTGAAGCGGCCCGGATTGCTCGCAATAAAGGGTGGCTTTGAGATGCGATGGCAGATGCGCTCTCGGTTGTCGAGTGCACACATGGACGCTCATTGACTGGTTCCGGCCGGTTGGTCGACTATCCGCAAGTAATCCACCTGTCCGTGTAGTCCGCACCAAAAATTTAAAATCTCCCCAACAACTCCCCAGCACCCAAACACCAAGTCCAAGCATCCCTTATGATTGAGGACGCAAACAAAGGGTGATCTGACACCCGAGACATCCACGGTCAACCTGACCCTAAGACCAGGAGGAAAGCTTTGGCACACGAAGTCCCACCCCTACCGTACGACTACGCCGCTCTCGAGCCCCATATCGACGAAGCCACGATGAAATTCCACCACGACAAGCACCACCAGGCCTACGTCACCAATCTCAACGCGGCCATCGAGAAGCATCCCGATCTCGCCAAGCACTCAGCGGAAGACCTTCTCCGCAATCTGAGCAGTGTGCCGGAAGACGTCCGCACCGCCGTGCGCAACAACGGCGGCGGCCACGTCAACCACAGCATGTTCTGGGCCATCATGAAGCCCGGTGGCGGCGGCGAGCCCACAGGCCGCATCGCCGAGCAGATCCGCAAAGACTTCGGCGACTTCGAATCCTTCAAAAAACAGTTCAACGAAACCACAGCGAAACAATTCGGCTCCGGCTGGGGCTGGCTCACCTGGGACAGCGGCAAGCTGAAAATCACGACGACCGCCAATCAGGACTCGCCGCTCTCGCAAGGCTCCTACCCCATCCTCGGCAATGACGTCTGGGAGCACGCCTACTACTTGAAGTACCAGAACAAGCGCCCCGACTACCTCGCCGCTTGGTGGAACACCGTCAACTGGGACGAAATCAACAAACGCTTCGACCAGGCCCAGAAGTAGAGCTCCGTAAAAGCAGTAAACCGGGTGCCCCAGGTTCGCCAAGCTAACCTGGGGTTTTCCTTCGTCGCGGCACTCATTAGAAGATTGTCATCCTGAGCGAGGCACCGAAGGTGCGAAAGTCGAGGGACCCGCAGCGAAGCTGCGTCCCAATCCGCGCGAAACGCGCGCCATTACCGCCACTTTCCCCCAAAACTCGTGTCTAAAACGTAAGGGAGGAAAACACTCCGGAATGAACCGACCGAATCTTTTTCTCTGCGCCACTGCCCTCATCACATCCACAGCCTTCGCGCAGACCACCCTCACCCCCGGCACCGTCAGCTACACCATCGAGCAGAACGGCAAAAAACTAGGCGCTGCCAGCTACACCGTCCAGAACGCGCCCAACAAATACCTCATCACCTCGAACGGCAAGATGGCCGAGGACAAATTCAGCTATGCCTTCTCCAACACGCAGAAGGTCGACACCTCGCTCAACCTCATCACCGACCAGCTCAGCGGAGTGGTCAACGGCAAAGCCGTCAGCTTCAACGCCACCTCCGACCCCACCGGCCGCCAGTTCAAGCTTGATATCTCAGCCAACGGAACCGAGCAGAACAACGCCGTCGATCGCAACCAGAACAGCGTCCTGCTCACCGACCTCGACCCGGCCGGCTACATGCTGCTCGCGCAAGTAGCGATGCGCAACCCATCACACTCCTGGGCGTTGATCCCCAAGGAAAACGGCTTTCTCGTCCCCGTCACATTTTCGCCGCAACCCGACACGCAAGGCCACCTCAATGGCCAGCCGATCCCGGTGAAATACGTGAGCGCGGCCGTCAGCAACCAGAACGCCATTACGATCGAGCTCTTCTACTCGCCCGACGGCCACCTGTTGGAAGCCGACCTGCCTCAGCAGAACTTCTACGTCATCCGCGACGGCTTTAAACTCACCAACCGCCCCAAGCCACCAGCCCCACCCCACGGCCAGGCCCCGCCGCCCGAAGATCAGCAGCCGGGTCAATCGCAGCAACCCCAGCAGCAACCGCTGCCGCCGCAAAAGCTGTAAGACTTGGCAACCATCTTCTCGCTATTTTGGGAGATGGTTGCGTTTCCACTGCTACTGTCATCTCTGGTACATTGATCAGGAATTTTGCTCAGGAGATGACATGTCCCGGTTGCACCAGATTGCTGCCTTCCTCCTCATCACCTTCGCCGCTGCTGCCTACGCCCAAAACTCCTACGACGCCGTCGATCCCATCATCGGAACTTCGGGCGATGGCAACACCTTCCCCGGCGCGTCGCTCCCCTTCGGCATGGTGCAGTGGAGTCCCGACACCGGCGATAACGGCTGGTACTTCTACAACAAGAACAAGATCTATGGCTTCGGCATGACGCATCTCAGCGGCGCCGGATGCCCGCTCTACGGCGACGTCCCGATCCTGCCAATCACAAGTGAGCTGACCGCAGCTCCTGCATCCGCGCTCGAAAGCTACGCCCAATCCTTCGATCACGCGCATGAAGAAGCGCACCCCGGCTCCTACTCCGTCACCCTGGGCAACGGAATCGAAGTAGCGCTCGCCGTCACCGACCGCGCAGGCATCGCCCGCATCCACTTCCCGCAAGGCCAATCCGCGCGCCTGCTCGTCAACTCCGGAGGCAGCGCCAACTCTGATGTCCACGTCTCAACGCTCCCGCCCGTAGGGCGCGAACACGATGGCAACCAGATCAAAGTCGTCGGTGACAACGCTGTTTCCGGCTCGACGACCTCTGGCGGATTCTGCGGCTCGCCCACGCGTTACACGCTCTACTTCGCCGCAAAATTCGAGCAGCCCTTTCAGTCCTTCTCGACATGGAACGGCGACGCGATCCAGAAAAATCAACGCGAAGCCTCCGGCAAACACACCGGCGCATGGCTCGACTTCGGCAGCCACAGCCAGATCCAGTTAAAAATCGGCATCTCCTACGTCAGCGAAGCGAACGCCCTCGCCAATCTCAACAAGGAAATCCCCGGCTGGGAGCTTCGACGATGTCCGCGCGGACGCGCGCAGCACATGGACCAAGCTTCTCGACAAGGTTTCCGTCGAAGGCGGCACGCCGGACCAGGGAAAGATCTTCTACACCGGCCTCTACCACATGCTGCTCGCGCCCAACCTCTTCAGCGACGACAACGGCGACTACATCGGCTTCGACTGGAAAGGTCCGCTCGCTCACCTCAACAAGCAGCAATCGCGCAATACGCCAACTTCTCCGACTGGGACATCTACCGCAACACCCTCCAGCTGCAGGCGCTGCTCGTGCCCAACCGCGTCGGCGACATGATGCAGTCTCTCGTCAACGACGCCGAGCAGAGCGGCTGGCTCCCGCGCTGGCCCGCCGCCAACGACGTCACCTACGTCATGAACGGCGACTCGCCCGTCCATCCTGCTCTCCGCGCCTATGCCTTCGGCGTGCACAACTTCGACGCGCAAGACCGCGCTCAAGTACATGGTCAAAGCCGCAACCGAACCCGGCAAAGGTCCGCACGACGACGAAGAGCGCCCCTTCCTCACCGATTACCTCAAGCTCGGCTACGTCCCCATCGACAAGGACGCCAGCGCCGCCTCGCGCACCCTCGAATACGCAAGCGACGACTTCGCCATCGCCCAGTTCGCCCGCAGCCTCGGCGACAAAGCCAAGTACGAGAAGTTCCTCAAGCAATCCGAGAACTGGAAGACGCTCTTCGATCCTGAGACCCGCTGGATTCGCCCGCGGAACTCCGACGGCACCTGGCTCCAGGGCTTCGACGCCGACAAATCGCTGCCCAAGCGCCCCAACGCGCCCGTATCCACTGATCAGAACGGCTTCGAAGAGGGCAACACCTACCAGTACACCTTCATGATCCCCTTCGATTATCCCGGCGCTGATCAAGCGCATCGGCGGAGACGACGCGACCACTCCGCGCCTCGACAAGTTCTTCCTCAAGCTCGTCTGCTGGGGCGAGCCGTGCTTCAACATGGCCAACGAGCCCGACTTCGTCACACCCTACGCCTACGTCTTCGCCGGCCAGCCCTGGAAGACGCAGCAGGTCATCACCCGCATCGAGCAGCAGACCTTCAATACCAAATCCGACGGCATCCCCGGCAACGACGACCTCGGCGCCACCTCCGGCGTCTACGTCTGGAACGCCCTCGGCCTTTACCCCGGTATCCCGGGAGTCGGCGGCCTGCTCCTCGGCACCCCTATGTTCCCATCGGCCACGTTGCACTTTGGAGACGGCCGCAACCTCAACATCCACGCCATCGGAACCGGCCCCTACGTCCAGCAAGTCATGATCAACGGCAAGGCAAACACAACATCATGGCTGCCGCTATCAGATTTAGGCCAAGGCACATCAAAGCTGGAATTCAAACTAAGCCCCGAACCCAACAAACAGCGAGGCCAGCCTGCAAACGAACGCCCACCAAACTTCATGCAGTAGCTTCTAACCGATGTCATCCTGACCCTGAACGCAGTGAAGGGGAACGGCCTGCTTTTCCTAAACGACAGCACGAAAACGGGTGCCCCATCCTTTCGCGCACTTTGCGAAAGGGTGGGAAAGCAAGAACATCCACCAACCACCATCTCCAAGAGATGTCATCCTGAGCGAAGTCTTTGCGCAGCAAAAACGCAGTCGAAGGACCCGCAGCGAAAGCTGCGTCCCGACCGCGCGAAGCGCGCACCTTAACTAAGCAGTAAACTCAACCCATGCCCACCCAAGCCGAAAAAGCCGCGACCTTCTACCAGCTTCACCGCCGCCAGGAACCCCTGATCGTCGCCAATCCATGGGACGCGGGCACCGCGCGCATCCTCACCGCACTCGGCTTCGAAGCCCTGTCCACGACCAGCGGAGGCCTGGCCATCACCCTCGCCCGCCGCGACGGGACCGCCAGCATCACCCGTGACGAAGCTTTAGCCAACGCTAAAGCCATCGTCGAAGCCACTCCGATTCCCGTCGCCGCCGATCTCGAAAACGGATATGGCCACACGCCCGAAGCCGCTGCCGAAACCATCCGCCTCGCCGCCGAAACTGGCATGGTAGGAGGCTCCATCGAAGACTCCACCGGCGACCCGGCGCACCCCATCTACGACTTCGACCACGCCGTCGAGCGCGTCGCGGCAGCCGCAGAAGCAGCTCGCACCCTGCCCTTCACTTTCATGTTCGTAGCCCGCGCTGAAAATTATCTCCACGGCCGCCCCGACCTCGACGACACCATCCGCCGCCTGCAAGCCTTCGAGCAGGCCGGAGCCGAAGTCCTCTACGCCCCCGGCCTCACCCGCCCCGAAGACATCCAGGCCGTCTGCGCCTCCGTCAGCAAGCCGGTCAATGTGTTGGCAGCATTAAAAGGAGCGCCACACCTCAGCGTGGCAGAACTGGCAGCTTTAGGAGTGCGCCGCATCAGCCTCGGCTCCGCCCTGAGCCGGGCAGCTTTGTCGGCCTTCGTGAACGCCTCCCGCGAAATCCGGGAAAAAGGAACCTTCACCTTCGCCGCCAGGACCTTGTCCTTGTCCGAAATCAGCGATCTCGTCACCAACTGAATCCCAACCACCTCCAACTGAATCACAAAGAAACCACCACACGCACCACCCCATAGAACAAATGACATCGTTACGTTACAAACATGCCGGGATCATCGTCCTGCTGGGCCTGCTCAGTGTCGTTACGCCCTTCGCCATCGACATGTACCTCCCCGCCTTCTCCCACCTCGCCGCCGATTTCCGCACCACCACCTCCGCCATCGACCTCTCGCTCTCGACTTACTTCATCGGCTTCGCCCTGGGACAAATCCTCTACGGCCCGCTCCTCGACCGCTTCGGACGCAAGCGCCCGCTCTACTTCGGCCTCATCCTATACATCGTCGCGTCCGTCGGATTGGCACAGGCGCACAGCATCCACGCCTTCATCGCGCTCCGCTTCATCCAGGCCCTCGGAGGCTGCGCCGCGCAGGTCGCCGCCATCGCCATGGTGCGCGACTTCTTCCACGCCCGCGGAAGCGCCCGCGTCTTCTCCCTGCTCTTCCTCATCATTGGAACCTCGCCGCTGCTCGCGCCCACCATCGGCAGCCTGCTCGTGTCGAGCCTGAGCTGGCGATGGATCTTCCTCGTCCTCGCCGCCAACGCGCTCGTAATTCTCACGCTCACCTTCACGCTTCTGCCCGAGGGCCACACACCCGACCGCTCCATCTCGCTCCGCCCGCAGCCCATCGTGCAGGGCTTCTGGACGATCTTCCGCCAGGCGCAGTTCACCACCTACGCGCTCGCCGGAGCCTTCTCCTTCGCCGGCCTCTTCGCCTTCGTCGCCGGCTCCCCCATCATCTTTATGGACGGCTACCACCTCGGCGCCCGCACCTTCGGCCTCATCTTCGCCGTGCTGATCATGGGCTTCATCGGGGGCAACCAGGTCAACGTCTTCCTGCTCCGCCGCTTCTCCAGCCAGAAGATCTTCTTCTACGCCCTCGCCTTTCAGGTCTTCATCGGACTCATCTTCTTCGTCAGCGCGCACGCCCGCATCCTCGACCTGCCCGCCACGCTCGTCCTCTTCTTCTTTTTCCTGCTGGCGATTGGATTGACCTACCCCAACGCCGCCGCCATCGGCATGGCGCCCTTTTCCAAAGACGCAGGCAGCGCATCGGCACTCCTCGGCTTTCTGCAAGCCGGAGTCGGATCCGCCATCTCCATGGGAATCGGCGTCCTCGGAGCGACCGCCATCGTGTCGCTGCTATCGAGCACAGCCTTCATAGCATTGCTCATCCTGCTGATCGGCCGCACCCACATTGGCGAACTCATCGAAGCCCCCGAGGGCGAAGCTGTAGCAGCCATGCACTAGGAAGTAAGGTCTTTATGCCTCCGCCCGAAAGGTCTTCCCAGTTCCTTCTCGGCCAGCCGGAAGTGCCGAAAGTTAAAGAGTAATTGAGCTTTCCAGTACTTCTCGTTCAATTCTCAACGCCAAGCGCTGTCTCAGTGATCTGTTCCTCTAAGGCTTTCCTAATGGGTTTATCTACTTTGAGTGGCCTGCGAAAGCTCTTAGGCGGGTGTATCTGTGGCGTGAATCCTTTCGTTTTTCGTTCCATCGGGTGCGATGCAGATTGCTTCTTGTCTTTCTTCGATTCTGATTGCTCCCGAACCAGATCCAGATAGGTCTCCGCTAGAGTCGCTCCACGTTTCCGCTGCTTAAGGAGCGTCTTCAGCAAACGAGGATCGCGATTCCAATAAATCGACATCTCCTCTGGCTTGCCAAAAACTTCAGGGTGACGATACTTTCCTCGCTCACGTCCTGTTTTTCTTTCTTCCACTTTCATCGGATGATGTTTCGCCCAGGCATCCTGGCGTACTCCCGTGACTTGCCAGCAGACCTTCACTTTCGGTGCGCCGCCGCCGATACGGAACCGTCCCCCGTTGACCTCAGAGGCAATGTGAAGGTTGGGAGCGGCATGGCCAATAGCAGTTAATTGGTATCGAAGATCTCCATTCAGGGCTTCGAACCATCGCGGAAGCTTGATTGTCGCCTCGCCTTTGGAATCCAGTACAACAACCCCGTCATAGATATTTTTCATTTCCGGCGATTCGACGAGTGAATGATTCAAGTACATCGTCTCCGGCGCAAGCGGATGGTCGATGACAAACTTACCGCTGGACTTTGTAAGGTGGCCGTTAATGTTCACGTCCCCGCTAAACCACCCCGCGTGACCGGTCGTGCTATATCCTTCCACTCCGGAACCATTCGTAGAGAGTCCCCATACGCCTCTTCCATCAGAGGAAGTACCATTCACGCCGGTTTGATCGGAACTTCCTATCCCCATCACACCAGCGGGAAACGCTCCCGCACTGGACGATTGCGGTTTGCCACACACACCGGCCACCGCTCCGGTTCCCATCACGCCATACAATGGCCCTTCTCCGTTCACACCAACGGATTGTCCGTTTCCATCTACACCGGTAAACCCAGTCCCACTAACGCCGGTGGTAGTTCCCGTTCCCGCTACGCCTGTAGAGCCGCTCCCATTGACCCCAACACCAGTTCCGTTTCCTTCAACACCGGTTCCACCGCTACCCACCACTCCGATGGTTCCATGGCCCACAACGCCATTGGAACGGGTCGATTGGCCGAAAACTCCCATTCCGTCGTCACTGTATCCCACGGTTCCGGCAGGTCCGCTAGGGCTATAGCCATACACTCCATACCCCCCAGGATTTGCATGTCCGAAAACGCCCGAGCCTGCGCTCTCCCTGAATTTTTGTGTCTGCGCATCGCTCTGCCCGTATACACCGTTGCCGCCCTGGCTCAGACCAGATACGCCATTGCCGTCGGTCTGGTGCGTTCCTCGAATCCCGCTCGCCGTACCCTCGACAGCTGCACCCTGCACACCATCGCTTTGCCCACTGGTGCCGCGTACTCCCACAGCCTCAACGCTACTGCCATAAACGCCAGTTCCTTTCACAGAAGCACCAGCCACCCCGGAGCCGTTTTGGGTTACTCCTTCAACTCCAACGCCGGCTTGCGCAAAGCCCATCACGCCGACGGGCAGCGAACTGATCGTAGTGTTTCCCTCAACCTTGATCTGAGTCTCACCCAAGACCCCAGGCCCTGAATGCGACCTCCCGATGACACCGATTTTTGTATTACTTGTTCCTTCAACACCGAAACCCGGGCCCGAATCGTTATCTTGAAAACTCATAATTCCTCCTCGGATTCAAAAGACTAGTGGGCTGCAATAGAAAGCCTCGCCAGTTGCAACACACTATACGGGGTCCTAAGTCTAGATAGAAGGCGACGCGAAGCATCGTGGAAATCGGGGTAGAGGCTACCCACCCAAGGGGGAGGGGATATCCACCGGGAAGGCCGCCCGCACCAGCGCCAATCCCTCGTCCCTGGACGAGATGAGACCTTCAAGCTGCGCGTCTTCGGCAGCGGTGAGCATCTCTTTGAAGCGCGGCCCCGGACGGTATCCGGCAGCGATCAGGTCCTCGCCCGTCACCAGAAGCGGTGGCTTCACCGCCTCTTCCGGAAGCATCTCGTACCGCTGCTTTGCATAATCGTGAAGCGAAAGATCTGCGTGGCTCGAAAGGCAGTCGATCCGGTGCAGCTCCAGGTGCTCGGGAAAGCGCGGCAGCCGGAAGAACCGCTTCAGCGTCGACTCTTTCATGCGCATCACATCGCCAAAACGCATGTGATTCTCAACTAAAGCCGCGATTTGTGCCGTATCCTCGCTCGAAAAGCGCAGTCTGCGGCAGATATTCTCCGCAATCCGCACGCCTATCTCAACGTGGCCGTTGAACCGGATGCGGTCGGGAGCGCGCTCGAAGGTCGCTGGCTTGCCCACATCGTGCAGCAGCGCGCCCCAGGCCAGCGTCGGCGAGACGCCCTCGGGCAGCTTGTCGAGCAGCAGCAGCGTGTGCACCCACACGTCGCCCTCGGGATGGTACTCCGGCGGCTGCTCCACCCCATGCATCAGACTGATTTCCGGCAGAACTTGCAGCAGCAGCCCGGTCGAGTCGAGCAACTCAAACGCCCGCCGCGCCCGGCCCTCGGTGAGCATGCGTGTCAGCTCGTCGCGAATCCGCTCGGAGCTGACCTGCGAAACGGCTTCAGCATGCACTCGTATCGCTGCCTCTGTCTCAGGCTCAATCGCAAATTCAAACCGAGCTGCAAACCGCACAGCGCGCAGCATCCGCAACCGGTCTTCGGCAAAGCGCTTATCCGGATCGCCAATCGCGCGAACAATGCCGGCCGCAAGGTCATCACGCCCACCCACGAAGTCGAGCGTCGCCTGACTCAGATCGTCGGTCTCAGCCAGCAATTGCGGATCAAGCAGCATGCCATTGATGGTGAAGTCGCGGCGCAGAACATCTTCCTCGGGAGTGTCCGAGCAGCGCACCTCGTCCGGACGACGACCATCGAAGTAAGCGCCATCGGAGCGAAACGTAGCAACTTCGGTGACAATCTCGTCGCCGTCTATCTCATCGGCAACCAGAACGACTCCGAAGTGCGCACCGACAGCAAACGTCCGCGGAAACAGGTCGAGCACGACATCCGGACGCGCATCCGTTGCCACGTCGAAATCCTTTGGAACGCGCCCCAGCAGCATGTCGCGCACGCAACCGCCTGCGAAATAGGCGTCATAGCCCTCGGCGCGCAATCGCTCGACAATCGCCTCGGCCGCAAGTTGTGCTGCGTTCTTCATCGTCGCTCTGTCCACTATCTTACGATCCAAATATCATAGATAGGTGAACACCGGTCTCATATTGGGGATAGAAAGCTCCTGCGACGAAACCGCAGCAGCAGTCGTTCGTCGCGGCGCGGAAACCCTGTCCAACGTGGTCGCCTCGCAGATCGCGACACACGCTCCCTACGGCGGAGTCGTCCCCGAACTGGCCTCCCGCGAACACCTGCGCAACATCGTCCCCGTAGTCCGAACCGCTCTCAAGGAGGCGGGCGTAACTCTCCAGGACCTCGACGCCATCGCCGTAACTGAAGGCCCCGGTCTGGCGGGAGCACTGCTCGTAGGAATTACATATGCGAAGTCCCTCGCCTTCGCCCTCAACAAGCCGCTGGTCGCAGTCAACCACCTGGAAGGCCACATCCACGCCGTCCTGCTGGAACAGGCGGAACTGGCGCGAGAACCGATCCCCCTGCCAGCACTCGCGCTCGTAGTCTCTGGCGGCCACACGCATCTCTACATGGCGCGTCGCAACGGCGAATCCTGGCACTACCGAAACGTAGGCTATACCGTAGACGACGCTGCGGGTGAGGCCTTCGACAAGGTAGCCAAACTGCTCGGCCTCGGCTACCCCGGCGGCCCCTGGATCGACTCCCTCGCCCCTCACGGCAACCCGAAGGCCGTCCCATTCACATTCGCGCAGATCAAACCCAAGGCACACCGCAAAGACACCCACGGCAACGATGCAGCACGGCGGTTTCTCTTCTCGTTCAGCGGTATCAAAACGGCTGTATTGCGCTACGTGCAGACGCATGATTTATCCGCATCGATCGAAGCGCGCCACAAGATTCTCGCTCAGACACCCCATGGCAAGCCTTCTGATGCGCTGCCTCTGTGCGATGAAGAGACGCTGAACCTGATCGCGTCATTCCAGCGCGCCGTTGTCGATGATCTGCGCCGCAAGACCTTTCAGGCAGCAGAGGCTTTTGACGCGGCCAGCATTCTTGTCTCAGGTGGAGTAGCCGCCAATCGCGAGTTGCGCGTGCGCTTTACGGCGGAAGCTGCAGAGCGCAACCTTCCGATCGCCTTCCCGTCGCTTACGCTTTCCACAGATAACGCTGCCATGGTGGCGGCAGCGGCATGGCCGAAGCTGCTCGAAGGCGAGTATGCGCCCGCGGAGCTCTCTGCGGAACCTTCCCTGGCGCTTGGACGCTGAACCCGACTGATAGAATCGCAAGTGAACTCGAAGCCGCCGCAAACCGCACGGATGACCATTCGCCTCTATAACACCCTGACAAACGCCATCGAAGTGCTTGAACCAGCCGACGGCGAAGCGCTCCGCATTTACGCCTGCGGGCCGACCGTATATGACTACGGCCATATCGGCAACTTCCGCACCTTCCTGCAAGTCGATATCCTTCGCCGCACGCTGGAATTGCTTGGCACAAAGGTCCGTCACGTCATGAACATCACCGACGTTGACGACAAGATTATCCGCAACGCGGCGGCAGCCAACGTTCCTATCAGCGAGTACACACCACGCTTCGAAAAGGCTTTTTTCGAAGACCTCGATGCACTGTCAGTCGAGCATCCGGAGATTGTCGCGCGCGCGACCGAGCATATTCCTGAGATGGTCTCACTCATCCAGCGGCTTGCCGAGCAGGATATCGCCTACAAAACAGAAGACGGCTCCTGGTATTTCCGTATCGCTGGATTTCCTGAATACGGCAAGCTATCGAAAAAAGACTTCACCGGCATCACGGACGGCGCGCGTGTCGACGTGGACGAGTACGATAAAGATTCCGCGCGCGACTTCGCGCTGTGGAAGGCGCCCAAGCCCGGTGAATACCAATGGGAAACCGAGCTAGGGCCAGGGCGACCAGGCTGGCATATCGAGTGCTCGGCCATGGCGATGGAGTACCTTCGGCGAATCTTTTGACCTGCATGCAGGCGGCGAAGATCTGATGTTTCCCCATCATGAAAACGAGATCGCGCAGTCCGAATCGGCAACCCACAAAACCTTTGCCCGTCACTGGTTTCATGTGCGCTTCCTGCTCGTAGAGGGGCGCAAGATGTCGAAGTCCGAGGGTAACTTCTATACACTCCGCGATTTGCTGCTCAAAGGGTATAAGGCGTCCGCGATTCGCTTCCTTCTTACCTCTGTCCCTTATCGCCAGCAGCTCAATTTCACTTTCGAAGGACTGGCTGCGGAGACAGGCGCGGTGGAACGGCTGCGCACCTTTTATCAAAGGTTGAAGGACACTAAGTGGCCCGACGGAATATCGGATGGAACCGTAGGTGTCGACGAAGAGCTTTGGCAAGCCACTCAGAAAGCTAAGGAAGGTTTTGTAGCTGCTTTGGCGAATGATCTCAACACTGCGGAAGCTCGTGCTGCAATCTTCGATCTAGTCCGTTTTGTAAATGCGAGAGCTGATGCTGGCGTATTGACCCGAAAGAATGTCCAGGCTGTTCTTGATGTTCTGGCAGATTTCGACAAAGTCTTCGTCGTTCTCGAAGACAACGATGCGCAGTGGACCCGCTTTGCCCTCGAATGGGCCGAGCGCGAAGGCCGCCTCGACGAGGCATCTCCGGAAGTGCGTGCTCAACTCTCTCTCAGCGACGCGCAAATTGAAGCGCTGATTGAAGAACGCAACCAGTCGCGCCGCACTCGCAACTTTGCCCGCGCAGACGCCATCCGCAAGGAACTGTCGGACAATGGCATTCTTCTGGAAGATTCGAAAGATGGAGTTCGCTGGAAGAGAAAATAGGCTCTGGCTGAAACACGAAAGGCAGCCTCTTCGGCTGCCTTTTGTATTTCAGTTTGGATGACGGAGACTTACGCCGGAGATGGGCTTCCCTCGGGCAATCCTCCACCGCGGTTTGGCTCCGGCTTCAATACCTGCTGCACATCGCCCGTTGCCGGAGTGCCACCGCCACCGTTCGTCTTCAGCGGGGGCAGTTCTTTCCCTTCAACGATCGTGCGAATCTCATTCGCATCGATCGTTTCGCGCTCCAGCAGAGCGATCGCCATGCGGTGCATGATGTCATGGTTGTTGTTGAGGGTTTCATATGCAGTCTTGTACGCTTCATCTACGAAGTGGCGAACCTCGGCGTCGATCTGCCGTGCCGTCTCTTCGGAGAAGTCGCGATGCTGGGCAATTTCGCGGCCCAGAAATATCTGCTCTTCCTTCTTGCCGAAGGTCAGAGGGCCGAGGCGGCTCATACCGAACTCACAAACCATTTTGCGGGCCAGATCGGACGCACGCTCAATATCGTTGCCCGCACCTGTCGTCATCTGCTTGAGGAAAATCTCTTCAGCGATGCGGCCTCCCATCAGGATGGCAAGCTGCGTCTCAAGATAGTCCTTCGTGACGGTGTGTTTGTCGTCCTCCGGCAGTTGCATCGTCACACCCAACGCCATACCTCGCGGAATAATCGTGACCTTGTGCAGAGGATCAGCATGATCACGCAACGCCGCCACGAGAGCATGGCCAGCTTCGTGATACGCCGTGACGCGCTTCTCCTCGTCAGTCAAAAGCATTGACTTGCGCTCGGCACCCATCAGGACCTTATCCTTGGCCTGCTCGAAGTCATACATGATGACCGATTTACGGTTCGCGCGCGCTGCACTCAGAGCGGCTTCATTGACCATATTGGCTAGGTCAGCACCGCTGAATCCAGGTGTACCCCGAGCCAATACGCGAAGATCAACATCTTCGGAAAGCGGTACCTTCTTGGCGTGCACACGAAGGACTTCTTCGCGTCCGCGCACGTCAGGACGACCGACGACGACGCGCCGATCAAAACGTCCCGGACGCAGCAGAGCCGGATCAAGCACATCGGGACGGTTCGTCGCGGCGACAAGAATCACGCCATCGTTCGATTCGAAACCATCCATCTCAACCAGCAATTGGTTCAGCGTCTGCTCGCGCTCGTCGTGTCCGCCGCCGAGACCTGCGCCACGGTGACGGCCCACTGCGTCGATCTCATCAATAAAGATGATGCAGGGAGCATTCTTCTTGCCCTGCTCGAAGAGGTCGCGCACACGGCTTGCGCCGACGCCGACAAACATTTCTACAAAGTCGGACCCGGAGATCGAGAAGAACGGAACGTTCGCTTCGCCTGCGACGGCGCGCGCCAGCAAAGTCTTGCCGGTTCCCGGAGGGCCGACCAGGAGCACGCCCTTCGGAATGCGTCCACCCAGTTTCTGGAACTTCTGCGCCTCGCGCAGAAACTCGATGATTTCCTTCAGCTCTTCCTTGGCCTCATCAACGCCAGCGACATCCTTGAAAGTAACCTTCTTCTGCTGCATGGAAAGCAGCCGGGCGCGCGACTTGCCAAACGAAAGTGCCTTGTTGCCGCCACTCTGCATCTGCCGCAGCATGAAGAACCAGAGCGCGCCGATAATGATGACGGGAGAAAAGTTAATCAGGATGGGGAGCCACGAATTGCCACTCTGGTCCTTCACAGTTACCGCTACTTTGTTGTCGGCAAGAATGTCGTAGAGATGCGGATAGTTTGAAGGAACCGTGACATGGAACTGGCTCTTGTCGTTCTTGAAGTGGCCGTGCACCTCGCCGCTGTTCACAACGGTTACATCACTGATTTGCCCCTGCTGGGCGTCCTGCAGAAACTGGGAGAAGGCGATCTCCTGCTCCTTGCCGCTGCCTGTGCTCTTTTCAAATACCTGCCAGAGCAATACCAGGCATGCAAATACAAATACCCAAAAGATGATCGTCTTGACCGTCGAATTCACGAATAACCCTCGTTTCTCTCAAGCGCCAGCATAGTGGTGACAGCACAAAACACCCGTCTGGCCCGCGCGCGCTGGTTTCTCATCGCTATCTGCATTAGACGCACATTCCGAAAGGAAAGTGCCGAAGAAAATGACTCCGGTTTTGCGTCTATTTACGCATTTTTTATTCTACTCCTAGTAAACGGATATAAAGGAACTTCGGTTCCACTTTTCATCGAGACAAAACCCGACCCTGCCCCTTAGAATCCTCTACCTCAATCTTTAGGCCGGCTGCTGTGCCTGCAGTGCTCTCGACCTCCGCGTCCTGCATCCATACAATTTCTCCCTGCCATTCCAAAACAGGCCATTTTCTTCGCTGGTCTGGGGGTACTTTCAACCGTTCAAGCACCTCTTTGATCCGTTTCAAACCACTGCTGTAACGCAAATGGACACGGTCGCCTGCCTTGTGGACCCGCAATTTCGCCTGGGCGGAAGCTAGATCGCGATTTCCACTCACATGGGCGATCAGACGGAATCCGAAGGCCTCAGCCGTCACTTCTCCAGGGACGGGAACCTCATATTCAGGAAGCTTCTCATCGCCTGCTCCGGATTCCAGACGGACCAATCGCAATTCTCGCGGTGTGCGCTCCGCGTGGACCTGGGCGGTCAGTGTTCCCCGCGATCCAACTTTATTTGCGCACATAGCTAGCAGAAGTTCGGTCTGTTCGAAATTCGGTGCGCAGCCTAGCTGCTCCGCTGCCGCGCGAAGCACGCGCCGACGCAGCGCCAGAGGCAGAGATCGAAGCTTCTCAACCTCCATGCCAACCGATGCCTCGCCAGGCCGGGTTGAGCTGGAACGGCCACCTCCTCGCACCGCCTTACCCGGTAACAGCAGCGGGGGCAAAAGGCGATCGAGCTCCGTTCGCCAATAGCTGTCTTCATCTCTCGCAATGCAGGCGATATGACCGAGCTGCGAGACAATTTGCGGGTTATATTCAGTCAGAATCGGAAGCAGGTGGTGACGAATCCGGTTGCGTGTGTAGGCAGCATCGGTATTGGTCGAATCCTCGCGCCATGGCTGATTGATTCCCTTGAGCCACGCCTCGACTTCAGACCGGCGCGTACGCAGAAGCGGCCTGAGAATCACCCCTCCTGCACGCTCCACAACGGGGAAAATACCCGCCAGGCCTTCCGTCCAGGCTCCTCGCAACAGCTTGTAGAGAATGGTCTCGGCCTGATCATCCAACGTGTGCGCTGTGGCCACGGCGTCCAGTTCTCCCCGTGCCAGCAAATCCTCAAACCAGGCATACCGCAGCTTCCGGGCTGCCTCTTCCACGGTTTCCTGCTCGGCCTTAGCCCGAGTGAGCGTGTCTACATCGCGCCGCAGAAAGCGCAATCCCAGTTGCTTTGCCAGTTCCTCGACAAAAGCGGCATCGGCATCCGCCTCAGCGCCACGAATTCCATGGTGTACATGGAGCACCGCCAGCACGAGGCCCAATTCCTGCCATAGCTCCGCCAATCTTCGCAGCAAGGCTACGGAGTCGGCACCGCCCGAAACCGCAACCCCGAGGCGAATTCCCGGACGGAAACAATCCGTCACAATCGGCAGTGAATTTTGTTTCGATGGCGGCATGCTACGAGAATCATCCTATCGTCTTATACTTGCTCACGTATGCTTGAGACGCGCACCGCCACCGCAGCCGACGCCGCCACGATTACCCGCCATCGCCATCGCATGTTCGTCGACGCCGGACGCCGCGACAATCCTGTGCTTCACGTCATGTCGCAGCATTTTGAGCCCTGGGTTGTACGGATGATCAACGAAAGCAAATACCTCGGCTGGCTGACGGAAGACGAAGGCAAGGTTGTCGCCGGCGCTGGGCTTTTGCTGCTTGACTGGCCGCCGCATCCTCTCGATCCGCATTCGACGCAGCGTGGATACCTGCTCAATGTCTATGTCGAGCCGGAGTATCGCCGCCGCAAACTCGCCAGTCACCTTATTGAATATGTTCTGGCCGAGGCGCGCCGTCGCAAGATTCGCGTGGTTGCTCTGCACTCAACCGACGAGGGCCGGCCGCTGTATGAAAGCAACGGCTTCCGCCAGACGAATGAAATGTTCTACGTCGAGCCGGTAGAGTCTTAGGCCTAGTCCGTCGTTTTATACCGACTTTGGGCGGAACATCTTGGCCGCAGCCCCGGAAACCAGCCGGCGGGGCGCAAAACGCTGCATGAACACCATCAACTTACCTGCTGCGTATGGGATGACCCAGGGTCTGCCTTCGACGAGTCCTTCCAGTCCCAGCCGCGCCACTTCTTCAGCGGATTGACTGTTACGCCCAGGTATCTGGCGTAGTCCGGCAACTTCGTTAAATTCAGATTCGGTCGGTCCCGGACAAAGGGCACTCACTTTCACCCCAAATCCAGCAACCTCGTGCGCCAGCCCCTCGGCCAGAAAGCGGTCAAAAGCCTTGGTCGCCGCGTAGGTCGACAGGTACGCCACAGGCTGATACGAGGCCGTTGAAGCGACGATCATGACATAGCCGCGCCGCCGCTCAATCATTTTTGGCAGAAAAAGCCGTGTCAGATGCACGACAGCCGCACAGTTCAAATCCACCATCTGCCTCTGCCACGCGGCATCACCCTTTGCGAATTCGCCGTTATAGCCAAAACCTGCGTTATTGACGAGGATGTCGATCGCCAAGCCGGATTCCTCCGTCGCGGAGAGAAGATGTTGCGGCGCGGTCGGCTCGGCAAGATCCGCTGCAATCGTGCGTGCCTCGACGCCATACTCGCTTCGGAGTTTTACGGCCAGCGCTTCAAGCCGGTCGGCGCGGCGTGCCGTCAAAACGACATTCGCGCCCGCAGCGGCCAGCTGTTCCGCCAGCGCCAAGCCAATTCCGGCGCTCGCGCCTGTCACCAGCGCCCACTTGCCCTGCACAGACTGGCGGAGAACCTTTGATCCCTGCATAGAACTCCTAAGTTAAGTCGTTGCCATCGCGGTTTGCTCGAATTCCTCGCCAATCCAGCGACTGAAGGCCTCGATGCTCTGCTCGCGCCCAAGAAACTTCTGCACAATACTCTTTCCAGGGACTGTTCCTCCTGGTTCAAGCACGGTTTTGCGGTATTTCAGAGCAATTGGGTCTTCCAGCAGGTTCTCCCGGTTGAACTGGTTGAAGAAATCGAGAGCAATGACCTTGTCATACAGATAGGTGTAGTAGTTCGACGAGTAGCCCGTCAGATGAGTAAAGCTCGCGTACAGCCGGTTTCCGTCGATCCATGTGTACGGCAGGAATTTTGTGTAGTCCGCCTGCAGCAAAACGTCGAGGTCCAGCGTCTCCGGGTCGTCGTAGTGCGTGTCCAGCGAATAGCTGGTGTAAAACAGTTGTGTCCGCACCCAATCCGCCCGCCCAAATGCTCCGGCCCGGTTCATCTTCTCGACCAGTTCTGCAGGAATCGCCTCGCCTGTCTGATAGTGTTTGGCGAAGCTCGCCAGAAGCTTTGCGTCGCGGAAGAACTCCTCCAGCATCTGCGACGGAACCTCAACGAAATCTCCCTCCGTGGCAATGCCGCTTACTCCTGCCCATTTCTGATGGCCGCCTAGAATCGCGTGCATCAGATGTCCGAATTCGTGGAAGAAGGTGACCACGTCGGAATACTGCATCAGGCCCGGATTCCCTTCTTTAGCTTCCGGGAAATTGCAGATCAGGGCAGCCTCGGGAATTTGCTTTCCAGCGATGCCCGGAATCAGAGGATGGGCGCTGAACCACTTGTCCTTGCCCTCGCGTGGATGCATGTCGAGGTAAAAACGCCCTATGTGTTCACCGGAAGCTCGGTCGAGACCGTCATACACATCCCACGCGCTGACCGATTCATGCCAGACATCGGCATCTTTCGCCGGACGGAAGGTAACCTGAAAGAGCTTCTCCGCTGTCTCCAGAACACCCTTTTCTACCGGCGCATAAGGAAAATAAGGCCGTACCGACTGCGAATCGAAGTCATAGGCTGCGCGCCGGTACTGCTCGTACCAATAGGCACGGCTGTCCGCGTCGATTGAAACCATCGCCGGGTTTTCCTGCCGTGCAAATTCCCGAACTGTCGCATACTCGCGTTCGGCGCCAGGCTTTGTGGCCTTGTCCAAATCCCCAAGAAATGCCTTCATATTTGAGGCGGAGGCCATCATCTGATCAGCGGTCGCCAGGTCGGCCCAGGTTTCAAACCCGAGAATGTTCGCAATCTGACGTCGGGTCTTCAGCAGGTCGCGCAGAATCCCCTCATTCGCCGGATAGGCCCGCGTGTTATAAGCCAGGAACATCTTCAACCGCAGCTTGGCGTCCTTCGCGAAGGTCATGACCGGCATGTAGTCGGGATAGTCCGTCGTCAGCGTAATCAGCCCGTGCTCGTCCGGCGGGTGCGCGTTGATGAAGTCCTCCGGCAGACCTTCAAGTTCCGACTTATCGCCTAGATGGACACGATTCACATTTTCCTGGACATTACGCCCGAAAGTGAGCGAAAGCAGGGTTGTCTTGTCATGCAACTCCTTGATCTTTGTCCGAGTGGCCTCGTCCTTGTCGACACCGGCCAGGCGGTATTGCAGCAGGGTCCGTTCCACGTAGTGCCGGGTCGCGTCATCGGCGCCGCTAAGGTCCATGGCATTCAAGGCGCTATAGACTCCTTGATTCAAGGCCAGCATGGTGCCGGCCTCGGCAATCTTCTGCGTCAGAGCCTGAGCCTTGTCGCGAATCTCTTTCTCCGGGTGGACACTGTCGAGAAGTGCTGTCTGTGATCCGGCAGCACCCAATTCTGCGATGGCGTTGTCGTATAGCCTTAGGGTGTTCTCGATGCTTCGTTGCCCTTTGACGGTCAGGAGTTCGTGAATGGCCTTTTCATGGCGTTCAAGCGCCGCAGCCACCCATTTCTCCAAACTGGACTCGTCTACGGCTCCCTGCCCATCCGGGTTCCAGGGATGCACTGCCGGATGGCTGACCTGCGCTTCTGTTGCCGATACGGATTCACCCACAAATTCACCTCGAAACGTCAGATTTCAGAGTAGCCGATTTTGATCGAAGTGATAGTCTGTAACGCGTTGTCTCACAAATTCATATCCCGGCTATTGCATAACTTGCCGAACACTAGGTAATATGCCGCAATTGCGCTCATGAATCCTGTCGCTCAAGCACTCTCGCCTCAGTACCTCCGGTCCCGTATTGGGAAGGTCTGCGTGGCCATCATCGGATCAACGCCCACAGAAATGATCGAAAAGGCTGAAGCGGCAGCGCGCGAGAACCCTTTCCTGGAATTTCGGCTCGATTACCTCGAAAAGCCACTGGCTGCGCTGCCTAAGTTCAAGACTTTCTTGGGTGAACGCAGCGAAGTGACCGCCGTCGCCACCTGCCGACGGGTTGCCGCCGGGGGTAAATTCAAAGGCAAAATCGCCGACGAGATGGAGATCCTGCAGAAGGCCGCGTCTTCCGGCTTCCACATGGTCGATGTCGAGCTCCAGACAGCTGAAAACATCAAGACCGCTGGGCTTGAAAAGCTGCGTGCGCATGGAGCAGCTCTCATCATTTCGTACCATGACTTCGCCGCCACCAAGGACCTCGACGGCATCTTCGAACGTATCCGCCCCTACGAGCCCGAGTTCATCAAGATCGTCTCGACCGCCAAAAACCTGGCCGATAACGTAGCCATGATGCACTTCCTAGAGCGGACCCGCGACATGGCGAACCTCGTCGGTATCTGCATGGGCGATCAGGGAATCATTAGCCGCGTCCTCGGCATACGCGCTGGCAGCGTCTTCACCTTTGCCGCCGCCACTCCGGGTGAAGAAACCGGCCCCGGGCAGATCGCGGCGCGCACGCTGCACGAAACCTACCGCATCGACCAGATTGATGTCTCGACCCGTGTCTACGGAGTCGCCGGCAATCCCGTCCGCTACTCGCTCTCGCCGCTGATGATGAACACCGCTTTCCGTCGCGAAACCGTGAACGCCGTCTTTCTCGGGTTGCAGACCACCAAAATGACCGATCTGTTGACGCTGGTTCGCGAAGTTCCCATACACGGACTAGCCGTAACGATGCCGCTCAAGGAAGACATCCTGAAGCATCTGGAGAAGACCGATCCCATTTCCGAGAAGATTGGCGCCTGTAACACCGTTGTCCGGGCCCAGGATGGCAAGCTCTACGGTTTCAATACCGATGTGGCAGCCGTGGTCCGTCCGCTGGAACGCCGCCTGCAGTTGAAGGGCTCCAAAATCCTGGTATTGGGTGCAGGAGGAGCGGCGCGGGCCGCGGTATTCGGCCTCAAGGAAAAGGGTGCTGAGGTCTTCATCCTCAATCGCACCCCGGAAGATGGCCAGAAGCTGGCCCGTCTGGCAAAAGTTAAGACGTTCAAGCGCGATCAGCTGGCCAAGACACAATTCGACGTCATCCTGAATGCGACCCCGGTGGGGATGCACGGCGTCAAGCCGCACCATATTCTCGAAGCGAAAGAAATCAACGCGCGTCTCGTCTTTGACATGGTCTACAACCCTATCGATACGCCGCTGCTGCGCATGGCGCGTGAAAAAAATATCCCGGTCGTCACCGGCGTCGAGATGTTCGTAAACCAGGGTGCGCGCCAGTTCGAAATCTGGAGCGGCAAACCCGCTCCAGAAGAAGAGATGCTCCGCGTCGTCGTCCATGCTCTGCGCCAGCAGGCGGAAGCAGCACCAGGCGAAAGCTCGAAACGGTGAGGTTCCGCGCCGCCAGCGGCAATCAAAATATGTGCGGGGTAAATCAGACCGCGGTCAGGATTTCTCCTCGCGCGGGGCGGCGGTGATCCCACGCGCCAGAAACTCGCGTCGTGTCCGACGCAGAATCTCGGTCTTCATGGCAGATGTGAAGCGATGATCGTAGACATATGCCTGGATCGCGACCACCGTGATATCCGATCGCCTCTTGTCTTCATGAAGATCCACTTCGACTTGGCGGCCAAGATGCGTGTAAGGAGAGCACACTGCAACTTCACGGCAAATGTTCAGGGCCTGGTCCACATCGGAGCCAGCAGGAAGCGCCACATCGGCAGAAACCATGCACTCGGCAACACCCACATTCGCGTTAAAGATCAGCTTTGTGAGGACATCTGCGTTTGGGATCGTGACCAGCATCCCTTCATCCGTAAGAACCTTTGTGCTGCGTAATCCGATCTGCTTCACCTCGCCCCACGCATTTCCGAATTGCACTCGATCGCCGGTCTGAAAAGGGCGATCGACGATCACCACAAGGCCGCCGATAAGATTCTTGATCAGATCCTGCAATCCCAGACCGATGGCGAGAGCTGCGGATCCCAGCGCAGCCAGAAAGGCATTTCTCGATGGAGCAAGAATCTCCGCCGCAAGAAGAATCGCTGCAAACCAGATGGCGATGCGCAGAGGTTGTTCCACCTGCCGTACAAGAAATCTCAGCCTGGGATTATGTCTCTCAAGCCTGTCGAAAATGCCACGGACCCACTTGAGCAGCACCCATGCGAGGACAACGAGCACGACTACGGTGAGCATCTTTATGATGGAAAGCTGCGCCAACAGGTTCCCTTCCGTCCCCGTCGTCAGCTGCGATATTTTGTCTCCGCCGTCCATGGAGATGCTCCTTTATGTGAGATTTGCTCGTCGCAAGAGGTCGTTTACGAAGCGCTGCGCCTCCGGCCTTACCCGCAACCCGGGGTGTTCGGGATCCCGCTCGATCAGGCCCAGAGCTGTCAGGCGCTCGGTCCGGCCCCGGCTTGCGCTCTGCGGCTCGCAAACCACCTCGGCCAGTTCCTCCTCCGTCAGTGATCCGTGTTCCTGAATCACGAGCAGCGTGAATTGTTCGTCTTGTGCGAGCTCGCTGCGAAAACGATGGAATGAGGGATCAAGAGGTTGGCGAATGTGAATCGTATCGCCTTCAGCGCGCTCGATGGAGCTGAGCCAAAGCTCGAACGCGGAGCGAAAGACGCCTTCTGACTGCTGCAGGAGAGAATCGAAGAAGAGCTTTTGCGGGGAATCCTCAAGGCCGATCCATCGCTTCACGCGATTGACCCTCGGATCTCCCGCTGGCGGAGGAGCGAACTCCAGCCGGAGCCCGGAGAGCCGATGCCTCTCCAGAATTGCGGCTTCGAGATCGCTTCGCGAGACACTCATGGCATTGATCCGGTGCGAAAAAACGCGATGCAGCTGAGTGGCGGCATCGAGCACACGAAACGATTTGTCGTTCATCACGATGATCCAGAGAGTCGTCGCAGCAGTGCGATGGATCAGGTGCATGAGGTGGTAAACCGCCGCAAAGCCGTCCACCCTTCTTAAGAAAATTCGCTCACCCTCTTCCAGAATGAGAACGCGACGCTCCGCCGCGAACGCCGCATCCAGATCGGCGTCGTTGCCCAACGCCAGCAGATTGCGAAGAAATGCATCCAGCTGCTCCGGCTCGAGCAACCGACGATGAAACTCCGCGCGAATCAGGCGATGACTGGTAAGTGTTTCGCGGACCGCGCAATTCAGCAGGCTCGTCTTGCCGCTGCCGCGCGCACCCATCAGCAGGCATGCCGCAAATTTGCCGGACGCCCAATCTGTTACCGCCTGTTCGAGACCGGCCAGCTCCTGATCTCGACCCACAAGAAAACGGCGATCCTCAACCGGGGTCAAAGGAAAGAGCAGTCGATAAAGAGGAGGCAGCTCGCGCTTTGCCGCAGGAAGCGACAACGTATCCCGCAGGGTTGTTCGCCGAATCACCGGAGGCAGGGCAGGATGAGCCGGTACCCTGCCCCCCACCGACTCCATCACGCGCTCGATGCGGGCCGTGGCCCAGTGGCCGCCTCGCTGCAGAGCCGTCTGGCCTTGCAATCGCAGCATCTCCACTGCAGCCGGAAGAGCGCTGCGAGCGCGCGGCCGCTGCAGGAGGGCAAACCATCCATCCTGGGCCGCCTCGAGAGCCAGCGAGCCGCTCTGATGCCATGTCCGGATTGCCGCAGCAGCCTCTCCCTCCAATTGCTCCCGTGAGATGGCTGGAGGCTCCTCGACAAGCGCGATCATGGCGTTCTGGCGCGCCTCTTCGATAAGCTGCGATGCTTCACCCGGCCGGCCCTGGGATGCCTCGCTCCAATAAGCGATCATCTCCTTCGACTGCTCCGCATCGCGCACCGCGCGCGCTGTCATCTGCGAGGAGTGTTCGACGATCTCGCGCATCGGGGTGCGCGCGTACCTGTCGAAGGTCTTCAGGAACCGGCCGCGAATCGCTACCCGGCGCAATCGCGGGCGAAAGCCGCCCACCAAGAGCTCAGTCTGTTCTCCCAGATAAACCTGGGCCTCGGATTCAATCGGGAGAGCCCACCCGCGCAGTCGCACCTCGGGTGTGACGAGCAAAAAACCGTTGTTCTGGGCGGAATCGGATCGTGCGCCCCCCTCGATCCATCGTAGCGTTGCAGCTCTGTAGGCATGGGCGGCCTCGTCTTCCCGAACCACATCTCTGATCAAGGTCTCGGTCGTCGAAAACCACACGAGCGTGAGGCTGCGCCATGCCATCTCGAGCATAAAGGTCTCAAGCAAAGCACGATGTTGCCGCCACCATATATCGTTTCTCGAATCTCTGGGCGCCCCGTCTTTTTTCCTCTCTTCGCTCGTCGCCTTCTGCGCCCACCGTGCATACCGGTCAAGAACGGCCGATGCCTCTTTCTTGCGCGCTTCTCGCCTCTTGTTCCAGGACTGTAATTCGGCGGGGTTGTTGCCACTGCGGAAGATCCGCCAGGGCTCGGGGAGGTCAAGCGCGGTCTCAATCAGGATTCGCTGAAATCGTCCGTCTATTGGCCCGCGGGAGTTATGCGCCTGAACGGGGATCTCCGGGTCGTGCACGCTGATTGCATCCAGCGCATTCTTCACCGGTTGCAGCCTGAGATACTGCTCAAGAGGATCCATCAGGAGCTGCCCGGTTGCCTCCTCATACCGGGCGCGCAGCTCGCGCAGATCATGGAGATCGGCCGGAGCCTGCTGAACGATGGTCGCAGCTTGAGCCGCTTTGTCAGTACAACTACTCAGATTTTCCCAAGCTGTCTGGAGCTTGACGAGCAGGCGGTCTACGGCATTCCGTGGAGTCTGCGTCGCTGATTCGGACAATGTGGACACAGGATGTCTCGCAAGAAAGTCTGCACTCTTCGATGCGTCCGACGCTTTGTGGCGACGGGAGCAATTTTTCTCAGTTTCTTAGGACCGAGGAGCCCTTCGATGGAATGCTTTGACTCCTGGTTTCTCTTCCCATAAATACTTTGCCGGGGAAATCCGCCCTATTTTTTGAAACTAGATCACTCATCCCGCCACAATAGGGCAAAAGGAGGGCGCACCTGACGAGAAGTCGCGTTTTCCGCTGCTGGCGATCCAGGTACCCCTCTTCATAAAAAACTTTCGTTAGCTTCACTTTCTGTAGAACTTGTGTATGATAGCGAAAATTAATCCCCTGTTGATGTAGCGCGAGCACTCCTCGGTTTCGAGGAAGGGCCGAATATTTTTTGTTTTGAGCAGGTGTCCAATGGCAGATGAACTGAGAAGCAGATTTATGAGGGCCAGGTTGGCGGCAATCGTCGAGTACGAGTTGCGTGAAGGCGGAAACAGCCATGCGAGTTCGCATGTTGCAATCGTTCCGCGTATGGGCTACCTCGTGGCGATCGGCAACGGCGACTCGATGACCATCCGGCTGATCGAGGAATAAGCCTCGATCAGTGGCGGCCGACACGCCGGCAAAGCGCTGGCGACAAGCATACGCGCGCGGAAACATGACGTCGCGTTGCCGTAAAAGACGATGACGTGACGACATCAATGTCGAGCCATCATCTGGTTGTAGACGCGCTCCAGTCCCTCAGGACCGACGCGGATGCGTCTACGATTAGGGTTGTCCAAAGACGCCACCATCATGTCCGCCCTGAGCCGACTGGGCGCAAAGGCAAAAGGTCGCGCCCGGAACGGAAGTTCTCTTCCCGTCCGGGCGCGTCGAACGTTCGACTACGGTTTGTCTGGACGGCCGGGGATGCGTTCCACTTCCACCTGCTGACGCCGGACCGTATCCTTCACCGTCTCGACGCGATCAGAGCCGGCCTTGCCGACGACGACCTCTTCCGCGATGCGGGCGGATTTGGAGACGACGGCCCGTTCGGAGGTTTCCAGGACCTCCACTGTTGTGTCGGACCAGTCGATATCCTTCACATAGTTGGGGTCGCTAACGGCGCGGCGGACAACCTCGGCATGCTCTTCATGCAAGGTGACTTGTGCCTCGACTGGCTTCTCGGTGACGAAACGGCGAATGCGCGTTGTGCCGTCTTCGACAAGCCGCTTGCCCACATCCAGGTGCTCTTCGGCCAGGCGGATAACCTCCTGCTTCCCCAGGTCCGTTGTGACGGGCTTGGTGGGCACGGCGGCGGCGACTGCCGCCGGAGGCGCAATGGCCTCGGCGGTTTCTTTCGAGATCACACCGGTGTCAACGGCACGGTCTTTTACGTCGACGAGGTTGTGCTGGTTCAGAATCCCCATCGCCTTGGGAACGTCATCAGCCGCTGCGCGCAGAGTCAGCACGACGCCGCCCGACTCGACTGCCTTCGCGTAGACGGTCGCTTCGTGCTGTTCGATATCGCCTCCGAACAGACGATGCCACAAGCCAGGCTCACGCAGGGCATCCATGCTCCTGGGGAGATCCTTGCCGCCGACGACGCTCATCTCGCCGGTAGGAAAGCCAGCATGAGCGAGGTTTGCCTTGGCCGCTTCAGCATGGGCCGAGGTGTCGAATAAGGTAACGATCTTCTCGTAGTTACTCATTGGTATTTCCTTTCAGGGGGTTGACTGCTTGAAGTGTTGAGTCCCCTCTTCGGGAACTGCGGGCTATTCCAAGGGAGTGCGGGAGACTGTCGCTTCCTGTCTCCGCAGCTTGATCTGTTCCTGATGTCTTTCCGTCGTTTTGATCCGCCGGATATGTACTTCTTCTTTCAGCACCAGGCGCCGTTCTACTACCAGAATTTCTTCAACAACGGGGATGATGGTGACGTCGCCTTCCTGGCGTACGGAAGGCATCGTCTCGATTGTTTGGCCCACGGGGATGCGCTCCACCTCCACCTTCTCGTGCTGGAGCAACTCATCGACCAGCTCTTCGTGGTCGTGGGTTGCTCGCGACACGCGCACGCGGGCTGTTTCGACCACGCGCTTGGTGACGGAGAGTTCTTCCTCGAACAGCGGCATGACGGTCTCCCGGCCGTCGTTAGGGACAGCAATGTCAGCCGCATCCAGATGGTCAAGAGGAGGATTCATGAGTGAGCACCTCAAAGATCACGTAAGAGTGCTTGGTGTGCGGTCGCTATTTCTCGGTAACCAGCATGCCGATACGCCGGTTGAGAGCGCGGCCATCCGGGGTTGCGTTGTCGCCTACAGGATACTGGTCGCCAAATCCCTTCGCGACCAGGCGGTTTTTGGCAATGCCCATCGACTCCAGCTGGGCGACCACGCTGTCGGCGCGATCCTGCGAGAGCTTCAGGTTGTGTGCCGCATCGCCGGTGTTATCGGTGTAGCCGCCGATTTTGAGGTGCACAACGGGACAGGATGAAACCGCGTTCTCCGGGGTCGATGACGCCAGCTGTGCAATCTGGCCCATGAAGCCTTTATCGTTGGATTTCTGTGCGAGCCCGGTAACTACTGCTGCGATGGCTGATTGAACGCCGCTGAGGACGGTTCGCTCTGAAGCTCCGAACTGCCCGGCAATGGTCTGGACTGCCGAAGAGGGGAGCAAGTTGGAAAGAGCTGCTAGATAGGATTCTGGCATGGTTCATCGCCTCCTTCTAGGCGAGAAAAGCATGAGCCCACGTTCCAATCCCGCAATTAATCTAGGCCTATCGGCATGAAAAATGCAAACACCCGTCGCAAATTTTCACATTCTTTGTTTGCGCCATGCCAATCAGCGTGCGAGCGGACACGTAGGCTATTTTCAACTCCTCTTTAAAAAGACAATTGGACCTTGGTCTCATCGAGGGCCTGCTCGCTTCCGGCCCATTCACATGGTTTGTCTCCTCGTCCTTCTCGGAGCGATCGCCGTCGCCGGGCCCACCTGGAAACGCGAACAGCCCCCATTTACTGAAGACAAAGCTCCCCTCGTCATCGCGCTCGATCTTTCGCAAACCATGGACGCCATCGACATTGATCCCACGCGCCTCGAACGAGCAAAGCTGAAACTACGCGATCTGCTCAAAGTGAGAAATGGCGGACGCACGGCGCTCTTTGTGTGCAGGCACTTCGCACATGGTACTGCCGTTTACCACCGACAATTTGTTGTTCGATCTCTATCTCAGCTCGCTTTCCACATCCTTGATGCCGAGCGAGGGGAAAGACACTAGAAAGGCCCTTTACTCCATCGAAGACTTTCTGAAAGATGAACCCGTTCCTGGCACTCTCCTGTTCGTCACCGACGGAATTGAGCCGCAGGCATTGCCCGCGTTCCGGCAATTCACGGCCAAGGATGACAATCAAAACGACATCCTCGTCATGGGTGTGGGAACTTCCGCCGGCGGCCCCGTACGCGCAGCAAACAACGGTTTTCTTACAGACCGCTTCGGACGACGCGTTTATGCAAAGCTCGATGTCAGTGCTCTGCGTTCGCTAAAACAGATGGACATTGGCGCTACCACGCTCACACTCAACGATGACGACATCGCTTGGATACAACGCCGCGTGCAGCATCACCTTCAGGCGGTGCAGCAGCGTGACAGCAAAACGCGCTGGATCGACGAAGGATATTGGCTGACGATTCCCATCGCAGCCATCGCCGTTTTCTGGTTCCGCAGGGGATGGTCTGTGCGCTGGACCTCAGCCGCACTTGCTGCAGTCTTCGTCCTCCCTACATCTGGCGATCAGTCACGCTTCTCGTGGATGGACCTGTGGCTGACACACGATCAGCAAGGCCGCTACTACTATGAGCGAGACGAATACCAGAAGGCGGCGGAGAAGTTCGAAGACCCCCTCTGGAAAGGACTTGCTCTCTCGCGCGCCGGAGATTACGAGGACGCGCTGAATGCCTTCGCCCTCAGCGATTCCGCCGAAGCATGGTACAACCAGGGCAATGCGCTCACGCATATGGGCAAATACCCTGACGCCGTGCAGGCTTATCAGCAGGCACTCGCGCGTCGTCATTCTTGGCCGGATGCGCAGGAGAATCTCGCTCTAGTCAAATCGCTTATTCCGCAGGCAAAGAAGAACGACAAAAGTGACGAAGACGCGACTCCGCCCAACGTTCCGCCCGATCAGTACAAGTTCGACGAGAAGGGGAAGAAGGGCAAGATGGTACAGCAGGTGAATCTCGATCCGAAGAAGATGGCAGAGATCTGGATGCGGAACATCCAGATCTCTCCCGCTGATTTTCTGCGGCGCCGCTTCGCCATGCAGGCCCCAAAGGAGCGCCATCCATGAGATGGATTTTCTTGGCTTTGCTGACGGTGCTCCGCGCGCTCGATGTTGCGGCACAAACTCCTGTCGTGAGAGCTCAACTTCAACCTGCGGAAGACATACTCGTCGGCCAGCCGGTGCGTCTCGTAGTCTCGGTTTTTGTGCCCAACTACTTCACCGGGAGCCCTGATTTCCCGGAATTCGAAATACCGAACGCCATCGTAGTGCTGCCTCAGGATCGTCCGCAGAACACAAACGAACAGATCGGCGGACTCACCTATGCGGGCATAACTGAGACTTATATCATCTATCCGCAGCAACCTGGCGATTTCCAGCTGCCCCTAGCGCAGATCACCATTTCCTATGCGAGCTCCCCGCCAAAGAGCACGGTGGCGCACGTGTCTCTGCCTGCCCTTGCCTTCCATGCCGATATTCCCGCCGCAGCAAAAAATCTCGACTACTTTCTTCCCACAACGCGACTGACCATCGATCAAAAGTGGTCGCCAGCCCTCAAGAACATTCGCGCGGGCGATTCGATCGAGGACGGCGACCAAGACGCAAGCTATGTTGATCCCGCCTATTCCGTTCGCAGCACCCGATGGCATTCGCGTCTACCAGGAAGAGCCAATCGTCCAGGATCAGAAGACTGATCGCGGCGAATTCGTGTACGGCCGTCGCACACAGTCCGCAAAATACCTTATTCAGAAAGAAGGCGATTACACGCTCCCGGCAATCGAGCTAAAGTGGTGGGATCTTTCCACAAATCGTCTGGTAACAGCGACGCTGCCTGCGGTTCGCATTACCGCCGCTGCAAAGCCGACTTATATCGGAGAGCTTCCACCAGAAATCGAGCCCGCGCCTGTAGGGCAACCCAAGCATGTGAATCCCTGGACCCGGTATAAGCTCTTGATTCGAGTCGTGGTTCCATTTTGCGTGGCGTTTTTTCTTTTACTTTGGATTATATGGCGCTCCGTTCCGCGTACCTATCGAGCGCTACAAGTGTGGCGCAAGCAGCGAGAACATTCTGAGGCGTCATATTTTCGCAATCTTCAACTTGCATGCAGACGCAACCAAGCCATACAAGCCTACAGTTGGTTCTTGAAATGGCTTACTCTCGCCTACCCAGACTTATCCGTCAACGATTTTTTGGGGCGTGCGGCGGATCCTACGCTCTCGTCGGAGACAAGCATTCTAGGTGGCTCTTTATTCGCCAGGAATAATCCCAGTATCCGATGGAGCGGCAGAAAAATGGCGAAGGCTCTCGAAAAGCATCGCAAGGCTCGAGATGAGCATTTTGCACGATCGCAAGATCTGCCAACACTAAACCCGTAAGCGGTTATCCATCAGAGCGCTGGAATGTCGGCGCGCCGGCGGCTTCCTTCAAACGTCCTTCAGCCTTCGGGAACTCCGGCCTTACGAAAGACAGCAAGTGAGCTATCGAGGCCGGCTTTCGCGGCTGCTTCCGGGGTCATGTCTTTCGTTCGCCCGAAGACTTCTACGCTGAGCGCATCGTGTGTAGTGGATGCTTTGGAGCGCCTGCAGGAAGCCGGTCAGGTTGATGACACCTTCGCCGGGTAGCAGACGCTGATTATCGTGGATCTGCTCTGGAGGCAAGTTCGGCGAGTCATTGAAATGGACGTGCACGATGCGATCGCGGCCGGCGGCGATGATGTCCTCTGGGGTGGCTCCTGCGTGGTGCCAGTGCCAGGAATCGAGCAGCAGTCCGACGTTGGGACCACATTCCTTGGCGAACGCGAGCATATCGTTCATGCGCCAAATGAATTCGTATTTGTGCGCTTTGCGCAATTCGAGCGGACCTAGAAACTCAAGGCCGAGGCGGACGTTGGAGCGCGCCAAAATGCGGGCACTTTCTGTAAACCGCTGCTTATAGGTTTGGCGCAGTTCGTCTTTTGGCGTATCGCTCGACGGCATGATGTACGTCATCATGCGCGGGCAGTGGATAGCGGCAGCGAACTGGGCGGCTGCGTCGAGCTGGGCGAGCGAGGCCTTGAAGGTTGCGTCGTCTTTCCGGAATTCGACCGGAAAATCGATGACGGCCGGCCTGATCTTAAGGCCGGCAAGCAGGTCGTTGGTCGCGCTGACGCCGGCTTGCATGGCCGGGCGCAGCATGATGTCCGTGCCGGGAAAGCCAATTTGCGCGGCCAGGCGCGCGAAGTCAGGCCAGGGAACACGACCTTGCAACAGGACGCTGTTCAAGGAGAGGAACATGTTGCGCTCGTCGGCGAAAGCTCTGGAGCGAGAGCGGCGGCTGCGGCGAGCAGCTTACCAAATGATCGTCTGGATATCAAATAAGGCACGCGCAATCGATCATATCCGAGTAGCATAGCGTCGAGGAGGCGGAAGACATGAACAGACGAGAGATGCTGGCCACCACGGGTGCTGCGACGCTTGGGGCACTTTGCATGCCGAAGCTGATGAAGGCCGAGGCTCCAGCGAGCCAGGTTGCGATCGTGCGTTGCCGCGATTACGCGCAGTATGGGCAGCAACTCTCGCGCGCGTTCGATCAGATCGGCGGCATCGAGAAGTTGGTGCGCGGAAAGACCGTTGCGCTCAAGCTGAATCTCACGGGGAATCCGAAGAACTGGCCGCTGACGCCTGAGCTTCCTTATCGGACGAATCCGCAGACGGTGGCGGCGACAGTGCATCTGTTTGCCAAGGCGGGTGCGCGGCGCGTTCGCATGATTGAAAGCTTCTTCCCGGCCGATCAGGATCTCTCGCTTGTGGGCACGCTACGGCCTGGACGTAAACGCGATTAACAACATGGGCGTGCCGGTGGTTTGGGAAAACGTGCAGAACCTGGGCAACTACAAGCAATATGTGCGCATGAAGGTGCCCTGGGGCGGGTACGCCTATCCGGCATACCACCTGAACCCGGCGTTCTATCAGTGCGACGTATACGCTTCGATGGCGAAGCTGAAGAACCATTGGATTGCAGGCGTGACCATGACGATGAAGAACAACTTCGGCAACACGCCCTGCTCGCTCTATGGCGGGGACTGCGGACCTAGCGGGAACGAGCGGCCGACGAAAGAGCGCGGACCTGTGCTGCACAACGGAACGACGCCTGCGCCCTCGGGAGTAGATGCCGAGTTGCATCCTGATTCGCCGCGCGATCCGGGCTATCGGGTTCCGCGCATTCTGGTTGATCAGAACGGTATTCGGCCAATTGATATCGCGATCGTCGATGGCGTCGAGACGGTGCGGGGAGGGGAAGGTCCGTGGCTTCCTGGCCTGGAAAAGATGACGCCGGGCGTGATCATTGCCGGCCGCAACGCCGTCTGCGTGGACGCTGTCGGGATGGCAGTGATGGGCTACGATCCGTATGCGGAGCGCGGCACTTCTCCGTTCATCCGAGGCGACAACTCGCTGCGTCTGGCGGAAGAAGCCGGGATCGGAACACGGGACCTGAAGCGTATCGAAGTAGTCGGACTTTCGATTAAGGACGCTCATATCAATTTCGGACCCGGCGCGGTTGGTAAGAAGCTGAGCGAATTGAACTCGTAGATCGCACCCGGTGAAGCGGGTTGGGAGCGCTTGCTTATGCAGGTCGGTGAGTGGCCTGGTCGCCTGAATCCGTCAAGGCTATTGTTTGATCACCGTTCCATCCCGCTTACGGATCTCGCCCCACCCGCCATTCAAGTGGTTTGCGCTGTCAGTAAATGGAAACTTTGCCGCCAGCTTCTCGTCGATTTCAATTCCCCAGCCCGGCCTCTCGTTCACCCAGAAGTAGCCATCCTTCATCTCGGGGCAGCCTTTGAAGATCTCCTGCGTCTGAGCATTGAAGGGCGTGTACTCCTGGATGCCAAAGTTATAGCTCACGATATCCAGTGTTATGTTCGCCATGTGGCCTACCGGCGAAACATCTCCTGGCCCATGCCATGCAGTTTTCACGCCATACTGCTCCGCCAGGATCGCGATCTTCCGCGCAGGAGTGAAAATCCGCCCGCCTGCGACACATGCACGCGGATGTAATCGATCAGTCTCTGCTCGATCAGTGGCTGCCACTCATGAGGGTTGTTGAAGAGCTCTCCCATCGCAATCGGAGTGGCGCATTGCGAGCGTATCTGGCGGAAGTACTCGTTGTCTTCTGGCGAAAGCGGGTCTTCAAGAAAGAACATCCTGAACTTCTCCGCCTCTTTGCAGAACTGCACCGCCTCGTTCGGAGTCAGGCGTTCATGCATGTCGTGCAGCAACTCTACCTCTTCTCCGAGCTCCGTCCTGCAGACCTCCAGCAACTTCAGTGCACGCCGCATCTGATAGGCTGGCTCGAACAAAGGTTTGTCATGGAGCGCCTTCAAGGGCGGAGCATCACCGTGCGCCGAACCATAGCCCGCCATCCCCGGTAGACCTACCTGCACCCGGACATTGCGGAAGCCCTGGGCCATGAGCTTCTTGGCTGCTTCCACCACATCTCCGAATTCAGGTCCATCCGCGTGGGCGTAGCAGTCCACGGCCTCTCGGCATTTCCTCCTGCCAGCTGATACACCGGCATCCCTGCCTGCCGCCCCTTGATGTCCCACAGGGCCTGATCAATTCCGCTCAAGGCATTGTTGAGCACCGGCCCATTTTTCCAGTATGAGCTGTCATAGCAGCTCTGCCAGATGTCTTCGATACGATCCGTTGTTTTGCCTAGTAGAAATGGCTTGAGATACAGGTCCACTGCCGGCTTCACCAAGTCGGCTCGTTGGGTAAATGTCGCGCAGCCATAACCGTACAGACCATCTTGATCGGTCGTGATCTTCACCACCGTTAGCCTGGCACCAGCGGGTGCGCACTCAATGACAGTGATGTCTTTGATGCGGGGCGGTGCCATGCCCCGCGTTGCTTGTACGAAGCGCTCCTGCGCTCGAACCGCAGGCGCCGCCATGCCAAGCAGACCAATGCCGCCAATGGACTTCAATAGATCCCGCCGATACATCGACATAAAGCCTCTCCCCATGTGGACTTTGAATGCTTGAGAAGAATACCCGAAAACACTCACCGCTCGACCTCTGTCGGAGATGACTCGGGGATTCTGCACCCCACCCACGGGGGGTGCCGTTGGCTCGTTAGTGACCTGCACCCCCTCCCTCTTTTTTCGAGGTGTTTTATTTTCAATGGTTTACGGCGTCACCTGTGTGGAATCGCTTTATTTTCAGCGGGTTACGGATAAAAATAAGAAAAGGCACGGCTTAGCGCCATGCCTTTTCTCAAGTTTCTCTTCTTCTTCCATTATAACTGATTTGGGGGTAATTCTCTGCAGGCTGGCTTGTCTGCTATGTCATTTGCAGGTATAGAGTTACGGGTCCGCTTGCGGCCCGAGGGGCTTGACAAGATTTTCTCCAGGTGGAATTGACCCCCTCCGGCGTTCGCCCATACTATCAGTCAGTTCTTGCAGTCAACCCCTTGGGGGGCACTGTTGTCGTGCTTTAAGTACCTTGCTGATGTGAGATTCCATCACTTGCTCTTATGGACTACTTCGAACGAATACCCGTCCGGGTCAAATACATCGGCGGCGTAGTATCCCGGATAGTATTCCACTCGCGCCCGCGGTGAGATATTTTCCCTGGCACCAGCGGATATTGCCGCCGTGTAGAATTCATCGACCTTGCGATTGGTTTCTGCCATGAAGCCCCAGTGAATGGACGCCGGATCGGGCTTGCCTTGCTTGATCCAGAAGAACGCCCTCTTGCCGTCACCAAATCCCCACAGATCAGGATGATCGCCTTCGCCCTTGTAGGGTAGGAAGAACTTGATATTAAGAGGCCTCAAAGCCGCCTCATAGAACGCCAACGAACGTTCGACATTACTGACAGTCAGAATCATGTGGTCGAGCATTGTTCTCTCCTTCAAATCACCAGTGCTTCAACGGCCCTTTCACAATTGGGTACCGCATGGATCACAAGCCGCGATATGTTCATGCATTCGGCCCGTAAACCCGGTATAGGGACGCTCGATTAGAGACTGCGAAGAGCTGTCATAAAGTTCTCGATCTTGTGGGTCGACGAGGCCTTACCGGATTTGAGGTTACGTTCAATGCACAATCCGGAGAAAGGTTAGCCGGAGCGATGTCGATCTCGGCCTTGTCGACAGTGCCGGGGAATTGGAACGGCTCTGGAGAATGCGGCTGCATGCACGTCATTCATCACGATTTCGACGACTGGTGGAACGCAATCTCATTCGCCTTTTCCGTATCGAGGCTCGTGTCTTTTGATAGGTATGTCAGTTGGGTGGGCGCGGCGAACCAGGTACCGGCAGCCTCGACAATTTCAGCGATCTTCAGGATGACCTCTTGGCGAATTACTGTGAACTCTATCCAGTCGCAAGTCGTAACGAACGCCCACAGCTCCAAGTCGAAGGCAGCGCCGGCGAAATTCGCCACGCGAATTCTCGAAGTTCCCGCCTCGATCGCGGGGTGTTCGTCCAGCATGCTCTGCACGCGATCGAGCACAAGCCTCAGCTGCTCGACCTGCGTTTCAATTCGCAGGGAAAAGTGTTGATTGAGGAGGCATTTTTGGCGAGGCCCAAAATTCTCGAACTGCATTTGGGCCAGCAATCCATTCGGAACCACCAGCAGACTTTGCTCGGATGTTCGCAGCTTGATAGAACGCAGCCCGATGTCTTCGACAGTACCGGCTTGATTGCCGATTTTGCAAGAATTGCCAACGTGTACAGCCTTGTCCATCAGTAATGAGACCCCTCCTATGAGGTTCTCAAGCGATTTTTGCGCGGCGAGGGCTAGCGCCAGTCCACCAATGCCAAGGCCCGCGAGCGCGGTCCCCACGTGCAACCCAAACATTGCCAGTGCGGCGACGAAGACAATAATCACCATCAAGACGCGCGTCAGCCGCTGCATCACGATCAGGATCGACTCCCCGCCTGCGCGATGCGCCTGTGTGTGTTTCACCGCGTGGTGGAAGCCCCGGTCAATGATCCTGCTCACCAGCCACGCCCCGCTGGCCACCAGGAGCGCAGCAATAAAACGTGTGTAGTAGACCCGATACAAAATCGGCGGCTCAAGCAGGTAGACAAAGAAGGCATGTATCAGGATCGCAATGATGCACCGGAGCGGCATGCCGAGCGGTGTTTGCCAGATCGTGGTGCAGGGAACCTTTCGGAGCTTGCACCAGATCCGCCTGGGCACGCTCAGCAGAAACGCCAGCAGCCAGGCCAGCAACCAGGAGATCGGAATCGAGAGCAGCCACCCGAGCCACTGCCTGACAGACATCCCCAGGAGTTGCCGGCCGCTCAGGACGACAGCCGCGATTCGATCCTCTGCCGTCGGTTTTTCGCTTTCCAACTGGGCGTAGAGCCAGGGGATTTTCGCAGTCGTTTCTCTGGAAATCAGCCAGATTTTTCCCGACTCCGGATCATCCACCCGCACCAGGATCACATCTACGGTCGTGCTACCTACTTCAATAACTCCGGCACGCACCTCGCCCTGTGGCAGTCCGGATTCAACCCAGCCGTTGGGTTCATCGCTCAACAGGTCAAGGTTGCCTTTGAACCTTGTGCGCAGTGCCAGAAGTTCCCTGGCCAGCCGTGCCACGTCCGTGCTCTGGCCAGGATCAAGTTGCATATAACGAGCAGCAATCGCGTAGTCTCGGCGTTCTCCGTACTTCACAAGGCCCATCATCGTGCCGCGGGGAGTCTCCCGTCCGAGCGGATCGATTGGCGCCGTAGATTCAGCTTTGACTGGAGGAGGCGCCGCAGGCTTCTTGAGCTGCGCCGGCGAATACGCCGCTGAGCCTGCAAACAAGAGGATACACAGAGCTACGCCGAGAGCGCAGGTCCAGCGAAGCGACTTGTTCATTCCGAATCGATTCTCACTTAGCAAGGACATCGGCTTTGTCCGGTTACCTGAAACGATCACCCATCAAGCCGCGCGTCGAGTTCGGTCACTTCTCGCGGAGATCATTCGACTTCTCCCCATCAGTGTCTCGACAAGTATGTCAATACTGACTGCGCCGCAATCAGGCAATAGAGAGAGTTTCTACCTCTTGGGGTTTGCCCTCGGCAAAAGCGGCTGATTTACCGGCTTCCAGAACCTGCTGTCCGTCAATGCGGCCAAAAAGCTCGATCAGTTTTGCGACCACGCCGGTCCATCCCGTCTGGTGGCTGGCTCCGAGACCCGCGCCGTTATCGCCGTGGAAGTACTCGTAGAACAGGATGTAATCCTTCCAATGGGGATCGGTCTGGAACTTCTCCGTGCCTCCGTAGACCGGCCGCCGGCCGGATTTATCGCGCAGGAATATCCCTTCCAGACGGTAGGCAATCTCCCGCGCTACCTCGAACAGGTTCATCAACTTGCCCGAACCGGTGGGACACTCGATCTTGAAGTTGTCTCCGTAATAGAGATAAAACGACAGCAAGGACCGGATCAGCAACGCATTTACCGGCATCCAGATCGGCCCGCGCCAGTTGGAGTTGCCACCAAACATGCCGGTGTCGGATTCGGCCGGCAGATAATTCACCCGGTACTCCTGGCCTTCCACATGGACGATAAAGGGATGCTCGTCGTGATATTTGGACAGCGCGCGTATCCCGTAAGGGCTGAGGAACTCGTTTTCATCGAGCATGCGGGTCAGAATCCGGCGTAACCTATTCTCATTTACCAACGCAGCCATCCCGCGCTCGCCATACCCCAAATGACCGGGGCCGGCCGCATGCATGCTGTCGCGCAGTTCGGGCATACGCATGTAGCGCTCCTGTAAAGTCTTCACTACTCGCGGTACCCGTTCGCGCTGCCACGGCTCGATCACGGTGGTGGCACACAAGGGCAGCAGTCCCACCATGGAGCGGACCTTGAGCCGCCTGGCGCTGCCGTCGGGGAGGCGCAGGACATCGTAGTAGAAACCGTCCTCCTCGTCCCACATACCCTCCGGCCCCGTCTGATTCATAGCGCGGGCGATCCAGATGAAATGTTCAGCAAACTTCAGGCACATGTCTTCGTACATAGGGTCGTGCGCAGCCAACTCAATTGCGATCTCCAACATGTTCTGGGCGAACATCGAAACCCAGGCGGTCCCGTCAGCCTGCTCGAGGCTGCCTCCGGTCGGTAGCGGAGCGCTGCGGTCGAAGACGCCAATGTTGTCCAGCCCGAGGAAACCACCCTCAAAGAGGTTCTTGCCAAAGCGGTCTTTGCGGTTCACCCACCAACTGAAGTTCAGCGTTAGCTTGGCAAACGAGCGCTTGAGGAACGCAACGTCGCCTTTGCCGTGCAGCGCTTGCTCGGTGCGGTACAGAAAGATGGTCGCCCAGGCGTGCACCGGCGGGTTGACGTCGCTGAAGTTCCACTCGTACGCGGGGATCTGCCCAGTCGGATGCAGGAAAAAGTCCTGCAGCATCAGGTCGAGTTGTTCCTTGGCGAAGTCCGTGTCTACCGTGGAGAGCGCGATAGTGTGGAAAGCCAAATCCCACGCCGCATACCACGGATACTCCCATTTGTCTGGCATGGAAATGATGTGCTGGTTAATCATGTGGAACCATTCGCTGTTCCGCATGGAGCGTCCGCCCGGCTTCATCGGATCATCACCATGTTCAGTGAGCCATAGGTCCACGTCGAAGTAGAAATACTGCTTGGACCAGAGCATCCCGGCCAGCGCCTGACGCATGACGAGGGCTTCATCTTCGGTGACACGGGTTGGGGTTATGGACTTGTAGAACGCATCGGCCTCGCTACGGCGAGTCTGCATGATTGCAGCAGAGCTCTTGAAGGGGTCGGCAACGACCGCCGGCGCGAGATCGCTTAGCCGCAGGCGGATGGTTGCGGTCTTTCCAGCACCCACATTCAACTTATAATGTGCCGCGGATTTAGTCCCCGTGTTCTGCGGATTCACGGCGTCATGCTGTCCCTGCACCACGTAGTTGTTGATTCCGTCTTTGACGTAACGAGACGCGTTTGGCGTACCGAAGAGCCGCTCGTTGTTGGTCTCGTTCTCCGTGAACAGCAGCGGAACGTCACCCTCACAGTAGAGATACCGTTCACCCAGATCGGTGTGCGATGCGGCAACTGCCTGACTGCCTTTCTGGCTTGAGACTTGCTTTAGAGAAGGCTTGGGTGTACCCGGCGTCCACGTCCACGTGTTGCGGAACCACAGCGTTGGAAGGACTTGCAACGTGGCCGCCTCCGGCCCGCGATTGCTCACGCTAATTTGAATGAGCAGGTCTTCCGGAGTTTGCTTGGCATATTCCACAAAAACATCGAAGTAGCGGTCTTCGCTGAAGATACCGGTATCCAGCAATTCGTACTCCATGTCACCGCGGTTGCGCCCCTTATTCGTCTCGATCAGATTGCTGTAGGGAAATTCCGCCTGCGGATACTTGTACAGGTACTTCATGTACGAGTGTGTCGGCGTGCTGTCGAGGTAGAAGTAGTATTCCTTGACGTCTTCGCCGTGGTTGGCCTCGCTGTTCGTCAGACCGAACGCACGTTCTTTGAGAATGGGATCTTTTCCATTCCACAGGGCCATGCTGAAACACAGCAACTGCTTGTCATCGCTGACCCCGGCAAGACCATCCTCGCCCCAGTGATAGGCGCGGGACCTGGCCTGGTCATGAGTGAAGTAGTCCCAGGCATTTCCATCCTGGCTGTAATCTTCGCGAACCGTACCCCACTGCCGCTCGCTTAGGTAGGGTCCCCATTTTCTCCACGGTGTCTTAATCGTGCGCGCCTCTTCTAATCTGGCCGATTCTGGATCTTGGGACATTTTGTTCTCCTCTCTTTAGCTATCCTCGCGAAGCCTCTTCAAGGCCACTGTGAAGCACCCGCCATCCCCAAACGTTTTCGCAAGTTCGAGCGCAATGGCCTTACCTATTCCGCCGTTTCCGCCTGTCGCGATGGAAACTTTGTTCTTTAATAACATGGAAACACCAGTGGTGATTGGCTCTCGCGACCGCGATGGGGACCAGGTCGTCGAGTGGCTCACAGTCGCCCCAACCCCGTCAGCCTGGGGTCGTTCTCTCTGCGTGCGAACATCAGAGCCCGCATTTCCCCGTGGCCGATCACCCGGGCAATCTCTCTGAATCCGAAGAACGGTATCAATACGACGAAGCACATGACGCCCACCGCCAGGAGACCCTTTAGACCACCTCCCACTATCGGAGGGAGGCTGTCTGCAAGCGTATTTCCGTGCCATACCCCCACCAGCACGCTCTCTACGATGTGAAAACAGATGAGCACCAAGGTGAACACCAAGCACTTGTGCAGGATCGGATAGATCAGCGGCCTATTCTGAAAGCGCGTTCCCAGGTGAAAATGCTCAGCGACAAGCAAGACCTTTGCAAAAACCAACGCGTTAATAATCGCAAAGGCGTGCTCCGGATAATCCAAATGGCTTTGTGACAAAACGAGGCTCTTGTGGATCGAGAGCAACCCAAAGACAACCCAAAGGTAGAGAAAGATTACGACGAACCTTTTGAACTCATCGTAGGCTCTCTCCCTCAGGTGACGCTGTTGCGGGATTGGAAGACTCTTTTCCGCCATGTCAGGACTCCTCTGTTGCTGCTGCGGAGAGTGGATTTCACAAAACCGTCACCCGGAAGTTCGTTGCAGCTATGTGATCACGCCGGATGCTTGTCTGGAAGTCCGCGCTAGAGGCCGGGGCTGCCTTGCATGATACCGCCATCGGCGAAGATGGTGGTGGCCGTTATGTAACTTGCGCCGTTTCCGGCGAGAAAGGCGACAACCGTGGCGATCTCCTCGGGCCTCGCCATGCGACCCAGAGGGATGGCAGCGTTCAGTTTCTTGAGCAGCGCAGGATCGCTCATTGTGGATTGGTTGATCGGAGTTGCGATTGCTCCGGGGCCAACCCCCACCACCAGAATGTTATGCGCCGCGAGTTCCGCACCTGCGGTTCGGGTGAGCATGCGCATGCCTCCTTTGGAGAGGCAATATGCCGTGTTGCCAGGCATAGGCCAGTCTTCATGAACCGAAGTGATATTAATGATCCGACCACCGCCGCCCTGTTTGATCATCTGCCTGGCGGCGAGTTGCGTACCGAAGAAGGCGCTTTTCAGGTTAATGTCGAGTACCTTGTCATATTGCTCTTCGGTGGTGTCCAGAATCGAGGTGCGGCTCTCGATTCCGGCATTGTTCACCATGACGTCAATCCGGCCAAGCCTGGCAACCGCGGTTTCGATCAGGCGCTGTAGATCTGAGACCTGGCCGACGTCAGCTTGTACACCGATTGCCTGGTCACCCAGCGCAATGATCTCCTGTTCGAGCTCCTCCGTAGCCTCGGGATGAGAGATGTAATCGATAACGATATTTGCTCCTTGATCAGCAAGCTCGAGCGCAATGGCCTTGCCTATACCGCTGTTTCCGCCGGTCACGATGGCAACTTTGTTCTTTAATGACATGCAAACTCCTTTGATACAAGCTGCTAACCCGCGCGGCTGGTTTTCCCAGATGATTTACATGGAATCGACTGAGTCGATCCTTTACATCCTCATTTCCGGCTAAACCGTTATTTAGGCATGAACGAGAGCACTCCGAGTACGGCCCCGGCAAACACCAGCAGCGCCGGGTTGATCTTGTACTGCAGCAGGATGAGCAGGACGCCGACGGCGATCGCAGCAGTTTCGACGCCGGTGATAGCGCCTTTCGCCATGGTGAAGCAGCCGGCCAGCAGGAGACCGATGGAGACGGGCGCAAGTCCCTGTTGAATCGAAGTCCGCCACGGCCATTTTTCCAGCTTCTTCCACCCACGGGCGACAATGAACGCGAGCAGCGCGGTCGGCCCGAAAAAAGCAATCAATACGATGAGAGCGCCGAGAAGTCCACCCGCCCACTGTCCGATGGCCACGATCATCATCATGTTGGGGCCGGGAGCCATCTGTCCCACGCTATAGAGGTGGATCAACTGCGGAAAGGTGAGCCACTTGTGGACCTCGACGGTCAGGATCTTCATCTCCGGAAATGCGGCCATACCGCCGCCAACGGTTAGGAGCGACAGGTACGCGAAAACGCGAATGAGAGCCGGAATCTGGTTCATTGAGCTCCGCTCTCTTTCTGCTCTTTACGGGGCCGATGGAAGAGGATTGCCAGGAGGCCGACAGCTATCAGCGTACGCGGAACCCCCAGGTGCAGGCGGTTGACGGCAATCACGGTCAGCGCGATGAAGACAAAGTCAAATTTGCCTGAGAGCGACTTCTTGCTCATGCTTACAACCGTTGACAGGATCAGGCCGACTGCCGCGGCGGCCACTCCTTTCAGCGCGGCCGTGATCCAGACGTGGTCTCCGTGGATGCGGTAGAAGATGCCCACGATATACATGAGCACCGCGCCCGGCAGGCAGATGCCGATGATCGCGGCGATTGACCCCAGCGCGCCACGCAGTTTTTCCCCTACCAGAACGGCCATGTTGGTAGCGTTCAGGCCCGGAAGGCTCTGGCTGATGGAAAGCATCTCGACAAATTCCTTGTCATCGACCCAATGCCGCTTCGTCACGAGGCTGCCGCGAAGATAAGGCACGACACCACCGAAGCTGGTGGCTCCGATGATTAGGAACTCGAGGAATATCTGGGCGATTGAGGCTTGAGCGACCGGAGCAGCGGCGTGCAAGGCTTCGACTGCGGGATTGAGGGCTGCGTCACTCATGGCTCTGGGGCTCGTTCCCTTTAAGGCGGTAGACCATGCCGGTCTTGGTTACGCCGAGCGCGAGCCAACTCTCTACATCGCGCTGCAGGGTGACGTAGAACTGGGCGACAAGCTTCTTCTGCCTCTCCGCTACGTCTTCCCTGCGATCGAATTTGGCTTGAAAAGCGAACTCTCCGACGAGTGACTTGTGCTCGCCGCGGGTACGCCACAACCCGATGTCGCATTTGGCAACAATGCCTTTGCCGAAGTCCAGCTGACCCAGCGGCAGCAGTACTTCCTCGACGATGCCTTCGTTCACAAGGCTTATTTTTTCGTCATCGGACTTTTTGAGGGCGGCGAGCGCCGGGAATACTTTGACCAGAGTGGCCATCGGATTCGGTCCGCTTCGTGCACCTGGCTCAATCCGAACTGGCAGTTGTGCGAGTAGAGGATGCGATATCCGCCGACCTGGTCCTTCATTGGCAATGCCTCGGCTTTGAACTTGATGCGGTACTTGCCGGCGATCTTAGGCCGCACGTCCATGGCCGTAGCCTGCTTCTCGTCCGGGTGACGGAACTTGAAGACGACCTCGGGATCGCCAACGGGAAAGCCGTCGACATAGGAGACGCGCCGTCGCAGAATGAATGCGTTGTTGTAGAGGCGGAAGTCGGGAGTGTCGCCAAAAACGATCTCGCGGATCTGGGGCCGCAGGCTGGCCTCGCGGTCCTCTATGAAACCAACACCCACCTTCTTCGCCGTGCGCTGCGACGAGCTTGCCGAAGTCGCGGAAGGCTTGCACAGAGGTGAAGTTGTCGGGCTTCAGGATGAGCTTGGCTTCGAGGTACTGCACGCGGTCGAGCGGCGTTCCATCGGCGTATATGGCCGTATCGGCTGCCGCAGCCGTGCCCGATCGGGCGTCGACAGTGGTTTTCTTCATCTTGTCCTTCTTGCCGTTCTGCTTCTCTTTACTTTTCGCCATAATCCCCCCAGAAACGCACTTCCTCTTACGGTCGCAGCGCAGAAGCTGATCCGAGTGCCGATGACACTACGCCCGCAATCGTGGTACGCGCAACTATCAAATCTGCTAGTGAGCACGCTTGAGGTTTAAGCGGGAATATAGGTTTTGTTGCAACTGTCGGGTGGGCTCGTCATCTCGAGTCGGTTCGGAAAACTCAGTGGGCGGTCGGGGCCACATGCGCTCCGGTGTTGTGCATCACGCCGTAAGGGTCGACGAAACGAATGCCCACCTCCTGAACGGGTTTGATTTTGCATTTGTATGTGTGGACCGCCGCTCAGTCAGGAAAGTGATCCTGGAGTTCCTGCGCCGGCTTCCCAAAGGAAATAGCAATTCCCGCCTCTATTGCAAAATGATTCTGCAACTCAATCCCTATATCGAAGGAACGCCCCTCGGACCAATCATCCGCTGCGCATTCCGTAATCAGGAGTGAGTAAGGCTAACCTTAATAATGGGTTGTGTCTCTACGTGGCAGGCTAAAATTCTCAAACCACTGAAAAATAAAACGGATGCTGGCTGTACCGTATTAGTACCGCGCGCCCACGCAGGTACAACGGCATCTCAGCAACGATCACACTAAACCATTTATGTTCAAGGTTATATAGACGATATAGGTGGTGCCGGGAGGGGGGTCGAACCCCCACGGCCCGAAGGCCGGCGGATTTTGAGTTTCCTGAGAACACCGTAAGTCTGTGCTAAATAAGCGTAATCGAGCGTAAGCAGCGAACCAGCTAAACCCCTTCCCACCTGTAATTTAGCGTAGCTTGCCGAAATTAGTGCGAACTGACGTCTGTACCCAAACCTGTACCCAGATATTGGTTACGACGAAGCTTCTTCAGGAAAAAGTCCTCCTCTTCATCTTATTAGTGAGCAAGAAGCTTTCCTGCTGATCGGAGTGGAGTGCCCGGCTTGATTTGTGCCAGTGGAGGTGAGACAAACTGGAACAATGAAGGGCCCGGAAAATCTGTACCAAGTTAGAGGGTTAGACATCGGTTGTTTTAGGTTGCAGTCAGATCGCGGCTAGCCGCGAACTGACTGGCGAATTCCTCTGGCGTCCTGTTCGCCGAGAGATCGGTGAGGACGACTCTCATTGTATTCCTGCCGCCATGCCTCGATCAGCTGTTTTGCTTCTGCCAGAGTTCCGAACCAGTGGGCATTCAGACACTCCGCTCGGAAGGTTCCGTTGAACGACTTCCACGAAGGCATTGTCGGTCGGTTTGCCAGGACGCGAGAAGTCGATCTTCATGCCGTTCTGGTAGGCCCACAGGTCCATCGCTTGACTGGTGAACTCGCTTCCGTTGTCACAGAACAACAACTTCGGCACGCCACGCTCTGCTTCAACGGTTCAACACTCGCACCACATCTTCTCCTTTCAGGCTCTGCCCGGCTTCGATGGCGACACTTTCCCGCGTGTACACATCGATGATCGTCAGCGCCCGGAAGCGCGTCCCATCCTGCAACTGATCGGCTACGAAGTCGATGCTCCAGGCCTGATTCGGCGCCGTGGCGATCGAAGCGCTCTTCCCGGTGCCGCACTGCTTTCCTCTTGCGCTGCGGCCGCTTCTTCAGGCCAGGCCTTCTTCCTTGTACAGCCGATACACCAGATATTTCCCCACGTTCCAGCCCTCGCGGTTCAGCAGCACGCGGATCTTGCGATACCCGTAACGCACTCTGCTCTGTGCGATCTCCCGTATCCGCATCCGCAACTCGGTCCATGGTTCCTGATGACTCTGGTAGCGATACGTGCCTCGCACCATCAGCAGAACCCGGCAGGCGTGCCGCTCGCTCGCCCGATACTGGTCGCAAATGATCGACCAGCGGACGGCGCCCCGAGGGCTTCACAACTTTTTTCGCAGCACATCCTGCAGCATCGTCTTGTCCAGCCTCAAATCGGCGACCAATTGCTTCAACCGGGTGTTCTCTTCCTGAAGTTGCTTCATCTGACGGAGCCTGGTCCACTTCCAGACCAACGTATTGCTTCTTCCATCGGTAAAAGGTCTGCTCGCTGATCCCTACCTTCCGGATCAGCTCCGCCACTGGCACTCCCACCTCTGCCTGCTTCAGCACCGCCACAATCTGCTCCACAGAAAACGCTTCTTCTTCATGCAAAATCCTCCACCCGCTCAAGGGTCGGTTTTGCCGAAATACTAACGCTCCATTTGGCTCAGTTTTAGCCGGGCCCATCACATGGCAACTGGGCATTGACGGCCCCGGATGCCAAGCTCCTTAATCAGGAGGGATCTGTCATTGGACGACACTTTGCAGGTCCTACGTGGCAGCTCAATGATGGTAGTTGGTTCAAAGCAAAGGCCATCGCTAAACAAGTTGCTCCCGATGCGACCGCAGTGCCGTGGTTGTTGCTTGTTGAGATGTTTCCGCTGGATTGGGCCCGAACGTTCCCGCCGCTGCGAATCCTCGTGGCGCACAAAACTGTTTGAAGTTGGTTGCGCCTGTCATCCGCCTGTGAATGGTTTATGCAGGACCGCTTGTTTTGTGATGCGAGAGTGGACCTTTCAGTTGATACTTCCCTCTGTGCACGAAGCGGACGGTGGTCCTAACACGAAGATAGGAGAGCACTCTCGCCCAAAAAACAGATTTACATCTAAGATGATTGCGAGCAATTGCAAGGAGAACCTATGCCACAGGTTTCATTCGCAGCCGATATCAAGCCATTGTTTCGCGACATTGATATTTCACACATGAAGTCGTTCGGCGTGGAGTTGGACGATTACAGCTACATGTCGAATCCGAACAACGCTAATAGTGTGCTCGAGACTGTCTCCCCGCACAATGGTGAGCCGCCTTCCATGCCGCCCGGCGGACCCTATTGGACCGAGGCTCAGCTAGCACTGTTCGTCCAGTGGCAGAAGGACGGGTACCAGCCGTAAGCCTGATCCTCTGCGCTATCCATGACCCATCGTTCCTTGTCGCCCTTCTAATAAATAAGCACATTCGTTTACACAAAGAGTCAGACCAAGTCCAATCGCGTCGCTCACGATGCGCTGTTGTAAACAAGGCGACTGCGCACACAAACGGGATCGCCGAGTGCCCGATTGTCGTCGAGCCGCGGCAAACCGAAGGTGACTAGCCGATGATCGGCAGAAAGGCTTTATGCAAGAGTTTCGATCTGCCTCACGAGCTTCTGCACTGTGCCAGCACTCACGCTCAATTGTCCCGCGATCTGCCGAATGGAGCGCACCCTGCTGTCTCAGTTTTGCGCAGAGCCTTCATCGCATGGGCGGCGAAACGCGTTTACGCCGGACAGACTCTCGTTTTGCAATCATTCGCTCTTGTCCCTCTTAAGATCCGCAACAAGCCGACGAAAGGCGCTCCTCTAAGATATTTCATCGTTCCAATTGCTGAAATCCGGTATGAAATATTCGCGTATTTCGCGAGCTTAATCCTTGCCTGTATCGCCATCAAAGCATTTCCAACCCTTGATTTCGGCAAATGGCGCAAGACTGATCGGGAAAAGCACTCGCAGGCGTTCAGTTTGCTCCTTTTGCCTCGCCAGGCTATCTCGGGCTTCACCCATTTCGCTACTCAAACTGTGCTCGGATAGAATTAGTAGCACCCTGTCGTGAGAGCCGATCGCTTCTTCAATCTGCTCATGAGTCTTTCGTCCACCTCTAATATCGCGCGGCGCAAACCCACATCGAATTCCTTCCTCTTGCAAGTCGGCATGGAGACGACCAGCAAACGCTTGATCTTTTGTCGAGAAGCTGATGAAGCATGAAGCGAATATCTTTGATTGGCCTGGGAGCGACGGTAGCAGATGAATAAGCTCTTCAGGTATGCCGCAGCCGCGCAAGAAATTGGGCGGCAGAGGGCCAGACCGCACAAGCGTCTGTGCATCGACGAAACTCGGTCCCCTGTGCACAATTTCCGAAAGTCCATTTACGCGACTTAGGTTCACATTCTGAAACGCGGTCTGACTGAGGATCGCTTCGCACATATCACTCTCAGCTAACCTCTAGAAGACCTAAGCTGTGTTCGAAAAAGGTTTGCCCTTCGAAGATTTACTGCGTCTAAATGGGCAGGACTCAAATCGGCTCTGGTTAGGTTGCAGCCACTCAAGTTGGCACCAGTTAGTCGCGCGGCATGAAGGTACGAGTCAGCCAAGTTGGCTGACTGCATCGGGCACTGACTGAGTTTCGTGTTATTTAGGCAAGCACCATGCAGATCCACGAATCGGAGGTCAAAGCCTCGCAGGTCATATTCTCCCAGGCACGCCTCGGACAAGTCGGGCCGTCGGTTTGAAGTGCGTCACCAGTTGTTCCACGCGCTCACGCCCGCTTTGAGAAGCGCAAGATGGTCGAGGTTTAGCACGTTAGACAGCATAGCGCGATAATGCCTACGGCAAGCGATGTCATATCAGCCTGCCCGTGTAGCGGCTGTGGGCTCTAGGGTTTGCATTTCGGACCTTGGAGAGCGAAATCGCTGACCTCTACCGTGTCAATTTTTCCATATTAGGTTTTACAACGACATACAACGACCGCGGAGATTGCCTACATACCCGAAAGTCGTGCAAGGCTGCAGGTTTGGTGGATGGGATTGTGGGTTGGAAAAACTAGGCCACTTCCGTGGTCCAGTCCAATTCATCGGTGGCTTCGATTGCTGCGGGCTCGCCCGCCGCGTGCAATCCCTTATGAGAAGGCAGAAATTGCACGAGCACGGGAAAGAACGGCCGCACCACGTCCAGACACTCTTCCGCCCTGGCGATGAATGCATCCAACGATTCTTTGAAATCGCCTGGCCGGGCCTGCGCCTCCTGCATCCGGTTTAGCTTTTCGAGCAAATCCGCGAGCACCGCGCTGCCCGAAGTTTCACCGGCAAGTTTGGCGCGCAGCGATGCGAAGACGGCATCGCGGGAAGCGCCGCTTCTGAATTTCTTCGGGGGGTGAATGTCCATACCGGTAACCTACGTTCCTAGTAATTGTGAACTTCACTGTTAAAGCGTTACAGTGGATTGCTTAAGAAGGTATACGTTCCGGGATGGGCGCCGAAAGAGCTTCCCCATTTGCAGATACTCACCGATGAGCCGGAGCGCCATCTGGTGAACGGGAACAAACCGGATCTTGCCACGCTTGCCGTGGATGCGGAAGTGAATGACGCCTTCGCGGCTCTGCAGGTCCTTGAGGCGTAGCAGGCACAGCTCCCTCGCGCCGGGTGCCGTGATAGAGCAGGGTGGCGAGTATTGCGCGATCCCTCACACCTTTCAGGGTGTCCAGGGGAGGGCCTCCAGCAGCCGCCGCGCCTGGGTATCGCCAAGGGCAGGGGCGCTGCCTTCGTTGCTCAGCGCCGCTGGGCGCTTCATTCCATCGACAGGATTGCCAAGCACGGCGTTGCGCTCGCAGAGATAGTCAAACAGTGATGAGAGCGCCGAAAGCGTATGCCGGATGCTGGCAGGAGCGAGCTGGCGCGCGTCCATGTTCTTGCGCCAGGCGATGACGCGCGCGCACCGTGCGCAGCGCGGTGTGATCCGGCAGCCCGGTGAATGCCATGAACTCCGCGACATCGACCTTTTAGGCCCGACGGGTTTTTGGATTGGTGATATTGGCGAGCCATTCCAGCTCGGGAGGCACGTCGGCCAGCGCGTTGTACTCGGCAAGAGTTAACTTCTCTTTACTAATAGGGACTAAATCACCCACACCCGCGCCCGCGTTGTTTAAACGCGATAATGGATTTTATCGAGTTCTCTAATTGCGGGTCCCAAGTCAACATATTTCTTTGCTACTGTCCATCTATTTTCATCGCTCGACTGATTTCGCCTCTGGTACACCTGCTCTTGCCGGGCTCATGGTTCTCTCCGTGGTCGATACTGGATCTCCACAACATGGCATCTGATAGCGACAGCTTCCCAATGTTAGAAACGTAGTTCCTTCTCAAGAGAAGATCCACGACTCGATAAGCGGGATAACTGTTGCTTTCGTCCCAGCCAGGGACAAGTCTATCGTCAGAAGACGAATCTCATTGACCCCACCGTGTTTGTATCCAGCGGGCGATTCAGCGTTTGACCAGCGGAACTCCTCGCCAGTGGACCACATCTGATGCATAATGACTGCGAGTTTTCTGGCGACGGCCACTTTCGCTTTCCTCATTCCTGATCGTTTGGCAATGCGCAAGCCCCCACGCCTTGAGCCCAGACCACTTCTTCACCCTCGTCAACAACGAACTTGCTGCTTCATAGAGATAGGTTCGGGCAAGCTGATCTCCGCACTTGGAAATCCTCCCATTAACATCAATCTCGCCTGATTGATAGCTCCGAGGCGTGAGCCCCAGAAACGCTCCCACACTCTTTGACTTCGGAACTTGCTCGGATCATCGATGGCGGTCACAAATGCAGCCGCAGTCATCGGGCCGACGCCAGGAATCCCCATCAAGTGACGGCACGCCACATGCTGTCTTGCGTGTTGACGAGCCATACGGTCAAGTCTGGAGATCTGTTCGCACACGCTGCGCGACACCGTCATCAAGGCCCGCAGCGCTTCGTTTAACATGCTGTTGCCTAGCTCCAGTTCTCTTACCTGTTGCTCCAGAGCCTTTCCGCCTTTCTTACCCAGTACAATTCCGAATGTCTTAAGAACCCCGCGTATCTGGTTGCGTAGATCAGTGCGAACTCCAACGAGCTGGCTGCGTGTGCCAAGCATCGCCCGGACGCTATGGCTGTCCATGCTCTTCACCTGGACCTCGCGGTACCAGCCTGTCCTTACGATGTGAGCTATGCCCGCAGCGTCGTTCTTGTCTGTCTTGTTCACCTGCATGTTCAACGCTGCCTTTGCATGGCGAGCATCCAGGCAGGCTACCGGCAACCCCATGCCGCTGAGCGAGTGCCAGAGCCAAGTGGAGAGCGGGCCGCTTTCTAGGCCCATTCGCACCGCCTTGGGCGCTCTCGCCGTTGATGACGGCGGCAACCGCTTCCGGCGTTGAGAGGCATTTGCCTTGCCACACCGTTTTCCCCGCGCTATCGACTACGCCCACATGCGTGATTTCTTGCGATACATCCAACCCAACGAACTGCTCCATGGTCGCCTCCATACAAGAAATTAAAACTGAATCTTGCAAAGCAGTTCTAACGCTCTGGATTCGCCACCCGCAATTACCCCATGTTAGAAGTCAACCTCTAAAGAAAGAGTGAAACTTCTTATCCTATTGTCGATAAGTGAATTGGCGATTTAGCGCGAATCGACAGCCTTCACTTGCGACTTAAGCGCCTATCGAGGGCTGTGGCTGATTCCGGATCGCTCCTCATAGCATGCAACCGTCAAACCCTTACACGGAAATTAAGTTGGGTGAATCCTCGGACTTCGGTGATCCGAGCGAGGTCGGAACCAGCAGCGATCATCTCCTTGTTGAGCGCATGGATTTCGCGGGCAGTCGTTTCGTCCGCTGTCGGATCGAAGTCGTCGGGGAGGTAACGAGCAACCAGATATTGCGTTTCCGGTTAACAACTGCACAGAAGACTGTTAGTAGAGACGGCAGGCAATGCGGTTTGGTATATAGTTTTAGCCACTTATCTTCCCCAACACCTGGCTATTGCAACACAGGACCTGGCTGAAGAAATCAACCCACTGCACAGGAGACCAACATGGTGTAGAGCTCTTCATCGAACGGGCTTGCTTGCGCTATGCGTCCGCGTATACATCGCGCTTATCCGGCGGCATCGCTCATGATACTCGGAGCTGGTTTGGTATTGTCACTGCTCCACGGGATTCCGGCTCAGGCGCAATTGAGGTCTATATCCGGTGAAGATGTGTGTTCAGAGGCTTATTTGGATGGCCTTCCCGCCCCGACCCCACTGAATGGCGCCCACAGAGTGGTGCAATTAGTCAACTGTTCCTCGCAGGGCATATTAGGCGCGGCCCCTGCAGCCCATCAGTCCGGCAAACAGGGTTTCCCGGTGTTACCGCGAGAGGGAACTTGGGTCATGCAACCGTATAGTCCCACCTGCTCGTCCGCGTCACCGGAATCCTGCAGCAATATCCTGACCATAGACATACCGTCGGAATGGGAGAATACGAAGTGCCCGGGCAATGAACAATCATGTCCCTCTGTGCTGGGGCCGAGATTTTGGGCCCGAACCGGCTGTCGTTACGATATCGCGACGAACCGGGCCCAGTGCGAAACGGGTTCCTGCGCTGATCAGTACGACTGCAGCTCAGCAGCCCAGGTGGATTCCGGGTTTACCTCGCTTTCGGAGTGGACTTTCTATCAGCCTTCGAGCAACCCGAAGATCTTCATTGATAACCCTGACATCAGCCTCGTGGACGGCACTAGCCTAAACCTGGACATACAGCCGGTGAACCCGCCGGATGACGGCTACTTAAATGGAAAGTGTCCCGACGGGACCCCATTCTCTGGAAAGTCCATCTGTAACCCTCTAGCTCCCACTGACCAGCATTGGCTAATGTATAACTATCCCCTTACGGCGCACGGAAATGATTTGCGTGCCAATGATGCGACAACAAACCAGAACTGTAGCGACGCAAACAGTAACTCCTTCGTTATCAAACGCTCAGATATTGATAAGACGAATGGCGTCTATGGTTTTGTCATCGAGGACGAAAAAGGTAATCCGGTGATGCCTGCGGGGGACAACCCGGTGGCATGCCTAAATAATTGTGGAAAGTACGAATTCGCGGGCGCGCCATCTGGCTCGTGCGATCCGTTCACCAACGACGCTGCCGGGACAAAATGCTACGGCTGGAATGTCTTCTGCGCCGGTAACGGGACTAATTATGGGAAAACGGGCTGTGTGACCGACAACGATTGCAAAGTAACCTACAACGGTCAATCCCTGGACGTGCACGCTTCGTGCTGGAGGAACACCGATCCAGGCCAGCCGACTGGCACGTGCTCGCTCCGAGGCTTCTACCAAGCCCCCGATGCGGGCTTAGGCAGGCACCCCAAGTACATCAACGCGAACACGGACTGTCCGGTAGGTCTGCCCAATAATCCATCAGCGGGCTCCCCGGCCAGCCAGGTGGCCTGCACCTTTACGTATGGATCCAGCAATCCCTTAATCAAGCTCGGCTCCCGCAATCCCATAATTACGTCCGGCTTCGGCAATCGCTTAATTGGTGCACCGTCCCTCGCAAACGCCGACTACTCTGATCAGCCTCCGGCCGAGCCGTGTGCGAACATCATCGGCCCCGGTGGCAACCCAGTGCCTTGCGTTGGCGACGATACCATACACCAGGTGTTTCATGCCGGTTATACCTGGCCGAACGATCCTGAGGTCTTTGACAGCGACTCGCCGCTCTACCGAGTCATCTTCGCCCCCGGAGGAACAAGCGTGCCGATTACCCCGGCCCAGGCCAGCATTCCCCCTTGCTCGAACCTGCCATCCAATTACAACTATGCGCAAAACTTCGAGCTTTGCGCTAACAGTGTGCTTAATGAGGGCGCTGATTTTAATATCGCTAAGGACAAAGGTATGTCGTGGTCTTGTGCGCTCGGCAGCCAGTCCGCCAATACCAACAGCGGTGTCCTTTGCCGCTGGCATCCCGCCCCAGCGACGAAGAGCGGTTGTTCGCCTCCGCTTACCGACCAGTACGTCACGAAGAGCGCCTGCGGTTTGAGTGCCTCCGGTACCACACTCGTGTCAAGCAACTTCCAGCCCAACAATAATGACCCGTTGTTTTTCGAGGTGGCGATCGCGACATCGGACCCGACAAAGCCGGTCGACCTTCCGGTAAGCATCAGCGGGTGCGTGCCCTCCTCCGGGCCCGGCTCGTGGTCACCCGTCTCTGGGGGAAGCGTATCTTTTGGATCTCAAACTAACCCCAATCAAGGGTTGGTGGCCTGGTACACCGGAACCTCGAATAACAATGGCCAGTCAGGCTCGAAATGCAGCGTCACGGTGACATTGGCGCAAACGACTGCAGCTACGCTCAAGGTCTATGACGTGCCCGGCTACAACGGAACGGTTGAGACGACCAGCAGCGCTTCTGGAAGTTATGATCCGGCAGACGCTCCCCAACCTGCAGTCTTCGCGCAATCCATTCCTGTTGCGACTGTCCACCGGAACGATTTGATGCTTGGCAACTTGCTTCAGGTAAACCAGCAGCTTAGCCCGATAACATATTGGCAAGACTGGCTGACCAATACCTTGAAGTACTCTCCTCCCGCGACCATAAATTGCGAAAACAATCTTTGTCCGGCGAACGACGGTACGGACTACCTGTCTGGTCATGGCCCTTACTCAAGCAACGCAGACGCCGGCCACCAGGGCGTCGGACCCGGACAGCATGCTCTGGAAAGACGTGGGTTCGTTGTAACAGCGTTTAACTGGGGCGGAGCGGCGATTTATGTCGAACTCAAACCTACTCCATTGGCGATGGCCTGTGCCTCCTCCAGCGCGCAGGTGGGAGTGCCCTATGGCTCGCCGCTGCTGACCAGCGGCGGACAGCCGGACTACAGCTACGCCATCACCAGCAGCCCCGGCCTGCCTCCGGGACTGATGCTGCTTGGGCTGAGTAACCCCAACATCTACGGTAAGGCGACGACGGCTGGCACGTTTCCGTATACGGTCGAGGTGACCGACTCGGCAAATAACAAAACGAGCAGCAGCTGCAGCATCACTGTGGCACCAGCAGCGCTTGCGCTTACCGCTGCGACAGCGCCGCATATTGCTGCACCTGGCCCGGTACCCTCAAGGTGATCATCGTGCGCTCAAGTTGATCAGCATCGGCGACGCAGCGTCGCCAACCAGACGGTAGGAGGCGTTCGCCGGTCAAGCACGCTCCGGTGGTGCCCATCGAGAAGTGGGGAGTGGCGATCAAACCGGCCATTGCCGACGTGATCAACCGGGCGCTCAGGGAGGAGTTTGGCTTGCACTACTAAACGGCCGCCCAACTGAAAACAGATCTGAAAAACGCGCTGTCGTAGCGGTGAAACGATACGCCAGGCAACTCGGTTTGATCACCTCGCCCCTCATGATCTTCGTCGCCATGCCGTACGCGGCATAAGCGGCCCACTTGTGCCCGCTCCTGCCATGGTGCCGGAGGCGAACTCGAACAGATCAATATGGAGTTGGCGTGTATGGGAGGAGGTTGTGGGTTTACGCATAAGATGAAACTTACGCGCGGGACAAATCAGCAATTTGTCCCGCGCTGCACCTCATAACCTTAAAGTTCCTGACCCCATAAAGCGAAACTTTCCGTGCTGATTCACGCATAAGGTGAAAGTTCCTCTCATGCATCTAGGAATCAAAATTGTAAGGTTTTAATCATAAATAGCTTGCATGCCGTTAATGCGGCTGCTAGATAACCAAATCCATCACGATCTCAGGAGCCGTCCTCAAGCATAGACGCGTCTTAGCCTCGGTACCGGTTCGCCTGTGGCGAAACTGGCATAAGGCACATTCAAACGAGATCGAATGCGATTGCGTAAATCCCCCTTTTCAGACAAGCGCTGGAAGACAGAGTCTTGGGGGCATGGTGGCCCACTCGGCGGGAACGATCAGATGATCGGGCGACGCTGCGCTCCGCATTCGCACGGTTCGAGGCCAAGATTTCCGTAATGCATCGTTCTCCGCTGAACGTGGTCATTTCGGATGTGTGGGCGAGAACTTGCGATGCCAAGTCTGGCTTTCTTTAGGAAAGAGAAGTGGGAACACCCATCTGCGAAACAGTGAGATCACCGATAAAGAGTGGATCTGTTGTTTCTTGATCGTGCATGGTAATTTCTTGTTTGTGCATATTTCATTTGGGGCAATAAGAAAAAACGAGATTGAAAGTCGACTGCTGCGCGGCCTTCCCGTCAGTGCCACTGCCCTCGCGAAGGAGTTCCTGGTGTCCGAGGACGCCATCCGTCGAGATCTGCGGGCGTTAGCCGCCGAGGGCAAGTGCAAACGGGTTTACGGTGGCGGGCTTCCAATATCGCCGGATGGAGTTCCGCTTGAGCACAGACTCTTGAACGACTCGAAAGAGAAACGCGCTTTAGCCTTGGCCGCCCTGTCCTTGGTGTCAGAAGTGTCGACGGTCTTCCTCGACAGCGGCAGTACTAACTTGGCCTTGGCCAGAGAGATGCCGCCCGATCGCTCTCTTACAATCGCCACAAATTCGATCTCAATCGCAAGCGCCCTACTCGAGCGAAAGAATTTCAAAGTCATTGTTCTGGGAGGAGAGATCGAACGTGAAACCGGAGCGGCGATCGGGCTATCTGCGATCCGCGAAGCCGAACGCTTGAGCTTTGATCTGTGTTTCATCGGAGCTTGCGCCGTTTCCGTATCTCTTGGAATTGGCGCGTTCCAGATGGCAGATGCCGAATTCAAACGCACACTCATTGCGAGAAGTGATCGCACTGCAACGCTTGTCACTATGGACAAAGTTGAGACTCGGGCGCCGTTTCAGGTGGCCGCACTGGCAGTCCTTGACCATGTCGTTCTTGAGTCCGGTACATCGGAGGAGATTGTCTCGACCTTTTCCAATGCCGGCCCCAAAGTCATCATTGGGCAACCGTAGGTTGCGTCTCGTTCGGCACAACCGAGAGCGGGAATTTTCATGACAGAGGGTTTGTATCTATCGCGCGCGAAGCTATCGACCAGGCTGGCGTTCGTTGCCGCAGGTTTCGGCGTAGCTTGCTGGGCTCCCTTAGTGCCTTTCGCAAAGACTCGCTGCGATCTCGGCGACGACACCATGGGGTTGGTTCTTCTGCTCCTGGGCGCCGGTTCCATCGTTGCGATGCCGCTTGCTGCGAACCTAAGTGCGCGCTTCAGTAGTAAGCCGGTCGTACTCTCAGGTGGAGTAGGACTGGCACTCATATTGCCGCTCTTGAGCATCGTATCGTCGCCGATCGCCCTTGGAGTCGCGCTGTTCGCCTTCGGGGCTTCTCTGGGATCGTTAGATGTTGCAATGAACCTGCATGCTGTCGATGTTGAGCGTGTCTCTGAGAAGCCGTTGATGTCTGGATTTCACGCACTCTTCAGTGTTGGTGGATTTCTGGGTCGGGAATCGTGACAGCTCTTCTCTCTCGAGGCATCGCACTCAGTTCAAGCACAATTCTCAGCTCCATTATTCTTGTTTCACTGATTGTTGTGGCTCTTCCGCGCATGCTCTCGAATCGAGAGAGAACTAAGCAGCCTCTCTTTGCAATCCCGAGAGGTGTCGTGCTCGTCATCGCTATCTTCGCGGCAATCTCATTCTTGGTTGAGGGGGCTCTGCTCGACTGGAGTGCGCTTTTGCTTGTCGGCGAACACCTCGTCTCTGCTGCGCACGGAGGGCTGGGATACATGCTCTTCTCCATCGCGATGACGTTCAGCCGTTTCGTCGGCGATGGCATCGTAGCGCGATTCGGGAACCGCTTTGTGCTGACACTTGGTGGGGTGATAGCGCTTCTAGGGTTGTGCGGCCTCCTTCTCGCACCGGTCGCATGGATCGGGCTTGTCAGTTTTATCTTTATGGGCCTTGGAGCCGCAAACATCGTGCCTATCTTGTTCAGACTCGCGGGTACGCAACACAAAATGCCAAAGGGATTGGCCGTTGCCGCCCTCACTACGGCGGGTTACGCGGGCATGCTGACGGGACCAGCCGCCATTGGTTTCTTGTCCAAGGGAATCGGCTTGCACAACGCGTTCTGGTTTCTGGCAGCCCTTCTGGCGTGCGTGCCGATCTTCGGCAAACATGTGACGGCAGAAAATTCTCACTGAACGAGCGGGCAGGATAAAGCCTATGACGCGAACACAAGCCATTGTCTTCGATATGGACGGGGTGCTTATCGACTCCGAAGAATTGCACGCACATGCGAAGCGCATCGCTTTTGCGCACGCAGGGATCGCGTTGTCAGATGCTGATCTGCAGCTCCTATGTAGGCCGGAGCGATGCCGTTATGATCGACGAGATCGGAGCTCGATACGGACTGACTGAGGTGCAAAGATCGACGGTCCTGAACGAAAAGACGCGGATCTACGAACAAGAAGAACAAGGGATAAAGATAGTTCCCGGTGCGATTGAGTTCGTCCGGTGGGCGGCTCAACATTATCGTTTGGCTCTTGCAACCTCGGCAACGCCGCGCAATCGGATGGTGACTCTAAACCGTCTTGGCATAGCAGACCTTTTTGAAGTCGTTGCTGATCTAGGGGATGTTTCTGAGCCCAAACCCTCGCCGGAGATCTACTTAACCGTTACTTCGCGTCTTGCGCTTCAGCCGTCCCTATGCCTGGTGGTGGAAGACGCTCTGACGGGAGTCCTTTCTGCCAAGCATGCAGGATGCTGCGTTTCGGCCCTGCCTCGAACCTTCGCAGCCCATGAATTGCTCGGTGTCGGGGCGGATTTCATTTTTGAAGACTTTCAATCGCTAAAAAGGTCCGTTGAGACCGAGAAGTACTGCCGTTAGGATAGGAAGCTTGCGAACTTAGGCTTATTGCCGCCTACACTCGAAGTAAGGTTTATGCGAGGAACGCAAGCTCACTTTGAACCCGAGGAACACTCTGAATGCCTAGCCACAACGAGGTTACATCAAATGCCGCTCTGATTCGCGAACAACTGAACCGCCTCCTCGCGCACCCCTTGTTCACAAATAGCAAGCGATACCCGGTCTTGCTCGCGTATACGGTAGAACAAGCGTTGCTGGGCAACGCCGGCGAATTAAAAGAGAGAACAATTGGCGTCGAGGCCTTCGGACGTGAACCAAACTACGATGTGAATCTCGACCCTGTAGTTCGCACGACCGCGGCTGAGGTTCGAAAGAGGCTTATTCAGTATTATTACAGCCCCGATCATGCGGGAGAGCTGATCATCGAGTTGCCGGTCGGCTCGTATGTTCCGCTATTTCGAGAGGCTTCGCCTCATACCGCCGTTCAAATCAATACTCAGTTGGTCTATGAGTCACCTGAGGCATTCCCTCAAGGTCGGGTAGAGCAGGAAGCTCGCCTAGCAGATTCCCCTAAAGGATCTGCAGGTCGTACCGTTTACGCCTGGATACCGATTGCGATTGCTCTGTTAGTTGCTGGGCTCTTGGGGTTCGGCATAGGCCGTGTAAGATTCCCGGGACAGGCCGCACGCATCAACGGTCCCTCAAATATGGACCGCTTTTGGGAGCCAATTACCGCCACTTCCAGCCGAGTTACGTACTGCCTGGCCGTGCCGACTGACTCTGTCGATCTCCAAAGCAGAACGATCTCCGCGTTCCCCGCTGGAGAGGGTGGCAGTTTGAATGTTTACGATGTCATCACGCTTGCGCGTTCGATCGCGCCCCTTGTACCGAAAAACGGCGAATTTCGCGTTTTAGCGGGTTCGGAGACTGGCTTCGCTCAATTGCGTGAAGGCCCGTCCGTCATGATTGGCGCTTTTGACAATCCGTGGACGATGCGCATAACTCAGGATTTGCCGATAGGCTTCGAATATGACAATCACGTTCGCAAGGTGGTAGATCGCAAGAGTGTCCCCAGAAGAATCTGGACGCTTCAATGGCAGGTTCCGATGAAAAGTCTTGCACGGGACTACGCCGTTGTCGCCCGAATTCATGACCAGGTATCAGGACAGCCGGTGATCATCCTGGCAGGTATTCTGGGCGAAGGAACTGAGGCGGCAAGCGAGGTCGTGTCGAATCCTGCGTATCTGGACGCAATGTTGCAGAAGGCTCCGAAGAACTGGGACCAACTGAATCTAGAGGCCGTCATAGAAGCGAATGTGATTGAAGGCCACCCCGGACCGCCAACGGTTGTTGCTGTGGAGACGTGGTAAGACGTTTCCGTACAGAAAAAGCTGTATCATACATCCCTCAAAACCGCGGCCCGTCCCTTCCTTATCGAATTGCAAACACGACACTTATACATGCTCCTGCACAGTCTAATGCACGATGCGCCTTATAAAAATAATCGGCTCTTCCTAATCTGAGTGCGTTCCAGAGTTCTCCGGAGGATCCCGGCAGGATCCCCGACGAATTGAAGGGGACTTTGTATGAGACGCATTCTGGGATTCACCCTCTTGTCGATTCTGTTTTCGGCCACTGTGATGGCTGCTCAGAACTCTCAGACGTTCTATCTTGCCACCCCTGCCCGAGCAGGGAACATTCAGCTTTCTCGTGGAATATACGAGGTCACTTGGAGCGCACCCTCGAAATCGCGAGTGACGTTGACCATCAAGACGGAAGACGAAAAGACATTCAAGATTCTCTCGCGCGTGATTGAGGGAAAGCAGGACCGAACCGGCGTGGTCACATCGATCGTGGACGGAGTTTTGTACCTGCAGGAGATTCACACCAGCAATGCCAAATTCATACTTCAAAACGGGATCGAAGGCTCCAAATGAGTCCCGTCGGGAGACAAATGCAGAACCGCAAGTTTAGTTTTTACCTCCTTTGCACCGTTATCGCAGCCTTGGGAACGATCATCGCAACCTCCGTAGGCGTCGCTCAGGTCGCAGACGGGCCGTGGATGAATCCCAAACTCTCCCCGCCTAAGATTCCATCTGAGAGCCAGGTACGCGCTGGAGATATTGCCGACAACGGTGCGCCTACAGCGAATGCTTCGGCTCACGCTGGTTACACTGTCCACTACGATGAGGGGCCTGAGGTTGGGTACAAGTGGTATGAAGCACAGAATAAGAAGCCACTGTTTCCCTTCGGCTTCGGTTTGTCTTACACCACCTACGCATACTCCAGCCTGTCTGTCGATTCAACCGCCAAGACTGCGCGCTTCACTGTCAAGAACACCGGCAAGCGAACCGGCGCCGAGATTGCTCAGGTCTATGGGCGGCTTCCGAAAGGTTCAGACGAATCCTTCAAGCGGCTTGTCGGGTGGAAGCGAATCACGCTTGCTCCTGGCGAATCTCAGACCGTTACGGTTGCGATCGATGACCGGGTGTTGAAGACCTTTGATGAAGAGAAGAATGCTTGGAACCTGCCCCCGGGCGAATATCAAGTGCTGGCCGGGAGTTCTTCAGACAACACGCCTATGACCGCCGGTCTTGTGGTTCGCTGAAATATCCATCGCTGCAAAACGAAATGCGCGAGCCTGAATTGTGGAGAACTGTCCGATGAATGTTGCCATTACTGTCGACCGTACGAGTAGTGGAAAGGAACACTTTGAAGTGCTGGATGGCTTGAGAGGAACCGCGGCCTTTCTGATCGTGCTCTTTCACATATTCAACTACCCATTTGGCTTTATGCCTCCTCTTCACTTAATGCACCACGCCTATTTGGCGGTTGACTTTTTCTTCGGGCTGTCCGGCTTTGTGGTCGCGTATGCATACGACGATCGCTGGACACGGATGACGATGCTTCAATTCTTCCGCATCCGTCTCATCCGGCTTCACCCTCTGGTTCTGATCGGAGCCACTCTGGGCCTGCTGGGTTACATCTTCGATCCCTTCAGCAAGGCGATGAATCATACTGCCGCTCCGATGCTGCTGCTCGCATATATCGCCTCATTGCTTCTGCTGCCGTCACCTCCGGTGGGGGGAAGATTGCACGAGACTCAGGCACTCAATGGGCCTGCTTGGTCACTGATGCAGGAGTACCTCGCGAACATCGCATATGCTCTGATTCTTCGCAGGCTGCGCACAATCACTCTGGCGATCATCTTTGGATTGTCAGGGCTGCTTCTCATTTGGACCGCGAATACGAAAGGATCGCTTGACGGAGGTTGGGGTTATCCGGAGATCTGGATGGCGCCGCTACGCCTCACGGTCTCCTTCGTGATAGGTCTCTGGCTTTATCGAATTCATGACCGCATTCGGTTCCCCAGGATTGGTCTGCTCCTGCTTTCGATTGTTCTTGTGGTGTGCTTTCAGATGCCACAGTTCTCGAAAGTGAGTGGTCTCTCGTTAAACGGTCTTTATGACGTGGCATGCGTGCTCTTCTTGTTCCCGCTCGTCATCCTTTGCGGGGCGCACTCGAATGCAGGCACAGGCATGATCAGGCTCTGCAAGTTCAGCGGCCGACTTTCCTATCCCCTCTATATCACTCACATTCCGTTCGTATATGTACTTACAGGCTACTCGTCGACGAGGCATCCGAGCGTGGATGTGAAGCTGATATGGATTTTCTTGCTTATTCCATTTGTGATCTTTGTGGCTTGGATTGCTATGAAGTACTTTGACGAGCCCGTTCGCGCCTGGCTGACCCGTCGTTACGGCATCAAGCGGAGTTCCGACATCAAGCCAGTGACCGCTTAATCACTAGGCAGGCCATTCGAAAACACGATGGGTCGGACTTCTAAAAGAACTCGATGCTCTGCCGGGCGGATCCTGATGCTTGTGTTGGCGTTAACAGTACCACTTTTCGCACAGGAACAGGGTACCTCCGCTATATGGCGTGGTCTTGTGAAAAACAGCGTCGGAACTTCGATTGTGGGAGCCAAAGTGCGGCTGAAAGGAACTCCCACCGCTGAATCAACCACGGCGGCCGATGGGAGCTTTTCTCTTGCAGTTTTGCCGGCCGGAAAGTACAAGCTCACGATTGTTGCAAATGGAACCACCGCCACTTACGCGCAGACTATTACCTTGACCTCGGACTCACCAGCGGTAGTGATCACAGTGCCGAATAGCCGTGAAATCACAGTGGCTACGCAGCAGCAGACGGATCAGAAGGGCGGCGAGAAACTCTCGAGTCAAAAGGTAAACGAGTTGCCATTGAACGGACGCGACTTCAGCACGCTGCTTCTGCTGGCGGCAGGCACCATGACGGACGCGAATGGGGCTACGAACTTTACGCAGCAGTTTGCGATCAATGGACAGCGTGGTGTCGAAGGGGTGTTCGCGATGGATGGAGCGGACATCAGCGATCCGGAGATGGGCGGCGGCCATCGTCTCGATTACGGGATTTTCTACAGACATCAGAGCTATGAATGGAGATGACCGCGTGGACCCTGCCTTTTTGAAACCCTTTCCAAGATTTCTTTTTGCCTTATTCGTTTGCCCATGTGTGATGGGCGCTGCTTTAGCTTTGCTGCAGGGCACGGGTGCGGCCGCCGCAGCGTACGATCAGACTCAAAATACGACGGCACGTACCGGCTCCCAACCCGTCTTCCGCCTCGATGGCGGCAACACGACCTACGCCTTCGGCGTGAATGAGCGCGGCGAGTTACAGCAAATCTACTGGGGCGGCAGGCTTGGAGAGCATGATGTCATCGGTCCGGCCAAATCGGAAGCTGAACAAGCCGCCTTCGACTCCTCCTACAACAACACGCCACAGGAGTATGCGGGTTGGGGTACCGGGCTATATCTGGAACCGGCTCTGAAGGTTACGTTTGCGGACGGCAATCGCGACCTAGTCCTGCACTACGCTTCGAGCAGCAAGCACGATGATAATTCTATCGACGTTGTCGTGAAGGACATCAGCCGCGCGGTGATAGTCACGCTGCACTACAATATTGATCCCGAGTCGGGTATCGTCGCACGCTCGGCGACCATCGAAAACCATGAACCGAAGCCAATCATGATCGAGCAGGCTGCGGCTGCGGCTTTCTCACTCCCCGCCGCGCATTACACACTGAGCTACTTGAGCGGACGCTGGGCGGGCGAATGGACACTGAACGAGGAAACGATTCACCAAGGGCAGCGAGTGCTGGAAAGTAGGCGCGGATCGACTGGGGTTCAGCTTAATCCATGGTTCGCTATTGGTAAGGCTGACGCGGGTGAAGAGCATGGCGAGACATGGTTTGGGGCGCTCGCGTGGAGCGGTTCGTGGCGCATCGCCGTCGAACAGGATGCGCTGGACAAGGTGCGCGTGACGGGCGGCTTCAATCCCTTCGACTTTGGCTATCCCCTCAAGCCTGGCGAGAAGTTGGAGTCGCCGGTCTTCTACGCTGGCTACACAGATCACGGCATGGGCGGAGCTTCGAGACTGCTGAACCGCTTTACGTTGACGCATATCCTGCCCCAGGCACCGAGTCCCAAGCTGCGGCCAGTGATCTACAACTCTTGGGAAGCAACCGGGTGGAATGTGTCCGAGACCGTACAGGAGGCGCTGGCGGAGAAGGCTGCGGCTCTGGGCGTTGACCGCTTCGTGATGGATGATGGCTGGTTTGGCCAGCGCAAGAACGATCACGCAGGATTGGGCGACTGGTATGTGAACAAGGAGAAGTTCCCAAACGGGCTCAAGCCTCTGATCGAAAAGGTGCATTCCTTGAATATGGATTTCGGCTTGTGGGTCGAGCCGGAGATGGTCAATCCCGACTCGGATCTCTATCGCAATCATCCGGATTGGGTGCTGAATTTCCCGGGGCGCCCGCGCAGTGAAGAACGCAACCAGTTAGTCCTGAACCTGGCCCGGCCAGATGTGCGCAAGTACGTCTTCGATGCGATGGACAAGCTGTTGACCGAGAACGATATTGCCTTCCTCAAGTGGGACTACAACCGAAATTGGAGCGAGCCGGGATGGGATCAGCTCCCCGCAAACGAGCAAAAGAAAGTCTATGTCGAGTTTACGCGGAACCTGTATTCGATCCTGGCCGAGCTGCGAGCCAGGCATCCGGGAGTGGAGATCGAGAGCTGCTCGGGCGGTGGCGCACGTGTCGACCTCGGCATTCTGCACTACACCGACGAGGTGTGGCCCTCGGACAATACCGATCCGCTGGACCGGCTGACGCAGCAGGATGGTTTTACACATGCTTATCCGGTCCAGACGATGGCGGCTTGGGCCACGGACTCGCCGCACTGGCTCAATAACCGCACGACCTCAATGATCTATCGGATGCTGGTTTCGATGCAGGGCGTTCTAGGCATTGGCGGCAACCTTAACAATTGGACCGACGAAGATCTGGCAATTGCCAAGCGTATGATCGCGGCCTATCACCAAGTGCAGAAGACTATCACGCAGGGAGATTTGTACCGGCTCATTTCGCCGATCAATGGCAGCGAATTCTCCGCCACAGAGACCGTCTCTCCCGACAAGTCACAGGCTGTTTTTTTTGCCTTTGTGCATTCGACACTGGAGGGACGCAGTTTTCCGCGCTTGCAGTTGCTGGGGCTGGATCCCAAGGCGACCTACGTACTCAGCAGCATCGAAGGCAAGGCAGTGGAGGGAACACCGGCGGAGGCCTCTGGCGCGTGGTGGATGAACCACGGAATCGAAGTTGCCCTACGCGGCGACTTCCAGGGCGCGGCCTTCCGGCTGGATAGCAAATAGCGTGAGAGGAAAAGAGGCTGCTGTCTACATTGGGAGGCAGCGAGGGCGAGAATGAAGTATGGTCGGATTTTCGTCTCCGAATGTGAGCAGGACCTAATCCGGAGACCGAAATCATCGGGGGACCTGAATGAATCGCAAAATTATTTTCGAAGATAAAGGACGCCCAAATGCGCTGGCTTTATACAGCAGTCATCGCCTCGTCGGCTATACTCATGCGCGGGGAGGCGATTGGCCAGGCTGTTGATGTATCGCTCTATGGAGCGACGCCTAACTCCGGTCAGAACAGCAGTCCAAGCGTTGCGAGAGCGATCGATTTTTCATTACGCCACCATCGTTCCAAGATATTGTTCAAACGAGGAAGGTATGACTTTTGGCCCCAGGGCGCGGTTATACGCCACCTTTTTATCTCAAACCATGATGGTGTAGCCGAGCGCGCGGTTGCCATATCAATCGAACACGTCAGCGGCCTCGAAGTTGATGGCAACGGATCGGAATTTGTCTTTCATGATTCCATGCTTCCTATTGTTATTTCGCATTCGGACCGGGTAACTCTGCGCAATTTTTCGATAGATTATGCAAGCCCGCACATTGTGCAGGCAAAAATAGTCAGCAAGAACGATGGTTTTGTCGATCTCCATATAGATAATCCCACGTCCTACAGGGTGAAAGACGATCACCTCTTCATTTTGGCTGAGGACGACTCTCCTGGATCAGAACAGGTCGCGCGGGGAAGCGTCGTCTTTGATCCCGAGGGAAAGTGGCTTGTTGCCGGGACAGGCGACAACTGGGAGGTTGATAAAACAACAGCTCAAAGGATAGATCGAGATGATGTGCGTTTATTTGGTCTGACACAGCCAACCCGACCTGGTGATGTACTTATACTGTGGAATGGCGATCGTCCCAGTCCAGCAATCCTGGTCAGCCAAAGCAGCCACATCAAAATCTCCAGTGCACAAGTGTATAGCGCACAGGGTATGGGCTTCATCGCCCAGTACAGTGAAGACATTCATCTCGATAAATTTAATGTCATCTTGAAACCAGGAAGCGGTCGTTACATCTCGACAACCGGGGACGCCGTACATTTTTCGAACTGCCGCGGACAAATCATCGTCGAGAATGGTCTTTTCGAAAACATGCTCGATGACGGAATCAACGTGCATGGCTCCTATCTTCGAATAGCTGAAAAATTGGCACCCGATACCCTTGTTCTTGAGTTTGGCCATCCACAAACATTCGGCCTGCCATTTGCAAGTTCTGGAGACACACTCCGTTTTATTCAGCCTAAGACCCTTGAGCCTTATGCCATTGCCAAGGTGGCAGAAATGCATTCACTTGACGACAAGCATCTCTGGATACGCTTCACTGAAGCACTTCCTTCGTCTGTGGCGGTTAAGGACGCAGCGGAGAATCTGGCATGGCAGCCTAAACGTAATTTACCGGAACAATCAGATTCGTCATAACCGTGCGCGAGGAGCATTGTTCGGAAGTCAAGCCTCGACTGTTGTGGAAGATAATTTCTTTGATCATTTGTCAGGTCCGGCGCTCTTATTTAACGCAGATGCTTCCGACTGGTTCGAGAATGCTCCTGCCCGCAATGTGGTGGTTAGGCACAACAGATTTCTTGATACAAATATGGGTCCTTATGGCCAAGGCTCCATTTCGATCATCTTCCCGGTTGAAGGAACAAAAGGCGGACAGTATTTCAACGCCCGCAACATACGTATCGAGGACAATTCGTTCGAACTGTTCCAACAGCCACTCTTGTACGCCGCTTCGGTGGAAGGCCTGAGTTTCAAGCATAATCGCGTTCTGTTTAATCACGACTATCCTACAAACCTACCTGCGGATGCACCGGTCTTCTCGCTGAGCCACACGCGATGCGTGGACGTATCGCAAAACGTGCTGCAGAGTATCGACCATGCGAGTATTCCAGATTCCACGTTGCTGAGTATCAAAGAACCGGGTACCCCCTTTGATACGGCAAGTTGTATCGATAGTTTCCGACCTCTGAACGCTAAGTAGACGAGAACATGTTTTAGTCTGCGTAACACCAGAGCTCAAAAGAACCGGGGTCCTGGTGCACAGTAGTCCCTAACGCAATGTCACCGTCATATTCACGAGATTCCGCGCTCCAGTTCACTGGAATAGCCATCAGATTTCTGCTCCATGGATCCTGATTGAGGAGGTGAAGTCATGGTACAGACATTCTTTAAGCGTTCATGCACCATAGATCGTCTACGGCTCTGCTCTTTGGCGGGGCACATCGATCTGTTCGCCGCCCGGTTGGCAACCGTCAAGTTGTGGGGTCAAAATATTGGCAGCAAGATGAGAGGCCAGGCAACATCGTCCGGTATTACACTTCTCTTCGTGTTCTTCGGCGCCCTATTCCGCACGGCCGTCGTCACTGCCCTGCTATCGCTTGCCGCCGCTTCCGGCCAGGAACCAAAGCTCATCAACGGCTACGAACCCAAGTGGTGGAAAGAGGCGGTCGTCTACCAGATCTACCCTCGCTCTTTCAAAGACTCGAACGGCGACGGCATCGGCGACCTGCCTGGCATTACCTCCAAGCTCGATTACCTGCAAAAGCTGGGCGTGAATGTGATCTGGCTTAGCCCGCATTTTGACTCACCTAATATCGATGGCGGATACGATATTCGTGACTATCGGAAGGTGATGATCGAGTTCGGCACCATGTTCGACTTCGACCAGCTTCTTGCGGGCATCAAGCAGCGCCACATGCGGCTGCTCATTGATCTTGTCGTTAACCACACGTCAGACGAGAACAAGTGGTTCGTTGAATCGCGCAGCAGCAAAACCAACCCGTACCGCGATTTTTATATCTGGCGTCCCGGCCACACCGCCGCCGCTGACGGCACCCGCACCCCGCCCAATAACTACCCCTCGTATTTTTCGGGTTCTGCGTGGACGCTGGATCCGGAGACGAACGAGTACTACCTTCACTACTTCACGGCCAAACAACCAGACCTGAACTGGGCGAACCCAAAGGTCCGCGAGGAGGTCTTCTCGCTGATGCGCTTTTGGCTCGACAAGGGCGTCTCCGGTTTCCGCATGGACGTGATCCCGCTCATCTCGAAGCCTACCGGCATGCCCGACCTCACCCCTGAACAGCTGAAGACGCCCCCCAACGCCTACGCGAACGGTCCCCACCTGGCCGAGTACCTTCACGAGATTAATCGCGAGGTCCTTTCAAAGTACGACGATATGTCCGTCGGAGAAGCCACCGGCACCACTCTCGCCCAGACCAACAACCTCGTCGATGACCGCCGCCACGAGCTCAACATGATCTTCAACTTCGACGCCATTAAGCTCGGCCGCTCCGACTTCGGCCTCAGCCAGCTCGGTGTTTGGACCCTGCCGGAACTTAAAGCGATCTACGACGCTCATGCCACCGTCCTTACCAAGCACGACTGGGACACGGTCTTCCTCTCCAATCACGACAACCCACGCATCGTCTCCACTTTCGGCGACGACTCTCCCGCCATGCGCGTCCCCTCTGCCAAGCTCTTCGAGACCATGATCCTCACGCTTCGTGGCACACCCTTCCTCTTCGAGGGCGATGAGCTCGGCATGACCAACTTTCCCTTTAAGACGCTCGCCGATTATGACGACATCGCCGTTAAGAATGCATATAAAGCGCTGGTCGACGCCGGCAAGATCTCCGCCGAAGCCTTTCTCACCTCGCAGGCCAAGGTCTCTCGCGACAACGCCCGCACCCCCATGCAATGGGATAGTTCCCCTGAGGCCGGCTTCACCACCGGCAGCCATCCCTGGCTCGCCGTCAACCCCAACTACAAAGAGATCAACGCCGCTCGAGAAGAGTCCGACCCTACCTCCGTTCTCAACTACGTCCGCGCCCTCATCGGCCTGCGCGCTCACACCCTTGCCTTCGTCTACGGCGACTTCGAGGACCTCGATCCCCAGCACCCCCATATCTTCGCCTACACCCGCACCCTCGGCAGCCAGAAGTACCTCATCGTTGAAAACTTTAGCTCAAGTCCGGTCTCCTACACGCTGCCGAACGGCCTCAAAGCCGCAAACCTCCTCCTCTCCGACATCCCTGGTTCCCATGAAGCCGACGTTTCTACTCTTGACCTGGCGCCATGGGAATCGCGCATCTATAAGCAGTAGCCAGGCTGTCACATTTCTCGGGCACGGGGATTGTGGTCCGGATGCTCCTCGGTTGGTGCCAGTAGGACCCGCCGCAAATCTCCAGCAAAGTCGCGTTATCGGCGAGAGTAACCCCATTTTTTGCAACAGGGTCTATCGCCCTACGGGAGCGAGATGCCAATCGCTGCATTCTCGTCAGGGGATGCAAGCCAGTATTCGTACCTCTGTGCGGCGCTGAAGACAGGGTCCACGCACATCAGCAACTCGAACAGCGACACACCGTCGGCGCAACAGTACTGCACGTCTAGGAACTTGTTGAAAAACTCATTTAGGCACTTACTTTAGACTCCGAAAAAGTGACCAGAAATGTATACAGAGGGCGGATCGGCGCGTTGCAGGCCATTTTTGCGCGACGCTGATTTGTCCTGGCTGGCTGCATTGGATAGCCGGAATCGTTTTTCAACAAGTTCCTAGACACCGAGCAATCACGGGAGAAAATCATGAATCGAGCATTGAAAGACGTAATCGAACACCGAGAGCACATGATCTACGAGCTTCGTGTTTACAGAGTCGTACAGGGCCGCATGGCGGACCTGCTGTCACGCTTCGAACATCAAACCGTGCCGATAATGGTCCGCTATGGCTTCCTGCAAGTCGGGTTCTGGACGACAATCGTTGGTCGCTCGGAACAACTCACTTATCTGCTCGCATGAGAGTCGCTTGCACAGCGCCAAGAACAGTGGGCTGCGTTTGAGTCAGGCGCTGAATGGCTGGCCATCCGTAAATCGACAGAGGAGAACGGCCCTTTGATCTTCGAAATCGAAAGCTCTCTCTTGAGACCAACGAACTTCTCAGCAGCCAAATGACAAGTCACCGTTTGTCATTCTGCTATGGCCTTATCATCGCTCTGCTACTTCAGGGGCTGATCCATAGATACGGACCAGCGCTCTTTCGACTCGCACCGCAGCATCATTGAAACGAGACGCCATGGCTTCTTTCTCCGACGAACGCCATTGACGAACTGAAGATCGGACTCTATGTAGAGTCGTAAACGGTGGCTCATACGTCGCAGGACACGTCTTCAAGCGAACCGATTACCAAGTCCGCTGCGCATTCCGTAATCTGGCGTAAATAAGGATAATCAGCAGAAATAAAGTCCGCCACAAGCGTGGCCAAGATATTGAAACGACAGTGGATGCCCACTGTACCTGAACTCGTACCTCAGAGCAGCGTCGACCCCAAAAGCACCCAAAGCACAGCGCACTAACGAGCGCGGCAAGCCTATGACTCAAAAGAGGATATTGGTATTTTAGATGGTGCCGGGAGGGGGAATCGAACTCCCATGGAATTGCTTCCGACGGATTTTGAGTCCCCCTCCCGATTCTTTTAAAGCTCGCAAAATCCAACAGTTACAAGCGTTTGCCGACGATCGCCCTGTACGGTCTGTACTGGTTTGTTACGGTCGGTTGCGGTCGGATAGTCACGAATTGGTCACGCGGCGGCTTCTGGGCGAGACTCGATGCAAAAGCTCTGACGCCGAATTGCCATTGTCATGCGCTCGACACCGCGCTGTATCCTTTGGCCCAGTTGGATCTGAGATAGAAGGGCCCGGCTGCGAGTGCGGCCGGGCCTTCTTTGTCTCTATTTCTTTGTAGCGGGTTCGGGGAAATTGACGGCCCGGGTGAGGCAGAAGGGCCGAATCTGACGCCACGCTACTGGTCATTGCCTTGAGTGAGCTCGAAGGAAGACGGGGTGATGTATCCGAAGAGCCCTCCTAAGGCATGGTTTGGACCTGCAGTGAAATAGACCTCGGTTGCAGGAGCACCGGCAGAATCAAAGTTGTTCGGGCTGGTGTTCCCGGGGCTCAATGCCCAGATGCCGTTGATGGCGAGCGGATTTCCGCTGCCGTCCTGCAGCAGACCGCGGAAGCGACCCGTAGTCAGGTCATAAGCGGCGATGTAGCCGCTCGATTGAGTGGTTCCACCACCGGCAAACTGCCCGATCAGCAGAGCATGACTGAAGGTTCCGAAATCGAGCGGTGCCAGAGCTACTCCCCATGGGGCGTTCAGCCAGTCTCCATGCTCCAGGCGCAGCAGCAAGCGGCCTTCCTGCGAGTAAATGTCGACATAGCCGAGGCCCGGCCCGTCCGTTTCAAAGGGATTGTTGTCCTCGTGAAGCGCATACGTAACGACGATGTTCTCGTCGATGATCTGGACGTTAAAGGGAACAAAGTTGGGGGGCAGGGTGTCATCACTGAAACTGCCCGCGCTCATGGGGACGAGGTGAAATGTGCTGTCATATACATCCACGCGACCCTTGCCGAAGTTGGCCAGGTACAGGTAGTGCTTGCCGCCGTGATTCGTGAAGCTGGTCATACCGGTGAAGACCGAATGGTCACTGGTCTTAATGACGGTCATGGCCATGGTTCCCAGGGAAGGGTTCCAGCCTGCGACCGTGCCATCGAGCGTGCAGAAGAGGAAGATGGCCGGTTTCCCGGGTCCCAGAAGAAAAGCAGTCTTACTGCCGTTGAAGATTGTGCCTGTCGGTGAGCCGGTTTTGCCGGCAGCGGCGGCGGGGATTGTGACCTTTAGGCCTTGTTTGGTTCCGGCTCCGTTGTAGAGGGTGGCGAGTCCGGTCGCGTTGTCGGATACCCACCAAGGGGTACCCGAGCCGCGGGACAAGCCCCAGGCGTTGACCAGGTCGGAATCGGTGGAATTGTCGACGAGATTGGTCTGGTTATAGTTCTGTGCGTATGCCAAGGTTCCAATCAGGGAAAGAGCCAGCGCTGGACCTCTTAGATGGCGCAGAAAGATGCTCATAGGACCTCCAAGAGCTGTGGAAGGAGTGGACGTGCTATGTGCTCACGGTGGATCTCACGGAGGGGCCGCGAGCGGTGGGAAAAGCGTACCAGGAAGGAGCCCGGACCCTTTGACGGGAAAGAGGAGATAAGGGTTATCTGGTTGGCCGAAATAGATTAAGTGTGGTGGAACCTACGAATTGGCGGAAAACCCTGATCCCAACTTGGCCAATAACACGGCGACGGTGAGCCTCACGGTGGTGCCGTGAAAGTACAGGAAAAGTAGTTCCCGCTGCAACGACGGAGGCATAGCGGAGTGCACTACTATGTCTCCGTCCTCGTCGATGAGAAAATATTCTGTTTCCTGCGCCGCTCAGGAGTAGAGTGCTCGGCATTGGGCGTTACCTCACCGGAACGCCGACGTCCGCTTTGCTTCATTCTTTCCGAGGACAGAACCCAGCCGCCTTCATTCGCGTGACGCCGTGGCTCCCTACCGATGCAGGAGATCTTCGGAGGCTGCGCTATGAAATTCCCTCTCTGCCTTACTCACAGGAGCAGACTGCTTCTTTCACGATGGTGGGCTTGATGCTTTACCTGCAAATTCCTTGACATGGATACCTACGGCTGTTCAATCTACGTCAAGTGTCCCGCCGTGTGCCGGCTCTTCGGCCACGTCGACGGACTCACCTGTCCGGCCCTGGGCGAGCTGGTGCAGATCATCTCGAAGATGACTGCCGACAAGATGATGAAGGCCGAGGACACGGACGTGATCATGGACTCGACCAGCTGGAAATGGTAGTAGCCCACGGGGGTGGGCAACTATGAATCAAAAAGTCTACTTTGCAATCGTGCTTTGGGTAGTGGCCATCGTGGCACTGCTGGGCTTCATTGTTATCGCGCCTTGGTGGGCAATATTGGGTGCTGCTTTCGTCTGGGCATCGATGCTGGCTATGTCTTTGAATAGGCGGGAGGACGGGCCGTGACCAGGCACGTTTCCGGATTCCGGAAACGGCACAGGCGGCGCTGCCTGGCATGTGGTCAGCTACTTTACCGGTGGTCAGCTTGCTAACTTATAGCTAATTTAGGCCAAAAGACGACCCCTACTCGACCCCACTGTAAACGTGCCAATACAACATGGACGGTGCGGTTGACGGTGAAGGTGACGGCGCCGTCGGGGACTGTTATCACCGAGAGTGCGGCTACTATGGCCACGACACCTAATCCCAACCTGGCCAACAACAAGGCGACGGTGAGCCTCACGGTGGGCACGGTGGTGCCGTGAAGGTACAGGAAAAGTAGTCCTCGCTGGAACGACGGAGGCATGCGGAGTGTACGCCGCCATGTCTCCGTCCTCGTCGATGAGAGAATATTCTGTTTCCTGCGCCGCTCAGGAGTAGAGTGCTCGGCACTAGGCGTTACCGAACCGGAACGCCGACCGTCCGCTTTGCTTCATTCTTTCCGAGGACAGAACCCAGCCGCCTCCCCAGCCGCCTTCATCCGCGCGACGCCTCGGCTCCCTACCAATGCAGGAGACCTCTGGAGGGCTGTGCTATGAAATCCTCAATCTCTGTCACCAATAGGAAGCATATTGCTTCTTTTCGCATTGCGAGCTGGCTGCTTGCAATCGCGTCGCTGTGGCTGATGCTGGCCACCGCCTACACCTCTGCGAATGCGCAACCGGTAAAGATTTTCGGGCCAACATCGGTGCCGGCCCTTTCCGTGATTTTTGGCCCTGATAATGTGCTCTCGGCCGCGGAGCTGGCCGAGTTGAGCACTAACGGCGCAAGTCAGGCCATGCCTGCGGTAAAGGCCATGAGTTTTTCTCCGGCGTCAGGGCAAGTTTTCGAGCTCTCAGCAACGGGACTCGTGACTTGCTGCGACACCACGAATATGCCGTTTACGGGGCCTGATGGCCGCGGCTACGGGAGCAATATTTCTTCTCTGGGAAGCATTTCCGGATATGAGGGTCCCACTTTTGCACTTGCCGGAGTATTTACCAACGGTAGCCCGAGTGGATCTCCTCCGGCCGACTACAGCTACGGCGGAGGCACGGAGCCAGCGACTTTTTCACCGCAGCTCAACCAGGTTTTCTTCATTGGCGATGGCATCAACACCAACTCGGGGTCGCTGCAGCAGTTTATTGTCCTGGCCAATGCGACCGAACTGTGGCTGGGCTTTGCCGACGCGTTCGGCTTCGCCGGGCCACCTGCGGGCTATGGCGACAATGCGGGCAGTCTTATCGTGTCGGGCACACTTTTAAAGGCTCGTCTTCGCTGGCCGCCGATCTATTCCTGCGGATAATACCCACTACGACGACGGTCCATCAGGGCGATTTGATCACCTACGCCTTCCCGGTATGGAATCTGGGGCCAGACATCGCGGCTCAAGAAGTGCTGAAGACGCAGGTGCCGGAGGGAACAGTCTTTGACTATATCCGCATCTCCGGCACGCCGGGGCTGGGTACGTGCACGCATACGCCCTACCTGGGAGCCGGGCCGATCCCGATCGTCTGCGACGAAAACGGCGACATGGCTCTGAATACAACATGGACGGTGCGGTTGACTGTGAAGGTGACCGCGCCCGCAGGGACGGTGATCACTGAAACTGCGGCCACCATGGCGGATAACGCTGATCCCAACATGGCCAATAACACGGCGACGGTGAGCCTCACGGTGGTGCCGTAACGGTACAGGAAAAGTAGTTCCCGCTGGAAGGACGGAGGCATAGCGGCGCGCGCGCTACTATGTCTCCGTCCTCATCGATGTGCGAACGCTGCATCTTATTCCTCGCGCTGACTAGCGATTTTTAGAACGCGCAAAAAGAGCCGCTTAGGGGGTATGTACATCCCGATTGCTCTCTCACCGTATTAGCATGAGCATCGACCCGGTTGAAAGAGGCTCAGGGTGAGACTCTCTCTTCGAGATCTCCGCCTTCGCAGTACTCGCTAATGTAAGACGGCTTATCTTGATCGACGACACTGTCTACGATCTTCAAAATATTGGGGTGTCCAAGCTTCCCTGTTGCTTCAGTTTCTTGTAAGAAGCGCTTTCTGCGGGCTTCGCTGTCGGCATTTCTCGAGTGACGTGGGAGCGCGCTTGCACCCGCGCAGGAGTCGGTCAGACGGTCTGTTGTGATTGCTCAACCCCGATGGATTCCGGCAGAGGCTGCCCGCAGTGCAGCCAGCGCTCCGTTTATTCAGGCCTGATCTTTCACGATTTGCGCAGGACAGCGGCCCGCAATCTACGGCGGGCTGGTATCCCTGAAACTGTGATTATGAAGATCGGCGGCTGGCGCACCCGCAGCGTGTTTGAGCGCTATGCAATCGTAAGCCGCACGGACATTGCAGACGCGATGCGGAAGCTGCAACAGAGTGAGCGGGAAAACCAGATAGGTCACGAAATTGGTCACGTTGCGAGCGTGACGCCTTCCGAAGCTCTCCCCAAGAGCGTGAATTGAACTGCACTAACCTATATTGTGACAATCACTTAGAGGTTGGTGCCGGGAGGGGGGGTCGAACCCCCACGAAGTTGCCCTCGGCGGATTTTGAGTCCGCTGCGTCTGCCAGTTCCGCCATCCCGGCTAAAAGGATAGATATTCTTGAGACTATAGGTGAGCCCTAAATTGCTGTCCTGCTAAGCAAGAGCCGACCCATCTCGTCCCGGTATTTCCAGTCTCGCATAGCCGTCTGGAAGCAGCAAGTAGAATGCCGTTAGATCAGTCTCATCAGCCCGTTTTGATAATCATGGTGTCCTACGTCTATGCATCAACCGATTGAACTTTCAGGCACAAACATCCTCAGATCCTCAGAATGAGTACCCGAGGCTATCGCTTATGGCCAATTCGTTCCTCTTAGAATTGGTCGGTGGACGACTATCGATGTTTCGAGCCACAGGGCCTGCATCTCAAGATTGTCAATACGGGTCGCATAAAGAATAGAGATCTCCCGGCGTGCAGTCGTATACCAATTCTACAGACAATAAAAGAGGAGCCAGAGTCTGGCTCCCCTTCTTCTCCTAGGTCCTCCTGTTCGTTTACGAGAGAGCCCCTTCTTCGACTTCGATGCAGTCTTCAGCCTTACGGCGCGTCCGTTTGAACTTCGTCAGCATCGTGCTCAGAATCACATACAGCACCGGGATGAAGATCAGATTCAGCACCGTGGAAACAAGCATACCGCCGACAATAGCTGTTCCGACTGCTTTGCGTCCCAGCGACCCGGCGCCGACCGCGAAGTAGAGCGGCAGCACACCAAGAATGAACGCGATCGAGGTCATCAGGATGGGACGTAGTCGCAGTTCTGCTGCTTCTATCGCGGCTTCGACAATTGATCGTCCATGTTCGCGGAGCTGCTCGGCAAACTCCACGATCAGAATGGCGTTCTTGGCCGCAAGTCCGATCAGCATGACGAGGCCAATCTGCACGTAGACGTCATTCGACATTCCGCGCCACGAAATCAGTTCTAACGCGCCCAGAACGGCCATTGGAACGGCAAGAAGAATGATGAAGGGCAATGCAAAGCTCTCGTACTGAGCAGCAAGTGTGAGATAGACCACGATGATGCCCAGGCCGAAGATCACGATGGCTTTGCCCTCTGCCTCTACCTCTTCGAGCGCAAGGCCGCTCCACGTATAGCTCATCCCCTGCAGCATGTTCTGCTTGGCGAGATCTTCCATGGCCTTTAGACCCTCACTCGAACTGTATCCACGCGCTGCAGCGCCATCGATTTCTGCCGAACGAAAGAGGTTGAAGTGATAAATCACCTGAGGCCCGGCGGCGTCACTAATCCTGACCACGTTGTCCAGCGGGATCATTCCGCCATTGCTGGCGCGGACATAATACTGGCGAAGATCGCTCACCTTCATGCGGAAGGGCTGATCCGCCTGAATGTACACGCGGTAGGAGCGATTGTTGAAGTCGAAGTCGTTGATGTACTCCGATCCCATGTAGACGCCCAGCGCGTTCGTCACTTCGCTGATGGGCACGCCCAGCGATTTCGTCTTCTCACGATCGATCGTGATCAAAAGCTGGGGATCGTTGGCAGTATAGCTGGTGAACAAGCCTGTCAGGTCTTTACGTTGGCGGCTGGCGGCGACAATTTTGTGCGCTACGACATCAAGGTCCTGAAGAGTGTTGCGGCCTAAATCCTGAAGCTGGAACTGGAATCCGCCAAAGCTGCCGATGCCCTGCACCGCCGGGGGTTCAAACACTGCGAGTATGCCACCCGGAACGGCGAAAAGCTTCGGCGCCAGACGCGCAACAATATCAGGAGCAGCATGCCCCTTGGCGCGCCTTAGATCGGCCGATTTCAGGGGAATAAAAATCAATCCGTAATTTGGAGCACTCCCGCCGGAAAGGCTGAAACCTGGCACAGCAAAGGTTCCGAAAACATCCGGATCCTCAAGAATGATCTTCTCTCCACGTTCCGCGACTTGCGTCGTGTAATTCAGCGATGCGCCCGGTGGCGTCTGCAAAACGCAGATCAGATAGTTCTGATCTTCCTGCGGAATGAAGCCGGTAGGGACGTGGATGTATACATAGGCTGTCGCAGCAAGTCCCGCGAAGAAGACCAGCAGCAGCACATACCGAAGGCGCAGCGCGACATGAATGATGCGTGCATAGGTACGGCCCATCCATGCAATCGCGCCCTCTATGCCGCGCGCAAACGCCGCATAGGCACGTGACAGCGGCTTGATGCGCGTCCAGTCGAGCATCTTGTACTTCTCTTCCTCGCCACGCAGGAAGAGTGCTGCCAGCGCCGGTGACAATGTCAGCGCATTGAAGGCTGAAATTGCAATGGCGAACGCAATAGTCAGAGCGAATTGCTTATACAGAATGCCGGTTGTGCCTGGGAAGAATGAAACCGGCACGAACACTGAGATCAGCACAAGTGAGGTCGCGATGACGGCGCTCGTAACTTCGCCCATTGCGTCAGATGTCGCTTTGTGCGGGTCGCAATGCTCGAGGGATATATGTCGCTGCACATTCTCGATCACGACAATTGCATCGTCCACCACAAGGCCCGTAGCCAACGTGATTCCGAAGAGGGTCAGGGAGTTGATGGAAAATCCAAAGATTTTAATGAACGCAAATGTTCCAACGAGTGAAACTGGAATCGTAATAGCGGGAATGACCGTCGCGCGCCAGTCGAGCAGGAACAGAAAGATGACGGCGATAACAATGACAATCGCCTCTTCCAGGGTAGAAACAACTTCCTTGACCGAATCGCCAATTACCGTCGTCGTATCAAAGGCTACGACATACTTTATCCCCGGTGGGAACGACTTCGAGAGTTCAAGGAGCGCGGCCTTCGCCGCCTTGTCTACTTCGAGCGCGTTCGCATTGGAAAGCTGTTGCACACCTACGCCGATTGCCTCATGCCCGCTGTACTCAAGGTTCGTATCGTAGGTCTCGGCCCCCAGTTGTGCATGGCCAACGTCCTTCAATTGCACCAGTCCGTTGGGCGTGTTCTTCACGATGATCTGCTCGAACTCACGCGGATCAGACAGGCGCCCAATGACGCGCAACGTGATCTGAAAGCTCTGATCGGCGGGCGCTGGCGGGCGTCCCAGCTGACCTGATGGGATCTCAATATTCTGCTCTTGCAGCGCATTGATCACGTCAGTTGCGGTCAGGTTGCGCGCCGCCAGCTTCGACGGATCAAGCCAGATGCGCATCGCATACTTCCGCTCGCCAAAGATGACCACATCGCCTACGCCCAGAATTCTCTTGAGCGGGTCTTTTACATAAACATCAAGATAGTTGGAGATGTACTGGTTCGACAGGCTTCCATCAGGGGAGAAGAAGCCGGCTGCAAATACGAAGTTTGGATTTGCCTTCGTAATGGTAATGCCGGTGTTCTTGATTTCCTGCGGCAGACGGCCCGTGGCCGTAGCAACGCGATTCTGCACGTCCACAGCAGCAATGTTTAGGTCGTATCCGGTCTTAAAAATGACGTTGATGTTACTGGTGCCGTCGTTCGAACTGGTGGAGGTGATGTAGTGCATCCCCTCCACACCGTTGATCTGCTGCTCTAGCGGAATGGTAACCGCGGACTCGACGACCTGCGCGTTGGCACCTACATAGTTGCTGGTGACCGTGACTTGCGGAGGCGCGAGATCTGGATAGAGCGAAATGGGCAGAGTCGGTATAACGGCTGCACCTGCGAGGATAATCAGCAGCGCGCAAACCGTCGCAAATACTGGACGGTGAATGAAAAAGTCTACCACGCGAAAATCCTTTCGCTACCGGGCCGCAGGCCCCAAAATCGATGTCATGCTAGCGGAGCGCAATCAATAGAAGCTTTTGATCCGCAATAACAGTTCCGCAATCGTCAAACCGTTCATGGCGAGCAATCACCCCAATGGCTGCACTGGAGCGCCATCAACCAGGAACTGTGTACCGGAAACAATCACCTTATCTCCGTTATTGAGGCCGGCTTCCACGGCGTAGTTATTGCCGATGGTATCCCCCAGGGTCACAGCTCGCTGTTTCGCAACAAACTTTCCATTATCAGCTTGCGCCACATAGACAAATGTCTGTCCACCCAGCCGAGTTACTGCCAGCACCGGCACTGTGGGCGCGGGAGTCGTCGTCCAGATCACCCGTGCCTTTACTAATTGCTCCGTGCGCAGCAGCGGCGAATGTACTGGCGCCTTCGCCAGAATTCCTTGCAGCTGGTCATCCACCTGCGGAGAAATGAAATTGATCGCTGTACGCTCGACCTGCTTTCCGCTGTTGTCCAGAATGTCGACCGTCAGGCCCGGCCGTACCTGACTGGCACGCTCCGTTGGAATATAGATGTAGGCCTCAAGGTCGCGATTCTCGTCCACGGTCGTCAACAGTGTTGACGAAGAGACATAATCGCCGAGATGAACCGGGACATCGCCAACAATTCCGTCAAACGGCGCGCGAATACTGTAATAAGCCAACTCGTTTTCCTGGGTCTGACGCGAGGCTACGGCTGACTCGTAGTCGGCTTTTGAATTTTTATACGCCTGCTCGGCCTGGTCCAGAGTGTCCCGGCTGGTCACTCCGGCATCGAAGAGTTTGCGTTGACGCTCGACTTCTACCTGATTGTACTCATACACAGCCAGCTTCTGCTGCTCAATAGATTTTTGCGAGTCCACGGTAGCTTGCTGTTTCAAAGGATCGATCACCATCAACAGTTGGCCAGACTTTACATGATCGCCGGAGCGCGCAACGAGCTTGACGAGATTTCCCGCGACTTGCGGTTGATCGTTGCTGACCGGCGCGACTTGATCGTCGAAACATATTCGTCACTCCGTGGCACCGGTTGGGGAGTCAACGGTGACGGTCTGCACTGGCATTGCCTGCGGTACCGGCGGTGGCTCCGGCGCTTGCTGCGCCGGTTTGCTGCTGCATCCAGTCAGAACAGTTGCGCTCAATAAAATACTGATAGTGAATCTCAATTTCAACCTTCCACGACGGGGCCTCTGAAGTGGTTGTAGACCGCCCGGCTTTCCCGGTTTCAGGGCCGGTCTATCGATGCTGGATCGAAACGGAAAAAACGCAGCCTGGCCGCGTACAAAAGCGACCATCGCTCAGCCGATCCATCCCAATAGCTCCGCTACAAGTGACATTTGGATGTCTAGCCGCTGCAAATGCTTCAAACAATTCGTCGAGGTGTTGTTTTCGTAGGCCAGACTGTTCCGAAAGAACGAAAGAAAATTAGCGCAGGGCGCCTGCACTTCATATCAACTACTATTTTAGTCAATAGTTTACGAGAGCCATCGGGGCTCTGACCATTTGCTCTCATGTCCGCAAACGGAAGGGATTGAAGTTCGTGCTCCCGTCAAAAGCATCCACTTGCTCAACCCGTCTTCAGCCACGCAACTACGATATAAGTAACAGGCGTTGCTAGTGTCTCATAAATCACCTTCGTCATATAAGACCAGAAAATAACGCTCCCAATCGTGCGCCAGGGCGTGCCCCAGAATGCAATCACGATGACCGTCGCGGTATCGACAGCCTGTCCGGTGACTGTTGACCCGATGGTCCGCGTCCAGAGCCATCGGCCTTTTGTAAGCAGCTTTAGCTTCGCAAGCGTATAGGAGTTAGTGAATTCGCCGCCCAATATGCGACAAGGCTGGCGACTGCAAATCTCGGCACCAGGCCAAAGACGGTCGCAAATGCCTGCTGATTGGGCCAGTCGGACGCAGCCGGGAGCGCCACCGCAACGGCTCCCATCAGCGAGAGCAGGCCCATGGCAAAAAAACCCAACCAGATGGCCCGCCGTGAAGCCGAATATCCATAAACTTCAGTGAATACATCTCCACATATATATGTGATGGGGAAACACAACTGTGCGGCGCTCACGCGAATCGCCCTAAGCGAACGCAGAATGGGAGGTCATATGGCCCGAATTGGCAGATCTTGGGACCAACAAGATTAGAAACCAGCAGCACTACAACGAACCCGATCGTCAGCAGATCAAGAAACTTGTATCGTCGCATGGAACTGCAGAATACAGCAGACCGTTCATCAACCCGACAAAAGCGGCTCGAAAAGGCTCATTGAGGGAAAAACATCAAAGCGATTATTGATCGATAAAAGCAGATTGTCTCAGTAAGATGCGAGACTTTGACACAAAATACCGCAATTGATAAAGTCAAGGTGGTAAGTTCCTGTCTGGCAAAACTCCACGAGTTGCCGCAAACAGCGTCCCCGTCGTCTAGCCCGGCCTAGGACACCGCCCTTTCACGGCGATAACACGGGTTCAAATCCCGTCGGGGACGCCAAATAGAATCAGCAACTTATAGAAAGTTTCGCCTGACATTCGAGGGTGCAAAAAGCCACATATTCGTGTCCATTTTGCACCCTCAAGTTTGAATGAGCCGCTATGCCGTCCCGAGAATGACCCATTCATCCACCAAGCCATCGTTATCGGAAAGAACAGGGCCAGCACCGCAGCTTGTGCGGCGTGTTTAGCTGGGGCAACTGCCTGTGTGTAGACATCCATGGTCGTCCGCAGGGTGGAATGCCTCATCAATTCTTGCATCACCTTGAACTCAGCTCCGACACTCCGAGCAGCGTCGAGTAGGTGTGTCGGAACGTATGCCAGCCGATGCGCTTCTGAATTTTGAGAGACTCGGCAACTGGCCGGATGTACTTGCGAAGAATTGCATGCTCCCCAATACGGCCTTCGCCCTTTGTGCAATCGGCTGGCAAATATCCAGTCGTCGGTGCCCGTGAACTTGCAGGTCTTCCTCCAGTTCAACAGAGCCTCTCCAAGCAGAGGATGTAGGGGAACCGGTTTCTGCGAAGACTCGGTCTTGCAGCGACCAACAACGCCGAATACGACTGAACGGATCACATAGAGTTCTCCGCGTTGGAAATCGACGTCACGCCATTTGAGCCCGAAGAGTTCACTTTGTCTCAAGCCGGTTGATGCTGCCAGAAGGACAAGCGTGCGCTCCCGAATGGGTAAGTGGTCGACCAACGCCTTGATTTCGGCGGCCGTCAGTACGTCTGGGGCGCGCCGTCGCTTTGCTCCCTGGCGGACAAACCGAATCGGATTGCGATCAAAAAGCTCGTAGCGACACGCATGATTAAACAAGATCGACAGGATGCTTCTGATCTTGGCGCGTGAAGATCTAGCCAGGGAGAGACGCCGCAACCATGCTTCGACCTCCACAGCCTTGATTTCGTCTAGGTAGAGAGAGCCCCATCGCGGTTTAATCCACTTGCGAATATAGCCACGATAGGTCTTCACTGTGGCGAAGCTCCGAAAGCTGTCGCCGGATCTTAGTTCCCTTTGTTCGAAATGTTCGCAGATCTGCTCAATGGTCAGTTTGCACGCGCCGCGTTCGTCAGATCCCACATTGATATGTGCCAAAAGAGCGATCGTCGCACAACGTGCTGCCTGCGAGTCGGGGTATTGCCGGACTGTTCCAATGACCCTTTTGCGATAGATCCGACGGCCGCCCCGGTCTTTTTCAGACCAGCGAAACTGCCACACGTCCGGTCCTTGCTTGCGAGTTGCTTGAATAATGCTTCCTTGTTGCATAGCTACCTCCTTGCCTGAGCGTAGGCGGAGGCAATCTTTGTCCGTCAGTTCAGGTCACTATGCGAGCGGAAAACTCCTCCACAAGGCCCTAGGACAATTCTTTTCGCTGATCGTGACCAGCGCGAGTCATGAAATGTTGACGCGCAGATCAATTGCGGTCCAAAGAGGATGTTGCCAACGCACTGGCCGGACTGCCCGCCAAATCCAGATTCGGAATCGACCAGGCGACAACGGCGGCACACACGGAAACCCCTCCTAATGCGAAAAATACCCAACGGTATGCCGCCATCAATGCTGGCGCTATCTGAGAAGGCTCGACGCGGCTCGAACCAATCGAGGAAAGTTCCTTACTAAGAATGGCCCGTGCGTTCGGATCGACAGCTTGCAAAGTTCCAAGCAATACCGCTGAAACGATCGCGGCCCCCATTGCGCCCCCAATCGTGCGGCTGAACGACACAGTCGCCGTACCAACGCCTAGACGATCTTTCCCTGCCGCCCATTGCACCATGGTCTGCGCGGCGGGCATCGTCGATCCAAGGCCAGCCCCGATCAGAAGGGTTAGCAGCGCGATGAACATGGTTCCCAATTTGATTCCAGCTGCGAGTACAAAAAAAGCGGCCGCTACGAGCGACAAACCAACAGCCATCGGCGTCCGAGGATGCCCGGTTGTTGAAATTCGCAGACCCGTTGCGGTGGAAACAACCACCTGGGCCAGAGTGAGCGGGATAAGAAGGAGTCCGGAGACAGTCGCGCTTGTTCGGAACACTGTTTGAAAGAAAACCGGCAATTGAACGATCAAGCCGAAAAGAACCGCCGCGAAAAGAAGAACCGTCAACGATGCCCGCCAGATGACGGGCTCTCCAATTAGTTGCGGAGAAATGAGCGGTTGCTGCGTCTTCTGCTCGATTGGGCGAAGTAGGACAAGCCCTGCGAGTCCCAGGCTCGCGATCGTAAGCAGGACCGGGGACGTCCAGGCGATTTCATGACCGCCGATGCTCAAACTGAAAAGAACTGCTACAGTCGAAGCGACGAAGACGCTTGTTCCGGCGTAATCCAATCGACAGATCCCTGTCCCCGGGGATGTTTTAACGCGCAAGGCTGCGCAAGCGGCGCCTAGCCCGAGCGGGATATTGAGCCAAAAGATGCTGCGCCAGCCGAGGTGTTGCGAGAGAACGCCGCCGATCACCGGACCGAGTGTGCTGGCAAGGGCAAAATTGGCTCCCAGCCAGCCTTGAAGACTACCTCTCTCTTTTGGAGAAACCACTTCGCCGAGGAGTGCTTGCGCCAGGGTCATCAGGCCGCCACCGCCAAAGCCTTGCAGCGCGCGAGCACAAACCAGAATGAAAAGGGTGGGGGCAAGCGCGCACGCAACGGAACCGGCGACAAATAGGCAGAGCGCCCACAATAGCATGCGCCTTCGCCCGAATGCGTCTCCCATGCGTCCGTAGAGCGGAGCAGCGACAGTTGCGGCAATAAGGTACGCGGTAACCACCCAGGCGAGGTAGGATAGTCCGCCGAGAGAACCCGTAATCGCTGGTAAGGCTGTGGCGATGATCGTTTGATCGAGCGCTCCCAGAAACATAGACGGTGCGACATGAAAGAACGCAGATCGAAATTGTTCTCTCTTTTCTGCAGATAATGAAGAGAGAGAATTCTCACTCTTTGCGTCGGCTGGCCAAACCATGTCGTTCCTTTCAGATCCTGATCCCTTCTCTCCGTACTAAAACTCGTAGCCGGTCCACAGACACCAATAGTTGAGATTGCGGCCAGGCTGGGTCTGCTTTAGAAAACGCCCTGCATAAAAGATTCCGTAGTCGCCTTGAAACCACAGATGACGAGTCTTCTGCCAATGGATCTGTGTGCCAGGCCTGTCCCCGACGTAGCGCGCCTCGCTTGCATTGCCGGCTCGGATCAGGCTTCCCGGTACGTTGTAGACGCCATCGTCAAGGCTCTGCCGCCACTGCACGATCCAATCGAAAGAGGCGGAGACGTTGTGAGGCAGTGTTAACTCGACATGAGGATGAACATCTATAAAGTTGAGAGGGCCCGGTCCGGTCGTAGCCAGAACACCGAAATAGTCACCCTTCGGGAACAGAGGATTAAACGTGCTCAAAGTATTCGAGGCTGGATGGTCCCCGCTTGAGATGTCGGCCTTCACGCTGAGACGCGGCTTCAGCGGCGTATTTGCAAATCGATAGCCGGTTTCGGTCGCGACCGTCCATGCTCGAATGTTTCCCGAACCAAACGTGCCGAACTGCCACAGAGCTTCATCGTCAAAGTCCCACCCGGGCCGCTCGGTCGCGATGGGGCGGGAGACTCGTCCCCCGATCGATTGACGCACCTCCTGAGCCGTGCCCCGCTGGTATGTGGCCTGCTTTCTATCCAACCCCAGGTAGTACAGTTCTACTGACGTTTTCGGCGCGGGTCGGGAAGCATATACGCCCCAGAACTCTACCTGGCTGTTTGGCCGATCGTCAAAGAAGCCAAATTTGTCCAGGCGTGGACGCATCGCAAATCCATCTACCAGCCATCGGTCGATTTTGCTTTGGACCAGGAAACCAGCAAAACTCAGGCGGACATTCGGTCCCTGGCGGACGTCGATAAGCCGTCCGGATCCGTACTCGAGTTCATGTATTCCGACCCTCAGATCGATGAAGTTCTGACCCTCTGCAGTTCCAACCTGGAGGAAGGCGGCTTGAAAGTCGAGTTTCTTCTCGTCGATCGGACGCGGGCCACCATTGCGGAAGGAATTTATGCCGCTTTTAAAGTCGACAAACGTGCGAACATGCTTTCCGTAATGAATATCGAAACCCAGCATGTACCTTTCGTTGAGGTACCCATTCCAGTAAGGAGCCTGTCCCCAATAATCGTTGCCGATCTGCTCCCACACTTCTCGGGCTTCTCCACTGATCGTCATAAACCAATCATTGTCATTGCCTCGAAGGCGGATATATTTTACTGGGTCCCAGAAATCCTGACGGTTGGCAGGATTAGCAAGAAAACTCCAGTCTTCGTCCTCACGCAGTAACTTGATGCTCCTGTCTGGCACGTCCGTGCTGGCAGAGGGTACGGGCTGGGCCCCTGCGGTCACTCGTGTGACGAGCAATACAGCTGCCAAGATGGACAGATAACGCATCAGGGTTTTTGCTCAACATCAACTGGATTTGCCGGTGATGGAGTGGATCTCAGCAATCCAGAGCCGGTTTGATGGATCGACTACGACACTCTGCACGCGATTCATCGAAGTCTCCTGTTTTGACGGTTCAACGTGAGGCTGCTGTCAGTGTCCCGCCGACGAAATCGGCGAGTGGATCTCAGCGATATATCCCCCGGGGAACTGCACCATAGCCGACGTGCGCCCTTGGAGGGTGACGGGCTGAATTAGCACCTTGCCCCCAAGAGAAGTCGCTTTCTGGAGAGTGGAGCCCAAATCATCAACCTCGTAGCCTGTGGTCTCTCGTCCGTAGGGATATGGCAAGTGACCGTCGGTGACGAGCACTAGAAGTTTGCCGAAGACGGATTCGACTTGAATCCGTCGAAATGTGGTGCCTGGCACGCCTATCTCATTTCCAGGCGCAGCAGGCTCATCGAAGACAACCCGGCCATCCGAGAAAGCAAGAAAGCTGTTAAGAAATTTGTTAACGGCATCTGGCGAAACATAGACGCGGTTCTCCGGCACCGTGACGAAGGGCGTATACGATGGCGCCGTAGTATGCCAGTAGATTTGCGTTTTCACCCCGCCAGGGAACTCTATAACAGCATCTACTCCGATTGGATCTGGAAACGGCGCCACCACCACGTCTGCGCCGCTGGCTTTGGCTTTCTTAATCGCCGCATCCATGTTTGTGACAAGATATCCCGTGCGCTCCGCGCCGAAGGGGGCGGGTACGGGTGTCAAAAATCCGAAAAGCGATACTGTGCCAACCGGTGTTTGCAACAGTTGCGATGTAGTTTTGCTGGGCGTCGGCGTTACTGTGGCAATGACCTGTTTTGTACTCTGGCCTCCAAAGGTGCCAAGAAAGCTCGCAACAAATCCATTCACGTCGGATGGCGCGACGTAGACATGGGTAGTGTCGTACTGCGGTCCGATAGCAATGGTGGAAAGGAACTTGAACCTTGCGGGATCTGTGCCTGCCCGAGGTGAAAGAAGCTCGCGAAACTGAAAACGAGCTGGACCAAAACCAAAAGACGACGGGTGCGATTCATAGCCCTATTTCCTCCTGACGTTCCTGACTCGGATACAGCCGCTGGAACGCGCTTAGTCCGCTGATAGATCAAAGCAGCCGCAAAGCGGCTCGCAACAAATACGTAACGAATACGAAGACGATCAATGAGCTTACGTAGATGCCCGCGAACCACAGCAACCGCTTTTTTCGCTCACTCATATCCGTCCCATCCCTTCTCCGGGGTCTTGCCGCGAAATACCCAATAGGCGAAGAACGAATACCCGAGAACCACAGGTGTGACAACGATGGCTCCGGTGAGCAGGAAAATCTGGCTCAGGCGCGAGCTAGACGCGTCCCAAATGGAAATGCGGAACGGTACAATCGTTGGAAATACGAGGATTGCAAGACCTCCGATTCCGGCGGCGATCATCACCAAGCCTGCAATCAGCGGGCGAACATCTGGGCGCTTCCCGATACTTCCAAACAGAATGAAAGCTGCCAGCAGTACGATACAGCTTAGAGTTCCGAGCAGAACCCGGTGGTCCTGCCATGCAGCCAAGATACCGGGCTGGACGAAAAGCGACATCCCTCCGACGGCAAAGAAGGAGAGCATAAATAGCGGCAATGCGATGCGCAACGTTCGTCCCGAAAATCCGTGCAATTGCGCCGTGGCCTTGAATTGGAGCCAACAGCCGCCGAGTACGACGTATCCTGCTAGCACGCCGAGGGCGCAGAGCGCAGGGAAAGGCCGAATACAATCAAGGACGTTCCCGCTAAACGTGATCCCCTGCACCGATACACCCTGAAGCAGCGCGCCCAGAATCAGACCTTGCATGCATGCGGCCACGATCGACCCGACGGCAAAGATCACGTCCCACCTGCGGCGGTAGAACTTCATCTGCGAACGAAACTCAAACGACACTCCGCGTAGGCCAAGCGCAAGAAGCATCACGACGATAGGAATATAGAGTGCTGGCATGAGAATGCCATAGGCGATCGGGAACGCCGCTAGCAGCGTCACCCCGGTCATGATCAGCCACGTCTCGTTTCCGTCCCACGTCGGAGTTATGGAATCGACCATATGATCTCTCGATCTCTCATGCGGTTGCAGCAAGAGCAACGCGCCGACTCCGAGGTCGAAGCCGTCGAGCAAAACATACAACGCGTCGGACAGAGCGGCGAATGCGGCACAAAGGAGAGGCATGTCCATCGTGCTACCTCCCCACCGCGGCATTGGCGTTCGCGCTATCCAGCACATGGGGACGGAACGCGTTCTTGAGGGACCCCGAGGCCTCAGCCTGGATGGAAGCTGATTCCGGTCCCCTCCGGATGATGCGTGCTACGAAAATGAGAAATGCAGTCATAAAGAACGCGTAGATACAAACAAAAGCGATTAGCGTCGCGAGCAGCGTCTGCGCTGGTACCGGCGAAACGGCATCGATGGTTCTCAACATGCCAAATATCACCCAGGGCTGGCGGCCAGTCTCGGCCAGGTACCATCCGCCAAGCGTGGCAATAATGCCAGACGGAGTCATCGCCACCAGGAAGCGAAGAAACCACTTTGTCGTAAAGAGCCGGCGCTTCCATCGAAGCCAGAGAGAGCTTGTCGCCACACCGAACATCAGGATGGCGATACCGTACATGATGCGGAATCCGTAAAAGACCATGCCCATGATCGGTTGCGAGTCCCGTGGGGTGTTCTTCAGGCCCTCCACTCGGCCATGAAGACTATGTGTGAGCCAGATGCTGCCTAAATATGGAATGCCGAGGGCGAAGCGATTGCGTTGTTCCTTCTGGTCCGGCAGAATTACCCAGTAGTACGGAGCCGGCGATGCTGACTCCTTCTCCCAAAATCCCTCGGCTGCCTGCATTTTCGAGGGCTGGTGCCTAAGCATCGTGCCATAGAGAATGTCGCCAATGAATACCTGTCCCGCGATCAGTACGCTTGCGAACGCAGTGCCAAGCGCTACGCTCTTTTTCGCAAACGCAAGATGTTTGCCACACAGCAGGTACCATGCGCCAACGCCCGCCACAAGAAACGAGGCGGTCAGGTATGCCGCGCTAAGCATGTGCGGCAAGCGGACAAGCCAGGAGGGGTTGTTCAGGACATGCCACCAGTTGATTACAACCAAGCGGCCATTGCGGACAGCCACGCCATCTGGCGTCTGCATCCAGCTGTTCGCTGAGAGGATCCATGATGCTGACAGTAGTGTGCCAAGCGCCACCATGCATGTAGCAAAAGAGTGGAGCTTGGGCCCCACTCGATGCATTCCAAAGAGCATGATCCCGAGGAAACCCGCTTCAAGGAAAAAAGAAGTGAGCACTTCGAGCGCAATCATGGGCCCGATCGCCGGCCCGGCAAGCTGTGCAAACTTCGCAAAGCCCAGACCAAACTCGAACGAGAGGACGATGCCCGTCACCACCCCAACTCCAAAACCCATCGCAAAAATGCTCAGCCAGAAGCGATAGATTTCGAGGTAAAGTGCATCCCTGGTCTGGAGCCAGAGACCTTCTATCACAGCAAGGAACATCGCAAGCCCAATGGACATAGTTGGGAAAATGATGTGAAAGCTCACGGTGAAGGCGAACTGCACGCGGGCTAGCGTAGCCGGATTCAGATTCATCTTGCGCCTCCTTCTGCCGGAACAAAGGCCAGTGTCGTCACGGCAAAGGCGATCGCTAGAATCAGCCCTGCAATCGCAATCCATATTCCGAATACCCCGATGATTGCGAAGAAGAACGCTGAGCCGACGACCGATGGAATCAAGAAGCCCGAGATCCTTGCGACAATTATCCAAAGAGACTTCAACATAGGTGTTTCTCCAGTTCCATCGCGACTGCAGCTAGGTTTTAGTCTGCCTTTTTCCTAAAACTTATAACCTGCCCCACATAGCCCAGTAATTGAGATTGCGGCCGGGCTGTGTCTCCTTCAGGAACTTGCCGACGCAGAAAGCTCCATAGTCAGCCTGAAACCATACATGCGGGTCGGCTTGCCAGCGAACCTCCGTGCCCGGCCTGTGTCCGACAAATCGTGCTTGACTACCTCGCCACTGAACTATCCAATCGACGGACAGAGACACATCATGCGATCACTTTCGCAGCTGAAGTTCCGATGGTGCCGCACAGCCGATGCGTAAGCACCCTGCGTTGGCACTGGATCTTCCGTCGCAGCCATGCCGCAATGGTTGCGCCGAACATTGGGGCAAGCAAGTAAACCCACAAAAATCGCGTCTGTCCGGAAGCAACGGCAGGCCCGAACTGGCGAGCTGGGTTGAGGCTCCCCCCGGTGGCAGTTCCTAGTGATGCAATTCCCAGGCCTACCAGGCTTCCGACGATCCAAGGCACGAAAGACGTGAGTCGCGGAACCGCGAGACAGAGCCCGACAACGAACGCAATGACAGTCATCCCAAGAGCTTCGACTACGAATAACTCCCAGGTCGACCACCCGGGTCCTGGCTGGAGCGCGGCATATATCACGGGTGGCTCCGCCACAATATGGCCCCAAACTGTGCGGGCGGCGACGACTCCCAATACCGACCCGAGCAACTGGGCAATGGAGTAGGGAATGACACCAGCTCCAGGGAAGACTCCGAAGCGCCACATGGCCAGTGAGATTGCCGGGTTCGTGTGCCCACCCGAGGCTCTTCCCGGCGGGCTGAGAATCAGCCCCGCAAGAAGCAACGCAACTGCCGCGCCGACGATCCAGAGTTCAGCATGGATCCCAGGGATCGCACGTGAGATGGGTGAAGGGCCAATCACCCACCTCACAATCGTCACCACGCCGAAAAGCAGGATAGAGGTGAGGATCAATTCAATCGCACTATCCCGGGCCAGTTGAACGATTCCAAGGCGCTCCGCATTCTTCGGCAGTGCTGGAGATTCCTGCACTTTGCTCCTCCTATGGAGCTAGGGTTAAAGGATTGAGCTCGGAGTCAAAAAGCGAAGCAATCGCAGCCCAGTCCCCATAGAGACTCTCCCAGGCGTTCAGGGCCTCGCGATGCGGCCGAGGCATGGAGTCTGGAACATCCGTAGTGCATCGCTGCTCCAACGGGTGACGCGGGGTTGTAATAACCTCCGTAATGGGCCGTCGGAGCCCAATCGAGCGCAGCGGGCAACGGCGGCGGGGCCAACTGGCTGAAGTCCTCCGACGCATAAACGACCTCTCCACCTACCACCGTGAGAACAGATTGCAGGTCCTTGATCTCCTCCTCCGGCACAGAAAAGAAGTCTGAGGTGAGGACAGCAAAGTCGGCGAGTTGACCTGGAGCCAGCGATCCCTTTACATCTTCCTCGGCTGAGAACCAGCTGCTCCCCTGTGTATAAAGGCGCAGCGCCTCCTCGCGCGACATCCGGTTCTCCCCGCCATAGAGCGGCATCCCGCCTACCGTGCGACCGGAGACGAGCCAGTAAAGCGAAACGTAGGGATTGAAGCTCGCGACTCGCGTTGCGTCTGTGCCCGCCCCCACCTTCGCCCCCAACTGCAACATGCGCCGGATCGGAGGCGTCCTTTTTGCCGCTTCGGCCCCATATCGATCGACAAAGTACTCTCCCTGGAAGGCCATTCGATGCTGAATCGCGATGCCGCCGCCAAGTGCCACGGTCCGATCGATGTTCCGGTCCGTTATCGTCTCCGCATGATCAAAGAACCAATGCAGGCCATTGAAAGGAATATCGTGGTTGACTTTCTCGAAGACATTGAGGAATCGCTCGATCGATTCGTTATAGGTGGCGTGCAGGCGGAATGGCCAGCGCTTTTCAGCGAGCAGCCGAACCACACTCTCCAGTTGTGTTTCGAGAGTGTTGTCGAGGTCCGGGCGCGGCTGGAGGAAATCCTCGAAATCCGCGGCTGAGAAGACGAGATTCTCGCCGGCGCCATTGAGCCGCATTGTGTGGTCGCCCTGGTAAAGAGATGCCGAAGACGTCCATTTGCTGAAGTCTTCGATCTCATGTTTTGGATGCTGCGTATACAGGTTGTACGCGACCCGCAGTGTCATCTGCCCACGCTTGTGCAGGTCTTCGATAACTTTATAGTCGTCGGGATAGTTCTGGAATCCGCCTCCAGCGTCGATTACGCTAGTGATACCAAGCCGATTTAACTCACGCATGAAGTGGCGGGTTGAGATGAGCTGGTCTTCATAACCAAGGACAGGACCTTTGGCAAGCGTCGAATAGAGGATACTTGCGTTAGGTCTAGCTATTAGCATGCCTGTGGGTGTGCCGCGCTTGTCACGTTGGATTTCGCCTGCTGGCGGGTCGGGTGTGTCCTTGGTATAACCTACTGCTCGAAGAGCAGCCGCGTTCAACATTGCCCGGTCGTAGAGGTGAAGGACAAATACAGGAGTGTCAGGAGCGACTTCGTTTATCTCTTCAAGAGTCGGCATGCGCCGCTCCGCAAACTGAAACTCTGTCCAGCCGCCGACGACACGGACCCATTGCGGAGCCGGGGTGCGCACGGCTTGCTCTTTCAACATGTGCATTGCATCGGCAAGAGAGGGAACGCCATCCCAGCGAAGCTCCAGGTTATAGTGCAGCCCCCCGCGGATCACGTGCATATGGGAGTCGTTAAGCCCGGGAATCACTGTGTGGCCGCCGAGGTCCACGAGTTTTGTGCCGGCCTCGCGAGTCTGGAGCAAATTGGAGGAGGTGCCTGTGGCAAGCACCTTTCCATCCTCAACAGCCATCGCTTCGGCGAAGTACGGGGTCGAGTTGGTCGCGATCTTTCCGTTGTGATAGATCGTCTTCTTAGACATAGCGTCCTCCGAGGTTATCGAGCTGGTTTTGTAGAAAGTAAGGCGGGGAAGGCGGTCACGCTTCCCCGGCTGCTACTTACTTGTGGGCTAGCTCAAGCGGTGGCGTCCAATCGGGAAGTTCCGTCGGCGCAGCCCCGTGCACCATCGTGTAGGCATACTCCACGCCCATGCCGTACGCTCCTGCGTGAGTCTTTACTACGTCCATCACAGCGGTATAGGTGTCCTTGTGAGCCCAATCGCGTTGCCATTCAAGCATTACCTGAATCCAGGTGACTGGCTTAGCCCCTGCTTGCTCGACCCGGCGCATCGCAGTCTCATGCGTGCGCAGATCGAGATCGCCAACGCAATCTTCGACGACATACACTTCAAAGCCGTCATGAATAGCCTGGATAGTGGGAAACGCAACACAGACCTCGGTCCAGAGTCCAGCGAGGACAATCTTCTTGCGGCCTGTCTTTTTCACAGCAGCAACGAAATTCTCATCGTCCCAGGAGTTCATGCTGCTGCGCTCAATTGGAGTGTGATCTGGATAGATTGCTTAAGCTGCGGCCAGATGTACCCGCTGAAGGACTTTGTTTCGACCGTGCTCAGGATGAGAGGCACCTCGAAGATCTTCACAGCCTTCGCGAACCCGACAACGTTGTTAATCAATGACTGCCTGTCAATGCTGTTTATTCCAAAAAGCATCTGTGGTTGGTGATCTATAAGCGCCACGACGCAATTGTCTGGCGTGAGCAACCCCTTTTCACTTCGTTTTGCGAGTGACATAGCTTCATCTCCTTTGTTCGCGTTATCAGCGCGTAGGTTTAGATTTCCTTGCAGCGCGTCTGTGCACGCAGACACTCCGCCCGTTGTCCTGTAGTTCACGGAAGTTCCAGCACTGCGATCGGTGAATACCAAATTCTCCGACTGGCTGCGCCTCGAATCGCGGCGCCGGCCGGACGAATTCTTCGCCTTCATACAACGTTTGCTGTCGAAGCCTGACGTTCGGAGTTGGTTTGCTTCGACTTCACAAGGTCGGCTGCAGACGCTCCTTCGAGCGACAGCCCGTAGCCGACTTCCCGCACAATGTGCTCTTTTAGGGGCTGGATGAAGTGGATCCGCGTATTACGCCGCGTTACCTCGGGGACCTTTAGGTAGAGCGCGGCCAATTCGTGTGCCCGGGCGAGAGCCTTACCGTTCGGCGTGACCTCAGCCACCACTCCCCATTCGTGTGCCGTACGTGCCGGCACCGGATGGGGGTTTATGAGGAACACCTCGGCTCGTCCCGCACCCGCGCGATAACTCCAAGTGGTAAAGATTCCGTCACCGGGTGTAACACCAGCGGCAAAATGGGCCACATCCTGAAAGGTCGCTCCCTCGGCAGCCACAATCACATTGGCGAGCAGCAGATAATCGGTGTGAATATGCGCGCGCCCCTCGACCGCCGCAATGACCGGCACGCGTATGTTGGCTATGTTTTCCAAAACCTGAACACCTTCGTCGTGAATCTGGCTCCAGACGCCAGGATCGCCGGGGTTGCCCCAAGATGGCCAATCGACATCTGTAATGAAGTCTCCGCCTGCGCCCGTCAGGATTACGATCTTGTTGGCTCGATCCTGCGAAATACGATAGAAAGCCTCGACAAACTCAGTGTGAGTTTGTGCGGTCATAAGGCACGGCCCTCCGTTGGTGTGAAGTGAAACTGTCAGCACGCCGTTGCCGTCTCGAGTCAGCTTTACGTAGTGATAAGCAGTGAAGTAGTCAGGTTGATCTGTTTGCATCGGAGTCTCCTCTGTGTTTGGGTGCTGGGGGTGAATCGTCTGCAACTGTTCGAAAGTCTCAGACGACTTGCACGTGAACGTCCACGCTCTTTAGCGGAGCACGCCGAATGCCAGAAATCAGAGTCGCAACATCGCCTGAATTCAAAAGGGTTGTGAAATGGCGAGTCTCGCCGGTATTCGTTGCGTGGCAAATCTCTGACGTCAAGGCGGAAAGCAGATTGACGTGACACACGAGCGCAGTTCGCTCACGCGTTCAACTTACCTTCAGAAAAACCGGAGAATGTATGCTCCGCCGTCGTCTTGCAAGCGAAGAATGAGGACGTCCGTCGGGCCTGGGTTGTCGTTCGTGGCCGCGCTTCTGGAATGTATACGGCTAAAGCTTCGACCCACCATTCACCGGAATACTTGCTCCGGTAATCTACCGAGCGCCATCGGAGGCGAGGAATGCGATCACGTCGGCGACAGCGAGGCCCAGTGTTTCACCAGGGCTCGCTCAGTTGCAGCATTTCGAATCTGCTTCCAGGCGAACAGCGAAGGGTCGCTTCGGTTGTTATCACGCAGCCACCCGAACGGTTATGCGCTCCAGCCGCCGTCCACGGTTAAGTTCTCGCCATTGATAAACGCAGACTCTGGATGAGCGAGAAATGCGACGGCAGAAGCAATTTCTTCGACTCGGCCGAACCGACCAACGCTGGTGAGCTTCTTCATGCCCTCCGCCTGACCGTTTGCAGGGCTCAGTTCAGTGTCGATGAATCCAGGCTGTACGGCGTTAACCGTAACTCCGGTAGCTCCCAGCTCACGCGAGAGTCCGCGCGTGAAGCCGTGGACCGCAAACTTGGTTGCGACATACAACGTCACGCCGGGAATAGGCGCAGACTCTCCGTGGATGGAACCGATGTTGATAATCCGCCCCCACTTCTGCGAAAGCATCCGACGCGCAGCGTCCTTCGATAACGCGATGAGGGGCCGAACGTTGAGATTGAAATGCTTGTCGTAGGAGTCTTCGGCACCCTCCATGAACGGCCCGAAGACCACCGTTCCTGCATTGTTTACGAGAATGTCGAGACGTCCACCGAAGGAGCCACCGAAAACCTGGTCGATGGACACGATCAGCTTATTGATTCCCTGGACGGTGCTGAGATCAGCGCCCACTGCCTCTGCGTTCCCGCCTGCATTGCGGATTTCCTTGACGACCTTTTCTGCACGCGCGGGACTTGCCGCGTAGTTGACAATGACGTAAGCACCATCGGCGGCCAAACGGATAGCGATAGCGGCTCCGATTCCGCGCGACGACCCTGTGACGAGTGCAAGTTTGTTCTCCAATGGCCTGGACATTTTCAATCTCCTATCTGGATAATGTTCTTGCTGCGCTCAACCACCGCGACGCGTTTACCTTCTCCCGCAAAGGTCCACGCACCGATTGTTGATCCGGTACCGCCCTTGGGAATCACGAGATCGAAGTCTTCCAGCTGCGACTGGTTGACCGGAGGTTTTGTGTTTCAAGGTTGCAGGAACTCCAGCAATGCGGCGGTCACTTGTTCGGGCTGCTCTTCGTGCGGCAGATGGCCTGAGAGCGGGATGGGTGAAACCTTAAGATCTGAAGCCATGTCGTCCCAGAGCTTCGCCATGTCCATAATTTTCGCTCCAGCAAATTCGGCTCCCCACAGCGCCATCGTGGGGCATGCGATTCTCTTGTCCGCATCGGCGTAATCCTGCTCGAGATCCTGACGCCAGGCGCTATAGTCGGCAAAAGCGCCATGCAGACCACCCGGCTGGGCATAAGCCTGCGTGTATACGGCGATGTCCGCGTCGCTCAACGCTTCCGGATTGTAGGTCCAGTCTCCGAAGAGGAAGCGCAGCCACATCTCTTCGCGCCCCTGTACGAGCGCCTGAGGAAGATGGGGCACACTTTGGAACAAGAAAAACCAACCGAACTGAGCGAATGCCGCATTCTTAGTGTCAAAGATAACTTTGGTCGGGATATTGTCCAGCGCCGCAAATCGCTCGACCACTTCGGGATTATCTTTTACAAACCTCGTTCCTACTCGAGCGCCTCGATCATGACCGATAATAGTGGCCTTCTGAATTCCCAAGTGTTGCATCAGCCTTCGAATGTCGTTGGCCATCGTGCGCTTGTCATAGCCGCTCGCCGGCTTATCAGTGGCGCCATAGCCGCGTAGATCCGGTACGATGAGCCGATAATGTTGCGCCAGCGGGGCGATCTGGTAACGCCAGGCATACCAGGTCTCCGGGAAGCCGTGGAGCAAGACCACAGCAGGGCCTTTCCCCGCTTCTACGAAGTGCATGCGTAAACCGTCTAAGGCTGCGCGATGGTGCTGGATCATCGATAAATTGGCCTTCATAATGAACTCCCCTGTCGAAGAAGATGAAATAATTCTTGGTGCTAAAAGGCGTCGCCCCTCTAACGATCCTCTTGCAGCTATCCTGCTGCGCCATCGGGACGAGTCGTCTCCTCGAGCGCGAAGATGAATGACTCGTATGGCTTACCGGTCGCTTGCTGCAGGCCCATCTCACAAGTCCGGTTTGCTGAAAGGTAGATCTCGGCAGGATGTGCGTCTAGATAAGCCTTCTCCTCGCGTGTAGCCGAGACGACGAGCTCAGGGTGCAGTAAGCCGCGATCGCCAGCGGTTCCGCAGCACGTTGTTCCAATCGGAACGATAACGTCGTCGGCAACAGCCCTGGCGATCTCGATGAATTTCTCCTCGAGACCGAGATGGATCATGGAGCACGTCGGATGTACCGCCGCACTAGCCAGCTTTCGTTTGATCGGAAGGCTTGGAAGCAACCGGTGGACCCAAACGATCGCGTCGACGAGCTCGATCTTGTCGAATCGCTTTTGTCGCTTGCGGTCTATGTGTGTTCGTACATCGTCCAATAGGCCGTGAGTGCATGAAACAGCGTCGATCACGACGGGCAAGGCGCCCGCGTTGCTCCAGTCCCACATTTCGTCCGTGATCGCCGTGGCCATCCATTCATGACCGAGCCGGTAGCCTTTGGAACTCCAAGGTGTTGAACAGCAGAGGCCACGCACGTTATCCGGGATCCAGAGCGGTTGCCCGGCGCGAGCAGATAGCGCGACAAGCGCCTCGGGAAGACTCGGACGCCGCACCATGCCTTGCGCACGACCAAACATGCGGTTGATGCAGGCCGGAAAATAAACCGCCGCGGCACCCTGACGCGAAGTCTGCGGAAGCCTACCAGGGGCTCTCTGCGGCATCGGTCCAGGGACTGAAGGAACGAGGTCTTTGCTGAGTGCCGCTCTCGCCACCGCAGTCAGACCCGTCAAGGCTCTCACCCCAACGGTTCTCGATATGAAATCGGTCACGCCTATTCCGATGCGGGCGATGGTCTCGACGCTCCTCCAGCGCTTGGCGATAGCAAGCGCAACCATCTCGCGCCCATCTGTGTTTTCGCGCTGGCGGAATGACTTGATCAGCGTCCCAGTGTTGATTGATACCGGGCAAGGTTTCGCGCATGTTCCGTCGGCCGCACATGTCTGTATGCCGTCGTATTCATATTCCTTGAGCAGTTGCGCAAACATCTGCGAGTCGCTTGGCTGGCGAGCCATCTCGCGCCGGACGACTATGCGTTGGCGAGGTGTCATAGTAACGTTACGCGATGGGCAAACTGGCTCACACATGCCGCACTCGATGCAACGGGTGGCTTCGGAGCCATCGATCGCTGGGGACGACTTAAATCGTTGCAAATGGATTCCCTCATCGCGACTGAGAACGCAGTCCGGAGCGAGCACTCCGTATGGGTCGGCCAACCTCTTGATCCGCCACATCATCTCTGTCGCTTTATCTCCCCATTCACGCCGTACAAACGGGGCCATGTTACGCCCCGTCCCGTGCTCGGCCTTGAGCGAACCGTCGTATTTGTCAACCACAAGCTCGACCAGTTCGTCCATGAGTGCGCTGTAGCGGCCGCGATCGGCGCGGTCGTCCAGCCTTGGCGTAAGGGTGAAATGCAAGTTGCCGAAGGCCGCGTGCCCGGCCACGCCTGGCAGAAACCCGTGCTTGGTGAGAAGCGCTTGCAAGTCTTGTGCGCCTTCGGCGATCCGGGCCGGAGGAAAGCAGACATCCTCATTAACGAGCGCCGATCCCTCCGGTCGCCCTTTCCCGATGATCCCGATCAGGCCTTCGCGTACCCGCCAGTCAATCTCCATCGCCTTGGCGTCACGGGTGAAGTCCAGAGGTTGGAGCAGGTTGGCGTTGGCGACAAGCACGCGTGTCGCAGCTTCGATTTGGTCAAGTGCCGCGTCATCCGCTGCAGTAAATTCGACCAACAGTGCAGCGGCCTTCGGATCGAGTGTCATCCAGTAATGAGGTGTTCCCGGAAACGCCTGGGCGGCGGCCGTCAGTGCTGGCGCCATCATTAGCTCGACGGCCTCAGCGCCGAGAGATACGAGGCTGGGCACCAACGCAATAGCCTCGTTCATTGACGGTAGTGGAATCCATGTAACACAGGTAGCGCCGGGCGTCGGGAGCGTGTCGATCACTGCTTCGGCGATGAACGCGAGCGTCCCTTCGGAACCAACTACGAGCCGGCGAAAGATTTCGAGCGGCGTGTCGGCGTCGAGAAGAGCATCGAGCCGGTAACCGTTCGTATTTCGGATCATGTACTTATGTCGGACTCGGTCGGTGAGTGGACGGTCGGCGATCAACTCGGCCCGCAGTTGGAGCAGACCCTGTGCAAGCTCTGGTTGGCTGCGCATGAACGCTGCCTCGGCATCGGGCTGTGCCGTGTCAATGACGGTTCCAGAAGCCAGCACGAGGATCATCGAGCGGACCGTGTGATAGGCGTTGCGCTCAATCTTGCACCGCATCCCACCTGAGTTGTTGGCGATGACGCCGCCGATCGTGCACGCATTGATGCTCGCCGGGTCGGGCCCCAGGCGACGGCCGTGTTTGCGTAGGAAGGCGTTGGCGTGACCGAGAATAACACCGGGACGGGCACGAAGCAGACTGCCTCCGTCCGCGAGTGACATGCCGTACCAGTGTTTACGGACATCGATCAGGATGTCGTCCGACTGAGCCTGTCCGCAGAGGCTCGTCCCTGCAGCGCGGAAAGTTGCATGGCGTCCGTTCTCACGGCAGTACTTCAGTATGGCAACCACGTCTCCGGTGGTGGCGGAGTCACGACGACCTGCGGAATGAGACGATAAGGGCTGGCGTCGGAGCGTAACGGACAAGGTCAATGGCTCGATGCAGAACTTGATCTCCGCCGATCAGTTTAC
>CAWGND010000021.1:0-576923 GCA_963823845.1 Terriglobales bacterium
AATTTGCACGTTCCCGGACCCTGCGAACAGGCATTGTTTATGCGCGCGGCGCATTCCATGGCCTGACTTGTGGCGCGTTGTCGCTCATGGGAAATGACTACTGGCGTGAAGGCTTTGGCCCCATGCTTTCGGACACTTTTGAGTGCCATTCAACGACACGGCTGCGCTGGCCCTGTTCTCACCGCTCACAAGATCGCTGCTGTAGTGCTCGAGCCGGTACAGGGCGAAGCCGGAATTGTGGTGCCAGAGCCGGGGTATTTGAATAGTGCTGAAGAACTGTGCCGCAAACACGGTGCCCTGTTTGTGCTCGACGAGGTGCAAACAGGAATGGGGCGCACAGGACGCTTTCTTGCCGGACAGTACCATGGAGTTTCGCCGGACATGGTTGTGATGGCTAAGGCATTGAGCGGCGGCTTGGTTCCATGTGCCGCCGTTCTGATGAGCATGAGATTTATGCCGCGGCCTACGGTTCTGTGAAGCGGGCCATCATCCACACGTCTACCTACAGCGAGAACGGACTGGCTATGCGCGCTGGTCTAGCTACCCTGGCAGTGCTCGACCGGAACGATTAACAGATCGTGCCGAGCTTGTGGGGAAGGATTTGCGGCGGAAGTTAAGAAACGCCTTACGGTCCTACGAAATGGTGCGTGAAGTTCGCGGCATGGGGCTGATGAATGGCATTGTTTTCGAACCTCCTCGCCAGATGAGCCTTCGACTCTCTTTTGAAATGTTCAAGGCAATTCACCCCGGCATGTTCGGCCAGCTGCTTGCGCGGCGGCTCTTTCACGAACATCGCATTCTTTCTCAAGTCTGTGGAAACAACTTCATGGTGCTGAAGGTGGCTCCCCCTCTGGTCGTAACGGAGGCGCAGATCGGTATTATGTCGACTCCATTACTTCCGTCGTTGAAGAGCTTCATTCTTCTTCAACTTTTTGGTCCGATGCACTGGAGCCTGGGCGGCGAGCCATTCGTTTATAGCTGAACATTTTCTTAGAGGAATACTTGCATGATCATTGGCGAAGCCAATTTTATTTGGATTGTCGCAGCATTATGTCCGAGATTCTGGGCGCTGTGTCGAGCGCTGAAGAGCGCGGATATTGAACCTCGGGACACGTCTACATTCTTCGTCTGATCCCGCGGGCTTTCGCTCCAATTTGGTGCCGCTGAATGGAGAATCAACAGGTAGTAAGGCGCTTGACTACAGATTGCTCGTCGTTGGTGGTGGGCCAGCCGGGTTATCCGCTGCCATCGCCCTGCGACAAAAGGTATCGATTGTGTGGTTGTCGAAGCACTTCCCAGCGATCGACAAAGCTTGCGGTGAGGGATTGATGCCGGACGCCCTGGCTACGCTTGCCAGCCTGGGGATGGAGATCACGGAACGTGATGGATACTCCTTTCGCGGTATTCGCTTCGCAAACTCCGTTCATCATGTCGACGCGCACTTTCCCTATGGAACGGGTGTTGGAGTGCGTCGCACGCGGCTGCACTCCTCTCTTGCGGAACACGCCCACAAGGCGGGCGCCCGAATACGATGGAACAGCCGCCTCAAATTCCTCGGCCAGAACTCGGCGCTGGTTAACGGCGAAGAAATAAAGTTCAGGTGGCTTATAGGCGCAGATGGCCACGCCTCTTTTGTCCGGCGATGGGCGGGACTCGATGCTCATCGAAAGGAAAGCCGGCGCTATGGTTTTCGGCGTCACTATCAAATCAAACCGTGGAGTGAGTATGTCGAGATCCACTGGGGGCTCGCCGGTCAAGTCTACGTGACACCAATAGCGCCCGACTGTTTGTGTGTTGTCTACATTACACGAGACAGGCAGAGTAGTCGCCGCGACATACTCGAAAGCTTTCCTGAAATTGCACGTCGCCTGCGCGGCACTATTGTGCTGTCCCAGCAGAAGGGTGCTGTTTCTGCTACTCGAAGACTACATCAGGTAGCGAACAGCTTGGGTGCTCTCATCGGCGATGCATCTGGTTCCGCAGACGCGATCACAGGTGAAGGATTGGCGATGACGTTTCGCCAGGCGCAAGAACTAGCCAATGCGATTGAAGCTGGATCGTTGGAGTCATACTGCCATGCGCACGAAGAGATTAGCAGACTGCCCCCACGCAATGGGAGCCCTCATGCTGACCATGGATCGTTGGCCTGCTCTTGAGATACGTGCGATGGGGGCGCTCGCGTCAAATCCGGCGCTTTTCCATGAACTGCTGTCGGTTCACATGGGCGTAAAGAGCTTATTAGGATTTGCCGTTCGCAGAGGACCTCAGCTGGGATGGAATCTGATCACGAACCGCATTCGAGCACAGGAGGGATAAGTGCGATTGAAGTACAGAGCCTCTGGTGTCTGCGCAAAGTTTTTGCGTACGTGTGCTTTTCACTGCGTGCTTCTTCTTTTGGGCGGTGCCTCTACGGCCAGAGCACAACAAGCGCGCGGTATCGATATAAAACTCGATCCCGGGACCACAGTGATTCACTGGACACTCGGCGATGTTCTCCACACGGTTCGGGGAACATTCAAACTGAAGAGCGGCCTCGTCCATCTTGATCCGGAGACGGGAGCCGTGACGGGATCGGTTGTTGTAGACGCCACCAGCGGCGAGAGCGGCAACTCCATGCGAGACCAGGTGATGCACAACAAGATCCTTGAGAGTTCCCGGTATCAAACCATAACGTTCCGCCCTGTACATCTGAATGTCAAGTTCGACCCGAATCGAGAACAGGCCATCACCGTGGATGGCATCTTTAGCCTGCACGGACAGGATCATTCTCTGCAGTTGAATGTGAACGTGCACCCTGCTTCAGGAACGATCACTCTCAATACACATTTCACGGTGCCGTACGTGCAGTGGGGTTTGAAAGACCCAAGCACCTTCGTCCTTCGAGTGGACAAAGACGTATCGATCGATATCGAAGCGACTGCGCAACTGAAGCCGTAGCGAGTACGGTCAATGTCTTAGGGGCATTAATGTCATAAGTCTTGAGGGATTAAGAATGGCTACTCAACCAACGGGATTCGTCGAGCTGGTAGCGGAGCCAAAGATGCTTGATGAACCTAGCATAAGTGCCTCGCAGCGCTGGCTGTTGTTGCTGACGCCGTTCGTTATCTTGCTACACGGCTATCATTCCTTCGCTGACGACGCCGGCATTTATGTAACAGGTGTCGTCAAGATCGTCTCTTCCATCCGACAGACAAGATCAGGCTCAAAGGCAAAGATCGGGTTGCGCTTCGGTGTCCCTACCGGAATGCGGCCGTTCAAGTATGCCCACTAAGACCCGTCGCAAAGGATCAATTGCGACGTTCCGGAGAGAGATAACCATTACGTTTCGGACTTTCACAGGAGCTACAGTGAGATTGAAGGTGAAGACGATCATCTACGGCGTGACGGTTCCAACGCTTCTTTTCATGCCCCCGGATCTGATATTGGGGCAATCCCCAACGACTCATGCGCAGGAGAGTTGGAACTTGACCGCACGCGACAGCAGTCTCCCGAATGCGCCGCAACCGGTACAAGTCAGCAGTCAACCTGGAGAAAAGGGACCCTCACAGACCGATACCGGGAATATTTCCGGGACGGTGCTCGATACGAGGGGAGACGTGCTGCAGGGAGCGAAGGTGACTCTCGCAGGCCAATCGGGTCCCGATGTACGGACCGTAGAATCTGGCAGCGATGGGCAATTCGCGTTCACGAGCTTACCGCCGGATGCTTACAGGATCACCGTGACGGCGCCAGGGATGAACCGTTTCACCTCGGCCCAAATCCTATTGCACGCAGGCGAGTTTCGCCTTGTGCCAGCGGTAACGCTCTCGGTTTCCGGTGGCTCCACGAGTGTAACAGTGACCGGAAACAAGGAGGAACTGTCGCTGGAGCAGGTGCAGATCGCAGTCCAGCAGCGCGTGGTTGGCGTCATTCCAAACTTTTACAGCACCTACGACTGGAACGCCCCGCCAATGGAAGCGAAGCAGAAGTTTCAACTGAGCTTCCGGTCTATCATCGACCCGGTTTCGTTCTTAACAGTGGCCGCGATCGCAGGTGCGGAGCAGTACCAGAACGATTTCCCCGACTATGGCGGCGGAATTGAAGGATACGGAAAGCGATACGGGGCTGCGTTGGCGAACCACGTCTCGGCCGACCTGCTGGGCAAAGCCCTGTATCCTTCCTTATTCCATGAAGACCCACGCTATTTCTATAAAGGAAAGGGGAGCTTCCGCTCGCGTGCCCTCTATGCGATGTCCGCCGCCGTCATGACCCGGACCGATGACGGACGGTGGAGGTTCAATTACTCGAACGTTCTCGGCAACTTCTCCGCCGGAGCTATTTCGAATCTTTACTATCCCGAGTCCGACCGCGGAGTCTCGCTGTTCCTGCTCAACGCATTGGCCGACACGGGCGCCGATGCTGCGGTCAATCTGATCCGCGAATTCCTCTTGAAAGGGATCACGACTCACGTTCCCAAAGGGGCGAACGGCCAGCCATAACGTGAAGGGCCGCAGGGACTCTCGATTGATTGGTGCGATGGGTTTTGACTACAACCCACCCGCGACATGCGATCGGCTATGCTTCTTAAACACGTAGTGCCCGATCAGCCATCCGGCAACACCGCCCACCAGCACGTCGGTAGGAAAATGCTCCTGGCCAAGGACTCGCGTAAGGCACACTCCTGTCGCGGCTGTGTAGACGCCCGCTTCCACCCACTTCGACGGATATTCTCCAGCAATGACTGCTGCCACGGACCATGCCAACGTGCTATGTGACGACGGAAAAGAGCCGTCCGCCCCCACGTTAGGGGCGAAAAAATCACCTGCGGCGTTGTTAACGAGAGGCCGCTCTCGCCGCAATATGATTTTTGACACTTCCTCTACCACCACGGCATCCGCAAGCGCCTCTCCACTGAGAATGCCTGTTTCGCGTGCATGTGCATTTCCTTTGAACACTCCGATCCCAAACAGCGTCACCGGTACTGCTATTTCGCTGCCCAGCAGATAGTTCGACGCATTCACATTGTCCTTGTTGAAGGTTCGATCGTGCGAAAGATCCCGCATAGCATCTGTGTCGGTCGCCAATGTGGCGCCGGTCGCCGCGCCGAGCGGTAATAACCACAATAAGTCATGGGGTCGTATGCGTACGGGACTGGTCCAGATTGGAATCTGGTCCTTGACGATGGCGAGCGGCAGCCCTTTGACAGTCGGTTGACTTGACGCTGTCGGTGCGTCTGGCAATCCACCATTCGGACCTCCCCCGTCGTCTGTATGCACAGGTGGAGAGACCGGAAACCCATAGCTTGCTGAACATGTACAAATGATGCATACACAGCAGAAGGCAACAACACCTCGGAAGAACTTCTCAACGCGCACAGTATTCATAGACCCCTCCCCTTGCCATAAGCAGAGACGAACACGTTCAAGGAAAACCCGCCGAAGTGCAGTTCAACTACAGCCTTGTTGCGCCATATCGGTTGTACTCAACGTGGTCTATCTCGCGTATCAGCACTGTGAAGTGAAATCACTGAGACGGCGCAGCCGTTGCGTTCAAAGAATTCCGTCTCGGCATCGTAATGATTTCAACGCGCGTGTTCTTAGCCAGAACCACCTGCTGGCCGCGTGCGATCCAGCGGCTATAGAACGAGAGTGCCGCTCCATAATATCCAATACCTGCCGCGACATTTCGAGAGCTTGCCACAATTCCAACAATTCGGCCAACGACGCCGAAACCATTCGATGCGACAGCGCCATTAGCCGCCTGGCTGCCGTCTTCATCAAAGGCTCGGCTAGCAAGTACGCTGAGCACCAGTGGCACGATCACTCGATTCTGCGGCTTTGGCTGTACCCCTCCCTCGGGATCGAGTTGTAGCCCAGACGACGCGTTCGAGTCCACTCCCGCAAGACTGCCTTCTACATGTTCGACAAAACCGTCTGGCAGCTTTAGTTTCCGGAAATTGAACCGTAGCTTTCCTTTGCGTCCAAATGAGCGCGCGGGCTTTGCCTTGGTAATGGTGCCAATCAGCACTGCACCCTGCGGCACAGCCAAAACATGATTGTTTTCGAAAACAGGCTCAGCGACAACCGCATCGAATTTATTGCCCGGCTTCTCATCTGCGGAGCTGATGGTCTGCTTCAAATAAGCGTGTATTCGCCAGGGACTTTCCGCAGTAAGCTTCGACTCGACGCTTTTCTTGAGGGCCGAACCGGTTGAATCAGCAGGTTGTTCGTGATGGTCTGATGAATTCGGAGTGCCCGTCAGAATCAATGGCCGCGCCAGCTCTACGGTCCACGCAGTTCCTGCATTGATCCGCTCTGGGTGATAGGGAAGCTGCTTGTAGAGAAACTGAACAAGACGGTCTCTCCGTCCCGGAGCGGTGACTAGAGCGATATCATCCTCCAACTGCTGCTTCAGAGATGCGATTTGCTGAGAGACAACAGAGCCCTTCGTGCGGACTGATGGAGTGGAAAGGCGAAGGACGGGTGCCCCATCTGTAGCGTTTGCGCTTACAACAGGTAGAACAGTTCCATCGGGCAACGTCAAATCATCGAACTGCACCACGGGAATATGGTATGGCGTGAAATCTCCCCACAATCTGGCGTGGACGCGACGCTGTTTGTCCGGATTAAGCTGCACTACATGACCCCGAAAAATACAGCCGGCGGGGATTGCAAGCTGATTCGCGGCGTAGACCGGATACAGCATGGGCGCTTCCAATGGCTCACCAATCTTCATCGGGACGTGACTGGCAAGCTGAACCGGAATCGGAGTAGACGCGGGAATCGATACTATTTGGGCGTGCAGTCGGTCCAAGGATGGAAGAACCGATGTCGAGGCGACCAGCAAGCTGAGAACGAGCACTCGGAAGAAGAATTTCATCACTTCACCAAAGGGCCACCGCACTACGCTCCGCATACGATGCAGTTGTGACCGCGCCTGAATGCGATATCCCAGGCGTAAAGAGAACGTGGTCTCACGGTACAGACTTGCCTCACAATAGTTTTTGCCATACGAACTAATCTCAGGTGTCCCCTGCTTCCGGCGGTCGGACAGCACAATCGTGGGCCTGGAATGCGCTCTGAACAATCAGAGGCGGCGTAACATCTGGAGCTACTGCGCCCTCTAGAAGAGGCATCGAAAAACCTTGCCCGCACGACGTGTATTTGTACACCATCACTTTTCCATACAGCGTCGTCTGCGGCCTCAGTGTTTTCTCGCTCATAGACTCCGCTTACCGGCTGCCCTCACTAATATCCGGAGGGGAAACAAAAGGGCGTGATACTCATTAGTCTTAATCACTTAAGATTTAAAAGTCAAGTCATGTCTTAAGTCTTTAAGATATATCTAGCCTGAAAGCTGAAGACCGATTGCTTTTCCCTCTAAGATAGCCCCACCCTTCTGGCTGGGTGCCCCACATCTGGCCCTCACCATGGCAAGGTCGTAGGTTTTGGGCAGGAAGGAATGCTCATGAACACCCTGGAGAGAGGGCTCCGGATGATGTCAGTCACGATTGCTCTCTTGGTCTCGTGCGCTATCAGTGGTGACGCTGTAAGTCTCGCGGAATCTCCAGATACCGTGATTACGCATGTTGAGGCGGTAATACGCGCGCGATTTGAACACATCGCAAAGTATGGTGTCAGAGAGCACTATGCGGTCTATAGAAATGGCGCGTCCGAAACAGCCGCCGAACAGACGGTCCAGGTCACATATCAAAAGAGCACGGGCATCACCGATACCACCGCCTCAAAGGCTGGTTCATCGATGTGGCTAAGTCGAGCAATTGAACCCGCCTTGGAATCAGAGAGGGAGGTAAATGATGTAACAATGCGCCACCAGGTCACGCTCACTCCAGAAAACTATGAGTTCGAAGTCGACCCTGCCAGGGATTCAGTAAACGGTCGGGACTGTTTAGTCCTGGAATTGAAGCCACGAAGAAAGAGCCCCTATCTGCTGAACGGTAAAGCGTGGGTAGATGCAAAGACTTATCTGTTGGTCCGGATTCGTGGTACTCAGTCCAGAAGTTCCTCTCTATTGGCAGGATTACCCTTGATTACTCGCGACTTCGCAAACATAAGTGGCTTCGCGATGGTCGTCCACGAGGAAATAGAGGCACACACATTTTTGTTTGGACAGACGGTCATAAGGATTGACTACGATGGCTACGACATTCAGCGCGATGAGAGACCTTGAGTGAAGTGTCCCATCCACTGAAGTAGTCATCTGGAGTTGGATTACTTCCATTAGGCCGACATGCATGTAAGTTAAGCGGGGCCTCGGCCCGCGAAATCCCATGAAAATCGCCTAGGAACTTGTTGAAAAACGATTCCGGCTATCCAATGCAGCCAGCCAGGACAAATCAGCGTCGCGCAAAAATGGCCTGCAACGCGCCGATCCGCCCTCTGTATACATTTCTGGTCACTTTTTCGGAGTCTAAAGTAAGTGCCTAAATGAGTTTTTCAACAAGTTCCTAGATCCAAGGAATAATCCAGAACGGCTGGGAGTGGCGAGATCGAAATGACAGTGGAGATGCTCTTCGAATCCCGGCGCAAAGATTGACTCGCAAATAGACATCGAACCCGGCGGTGCAGCTGCTCCAGACGCGCGCGTTCGCACCAACGAAAATTTTCTTGTCACAAATTCACTTCGGCTGGCGTTGTATAGGTGTAGAAGCAATTGGCATGAGCGATCGCTGGATAGAAGCGGAGTTTGAAGCGATCTTTCGGGAGCACTACCAGCGCACCGTCCGTGTAATTCGGCGCGTGCTGCAGCGCGACTCCGAGGCCGAAGAGGTTTGCGCCGAGGTCTTCTTGAGGCTCTACCGCAATGGTCCGGGTGTTGCGGCCAGTGGACTCGTCGGCGGATGGCTCTATCGCACCGCGACTCGCGCGTCGATCGATGCCCTTCGCGCCAACCGGCGGCGGGGTGTAGAAGAGCAGTTGGAAGACAACGGCTCCGTTGAGACAGAAGGTCCCACCGAAAGCCCTCTTACCCTCCTACTGCGTCGAGAACGCATCGTCGAAGTGCGCGAGGTGCTGGCAAAGCTGAGGGTCGAGAAAGCGCAGCTTTTGCTATTGCGCCACAGCGGTCTGAGTTATCGAGAGATTGCCGAAGCCTTGCAAATCAGCGTTAACTCGGTCGGTCAAAAACTGGCCCGGGCGGAGGCGGAGTTTTCCGCACTCTACGAACGACAACAACGCCGGAACAGCAAGGCACCGCAATTGCGGACAGCAAAGGAGGGGCAATGAAACACGAAGAAGTGAATCAGGGAGTTCTGCGGGCCTACCTGGATGGCGAACTCGATTCCACGCGACTCTTTGCAGTCGAGCAGCACCTGCAGGGTTGCAGCGTGTGCTCCGGCGAGGTCGCCATCCTACGGAATCGTGCTGCCTTTGTCCGTGACGGACTCGACAGATTGCCAAAGTTGCCCGATGCCGATACCTCCGCGAGGGCCTGGTCTGCGTTTCAAAACAAGCGGGAGGAATTGATGGACGGTGATCAGAATCGGTGGACCTTGTGGCAGAAGTTATCCCTTGCAGGCGGATGCCTAGGCGTCGCCGCAGTCACTTTGGTGCTGACCGTAGCGCCAGTTCGAGCATGGGCGGAAAACCTGTTGGCCATTTTTCGCGTAGAGCGTTTCACCATACTCGAGATAAACCCCGCTACCTTGAAGAGTGCGGGGCTGCAAAACAATCAGTTGCTTAATCAGACGATAGGTCGCGTTCTCTCCGATGAAATCACGGTAACTCAGAGTCCTCAAAAGCCGCAGCTCATGGCGAATGCAGCAACTGCCTCGAAGGTTGCGGGGTTTCCAGTACAGCTTCTTCTTGGCCAAACACCGTCCAGTCTCCTGTTGGAGAGCGGGATCGGCATGAACATGAAACTCGATGGTGACCGTATCCAATCCATACTCGATGAGGCGGGACGCAGCGACCTGCGAATTCCGGCATCGGTGGACGGAGCCGTCATTGGGGTTCGAGTGCCAGCTGGCGTGATGGCATTCTATGGGAACTGCGGCGATGTCGCGTCCAGGATGATGGGCCAGGCGGGTGCCAGCCCGGGCACGAAGAACCCTTCAGCAAGTGCGGATCATCATGTTGTCGTTCATCTTGGCAGTGCGGATAAATCCGTCTCGGAGGCTGGCGTCGAGATTCAAGCCAGACACGCGAACAGGGTCAGCGCAGGCGAGACATCCGGACAGGAGCCCGATGCCACGTGCGTTTCGCTATTCGAGATTCCCAGCCCGACTGTGTCCGCTCCCCAGGAAATCGATCCCGCCCAGATCGCGCAGGTAGCGCTTCAGTTTCTTGGCATGAGCGCCAACGACGCTGCCAACTTTACGCAGACCGTCGACTGGACCTCGACGCTCGTTCTCCCCGTGGTCCGCGGTGAATCGAAGTACGAGCAGGTGCATGTCAACGGCAATGAAGGCGCATTGTTGCGCGCGGCCAATCAGAACCAGTCTGGCCACTTTTCGCTCATGTGGGTGGACAATGGAATCGTCTTCGCTCTGAACGGAACCGGAGACGATACTACGGCAATCAACCTGGCCTCGCAATTACAGTAGAGAGAGCCGGAACGTGCATGGCAACTCTTACAATCGATGCGTCGCAGCTTAGGAAGGCCTACGGAACTCGTACTGCCGTCCGCGATCTGACCCTCCAGGTTGGTCGCGGAGAGGCCTTCGGGTTTCTAGGCCCGAATGGCGCCGGCAAAAGCACTTCGATCAAGATGCTGCTTGGCCTGGTTAAGCCAAGCGGTGGCAGTGCTTTTCTGCTTGGTCAACCGGTGGGCACGCGCGAGGTGCGAACTCGCGTTGGCTTTCTCCCTGAACATTTCCGCTTCTATGATTGGCTCTCAGCTTCGGAGCTGATCGCATTTCATGGAAGGCTATGCGGTCTGGCGGAAGACAAGCTGCGTCGGAAGATCCCGCAGTTGCTTGAACGGGTAGGCCTCGGCGCGCAACACAACAAGCCCATTCGTAGTTTCTCCAAGGGGATGATGCAGCGCGTCGGCCTGGCGCAGGCAATCGTCAATGACCCAGAAATCCTCTTTCTGGACGAACCCACTTCCGGCCTTGATCCAGCTGGACGTAAGCTCGTGCGTGAAGTTATCGCCGAGCAGTGTAGTCGCGGCGCCACGGTCTTTCTTAACTCGCATCTGCTCGGCGAAGTCGAGCAAAGCTGCGACCGCGTAGCCTTCATTCGGGATGGCCGCATCATCGGCATGTATGAGATGGGCGCGTGGCAGTCAGCTCAGACGGAAGTTGAAATCAGAGTCGCGCGTGTTAACTCCGTAGCGATAGAGCAGCTCAAAGGATTCACGCAGGACATTCGCCTTGTCGGGCAAGTTCTGCAACTGCGTGTGGGAAAAGCAGACGATCTTCCAGAGGTTGTTCGCTGCCTGGTCGAGGCAGGTGCGGAGGTCTTCTCTGTCGTCCCGCAACGAGTCAGCCTGGAAGACTTGTTTCTGCAGATGATGGGACCGGACCCCGGCCTATGAGAGAGAACGCAATCGACGTGCGCCTGCCGGCGAGCGCTCCCGAACCGTCGGCTAACGAGGGACCAGCTATCGAGCGAGCCGCAGAGCCGTCCGCTTTCGGTCTTTCGCGCGGGCCTGGTGCAGTGCGTACAACTCTGCTAATGGCGCGAGTCACCTTTCGTGAGGCGGCAAGACGCAAGATTCTCTGGATCGCCATGCTGGCAGGCGTCGCATTCCTGGCTCTTTTCTGGACGGCGCTTCATTTCGTTCTGAAACACCAGAGACACCAGACTTCGACTGTCGATTTTCGCGAAGGCATGGTCATGATGACCATGATGGTGCTCTATGCCGGAAGTATGATGACTTCTCTGATGGCAGTGCTGACTTCCTGCGACACACTCTCTGGGGAGATCGCGTCAGGCACAATTCACGCCATAGCCACTAAGCCGGTGGAACGCTGGTGCCTTGTGCTTGGCAAGTGGATGGGCTTCGTGGGGATGCTGACGCTCTATGTGTTGCTCATCGAGGGTGGCTCGATCCTGATCAGCTGGCTCGAAAGTGGATACCGCCCTCCACACGGCCTCGCTGTGCTCAGTCTGATCTGGTTGCAAGCCCTGGTACTGCTCGGGGTGACCATGGCAGCGAGTACATGTTTCTCATCGCTTACCAGTGGCGCCGTCTCGCTCGGGCTGTACGGCCTGGCATTTGTTGGCGGATGGATCGAGCAGTTTGGATCGTTGCAACATGTAAAAGCTTGCATCAATCTCGGAATTCTCTCAAGTCTCATCATGCCTAGTGATGCCCTGTGGCGGCGCGCCGCCTTCAAATTCCAGCCACCGCTGCTTGGAACCGTTGGTGCTACTCCCTTCAGCAGCACATTGGTGCCGAGTAATGCCATGGTGGTTTACGCTGCTCTCTATGCAGTTCTAGTCATGTTGCTGGCGCAGGTTCTCTTCTCACGCCGTGATCTTTAGTCTTTAAGCGCGGCCTTTCTCACTCTATGACTCCGCTTGTGCCCAAATAGTTCGTTCAAGCACAGCGGGGGTGATTCAAGTGCCGATTGACCAGTGAATCGGAAATGTGCTTGAACGGAACCTGCGGGTTGCCACTTGTGGGGAAAGCGACTAATCATCCATATGGAGCAATTAGCGACTGTGCTCTCCCTCACGCAGGTGAGAAACCCTCCTCGGAAGATCTTCGTGAAGTTCATGGTGCAATTCGTCTACCTTTAGCTTGGCTTTTTCCAAAGCTTTCTTTCCCTCTTTAGTTAGTTTGTAGACTCTTCGTCTTCGTCCGCTGACGTTCATTAATTCCGAAACGAGAAGCCCGTTGCGCTCCATTCCGTGGAGGAGGGGATAAAGAGTTCCCGGTCCAATCCGGTAGCGTTCAACCTCACCTCCGCGCGACGTCGGCTCAGGCTATTCTTCTGAAGAAGTTGAAATGGAGATTTGCAGCATGGCGAAACTTGTCTACGGATTGAATCAGTCCCTCGATGGCTACGTCGACCACATGAAACTTGGCCCGCCTGCGCCCGCGGCCTTTCGTCACTTCATCGAGCTGGTGCGTGGCCTGACGGGCTCGATATACGGTCGCCGCTTGTACGAGGTCATGCGTTATTGGGACGAAGACCTTCCTGATTGGGATGAGGAGGACCGCGACTTCGCGGTGGCGTAGCGGAGCCAGCCGAAGTGGGTTGTGTCGCGTTCGCTCAAGTCAGTTGGCCCCAACGCAACGCTTATCGCGGATGACTTCGAGACGGTGATACGCAGGCTGAAGGCTGATCTGGCCGGCGAGATTCAGGTTGGCGGACCAGAGCTGGCGCAAAGCCTGACCGAGACCGGTCTTATCGATGAGTATCAACTCTACCTCCGCCCCGTCGTGCTTGGCAGCGGCAAGCCATTCTTCGCCGGCCCCGGGCCGCCGCTCCGCCTTGTGGCCAACGAACTGATCGCCGAGGGCGTGATTCGGTTGACGTACGTTCCTGCTTAATCGCGCGACTGGCCCGGCGGATAGCGCCGACGCGTCAGGCCCACTTTGCATCGTGAGCGGAAATCCAAACTGAGACACTACCAACGTTGTAGGGTTCGCTGCGGAACCTCCTTCAGAGCCCTGGCAATTTCGCTGCTCCGTGCTCCATCTGAATTTTGCCGCACGAAGTCCACGACCGCCGCCAGGTCCTCTGCTATGTCTTTCATGCGGCGTTTTGCCATCCGTCCCCGTCCTTTTTATTGCGCGATTGCAGTTATAGCGCCAATTAGGACACTGAATCGCGCCAATTACAAGATAATCGCGCCATATAACGAGGGTCGCGCCGTAATTGTGGGGCTATTCTGCCTATACGACGCGATTCCTACCGCATCAGGAATGCCCTCTCGCCTCCTTGCCCACCAGTCCCAACACCCGTCCCGAACAATGAGGCTTTCCGGCAAGATCAAGGTAAACGAGCGATCCCTCATCCCATTACTCAATTTTTCGCTTCGTTCTCTTAATGCGAATTCGCTGCGGCAACCGCTCTTCTTCAAGCTGAAGGCCCACGTTGTCGTTTCTGGGGTCCGCGAGGTCTCCCAATCTGTCGGCCATTCCCATGACGAAGAGAACAGTCGAATAGTGGCCCATGGCCACGCCAGGATCGCCCTTTTCGATGTTCCCCATGTAGTGCGGCTGATCGATGCACGCTGCGCAGCCAAACTGGCAGGGATACGACGACGACGACGCGCGTCCCGGATGTCATGCCCCAGCTTGCGAAGCGCGCGCCGCACGGGAATTGGCAATATTGTCGGTTTCTTTAGTTTTCATGGTCAGCGTCCATAAACGTGAACACTAAATAAATAAGATAACGTTCAACGTTAAATAAGAACACCCTCTCGGTCTATTCTCAGCCCAAGCGCCACAATAAGCCCGTCCGCCGACCGACAATCCGAGCCGCTTCTGCGATCATCCCAGACGGCAACTATTTGCCGTCTTCATCGGCTCCTTCACCGACTTTTCTCCGCTCCACCCGTGCCTTACAACCGGCGTTTATTTCATCGGTGCTCGCCGTCAAGGGTCGAGATGAACTCGCTGCGCTCGCCCTTGACTGCTCCGCGCCGCTACAAACGCCCCGAGGCGTCACGGGTTTCGTGAAGAAAAAATTTGCTTTCAAGGAGCAAAGACATGAAGAACGACGCCAACAACACGAGCCGTCAGGACGTGTACAGCCGCATCACCTCGCAGATCGTCACGAGCCTCGAACAGGGCCTGCGCCCCTGGGTCAAATCGTGGAACGCCGAACACGCTGCCGGACGTATCACGCGACCGCTGCGGTTCAACGGCCAGCCCTATTCCGGTATCAATATCCTCTCGCTCTGGATGAGTGCCACTGCGCAAGGCTTCGCCATTCCCATCTGGATGACCTTCCGCCAGGCAATTGAACTCAACGCTCACGTCCACAAGGGCGAGACGGGCTCGCTCGTTGTGTACGCCAATGCCATTACGCGCACCGACCGCGATGAGAAGACCGGCGAGGACGTCGAGCGCGAAATCCCGTACCTGAAAGGCTATACAGTATTCAACGTCGAACAGATCGACGGCCTGCCTGATCATTACTACGCCAAGGCTGCACCACAGCTCGATACCGTCGCCCGCATTGACCGCGCCGAAAAATTCTTCGCCGACTGCAAAGCCACCATCCGGCATGGCGGCAATCGTGCCTATTATGCGCAAGAGATCGATTACGTTCAGATGCCGCTATTCGAGTCCTTCCGCGATGCCGAAAGCTACTACTCCACACTCGCGCATGAGATGACTCACTGGACGAAGCACCCTTCGCGCCTTGCGCGGGATCTGGGCCGCAAGCAGTGGGGTGATGAAGGCTACGCGCAGGAAGAACTCGTTGCCGAGCTGGGTGCTGCGTTTCTAGGCGCAGATCTGAAACTGGCGATCGAGCCGCGCGAGGAGAACGCCTCCTACATCGCCAACTGGCTGGATGTTCTGAAGAACGATACGCGATTCATCTTCAAGGCCGCCGCCCACGCCCAGCGCGCGGCGGATTACCTGCGTGCCTTCAGTGGAACTGACGCCGCACGGGCCGCGGGCGAGCGGCCCTTTTCACTTCTCTGTTGAAGTGACCGAGTAAGGACCAAAACGAACGATCTTGCTGTTCGCTGATCGTTTCCTGTCCAACATAGCGGAGCCGTAAAACATTCATCGTCGCCTGAATGTTGGCCTACTATATTTACTTACTGTTGCACCGTTATTGGTGCGCCGGTTTCGTCGAGGAGTGACCCTAAATCTGTGGGGGATTTTGTGGGGACCCTCGCGGCAAAACGAGGCTAAATCAGGGTAAATGTTCGAAGCAGAAAACTCCCGCAACTCATTGAATAGAGCAGGCTTATCAAAAATCTGGTAATGGGTGTGAATCGCCCGGATGAGCCTTCTAAGCCGCCATGACCGAGGGCGTCTCTCGCTTCGAGCGACTGGTCGACATAGGAGGCGGTGAGGGTGAGATGCTCCGGGCCGTTCTTGATGCCACGCCAAGGCTTTACGGTATCCTGTTCGATCTGCCGCAGGTGGCGACCGGCGTCCGAGATTTTGACCGGCGATTCAATGGTCAATGCAGCCTCTAGCTTCATGAGCAGGTCTATGGGATCGTGAATTCGAGAATCAGGAACCGCAAGCTGCAATGGCAGTCGCCAGCTAGTCCGCACCAAACCTATGGGCGGATTGGTCAGCGGTCGTCCACTCTCCTTATCCCGACCCGGTACCGAGAAACCCGCTTCCATTTACGCGCGTTATCGAAATGATGATGTCAATTTGGAACTCGATAGCCATTTCACGACATATGGTGCAACGTTGTTATCGATCAGACGGAACTCTTCTTGCGTGAGAGGCAACTGATGCCATCTTTGCCGGGCATCCTTAGGCAGGTTATTTGTCGTGGCCGCATCGCTTCCGTACAAGATCCTCCTCACGCCTATTTGACGAATCCGTTCAACAATCAGACTGGATTTGTCTTCCCACATACCGGGTAACGCAATTCCGCAAACATCGAAATACACGTTTTTCATGCGCGGATCATTGCGCTCGATTGCCTGGATGAATACCGACAGGGCCTGGTCAGTTGCCGGATCGTCATAGCCGCCACCTCCGGCAAGATGTGCAATCTGTACAGGAACGTCTGGCGCCTCCGGGAGAAGCTGCTCCAGGAAGATTCGAGCTTCTTTCGTTCCGTAAGCTCGGTGATGGTCGATGTTGGCGTGCATATGCACAGTGATCGCCATGCCGTATTTGTTGGCAGCGCGGAAGACACGACGCACCTTGGCGAGTTGGTCTGAATCATCGACGTTCACATCGGAATTACCGAAGTGCAGTTTGAGCCCGGTGCGCAGGTTTGGATCCTTTGCACAGCGCGCGACCTCCTTGATCGCATAAGGCCTGAGAGGATTCACGCTACAGAACCCAATGAGCCGGTCTGGATATTTCGCGACCTGGGCACTGGTCCAATCGTTCTCCGCCATGACGTGTGCGTATTCGTCGGGAACCGCTGGTTTGTTTGGATTGGAAAAACTATATGCGACCGAGAGCACGATAGCCCGCTGAATCCCGGCCGCGTCGAGCTGCGCAATCAGGTCCTGAGCGTCAATTCCTCTCGGCCCGGGAATAGATCTTGCACCAGCTTCGGGACTATACAAGTGTTGGTGATAATCAATGACCTCGGCGAGCGATCCCAAGTGTGTAAGAGCGGCAAATGTCATCAGGATCGCAACGAGGCGGCTCACCGAGCGGCTTTGGACCAGATTGATCAATACGGGTAACTATCTGTCAGCAAAATCCGTCCCCGCAAGGAAATTCTTCGCCACCTGTCCGACAGGTTCTTCCATACGGAGCACCGCAATGGCTCCTGGACATAGTCACAAGCCCAGTTGAGTGGCTCTGCCTCTTAGACATCAAGTCTTCGAATCTCCAACCCCACTTTAACCCCACGGTAAGAATGACCATGCGTTCCAAATCATTCTTGCCCCCATAAGACATTTTGCCCCGTAGCGATCGGTGCCCAGAGCCGTTGCTCGCTGAAATCCGTTCATCGTCCTTCCTGTTCTCCCGCGCTTAAAACAGCCGAGCGGGTCCTGATCAACGCCGATACAGGAGTTCATCCCGATTTGCTTAATTCGAGCTTCGGGTGCGTTGCTGTTTCACGCGCTAGCCATGAGGTCACTCTCTTTACCGACGAACATGCAAAAGCTCAGCCCGCAACTCAGCGCGGACGTCTCTAAGAACTCGGCCTGGATGTTGGCCGGACAGCTTCCATTGGGCAGGGTATTGGAATGTGATTAGGAGAAGCATGATCCGGAGGTGCAAGGCAACAAATACAGTAGGTCGCATTCCAGCCCAACTGCCAAGCTGGGCTTTGCTTTGCGTCAAAAGGTTGACCAGCGGAGCAGTCTTGGAATCCGTTCTCGTACTGTGCGCGGTCAAGGTCCTTCACGTCGTCTACGTGCTTCACCTTTTCCGGTTCATCTATTTCCGACTCTTCCATGGCACGGCCTCCGGCTCTCTCAATTTTGCATCGTCTGTGCGTAGTGAGATGCATTAAGGGAAGTCACGAGCTTTCGAAACCTGTTGACGCGACGGCCTTGGAGATAACCACTACATGGGCAAAACCTGCAAAGAGATCTGCCGCAGCGTAACAAAAATACAACCTACAAGGAGCCTGCCGCGACGGGCTCCTTTTTCTTTGCCTGCCTGTCGATACACATCACTGTGAAAACGCGCTATCAATGTGTTCGTGAATGACGTCGACGAATTGAGGCACAGTCCGCTTATGTATCTCGAGCAGACGCTCGATTTCCCCGCGCCGTTCAGCTTGCTCCTGAAGCTTCTGAATCACTGCATCCGGGTCAAGGTAGTACTGGTGACCGAGAAAGTCATTTGGGCTTTTGAGCCGCCACGTTCGGAAACGAGTTCCGCAGAATTTCACTTGCTTTTATCGTGCTACTTCAGATTTTGAGTAATGCAAAGCTAGCCAGACTGTAGTTTGCTTCTCGTCTGTCCATTCAACCCTATGGCGCGTGTGCGCAGGTATGTTAACGAAATCTCCGGGGTGTAATACTCGTAGACCTTCTTCTCCCTCGAAACGCAAGCCCGCTGCGCCGGACAACAATACAACCCATTCATGCTGCTCCTGGTCATACCATTGACCACCTGGAGTTGCATGACCGAAAGAGATGATTCGTTCCAATCTAAATCTTTCACCTTGCATTATTTCCTGGAAGACTTCTTCCGATCGTGATGGGGGCAGGTTGGCAAAAACATTGCCGGTAGCGTCAGCCACCATGTGGTCCACTTTGACTCCCGCGGACGGCGGTTCGAGACGAAATCGTATGGTTCCATACGGAATTTTAGCTTGTCTGGTAGCGGCCACTGATTTCTGATATTCGCTCGGCTACAGGCCTCTCACCTGTTTTACCGTCTAGTAACGCCGCTTCCGCAACAGACATTGGAACCTATCTTCGCATGGATCTGAATAGCTCAATGAGCGCATTGGACTGTTATTACGAATCGAGAACGAAGGCTACCTCCGAAGAGACGACGCTGTGGCCCCAATGAACTGTTCCGCATATCGGAATACCCATTTGGGCCTTCTAGTGCGCTACATAACCTTGGCCGCGCAGCACTCTTCCGGGTAGAGCATTGGTCATCTTTCCTTCGGCAATCACAGGCACTCCGTTCACAAGCACATACTCCATCCCTTGTGAAAGCTGGTTAGGCTGCTCAAAAGTGGCCAGATCACGGATGGTCGCGGGATCGAAGATGACCACGTCGGCCCACATGCCCAGCTTCAATACCCCGCGATCAGTCAGCCGCATACGCTGCGCGGGCAGAGCAGTGAATTTGCGGATGGCGTCTTCGAGGGTCAGCACATGATCTTCGCGCACATACTTACGCAGGATCCGAGGGAAGGTTCCGTATGCTCGGGGATGTGGATGTTCCTTGCCAAGCGGCCCATCAGGTGAGGTGCCCTGCGAATCGTTGTCGATGGAGACCCAGGGTTGCTTCAGTGCCAGGGTGACATCCGGTTCGCTCATACCGAAAACAGCAACCTCAGTGAATGCTTTGTCGCGGATAAGCAGGTCACACAGCGCGTCGATGGGATCTTCCCTCCACATTTCGGCAACCTCCGACAGGCGCTTACCCTGTAGCGAAATGAGCTCAGGATTCTGCACAACCGCAATTTGTATCGCCTCCGGACCAGGAATCTCCTGCCATTCGTTATCCCAGTTTCCCCCCGGGCTAAGCATCTCTTTACGAATGCGAGCACGGACCGTCTTGTCCTGTAACCGTTCTATGAGCTTGGCGTCGCCACCGTCATGCGCCCATGGAGGAACGAAGGCAGAAAAGGTGTTGAACCATGCGGTATATGCGTAGGTGTCGGCGCTGATGTCTACGCCGGATGATCGAGCAGCATTGATGTGGTCGACAAGCTGCGGCATGCGCCCCCAGTTTGCTTTTCCAGCAGCTTTGAGATGCCAGATTTCAACCGGAATATGTGCCTCGCGCCCAATACGCACTGCTTCATCGATTGCCTCGAGCACGCTGTCGCCCTCGCTGCGCATGTGCGTCGCGTAAATGCCACCGTACTTTGCCGCCTCGCTGGCAAGTGCAACCAGTTCGCCGGTCCTGGCATAGGGCGCAGGGGCATACTGCAGAGCAGTGGAGAGCCCAACGGCCCCGTCCTGCATGGCTTGTCGTACCAACGACTGCATCTCGGACAATTGCGCCGTAGTGGGCTGGATGTCGCCATCTCCCAGCACCATTCGTCGCACGCTGGTTGCTCCCACATAGCTTGCCAGGTTAATACCCATGCCCTGGCGCTCCAGCCGCGCAAAGTATTCGCGAAACGTAGTCCAATCAGGATTAATCTTCAGGTGATCGTACCCAGCGCGATCGGCCGCGATGATCGTTGGATTGAGGGGCGCCGCTGACCCGCCCTCTCCAGTGATCTCAGTAGTAATTCCCTGGTAAATCTTCGAAGGAAGCCGGGGATCAACAAGCATCGTCATTTCGGACTGACCCAGCATGTCGATAAAACCCGGCGCGACGACATTGCCCTTTGCATTAATCGTCTGCTTGCGCGGCGCTGCCTCCAGGTTGCCGATGGCTGCAATCCGGCCCGCACGAATTCCCACTTCTCCGGAATACCATGGCGACCCTGTCCCATCGATGATGTGTCCGTTCACAATCACGATGTCGAAAGGTTCACTGGAGCTTGGAGAATGCCCTGCGAAAAGCCCCGTTACGGACGAAAGCATTAACAAACAAATGGGCACAGTGCGCATACGAGTCCTTTGTGTCAGGAAATCAGAGCCGCTCTGGGAGGGGCCAGCGTTTCCGCATCCTATCACGACAGACTTTCTTCTTCTCCCTCGACTTCTCGCTTGCATTTATCCGGCGGGGCATACACTCTCACTCATCGAGAGCGAACTCTAGTTAGTTGTGTGTGTTAAAGCTTGGCCGGGAATCTCATCAAAATTGGATCGCCACGCCAGTGCTTTTTCGATCTTCGTGGACTGAGCTTGTCCAATTCTGATGAAAAGAAGCATTCCCGTGGTTCTTCTTTCCCTTAGCTATCTCGGCCCGGCCCACGGTCAGCAAGGCCCAGCTTGTCTCGGTCGGACGCTACCTGCATACGCGCTCCGAATTCAGCACCGATTACACCGCTATTCACAAGATTGTTAACAAGAGAGCTGTGCCTTTGTCTGCCCGCCTCTGCAGCCCGGCAATTCAACGCAAAGATGCTCAACGCCCGTTCAGTGCGAACCAAAATAGCCGTCACGGGATGATGCATTTCTCAGTGTGGGGCGAGCGCAGGCAAAACGCCAAGCCGGTGCCATCCCATCGAGAAATTTGCCTTTACTGTCGTTTGCGCGCGGCCAACGCCGGATCATTCAAGTCCGCTGCTACCTTTTGCAGCGCGTCAAGCTTGCGTGTTTTTGCCAGAGACTGCCACTCCTCATCGGAGAAGTCGCTGCTCGCGTATGTGCGGGTGAAGTAGGAGTACGTGGTGTACTCGAAATAAATGCGCGCCGGCTCAGGCGCGGCCTGATTATTCGCTCGAAATGCCTGCAGGTCGACCTGGTGGGCGAGACTATCCACAAACCATTCAGGAGGATAGGGAAGGTTTTCGCACTGGGCTTTCAGGTCCTGCAGTCGAAACGTGCCCTCCTCTGCGTAGTCCCGGAATATCTTGCCGAAAAAGGTGAGCGGGATAGACTTCATGGATGGATCCACGATGAGGCGGCGCTGGATGGACTGAACGGGGGTTTCCTTGTCTGCGGAATAGAGGTTCGCACTTACGAAGCAAAGCATTCGCCGCTGGACTTCGACGCCCGCATCGATCACCAGGGATCCGTTTTCGAGACGTTCGGCGAAATTACCGTTAAACCTGCCGGCCACCATGGGAGACGAGTAAAACGCCTGCCGGGCCATGAACTGATCGTCCGTGCCTTCGACGGTTAACGTAACCTGAAGCTCCAGCGCACCCCAATATTTCCTGTCTGCTGAAGGGGCGCTCCACTGGAAGGTGCATGCCGTGCCGACTGCATCGCAGGAGAACGGCACGCCGCCTAAAGATGGAGAGCCGAAGTAGTCGTCTCCGATTAATTCCGCCTTGATGACATGGATGGGAAGAGTCGTGCCGTCTGGTAAGGTTACCTGCAGTTGCGCCCTGATCTCATCCTGAGTGCCTGCCACGATAGTTTTATTCGCGTCGAACTGATATCTGGGGAGATTCGCCGGCATGGTGACTCTTTGGGATATTTCTTCCTCGCCGAGGTCGGAGTTCGAGAGCGCTTGCAGTTGGCGAAGGGTTTGCAGAGGCACGAGCGACACCGGAGTGCTGTCGGTTGACCAGGGATGAAGCAGGTCCCAGTCCCAGGTATGCAGCGGCCGCGATTCCGGAGGGTATTTCGCATAGTCCTTATACAGGTTCACACCGCCTCTCGCCGATGCATCGTCAATCGGCAACTGTGCGGGGGTGCCTTGACCCAATGCCGGGCTGGTGATCACGCAACCAAGCGCGAGTCCTGCCAGAGCTGATCTCAAATGGTTCTTTTGTATCCCGATCATGATCGAATCCTCCATTCCGTTTGCGAGTTCGGGGTGTTGTCCAACAGAAGCCGGAGAGATGGTTGGAGCGCGGCATCTTATGGACAGAGTGCAACGGGAGCAAAGGAATATTCATCCACGACGACTGCCTTACCGTTGGAATGGTCGACGTGATAGGTCTTGAAGCGCGAGTTCCACAGGGTTCTCTCATCCGAATAAGGACCATTCCAGTTGCAATTCTGTTGAAAGTCGCCATTGCATACATGGTCGTTGATCCACCAGCCATGGAAAGCAAATGTGCCGGCCCTGTCGTTGTGAGGAGGAATCCTGCTGTTGCAGTCCTGAAAGGATGCTTTGCGGTTGTGGCCGCAGCTGCTATGCAGGGCGACCAGGCCGTCGTCGCATTCTCTCTCTACGGGTCCGAAACGCCCTGCTATGCAGGCAGTGCACTGCGAGTTAAGCCCGCTTCCGCTCTGACGAGGAAAGAAGCTGCATGCAATAAGCCAGTTGAAAGGGTAACTACCGGTGGCGCCGCCAACGCCCCTGACAACCACACCCTGCATGTTGTTATGGTTATAGGCACCTCGGGCGTAGCTGGTTTTGAGCGACTGATCGATCCTGCCGGTCAGCCCGGTGAATCCACCGACGACGGAAAGCAAGCCGTTGTCGGCGATCTCCGAGCCACCGGCGGCGCTATCGGCAGCCATGACGTGTTCGATGAGAATCGAGTTGTGTGCATAGTCGGATTTTGCGAGGTAATCCTCGAACGCGGCACAGCCGGCACTGTGGCAGAGAATCCAGCAGGCCTGGTTTTTGCTGGCGTCGCAGAGGGCGTCAATCGCGTTATGGATGACCGCCTCTCCCCCGGGCCATGAGCTGTCGTCAAAATGGTGATTCCAGGCGTCCCATTGCACGTACCAGACGGTTCCAGATGTTGCCGGCTTGAGACCACTCCATGCGCCGGCCTGGTCGGTGCGGAAATGGCCATAGTGTTCCTTCGTGTCATGCCATCTTCCGTGGATGAGGAGCACGTTGATCTGGCGCCCAAAGGCTGGTGCTGAAGATAGAAGAATCGTTAAGTAAGCGACGATCATGCACGCAACTTTAGCGGTCTTCGTTGTCATGCCATGTTCGCGAATGGGGAGATAATTCTCTCCCGGCGGCGCGGTTGTCCGTAACCACTTCATCGTCATGGTGAATGTCCTCCCACTGGTCCTTGTTGATGCCGGTCGCGCTTGCGTCGCGCATCGTGGCCCTTCCAGCGAGACACGCGCAACCTCGTTGAGTTTCAGCAGATGGGAAACAGCCGAACTGCGAGTGCTCACGTCCACACTCGGAATGCGCGGTATGAGTTCCGGCCTTAGCGAGTCGAATCGGATCCGGGATCGGCCGCCAGGCTCTCGGGCTCGAAAGTGGCCTGAATTATACACCTGCTACGGAAGCGATCGGACGCTTGTTATCCGAGGGGAACCTAGAGGATCGAAATAATGTCCGACAAGAACGAGCAGATTTTGCTCGTTGAGGCAGAGGAGCTGCCTTGGAGTTCTTGAGGTACCTCAGCGCCTTGATTGGGCCTTTTCGCATATCCTGCCAGGACACTGTGACGTTGCCGGCGACAGTGGTGATTGCCTTGACTTCCACAATTGGTGAGCGCAGGGCCATGATCAGCGCGACGGCATCGGCGGTTTCGGTTCATCTCGGACTATTTACCATAGTTGTCTGACGAAGACTCCTGCCGAAATTGGGTTCGCGGTGGGGTGCTCTACGCCGGTACAGAGATTATTGAGTTCGCAGCCAATCAGCACTCATAAGCAAATTCAGAGGCTACTGTAGTTTTGATCGCTATCTGAGTCGACGTAATCCACCAAATCGAGCCTGTGCGAACTCGAGATCCACTCCGGATCCTTCGATTTGAGGCTCGGCCTCGACAATCGCCTCTGCAGCGACCAGTTGCGGGCCTGGAGATGGCGGCAGCGTCTCAACATACATCACCGAGGGGAAATGAGGACCTGCTTCGGTCTCGCGCTTTTCTATCAAGCCCAATTCACCAAAGTGATCGATCATGTGCGTGATCTGTTCCACATACGGTCGATTCAGGCCAAGACTCCGCAACCAGTTTGGCCGTTGATAAAACGCGGCAGTGCGCAAATCGAGTGGCAGACTCGAATCGATGACCGTTTTATAGCTCCTTTCCGAAAGAACCGTGTTGGGCACACGTGAGGGCCAGAAGGTTGGAATGAAGGTATCGGCCGGAAATTCGGTTCCAGGGTATCCAGCCCTGCAACTTGCAGTATCAGTTTGCCACGGAACTGCCATCCACTTGCTGATATCGCCGGGGCCACTGGCTGAGAGAGGACCATCGGTCGACAAAATTGTCGCCTGCGTGAGGAACTCGCCGTAGTCCGGCTCTTTATCGGTGATCGGCCTCTGCCGTAAGCGAAACGGAGCGCGATACATGGAGACAATCCGCATTGGCCATGTCATCTCGCAACCAGGATGAAACGGTCCACCCATGCAGAAATGGAGGGCAGCCTTATCCAACGTAGCGGGCTGATCCTCCACAGCTATCTCTTCGATAGACGCTGGATGCTTTGCATTTGAGTCAAAGTCACCGACAAAATCGCCTTCCATCCACTGTTCGAGAAACGTGTAGATTGTCTTGGTAACAGTAAAGCCTGCCCGCGGGCTGGGTGGACTGTCGAAGCTTCCAAAAGCATCCCCGTAGAGCGGAGGCCATTTCAGGGGTTCGAAGATATCCGAGGAAGGATCCCGGAAAGAATAGACGATCTGACGGCGCACTTCTCCATAGGGATCCTTCTTTCCATCTGGCGGCGTAGCGAGCTTCAGGAGTACTTCCGAGCGCAGAAAATCGTTGGGACCGCTCCACCCGAATTGAACAAAGAAGCCTAAATTGACCCATTGTGCTTCGTTAAATTGACGGAACAGCGGCAGAATGTCGTGCGTGAAAGAAGGCCTCGCAGGTCGAGGGATTAACGATCCGGCCGACGCATCGAAGATCACGTCGTACATTGTTTGAGGAGTCACAAGGTCCGGAGAGTAGTTCGGCGGAGCCGTGACAACCCATGCAGGGTCAACAGGTATGGAGCGCCCTTTGATAGTGACGGTCGCAGATACCGGACCATCGGAGGTATCGTCATGCCATCCGGGATTGTTTGCGAATGTTACGAGAGAATAGCCTGGCAGCGGGCTCTCCGATTTTCCCTTGCCTCCCAGAAACATCAGACGGCCGGATTCATCCGTCAACAGCTCTCCGAGATACACCTTTTTGCCGAAGAACTCTCCTGTGTCAAAAGGGAGTGATTTTTGATTGGGGCCGGAAATCGAGCGAGATCCCGGATCGATGATCAACTGATGACGTTCCTTGCCCTGGATTGCCGCATTGCGACGAGGCGAACGAACGTCAATGGAATCGGGCAAATCAAGAGCAACGTTGAAGTCGTACCACCCCGCTTTCTTGTTCGCCACATGTGCAGACCACTGGATTTCGGCGTTGGCTGTTGTCAACTCGGCTACTACATTGGCATGGCTGTCGTATCCGTAGATACGGAACCGTGCTGCCTGTCGTTTAAGCCGGCCCTCTGCGTCTCGATAACCGCCCTGCGGGGGTAGGGTAGCGTAGGAGACTTCAGGGCCAATGAAGAACTCATCACTGTTTCCTACCCGGGCGATTCCTATTGCCGGATGGATACGCGCTTCTACAACCAAGTCCAGATTCATCGCACTCCTCAGCGCAAGAATTATATTCTGCTGAGAAGCAGCACACCGTAACCAATCTTGAATTCTCCATGAAGAACATAACGGGCGAGATGTTCGACGTACTGATAGTTGGTGGTGGACCTGCGGGCGCAGCTGTAGGACTATGCCTCGCTCGTCAGGCGTGCAAGGTTGCAATGCTGGAGGCTACAACCTACGAGTCCCAGCGATACGGCGAGACACTGCCACCCGAAATCAATCCCGTACTCTGTGAGTTAGGAGTCTGGGATGCGTTTCGAAATCTTTCTCCGCTCGACGCTCCTGGCATGATTTCCGTTTGGGGTGATTCCATCCCGATCGAATCCGATTTCATACGCAACGTTCATGGACTCGGATGGCACATCGACCGTGCGAGCTTTGATCAAATGCTGGTGCTGGAAGCCGAGAAGGCAGGAGCGCAGCTGCATTTAAGGCAACGCGTGAACGCATGCTCTCGTGAAGGTGACTGCTGGCGGGTGAACGGATTGCGTGCCCGCATCCTTGTGGACGCGTCGGGGAAAAACGGGATCAGGTTGGACGGAAACGGAGATCGGGACACTGATGACGAGTTACTCGCTATCGCCTTATCAGTTTCCCACACTCGCCGTAATGAAGACGATCTCCGAACTTGCATCGAGTCGACTCCTTCCGGGTGGTGGTATACAGCTCCATTGCCCAATGGCTTTACAATGGCAATGTTTTTTACCGACCCAGCTATCTATCGACAAGACGGCATTTCCATTCAGCAAGAACTTCGCAATGCCCCGATTACAGGCCAGCGCCTTAAAGGCGGACAGATTGACAATTCCACTGTCCTGCACGTTACTTCATCCTGCAGAAGAGCAGTTTTTGGAGCAGCATGGCTGGCTGTCGGAGACAGTGCCTGCTCATTTGATCCGATTTCAGGGCGTGGCATCTTCAATGCGCTCCGTCGCGCTAATTTCGCATCCAGCGCAATCATCCAGCAACTCGGAGGAAACCCGGACCTCGCTATAGAATATGCTCGGCAACTTCGACTCGAATATGATGAATATGTTCGACAGCGATGGCTGTATTACACATTAGAACGGCGATGGTCCAACCATCCCTTCTGGCGCTCCCGCCGAGCTTCACTCCAGGCCCAATCCGTGTAGGTATTACCATTTGCTGTCCAACATAGCGGAGCCGTAGACGTTCATCGTCGTCTGAATGTTGGCCTGCTGTATTTAGTTCCTGTTGCACCTTCATTGGTGCGCCAGTTTCGTCGAGGAGTGACCCTTAAACTGTGGGGGATTTTGTGGGGACCCTCGCGGCAAAACGAGGCTAAATCAGGGTAAATGCTCGAAGTAGAAAAATGTCGTAACTCATTGAAAATAGTAGGCTTTTCCAAAATCTAGTAATTGGTGGGAATCGCCCGGATGGGCCTTCTAAGCCGGGGGGTGTGGGTTCGATTCCGGCCTCGCCTACCATTAGATTCAATTGCTAGAGCTTCACAGGTAGAGGTTGGCCCACCTACTTAGGGATGGGGACCGTTCCGGTCTTCGCCCATGAGTGTCACGAGAACTAGCTCTGGAATGAAATTCCTTGAGTGAATGTATGAAAATTGTTTAAGAGTATCAGCGGGCATCAGTGCCTTCTGATCAGGTAGTCGTAATCGCAACTGGTGGCTGCCTTAACAGCTGCAAGTTGTGCAGGCATCTGATCACTTTCCGTTGTTAATCGCTCCTCAAGCTGACTCGGACTTGTTCTGTTTCGACGGTGCTGTGCAACAACTGTGACCGTCACTGTTCAGGTTCCGAGTGTCAACCCGCCCACAGGACTTGTAGAGGCACTGAGGTAACACGATTGTTGGATCTGTTCGCGGCTGCTGAATCGTTCGATCGCTTTCAGCAGCCTTTCTGCCCAGCACCCGGTTAAGGCGAATAGGAATCTTCGTCAAACTATATCCCGTCCGCAAGCGCCGCCCCTGTGTGCGGACTTAAGTAGTGATTTCGGTTCAACTTGCGAAGTATGATTCTCAATTATGCCGGTCGATTGTGAGAAGAGGGTCGGGCTCTGGTGGCGCAACATCATGCCATGTGTCTGGTGTCTGACACTTGTCATCTCTGGCTGCAAGACTAAGAAGCACCATGTCGACCTCAGTTGGAACGCCCCAAAAAATTCTCCGGTTGAAATCGTTGGCTACAACGTATACCGCTCCACGGTAGAGAATTCCTATTATCACCGCTTGAATTCATCCCCTGTTAAGAATACAACCTTTGAAGACGACCTCGCCCAGAGTGGTCGCACCTATGTCTACGTTGTAAGAAGCGTGAGCGCCTCTGGAGTCGAGAGCGCTCCCTCCAACGCGGCCCGGGTCACTATTCCATAGTGCGCGGCGTTAAGCGGTCTTTCCTATAGCTACCTTGTAAGTGTCGATGTTTCTGGAGCCGAAAGCACTCCGTCGAACACGGTTAGCGTGACAATTCCATAGCATCGCCAGAGTGTTGCACGTTTACCCGGCCAAGTGCAGCTTGCCGCTTTGCCCTGAGCGTATTCTCGAGCGACTCAGATGCGAAGGACTCGATGGTTGGCCGCAGCAAAGCTCCCATGCCGAAGGGGATGGACCTGGCCAACGTGACGACTTCGCATTCGACGTAAACTCCGCCGTCGCGCTGTTCCACGCGCCAGTAGGAGTTCATCGTCCATAAGAATCCGAGTCCTTCGCCTTGCGGCAATACCTCCTCGTCAGGCGAGCCCGCGTTGCGCACTTCGCGCACGTTGGCGGAACGTGAGCGAACGCTATACCGGTCGTTGCTGAGCGGCAGGAAGTCGATGTTGTGGACGGTGTCGAGCACGACGGTGATGATCTTGTCTTTCTTTAGGCGGTAAAAGACCTGGAAGTGATTGCCTTGATGCGAAATCAGGCGTACCTGCACGATCTCAGGCGCGTAAAACTTCGCGTAGTTCGCATAATCCTGGTCTACTTTCAGGACCTGATCGAGTGTTACGCCGGGCAGGAAGGCTCCGCCGATCCAGTCCTCGATCGTTCCTTCGTCAACTTGTGGAGCATTGATTTGCTGGACCCGAATCTCTCCTTTGCGGACTGCCTCGCGTCGCTGGGGTTGCCGGTCGATCCAGAGATAATTTTCTCGTGAAGCATTTTGCGCGTCGAAGCGCGTCTCAAGAGATGCGATGTAGCTTTGGAATCCGGCTTTGGCCTGCTCGGGCTCTTCGGCGTATGCCAATCTGACGCAGGCGATCAGAACTAAGAGAGCGGATGCGGTCTTCCGAAAAGTAGTAAACAAGGTATTTGTTTAATGTAATCAGTTGAGCTTTTAGATTCTCTTCCGTTCTTTCGAGGAGCATCTACCTCGCGACCTGTTCAGATCCTCGTAGCTGCTCATAGTTGCAGACGCTTCTGTCTTTTGGTATCCAGACTTTGCCTCCAATGTAGTTTACCTGCTCAAGCGTGACGCGTCCCACACCATAGACAAGTAGATTCAATGGTAGAGTTTCTTCCGCATCGTCAGTGAGGGTCATGTCGCGCGTGATGGTTGTTGCATCAAGATCATAGACACTCCGCTTGACCTTCAACTCGACGCGAATTTCGATTGACTCGATCAGTTTGCCACTTTGGTTCTTATATTGGAATTCCAGGCTGTTATTGTAATTTGTTCCTTGTTGCACCAGCATGAGATGTCCAGGATTCGTGAGGGACACCTCAGTGAATGCAACCGGGCAGCCTGCCTGGGCGTCAGGCAGGATCTTGAGATCGACCGCCGGACTTTTTTTCTGGTTGCTCTGCGCGATGGCGGCGGTTGTCGATAGAGCGATGAGGGCAAGAGTCACAAGCTTCATTGGATGACCTCCATGAGCGGCTATGTCTCTCTATTGGACACTAGCCTAGCATAAACGGAATGCCATCGTCGCCGCGGATGCCTTAATCTGCTGGTGTGAAGGTTCATCGCACGAGGTCCGACGAAGCAGATGCTGCGTATGCGATCATTTCCGAGTATTACGAGGCAGTGAGTGTAGTTGTGCGCGATGATCGCAGCGTGTTTGAGCGGGAATACTTCACCGACGGAGCGGGCGTGTGGTTGGCGACCATTGACCGGGAAATTGTCGGCTGCATTGCGCTGCATTGTTTGCCGCGTCTCAAGGACGGTGGCGAGATCAAGCGGCTTTATGTGCGTGCAGAGCATCGCGGACAAGGTGTTGCCGAGGCCTTGCTTGAGGCTTTGGAGGCCTATGCAGCGGAGTACGGTTATGTGGCCCTCTATCTTGACTCGAAGGACGATTTGATGCCTGCGATTCGGTTCTACGGGCGTCATGGGTATTCGCCTTACGAGCGGTATAACGACAATCCGCAGGCGACGATCTTTATGCGCAAACCCCTCTCCTAGCGGCTGCGAGTTACACTGAAGTCAGTCTCATGGTCTTTGTCCTCGACAACTACGATTCGTTCACTTACAACCTGGTGCAGTACATGGGCGAGCTGGGTGCTGAGATGACGATCCGCCGCAACGATGAGTTGTCCGTTGACGAGGTGGAAGCGCTGGAGCCCGAGCGGATTCTGTTGTCGCCCGGGCCCTGTACGCCGCAGGAGGCGGGCATATCGATCGATCTGGTGCGCCGTTTTGCCGGCAAAGTCCCGGTTTTGGGTGTTTGCCTTGGACATCAGGCGATTGGTGCGGCTTTCGGCGGCGATGTCGTGCGCGCACCGCAACTGATGCACGGCAAGACGAGCGAGGTTTCGCATGACGGCAAGACGATCTTCAGCGGCCTCAAGAATCCGATGACGTGCACGCGCTACCATTCGCTGATTGTTGCCGAGAAGGGATTGCCCGACGAGCTTGAGGTGACGGCGCGTACGGCAGATGGCACGATTATGGGGCTGCGTCATAAGGAATATCCAGTCGAAGGTGTTCAGTTTCATCCTGAAAGCGTGCTGACTCAGGATGGTAAGCGGCTGATCAAGAATTTTCTGGAGCTTTAGTCCGCATGGTTTTGAAGTACTGGCTGGTTTTCAGCGCGGCGTGTTTCTCATCTCTTGCTGCGGTTGGCCAGCAACAGCCGATTGCTTACGTTCCTACGGACGGCGTTACCGTTTCCGGGTCGCTTGAGGTCGTCAACGGCAAGGCTACGATCGGCAATGACGGCAGCATCACGGCCGGAGATCGCACGGCGAATGTTACGCTTGTGCGCGGCGGCGATTTGAGGCTTTGTGCTTCGACTACGATTCACCTTACGCGGGACCGGTCGGTGGTTGCCGATTCCGGCAAGGATTCGACTGCTCTAATGTTGTCTCTTGATCGCGGCGCGATCGAGGCCTCGTATAAAACTGGTTCGTATTCCGATGTTCTGCTGACTCCGGATCTGCGGATCCTGGTTTCCGGTCCGGGCAATGCCGATTTGAAGATGCGGGTGAACCAGAAGGGCGATACCTGCATCGACAATCATGGGGACAACGCTCCTTATATTACGGTCACCAGCCAGTTCGAGGGCGGCGTTTACCGGGTGAAGCCAAACCAGCGCGTGCTCTTTGAACACGGAAGCCTGGAGCAGGTCGTCGATAACGAGCCCGAGCCCTGCGGCTGTCCTCCGGCCGCTCCGGTTGCGATTGCCAGCGCCACAGGCAAGCCGGTGGGCGGGCCTTCTTCTACTCCGGCGGATACTGCGTTTCCTCTGGCGGAGAGCGAGGGGTTAAAGCCGCCGCCTCCTCCTCCTTCGCGGCCTGTGGTTCCGGCGGGGACGCCGCATGCCCAGGTTGAGGTTCCGCTTACCTATAATGGTGCGGCTCCGAATCAGCCGACGGCGGCTCCTGCGGCGACTCCGCCTCCAGCTGTGGCCAGTGCAGCACCTCCGGCTGAGGAGCCTCCGGCGCAGAAACCGGCTAACTCCGGAGGGCTTTTCCACCACATCGGGCGCTTCTTCGCCAAGTTGTTTGGAAAGGGGTAACCTGCCCCCCAGGGTGGCGAAGTTATTGAAAATACTGGGTCTGGTTATGAAATCGCGCTAAAGCATTGAATTCATGTGAGTTGTTGATAAAATATTTCTTTTCAATAAGCCGGTCCCGATCGTCTCAATGACTCTCACCTAAATCTATTCTATCGGAGGAGGGCATAATAATCGGCAAGTTAGAGCGCCTCTATTTATTTTGGAATCAATTGCTTGGAAATTATTTCGACCTGGAGGGGCTTGACATAATTCCGGTTGGAGAGTGCAGGAAGCAGACCGAATTCCGGGGGCCGTCTTTATTGTTTCTTTTTGTCGGAATGGTTCCTGTGGTGCCACTGCGGGAGCAGTCAGGTGACTGGCCGAGAATCGCGGCCGGAAAGCCTGGTTAAGAACAAAATTGGCACCAATCCAGTGCGAAAATGGTGATTTACCGCTGGCGGGTACGGATCCGCGGAGTGGTATGCGGTGATCTACTTTTCGGCCGTGCGGCAAGTCAGCGAGTGTGTGATATGAACACTACTTTCTTCCTGGAATACCTTCGAGCGGCTGCTACATAGTACATCGTCGTGCGCATTTTCAGTGACTTGCCGGAGTCGACGGTTCGCGAGGTTTTCGGAACAACTCGCCCCAATTCGGCTTCTTCGCGAAAAATGGTAGACATCTCCAATCCGGTTCTCCTATTCCTAAACCTCCCCCTTAACACCCCCCTTAACAGGATCAACAGGTAAGAAAACCAATCCCCGTGCCCTTCCGCAGTAGCCGCGGAGCAGCAGATGGGCAGGCCATTTCACTAGGCTTATGGAGGAGCAAATGAAAAAAATAGTGTTTCTATTGTCCTTGGTTGCGATTGCTTCGCTTCAAGCAGCCGAGGCCCGACATCGCTCAGTTACAACTATGTGCCGACGGTCGGCGTCCCGTATGGGACCTCGGCATTCTCGCTCGTGGCGAACGGTTATGACGGCAGTGGGAATCCGTTGACGTCGCCCGCGGCAATGGTTTCGGTGGTTGTCAACGTCACCTCGTTGAATGCCCCGACGAACCTGACAGGGGTACCGCAGTGAAGAGGCTGGTCTTAGCTGCACTTGTGCTTGCAGCTTTGATGGGGGCGCGGGGTGTGGCACTGCCGCGCCAAAGGCCACGTCGGAGATCTCAAAGCCCACGTCGCCCACCACACCCCGCTTCTGATTTCCTGGTCGAGCGATGGAAACCCGTTAGTGCCCGTTTGTGGTGCGGCCACGCAGAACTGCAAATTGAACTTTACCGTGCTCGATGAGACGACAGGTGCGACGGTGAACTTGCCGATCACTGCTACGAGCTATATGGCTCCGAACTCGACTGACATCTACGAAGTTAGAGTGAACGGATTTGACGGGCAGGGCAACGGCATCAGCTCGCAATATGAGCAGGTGTCAATTGAGTGAAGCGAATTAGCAAAGGAACGAATTAATTCCATCGAAAACCATCCGGACTATAGAACGTAACCGGTCTTACTGACAATGCGTTTCGGAAATTGTAGGTCGCACACTTTACGTGGTAGATCACTTTGATGCTTGCTTCTCTACGAATTTGCCGCCGGCCCAGGCGCAGGCAATGCTGTGACGATGAGTGCAATTGGATACCAGTGCGGTCCGAGCGCGGGGCGATTCCATGTTGTAACGGCGCCTATGATGCCCAGGATCAGGCCGATAACGCCGCCCCACAGTGCATGCAACATGGGCTGATAGGGCGCGAGCCGTGCGGTGATGTATCCGCCGCCGATGCCGTAGACGAGGCGGTAGGCGGTTGCGAGGAGTAGAGGCTTGTCGGTCATCGGTTGGCCGAGCGGTGGGAATAGACCGATGGCGTGCATGAGCAGGTCGGTGGCGATGGAGAGGATGACGACGGCGAGGAAGCCTGCCAGTATTGCGAGGATGCTTCTGCCGACGCGGCGTGGCGTTTCTTCCATGCTTGTTCCTTTCTTCTTATGGATTAGATCTGTTGCTCCAAGGGTGCAGGCGCGGCAGCCACCGAGGTACGTTGCGGCAATATTCTTCGTAATCGGCGCCGAACTTTCCTCGAAGGGTGGGCTCTTCGTAGAACACCACGAACAAGGCCACGCCGATCACGCCGATTGCTGTCACCGCGACCGCCACTTTTGCGACTTGGCCAAAGATGATCCAGAGGCCGGCCCATCCGGTGAAAAAGCCCACGTACATGGGATTGCGCACGTAGCGGTAGAAGCCGACCACGACGAGCTGCTGCGGCGGAGCGACGGGCGCTGGCGTTCCGCGTCCGGTCCAGCCGAAGTCCCATATACAGCGCAGTGCTACTGCGAAGCCAAGTATGGCTGGGATGGCGGCGAGCCAACGCCAGCGCGCTACGTTCGCCATGTCTGCGTGAAAGCCGAGCCAGCCCGGGAGCAGCCAGAACCAGAGGGCGAAGAAGGCTGCGCCGACGATGAGCGAGGCGATTGCTGTCGGCCAGTGCGGGCTGTGATCGGGTTGTTGCGTTGCTGCGGCGTTATTCATTTAGGAAACGCCCCTGCCCACCGAAGTATGAACCGCTTGCTCAATGCGCACAACTCAAAAGGCGGTTGGCAGGCTGGGCGTTTCCCGCGCGGGCGCTGATGCATCCCCCGACTGAAGCGCCGCGCCGTCCCCATCAGTGGAGCAGATTGAAAGTATTCGAGGCGTCATCCACGAAATAGACGCCGTTGGGTGCCGCGATCAGGCCGAAAAGTGCGCCTGCCCCCGGAGGCGGGCCTCCTGTGTTGTCGACCAGCTTGACTGCGACCTGTTTGCCCGTGAATGGATTCGTCTCGACAATGTTGCCGTCATCTCCATTGGCGGTGAGGATGTGATGATCGGGCGCGAGAGCGAGTCCGAGGGGATCGTTGAGAGCTCCGCCCTGGGTCACTGTAAAGCCGGTTCCGGCTGAGTGCCAGCGGAAGAGGGCGCCCGGAATTGCGGCGATGCGATTGTCGAGGCTGTCGGCGACGTAGAGGATCCCAGAGTCGCCATCAAACGCGACGCCTGTCGGGCCAATGACTAATGCCGCCGGGTCGGTGCGCTCGGGGAAGCCGGAAGCGACAACTGTGCTGTCGACGAGCACCGGCGGATGGTCGTCAGGGATGGCCAACAGCAGGCGGACAACTGTCCCCTCATTCACGACACTGCCGCCAGCAGCGACGGTGCCGTTGAGCACATTGGTGACAAACAAGGCAGCGAGGAAGCCACCGTCCACGGCGGTCATATCCCATGGTCCATTGATGTTATGACCGGAAAAGGTCTCAACCACTTTGCCATTGCTGTTGAGTACGATGAGGCAGCCAGCGCCTGTGAAGACTGTGCCTTCGTTGCTTGTAGGCAGACTGCCAACGATCACGAATCCGCTGCGCAAAGCTACCAGTGCTGTCGTCAGTCCGATGCCACCGGGGCAGGAGACTTTGGTTGGATCGATCTGGGCGAAGAGACTGAAGGTTCCATCGGCAGCGATCTGGACGATGGTGGTACCTGTTCCCTGAAAATTGTCACCGTTGTTGAAGTTGCTGATGAGGAACCGGCCAGCGACCAGGCTTCCGGTCGTCGTGGGAACGCGCGCGACGCCATAGGGATTGACGTCGCCATTGGACGGCACTGTGGTGCTGACGGTGCCGACCGTGTTGAGGTTGCCAATGAATGATTTGTTAGCGGCGCGGGCCGCGGTGGCGGTGATGAATATCAACAGGGTCAGCGCGCCGGCTCGCAGGTAGAGCGACGGGTTCTGCTGCATTTGGATCCTCCTCTGCAACGGGAACGTTGCGCGATGGGAGCATGTGTTCACATTGCAGCGAAGTTACACTAGAGCCTTTGCGGTGTAGTGTTGTCATGAAATTGTCCCGATGTTGTCACTTTTCAACGGAGGCGTCGATGATTGTCGTCACCTTGTTCGCGATGCGCGGCGACAATGTCACAGGGTAGCCTGCCGCTGGCTCCGGCTAACGGAAAACGCTACAATCGTCTATTGGAGAGTTTTCCCGCCTGGCAGTGAGCGCCGGCATCTGTAAAATCCCAGAACTACAAGAGCAAGGAGTTTCTTTTTATGGCGATTCCCGCCACACAAATGCGTCCGGGCATGATCATCAAGCACAATAGTGAGTTGCACGCCGTTTTTTCGGTCGAGCACCGCACGCCCGGCAACCTGCGTGCCTTTATCCAGGCCAAATTGCGCAACCTGCGCACAGGCGCCATGTTTGAGCACCGCTTCCGCTCGGCTGACGCGATTGACCGCGTGGTGGTGGATGAGATTCCGATGGAGTTTCTCTACAACGACGGTGATGACTACTACTTCATGAATACGGAGAACTACGAGCAGACGCATCTGAAGCATGACACGCTGGGCGATGCGGTTGAGTATCTGACGCCGAATCTGCAGATTACCGTATCGTTCTTTGACGGCGTGCCGGTTGGGATTGAGCTGCCGCAGACGGTCGAGCTAACGATTGTCGAGACGGAGCCAGGGTTAAAGTCGGCGACGGCTTCGTCGGTGACGAAGCCGGCGAAGACGGAGACGGGGCTGGTGGTGCAGGTTCCTCCGTTTATCAATGAAGGGGAGAAGATTCGCGTGGATACGGCTGAAGGGGCTTATCTTTCGCGCGCGTAGATTATTCCTAAGGACATCCCAGATATAAGCTGACGCTTCCTACACCGGATAGAATTCCTGACACGAGCACCTTGTAATTCTCTGAAATGAGGGCAAGGAATGCAAGATCGATGGACCCGTCTCATAGGAGTGAGCCTGCTTTTCCTGTCACTGGTGGCGCAGCCGGTGATTGCTTATACCTTCCGGGCCCAAACATGGGATGACAGCGCCATCACCATGGCTTTTGCACGTACCTTCGCCGATACCGGAAAGGTCGAGGGAACTCCAGGCTCGGGCGTTGTGGAAGGCTATTCCACAACGCTATGGATGCTGGTGCTGGCCGGCACGGCTAAGATTGCAACAACACCCGCAGCTTTGCTGGCCATGGCGAAAACGCTCACCTGCCTGCTCACACTAGGAAACATTCTGCTTATCCGGGCAATTATCAGAAGCTGGGGTCAAGCTACGCTCGCAGACCTGACCGCCGCGACTTACGGATTGCTGACACTCACGCTGCAAGAGTCAATCAATGGCATGGAAGATCCGATGATGCTCTCGCTGATGCTGATTGCTGTTCTATGCCTGCGAGGTACGGGCGCGAAGAGCCGCGCTGTCTTTCTGCTTAGCAGCAGTTTGTTTCTGCTTTGTCGCCATGAAGCGTTCCTTCTGATGGCGCCAATGCTCCTGTTGGTAAACCCATTGCGGCGCCGGGTTACGTCGGCGGCGGTATGGCTGGCAGTGCTGATTGCGTCGACAGTGATTCGCTGGCGCTATTTTGGATCGGTATTGCCAAATACCATCACCGCCAAGCGGCATTTTCCATATTCCGCCCCGACAATGCGGCTGGAAATGATGCGCCATCTAATTCCGGCTTTTACGCTTGTCCATGGTCTGGATATATTGTTTCTGGTGGTGCTGTACGCCGCTTTTGTCAGGCGGCAGTACTTGTACGCGGCGTTGAAGCGGATTCACACGGCTGATTTCTGGGAGCGGCTGGGTCATGCCATTTCTCGCGCCGACGATTTGAAGGTAGCTCTTCTTCTGGCGGCAGTGGGAGTTTGTCTTAGTCTTGCCATTGGCTACAACTGGGGTCCGCCAAACCGAGAAATCTACGTCGCGCTCCCCTTTCTGATCTACCTCATCCTTCGTCTCACCTTCCGTCTTTTGAACACCCGTCTCTGGCGGCGTCAGGCAGCCATACTGCTTCTTATTCCGATCGTGTATCTCACCGTGCACAATATCGCTATACTCAACAGCCGATACGCGCCTCTTTATCAACCTCTAATGACAGTGCAAAACGTCGCAAGCCTCGTGCCACCGGTTGAGCAGATCCGGCGGGCGGCTGGCCTGCAGGAGTTGACTATTGCCACCCCCGATGTCGGCGGCGTGATGCTGTTCGGCGAACAGCTTCGAGTCATAGACCTTGGACTCCTGTGCGATCGCCGCCTGGCACAGCAGGGGTATGCCATTGCTCCGCGCTATATCCTTGAGGAGCGGACGCCAGAGATCATCGGGATTCATCAGCAGTGGACAGAGTTGACGGGCCTGGAGAAAATCCCCGACTTTTACCGCAACTATAGGGTCATGATCCTTGACCGGCAGAGGTTCTTCGTCCGTCGCGATGTGTTCGACAGAATTGCGTCCCAGACTGTTACCCGAAGCTTTGGCCGCAACGGGCATCCTCTTCCTGAGGATGACCTTGTGCCATCCGGAGAGACGATATATCCAGGCTTTTACTCTTACACATATCCAGGTTTTTACTCTTCCGGAGATTACAAGATCAACGCCAGTTTTGGCACTTATGCAACTATACTCACGGCTAAGTTGCCCATAAATAAGAACTGAGGAGAAAACGGCGCGGCTTTAGGCTGCACCGTTTTTGTCTGGTGCTTTGCCAACCGAGACAAAAAGCAGATCCTTCGCTCTGCTCAGGATGACAAGTCCTTGCATTGAGAGGAAGCACTCGAAACAACAGAGGTGAGTGCTTTCTGCCGCGACCTATCTGTAATTTGACAAGCTGCAGCGGCCGCCTTATGGTTCGTCTAATTTTGGCGGGGGCGATCTTCTCGTGTTCAAAAAACTTCTGTTCTGCTTTGTGCTGATGACGTTGGTTTTCGCGTCGGGATCTTTTGGTCAGACGAAGGTTGCTGTAGGCATCTTTGAAGATCATGGAGATGTGGGAACGGTGCTGCATGGTGGCGGGGTAGAGTATGACGCGGGGAAGCAGACCTATACCATCAGCGGCAGTGGCGAGAATATGTGGTTGAAGGCCGATGCTTTTCAGTTTGTCTGGAAGCGTGTTTCTGGCGATGTGATGCTAACGTCGGATATTTCCTTCATCGGGGCTGGCGGGAATCCGCATCGCAAAGCGGTGTTGATGGTGCGGCAGAGTCTCGATGCAGATTCGCCCTACGCCGATGTGGCGCTGCATGGTGTGGGGCTGACTTCGCTGCAGTTTCGGCTGGAGAAGGGTGCGACGACGCATGAAGTGGAAGCGAGCGAGTCAGCGCCGAAACGGCTGCGGATCATCAAGCGCGGCGATTATCTCTACATGGTGCTGGGGGATGATTCCGGCCTGCATGCTTCGGGGGCTTCGATCAAGTTGCCGCTGCATGGGGATTTTTATGTTGGGATAGGAGTTTGCTCACACGATAAAGATGTCGCTGAAAAGGCGGTGTTTTCGAATATCAGCTTGAAGCCGCTGCGCCCACCGACGGCGGAGCCTGTACTTTATAGCGCGCTGGAAACGGTGGCGGTGGCCTCGACTGATCGGCGCGTGTCGTATGTGGCGCGTGGGCGGTTTGAGGCTCCGAACTGGACGCGGGATGGCGGTGTGTTCATCTTTAATCGTGATGGCGGCATTTATCGGCTGACGATTGCGGGCGAAGAGCCTACGGTGATCGATACGGGACTTGCGAAGCGCTGCAATAACGATCACGGGATTTCTCCGGATGGAAAGATGCTGGCGATCAGCGATTCGTCGGCGGAGGGCGGGCAGTCGCAGATTTATACGTTGCCGATTGGGGGCGGCACTCCGCAGCGCATCACGCCGAAGTCGCCTTCGTATTGGCATGGGTGGTCTCCGGATGGGAAGACGATTGCGTTTACCGGGCAGCGCGACGGGGAGTTTGATATTTATACGATTTCTGCGACAGGTGGCGAGGAGACGCGGCTGACAACGGCGAACGGATTGGATGATGGGCCGGAGTATTCGCCGGATGGTAAGTACATCTATTTCAACTCGGAGCGCACCGGGCATATGCAGATATGGCGGATGGCTCCGGATGGGGCGCAGCAGGAGCAGATAACGTTCGATGACACGAACGACTGGTTTCCCCACGTTTCGCCCGATGGCAAGTGGATAGTCTTTCTTGCTTATGAGAAAGATGTGACCGGGCATCCGCCGAACAAGGATGTGGCGCTGCGGTTGATGTCGCTGGCGGATGGCAAGGTGACGGTGCTGGCGACGCTCTTTGGCGGACAGGGAACAATCAATGTTCCGTCGTGGTCGCCAGACAGTTTGAAGCTGGCGTTTGTGAGCTATGAACTGTTGCCGGAAGAGGCTTTGTCTGCAAATTGATGACCAGCAGTTACTTGTGGGCACGGTGGTAATCGATACGTTTCTGCGTAAAATGCACTAAAATTAAGAGGGAGAAGACTATCTTGCCGCAGGTTTGACGGATGGTCTGGCACTGAGGGGAATCATGTCCGAACTGCGGATCAGCCCGCGTGAGCGGCTGGTGCTGACGACCATCATCGAGAGCTACATTACTACTGGCGAGCCGGTGGCGTCGCAGACGGTGGCGCGGCAGTTTGCCGATAAGGATGGCATGAGCTCGGCGACGATTCGGAATGTGATGGCGTCACTTAGCGATGCCGGGCTTCTCGATCAGCCCCATACTTCGTCGGGACGTATTCCTACAGCCAAGGCTTTTCGTTTCTACGTAGAGCAGCTGAGCGGGGTTTCGCGTCAGATTCCAATGACGCAGGAACGACGCGAGCAGATTGATGACAACTTCGCCGGGGTCAACAGCAGCCAGCAATTTCTGGAACGCACATCGCATGTCTTAGCGCTGATTTCGAGCGGCGTGGGTGTGGCGCTGGCGTCGGCGGCGGAGGTGCATGCGTTGGAGCATATCCACTTTACGCGCCTTACGGCCGGGCGGGTTCTAGCAGTAGTGGTTACCAAAGCCGGGCTCGTGATGGACCGGATGCTGATGCTTGACCGCGACCTGACGCATGTCGAGCTGGAGGCGTCAGCGCGGTTTCTGAACGAGAATTTTCATGGCTGGTCGATCGATCTTATCCGCACAGAGCTTAGCCACCGGATGGACGAAGAACGCAGCGAGTACGACCGGCTGATGCGCTCGGTCAATGAGCTTTGCCGCAAAGGGGCGCTTGATGGCGACGGGGGCCTGCAGGCAATTTTTGTCGAAGGCGTCGCAAACCTGCTGGCCAGTGAACTAGACCGCGAGCGGTTGCGGCAGATGCTGGCAGCGCTTGAAGCGAAGCAGCGTATGGTGGAACTGCTGAATGCGTATGTGGATGCGCGGCAGACCACAGTGCGGGTCGTGGTTGGGCTGGAAGAGGCGATTCCGGGGATGCGGGACCTGGTTCTGATCGGCTCGCCGGCCAGGCTGGGCTCGGAAAATTTTGGCACGGTTGCGGTAATTGGTCCGACGCGTATGCAGTATCAGGAGACGATCAATGCTGTCTCCTATATCGCGCAGCTCTCGGATAAGATTTTCCAGCCTCCTCAGTAGGGCATCTAAAAGCAGAGTGAGCAATGCGCGGTGCGCGGGTTGAGTGCGCTCCGCAAAAGGTTTGAGTGGATATGAGCAGAAAAACATTGGACGAGAACGTGGTGAACGAAGAAATGAATCAGGAAACGGCAGCGGCAGTGGCGGACGAGCCGCAGGCTGAAGCGATTGGGGCGGTTGAAGCATCGAATACTGCTGAAGAACTGGAAAAGGTGAAGGCGGAGCGCGATGCGCTCGTTGACCGGTTGGCGCGACTTCAGGCTGAGTTCGATAATGCCCGCAAACGTGAGGCACGCGAGCGAAATGAGTTTCGCGACTTCGCGGTTGCGGGAGCTGTGGAGCAGTTCTTGCCGGTGCTGGACAATTTTCAGCTGGCGCTGAAGTCGACCGGCTCGGCCGATCAACTTCGCACGGGTGTGGAGCTGATCGTGAAACAGATGGAAGAGGCGCTGCGGTCGCTGAATGTGCAGCCGGTGGAGACGGTGGGGACGATCTTTGATCCGCGCGTGCATGAAGCGTTGGATACGGTAGACCGGAGTGATCTGCCGGATCATCAGGTATTTGAAGAAGTCCGCCGCGGTTATCGAATCAGGGAGCGGCTCTTGCGGCCCGCTCTTGTCCGCGTAGTAAACAATCCCCAGCAGAAAGAAGCATGAGCCGAACAACAAACGTGACTAAAGCCGATTACTACGAAGTTTTGAGCGTGACGCGGACCGTCTCCGAGCAGGAGCTGAAGACCGCGTACCGCAAACTCGCGATGCAGTATCATCCGGATCGCAATCCCGGCAACGCCGAGGCCGAAGAGAAGTTCAAGGAGTGCAGCGAAGCGTACCAGGTGCTGAGCGATCCGCAGAAGCGAGCGGCCTATGATCGTTATGGTCATGCGGGTGTGAGCGGCGTGGGTGGCGGGAATGGCGATCCATTTGCCGGAATGGGTGATATCGGCGACATCTTTGGCGATTTCTTTGGCGAGATGTTCAATGTCGGCGGTAACTCGGGCCGTCGGACTTCGCGCGCGCAGCGTGGACGCGATATTCGCTTTGACCACGTGATCGAGTTTGAAGATGCGGTCTTCGGCAAAGATGTGCAGGTTACGATTCGCCGCGCAGAAGCGTGCAGCACATGTCAGGGCTCCGGTACAGCGAGCGGGCGCGGTCCGTCAACATGCACGCATTGCCAGGGGCGCGGCCAGGTGCGCTATCAGCAAGGATTTTTCTCGATTGCGCGGACATGCGTTGCGTGTGGCGGAACGGGCAGCATGATCACGGATCCATGTTCCACCTGCCGCGGCGATGGGCGCGCGGAGAAACAGCACACGCTGCATGTGAAGATTCCTGCGGGTGTCGAAGAAGGCACGCGCATCCGTTACCAGGGTGAGGGCGATGCCGGACGCTACGGCGGGCCTTCGGGGGATCTTTATATTGTTCTTTCGATCAAGCCGCATGCCTTTTTCGAGCGCGATGGTAATGATCTGCACTGCGTGATTCCGATTTCGTTTTCGCAGGCGGCGCTGGGGGATGAGATTTCGATTCCGACGCTTGAAGGCGATACGAAGCTGAAGATTGCCGAAGGGACGCAGAGCGGCAAGGAGTTTCGTCTGCGCGGAAAAGGCGTTCCTTATCTGAATGAGCACGGGCGCGGCGACCTGGTGGTGCAGGTTGCGGTGCAGACGCCGAAGAAGCTGACCAAGGTGCAGAAGGAATTGCTGCGGCAGCTTGGCGAGTCGCTTACGGTCGAAAATACTCCGACTTCGCGGAGTTTGTTTTCCAAGGTTAAAGAGATCTTTAACTAGGGCGTGTTCACACTAATCGGAGAGCTTCGACGATGAGGGCGAACTGCAGGAAGGCGAGGAAGACGAGGTCGAGTTTTTCGAAGCGGGAGAAGATGCGACGGAAGCCTTTGAGTCTGCGGAAGAGCCGTTCGATTTCATTGCGCTTCTTGTAGAGGGCACGATCATATTCCCACGGCTCGATGCGGTTGGACTTGGGAGGAACTACCGGAACCATGCCGAGATCGAGAACCAGTTGCCGGGTCAAGTTATCCTCGTAGGCTTTGTCCATCAGCAGGGGAAGTCCATCCGGCATCGGCCCAAGTTCCTTTAGCAAGGCCCGTCCCTGCGGAGCGTCGTGGGCATTGCCCGGCGAGAGAGCGAAGGTGATGGCCGTTCGAGCATTCGCGGCAACCAGATGAATCTTGGTGGTCCATCCGCCGCGAGATTTTCCGATGGCTTGCGGTCCGTTTTTTTTAACGCCCCGGTGCCATCCGGATGCACCTTCACCGAAGTTGAGTCCAACGCGAAGGCTTCAATCCGGATACGCACAATCTGCTCCGATTGCAACTTCTCAAACACCCGCGCCAGCACCCCGTTCTTCGCCCAGCGATTCATCCGCACGTAGATCGTATGCCAATTGCCAAACCGCTTGGGAAGCCCGCGCCATTTGCATCCCTGCTCGGCCACATACAGAATCGCGTTCAGGATTTGCAGGTTCCTCAGACGCACATTCCCGCGCTGTAATGGCAGGCTGTCCTTGATCTTTTCGTACTGCTCCGGAGTGATTTCCATCTATCTCCTACTTACACGAGATAGATCACATTAGAGCAATACCAATGATGGTGTAATGTAGAAGAGGCGAGACTCTGCGGCGAAGACGAGGATGGCGAGAGCCTACGAAGACGACCTGCGGCGCAAGATATTTGAGGCGCACGCCAAGGGGCATGGCAGCTTCCGGACGCTGGCGGCGGTGTTCGGTGTGAGTCTTGGGTATGTGGAGAAGATCTTCCGTCAGCGGCAGGTGAGCGGACAGTCAGAACGGGTGCGCTACAAGCCCGGACCGAAGAGCCGTCTAACTGCTGAAGTATCGGCCCGGATCGCCACTCTGGTTGCGGCGCATCCGGATTTGACGGTAGCCGAGTTACGCGAACGACTCGCCTATGACATCGGCGTAAAGATGAGTTGGTCGATGGTCCGGCTATGGTTAGGACAGCTGGGCTGCGACTGAAAAAAAGTCGCTCCACGCCCTCGAGCGGGACACGGAAGCAAACCGCAAGCGTCGCGAAGAGTTCATCGAGCGCATCCGGGCCATCCCGCCGGAGAGGCTGATTTACCTGGACGAAAGCGGTATGACCACCTCGATGACACGACGCTATGGCCGCTGTGCTGGAGGTCGGCGCATCCACGAAGCGACGCCCGGCGGCCATTGGAAAATCTTGACCATTCTGAGCGCCATGAGCACCCGCGGCTTGATCGCGACGATGACCATTGAGGAGCCCACAGACGCAGACATTTTTCTCGCCTATGTCCAGCATGTACTCTGCCCGGCGCTGCGGTCCGGCGACGTCGTGGTGATGGACAATCTCTCCTCGCACAAAGCCGAGGGCGTGCGCATCTGGATCGAAAACCAAGGTGCCAGGCTGATCTACTTACCGTCCTACTCGCCCGATCTAAACCCGATCGAAAAGGCCTGGGCCAAACTCAAACAATTGCTTCGCTCCACCAAAGCACGCACCCGCGAAGTCCTCGATCAAGCCATCACAGACCTACTCCCACAAATCACCGCTCAAGATGCTCAAGCTTGGTTCAGGCTCCGCTTTGGCACATTACAGTAACCATGATATCGCTTTAGTGTGAACACGCCCTAGCATCCTGCTCTCCTCCCCTTCGCTCCGCCAAGGATGGGGCGCACCCTGTTTTTCTCGCCGATCGATGCCAAAAGCAGGCTCTTCGACTGCGACTTTGCTTCGCAAAGACTTCGTTCAGGATGACAATTGCTGGGAGTTGGCGGCTTGTTCTTATTCCAGTAGTGCGGCTACGACTGCCGTGGCGGTAATGGCGGCGGTTTCTGCGCGGAGGATGCGCGGACCTAAACTTACGGATTTCCAGCCCTCTGCGTCGAAGAGGGATTCTTCTTCAGCGGTCCATCCGCCTTCAGGGCCCACGGCCAGGTGGATGGACGGCATTTCTTCTCCCGAACTTCTAATTGCTTCCTCGACGGCGTGCCGCAGCGTGGTTGAGCGCTCTTGTTCGGCGAGCAAAAGACGCACTGCCTCGCTGGCTTGACGCGCCGCTGTTTTTAGCAGGAGCACGTCTTCAACTTTTGGAATATCTGAGCGCCGCGACTGCTGCGCGGATTCACGGGCGATGCGACGCCATCGCTCGACGCGATTCTGCGCCGATTGCGCGAGATGTTTTTCGCTGCGGCGCGCGATGATGGGGACAATGCGCTCGATTCCCAGCTCCGTTCCTTTTTCGATGGCCCATTCGAGACGGTCGAATTTGAAGATGGAAAGCAGCAGGGTGATGGGCAGCGCTGGGTCAGCTTGAACCTGGGCGACGAGGTTGAAGCGAACGGAGTCACCGGAGATGCCGGCGATGACGCCGTGCCAGACGCGGTCGCCGGCGACGATGTCGTATTCGGTACCGGGCTGTGCGCGGAGGACGCGGATGAGGTGCGATGCCTGCTCGCCGGTGAGCGATGCCGTCTTCTCGTCCCAACTGTCGGCGATCCATCTGCGTCTGGTCATTCAGCGTACCTTCGGGGATTTCGTCATCAGGATTTCATTGTCGCAGAAAGAAGGAATCGTGCAGAAACACTAAGGGGGACGCTGTTTGCGTCCCCCTTAGCATTGCCTCGGTACTTTACTTACTTCTTCTTTGCTGCCTTCTTCGCTGGCTTCTTTGCTGCCTTTTTTGCTGCTTTCTTGGTTGCCATTTTGTCTATTCTCCCTATTTGTGTACTGCAACAAGAAATGCTGCAGTTAACGAATGTATAGAGTTCCTAAAAAAGAGTGTCAAGAAAAAAATGACAAACTTTGCGATTGAATGTTTTGTTCAGGACCGAAGTCGTGACGAAAGTGATCGGAAAAAACTTAAAACACATGCGCGTGCTTGAGGAGCATGAGGGCGATTCCGGAGAAGATGTCGTGCCATGCGTGCGCCATCATTCCCGGACGCAGGCTGCCTCGCTTGATCGCGAGCATGCAGAAAAGCGCGCCATACAAGGTGATGGCGATCATGCCGCTTGCTCCTTCGTATCCGTGCGCGACGCCGAAGAGAAGCGAGGAGGCCAAAACTCCAATCCAGAGTTTGCCGCTGGCGCGTGAAAACTGCTGCAGCAGGTAGCCGCGGAAGGCAAGTTCCTCGCAGATGCCGGCGGAGATGCTGAGTATCACCCATAGCAACAGCTCCAATGCATTTTGCGGCGCCAACTGTGCGAGAGCTTTTTGCGGCGTGGAGAGATGTGCGAGCTTGAACACGGTGCCGATGGCTGCGAGGATGACTACGGATGCGATCCAGAAGGCGGCAGCGAGGACGATGTCGTCCCTCCAATCACGCAATGTCGGGCGGCGTGTGCCGAGGAGTTGGCGAAGCGGAGTTCCGCGCATGCGGATGCCCCAGACAACGAGACCGGCGAGAATCCATTCCCACGCAAGCGTGGCGATGTATTGCGGAACGTGATGCTGGCTGAGTGCGCGATGCGCAGGTTTGAGGCTGCCCAGGATTGAGAATCCAAGGAGCGGCGCGATGAGCAATGCGGTGTGCCACCACGGCGCGATTGGGGATAGTGTTGTTTGTGCGCTGTTTTCTGTGGCGTTTTGTTCACGCATCGCTTCCGGGGCCTTCGATTGATTGTTACATCACTGGCTTGATATCTTCATCTGTTTGCCGTTGCTGACTAAAGATGTGAGGTTTGGTTATGGAAGAAATTGTCATTGTTTCTGGGGTGCGCACACCTGTTGGCAAATTTCAGGGTGCGTTGTCCGAACTTTCTGCGACGCAGCTGGGCGCGATTGCCGTTCGCGAGGCGGTTCGCCGTGCGGGGATCGATGCTGGCACAGTCGATGAGTGCATCATGGGCAATGTGGTTTCAGCCGGGCTCGGGCAGAATCCGGCGCGCCAGGCTGCGCTGCATGGCGGCTTGTCGCCGTCAGTTGGCGCGATGACGATCAATAAGGTCTGCGGGTCGGGATTGAAAGCCGTTGCGCTGGCTGCGCAGGCGATCCAGACAGGGAATTCGGAGATTGTTGTTGCAGGCGGGATGGAGTCGATGACGAATGCGCCGTATCTGCTGCCGCAGGCGCGCAGCGGCTTTCGCATGGGGAATGCGCTGGCGGTGGATTCGATGGTGAACGACGGGTTGTGGGATTCGTTCAACAATTACCACATGGGGCAGACGGCGGAGAACGTCGCCGAGAAATACAAGATTACGCGCGAAGAGCAGGATGAGTATGCGCTGAACTCGCATCACAAGGCGGCGGAGGCGTGGAAGGAGTGCCGATTCAAGTCGCAGGTGGTTCCGGTGGAGATTCCGGCGAAGAAGAAGGGACAGGCGCCGACACTGTTTGAGCGCGACGAGTCAATTCGTGAGGATGCGAGCCTGGAGGCGTTGCGCGCGCTGAAGCCTGCGTTCAAAAAAGACGGCACGGTGACGGCGGGGAATGCTCCGGGAGTGAACGATGCGGCGGCGGCGCTGGTGGTGATGTCGGCGGCGAAGGCGAAGTCCTTGGAACTCCAGCCGATAGTGCGGATTCGGGCGCAGGCGACGAGCGGGGTTGATCCGGCGTGGGTGATGATGGCTCCGGTGACCGGCGTGCAGAAGGTGCTTGCCAGAGCCGGGTGGACTGCGGACAGCGTGGATCTGTTTGAGCTGAACGAGGCATTTGCTGTACAGGCGATTGCGGTGACACGCGAGCTTGGGATTCCGTTGGAGAAGATCAATGTGAATGGCGGCGCCGTGGCGATCGGGCATCCTATCGGCGCGAGCGGTGCGCGCGTGCTGGTGACGCTGATCTATGAGATGATCCGGCGCGATGTGCATCGCGGCATCGCGGCCTTGTGCCTGGGTGGCGGCAATTCTGTAGCGATGGCGGTGGAGCGCTGACCGACGCGGAAGATTTTTCAGCTCGGTTTATGGGACGCGTTGAGAGCTATCGTCAATTCCGGCCTCAGTATCCCGATGCGGTGGTTGCGCTGCTTGAATCGGAGTGCGGACTGACGGCGGATTCCACGATTGCTGATATTGCGGCGGGGACGGGGCTGCTTGCGGAAGTATTTCTGGCTCGCCGCTTCAAAGTGGTTGCGGTTGAGCCCAATGAGGAAATGCGGGTGGCTTGCGAATCGCTGGTCGCGCAGTATCCCCGGCTTCGCTGTGTTGGTGGCTCTGCAGAGGCGACGGGGCTGCCGTCTCATTCTTTTGATCTGATAACAGTTGGGCAGGCGCTGCACTGGTTTGATCTTTCGCATGCGGGCCGAGTTCTCCAGAATCCTGCGACAGGATCGCTGGTGCGGGGTGATCTACAACGAGCGCCGTCTGAATGGCGATGGCTTCCACGATGGATATGAAAGGCTGCTGCGCGACTTTGGAATCGATTATGAGATCGTGCGGCGGCAGCATCTGACACGCGAACGGATGCAGGGTTTCTTTGCGCCTTGTGAGATGCGGTGCGCTGTGTTTCCGAATGCGCAGTCGCTGACGCTTGAGGCTCTGGAGGGACGGATTATTTCATCGTCTTACATGCCAAAGGAAGGTCATGCGCGGTATGACGCGATGCGGGGTGCGATTGCTCGTCTGTTTGAGACGTATCAGGCGGGTGGGCGCGTGCGGTTGGACTATGAGTGCGCTGTTTACTATGGGCGGCTTGGTTGAGATAGAGCGTGCTTTCCCACCCTATCGCAAAACGGCGCGATAGGATGGGGCCCCATTTTCGTGTTGCTGCTCAGAAAAGCAGAAAGCTATCGAGACTACTGCTCCAGCTGGCGTCGTATGGATTCTTCGGCGGATTACGCCTCAGAATGACGGGCCTTGAGGTGGAGTATTCATTAACACTCGATGACGTTGAGGGCGAGTCCTGCCAGTGATGTTTCCTTGTAACGTGATTGCATGTCGAGGCCGGTGAGGTACATGGTCTTGATGACCTGGTCGAGCGAGACTTTGTGGCTTTCTAACTCATTGAGAGCGATGCGGCAGGCGTGCACGGCTTTGACTGCTCCCATGGCGTTGCGCTCGATGCAGGGGATCTGCACCAGGCCGCCGATGGGGTCGCAGGTCATGCCGAGGTTGTGCTCCATGCCGATTTCTGCGGCGTGCTCAATTTGACCATTGGTCCCGTTCATGGCGGCCATCAGTCCGCCGGCGGCCATGGAGCAGGCGACGCCGACTTCTCCCTGACAGCCGACTTCGGCGCCACTGATCGAAGCGTTCTCTTTGTAGAGAATGCCGATGGCTGCGGACGCGAGGAAGTATCGCAGGATGCCTTCGTCGTCTGCGCCGGGAACAAAATCGCGATAGTAGCGCGCTACAGCTGGTATTACACCTGCTGCTCCGTTGGTGGGAGCGGTGACGACTCGGCCGCCTGCGGCGTTTTCTTCGTTCACCGCCATTGCGTAGACAGTGACCCAGTCGAGCGGTGCCAGCGGATCCGCCGATCCCTTTTCGCGCAGGCGCTGCGTGAGACGCGGTGCCCGGCGTCTCACATTCAGGCCGCCGGGCAGGATTCCTTCGGTGCGCATGCCGCGATCGATGCAGCCCTGCATCACGCTCCAGATGCGCAGAATGCCGGATCGAACTTCTTCTGGAGAGCGCAGAGCGGATTCGTTTTCGAGCATCAGATTCCAGATGGTGAGCTGTTTGTCTGCGGCCATCTGCAGCAACTCGTCCGCGCTTTTGAAGGGATGGGGCAACTGGGCGGTGCTCATAACGGTAGCGTCGCCTGCGCCTTCCGCGTCCGAGACGATGAAGCCGCCGCCGATCGAGAAGAAGACTTCGCTTGCGAGCGTTGCGCCGCTGGCGTCAGAGGCGGAAAAGCGTACGCCGTTGGGATGGTGAGTCTGTGCGCCTTCAGGGAACATCCTGTCGCGATGAAAAAGAAGATCGGTCGATTCGTCGAACGCGATTGGTTTGCGGCCGGCGAGCGATAACTGATGCGTGCCGCGAATCTGATGCAGCTTCGATTCGATGGTTTCGGGATCGATGGTGGAGGGTTCTTCTCCAGAGAGACCGAGCAGCACGGCGCGATCGGTGCCGTGGCCGTGTCCGGTGAGAGCCAGTGAGCCGTATAGCTCCGCGCGTACGTGTGCGGTGCGGTCGAACAGCCCCGATTTTTCGAGGGAGAGAACAAAGCGGCGCGCGGCGCGCATCGGACCCATGGTGTGCGAGCTGGATGGACCGATGCCGACTTTGAAAAGATCAAAGATACTCGTCTTCACGAGATCTAATTTTAGTCCTTGGCGGAAATGCTTGCCTCGACGCGCCTTTTCCCGTCGGTTGTTGCAGCATGCAAAGTAAGCATGGGCACAGCAGCACCTATGCCTAAAGTTTGGATGACAACTCTACGGGGGGAATAACTTTATCGCTTGCAGTTGGTTGCAATGCTATACTCCAGCCACTTACCACTAACAAACGCTTATGCTTTTCAAGGCTCTTAGTGCCGCTGTATACGGCATCGATGCCAATATTATCGATGTTGAAGTTGATTTTTCTGGAATCAAGACGAATGAAGACCACTTTCATACCGTCGGGCTGCCGGATGCGGCGGTGCGCGAGAGCCGCGATCGCGTGCGCGCAGCGATCAAGAATTCCGGCTTCGATGTGCCGCCGACGCACATCACGATCAATCTCGCTCCGGCAGATATCAAGAAGGAAGGTTCGGGATTTGATCTACCGATGGCGATCGGCATTCTCGGAGCCTATGGAGCGCTGCAGCTTCGCGACCTCAGCCAATTTCTATTGGTAGGTGAGCTAGGTTTGGATGGCGGGTTGCGGGCTGTTTCCGGAATGCTGCCGGTTGCGGTGGCGGCGCGTGAGCGCGGGATTCAGAATCTGGTGATTCCGAAGGGGAATGCGCGTGAGGCGGCGGTGGTGGAAGGCGTGAATGTCTATCCGGTGGAATCGCTGAACCAGGTCCGCGAGTTGCTGAATGCGGCAGGGAATGGCGGGATTCACACAGACCCGTTTCGCATACAGGCGGCGGAGATGCTGGGTGAGCTGCAGCATTTTCATGTTGATTTTGGCGATGTGCGCGGCCAGCAGACTGCCAAGCGCGCTCTGGAAGTCTCGGCTGCGGGCGGACACAACATCTTGATGATCGGGCCACCGGGTTCGGGCAAGACGATGCTGGCGAAGCGGCTACCGTCGATTCTTGCGCCGCTTAGTTTTGAAGAGGCGCTGGAGACGACGAAGATTCATTCTGTCGCCGGAGTGCTGGATGCGGACGCGGGGATGGTGACGTAGCGGCCCTTTCGCTCGCCTCATCATACGATCTCCGATGCTGGGTTGATTGGCGGTGGCGCGGTGCCGCGACCGGGCGAGGTGTCGCTGGCGCACAACGGCGTGCTGTTTCTGGATGAGCTGCCGGAGTTTCCGCGCAATGTTTTGGAGGTGATGCGGCAGCCGCTCGAAGACCGCAACGTGGTGATTGCCCGGGCTTCGATGTCGCTGACGTTTCCTTCGGCGTTTATGCTGGCGGCGGCGATGAATCCCTGTCCTTGCGGGTATTTCAATGACAAGTCGCGCGAATGCTCGTGCACTCCGCCGATGATTCAGCGCTATGTATCGAAAGTTTCAGGACCCCTTCTCGACCGCATCGACATTCACATCGAAGTGCCTGCGGTGCAGTATCGAGAACTGCGCGCCGGGGCTGCGAGCGAGAGCTCCGCGACGATTCGGGCGCGTGTGTTGGCGGCACGCGGGATTCAGCGAGAGCGCTTCACCAAGGCAGCGGAGAAGATTTACTCCAATGCGCAGATGAGCACGCGGCAGATTCGCGCTTTCTGCGAGCTAGGCCCGGATGCGGAGCGGCTGCTGAAGCGGGCGATGCAGCAGCAGGGGCTTACGGCGCGCGCGCATGATCGCATTCTGAAGGTCGCTCGCACCATTGCCGATCTTGATGGGGCACCGTCGATTACAGTGCCGCATATTGCAGAGGCGATCCAGTATCGAACCCTGGACCGGAGTTACTGGAGTTAGTCATAGCGCTCGAAGATGATCTGCTTACGCTGCCAGCCCAATTCTTTAAGCCTGTCGCGGTTGGCTGAAACCATGTTGTTCAGGCCACAGATGTAGGCGTGGATGTCGAATCCACCTGGCTCGGCCACGGAGACGACTGAGCTGGAATGTTTCTGGCGGGAACGCTCGGTCACAATTCTGGCAACGTGGTCCTGTACATAGCCGCGCAGACCCTCCCAATCGTCGTTAGGGCGACTGAGTGTCGACAAGTAGCGGAAGTTATGGCGCTCGGCTGCTACCCTCTCAAAGTATTTCTGATAGTAGAGTCCAGTCGGATAGCGCGTTCCATAAACAAGCGAGACAGAACGTCCGTGGCTGCGGTCTTCGCCGCTATCGGGAAAAAGCCACTCGATAAATCCGCGTATCGGCGCAATGCCAGTGCCTGTCGCGATGAAGATGGAGTCCGTCAGCGGCTGACGCAGGGTGAAGAGTCCATGCGGTCCGTGAACTTGAATGGTTTGGCCGGGTTGGAGATCGCAGAGCAGATTCGAAAAAAAGCCACCGTCGACACGGTTTGCGCACAGATCGAGCAGGTTTCCGTGTGGCGCAGAGGCGATAGAGTATGCGCGTGTCTGCGTTTTTCCTTTGTCATCGACCGCGACGCAGGAGATGAACTGGCCTGGCATGAAGTCGAAATGCGAAAGCTCATCGATAGCGAACTCGAGGTGAAAGCACTGCGCGGTATCGGAGAGGAGTAACTTGCGCCGAAGCCGGGCGGTAAAGAGAGGTCTATCCAAGGTTTGAACTCTTTTCTTTTCAAAAATTATCGCCTGTGCTTCATGGCAACAGCAATCCGCGAAGCCAGCCCTCAAACTGAATGGACCTTTCGCAAGCTTCTCACATCGTTACGTCGCATAGAACGCGATCCAGATTCCCGGGGCCTCGCAGATATACTCGATCTAACAAGATTCTGAGTTTTCGAACTACCCTATGAGCGTACAGCCGCAAAAGTACACCCGGAATAATCCGTACATCTCACGCATGCTGGTCAACGTAGTGATGACTACGGCCGGGTCTGAAAAAGAAACACGTCATATCGAGCTGGATCTTGAGCCGGGCATGGAATATACGCCCGGCGACGCTGTTGGAATCGTGCCTGAGAACCGTTCCTCAGAGGTAGCCGAGGTACTTGCTCAACTCCACTTCAAAGGCGACGAGCGTGTATTGGATCATTACAAAGTCGAGATCAGCCTGGAGGAGGCGCTGCGCACACGCCTGGCGATCGGCAAGCTCACTCGCAGTGCCGTGAATGCTTATACAAAGATCGCTCCGACATCGGTTCCGGGACTCGACACTCTGAAATCGTTGACGCTGCCGGACAATCGCTCAGCAGCAGAGGAGTACATCTGGGGCCGCGAGTTCATCGATCTCGTCACGGAATATCCCGGCGGAATTACGCAGCCGCAACAGTTGTTTACGGTACTGGCGCGCCTTACTCCGCGCATGTATTCGATTGCGTCGTCGCAGTCTTGGGTGAAGGATGCTGTGCATACCATTGTGCGCGTTGTTTACTACACAAGCCATCAACGCTACAGGCAGGGGCTGTGTTCGGGCCATCTTGGAGAACGCGCGCCCGAAGGCTCTACCATGCCGATCTTTTTGCATTCGAACAACAATTTTCGCCTGCCGGAAAACACTGACACGCCGGTCATCATGGTGGGCCCGGGAACAGGAATCGCACCCTTCCGCGCGTTTCTGCAGCACCGCAAGGCGCACGGACACAAGGGCGAGAACTGGCTTTTCTTTGGCGAGCAGCGCCGCGCCTCAGATTTCCTGTATCGCGAAGATCTGGAAGGAATGGTCAAGGACGGCATCCTGACGCGGTTCGATACCGCCTTTTCCCGTGACCAGTCGCACAAGGTCTACGTGCAGGACCGTATGCGGGAGAACGACGCTGAATTATTTCAATGGCTGGAACGCGGTGCGCACTTCTATGTATGCGGCGATGCAAATCGAATGGCGAAAGATGTAGAGACCGCGCTTCTGGATGCCATTGCCAACGGGCAGAACTGTACGCCGGATGCTGCACAGGAATATCTCGCCAAGATGAAGAAGGCGAGACGTTACCAGACGGACGTTTACTAGTCTGGCGAGCCTATCTCACGGTGTGTGCTCGCTTCCTTTGGGTTGACTGTATGCGTCCAAAATAACGCGGATATGACTTTGTTGTCTCTGTCATCCTACAGTGAATCTTATGCCGCATCATCGATTCGCAAGGGCAATGCTCGTTGGCTTTCTTTGTTATGCCTCGTTTGCATTGGGACAGATGGCAGTACAAGCTCCGGTGGTTGTGACCGTTGCCGACGAGAACGGGCTGGCGGTTCCCGGCGCTCAGGTCATTGTTTCCGAACCGGGACGCCGCGATCTTGAACTGCAGACTGATTATGCCGGGCGCTGTACGTATTCGTTACACCAGAATGCTTCCTATCAGCTTCGCGTAGAGAAGCCCGGTTTCTACCAGGTTCTTAAATCTGTCATGGATGCGCATCTGGAGGAAGTGGCTGTCGTGCTGGTGCACATTCAAGTGATCCGGCAGGAGGTGAACGTCGAGGCGTCAACAGTCGGCATCGATCCTGAGCAAACCTCGCTCAAGAACACGATGAATACGCCGGAGATCGTCAACATTCCTTATCCGACGTCGCGGGACATCCGCAACATCTTGCCATTCAATCCGGGGATTGTTCAGGATGCTTCAGGGCAGGTTCATGTTGCGGGATCGGAAACGTATGCGACGCTCGATCTGCTGGACGGGTTCGACATCCGCTCGCCGGTGAGCGGCGCGCTGGCTTTGCGCGTGAGCCCCGACGCGGTGCGGTCGATCGATACGGAGACGACGCGGTATCCGGTGCAGTTTGGCAAGACGACGGGCGGCGTGGTGGCTTTCTACACCGGCATGGGTGATAACAAGTTTCGCTTTAATGCCACGGATTTTCTCCCTTCATATCATGACGTAAACGGGATTCGCTTCGACAAATTCGTGCCGCGGTTCACCTTTTCCGGCCCGCTGGTTCGCAACCGCGCCTGGTTCTTCGACGGACTGGAGACGGAATACGACAGCATTTACATCCAGGAGCTTCCTGCCGGGGCGGACACCAATCACGTAATACGCGGCAGTAATCTGATCAAAGCGCAGGTCAATCTCACGCCCGCCAATATTCTCTCCGGGGGATTTCTCTTCAATGATTACCACTCGCCTTACGACGGCCTCTCGTCGCTGACGCCGCAGCAAAGCACTGTAAAACGGGATACGGCGGCGTGGCTGCCCTATGTGCGCGACCAGCATAGCTTTTCGAATGGCGCGCTACTGGATACGGGCTTTGCGTTTTTGCGCTTTCGCGATGGCTTCGAGCCCCATGGGGACGAACCCTATGAACTGACGCCGGAGCTCCCGCAGGGCAGCTTTTTTGCGAATGAGGTCTCGCATTCATATCGCACGGAAGGAAAGGCAACACTCTATCTGCCTTCACGTCACTGGCTCGGACGCCATGATTTGCGAACTGGAGTCGATCTCGACTACATCGACTTTGACGAAGAGGAGTGGCTCGCGCCAGTGGGCTATTTGCGGGAGGACAGAACGTTGCTGCGGCGGAGCGTCTTTCCCAGTCAACCGCCGTTTACACGGCACAATCTTGAAACGGGCGCATATATTCAGGATCGCTGGCTCGCGCGCCAGGGGCTAATGATCGAACCGGGGCTGCGCTTCGACTGGGATGAGATTATTCGACGGCCGCTCTTTTCGCCTCGCGTTGCCATTGCCTACGCGCCCGGTTCGGAGGCCACGACCAAGCTTTCGGCTGGCGTTGGACTCTACTATGAGCACACGCAGCTTGAATATTTGACCCGGGCATTTCCGGGGATTCGCTATGACACTTACTACGCAGCTGACGGTGTTACTCCGGTGAGCGGACCGCTGGAAACGGACTTCGAGGTGAACGACGGCTCGCTCCATCAGGCACGGGCTATCAACTGGAGTGTGGGCATCGAGAGGAAGCTTCCGGGCGAGATTTACGCCGGGGCGAATTTTATCGAGAAGCGAACCAGCGATGCTTTTGTTTATACGAATCAGAATGGTTCAGGGGCGTTGTCGGGGACCTATCTGCTGACCAACGAGAGAAGCGACCACTATGATTCGGTAGAGTTCGACGCACGGCGCACATTCGCCAATGGATACACGTTATTTGCTTCTTACACGCGCTCGTCGGCGCGCACGAATGCGGCGCTCGATTACATGCCGACCATATCGTTGCTTGGACCGCAGCAGAGCGGTCCTTTGGCGTGGAATTCGCCGAACCGGCTGATCTCATGGGGATGGCTGCCGTTTCTGCTGCCGAAGTTCAAGAAGAGCTGGGACTTTGTCTACACAATGGCCTGGCAGTCTGGATTTCCGTTCACAGCAGTCGATGCCAACCGGCAGGTGGTGGGTGCGGCGGCCTCGGGACGTTTTCCTGACTATGTCTCGTTCAGCCCCGGCCTCGAATGGCGCTTTCATTTTCGCGGTGCTTACTTCGGGCTGCGCGGCGTTCTTGAAAATGCGACCAATAGCAGCGACCCTGCCTTGGTGAACAATGTCGTCAATTCGCCTGAATTCGGTACATTCAGCGAGTTTCAGGGGAGGGCCATTACGGCGCGGCTACGGCTGATTGAGTCAAAGTAGATCGTTCGCGACGCAGGCCTGCGGGAAAGCCTGTCCACCATAGAGGACAGTTCCTATTCCACTGTGACCGATTTTGCCAGATTGCGCGGCTGATCTACGTCGCAGCCGCGGCGCACGGCGATGTGGTAGGCAAGCAGTTGCAACGGGATAACGTCGAGCACAGACAGTAGCAACTCTGAAGTGTGCGGGATGTAGAGGACGTGATCCACGAGCTGTCGGATTTCTTCGTCACCCTCGATGGCGACGGCGATGACCTTGCCGGAGCGCGCTGTTACTTCCTGAATGTTCGAGAGCGTTTTTTCGTAGCGCAGCTTCGAGTCGCGATTGCTCTTGTCCTGCGTGGCCAGCACGACGACGGGGAGCGTCTCGTCGATGAGGGCGTTGGGGCCGTGCTTCATCTCGCCCGCCGGATAGCCCTCGGCGTGGATGTAGGAAATTTCCTTGAGCTTGAGTGCGCCTTCGAGCGCGATCGGGTAGTGGATGCCACGCCCGAGAAAGAGGAAGTCGCTAACATTTGAGTAGACACGGGCGAGCTTTTCACATTCGCTGTCGACCGTGCGCAGAATTTCCTCAGCTTTGCCCGGTAGCAGGGTCAGTTCTTCGAGCAGAGCAAGGCTTTCCTGATCGGAGATGGTCTGGCGCGCTTGCGCGAGGTGCACGGCGAAAAGGAAGAGCGCCACGAGTTGCGCAGTGAAGGCTTTGGTGGAAGCGACGCCGATCTCGGGTCCAGCGTGTGTGTAGATAGTTCCGTGGGCCTCGCGGGCGATCATGGCGCCGACGACGTTGCAGATGGCGATGGTCTTCGATCCCTTGGCGATCATCTCGCGCTGCGCGGCCAAGGTGTCGGCGGTTTCTCCTGATTGCGTGATGAGCAGGCCGATTGCGTCGGGGTCGGGGATCGGGTCGCGGTAGCGGTATTCGCTGGCGTAGTCAACTTCGACGGGAACGCGGGCGAGGCGCTCGATCATGAACTTGCCAGCCGTCGCGGCGTGCCAACTGGTGCCGCAAGCGGCGATGTTGATCTTCGTGGCGTGGCGAAAATCTTCATCGCTGATCTTCATTTCGCTGAGGAAGACTTTGCCGGTGTCGAGCGAAATGCGTCCGAGCGTGGTGTCGCGGATGGCGCGCGGCTGCTCGAAAATTTCCTTAAGCATGAAGTGCTTGTAGCCGCCTTTTTCTGCCTGAATCGGGTCCCACTGGATGCGCTGAACTGGACGTTCGATGGGGTTGCCATGGAAGTCGGTGAGGTGAACGCCGGAGGGCGTGAGGACGGCCATGTCGCCGTCAGCGAGGAAGTAGAGATTGCGCGTGTGGTGCAGGATTCCGGGGACATCGGAGGCGACGAAGTATTCGCCCTCTCCGAGACCGATTACGGCGGGCGGCCCGAAGCGGGCGGCTACGATTTTATTTGGTTCGTCGGCGGAGATCACGACGATAGCGAAGGCTCCGGTGAGACGGGCGACGGAGCGGCGCACGGCTTCTTCAAGCGGCATAGTTTTGCCGGATGTGGCCGCTGAAGACATTTCCCGCTCAATGAGATGGGCGATGATCTCTGTATCTGTTTCGGTTACGAATTTGTGGCCTACGGCGATAAGCTCGTGCTTGAGGGCTAGATAGTTTTCAACGATGCCGTTATGCACGACGACGATGCGGCCAGTGCAGTCACGATGAGGGTGGGCGTTTTCTTCCGTGGGGCGGCCGTGGGTGGCCCAGCGGGTGTGGCCTATGCCGTATGTCCCGTGGATGGGACGGTCGTTGAGGACTTCTTCGAGCTTCCGCAGCTTGCCGGGGGCGCGGCGCAACTCCAGCCCGTTGCCGGCTCCGCCGACGGCGATGCCGGCTGAGTCGTAGCCGCGGTATTCCAGGCGGCGCAGGCCTTCGATGATGACCGGGACAACTTCCTTGTTGCCAACATAGCCGACAATTCCACACATATACAGATTGTAAGGTACGTGTCAAAACCGTCCGCGGCGGAGATTTGCGCTTATACGCCTTCTTCAAGCCGATATGTGAACTCTTCGATGACGGGGTTGGTTAGGATGTCGCGGGCGATGCGCTCGACTTCTTCTTTTGCGGATGCGGCGTCGAGGGAGTTGTCGAGATCGAGCACGAAATACTTTCCCTGGCGTACGTCGTTCACGCCCTTGTACTGCATCTTCTTCAGTGCGTTCTGGATGGTCTGGCCCTGGGGGTCAAGCACCGTCCTTTTGAGTGTCACGTAGACATGAGCTTTCATTATCGCCGATTATAAAGGACTTCGCGTCCAGCGATACGCGCCTTCGGCGCAGTTGGTCTTCTATGCCGCGGGGAGGCATTGGCGCCAATTTCGCATCAAATTGCGTACACTGGAAGTCGCATGGTGAATTATCTGGAACTACCGATTGGCGATAAGTCGCCCGAGGTGATCAACACTGTTATCGAGATCCCGTTCGAGGGCATTAACAAGTACGAGTACGACAAGCAGTTGCATGTCTTCCGGCTGGACCGCAATTTGTATTCGCCGGTGCACTATCCGGGGGACTACGGATTTATACCGTCGACGCTGAGCGACGATGGCGATCCTCTCGACGTGCTGGTGCTGGTGGATGCCCCGAGTTTTCCGGGATGCGTTATGCAGGTGCGTCCGATTGGGCTGATGGAGATGCTGGACCAGGGTGTTCTCGATGAGAAGGTGCTGGCGGTCGGGAAGAACAATCCCCGCTATACCGATGTCTGGAATTATTCCGAGATCTATCCGCACATGCTCAAGGAGATTACGCATTTCTTCTCGATCTACAAGGATCTTGAAGGCAAGCGCGTTGAGGTTCGCGGATGGCATGATGCGGCGTATGCGCGCGAGCGCGTTCTGCAGGCTGCGAAGAATTTTACCGAGAATAAAGAGAAGAAGCTCGCTGGGGCTGGTGCGCAGAAGTAGTCTTCTCTTCCTCGACGTTGCCCCAAACCTCAGGGCTAAAACCCCTCTCATTTGCAGCCGCTATTGCGCGGGCTGAAGCCCGCGCCTGCCCTTTTTCGATAACTATTCTGCTCGGTTTTTGTTATGGCGTGCGCTGGCCGGATACCTTCGCTACATGCGCGGGTTCCTCGTGATCGGTGACGGCCAGGTTTGATTTCCGGTCGAATGAGATTGTGCCCGAGACCGTCTGTTTTAGAGGTCCCTTGGTCACTTGCGATTGGTCGAGGATGAGCTGACTGTTCTTGATGGCTCCATCGGCACTCCAATGGTCGAAGTGCGTCAGGGCCGCCGGCACCAGGGCGATCGCTCCCTGCGTCCAGTCCCAATGAAATGTTCCCTGTGCCGACCGGGCGAGATCGTCTGTTGAGTATCCGGCCAATTCCACGTGCATATTTACGCTCACTGTTCCTGATAGCGGCGACTCGTTCCAGAGGCTTGTGAGCCCTGTTGCATTCGCGTGGAGTAGTTGCGCATCGAAGCTGTAGCGCGGGGTGCTACCGGTTGCATCCATGGTGCCGGTTGCCTGAAGAATGCCGTTGAGTGCGTGCGCTTCGATGGACGTGAACTGGATTTGACGTCCTTCGATGTGCAGCCCGGTACTGGCATCGTGGAGGGCAAGAGGGCCGAGCGTGAAGATGGCCGTCCGGACCGTGCCGTTGAGCGTGGGCCATGCGACTTTGTGGCGATCGAGGCGGGCCAGAATTTGCTGCAGGAATTCGCCGTGTTCGCCTGCACCCATCACGGCGGATTGTAGTGCCGCGGCATCGAGCTGCGGTGTGTCGAGGGAGAATTCGCGGACACATGCCAGGTCAGAGCAGGGGATAGGTGAGGTGATGGAAAGCGCTGCCGGAATTTTGTGGAAGACAATGGAAACCGGGTTCCAGATGACCTGCGTAGGCGTGAGCGCGGCTTGCGCCGAGACGATCTCTACCGGTTCGGGAAGAAAGCTTGCCTGATATTTCGCGTTCTTGATGCGGAGAGAGCCCTCGGTGGTTGTCGTGGACGATGGATTGGCGACCGTGGTGGTTTGCGGCAGCCATGGGCCGCGAACTGTCAGGTCGAGAATCGCGCTTCCCTGGGGAGCGAGAGATGAGGCTGCGTTGTGCACCAGGCCAATATTGGCAGTGATGGGACGCAGGCGTTCAAGCGAAGCTTCGCCGTTGAAATGCAACGAGAAGCCCTGACGACTGAAGTCGCCGGAGACGGTCAGAGGCGAATCCCCGCCCAGCGGAATGCTTGCGTCTGCGAGGTGCAGCGATTCGGCCGCACGCACTGGAACTGACCTTGTCCTTGCGGAGCGCCTCCGCGCAGGCTGAGCGGCAAGACTGGTGACGTGCAGGGTTGGAATCAGGAGGGGCGCGCCCATGCCTTGAGAGCGAATGGAAAGCCCGCTAACGGTAGCATCGCCGGTCAGATCTTCGGTGGGCGACTTCCTATAGACCAGGCTGCCCTGTATGGTTCCCGAAACCTGTGTGGATGATGCGAAGCCATTGCTGACAAGACGCAGCGCAGACAATCCAAAGGCGGCAGGAACGTTTTGGATCTGGAGGTTGAAGCTGGGTTTCGGGCGCTCGAGGTCGGGGACGGCTCCGGTCAGCAGGAGGTGGCCCTCATCGATGGGCCATAGGCAGGTGAGGCTTTCCAGAGAACGGGAATCGTGTCGGTACGCGCCCTGACAGGTGGCATCGACATTGAATGTTTCGAGCGGAGTGAATTCCTGGCGGTGCATTCCGGCGATCCGCAGGCGAGTCTTGAACTGCGGGTTAAAGAGGTCGCCCTTGATGGTGCCGGTCACGTCCAAGCTGCCGCGCCATCCGGTGTCCTGACCGAGGAGCAGACGAGCAATCTGGCCGAGAGGCGCGTTGGACCATTCAGTTTCGAGATCGACTGGCATGCTGTCGATGGCCGAAGCGCGCTGGAGAGAGCCCTCGACGCGCAGGAGGCCAGTGTCGGACAGGCCAAGGTCGAGATCGGTGCGAACGGGTTGGGCTTCGAGGCGAATGCGCCATTCGTCGGGATTTGCCAGCCACATGGCGAAGTCGGAATTGAGCAGAGAAAAGGGCCTTTTCTCCTTGCCGATTTTGAAATTGACGCGGGCGTTGCTGGCTTCAATGTAAGGAAATCGCGGGGAACTGCTGGCGCGCTTCTGTGCGGTCGGTGCGTTGGGAATGTGCGAGGCCTGCAGCAGAACATTGCCGATGTTCCATCGACCTTCGTTATTGCGAACCAGATTGAGGCTCGGCTGGTCGAAGCTGATGCGACCGATTTCGAGGCGTCCGCGCCAGAGAGAGCTTAGCCGGATGGAGGCGTCGACGCTGGGGGCGCGGAGCGTCGGCTCTGCGCCGAAGGCCGGGTCTTCTTCGACCAGAAAGTCGCTTAGTTCAAGGCCGGGGCGGGGGAGCAGGCGAAGGGTGACCGATGATAGATGCACGCGGCGGCCCAGGCTGCTGCCGATGGCGTCGGCGATGCGGCGCTGATAGCGGTTCATGTTGATGAGCGGCGGCAGGACCAGGGCCGCGGCCAGCAGAAGCAGGGCGGTGAAGAGGAGCCAGTATTCTCGCTGTGATTTGCGCGGGTTGTCGCTGATCGCTTCCACGGTTGATTGAACATTACCATTCGCAGGCCTCTGTTGCCCCCCGGTATTTTGTACGGAGATCCTTTGTTTTGTGGCTTACGGGTGGTTCTGTACGGAGACTGTTTGTTTTCGAGCACTTAGCTCGTACGTTTGTACGGGTTTTGTTTGTTTTCAATGAGTTGCGGTGTCTGCTTGAAGAGGCATGGCTTTCGCCAAGCCTCTCTCTCTTATTATATCGTTTCTGAGGGGAATTCCCGGCACTGCTTGTTTCCTTGTAACTCATTGATAATAAGATAGTTAATTTTGACATGGCTGAGCCGGGGCTTGACAGTGGCGGTGGGGTCCTGGCTACTCCTTCGGCTGCGCTCAGGACAAGCTCTTCGACTTCGCTCAGGATGACACTTTGTTTGAGGCGGATTTGTGCTTTCCCGCCCCTTTTTGTGCCTATAGATGCGAACTGCAATCTTTGTAGCTATTTCACCAAATGAAGGGTGCGGCTCCAGCGGGTTTCGTCGAAGAAGTGGAGGATGATGTGGCCGATGAAGGCGAGGCGGTCGCCTATGGACGTCTTGTCGATCTGGTTATCGGGCGTAATGAATGACCAATAGACGAAGAGTGGGCGGCCTACGATGTTTTCCCTGGGGACGAAGCCCCAGTAGCGGCTGTCAAGGCTGACAGGACGGTTGTCTCCCATGGCGAAATAGCGTCCTGGCGGCACTACGAGGTTGTCTCCCTGAATATGATTCGGCAGGTCGATGGTCCATTCTGCCGTAACGTCACCGGCTTGCGAGGGGGGAACAGACGGAAAGTCGTCGCGGTAGGGGAAGTAGCCTTCTTCTCCGGGTTTCGCGGCCTGGGGTTCGTCCTGTGCTACTCCGTTCAGATAGACGATGCCGTTGCGCAGGTGAATGCGGTCGCCGGGGATGCCGACGACGCGCTTGACCAGGAAAATATGGTCGCCGTTTGGCTCGGCTACAGGCTTGAAGAAGACGATGATGTCGCCGCGCTTGACGTTGCGATAGTGCTCCCAGAATGCCCATTTGGCGGGGGGCGCGAGGGTCATGCGGTCAACGAGGACGTGGTCGCCGATGAGCAACGTCTTTTCCATTGAGGCTGACGGGATTTCGAAATTCTGGAAGATGAAGGTGAGCGCGAAGAGTCCTAGGACGAGCACGCTGCAGATGGAAGCGATGAACTCAAGGGGAGTTTCTTCATGGTGGGTGCTTTTTTTCTCTGACTGCGTTTTTTCCAGAATCTGTTCCATCTTCCTGCCTAGATCTCACCGGGGCTAAAGTCCCTGCCGATTTTGTTTTCACCGGGCTAAGCCCGGTGCTTCTACCCTAAAACCGATCTCTGAAGGCCGCACCTTTTTTGAGGTTCCGGTTGAAGAGGTTGCTGAAAACCATCCTCACGAACTACCACACGATGCGAAACATGCGGTCCCAGCGGGCGAAATCGACGACGCTGTTCACGGGGTCCTTATCGTGTCCGAGTCTATCACCCGGAAGGTCGGGGACATCTGTGGTAGAGGGTTGGCGGATGGAGAAATAGATAACAAATGGGCGGCCGACGACGTTGGGGCGGGGCACGAATCCCCAGTAGCGGCTGTCCCGGCTGTGGTTGCGGTTGTCGCCCAGGACGAAGTAGTGGCCGGGCGGGACGATGAGGTCGCCACTCTGCACGTCGCGGCGCATCTCCATCCACCAGTTGGTATCGACGCCAGGGTCGGTGTAGAGGTTGGTCGGGAACTGGTCGCGGAAGTTGTCAGAGTAAGACGGTTCGTAGACGGCGTAGGGTTCAATGATTTTCTGGCCGTTGAGGAAGACCTGCCCGTCGTGGAGGTGAACGTGGTCGCCGGGGACAGCGATGACGCGCTTAACGACGTGGTCGGATGGGTCGAGCGGGAAGTGGAAGACGACGATATCGCCACGCTGGATCTGGCGGTAGGGAAGCAGCCAGCGCCAGACGCCGGACGGCGCGTAGATCATTTTGTTGACGAGCAGAAAGTCGCCGACGAGGAGAGTGTGCTCCATCGATTCGGACGGGATGCGGAAGGGCTGCACGATGAAGGTGAGGATGAAGAGCGCGATGACGATGATCGAGAGCAGGGAGCACGCCGTGTCCGGCACCGTGGGATAGACGAGGTGGTGCTTGTGTGTGGTGGAGGGTTTTGCAGCGGGCTGAGGCGCCACCGTTTGCTGCTCGGCGGGAGGGCTTTCTACGCTAGTGGCAAACGTGATGAGAGGCTCACTCACTGGCAGCCTCTTTTGGCGGGGCTCCATTCGTGGTCCGCGCTGCGGCCTGCTCCTCCATATTGACCAGTTTTTCCAGCGCGCGGCGCGCCGCTTCTTGCTCGGCTTTTTTCTTGGTGCTGCCGGTGCCGCGCGCGAGTGCCTTGCCGGGGGTGCCATTGTCGGGAACGCGGACTTCGACGGTGAAGCGCTTGCGGTGATCGGGGCCGGTTTCGGCCTTCACGACATATACGGGCTGGTTGCCTTTCTGTGCCTGGAGAAATTCCTGGAGCGCGGATTTGTGGTCGCCAATACTACGGCCTTCGAGTAGCTCCTTTTGCAACTCCATGACGGAGGGCGTGACGACTTCGCGCTCGACAAAGGCGCGGGTGGTTTCGAGCCCGGCGTCGAGATAGAGGGCGGCTACGACGGCCTCGATGCAGTTGGCGAGCAATGCCGCTTTTTTGCGGCCGCCGCTGCGATCTTCTCCCTTGCTAAGGCGCAGATACTTGCCCAGTTTGAGGCGCAAAGCTACATTCCCGAGGTGCCTGCGGCTGACGAGAGCTGAGCGGAGGCGCGTCAGTTCACCTTCGCTCAATTCGGGGAAGCGCTTAAAGAGGGATTCGGCGACAAGCAGGCCGATGACGGCATCGCCGAGGAACTCCATTTGCTCGTTGTCTTCAGGAAGCGGCTGGTCGGTTTTGCCGGCTTCGGAGAGCTGGGATTCGTGGGCGAGGGAGCTGTGAGTGAGTGCCTGGACGAGGAGGTGCTCCTGCACGAACTTGTGTCCGAGTGTGCGTTCGAGCGATTGAAATGCAGGTTGCCCCATTCGCAATGCAGCCTTCTCCTACTTTAGACGATTTGTTAGACAAAGAGGGGGCCGTGGGTTGAAGTGGAATGATTCGTCTTATCGATGAGGGTACAGCCGAGGACGTATATTTTTGTAAAAGACGGTCTGGGAACCAGCAGTAAGGAGACCCTGCCATGGCGGAAGAAAGCGTTACAATTTCATCCCGGCGGCCGCTGAAGGAAAGAGCCGCCGATGAATTCAAACGGTTCATCTTTATTTTTCTATACCTTTGGGTTGTGTTTGCATTGTTGTCTCTTCACAAGAGCTTCGTTCTATCACAGCATCGTTTGGACTATCAGGAGCATACCTTCGCGTTTATCAACGCGTTCATCTTTGCAAAGGTTCTGCTTGTCGGTGAGCATTTTCAATTTGGAACGCGATTCAAGGATAAGCCGCTGATCTATCCGATCCTGCACAAGTCGTTCATCTTTACTGTGGTAGTGATCGGTTTTCACATTGTAGAGGTCACTTTGGTAGGACTGTGGCACGGCAGTATTAAAAACAACCTTGCGATGGCGGGCCTGGAGACTGTGCCTGGCATCCTATCGTGGGGCATCATGTCTTTTATCGTGTTGTTGCCGTTTTTTCGGGTTCAGGGAGATTGGCCGAGTGATCGGCCGCAAGGAGCTGTGGGATCTGATTTTCAAGTATAGAGCGAGCGATCCCCGACTGACTTTGTTAGGTCGGCCTTAGGTTCTTCCTCGCCCTTCGCTTTGCGAAGGCTGCTCAGCAGATCTTTCACTTCATTCAGGATGACCAACACTTAAAGCTATTCGTGTGGTGAGGTTGTTGGGGGTTGGGGGTCTGGTTTCTTGGAGGACGACGTGTCGGTATCGTCACTGTCGTCCTCCTTCTGTGCGCTATGCGGTGGCTCGAAGGGCTGCTTGATTCCTTTTTCGGCTGCTGCTTTTGTGTCGGGCTGGCCGTCGCGGACTGTCAAGGCGGTTTTGTATTCGACGAGGGCTTCGTCGCGCTCATCGCGGATATCGTGGATGCGGCCGAGGTAAATGTGCGACCAGGCCAGCAGACGCGGGTCCTTTGAGAGGCGGAGCGTTTCGTTGAAGCTCTTTTCGGCTTCGTCCATCCGGCCCTGCATGACGCTGGTGAGGGCGAGGATGTAGTCGGCGCGGCCAGGGTCGGGGGTATGCTCTGCGAGCGCCTGCTGCGCGAGCTTTTCCGCGCCCGCGGCATCGCCCTGGTGCAACTTGATCTCGGCGAGGTCGAGGCCGTGGGGCGTGCGGGTAGCGTAGCGGATGACGTCAGACGAGCCTGCCTCGGCGAAGTGGATGTCGCGGGCGCGGTGGATCTGCTGGTCGATGTCCATGCCGTAGACCATGGGGCCGATGGCTTCCTTGAGGCTGTCGGGCGTGTGTTCGAAGGCGATGAGCTGGTCGTAGAAATATTGCGTGAGCACGAAGCCCGCGGTCATGCTCCGGTTGATGGCATTCTGTCGGGCGGCTGCGATGCGCTGCAGTGAGGCATTGTGTTTCTGTGTTTCGCGCTCGAGGTCGTTGCGGCGGACATCGTCGGGAATTTTGTATTCGGCGATGCCGGTGTCCATCGTGCGGGCTTCGATGGCGCGGATGAGGCACTCGATGACGAGCGAGACGATGTCGCTGCGGTACTGGAATTCGAGCGGAGCGTCGCGGACGGTCTTGAGGATGGGCAGAAGGCGATCCATCGCCGTGGCGCGTGAATAGAGCAACGGCTCGATCACATAGTGCAGATATGTGTGGCGCACTTCCTGCATGTGGATGCTGCCGTTCACGGGCGATGCTACGACGATGTAATCGGGGCCGTAAACGCGGGCGTTGGTTTCCGCGGGCGAGAGCAGCGGCTCCAACACGACGAGAAAGCGACCGCCGTTGTAAGTGCTGGCTGGCATCTTGAGGTAGACGTCGGTGGTGACGATCATGCGCGTGAGCGGATCGTGCAGTTTGGCGACCTGGCCATCGTATTCGGCGTGATTTGCGATCCAGATGAGGTGCAGCTGCGTGGCCTCGGCGAAGGCGTGCAGCAGGGGCACCATGTCGATGACCTGGGTGGAATCGGGAGGCATGTCGTCCTGCTCGACGCTGAGGGCGAGTTCGGGCGGCGGAGTGAGATAGAGGGCGAGCGAAACGTACTGTGCGAGGTCGCGGCTGGCGTCGCCGAGGCGGTGCTGGTTGATGAAGACGCAGATCTTATCGCGGGCGTCGCGCGCCGCTTCCGACTGCAGCATGGCCTGGTTGACATGGTCGCGCACGCGGGTGCGAGTAGGGTCGGAGTCAGCGAGGCCGTTGTCGTATCCGCAGGCGTTGAGCGCGACGGCTACGTCGAAGAGGGCTTCGCTGGTCTGGAGGCTTACGGTCGGACCGGCGGGGTCGACGAGCGCTGGCGGTTTTTCGGGTCGCGGCTGGAGATTCGGCTGCGGCTGTTGCTTTGCCGGCGGATTGGCGGGTTGCTGAGCGATGGCCACGCTGGTGGCGAAGAGAGCGGCGATGACGATGGGAGCGCAGGCCCTAAGGCGAGGATTCAAGCGAAACGGCATTGGCTGGGAAACTCTATTGAAAGTTTAGTGAAGCGTAAACGGTGCGGTCAATCGCCGCTAGAAGCGAGGGCTGAGTCGTTGGCTGTTTTATGGCTCCAGCGTTTGCGTGAGATCCAATAGAAGATGGGGCCAGCAAGGGCGATGAGAAATCCGAAGAGGAGTGCGGGAATGTGGGCCATGCGTTCGTCGCGCGCGGCGTACATGACGTATCCGATGAGCAATGCGGGGGGAATGCCCAGCGTACAGGCCATGAAGAGATTGCCGGCGCGGAAAGGACGCGGCAGGTCGGGCTCCGTGAAGCGCAGCACGGCGAGCGCGACGAATTCGAGGAGCAGGCTGCTGCCATAGAGGATGAGGTCGATGGAGATAAGTTCTTCAAAGCGGAAGCCCAGAGCTGCGGCCCATGCGACGCTGCAGACGACGATCGCTGCCCAGGGAACGCCGCGCTTGTTTTTCAGGGAGAGCCACGACGGGAGCATGCCATCCTGCGCCAGCACCATGGGCAGGCGCGTGTAAGACATCACGAGTGCGTTGAACATGCCGAGGCCGCTGAAAGTGCCGCAGAGCACGATCGCGCCTGCGAGGATCGGGCCACCGAGAAAACGCGCAGTGTCGGTCCACGAGCCGGTGGTGAACTGATCGACTGGAATTCCGGCATACGCTATCGCTACGACGGGAAGTATGTAGGAGATGGCAACCAAGGCGGCAGCGGCGATCATGGCCAGAGGATAGTTGCGGCGCGGGTTCTCTACTTCTTCGGCGACGGTGGAGGCGTTGTCCCAGCCCATGTAGTTCCACAGCGCCACGATGACAGCGGTGCTGATGCTGCCTCCGGTGAAGGCTGTTGCGTGGTTGTGCCAATGCAGGCCGTGCAGGAAACCGAGAACGATCAAGACGACAAAGGGCGCAATCAGGAGGATGAAGAGAGTGACAGAACCTTCACCGACGGCGGGCGCTCCGCAGAAGTTCCAAAGGCAACAGGCGGCGACCATGGCTACTTCCCAGGCGATGCCATGCGAGCCCGCGGTCCACGTGGGAAAAATTTTGCTGAGGTAGAGGACGAAGAGTGTGGGGTAGATGGCCATGTCGAAGACGCTGGCCGTGAGCGAGAGCCATGCTTCCTGATATCCCCAGAACGGACCCAGGGCACGGCGAACCCAGACGTAGAATCCTCCCTCGGAGGGGATGGCGCTGGTGAGTTCTCCGAGCATGAGCGCAGTGGGCAAGCTCCAGATGAGCGGGAAGATCAGCAGGATGATGAGCGCCTTGGCATAGCCTGCGCCGCCGAGGATGTCCTCGATGCCGTAAGGGCCGCCGGAAACCATGAAATAGGTGGCGGCAATGAGCGGCACAAGGCGCATGCGACGCATACGTGACTTGGGCCTCGGCAGTGCAGCGACGGCGTTGACTTCAGGTTCCTCCTCGAGAAGCAGCGCTACACGAAGACTGTAAAAGAAATTGAAGGGAAGTTTGCAACAAAATGCGGCAGTTCATTTGAGGAGATGAACTGCCGCTTTGAGGCGGGTGGCGTGCTAACTACGACGCCTTACGGCTGGAGGCGCTCGATCCAGATAAATAGCCGGGATAGGCGCGCGAGACCTGACCGAATACGCGAACTCGCTCCCCAGGGATGTCGCTCCATTGAGCTGACTCCGCTGCTGATTCGTAGCGGATACGACCATTGTTACGTTCGAAGATACGCTCGGCCTCGTCCGCGCGGCCCAGAGGATCGACGGAAACGATGGCACCGCCCTTGTGCAGGTCGCCGACGAGGAAGCGTGCGTGCGACTGTGCTACGCCCATTCCGGAGAACGTGCCTTCAAAGGCGGAGCCAGAGTAGGCGTAATCGTAGCCGTCGGGGAGTGTGGCGAGATGACCTTCTCCGGTGCCGAAGTTCATGCTGGTGTCGCTGGCGATGCCTTTACGGCGGCCTTCTTCTTGGTACGATGCGGGGCGAATTTTCGCGGAGGTGCCATGAGAAATGAAAAAGAATGGCTGCGAAAATGGTGGTCTGCGGCGCGTGAGGAATCTCTTCCTATATAATCAGACCACAAACAGTCGGAGAGATGGCCGAGCGGCCGAAGGCGGCGGTTTGCTAAACCGTTATAGGGTCTAAAGCTCTATCGAGGGTTCGAATCCCTCTCTCTCCGCCAGCTTCCTAAATCTAAATCACTTACAACCTATTGAATAGTTGAGGGACCAAAGCCTGACAAGGGCTCTAGTGTCCCATTAGTGTCCGCTTGAGCTTGTCCTACAGCTGCGATGTGATTCTCTAGCTTTGTCATCGCGCTGCGGACATCCGCGGCTGCTGTCTTGATGTAATAGGTCGCCGTCGTGCTTACATTCGCATGACGAAGGATTCGTTGAATCACCATATCCGGCACACCCAGGCGGTAGAGATTGCTCCCAAGTCCGCGCCTAGCCGCATGCCAACCATGCCACTCGGGAATACTGTTGTCCCGCTTGTATTCGTGATCTGCCTTCTGGTGAGCCGTCTGAGGCTTCCCGCAATGCTCGCAGCGGTTCAGTGATGGGAAGATGAGCCGATTCGTTAGGCTGACAATGGCGAGGGGCTTTCCCTTCGCATTGGCAAAGATCGGGCCAGTTTGAGGATTACCGCAGCGAAGCCGATGCATTTCGAGCCGTTCCGCCAATTGCCTGATTACGGGAACGGGAGCGCGCCCCTTGCGAGTCTTTGGGTCTGTTATCCGGCCATTCCAGATTGACCGGGTGACTTGCATTTCTTCATTGATGTAGTTTTCCCAGACAAGCCCGCGAATCTCGCCATACCGCAGCCCCATGAATCCAGCAATCGCAAACGCGGTCGCGGCGGGTTCGGGAAGCCGAGCGAGGATGCCCTGAATTTCTTCCAGAGAATAGGCATACGTTTCTTGCGGCTCAGCAGCCCCAGGATTGATTGCAGTCTCGCGGGCGGGATTCTCTGCATGGAAATAGTCCTGTTGCTTCGCCAGCGTGAAAATCGCGCTCACTACACTCTTAATGTGTTTAAGAGTGTTGCGGCTCAGACTGCCCTTCCCGATCTCGTTTAGCCAGCCTTGGACGTGATAGGTGCGGGTGTCTTTGAGCCACACGTTCGCGCAGTACGGCCTCAAGTGATCTTTCCAGATGTCCCGGTATCCCTTCGCCGTAGATGGCCGTTTGTGCTGGTCAATCCAAGGCAGGTAGACACGCTCCACGAAATCGCCAATGGTGACGATTCTCTCAGCAGGAATCGCGCCCCCGTTGACGGTTGCCATGTGACGCTCCGCTTCCTTCTCAACGTCGGCGGGCGGCCGCTTGCCGCGCGTCGTCACAGCCCCAAGGTGTTGTGTGACTCGCTTTCGTTCCACGTTCCTCCAATGTTGCGACGCTCCCAATAGCGGACATACCATCTATCCCCAATTCGGACGATCTGACCGTTCTGTTTGCGGTTCCGCATTTTCAGAGGTCGCTTAAAAAGCCTTCGCAACCGTTGGGGCCGAGGCTGAAGCCACCAAACTCCCAGAAATTGCCACTCTTATCGGTCCAACCCACGCCAAGCCACCGTGCTCCTGGGATGTTTTCGGCGGCAGGAACACCCAACGTGCCGTAGACTCCGGGCTGATCGGTCATGTTGCTTCCGCTCACCCAGGTCCATTGATTTGTGGAAGGGTTGAACTCCCAAAGGTCGTTTTGGCCTACTCCGCCATAGCCGGCGCGATCGCCGCTAAAGAGCCAGAAATTGCCGCTCTTATCGGTCCAGGTCACCTCGCCGTAACGGCCTCCGGGAATGTTTCCCGCAGAATGAACGCCCAAGGTGCCGTAGACACCGAGCTCGCTGCAGCCAAGAGGGAGGTTACAGTCCACCGTATTGCTTCCGCCCATCCAACTCCACTCGTTCGTCTGGGCGGACACAGACGTGTTGGCCGCGGCCAGCATCAGCCACAGCGGCGCGATGGCAAGCATCGAGCCCACCATCCTGAAAGAAGCAGTCTGCTTCCTGTGAGTAAGGCAGAGAGGGAATTTCATAGCGCAGCCTCCAGAGATCTCCTGCATCGGTAGGGAGCCAAGGCGTCACGCGAATGAAGGCGGCTGGGTTCTGTCCTCGGAAAGAAATGAAGCAAAGCGGACGTCGGCGTTCCGGTGAGGTAACGCCTAATGCCGAGCACTGTACTCCTGAGCGGCGCAGGAAACAAGAATATTCGCACATCGACGAGGACGGAGACATAGTAGCGCGCACTCCGCTATGCCTCCGTCGTTCCAGCGGGAACTACTTTCGCTGTACCTTCACGGCACCACCGTGAGGCTCACGGTCGCCGTGTTATTGGCAAGGTTGGGGTCAGGGTTATCCGCCATGGTGGCCGCGCTTTCGGTGATCACCGTGCCTGCGGGCGCAGTCACCTTCACTGTAAGTCGGACCGTCCACGTGGTATTAGGAGCCATGCATGGCCTCGATTAACATCCCCAGCTTTTCGAGGGAAGTGCCAAGGGTGTTCTGGGTCTCAGCCCAATCGAGTGGGACGCGTTCCCGCGTCCGCTCGTGTTCGCTGGTTTACTGCGGCTGCTGATTCTGGATCAGCGGCAACGACGAGGCTAGCTGGATGTCGATCAACATGGTCAACCGGCGATCGATCTGGAAAAAGGTCGCCGTCTTTACCCCCGGCAACACGCCGTTCACGATGGGCACATACTTCATGCGCAGCTGGGCGACCGCATTGTCGATCGCTAGCAGACGCTTGGTCAGATCGAGCCCCTGTGCATCCGTCAGCGTGCCGTAGTTGTTGGCATACTCCTTGACCGCCGCATACTTGTCATTGTTCACCTTAGTGAGCTCCGCAACGTACTGGTCGTAGATCGGCCAAAACTTGGTCGCTTCCGTGTCAGTAAGCTTGAGGTTCGCCGCAATCAACTGCTTCTTCTGCGACCGCAGATCCTGGCGCAGCAGCTGAATGTCCTGGTCGCTGATCGTCTGGTTGGCCGAACTCGCTGCCGCCTGCGCCCGGGCCGCCGGGACACTCATCAAACACACACCCGCCATCGCTATCGCCAGCATTCTCTTGCTCTTCACTTGATTTCTCCTTGCTCGTCGTTGCTGTCTTAAGGCTAAGTTGCAGCTCCAGGCTGATTCCCGCCCAACTGCCGTAGCGGTAATTGTAGCTGGGCCCGCTGTAAGCGGCACCCGCTAAACCCTACAAGGTCCCCGATGCGCGTCAATACCGCGTTGCGGAGCGGAATGGACCATGAAGGAAGGACGCTAAGGCGTCGCCATAGGGGACCTTCAAACGCTTACACTGATACCACAGGTGTGGTAATTCCTGTGTCCCGAGTAGTGTCCCGTAATTGACTACTGAGGTCACTTTGGATGCCCTAATGGGAGACCGCACGACTGTAAGCAATTGAAATCACGTTGGAACAGCGGGAGAGAGAGAATTGCTAAACCGTTATAGGGTCTAACGCTCTATCGAGGGTTCGAATCTCTCTCTCTCCGCCAGCTTCCTTCCCTTTCTTGTATTTGGCAGATAAATAAAGCATATTTATCCATCCCATCACTCGGACTATCGAGAAACCCAGTATCCAACGAGCATTCGATTCGCTCTCTGCAATCCTAGAAACGCAGAGTCGCGGAGAATTGGAGTGAACGGCCACCTCCTATTCCATTGATCCCTGTGCCGCTCCCGACCGTGCTGGTTACCTGTCCAAAGGTTGTGCTGGTGATGGAGCTAGAGGGGCTGGCGAACTGCGGAGAATTGCTCAGCTGAAAGGCATCCGCGCGCATCTCCAGCGACACGCTCTCCCGAATAGGAAAGGTTTTGAAGAGCGAGAGATTGTCCTGAATGTATCCGGGCCCGTAATACGCATTTCTACCCACGTTGCCCATCGTGGTTCCGTATTCGAGCGGGCATGCACCTGTCTTGGGGCAGCCGGCGGGTTGCGCGAAGGCTGTGGGATCAAACCAGTTGTGCCCCGCGCCGATACCATGAAGCACGTGATACCCGCGAGCCAGATTCGCCATCTGCTGCTGCCCCGGAGTGTTGATGGTGCCGCCGTTGGCAGTGACGTTGAAGGGCAGCCCCGTGTATAAGGAAACGATGGCGCCTATCTGCCAACCGCCCAGCAGGGACGAAGTGATGCCGGAACTTAACCAACGCTTACCCGGACCGAACGGGAGCTGATATGTCAGGCTCTCTTCGAAATTAAGCCGGTGATCGAAATCGGTAGGCGCGTAGTTGTGGCGCTGATCGAGCCAGAACAAAAGCCCTCCATCGTCGTCGGTCTGATAGCCCAGCCCCTTTCCCCAGGTAAATGAGGTAATCATTCCCAGACTGTTGGCGAAGCGACGATTCAACTGGACCTGCAGGGACTGAAAGTTGGAGGAATATCCCAGGAAGTACACATTGGTCGCCGCGCTGCGTTTGAATGCAATGTATTCCGGCTGGCCCGCAGTGCCGAGACCAAGTGCCGGAGGCAAATTGATATTTTGCGCCGCGCCTATGTCAACACCGTGATTGGCTACGTAGGACAGCTGCAGGGAGAACTGTGCCGGCAAAGCCTGTTGGACGGTAAGATTCCAGGACTCCACGTAAGGGTTGCGATAGTTCTTGGGGATAACTACATAGGATTGATTGGTAAGGAACGAGCTTGATGATGCATTGATGATGCCGTTGCTGGGAATGACGATTGGCACCGGCGCCGGAAAACCTGCCTGGAAGGTCGCAACGGCTCCATTGCTCAAAAGTGCGGGCTGATAGGAATTGAGCTGTTGATAGCTGTTATTCGCGCGCACCGGATAGTTGTAGGCGTAGGTGTTATCTTCAAACGGCGTGTAACTGATGCCAAACCCTCCACGGACTACCGTCTGTTCCGTCGCGCGGTAGGCAAATCCAAGCCGCGGCGCGAAGTTTGTGTACCTGGTATTCAAACCAAGATTGGACGGATTCGAACCGACTCCGGCGATGACCAGGGAGTTCGTGGTCGGATCGTAGTTGGAGAATCCGCCGGCACTCTTGGGAGTTGCCGGAAAATAAATCTCCCAGCGAACTCCAAGGTCCGCGGTCAACTTGGGCGTAACCTGCCACTTGTCTCCTACGAAGGAGAAGAGCCACCAGTCCCGATAGGCTGGGAAGTAGGTATTGATATCCCGGCCTGTCTGCGACGGGACATCAAACAGGAGACTCGCCATTTCATTGGCGATATTGGTGGAAGCGCCGGGCTCGGAGGTATTGTTTTCAGAGAAGGTGATGGCTCCGCGCGGGCTGAAGGTCTGGTCCTGGAGCAGATCGTCATGGATGCGCCGTAAGTCGACACCGAACTTGACCGTGTGATTGCGGATGATCTTGGTCCAGTGGTTCACGACGTCGATGTTGGTTTCGGTGCGGATCCAGGGGAGTGAAGCCGAGTATCCGATGAATGCAGGATTGCTGCTTCCCGTGAAATCGGACATGAAGATGCCCACCTGCCCGCTCGTGAATTGGCTGATGTTGACACCCGGAATCCCAATCTGTGTGGCATAGTCAGTTCCATAGCCGATAGGAGTCGCACTGTTGCCGTAATGTGCTACCCCCACGCGGGCTTCCGTCAGAAGCGTGCTGGAGAACGCACGGTCATAGTTAATGCCTGAACTATACGTGCCCTGCGTGCCCGTGCCCGAAAAGGCGCCATTGGCCGGGCCGCCGCCGGCCGCTCCAAAGGCCGGCGCCTGGAAGATCGTGATGCCCTGATGGTCATACCGGCCGCTCAGGTGGTCCTTCTGAGTAATTTGATAATCAATCTTGATGTCATACCTGGTTGTCGTCTTCTGGAAGGGAAGAGTGATGAAGTAGTTATTCGCCGGGGAGGTTGTGCTGGTCGAGAGGTTCTCATTGGGAGCGGGCAGCAGCTTCATCAGATTGATGGATACGGGATTCACACGGGAGTATGGAATCTGGTTGTTCGGGAAGGGTGTGCGCCCGGAGCCATCCGGATTGCCGGTGTCAGGGTCGTAGATCTGTCCCTTGCCGCTGCTTTGCAGCGGGCCGCTGAGATCAATAAAGCCGGCTGCATTGGGCGTATACCACTTCGGGTCAGGAATGGTGAGGGTATTCGAGTTCGCCTCATGGTCAGGAGAGCGAAAGTAATCGGCGTAGAAGAACAATTTGTCTTTGATAAGAGGACCGCCGACTCCTCCGCCGAAGTAGTTGTAGGCCAAGTGTCCCACGCCCTTATTGAAGTAGGATCGTGCGTCAAACTCGCTGTTTTGCACGTATTCGGTGGCCAAGCCATGGAATTGGTTCGTACCGGACTTGATGATCACATTGCTTACGGTGCCGATGGCGCGGCCCAGCTCGGCTTCGTAGTTGCTGGTCGAGACGTCCACTGTCTGGATTGCTTGCGCCGGTGGAATAAGAATCTGCAGTAGCCCGGTCCGCTCGTCATCGTCGATCCCTTCAATTTGAAAGCTGTTGCCCTCGCGCGGCTGACCATTGACCTCTGCCTGGATGGAACTCGCCGCGTTGAAAAACTGCGAGTGCTGGAAGACTGGAGGCCCGACTCCGGGCACGAGTGTGAGCAGGCTCTGAAAGTTCTGATTGACCGAAATCGGCATGGACTCGAGTGTATGAGATTCGAGGTTAGTGCTTACGTCGGCGCGATCGGTCTGCATGATAGCTGGAGCTCCGGTCACAACCACGGTTTCGGTGGCACTCCCGAGCTGTAATGAGAGGTCCACGCGCGTCGTTGTATTGACGACGACGTCGACGCTTGCGTGGGTCTCCTTTTTGAAGCCATCGGCTGTGACACTTACGGCATAGGTACCCGGGGTTAGATTGGGAAACGTGTAGTTACCGCTGTCGTTCGTGATCCCTTTATGAGTAATACCTGTGGCGTTTTCCTGGATCTGGACCGTTGCATTCGGAACAGCCGCGCCCGCCGTGTCGGTCACAGTTCCCAACAGAGTGGCAGAAACCGCTTGTCCCCAGGCATGCGGTGACAGGAGAGGGATGAATACTGTAAGCAGCACGATCAACATCAACAGAGCGTGCTCAGGCAACTCCAGATGCAACTGTCTTTCCTCGGACATTGTAGCCTCCAAAAAAGCAAAACGACTTCCATTACCATTACCCGCGGTTTGTAAGTCGTGAAAATCCTTCGGCAAAGCAGATACTCCGTCGGGATTAAGCCTGTCAAGTTTGCCTATTGTGAGCCGGCGACTTTACCAGCAGATGTCGGAGCGCATCAGGGGGCGGATCCACCATCCGAGTGGTTGAGCCTGAGGCCCACATCAACGACGACACATTTTGGCGTGCCGCCGGGGATCTGCTGATGGAATTACTCCGCGTAGTAACGGAGACATCGACCTAGCGAGGCGTGGGTCTTAAGGCTTTTCCCTCAGGCTTGGGTGGAGCGGGACTGAAGCAGTCCAGGCGCACGCGGTATGTCTTGCCAACGAAATATTTCAGCTGCTTTTCCACGATCTCCCGAACATGAATGGGACTTCCGGTTGCCCTGAGGTTTAACACCAACTCATGGGTGTTCGTAGGCGAGGCAGCCAGGTCTCCCTCTAAAATGGGCTCTTCTCCATTGGCACATGTCGCCGCCTTCAGCCACCCCGCTGGCGAACTGTCCATGATCTTCAGGTGTGCGATGGGAATTGCCGCCGCAGTGAGCGCATCGTCCAAGCGATCCATAAACGGGCCGATCACCAAAGCAGAAGTGGTTGGGGATTCTGGTTCAAAGGTGAAACTGAGATTGAGCCATGCAAGGGCGGCTTCCGCACGCGCATACTGCTCATAGTCAATATCGAGAGTTCTTGCAGCAGCCCTGAAACTTCCAGAGAGAATCTCGTCCATCCATTCCAGAACGCCCTGGCCTGTCTTTGCACTTACGTACCTGGTCTCGGTATCCGGAATTGCAACAGCGTCCGGAAAGATGTCCGTTTTCGTCATGCAGACCAGGTCAGCCTCCTGCAACTGTTTTCGAAACAGAAATGCGGCGTTGGCATCGGCACCGCTGCTTAGCAGGGCGGCTGTCCGCGCCGGATCGACCAGCACAGTTAACGGCGCAATTCGGTAGCTATCAAATTCCTGCAAAAGCGGTGAAAGTACCGTTGCAACCAGATCGGTACAACTCCCCACCGGCTCGGCGAAAATCACATCGGGGGCAAGCGACCGCATCTTTTCCATCTCAGCTATCAATTCGGAAAACTTACAGCAGAAACATCCTCCGGTTACTTCGCCGGATGTTATACCGCGCATTTCCGCGTGGCGCGTATCTACTAACTCCTTGCCCTGATCATTCAAGATGACCGCGCTACGAACCCCTCCTTGCGCAAGAAGGCGAGATGCTGCCAGAATCAGGCTTGTTTTACCTGCCCCTAAAAACCCGCCGACTACCACTACCCATGGTTTCTGCGCAGATTGGGGTGCGTTCATGCGCGCACCTCAATCTGCAATTCACTCGTTGCGGACAGCTTCAAGGTGTCCTGAAGGCTTACTACTGCATGATCGCCGGATTTTTCCACCTGATTTGGTAGAGCTCGTCCGTTGTATTGCACGAATGCTGTTGTGCCTGTCGCAGTGATCTCAAACGTACGGCAACGGAGGTCCCCTGCCAGAACCTTAATAGCAAACCGGTTGCCATTCGCCTGAGGCTGATAAGAAAACGTGCCCCAACCTGTTCCGGTTGCCCAGAAACAATGAAATCGGGGATGAGCAATTCGCGGCGTGGCGACTACCGCCGCCTTCGTGCCGTCATAGGTGAATCCGCTGAGCGACATGAAAGCCGACCAGGATGACATGGCGCGGGCATAATGATGTCCGCACTCAGCCTCATCCCAGGGATTTCGCTTTTCGCCGTCATAGCGGAGGCGAGAATTCCGCACAATCTCAATCCCCTCCGCTGCCATGCCCCAGGGCATCATCAAAGCCGCCGCAGTGTATTCAGTTCCTGTCCAGGCCTCGGCGTAGTAGGGGAAAGGAATATGCGGACGCTCTGCCTTTCCGTAATCACAAACAACGACGGCTGCCTCGTCATTCAGCGCGTAGGTGCGCTCTACGTTGTCGTGATCTACCAACGAGCGCTTGTAGTTGTATCGGTAAATGGATCGCAGGGTGGCGCGTAGGTGCTCATCCGATATCAGCGGTTTCATGCCTCCAATACCAGTCAGATATTGGCCGACCAGTTGATCGATCAGGCAACCGCTGCCGACCTGGTATTCGGGCATCTCGGTATTTTCCGACCCCATGTCGCTCGTCAGATTCGGCGCGATCTCATCTTTCCGGAATCCGCGAATCTTCTGAACGTAGTATTCACCGTTGAACAGATTTGCGTCGATCCACTGTTGTCCTCGATCGGACAGCCGTTTGTATTCGTGCGCGGAGGAACTGTCGCCAACGGCTCGCGCCATCTCCTCGCAGGCACGAAGCGCGCCCAGATAATAAATTCCGCACATTGGATTCGGGCCGTAAAACTCCACGTCGTAGGTATTGTGTTGCACGCCTTCGAGCACACCATCGCGATTCGCGTCCCATCCGCCCGGCACCCATGCAAATTCCAGGGCCTTCTTCACACGCGGCCAGATACCGTGCAGCCATGCGTCGTCTCCGGAGATTTTCCAGTCGAGCCATGCGTGAACGATCTGGCCCATCTGGCCGTCTGCAGCCGCGAACCCGGAGCGCGCTTTGCCATCTGGCAACAGCTGCCGAAAATGAATCGCGCCTGCGTCATCCATGGAATAGCCAAAGGCGCTCCTGCGCAGCGATCGAGCGAATGAGGGAAAGAGAAATGTCGTCGCCGTTTCGTAGTTCCATACGTGCGTGCAGTTTCCGAAGCAACACCCCAGCGTATCGTCACTGCCTTCAAAACCATGAAATTCGCCATCGACGGTCCGGAAGCAAGTGGTGCTCGCGAGTGTTGAGAGGTTCGCGCTGGCTGCGTCCTTGACCGCCGCGGGCAATGTACTTTCGGCGAAAGCGTCGGCGAACATCTTCGTGCGGGCTTCCAGGCTTTCCAGATTCTTCGCGGTGTGAGTCACCGACTCCCATGCGTCTTTAAATCGGGTTGCATAGTAATTGCCGATGATTGTCTTTCCCTCTCCTGGAGGCGCTTCCCATCCGCACCAGTCGGGTGTGCGGTTGGGAAAATGCCAGCTCAGCAGAAACGGAAAACCCGCCGACTGCCCCGGAGGAATCATCCTCTGCAAGCAGAGCACGCCCACAGAGTCAGGCGACTCGGGCTGCGTTCCCAAATCACCTTCTTTCGAGAATTGGTCCCAGAAGAGGAGCGGCGAATTCCACCATCGGCCTTCGGGCCATCCGATCCAGTGGGAAACATGGATACCAGACTCCGGCGTTGCAGCGAGCGCGAAACTCCCGGCCATAGGATCATCTTTTGCCAACCCGGGATTGTTCATGAACAGTCCGACTGCGCCAACAACTGAACGATACTCGTTCACGCGCTTGGCATTCTTCTTGTCGCTTGTCTTCACAGGATTGTCCAGCGAATATGCGATGCTGACTTTCGCCGGTGTGTGGCCGGAATTCGTCACGCGGTAGCGCAGGATAGCTACCGGCAGTCCCGACTTGTCTGGTTCATGCGGAATAAATGGTGAGAAAGCATCGAGCTCCACTCTGACCGGTAGTGAGGGATCATGAAAATCAATGTGTGCGAGCGGATATTGTCCGGTGAAGACTGCAGTCTCCAGGCGGCTCAGGCCAGGAGCGTTCTCAGAACCGAGACCGTCTTGTCCTTCATACGGAGGCAGAAGGCGCGATTCGAGCACGCGCGCAATGGGCTTCTGATTTCCGGCCTGTGCCCATATGGACGCAAACGCGTAAGGTGGCCGAAATCCTTTGTTCGGGCGATTGAAGATCTCCCAGTTGTAAAGCTGCCCGCGCCCGCCTAAACCAATACTGCCGGCGGCTACTCCGCCCAGTGGGAAAGAAATCATCTTGAGTTGGCGCCCGCGAAACTGGCGTGGATACCGGATATCTTCTTCTGTAGGGGTAAGCGCGGCTTGTTTACCCGCGCTGGCCTCACCCTGAGGCATCTCTAATACGGGCCATTGCGCTATTTGAGTCGAAGCGCCGACGGCACCAGCGGCGTGCCTTAGAAAATCGCGGCGGTCTAACTTGAACTTATCTGTCATTGCTGCCCGTCTCAGAAGTGAATTTCGCCGCAGAGGTGAACCTTTACTCCCATTGCATGAAACATCGCGGACTTGACAGCGAGCGCTTTGCTGGCAGACGCCACATCCGGAGCGTAAGCGATGCTTACGTGATTTGCTCGATGGCGCGCCATGAAAGCATCTCGCGTAATGCCGTGAAAGATGGTGCTCACCAAAGGCCACTGACTGGTCGTGTTTTTCCAGCGCCGCGCAGTCTCTTCGGCAGGTAGCTCTACGACACTGCCTCGACCAATATCGGCATGGAGCGAGCCATCTTCGACAAAGACTCGGCTCCATACAATTTCTCCTGCTTTGCCGATACCCTTGAGCGTACCTCCGCCAAGTGGGAAATACATCGGCGGCTGACGCTCGCTTGATGCGCCTCGATATCCATTGACGAAGTGGCTTGCCGGAGCCGCGCCCGATATCTGGAGGACCCAGACAAAATCGTCGATGCCATGACGCGCATAATGCTCGCCCCAACGAAGGTCGTGCAATGTCGTGGCCGGATCGAGCTTCAAAGCACTCCAGCAGCGATTCGTCACCAGGGCATCGAGTCCAGCCCCTTCATCCACTTCGTTGAAGTGCGGCAAAGGCTGTCCTGGATAGAGTTCTTTTCCTGACTGCTCATCGTAAACAGGTGGACGCTCTGTGTTGTTGAGCAAACCTTCGACCAGATCAGAGGCTGGGACCATATCTTTGAGCCCCTGCTGGTACTGAATGCCAATCGCATCGCAGCCAAACTCTTGCGCTATACGGACGGCAGAGATATACATCTTGCACTGCTCCAGGATCTGGCTCTCGGTAAGGTCTGTAGCCTCTTCAGCGCCGGTGATGAACTTCAATCCTTTCTCGTCCAGCCAATACCGAACCGAGGATACTTCCTTGTCTTGAATTGTGCGCATCCGGGCTACGAGCGCCGATTGGCTGAGGCGTTCTTTGAAGACTCCGGTGGGATTCAGCAGCTCATCGTCGATGATCGCGTTGTACATGCCCATGCAGCCTTCATCGAATACACCCAGGATCGCCTTCCGACGGTGCAGCCTGGCTGCCAGATCTTGCCCCAGACTTCTTGCATCGACGGGAAGAGTATTGATATCGAGGTCGCGCACATGGCTGGTGTCGTGAACTACTTCTTTCTTTGTGATCCATGTTCGCAGGCCGTTTAGAAAAAATTCATCTTTGAAGTCCTCGCTCCAGAGCGTGCTGAATCTTACTCCTGCCTTCACCAGTGAGCCGTTGAGATTGAGCAAACCGACTAATCCCGGCCACTGCCCCGACCAGTTTGCAACAGTGAGAATCGGGCCGCGGTGACTGCGCAGTCCTGGCAATACATGATGCGTGTATTGCCAGGCAGCAGTTGCGAATACCAGGTTGGCCTCTGGATCAATATCCGCGAAGATGTCCATGCCCATGCGCTGGCTGGAAATGAAGCCATGACCTTTCCTGGAGTCAACGGGAAAGGCACGTCGCATCAGTACACCCCCTTGCGCAAAGCTTTGCGTCAACTTGCGCTCCATCTCCTTCTGTGCCGGCCAACAAGCCAAGTTTGCCGACTGCCGCAGATCTCCGCTCGTGATTAGCACGACTTCCTTGATCGGGTCATTCTTTGCGGCCATAAACAGTTCCTTCCATTTTCGTTATACCGCGTGCGATAAAGATATCTGAGAAGTCCAGGGTCGAGGAGCGATTTTCGGATGAAGCCCGACATGTCGATGCAAAGACAGAGCGATTCGACGGAACCGCAGCGCACTGCGAGATGGATTGTTTCATTCACCGCCTCTTTAACGCTTCTGGTAGTAAGCCATTGCATTCATGCACAAACCTCTTCTGCATGGCCCGCGCCGCAGGAGGGGGATTACCTCGCAAAGGGCTTCCATTTCAAGGATGGTTCGTCGTTGCCAGAGCTGCGCCTTCATTATCGGATTCTGGGGAAGCCGCACCGCGACATTCATGGCCATGTTGATAATGCAGTTCTCATCCTGCATGGCACGGGAGGAGCGGGAACGCAATTCCTCTCGCCGCGATTCGCTGGAGTTCTGTTTGTTCCCGGCGGCCTGCTCGATGCGCAGAAATACTTCATCATTCTTCCGGACGACATCGGCCACGGGAAATCGTCAAAGCCGAGCGACGGGCTCCATGCGCGCTTTCCGAAGTACGACTACGACGATATGGTTCTCGGTGAACATCTTGTCGTGACTCAAGCGCTCGGGGTCGATCATCTCCGGCTGATCCTCGGCACGTCGATGGGGTGCATGCACTCGTGGGTATGGGGCGAAACCTATCCCGGATTCGCCGACGCTCTTATGCCTCTAGCATGCATGCCGATACAGATCGCCGGGCGCAATCGCATGACGCGGGAGATGGCCATGGACGCCATCACCAGCGATCCGGCATGGCAGGCCGGCGAATATAAAGCTCAGCCGGAGCCTGGCCTCAGGACTGCAATTGACATGCTCCTGATCATGGGCTCTTCACCGCTGCAGATGCAGAAGCTTTACCCGACACGCGACGCGGCAGATGAGTATCTGAAGAAGGCGCACGCGGACTATCTCGGGACGCTCGATGCGAATGACTTCCTTTATCAATTTGCATCGTCGCGCACTTATGATCCGTCGGCGAATCTCGAGAAGATTACCGTTCCCGTGATGGCAATCAATTCTGCGGATGATTTCATCAATCCTCCGGAACTCGACATTATGCCCAAAGAAATTCGTCGTGTACCTCGCGGTAAGTTCGTTCTCTTGCCGACCACTGACGCTACCCGCGGGCACGGAACACACACCCTTCCCGCTGTCTGGGGACAATATCTGGCAGAACTCCTGCAGGAGTCCGAGCCGTCGTCAGGCCAGCACTAGACCGGAAAGGCCGGTAAAACCGCAGACACGATGACAGCGGTTTTCCGCGGTCGCGAGACATGACACGGTCGGCGTCGCCACCTTCTACGGATTGACCGTGAAGGCCGCATTTTCCGTGGCGAGTGAACTGCCGCCAATCCAGACTGTGTAATGCGTTGGCTCGATCACGGCCTTGCTGTCTGCGTTATAGAAGGAGAGTTCCGGGAAGCCGAGATCGAAGGAGACTTGCTTCGATTCGCCCGGCTTCAGCATGACGCGGGTAAAACCCTTGAGGCTGCGCACCGGTTGTTCAACGCTCGCGCCAAGGTTGCGCACATAGCATTGCACGATCTCTAACCCGGGGCGGCTGCCAGTATTTGTCACTGTTACGGTTGCAGTTATCAGCTTCTGCGCGTTTTCGCGGTTCGCCTCACGCAAGGGAAGTGTAGACCGCGATAGGGCCACGTTGCCGTAGGAGAATTGCGTGTAGCTCAGCCCATATCCAAATGGAAAGAGTGCGTCGTTCGGCACGTCGATATAGCGCGAGACGAAACGGGAATCGGGTCCGGGGGGCTTTGTCAGATCGGCATTAAACGGGGGGCGGCCGGTGGGGAACTGGTTGTAGTAAAGCGGTTCCTGGCCCACTGCCCGCGGGAAGCTCATGGGGAGCTTGCCGCTTGGAGAGACGTCGCCATACAGCACATCGGCAATGGCAGAGCCGGCTTCGGTTCCAGGGAACCAGACTTCCATGATGGCCGGAATGTGCTGCGCGGCCCAGTTCAACACTAATGGGCGGCCGGAGAAGACGAGCAGAACGATTGGTTTACTGGTGGCGGCAACAGCTTCGAGCAGTTTCTCCTGGTTTCCCGGCAGGTCGAGATGCGCGCGCGATCCTGCTTCGCCGCTCATCGCGCCAGATTCGCCCAGCGCCAGCACAGCGACGTCTGATTGTTCTGCGGCGTGCACGGCTTCGGCGAAACCTTCGTCGGATGTTCCGGTGATCTCAGTGCCTTTGGCGTAGGTGACGGAGCCGCCGTTCTGCTTTGCGCGTGCTTCGAACGCGGCCCTGATGGTGACAACATCGGCCAGTTCCGGGCCGCCGCTCCACGAGCCCATCATCTCTCCGGGGTTGTCGGCGAGTGGGCCGATGATGGCGATCTTCTTTGCGTCAGGTGACAAAGGAAGGGCGGGATGGCTCTGGCTGGCGGAATCGTTTTTGAGCAGCACGAACGATTCTTCCGCGGCTTTGCGTACGAGCGGGCGGTGCTCGGGCACGGCGGCGGTGATCTCAGTTGCGCGCGCATAAGGATGTTCAAAGAGGCCGAGCGCGAACTTCACGCGCAGCACTCGGCGTACGGCCTCGTCGACCACGCTCATCGGGACCTGTCCAGTGCGAACCAGCTCAGGCAGCTGCGTATCGTAGAAATGCGACATCATGTCGACGTCGACGCCGGCGAGTATTGCCTTGCGCGTAGCCATTGCCGCGTCGAGCGCGATGCCGTGATTCACAAGCTCCATGACAGCTGTGTAGTCGCTGACAACGAAGCCGTTGAAGCCCCATTCATCGCGGAGAATGTTCTGCATGAGGAAGCGGTTCGCGGTGGCTGGCACTCCATTCAATGCGTTGAAGGCACTCATGATGGTCGCCGCACCCGCTTCAGCCGCGGCTTTGTAGGGTGGCAGATAGATCTGCCGCAGGCGTATCTCAGACATATCGGTCGTGTTGTATTCACGGCCTGCCTCTGCTGCTCCGTATGCGGCGAAGTGTTTCACCGAGGCAGCGACGCTGTCCGGATTTGCGAGGCTGCTGCCTTGATAACCGAGAACGTACGCGCGGGCCATGGCTGAGCCCAGATACGGGTCTTCTCCTGCGCCTTCAGTGGTGCGGCCCCAGCGGGCATCACGGGAGATGTCGACCATTGGTGAATAGAACCAGCGTATGCCCGCTGTGGTGGACTCTTCGGCCGACATGCGCGAGAGAGACAGTACGAGATCGGGATCGAAGCTGGCTGCGAGCCCGAGAGGCTGCGGGTAAATCGTCCGGTAGCCGTGGATGATGTCGGCGCCGAAGAGCAGCGGGATGTGAAGGCGGCTCTTATCGACTGCGGCATGCTGGAAGGCGTTGGTGCGCTCGGCGCCTACGGTGTTGAGCATCGAGCCAAGCCCTCCGGTTGCGGCAAGTTCCATTGCGTTTACGTTGTTCTTAGCTTCGGGGTTCGCCGCAAGTTGTACCGCACTTGTGGCGGATTCGTAGCCGATGTCGTTGTATTGCACGAGCTGGCCGATTTTCTCCTCGAGGGTCATTTTCTTCAGAAGATCGTCGACGCGGCGCTCAATGGCGGGAGATGCAAGCTGTGGGCTGGATGGAGTGGGCTTTCGCTGCGGCGTCTGCGCGATTGATGCCGCAATATAGAAGGCGAAGCCAATACTGAGGGCAATCGTTTTTCGGATTGCGGCGAGTGATACGGGAGCGGAATGAAGAACTTTGAGAGCCAACCTTGTTCCCCCTTATAAATAGCGTTCTTTCTCTAAATGCACGGCCTCACACTCTGTTTGCGCGCTTGCGACGCCACGGCGGTGGACTGCCGTTCGACAAACGCCGGAAGCACGCGGATGGGATGTTTCGGCCATTCCTGTTTTTCGTCGTGAATCATCTGCAGCAGCGTGCTCGCGGCGACGCGGCCCATCTCCTGCAAGGGCTGCCGCACCGTAGTCAGCGGTGGATTGTTTGTGGCCGCGCTCGAGATATCGTCAAAACCGACGACGGAGATCTGTGCAGGTACTTGTATGCCCACCTCGCGCAGGACAGTGATTGCACCAATAGCAGCAAGATCGTTGAAAGCAAATATGGCGGTGAAATGTACGCCGCGTTCAAGCAGCCGGACCGTTGCGGCCCTGCCCGGCTCTGTTCCAAGCCCGTGGTCTTCCAACTGTGTTACCAGGCGCGGATTGATTTCGATGCCAAGCTCGGCTGCCACTTTGCAGATGGCGCGCCAGCGCGCGAGTGTATCCGAGCTGAAGGTCTGACCCTTAATGAAGGCAATTTCACGGTGCTGCAGGCAGTTCAGATGTTCGAGCGCATAGCGTGCAGCCAGAAGATGATCGAGCTCGATATTTACGACCGCCGGGCGATGATGATGATCGGATACGGCAACAACGGGTATGGGCAGAGCTTCTTCGAGTGCTGAATCCACGGCGATGATTCCTTCGACTGCCCTCGATAGGAGCAGCGAAGGGTACTCGCGAAGAAGTTCCGCGCGATGGCGATGGCTTACGACAAAGTAGAAAAATCCGGAGAGAAGCAGCACATCTTCAATGCCTCCAAGAACAGCGGTCGAATAGCCTTCACTGATCTCCGGAACCATCACGCCCACGGTTTTGCTACGTTTACTGCGCAGGCCTCGCGCGAGAGCATTCGCCTTGTAATTCAGCTGTGCAGCAGAAGCGAGAACGCGCTGCTGCGTCTCTTCCGAAATGCGATAGTCCTTTGCCGAGCCGTTCAGCACGCGAGAGACGGTTGTCTGCGAAACCCCCAGATGGCGGGCCAGTTCCTTCAGGTCTGGCCGCGCGGCTGTTCTGCGAGAAGGAGTCGTGCTGTCCTTCGAGGTCATGCCCGTCCTCTCGATCTTCGCGTCATGGATAACAGCTTTCGCTGCCTATTTGCTTCGATCCGGTTGCAATCCGATTGCCGACTGTATATGGGCCATCTCTGGGTTCGACATGAAACACCGCCAGATGAGGCCGGTGCGGCCATTTTCGATCATCACCGCCATCGGAGCCTGGTTGAGCCCCATGGTAATGCCGGAGTACCAGTTTTGCCGCTCATTAAATGCATCGCGAAAGCCGTAGATATCCCAGAGCTGAGGGCCAAGGTCGCGATAGAAATGCTTCAAGGCCAGCAGCGACTGCCGCGGCGTGTATGCGTAAGAACTGATCGCTCCTGTTGGCGCGATCGTGCCGTCATCCTCGGTGAAGGGCTTATATTCGCGGTAACCGCGCGGTCCATCAACGGCGGTCAATCCCCACGAGTCTGCACCATAGCCTTTCCAGTGCAGGGGATTCGCGATGCTGTATGCCTGACTTATCAATGCTTCATTGCGATTGTTGGTGAAGTAGTCGGTGTACTTGTCGCGCCAGCCGCGCGGATCGTATCCCTGATAGGAATACTGTGTGAAGAAGAGCGGTCCAGGTGAGCCGGGGCCGTAGTTCATATCGAGCTGGATGCCGTAATATGTGTGCCCCTCCCCGTATGTATGGGCTGTGCCTTCTGCTGTGTAGCCAGTGTGGTACAGACTGGCAGGCACGGGATGCGTGGGCGATGCGATCGCCAGCAGATAGGTGATCATCACCTCGTTCCATCCTTGGAGGCGGTTGGCGATGTGGAATGCGTAATCCGGAGACCAGTGCCAATAGAGGGCGTCCTTATCGGGAGTTGCGCGGAACCAATCCCATTCGACACCCTGCCAGAGTTTTGTGATGTTACTGCGCAGTTGCTGCTCTTTTTCGTTGTCTTTGTCGAAGTACTGCCGCGCCGTCAGAAGGCCCTGCATCAGGAAGGAAGTTTCTACCAGATCGGCGCCGTCGTCGAAGATGCCGAAGACTGGTAGAACATGACCTGTCCTTCCGCTCAGGAAATGCGGCCATACGCCATGGTAGCGATCGGCACTGGCGAGGAAATCGGTGATGCGCAGCAGGCGGTCGACCACTTGTTCGCGCGGAACAAAACTGCGATCTGCGCCGACGACCATCGCCATGATGCCGAAGCCGCTGGCTCCGAGCGCGATGACGTCATCGTCGCCCGGAGTGTTTTCGCGCGTCATTCCGGAGTTGGGCTCAGCGGCTTCCCAGTAATAACGGAACGAGGCTTCCTGCACCATCGTGAGCAGTTCCTCGTCGGTCATGGGGTGGGTTGACGCTGTGGCTGCAGCCGACTGCTGAGATTCCAGCAATGAAGATGTACGTGCGGAGATTTTGTACGATGCGGTTGCGTGCGAATCGCCGAGAAAATCTGTAAAGCGGTCCACTCCGTAGCGCTGCACTCCGATGGGCTGGAACTGCTCGCCATGGATGGATCGGTAGATTACATATTGCGCGACGGATTCGTCCGGTTCCGCTTTCCACTTGAGATCGATGTGGCGTTCATATCCTTTTGCTTGGACGATCTCTGGCGCTGCCGGGGCATGCTGGTTCTTCTGTTCTGCGTTTTCTATGCGTATGTCATCGATGTAGAGTGTATGCGCGCTGCCATCGGCTGCCCCCTGCGCGAGGATGATAGCGGCGAGACGCCGCGGATCAAAAGGATGGAGTGAGGTACTCGGGAAGTTTGCTAAGGGAATCCGCGCCCGGGCCCATTTACCGGGCACCAAATCATCGGTGAATGATCCGATGGAGAGCAGACCTGTGAAGTTCCGGGCGATGTCGCGCAATGCTATTTTCGGCAAATCTACTGCGCGAATGCCGTCCTTCGCGTAGAGCCAGAGGAAGAGGCTGTCTCCGGCGAAGTCGATATTGCGATTGCGCCACGCATAGAGGTTGATCTCCGCGTCCCATCCTCCATTGGGCATGGATTGCCACTGCAATGCGAGAGCGTTGGGGCCGCTGATGAAGGTCGAGGTCTCTACCGGCAGTTTGCCATCAACGAGATTCAGAATACTGGGGGATGAGATTGTTCCCGAGCTATAGAAATAGGAACCCGGGGAAAGGCTGTTTTCAAAAAATACCTGCTGTGAATAGTTCTGATCCGCCAGCGCTTTGCCGGACGTTGAAAGAACCGATACTCCGAGCACGATCAGCGCCCGCAGTAGACGGGGATTGCTTGCCTCGTGCCGCGTTCTCACTGGTTGCTGTCCTCAAGATGTGATCCCACCCGGACGAGTAACAGAGCATTGCTGTCCAGTTTCAGATTCAGCTTGCCGTCTGTGAGTGTGAGGCGTTCCGGAGCGCCAAGCGCTGTTGCTTTGTTCATCTGCTCTACTTGCGCATCGGTTGGATCGAGCGGGCTGCCTATCGCCTTGTAGGCGGCGAGAGTATTTCCATGCGTGTCATCGACGCGACTGATGGAAACCGCTGCGTTCGCGGGCACTCCATGGAAAACCAATTGGACATCTTTCTCGCTTCCGGTTTTGTCTGGATCGACGAGATTCCATACCGCGACTACGAGTGTTCCGTCCGGGCGCTTTGTTGCAATCACATCATAGGAAGGATTGGCGATGCGCTGATCGCCCAGCTGGTGGAGCAGCGCGAAATCGTAGTAGCTGGGCTTGTTGATGCCGCCCTTTGCCCGCAGTCCGAATTCTCCGCCGAATGGTTTCGCAATCGGACCGCCTTCTTCGAATACATCGGAGAATGTCCAGAAGGACATCATGTCTACGAGGCCATCGCATTCGCGGATCGTGTTTGCCAGTCCTGTGCCGACAAAGGAGGTGTCGCGCGACTCGTTCATTCCCTGCACATTCCATTCAGTCCAGAAGAGCGGCAGATGGGGCATGGCTGAGGCCTGGATCTGTTTTCTCACTTTTCCGATGGCGCGGCAGACGCGGTCGTCCATGGGAATGTCTTCATTGGTGCCGAAGAGGTTTTCGACGGTGTCGTCGGCATAGCCGTGGCTGGAGACGAAGTCCACCGGCACGTGATTGTCAGCGGCATATTTCAGAGAATTCGTCGACCCATGATGCGGCAGCGGTGGCGGGGCCTCCGACGCGCAGACGCGGGCTTACGCTCTTCAACGCGCGAGCGGTGTGCGCGTACAGATCAAAGTAACTTGTGTCTGCGCGGAATGCCATTCCAGAAATCGATATTCGGTTCATTCCACACTTCGAAGTACCACTGCGAGACTTCGTCGATGCCGTAGCGGTCGACCAGATGCTGGGCGAAGTGAGTCATCAGACCGTCCCACGCTTCCATGCTCTTTGGCGGCGAGACATTCTGCTTGTACCAGAACGGATGCAGAGCATCTGGATTGAAGGCCAGCTTCTTCGGCATGAAGCTGATTTCGACGACCGGCCGCACGCCGTTTTTCAGCAGGCCATCGTAGATCTGGTCTACATACGAGAAGTTGTAGACGGGGTTTCCATGCTCGTCTTCGCTGTAGACGCCGTTTTCATCGTGAAGGATGGCGTGGAAGCGGACGTAGCGAAAATCCGTGGCCTGCTTTACCGCGCGCAGATCGTTGCGATAGCTCTCGCGCAGCGACAGATTGGCTCGTCCGGAGCCGAACATCTGCTCCCAGAAGTGTGGGAAGGGTGTGGTGTGCGCCTGCGCATCAATCTCGATTTTCTCCTGCGCGAAGACGAACGGGCCTGGTACCAGCAGCCCTGCAAGAACCAATCCGAAGCTGAACGAATGTTTCAATCGCAAAGTGGCAACTCCTCTGAGAAATGCGGGAAGCCTGTGTTGAAGAAAATTGCCTGCAACAACACCCGTGAGATCTTGCGGCAGGTTCCTGTCTCAAAGAAAAGAGGGTACGCCCATACACAGGCGCACCCTCATAGGGAGGCAAAATTAGAAGCTGAAACGACCTTGAAACGTTATGACTCTTGAGCCCAGTGCGCTCCCCGCCTGGCCCAGTCCAGAGTTTGCAATGTTGTTCGAAATGCTGCTGGGGTTGATGTTCAGCGTATTAAAGGTATTCAGGAAGTTGGCCTGAATTTCGATCTTTGCGTTTTCTCCAATACCCGGAATCCTGGGCAGGCCGAATGCCTTGGCGAGGTTCATATCGAAATCACGGTAGTCCGGGCCCGGGATCGAGTTGCGGCCGATTCCCGGCGGAGGGATGAAGGCGGTTGCGAACTGTCCAGGATTATCTGCAATCGCATTGGCGTAGTTCGGAACCGTGAAGTAGTTATTTGTGAACTGATCGTTATTGGTCCCGGTATTCGTAGTGCCCGGGTTAGTAAAGTTGCTTCCCGTCTTGAACGCGTTATTGCTTGAGTTGTGGCCGCCGGTACCGTTGTAAGATGGGCGCAGTTGTTGGAACCCATAGTTGCAAAGGTTGCAGTAGATCTGGTGAGGAGCAGTATAGAACGGAGTCCAACCAAAGCCAGTGTGGTAGGTAAAGATGCCGCTGATCGTCCATCCGCCGGCGACCTTCTCTTTCCAGTCGTTGCCGTGGAAGATGACTGGCTGCCAGATGCCGAACAGCTTGATGGTATCTCTGATGTCGAAGTCCGATTGTCCGTAGGCAAACTGGGTGTTGTAAATATAGGGCGAGCGGAAGTACGGGCCCGAGTTCGTATCGAAGCTATGAGCCCAGGTGTACTGCCCCTCAACAGAGAAGCCTTGCGAGAACTGATGCTTTAAGTCGGCGATCATCATGTTGTTGTTCGCTTTGCCCTGGTTGCCAAAGGTATTGACGCTATTGACCAGAGGATTGAGCGGCGCACCGAATGTGAACCCGTATCCGTTTGCGTCATAGTCGAACAAGAGGTGCTTGCCGGAGCTGCCCAGATAGGTGAGGGTTCCCACCCATGCATGCGATAGATCCATTTCTACTTCAAGAGACCAGTGGTGCACATACTGGGTGGGCAGATTGTTCGTCAGTGCACTCAGATTCGCGGCTCCCACCACGGGCAGTCCGGCAGAGTTAAATGTGGTAATCACGCTCGGGTTCGCCGGATACCCATTGATATTCGTTGGGCTTGAGGAAGTCGCGTAGAGAATATTCGGATTGATGTTACTGGGATCGGTGCTGGTTCCCGGAACAGACGAGGTTCCCGGCGGGTTGCCGTCATTGGCATTGGCGTTCGCAATTTGCTCCTGGTTGTAGTTCAGACCGTAACCGCCGCGCCAGACGACCTTTCCGTTCAAATAGTTCGGAGCCCAATTAAAGCCGACTTGTGGTCCAAAGTTGAGCTTTTGGGCGTTCCATGCGTTGATTCCAGGGCGGATTGTAATACCGGTCAAAAAGCTCGAGCTGCTACCGAAGCGCAGAACGCCCATGTTATTGTTCTTGTCGGAAAGCGGTCCGAAGTAAGAGTAGCGAAGACCTGCGGTTAGGGTCAGATTCGGACGAGCCTTCCAGTTATCCTGGAAGAAGAAGCCCCAGATATTCTGGCGGTTATCATTGCGGAACCCACCCGGAAAACCGGTGGTTGCCTGGAACGGTCCGCCTTCGGCTTGCGGAGCATCATTCAGGAAATCCCAGATGTTGTAGAAGGTGTAGTTCGGTGCGCCGATCGGGTCGTTCAGATAGTAGAGCCGGGTGAGTTCCCCCCCAAACTTCCAGGTCTGTGACCTATGAATCATGGTCGCGACGTCCTTATAGCCGTAAGTCCATTGATTCAGATGGCTAGGCGCGTTCACACCGAGCTGTCCGAGGGCGATGTTGCCAAAGTTGTTCGGCGAGCCGAACCACTGGATCTGAGGTAGCCCAAACGGAGCCTGAGTGTTACTGCCCAGTTCGTTATAGCGCCACCCCGCGGCATTGGCGCGGGCTTCGTTCAGGAAGTTTGCGGAAAAAATGTGATTCCAGATGCCCGAGAAGGCGTCGTTAATCTGCTCATGATGAAAGAGTTGATAACCAAGAGCGCCGTTCAAATTGGTTCTGCTGGCTGGAACCCAATAGATGACAAAAGCCGCATGATCCTTGCTGCCAATCTGGCCATCCATGCGTCCGCTCCATTGCTGAAAGTCTGTGGTGGTAGGGTTGCTGACGGTGTACAAGGCAATATCGGCGACATTCGAAAGGCCGCTGCCGACGCCAGGGCTGGCGGGGCTTACCCAGGTGAGGTCCTGCGACCCGAGGGGTGTGGTCAGGGGCGATCCAAGATTGAGGCCCTGACCCGGAATGGTCCTGCAATTTACGCCTTCAGTGAGTCCGTACGCGTTACATGTTGTTGAGCCGACGACGGTGCCGCTTACGCCTGAACCCGGAAAACCGAGAAACGTGGCAGCAATGCTGCCTGCAGGCGCAAGTCCGTTAAATTGGGAGGTTGGATACCACTCGGTGCCGGTCGCCCCAATAGTCTGCGCTTGCTTCTCGTACGCGAAGAAGGCGAATAGCTTGTTTTTCCAGATGGGCCCCCCAATGCTGCCACCCCACTGGTTGTATCGATCCTCATCGCGGAGAAGACCACGTTCGGCGGGCGTCAGCTTAGCTCCGGTAGTCGGGTCGTAGGCCTCTACGGATCCAGGGCCATTCCAACGCTGATACGCATTCAGACCGGGGCGTGTGATCTGGTAGAAGAAGCTACCGTGCGGATTGTTCGCTCCGCTCTTGGTGATCATTTCGACTACGGCACCCGCGAAGCGGCCATTCTCCGCGTCGTAGGCGTTCGAAACAATCTTGAGATCGCCGATCGACTCCGGACTCGGAGTGATGACCGTAGCTCCGCCCCAGACCGCACTATCCGTGCTGATACCGTCGATGGTGTAACCGTTATTCTCGAACTGGCCGCCGTTCACATTGGCCGAAGGGCCGTTTTCCGTGGCGAAGATACTGCTGGAATGTCCGAGGTTGCCGCCCCCGCCCGATGAAGCGCCGGTTTGAGTGCCTGGGGCCTGAAATCCGCCGCCCCCGGCTGCCTGCGCGCCATCGGAGAGGGCTCCGGGCGCCAGGCGAATGAGACTGGTGGGGTCGCGTTGATATACCGGCATGTGCTCGATCTGGTTGGCAGAGATGGACGTTTGAGTGTTCGCGGTCTCGGTATCGAGCGCCGACTGAGTGGAGGCATCGACGGTCACCGTCTGCGTTGCCACTCCGGGCTCCATCTGGACATTGATTGAGTTCGCCTGCTCCGGAATCAGTTGCAAATTAACAAGATCTTTTTCCTGGAATTCATCCTTCGTGACGACGAGGGTGAAGGTATCCGGTGGCAATGCGTTGAAGTTGTAAACACCGCCGGCATCGCTGGTACGAACCTGCTTTACGTTGGTTGCGTTGTTAGTCAGGGTCAAGGTGGCGCCCGGAATCACTGCGCCTGAGGTGTCGGTCACCGTACCTTGAATCGAAGTACGGTACTGTGCGGAAGCCGTAAGGGCTGTCGCGCACGCCAGTAGTAATATCAGGCTGCGCAAATAGCTCTTAGCAATAGAGCACCTCCTTGAAATCGTAGGCTTTCGGCGAACGTCCGCACGCATAGAACCTTCGGGTATGATTTTCTGCATATTGCCTCCAAGTCTTTGTTACTTTTTCGTTCGTTGTCATGTGGACTACTTCGTTCGTTGTTATGTGAGCTACGAGTTGCGCAACCGATTGTGCAAACAAGAACGTGTAACATCGGCAAAACATGGCTGTCAAATTCGGATAGGTGATTGTAGGCGGGACTAAGTGGCGCGAATTCATGACAAACCATCACTCAGATAAGACAGCAGCACCGAGAACTGGCCTCAAAATGCAGGTCGGGGTTTGCCCCCACTGAGAGCTGAGATGCTCTTTCGACGGTTCCTTGACGAAATCTAAACAAAATCGTTCTTGCAGTACTTCAAGGCAAGTGCTACGCTGTGTAGCGTTATGAAAAGTAACACTATCAATGGTCACGATCCGGCCGAGCTCGGCGAACTGGAGCTGAGCATGATGCAGCTGATCTGGCTGCACGCTGCCAACACTGGCGCGATCAGCGCCGAGCAGGTGCGCGAAGAGTTGGGGCGTCCTCTGAAAGATTCAACGGTCCGAACGGTACTTCGTCGTCTCGAAGAGAAAGGCTACCTGACGCATACCGTCGAGGGCCGCACCTATCTCTATCGTCCTGCCGAGGCGCGGCAAAAGGTAGCTGGCCGCGCGGTGAAGCGCATCATTGACTGGTTCTGCGATGGCTCGGTGGAGGCGTTGTTGGTGGGGATGGTGGACTCGGATGTTCTGGACCAGAAGGAATTGACGCGGCTTGCGGAAAGAATCGCAGCGGCAAAGAAAGGGAAGAAATGATGACGGCATGGGTAGTCGAATCCGCTCTTCGTTCCTTGATGATGGCAGCCGTCGTATGGACGGGCATTCAGTTGTTGCGGGTGCGTAACGTAGCGGTGCTGAAAACAGCATGGGCCCTGGTCCTGATGGCCGCCGTTGCTATGCCGGGGTTGGTGGGGTCGCATTTGCTGCAATCGCGCGCGGCGGTGGTTGTGCCAGTCCAGAAATTCGTACCGCGGGTGGTCAGTATGCCCGACGTAAGCACGCCTCAGGCGGTGACGACGATCACGGTGGCTCCCTGGTCTCGAGAGACGGCTGCACCCATCGAGCGTTGGAGCCTCCGCCAATGGAAGAGTCTGGTGGTTCCTGTCTATCTCGCGATCTGCGGGGTGCTGCTGTTGCGACTTATTTTCGGATTGGTGATGGCCGCACGCATCCTGCATCGCGCGGAAAAAGCCTCAGCATTGCTGGAGCCGCGAGCTTCGGTCCGCATCAGCGCCGATATTCAAACGCCGGTCACGATTGGTTCTACGATTGTGCTGCCGGAATCGCACGGGGACTGGAACCTGCACAAGCAGCGCGTCGTCCTTGCGCATGAACGCTCGCATGTGCGGCAGTGGGATTTTTATCTGCAGCTGATCGCGGGTTTGCATGTGGCGTTCTTCTGGTTCAGTCCGCTGAGCTGGTGGCTGAAGAAAGAAATCTCCGACCTTGGAGAGGCGATCAGCGACCGCGCCGCCCTTGACGAAGCGCAGAGCCGGGCCAACTATGCCGAGTTGCTGGTCGAGTTCGCTGCCATACGGCGCAGGCCGTTGGCCGGAGTGGCGATGGCGCGATCCAGCAACATCCGCAGGCGCATTGACCGTCTGCTCGTCGACCAGAAATTCCGCGGTGCCTTTACATCGTGCAAGTGGCATCTGGCCGTCGCTGCCGCCCTTGTTCCGGGCGCCCTGGTGGTGGCGGTTGCACTGGTGCGGGTGGATGCAGCCGAAGCAATGCAGCCACCAGTTGCGGCGCTGCATCCGTTCGTTGCGGCTGCGGAAAGGATTGCGCCGCTTCCCGCGCTTTCCGTGCATGCTTCTATTCCCGCTATACCTGCGTTGCCTGCAATCGCCACGCCTGTGATGGCGCAGGCGAAAGCCGCGACGGAACCGGTTCATGTTCACGAGTTCACGGATGATGACTCGAATTCGTACGCCATCGTTACCGGCGACTCGAAAAACGCGATGGGTTCGTGGCGTTCTGGCAACTCCTTCGACAGGGTGAAGGGCAAGATGCATGGCAACTACATCTGGTTTGAGCGCGACGGCAAATCATATGTGATCGATGATCCGGCGATGGTCGCGCTGGCGCGTGAGTATTTCAAGCCGATGGAAGACCTTGGCCGCCGCCAGGGAGAACTGGGCGATGAACAAGGTCGTCTGGGCGAGGAACAGGGACGGCTGGGTGAACTGCAGGTCAAAGCCAGCGCGCCGTCTCCGGATCTTTCAAAAGAAATGGCGGACCTGCAAGCAGCTCTAAAGAATCTACAGGCGCAGAAGCTACAAGGCGACGTAAAACAAGGGGACCTGAGCGATATGCAGGAAAAGCTTGCCGATGTACAGAGCAAGCTGGGGGAGATACAAGGCAAATTCGGCGACGTGCAGGCAAAGATTGGCGATAAGCAAGCCGCGCTTGGTGACCAGCAGGCAAAGCTCGGAGAACAGCAAGCCAAGCTTGGTGAACAACAGGCAAAGCTTGGTGAGCAACAAGAGGCGGTTTCAAAGGTGGCGGAGCAGAAAATGAAGTCGCTGATCGACGCTGCCATGCAGAACGGCAAGGCGCGGCTAGTCGAGTAGCCGTGATTTGGAAGCAAGAAAAGGCCCCACATCTTCGAATGAAGTTGCGGGGCTCTTTTGCGACTGCCTTTACACGTAGAGCTTGGCTTTGGAGACAGCAATTTTATTCAGTGCTGCTCTGCGTGCTTTTCCATATTTCTGCAGAGCTTTATTCTTTTTTGGCCGTTCCGCGTTTGCGTGGTCCGTCTGCATTTTAGCGTCAATCCATTCACGCAGGCTTTTGTCAGCCGATGCCTTGCCCATGTTGACGATCTTGGGCGTGGCGCTGAGATAGAGTAGCTGCTGCCATTCGTCGGTTTCGTTATTGACCCAGGAAATATAGCCGCCGGAAAGAATCTGCCGGGGGCCTTTCAGCGCTCCGGTGAAGCTGTAACGCGTTCCAGGTGTCACCAGCGGGTCATAGAAGTGCGGCGTGATGAAATCGGAGACGACGACACCGTTGATCGTGTATCCATACTTATCGTCCTCGCACGGATCGCACGCCTCTACCAGATAGCCGTACTGCCCGGTGCCATCGAGGATTTTATTACCCTTGATTTCGATAGCGACGGAAGACTGCATGCGGTTGCCGTATGGATCAACCAGCATCTCCAGGGTTTCGTGGCTGGCGTCAATGCTCCAGCTATCGTCCTTTGGGGTGGCGATCACTTTGGCATAGGGCTGCTTGTGCTTATCGAGATGGAAACCGCCTTCGCCTGGCGGCAAAGTCTTTACCAGTTGAACAGGCCAGACGCCTGCAGGGACTTTGTTTGCACTTGGGAGATACATCACGGTTGCCGAAACGCTCCAGAACTGGGGCAGATCCCGGGTTACCTGAATATTGAGCGCCGCGGCCACAGACTGGACCAGTTCAGCGTTGAGGGCTCCGGTTGTGTCAACCAGGCCTATCTGAATCAAAGACATAGAATCCCTCCTCGATGGAATGGGTGGAAAACCTAATGTTCACCCGCCTTGCATCCACGGGCCGGAAAAAAATAGAGGAAAAACCAGGCAGGCGACCGAATGCACGGAACACTACTACATGGAGAAACCCGGCACAACTGTTTTCTGCTGCTGACAGAGTAGTGGCAATAAGACGGCAAGCGTTTCAGAAAAGGTACGAAAGATATCGAAACCGATCGCTACGTCTTCTCGACTTACAATCAGTCCATGCAAGCATTCCCGGAAATCAACGAATTGAATCGCCGCTTCGCAATCGAAGGCGTGGCTGAGATTGTCGCGGGTCAGGGCAATCTGCCAATGGTGCACATCCATATAGGAGCGGCGGAGGCCGATATCTATTTGCACGGCGCACAGGTGACGTCATGGCGTCCGGCGGATACCGAAGAGGTGATCTTCCTAAGCAGGCAATCGCGGTTTGAAGAGGGTAAGGCCATCCGCGGCGGCATCCCGGTCTGCTTCCCCTGGTTTCGCGCCAAGGCCGACAATCCTCAGGCTCCGGCGCACGGAGTCGTGCGGACAAAAGCCTGGCAGCTCGATTCTCTTGAGCGGAAGCACGACTCCGTGATCGTAACGCTCTCGACAGAAAGCGATGAAGAAACCCGGCGCTGGTGGCCGCATGAATTCCGTCTGGTGCATCGCATTACAGTCGGTGCTGATCTCACGCTGGAACTTGTTGTGGTGAACTCAGGTTCAACCTCCCTGCGTTTTGAAGAGGCTCTACATACTTATCACCATGTTGGAGATGCTGAGGGGATTCGAGTCGGAGGTCTGGACGGAGCTCCGTTCCTCGACAATACAGATGCGAACCGCGAGAAGACGCAGCACGGCGACATAGTCATGACCCAGCCGACCGACAACGCATACCTGAATACTCGGAACACGCTCGAACTGGTCGATCCTATCCTGCACCGGCGCATTCGAATCGAAAAGGAGAAATCGCTTTCTACCGTTGTGTGGAATCCCTGGGAAAGCGGAGCGAAAGCTTTAGCTGACCTTGGAGACGACGAGTGGCGACAATTTGCCTGTGTGGAGGCGAGCAATATTATGAGCTGTGCTGTGACTCTCGGCGCCGGCGAGCAGCATACGATGACTGCGAAGATCACCACAGGCCCTAGTTGAAGCCGCGGCGCGTCCTGCGTTGGGCCCAGTCGTCGACCTCACGCTCTGGTTCACGCTCGCTACGCGAGGGGCCGCGCGCCTTATCCTGCGCTGCGAATCCGCGTTCCTCCGTCCGGCTGAGGCGATGATGCGCGTACATACCTTCCAGCAGGAATTCAGCGGCGGCGACCAGATGCTCCGGATCTGAGCTAGCCTTGATCTTCAGCGGTGAGAGCTTTTCGGCGAGTCCCTGAATTTGTTTCAGATCGGCAGCAACGGCGCTTGCCGACTGGTCGTCATCGAACTTGATCGTGCCCCCGAGATTGAACCATTGCTCAATCTGTTGCGTGTTTGTATCGCTAAAATAATTGTCAAAAATTTTGCCGACCGCGACGCGCAGAATTTCGCGCACGACAGTATCGGCTCCGCGCATTTCGCCCTCGTACTCGAGCTCCAGCTTTCCGGTAATGCCCGGCAGGGCCGCATAGAGGTCGCCGACGCGCGGCATCACCAACGACTCGCCGTGAATTAAAGCTCTGCGCTCCGCATTCGAGATGACAAGGTCCATGGTCGAAATAGGCAGACGCTGGCTCACCCCGCTGCGCTTGTCGACTTTCTTGTCTTCGCGCGCAGAGAAGGCAATCTGCTCGATGATCTCGCGCATGTATTGCGGAATTTCAAGCTTGCCCAGTCCACGCTCGCTCCAGGTCTCCTGCGTGGTGATGGCGATGCCTTCTTCCAGTGTTTCCGGATAGTGCGTGCGAACTTCCGAGCCGATACGGTCCTTAAGCGGGGTCACGATCTTGCCGCGCGCCGTGTAGTCTTCTGGGTTTGCGCTGAAGACGAGGGCCACGTCGAGAGCGAGTCGCACCGGGTAACCCTTAATCTGGACATCGCCTTCCTGCATGATGTTGAAGAGCGCGACCTGAATTTTTCCGGCAAGGTCCGGTAGCTCATTGATGGCGAAGATGCCGCGATTGGCGCGGGGAAGAAGCCCATAGTGTATCGTCAGCTCGTTCGACAGATCCTGCCCGCCGCGCGCGGCCTTGATGGGGTCGAGATCGCCGATCAGGTCAGCGACCGTGACGTCGGGAGTAGCCAGCTTTTCGACATAACGCTCGTCGCGGCTCATGTAGGCAATCGGCGTTGCATCGCCTTTTTCAGCAACAAGGCCGCGGCAGCGCCTGCACAGTGGATGATAAGGATTGTCGCGGATTTCGCATCCGGCGACATACGGTATCTGCTCGTCGAGTAATGCTGTCAGCGCTCGCAGGATGCGGCTCTTGGCCTGTCCCCGCAGCCCGAGCAGGATGAAGTTTTGCTTCGACAGTATGGCGTTCACAATTTGCGGAACGACAGTGTCCTCATAGCCGATGATGCCGGGGAAGATCGCCTCGCGCGATTTCAGCCGTGCAATCAGGTTTTCACGCAACTCATCTTTCACGCTGCGGGATTGGAGACGTGTTTCAGAGAACGTAGAGCTCTTGCGTAGATCCCCAAGCGTTTGTGGCAATTGGCGGCTGGTCGGCATCGTGACTCCTGATGTCTAGTATGACCTGTTTTTCTAATGGACTAGCGAAGAGAGCAAATGGGAGCAGGTTTTCTGTGTGCTTCATGCTCTCTATGGTGAAAATTGCTTCTTAAGCGAGCAGAACGGTTACATCAGGTGTCCGTTGCTGGCTGCGACGTGATTCGTCATCGCGCCGAAGCGCAATTTGGGCAGCATGGTCTTATAGAACTCGGATAGCATTTGCGTTCGTTCGGCATCCGAGCGAGCGTTGAGCAATTGCTGCTTGAATCCAAGATCGGCGGGCAAAGCCCAGGCGAGTTGAAATGCGATCGGCGCATCCAAATTGATATATGCGGGCTGATGGCCAACCCCTGCCAGCTCCAGTACCTCAAAATGCAGGGCAAGGCATTCTTCGCGCGCTTGCCGCGTAGACTCAGCTCCATCGTCGGTGAAGAAATCCACTTCTGCCTGCAGAAAATCGCGCGAATTGTCGAGCTGCTCAATTTCGAAGCGGTCGCCGCCATCGCATAGAATATCGAGTCGTCCATCTTCATATTCATGCAGAACCCGCGCGATCTTTGCCATACAGCCGATGACGGCTAGTCCCTCGCGCTGCGCGCGGACGACTCCAAACCCGCTGCGCTCCCTGAGGCACTCGCCGATCATTTCCTTGTAGCGCTCCTCGAAGATATGCAAGGGCAGACAAGTTCCCGGAAACAGCACGACATCCAGCGGAAACAGCGGGACTTTCATGACCCTGACATTATGCGCGTTTTCCTTAGGAAGGGAACCTGCCTGCGACTCTTTGTTTTGATAAGCCGCGACGGCCTCGCAATGCGGGTCGGTCCGCTGAAAAAAGGCTATCCGGCCAGTTCCAGATCGTCGAGCATCGCCTGCATCTCGCTCAGGGCGTGCTGATTGCCCGTGCGCCGTGCGCTGGCGATGCCATCGGTCAGCTGCGTCCTGGCTTCAGCCGTGCGTCCCGCCTTGGCTAGCGTCTGAGCGGCCATGAAGTATCCCGCGGTGTAGTCAGGATTGTCTGCGAGCAGGCGCTGAAATTCCTGCAGCGATATATCTACATTGCCCTGGCTGGCATGCTCCATGGCGAGGCCGTAGCGAGCGAAGGCGTTGGTTGGGTCTTGCGAGAGTATTTCGGTGAGTGCTGCGATCTTGTCCATCGGTTTGATTATTTCGCGGCAGACAGTCGGAAGCAATCCCCAACGGCTGCGGTTGCTTAAATCTGCGCGATTGCCGAAACTGGTAGATAGCCCTTTGCGAGCAATAGCGTGATTGTTAGCGCATTATCAGAGTGTCTCTCTTTCGTGAAAGGGTTGGAAAGGCGAGCATTGATGAATTTTTCCGGGCACTCACTCCCCGTGCGTACGGTTGCCGAGTCGCAGTCCGAGATGACGGAGCTGATTCTGCCGAATGACACCAACACGCTGGGCAACCTGCTTGGCGGGCGGTTGATGCACTTTATCGATCTGGTGGGGGCCATGGCCGCGTATCGTCACTCGCGCACGCATGTCGTGACGGCTTCGATGGACCATATTGACTTCATCGCGCCGGTGCATGTGGGGGATCTGCTCATTCTGAAGTCGTCGCTCAATCGAGCTTTTAATACCTCGATGGAGGTGGGCGTGAAGGTCTGGGTGGAGAACACGATTGCTGGGACGCATCGGCATGTGGGTTCGGCATATCTGACGTTTGTGGCTATCGATTCGCAGGGGCGGCGCGTTCCGGTTGCGAGACTGGAGCCCTTGACCGAGGAAGACAAGCGGCGGTACGACGACGCGGGGCGTCGGCGGGAGCAGCGGCAGAAGGAGCTGGCGCACAAGCGCTCGGCTAAGGCCGAAACGGTGGCGCAAGGGCGGTCGTAAATCGCTGCAAATAGCACACGAAATCGACTTTAAAGCGCAAAAAGAGTACGCAAAAAGAGGAGTTTTATGGCACATGGACATGCACCTCAGCCGCCCGCGCCGAAGCCCCTGCCGGGTGTGGCAAATATTGTGGCGATAGGTTCGGGCAAGGGCGGGGTGGGTAAGACCACGCTTGCGGTGAACATCGCGGTTGCGCTGGCCAAGCTTGGGCACAAGGTCGGGCTGATCGATGCCGATATCTACGGCCCGAACGTTCCGTTGATGCTTGGGTCGGGGCAGCAGCCTCGGGTGCTGCAGAACAACCAGATTGAGCCTAACGTCGCGCACGGAATCAAGGTGATTTCCGTCGGCTTTATCTCTCCCGGCGACAAGCCGATGGTGATGCGCGGGCCGATGCTGCACCAGATCATTCGGCAGTTTTTGCAGCAGGTGGAGTGGGGGGAGCTGGATTTTCTGATTGTCGATCTGCCGCCGGGGACGGGGGATGTGGTTATCTCTCTCGTTCAGACTGTTCCGTTGACCGGGGCTGTCGTGGTTTCTACTCCTTCTGATGTTTCACTGCAGGACGCTCGCAAGGCGCTGGAGATGTTTCACCAGGTCAATGTCGAGGTGCTGGGCATTGTCGAGAACATGAGCCACTTTACCTGTCCGCATTGCCATCAGGAGATTGACATCTTTTCCAAAGGCGGCGCGGAGCGGACGGCGAAACAGTTCAATGTCCCGTTTCTGGGATCGATCGAGCTTGATCCTGAAATCCGGCTCGGCGGCGATCGCGGTTTGCCCATCGTTCTGCTGGGCGAGGAGTCGGCCAAGGCCAGGGACTTCTATTCTGTTGCGCGGCAGGTGGCTGAACGGGCGCAGGAGCAGTCGGCCAAGGCGGAGAACGTCTTCGAGATCACCTAGGATACCCCCCGGGGGTGGTTTGTACGGAGTCGCTTTATTTTCAGTCGTTTACGGCGAGCCATTTGACAGAATCGTTTTATTTTCAGTGGGTTAGCCGTAAAATAAGAAAAGGCACGGGTTATGGCCCATGCCTTTTTCTGCTCCACTCTCTACTTCTATTATAGCGAATTCCGGCATAATTCCCTGCACATCGCCTCTCCGTGTAAGTATCTCTAAATAAGCAAGTTGCGAGCGATGGGCCTTTGTCGGCCTCTTGACAGGATTTTTGCGCCTGAAACGAATCGCCCGGGCTACCTACCATCCTTCGTCCTAGATGGAGGAAGAAATGAAGGTACGCAGTATGAAACGGGGGATGAAAGGCCCCGATGTAAAGGCTGTCCAGGAGGGACTGAATAAGTATTACGGAGATACAGTATTGGACCCGGATGGGGATTTCGGCGGAAATACTGACCGGGTTGTGCGCCAGTTTCAGAAAGAGAACGACCTGACCGATGACGGCATCGTTGGCCCGGTAACGCGGTCGGTGCTCTTTCCTCTGGTCGGAGCAACCGTAAATTTCTGGTTCACGCGGAAGACATCTCTGTTGTTGCGTGCGACCGCGCCTCAACTCAAGTTGGACCCCTTTCCGATGCAGATGCCGCGGCCCGGGCAGCCGCTGCCCCGGTTCGAACTGACGCCTCCCACGCTTTTCGGCACCCCGCCGCAGGCGCAGCGCGTACCCAACCTGACGCTGCCGACGACTGCGCCCACGACGATGCCGCAAAATGACACGATCCAGATAGCAGGGCTGCCGGATGCGGTGCCTGTGCCCAAGGTGGCCACGCCGCCAGCGGGCCGCATTGTGGTGGACTGGCAGCAGCTTGCGCAGACGCAGAGGCAGTTCACGGGGCTCTTCAGGAATCCGCAGGATTCGTTCGCAATCGGCTGGCAGAGCGTCTTCAAGCGCAAGCAGATTGATCCCAATGCCCATCATCTGGAGATTGCCACCGGCTGCATGCTGCAGTCGCCGATCGGCTTCCAGGACGGCCAGAAGAACGACTTCACGGTGGCCTGCTTCGCGCAGGCCACGTGGATCGAATCGCTGGGGCAGGCCGGCATCTTTCAATGGGCGCCGTATGTGCAGGTTCAGGGGCAGGGCAACACGACTGGGCCGCTGAACGCGACGGGCACGATCGGAGGGTTCCCGATCAACTTCAATATCGATATGGGATCGATCGGCTTCGACGATGTAACGCTGCAGCTAGGCGCGGGGATTACGGGCGGCCTGCTCTTTGACCCCAAGGGGGTAAAGAGCACCTGGGGCCCGCAGGTCGGCGTCGGGTTGCAGGGAAAGATCTGGTTCCTGGGGAACTAGAGATTCCGGCGCCATCCTGAAGAGGATGCGACCGGAAACCTTACGTAGCAAAGGCCGGGATAAAATCCCGGCCTTTCGCGGTTCTGGGGTAGGGGCTTATGCAGTCTTCTTGACGGCGACGGCCTTGACGCGAGCGGCGAGGCGGCTCTTGTAGCGCGAGGCGGTGTTGTCGTGAAGGACGCCCTTCTGCACGCTCTTGTCGAGCGCGGAGACGGTCTGCTTGAACTGTTCGTTGGCGGCGGCGACGTCGCCCTTGGCGAGGGCCTCACGCAGGAGGCGCAGGCTGCCGCGAACGCGGCTCTTGTTGGCGCGGTTCACCGCAGTCTTTCTGCCGGTCTGACGAGCGCGCTTCAACGACGAAACATGGTTTGCCATGGTAAATCCTTAACTTTCCTCAGGAATGGGGTGCAGGCAGAAGAGACGCACTTGCCACATCCCCCGCAAAATATAAGTGTATGGGATTTTGGAGGTTGGGTCAAGGATTGGGTGGCTTTGCTCAGTGGCTATGTTGCGGTGCTTCGGTCGCGGTTGTGGTTTCCCACCCTCTCGCAAACCGTGCGAAAGGATGGGGCACTCGGGTTCTTGCCGCTCGATGCCAAAAGCAGATCCTTCGACTGCCCTTCATTGTGTTCAGGGGTCGCTCAGGATGACAGCGTGGCTTGCGCTCGATTGGAAGATCCGGCGATTCAGTTCCCTTTAGGAGGTGCGGGCGCGGTCTTCTGAAGCGCTATCCAGTCTTGGATGCGCTCCTTTAGCACGTCCATTGGGAGGGCGCCGCCGCCCAGAATTTGATCGTGGAATGCGCGGATATCGAATTTGTCGCCGAGTTGATCCCTGGCGTCCTGGCGCAATTGCAGGATCTCGAGCTGGCCAATCTTGTAGCCCAGGGCTTGCCCCGGCCAGACGATGTAACGATCTGTCTCCTCCTGCACGCTGACTTCATCTTCAGGCGAATGGTCGTGGAAAAAGTCGACGACCTGCTGGCGTGTCCAATGCTTGGAATGGAGACCGGTGTCGACAACGAGGCGAATGGCACGCAGCATGTCATCCTGAAGGTGGCCGTAGTAGCTGTATGGATCCTGGAAAAATCCCACTTCCTTGCCCAGCCGCTCCGCATAGAGCGCCCAGCCTTCGCCGTAGGCAGTGTAGTTTTCGTTCTGTCGGTAGGGAGGTAGTTCCGGCAACTCCTGCGCAATGGCGATTTGCATGTGATGGCCGGGCACGCCCTCGTGATAGGCAGTTGTTTCGATGTCAAGCAGTGAGCGCTTTGCAAAATCTCCGGTATTTACCATGACGTGGCCGGGGCGGGAACCATCCATAGCCGGACCATTATACTGCGCGCCGGAAGCCTCCTTTTCCCGGAATTCTTCTACCGGCAATACTTCCAGCTTCGCTTTGGGCAAACGCCCGAAGAGTTCAGGCAATCGGGGATTCATCTGATCGATGTACTTCCGGTACAGATCCAGGATTTGCTCGCGAGAGTGCGCGTGAAGCTTGGGATCTACGGCGATGGCGGCGTTGAAGGCTTTCAGATCCTTGTAGCCAAGCTGATTGGCAATCGCCAGCATGCGGCCTTCGATTTCCTTTACCTGCGCAAGGCCCAGCTGGTGAATCTGTTCAGGAGTGAGATCGGTGGTGGTGCTTTGTTTCACCAGAAACGCATAGTAGTTATCGCCATCGGGGAGGGCCCAGACGCCGACTTCAGTTCGTCCGTGCGGAGCGTAGTCATCACGCACAAATTTTGTGAAGCGAGCATAGGCGGGGAGAACAGCATCTCGAATGGCTGTGATTCCCTGTTCTCGCAGACGCGTTTGATCGGCCGGCGAAATGGATGCGGGGAATTTCTTGAAGGGTTGAGCGAAGGGTGAATCGGCGGGCGCCTGGGTGGCGATCCCGTTTGATTGCTCCGCAACTTTATCGAGGAGAAAGCGGGGCGGCATTAGCTTGTCGGCCATCCCTTTCTGCATCTGGATGATGGTCTGATCGATCAGGCGAGGCATTTTTTTCAAGCGCGAAATGTAATCCTCGTAATCCTTGACGGTCGTGAAGGAAAGGATCAAGACCATTTGTGGAAGATTCAGTTGAACCCCGCTCATCTGATTGACCGGCATTTCCGAGTCTTTAAATCGCGACTCTTCCAAGCTCTCTTTTAGATCGCGAACCATCAGCCGCTTGTTCAGGATCTCCTGCACGGGGAAGCCGGTGGTGTCGATGGCCTCGAAGCGCACGAGGAATTTCTTTGTTTCAACCAGGTTCTTATCGATGGCTTCCTGTGAAAAATCACTCAGCTGATCGTTCCATCGCTTGTCGCCGAGGTAAGAGGCAAACTCGGGGCTGGTGCGGAGGGTGTACTCCCACTGCTCGGCAAGAAGATCGTTGAGTGCTTTGCGCCGGGCTTCGAGTGAAAGAGGCATCTGTGCGGCGCTCAGAACGCAGCAGACCGAGCTGAAGACGAGGAGGGCAAAGACAGCAAGGCAAGTGCGTTTAGCAAGTGAGGGCATGATGGCTCCGGCCGGATTACGCGGTTGGATCGTTCGGGACGGAATACTGCTGGAACCGAAGCTTCCGTTTAATTTTTTGGAAGCGGCACCATATTACACCCGCCTCGCTCGTTCAGGACGATGTCGGTCGGAGTAAAAAGCAGATCCTTTGCTTCGCTCAGGATGACAGAACATCGGGCATACGGTTGTGGTATCCCATCCTTTCGCAAAAATGTGCGAAAGGGTGGGGCACCCGGATGTTGTGCTGATCGAAGCAAACCGAAGGTCGTTCGACTTCGCGCATGATGACATCGGTTAGGGGCATTGCTCTGCTCGGGCTGACGATTGCGTGAAAAGAAGGCCCGGGGCTAATGCCCCTTTTCATGATGCCGCCTTATTCACTGGCCTGAAGGCCAGTGCTTCTACCCCGCCTTGCTGGGTAAGGCTTGATGTTGTTTCTTGAGTGTGGTTCGTTGCGACTTTGATTTCGTGATTGGGCTGCAATGGCTGGGTTGGGTTCTTGCTTTCCCACCTTAGCGCCCAAAAGCGGGGCGCGAAGATGGGGCACCCGGGGTTCTTGCTGGGTTCAGGTAAGCGGGTCCTGGCTGTGCCAGGACTTCGCACGTTTCATTCGTGCGGGTCTTTCGGCTGCGCTCAGGACAGGCTCTTCGATGTTCGGCCACGTTGTGGTTTCCCACTTCGGCTTCGCTCAGGGCAGGCTCTTTCGCAAACTGCGCGAAAGGATGGGTACCCTGGCAGCGTAAACCAGCTTCAGAGTTGCAAACACGTGCCTGAAACGTGTAAATTCCCCTCCACCCACAGTTATTTCATGAACACAGAAGGCAAGCCGCGCACGAAACGGGGACGGTACCGATGCGGCGGTTGATGCTGTTGGTGCTTTTGGTATCGCTAGTGCCTCCTGCTGGGGCGGCAAAGCGCGTCACCGTAGCGCAATTGGAGCAGGCGCTGACTGCGGCCCAAAACGCGCACAGGCCGGACGCGGAAATAGCGCGCCAAATTGGCGGCTTAGAGCTTTCCGAACGGCTCACCGAGGCTACTCTCAACCGGCTTGCCGCATATCTCGATGCGGGCTCCCAAGCGGTGCTGGCTTTGCAATTGCTCGCCGATCAGGCGGCTTTTCTGGACCCGCCGGCGAGCGAGTTACCGTCCACGGAAGCTCCCGACGACGCAGCTCAGCAGCGGATGATCGAAGCGGCGCGAAGCTATGTCGCGAAAACAGTACCGCAGCTGCCAAACCTGTTTGCCACCCGGACTACAAACAGCTACGACGACAGGCCCCAGGAGATCAAGAAAGGCGGCTGGCCGGTTCGCGCTGGACTGCACCTGGTGAACACCTCGAGCCGGGAAATCTCCATCTTCGAAGAACGGACCAATCAGTCCACGACCGCGCGTTCCGCTCGCTGGCAGGAACAGTCTGGACTGGTATCTGAAGGGGAGTTCGGGTCTACGCTGAGTATGATCCTGACCGACACCGTCAACGGCAAGGTGACCTGGGGCCACTGGGAACAGACCTCAGCGGGGCAAATCGCAGTCTTCCATTATTCCGTTCCAAGCTCCGCCTCGCACTTCGAGGTCATCAGCTCGATGCAGCGGCAGACCTCGCTTGAGGGCGCAGCAACGCCCATGGGCGGCTCCCAACGGGTCTCGGGCATCGAGGCAAAACCGACCGGCGGCTCCAACACGTCGACCTTTGTGACGAGGGCCGGCTATCACGGTTCGCTTTGGGTGGAGCCGGTCACCGGGAGCATTCTACGCACCACCATGGACGCCGACGCGAAAGGCAGCGCCCGGTTCAAGAGGGCCGCGATCCTGATACAGTATGGCCCCGTTCAGATCGGCGAGAGCCAGTTCATTTGCCCGGTGCGTAGCCTGGCTCTCTCCATGGCGGTCAACGGCGCCAATCTCGATCCGCTCACCCGCATGCCGGGGGATGCGCCGACCGAATGGTTGAACGAGAGCCAGTTCACCGGCTATCACCGCTTCGCCGCCACGACGAGGATTGTCAAGGATGCGACGACGCAACCACAAGACGGTGCGCAGCCGGGCCGTTCTCAGGAAGTTTCTCCCCCAGCCGACAGCTCCGTCGCTGCGAAGCAGAAAGAGGAAATTCCGGATGAAAACAAGCCGGCGGCTGTGCCCGATCTCCCCGCTGTGTCGCCTGGCGTTCCCCCTGTGCACGAGCCCATACAACCAGCGCAGGATTCTCAGGACGCGCTCGCCAAGATCGTAGTGAACGTGAGCCGAGCGTTTGTGCCGGTTGTGGTCCGCGATAAACAGGGCCGCGTAGTGGGCGACCTGAAAAAAGAAGACTTTCAGGTTCTTGACGACGGCAAGCCGCGACCTATCTCCGGATTCACGGTTGAGAAGCGCGAGGCGACGGAGAGCGCTCCGGGGAGCGGTGCAAGCGCCGCACAGGCGGGTACTCCGAATGCCGCACCCCAGCAGGAGACGCTGCCAAAGCGCATCACCGTTTACCTTTTCGATGACCTGCATCTCAGCGCCGAAGACCTCGCATATCTCAAAAAAATCGGTGCGAAAGCGCTGGACGGGGCACTGGTCGACTCCGATATGGCCGCCGTGGTTTCTACCTCCGGAAAAGTCAACAGCGGTCTGACGCGTGATCGCGCAAAATTGCAGGACGCGATCATGAGCCTGGAACCGCGAAGCCTATACACGTCGAGTGCAGCGGAATGTCCAAAAATCGAGTACTACGAGGCCGACCTGATTGAGAACAAGCACGATGACGCAGCCTTCGCAAAGGTGTTAGCGCAGGTATTCGCTTGTGACCCGGCCCTGAACAGGCAGCGCGATCTCGAAGTGGCTCAGAGAATGGTGGAATCCGCCGCCAGACGAGTTCTGATGGTTGGCGAGCAGGACGCACAGGTAACCCTTGCCGCGATCAAAGAGTTTGTGCGCAGAACGGCCAAGCTGCCGGGACAACGCACCCTGATCCTTGTGTCGCCTGGCTTCGTGTCCATTGCGCCGGAGGACTTAAGCTGGGAATCGCAGATTATGGATCTGGCGGTGCAGTCCAATTTGACCATCAACGCCCTGGATGCGCGCGGGCTGTATACGGGCGTAACCGACATCAGTGAGAGAGGCGCGGGACAGATCATCGATCCAACCCACCTCGCCGCTATGACGCGTGCCGAGGGCGTGATGTCAGAACTCGCCGACGGGACCGGTGGAGCTTTCTTTCACAACAGCAACGACCTGGGGGAGGGATTCAAGAGCCTGACGGAGGTACCAGAGGTTGTCTACATGCTCGAACTTCCACTCGACGGCGTAAAGCCAGACGGTTCCTACCATCGCTTGAAAGTGAAAGTGGATCGGGAAGGCATGCAGATACAGGCACGCCAGGGTTACTCTGCAGCCAAGCAAGATAAGAACAAGAAATGAAAGGTCCGCCGAGCGCTATTTGAGCTCCCGGACCCAGATGTTGCGAAAGCTGAGCGGCTCGCTTTTGTCGCCGTGCGCCTGCAGCTTGATCGGCGCGGCGTCGTACTTTTTGTAGAAGGGCTTGCCGACATACAGCGTCTGACCCTTCAGCTCGAAGTGATTCTGCACGAGAACGCCGTTGAAGAAGACGGTGACGTAGGCGGGGGTTTTCAGCGTGCCGTCGTCGTTGAAGGTGGGCGCGGTCCAGACCACGTCGTAGGTCTGCCACTCGCCGGGCTTGCGGTTCGGGTTCACCAGCGGAGCGCTCTGCTTGTAGATGCTGGCGGCCTGGCCGTTGACGTAGGTCTTGTTGTTGTAGGAATCGAGAACCTGCAATTCGTATCCGGCGTCGCCGGTGCCAGTGGAGGCGAGAAAGACGCCGCTGTTGCCTCGCGCCTGGCCGGAGCCGGTGATGTTCTCGGGGATTCTCCACTCGATGTGGAGCTGGTAGTCCTTGAAGCTCCGCTTGGTTTCGATGTTGCCTACGCCCTCCGCCTTGCTCACGGTCACGATGCCGTCGTGAACGATCCACTTGGCCGGCGAATGATCCTGGGCCGAAACCCACTCGTCGAGGTTCTTGCCGTCGAAGAGGACGATGGCGTCGGAGGGAGGTGCGGTGCAGGTCGTGCCCGGTGTCACGACCGGGGGCACCGGTTCCCAGACTTCCGTTTCTTCAGGCTTTGGCGCGGGGTTTGTGGCTGCTTGTCCTTGCGCGCTTTGGGGGACGACAAGTTGTTGCGCACAGAGGAGAGTGGCCAGGGCAATCAAGGTCGCGAACGCAAGAGGTTTCGAAAATTGAATGCTCATGATTTTAACGACGATACACCATTTGAAAGCAGTATTCTTGACGCGATCACGCCAGGTTCTGTTTTAAATAGATATGCCGACAAAAAGCACGATTCACGATATAGGGGTTGCCAGCCAGATCGGGCAGTACAGCGATGCCGTGGAAGCTGCCCATCCCGGACGGATGTTGTTTCTATCGGGAACTCCTGGCCTCACTCCCGACGGACGGTTGCCAGATACATTCGAGGGACAAGCGGAAGAGGCATGGAGGAATGTCTTCGCTCTGCTGGAGGGCGCCGGCATGGGGCCGGAGCACCTGGTCAAGGTCAGCCAATATCTGGTACGGGCAGAGGATGTGCCGAAGTATCCTCCCATTCGCGCAAAGTGGCTCGGGGAGCAACGTCCTGCGTCCATGCTGGCTATTGTTCCGGGGTTGGTGTGGCCGAATATTCTGATCGAGCTTGAGGCTTACGCTGTGGCTCCTGCCGAGTAAGGCGAAAAAGCGAAGGGGCGATTTCCCTTGCGGGATCTCGCCCCTTCTTTCCGATTTTTAGAAGGTCTGGTTCGGCTTCCAGACCACAACTACTTTGTCCCTTCAGAATTGCTCAGGTCCAGCGAACCTTGCGGCCCGCACTTCCCGCGCTCTCCCGTTGTTACGTTTCGTTGCAAGAGCTTTCTCGTTCCATCCAAAACTTCCAGTTGCCCGGTCGCCTCGCGAGATCCGTTGCCGGTTCTCCTGATGGTTCTTGTCTACTCTCTTCTTCTGGAAGATCTCTCTTCCGTTGAATTGAAGATACTCCAGATCTCGCTGAATGCAAGGGGGTCTAGCGAATTTTTTGGTGTGGAAATAAGGGACATTTTGTGGAAAATTTGTAACTGTGTCAGTTGCACATTATTTTGTGCAATTGGTTTAGCGGAATTGGAGATAGCCCCAGCGCTCAGGGACGTGCATGTTGACAACACCCTGTGGCGACCAGACCCAGTTGTCTTCCTTTGGATTGCCGGGCTTCCATTCGACGCGGCTGAAGTTGATGCGCCATGTTGTTCCTGACTGCGGCGGCGGTACGGTCTGGCGGGAGTTGAACGCGGTCAGAGGCCAGGCGATTTCGACCGTCCATCCGTGGTCGGTGTCGCTGGGTTTGTTGATGGTTCCTTGTATGGCGACCGCCGTCTTGAGGCCGTCGATGTCCCAGCTATTGTCGGCCTTGCCGCCTTGGTTGTAGGGCTTGTTCAGGAAAAGATCCCAGCCGGTGTTGAAGGCGTTGATCTCGAACTCATAGTAGCTTTCCGTTTCAGGCAGCGGCTTGATGAAGACTTCGAAGTCGTTGTCGTGGAAGATGACGGAGTCATGCTTGAGCAGTGTGGCGGTTACGTTTGGCTCCTCTAACTCGGCGGCGATGTAGAGATACTGGGCGTCGTAGAGTATTTTGGCGCGGGTGCGGAAACGTGGCGCTGGTTTGGCTGCCCCTTCAATGTCGACGAAGTCGGAGGTCCACGGTGCCTCCTGCCAGGCGGGCTCGTCGAGCTTGCCGTCAATCACGATGGGCGTTGCGGTGCGGTGGCAGTCGTAGGACAGCGGCGTGGGCTGCGTGTCCTGTGCGAGCGCGGCGAAGGCGATGAAGGCTGCCAGGCAGAGCAGGGTGATGGATGACTTATTCTTCATTGTCTTCGCCTGCGGCTACCGGCGGCAGCTCCGCCGAGCAGCGAACCTAATACTCCGCGAATCAGCTCGCGTCCAACGGTGGTGCCAATGGTGCGAACGGCGCTCTTGGCCATGGTCTCTGCGAGTGAGTCGCCGCGGCCGGAGCGGCCCGTGCCGGCGGTTGCCACGGTTTCAATGGTTGAACCGAGTCCCTCGTACCAAGGTTTGGAGGCCGGCGGTTGCGATGGGCCTGCGGTTTGTGGCGAGGGCGACGCGGCTGATGCGGCATCCGCACGGCCTTTGAGCAGTTCGTAGGCAGACTCGCGATCGATGGGCTGCTCATAGGTTCCGGCGACGAGAGAGCTGGCGATGAGCTGCTTGCGTTGCTCGGGCGTGATGGGGCCGATCTGGCTCTCGGGCGGCAGGATCAAGGCGCGTTCCACGATGCCGGGCGTGCCTTTTTCATCGAGGAAAGAGACCAGCGCCTCGCCAACCCCGAGTTCGGTGATGGCACTTTCGACATTGACCTTTGGATTGGGGCGGAATGTTTGCGCCGCGGCGTGCACTGCCTTCTGGTCACGTGGGGTGAAGGCGCGTAGTGCGTGCTGCACGCGGTTGCCGAGTTGGCCGAGGATCGCGTCGGGCACATCGATTGGGTTCTGGGTCACGAAGTAGACGCCGATGCCCTTGGAGCGGATGAGGCGCACGACCTGCAGCACTTTGTCTTCGATGACCTTGGGCAGATCGGTGAAGAGCAGGTGCGCTTCGTCGAAGAAGAAGACCAGCTTGGGCTTTTCAGGATCGCCGACCTCGGGGAGCTTCTCGAAGAGATCGGTCAGCAGCCAGAGCAGAAAGGTGGCATAGAGCTTGGGCGACTGGATGAGCTTGTCGGCGGCGAGGATGTTGATTACGCCGTGGCCGTTCGCGTCGGTCTGCATCAGATCGTCGAAGTTGAGCGCGGGCTCGCCGAGAAATTTTTCAGCGCCCTGCTGCTCGAGAGTGAGCAGGCCGCGCTGGATTGCTCCGACGCTGGCCGAGGAGATGTTTCCGTACTGCACCTGCAGTTCCTTGGCGTGCTCGCCGACGAATTGCAGCATGGCTTGAAGATCCTTGAGGTCGAGCAGGAGCAGTTTCTGATCGTCCGCGAGCTTGAAGACCAGGGTGAGGACGGCGGACTGTGTTTCATTGAGACCCAGCAGGCGGGAAAAAAGCAGCGGGCCCATTTCAGAGACGGTGGCGCGGATGGGATGGCCCTCTTCGCCGAAGACGTCCCAGAAGGTGACCGGGCAGCCGGCGAACGAAAAGTCGGTGAGGCCGAGTTGCTCGATGCGCGCGGCAATTTTTGGATTACTGACGCCGGGCTGGCTGACGCCGGAGAGATCGCCTTTTACATCTGCGGCGAAGACCGGGACGCCGATGCGGCTGAAAGCCTCGGCCATGACCTGCAGGGTGACGGTCTTTCCGGTTCCGGTGGCGCCGGCTACGAGGCCGTGGCGATTGGCCATGCCGGGGAGGAGATTCAGAGGGCTTTCGCTCTTGGCAATGAAAAGCGGGTCGGGCATCGGGCGCACCTCCGTGCGGTCGGCTGCGGACCGACTGCTTGATTCTAGAACAGAAGGCTTGTTCGGAAGAGGGCGAAGGGCTTATCAGGGACACGAATGAAGTCGCTCGACCATGTAAATGCAGGGAAGACTTATTTGACGGCGCCGCGCAGGCGGGCGTTTTCTGCCTCGAGAGCTTCGAGGCGACGGCGCATGGGTTCGAGGATTTCGGCCAGCTCTTCCTGCGTGTAGCGCGGGGTGATGTGCTGCGGGCAGTTCCAGTCGAAGGCTTCGACGTGTATCAATACGGCGCGCTCGGCCGGCGTTTTTTCTTCCGGCACGCGGAGCGTTTCGAGCAGTTCCTTCGCGGTTGCGTCGTCCTCGTGAAACTCTGCGTGGCCGAGAATCTTGAGCCGGCTCTGGGACGGGTAGTCTATAAGGAAAAGGGCGACGCGGTCGTCGTGTTGCAGGTTGCCGAGGCTGATGTACTGCTTGTTACCGCGCAGATCGGCGAAGCCGATCGTCTGCTCGTCGAGCACGTGCAGAAAGCCCTTTTGTCCGCCGCGATGCTGGATGTAAGGCCAGCCCGATTCGCTGACCGACGCCATGTAGAAGCCGTCGCGGGTGCGGATCATGGCCTGCTCGTCGGGGCCAAGCTCGCTGCCGGCGATGATGGAGTTCTCAATGCGCTCATACTGGCGGCGGCTGCCGTGCTTTAACTGTTGCTCTTTGACGAGCGGGGTGAAGGCGAGTTCGGCGAATCGACGGCCCATGGTTTTTCCTGGCTTTCTTCCGGCCTATTAGAGACGCGAAGAGCCTGTTTGGATTCAGCGATGGCCGAGTTTGGCTTGACTGGCGGGATCGGGCTTGTCATTGGACATAGCAGCCGCGGGGGGCATAGCAGCCGCGGGCATGGCAGCCGCCAGAAACAAGACCATTCCAGCGAAGAGCATCGTGTCCGCCACGTAGTTCAGGCCTTCCGTAATTTGTGCTGGCTGGCGAGCCAGAGCAAGGATGGGCAGATAGAAAAAGAACGTAAGAAGGACCAGCACCAGGCCGAGCCATGTTGTCGTGGTTCGAGCGCGCTTTCCGATGAGAAGGCACACTCCCGCAACGAACAGGGCGGCTGCGACGATGGTTGCTAAAACATGCGGAAAGGGGACCCCGGTTGGCGTCAACTTGGGAAGAGGAACGCCGGGAGCGAACTGAGGATGGAGAATGTGTTCGACCGCGAAGAAGAGCAAGGGCAACGCTACAAACCCCCGAGCAATGCGTATCAGTGCTTTCGAAATTGACTCGTTCCAGTGCTGGATCTGAGTTCCGGCAAGCGCGAAAGCCCCTCCGGCGAAAGACAGGTCGCGGAGGGCGACTGCCCACAGGATTCTGTCTCTTGGGTTCGCGGCAACATTCGGAAGATGGATCATGAGCACGAAGAGGACGAACATGACGCCTAAGAGCGTGCTCGACGCGGGCACATATTTCATAAAGATGAGGCTCAGGGCGGCAGCAACGAGGGCGAGGCCGACGAAATAGGTCAAGAACATGCGGGCCGGCATCCAGGCGGGGACGGCCTGCATGATGAATTGAGCCCCGGCCAGGTGCTCCGCTCCAAAGACGGCCAACGGCGTGGCGACGAAGAGACGCGCCAGTACGAGCAGCTTGTCCAGTCCGAGGGCTGCTTTCAGTTCTGTCCTGACAGCGAATAATCCAATTGCGAGAAAGACGATTCCGGAGAGGCATGGCCAGAATATGAACTGAGACACTATGATTGCTCCCTTTCTTTTACGAGATTCGGGTTAACACATGGCTTACAGGAAGACCATCGAAATTCGATGAGAAGGTTTTCTTGACATATAGTTGCTAAGGCAACTATATTGAATCCTGTGACGAAGAAGAGTCCATCGGAAAAGCAGGTCAGCGGCCTTGAGGACCATCTGGGGTACTGGCTGCGGTATGTGTCGAATGCTGTGTCGGCGGAGTTTGCGCGGCGGGTTGAGGCCGAGGGAGTCACCGTCTCGGAATGGGTGGCGATGCGGGTGCTCTTCGACCATGACGAAATGCAGCCCAGGGAGCTGGCTGCGGCAATGGGGATGACCAAGGGTCCGGTGTCGCGGCTCGTGGAGCGGCTGCTTGCCAAGAAGCTGATTGCGCGGCGTGCGCATGACTCCGATGGGCGGGCTCAGATTGTCCGTTTGACGACGGCCGGACGAGGGCTTGTTCCCAGGCTTGCGTCTTTGGCGGATGCGAACGATGCGGAGTTCTTCGCGCATTTTTCTGACGCTGAGAAGCGGGCACTGGTGGATGCGATGCGGAGGACGGTCGAGGTGCATGGGTTGTCGGCGGTTCCGGTGGAGTAGGGAGTGGCCCCTTCGGCAGGCTCAGAGCAGGCTGTCCGGATGGACACGGGTTTCTTGTTAGGTTCGTAAATTTGCAAAAGAGAGGAATGATTTTATGGCAATCAACGTTATTGAAAGGGAAACGATGTTAGACAAAGAGGCAGTTGCAGTAATGACGGAGTGCAGCCGGGGGTCGATTGAAGGCAGGTTGAGATTCCCGCAGGTCCTCGAGAAGCTCGCAGCGATCGGAGTGGAGTCATACCATGCCGATCTTTACCGTAAGGAGAAGACGTATTACCTGCCGAGCGGTGAGTCGCACGCGGAAGAGCTTGCACTCGGCTCGTATGAAGTAGCAGACGCGTTTGATATGAATGGCGTGCGGCGCGCTCTCCTGCGTGTACAGCAACAGAAGAGCAGCTATCTGGAGTTTATTGCAGAGATCGCGGCTGCCGGTGTGGTGCAGTACTGGGTCTATCTTGCGGGCAGGCGGGCTGTTTATACCAGCCGGCGCGGCGAGGAATGGGTGGAGTGGTTCCCGCTGGTTTGATGTTATTCGTGGGGGATCGAGCATATGCACCCATGTTTGTTGGCAAAGCATGAGTAGCCCGATCCCGTAACTTAGTCAGTAAAGCGGGGTCCCTGGCTGTGCGAACTTTGCACGAGTTACATGCGGGTCCATTCGACTTCGCGCTCCGCGCTTCGCTCAGGATGACAATCTTTGGCGGCCGTCGGCTGCTAGCCACGCAGGCTGGCTGGAGGCGGTGTCACCGCTGACAGCTCTTTATAGGCTGCGTCGGGAAGTTTCAGCGCTGCGGCTGATATGTTTTCTTCCAAGTGGGCGACAGTTGAGGTTCCGGGTATCGGGATGGTGACCTTCGACCGTTTGAGCAGCCATGCCAGGGCGACCTGGAGCGGCGTGGCATCGAGTTGCTTGGCCACCTTTTCGAGCGCTTCGTGCGCGGCAGTGCGGTTTTGGCCGAGCGGAGCCCAGGGCAGGAAGGCGATGTCGTTCTGCTCGCAGAATTCGAGGACAAAGTCCCACTCGCGATCCGCGAAGCTGTATCGGTTCTGCACGGAGACAATGGGGACGATCTTCCGGCCGCGCTCGATGTACTCCCTGGCGACATTCGAGAGCGCGACGTGGCGGATTTTGCCTTGTTCGCGGAGGCTGGCCAAGGTTTCCATCGACGCGTCATAGGAGACGGCCGGATCCGGGACGTGGAGCTGGTAGACGTCGATGTGGTCGAGGCGCAGACGCTTGAGGCTTCCTTCGACGGCTTCTTTGAGGTGCTGGGGGCTGGCGTTGTGGACCCACTGGCCTGGGCCGACACGTTCCCATCCGCCTTTGGTTGCGATGACGAGGCCGGCGGGATACGGATGCAGGGCTTCGGCGATGAGCTCTTCGGAGACATACGGGCCATAGGAGTCGGCGGTGTCGATGAAGTTGACGCCTAATTCGACAGCGCGGTGGAGCGTGGCGATGGCTCCAGCCTTGTCTTTGGGCGGCCCCCAGATGCCGGGGCCGGTGATGCGCATGGCGCCGTAACCGAGGCGGTTGACGGTGAGGTCGCCGCCCAGGGTGAAGGTTCCGGCGGCTGCGGCGGAGATGGCTTGGGTCTGGCTCATGGGGGCTCCTGTTGGTTGGGCTTCGCTTTTAATGTAGATGAGAAACGCAGGTCCTTCGCTCCGCTCAGACTGACACTTATTTGAGGTTCACAGAAAATTGACGGAGTCGTGCGGCAGAGACTTCCATCCTAAAATGGAAGCACTAACGACATAGAAGGAGTGGACGATGGCTACTGCGAAATTGTTGGTGCTGGTGGGCGATTACGTCGAGGACTACGAGATCATGGTGCCCTTTCAGGCGCTGCAAATGGTTGGGCATACAGTGCATGTGGTTTGTCCGGATAAGAAGGCCGGGCAATTTGTGAGGACATCGATACACGATTTTGAGGGCGACCAGACGTATACGGAGAAAGTCGGGCATAACTTTTTGCTGAATGCGACGTTCGCCGATGTTCGGGCTGAGGACTATGACGGGCTCATCATTCCGGGCGGGCGCTCGCCAGAGTATATCCGGCTGAACCAGAGAGTGCTGGACATCGTTCGGCATTTTTTCGATGAGAATAAGCCGGTTGCGGCGATCTGCCACGCGGCGCAGCTGCTGGCTGCGGCGGATGTAATTGATGGCAGGAAGGTAAGCGCTTATCCGGCATCCGCGCCGGACGTGGAGAGGGCAGGCGGAAAGTACATCGAGGTTGCGATGACCGATGCAGTCGTGGATGGGAATCTGGTGAGCGGGCCTGCCTGGCCTGCGCTTGCGACCTGGATGGGAAAGTTCCTGACGGTGATTGATGCGTATCTGGCGGAGAAGCTGGAAGCCGTTTCCTCGCGCTGAAGTTATCAGCGATAAAGCTTGCCGACCATCAGACAGCAAGGAAGCTGCCATCGACTGCTGCTATGCCGGAGTGCTGTACAACGTGGTTTCGATAAGTCGGGCCCTTTTCATTTGATATATAGTGAATTCGCTCATCCCTCAATGAGCATTCCAGTGCCTTGAAACCACTTATGTAAACCTCGGTATCTCAGGAGCTAGATAACGATGCCGATATACGACCTCGCCCGCTTCAAGACACGTTCCTTTGTTTCTAGTAGCGCGCACGTCCCGCCCGGGGGGCTTGGCTGTTTCTTCGCGCAATATAGTCCCTTGACCGGCGTGATGAAAGTAAAGGTGAAGGTGGCGGCGAGGTTCATTGATCCGTATGGCGAGGCTGTTCCGGAGTCTATCAAGCAGTCGTTCCTGAAGGGCTTCAAGGATAATATTCCGCAGACGTGGAACAACAAGTTTCGCTTTACTTTGATGAAGAAAGGCTTCGAGGGCGTTATGGCAAAGCCCGAATTCGAGGTCGTCGAGGCCCCGATTGGGAAAGCCCATTACGATTTGAAGATCGTGAACAATAAAGAGGGCTTGATATGCGTGCGAACGGGGGAAGACCCCAGCGTGACGCAGCTCAAGGACCGGAAGTGGGACCCATTTCGTGGCAAACTCTCGGCCCAGTTCCATCTGGGGGCGTTGGATGCAGCCGAACTCACGCAGGCCAACAACATCCTGACGGCCATGGCCAAGCCTGTGGAGATCGCGGTGACGGAGGTACAGCAAAACAAGGTCGGAGCCGGGTATTCGCTGGTAGCGATGGAGCGCTTGCGGACCTTTGCGCGCGATATCAATGTTGTCTTTGAGAATTCAGGGATCCAGCCCAAGGTGAAGATCACCGGGCCTGGCCCTGACGGCACGGAGACGGCGAAAGCTGTTGGGGAGGTTCTCACGCGCTTTGGCCTAAACGCCAAATTGTCATATGAGAAAAATGGCAGGGCCGGCATGGTCAAAATCGAGCTAGATGATGCCCAGTTAAAGAAGCTGAAGGCCCAGATATTGGGGAATGTGAATGCATTTCCCCAGTTCGCTCAACAGGCCATTGTGCATGAGTTTGGTCATATGATCGGACTTCCGGATGAATATATGTGTGTCAGTATGGGAACTGTCGCCCTTGTGGCAGCGCGCGGGCTCGCTTCGGATTCCCAACAGGAAAAGGATGCTCTGACCGGAAACACGACAACCAATCAGCAGGAAATGACACCTGGGATTGAGAAATCCCAGGTGTCATTCGTGAAGCTATGCCAGGCATTCGGAGTTGTGGCGCCCCCTTTTGGCCGCAGTAATCCGAACATTATGTCTTCGGGACTTCAGATACAGCCATGCCACGCAGTGACGGTGGCACATGCGCTATGGCGAATGACGCGGAATTACAGCGAGATGGCAGATTGGCGAATCGATCTGGTGTGAAGGGGATTGGGCCTGGTGCCGGAGAGATTCAAAAAGGGGCCCGGACCCAACATCGATACAGCTTTGCCATATTTTCACGAATTCTCCATTGACGCGGGACCGGACCGGCGCTACTCTGAGCCCATTAGCAAGGATTTGGTGACAATTGCCAATTCGACGCTTCAGTTGCCGCATCCAATAAATGTGGCGTTTACTTCGCTATATTCCGCTCCCCGATTCCTTACAACCCACTTACACATGGTGACTGTGCCTACGGTCTACCTGGGAGGTTATTTCTCCGCTTGATGAGAAAAGCGCTGGAAATCACGCCGAACCTTGAGCCCCTGTTTGGGACCCGCGACGAAAATCTGAGACTCATGGAAGATTCTCTCCATGTGCGCATCGATCTGAAATCGGATGCAGTGCAGGTGGAAGGCTCGCAGGAGAGCCTTGCGCGTGTGGAACGCATCTTTGCGGACTACGAGCATCTGCGCAAGAACGGGGTGAACCTGCAGAATGGCGAGCTTCACGGCATGCTGAAGCTTGTCGTCTGCGATCCGGCGGTGACGCTGCGCAGCCTTGTCGAAAGCGGCAAGCAGCGCTCAACGGGGATCAAACGCATGGTGCAGCCGCGCTCGCTCAACCAGCGGTATTATGTCGAGGCGATTGAGCAGACGGACATGGTCTTCGGCATCGGGCCTGCGGGTACGGGCAAGACATATCTGGCGGTTGCGATGGCTGCTGCCGCGCTGCTGGCGAAGAAGGTGAGCCGCATTGTCCTGGTGCGTCCGGCGGTGGAAGCCGGCGAGCGGCTGGGATTCCTGCCGGGAAGTTTGCAGGAGAAGGTCGATCCGTACCTGCGTCCTTTATATGACGCGCTGTATGACCTGCTGGAGCCTGAGCGCGTCGACAAGATGCTGGAGCGCAATGTCATCGAGGTCGCTCCGCTGGCGTTTATGCGCGGGCGTACGCTGAACGATGCGTTCATCATTATGGACGAGGCGCAGAATACAACCAGCGAGCAAATGAAGATGTTTCTGACGCGCCTGGGCAACAATGCCAAGGCCGTGATTACGGGAGACATCACGCAGATCGATTTGCCGAATCCGCGCAAGTCGGGATTGATTGAAGCGATGAATATTCTTGATGGGGTGGATGGGATTCGCTTTATTCGTTTCGAGGACGGAGATGTGGTGCGCCACCACCTGGTGCAGCGCATCATTCGCGCCTACGACAGCTTCGGCCGCTCGCAGCGGGAGCTTCCGCTGACCCTGCCGGAATCGGGCGAGACGCGGGCACCGTCGAAACCACAGTAACGCAGGCTGGGTGCGGTACCATCAATATGAGGGAGGCGACTTCGGCCGCCTGGCTCTCACTCCCCTGCATGATCCTGATCGAGCCAGACGCCGCGGCTGCATCCGATCCAACCGGAATAAAAAGGCGCAAGGCTGCGCTGAAGATGCGAGATCTGCACGGTTTTCTGTCCAGAGCAAAATTGGCAGTTGGCTTGCGGGGGGAGGTCTCGGTGCTGCTCGGGTCCGACATAACGATTCGCACGCTGAACCGCAATTTCCGCAAAAAGGACAAGGCGACTGACGTGTTGTCGTTTCCTGCAGGCGAGTTTCAGGGTGAAGCGACGAAGCAGGCAGGGGACATCGCTATTTCACTCGATACGGCGGAGAAGCAGGCTGAAGAACATGGCCACTCACTTCGGTTGGAAGTGAAGATTCTGCTACTGCACGGATTGCTGCACCTGGCGGGCTACGACCACGAGACGGACAAGGGACGGATGGCACGGAAGGAAAGCGCGCTGCGGAAGGAACTGGATCTGCCGGTCGGCCTGATTCAGCGGAGCGGCAAGGCTGCGAGAGTGGCGCCTACGGCCGCGGTCACAAATACGCGGAGCCATGCGCGATGAACGTCGAAGCTGCCATATTCATTTTCCTGCTGCTGATTGTGGTTACGCTGGCCTCGTATGTAGACCGGCTGTATTCAGAGATGGGAAAATTTCTTTCCCGCGAATTCCAGGAAAATATTGATGTGTGGGAGCAGCGCATTGAGCCGAAGCTTGGGCTTAGCCGCGAGCGCGTGATGCTTTCCGCAGCCGTGCTTTCGCAGCTCTCGCTGGCCTGCCTAACACTCATCTTCGGAATGCTGCTCTTCGATCGCGCATCTGTAACCGATCGGCCAACGTATGGGGAGATCGGGCAGGCGGTGCTGGGCGTGGTGCTCGTGATTGCGCTCTTCAACCGGCTGCTCCCGTTTGTGTTCTTCACGCGCACGCGTGGGTTGTGGGTTGTGCGAGTGCGCTGGCTGCTTCGGCTGCTGTTTTATCTGGTTTTACCTGTCACGATATTTCTTGGATTTCTGCTTTCGATTGCCGCGCTGGCGGAGGCCCCGAAGATGGAAGAAGAAAGCCCATCCTCAGAAGCGGTGGATGCGCTGATTGAAGCGGGTGAGGAAGAAGGAATTATTGAAGAGGGCGACCGTGAGCTGGTGCGGTCTGCAGTGGAGTTTGGCGACAAGGTGGTGCGCGAGCTGATGACGCCGCGTCCGGAGATGATTGCGATTCATGGATCGGCCACCCTGGAAGAACTGCTGCAGTTGATTGAGAAGCATCCGGTATCGCGGGTGCCAGTGTATGAAGGGACGCTCGATCAGATTACCGGCATCGCGTTTGCACATGACCTGTTGCGCGTGAGCGATGAGGCCGCGCGAACACGCAGAGTTTCAACGATTCAGCGGGCCGCTGCTTTTGTTCCGGAGACCAAGAAGGTGAATGAGCTGCTGCGCGAGATGCAGCGCGAGAAGCAGCACATGCGTATCGTGATTGACGAATACGGCGGTGTGGCCGGGCTGGTTACGATTGAGGATCTGCTGGAAGAAATTGTCGGATCGATTGCGGACGAGCATGATGAGGATGAACTGGAATCGCCGAAGAGCGAGGCGGATGGTTCATGGCTGGTGCCGGGAAAGCTGGACATCGAGCGGCTGGAAGAGTTGTTCGGCGAGCGATGGGAGATGCCTGAGGACTTCGAAGCGACGACGGTCGCCGGATTGGTAAGCGAGGTTGCGGGGAGGATTCCAATGCCGGGCGAGGTAGTGGAACAGGATGGCCTGCGTTTTGAGGTGCTGGCATCGACGGACCGCAGGATTGAGCGGTTGCGGGTCTCGCGCAAGCAGGAAGATGCAGCTACGCCCTAGTTTTTCGCGACCGAATGACGGCGGCAATCGAGAGCAGTGTGATGAGCGCGATGATGGTCTGTGAGATGACGCAGTAGAGGCACCAGATCTCGAGGATCCGCGCCTCGATGCTGGTGAGGTAAAGAGCGAAGGCGAGGCCCGCGAGCGATGCTATGAGAAGCAGCCGATGGCGGCGGAAGAGCGCGAGCATCGCGATGGCTGCGTATCCACCGATGCCGATGGCGGCTACGGGAATTCCGTGAATCGCGGAATAGCGGCTATGATTGACGATCCCACAGTCCCAGTGCGCGTTGATGTCGCAGGGTGGCGCGTCCATGGAGTAGTGAATGCGCAGTGCGAGTGAAGAGGCGATGATTCCGGCGATGGCAAGCAGGGCGATCAGGTAACGCATAGGTGTGAATTCAGTCTAACGGGTTGGACTGCACGATAGAATTTTGGTGAGGGATTTATGTTGCGAAGTTTTCTTGCATTTGTTGGAGCGTGCGTTTTGGTTTTCGGGAGCGCGTCGCCGAGCAGCGCGGCTATGGACCAGGGCGCGCTGAAGCCTCCTGCTGGAGCGAAGGTGGCGCTGATTGAGTTTGCCGATCTCGAGTGCCCTAGCTGTGCCCATCAGAATCCGTTGTTGAAAGATGCCGTAGCGAAGTATCACATTCCGTGGGAGCGGCATGACTTTCCGATTCCCTACCATCGCTGGAGCTCGCAGGCAGCGGTGAATGCGCGCTGGTTCGATACCAGGTCTCAGAAGCTGGGCGACGAGTATCGCGATGAGGTTTTTGCCAACCAGTTAAAGATTGAGACGCCGGACGATCTGCGTTCTTTTACCGAGAAGTTTGCAAAGGACCACGGCGTTGCTCTGCCGTTTGTGATTGATCCTCAGGGCAAGCTGGCCGCGGCGGTGAAGGCTGATTATGACCTCGGCGTGCGACTTGGCGTGCACCAGACGCCGACCGTGTGGATTGTGACCGATAAGCACGGTGTGACGAGTGCCACTGAAGTGAAGGATTTCAGCAAGCTGTATTCGATGCTGGACACAGCCGTGGCGGAGACCGGCGTGAAGCAGGCGAATAAGTGACATTGCGATCGGGGTTTGTATCGATTCTTGGCCGGCCGAATACGGGCAAATCGACGTTGTTGAATGCGCTTGTTGGCGAGAAGGTTGCGATTGTTACCAGTAAGCCGCAGACGACGCGCACTCGCATTCATGGCGTTGTCGAAGTGGCTGCGCAGAAGGGGAAGCATCCGGCGGGGCAGATTGTTTTTGTGGATACGCCTGGAGTGCACAAGCCGGGGTCGTGGCTCGACCGGCGAATGATGCAGGAAGTGCACGATGCGCTCGAGAGCCGCGATGTGGTCCTGTTGATGGTAGATGCGACGCGCCGGCTGGATTTGCCGGATGGTGATGCGGATGACGATCAGAAAAAGAAGCGTGGCGCGAGCGAGGATGCGTTTGTCTTTGAGCTGATCAAGAAGCTTGATTGTCCTGTCTTTCTCGTCATCAACAAGATCGACCTCGTCACAAAAGAAACGCTGGCGCCTCTGATTGCGCAATTGAGCAGTCTGCATCCGTTTGCGGAGGTCTTTCCGATTTCCGCGCGTAAGGGCGATGGGCTGGAGCGGCTGGTGACGAAGCTGGTGGAGTATCTGCCGGAGGGGCAGCGTTATTTTCCGAAAGACCAGTACACCGATCAGCCGGAACGGTTTCTGGTCGCTGAGTTGATTCGCGAGCGCATTCTGCAGGAGACGGGTGAAGAGGTCCCGTATGCTTCGGCTGTGGTGATTGAGCGCTTTGAAGAACCTCAGGCGCAGGCGAAGAATCCGCTGACGCGTATTGCCGCGGCGATTTATTGCGAGCGCGATGGTCAGAAGGCGATTTTGATCGGCAAGGGCGGGAGCAAGCTGAAGAGCATTGGCACGAATGCCCGCAAGGAGATCGAGTCGCTGCTGGGGACGCGGGTGTTTCTTGAACTGCATGTGATTGTCGAAGAGAACTGGCGTGAGCGGCGCGGGTTTGTGGAGTCGCTTGATTGGCGTAGGCAGCTGGAAGAGCTTGGCAAACGGGACGAAGAGAAGTAACAGCGCTATTCCCGTACCGTGATGCCCAGGGCACGCATCTTTCTATACAGGTGGCTGCGTTCGAGGCCGAGTGATTCTGCGGCGCGGCTTATGTTGCCGTGGCACTCGTCGATTTTTTTCAGAATGTAATCGCGCTCGTAGGCTTCGCGCGCTTGATGCAGTGTGCTGAAGTCTTCGCTGCGTTTTCCGGTGCCGCGGTGTACCAGCATGGGCAGGTGCTTGCGCTCGATACGGGGCGCCTGCGGGTTGAGGATCAGGACTCGCTCGATCAGGTTTTTCAGCTCGCGCACATTGCCGGGCCAATGGTATTGCTTGAGCAGTTCGATGGCGTCTTCGGAGATGTCGACGCGGGCGCGGCCGTATTCACGGCCGAAGGCGCGAAGGAAGTCGCGTGCGAGAAGCGCTATGTCTTCCTTGCGGTCACGCAACGGCGGAACGTAAAAGGGGATCACGTTGAGCCGGTAGAAGAGATCTTCGCGAAAATTGCCTTTCGCGATTTCTTCTTCGAGATTTTTGTTTGTCGCGGCGATCACGCGTACGTCTACGCTCATGGCACGGGTCGCGCCGACTGGCGTGAAGTGCTGTTCGTCGAGAGCCCGCAGGACTTTAGCCTGCGTTTTCAAGCTCATGTCGCCTACCTCGTCGAGAAAGAGAGTGCCACGGTCGGCGCGCTCGAAGGTGCCGCGTTTTTCGGCGGGGCCCCCCGGCAGGGCGCTGTTGCGGTAGCCGAAGAGTTCGCTCTCGATGTAGTCCTCGGGGATGGCGGCGCAGTTCAGCTCGACGAAAACGCGTTCGCGGCGCTGACTTTCTGCGTGGATGGCACGCGCGATCAGCTCCTTGCCGCTGCCGGACTCGCCGAAGATGAGCACGCGGCCATTTGTGGGAGCCATGAGCCTGATCTGCTGACGCAATGCTTTCGCAGGGACGCTTTCTCCGGTGATAGGTGTTTGCAGCGCGAGCTGTCGCTTGAATTCCTGGTTCTCGCTGCGCAGGCGCTTGGCATCGATGGCGTTCTTGACGACGATGAGGGTCCGTTCGAGCGAGAGAGGTTTTTCGAGGAAATCGAAGGCGCCAAGTTTGGTGGCGCGTACTGCTGTTTCTATTGTTCCGTGACCGGAGATGATGATGACTTCGGGCTTGTTGTCGGTTTCGAGCGAGCGGATGTCGCTGAGTACTTCGAGGCCGTCGCGGTCCGGGAGCCAGATGTCGAGCAGCATCACGTCGTAGCTGACATCGCGCAACAATATAAGCGCTTCGGTCGCCGTTCCGGTGCTGGCAACGGCGTACTCTTCCTCGCGTAGAATTTCTTCGAGGAGTTTGCGAATGTCAGCTTCGTCGTCGACGATGAGGATGTGGTTCATCGAGCGGCCTTGTCGAAAGAGGTTGGAGCGGGGATGTTTTGCACGGCGTCGGCGCTGCCGTTGGTGTTGCCATTCGCATGGGCGGCGAGTGGAAGCTCGACGATAAACCGCGCGCCGAGTGGATAGTTCTGCTCGGCGCGGACGGCACCCTGATGGTCTTGAATGATCTTGGCCGCGATGGCCAGGCCGAGTCCGGTACCTCGTTGCTTGGTAGAGAAATACGGCAGAAAGAGGCGTTCACGCGCGTCGTCAGTGAGGCCGTGACCCGTGTCAGTGATCGTGACCTCGGCCATTTCGTGGTGGTCGGTGAGCCCAGTTTCGACGGTGAGCACGCGCAGGCGGCTCTCCTGCATGGCTTCCGCTGCGTTGTCGATGAGATTGGCGAGAGCGCGTTTCAGCGCTTCCGCATCTGCCATGACGGGTGGAAGCTGCGGTGAGAGATGCACGTCCACGCGGATATCGCCGAGGCGGTCTTCGAAGAGGCGCAGGGCGTTCCCTACGATGAAGTTCAGATCCGCCGGTTTCGGATGTGCCGTGGGAAACTGCGCCAAAGCGGCGAATTGATCGACCAGTGTGCGCAGAGTTTGGACCGAGCCGAGGATCACGTCGCTGCAGGAACGGATAATGTTGGGCGATTCCGGCGCGTTACGTTCGATATGTCTCTTGATGCGATCCGCCGAGAGGGCAATGGGGGTGAGCGGGTTCTTGATCTCGTGCGCTACGCGCTGCGCAACCTCTTTCCATGCGAGCTGCCGCTGCGCCTGCAGAAATTCAGTTACATCTTCAAGCACGAGAATGGAACCGCGCCGGTTTTGACCGAGTTGTAGCATGGCCATGGTGGCGGTGAGGTTCAGCTTGCCCTTGGGGTTGCGCATTTCGAGCTCGGCTGCGGCAACACCCATGCGCTGCGCGCGGCGCGCGAGTAATTTAAGTTCATTGGCGATGTCCTCGGGGACAACGCTGGTGAGGGGAATCCCCTGGAGTGACTGCGGCGCACCGGGAGGGAGAAGATCGGCGAAGGCCTGATTGGCCTGGGTGATCTGAAGTGTGGCGTCAAGCGTGACCACTCCGCCAGGGATGGTTTCGAGAATGGTCTCGAGTTCGCGGCGGCGTTCTTCGAGAGTGGTATTCGCTTCGAAGAGTTGCGCCGTGGACTGCTCGGCGATCATGCGGCTCTGCTCGAGATCGGCGGCCATGTGATTGAAGGCCTGCAACAGCTCACCAAGCTCTTCTGTCGCAGAGATGGTTACGCGCTGCTGATAGTGTCCGGCGGAGATCTCGTCCATGGCGTCTGCAAGATTTTCCAGCGGGCGCGTGATCTGTTTGCTAAAGAACCAGGCAAGCCAGCTGCTGGCGAAGAACGTGAGAGACGTGAGGAACAGGAGCAATAGCAGATAAGTGCTGCGGATGCTGCGACGCTCGCGATAAATGGCCCAGTATTGCTCGGTGCCGGCGCGGATTTCGCTCACCGTTTTGCTCAGGCCGGAGGGAAGAGGCAGGCCGACGACTACGATTCCGCCGCCCGACGTCGTTGCCATGCCGAGCGCATAGTCCGTGTCACCGATCGATGCAACAGGCTCGTCAGCGCGTTGCGCGGCTTTGCGAATGACGGATGCCAGCGGCTGTCCATTTTGTACTTCAGTCGTGGCATCGTCCATCCAGGCGCGGACTTTGATCGGACCCGATACCGGCGGAAGCGCATACTGTGCGATGGCGGTATCATCCCGATAGATGACTGCGAATCCGCCCTGCAGAGTAATGCGATGAGTGCGGATCTCGTCGAGCAATGTATTTGTATTTCCCGCCTGATAGTTCAGAGCAATGGCTTCGGAACGGGCGAGCGATTCGGCTTCTGCGCGCGCGTTCTGCGTGACGTAATGAGAGAGCTCAAGCGCTATGCGGGTTGAGTCTTCGCGCAGTTCAGAGACCGGCTGCGAGAACCAACGGTCGATGGAGCGGTTCATCAGGCCGAAGCTGAAGAAGAACATGAAAGCCGCGGGTGCGAAGGAGAGCAGTAGTGCTCCGACAAGGAGGCGCGAGCGCAGACGCGATCCGAGCAGGCGGCTACGTCGGTCGGCATAGATTTTGAGGATGTTACGCGACAGCAGCAGCAGCATTAAAAGAAAGAGCAGAAAGACGACGACGGTGAGCGTGGTGAAGAGAAAGATAGCTGCGACGCTGTGCGGGTACAGAAAATTCAGCCTGAAAGCGTTGAGCGAAGCCATCACCAGCAGCAATACGAGCACGATGCCGCCCAGTATGGCTATAGTGGCCCGCTTGTGCTTCATGGTTGGCACGGAAGCTCCGATCCGATTCAAAGATTATAGGCGCACAGCAGCGCATCTCTTTAGAAATACGAAAGACGGCAGTCCAGGGTTGCGAGGCTGGTTGCAAGCCGTTTGATTCGTGGTTTGAGCATGCAAGAATGCATGGCTTTGTGCCACGTCTTTTCTAGCGCTGAGGTCAGGCCAGCAGTTCCCTGACCGGCTTCCAGCTCTTTTTTTGCGATTTGGCTACTGGCTCGCAGGTGAGGATGCCGTCATAGGTGTTGACGCCGTCGCGGATGCCGTCGTCTTCGAGGATCGCTGTTTTCGCTCCGCGCTGCGCGAGGCGCAGCACATAGGGAAAGGTCGCGTTTGTGAGCGCGAGCGTGGATGTGTTGGGCACGGCGGCCGGCATATTCGTGACGCAGTAGTGGACGACGCCGTTCACTTCGTAAGACGGGTTGCTGTGCGTAGTCGGCTTTGCCGTTTCAATGCAGCCACCCTGATCAATGGCCACGTCCACGATGACCGCGCCCCGCTTCATCTTTGCAACCATTTCTTTAGTGACGATCTTGGGAGCGGCTGCACCGGGGATGAGCACGCCGCCGATGACCAGATCGGCTTCCCGCACGGTGCGTTCGATGTTGTAGGAATTGGATGCGAGGGTGAAGAGCTTGCCGTTGAAGATGTCGTCGAGTTCGCGGAGGCGGTTGAGGTTCAGGTCGACGATAGTGACCTTCGCGCCCATGCCCACAGCGATTTTTGCCGCGTTGGTGCCGACGATGCCTCCGCCGATGATGCAGACATTTGCCGGTGGGACGCCTGGCACGCCGCCGAGCAGGAGGCCGCGTCCGCCTTTTTCTTTTTCGAGATACGACGCGCCTACCTGCACGGACATCCTGCCCGCGACCTCAGACATCGGAGTGAGGAGCGGCAGCGTGCCAGCCTTGTCGCGAATGGTTTCGTAAGCGATTCCGGCGACCTTTTTGTTCAGGAGCTGCTCGGTGAGATCGGGAATGGGCGCGAGATGGAGATAAGTGAAGAGCACAAGGCCTTCATGAAAGAAGACGTATTCCTTCTCGATCGGCTCCTTCACTTTGACAACCATGTCGGCGTTGCCCCAGACGTTGTGTGCCGAGCCGACAATCTCAGCGCCTGCGGCTTGGTATTCGTCGTCGGTGAAGGCGGAGAGATCGCCGGCATGGGTTTCGACGAGCACGGTGTGTCCGGTTTCGGTGAGCGCCTTGACTCCTGCAGGGGTGATGCCGACGCGGGTCTCATGGTCTTTGACTTCCTTCGGTACTCCGATAATCATTCGCATCGCCTCAGCGGTTGATCCGTGACTTCGATCAAGCCGGTCGTCTTCCAAACAAACAAGAATACCTTACGCGGCCTGCTCCGCGACTCGGCCTGTAAATTACTGCGCGGTGATCAGGAAAAACGGTGATGATCTTTGTAAAGTAGAAGCAACCCGATGAACTCGTCCCCTCGCATACCGTTCAGCGGCACGAGCGCCTCCGTACTGCTCGATCTTGTGCGCGCGATTGCCGCGCTGCTTGTTTGCCTTGAGCATTGGCGCAACCTTCTCTATGTGGGTTATCGGCAAATTGCGATGCATCGGTCGTTGCTGGCGGTTCCTTATGTAATGACGGGTGCCGGACACCAGGCAGTGGTGATCTTTTTCGTGCTGAGCGGCTACCTGATCAGTGGAAGTATTTTCCGCATGACACAGCGTGGGGAGTGGAGTTGGAAGCTCTACCTTACGCATCGGCTTGTGCGGCTTTGGATTGTGCTTGTTCCCGCGCTTTTGTTGGGTGCGCTGCTCGACAATCTCGGTGTGCAGTTGCATCTTGCCCCTGCGTTATACGCGGGGCAGACAGGCACACATATGCTGGGTGACATTGCGAAGTCGTTTCGTCTCCCCATTTTCTTTGGGAACTTATTTTTCCTGCAGACGATTCTTGTGCCGGCGTTCGGCAGCAACGGCCCGATGTGGAGTCTGGCCAACGAATTCTGGTATTACGTGCTGTTTCCATGTGCCTTTCTGGCGTTGCGCAAAGGAACGAGCGTTGGCGCACGGATTTTGAATATCCTTGTCTTCCTGCTGTGCGCACGGTTTGTTGGACGCGACATTCTGCAGCTCTTTCCGCTGTGGCTGCTGGGAACGCTGCTGGCTGTGGTTCCGGATCCGCGCAGCAGCGCGGCCATTCGCACGCTGGCGGCGGTGCTCTATTTTCCCCTGCTGTTTTTGTTGGCAAAATCCAGCACGGTGCAAGGGGTGCTGTCGGATTACATTCTGGGAGTGGCCACGGTCCTATTTCTCTGGCTGCTGCTTGGAGCAAAGGGCACTGCTCCCGTGAATGTCGGCGTACATCTGGCGCGAGTCGGAGCCCGGTTTTCCTACACGCTGTATCTGGTGCATGTTCCGTTTCTCGTTTTGCTGACTGCCCTGATTGCAGGCGATGCGAGATGGCAGCCAGATGTGCGACATCTGCTGTACGGGGTTGCAGCGCTGTTACTCGCGATTGGATATGCCTATGTGGTTGCGTGCCTGACGGAGTTCAGAACGGACAAGGTGCGCGGATGGGTGGAGAAGCGAGTGCTGGGTAAGGCGATGCGCGTTAAGGAGCCTGTTCCGGCAAAGTGAGGGCGCACACCTGTGCGCCCCTTCTAGTTCCTAATCGATCTGTGCGCGCTGCAGTTTGTCGGAATAGTCGACGTAGACTGATTTCCACGTGGTGTAGAAGTCCAGCGCGCCGGTGCCGCCTTCGCGGTGGCCGTTGCCGGTTTGCTTGACGCCGCCGAAGGGCAGGTGGACTTCGGCGCCGATGGTCGGCGCATTGACGTAGGTGATGCCTGCCTCCAGGTCGCGCATGGCGCGGTAAGCGTGGTTCACGTCGCGTGAATAGAGCGCGGTCGAGAGGCCGTACTGGATGCCGTTGGCGATGTCGAGGGCTTCGTCGAAGCTGCCGCATTCGATCAGGCTGACGACCGGGCCGAAGACTTCTTCCTGCGCGATGCGCATCTTCGGCTTCACTCCGGCGAAGACCGTTGGGGCGAAGTAAGTTCCGTTGGCGTATGCGCCTTCGGTGAGAGGCTTGCCGCCACATAGGAGCTTTGCGCCTTCATCCTGCGCGATCTTGCAGTATTTGGTGGAGGTTTCGACCTGCTGCTCATTAATCTGCGGGCCCATCTCGATCGATTCGTCGAGGCCGTTGCCTATTTTGAGGGCTTTGGCACGGGCTACGAGTTTTTCGGTGAACTCGGCGGCTATTTTCTTGTGCAGGATGATGCGGCTGGTGGCGGTGCAGCGCTGGCCAGCGGTGCCGAAGGCTCCCCAGAGCGCGCCGTCGAGTGCGAGATCGAGGTTGGCGTCGTCGAGGACGATCATCGCGTTCTTGCCGCCCATTTCCAGCGAGCAGGGCTTGAAGTTGGCGGCTGCGGTCTGGCCGACAATGCGGCCTACTTCGCTCGATCCGGTGAAAGAGACGGCGCGAACGCCCGGATGCGAGACGATGGGCGCTCCGGCGTCGGGGCCGTAGCCGGTGACGATGTTGACCACGCCATTCGGCAGGCCTGCGTCAATGAGTGTCTGGACGAGGTTGAAGGTCGAGAGTGGCGTGTCCTCGGCGGGCTTGATGACGCAGGTGTTGCCGCAGACGAGCGCGGGGAAGAGCTTCCACGAGGGGATGGCCATGGGGAAGTTCCAGGGTGCGATCATGCCGCAGACGCCGACGGGCATGCGCACGGACATGGCGAACTTGTTTTGCAACTCGGATGGCGTGGTCTGGCCGAAGAGGCGGCGGCCTTCGCCAGCCATGTAGTAGGCGGTGTCGATGGCTTCCTGCACGTCGCCGCGCGTCTCGGCAATGACCTTGCCCATTTCGCGGGTCATCTCTTGCGCGTACTGCTCTTTGCGCTGCTCGAGCAACTGGCCGGTGCGGTAGAGGATTTCGGCGCGCTTCGGAGCTGGGACGAGCCGCCACGTCTTGTATGCCTCTTCGGCTGCTTTCACGGCCGCATCTACGTCGTCTGCGCCGGAGGACTGGAACTCGCCGACAACGTCATTCTTGTCGGCTGGATTGATGTTCAGGAAGGTCTTTCCGGTCTTTGCGGCGACCCATTTGCCGCCAATGAGGTTTTTGTAGAGCTTGTCTGACATGGAATCTGCTTTCGTGAGTACGGGATAAGGCCAAACCCTAAAGAATACAGGACGGCGACTGGTACCGCATCCGCACAAAGAAGCTTGAAACACGGCGAGCGTGCGGCGAGCGCTAGATATAGTGTAAGCGTCGGCTGAGGTGGGGAAACCGCGCGCCGGCAAATTCCGCGATGGGAAATCTCATGCGCTGTATTCTGCCTCAACGCGGCTGAATGGTTTCAAATTCCTGCCCCTGCAGACTCGGCAACTCCGAGGTGAGTGCTCTCAATCGGCAAAAAAGACGATGCACGTTACCTCCGCTCTAGGAAATGCCAAGAATCCACTTGACCCTATGGTGCAGTAATTGCCTCTTTGGCCGTACAATAGATTGAAGTCCCTTTTATAAAGCATTTCTTCATGTCATCGAACGGTTTCTCTTCGCGCTCCTCGCGGTCGCACGGTGTGCGCTCGTTGTTCAGTGTGTTTTCCAGTGATCTGGCCATTGATCTAGGTACTGCCAATACGCTCGTCTATGCCCGGGGCAAGGGCATCGTGGTGAACGAGCCTTCCATTGTCGCCATCAATAAAAATACGGGCGAGGTCGAGGCCGTTGGTAAAGAGGCCAAGGAGATGCTGGGCCGCACGCCCGGCAACATCGTCGCCATCAAGCCGATGAAGGACGGCGTGATCGCCGACTTCAAAATCACTGAAAAGATGCTGAATTACTTCATTCAAAAGGCGCATAACCGCAAGATGCTGGTACATCCGCGCATCGTGATCGGCGTGCCTTCTGAGATTACGCAGGTGGAAAAGCGCGCGGTCGAGGACTCTGCTTACCGGGCCAAGGCCAGCGAGGTGTTTCTCGTTGAGCAGGCTATGGTGGCCGCGATTGGCGCCGGGCTGCCGATTACTGAGCCGTCTGGAAACATGGTCGTCGATATCGGCGGCGGGACGACAGATATTGCCGTGATTTCGCTGGCCGGCATCGTCTATTCCCGCTCAGTGCGCATGGCCGGGAACCAGATGGACGAGGCGGTGATGAACTACCTCAAGCGGAAATACAACCTGCTGATCGGCGAGCGCACTGCCGAGCAGATCAAGCATGAGATCGGGTCGGCGTATCCTTTAGATAAGCCGCTGACGATGGAGATCAAGGGGCGCAACCTGATCGAGGGTGTGCCGAAGACCATCACGATTGACGACAGCGAGATTCGCGAGTCGTTGGGCGAATGTATCTCGACCATCATGAATGCGATCCGCGTGGCGCTGGAGCGGACGCCGCCTGAGCTTTCCGCCGACATCAGCGACCGGGGCATCGTGCTGACCGGCGGCGGCGCGCTGATCAAGAACCTCGACAAGCGCATCCGCGAGGAAACTGGATTGCCGGTTTCGATCGCCGATGATCCGTTAGCCAGCGTGGTTCTGGGCACGGGAAAAATGCTCAGCGACTTTCGTTTGCTGCGTAAGATCAAGATTGACTAGCTGTGCATATTCAGGCCGCATATCGCGCCTGAACACCAGGCATCGTCACCATGGAATCCTTCTTCAGCCGTTATAAGAACGCCTTGGTCCTGATCACGGTGCTTCTGGCGCAAGTCATCGGGGTTGCCATCCAGGTGCGCCGTCCGCTGCCGAAAGAGCATGCGCAGCCGGATGCCGGTGGCGTGCGTCTGATCCGGTACTGGGCGATCAGCCTAGTGTCGCCGCCGGAGCGGCTGGTGCACTGGCTTGGCAGCAGTATTCTCGGCGTCTGGGACAACTACCTCGACCTAATGCATGTCCGGCAGGAGAATAAGGACCTTCAGGCAGAGCTGCAGCGACTGCGCATTGAACAGGGCGGGATCGTAGAAGACGCACGCCAGGGGCAGAGACTCCAGCAGTTGCTGGCCTTCAAAGAAAAGTACGTCTATGAGACGATGCCGGCACAGATTATCGGCACGTCCGGCACGGAGCAGTCGCGCATTCTCTCGATCAACAAAGGGTCGAAAGATGGCCTAGGCGTCGACATGCCGGTGATTACGCCGGATGGGATTGTCGGACGTATTCGGGAAGTATTTCCTCATACCAGCCAGGTGCTCGAAATTAGTGACCCGACCAGCGGGGCAGGCGTCATTCTTGCGACAACGCGCATTCGCGGGATCCTGCGTGGTAACGCGGTGGGGCAGCCGCAGGTAACGAGCGTGATGCCGGACGAGCGCATCAAGGCGGGCGAGCCGGTCATTACCAGCGGCGGTGACCAGATTTTTCCGCGCGGTCTGGCTGTGGGGGTAGTCGATCGCGTCGTTACCGATCCGGAGCACGACCCACTGGTTGATGTGCTGATTCATCCGGCGGCCAACCTTTCGCAGCTGGACGAGGTTCTGGTCATCACGAATATGGGCGACGAGGTAATGCCCAAGCAGAAGCTGGACATGATTCAGAGTGAAGCGGCGGCCGATACCGAGCAGCTGAGGGCTTCCGAGGTTCTGGCGGAGCGGCTGCCCAGCAGGGTCGATCCCGATGCGCCGAAGACGGACGATGAGAATAGCGAAGACTCGGCGGACGTGGAGGGCGAGGGCATAGCGCGGCCGATGCGTCCGCCGGCTGCGCTGCATCCTGACCGCTTTACTCCGAATACGACTCCTGCAGCGGCCAGCCTGATGCCGGGCTCGCGCCTTGCGCCTCAGTCGGAGGGTACAGGCAACAACGCTACCGCGAGCGTGGCGAAGCCGCATGCGGCCGCGCCTTCGAGCAGCAATGCTGATAGCGGCGATGAAACCGCAACAGCAGCAGCTGCGCCGAAGAAGAAAACGCCGGAAGTGGTTCCGAATGACGGAAGCCGTCCGCCGCCGACGATGGTAGCGCGGCCGGTTGTTTCTTCGACGACGGCACCCTCTCATGCCTCGACCGCGACAACGGCGCCGGTTCATGCGCCGATGGCGCTGATGCCGGCGACTCAGTCCCATGCGGCGACGAACGCCGGCGGCACAGCATCTCCCACCAGAACGGCGGTGAATGGTTCGGCTACGCTGAACGGCTCGTCCACTCATGCCACGGCTGGAAGCGATACGACGGGAAGCAGCATTACCGCCCCGGCAGGTACAGCAACTGTGCATACGGCGAACCCGCGGCCTGCAACTGCTTCTGGTGAGAATGCCGCGCCTTCCGCAGTGAAGACAAAGGTGATTGTGGATGGACCGTTGCCTTCGGGCGCGAAGAAGACTCCTCCACCTGCGTCGACGGCGTCCGCCGGACAGCAGACTTCAGGGCAGACTTCCGCGACGCAGACGCAAAAGGCACCGGCTGCGGCACCCGCGCAACATAACGGACCGGAACTGGTTCCTGACGACGGCAGCCGTCCGCCGCCGACGATGCTGCAGAAACCGAAGCCGCAACCGCGGCCGACGACTCCTGTGCAGCAGCAGGCCGCTCCTCCGCAACCGCAGGGAGGTCGCTAGGAATGAGCAGGCTGAGCGCCGCGGCGCGGCGCGATATCGAAGCCCAGCCCTATCCGCTGCTCGGATTTGTTCTGGTGCCGCTGCTTGCGCTGGGATTGCAGTCGTTTGTCTCGCTGCATTTTTCGCTCTTCGAGATCCTGGATCTGCCACTGCTTGTGACGATCTACTTCGCAATCACGCGCCGGAATCCAATTGTCGGAACTTTGACAGGCGGGATTATCGGCATCGCGCAGGATGCACTTACCCGCCAGCCGCTCGGTATCTTCGGTATCTGCAAGTCGATCATCGGCTACCTGGCGGCATCGGTGGGCGTACGGATCGATACAGAAAACCACGGCACGCGCTCGTTGCTGACCTTTGGTTTCGTCTTTCTGCACAGCGGAATCTACTGGGTGCTGGTGCGGCGGCTGTTGGCACAGCCGTATGCGTGGAACTGGATTCACGAGCTGATTCGCGCCGCGATTAATACGGTGGTGGCGGTGATTCTGTTTGCGCTGCTCGATCTTGCAAAGCGCAAGGAATAGTGTTCACAGGCTCTAGCGACTTTACGAGTATTCTTAAGGGTTAGAAGCGACGTTATGCTCAATCGGGAAGAAAAGCTGCCAGGCATCAAGCTGACGGTCATTCAGTATGGCATCGTCGGCATTCTGCTGGTTCTGGTTTTTGGCTTGTGGCGGCTGCAGGTGGTGGGCGCGGAGAACTATCACGCGCTAGCCGAAGCCAACCGCATCCGCAAAGTCCCGATCCTTGCTCCGCGCGGCAAGTTATTCGATCGCGAAGGGCGACTCATCGTCGACAACTATCCTTCTATATCCTGCTTCCTGGTGCGCGAGCAGGGGCACGATTATATGGCCGATCTGCCAATCATTGCGCGCGGGCTGAATATGACGGTGGCGCAGATCGAGGCGATTCTCAAGAGGTATCGCACCGCGCCGAAGTATCAGCCGTTGCCTCTCAAGCAGGATATTACACCGGATGAGCAGGAGTTCATCGAGGCGCACCGCGATGACTTTCCCGAACTAGAGACGGTCGAAGAACAGCGGCGGTTGTACCCCAAAGACGGGTTTGCGGCGCACCTTATCGGCTACGTGGGTGAGGTCAGCGAAGAGATGCTGAACAATCCGCAATACGCCTATTACGAGCCGGGTGATGTGGTTGGCAAGTCGGGTGTCGAGCAGTCGTATGACTCACTGCTTCGCGGTCAGGACGGATCGCAGGATGTCGTCGTCGACAGCCACGGCAGGGAAGTGGGCAAGCTGGGGACAGAGCATGCGGTCCCGGGCAAGGGCCTCAAGCTGACGATTGATATTGATATTCAGCGCGCGGCGGAGAATGCGTTGGGCGATCGTAACGGCGCGATCATCGCGATGGACCCTCATACTGGCGAGGTGCTGGCGATGGTCAGCCGGCCCATCTTCGATCCGAACGCGTTTGCTGTGCGCATCGGCCGCGAGGAGTGGGGCAAGCTCATCACCGATCCGGAACATCCTCTGTTGAACAAGGCGATTCAGGCACAGCTGGCACCGGGGTCGACGTTCAAGATCATCATGTCGCTGGCCGGCCTGGAAGAAGGCGTTGCCCAGGATATGAAGGTGCATTGCTCGGGCGGCGTCAGTTTGTTCGGGACGTACCAGAAGTGCTGGGTGCATGGCGGTCACGGGGAAGTCGATATTCACAAGGCTATCTATCAGTCCTGCGACGTCTTCTTTTACACGCTGGCGGCGAAGCTCGGGATTGAGAAGATTGCAAAGTGGGCCCATGCGCTCGGCATCGGTGAGAGGACAGGGATCGACTTGCCGAACGAGGTTGCAGGTGTGATGCCATCGGCAGAGTGGAAGCTGAAGAACTTTCACCAGAAATGGTACGCGGGTGAAGTGACTTCGGTTGGTATAGGCCAGGGAGCTGTGACGGCGACACCGGTACAGATGGCGCGAGCACTTTCCGGGATAGCTTCGGGTGGGGTCATGAAGCGGCCGCATGTCGTTTTTCCGGATGAATTGCCGGATGACTACCGAAAGGCGATGTATGATTCGTTTCCCGGTTCCGGAGACCAGACGATACAGATCGATCCGGACAGCTGGCAGACGATCACCGACGCGATGGCGCTGGTGATGAGTCCGGCGGGAACCGACCCCAGCGCGCACCTGGAAGGTATTGATTTTGCGGGCAAGACGGGCAGCGCGCAAACGATGAGCAACTTGTTGGCCGCGCGGCTTGGGCATTCGCATTCGGTCAAAGACAATGCCTGGTTCGTTGGGTTCACGCCGCGGCGCAATCCGGACATCGTGGTTTGTATTCTGTTTGAAGCGGGTGAGCATGGAAAGTTGGCGGGACGTCTTGCGGCACGCGTGATTGAGGCTTATGTGAACAAGCAGCGGCGGCTGGAAAACAATCTGATCGCAAAAGCTCCGGCGAAGGTGGATGTGGGTGCGCTCTGGGACAACCCCAGCCAGCCGAAGATTTTTGGCGGCAAGCAGCTTGTGAAGCCGAAGGGTGATCAGGCCGAGATGTGGGGCGGGCATTTTTATCTGAGTGTGCCTCCGGTAAAAACAAGCACGCTGGCGGCTGCCGTGCCATCAGGAAACTAAACGCATGCGCCGCTTCCTTTCATTTCGCGATTTCGACTGGACCCTGCTTGGATTTGTGCTGATTCTTTCTGTCTTCAGCATTCTGGAGATTTACAGCGCGACACTGCATACCAAGTTTGTCGGCTTTCACCGGATGCAGACCCTCTGGCTGCTGGGCGGCCTGGTGGCGATGTTCGTCTTCTCGCTGATCGACTACCATTTGCTGGTTGATTTCGTTCACTGGATTTATGGTTTTTGCGTGGTTTCGCTGGTGGCCGTGCTGGTTGTGGGGACGAAAGTGCTGGGGGCGCGACGATGGATCAAACTGCCTGGCGGCATCCACTTTCAGCCCTCGGAATGGGTGAAACTGATACTGATCGTGGCGGTCGCGCGCTATTTCGTCGGTCTTTCGGGCAGGGAACTGACGTGGAAAGACATTTTCAAGGCGATGGCAATGGTTGGCGTGCCAATGCTGCTGGTGCTCAAGCAGCCCGATCTGGGAACGGCGCTAACTTATTCGCCGATTCTAATTGTAGGGTTGTTTCTGGGCGGCATTGACTGGAGAAAGGCCGGAATTATCCTGCTTGTCGGCCTGTTGGCGGTTGGGGTGGTCTGGAAGAGCGGGAAGGTCCTGAAGCCGTATCAGAAAGCACGCCTGACCAGTTTCATGAATCCGGATAATGACCCGCAGGGCACGGGCTACCAGATTCGCCAATCGCTCATTGCGGTGGGAGATGGGGGCGTATTTGGCCGGGGAGCTACGAAGGGGACGCAGACCCAGGGCGACTTTCTGCCGATTCCGTACACGGATTTCATTTTTGCCGCCTTTTGCGAGGAGCACGGCTTTATCGGCGCGATGGTCGTCTTGCTGCTATACTTTTTGATATTGATGCGTTTGATTCAAAACGCTCAAACAGCCGCGGACCTGTCCGGAACGCTCATTGTGATGGGCGTGGTGGCCGTTTTGATCTTTCAGATCGCGGTCAACATAGGCATGGTGGTCGGGTTGATGCCGGTTACCGGAATTCCCTTACCGTTAATGAGTTACGGAGGATCTTCGGTGCTGTTCACGTTTCTGGCTCTGGGCATGGTAATGAACGTGCGGATGAACCGATTTGTGAACTGAAGGCGAAAAGTTTTAGCAAAGGTCTCGCCCGTGTGCGGGACTGGTTTTAGGAAGTTTAAGGAAGTTAATATTTAGCCGGCCGTGGTGGGTCACCGGGTCGGTCAGGATCAGGAATGAGCGCGCTGAGACGGGTAACGACCCCGCCGAATAAATTGGTTGAAGCGGTCACAAACTCTTTGCGCCCAGATAGCCTCCCGAAAATATCCAATCTCTTTCATGGATCACCGCCCGGGAGCGGGCGAACCCTTGAATTCTTGCGGATACCGGCCGTCTCTTTGTCATCTCTGGTCTCGTCCGGTTTCCCGGCTTGATCTGCTTCGTCCGCTGCCCCAAAGCTCGCTGAGAGCTGCCGGGCAAGAGAGGCAGCATGTCGAAGGAAATATGTATTTCAAGCACGCCGCATGAGACGCGGCTTGCAATTTTAGAAGACGATCAACTCGCAGAAATCTACTACGAGCGCGAAAACGAATATACCCTCGCGGGTTCCATTTACAAAGGCCGTGTCACGCGTGTTTTGCCAGGTATGCAGTCGGCGTTTGTCGACCTCGGGCTGGAACGCGACGCATTTCTCTACGTCACCGATTTTCTGGAAGAACAGGGAGACTCCGCTGACTTTGAGCGAATTGGCGGAGGATCACAACCGGCTCGGGAGCCGCGCCGCGAGGTACAGCTTGTCAACGGAGAAGAAACGGAGAGCGGTGGCGAGGCGCACGAGCATGGCTCCGGCGATCGATCTGGTGAACGTGCTCCGGAAGGCACGCGCCGCTGGCGTGGCCGACGTGGCAGGCGCGGCCGCGATGGCCGCCCGCAGCATGCGCGGGAAGGCAATGGACACATTGAATCGTCGGAAGCGGTAGAGGAGAGCATCTCGGCTGAGCCGGTTGTGTTGCCCGAGCGTGGCGCTCCGGGCGGGGTTTCGGCGTCAAGTTTTGCAGCGCCTTCCGCTGTTGGTACACCAATCGTTCTGCCGGGCGAATCCCTGTCCAAGTATGGCGGCCAGCCTGCGGCGACAGAGCCGAAGGCGTCCGCAACGGCTGCTCCGGCAAAGTCAAATTTCACATCGAAGCCCTCCACTCTGATCGAAGGGCCGATCGACTGGGATGGCGGGATGCTGCTTCCCGGTGAATCGCGGCGGAAGAATCGCAGAGAAGAGGCTAACGTGCCTGCGGGCGAAGCGGCTGCCGTTGTCCCGTCCGTGCCCGAAGTGGAAGAGGCTGAAGCACGCGAAGCCTTTCCTGAGGCAGTTGCTCCAGAGCACGTTGACGAAGCCTCCGGGAGCGAACATGTTCAGGAAGATGTCCACGAGCCTGTTGTAGAAGGCGTGGTCGAGCCGGTCCACAAAGCTGCTCCGGAAGCGGTGGCGGTGCCCGAAACGATTGCCGAGCCGGTGCCGATGGTTCACGAAGAGGAAGAGCATCCGGAAGCGGTTGAGACGGTTGAGGAAGTGCACGAGTATGAGCCCGAGCATGCCTCTGCGTCGCACCGGGTGGATGCAGCAGCTCTGAGCGAATATCGCGTTTCGAGCGTTCTCGAAGAAGCCGAAGAGATCGAGCACGCTTCACATTTAGAAGACGCCGATGTCGAAGAACCCGCGCATTTCAACGATACAACGCGTGCGGTCGAGTCCGCTTATGCAGCTGCGTACGACGAACCGGAATATGTAACTGAAACAGTTGCGGAAGAATCGGCGGTTGCCCCGGCGGTTTCCGAGCCTGACTTTGCTGCGGAATATCAGGAAGAGGAGGAAGCGGTTGGGCCCGTGGAAATAGACGCTGCCCCTCATGCGGTTGAGGTAGAAGCAGGGTCTGAGAATGACCGTATGTTCGCTCCCGGCATGGGGCTTCTGGAAGAAGAGGTCATTGACGAAGAGGAGTACGACTTTGAGCCGATCCATGCCCACGCCGACGAGCATGATCTGGAAGATCTGGAAGAGCAGACACTCGATCACCAGATCAACGGTGCCGATCTCGGCGCGATGGTGCGCGATCTGCACATCAATCAGCGTTTGAATTTTGGCCCTGAAGGCGCGCTTGCCCAACAAGCCGAAGAGGAAGAGCAGGGATACGGCGAGGAGCTCGAGGAGGACGAGGACGAGCTGGAAGAAGAAGCCGGCGAAGAAGAGGTCTCTGCCGACGCGCATGCTTCTCCCGCGCAGACGGAAGAGACGAAAAGTCGCCGCCCCGACTATCGCGACAGCCGTCGCGGGGGACGTGGACGTCATGGACGCCGCCGTCAGGGCGGAGGTGGGAGGACCGCGCCGCGCCTCAGCGCAGGTTTCCGATCTTCCCATCATTACTGAACTTCTGAAGCCGGGGCAGGAGATTCTCGTCCAGATTGCCAAGGAGCCGATTGCCAAGAAGGGCGCGCGCATTACCAGCCACATTGCCCTGCCCGGGCGCTTCCTGGTCTTTATGCCGACGGTCAATCACGTGGGCGTCTCGCGTAAAATTTCTTCCGACGACGAGCGCCAGCGCTTGAAGCGGATCTTGATCAGCGAGAAAGGAACGGCTTCGGGCGGTTTTATTGTCCGCACAGCGGCCGCTTCGGCAAGTGAAGACGAGCTTCGCGCCGACCTTCGCTTCCTCATCAGCCTGTGGAACGACATCAAGCAGCGGTCAGATGACGGTAAGGCTCCGTCGCTGATCTACCACGACCTCAACCTGGTGGAGCGCGTGTTGCGCGATCAGGTGAGCGACAACTTCTCGACGATCTGGGTCGACAGCGAGACGGAATACGAGCGCGTGGTGCGCTTCCTGAACCGCTTCCAGCCTTCGCTGGTGCGACGCGTCAAACTCTATACCAAAGAGACGCCGCTCTTTGAGCAGTTTGGCATTCAGGATGAGATCACCAAGGCCCTCAGGTCGAAGGTTTGGCTCAAGTCTGGCGGATCCATCGTTATTAACCAGACGGAAGCGCTGGTTGCCATCGACATCAACACTGGCAAATACGTCGGCAAGACGGCGCGTCTGGAAGACACCATCCTGAAGACAAACCTCGACGCCATTCCGGAAATTGTTCGCCAGATTCGCCTGCGCGATCTGGGCGGCATCATCGTCATCGACTTCATCGACATGGACGAGCGCAAGAACCGGCATAAGGTCATGCAGGCGCTGGAAGAGGCGCTGAAGGCCGACCGCGCACCGTCAAAGGTGCTGCAGTTTAACGACTTCGGATTGGTGGCAATCACACGCAAACGAGTCAAGCAGTCGCTCGAACGGACACTGAGCGTTCCTTGCGAAATCTGCCAGGGCACGGGCATGGTCAAGAGTCCGATGACGGTGTGCAACGAGATTTACACTGAGATGCGGAAGATGCAGAAGCACCTGGAGCGCAATGATGTGCTGCTGCGCGTGCATCCTGAAGTAGTGAAGACCCTGAAGGCGAATAATGCGCGCTGGCTCAATGAGATCGAGGAGATGATCGGCAAGACGATCATCGTCAAAAGCGATCCAGCGTTGCATCCGGAGCAGTTTGATATTCACTAAGCAAACGGCGTCTAGAGAAGGCGCGATTAAAAAATTGGAAACCCGATCGTTTCTGAACTGCGTACTCTGAACAGGCGAGGTCGGAACTGACATGGCCCCTGCTTCCCGATGGTTTTCTCATTTGCGGAATGCAGGGGCATTTTTATTGTGAATACATCATTTACCGAATCAAAAGCGTTCGAGTTGGGTTGTAGTGAACAGGGGTAAACCCACGAAGCCCCAAAATTTCGCACCTGAGGGATGTATGGTGTTCAGTTGCAGTTCTTTGCGTAAATTGTTGCGCCGTTTCGCCATTGCCGTTTTTGCTATTGCTTTGGCGTCGCTTCCAATCACTGCTAAGGCCCAGAGCTACCCGCATGGCGCCTTCAGCTCATCGGATGACAACAAATCTTTTCTAAATGGTGAGGACATCGATGGGGCTTCGCTCGCAGCCGATCCGAATCCATCGCCCTCGGCACAGTACGGCCAAACGAACTCAGGATATCCCGCCTATGAAAGCAAGTGGACCAAGTTTGCCTTTGAAGGGGGCGGCGGATTTAACGCGCCAGTGAGCGATGCAACTACTTTTTCAACGTATGGCGGCAATATCACGCTCGGCGCCGGATGGAACTTCAACAAATTGATCGGCGCTTTGATTGAGTACCAGTTCATCGACAATAAGATTCCCGGTGCAACGCTTGCTTCGGTAGGCGCGCCGGGCGGCTACACGCGCGTATGGTCGTTCACGATCGATCCCATCGTGAACCTGCCCACCAAGGGCGCCTTTGGCGGTTATTTCACCGGTGGCGGCGGCTTTTACCGCAAGGTGACAACTTTTACCACGCCTGTTCCGGTGCTGTATTGCGATTATTTCGGGTACTGTTTCATCGGTACTGAGAACGCTGTGATTGGCCATTTCTCCAGCAACCAGGGCGGCATGAACATCGGCGGAGGAGTTACATGGAAGGCATTTGGCCCCGACAAAAGAGCCAAACTATTTGCAGAAGCGCGCTATCTATGGGTCGACTCGCCTTCGGGGTCAGCAACGCAGCAGGGTACGGGGACGTTCACAACGATTCCGGTCACCTTCGGCATCCGCTGGTGAGAGATGCCTTGTAATTGAGGCTACGGAATCGCCCGTTCAAATTCAAACAGAATGCAGCCGCCCCAATTGCGGAAAACAGGAGCGCGGCTGATCGTGCGATCCACCCTGGCTAATCCCTTCATCGCAATGGGATAGTTGCTGGCCCAACGATCCATGTACGAAGGAGGTACGGCGATTCCGATACCCTTCCGTGAGCGAAGCCGGAAGTCAGGCGCAAACAATTCGACGATTTGCTCTCGCGAAGGTAACTGCAGTTCGATTTCACCGTTTGCTGATTGAATAGTGCCCCGATGAAGCCTTCGGAACGCTTTCCTCCAGTCTCCATGAGCCAGAAACCACAGTATTTCCCAAGGTGCGAAGCGCCCAAGCATGCAGATATACGTGCGTGCACCCGGTTTGAGCCGTTTCGCCAGGTCGCGTCTCACTATCGACAGATCCTTGACCCAGTTCAAACCAGAGAAATTCGAGAGAGCGCCATCAAATAACCCTTCAGTCTGAAGGTTTGCGAGCTGCTCAGTTGGAAGCACATGAAAATCAATCAGAGATGCAACACCGCAAACTGCTGCATGATGACGAGCAAGCTCAATCATGCGTGAGGAAATATCGCAAGCCACGACAGAAACTCCTCTGCCGGCTAGATGGAGAGCGTCGATTCCGCTTCCACACGCGAGTTCGAGGACGCGCTGCCCGGAAAGGAAACCGGTGTCGATCTCTTTCCACACTGAATCTCGCCACAGCTTACCGAGAAGTGTCTCAGTAAACTCGTGTTCGTAGATTTCTGCGGCGGCATTCCAGTAGGTTTGCGGGATTGAGGCTCCGTCAAAAGAAGCAGGTACGCAGGGTACTCCCCGGTTTTCAATTGAGCCTTCCGGATGGGGATTCTGGTCCCTGTCAGCACAGGTTTCTTTCACGGCTGCTGGCTCATTATCGCATCACGCCGTTTCAATTTTCGGCGCGTGTTGTGGTGTCGTCGAAGGCAGCAATAGGCTCGTCAACACGCACTAGCCTTACCTCTTTTCTACCAGGAAATGCCCATCTGGCGGAGGCGCAGAAGTCCGCCTGATAAGACGGCGAGTGGCGGAATGATGGTGAGAACCAGCAGGTAGTAGACCGGTTGCTTGCCTTTCATCTGCAGCGCCGAGAGCGCGCTCAGCAGGAGCACAGCTAGTGCGAGCATGAGCGCATGACTTAATGGATTGCCTTGCGCGTAGCGGGCCGTCACGTAGCCTCCGAGCAGCGAGCTAACGAGTTCGATACCAACGTTGACGGCCATAACGAAGGGGTCGTGCGGCGTGTCGTCGCGGGTGAGATCGAGAGCGAGGCGCTTCAGCAGGGCGGTAGCGATGCCCGAGAGTCCAACGGCTGTGATCAAGCCTGCGAGGATCGCCAGGAATGAGTGCACAATCCGCATGGCTACTTGCGCATGGCCTTTTCAACGGCATCCGCGTCTTTGGGAAGTGCTTCTGTCAGGTCAACCAGCTTGCCATCCTGATCGGCATAGAAAACATCTTCAATACGGACGCCGATTTTTTCTTCTGGAATATAGATCCCGGGCTCGATGGTGAAGACCATCCCCTTCTTAATCGGCTGCGTGTAGTCATAGGGGTCGTGCACATTGATGCCGACCGAGTGACCGATGCCGTGGATGAAGTACTTGCCCAGCGGCTCACCGTGCAGGTCCTTGCCGTGCGCGTTCATGTAGTTGAACGCGATGGTGTCGAGCGAGTCCGGGTACTTGTGCTGGAGGTCGTTAAGATGGGACTTGCCGGCGACAAAGCCCTCCATCGCTGCTTTTTGCGCGCCCAGGACGATGTCATAAATTTCACGCTGGCGTGCGCTGAAGTGCCCGCCGACGGGGACTGTGCGCGTGATGTCGGATGCGTACATCGAGTATTCACCCGCGGCATCGACGACGACTACATCGCCATCTTTCATCGTCTGGCTGTTGTCGGAGTAATGCAACTCGGTCGATTTTTCGCCTGAGCCGACGATCGAAGCGTATGAGGGGCGCTCGCAGCCGTTCTCCATCAGCTTCTCGAGGATGATGCCGGCGACGGTGCGCTCTTTCTGGCCCGGGTGTACGGACTTCATCATCGCGAACTGGGCTTGCACCGAGGCGTCGGACGCTTTGTGCAGCAGGACGAGTTCGCCTGCATCCTTAGTTTCGCGCAATTTATGGACAGGAGTGCGTACGTCCGCGAATGGAGGAGCACTGTCCATCCCCAGTGTTGTTGCCGTCCATTGAACGAGCGCTTTCGCCTGCTCGGTGTCGGATTCCGACCAGATGTTGCGCATGATGAGGCGGTTCTCCGCGGCGAGTTGATTGAGCGTGAGAGCCAGATCGGTCATCGGCTTTACTTCGTCGACGCCTGCGACCTGCGGGGCGTCGGATGAGGCGGCATCGAGCTTCTTACCGGTGTAGAGTTCCATGCGCAGGTTGCGCGTGGGCAGGAGCATGACTTCACGGTAGGCGCGGGCGGGGTGTGTGCCTTCTGCTGCCTGCGGAGCCTCAATAAGCAGAACTGCGCCGGGCTCGTTCCAGCCGGTGAGGTAGTAGAAGTCTTCATCCTGTCGGTAGGGCATGAAGTCGAGCAACGGCTCTTCTGCGGCGAAGAGGATAGCGATGCCGCCGTTTAGCTTGTCGCCAAGCGCGACGCGGCGGGTGTGGTAATCCGCCGTTGATTGGCGGTCGAGGGCGTAGAGAGAGACACAGGCGAACAAAAGCGCAACGGCAAGCAGTGCGCGACAGAAGGATTTCATAGCAACGAGTGTACTATCGCGGTGCTTTGCTCCAAGAGAGTTTTAGTTCGGGGCAGGCGACGTGAAATCAGGTGCAGTCGGAACATCGCTTGGATCGTTGAGCAGTTCCCAGCGCTGCAGCGAGAAAGGGACGTTGCCGTTAGTCCAGACGAAATCGTGGAAAGACTGCAGGGAAAAGCTGTTGCCTTGCTTTTGTCGCGCGTCTGCGAGCAGACGCATGATCTGGATTTTGCCGATCTGGTATGAAATGGCCTGGCCTGGCGTGCTCGAAAACATAGCCGCTTCTTCGATGGCTGTGCCGTGATCCATGGGAACGGTCTTTGAAAGATAGTCGGCAGCCTGCTCCAGCGTGAATTCACCGATGGCCAGCTTCACGTCTACTTCCACGCGCAGGGCGCGGAGGCGCATGAAGCTGTAGATGATTTCGCGCGTGCGCGGGGAGTCGTCGAAGAGTCCGGCCTGCAGCATCATCTCCTCGGCATAGAAGCCGATGCCTTCGTTGGCTCCCGAATCGTAGTAGTAGCGGCGGATGGGGTCAGTGTTGGCCCAGCTGAGACAGAGTTGGAAGTAGTGTCCGGGCACGCCTTCGTGCACAATGATGGGTCGGGGATCGCGCGCCGTCGACAGATTGAAGTAGCCGAGCGAAAGGCTTGGTACGCGAATGTAGCTGGTGCCGTCCTGGTCGAGGCGCGTCGGGCCGGTAAGGTCGTCGGTCACGCCGAGTTCGAAAGGTACAACATAAGCGGGCACCGGCAGGTTGCGATAGTGCTTCATCCACGCGGGGACGGTGAGGATATGGCGTGCGCCGAGAAAGGTGCGGATTTCGGCTTCGTCTTTCCTCTCACGCTCGATCTGCGCCTGCTGGTCGGGGAAGATGGGCATGGGCGGCAGGCCCGTGTTTCGCGCCTCTTCGTATGCTTCGAACGCCACAGTTCGATCCCATTCTTGTTGGCTCATTGCGAGCAATTGTTCCGGCGTGTAGGGCATGAGAGCTACGTTGCGCAGGAAGAAGATGTAGTTGTCGCGTCCGATTGCAGTCTCCTGGCGCATGCCAGGGAGCTTCTGTTTGAGCCAGCCGCGATACGACTCAAGAGCGCTGATGGCTGCGGGAGCGCTCTCGTGTAGTGCCTTCGTGGTTGCAGGATCAAGCTGCGGTGCGAGCGCCGTCAGCATGGTGTTGAAGCGCTGCGGTAGATCATCGAGCGCGTCGATGGCCAGTTGCGCGAATGGTTTGCGCATATCGGTGAGATTTTCGCGTGCGGATGCCAGCGTTGCCGGGAATGATTGCAGGCGGGTCACGAGATCCGCCTGGCGCTGCGCGTTGAAGGGAGGCGGAAGCAACAGAAGGATGAATACGCTGCCGAGGGTCTGGTCCACGTAGAAGAATGGATTGCGCTGCCATTCGCGGTTAATATTCAGTTCCCAGTCGACGCGTGCAATGGCGGAGCCGAGCAGGCGATAGTCGACTTGCTCTGCTACGGGAGCACTGGCTGCGGGTGCGAGCGCTTTCCAGCGGCTCTCGAAGTCTGTCAGGTCTTTGCGTCGCGTAGCGATGGTCGCCGGAGTCCAGTCGATTTTCAGATCAGCGGGACGGTCGAGGCGCGGTATGTCGTCGTTGGTGAATGGCTGCTCAGCGGAGCGCCATGTCCAGAAGTTCTCGCTCAGGTCGGCAACGCTATCGGCCTTTGCAGGCAGAATGACCGCGCTGAGAAGCATGGGAGCCAGCAGTAGAAACCGTTTGCCAATAGATACACCACGAGCATTCATCGTTTGTCATCCAGATTTAGGGATAGAGAAAGCGCGCTGCGACCGCGAGTATGGTCATCGTAGCAATGCCTTCGAAATCTGCAAATACGAAAATGATCAGGTCGCGCTTACTTTGCCTACGGCGACGATGACGATCAAGATGCTGGTTCCAGACAGTAAGGCAGCTAAAATGATCAACCAGCGGAGGGACCTTGAGCCGCGGGAGCCAAGACTAAGCTCAATGCGCATGCAATAACTCCGCAGAGAACAATGATGGCTGCCGCCTCACCGCTTAATAAATAGAGGACGTAAACAAGCTGCAGAACTACAGAGCAGATGATTCTATAGTGCCCGCTATTATCGCAGTACGTACAAGAAGATGTCTCCATTTTGGGAAAGACTTATTTGATTTGAGTTGTGTGCGCCAACCGGCAATGAGCGTGAGGAACGGAAGAGTGATCGCAACGACGCATGTAACCCACTCTGTCGTTACTCGAGATAGCACTGCTACACCCCGACTGGGAATGGTTTTGGCGATGACTCTTCGAGGTTCGCGCCGGTGCGCCAGCGTTCGAAGCGGCCCTGCAGCAGTGAAAGCAGTCCCGTATACCAATAGCCCACAACGAACAGCAGTAGGAAGGGCACGGTGAAGTAGTTCTCGTTGCTGATGGCGTACCAGATGGTCAGGGCGAAGTAGCAGCCGATGAGCAGCTCGATCCAGGGGACGATGCCGAGGCGCTTGCGGTACTTTGCCGCCTTTGATTTTTCGCCGCGCTTCTCTACACGATATTTCGGTGTGCGCTTGAACGAACTCTTGATGCCGAGCAGCGCTTCGAGGACGGCCCTAGTGTTGGTAATAGTCAGGCCGATGCCGAGCGACATGAGGAATGGCAGGTAGAGAAACGTTCTGAACCATTTGCGCGGGAAGAGCTCTTTCTGCGAGACCAGATAAAAGGACGAGATCGAGAAGGTCGACGCCATGAAGAGCGGGAGGTCGATCAGCAGCATCTGGAACCATCCCTGATAGAAACGGATGACCATTGCGGGCATCAACAGGGTCGAGAGCACGATCATGAGCGGGTAGCTGATGTTGGCGGTCAGGTGGTACCAGGCTTCGAGCTTGGTGTGAAACGGCACGTCGCTTTCAAGGACCCTCGGCAAAATCTTTTTCGAGGTCTGGATCAGGCCTTTGGCCCAACGGGCCTGTTGCGTTTTGAAGGCCGTCATCTCGATGGGCACTTCGGCGGGACATTCGACATCCTGCAGATATTTGAAGCGCCAGCCTTTGAGTTGGGCGCGATAACTGAGGTCGGTGTCTTCGGTCAGAGTGTCATGCTGCCAGCCGCCGGCTTCGCCGATCGCGCAGGTGCGCCACATGCCGGCCGTCCCGTTGAAGTTGAAGAAGACATTCGCGCGCGAGCGGCCGCCGTGTTCGAGGACGAAGTGGCCGTCGAGCAGGATGGCTTCAACCTGCGTGAGGAAGCTGTAATCGCGGTTGAGGTGCGTCCAGCGTGTCTGCACCATGCCTACGTCCGGCTCGGCGAAGTGATGGATGACCTGCATCAGCCATTCGCGTGGCGGTACGAAGTCCGCGTCGAAGATGGCGACGAACTCGCCGGTCGCTGACTTCAGACCATGATCGAGCGCTCCTGCTTTGAAGCCGTAGCGATCTGTCCGGTGAATGTAGACGATGGGATGGCCAACGGCCTGATACTGTTCGACGATGCTGCGGGCTACCTCTTTCGTCTCGTCGGTAGAGTCGTCGAGCACCTGAATTTCGAGCAGCTCGCGCGGGTATTCGAGATTGCAGCAGGCCTCGATAAGGCGGTCGATGACGAACTGCTCATTGAAAATGGGCAACTGCACGGTAACACGCGGGAGGTGTTCGAAGTGCTTTGGCGGTTCTTTGGCGGCGTTCTTGCGGTGCTTGAAGTAGAGATAGACGAGTTGGTAGCGGTGCATTCCGTAGAACGCAAGGATGATCATTACCAGGAAATACGGAATGAGCAGCGCTGTGTCGAACCAGTTCCAGCGATAGAGATGCTCGAAGGTGCGGTCGCCGTAGTGGGAGCGGAGATAGTGCGAAAGGCTGTGCTGATTCGCTTGCGCCAGAACCGCTGGCACAAAAGTGAACATGGATTTAAAAAAAGATGTCGCCAGCAGGGCCTTGCCTCCGCGCACCTAAAAGCCTAATTGTATGCGATTTGGTTGCGTTATCGATTGCCTAGTTCAGGAACATCGTCCGATAGAGCGTGTCACGCTGCACGGGCTTGAAACCTGCGTCGCGGATGATGCGGCGAAGCTCTTCTTCCGTAGTGCAGTTCGAGGTTCCAGCGGCTTTTACGACGTTTTCTTCCAGCATCACAGAGCCAACGTCGTTGCCGCCGAAGCGCAGGCCGAGCTGCAGGACCTTCAATCCCTGCGTGACCCAGCTCGATTGCACGTTCTCGATGTTCGAGAGGTAGAGGCGGGAGATTGCGAGGACTTTGAGGTATTCGACTGCGGTCGCCTCGTCCCATCCGCGTCCCCCGAGGGCTGTGTTGTGCGGCTGGAAGCTCCAGGGAATAAATGCGGTGAAGCCGCCGGTTTCTTCCTGCAGGCGCCGCACCTGTTCGAAGTGGTTGACGCGGTGCTCGAAGGTTTCGCCAACGCCGAACATCATGGTCGCGGTAGTGCGCATGCCAAGCTCATGGGCCGTGCGATGGACGAGAACCCAATCGTCGGTTGAGCACTTCAGGCGCGCAATGCGGTGGCGCACTTCATCGTCGAGAATCTCAGCGCCGCCGCCGGGGATCGAATCGAGGCCGGCGTCGCGCAGGCGCCCGATGGTGTCGCGCACGCTCAGGTTGCTATATTCGGCGATGGCGAGAATTTCAGAAGCCGAGAAGCAGTGCATCCACACCTGCGGAAAGCGCTGCTTGATGCCTTTAAGCAGGCGCTCGAACCACTCGATCTTGAGATCGGGATGAAGGCCGCCCTGCATGAGCACGCCGGTTCCGCCCATCTCGATGGTCTCGGCGATTTTCTGGTAGATCGTTTCGAAGTCGAGGATGTAGCCTTCGGCCGCCATCTTGCCTTTGAGCGGGCGGTAGAAGGCGCAGAAGGTGCAGTATTCGGTGCAGAAGTTGGTGTAGTTGATATTGCGGTCGATGATGTAGGTCACTACGCCTTCAGGGTGCAGCTTCCTGCGCATGGCGTCGGCTTCCATGCCAAGACCGATGAGGTCGTCGGAGTGGAAGTAATCGAGGGCTTGCTGGCGAGTGATCGACATACTTTGATTTTAGAAGGTCTTGGCCCAACCTTCCAGACCTCGTTCCGGAAGAAGGCTATTTCCGCGCAGCAGCGGGGAAATAGGACATCGCGGTATCATGGCCTTGAGACATGTTGTTCATACTGCCTTGCCCTGTTGTTGCATCAGAGATTGTAAGTTAGGCCCCAGGTCCCGGATTTACGTTTCGCAGGTGTGAAATTTTTTCAGGAGTAAAGGTTCCGTATGCCAAATCTCTCTCGCCGCGCCTCGCGGCTTGCAGCCCTCCCGCTTGTTGCGACGCTGGTTTTTCTCTGTCCGCAGGCCGTTTGTTTGCCGCTGACGACAAGGCGCCGCCGGACGTGATCGTTTTCACCAACGGCGATCAGCTCTCCGGAAAGTTTGTGCAGGCCATTGGCGATACTGTGACCTTTCACAGTGACATCGTGGGCGACATCAATATCGATTGGAGCAAGATTAAGGAACTCCACACCGCCCAGAAGGTGGGGGTGATCGAAAAGGGCGTCGAGTTCAAGCATCATCAGATTCCTGCCAGTGTCCCAGTCGGAACCATGTCGGTTGCGGACCAGCAGATTACCGTACAACCCGCGACCAATGCCACGATCGCGCCCATTCCCATCAAGAATGCGCACTTTATTGTGGATGAAACGACGATGAATAAGCAGCTTCGCGGCCACCCGGGATTTTTCCAGGCGTGGAATGGAGCGGCAACGGCCGGGCTGACGATTGTGGAGGCCACGCAGAACCAATACTCCTTTAACGGAGCGGTCGCGTTGGCGCGGGTTGTGCCGACCGTAAGCTGGCTCGATCCGCGAAATCGAACCACGATCGATTACTCGCAGTCCTACGGAAAGATCACCGATCCGGCGTACACGGCCCCCGATGGCACATTCGTCCCCTCCACTTTTTCGAAGAGTTCAATCTTCCATGCGGATGCGGAGCGGGACGAGTATGTCACGCCACGCTTCTACTTCCTGGGCATGATGTCTTTCGATCACAACTACAGCCAGAGCCTTGACCTGCAGCAGATTTATGGCGGCGGAATCGGCTACACCGTCATCAAGACGCCGACGCAGGAACTGGACGTGAAGGCTACGGTGCAATACGAACGGCAGGCCTTCTTCAACACGGTAACGAACGAGAATCAGGATCTGATCGGTTCGACATTCGGCGCATTCTACGCGCTGCACCTTCCCAAGAGCATTCTCTTTTCGCAGCAGGTGCTCTATATTCCCGCATGGAACAACTTGCATGCCTACTCGGTAGCGGAGACGGATGCACTTACCTTCCCGGCGTACAAGAATTTCGGCTTTACCCTTGGCACGCTGGATACCTACCTGAACAATGTGCCGCTCACTTTTCCCCCGACAAAGCGCAATTCGTTCCAGTTCACGGCAGGCGTGACCTATACCATCAAGTCGTCGTATTGATAGATGAAGACCGGGCGCGATCCCATTCGCGCCCGATCTCACGGTCTTTTTGCAGCGTCGTCGTCTTGGAGGATTATTTTGTTTCCGGCACTGGCGGAGGTGCCTGGGCTGGGATCGAAATTCAGCGGCTGCTTCAGCAGATCGAGCACGTCGGTGGGCAATGGCTTGTCGGCACCCGCCAGTAGTAGCGAGACCTGCCACATTTGCGTATCGTTGAGCACCTGATCGAAGGACGGCATGCCCGTCAACCGTATGCCGTTCTTGACCTTCCAGTAGGTCTCCCCCGGTGGATCGTCGCTCACGCCGACAACGCCGGCTTCATGCGGCTGCCAGAGTTGCGGAGCATCCGGGTACATATGTGCGGCGAAGGCTGAAGGGCGTCCATAGAGCCCATGGCATGCCGCACAGTTCTCGCGATAGAGATGTGCACCTATGAGTAGATTGGTCTCGCTTGGCGAGATTGGCGCTTTCTGCGGCATTTCGCGGTTGATGCGGGCGTGGAGCGGGCCGTGGACGATCTGGCGCTCCAACATAAAAGCCTGATCGGCGACGGCCACGGGCGGGTGTCCGAAATGGAGATACAGCAGCGCAGTGATAGGGAGGGCCAGAATCCCCAGAATCAGCCCTACTAGGAATTTCATTAAGCTTGTGTCCTCAATATGAGATAGACGCTCGCCAGAGGCCGCGAGACTGAGTGCAGCCTGCGCCCACCTAGGAAAACAGGCATAGAGGGAACAGGCAAGATCTTTTTATAACAACAGGACATCATTTCGAGCTCACCCAGGAGAACCGGCTCCCTAAAACGTATCTGATGGCGTCAATAGCTCGTCGGTGCAATAGAATAAAAAGAGCTTTGGCCTTGGAGACTTGTTTCCGTCTTTCTTTGACAGTCTCAATTTTTGTTTCGCCCGGCAGTGGAGGCATTCAGGTTCATGTTTTGTTCCAACCGTTTTTATCCGGTTCTGGCAACCGCCATTTTTTCTTTAGCATTGCTTCAGGCGCGAGCGCAGCAAACGCCATCCCAACCGCAATCCACGGAGCAGACGCAGGCTGGTCAGGCTACTGCCCAGCAGACCAATCCTCAGGAGCGTGCCGAAGTGCTGCGTCAGGCGCAGGAGCGGGTCAAGGCGCGCCGCAAACTGCGTGAGCAGCAGGTGATTCAGGACACCTACACGCACAAGTATGAGGCGTCTTTCGGCGGCAATTACCTGCGTTTCCGTCCGGGCAACTATCTCCAGCACATCAATGAAGGGGGCTGGCACGTCAACATTACGGACTATGCCTTCGGCAAGATCGGCATCACTGCGGATGGGCGTGGCTATTACGGCACCACCTACACCGGGCCCAACCAATACGGTGTCTACAAGCCGAGCATCAGCCAGTACACGTTTCTGGGAGGGCCTACGATTCGCTTCTTCGAGGGGTTGCACTGGGGCTGGACGGCGCAGGTGCTGGCCGGCGTTGGTCATGGCAACTTCGGAACTGGCACAGGTGGTTTGCCTCCAGAACTGATTGGCCTTTACAGCGACGGAAATGCCTTCAATCTGAGTGCAGGCGCATCGGTGGATTACAACCTGAGCCCCGCGCTGGCTCTGCGCCTGACTCCCGGCTACCTGATGACCCGATATGGCAGTTCGACGCAGAACAATCTCGGCTTTACCGCGGGTGTTGTTTGGCGGTGGGGAAGGCAGTAACAGTTTTATATGTAGACGAAGGCCGCGCTCAGCGCGGCCTTCGTCTTTTAGGCGTTCTAGGCAAGAATTGGCACGCCGCCTAGACGGGATTGAATCCGTGCCTGCCATTCTTTCGGTCCCGTCTGGTGCACTGAGGTGCCTTTGGAGTCCACGGCAACCGTTACCGGCATGTCTGCGACTTCGAACTCGTAGATCGCTTCCATGCCGAGATCTTCGAACGCAATGACTCGAGACGCCTTGATCGCTTTCGAAACCAGATATGCCGCACCGCCCACCGCCATCAGATACACGGCGCTGTTGTCGCGGATGGCTTCAATTGCCGCAGGGCCGCGCTCGGCTTTGCCTACCATGCCAAGCAGACCCGTTGCTTCAAGCATCTGACGCGTGAACTTGTCCATGCGCGTTGCCGTAGTGGGGCCGGCAGGGCCGACGACTTCTTCGCGCACAGGATTGACGGGGCCAACGTAGTAGATGAAGCGGTTTGTGAAATCGACGGGCAGCTTTTCGCCGCGGTTGAGCATGCCGGTGATGCGCTGGTGGGCGGCGTCGCGGCCGGTCAGTAGTTTTCCGTTCAGCAACAGCACTTCGCCTGGCTTCCATGTTGCCACGTCTGCGCGCGTAACCGTGTCGAGATTTACGCGGCGCGCTGCAGAAGTGTCATAGGTGAGCTTTGGCCAGTCGTCGAGTGAGGGAGGATCGAGCGCCACCGGCCCGGAGCCATCGAGCACAAAGTGCGCGTGCCGCGTCGCGGCGCAGTTGGGAATCATCGCGATGGGTAGGTTCACGGCGTGCGTCGGGTAGTCGAGAATTTTTACGTCGAGCACGGTCGTAAGACCGCCGAGCCCTTGTGCGCCGATGCCGAGGTCGTTGACTTTTCTGTACAGCTCTATGCGCAGCTCTTCGATCTTGTTTTGCGGTCCGCGCTCGATCAGGTCCTGAATGTCAATCGGACCCATGAGCGCTTCTTTCGCGAGCAGCATGGCTTTCTCGGCTGTGCCGCCAATGCCGATGCCAAGCATTCCCGGCGGGCACCATCCGGCGCCCATGGTGGGGACAGTCTTCAGCACCCATTCTTCGATCGAGTCCGAAGGATTCAGCATGACGAACTTCGACTTTGCCTCAGAGCCGCCGCCCTTCGCTGCAACGATCACTTCTACTTCGCCGCCTTTGACCAGCTGCACGTTCACGACAGCGGGAGTGTTATCGCGAGTGTTTTTGCGCGCCCCGGCAGGATCGGCAAGAATCGAGGCGCGCAGCACGTTATCAGGATTCAGATAGGCGCGGCGCACGCCCTCGTTCACCATCTCTTCGACAGTCAACTCGGCAACCCAGCGAACGTCCATGCCGATTTTGAGAAATACGGTGACGATGCCTGTATCCTGGCAGATGGGACGATGACCCTCGGCGCACATGCGCGAGTTGATAAGGATCTGCGCCATCGCATCCCTGGCTGCCGGCGACTCTTCACGCTCGTATGCCTTCGCGAGATTGGTGATGAAATCCACCGGATGGTAGTAACTGATGTATTGGAGTGCGTCCGCTACGCTCTGAATCAGGTCTTCCTGCTTGATGGTCGCCATTAAAACTTCAGAATCCTTTGTTGATTCTTAGGATAAATGAATTGTCTCCCAAGCTGCTGTTGCCAGGGCTTTGTGTTCTCCCGGCGAAAATGAATTTTTCTGCGTTGCCAATCGTCTAATCTAGGAATATGGACGGCAACACGTACTCTCCCGAAACTTTCGACGTCCTTGTGATTGGCGCCGGGCCGACCGGCATGGCTTGCGCGATTGAAGCGCAGCGCGCCGGGCTGCGCAGCGTCCTGGTGGACAAAGGCTGCCTGTGCAATTCGCTCTTTCACTATCCGTCGCACATGACCTTCTTTACCACGCCGGAACTGCTCGAAATCGGCGACATTCCGTTTCCCAGCGTGAACCAGAAGCCGACGCGCAACGAGGCGCTGGAGTATTACCGCAAAGTTGCCGAGCATTACCAGCTCGACATTCGCCCGTATCAGAATGTTGATTCGATCTCCGGTTCGGATGGCGATTTTCGCATACAGGTGACCGACCGTTTCGGACGCAGGTTCGCGCATCATGCACGCAAGCTGGTTGTCGCGACGGGTTACTACGATCTGCCCAACTATCTCGGCATTCCGGGTGAAGAGCTGCCGAAAGTGCAGCACTACTACGATGATCCTCATCCTTACTATGATCTCGATGTGCTGGTGATCGGAGGCAAGAACTCTGCCGCGATTGCTGCGCTCGATCTGTGGCGTCACGGCGCGCGCGTGACGCTTGTGCACCGAGGGCCTGCAATGCACAGGCACGTGAAGTACTGGATTCTTCCCGACATTGAAAACCGCATCAAGAATGGAGAGATCACGGCTTATTTCGCAAGTGACGTCGAGCAGATTGGAGAAGATACCGTCTCCGTAAACACGCCACAAGGCTCAATCACCATCACGAATGACTACGTCTTTGCCATGACCGGATATCATCCGGACTTCGACTTCCTGACGGCGCTCGGTGTCGAACTTGAAGGCGACGATCGCTGTCCCGCCTGCGATCCGAAAAGTCTCGAAAGCAACGTGCCCGGCATCTACCTTGCGGGTGTCATTATTGCGGGAGAGAGAACCAACGAGATCTTCATCGAGAATGGCCGTTTTCACGGCCGTCAAATCGCATCAGACTTAAGAGAGAGGCTCTCGGCAGCCGTGAGAGCGTAATCTGAATATCAGGTTTCCCGTCCGCCGAGCGAATAAACGCAAGGGCACGGGAAGCGGTTTTTCTTGACATATGGCTTTGCCTCGCCCTCGAACAATCCGCGGTCAATTGATTGCGAGCCTCGTGCTGTTTGAACTGCTGGTGCTGGCTGTCTTCGCCGTCTTTCTGATTCGCGAACAGCAGAAAGAGCTGCAACAGCGTGTCGATCGCCGGCTAGAGTATCAGGGGTCGCAGCTCGCTTTGCAGGCGGGCAATTTACTCGAGGAGAACAAGATAGAGACGCTGCAGGCGCTGGTCAGCTCCATGCTGGATTACCCCAGCATAGGCAGCGTGCAAATCACTGATCTTCAGGGCGTTACACTGGTTGGCACCGACCCTGCCCTGAAGGGTACGCTGAACCTTTCTCCGGTGGAGCGCAACTACCTGCGCAGCCTGGCCGAACCAACGCTCTTTACGCTGAAAGACAATGTTCGCGAGATCGTCGCTCCGGTGAGAGTGAAGGGGAAGGTGTGGGCCCTGGTCTGGATCTATCCGAATGAAGATGCGGACCGGCTTCAGCTGCACTCCCTGTTGCGCATTACACTCATTTCGTCAGTCGTCGCGATTCTGGGCTGCACGCTGCTGGCGACATTCATGGCCCGCACAATCGCCAAGCCCCTCAATGTGCTGATTCAGGCGACCCGGCAGGTCGTGCGCGATCCGGAAGATACATCTTCGTTCCCACTGCAGATCTCTTCGTCAAATGAGGCCGCCGACCTGACCATGGCCTTCAATATGATGGTCACCTCAATCGAGGAGCAGCGTGCGGGCCTGAACGATACCCTTGCACTTCTTGATTCTATGCTGGCGAACGCGCCCATAGGCTTTGCATTCTTTGACCGCAAATTTCGCTTTGTGCGAGTGAACCAATTCCTCGCGAACATGAACCACAGTTCCATCAGCCGTCATCTTGGCCGCACTATCTTCGAGCTTTTCCCCGAATCGGCTGCCATTCCTATGCAGCGAGCCATCGATTCAGTGTTCGACAAGGGAACTCCGGTCCAGGATCTTGAGTTGACCGGTGAACTCGAGGACAATCCCGGACGCTTGCGTTGCTGGCTGATGAACATTTATCCGGTTCATACCAGCTCGAATGCTGTGCGTTGGGTCGGTGCCGTTATTGTGGATACCACGCAGCGCCGTAACTCGGAGGAAGCGTTGCGCAAGACCGAGAAGCTGGCTGCAGCGGGGCGGCTCGCGGCTTCTATCGCGCACGAGATCAACAATCCTCTGGAAGCTGTCACGAACCTGCTCTATCTGATCCGTCTGCACGACTCGCTTCCCTCGGAGACGCGACATTATGTCGATCTGGCGCAGCATGAAGTGGCCCGCGTATCCGAAATTACGCAGCAGACGCTTCGCTTCTATCGTCAGTCCACTCTGCCTATTACGGCAAAGGTCAGCGAATTAATGGATTCCGTGTTGACTCTACATCAGGGCCGTGTGAATTCACTCCAGGTGGAAGTTCAGCGGTTCTACGAGCCGGATGTGGAGTTGTTCTGCTTCGCAGGAGAGATGCGGCAGCTCTTCGCCAATCTGATTGGAAATTCGCTGGACGCGATGATGCCCGGACCTGGACGGCTCGTGCTCAGCGTGAAGCGTTCGCATTCCTGGCACGATTCGAGTATTGAAGGCGTGCGTGTCTCCGTAATGGACACGGGCAACGGTATGACGGACGAGGTGCGCAGCCGCATTTTCGAGCCGTTCTTCACTACGAAGGAGGCGACCGGAACCGGACTTGGATTGTGGGTGAGCGCTGAAATTGTCCGCAAGCATCATGGCACAATTCGCATTCGCAGCCGCGTTGCAGCTGACGGCCAGAGCAATGGATCATCGGGTTCGGGGACCGTTTTTATGATCTTTTTCCCATTGGTGCGCGGAAACGAATCGTCCGCAGAGAGCCTGCAGCCTGCCTCGCAAAGTGTTTAGTGGACTGGCTTCAGAGAGCAGCTTGATACCGGACGTCCATCACCCGCATATTTCGACTTAGTCACATGGAAGCGATGCAGCTGCATGTATCGCACACGCAGACCACCGAGTGTTGCCGGCATCACCTTCGCCGATTTGTTCATATCGATCAGCACCAGCAGCGCTGCTTCCTGCGGGTTGTCGCGGCTCTGGGCCACGCCCACGCCGAAGATTGCAGGATCAGTGAATAGCAGAGAAGCATACTGGTGTTGAACCGTTGCCGCACCGCTGAGTGCGCTCGCTGCGAGTTGTATTCCGGCAACATTGCCTGGAAATTTCGGCGCAGTTCCGTTGGCTACGCTCTGTGCGTCCGTCAAAACGACCACGGTGCGCACGCCCGCGATCGTTTGCGGAATGGCCGTGTTGGGTTTCATTTTATCGACGTAGACCGTCACAGCTGCTTCGCCGGCGCTGTCTGCGCTCCGACCTGCAACAACGCCCAGCACACCCTTCTCGTGATTCACAAGCTCGGAGGCTGCATTCTGTGCCGCATTTCTTGCCTGTGCCTCCGCAGTGCGAGAAAGCTCAGGAAGCGCTGCCGCTGTCTCTGTGTTGCTGTCGTAATTAAGGCAGGTGACAGGATGTCCTGTTTTGCTGCCGACGATGCTCAGCTTCGAGTCAGACTGATTTCCCAACTCAGTCAACACATCGGCAATGGGATTCGCGACGCTTAGCGCACTGCCACTGCCGTCTGTTCCTCCGGCGTAGAAGAGTCCGATAGGTTGGGCATTGCTGGCGTCGACGATCAGCGACCCCGAGTCGCCGCTGTCGGAAAAGCTGTTGCCGTCGATGCCGATCTGACCGGTGAATGTCTTGGTGTAGTATGGCTGCGTCTCGGCGCAATCCTTGTAGTAGTCAACTTTGACGGCAAGATCAATGCTCTCAACCGTCGAGCAGGTGAGTCCCGTGGTTCGCCCGCTTTTCACAACTCGTAGTCCGCTTAGATTAGCCGCGTTCAGCGTTTCTCCTGTACCGGCGACCGGCGGCGCGGCTCCGAGAGGTGCGCCGGTTCCCCCGCCTGCCTGTCCGAGCTGCAGAATGCTGCCGTCGGGATTCACAGCGCCGGGCGCGACCGCTGCGAGTGCCGCGTCCACGTTGGACTGGTTTATCGCAAGCGGTACGTAGTAACGCAGCGTGCCTGCGGGCCGCACGGTGGAACCCTGCCGGCTCAGAGGGCGGCAGGCATCATCAATCAGGCCGGGCTGATCGATTGTGTCGCCGACCCTGCCCTGGTCCGATTCGGCGAGAACGTGGTTGTTGCTAAGGATGAATTGATTATGTTCAGTATCTTCAACCAGCGCCCCAAGCGTACCGCCGCAGCAATCGGCAATATAGCTGTCGCCTTCGGCATCCTTATAAACATCATAGTCGCCATCGTTGCCGCCTGAGGCTCCGAGTGCGATCAATCCCGTCTGTGCTGCCTGATTTGGAAGCGAACTGGAGTTGATTCCTTCGGTGTTCAAAAGCAAATGCAGCTTGGCCTGCGTATTTGTATTGTTGACGGTTGCAATTATGTGAATCGATTGCATCCCTGCGACCGTGCCTGGAGCGGTGTAGCTGATCTTGCACGTTGTGTATTGTTGGCTTCCGTGCTGACAACTCTGCTGGCTCAGTGTTCCCATCGTGCCGTCACTCAGACTCCAGTGCACGACGCCGCCATTGACCTCTGCGATCTGCGCCGAGACCTCCAGCATTCCGCCCTGGGAGAGTGCCGCATTTTCCGGAAGGAGCGGCTGAAGAAATCCGGGAGTGACGGTGATAGTCTCACTCGCGATGGCGGCGGGATCGCTCTGCAGATGCGCTGTCACCTCAACGGAGATGCTGTCATTGGCGAGCGCATTGGGTGGCGTGTAAAGCCCGGCGGCATCAATGGAGCCCGCTCCGAGCGATGCGCCGTTTTGCGTGCTGCTTACAGACCAGTTCACGGCGGCTGGGCTGCCATCCAGTTGCGTCGCCTTGAACTGCAGCTGCCCGGTAGTCGCGAGCGTCGCCGCAGACGAGGAGACGGCAAATCCTCCATTGTTCCCCGGAAAAGTACCGCATCCTGCCACCAGAATGAGGAGCGGTCCGCAGGCTGCATAGATCCGTGATTTGGAGGCGGCGAACATTCGGTGAAAATGGGGAGAGGCTAAAGACTATTAGACAGTCGAATGTCCCACTTTGTCACGAAGCGCACGGAGAAATGCAGCGTTCAGATGTTACGCCCGGGTTTATGCGACTGCTCTTGAATCGCCGTCGCTCTTGAGCGAACCCGCAGCGGTGACAACCTTCAACTCGCCCGACCGCACAGTCTGCATACGGCGCAGTTCGCGCCCACTGAGTGGGCGCATTGTGTCAGCGGAGTAGAAAACATGCTTTCCGCACTCAAGGCAAACTTTGTATGTCTTCTGTTCAATGGTGAAAGGACGTGTCAGGCGGTCGTGCCGGCAACCAAGTAGAATTCCGTACAGGAAATGAATAATCGCGCGCAAAATGCTCATCGAGGCCTCTTTCAAAGTCATGGTGAACACGAGGAAAATCCCGTTTCACGGGGGCGCACTACTATAGATATGATGCTCTTGCAGCAGGAATGATGCAATTGTCTAAATGTCAAAATGGTAACGGCAAAATGGTAACGGTAAGCGGTAATCAGGCAATGCAAATTATCAGCTTACCGAAATGCGTTCCGGATTCCATCCTGCGTAGAGCTTCCTTCGCTCGATCGAAGGCAAATACCTCATCCACAAGGGGTTTCAGGTTGGTTTGCGTAACGGCACGATTCATTTCAAGGAAGTGAGCGCGCGATCCAACATAGATGCCTTGGACATGAATCTGCTTGTGTAGGAAGGGGATGACGTTCAGAGGCTCACTCGTCTGGCTCAGCACGCCGATCTGCGCGACGGTTCCGCCGATACGCACAGCCTTGAGCGATTGTGCAAATGTGCCTGCGCCGCCTACTTCAACAACAAGATCGGCGCCTTCGTCATTCGTCTGATCGAGCACCCACTTCGCCCAGTCAGGCGTTTGCTTATAGTTGACTCCGGCATCGAGGCCGAGTTTGCTGGCGCGATCGAGCTTTTCATCGCTGCTGGATGTTCCCAGAACGCGCGCACCGAGTGCTTTGGCAAACTGCAGCGCGAAGATGGAAACGCCCCCCGTGCCCTGAATGACGACAGTATCACCAGCCTTGATCCTGCCCGCGTGCACGACGGCGTTCCACGCGGTTACGCCAGCGCAGGGTAGCGTCGCGGCTTCTTCCCAACTCAGATGACCGGGAACGGGCACGAGGCCGTTTTCATGCAGGACAACGAATTCGGCGAGCATGCCGTCGATATCGCCGCCGAGCGCGCCGCGATGCTTCTGAGCCGTGGCGACGCCTTCCAGCCAATTCTGCATGAAGATCCCGGCAACGCGTTGCCCCGGCTTCACTTGGGTTACGCCTTCGCCGACGGCAACAACTTCTCCTGCGCCATCGGAAATGGGGATGCGCGGAAGCGTCATCTTGGGGTTGTAGTGGCCGAGGGTGACCAGCAGGTCGCGATAATTGAGCGATACGGCCCGCACCTTCACCAACACTTCTCCTGCGCCTGGCTTGGGTTCTGGTCCATCGATATGCTCAAGATTGTCAATACCAAATTTAGGAATTCGCCACAGTTTCATCGGTTCCTCGCCTCTCGCGTAATACTAAATCGCTTTTTACATCAACCCTTCATGCCCCGGGTAAGCTGGTGTAGCGTTACCATAGAAGCATGGCCAGAGGATGGGAGAGCAAAAACGTGGAGGAGCAGGTGGCAGAGAAGCATGCAGAGCTGGAATACGTGAACGGCAAACCAAACGCCGCAGCGGAGGCAGCGCGCAAGCGTCAACGCCAGGAATTGGAGCTGCAGCGCGAGCGGATTCTTGATGAACGCACGTCCAGTCCGTACCGCAGGGCAGCCCTTGAAGCGGCTCTGACAGAGATCGAGGCGCGTCTGGCATCGATCCACTAACCGTCAAGGTTGGTATCTAACGAAAATAGTACCTCTCATGAACAAGTCTCGTTGACGTGTGCGAGAAAGCATCCGCCAACCCGATCTGCCGGTTGATTGACTTATGAGTTTCGATGCGAAATGCTGCGGACGAACTGATAGTATCCGGCTGCCCAGTCACGATCGCGGAGACCCGCGTCACTGGCTTGCTGCAGTTGCTCCTGGAAATGATCGGCGAGTGGGGTTCGTGTCTTCGTCGCTGCCGCGGCCTCGCGAAAAAGCCGCGTATCTTTCTGTCCGAGGGCTATGGTTGCGCCGGGCGTCTCAGGCGGATGCAGCATGACCTTTGCGTACGCGGTGTAGAACGGCGACTGAAACAGGGCGGCATTGACGGCGTCGACGTATAGTGCGGGGTCGATACTCTGCGATTCGGCATAGACAAAGCCCTCGCTGAGCGATGCGATCATTGCCGTGATCAGGAAGTTGCCCCCAATTTTTAGAGCATGGGCTTTATAGGGCTTATCGCCCACCACGGTGATGCCGCGGCTAAAGGACTCAAGCAACGGCTTCACTTTTTCTAACGTTTCCTGCTTGCCTGCGGTCACGATCCAGAGCTTGCCTTCAGCGGCGACATTCGGACGCCCAAAGACCGGCGCAGCCACGAAACTTTGCTTGCGCGTCGCGTGTTCGACTGTCAGTTTCTGTGAAAGCTGTACGCTGATGGTGCTAAGAGAAACGTGCACGGCATCTTGCGGCAACGCTTCGAGCATTCCAACGCCGCCGAATGCGATGTCCTCCAATGCCGCGTCATCCATCGGCATGGTGAAGACGACTTCACTCGTTTTTACCGCGTCCGCGGGACTGGACGCGGCGGTTGCTCCCTGTTGCAACAGAGGCTGCATGCGGGATTGCGTTCGATTCCAGAGGGTGAGGGAGTGGCCATTCCTGATGAGAAGGGCAGCGATTGCGGAGCCCATCTGACCTGTGCCGAGAAATGCGATTCGCATAGATGCATCGTTAGATGATTACGGAGGACCGCTAGGATTCGGCTTTTGCGCGTGTCCTAAAAAAAGAAGGCTGCCGATTGATGGGCAGCCTTGATCGGAGGGGATCGAAAATTACTATTGCGCTGGTGGATTGGAAATTCCGCTGTTGTTCCTTGCGGTCGGCGGATTGTTGGTAGCTGGAATGGCAGCATCGCCCGACGATCCGGGAGCCTGCTCCCGAGCGCCGATCGAATTGCCGGAAACCACCATCTGCACGCGGCGGTTTTGCGCGCGACCATCATTGGTGGAATTATCCGCAATCGGATCGTTTTTGCCGTATCCCATTGCGGCGATATTGGGTTGAGCGACTCCCTGGGTCACCAGGTAGTCGCGAACAGACTCGGCACGCTGTTCGGAAAGCTTCTGGTTGTAGTCGTCCGATCCGATGTTGTCTGTGTAGCCTTCCACCTGCAGAGTCAGGCCGGGGTAGGCAAGCAGAATGCCGGACACTTTTGCCAGCTTCTCGCGTGCCTCGGGCTTCAGCGTGTACTTGTTAAAGTCGAAGAGCACATCCGACATATTGACGATGAGACCGCGAGCTGATTCACGCGTCGCCAGCACCTGATTCAACTGTGCCTTCAGGCGCTCGCGAATCTCTTCGGTCTGATCGTTTGCCTGCTGCGTCTGCTGATGCGCACGAGCGGCCTGTGCTTCCGCTTCGGCTGCACGCGCATCCGCGCGGGCGCGCTCCGCTGCCTGCTGGTTGGCCACAGCCTGCGCCTGCGCGGCTGCCAGCTGCGCATCCTGTGCCTGCTGCTTTGTATTGGCTTCATCTTCGGCGCGCTGCTTGCGGATGGTCATGATGCGCGCATCTTCCGCGGTTTGCACAGCAGCGCGCGCATAGGTGATCAGCTCTTTCCGCCGGCTCGTGTGTTCTTCTAGATCCTGCGCATTTTGCAGATTCTGTTTGGCGGTGGCAAGTGTATCGGGGGCATACTTGTGGGCGCCGGATGCCTCGGCAATCTGCACTGCATTGATCGCCTCGTAGAGTTCAAGCGGCCATGCCTCATTGCGCGTAATGGGGTGGAGTACTGCGTGCTGGCCGGCGGTTTGTGTGTAGGATCCACGCGGCAGCAGAGAGTAGTGCGCATTGACCTGCTCGATGATGCCCTGCGTCTTGTCGTCGAGAACAAAATTCTGCATGACGACAACATCACTGGGCATGGTCACTGCGTAGTACGGTTCCGCGGTCACAATCAGCCCAAAAGATTGTAGCGGTGTCGTGACCGTGATCTCGTTCTTCGACCCGTCGGGCAATACTTCACCGAGATTCGACGGCCTGCCTTCAGGAGTGATGGCCCACAGCACGTAGGTCAGGTATTCCACGCCGAAGCTGTTTGCCGGGCGAAGACCTTGAAATTTCGCATCGATCACCAATCGGCCACGGCGGCTCTCAACGACCGCTGAACCTTTGGCCTCGGCTAGCAGGCTTGTCCCTTGAAAGCCGATCTTGGTGCTGCCGCTGCGGTGGAAATAATTGACAGCGGGAATATCCCGACCTACTACCTGAATTTTATAAACAGGAACGCCGTCTCGAATTTCTGCCTGCGGGTACTGGTGTTGTTGCTGATCCTGCGGCCATTGCTGGGTTGCGGTCGGGTTTGCCTCCTGGGCATATACCGAACTGCACAACGCAGACGTGACGAGAAAAAGTAACGCTTTGTGTCTCATATTTTTTGTCCAGACTCCTTGCGCATTTCCTAAGAAGCAGCAAGCGACGCTGCGCTATATGCGCTCAATTCGCTGCATAGCTATGGATGCTTGGACAAAAGCGTGGGGTGGCCCGCCCTGAAGGGCGCAACAGCTAAAAATAGTGGAAGAAAATTAGGAAGGCGAGGCAACCAATTGATGCTCGATTGCGAATAGGGCCAATTCGAGCCGGGTGGAAACTCCCGTTTTCTCGAAGATGTTGGAGAGGTGCCTCTTTACGGTCTCTTCGCTGAGTTGAAATTCCTGTGCGATGTCGCGATTACTGGAACCTTTTACGACGCAACTCACGACTTCAAGTTCGCGGGGTGTGAGTCCGTGGGTCTTTTTCTCAGCAATCGGCTCAGATTGCCGCGTGAAAGTTTTCAGCACATCAACCAAGCTGGGAACGCGCCGGTCTCCGATCCAGCAATGGCCTGCCGAGACTGCGCGAATGGCGGGGGTCAGATGGCCCATGAGCGAATCTTTGACTACGATGCCGCGGGCGCCGAGTTCCAACGCTTTCGTGATTTCCATCTTCGAGATGACGTTGGTCAGCAGAATTGTCCTGGTCTTTGGCGAATTGCTCAGGACATCGGGCATGGCTCCTAGTCCGAGGAGATTTGGCAAGTTAAGAGCGAGCAGCAAAATGTCTGGACGGAGTTCAAGCGTTTTGGCAATTGCTTCGTACCTGTCGCCTGCTTCGCCCACAACCTCAATCCCGATCTCCGGCTGCAGCAGGTTATCCACGCCGATACGGATGACCGGATGCTGGTCGGCAACCAGAACGCGTATGGCCATGGTCTTGAATACCTGAGCGTCAGCCACGGGGGGGAGCTTTTCTGTTCTCATCAAAGTTGTATCTCAGAAGAATACGCCAGTTATAGCGCTTAATCATCCGAAAGTTTCCAGTGAACGCAGGCTTTAGAGATACCAGGGACATGTTCATCCCGTGTTTACAGCTTATTCAACGATTATTGTTACTTCGTACTTAACGTTTGCGAACTTACAAAGGCAGCAGTTTGGCGGAAACGATTCGTGATACCCGTGGCGCTGGCGGAGTATCGATAATTGTAACCAATACAGCGACTGGAATCGAAAGTAAAGTTACCTCCGATTGCAGCGGCGAAATTCCGTTTCTGCGCGTCGGTATGTATCATGCATGCGCCGTTCTCAAACGTGAGTAAAGAAGCATTGACTTGAGCAGAAAATCCACGCGATAATTTGACACTATCCAAAAACCTTATGGCCAGCTTTTGCAGACTGTGTAATGTGCACGTCGTCGAGGGAGTATCCGCGTGCCGCATGTGCGGCAGCACGGTTCTTTCTGCCCCGCCGGAAGAGAAAACCTTGGGGTCGCTTGACTCCTCAAAGCCGCGCGCAGAAGACCCAAAGGGGTTTTCGAAGTGGCTCATCGCGGTGGCCATCAGTCTTATCGTCATTCCGGCCTTCCGCGTCATCGCTATCGTTTTCCGCGAGTATCCTGCTCTCCACGGCGAGCAGAGCAAGGATGTCCTTGCGTCCCACCCCGGGCTTGCAGGGCTGCTCTATTTCGAGATGGCTGCGAACGCACTGCTTCTCGGGCTCGCAGTCCCATTGAATTACCTGTTTTATAAAAAGAGCGCGCGCTTTCCCAAACTGATGCTGGCGTATGCCTCTACAACGTTTCTCTACGACGTTGCCGTCACCGGCGCGGTGCATTTGCTGTTTTCTGACGTGGACACGATGGGAGAATTCTATCCTCTGGTGCGCTCACTGCTGTGGGTCGGCGCCCTGTTCCCCTATTTGCTCTTTTCACCGGACGTGAAGAATAGGTTCGATAAGTAGGGACTTGGTGTCCAGGCAATGTCATTGCGGGGCTAGCGAAGGAATGGGAGCCGGCAAACGGCTCCCATTTTCTTTGCTCTCGCTGTACATTGAACGGGGATGAGTAACAACTTTGAAGACCTGCAGAAACAGATAGCAGAACTCACCGCGAGAGTCTGGCGTCTGGAGCAGGTGCTGGCGCAGGAGACTGAGCCAACTGAAGCCGCTCAGATTCCAGCTGTATCTAAACCTTCAGCTCCATTTCCGGAACCGAAAATTCTCAACGTCCCAGTAGTTGCTCCGATTGAGCCTCCCCGCAAAGAGCAGTACACCGACGGCTCGCTTGAAAGCCGCATCGGATCCCAGGTCTTCAATCGGGTTGGCATTCTCGCCGTGCTCATAGGCATGGCTTGGTTTCTGAAGTTTGCAATCGACAATCACTGGATTGGAACCCTCGGGCGTGTGCTGATCGGATTGATTGCAGGTGCCGGTCTCATCGCATGGTCTGAGCGCTTCCGTAGCCGCGGATATCATGCCTTTTCCTACTCGCTCAAAGCCGTTGGTAGCGGAATTCTGTACCTGTCGCTCTGGGCGGCGTTCGAGTTGTATCACCTGATCCCATCTGCTGTGGCATTTGGCGGCATGATCCTGGTGACCGCCTGGAACGCCTTCATGTGCTGGGTGCAGGATTCGGAGCTGCTGGCGCTTTACGCGATCGTCGGCGGTTTCAGCACGCCGCTCCTGCTTTCGACAGGAGAAAATCACCAGCTGGCTCTCTTCAGTTATCTGCTGGTCCTAGATGGGACGGTGCTTGCGCTCATCGCGCTGCGTCCATGGTCCAGGCTGCTGCTTGGCGCATTCGCGGGCACGGTTTTCTTCAGCCTTGCCTGGTATGCCGAGTATTACAGCGACGCGCAATTTGCTCCGACTGCGTTTTTCGTTGCCGTCTTCTTCCTGCTCTTCGCCGTGGCCCCGCGCCTCTTGCGCGGTCTGCAGATCGCAGACGCGTCGCATCTTTCCACGCAGGACCATCTCGTTCTGGTGCTGCTGCCGCTGGCAAATGCCGCGCTTGGCTTCCTGGAGTTTTATGTTCTGCTGAGCGAGCCTGGGCGCAAATGGGCGCAGCCGTGGACGGCCGTCATCTTCGCCGCGTTTTATTTGTTGCTCCTGCAGCTTCCCTCGCGACGCGGACTGGGCGCCAAACCGGTGATCCTGTCCTCGCTGCATCTCGCGATTGCGATTATTTTTTTAACGATTGCAATTCCTCTGGAGGCGCACGGCCGCTGGATCACGATCGGATGGCTCGCTGAGGGAGCAGTGCTGTTGTGGCTGGCGCGGCGGCTGCGTCTTCTGCTGCTCCGCGTGCTGGCCCTCTGCGCCCTTGTGCTCGGGTTCATCGCATTGATCACGCTCAATCCGGCTGCATCGCCGGCTGTCATCTTCAACGCGCGATTTGCGACCTATCTGGTGGGCATCACTGCGTTTGCCTTGTCCGCATGGATCGCTGTGACGGCAGCCGCAGCCGATGACCGGAATGAGAACTTCGCGTGGCCCGACATCGCGGGCGGCTCCGTCATCGCCGTCAATGTGCTGATCATGATTGCGGTCTGCCTGGAGATTCACTCCTACTGGTGGTCGCATCTTCCCGCGAGCCGGCAATGGAGAGGCTTAGTCGAACGCAGGATATATGCGCAGTTCACCTACTCGGCATGGTCGATGATCTTTGGAGCATTGTTGCTTGCCGTGGGGTTCTGGAAGAAGTCTGCCTTCCTGCGCTGGCAGGCCCTCATTCTGCTGGCTGCTAGTATTGCCAAGGTCTTTCTCGCAGACACGAGCCAGTTGAGCCAGGGTTATCGCATCCTCAGCTTCCTCGGGTTGGGAGCATTGCTGCTCACCGTCAGCTTCGCCTACCAGCGCGACTGGCTCCATTTGCGCAGTCACGAAAAGAGCGCGGAATGAACGCGCGTCTGTGTACGCTCTTGCTATTGCTGCTTATCGCGCAGCCCGATCAGCGCTATTTTCGTTATGAGCGGCAGTTGCGGATGCCGCCGCAACAGAAAGTACCGCAGACGTGTGCTGTGATCGATCCCGCGATCTACGCGCACGCAGCACCCCAACTCGCAGATCTCCGGCTTTATCAGAATGCTCGCGAGGTCGCGTATGTGATTGCCGCCAATTCATCGACGGCTGCGGCGTATCCCAGGAATGAGCTGCTGAATCTGGGCCTTCGCAACGGCACAGTGGTCTTCGATGTGAAGATGCCAGGCGGCCCTTACGCAGACGTCTGGCTGAACATTGACCCGGCGGTGCAGAACTTCGTTCTCAGCGTCGATGTTTCCGGCAAAGAGAATCTGAGCAGCCCCGATGCCACGCGTCTCGGCTCTTATACCATCTTCGATCTTACGCAGCAGAAGCTGGGGCGCAGCACGGTGCTTCATCTGCCGACTTCTACATTCGCCTACCTGCATTTCAGTATCGAAGGCGCGCTGAGGCCTTCCGCCGTGGAAAGCCTGACCTACGCAACCGCCACTGACGCTTCTCCTCAAACAGTCGTTGTTGCCGAAACGTCTCGCATCGCGCAGCTTGGCCGCACTTCCGTCATTAGTTTTGATGTCCCTGCAAATGTACCCGTGGATTCGATCGTGTTTGTCCCCGCGGCTTCATCCGGAAATTTCCACCGCCAGGTCGACGTCAAAGTGGAGTCGGCGGACAAGCAACCCAACAGCTCGCCGGAGACTGTCAGCACCTTCGATATCCTTCGCTATCACGGATTGCAGAACGGGAAACGGATTGATGAGGAGAATCTGAACCAGGGTGTCTTTGGACGCCCGGGTGCAACGCGCTGGACCGTAACGATCCAGAATGGTGACGATCCGCCCATTGTCCTTTACTCGGTGAAGCTGGAAATGTTCGCGCGTCGGATGTGCTTCGACGCAGCGACGGGCATAGCTTACTCCCTCTACTACGGGGATCAGGCGCTGAGCGCGCCGCAATACGATTACGCCAGTCTCTTTCACGCCGACAGAGAGGCTGCGCAGGCAATGTTTGGTCCGGAGCAGGCAAATTCCAGGTTCGTACCGCGCCCTGATGATCGCCCGTTCACCGAGAGGCATCCCGCGCTGCTTTGGATCGCACTTGTCATTGCCGTCGCAGTCCTGGGAGGCGTTGCGCTGCGAACGGCTAGACAGACCCGAGCGCAGTAGGCTTGCCGATACCAACCGATCATTTTGCTGTTGGTCCGATGGTCCGTCCACCAGCGCAGCCAGCACCTCAGCGCATCGCCTGCTCGACTTCGTTCAACCAGTCCGGCGGCTTCAGAATCTCACGGGGTTTCGAGCCTTCAGCCGGGCCTACGATCCCGTCGCGCTCCATCATGTCGATTAGATGGGCTGCGCGGCCGTAGCCAATGCGCAGGCGCCGCTGTAGCAGGGAAGTCGAAGCCTTGCCGAATTCCATTACCAGCCGCACCGCATCCTCAAAGAGTTCGTCGTTGGCGTCGTCGCCGTCGGCGTTCATATCCAGATCTCGGCCCTTGTCATCCTTGGGAGATTCAAGGAAGCCCTGCACGTATTCAGCATCGCCCTGCTTCTTCCAGAAATCTGTCACAGCGGCGATTTCTTTTTCCGTAACGAACGGTGCGTGCAAGCGCTGCAATCGCGAAGTCCCTGGGGGCAGAAAGAGCATGTCGCCGCGCCCGAGCAGCGACTCCGCGCCGTTCGAATCGAGAATGGTGCGCGAATCGACTTTCGTCGCGAGCCGGAACGACATGCGTGTCGGTACGTTCGCTTTAATCAGGCCGGTGATGACATCGACCGATGGGCGTTGCGTCGCCAGCACCAGGTGAATTCCCACCGCACGCGCCATCTGCGCCAGCCGCGTAACGGATTCTTCGACGTTTGCCTTGTCGAGCATCATCAGGTCGGCCAATTCGTCGATGATGATAACGATGTAAGGCAGCGGCTTCTGCTCCTCTTCTTCGTCAAACAGGCTCGGCGTGCCGTTCTCAAAAAGTTTGTTGTACTGGTCTATGTTGCGCACGCTGCGCGAAGCCAGCAGCTTCAGACGGCGCTCCATCTCGCGGACGGCGTTTCTTAAAGCGTTGGCGGCGAGCTTCGGCTCCGTGATGATCGGCGTGAAGAGATGCGGAATGCCTTCATACATGCCGAGTTCAACGCGCTTGGGATCGACGAGGATCATGCGCACCTGCTCGGGGGTCGCCTTGAAGAGCACCGACATGATCATGGCGTTGATCGCGACCGATTTACCGCTGCCGGTCGAGCCCGCAATCAGCACGTGGGGCATCGCTGCCAGGTCGGCGGTCACGATGCGCCCGTTGATGTCCTTGCCCATGGCCAGCGTCAGCTTGCTCTTCGAGTGGCCAAAGTTTTCTGCCTCGATCACATCGCGCAGCCAGATCGTTTCGCGTTCGTGGTTCGGGACCTGGATGCCAACCGTGCTCTTGCCTGCCATGCGCTCGATCAGGATGCTCTCGGCACGCATCGCCAGGCACAGGTCTTCGGCTAAACCAGTTACACGACTGTACTTGACGCCCGCCTCGGGCCGGAATTCGAAGGTCGTCACCACCGGACCGGGGTTGATCTGAACGACCTGCCCGGTTACGTCGAACTCGGCACACTTCTCTACCAGTACCTGCGCCTCAGTTCGCAGTTCATCTTCGCGCACCACCTGGGTGTCTTCGCTGCGATGCAGCAGGGTGCTTGGAGGCAGCCGGAATCCGTTATGCGCCTTTGGAGTCAGGGTCACCTTGTGAATTTCCGCGTCAGCGCGTTCGTTGACAGCGATGCTTGGCGGCGGCTCAGGCTCCGGTTCGGGATCGGGTACCGTGGCGCGCGGCATCTGCTCCCAGACGCTCTTCTGCAGCGGCTCAGGCTCGGACAGCATCTCCGCAAACCCGCTCTGACGATGCGCCGGAACCGTGTCTTCTTCGGCCGCCGCTTCGGGCTTCTTCCTGAAATTGAGTTTTTCCTGTTTCGCCTCCGCCTTGGCCGCCTTAACCAGCTCTTTTTCGTGGATGGCTTCGGCGCGCGCCCTCTTCTTTGCTTCGCGGGCGCGAACGCGAGCCTGCCGCCAGTTGGTCCAGCGGTCACGCCACGCCAGCACGAACGCAAACCGAATCGCGAGCCATTCTTTCGCGGTATTGAAGCTGAAGGTTGTCGAAAGATAAACCGCCACGGCAACCATGGCAATGGTGAAGATGCAGGCTCCGGGGAAATTCAGATACTGCACGAGCGCATCGACCACGAGGCGTCCGGTCAGCCCTTCCATGGGCAGTCCGCCGAGGAAGTGCAGGTGGCCGGGCATCAGACCGAAGATAGCGGGAACGAAGATCAGTGCTAGCAGAGCGCCAAGCGCCTTGGCCCACGGCGAACCGGCCGCGAGCGACCGCATCCAGGTCCAGCCCAACACGGCCAGCAGCAGTGGCAGACAGGAGGCCGCCGCGCCTTCCAGCTGCAGCAGCAGGTCGCTGATATACGCGCCGACAACTCCAACCCAGTTTTCCGGACGGGCAGCAGTGGCGCCGACGACCGTATTGAACGACGGGTCAGTGGGATGATACGAGGCAAGCGCGAGAAGAAGGAGGCCCGCGACAACGAGCACCATAAGGCCGATCAGCTCATTCAGGCGGCGATTGCGCGTTGGCGTAAGAACCAGTTTAAGGGGTTTCATCAGAGACACACGGAGGCGCTGCCGAAAATCGGCTCTACCGTTCCGAACCCCAGAGCAGTTTTATTATCCCAGATGACGGGGCAGAGCCGGAGTGGAAAATCAAGAAGGGAACCCAGACAGGGAATAGGTCATAGCGCCTCGGTCACAGGAAAATCTGCGGCGATGCCCGAAACAGGGCTGGACGGCCTGGAAAGAAGGTCTTAGCCTTCTTGAGCCTTGAACCTACGCCAGCCTCGCCGCAAACACCAGCAGAAGAATACCCACGATAATCCGGTAGATGGCAAAGGGTGCAAATCCGTGCTTGCGCACCCACTGCAGGAACCATTCAACCACGCCGAGCGCCACAAAAAACGAGATAATAAAGCCAATCCCGAGCACAATCCAGCCGTGCCCGGTCATGACGAGTGGAGCGATCGACTCAGCGCCTTCCACGTGCTTGGGATGAAGCGTTTTCAGCAGATCGTAGCCGGTGGCGGCGATCATGGTTGGAATCGAGACGAGAAAGCTGAATTCCAGGGCTGCTGGACGCGACATGCCGGCAACCTGCCCGGCGGCGATGGTCGACATCGAGCGCGAGGTTCCGGGAAAGACCGCCGAAAGCACCTGGCAGAGCCCGATCCAGATTGCCTGCCCCACCGACATCTGCTCCACGTGGTTGGTGGGCGAATCGCTGCGCTCGCTCCATACATCGACGACCCACATCACCACGCCACCGATCAGCAAAGCCAGGGCCATCACCTTCAGGTTCTCCAGATGCTTACCGATCGTCTTTGTCAGCAAAAAAGAGGGAATGGCTGTGCACACAAACGCGATCATCGTCAGTGTCAGCGGATGGTTCCAGACACTGCGGTCATGTTCTTCGCCCTCGGGAAAGGTGCGGACGAATTCAATGATGCGTCCGGCAAAGACGAGCATCAGTGCGAGAATCGCCCCTAGCTGGATGACAATCGAATACATCTTCCAATACGGATCGCTGAGATTGATGTGCAGCAGTGCCTCGCTGATACGCAAGTGAGCTGTCGAGCTAACCGGCAGAAATTCCGTCAAACCTTCAACAATGCCAAGCAGTAAAGAAATAAGGTAGTCGTTCAAAAAGCCTCCGCCATTTGGTGAAAGCATCGATGCTTGCAAAAAGCTGCCATCCCGAGCGGAGCCTCACAAAGTGAGCGTAGTCGAAGAGCTTCTCCTGAGTTCGTCGAAGGAATCTGCCTCTTGCTTTGTTTGCAAAGATGCCCGAACTTTCAGCGAGCAATCACTCTCGATCGCTGCCGTAAATAGGAATCTGCTGCTCCATCTTGTATACCAGACCCGCCGCGCGCGCCGCATAGTCGTTGTCGGAATACTTCGTCTCGACGCGCCCCGCAAGGTCTTTCGCCCGCGCCCGCGCTTCACCGGATTTCTTGTCATCATTGTCAGCCTGATACATATCGCCGGCGCAGGCCTCGCGCCATGCCGCCTGATACAGGGCCTGCGCGGCCTTCGGTGAGTCGGGATGCTCATCGGCGTATTTCGTGAAAATCTCCGCCTCTTTTTCCGGACACTTCTCTGATCCCTGCCAGTCGCCGCAGATCTTGTTGTCGATCATGTCGAAGGCGGCAAGATCCGCCCACTTCGTTCGCGGGTAGAGCTTCTGAATCTTCTTCATCTCGGTCTCGTCCATCTGTTCGCGCAGGTAGTTTTCCTTTTCATGCGCCGAGGGCCGCGAGAACGAATCCGCCTTCTGCAGCTGCCAGCGAATGTCCGCTGCCCGCCACATCGCCTCGGCCGCGCGTGGCGACTGCGGAAAGAGGTCGGCAACCATGCGATAGAGCCGCCTCGCGCTCTGGGCCGCGTCTGGCGGCGGGTGCGACTGGCTTGCCAGAATCTCCGTGCTCACCGCCTCGCCAAACAGAATCTCATCGCCCTTCTGCGTATCGGAGGTGACCACGCCCTTGTCCAGAATCCAGCCGGAGATTGGCTTGTAATTTGTCTCATTGCCGAAGACAGGAGCATCGGCTTCATTCACGACCTCCACGTCGGTATTCGCAAATACGCGCAGCCACTTCCCGCTGTGCTCGGCGATAACTAATTCGCGGCCTGGCGTCACCGAACTCACCTTGTCGGCCGACTCATCCGCCTGCACGTAGAGATTCGCAACATGCACAACGGTCCCTTTCGCTCCGTGCGGCACATTTTTCTGGGCCGACGCGATGGGCGTGCAAATCAAAAGAAGGGCAAAGAAAGCAAGCAATTGTTTTTGCATAACACTGGTCTGACGGATTCCCGTGTCCATCGGTTTAAACTCCTAGCATGTCAGCCGTTCAAGCAGCCTGTCGAGCGCCTGTTCCGGGTCGCCGCAGATGCCGCTATGCACCGCCGACACCTGGATCATCGTACTGCGCGGTGAAACCAGCCAGTGGAAGCGCTCGCGCAGACTGAGTCTCGCAATGGGTCCCGCCGCTGGATCCCCCAGGCTGATCTTTGGAAACGCCTCAAGGTGTTGACGCACCAGTTCGACGTCAACCTCCGGCCACAGCGCTTTCAGTCGCTCGGTATTGATATCTACGCGCGCGGCGAGGAAATTCCGTTCCAGGCAGAAAACGATCACCCCGGCGTTGACGAACTCCTCCCGCTCGACGCGCGGCACGATGCGGATCACGGCGTAATCAAACGAGCTCTGCGCGGACACGCGTCGCCTCCTCTACAAAGATCGACGATGCAGTGAGCCGCTCGGTGAGGTACCGCACATACGCCGCTCGCTTATCCGCCGGTGTCGAAATACCCGCCTCCGGCGCAAGCCAGGCATCCGGAACAGCATCCAGGATTGCTTCGAAAACATCTGTGATCAACAGCTTATGCGCCTCACCATCTGCAGTGTCCAGAGCCGAAGCCCACGGCAGCAGCACATTGCTGCGAATCGCAGGAAAAGGCGACCGGGCCATCTCACTTATGCTCGGCCAGTTGTGATGAAAATACAGCGCCGCCCCGTGGTCGATAAAGTACAACTGCCTGTGCCATTTGAGCAGATTTGGATTACGCGGCGTCCGGTCGACATTGGTGACAAACGCGTCAAACCAGACGGCCAGCGAGGCCAGCAGCGGATCGGCGGTGTCGCCTGCCGCAGGATCGAACATCGTCGATCCCGGCAGATAATCAAGCGCCAGATTCAGCCCCACACTCCGCTTCAGCAGGTCGCGAATCTCCCCGTCGGGTTCATTTCGACCGAGGGCAGCATCCAATTCGACGAAAACCAGCTCTGGCACTCGTAAACCGAGGGCGCGGCCAATCTCTCCGGCAACCAACTCCGCCAGCAGCGCCAGTTGACCCTGCCCGGCGCCTCTGAATTTAACAACATACAAGCCAAGATCGTCAGCCTCAATAATCGCCGGCAGCGAGCCACCTTCCCGCAGGGGAGTCACATACCGGGTCGCTCGAACGGTGCGCAGCATCGTATTCAAATTAATCCGTGCACACCACGCTCCGCAGGACCTCGGGCTCTACGTTGCCCCCGCTCATCACCACCACGGCATTGCGGAAGGGGAGCAACTGCTCAAGATGGAAGAGCATTGCCGCCGTCGTTACCGCGCCGCTGGGCTCCGGCGTCAGGCGTGCCTGATAGAGCAGCACCCTCATCGCCTCGACAATCTCGTCTTCCTTGACTGTAATAATGTCGTCGACATACGCGCGCACATGCTCAAAGTTCAGATCTCCGAGGCTCTGCGTGCGCAGCCCGTCGGCCATCGTGCGAGTAGTCATTTCTGCAGGCCAGTTCACCAGCTTGCCGCCGCGAAAGCTCTCGTGCGCATCGCCCGCAAGTTCGGGTTCAATGCCAAAGACACGCACATCCGGCTTGATCAGCTTGATCGCCGTAGCCACACCGCTTAACAGGCCGCCGCCGCTCACCGGCGAAAGCACGAGGTCGACCTCCGGCAGGTCTTCGAGAATTTCAAGCCCGCACGTTCCCTGCCCGGCGATGATTGCCGGGTCGTCATAGGGAGGAACCATCACGTAGCCGAACTTCGCTTCCAGTTCCTCTGCTCTTAATTTGCGCTCTGAGCTTGCTGGGCCGACAGTGACAATCTCAGCGCCCAGCGCGGCTGTTGCCTGCTTCTTCACTTCAGGGGCATTTGACGGCATCACAATCACGGCCTTTGCTCCCAGTGCTCGCGCCGCGTAGGCCACCCCCTGCGCGTGATTGCCACTTGAATAAGTAATCACGCCGCGTTTGCGCTCGTCCTCGTTCAACTGCCCGATTTTGTTGTACGCGCCCCGCAGCTTAAAGCTGCCGATGGGCTGCAGACCCTCGGCTTTGACAAACACATTGCCGGGAGAGTCGGGGATTTGTAACCGCACGAGTGGCGTACGCGCAGCTACGCCGCGAATGCGCTCCTGAGCCTCGCGAATTTCTTTATAGGAAACGAGCACAATAAGAACTCCGGTTGCGGGTCAGGGCAGATACTTCTGAGGAATCGGCTCGTCAGGCGTCTCAGCCTGCCACAGGATCTCAACGACTTTCCATTCATTCCCGTTAAAGTAAGCCTGAATGCTGTTGATGCCGCGAATATCCGGCTTGCCGTCAGGAGTGGGACGAACTTCATACGTACTCCAGAGGTGCGCGATGTGACCATACACATCCGTCGGATACTTTACCTGCACCTCGTAGAATTCTTTGCGGCCGCTGGCCTTCACACGCGCGATCCAGTCATCCAGGGTCAGAATATGCGGCGCAATCGTGCCGTCTTTCCCTTTGCTGACCGGGATCAATCGCGCTTCTGGAATCAGCAGCTGCCGCAGGCAGCTGCGGTCTTTGTCTGTTGGACCACCCACGGCATCATCCAGCGCCTTGACGAGATCATCGAGTGTTTTCGTCGGAGGACAGGTCGCAGTTGCCTGCGCGTGGACAAACGGCGCACATAGCAACGTGCATGCTGCGATCAGGAGTAATTTCGTGCGCATGATCCTTCCTCAAATCTCCAGAATCACCGGCATGATCAGCGGGCGCCGGCTGGTGTTCTTCTGGATGTAGCGCTTCAGGTCGATGCGAATCTTTTCCTTGATCACGCCGTAGTCGGCCTTCTCTTCATCGCTCGAATTTTCCAGCGTATGGCTGACGACCTTGCGCGCCGCCTCCATCAGATCCTGATCGGCGCCGACAAAGCCACGGCTCACAATCTCGGGAAGACGCTCCACCTTGCCGCTGAATTTGTTGATCGTCAGGATCGGCAGCACGAATCCGTCTTCGCTTAAATGGCGGCGGTCGCGAATCACGAGGTCTTCGACAACATCGGCCGTAGAACCGGAATCGATGCAGACACGTCCAGCCGTGACCTTGCCGGTCTTGCGCGCGTCATCTTTGTCGAGTTCGAGAATGTCGCCATTCTCGATCACCAGCGCCAGATCGACCACGCCCATGTTCTGCGCCATCTCAGCATGCTTTTTCAGGTGCCGGTAATCGCCGTGCACAGGGATGAAGAACTTCGGCCGCAGCAGGTTGATCATCAGCCGCTGCTCTTCCTGACTGGCGTGCCCGCTGACGTGGATCAACCCCGAAGCGCCATCATCGAAGATGACGTGCGCGTCTCGGCGATAAAGGTGATCGATGACGCGGTAAGATGCTCTTCTCATTGCCGGGAATCACGCGCGAACTCAGCACGACCGTATCGCCGGGAAGAATGCGCGCATGCTTATGGTTGTCCACAGCGGCGCGGCTGAGCGCGCTCATCGGCTCGCCCTGCGTGCCGCTGATCAGGATCATCACTTCTTCCGGGTCGTAGTCGCCGATCTGTCCGGGATGGATGATGATGCCCGGAGGCACCTCAAGATAGCCGAGGTCCTGCGCAATCTCCGACGACTCGACCATCGACCGTCCGACAATCGCCACCTTGCGGCCATGCGTATGCGCCAGATCGATGGCGATGCGGATGCGGTAAATCGACGACGAGAAGCAGCTGAAGAAGAGCTTTTTCTTCGTGCGCGAAAACAGCTCATCGAGACGCGGCTTCACCGCCCACTCGCTCGGCGTATAGCCGGGGCGGTCGACGTTAGTCGAGTCCTGCAGCAGAGCCAGCACGCCGCGCTTGCCATACTCGGCGAACGTGTGCAGGTCAAAGGCCTTGCCATCAGGCGGCGAGAGGTCGATCTTGAAGTCGCCCGTATGCACGATCACGCCGACCGGCGTATCGATGGCCAGCGCGACGCAATCCACCAGGCTGTGGGTCACGCGGATCGGCTCGACGGTAAAGGGCCCAATTGAAAACTTCGACCCCGGAGCGATCTCGATCAGCTCCGTCTCATCCAGCAGCTTGTGCTCTTCGAGCTTGCCTTCAACGTACGCCAGCGTGAACTCGGTGCCATAGACAGGCACATTCAGCTCGGAGAGGATCCACGGCAGCCGCCGATGTGATCCTCGTGTCCGTGCGTGAGGATGATGCCGCGCACCATCTCGCGATTTTCGACGAGGTAGGTAATGTCAGGGACGACGATGTCGACGCCCAACAGCTCAGACTCAGGAAACATGAGTCCAGCATCGATGACGATGATGTCGTCTTTATAGCGGATGGCGAGGCAGTTCATGCCAAACTCGCCTAATCCGCCCAGCGGAATAATTTGCAGCTTTGCGTCGGCCATTTTGAGGGACTTGCCGTCCAGGCACACACGCCTTCGGCGTATGAGTATTATGGAGCGGTTCTTCTATTTAGAGTAAATCACAGTATTCTCGATACATTTTGAACCGCGGGCGAGGATAAGCAAACGCTGGCATCCTGAGCGGAGCGAAGGATCTGCTTTTTTCGCTGGCGATCAGCGCAGCAAATCTTCCAGTGCCAGACTCAGTTCCGTCTTCTCGTCCCGATACTTCACAATCACGGGCGTATAAACGCTCAACCCCCACTCCTGTCCTTTGCCCTTGGAGACAGCCCGGGCACCTGGCACCACCACCGCATCTTCCGGAATGATCAGGGGCGTCTCGCCCTCCGCCCGCAGCACTACGCCGTTCACCAGGTCATAAACAGGAGTGCCGCGTGTCAGCACGGTTCCCGCGGCCAGCACGGCGCGCCTGCGGACGATCGTGCCTTCATATACGCCGCAGTTGCCGCCGACGAGCACATCGTCTTCCAGAATCACCGGGCTGGCGTTGATCGGCTCGAGCACGCCCCCAACCTGTGCCGCGGCGCTCAGGTGTACGCGCTTGCCAAGCTGCGCGCAGCTTCCAACAAGGGCGTGCGAATCCACCATCGTCCCCTCATCGACATATGCGCCCACGTTCACGTACATCGGTGGCATGCACACAACGGATTTTGCCAGATAAGCCCCCGACCGCACCGACGAGCCGCCGGGCACAATGCGAATACCTTGCTCGGGTGTGAACCTTCGCGAAGGGTAGGTGTGCTTATCGACAAACGAAAGATCGCTGCCCGAGGCCGCAAGCTGCCCCAACCGGAAGCCAAGCAGAATGCCTTGCTTGACCCAGGTGTTGACGCGCCAGCCGGTCGGGGCGTGTGTATCAGGTTCGGCGGAGCGGACCGCGCCGGTTTCAAGCGCTTCTCTCAGCTCGCTAAAAGCGGCCATTGCCGCTGCGGGATCAACTGTGGAATCAGAAAAGGAATGTTCGATGCGGCTCTTCAGATCAGTCATTGCTTATGTCTGAGTATAGTGGGTCGATTCATCTGACTTGAGCGTCGCTAGGAAAGCAGCGCAATTCCTGACTTTGATGATGTTTCCGACGGATTCCGATAAAATTTCGCCCAGTACTTCCCAGTGATCTCGGTCGCAGCGAACCATACGGCAAGGAGCATCGGTGAAAAAACTGCTTCCAGCGATTCTTATCTTCTTCGCCCTCGCTAGCTGGGGCCAATCGACGCAAGCCACCGCGTATCTCGATCCAAACAGCCCTTTCTCGCCGGAATTCACCGCGGCGATCCACGCAAAGAAGGTCCCCGTAACCGTGACCACTGCTCCGGCAAACGCCCAATATCTCATCAACTTTAATCTGGCGAATAACAACGGTTCGGTTGTGCAGGGAATCGCAAGCGTTATTACCACTGGCACGTATGAAACCGGAGCGTGGGACCGCGCGACCATCCAGGTCGTCGATGCGCACTCGAAAAACGCTGTCTTTAGCTATACCTGCAAGAAGTACAGCCAGAACAGTGGCGATCCGGCAAAATCCGTCGCCGAGTGCCTGGCAAAACATTGGAAAAGTCAGTTCGGGAAATAAGTTTTGGACGGGATCAAAACATCCTCAGGTCGCCTTCTTCCTGAGGAGCATGCACCAGAAGCCCCAACTCTCCCGCCAGGCGCTCCAGGCGCGCGCGCGTCGTGCCTGAGACAGGAACCATCGGCAGCCGATAATGCTCTTCGATACGCCCCATCATGGCCATCACAGCCTTTACCGGAGCCGGGCTCGTCTCCCAGAAATTTGCCTGCATCAGCCGGTAGTATTTGCGATTGATCTGCCGCGCAACTGGCCAGTCGCCCGTCAGCGCGGATTCCACCATGGTCGCCATTTCAGCAGGAATCTCATTCGACGCAACAGAAACCAGCCCCACAGCCCCCACGCCGATCGCGCCAAGAGCCATGTTGTCGTCGCCAATGTACACGCTGAAGTCGCGTGGAGCCTGCGTTACCAGATCCGTAATCTGCGGCAGGCTGCCGCTTGACTCTTTGATGCCACGGACATTCGGAGTGTCCTGAATCAGCCTTAGCACTGTTGCCGGCTCCAGGTTCGTGCCGCTCCGGCCAGGAATGTTGTAAAGCACGACCGGCAGTTTCACAGCGTTAGCGATGGCCTTGAAGTGCTGATACTGCCCTTCCTGTCCCGGCTTGTTGTAATACGGATTGGCAGTCAGAATGGCGGACACACCCGGTACCTGCGCTGCAATCCGTGCCCGCTGCACGGCCTCGCGCGTCGCATTGTGGGTGCACCCCGCCCAGACCGGCACACGGCCCGCCGCCGCCTCGGTCACAATGCGGATTACCCGCAGCCACTCTTCGTCATTCAGGGAAGGCGTTTCGGCCGTCGTCCCGCAGGCCACCAGCCAGTTGATGCCGCTTCCAATCTGCCACTGCACCAGAGCATAGAGCGCACGCTCATCAATCGCGCCATCTGCCCGAAACGGGGTAACGAGCGCTGTACCACAGCCAATCAAGTCCATAACTGATCGAGTCTACAAGATGAACCTGAGGGAATGTCGCCGTCTAAGGATCTCTACAGCTGGTTCGCAATCTCGCTGAAGTCCCATACGCCGGTCTTGCCCGCAATCCACTCCGCCGCGCGAACCGCGCCTTCGGCAAAAGCTCGCCGCGAAAAAGATTCGTGCTTCAGTTCAATCGCTTCGTCTTCCGTTCGAGCTTCCAGAATATGCACTCCGGCAACATCGCCTTCAGGCGCTTCGATTCGATCTCCACATTGATAGACGGGTTCGCTGTCTGAACAACCTGCCGCAGGGAAAGCGCCGTGCCCGAAGGAGCATCCTTCTTTTCAGCGTGGTGGGTCTCGATAATCTTGAAGCGATAGTGGGGAACGGCTACGGCCATTTCCCTTGCCAGCCGGTACATGGTCTGCACGCCGATCGAGAAATTCGTACCATACAAGAAAACCAGCGCCCTTGCGTGCTGCCAGCGAGCGCATATCGTCCAGGTGATCGTACCAGCCTGTCGTTCCCACAACCATGCGCGCGCCATTCGCCAGGCAGGCGCGCATATTCGAAACCGCAGCCTCCGGCGTCGTGAAGTCGATCACCGCGTCGAAGCTGGCGAGAAACGGCGCGGTCAACGCCATCGCATGGCGGTTTTCCTCTTCGCCGACAACCCGAACGCCCATGGCCGTGCTCATGTCGCTACATCGGCGATCACGCGGCCCGTTTTTCCGCGGCCCAGCACCAGAAATAGCATGGACTAACCTCACGCTCGTCCGGCGATGGTTTCGGCTGTTGCGCTCTTGCGGGCTTCTATGTCGAAAATCTCAGGATCGGGGTTCCCGAAAAACTCCGCATGCAGCGAGCGCACCGCCTCGTCCGCATCGTCTTCCTCGATCATGAAGCTCATATTAATTTCCGAAGCCCCCTGCGAGATCATCCGTATATTGATGTGGTGAATCGCGCCGAAAACGCGTCCTGCGATCCCATTCTGCCCGCGAATGTTTTCACCCACCATGCAGACCAACGCCTTGCGGCCCTCATACTTTACATCGGCCAGTTTGCTCAGGTCGGCAGCAATCTCCGGAATCTTCTCATTGGTATCGACGGTAAGTGAAACGCTGACCTCCGATGTCGAAACCATATCGACAGGGCACTTGTGCTTGTCGAAAACATCAAAAATAGCTTTCAAATAGCCATGCGACATCAGCATGCGGCCGGCGACCACGTCGATGATAGTGAGCCGCTTTTTTACAGCGATGGACTTGAAAGGGCTGCTCGCAATGCGGCGCGAGCGAAATGATACGCGTGCCTTCGTTCTCCGGATTGCGCGAGTTCAGCACCTGCACCGGAATATTCTTCTGCACCGCCGGCAGAATCGTCGCCGGGTGCAGCACCTTCGCGCCGAAGTAAGCCAGTTCGGCAGCTTCCTCGAAGCTGATCGTCTTCACCCGGAGGGCATCCGGGCAGACGCGCGGGTCGGCGGTCATAATGCCGTTCACGTCCGTCCAGATTTCGATGGCTTCCGCATGCACGCCGCCACCGACCAGCGCAGCTGTAAAGTCCGATCCGCCACGTCCAAGCGTCGTCGTCACGCCCTTTTCTGTCGACCCGATAAAGCCGCCCATCACCACTGTCTTGCCTTCCGCCGCGAGCGGCAGCACGTGCTCTTTCAACCGCTCTTCGATCAGCGCATCCTGAGGGATCGCCTTGCCATGCTGCGCATCGGTAATGATGCAGACGCGCGAATCGACGTGAACGCCATCCAGCCCACGTGCGGCAAAAGCTTCGGCGATCATGCGGCTCGAAAGCCGCTCGCCATAAGAGACGATCATGTCGCTGATGCGCGGCGTCAGCTCGCCGACAGCCGCGAGCCCGCGCAGAATCTCATCCAGCGCGTCGAACTCAGCATCAATCCACGTCTGTGAGGCCGCGTATGCGGGACCGGTCACGTCGTCGCATTGCGAGATTTCCTGCCCACGTGCCTGCGCCGTGAGGCGGCAGGCCACTTCCTTGTGACGGCTGCGCAGCCGCGCCGTAATCGCCAAAGCGCCGCTGCGGTCGCTCCGTGTAGCCGCATTGGCCGCAGCCAGCAGCTGGTCCGTCACTTTGGCCATCGCGCTGACAACGACGATCGGCTGCAAGCCTTTCTCGCGCCGTCCAGCAACAATGCCCGCCGTGCGGTGAATGGCAACTGCATCTTCAACGGAGGTCCCGCCGAATTTCATCACGACGAGTTTCTTCATGCCGGAACCGCCACCGGGTCGAGCTTGCCCAGCGATACCAGCAGCTCGGCATTCAACAGCGCAGCGCCAGCAGCGCCGCGAATCGTATTGTGCGACAGCACCGTGAACTTCCAGTCGAGCAGCGGGCAGGGCCGCAATCGGCCAACCGTTGAAGCCATGCCGTTGCCGCGCATGCGGTCGAGCCGCGGCTGGGGGCGATCATCGGCCGCGACAAACTCAACCGGCTGTGCCGGAGCCGTCGGCAGATCCTGCCCGGCCAGCGGTTTGAACTCGCTCCATGCAGCCAGAATCTGCTCCCGCGTCGCAGGCTTGCGCAGCTTGATGCTGACGCTCTCCGTGTGCCCGTCTTCGACCGGAACGCGGTTACAGTGCGCCGAGATCTTCGCGTTCAGTGGCTGCACCCGAGTACCCTTCAACGAGCCGAGCAGCTTCAGCGTCTCTTCCTGCATCTTTTCTTCTTCGCTCTTGATGTAGGGAACGACGTTGCCGAGAATATCGAGCGATGCCACGCCCGGATAGCCGGCGCCGCTCACTGCCTGCATCGTGCTGACAAAAATAGATTCAATGCCGAAGCGCTCTTCGAGCGGCTTCAGAGCGAGCACCAGGCCAATCGCCGAGCAGTTCGGATTGGTGACGATGTATCCGCCTGACTGCCTGCGCCAGTTCTGGTTTTCCAGCAGCGGTAGATGGCTGGCATTCACTTCAGGAATCACCAGCGGCACATCTTCCTGCATGCGGAAGGCACTGGAGTTGGAAATCACGGCGCAGCCCGCGGCGGCAAACTTCGGTTCCAGTTCACGGGCAATGTCGGCGTCAAGCGCGGCAAAGATAATTTTGGGGGCGCCCTCGGGCGTTGCAGGCGACACCGGCATTTCGGCAATTTGGGCGGGCAGCGCAGTGTCCAGTTTCCATCTCACTGCCTCGCCGTAGCGCTTGCCGCTCGACTTGTCGCTGGCCGCAAGCCACGCCACTTCAAACCACGGATGGCGCTCAAGGAGCTGAATGAAACGCTGGCCGACCATCCCGGTCGCGCCAAGAATGCCGATCTTCTGTCGCTGCATGTGCCTCTTTCCATCAGCGAGGATATACACCTCTGGCCCACACCACTCGTGCGCTGGACTGTTTGCTGTACGTAATAGTGTAACTGTTCACGTTAGGCCGTTGCATCTAAGTTAGTCACGGCGGAACCACGGCAGCAAAGAGAAAGTGCCTTTGCGGTCCCGCAAAGGCACTCATTTCCCGATTCGGAGCGAACTACTTCGGTGCAAACGTAAAGTCCTGTGAAGCCGTCTGCTTTGAACCAACGGTCACCGTCGCTGTCTGCTGCCCCAGCACCTCATGGTCGGCGACGACGGTGTACGTTCCCGGCGGAAGACCTTTGATCTCAAAGTGCCCATCAGCATCGCTGACTGCGTAGAAGGGATTCGCCACTACGTTAATAAACGCCTGCATCCAGGGATGGTTGTTGCAGCGCACCGGAATCATCAACTCGGGCTGGGTGAAGACACGCGATTCCGCGGCGCCATTCGGCGGCTGCGAGATATCGACCGTCTGATTGCCGCCCACCGTCGGCAGCATATGAATGTTGTGCATCGTCGGATCACTGTTGGTAAAGCTGACGGGCTGCCCCACCATCGTGCCGACGACATGCGGTGTGTAGCGGCATCCCTTCTGGTCAACCACAACATGCGTGGACGGAGCGGGATACATCTTGTTGCCCAAGCCGTCCCTAACATAGACAAAGACATTCTGCAGGTTGCCGTTCTTGCCTGCGTACTGCTCTGAAAAATTGGTCGGGCTGAAGTTGCAGGCCGGGTCCTGCGCCATGTCGATTTGCACCGGTGCCGGCATCTTTCCCGAGAAATGAATCGTTCCGCTGATCGTGCCTGCCGTATTCCAGTCAATCTGTGTATAGGCTGCTGTCGCTTCCGACGAACTCAAGCCTGCCGGCTTCCTGCAGCCGGCTATCGCAACCAGCAGCAGGCATACTGCGGCTGCCGTCTTCACATATTTCATCTCTCTGACTCCGTGTCCTTGTGTGGGAAGGGTGCCCCAGGTTCGCGAAGCTAACCTGGGGGTGTTCGGAAGACCGGAAGCTACGCCACTTCGTCCAATGCCTTGATCAATGCATCTGCAAAAGCCTTCGTGCCGCTCGATCCACCCACATCCCGCGTGAGCGTCTTCTTTTCGCCGTAGACTTTTTCAAGCGCCGTCTGCAACTTGTCCGCAGCATCCTCCTCGTCAATATACCGCAGCATCAGAATCGCCGATTGCAGCAGCGCCGTCGGGTTGGCAATATCCTTGCCCGCAATATCGGGCGCCGAGCCGTGCACCGCTTCAAAGATCGCAGCCTCAACGCCAAGGTTCGCGCCCGGAACCAGTCCCAGGCCACCAACAAAAGCAGCGCAAAGATCACTGACGATGTCGCCGTAGAGGTTTTCGAGCAGCAGCACGTCGTATTGATAGGGATTCATCACCAGCTGCATGCAGGTGTTGTCGACAATATGCTCGCCGTAGAAAATCTCGGGAAAGCCCTTAGCCACCTCGCGCGCGCACTTCAAGAACAGGCCATCCGACAGCTTCATGATGTTGGCCTTGTGAATCGCGTGAATCTTCTTGCGGTTCGCCTTGCGTGCATAGTCAAAGGCAAACTGCGCAATGCGCGTCGAAGCCTTGGCCGTAATCACCTTTATCGACTCGACCACACCCGGCACCACTTCATGCTCCAGACCGACATAGAGTCCCTCGGTATTCTCGCGCACGACCACCAGATCGACATTCGGATAACGTGTCTCCAGGCCAGGCAGATTCTTGATCGGCCGGAAATTCGCATATAGCTCAAACTTCTTTCGCAGCGTCACGTTGATCGAAGGAAAACCGCCCCCCACCGGCGTCGTCACTGGGCCTTTCAGCGCGAGTTTGTTCCGCTCAATCGACTCGTACAATTCTTTCGGGATGTACTCCTTGTGCTTCTCAAACGCCTCGGCTCCGGCCGCAAAGCGCTCCCAGTCAAACTTCACTCCCGTGGCTTCCAGAATGCGGACCACCGCATCGGTCACTTCCGGCCCAATGCCGTCTCCGGGAATCAAAGTTGCTTTGTGTGCCTTTTTCTCAGTCATAATCTCTCAAAAGTGCAGTTGAAAAAGCGGTCAGCCAAAAACCGGCTAGCGAGAAAGTGCCAGCAATACAACGGTCAGCAAGTCAGCGCGCCTGCTGCGCAAGGAAGTCAGCAAGATAAAAACAGCGTTGTCATGACCCTGGAACGTGGTGAAGGGGAAGGATCTGCTTTCTCTTCGCCGCATCAATCCAGCTTTGTTGAAAAGGTCGCGAATCCGAACCTGGCCATCTTTGCAAGCTGACCGCTCTTTAGCTGACCGTCTCACCGCTGACCGCCTTTTAGCTGACCGCTTTTCTAGCTGCCCTTAGCCTTCTTGCCGTGCTCCTTCCCACTCAACAACTGCTCCAGCTCTTCCTTAAACTCGCGCACATCCTTAAAGTCCCGATACACGCTGGCAAAGCGAATATAGGCAACCGTATCCAGCACCTTGAGCTTGTTCATCAGCAACTCGCCAATCTCGGTCGTCGTCCGCTCGCGCTCCGGCGAATCCATCAGATACGTTTCGGCCTCGTCCACCAGGGATTCGAGTTTGGAAGCTGAGATGGGCCGCTTTTCGCACGCATGCAGGAGCCCGCTCAAAACTTTCTGCCGCTCAAACTTCTCCCGACGGCCGTCTTTTTTCACCACCATGTAAGGGATTTCGTCGATGCGTTCATAGGTGGTAAAGCGCTTGTTGCAGCGTTCACACTCGCGCCGCCGCCGAATCGAATCGGCCTCTTTGCTCTCGCGCGAGTCCACCACACGGTCTTGCGCAAACCCGCAGTAAGGACACTTCATCTTGTCTGTCTTGATTTTAACAGCGCAAACGAGCACGCCACTGTTCTCGACGCAACGGGAATTACAGTGCCTTCCGCGCCAGCCGCCGCACGGAATCCGTCACCACGCCATAAGCCGCATGCGAAACCCACTCGCCGACGCGCTCCCGCGCCGGCCGCGGTTCCGCTCGAGCAGACCCCATCTTCGGCAGCAGCGATTCATGGGTGATCTTGTTTAGCGTGATGCCGAAGGCCGCGCCCTTCCACGCGCCGAACGATGGGTCATATTCGACAAGGACTCCATAGACCGCCCCCGCAAGCGCTCCGAAGGCCAAATCCATCGCGACCCTTTTCTCTGTTGAGTTAAGCGGATGTCCGGCAACCCGTTGGGCAAGCACAACCGGCGGAGGCGTCTGGCCCGGAACGCGCGGCGGAAAAATCTGCTCGGCCACCACCTTGGCGCCAGCTCCGGCAAGGCCGCCGATCAGCCCCGCCACCGCACCCTTCAACACAGATCGCTTTCTCTCTACCATAGGTCTCTTAAGATGCGAAAACTAGCAGGTCAGTGCGCTTTTGCGCAAGCAAGTTAGCAGATCCTTTCTTGGTTAGCGAAAGGGGGGCCACGCTATCCCGCCGACTCCCCTGCAGGCTGGTGTTCATGCAATGCCGCAATCTCGTCCCCTGCATGCTCGCTCTCTTCCGTGACCTTCTTCAGCGACACCCGCTCGAACCGCGCCCAGATCAGCCCCAGCGGAATCACGCTCAGGAAGGTCACCAGCAGCAGCGCGGCGCCGCAGCCGAGCGCAGGCTCCCACGGAATGTTAAAGAAGGCCTGCATCGCCGCTGTCGTCAGCCCGATCTGCGTAAACCACCCCAGCACAGGCAGGGTAATGATTGAGCTGCCCATACTCGCCGCCATCAGCAGCATGCACTGCGCAAGATGCAGATTGGCGAGCACAGGCTCGGCCACAAACGCATGCGCTGTTTCGAGATAGGCAAAGGCAATGATGCCCCAGTGCACCAGCGAGATTACAACCACCAGCAGCAAGTCGCCCATCGACCCAATGGCATTCAGCCCATCGCGAAAGCCCAGGATCTTTTCTTTGACCTGCACGCCAAGCGTCGGCGAAAGCGCCCCGAACCCGCGTCCCAGCATCTGAGCGACGACTTTGCCCGAAACCCGCACAAAGACCGTGAACAGCGCAAGAAAAACCGCAACCAGCAAGCCGCCCAGGGCCGCCTTGTTGATCAGGTCAGGCCGCGGCAGCGAGTGCCGATCCGGGGAAAACAGCAGCACGGTCGAAAAAATCAGCGCCATCGCGCCCATATCGAACATGCGCTCGACGGTATACACGGCAATCTGTGCGCTGAGCGGAATCTGCGTGCGCCGCGAAACCAGATAAGGCCGCACCAAGTCGGCCAGGCGTCCGAAGAGTGCGACGCCCGTGAATCCGATCACCATCGAGCCAATCAGCTTGAAAGGCGAGACGCGCTTTGTGGGCTTAAGAAAAATGGACCAGCGCACAGCACGCAGGCAATACGCCAGCCAGATCAAGCCGATGCCCACACCGATCCGCGACCAGTCCGCCTGCTTCAACTGCTCCAGAAAAACATCCCAGCGAAAATCGATGCGGCTCCGCACAACCAGAACCACGGCAACCAGCGCCGCCAGAACCACCACCCACAAAATCCAGTTCTTCTTCTTCAAACGATTTCGTTCCTCAATGATTTGCGGCGGTCAGCACGAAGAAGGGGTGCCCCATCCTTTGCGCAGCAAAGGGTGGGAAGGCAATGCACCATCAGAACCAATCAGCGCCCACTGGCAACCTTCACACTGGCCAACTGCTTCTGCTCGGCCATCCGCTCCGCATAGCGCCGGTTGAACTCATGAATCACCCGCGCCACATAAGCCCGCGTCTCGCGATAGGGAGGAATCCCGTGCCAGCGATCCACTGCCGCCGGACCGGCGTTGTACGCCGCCAGTGCCAGCGCCAGATTGTCGTGATACCTCTTCAGCAGAGCGTCAAGATACGCCGTCCCGCCCTTGATATTCGCGTCCGCGGCAAGGCTGTTTGCCACGCCCAAATCCGCCGCCGTCTTCGGCATCAGCTGCATCAGCCCCTGCGCGCCGGCCCGGCTCACTGCATGGGGATTACCGCCGCTCTCGGCCCGCACGACGCTGGCCAGCAGGTCTACGTCGAGATCGTGCGCCTCGCCGGCAGCAGCCAGCATCTCATGCATGGCCTCAGGTGTCAGCTTTGCATCTTCAACGTGCTCAGCACGTTCCGGCCTTTGCGCATCCGTTGTCGATGGAAGGTCCACATGCTCGACTTCGGTAATTTCGCCCGCGCCCACGTCAACAAAATTGGCATTGCCGGAATCCAGATACAGCCGGACCCGGTCGCCATCCGTTTGCCGATGATCGCAAACCAAATCAAATCCATTTTTCAGCGTGACATGCTCAGCCGCCCGCGCTGAGGCATCCAACGCGAGCAGCGCGCCGAAGACGCAAAGTCCACGCATTGCCCCCCAGCTTCGCCGCATGACGCTCACTCTACCACGCTCACACCGCAACCCACAGTCAATTGACTGCAAAGAACGTCCTCGATCACCTGCGCGACACCGTCCTCATCGTTGGTCGGAGCGATACGCCAGCCCCACTCCCGCCCCGAAGCGATCAGCTCCGCCGAAGCATTCCCCATCAGCACCGGATGCCCGGCAAACTTCAGCATCTCCGCGTCGTTATAGTTATCGCCGATGGCCATAATCTCTTCCTGCCGCCGCCCGCGCCGCGCCGCCAGCTTCTCCAGCGTCACGCCTTTTGAATAGCCCGGCGGCAGAATATCCAGGATGCTCAAATTCCGCGCCGGATACTGCGTCTGGTGCATCTCGATCTTCTCCGCAAACTCGCTCGCCGCCAGCCACGCCTCGGCGCGATTCATCTCATCGATCGTGCCGCAGATCATGCCCTGCACCGGCGACTCGCCTGTATCAAAAGCCCGCTCCAGAGGCCGCACTTCTTCAAGCCATGCCCGGTTTGCCTCCACCCACAGCGCAATCCGCAAATGCAGCTGCTCCAGGGACTCGATCACCAGCTCCCCGCGCCCATCGTGGTCAAACGTAAAAACCGTGGTCCCGCCGAACTGCCGCAGCGCTCCGCAAAGCTCCCGCGCCGTCTCTATCGGAAGAAATGCCCGCTCCATTCGCATGCCGCCCAGAGTTCGCGTGACCGTCCCGTTCGACGTGATCAGCACCGTCTCCGGCCTCAATCCGATCGGATGAATCAGCGGAGCCGCATACGTCTGTCGCCTCCCCGTCGCAATCACAATTTCAACGCCCGCACTCTCAGCCTGACGCAGCGCCCGCCGGTTGCGCTCACTGATTATGGTGCCCGCCGAGGGCAGAAGCGTTCCATCAATATCAATGGCAATCAGTTTTACAGAGGAGACACTACGGGTAGGGAATCGAGACATTCATATATATTCTACCGACTTCTGTCCTTCCACCCACAGTCATCTGCTGCCGATACGCCGGGTGCCCCAGGTTCGCGAAGCTAACCTGGGGTAGTTCAATTCATTTGAATGCCCACTGATTTACCCTAAAACCATGCCCGCCATAGCCTTCCTGGAATGCTCCCGCTGCCAAAATCAGATCTCAGCCGACCAATATCAAACCGTCTGCCCCAAATGCGCCGGAGCCTTATACGTCCGCTACGACGCGGATGCCCTCAAAAGGACCGCGAAACGCCCCGAAGCGAACGCCCCTCAAAGCATGTGGCGCTACGCAAGCGTCCTGCCAGAAGTCGCCCCCGTCACACTGGGCGAAGGCTGGACCCCAATGCTTACCAGCAGCCTTAACCCCAATGTTTTCTTGAAGGAAGAAGCCACCAACCCAACCGGAAGCTTCAAGGCGCGCGGCATGTCGATGGCCGTATCCATGGCCCGCCGCTACGGTCTCAAGAAACTGGCCGCCCCCTCTGCCGGAAACGCCGCCGGAGCACTCGCCGCCTACGCCGCCGCCGCCGGAATCGAAGCCAACATCTTCATGCCGAAAGACGTGCCCTTCGCCAACTACCTCGAAGGCGTCGCCTACGGAGCCAACGCGACGCTGGTCGACGGCCTCATCTCCGACTGCGCCCGCATCGTCAACGAGCGCAAAGAAAAGGAAGGCTGGTTCGACATCTCCACCCTCAAAGAGCCCTTCCGCGTCGAAGGCAAAAAGACCATGGGCTACGAACTGGTCGAGCAGCTCAACTGGACCTACCCCGACGCCGTCTTCTATCCCACCGGCGGAGGCGTCGGCCTCATCGGCATGTGGAAGGCCTTCGAAGAGATGGAACAGCTCGGCTGGGTCAGCGGGTCGCGCCCGAAAATGATCGCCATCCAGGCCAGCGGCTGCGCCCCAGTCGCCCGGGCATACAAAGAAGGCGCGAACGCCTCGCAGATGTTCGAAAACGCCGCCACCTTCGCCGCCGGATTGCGCGTTCCCAAGCCCTACGGCGACTACATCATCCTCGACATCGTCCGCCAGTCCGGCGGCACCGTCGTCGACGTATCCGATGAAACCATCCTGAACTCACTCTTAGACTGGTCTCGCAACGAGGGCCTGCTGCTCTCACCCGAAGGAGCCGCCGCCACCGCCGCCTACGACCAGCTGATCGAGACCGGCTTCCTGAAGCCAAGCAACCGCGTCGTAATCTTCAACACCGGAGCCGGCCTCAAATACACCGACATGATCGCCGAAGCCATGGGCGTAACCCGCCCCAATACAAGCAAACTACCGGAACGAGTCCCCGTAGGAGGAATTATCACACCGCAATAAGGGCTTATGTCACCAGGGCTCAGGGCACAGACCTAAACATTACGATGTCATCCTGAGCGAAGTGACCGAAGGGAACGCAGTCGAAGGACCCGCGCGAACAACGTTCGTGCGAAGCCTTGCGCAAGCAAGGCCGCAGTTTGCATCGGTAGCCACGAACATGGGTGCCCCATCCTTTTGCGAAGCAAAGGGTGGGAAAGCGTGAATTTTTGTGTGCCTGATTGGAAAAATCGGTGGTGGGTCAATTTAATTGAGCGTGAACTTACCGATAAGAGGACTTCACAGGGATTTCGGGATTATTTTGCAGGTTGCGTGGCACTCGACCGAAGTAGGTGGATTGTGGTTTTGCCTTCAATGCTGCGCTGGAGTGCTCCCCATATCTGCTGAAGACAGCGGCTCCCATGTTGGGATGAACCCACTTGCTGTGTCAGCCTGGTCCCACCATCGTTGAGCATTTACGCTCATCACGAGGAGCCACAGGAACACCGATGCCTCCCCAATAAGGCCGCAGGCCAGATTGTAGGGAGATAAGTAGTTTGCCAGCGAGGCGAGGAGAAACGTCAGCCAACTCAAACCGGCAAACGCCATCAGCACGCCAAGAATTCGAGGCAGGAAGGCCGACCTGAAAATGAGGTGGCCGATCAGGATGCAAAAGACTCCGTGAAACACCATGGCGATGTTCACGCCATGAGCATTCAATCGAAAAGCCTCAAATGTGAGTCCTGCGAGGTTGAACGACACCGCGAGCAATGACAGGCTCTTGTTCACCGCCCTAAAGAGGTGATAGGAGAGCAACGTCACTATAGCCATGCCCGACATCTGGATGATGTTCGCTGCGTAACCCAACCTGCCGCCAAGGAACAACTCGAGGAATAATGCTGTCAGCACGCTGAACACGTAAAGGCCACCGGCCATCCTGGCCGTGAAACGCGGCGACACTTCTCGTATCCGCTCCATCCATATGGCTGTGCTCATACTCTTTCCTCCTTATGCAAGCGATTGAGTCAAGCGCATGAGAATCAAATCGCCTCGTGACGGCCACGCACCCGGACCGCTGCGTCGATAGACGGCAGCTTCCCTCCTGTGTTGGCCTGCTCTTTCCATCGTTGAACGTTCACGCCCATCACGATGAGCCACAGCATCAGCGATGCCTCCGCGAAGATGCCGAGGCCTTCGATCGAGAGGATTAGAGAATGTGCGAGGTTGGGGGACAAGAAGACCAGCCAGCCCAATCCGGCTAATGCCATGAGCACGCCCAGAATGCGAGGCAGGAAGGTGGACCTGAGGATAAGGTAGCCGATCAGGAGGCAATAGGGGCCGAAAAACAGCAGGGGACTGATGGGTAACGAGGCGAGATGAAACACACCAAGAGCCATCACGACGCATCCCGCCAGGCTGAACATCGCCGTCAGCAAAGAGAGGTTCTTGTTCACCGGCTTGAACATCACATACAAAAGCAGCGTCAACACGAGATAGAACGCGGTCGCGATGAGATTTGTGGCATAGCCGTAGGCAACGAGTTTGCGGCCAACCAGGATCTCGGCGAGTATTGCCGTCAGAAAGTAGAGCAAATAGACGACACCCGTCATCCTGGCATTGGGATTCCGCAGCGCTTTTGCACTCCATTCCATCATTTCTAGCCTCCGGGGGCGGCCACTCCATGAATGGTTGGACCCCGAAATATTCCGACTCCGAAATCAGCCCTAAGGACGACCGGAGCACGCGGCAGGGCGAACAGCTCGCTGTTGGTATCACAGTAGGCGCGCAGATAGCTTCTCGGATGGGCAATATTGCTCACAATTGGCGGTAGTGGCGATTTTCGGACGGAAGCGCCGCCAGTTGGCGAAACAGGATCGAGCGTTGATCCAGGCGAAATGTGAAAGTGTACTTCTGCGATCCGCAGAGCCCCTGGCAGCGCGGCACCAATGAAAATACAAACGGCCTGCTAAGACAGTACTTCCCTAAGAAAACCGACTTGTCCGGTTACACTCAAGCCGATCTCAACAAGGTAGCTCTACGCCTCAATCAACGCCCGCGACAAACTTTGGGCTTTCAAACGCCGGCGAGTAAACTGCAAGCCTGTGTTGCATCGACCGGTTGAGCCCGCCGAGGTTTTGAGCAAGTTCGCTGCTCGACGTCCATTCCGTCGACAAGTTACCGCAAACCCGGACTTTTCGGGCATCAGCCCTTGCGCTCGGCGAGACTTACCGGAACAATCCGCAGTTCTTTCGCGTACCTCTCAAAAGAGGGTGCTTTCCGAGTCTGGGTTAGATCAGGTCTGGTCCTGAACCCTCGGATGGATGAGCGAGGAGTAATTATGCGCAAGACTATTTCTGCTGCTGCTCTGGCTGGACTATTGCTGCTCAGTATCGAAGGTCTCCATGCGAATGCGGCTCGCGTGTCGAATGAAGACGGTGGCACGGTCGTTATCGTCTTCAAGGATGGACATCAGCAAAGCGTTCCTGTCTCGGTCATCGCGGCAATGGAATTCAAATCGGCCTCGGGTGTTGTAACCCCGATCGCGATTCCTGCCCCGCTCGTGCCGAGCAAGCGCCATTTTGTGGGCAAATGGTTGGTAGGAAAAGGAAATGGGGATTCGTTCTACATCACCCTGGAAGAGAATGGCGAGGCCACCAAGTCGTTCGGAGCCGCCCATGGCACATGGACCTACGTGGATGGGGAGGCGCGCATTACGTGGGATGACGGTTGGCATGATGCCATCCGAAAGGCCGGATCCAAGTATGAGAAATTCGCTTATGCTCCGGGAAAGTCTTTTTCAGACGATCCAGCGAACGTAACCGAGGCCCGTAGTATCAGCCCTGAGCCAATTTAGGACCCAGGTAAGCCTCTTACGGAACGGATGATCGCTTCTCATTGCATTACGCCCACAGTGAGCGCAGGTGCCGGACCGGGAACTTACCGAGATCCCGACTTCACAGGCACTACGGAGGATTTCCGGATAGCCGGTAAGAACCAAAAATTTGCGCGTAGTGGTCGTTCTAATGGGCTACCAAATCAATCTCGAATGGGACTCGAGCATTATCTTCATTCAAAATCCGGCTTCTCTCTGGATTTGCTGGATCATATCGAACACGCAAGGCAGGAAGAGAATCAATCACATCTCCTATTTGATTGATTCGATCATCCTTGATGGGCAACCCGGTCGCCCATCCCACATGACTCTGCCCATTCACCTGATACGTATAGTCCACTAATGGGAGGGTCGGCGATCCGTACGATGTCGTAAACCTCGTGAACTTTCCGTCCGCTATACTCCAGCCAAGAGCCTGTTTGCGACGGATCTCTCTCCGCACCATGCGGACGATCCCTATTAGAAGAGTATCGAGAAAAAAGCCGCCCATAAGGCGCAATCATATCCCGCAATGACGTTGAGAGGATGAGTGTTTTGTGCATTTGTGGCGTGTCGTCGCCAACCCCAAAGTAATTCTGTCGAATGGTAATCTCAAGGCGGCGAAGTGCACGAAAAACGGACTCCCCACCATTTGTCAACATCGTGAAGAAGGGTTGTACCCTTCAGCAGCTACGGGGTGAGCTAAGCAGATGGACGGTCGGACGTCGGGCGGCAGTGGCACAGAGAGATCCGGCTCAGGCGGCCGTAAGGTGGGCGGTGGAAGGTCGATTTGGATCATATGTTTGTCCACTCTTAAGCATGGCGATGAGCATAGCAAGCAAGCGATCAGCGACACCACGCAAGGCGCGACCGTGGTTATGACCGACCTGGCGCAGGCGCGCGTAGTGCTGTTTGCTGCGAGGATCGTGCTGAATACTGGTACGAGCCCAATGATAGAAGGCGTTGCGTAGCCGCTGGTTACAGCGGTAGCGCATAAGAACCTGCCTGCTCTTGCCACTTTGCTTGGTCACCGGCGCAATGCCAGCAAGGGCCCTCAAAGCGTGATAATCCCGGAGGGAGAGGATGTGTGCTCCTTCGGCCAGCATGGTCGCGGTGATGAGGCGTCCAACACCCGGCAAAGAGAGCAGCACGGGGATGTCACGATGTTCTTGCGACATCGGGAAGTCATTCGTCGAGGCAGCCATCTGATCCAAGAGCTGGGGGGTCCGATCAGCGACTTGCTTACGCTGCAGGTGAAGCAGGCGTAATTGCGGCAAGAGCAGAAGTGCATGTTCGCTGATGGCTTCCGCGCTCCCAGCCGCCAAGGGCAGTGGCGGAGCGGTCAGAATTTCGCCTACCTTCTCGGCGGTCCAGCGGCGGATGCGATGTTTTGCGAGCAGTTGTTGCAGGCGTTTTTCCGTCAGTTTGGCGGCTCGCTGCGGCGTCGGCGCTAACTCGAGCAGGGCCCAAAGCCAAGGCTCATCGGGCGTCGAGCAAAGCCGCAGCAGTTGCGGAAAGTAGCGCAGTAGCAATTGGGAGAGCTGGTTCACGCACCGGCCTAGGTCGATGCCAAGAGTCTCTTCCGTCCGGGAGAGTTCGCGCACGCGAATGAGATCCGGATGGTCCGGTCTCACGCGGCGAAAACAGTGCTGATCGGTGCGCAAGCAATCCGCTGCAACCAAGGCATCCCGGCGATCGTCTTTTGCTCCCGCAACCGTATGCCGGTCGCGGAAGCGATCCAGTTGCTTGGGATGGATCGAGAATACGGCGTAGTTATGTTCCAGCAAGGCCTCTACGATCGGTCCGCGTGGAACTTCGATGGCAACCGCGAGTGCAGACGCTTCGCCATGGGTCAGTGCTGGCAAGAAGTCACAGAACTCGAGCATGCCTGCGCCACTATGTTCGATGCGGCGCTGGCAGATCTTCTCCCCGTTTGCATCCAGGATGCAGGCTTGGTGGAACTCCACTCCCCAGTCCACGCCAACATAGAAACAGAACTCCTCCTTCATGGCTAAACCTCCTTGCTGGTGGCGCTCGACCTCCGTAGCCAACGTCAGCCCTGTACTGGCGCTCATTCGACCTGCGGATGGCGCAAACTCCCCACTGGACTTTCGGCTACGGGCCACCCAACCGGGTGCTGCTCCGTTTTAGGCGCTGGTTCCATCCCTCGCTGGGGTTTTAGTGGCACTCCCGCTGGGCGGCCGAGCTGTCTATCTGCTTAGCTCACCCCGTAGCTGCTGGGAAGGGTACAGGGGTTACTGAGATGGTCCGCCGCTTGAACTTCACCTTAGGGTGGAGGGATCTTGTAGGCAGGTTCAAGGAGGATCATCGACATGCAGATACGTTCCGTTGGCATTGATCTTGGCAAGACGACTTTTCACTTGGTGGCGCTTGGCGATAACGGCAACGTGCTGCTGAAGAAGAAGTTCACTCAGAAGCAGTTGATTAACTTCACGGCGAACCTGCAGACGTCTCTGATTGGGATGGAGGCATGTTCTGGAGCTCACTTCCTGGGCCGTGCACTGCGAGCACAGGGACACGATGTTAAGCTGATTCCGGCTCAGTTCGTGAAGCCTTTCGTGAAATCGAACAAAAATGACTTCATTGATGCTGAAGCGATCGCCGAGCTGTCGATCGCCGGAATATGCGCTTCGTTCCGATCAAGACGGACGACCAGCTGGACCTGCGAGCGCTGCATCGGGTGCGGGACCGACTGATGGTGCGAAGAACGTCTGTGATCAACCAGCTTCGCGCTTTTCTGTTGGAGCGCGGGATGGTCTTTGCCAAGAGCCCCGTTCGGCTAAGGGAAGCCATACCTGAGGTGCTTGAGAGCGCCAACGAGAACCTCACTCCGAGGATACGGAACCTGGTTGCGATGCTGTGGAGCGAGTGGAAGCATATGGAGCTCCAGATTCAGGAGATGAACGACGAAATAGAACGGATCGCTTCGAGCGATGCTGCCTGTCGCAGACTGCGGCAGATCCCAGGCATCGGACCGTTGGTGGCAACGGCGATCGTAGCATCGATTGGCTGTATGGGATCAGCAAGCGCGGAAACCGCTACCTCCGCAAGATCCTGGTCCATGGGGCTCGTGCTGTCGTGTTGCGATCGAAGAGAGATAGGATCGCGATGGGCTCATGGATGACATCACTCGAGAGGAGAGCGCCACGGAGCGTGTTGATCGTCGCTATGGCGAACAAGCTGGCGCGGATCGCATGGGCAGTGCTCTCAAGTGGTCAGGATTACAAAGCGATTCCCGGTGCTACACCGGCGTAAACAGACGTAACAAAAGATCGACCCCGGTTCCCCACCAAAGTCTGCATCGGGCAAGTGAAGATGAAAGAACAGTCAGAACGGCGTGCCTGAAACCTGTTTACCGAATGGGCCTTTACATGGCCGAGGCGTTTCTAAGGACAGGCACGCGGCGTATCTCATCATGGCCAGGAGAAACAACTCTCCACAAGAAGGCCGGATACATTGACGCAGACTTTCTTCCTCTAAACACTTCTCCCTTGCAGTCGGACGGCGGACCATACATTTCAGTAACTGCAACTTGGAAGAAACCTAAATTGACCCACCACCATGAAATCGAATGACCGATCAAGTTTGGACAAGATTCCGAAGTCAAATTGCAGGCGTCCTCGAGAACCTGCACGACGTCAACTACTGAAATTGTAAAGACGCCACCCTCGTCGTTGCGCCAATCTCGATATTCTTCCTCGAAATTCGGGACGTGCGACTCTTTCTTAACTAATCTGGTCACGCTTTCGTCAAGCGCCTTCTTTGTGATGGGTGCCGTGTGATCGTTTGGGGCTCCAGACCTCCTTCACTATTCGTAAAGAGAATGTTGTCAATTCGAATGTGAATGGCTGGTCTTCCAGGCAAAGATTCGACTTTCAAAATAGTCAATGTGGAATCAACGTCACCCAGGCGCGTTTTGTAATTTCCAGATTTGTCCCGAAACATACTTATGGCCCATCGCTGTAATCTGCCCTCTACCGAACACAGGATATCCGGGGCCATTGCAGAGTCAAACATACTTGCATCCCCGACCCCGCCAAGATATCCTCCCCGCGTCGGGAGGGACCATGAAACTCAACTACGTAATCAAATTCGTCGGCGACATGGACCGCGCGGTAAAGTTCTACCGCGACACCCTGGGTCTGCCGCTGAAGTTCGAATCCCCCGGATGGAGCGAATTCGTCACAGGTGAAACCACCCTCGGACTGCACCCAGCGTCCGAGAAAAATCCCGCAGGGTCGGTCGAGCTGGGCTTCACGACGCTGGACCTCCAAAAGTTCCACGAAGAGATGGTCGCCAAGGGAGTGGAGTTCAGTATGCCGCCAACGAAGCAGGATTATGGCGGCTCGCTCGCGCAGTTCGTGGATTCAGAAGGCGGACACTGCAGCGTCGGGGTAACCTGGTAAGTTTGCCCTTCAGCCAGCCTGTCAAGAGCAAAATCTGTCTCTGCGCGTGTAAGTTACTTATTCCAAAGGGAAAAACATGGTAATAATATACTTGACAGACTACGCCTTTTGTTCTAGTATGGTCTTGTCATGGAACAGATTAAAACCTTGGCCCAAGCCATTCAGCACTTTGCGGATTCCGAGAACTGCCGTCAGTTTATGGTTTTCGTTCGCTGGCCCGATGGCGCTCCGAAGTGCCCATATTGTGGAGCTACCAAGCTGACTTGGCTGGCTAAGGCTAGGGTCTATCGCTGCTATGGAGACCATAAGAAGCAGAAGTTCTCACTCAAGGTCGGTACCGTATTCGAGGATTCCCCGATAAGTCTTGACTTGTGGCTTCCTGCCGTCTGGCTGCTATCCAATTGCAAAAATGGTATCTCCAGCTATGAGCTTGCTCGTGATCTTGGCATAACCCAGAAGTCGGCATGGTTCATGCTGCATCGAATCCGCACTGCCATGCAGACCAATTCCTTCCTTAAACTGGGTGGCCCTGATTCTGGCCCTATTGAAGTCGATGAGACCTTCATAGGAGGCAAGATCAAGAACATGCACCAATCGCAAGCTAAAAAGAAGTTCTATGGCATACCGCGCTCGGGCGCATCTGGCAAAGCAATTGTGATGGGGATGCGTGATCGCGAGACTCGCCAAGTCCGCGCGCATGTCATTCCGAATGTTCGCCGCACTACTTTGCAAAGCGAGATTCTGAAGCACGTCGAAAAGAAATCCAAGGTATTCACCGATTCCGCGCATGGTTATTACAATCTTGCCGCACAAGACTTCGTGCATGACACCGTGAACCACATGGAAGAATACGTTCGCGGCGAAGTCCATACACAAGGCATTGAGAACTTCTGGAGTTGCACTTCGAGGCTCCAGATCTTCCATATCTAGAAATTGATTATCCGGATGAGGATCTCGCGATCTGGGTATACTGCCCGATATGCCAGCAGACTTACACTTATGACCGGAAGGACCATAAAACGAAATCTTCCGAAAAGCCGTTGCACGAGCCAGCCTGGATGCCAATCTTGCCATTTCCTCATCCGAAAATTCGGGGAAAACATTAATAACCTGCCCTGTCACGGTATCCATATCTTCTCCTTTCCTTCGTAGTCAGTCAAGTATGTTATTGCCAAAAACATCGCCCAATTTGCCGTATTTTCTTTTCTGTCAGCTATAATAGAAATAGAAGCCAAGAACCCGCCTTGAAAGGCGGGTTTTCTTTTTGGACGACACTATCTCCCTAAAAATGAGGAATATACGGATAAGTTATCTTGATTCAGTCACTTAGCAAATTGCAGAACCGTTATACCATTTGTTTTCAGGAATTTAAGTGAAAAGTATGGGGAGGGGTGCCCCATTCAAGCCTTCTTTTGGCTTGAGGGTGTGATGTCAGGTTCTCCATAGCCCGCCCTGAGCGGTATCGGATGTGATAGGCCGGGCGCACAAACTCTCACCAAAATGAATTCGTAACGACCAATAAAAAGAGGAATTTACAAAACATACCGGGGCCCTGCCAGGGTCAGGCAGACATAAGCGGACGTGCAAAGATGGGTACGGTTCACAATGTATTATGCCTCCATGCAAAAGCCAGCCATCTTCCTCTGCATGAGTCTCCTCGCGGCTACTGCGCTCGCCCAGCAACCTCACAAATGGGCGGTAGTCCTGCACGGCGGAGCAGGCGTGATCGAGCGCAAGAACATGGATCCGAAGACCGAGGCTGCCTACCGCGCCGACTTGGAAACGGCTCTGCAAAAAGCTGCCGACACACTGGACAAGGGCGGCTCGGCCCTCGACGCGGTAGAAGCCGCCATCCGCTTCATGGAAGACGACCCGCTCTTCAACGCAGGCCGTGGAGCCGTCTTCACCGCCGCCGGAAAGAACGAACTCGACGCCGCCATCATGGACGGTTCGAACCTTACAGCGGGAGCCGTCGCCGACGTGACCCGCACTCGTCACCCCATTACGCTCGCCCGTACCGTGATGGAAAAATCGAAACACGTCATGCTCATCGGCCCAGGTGCCGACGAGTTCGCAGCACAGAATGGCCTCGAAATGGTCGATCCCAGCTTCTTCTTCACCGAGCGCCGCTGGCAGAACCTGGTCGAAGAGCTGAAGAAGGAAGGCAAGCCGATCCCGCCCCGCCCAACCGGCGCACCGCCAGCTGCAACCGGAAAGCCCAGCGCGGAGCTGATGTTCCCGATCGAGTCTCCTGAAGCCCACAAATTCGGCACCGTGGGCGTTGTCGCGCTCGACAAGCAGGGCAACATCGCCGCCGGAACCTCAACCGGAGGCCTGACCGCAAAGATGTGGGGACGCGTCGGAGACTCGCCCATCATCGGCGCCGGAACCTACGCCGACAACCGCTCCTGCGCCGTCTCCGGCACAGGAACCGGCGAGTACTTCATCCGCCTGACGGTGGCCCGAACGATCTGCGCGCTGGTCCAATACAAGGGCATGAGTTTGCAGGAAGCAGCCGACAACGTTATCCAGCAGCAGCTTACCGACATGAAGGGCGACGGCGGCATCATCGCCATCGATACGAAAGGCGACATGGTCTGGAGCTTCAACTCACCCGGCATGTACCGCGCACGCGTCTCCGAAGGTGGCAAGGCGGAAATTGGCATGTACAAAGACGAGAGGTAAGAAGCGAGGAGAAATGAAGCTTTGTGGATCTGGATTAGATGGGACTGACGGGCAAGAGTCGAGAATTTATTGAGGCGCTGTGACAGCCTCAACCCGCACAATTTTGCAGTCCACTTGTTTACCTTCGGAGGTCTTGATCTTCGCCTTCTGGCCGTCAATCTGGTAGTTCACATTGCTGCCGATCACGAAATCCGTCGCATTCATCGACTTATTCGGGTCCGTCCGGCAGGTGTAGGCCTTATCGGCGGCGTTGAACGACAGATCGTACGCCTGATGCTTATGTTCCTTATCCGGAGTTCCCGTCGGCTGCGAATCCTTGAGCGTGGTCGTGCCCTGTAACTTCTTGTCCGCCATCGCCGGTATGGCCAACGCTACCATCAGAAATGCAAGCACAAACTTACGCATCGTCCACCTCAGGACATGGATTGTGAGGGAAGCCCTGGCCTACTTCTCGATCTCGACGCCGCGCCAGAAAGCAACGTGGTTCTTGAGGTTACGGGCCGCAGGCTTGGGATCGGGATAATACCAGGCAGCGTCCTGGTTCTCCTGCCCATCCACCAACAGGCTGTAGTATCGCGCCAGACCTTTCCAGGGGCAGGTCGAGGTCGTCGAGCTCGACCGCAAGTACTCGCGCTTTACCGCCGCGTCCGGGAAGTACACATTCCCCTCAACCGTCTCATAACTGTCACTTTCTGCAATTACTTTACCGTTCCAGACTGCCTTTGCCATCGCGCTTTTCGTTACCCTTCCGTGAATCCAACCCGTCTACATTAGCAGATGCCCGGGCCGAGGTAAAAGGCGCAGCCCCGAGAATTTCCGGTGATTCCAGGGGCCACGACGTGGAACTCTATGCCAAGAAAGGCGAAACTGCCTCCAGCCGGATGATGCAATCGCGCCATAAGCCACTTATTATCAACATTCTTGAGTGCCATCGCTACGGGTCCATTACTTTAGTTTGATTGGGGCGCAGCTACGATTCACTTTTGAGGCTTCCGATCCAACCGATAAATATATGATGTCTGGACCATTAGCCTATAGTTCAGCTGGGTTTCGGAGGCGATTTGAAGGCACGTATCAGACTGGGTGATCTTTTGATCGGATCCAACCTCGTAACCGCCGAACGGGTGGCAGAGGCGCTCAACCACCAGAGCCAGCATGGTGGCCGGTTAGGCGACCTTCTGGTGGCCAGCGGCGGCCTGAGGAAGGAAAGCCTGGACGCCTTTCTCCACCGCATGCCGCCTGAGCCGCAGAATATGGCGGCCACCAAAATCCACGAGTCGGACCTGCTGACTCTGCTGATTAAGCTGATCTACACAGGCCGGCTGGAAACGGTCCGCCAGTTCGTTGATGCCACTAAGCTGCCTTATCACATCGTGCTTGAAATGATACCGATGGCGATCGATCGCCAGCTGCTTCGAGCGCTCGGCATGCGCGATGCAGATAATCCTACTGACATGAGCTATACCCTCACAGAAGAGGGCCGCCGCTGGGCGCAGGATGCTCTGCAGCAGTCGAGATATGCCGGACCGGCGCCGGTCACGCTCGACGAATTTACTGACATGATCGGCCGCCAGAAGCTCGCAAACGAGTCTGTTAGCTACCAGCGCATCCGTGAGTGCCTCGGCGAGCTGGTTTTTGACGCCAGCATGATCGAGAAAAGCGGACCGGCTCTGAACGCAGGCAGGTCGATGCTCCTCTATGGTCCGCCAGGTAATGGCAAGACATCGGTCGCGCTTAGCTTGGTGAATGTCTTCGATGACGTGATCTATGTGCCTTACGCTGTGATGATCGAGGGCCAGATCATGCGGGTCTATGATGCAAGCGTCCATAGCACGCTGGAGCAATCGGTCGTCGAGGACGACCATCCTTCCTTTTTCCTCCGGCAAGAGGAGTATGACGCGCGGTGGGTGCCCTGCAAGCGCCCCTTTGTGATTGCCGGCGGAGAGTTGACGCTGGAGATGCTCGATCTGAGATACGACTCCGTGGCGAACTTCTATGAGGCGCCGCTGCATGTGAAGGCGCTCGGCGGATGCTTCATCATCGATGATTTCGGGCGCCAGCTTGTGAGTCCGGCGAACCTGCTGAACCGCTGGATTGTGCCGCTGGAGAGCCGGGTCGACTATCTAAAGCTGCACACGGGCAAGAGCTTCTCTATCCCTTTTGAAGAGCTGGTCATCTTCTCCACCAACATTGATCCCGAAGATCTGATGGATCCGGCTTTCTTGCGCCGGCTCCCCTACAAAATCGAGGTAGGAGCGCCGAGCCTTGCACTCTACAGGCGAATCTTTGACAAGGCGTGCGAGCGCGAAGGCTTGGTTCTTTCCGACGATACGTTCGATTTCATTGTCCAGCAAATCACTGGAGAAAAGGGGCTGGAACTCGCTGCCTTTCAGCCGAAATTCATTACCGATCAGGTGGTGGCAACCTGCCGCTTTATGAACTTGCCAGCACACTTCGAACCACGATTTATCGATTACGCGATCGACAATCTGCGGGTGCAGCACAAGGCTCCCACAAACGGCTTCTCCCCGGTTGAGGCCAAAACCTACAACAACGAGACAATGAACTACTGGGCCTCCTAATCGTCGAAGCGGCCCGGTGATGTTGATCAGGAAACGGGCTGTTCAACCAGCGGCCCATGCGTTTCGGCAGTAGGCCGCTCCGCTACCGGAGCATCCCCGATCCGCTTCGAATAGCTGCAGGCAACGGACGGTTCTTCCTCGCCCTTCTTCCTGCGCTTCTTCGGGCTCTCTTCCTCGTCTGCCGCGGCGGGCTTTTTGTTGTTCGGGCAGACGAGGTAGACGCCGGACTTGAGCGTCTTTTCCATTAAATAGGGTGAGCCGCACTCGGGGCACGCCTTGTCGACGGGCTTGTAGTTCGCCGTGAAGTCGCACTTCGGGTAGTTCTCACAACCATAGAAGATGTTGCCGCGGCGCGCCTTCTTTTCGACGATCTGGCCGTCTTTGCATTTGGGGCAGATGACGCCGATCGTGTTCGGCTTGATGTACTTGCACTTGGGGTACGCGGAGCAGGAGATGAACTCACCGTACTGGCCCATGCGCTTGACGAGCTGGCTGCCGCACTTCGGGCACATCTCGTCGATGGGCTCGGGCGGTTTCTGCTGCTGCTTCTGGTGCAGACGGCGAACGGTCTTGCAGGGCGGATCTTCGTTGTAGCCGGGGCAGGCCATGAACGGTCCCCACGGGCCGTTGCGTAGGACCATGACGCGACCGCAGTTTTCGCAATACTCCTCTTCCTGCTCTGCGTCCTGATTCTCGGTTTGAAGGTTCGGCTTCGCCTCGAAATTTTCGCGCGTGTAAGTGCAGCTGTCTTTCTTCTTCTTGTCGTAGGAGCTGCATGCATAGAAGGAGCCGAACTTGCCCCACTTCAGCACCAGCGGTGAACCGCAGAGCGGACACTTTTCGTCCGTGGGCTTCTCCATCCGCTTGATGTCTTCCATGTGCTTGCTGGCGTCTACGAGTTCTTCGGCGAAATGACTGTAGAAGCCGGTGAGCAGGTCGGTCCATTTTTCGCGACCGTCTTCGATGTCGTCGAGTTCTTCTTCGAGGCGGGCGGTATATTTTTTGTCGAAGATGTAGGGGAAGTTTTTGACCAGCAGATCGGTGACGACGGTGCCGATTTCAGTGGGCACGAAGCGGCCAGAGCGCCCGCCGATCTTCTGCACGTACTCGCGGTCCTGAATGGTATTAATGATGGACGCGTAGGTGGACGGGCGGCCGATGCCCTGCTCTTCGAGTTCCTTGACGAGTGAGGCTTCGTTGTAGCGCGGAGGCGGCTCGGTGTAATGTTGCTCGGGCTTTAGTTCGTTGAGCTTGAGCGACTGACCTTCGTCGAGGGCAGGCAGCTTGTTGGCGAGCGCTTCGTCGTCTTCGTCCTTCTTGTCTTTCGATTCTTCGTAGACCTTGAGAAAGCCGTCGAACTTCAGCACAGATCCGGTCACGCGGAAGTCGTAGCTGCGATCTGCCTTCGCGATGATATCGACCGTCGTCTGATCGAAGACCGCAGCCATCATCTGCGAGGCGACAAAGCGCTGCCAGATGAGTTTGTAGAGCTTGTACTGCTCGTCGCTGAGGTAGCGGCGAATTTCATCCGGATGATGATTGACGTCTGTCGGACGGATGGCTTCGTGCGCGTCCTGCGCGTCTTTCTTCGATTTATATGTGTTGGGTGCGGCGGGCAGATAGGGAGCGCCGAGTTTCTCTTTGATCCAATCCCGGACGTTGGTGATGGCCTCGGGCGCGACACGCGTCGAATCGGTACGCATGTAGGTGATGAGGCCGACGGTTTCGCTGCCGATCTCGACGCCCTCATAGAGACGCTGGGCAACGCCCATGGTGCGCCTGACGTTGAAGCCGAGACGGCGCGATGCGTCCTGCTGCAGTTTGCTGGTGGTGAAGGGTGCGGTCGAGTTGCGCTTGCGTTCTTTGCGATCGACCGCGCGCACGGACCACGTCGCCTTCTTCAACTGCGCGATGACTTGATCGGTGATTTTCTGTTCGGACAGAGATGGCGTGTCTACGGTTTCGACCTTCGCGCGCTGGCCGTCGATGCCAACGAAGCGTGCGGTGAAGGGCATCGACTTTTGTGCTTCGAGCTCGGCGTCAATGGTCCAGTATTCGACTGGATTGAAGGCTTTGATTTCGCGCTCGCGCTCAACGATGAGGCGCACGGCGACGGTCTGCACGCGACCGGCGGAGAGGCCGCGACGGACTTTGTCCCACAGCAAAGGGGAAACCTGGTAGCCGACGATACGATCCAGCACGCGGCGCGTGGTTTGCGCATCTACGAGATGCGAGTCAACGTTGCGCGCGTGCAGAAAGGCATCTTTCACGGCCTTCGGCGTGATCTCGTTGAAGGTGACGCGATGGATCGCGCTCTTTTTTACGACTTTGCCCAACTCGTCGGCGAGATGCGCAGCGATGGCCTCGCCTTCGCGGTCAGGGTCAGGCGCGAGATAGACCTGATCGGATTTCGCTGCGAGCTTCTTGAGACGGTCGACGACCTTCTCTTTGCCGGGGATGACGATCAGCTCGGGCTCGAAGGTTCCGTCTTCAAGATCGACACCGATTTTGTTTTTGGGCAGGTCCTTAATATGTCCAACTGAAGCTTCGACGGTATAGTCCTTGCCCAGATATTTGCTGATCGTCTTTGCTTTCGCGGGGGATTCGACGATCACAAGCGCTTTGCTCATTGTTTTCCTTCAATTCACGGGCGTCGTTCGCCCAACTCACAACTGCACCGAATTCTTATGGAAGCTATCATGCTTTGCCGCAATGAATCCAGCGCGCACAATTCTCTAGACACAGATTTCCGCGAATGGACACATAACATCAACGCTTTCGGGAATATCAAAAACTTTTAACGTAGTTCTTGCCCGGTAGTTGCTTGATGCGCCCTGCAAGCTCCAGTTCAAAGAGTGCGGTAAACACTTCGGATGAACTCAGCTCAGGGTCCAGCTTTTCCATGATCTCGTCAAGTTGCAACGCTTCGTCGTGGCGAAGAGCGCTCATGACCCGAGTCTCGGCAGGTGGCAGGGGAGCTTCCTCAAATAACGATGCAGCAGGTTGGCCTTTCGATGCAAGCTCCCATGCGGATTCGAGTTCGATGCGAATCTGCGAAGGCAGGTCTTCCCACACGTCTTCCCATGTCGCGGTGAGCTTTGCGCCCTTCTTAATCAACGTGTTAGGGCCCCAGGCATTTTTTGTTGTGACGTTGCCGGGAACTGCGAAGACGTCGCGGTTCTGTTCGAGCGCGCAACGCGCGGTGACGCGCGTGCCGCTGTGCTCGCCCGCTTCGACGACGAGCACGCCGATGCTCATTCCGCTGAGGATACGGTTGCGCTTAGGAAAATTTTGAGGAGCAGGAAAGGTCCCCATCGGCAATTCAGAGACGATTGTGCCGCCAGTGGAAAGAATCTGCTCGGCTAGAGATTTATTTTCCCTGGGATAAATTACGTCGATGCCCGTGCCCCAGACGGCCACGGTTTTGCCTTTGGCGGCGAGGGCTCCTCTATGCGCGGAGGTGTCGACGCCTCGCGCCATGCCGCTGAGGATCACTAGGCCGCGCGCAGCGAGATCGCGCGCGAGCATCTCGGCCATGCCTGATCCATATGGGGTTGGATGTCGTGTGCCGACGACCGCAATCGCGGATTTTGCAAGCAGCGTTGCGTTGCCGCGTATCCAGAGCAGCGCCGTTGCGTCGAAAATTTCGCGCAGGCGCTCAGGATAATCCGGGTCGCTGTAGGTAAGAAAAGAGGCGCCGGAGTTGTGAAGTGCCTCCAGTTCTTCGTTCGCCGCGTCCAATGCTTTGCCGTCCGCAATGAACTGCACAGCGTGCGCGGGAAATTGAAGAGCCTCGAGCCCGGTGAGCGGAAGACGCAGTATTTCCTCTGCAGATCCGGCATTGCGCACAGCTCGCAGAATGCGGCGTGGGCCGAGGCCGGGAGTAAGAGCTAGGGCGAGCCATGCAAGGCGGTCGTGATCTACAAATTCTGTGCTGGATGGAGATTCTGTGTTGGACGGCGAGACTGAGTCGACATCGGTTCCCAATAGACACACCTTCGGCGATGCTTTGCCTTTACGATTCTCTTCTTGTGGATTTCCTCGGAGAGTAGACGCGACCTGATGCAAAGTCAAGTTACTGCTGCGTTGTTACACTGACGAGTGAGCCGTCTTCGAATTGCAGCCATCAACTTTCTCAATCCTGCTCCGCTGATGTGGGATTTTGAGCATGAGCCGGGCAAGAGCCGTCTGGCGGAACGCTATTCCATTCATCAAACTACGCCGGCGGCCTGTGCGGATGAGCTGATGGCGAGGACTGCTGACATCGGGCTGGTTCCGGTGGCGACGTATGCTTTTGCGCCATCGCTGGCTGTGATTCCGGGATGCGCGATTGCTTCGCTGGGAGATATTCGATCCATCATTCTGGTCGTGCGTCATGCGGACGGCGTGAGAGGCGCGCGTAGGATTGCGCTCGATACATCGTCGCGGACATCGGCTGTTTACACCCGGATTCTCTTTCACAAGTATTGGAATCCGGCGGCGGAGTTTGTTTCGCATGCTCCCGATCTGGAGGCGATGCTGAAAGCCGCTGATGCGGCGCTGCTCATTGGCGACCCGGCGTTATTGACGCTTGAAGATCGTGCAGAACGTGAGCAGCACACGGGGGAGAAGCTGATCTATCTCGATCTTGGTCACGAATGGCACGCGCTGACTGGATCGGCGTGGGTGTCGGCTTTCTGGGCGATGCGTCCGGAGGGGGTGCGTGATGCGGGCGCGGACGCGGGAGCCGTGGTGCGTGACTTTCAGCAATCGCGGGATAACGGACTTGCTCACGTGAACGATCTGGTCGGCGAATGGTCCGGGCGGCTCGCCGTGCCTGCGGCCACGATTCGCGAATATCTTGCCTGCAACATTCACTATCAACTCGACGAAGCATGCCTGGAGGGCTTGCAGCTCTTTTATCGCTACGGGATGGAATGCGGCGCATTTCCGGCGGTTCCTGACCTGCGATTTCTCTAAAATTCAAGACGCTCGCGACTCGTACTCGTAAAGACGCGTCCAAGAGTAGGTGAGCTATCTCCAGAGAGCGACGGCGGCGCAGCATCCTCTGCACAGGCGTGCTTTGCCGATACCGCGCTGGCTCATTCATTTCGGTGTGTTCGGGGTCTTTTTTGTTTCGGCTATTGATGCGTCGGTTATTCCATTGCCTCTACCGGGCAGCACTGATCTGCTTGTCCTGCTGCTGGCTGCCCGTCACAGTGTGCTGTGGCTTCTGGTGCTGGCAGCGGTCGCGGGGAGTATTCTGGGTGGCTATTTCACCTGGGGCGCTGGAAAAAAGGGTGGCGAGGCGATGCTCGAACGCTACGTACCGAAGCGATTTCGTGAGCCGCTTAGCAAACGGGTAAAGCGGCACGGCGTGATGAGCGTTGGCATCGCGGCGATTCTGCCGCCGCCGATTCCTCTGATGCCATTTGTGCTTGCCGCAGGTGCATTGGGTGTATCGCGCAAGCAGTTTCTCTGGTCGTTTTCGATTGCGCGCGCTGTGCGCTATAGCCTGATTGCGTGGCTGGGCGCGACCTATGGGCGGCGCGTGCTGGGGGTGTGGTCGCGCTATCTCGCAGGTTGGGCGGACGCAATTCTTTGGGTCTTTATCGGGCTGTTGATCGCGGCAATTGTATTCGGGATCTGGAAGTATCGGCATGACCAACGCGCAGGCAACGCTGGCTCCTCTGTGCCCGCGCGCGCGGCCTGATTCGAATTAGATTTCCCAGCGAAGCAGGGAAGCTCCGGTCGTGAAGCCCGCGCCTACACTGGCGAGCAGGACGAGGTCATCCTTCTTTAGCCGGCCTTCTTCGCGGGCTGTCTGCATGGCGAGCGGAATGGTGGCGGCTGTTGTATTGCCGTAGCGGTCGATGTTGATGATGACGCGTTCGAGAGGCATGTGGAGGCGTTCCGCCGTGGACAGAATGATGCGCTTATTGGCTTGATGTGGAATGAAGCAACCGAGGTCAGCTCCCGTGATGCCGCAGCGGGTCAGCACCTTTTCCGTCACTTCCGCCATTTTGCGCACAGCGTATTTATAGACAGCCTGTCCGTCCTGGTGGACATAGTGCATCTTCCCGGCGATAGTCTCAGCAGATGGCGGATGGAGGCTGCCACCGGCGGGCATATACAGCGAACAACCTCCGGAACCATCAATCTCATGGAGGAAGTCGATCATGCCAAGTTCGTCCTCGGCCGCTGGCTCAATCAATACGGCCCCTGCGCCATCGCCGAAGAGGATGCAGGTGGCGCGATCGGTGTAATCGAGAATCGAGGACATGGTGTCCGCGCCAATGACGAGGACCTTCGAGTGCGCTCCTGACTCAACCAGCTTCACGCCTGTCTGCAGCGCATAGACGAAACCGGAGCAGGCGGCTGAGAGATCGAATCCCCATGCGCCTTTAGCGCCCAGCTTGTCCTGGACAAGGCATGCAGTAGCGGGGAAGAGCATGTCGGGCGTGACGGTGGCGACGATGATGACTTCGACTTCCGTTGGCTCGATGCCGCGCTCGGCAAGACATTTCTTCGCTGCTTCGACAGCCATGTCGCTGGTGGCGAGGCCTTTTTCAAGAATGTGCCGCTCGCGGATGCCGGTGCGCTCGACGATCCACTGGTCGTTGGTGTCGACCATTTTTTCGAGATCGGCGTTAGTCAATACGCGAGGTGGAACGTAGGTTCCGAGGGCACTGATTTTGGCGCGTCGAGAACTTTGAGGACGCACGATAAGACTCAAGGCTGCTCTCCATGTGCTGCGAAGTAAAGATCATTCTCTCCGAGCCTATGCTTCGATGTCTATGAAAGGGACAGTTTGTCCATTGGGAAGTGTAAAAGTTGTGTCAGGGAGAGTCAGATTTTGACGAAGAAAAGACATGTACCGGGCGACCTACTGCGCACACACTAGCCCGTTACCGTTGCTCCCTTCCGGGCCTGGCGGGGTTGGCGGGATTGAGTCGCGTAGGACCCGGCACATTCCTAATGATACCACCCTGCGACGTGTTCTCTGACCCCCGTGCGCAGAGTAAAGGGCGTCTTTTCCGGTAAAATAATAATGTGACTCTATCTCTTCTCGACGACGCTGATATCAGTGTCCTCGATTCCCCAAAAACCGCAATGCAGAGGCCGCGCCTCAAGGTCGGCTTTGTAAGTCTCGGCTGTCCAAAAAATCTTGTGGACAGCGAAGTGATGATGGGCCTGCTCGACCGGGCAGGCGCGGAGATGACTGCGTCTCCGGAAGTTGCCGACATCCTGGTGGTGAACACCTGCTCGTTTATCGATACGGCTAAGCAGGAATCGGTCGACACGATTCTGGAAATGGCGCAGCACAAGACAACGGGCAAAGCGCAGAAGCTGATTGTTGCCGGTTGCCTCGTTGAGCGCTATCGCGACGAGATCCGGAAGAACATCCCTGAAGTCGATGCCGTGGTCGGCACCGGCGAACTCGAGAAGATTCTCGAAGCCGCAGGACTCGACGCGCCTGTTGCCGTTCCGCAGCCCATGTCTCCTTTCAATATTCTGACTGGCGTGACAGCGCGTGCTGAAGGCGATTTGCGCGAGTCGCAAGGACGCTTTGCTCGCAAGGAATGGGACGGCGCGGACGCCGCTCTGCCGCAGTATCTCTACGACCACACCACACCTCGCCTGTTGGCGACGCGGGGCCCGTCGGCTTATATCAAGATTGCCGAAGGTTGCGACCACCCTTGCAGTTTTTGTGTGATTCCCAACCTGCGTGGCAAGTTCCGCTCGCGGCACTTCGAATCGGTCGTCGCGGAAGCGGAGCGGCTTGTTTCGCAGGGCGTACAGGAAATCACGCTGATCGGGCAGGACACGACTTGTTACGGCGAGGACCTTGGACTGAAAGACGGCCTTGCCACGTTGCTGGACAAGCTTGCTGGCATCGAAGGACTGCGTTGGCTGCGTTTCCTTTATGCATATCCCAACAAGATTACCGGACGGCTGCTCGAAACTATCGCCAAATACGACAATATCTGCAAGTATCTCGATGTTCCGCTACAGCATGCGTCGGGGCCGGTGCTCAAAAGTATGAAGCGCGGCGCGAATGCGGATATTTTCCTGAAGACGATGGAGAAGGTCCGTGCTGCTATTCCTGGAATTGCGCTACGCACGTCCTTCATTGTTGGTTTTCCCGGCGAGACCGACGCGGATTTTGAGGCTCTCTCGAATTTTGTGCGCGAGGCTCGGTTCGACTGGCTCGGCGTATTTGGCTACTCCGATGAAGAGGGCTCCAGCGCGTTCTCGCTGGGTGAGAAAGTTCCTGCGAAAGTCATCGAACAGCGCAAGCGCGCTCTGATGCGGTTGCAGAAGGGCCTGAGCAAGAAGGCGAAGCAGCGGTGGATCGGCAGCACCATGAAAGTTCTTGTTGAAGGCGAATCCGCCGAGACGCCGCTGCTGTGGGAGGGACGTTCGCAGTTTCATGCGCCGGAGATTGACGGAACGGTTTACATCAATGATTTCGGCCCGCTGGAAGCCATCACCCCGGGGCGTTTCTACGATTGCGAGATCACAGAGGCGCACGATTACGATGTGGTTGCGCGCGTAATTTCGGAAGCATGAGTAACAAGGACCCCAAAGACGTTCGTATTTTGCGCTGCCCCATATGCCGGACGTTGGTGACCGCGAGCGGCGAGGATTACCCCTTCTGCAGCGATCGTTGCCGGCAGATCGACCTGGGAAAGTGGGCGAGCGGCGTCTATCGCATTTCGTCGCCGGTGCTCGATCCTGAAGTGTTGGAAGACCTGAAGGGATTGAAGCCAGGCCGCAAGCATGACGACGAGGAGTAAGACGCTCTGGGCATGGACTGCGGCCACCTTCTTTGGCGCGGGTTTCGGAAAGCCGGGGCCGGGAACCTGGGGATCAGTTGCAGCTACGCTTCTCTGGTTCCTGGTTGCAGGTTCGGCGCATCTTTCTGCCATCCAGACTGCGGTCGTATCAGGAATTGGCGCATTTCTGGCGCTGTTCGTCGGTATTCCCGCCGCGACGATCGTCGAGCGTGAGAGCGGACGCGAAGATCCCGGTCATGTCGTACTGGATGAGGTCTGCGGCCAATGGATTGCGCTAGCTGCCTCGCCTGCAAATTGGCCGCACGCGCTGCTGGCCTTGCTCCTTTTCCGCATCTTCGACATCATAAAGCCATGGCCGGCGCGTCAGTTGGAGCGACTGGACGGCGGTGCTGGTATCATGCTCGACGACGTAGCTGCCGGCATATATGCGCTTCTTGTATTTATTGGGATACACCGCTGGTGGTAAGTTTCTGCTTCCAAGAGAATAGGAAATGAGTCGCTGGTTTCGAGATATGGCCCGAACGACAAAAGCGGACCCGTCGGACAATCCTAGAATCGACGCGGTATTGCCGGTGGCCGCGCTTCCGGGCGCCGAAGTGGAGCTGGCTGGCTCGAATCTCGGTCCCCGCGCGCTGCGTCAACCGGTGGCCATGCTCGGTCAATTGGCCGCGTCAGTGTTGTTGAGCCGCAGCAAGCGTTTGAAGCTGCGTGTTCCCGAGGAAGCAGAGACCGGGCAGTTGCAGATATTGCAGAACGGAGCGCAGAGCAACTCCGTCAAGCTGATTGTCGCGGGAATGATCGCGACAGATGTTCATATCGTCGCAAATCCGGCGGTGGACAACGAGGGCAACATTTACGCGACCCTCTCCGGCCCGCGCGGCCAGAGTACGCCGGTTTCCGTGTATCGCATCGCTTCGGATGGCGAACTGCGGCCCTTTGTCACCGGCATCATGAACGCGACGGGACTGGCGCTCGATCCGGAAGGATTTCTCTACGTCTCTTCGCGCAATGACGGCACGGTCTTTCGCGTATCGCCCAACGGCATTTATACGCAGTTTGCTGAAGGCATGGGAATCGCCACGGGACTTGCTTTCGACGCAGATCAAAATCTCTACGTAGGGGACCGCAGCGGCACCATCTTCAAGATCGCTCCCGACCGCCAGATCTTCGTCTTTGCAACGCTCGAGCCAAGCGTAGCGGCTTACCATCTTGCATTTGACCGCCATGGAACGCTTTACGTCACAGGCCCGACGACATCGAGCTATGACACCGTCTATGCCATTGACCGCGATGGCAATGCGCGCGTCTTCTACCGCGGACTAGGTCGGCCGCAAGGTCTGGCAGTGGATATTGCCGGTAACCTCTACGTTGCGGCATCCTGGCACGGACGGCGCGGCGTCGTGCGTATCACTCCATCAGGAGACGCGGCTTTGGCGGTGGCCGGCTCGGGAATCGTGGGACTCGCCTTTGCTCCCGGCGGCGACGTAATTCTAGCAACCAACACGGCCATGTATCATTTAGCTTTGGGATTGGAAGGATTGCGCTCTTTCTGATTCCGTTCTGCCCTCCGCACGCATGAAATGTGAAATTATCGCCATCGGGTCTGAACTGCTGACGCCCTTCCGTCAGGACACAAACTCGCTCTATCTCACCGAACGGCTGAACGAGTTGGGCGTAGTCGTCGCGTTCAAAACTATCGTTGGCGACCGCAGAAAAGATCTGGCGAATGCCATTCGCGCGGCGCTTGGACGAGTTGACATCATCATCACGATGGGTGGCCTGGGGCCGACGGAAGATGATCTGACGCGTGAAGCCTGGGCCGACGCGCTTGGTATTGCCCTGAAGCGCGACGCCGACATCGTTGGACAGCTTTATGTGCGGGCTGCGCAGCGGCGCTGGCATCTTACGGAAAACAATCTGAAGCAGGCCGACATGCTTGACGGAGCGAAGGTGCTGGAAAATCCGCGAGGCACTGCGCCCGGACAATGGCTCGACACTGTTTTTAGCGCGCATCGCAAGCTTGTAATTCTGCTGCCGGGACCTCCGAGTGAAATCAAGCCCATGTTCGATGAGCAGTGCGTGCAACGGCTGCGCGAGATTCTGCCGCAAAAGTTCATTGCTACGCGCACGCTCAAAGCCGCGATGATTGGCGAATCGCATGCGGATGCGCGCATTGCACCCATCTACAAGCGCTACACCGATGTGGAGACGACGATCCTTGCGCATCTTGGCGACATTCAGCTAACGCTCATCTCGACGAAGCCGACGAAGGAAGAGGCGGAACAACGCGTGAATGAACTGGCCAGCCTGATCGAAGAAGAGCTGGACGATTTGATTTATTCTTCCACAACGCAGAGTGAATCGCTGGAGCAGATTGTTCTCTACTACCTGGAGATGCGCGGTGCCACACTGTCCGTTGCGGAAAGCTGCACCGGCGGACTGATCTCTGAGCGGCTCACGAGTATCAGCGGCAGCTCACGGTCATTTCTTGGGGGAGCCGTGGTCTACAGTAATGGGTTGAAGACGGAGTTTGCCGGCGTTCCTGAAGAGTTGATCGAGGAGAAGGGCGCGGTAAGCCGTGAAGTTGCTGTTGCCCTTGCCGAAGGCATTCGCCGTCGCTGCCGCAGCACGTACGGTGTTGGTGTGACGGGTATTGCCGGGCCTAGTGGTGGGTCAGAGGAGAAGCCAGTAGGGCTCGTCTATATTGCCATCAGCGACGGAGTGCAGACGGAAGTGGTCGAAAAAAACTTCTCCGGCGACCGCGAGCGCATCCGTTTTTTTGCAAGCCAGCAAGCGCTCGATATGATTCGCCGCAAGCTTATGTAGCCCCATTGCCTGCTGACCCCATCCCTCGTGGCCAAAATATACCCGGTCTCCCTCGCTTCTCGCATTCGAAAAATCCCGTTCCTCCCGCTGTCGTCCCAATAGGGTTAGCCCTCACTGCTACACTCATAGTCGCAATGTCTGTTGTCACCTACCTTGTGATCGCCTTTCTCGCCTATCTACTCGGATCGATTCCGTTTGGATACGTGTTAGTGCGGCTTTTCCGGAAGGAGGATATTCGGGAAAAAGGGAGCGGGAACATTGGAGCGACGAATGTCGTTCGTTCTGGCGCGAAGGGACTAGGCGCTCTTACATTTTTGCTTGATGCTTTGAAGGGTTATGTTGCTGTGATTGCCGGCGCGTGGGTGCTGGATTTGCACGTATTTCAGCAGGTTCCGGTACAGAATGCGACAGCAGTGGCGGCGTTGGCAGCGATTGCCGGGCATATTTTTCCAGTGTGGCTCGGCTTCAAAGGTGGCAAAGGAGTAGCCACAGCGTTTGGAGTTTTTGTAGCGGTGGCATGGCTTGCCGCCGTTGCCTCGCTGGCAGTGTTCGTCGTTATATTTGCGCTGTCACGTTATGTCTCGCTTGCTTCCATACTGGGCGCTGCATCATTTCCAGTCTTTGCCTTTCTGGCCCCGCACTTTCCTTATGCAGCGCCGATGATTACGGTGATCCTGATCATTCCCCTGATCGTGATCGTCAAGCATCATCAGAATATTGTTCGCCTACTTAACGGGACGGAATATCGCTTCGGCAAAACAAAGGCAAGCGCAACATGAGCCGTATTGCGGTGATGGGAAGCGGCGCGTGGGGCACCGCGATTGCGCTGAGTCTTGCGGGCCGCGGCGGTCATGATCTGACGCTCTGGTCGCACTCGCCCGAAGTGAGTGAGACGATTGCTGAGCGTGGCGAGAATGTTGCCTTCCTTCCCGGTCTTTCGATCCCAAAAAGTATCCGCGCCACTTCGAGCATAGAAGAAGCTCTGCGCGAAGCGGAGATCGTTGCGAGCGTGATGCCGTCGCATCATGTCCGCGCGAGCTATGAGCAGTTTGCGCCGTTTCTGCACGCGGGCCAGATGCTGGTGAGTGCGACAAAAGGCATCGAGGACGAAACACTGCTGCGCATGAGCGAGGTGATTACCGGCGTGCTCGGCAAATGCGGTCTGGTCTTGCCGGTTGGCGTGCTCAGCGGGCCTTCGTTTGCCCAGGAGGTTGCCGCGGGTTCTCCGACTGCGATTACGATCGCATCGCAGGATGCGGAGCTGGCGGCGAATGTGCAGCGTGAGTTCGGGAGCCAGTCATTGCGTCTCTATAGGAATGATGATGTTGTGGGTGTGGAACTGGGCGGTGCTCTCAAGAACGTGATTGCGATTGCCGCTGGCATGGTCGCGGGCTTGAAGCTCGGGCACAACAGCGCCGCCGGGCTCATTACACGCGGCATTGCCGAGACGACGCGGCTGGCCGTTGCGTGCGGAGGCCGCAGCGAGACGCTTGCAGGGCTCTCCGGAATTGGCGATCTCGTACTGACTTGTACCGGATCGCTTTCGCGCAATCGCACGGTGGGAATTGAGTTAGGCAAGGGCCACAGGCTGGCGGAGATTCTTGCCGGTCTACATGGAAAGGTCGCCGAAGGAGTGCGGACCACATCGGCTGCTCTTGGTCTGGCCCGCCGTCATAACGTCGAGATGCCGATTACGGAACAGGTAGCTGCAATTCTCTCTGAAGAGAGGTCTCCGCTTGAGGCGATCCGTGAGCTGATGTCACGTCCGGGACGCGGGGAGTAGCTTGTTACACTCAAGACAGCGGCATGTGAGGTTGTCGCGCACATGATTCAAACGCTGTTTGGCAGTCTGAACGAACCCGAAAAGAAGAGCATATTCGACCGGATGAAGGACGCCGTCTCGCGCACGCGGGACAGCCTGGGTGAACGGATCGAGAGCGTCATCGCGCTTACGCGTGAAGTGGATGAAGCTGCGCTCGAAGAGCTGGAGATGAGTCTGCTCGTTTCCGATCTCGGCGTGACCACTACCACGGAAATCATCGATGCGCTGCGCGAACGCGCCAAGCGCCAGCAGATTCGCGATGGCGCAGAGCTTCGCGATCTTTTGAAAGAGCAGATCAAGAATGTTCTCGATGAGCAGCAGCGTCCGCCGCGTACTGTTATCTCGCCCCCTGAAGTCATCATGATGGTAGGAGTGAACGGCACGGGCAAGACGACGACCACCGGCAAGCTGGCGGCGTATTTCCGCGCGCAGGGCAAGAGTGTTCTGATGTGCGCGGCAGATACCTTTCGCGCGGCTGCCATCGAGCAGCTCGAAGTCTGGGGGAAGAGGAGTGGCGTTGAGATCATCAAGACGCGTCAGGGCGGTGATCCTTCTGCAGCGCTCTTCGACGCATTACAGGCCGCGAAGGCGCGTAGCAACGATGTGTTGATCGTTGATACCGCGGGACGCCTTCACACGAAGAATAGCCTGATGGCTGAACTGGACAAGATGCGCCGCATTACACAGAAGATCATTCCCGATGCGCCACACGAGGTACTGCTGGTGATGGACGCGACAACGGGGCAAAACGGCTTGCAGCAGGCGCGGCTGTTTACCGAGTCGGCCGGCGTTACTGGCATTGTCCTTACCAAGCTCGATGGCACGGCGAAGGGCGGAATTGCTGTGGCGATTGCACGCGAGCTGAACCTGCCGGTGCGTTTTGTTGGCGTTGGCGAGAAGCTCGAAGACCTGCTGCCCTTCGATAGCTCCGCGTTTGTTGACTCCCTGCTTGGAGCCTGAGCTTGCTCGCCGAAGATACTCAGTGGATGAATCATGCTATCGAGCTTGCGCAGTGCTCGGTTGGCGTGTCGTCGCCCAATCCGGCTGTTGGTTGCGTTCTCGTTCAGAAAGATGGAACCAACGTTGGTGAAGGCTTTCATGAATACGACAAGCTTGATCATGCCGAAATCGTCGCCCTCAAACAGGCTGGCGAAAAGGCGCGCGGGGCGATTGCATATGTGACGCTGGAGCCATGTTCGCATCAGGGACGAACCGGGCCTTGTGCCGATGCTCTGATCGCAGCCCAAGTGAGCCGCGTTGTGGTCGCGACTGGCGATCCGAATCCTGCGGTGAACGGTCAAGGCATCGCCAGGCTGCGTGCTGCTGGCGTAGCTGTCACCACAGATGTACTGCGGGATGAAGCGCGCGTTCTGAATGATGGTTTTGCCAGGTACATACAACATCGTTTGCCTTTCGTTACGTTGAAGGCTGGTGTTTCGCTGGATGGGCGGATTGCTCCGCAGTCTGTTCCGACAGGGCAGACGCACTACATCACCAGCGAAGCGTCGCGCGTGGTCGTGCAGCGGATGCGCCGTGCTTCCGACGCGGTGATTACCGGGGTCGACACTGTTGTTGCTGACGATCCGATGCTGACAGATCGCAGCGGCTTGCGCCGACGCAGGCCGTTGTTGCGGGTCATACTGGATTCGTCGTTAAGGCTTCCTCTTGATTCGAGGCTGGTGCGTTCCGCGCGGGGCGATTTATTGGTTTTTTATGCGTCGGCTCAGTCGGATCATGTGCGGGCGTTGGAAGATGCTGGCGTTCGGCTGGAGCGCGTTGATGCGATAAATGGGCACGTTTCTCTTGCTCGCATGACTGAACGGCTTGGCGAGATGCAGGTGCTCACTGCGATGCTCGAAACGGGTTCACGGCTGAACAGCGCAGCGCTTGCTTCAGGGATTGTGGACAAGCTGTGTCTGTTCTATGCTCCTCGTTTTCTTGGTTCGGATGCGGCTCCGCTGTTGGCTGGGAGCGGGCGAATCGAAGCTGCGATGGAGCGCATCTCATGGAAGGCTATTGAGGACGATGTTTGCTTTGAGGGGTATCTTCGCGACCCGTGGAAAGCCCGGGCCTAAAGGGCGGAGCTTCTACCTTGAAAAAGCCCGCAATCGGAGTGCAGAGGCAAAGCGAATGTTCACTGGATTAATTGAAACGACAGGAAAAATTCTTGGCGTTGAAGAGCGGACCGGGGCACGGCGGATCAAGGTTTCGGCTACCGGTTTGGCGGAGCGGCTTCGCACGGGCGACTCCATCGCCGTCAGCGGTGTTTGTCTGACGGCCTTGGATATTTCGGTCGATCCTCCTGTCTTTCATGCCGATCTGGCGGCGGAAACCGTTGTACGGACTTCGCTTGCCGGGCTCAGGTCAGGCACTGTGGTCAATCTGGAACTGCCGACGCCTGCGGGTACTCCGCTGGGTGGGCACGTCGTCCAAGGGCATGTGGACGCGACCGGGACGCTGGTGGCGCTGGAGCCTGTTTTGCCGGATTCAGATCGGTCTGCGACCGACTGGTGGCTGCGTATCTCGATTCCGGAGAATGTTGGCCGGTACGTGGTCGAGAAGGGCTCGATTGCCATTGAGGGCATCAGCCTGACGGTTGCCAGATTCGATGGCAAAACCGTCACGGTTGCGATCATTCCGCATACTTACGCGCATACCAACCTGCATACTCTCAAGGCTGGCGATCCGGTGAATCTGGAAGCGGATGTGATGATGAAGTTCTTCGAGCAGCGACAGAAGTCAGAGCCTGAGTTTGAATTGACCCTTGATTACCTGATTGCGAACGGATACTGAGGGGGAGCCCTCCAATCTCTTTCCAGATTCCTCCCCGAGAAGATGTAGACTGGCTACACCCTTTAGTAGTAGATTGTCTACATCTTTATGGCAGCGAAAGAAATCTACAAGAATCGAATTGAACTGCTTCAGGGCACCCTGGACATGCTGATTCTCCAGACACTGCAGTGGGGGCCGCAGCATGGGTATGGTATCAGCCAGGCGATCCGCGCGAACTCGGGTGAGGTGCTGCAGGTGGAAACGGGGTCACTGTATCCGGCGCTGCACCGGCTGGAGCGGCAGCGGTGGGTCGAGTCGGAGTGGCGGGTTACGGAGAGCAACCAGAAAGCGAAGTATTACCGCATTACGGCGGCGGGGACGCAACAACTGGCGGAGAACCGGAGCCGGTGGGAGCAGATGGTGGCGGCGATTGGTGGGGTGCTTGCGGCACGGGCGGACGCGCTTTCGGGGTCTGGTTCTTGAGAAGATGTCGCATCGTGCTTTAGCGTTTGAAGTTCCTACTTCGGCAATAGGAGCCTGCAATGCGGTGGTGGGGAAAACGGAGCGAACTGGATGCGGAGATTGAAGCGCATATCCGCATGGCGGTGGAGGAGCGGGTAGCGCGCGGAGAAGATGCATCGACGGCTCGATGCAAAGTGGAGCGTGAGATGGGGAATCTTCCGCTGGTGAAAGATGTGACGCGCGAGGTGTGGGGATGGGTGTGGCTGGAGCGTTTGCTTCAAGACCTGCGCTATGCGCTACGGCAGCTACGAAAGTCTCCCGCGTTTGCGGTGACGGTGATTGCGACGCTGGCGCTGGGCATTGCTGCCCCGGCGGCGATGTTTACCGTGGTCGATCGGGTGATGCTGCGGCCGCTGCCTTATAAAGATGCGGGACGGCTGGTTTACATCAACGACTCGAGCCAGCGAAATGCAAGTGATTACAGGAGAGAGACGCCGTATCTCGATCTAACGGAGTGGCGAAAGTGGAGCAGGAGCTTCGAGAGCATCGGTTACTATGCGCCAGCGAACATGAGGAATTTTCTCGAAGGGAAAACGGCCACAGAAGGCGTGGGATTTTATCGGGTCAGCGCGAATCTGTTTTCAGTATTAGGAACTGCTCCGGCACTGGGGCGCGATTTTCGCAATGATCCCGATAGCTTCGCGAAGAATGCGGATGAAAAAAGCGTCGTCATCAGTGATGCTGCCTGGCGGTCGATGTTTGGCGGCGATCCCGGAGTTCTGGGGCAATCTGTCAAGGTCAGCGGAGAGCCTTATGTGATTGTGGGCGTCATGCCGCGTGGTTTTTCGTTCCCGTTCGATCCGGCAACCCCTGAGGTATGGGCGCTGGCTTCACTGGGCGATGCGGACAAGGGGCGCACGGATGAGAGTCCGGGATATACGGTGATCGGGCGGTTGAAGCCTGGAGTGAAGGCAGTTGAGGCAGAAGCTGAACTGACGACTCTGCAGAAGCAGATTGCTGTTGGATACGTTGATCCCGAGAAGCGGCAGGAGCATTCCGGAGTGTGGATCGAAACGTATGCCGGATCGTTGGTGGTGAAAGACACGAAGCGTGCGCTTGAGATGCTGCTGGCTGCATCGAGTGTACTGTGGTTGATTGCGTGTGTGAACGTGACGAATCTGCTGCTGGCGCGGGCGATGGTGCGGCAACGCGAAGTTGCTGTGCGCGGTGCGCTGGGTGCGGGGCGATGGCGCATTATGCAGCAGTTTATGGCTGAGGGGCTGCTGCTGAGTGGATGCGGCGCGTTGATCGGACTTGGGCTGACTCTGATTGTTGTGAAGCTGTTTGCCAGTGGGGTCAAGCATCATCTGCCGTTTCCGGTGGCGAGTACTCCTGACTGGCGGATGATTTCCGGGTTATTGCTGCTGACGGTTGTGTCGGCGCTGGTTTCGTCGATCTGGCCGGCGTGGATGTCGGCGCATGCTCCGATAGAGCCTGCGTTGAAGCAAGGCGGACTGCAGGCGGGGAGTGCGCGCGGTCACAACCGCATGCGCAGTGTGCTGGTGGTGGTTGAGATTGCTCTTTCGCTCACCCTGCTGGTTGGATGCGGGTTGTTATTGCGGACAATTTATGCGTTGCGGCATGTACCGCTTGGATTCCGCACGGACCACATCATTGTGGCGAATTTGCAGATTCCCGGTTACAAATTCGCCGGGCAGAACATGACGAATAACTTTTATCTGCCTTTGCTCGAGCGTGCGAAGCATTTGCCAGGCGTGCAGGCTGCGGGATTGATGACGGAGGTGCCGCTGGGGCATTCGTTTAATATCCACCTTGGGCTGAGGCTGGATGCTAACGAGTCGCCCGACGGGAAGAAGAAGGAAGTGGGTGCGCTTTTCAAGGCGGCGACGCCTGATCTGCAGGGAGTATTCGGATTCAAGATGCTGTCAGGACGGTTTTTCAACGAGCAGGATACGCCGTCTTCGCAGCCAGTATTCGTTGTGAATCGTGCGTTTGCCCGGGAATATTTGCCGGCGCAGCAGGATCTGAGCAACGCGATCGGCAGGGAGTTGTGGCATATCACTCCGGCGAAGAACGCAGAGATTGTCGGCGTACTCGATGACATGCGGCAAGGCGCTGTGGCGGAGCCTTCACAGCCGGAAGTCGAGGTGAACATCGAGCAGATTACGCCAGCGAGCGGGTTCTATAAGACGCTCGAAGGGATTGCGATGGACCTTGCGGTGCGCACGAACCGCGATCCTAAGGTAATGATTCCGGAATTGCGTGAGGTGTTGCGGCAGGCTGATCCGGCATTGGCAGGGAGCAACTTTACGACGATGGATCAGGTGGTGGAGGATTCGTTCGGAAGCCAGACACTGGCGGCGCACCTGCTGGAGATTTTTGGCGGGTCGGCGCTGCTCTTGTGTGTGGCGGGACTGTATGGGCTGCTGGCTTATGTCGTGTCGCAGCGGACGCGGGAGTTAGGCGTGCGGCTCGCGCTCGGGGCGCAGCGGGGAAATCTGCTCTGGCTGGTAATGCGGCAGGCTTCGGTCATGCTCGTCTCTGGTGTGGTGATTGGGCTGGCGCTGGCGATTGCTTCGGGGCGCGTGGTGCGGAGTTATCTCTATGGCGTGAGTGCTCGGGATGGGTGGACGCTTGGGTCTGTGGCCGTGACCTTGGTGGTGATTGGGTTGTTGGCGGCTTACTTGCCTGCACGGCGGGCAGCGGCTGTCGATCCCATGGAGGCGCTTCGGGCGGAATAGGTTTTACAGGGTTCAGGGTATCCCACCCCTTCGCAAACTGCGCCAAAGGATGGGGCACCCCGCCGTAAATTATTTCGGTTTCGTTAGTCCTTGTCCGCGTGACAGACCTTGCCCGAGTAACGCAGAACAGCCTGACCGGAGTTGAAATCGACTTCGCCAATGTTGGTGAAATCCCCGGTAGCGTCGGCAAAACGGCCCGTGCCTCCGCTTAAGTGGACCTTGTAGTCGGTGATCGCGAGCAACCCTGTCCCCACAAACGTGCCATGGGCCTGAGCCTGGTCGATTGTCAGTGTTTCTCCCGTATCGGTGACCCAGTGGTGCTGCACCGTGATGGTTGTGGAATCGGAGCTGACTGACAAGATCTCGACTCCGAGGGCTCCCTTCAGGTCGCCGGTTGCGACCCCCAGGGTGGTGAGGTGGCCGTCTATCTGTCCGAAGCCTCCTATGTTTGTCAGGATTACGCCGCCAACGTCTGAGCACCTTGGAGTCTTTGCAAAGCCGTTTACGGTGAGCAATGCGGGCAATAGGGCCACACTGGAAACGAAGCTGATGAAACGAGTCGTAGTTTTCATAGAACCCTCCTGGTATTTTTTGCGCCTTCGGTTTTTAGCAGATGCACTGGTATGCAACCACCGCTTGACTCCGAACGGGTCAAAGATGCAGTTCTTTCCGAGATCGGTCAATGAACGGAAGGTAAGTTTGCGGTGAGTTTCTGGTGAGGAAGGCTAACCGTTTATGTACAAAGGACATGACTCTGCACGGTATAATGTGACGCCTCCCTCAGGCTGGCGTTTTGCATTTTGGAGTTTCCTGTGCCCGCACGGACAACATCGCAGGAAATCCGCTTCAGCGACTACGTTCTGGATCTCCGCACAGGGGAGCTTCGGCGAAATGGCGCCATCCTGCGCCTCCAGCCTCAGCCGGCCAGGATTCTGACGATTTTGGCAAGCCGTGCCGGCGAGGTGGTCACGCGACAAGAGTTAGCTCAGAAGGTGTGGGGCTCCGAGACCTACGTGGATTTCGAGCATGGCCTAAACTATGCCATCCGGCAGATTCGGAACGTGCTCGAGGATGATGCTGAAGAACCACGCTATTTAGAGACAGTGCCCAAACGCGGCTATCGCTTCATTGCGGCGGTTACTGATGCCACTGAGGGCCAGAGCACGACGCCATCGGCCGGTTCACCTCCGGCTCCGCGACATCGCGGCTCTCGTCTTGTTCTGATATCGATCGCCGCAGCAACTCTGACGCTGGCTGTCTTGGTTCTTATCCGTGGATGGCCGTGGAAACAAGCCGGCAATTCGAGGATTGGCTCATTGGCGGTGCTGCCGTTACGGAATCTGTCGGCAGATCCAGAGCAGGAATACTTCAGCGACGGTATGACAGACGAACTGATTACGGATCTGGCCAAAATGAGTGGGATCCGGATCATCTCGCACACATCCGTCGAGCGCTACAAGAAATCAACCGCGCCCGTGCAAGAGATTGCCCGGGAACTTGGCGTAGACGCCGTGGTGGAGGGCACTGTCACAAGATCGGGGAGCCGTGTCCGGATCACTGCACAATTGATCGATGCTCGAACCGACACGCACTTATGGGCGGAGAGCTATGAGCGGTATCTGCCGGACACTTTGGCGTTGCAAGACACGTTGGCCCGTGATATCGCGCAGGAAATCGGCGGTAAAGTCTTGCCCAAAGGGAAAACGGATGAAAACACGCCAGGAGGGGTTTCGCCCGAGGCTCTCGACAGCTATCTACGGGGACGATACCTTTGGAACCAGCGAAATCCCGACGCAACCGCGAAGGCCAAAGTCTATTTCGAGGATGCCATTCGACAAGCCCCTGAATTTGCGGCCGCTTATTCCGGCCTGTCAGACTGTTTCTCGGTTGGTTGGGGTATCAAAGTCGATCTGCCTTCCGCTGAAGAATTCGCGCGAAAAGCCATATCCCTGGACCCCGAACTCGCCGAAGGCCACGCGTCGCTTGGGATTACGCTGCTTGCCAGACATCGGCTGCAGGAGGCTGAACAGGAGTTGCGCTTGGCCACTGAGCTGAACCCAAATTACGCCATGGCCCACCACTACTATTCAGGCTATTTATTACGAGTCGGGCGGACGAAGGATGCTTTAGCTGAGAGTGATCGGGCAAAGCAGTTGGATCCGTTCGGGCTAGCGGTCAACACAATGAGGACGGTGATCCTAATTGACTCGAATGAACTGGAGGGTGCCCTAGTGCAGGCAGGGCACCTGGCCGAAATAGCTCCGCAATCTCCTGCCCCTTACGCACTGATGGCGCGTGTCTTCTGGCTCCAGGGTCGAGTTCCCGAAGCGCTCGAAGCGGCGAAGAAAGAAGGCGCGGCGAGACACCCGGACCTGTGGGTCCACGATCAAGAGGAACTTGCCGGAGTCTACGCGCACTCCGGGCTGCAGGCCACCCTGATACGGGCCGCCGAATTGATGGAGAGCCACAAGGGCAGTCTTGCGGCTGCTTACAAATATGGCAATGCTAAAAATGCGGAAAAAGCGATCGAGAACCTTAAGAAGGCCCGGGAAGAACACAATGAGGATGTGTTCCTTGATATAAAGTCCGCACCCGAGTTCGAGTTCATGCACCACGATCCGCGCTTTCTCGAGCTCGTGCATCAATTCGGCCTTGACGCTTAGCTACGGAACATCGGGTAAGCGCAACAAAATGCAAACGATCTCCTTCGGAAAAGGTGGATAAGTGATGCGGAAGCCGGCCATAGTGGTTGCCGTCCTGTTGAGCGGTTTCGTCTCCATTGTTCACGGCCAGGATGATCTAAGTAAGATCCACATCGAAGTTACAAGAGTTGCCGGGAACATTTACTTGTTGGTTGGAGAAGGCGGCAACATCGCTGCTTCCATCGGGGAGGATGGAATTGTCATTGTGGATGACCAGTACGCGCCGCTTGCAGACAAAATCCAGGCTGCTCTCAAGGGAATTAGCGATAAGCCGATCCGCTTCGTTATCAATACTCACTATCATGTTGATCACACAGATGGAAACGACTACTTCCAGAAACAGGCGCCCATCATCGCCCACGATAATGTTCGCAAACGCCTTGAAGACGGTGGTGAAGCAGGAAATCTCGGCTCCCTCAAATTCGAAGCCAAACCTCAGGGTAAAGGTGCGTTACCGATCTTGACTTTTGACCACGATGTCACGATTCATCTCAATGGCGAAGATATCCAGGTAAGGCATCTTCAGAATGGCCACACCGATGGCGACAGTATGGTTTATTTTTCCAAGTCGAACGTCGTGCACATGGGCGACGATTTTCTTCGCATCGGTTTCCCGTTCGTCGATTTGGCTGCGGGAGGTTCCGTTCGCGGACTCATTGCTGCCCTTGAAGAGGTGATTCCTACACTTCCCTCGGACGTTAAAGTCATCCCGGGTCACGGTGTGGTTTCCAATCTTGATGACGTGCGAACTTTCGTGAGAATGCTTAAGGAAACGCGAGCGGTGGTGGACCAGGGAGTCAGACAAGGAAAAACTCTCGATCAACTCAAGCATGAGAGGATTCTTGATCCATGGAAGGATTGGTCGGGAGAATGGATCACTTCGGATATTTACCTGGAGACTCTGTTTAACGACATCGTCGGAAATCCAGGTACTTTCGTGAAGCACAACTGAAGCACATGGCAGGCTCCTGAAGCGATACGGATGCTTGACACGGCTGATATCCTGTAATCAAGAAATAGCCCGGCGATTTGGCCGGGCTTACTTATTTGTATCGGGGAATGAGCGGAAGTCGAATGCAGCTAAGTCCCTGATATTGGAATAATTTACAAAAAATACCCGGGGGGAGGGGGGACCCATCCCTGAGCCCTGCTTCAGTACGCTTGCAGTTGTTCGATGGGCAGGCGAATCTGGAAGCAGGTGGCTCCGGGTTCGGATTGCACGCGCACGTAGCCGCGGTGTTTGCGGACGGTTCGCTGCACGGTGTCGAGACCGAGGCCCAGGCCGAGGCCCGGTGGCTTCGTTGTGAAGAATGGCTCGAAGATGCGGTCCTGCAACTCGGGTGGGATGCCGGGTCCATTGTCCCACACTTCGATGAGGAGCATGTCGCCGGAGACTTGCACGCTCAGCGTGATCTTGCCGCGATCCGCAATGGCGTCGAGAGCATTTTCGAGCAGGGCCATCCACACCTGGTTCAGTTCGCTGGCGTAGGCGCTGATGTGCGGGAGATCGGGCGCGTAGCGACGCACGATTTCTACATGCTGCAAACGCGACTGCAGCATGGTCAATGTGTTTTCCAGGCCCTGAGGGATGTCGATCTCCTGAATGGGCGCCTGGTCCATGTAGGAGTAATCCTTGATGGCGCGGATGAGGTCGAAGATGCGCGCTGTGGAGTCGAGCATCGCTTCAGCCATGCCGCGCGCGCGCAGTGATGAGGAAAGCTGCGTGAGGACGACGGTGATGGCATTGGCGTCGAGAAAGCCGGTGAGAGGTTCGAGCGCTTCGGGAGTGACGTCGGCTTCAGCCAGCTCCGGTGTGATTCTCCACGGTTCGTCGATATTGTGATTGCGCATCCATGTAGAGAGCCGGTCTTCGCGCGCAGCTATATCTACGGTTTTGTCCCGTACTTCCTTGCTGTGTTCGATCACTGCGTCCTGCCACTTGCGCACGACGAGGAGATGGGATTCAGAAAGGCAAAGGCCGCCGAGCCGGAATTTTTCGTGTCCGTAGACTTGGAGCTCGTCGAGCAGGCCGGATGCTGCGCGCTGTGCGGCGGAGGCCGGATTGTTCAGCTCATGCGCAAGATTGCCGGCGAGTTTGCCGAGGGCGTTAAGCTTTTCCGTCTGCTGCTCCATGCGGGTAATTTCGCGAACGCGGTCGAGCAGAACGGAGACGCAGCGCTGCGTCATGGACGGGACGGCCGCAATCATCTCGGGGAAGATGGATTTCGGATATCGTAGGCCCCAAGTCTTCGCGACGGCATAACCGTGGCCACCGTAGGTTTTCATGCGTGAATATGGCATGAGGCCGGTGATCTGGCCGGAGCGCCCGATCCAGAATGCAGCTGTACCTCCGTGCTCGCGGCGCACGTGAACCTCGCCCTTGAGCATGATGGTCATCTCATCGGCAGGATCGCCTTCGCGGAAAATGGTCTCGCCCGGTTCGACGAAGCGCTCGACGCCGTGAGTCGCCAGCCACTCGTATTCGAACTCCTCCATACCCTGCAGTTGCTGGACGCGCTTGAGCGCGGCGATGATCTCGCTGACAGGAGTCGGATTGCGCGGGGCAAGACTCTCGGGGGCAGTTGCGATGCTCGCTGTATTCATAGATCCTTACCTATCTTGATGGTACATCTTAGCCCAGGATGCATTGAATCGACGTCAAGAAACTGTCGAATGGCGCTAATTCGCGTGCGGACGCTGAATTTCTAACTTTCGATCGGGCATGCTATCTATAAGACTATTGAGACGGCTGATGGTTACAGGAATTGTGCTGTGTAGCTTGATGGCGCCGTCTTCACCGAGCAGCAGAACGGTAAATTGGTTTTCCGGGATCTGAAAACGATTGCGGATGGCGGCTAGTTCTTTTTGAGGCAGGATCGCGTAGGGTGTGTCGAGCGGCGACTGATAATTCGACGCTTTTGTGAGCACTGGAACAAAGAGGACGAAGCGGTCCATCATGTCGTCGGCTGCTTCGTCGAGCGCGGATTGCTGCTTGACGAGTCGCGCGTCGGTTCCGCTGGGGCTGAAGACGAGCAGCGGGCGATAGCAACGGCGCATTTGGGTGAGCGATGCAGGGCGGAGCGCGCAGTCTGGGCGAGCCTGGGCCTGTATGGACACAGAAGCAAGAAGAAGTATGGCGAGAGGGAGGAGGTGCTTCGTCATACGCTTAACTCTTGTTCGTTACTGTAATTTGGATGCGATTGCCCCACCCTTCGACTTCGTCTCAGGATGGGGCAATCGGTTATATAGCTAGGCTTGTACGGTTTCGGGTTGTACGGCTTGCGGCGCGTTGTCCTTGACGGTGACAGGATCGAGGAAGGGCATGGCTGCGCGGAGTTTGGCGCCCACTTCTTCGATCGGATGCTTCGCTTCATCCTTGCGAATGGCGTCGAACTTCTTGCGACCGGATTCGTTTTCGGCGATGAAGTTTTTCGCGAAGGTGCCGTCCTGAATTTCGGCGAGAAGCTTCTTCATCGCGGCGCGGGTCTCGTCGGTGACGATGCGCGGGCCTGCAGTGTAGTCGCCGTACTCGGCGGTGTTGGAGATGGAGTAGCGCATGTAGGCGAGGCCGCCGCGATACATCAGATCAACGATGAGCTTGAGCTCGTGCAGGCACTCGAAGTAGGCGACTTCGGGCTGATAGCCCGCCTCGACGAGGGTCTCAAATCCCGCCTTGACGAGAGCTGCGGTGCCGCCGCAGAGAACGGCCTGTTCGCCGAAGAGATCGGTTTCGGTTTCTTCGGTGAATGTAGTTTCGATAACGCCTGCGCGGGTGCAGCCGATGCCCTTGGAGTACGAGAGGCCAACAGCGAGCGCGTTGCCGGTCGCGTCCTGCTCAACGGCGACCAGGCCGGGCGTACCGCCGCCTTCGGCGAAAACTTCGCGCACGCGATGGCCGGGGGCCTTGGGCGCGGCGAGGAAGACGTCCACGCCGGCGGGCGGCTTGATGGTGCCGAAGCGGATGTTGAATCCGTGCGCGAATGCGAGAGCTTTGCCCGGTGTGAGATGAGGCGCGATCTCTTCCCTGTAGAGCTTCGCCTGCGTCTCGTCGGGCGTGAGGATCATGATGACGTCGCCCCACTTGGCTGCGTCGGCGATGGAGGTGACTTCAAGGCCCGCTTTCTTTGCCTTGTCGATTGACTTGCTGCCCGCGGGCAGGCCGACGCGCACCTGCACGCCGGAGTCCTTGAGGTTGAGGGCGTGCGCGTGTCCCTGCGATCCGTAGCCGATGATGGCGACTTTTTTCTGCTGGATGAGTGAGAGATCCGCGTCGTGGTCGTGATACGTCTTTGCCATTCTTTTTCCCTTCGTAAATAGACCGGGGCTGAAGCCCCTCTTTGTCCGAACTTATTTCACCGTGCTGAACCCCCGGTGCTTCTACTTTTCACTGCTTACTTTTGGAAATTTGATTCTTCTTCTTCTACTAAGTCGAAGACGGCGGTGTTCTTGGTTTCGCCTTCGGGTTCGGCGGCGACGCGCATCGCTTCGAGGACGCGGCTGGTGTGATGGCCACGGCGCATGACCATGCGTCCGGTGCGCGAGACTTCTAAGATCGGATCGCCGCTCTCGATTAGGACCTGGATGAGGCCTTCGATTTTGCTTTCGACTCCGGTGATTTCGATCATCAGCGATTCGGGTGCGAGGTCGACAATACGCGCGCGAAAGACTTCGACGAGTTCGAAGATGTGCGAGCGGGTTTTTGGCGTTGCTCCGACCTTGATGAGCGCGAGTTCGCGGCTGACGTTCGCGACCTGATCCATGTCGTCCACTTCGAGGACATTCTCAAGCTTATAGAGGCTAGCCATGATGCGATGACCGGCGGAGGTGGACGAGTGCGCGACGATGGTCATGCGCGAGACGCCGGGGCGCTCCGATCGGCCAACGGTCAACGAAACAATGTTGACGTTGAGGCGGCGGAAAAGCGATGCGACACGGGTGAGCACGCCGGGTTTGTCTTCTACGAGTGCAACAAATGTATGCAGCATGGTTACAAATTATTCCTTATGCGTCTTCCGCTGTTTCAATCATAGGATTGTCAGGCCGGCGGATCATTTCGTGCAGTGCCGAGCCTGCGGCCACCATCGGATAAACGGAGTCTTCTTTTTCCACCAGAAAGTTTATGAGAAACGGCTTCTTTGATGCACGCGCGGCGCTGACCGCTGGCGCTACCTGGGTGCGCGTGCTGACGGTCGCGCCGGGGATCCCATGGGCGTCGGCCAGCTTTACAAAGTCTGGGCTGAGGATGGGCGAGGAGGCGTAGTTCTTGTCATAGATGAACTCCTGCCACTGGCGCACCATGCCGAGAAAGCCGTTGTTGATGATGGCGATGTTGAGATCGAGGTCCTCCTGCGCGATGGTGGAGAGTTCGGGGGCGGTCATCTGGAAGCCGCCGTCGCCAGCGATGACCCAGACTTCTTTCTCGGGGCAGGCGATTTTGGCGCCGATGGCTGCGGGCAATGCAAAGCCCATAGTACCAAGGCCGCCAGAGGTGATGAGCGTGCGCGGCGCATCGTGCTTGTAGTATTGCGCTTCCCACATCTGGTGCTGGCCCACGTCGGTGACGACGATGGATTTGCCGTCGGTCGCGTTCCAGAGATCGTTGATGACGTGCGCGGCGTAGAGATGGCCGTTGTCGGGCAGGTTCTTGATATCGCGCACGGCGCACTCGCCTTTGCTCTCGTCGATTTCGCGCAGCCACGGTGACGATGCGCGCGTAGAGATGTGCGGCAGCAGGATTTCGAGCACCTGCTTGAGATCGCCGATGAGCGCGACGTCGACCTTTACATTCTTGTTGATTTCGGCAGGGTCGATCTCGATGTGAATCTTCTTTGCCTTGGGCGCGTAGCTTGCGAGCGTGCCGGTGACGCGGTCATCGAAGCGCATGCCGCAGGCGATGAGCAGGTCGGCTTTCTGAATGGCTTCGTTGACCCACGCTTCTCCGTGCATGCCCATCATGCCAAGCGAAAGCTCGTGTGAGGCAGGGAAGCAGCCGAGGCCGAGGAGCGTCGAGGCAACGGGAATCTGCATACGCTCCGCGAGTGTGCGCACCTGCTCGAATGCGCCGGACTGGATAACGCCGTGTCCGGCAAGGATGACGGGGCGCTTGGCTTCGCGAATGAGTTTTGCCGCGTCGGTGATGGAGTCGGCGTTGTGGCTGCGCATAGGATGCGGGCGATAGGCCTCGGGTGCAGCGGCCTCGAAGTTGAATTCGGCGGATGCTTGCTGCGCGTCCTTGGTGATGTCGACGAGGACGGGGCCGGGGCGTCCGGAGCGTGCGACGAGAAAGGCTTCGCGCAATGCTGGAGCAATGTCTTCTGCGCGCGTGACGAGATAGTTGTGCTTGGTGATGGGCAGCGTGATGCCGGTGATGTCGACTTCCTGAAAGGCGTCTGAGCCGAGCACTTTGCTCGAGACCTGTCCGGTGATGCAGACGATAGGCACGGAGTCCATCATGGCGGTGGCGAGGCCGGTGACCATGTTGGTGGCTCCGGGGCCGGAGGTGGCGAGGGCGACGCCAACGCGGCCCGAGGCGCGCGCGTAGCCGTCGGCCATGTGCGTTGCGCCCTGTTCATGCCGCACGAGAATGTGGCGGATGGGGAATTTGCGCATCGCGTCATACACAGGCAGAATGGCCCCACCGGGGTAGCCGAAGACATCGCTGACACCTTCGCCGACGAGCGTGGCCCAGACGATTTCTGAGCCGGTGAGGCGAGTGGTGTTGGGCGACGGTGAGTCGTTTTGTGAGCTTTGGCTCATTTGGGGGACTCCTTTGTTTCTTTCCCTGCTTAGCGGAGAATCCGGCGATATTGATTTAGCATTCATCATTCAGATTCTTCCTCCCGTTGGTCGTTAGAATGACGCCAATCGTAGTGCTAGTTTGTGACTGCGCCTAGCGATGCCGATGAAACTGTGTCGGCGTATTTGCGGAAGACGCCGCGCTTGAACTTCGGCTCGGGGGCCTTCCAGTTTTGTAACCGTGACTGTAACTCTTTCCCGGATATCTCAACATCGAGCTTGCGGTTCGGGATATCGAAGTGGATGATATCTCCTTCGCGGATAGCTGCGATGGGGCCGCCGACTGCGGCTTCCGGCGCGACGTGGCCTACCATGAGGCCGCGGGTGGCTCCGGAGAAGCGGCCATCGGTGAGCAGGGCGACTGTTTCCGATAATTCGGGGATGGCAACGAGCGCGGCGGTGACCTGAAGCATTTCTCGCATGCCGGGGCCGCCCTTGGGACCTTCGTAGCGGATGACGAGGACTTCGTTCGGCTTGATGCTTCCGGAATCGACGGCGCGGAAGGCATCTTCTTCGCAGTCGAAGACGCGCGCGGGTCCGCGATGCTCAAGGCGATTGTGGCCGGCAACCTTGATGACGCAGCCTTCAGGCGCGAGATTGCCTTTGAGGACGACAAGGCCGCCGGTGGGCTTGATGGGCGACGAGGCGGGATGGATCACGTCCTGATCGGGCGCTTCGACGGCGTCGGCTGCTTCCTCTGCGATGGTGCGGCCGGTGACGTGGATGCAGTCGGTGTGCAGCCGGCCAGCTTCGATGAGGCGCGCTGCCAGGAGGCGGCTGCCGCCTGCATTGTGATAGTCGGCCGCGACGTATTTGCCGCCGGGTTTGAGATCGCAGAGCAACGGAGTGTTGCGACTGATGCGGTCGAAGTCATCGACGGTGAGGTTGATGCCGACTTCGTTGGCAATCGCCAGAAAATGCAGCACGGCGTTGGTCGATCCACCGGAGGCGGCGACGCTGGTGATGGCGTTTTCCAACGATTCACGCGTGATGATCTGGCTCGGGCGCAGATCTTTGCGGGCGAGTTCCATGACAAGCGCTCCGGCTTTGCGCGAGGCGGCGTGCTTTTCCGGAGAGAAGGCGGGAACGCCTGATAATCCGATGGGCGAGATACCGAGGAATTCGCAGGCCATGGCCATGGTGTTGGCGGTGAATTGGCCGCCGCATGCTCCGGCGCCGGGACAGGCGTTGGCTTCGATGGCTTCGAGTCCGGCGTCGCTGAGCTTGCCAGCAGAGTGCGCGCCGATGGCTTCGTAGACATCTTGAATGGTGAGGTCTTTTCCGTTGAGATGGCCGGGAGCGATGGAGCCGCCGTAGATCATGAGCCCCGGGATGTTGAGACGGGCGAGCGACATGACGGTGCCGGGCATGTTCTTGTCGCATCCGGCGATACAGACGAGGCCGTCGAAGAGATTGCCGCGCGAGACGAGTTCGATGGAGTCGGCGATGACTTCGCGGCTGATAAGCGAGGCCTTCATGCCTTCTGTGCCCATGGTGATGCCGTCGGAGATGGTGACGGTGTTGAATTCCATCGGTGTGCCGCCAGCGTCACGCACGCCCTGCTTCACCGCCTCGGCTATTGTCCGGAGATGGAAATTGCACGGTCCGATTTCTGTCCAGGTATTGGCGATGCCGATGATGGGCTTGTGCAGATCTTCAAGAGTGAAGCCGATGCTGCGCAGCATGGAGCGCGCTCCGGCGCGGCTGGGGCCTTCAGTGAGTGCTCCGCTCTTCCATTTTGGGTTTTGAGTTTTGCCGTTCTGGCTCAAAGTCTTTCTTCTCCGTGATGCGTTTTATGCTCTGGGGGCGAGCCAGAATTTGTCGTTGTGGGCCTGCTCGAAGCTGTCGAGCGCGGCAGAGTGGCGCAGTGTGAGGCCGATGTCGTCGAGTCCTTCGAGCAGGCAATAGCGGCGGAAGGGATCGATGGAAAACTTTGCTTTGAAGCCGTGGTCGTCCCCAAATTATCGTAGACAGTTTCGTCTTCGAGCGAGACTGTGAGGCGGTAGCCTTCGTGATGGCTCGCTTGGCCGAGCAGGTGGTCGACGTCTTTTTCCGGCAGAGTGACCAGAAGGATGCCGTTCTTCCCTGCGTTCGAGTGGAAGATATCGGCGAAGGATGGCGCGATGACGCAGCGGAAGCCGTAGTCGAAGAGCGCCCAGGCGGCGTGTTCGCGCGATGATCCGCAGCCAAAGTTCTTGGCGGCGACGAGAATCTGTGAGCCCTCGTAGCGCGGCTGGTTGACGAAGAACTCGGGCTCACGGCGCCAGTCGAAGAAGAGGAATTCGCCGTAGCCCGTACGCTCGATGCGCTTGAGGAACTGCTTGGGGATGATCTGATCGGTGTCGACGTTGGCGTGGTGCAACGGCGTGACGACGGAATTGACGACGCGAAATGGCTGCATTAGGCCAGAACCTCCTCGCCTTTGTATTCCCATTGACGGATGTCGGTGAAGTGGCCGGTGACGGCTGCGGCTGCGGCCATCTCAGGGCTGACGAGATGCGTGCGCCCGCCTTGTCCCTGGCGGCCTTCGAAGTTGCGGTTGCTGGTGGAAGCGCAGCGCTCGCCGGGCTGCAGGATATCGGGATTCATGCCGAGGCACATGGAGCAGCCGGCCTCACGCCACTCGAAGCCTGCTTCGAGGAAGATCTTGTCGAGGCCCTCCTGCTCTGCTTGCACCTTGACCTGATGCGAGCCGGGGACGACCATGGCGCGGACGTGCGAGGGGATGTGATATCCGGTGACGACCTTTGCGGCGGCGCGCAGATCTTCAATGCGCGAGTTAGTGCAGGAGCCGATGAAGACGCGGTCGATCGGGATGTCTTCGATGGCTGTGCCGGGTTTGAGGTCCATGTAGGCGAGAGCATGGTTGATGCTGCGGCGCTCGGCTTCGGTGTGCGACTCGGTGGGGCCGGGCACGTATCCGGTGATGGGGACGACCATGCCGGGGTTGGTGCCCCAGGTGACGTAGGGGGTGAGCTCTTCGGCCCTGATGAGCAGGTTGCGGTCGAAGGTTGCGCCGGGATCGGTCTGGAACTGACGCCATGCGGCGACGGCTTCGTTCCATGCCTTGCCTTCGGGCGAGAAGCCGCGATCTTTGAGGTAGGCGTAGGTGGTGTCGTCGGGAGCGATCATGCCGGCGCGTGCGCCCGCTTCGATGCTCATGTTGCAGATGGTCATGCGGCCTTCCATCGAGAGTGCGCGGATGGCCGAGCCCGCGTATTCGACGACGTGGCCGGTTGCGCCGTCGGTGCCGATGCGGCCGATGATACCGAGGACGATGTCCTTTGCGGTGACGCCTTGTGGTAGCTCGCCTTCGACGGAGATGCGGAAGGTTTTCGGCTTCGATTGCTGCAGACACTGCGTTGCCATGACGTGTTCGACTTCAGAGGTGCCAATGCCGAAGGCTAAAGCGCCAAACGCGCCGTGGGTCGAAGTGTGCGAGTCGCCGCAGACGATGGTCATGCCGGGCTTGGTGAGTCCGAGTTCGGGGCCGATGACGTGAACGATGCCCTGGTTGGGCGATTCGATATCGTAAAGTTCGACGCCGAACTCTTTGCAGTTCTTGCGCAGCGTATTGATCTGCGTGGCGGCGATAGCGTCTTCGATGATGAGGCGATTCTTCGTCGTCGGGACGTTGTGATCGACGGTGGCCACGGTGCGGTCGGGACGGCGCAGCTTGCGTCCGGCCATGCGCAGGCCTTCGAATGCCTGCGGAGATGTGACTTCGTGGACGAGATGTAGATCGATGTAGAGCAGCGCAGGCTCGTTCGCGGGTTCGGCGACGAGGTGCTGTTCCCAGACTTTCTCGAAGAGTGTTTTTGGATGCGACATCTTGAATTGGACCTCAGGGGCTAAAGCCCACTCGTTGTCTGACCATTTTGCGCGGGCTGAAGCCTGCACCTACCTTTTCTTACAAGAGCGCATCAGACAGCGTGCATGGCCTGCCGCTTGTCGATGATTTCGTTCAGGGCTTCGTGCACTTGTTTCCCCATCGCCTGGGTGGACAGGATCATCTTCTTATCCTTCTCACTGCGGGCGAGGTCGGCGGTGCGATAGCCCTGCTTCAATACTTTGCGGACAGCCGTTTCAATCGCCACTGCATCCTGTTCGAGATTTGCTGAATGGCGTAACAGCATGGCTGCGGTCAGAATTGCGCCGAGCGGGTTGGCGAGGGCTTTTCCTGCGATATCGGGCGCGGAGCCATGGACCGGTTCGTATAAGTTGACCTGCCCGCCGATGGTGGCCGAAGGTAGCATGCCGAGCGATCCGGTGACGACGGCAGACTCGTCGGAGAGGATATCGCCGAAGAGGTTTTCCGTGAGCACGACGTCGAAGTTGCGCGGCGTGTTCATCAGGTGCATGGACATGGCGTCGACATATTGATGATCGAGCATGACATCAGGGTAGTCCTTTGCGACTTCGGTCACGGTTGCGCGCCAGAGCTGTGAGACTTCGAGGACATTGGCCTTGTCGACGGAAGTAAGCTTTTTGCGGCGTTTCTGCGCGAGATCGAAAGCGACGCGGGCGACGCGAACGACTTCATCGCGGGTGTAGCGCATGGTGTTCCAGGCTGAGCCAGCTTCGCGGTCCCACTGGCGTGGTTCGCCGAAGTAGAGGCCGCCGAGCAATTCGCGGACGAAGAGGATGTCGGCGCCGTCGATGACTTCTGGTTTGAGCGGCGAATTGGCCGCGAGGGCCGGATGTGCGAAGGCCGGGCGAAGATTGGCGAAACCACCGAGAGCCTGGCGAATTTGCAGCAGGCCGGCTTCAGGGCGGCGATCCGGAGGAAGCGAATTGAACTCATTGCCACCGACAGCTCCGAGCAGCACCGCATCGCTTTCAAGTGCTATATCGAGTGTTGATGATGGCAGCGGCGTTCCGTGGGCCTTGATGGCAGCGCCGCCGATCAGGGCTTCGTGGAATTCGAAATCGTGCCCTCCCCATTCGGCCACGGAGCGCAGAATACGCGCGGCTTCCGCCGTGACTTCCGGGCCGATGCCATCTCCGGCGACGATAAGAACCTTCAGTTTCATCTTTTCTCCGGTAATCTCCGGGGCCAAAGCCCTCTGGGCGGCCCTCTTTCACCGGGTTGGAGCCCGGTGCTTCTACCTGTTCTCCACTTAAGCTTTGGAGAAGGTATCTATTTGTTCTTATCAGCTGGCTTCGCTGACAGGCTCGGTCGAGATCAAGTCTTCGTTGCGCTTGTGGTGCGCGACGAGATTGATCAGGTCCTGGTCGTAGATCGCTTTTTTCTTGTCGGCGAGCTCGGTGAAGGCGCGGTAGGCTGCGTCGAGGTCGCTTGCTGCAAGCCGGTATCCGAGATCGTTGAGGCGCGAGCGTAGCGCATGGCGGCCTGAGTGCTTGCCGAGGACCATGCGGTTGGTCGGGACGCCGACGGACGCGGGCGTCATGATCTCGTAGGTCAGCGGATTGGAGAGCACTCCATGCTGGTGAATGCCGGCCTCATGCGCAAATGCGTTGCTGCCTACTACTGCTTTATTTGGCGAGGGCGCGAAGCTGATGACTTTGGCCAACTGCTGGCTTGCAGCATAGAGCTGGTCGAGCTTGAGGTTGTGGCCGACAGGATATTGATCGGAGCGGACGCTGATGGCCGCGGCGATTTCTTCGAGAGCCGCATTGCCCGCGCGCTCGCCGATACCGTTGATGGTGCACTCGACCTGGCGCGCTCCGCCTTCTATCGCGGCGAGTGAGTTTGCTACCGCCAATCCCAGATCGTTATGGCAGTGCGAAGAAAGGACTACATCCTTTGCGCCCGGGACACGATTGCGAATGGTGCGAAAGATGTTGCCGTATTCGGCGGGGACGGAGTAGCCGACAGTGTCAGGCATATTGATGGTCGTGGCTCCCGCTTCGATGGCGATCTGGACGATTTTGCAGAGAAAGTCGATGCTGGTGCGGGTCGAGTCCTCCGGGGAAAACTCGACATCGTCGACGTAAGTTCGCGCGTGGGTGATGGCCTTTGCTGCCTCTTCGAGTGCTTGTTCGCGGCTGATCTTCAGCTTGTATTCCAGGTGAATGTCAGAGCTGGCGAGAAAGATATGGATACGAGAGCGCTCTGCTGATTCGAGAGCCGCAGCTGCGCGTTCGATGTCCTCACGCCGCGCGCGGGCCAGAGATGTGATGCGCGGCTGGCGGATCTCTTTGGCTACGGCTTGGATGGCAGCGAAATCGCCGTCAGACGAGATGGCGAAGCCCGCTTCCAGAATGTCCACGCCTAGGTCTTCGAGTGCATGGGCCATCGCCAGTTTTTCGTGCTGCGTCATACTGCAGCCGGGGGATTGTTCGCCATCCCGCAGGGTTGTGTCAAAGAAAAGAAGCTGGTCTTGAGCCATAATCGGGATCCTCGACTGCATTCAGTTTCGCAAAAGGCTAGGCATAATTCAAATCTTTAATTTCTTTAATTACCATAAGTTATTGTTATGATGCCTGTATCTGCCGCCTGCAGCTTGTAAAAACTTATGGAATTATCTCAGCTGGAAACCTTCCTCACTGTAGTTGCCGAACGCAGCTTTTCGCGCGCCGCGGTCCGGCTTCACCGTACGCAGCCCGCGGTAAGCCAGGTGATTCGCAAACTTGAAGAAGAATTTGGCGAGCCGCTCTTTGAGCGCGCTTCCCGTGATGGGACCTTGACTGCGGCCGGGGAAGTTCTGCGCGAATACGCCGAGCGTCTCCTGATTCTGCGGAACGAGGCGGCGAGCGCGCTCGAAGAGGTACGCTCGCTTGAGCGTGGGCGTCTGACGCTGGCCGCCAATGAATACACCTGCCTTTATCTTTTACCGGTGTTGGATGAATTTCGCCGCCAATGCCCACAGATCTCGATTCTGGTCCAGCGGTCGCTGGCTAGCCGTATTCCGGATGAAGTGCTGCGGCGCACTGCCGAGCTAGGGATCGTCTCCTTTCAGCCTCAGGACGAGCAGTTGGGTGCGATTGCCGTGTATGCCGATGATCTAGCCTTCGTCGTACACCCGAAGCACGTTCTGGCGCGCGAAAAGACGGTACGCATCCGCGATTTGGGCGCCGAGAACTTTATCGCGCACAATGTGGCGTCGCCGCGGCGGAAGCTGGTGGAAGAGTCGTTTACCAAGCACAAGACCCCGTTGAACATCGGCGTGGAACTGCCGAGTCTTGAGGCGATCAAGCGTTTTGTCGCCAGTGGAAACGGTGTCGCGCTGGTACCTGCATTGTCTGTGCAAACAGAGATCGCGCGCGGAGAACTGGCGACGGTGGCGATTCCAGAGCTGGACTGCTCCCGGCAGCTTTGGCTTGTGTATCGCAGGCGGGGAAGTCTTTCGTACGCAGCACTGGCCTTTATGCGTGTAGTGCGCACGCTCGCTGAAGATCGCGGCGCGCCGTTTCTCTATGACGAGAAGCAAGTTGGGCCGTCTAAACAACTTGACCGGTAGCTGTGCAAATGGCCTCCGGCAGGTACAATGGCGAAGTGGGCTTTGGTCCACCATACTTTAAAATCGACGAGCCCGAGAGGCGTTGTGCCTGCGGTGCTTTTAGCAGGCGAGAGGTTCACGAAACGGATGAAGAAGATTTTGTTGTTTTTGGCGCTGCTGTCATTTTCGGCAGCGGCTGGATTTGCGCAGGAAAGCAGACAGGATGCGAGTTTAAGTTGGGCGGCCTTGATTCCTCCTTCTGTAGTGGGCAATACAGTGCAGCAGAGCGCAACCGTCGGGGTCTGGGGCGTCCTGGGTAGCTACCGTTACATGCTTACGCCGCGCAGCGCGCTTGAGCTGAACTACCAGTACAACCAGGATGTTCAGAAGTACCTGACGAGCTTCAACTCGATTCGCGTGCATACCCGCATGCAGGAAATTTCCGGCGCCTACGTCCGCAACTTCACCTTCAAAAACTTCAACCCATTTTTGGAAGGGGGCATTGGCGGCTACATCTTTGGCCCGATCAAGGACCAGAAGACCACGGACCTCGATGCCAAGCAGACCACCAACGTGGGCGCGCTTTATGGCGGCGGCATCGCTTATGAGCTGAGCCCCAGCTGGGACATCCGGGTCGAATATCGCGGCATCGTGGTCAAGGCGCCGAACTTTGGCCTGGAGCAATACCGCACCAATCGCTACTACAACATCAGCAATCCGACGGTCGGCGTGGCATACCACTTCTAAGTTTTACAGAACGCAAAAAGCCCCGGATACGATCCGGGGCTTTTGCGTTGATGGTGAGATATCCGCCTCAGAAGAATTTATAAGCGACACCCGCACTGAAGCCGTTCGGAGTCAGGCCGTTGCTCGGGTTTGGATAGGTGAAAACGATGCCTGGAGCTGCTGGCCAGAATTGATACTCGTAGTCGCCGCGTATGATCCAGTGGTGCTTTAGGCGGTATTCCACAGTTCCTCCAGGAACAAGGGCAAAGTAGCTGCCGCTGCCGATTTTGTACGGATACGTGATGAAGCCGCCACCCATCAGAAATTTGGCATAACCCGACAGTTGGTGATAACGAATTAACCTGTAGCGGGGCCCCAGCAGGTAGTGATTCTGTGATTCCCCGACAAATTCATTGAAGTGCAGCCATCGCGCCTCTCCTTCGATACCAAGTTTGTGAAGAACGACATTGTCAGCATCTGCGAAAACCGCAATGCCTCCCAGGCGGTTTGGTCCAAAGTCCGGCTGGAAGTTGGAATACTCTGCGCCAGCTGAAAAGGACAATCCACCGCCCGTGGTGGCGGGTTTGACCTGGGCTAACGCTGAAACAGGAAGAAGGAGGAGGGTTATCCAGAATAGTCTTCGAAACACGTTGCGATCTCCAAAAATATGATCTGCCAAGAATGAATACTCCCAAGTAAAAGTCGAGTTTTTCGATGTGTTCTCAGCCTGGTGCAGCAGGCCCTTTATCCGGGCCTATTGTGGATTCTGCTGCGGCTGCGCGTTGCTTGTCGTCGTTGGCGGAGCTTGTGGCTGCGCCTGATCCTGTGCCGGAGCTTGAGTCGGCGCGCTGGCTGATGCAGGCGCCGTGGCTGGCGCCTGATACCGCTGCAGACGCAAGTAGACCGGCGTCAATTCGAGAGGCAACTTATCGGCGGGATTGAGGATCTGGTCGCCCTTGAGGTTCAGCGCGTACACCTTGTCATCCCAGGCATCCGTTCTAAGGCGGCTACCCAGAGGCAGTGCGGCGCGATCCTGGCTCACGTCTGTGATATTCAGTTTCGGTCCCTGGTTGAGGAAACCAGACAACCAGGGGGTACCATCCGCTCTTAACAAAGAATCGCCAAGGCGCGGTGTTACCAGGGCCTGCAACGTCCCGGCACGTGCAACCAGTTGCTGAAAGAAGAGGCTCACGCTCGCGCTTTTGTCGTGGTAGATCGAACCATTGAACAGGTCCATTGCCTTCTTGGCTGCCTCTGCATCGTCGGCCGCGGTATGGTTCATGTTGATGCGTTCGAAGGTTGCCTCGTCCGGGAACAGGAGACGATCATTGAATGCGTAACGGGTGTCGATGTGGTGACCGAGCGCGATGTGCGCCAGCTGGAAGCTCAGTATGGCAGCGAGATCTTCTTCCTGCGGCAGCACGTCAAGCAGACCCTTGCTGACGAGGATGGTGTTGCCGACAGCCAGCGACTCAAGGGGCGTCGTGAGCACGACTCGGCAATGGACATCGCCAGGAAGAACGAGCTTGTTGCCGATGATGATGTTGTTGGTGACCGTCTCGAGAACTTTATCGAAATCACTCGGGGGTGCCACTAGTCCCGCTTGCACCAGGCGGTCGAGCACATTTCCCTCTGCCTGCGAAACCCACTGCCTGCTTGCAGCCAGCGGGCTGACGTCCTGCGTATCCTCGCTTTGGTCCTTGGCATTCTCGATGGTCATGGACTCGGCGTCCGACTCGCGAGAGGGCAGCTTGAGAGAGTAGCCCCAGAAGTGAGACTGGGCGCGGAAGCCGCTCCCCTTTTTGCCGGTGCCGCCCTGAGACTCTTCTGCATAGATCGCCGCCGGCAGCCAGATGTCAGGCTGGATATTCTGCCGCCAGCTATCGAAGTGGTAGTATCGCGTCACTTCTTCGTTCGGATTGCTGCTATAAGTACCGTTGAAACGGACGATGTTGCCGTCCTGGTCTTCAATCCAGATGCGCCCGAAGAAGCGGCCCGCTCCGGTTTTGGGCTTGGGGTGCACGTCAAAGATCTCGGTGCGGATGCTGCCGAGGAACTCACGGCGCACAAAGGCGAAATCGTAGTGCTGCTGGTCGAAGCTGACCGGGTCGAGGAACATCATGTCCATGAAACCGGTCGGCGAGTAGCTTACGTTGAGAGCTTTCGTCAGTCCGCTGACGAATTTGACTGAGCCTTTGAAGAGCCCGTGCGAAGGGGCCTTGACCTCATAGCCTTTATTGTTGAAGGTTTTGGCGAAATCGACACGGCCAAGCATGTACTGATCCGATTCGGGTACCGAGTAGAGCCTCGGATCGGGACGCATGTTCTGGATGTAAGTCTGTACGACCGGCGTGTGTGCCTGAATAGCTTTTACTGTTACCTTCTCCTGCGCGATCGCTTTTTGGACGAGTGCGGTCTGCGCGGGAGTAAGAGGAACCGGGGGGCGAATTTGGCCGTCTTTGCCTGCACGGTAACCACCGCCAAAGAGACCGTCAGACCGGTCATCCACAACTTGCGAAAGGACATTTCCTGACTCCTGATTGTTCGTTCTTTCATTTGTTTAGAAAACAGCGAATTACAGCAAAGATCCATCGAGACTCCCGCTCCAGTCGGCCAATGCTCAGGCCAGCTGGAAGCTGATATGTATCACGCTTACCTGGTCGACCGGCTCGCCATTCTTGGTAGCCGGCTTGAACCGGATACGCTGGGCCGCCAGCATCGCCTGCTGATCCAGTCCGTGACCCAGTCCGTTTACCACACGCAGCACCTGCACCTGCCCGGAAGCGGTGAAGCGCACCTCGAGCGTGACGTCTCCTTCGATCTTCATCTGCTTCGCTTCCGAGGTGTACTGGGGAAGCGGTTTCGCTACGACGACTATTGGGGTAGACGCAGGCTGCACGACTTTGGCGACGTGCGGATTGCCTGAGCCGTTATTCACTTGACTGGCGAATCCCGCGGTTGCGACCGTACCATGGCTCCCAGGCGCGCCTGTGCCTCCGATCACACCGCTGCTGAATCCGGCGGAAGCAACAGTTCCGCGGTCTTTTCCTCCGGGCACGCCGTTAACAACGCCGGAGCCGAAAGCTGTCCCATGCACGCTACCTTGCCGGGCTGCGCCTGCTCCCTGCGCAGGACCGGGGGACGAACCGAAAGAGCCAACTGCGGCGACTGTCGCCGGCCGCGCGGCATTGGGATTAGGTGTCACGCCCCCCGGATCGCCGAATCCGCCCATCTTCACACTCGGAGCCGAATTGTTATTGGCTACCTGAGTGGGCGCCTCGCTCTTAAAAAGTCCCACCTTGGGTTGCGGTGGGGGTGCAACCGCCTTGGGTGGCGCGGCAACAAGATGCGGAGTCTCGGGTGTGGGGATTTTCACCTCTTGGGGTTTGGGCGGTTCAGGCTGCACCTTAGGGGTGACGATCTTCGGAGACCGCTCCACCACCTTCGGTGGCGGAGGGATGACTTTGACCTTCGGCACGGGCGGGATGTAGGGTTTCGGTTGTTCGACGGGGAAGATCAGTTCGGTCGTCTGATACGGATGCATCTTCTCCTTGTGCACCTGAGCCATGGTGATGAGGACCAGGATTGCTCCGGCCACTACATTGACGACTGCGCTGATCCCGAACGACCCGAAACGGCCTTGTGGTTCCGGAAGAAGACCGAGATTCGCACGATTCAGAAGATCGTTATTATTGCTCGCCATAAGCTCATTGCTTCAAGGTTCAACTGAAATTAGTGGCTGCTTATAAAACAGACGTAAAACACGGCTGTTTTGAGTTTGATTTTCTGCAGGCGAGGCGCCTTCACGAAGTGGTATGGGCATGAAAGACACGATTCCCTCAGTCCTCAATGAATCAGTAGCAAAATGGCTTCCAACTCTTAGATGATTGGTGATCGTACAATAGCGCACCTGGAGCCCAGTCACAAATTAAGAACGCACGGTGTCCGCCTTCTTACATATTACAGAAGTAACGCCACTGGTAATAGCTCCACTGAAAAGGATTGCGTCGATCTAACTTGTTAGCGCAAACCTTTGTACCCATGATATGGGACGACAAATTAGGTTCCGCAGGTTGCCTCCCCCTGATGCCGAGGCGGATATAGGAAATCGCTATAATTCAAGGCGATACGAGGAGACAACTTGAAACTTCTGGTAACCGGCGGAGCAGGCTATATCGGCGGGACAGTGGCGGAACTTCTTTTGAACAAGGGGCATGAGATAGCCGTATACGACAATCTCTGTCACGGGCACCGATCGATGGTTCCTCACCGGGCCGAATTCTTCGAGGGAGATCTCGCCGATCGTTCAAAATTAGAACAAATCTTCTCTTCCGGCTCATTCGATGGCGTAATGCATTTTGCCGCTCTGATCGAGGCGGGGGAGAGCATGCGGCGACCTGAGTTATATTTCCGCAACAACTCGGCCGCGACGCTGACGCTGATAGAGGCAATGCTGGCAAAAGGTGTCAATCGGCTGGTCTTTTCCTCAACTGCGGCTGTGTACGGTGAGCCGGAATCGACGCCGATCGTGGAAGATGCGCCGCTGCGGCCAACAAATGCCTATGGCGAATCCAAGCTGTTAGTCGAGCAGATGCTGGGCTGGATGAACCGGATTCACGGTTTTCGCTACGTCAGCCTCCGGTATTTCAATGTCGCCGGAGCGATTGAAGGCCGGGGCGAGGCGCATGAGCCAGAGTCGCACCTGATTCCGCTGATACTGGATGTAGCTCTTGGCAAGCGAAAAAGCATTAAGGTCTTTGGTCAGGATTATCCGACGCCTGACGGTACCTGCATTCGCGACTACATCCATGTGCAGGACCTGGCGCAGGCGCATCTGCTGGCCTTTGAGGCGCTCGCCGATCGCGACCGGCTGATCTACAACATCGGCAATGGACGCGGCTTCACCATCCGCGAAGTGATCGAGTCGGCGCGCCGCATTACCGGGCATCCGATTCCGGTCGAGAAAGTGGAGCGAAGACCGGGCGATCCGGCGATATTGATTGCCAGCTCGATGAAGATCGAGCGCGAGTTGGGCTGGACGCGTGAGTTCGACAAGCTGGACGAGATCGTTGCCAGCGCCTGGAAGTGGCATCAGCAGCGGTACCAAATGACTACAGCTGAAACCCGTCCCTGAACAACCGAAGGAAACAGGCTCTAAGTTGTTTCATCGAAATAGCACTTGGGGGAGGGCCACCGAATTTCTTGCGCGAGTGGACAATCTGTTCACTCGTGTTTCGCATTTTGGGGAGGGCATGCAATGAATCGAGTCTCAGGAAGATTCCGTGAGAACTCATACCTCAGTCCGTCTCCTTCTACTTGATGAAATCGGAAACCGACGACGAAAGGCGACAGGTACGTAAAAAAAAGCTGCGGCTGGAGACAATCGCTAGTGGAAGAGCTTCATTGCGTTCAGCACTGTGTTGTAGACGCCCCAGGCTGCCGGGATGCAGACCACGAGCCACGCGAGCGCGATCATCGCCGGGGAACTTTCCCTTTCCGTGTTGCCTGCCATATCAGTGGCCTCCTGCTATTACGGGCACTTCGCTCTTGATCCAGTATTTTTTTGCAACAGGGCGGACGAGCAGGTTGGCGAAAACGCCGAGTACGAGCAATCCGGCCATGATGTGCAGAATGGCCGGATAGGCCTGCTGCTTGGGAATGTGTTGGGCCACGTAGTGGTCGAGAATGCCGTTTACGATCAGCGGACCCAGGATGCCGGCGGTCGACCAGGCCGTAAGCAGCCGCCCGTGAATGGCGCTGACGTGATAGCCGCCGAAGAGGTCTTTTAGATAGGCGGGAATAGTGGCGAAGCCTCCGCCATACATGCTGATCAGTACGCCCGCGATGAGCACGAAGAGCGCAACGGAATTCAGATGTTCGGTGCCGGTGAAAGGCAGCAATGCGTAGAGAGCTGCTCCCACGATGAAGAAGATCATGTAGGTCGGCTTGCGGCCGATGTAATCCGAGGTCGAAGCCCAGAAGAAACGGCCGGCCATATTGAAGAGGCTAAGCACGCCGACGAATCCGGCGGCTGCCACAGGCGAGACGGCACCCTTGAAGAGGTCTTGGATCATGGGCGCGGCCTGTTCGAGAATGCCGATGCCCGCGGTGACATTCAAACAGAGGACGATCCACAGCAGCCAGAACTGCGGCGTGACGAAGGCCGAGTTAACGTCAACGTTGTGCGCGCTGATGAGCGCAGACTGACGTGGCTTTGGAGTCCATCCCACAGGCTTCCAGCCCTTCTGTGGAACGCGCACGGTGAAGACGCCGAACATCATGAAGACGAAGTAAAGGATACCCATCGCTACCCACGCCGCAGCGATAGGCTGGTGGCCTGAAGTCTTGTAGAAAGCCATGAGCCTGGTGCCGAGTGGCGAGCCGATCATGGCGCCTCCGCCAAAGCCCATGATGGCGAGACCGGTGGCCAGGCCCGGCCGGTCTGGAAACCACTTGATGAGCGTCGAGACCGGCGAGATGTAGCCCAGTCCCAGCCCAATTCCTCCGACGACTCCATATCCAACATAAATCAGGGCGAGGGAATGAAACGTCACTCCCAGCGACGCAATCAGAAACCCACTCCCGAAGCAGGCGGCCGACACAAACATTGCTCTGCGCGGCCCGGCTGATTCCAGCCATTTGCCGAACAAGGCTGCAGAGAGACCCAGCACGGCGATGGCGATCGAAAAAATGTAGCCGATCTCTTTCAGGCTCCAGGCGCTGCCGTCGGTGGCTATGAGAGCGAGCAGAGGGTTCTTGAAAACGCTGAAGGCATACACCTGACCGATGGAAAGATGCACTGCAAGGGCCGCTGGAGGAACAAGCCATCTGCTGAAGCCAGGCTTGGCAATAGACCGCTCATAATCCAGAAAAGACAGGAATGACACGCGACAGATCTCCGGGTAAAGTGTTGCAAAAGGTGGGATGCTAACAACTTCAATCAAAAGCTTGCAATTAAATTCCGATGTCTATTCATGAGAGAAAACTTCGGTCGAGGCTTCGACTTGAATTTCTTCGCATCATGTCTGCTTGTATAGACAGGATTTCTCTTGCCTACGATCTGCCTCAACCTTTAACGTGATTGCGGTGAGGAATTCTATTTCTTCGTTCTTTCATCTTTGATCCAATCCCTAAGAGGTAGAGCTAGAGGCATGCCGTTGACCACCACGAGCCCTGATCCAAATCTCGATTCCGTCCTTCGCGAAAACCGCGTCTTTCCCCCGCCAGCCGAGTTTGCCGCGAAGGCGCGCATCAAGAGCCTTGCGGAATATGAGCAGATGTATCGCCGGTCGGTGGACGACCCGGAGAGCTTCTGGGCGGAAGCGGCGCGTGAACTGTACTGGTTCAAGCCGTGGGAGAAAGTCCTCGAGTGGAACCTGCCCTGGGCCAAATGGTTTGTGGGTGGCAGGATCAACCTGAGCTACAACTGCGTGGACCGACATGCCTTGGGAGGTAAGCGCGACAAGGTTGCCATTCTATGGGAGGGCGAGCCGGGTGAAGTGCGCCGGCTCACCTTCAGGGACCTGCACACGGAAGTGCAGCGGGTGGCCAATTCGCTGAAGGGCCTGGGCATCCGGAAGGGCGACCGCGTCGCAGTTTACATGGGCATGACACCTGAACTCGCCATTGCCATCCTCGCCTGTGCCCGCATCGGCGCTGTGCATTCGGTCATCTTCGGCGGATTCGCGGCGCAGGCGATTGTCGACCGCGTCAACGACGCGGAATGCGTGGCCATATTGACGCAGGACACTTCTTACAGGCGCGGCAGTGAAGTGAAGCTCAAAGCGACGGTGGATGAAGCGGTTTCGAAATGTCCTACGGTGAAGAATGTGGTCGTCTATCGACGTTCAGGCTCGCCCGTAAAGATGCAGGCCGGGCGCGACCACTGGTGGCATGACCTGACGGCGAAGGCTGCGCCGGATTGTCCGGCAGAGGAACTTGACTCGGAAGATCCGCTCTACATCCTCTACACCTCAGGAACGACGGGAAAGCCAAAGGGACTTGTGCACACGACCGGAGGCTATTCCGTACAGACCTACCTGACGAGCAAATACATCTTTGATCTGCGTGACGATGACATCTACTGGTGCACGGCGGACATTGGATGGGTGACCGGCCATTCATATGTGGTTTACGGCGCGTTACAAAACGGTGTCACCACGCTTATGTATGAAGGCGCACCGAACTTTCCGGAGATGGACCGCTTCTGGAAGATAATCGACGAGCACAAGGTCACCATCTTCTACACGGCGCCGACAGCGGTCCGAGCCTTCATCAAGTGGGGCGACCATTTTCCAGAAAGACACAAGCTTGATTCGCTGCGCCTGCTGGGCACGGTAGGCGAGCCGATCAATCCCGAGGCGTGGATGTGGTATCGCGAAAAGATCGGCAAAGGACGCTGTCCGATCGTCGATACCTGGTGGCAGACTGAGACCGGAGCGATCATGATTGCCCCGATTCCCGGCGCGGTCCCGACGAAGCCGGGTTCAGCTACGCGGCCTTTCTTCGGAATTGTGCCTGAGGTGGTTACAAAAGAAGGAGGGCCTGTTCCTGCAGGGCATGGCGGACTGCTGGTCATCCGCAAACCCTGGCCCTCGATGGCACGGACGATCTACAACGATCCGGAACGCTACGTGCAGAGTTACTGGTCGGAGATTCCCGGTTCTTATTTCACCGGCGACGGAGCGCGCGTCGATGACGACGGCTGCTTCTGGCTGATGGGGCGCGTAGACGACGTGCTGAATGTCAGCGGGCACCGTCTGGGTACGATGGAAGTGGAATCGGCGCTGGTGGCGCATCCCAAGGTTGCCGAGGCGGCGGTTGTGGGGCGTCCCGACGATCTGAAAGGACAGGCTATCGCCGCCTTCGTGACGCTCGAAAGCGAGTATCAACCCTCAAAAGAGCTGAAGGACGAGCTGCGCGCCTGGGTGGCGAAGGAAATCGGTGCGCTCGCCCGTCCTGACGACATCCGCTTTACCGAACAACTCCCCAAGACGCGATCCGGCAAGATCATGCGGCGGCTTCTGCGCGAACTGGCTACAAACGGCGACATTAAAGGCGATACGACGACGCTTGAGGACTTCAGCGTAATAGCGAAACTGCGCGAGCAGGACGAGTAGCCGCCTGCGACGAAAAATAATCAGAAGCCCGGTCTCTAAGATCTGGCTCATATTTGGCCGAATTGTCTAGGGCACCTTGCAGCAATCACCCGCCGATGGTGGTTCTTCGCTGCTGGAGTCGAGTATGACTTTCCATTGGCCATCGTGCTGTTTCTTCCAGATGGTCATGTAACGTCCGCTGGTGGTGATGGGATTGCCGCTCTTGTCTTTGGCGCGGCCTTCGTAGTGGCCCCAGGTGTAGCCCATGTCACCTGCCGAGGACATCTCTCCGCCCTGCGGCGTCCAGGTCAGCTGATACTGTTCTGGGGTCCACGTCGTCTGCGCAGCTATGGCTGCATGCCCGAGCACCGGAGTTTCCTTGTTGCCCAGGGTTACGGCGTCATCGGCGAACCATGAGGCGAAGGTCTTGCCGCCGCCCTTTGCTGTATCCCGCGCGAACTGCGCTTCGAGCTGGAAGAGAAAGGCCACGCCCGGAGAGAGTGTCGGGTCGCTCAGAGCGTTCGACATATTCGCCGCGGGAACAGGTTTTGCCAGCGGATCTAACGGGACCTGCTGGGCAAATATAGACGAGGAGAGAAGCAATCCGGCAAGTGATACAGGGAGGGCAATGGGGCGCATCGTCAAAACCTCGCGGCTTCCGAAGAAGCTGACAGGCTTTATGCTAGCAGCGGTGCAGTATCGTTGGCAGAGTGCACTGAAAGTCGCGATGAATGAGATGAAGGTCACGGAACCGGTAGCAGGAAGCAATCGCCCAAGCCTGCATTGGCTCGGCGTGGCCGGCGCGGGCGTCTATACGGCGGGGATTTTGCTGCAGGCATTGCGGCCGCAGTTTGCTGCCGATGCGATGGTGATGCGTCTGCTTGCGCTGGCGGCATTCACGGTGTTTGCCCTGCGGCGACGATCTCTGACGGTCTGGATCATCTGGGGGATGCTTGCCGGTATTGAGCTGGGTCTGGATGCCCCGGGCGTTGCCTTGCAGGCGTATATATTCAGCGATATTTTCCTGCGGCTGATCAAGGCTATCGTTGCCCCGTTGATCTTGGGCACTCTCATCACCGGCATCGCCGGTCATGGAGAGCTGCGCAGCGTCGGACGCCTTGGTCTGAAGTCGCTCATCTATTTTGAGGTGCTGACGACGATTGCCCTCGCGATCGGACTGGTCGCGATCAACGTATCGAGGGCTGGGACTGGACTCGAAGCATCGGCTCAGCATACGTCGATTGCCCACGGCGATCTTCACGTGCAGACAGCACCGCAGCAGCAGAACGACTCGGGTCTTTCGTGGCAGCAGTTTATGCTTCATGTTTTTCCCGAGAATCTGGCCAAGTCGATTGCCGACGATCAGATCTTGCAGGTGGCCGTCTTTGCGCTAATCTTCGGGCTGGCTCTGGGGCGCCTCAAAGAAGGGCAGCGGGCTCCCCTGCTACGGGTGGCCGAATCCCTGACGCAGACAATGTTCGCCTTCACGAACATCGTGATGTACTACGCGCCGATTGGCGTAGGCGCCGCGCTCGCTTATACGGTCGCGCACTCGGGATTGGGCGTGATGACCAGTCTGGCGAAGCTGCTCGTCACGTTATATATCGCGCTCATCGCGTTTGCACTGCTTGCCATGCTGCCTGCGGCGTTGCTGGCGCGCTTGCCGCTGCGCGAATTTCTTTCTGCCGTAGCAGAACCGGCGACGATCGCCTTTGCCACCAGTACATCCGAGGCGGCCCTGCCACGCGCCATGGAGGCGATGGAGGCTTTTGGCGTTCCCCGTAGGATTGTCGGTTTCGTGATCCCGACCGGATATAGCTTCAACCTTGCCGGATCGGCGCTGTATCTTGCGATTGCGTCTATCTTTGTGGCGCAGGCAGGCGGCATGCAACTGGGCTGGAAGCAACAACTCTTTATGCTTGGCGTACTCATGCTGACGAGCAAAGGCGTGGCCGGAGTGCCGCGGGCAGTGCTGGTAGTGCTACTGGCTACATCATCCGTCTTTCATCTACCACAGGAGCCGATTTTTCTCATCCTGGGTATCGATGCGCTCATGGACATGGGCCGGACCACGGTGAATGTGGTGGGAAACTGTCTGGCCTCTGCGGTCGTGGCGCAGTGGGAGGGTGAGTTTCGCAAGGAGGCCCCGGCGGATGAGGCGCTTGCCGCGCTTGCGGAATAACGCTCAAGAACTTGATATACTTATACTTTAGAGGAATAACCTCATTGCTCCGCGGCACGAGGCCCTGTTACAGGGTCTTTTTTTTGATGTGTTTGACAGAGCAACGGGTCGCGCGCATCCGGGTCTAAAATAGATGTGCGTTCTTATCGCTGAATGGGACATTTACTCGATACCATCCAATTACCGTCCGACATCAAGAAGCTCTCCGTTGCCGAGCTTGAATCGCTGGCTCAGGAAATCCGTGAGACGCTGATTCAGACGCTCTCGAAAACAGGTGGCCACCTGGGGCCGAACCTCGGCGTGGTGGAACTTACGCTGGCCATGCACTATGTCTTCGATACGCCGGCGGACAAATTTGTTTTCGACGTCAGCCATCAGGCCTATATCCACAAATTGCTCACCGGGCGGCGCGAGCGCTTTGAGACGATCCGGCAGCCGGGCGGTTTGAACGGCTTCATGCTGCGCTCCGAGAGTGAGCATGACATCTACGGTGCCGGACACGCGGGCACCGCGCTTTCTGCGGCGCTGGGCATGGCCGTGGCGCGCGATCTCGCGGGCGGCAAGGAGCACGTCGTGGCGCTTGCCGGAGACGCCGCGTTCACAAACGGCATTTCGTTTGAAGCGTTGAACAATATCGCCGACCAGACGAAGCGGCTGATCGTTGTGCTGAACGACAACGAGTGGTCGATTGATCGGAACGTCGGCGCGATTGCACGGTATCTGCACAAGATCGTCACCAATGAACACATCAGCCACCTGCACGACAGCGCTGCCCGCCTTCTGGAGCGCTTCGGCGGCAAGACTGCTGTAAATGTAGTCCGGCGTGCGGAAGAAGCGGCAAAAGGTCTGCTTTGGCCCTCTGTTTTCTTTGAGGAGTTCGGCCTCACGTACTATGGACCACTCGACGGGCATAACATCAGTCTGCTGATTGAGACATTCCAATTTCTCAAGGCGCAGGAGCGACCTGTCCTGCTCCACGCCATCACGCAGAAGGGGCGGGGTTTTCAGCCCGCGCTCGACAAACAGAAAAAATTTCACGGCCTTGGGCCTTACGATCCGGAGACGGGTGAGACGAAGCCAGCGGGCCAGCAGACATATTCTGAGGTCTTCGCCAATACGCTCGTCAAACTTGCGAATGGGAACGAGAAGCTCGTCGCGATTACCGCAGCCATGCCAAATGGCACAGCGCTCGACCTCTTTCGTCCGCATCATCCGAAGAAATATTTCGACGTGGGCATTGCTGAAGAGCACGCCGTGATCTTTGCCGCAGGCATGGCGACGCGCGGTTACAAGCCCTTCTGCGCGATTTACTCGACGTTTCTGCAGCGAGCTTTTGATCCCATCGTGCACGATGTGTGCCTGCAGAATTTACCCGTTGTCTTTTGCATGGATCGGGGCGGCTTGAGCGGTGACGATGGCGCGACGCATCACGGACTTTTCGACATAAGCTATCTGCGCGGCATCCCAAATATTGTGCACATGGTTCCGAAGGATGAAGACGAGCTGTCCGACATGCTCTACACCGCCATGCTGCACGAGGGGCCGAGCGCAGTGCGCTATCCGCGCGGCACCGGGCCCGGCACTGCTGTCAAAGAACATCCGGTCGCGCTGCCGATCGGCAAAGCCGAAGTCATTGCGGATGGCGACGACGTGGCCATATTTGGCTTAGGCGCTTTGTTGCCAATGGCGAGTGAATTGGCTGCAAAGCTTGAACAGCAGGGGCACTCGGCTGCGATCATCAATCCGCGCTTCGTCAAGCCGCTTGATCGCGAGGTTCTGGCCAGCTATGCGAAACGTGCAGCTGTGATTATTACATTCGAAGATCACGTGCTGATGGGCGGATTCGGTAGCGCCGTGATGGAAGCGCTCAACGAAATGCAATTGGCGGTTCCGGTGGTCCGCATCGGATGGCCTGACCGCTTCATCGAGCACGGCAAAGTGGAGCAGCTGCGCGCGCGTTACGGCATCAGTGTGGAAGCCGCGCTGGAAAAGCTTGTTCCATACCTCAAGAGGACTTCCCGCACGAAAGCATTGGCACGATAAGAAGGCGGTTACGCGCCCCTTGAGCAGGGTAGCCTTTTCGCGGCAGCCGCGAAAAGGCCACAGCTAGCTCGCTCGCAGCACAGAATGATCCCATGAATGACGCCATTCGATAAGATCTTCCAGATCACCTCAAAAGGCGCCTGCATTACCAATGGTTGCAAGCCTCCGCGCCTGACGCACTATGATGAGAACAACGCATGACTGAAGTGCAGAACATGAATGCGGCGGCGGGAGTAGAAACCCACCATAAGCGCGATCGCTGGATTCTCCTGATCGGCGGGTTCAAGCTTTTGAAAGGCTTCCTCTTCGTCCTGTTGGGAATTGGTGCGCTGAGACTGGTGCATCGCGACATCGTCGATCTGCTGACGCGTTGGCTCATCGACTGGCACTTCGATCCGGAGAGCAGGTTCGTCAATCTGGTGTTGGACAAAGCCGCGCTGATTGACGCTCACCGCATGAAGCAGATCAGCATTGCCATCTTCTGCTATGCGGGGCTGGATTTCATTGAGGGGACCGGGCTGGTGCTAGAAAAAACATGGGCCGAGTATCTGACGCTCATCCTCACGGCGTCATTTCTTCCCTGGGAGTTCTTTGAGCTTCTGCGCCGGCCGACATGGGTCAAGGCCAGTCTGACTCTGGTGAACTTGCTGGTGGTCATTTACCTTGTTTTCTACGTCCAGCGGAACTTGCGCGAGCGACACAGAAGGCGTCACGGGGGACTTGCAGGAGAAGAATAGGCGAAACGTCCTATCGCGAGTCCTTATAATCTGGCAAGTGCGGAAATGCTGCCAAGAACCAAATTAGACAACACCTGATCTAGTGGTTTGCGGTGCAGTTTGGCACTATCTATTGAGTTTTGCCTGAACCAGAATCGGCCCATCTCCTTCCCAGTCTAAGATTTCTCGAATCTCCACAAGAGAACACACTTTGACCCGCGCATCTAGTGAGTTACGATGTCGGTGGGACTTAGTGGGCCAAATTAGTCTTTTCTGGATAATTTGGATGATTTTGACTAATTCTTGTCTCATAATAGCGATTTATGGCCGATAGAACGAAAGAGGCCGGTTTGGATTTTAGGGAATAAGCGATGTTTCGTGGAAACCATCCAGCGCGCGTTGATGAAAAAGGGAGGCTTAAGCTTCCGGTGGAATTCAAGCGCCCGCTGACGGAGAACTACGGATCGCTGTTTTACATAACCAGTAAGGATGGCAAGGTTGCCGAGATCTACCCGCTGAAAGAGTGGGAAAAGATCGAGGAAAAGCTAGCCGCGGTTCCGAGCTTCCATCCCGCCAAGAAGAAGTTGATGGATCGGATCAACTATTACGGTCAAACCACGGAGATAGATTCGCAAGGCAGGGTGCTGCTGCCACAGATTTTGCGGGAGTCAGCCAATTTGATGACAGATGTGGTGGTCTTCGGGATGCAGAACTACCTGACAGTCGCGAACCATGAAGACTTCAAGCAAAACATGGAAGCAGCTCCGCTGACGCCGGAAGACGAGAAAGAATTAGCAGGATTTGGGCTTTAAACGATGCCCCCAAGGGGGAGCACATGACGGAACGCGAGCGACATGTGCCGGTTCTTTTACAAGATGCGATCCGATACCTGAATGTGCGGCCGGGCGGCACGTATTGTGATGCCACTCTCGGACTTGCTGGGCATGCGATGGCAATTGCGAGACAGTTGGGTCCGCGAGGCAAGTTGATTGCCTTCGACCGCGACCCTGAGGCGATGGCCATAGCGCGGGAGCGGTTGAATGCTCTGCGCGAAACGTTGGGGCCGGCTATGCCGGAAGTCGTCCTGCACGATGTCGAGTTCTCGCAGGCGGAAAAGGTGCTGGAACCGGAAAGCCTTGACGGGTTGCTGGCCGATTTTGGCGTCAGCTCGCTGCAGTTCGACGAAGCGCACAGAGGATTTAGTTTTCAGGCGGATGGGCCCTTGGAAATGCGGATGAATCCGCGCCAGGGCATCAACGCTGAACAGGTGGTAAACCAGGCTGGCGAAAAAGATCTTGCCAACCTGATTTACGAATTCGGAGAGGAAAGGAGGTCGCGGAGAATCGCCAGAGCCATTGTCAGGGCCCGGCCGATTACGACAACGGCACAACTTGCCAGAATCGTAGCGGCTGCGGCCCCGGCGATGAAATCAGAGCGAAGCCGGCATACTCTGCACCCGGCGACACGAACCTTTCAGGCTCTCCGAATTTACGTAAATGCCGAGCTGGAGGAGATCGACGCGCTGCTGGATGCAGCGCCCCGGTTGCTTAAGCCGGGGGGAAGGCTGGTGGTGATCAGCTTCCACTCTCTCGAAGACCGGCGTGCCAAAGATTCGCTGCGCGAAGGCGCGCGGCAGGGAATTTACGAAGTGTTGACGCGGAAGCCGGTCACGGCGGAAGCGGAAGAGACGGATCGCAACCCAAGAGCGCGCAGCGCTAAGCTGCGCGCGGCGGAGAAGAAGAGAACGGGCAAGTTTAGTTAAAAATCGGGCCGGGGTCGTCCCACCGTTGTACAAGGCGAAAGTTAGTAAGACGACATCAGTAAGTCCCTCCTCAGAGAATAGCGGCCCAGGCCCGGTCGTTAGAGGAGACAAAGTTTAGGAAGAGAAGCAGCAGTCTGGAGAAGAGAGATGGCGACACAGGTAATCGCGACCAATGGAATAATGACGGCCCCCCGCAGACGCGTAGAAGCAACGGCGGCCGAGCGGAACCTGTCCCTGTTTGCGCAGCAGCAGCGTGCGCGACGGGGGCCGACGCCGGAAGTCTTCTTCACGAAGCGCTTCGACAATTCGCGGCTGGTGAAAGCCGCCGATCCGCAGAGCGTGCGCGAGATGCGCACCTTCGCCTGCGCTATGGCGTTGCTTTTTGCTCTGGTGATGGTCTATGGCTGGCAGCATTTCTGCTCGATCGAGTACGGCTACCGGGTGGAATCGGAGAAACAGCAGGTTGTTCAGCTGGAAGAGCAGAACCGCCAACTTAGCCTGACAGAGGCGCAGCTCGCCGATCCTGCCCGCATTGACCGCATGGCGCGTCAACTTGGTCTCGATGCGCCGCGCCCGGGACAGGTAGTTCGTCCGGATGCGAGTCTTGATCAGAACGGTCCAGTCATGGCCAAGGTGACTCCTGCGATCCCCCTTCGCTAGGCTTTAGCTTTCAAATTTCTGCCGGAAGGTAGCGCGCGGTGAAGCGGTTTTCATTCCATTTCGAGAAAAGCCAGGCATCTCAAAACACACAGACGGCGCAGGCGGGCGTGGTGACCCCAATGCGCCGTCTGCGCGTGATCTATATCGTTGCTATTTTTGCAGTGTGGGCGGGATTGATCGGTATGCGCCTCGTATGGCTGCAGGTGGTCCGGCACCATGAGTTTGTGGAGCGTGCCGCAAGGCAGCAACAGCGCACCTTTGAAGTCGCCCCACGACGCGGAGTGCTCTACGACCGCAATCTTCATGAACTGGCGATGACGGTTCTAGCCGATTCGATCTACGCTGTGCCATCGGAGATTGGCGATGCGCGGCCCGCGACAGCGGCTGCGCTGGCAAAGGTCGCCCATATCGACCCAACGGATTCGTTTACCTCGGCGCAGCAGATTCTCGCGCGCTTCAATGCTTCGCGGAACTTTGCGTGGGTCGCACGCAAGCAGGACCCGGAGATCATCAATAAGGTTGAAGCGCTCAACCTGAAGGGCATTTATGTTCAGAAAGAATTCAAGCGCTTCTATCCGGACAACCAGATGGCCTCAGAAGTCCTGGGTTATGTCGGTCTCGACGACAGCGGACTCGGTGGGCTGGAGCAGAATTTCGACGATAACCTGCACGGTACGCCGGGGCACATGCTGACGGCTCTCGATGCGCGCAGGCATGTGCTAGGCAGCGAGGAGAATGAGCCGCTTCCCGGGGAAAACCTTGTCCTGACACTCGACGCGAACATTCAGTTCATGGCCGAGCAGGCGCTCGAGCGCAACATGGAGCGCACCAAGGCGATCAATGGCACCATTGTTGTGCAGGACCCACATACCGGGCAGATTCTCGCACTGGCGATCCGGCCTACGTTCAATCCGAACGACTTTCGCCACGCGACAAAAGATCTTTTACGTGATCATGCGGTGAGCGATGTCTACGAGCCGGGATCGACTTTCAAGCTTGTTGCCTATTCGGCTGCGCTGGAGGAAAAGGTCGCTACCCCTGATTCCAAGATCGACTGTCAGGGCGGAGCCATCACCATCGCCGGACGCACCACGCATGATGATCGTGACGCAATTGCTTTTGAACACCGCTATAACAATGTGATTTCGACCAGCCAGGCCCTGTGGGAATCAAGTGACGTGGCCGCCATTAAGCTGGCGCTGCGCATGGGGCAGGAGAGGTATTACCAGTACGTCCGCTCCTTCGGATTTGGTCAGCGCTCGGGCATCGAGCTGCCTTCAGAAACACGCGGGCTGTTGAAACCGGTGAAGCACTGGGAACCGACATCGATCGGCTCGATTCCCATGGGGCAGGAAGTCGGCGTCACGCCGATCCAACTCATCACTATGGTGTCGACGATTGCAAATGGCGGCATGTATCTGCCGCCGCACATCCTGTTGAAAAGTACGGACCTGTTGAAGGGCGATCCAAAGCTGCAACCCGTGACCTTTCATCCGAATGGTGAACTGCCTGACCCGCTGCCTGACGGAGAGCATCGCGTGATTTCGACAATGACGTCCGCCCAAATGCGCCAGATGATGGAAGGCGTCGTGATGAATGGCACCGGGCGCAACGCGCAGCTTGACGGTTACAGCGCCGCGGGAAAAACAGGCACCGCGCAAAAGATCGACATCACCACGCACACCTATTCCAAAACAAAATATATAGCCTCGTTTGTGGGCTTCGCTCCTGTGAACAATCCAGCGATCAGCGTTGCGATCGTCATGGATTCGCCCGAGGCGGGCGGCCACCACGGCGCGCAAGCAAGCGCTCCGGCATTTCATGAACTGGCGCAGCAGATCCTCGAATATCTCGGAGTACCTCACGATCAGGATCTGAAGCAGCAGGCTGAGATCGCTAAAAACCAGCAGCCAGTGGAAGATGATGACGGGCCGGCAGAGAGCGACGAAAACCTGAACTCGCTTTTTGCCGATGTGAACGATCTTCCCGCGGATGATCCTCTGCGCGCGCCGCAGACGCCTGGACAGGCCGTCCCGGTTGGGAAGAATGCTGCGTCCACTCAGGTTGCAGCGAACATATCCACGCCTCCGTTGCCTCCGAGATCATCGACGACGGCGTTTGCCGAGACCATCACTCCTAAATCTGCGGAAACATCAGTCCCAGAGCCGCAGATGCCTGCGAGTCCTCCTGCGACTCCGATCGTGAATGGCTCCGTGATCGTGAATGCAGGCAAGCAGGTCGCAGTGCCATCTGTAGTTGGACAGTCTGTACGCAACGTGATCGAACAGGCGGGCTCTGTGGGGCTAGGCGTGCAGGTGCTGGGTACGGGCATCGCACGGGATCAGGCTCCCGCCGCCGGCACGATGGTGCCGACGGGTACCGAGATAGTGGTGCGCTTCACCCGCTGATACTAAAATCAACTTATTCCTATGCACATTGAAGAAGTCCTGCGGGGAGTCGGCCTGGTGCGGCATACCGGCTCATCGGTTGACGTCATCAGCATCGAGTACGACTCGCGCAAAGTAGCTCCCGGAGCACTATTTGTTGCCATGCAGGGCGGGACAACCGACGGTAATCGCTATATCGCTTCTGCGATCGAACGGGGCGCCAGCGCCGTTGTGAGCGATTCGGCGATGATGTTTATGGAAGCAGCGGGCAAATATCCGAAGATTGCAGTGGCCGAAGTTGCACACGGACGGACGGCGCTCGCTGCGATTTCTTCCAATTTCCATCAACATCCGGAAAAAAAACTTGCACTGAGCGGCGTTACCGGAACCAACGGCAAGACCACGACGGCGTTCCTGCTGGACGCGATGCTGAACGCCGCCGATCGCAAAACCGTGCTGGTCGGAACCATCGAATATCACGTCGCGGGCGCTGTAGAGGAGTCTCCGCACACGACACCTGAGTCGCGCGACCTGCTGGAGCTGTTTGCCAGGGGGGTAAGCGCAGGCGCAACCGAAGCCGTGATGGAGGTTTCGTCACACTCGCTTGAACAAGGGCGCGTCTGGTCGCTTCCGTTTGACGTCGCCGTCTTCACGAATCTTACGCGCGATCACCTCGATTATCACGTCACCATGGAGGCATACTTCGCTGCTAAAAGGATGCTCTTCGACGGATCGAATGGTGCCGTGCCGCGCGTCTCTGTCGTCAACGCCGACGATCCCTATGGAGCCGAGCTGGCCATCAAGGCGCGCAAAGCGGGCTCGGAGGTTTTCTCCTACGGACTGAGAGCAGGTGAGATTCGCGCCGACGACATACAGATGTCCGCAACGGGGATGGGGTTCACGCTTGTCGCGCCACATGGAAGCGTAATGATCCGCACACGGCTAACCGGCAAAGTGAATGTTTACAACCTGCTCGCATCTTCTGCTGCCGCACACGCACGCGGTCTTACTCTGGAAGAGATCGCCACAGGCGCTGCTTCCCTTGCATGTGTCCCCGGACGCTTTCAAACGGTCGATGCGGGCCAGCCGTTCACGGTGGTCGTTGATTATGCTCACACCGATGATGCGCTGCGAAACCTGATCGCGCTGGCACGCGAATTCGTTAAGCCTGCAAATGGCCGCGTTATCACCCTCTTCGGTTGCGGCGGCGACCGCGACCGCACCAAGCGCTCGCTAATGGGCCGCGCGGCAGGTGAAGGAAGCGATTTCGTCGTACTCACGTCCGACAATCCGCGCAGCGAGGAGCCAGAAGCGATTCTACGCGACGTGCTGCCTGGACTTGGAGCAACAGGTGTTCAGTTCGTTGCTGAAGCCGATCGCGCGAAGGCGATCCAGATTGCAATCGAGCAGGCGAGGCCGGGAGATATTGTTTTGCTGGCCGGCAAAGGCCACGAGAAGACCCAGACACTGCACGACCGGATCATTCACTTCGACGATGTGGAAATTGCGGCGAGCGAAATCCATGCGCTGACGCAGTCAGGAGCAAAGCGGTGAAGCTGGCGCTCGATCAGATTGCACACTGGATGAGCGGAACCCTGCACGTCCACCGTCAGGATGCGAATGTGCAGACTGCGACTGGCTACTCCATCGACTCTCGCACACTGAACCCCGGCGATCTGTTTTTCGCGGTTCGTGGCGAGCACTTCGACGGCCATGACTTTGTGGTCGCAGCCCTGGAGCGCGGAGCCTGCGGTGCGGTCGTCGCAAAAACAAGAGTTCTCGACCTGCCAGAATCAGCGCGCCAATACCCGCTCCTGATTGTTGACGCGCCTCTGACCGCTTTGCAGACGTTGGCGGCGGCCGTTCGCCGGCATTGGGGAAAGCGCGTGATCGGTGTCACCGGAAGTGCCGGCAAGACGACGACAAAAGACGCCATTGCAGCGGTGCTCTCTGCGCGCTTTCGGGTTCTCAAGTCGCAGGGCAATCTCAATAATGGCTTCGGTCTGCCGTTGCAGCTGCTTCGTATTGAACCTGAGGATGAAGTAGCAGTGATTGAAATGGGTATGTCGAACGCGGGTGAGATTGCGGCGCTGACGCACATCGCCGCTCCCAATTGGGGCGTCGTTACGAATGTCGGTAATGCCCACGCCGAGAATTTTCCTGACGGACTTGCCGGTGTTGCCCGCGCGAAATATGAGTTGGTGGCCAGTCTGCCTTCCGATGGCGTGGCTTTTCTGAATTGCGATGATCCGTATGTCTCGCAGTTTGGCCGGGACTTTCATGGCAAGACGATCTATTTCGGCAAAGGGCCATGTTCCGATCCGCGCGCGGAGTCTGTCGATGAATTGGGAGCGGAAGGTCTTCGTATTCGTATTCGTGCGGGTAAGCGTGAAGAAACCGTTTGCTTGCGGATGCTTGGCCAGCACAACGTAGCCAACTCTCTAGCTGCAATCGCAGTAGGATTGGAAGCTGGGATACCGCTTGAGAAATGCACCGCGGCCCTTGCAACGCTTGAGCCAGGTGACAAACGCGGCCAGACGCTCTATGTTCGCGGAGCCACGATCATCAACGATTGCTACAACTCGAATCCCGAAGCCCTGAAGGCGATGATCCAGACGCTGATGTCGGTGCCAGGGCCGCGGCACATTTTGGTTGCCGGAGAGATGTTGGAGCTTGGACGCGAGGCGATTGGATTGCACACAAGCTGCGGCGAAGCGGCGGCATCCGCCGGTGTAGATATCGTGTTGGGGGTGCGCGGAAACGCTATGCACATTGTCGATGCCGCGAAGGAGGCCGGCGTGGAAGCGATCTTTGTGGAAACGCCGGAGTTGGCAGGAGCATGGCTCAAGCGAAATCTGCGTGAAAAAGATGTTGTGTTGCTGAAGGCGTCGCGCGGAGTGCGGCTGGAGCGGGCGCTTGAAGCGTTGAGAACAAACTAGTTCTGTAAGATGAACGAAAGATAACGCAATTTTGCCGGAGGAAGTGTTTGCTCTACTGGCTCCTGTATCAGAAGCTTTTCCCATACTTCAGACCATTCCGCATTTTCCGGTATCTGACGTTTCGCACTGCCTTCGCGTCGCTCACAGCGCTGCTGATCGCGCTGATCATTGGGCCGTTTGTGATTGAAAAGCTGCGCGAGTTCCAGATCGGCCAGTACATCCGCGAAGAAGGCCCGAAGGACCATCAGAAAAAAGCGGGCACGCCCACGATGGGCGGCGTTCTCATCTGCATAGCGATTCTGCTGCCTACTCTGCTCTGGGCCGATCTTTCAAATCCATTTGTTTGGCTGGTTATGGGGTCAACGCTGGCTTTTGGAGCGATAGGCTTTGCCGATGACTACATCAAAGTCGTCAAGAGACGGAATCTTGGCCTCACCGCGCGCGCCAAGTTGGGCTACCAGATTCTGGCCAGCCTTGCGATTTCAATCACGTTAATTGCGATGCAAATGCAGGGCATCTACTCGACCAAATTAAGTGTTCCGTTCGTCAAGCGTCTGCAGCCTGACTTTGCCATCCATGCGTTGCGTCATATTCCACACTTTGGCTTGATCGCATTTCTCCCGTTCGTCATCTTCACGGTGCTGCTGATTGTTTTTTCCAGCAACGCCGTGAACCTTACGGACGGTCTCGACGGTCTTGCCATTGGCTGCACCATCATCGCAGCAGGCGCGCTCACAGTTCTGACCTATGTGAGCGGACACGTCGTTTTCGCCGATTATCTGGAGTTGCAGCGCATGCCGCTCGTAGGGGAACTGTCTATCTTCTGCGGATCGATGGTCGGCGCCAGTATCGGCTTCCTCTGGTACAACGCGCACCCCGCAGAAGTCTTTATGGGTGACGTGGGCTCCCTGGCGCTAGGCGGCGCGATCGGCACCGTCGCCGTTGCCATCAAGCAGGAATTGCTGCTGCCCTTCATCGGCGGCATCTTTGTGATCGAAGCGATGTCGGTCATCCTGCAGGTAGGCAGCTACAAGCTGCGCAAGAAGCGGATCTTCAAGATGGCGCCGCTGCATCATCACTTTGAATTGGTGGGCTGGTCGGAGGCGAAGGTCATCACCCGTTTCTGGATTGTCGCTCTGGTGTTTGCACTCTTAGCACTCACCACGCTGAAGCTTCGTTAAATTTCGCTCCTGACGTGACACAATAGCGTGTCTGGCCGGAAAATCGAAAGCATGGAATTCAAAGGCAAAAAGGTTTTGGTGGTTGGCCTGGGTAAGTCCGGCCTGGCGGCCGCGCTCTTTCTTCGCCGCAGAGGCGCGCAGGTCACGGTGTCGGACATTCGCAGCGCTGAGCAGCTGGGAAAAGACATCCCTGCGTTGCTCGAAGAAGGTATCGCCGTCGAAGCGGGTGGTCATGGCCTGCTGACCTTCCGCAGGCAGGACCTGATTGTCGTCAGCCCGGGCGTGCCGCTCGACACTCCAGAATTAGTGCAGGTGAAGGCCTTCGGTCTGCCGATCATAGGCGAATTAGAACTAGCCTCGCGCTACCTCAAAGGCAAATCACTGGCGATTACCGGTTCGAACGGCAAGACGACGACGACCGCCCTGTGCGGCGCGATTCTCGAAGCCGGCAAGCTGCCGGTGCAGGTCGGCGGCAACATTGGTGTTCCCGTGATTGCACTGGTCGATCAGAGCCGCGACGATGGCTGGTCAGTGCTCGAAGTGTCGAGCTTCCAACTGGAGACCACCTATCGCTTCCGTCCTGACGTTGCCGTGATTCTTAACGTCACGCCTGACCATCTCGATCGGCACGGGACGTTTGAAAATTATGTGGCGGCGAAGGAGCGTATCTTCGCCAATCAGACGGCTGAAGATGCTCTGGTGCTGAACGCCGACGACGATGTGACATCGCGCATGGCGGCGCGAGCGAAGTCGCGCATTTTCTGGTTCAGCGCGAAGCGCATTGTGCGCCAGGGCGCATTCGTGCATGAAGGAGCGATCGCCTTTCGAGCCTCCGAACAGGCCGCGCCTGAGTTCATCCTGAAAGTCGAAAGCATTCCGCTCAAGGGCAATCACAACGTCGAGAACGTGCTCGGCGCCGTGTGCGCGGCGCGCCTTGCAGGCGTCGAGCCTGACGCGATTCGCAAAGCGGTCGAATCTTTCAAGGCGGTCGAGCACCGGCTGGAGTTCGTCGCCGAGATCAACGGAGTCGACTACTATAACGATTCGAAGGCGACGAACGTCGATGCAGCGGCAAAGGCCATCGCAGCGTTTCCCGGCGGCATCCACCTCATCCTGGGCGGCAAGGACAAGAGTTCCGATTATCGCCAGCTACGCTCCTTACTAGAAGAACGGGTGAAGGCTGTGTATACCATCGGTGCGGCCGCGGAGAAGATCGAGATGCAAATCTATGGTGCAGTGCCGGTCGTCAGCGCCGGAACATTGGATCAGGCAGTCGCCAAAGCGGCCGAGGCCGCCGGGCCGGGCGAAATTGTGCTGCTAGCGCCCGCATGTTCGAGCTTCGACCAGTTTGAAAATTACGAGCATCGCGGACAGGTCTTCAAAGACCTCGTGCATGCGAGACAGGGTGTATGGCAAAACGCGTAGGCGTCGACAAACTGCTGTTCTGCGTAACGCTGATCCTCGTGGTCATAGGGCTGGCCATGGTCTTCAGTGCTTCTGCCGTCATGGCCAAGGAGCGCTTCGGCTCACCATACAGCTTTGTCATCCGTCAGGCCATCTGGGCAACGGTTGGTCTCGCAGTGATGACGCTGTTGATGCAGGTGGACTATCGCAAATACAACCGGGCGAACGTGGTCTTTCCTGCCGTCGCGGTCACCGTTATGTGTCTGCTGGCCGCCTTCCTGATGCGCGACTCGCACAACACGCACCGCTGGATTCGGGTCGGCATTCTGTCCTTCCAGCCATCGGAACTGGCCAAGCCTGCCCTCGTGCTCTTCCTGGCGTGGTTTCTGCAGAATCGCATGCAGACCATCGATGACTGGCGTGGCACAATCCTTCCGGCAGCGCTGCCGAGTCTTGTCTTCATTCTCCTGATCCTGAAGGAGCCGGACCTCGGCACGGCGCTCGTCTGTGCTGGTGTTACGGCGCTCATGCTCTACCTCGCCGGGATGGAGATGAAGTACCTCGGCTATGCATTCCTCGCTTCATTACCTGTCCTGTATTTCATGCTCTTCCGTGTGAAATGGCGTCGCGACCGCCTGCTGGCATTCATCAACCCCGAGTCCGATCCGCTTGGCAAGGGCTTTCACATCATCCAGTCGCTGATCGCGGTGGGAACGGGCGGCATCTTCGGCCTCAACTATATGGAGGGGCGGCAGAAGCTCTTCTATCTGCCGGAGCCGCACACGGACTATATCTTCGCCAATATTTCAGAGGAACTGGGTCTGGTCGGTGCGCTGATCGTCGTGGGACTTTTCATTGTTCTCGGCTATCGCGGCATCCGCGCCGCTGTTCTTTCAAAAGATCCATTCGCGCGCTTCCTCGCCTTCGGTATCACGGCCACGATCCTCATTCAGGCCTTTTTCAATATCAGCGTCGTGCTTGCGCTGGTGCCGACCAAGGGCATCACGCTCCCGTTCATCTCCTATGGCGGGACTTCGCTCTTCATCATGCTTGCGCTGATTGGCGTGCTGCTCAACATCACCCGGGAGATCGAGTAGAGCGTGAAGGTTTTGATTGCCGGTGGCGGCACGGGCGGCCACATTATGCCGGCGCTGGCCATCGCCGATGCTCTCCAAAAGCAATATCAGGCCGAGCTTCTCTTCGTGGGCACAGCGCGCGGGCTTGAGTCGCGGCTGGTTCCGCAGGCCGGCCATCGGCTGGAGCTGATTCAAGTCGGCCAGCTCAAGAATGTCAGCCTCGTCACTCGTTTGCGCACGCTGCTCGACCTGCCGATGAGCGTGCTCCATTGCCGCAAGCTGCTGAACCAGTTTCGGCCGGACGTGGTGATTGGCGTCGGCGGTTACGCTTCCGGGCCCGCGATGATCGCGGCGATTCTTGCACGCATTCCCACCCTTGCGGTCGAGCCGAATGCTTTTCCTGGTCTTGCGAACCGGCTCGTTGGCAAACATGTCTCCGCAGCGGCGGTCAATTTCGAGCCAGCTCTTAAGTATTTCCACAACGCACAGGTGACCGGCATCCCCGTGCGCTCCGAGTTCTTCAACCTCTCGCCGCGAGCCGAAAATGCGGCGCCGCACCTGCTCATCTTTGGCGGGAGCCAGGGTGCCCGCGTCCTGAACCGGACGATGCCGCAGATTGTGGCGCGTCTGCTTGAGACAGTTCCCGGACTTACCATTCTGCATCAGGCGGGAGCGCGCCATGCCGAGGAGACGCAGGCAGCGTATGCCGCGAGCGGGGCCGATCCGGCGCGCTGGCAGGTGCATGCCTTTCTTGACGACATGGCCCGGCGTTTCGAAGCTGCCGACCTGGTTTTGTCACGCAGTGGAGCGAGCACCGTTGCCGAAGAGATGGCCGCAGGCAAGCCCGCTCTGCTGGTTCCGTTTCCGGGCGCTGCTGACGACCACCAGCGGAAGAATGCCGAGGTGATGGCCGGAGCCGGGGCGGCAACCATGCTCATCGAGGCAGAGATGACACCGGACCGCCTGCTCGAATCCTTGGCGGCGATGCTCAGAGACGGAGCCGGGCTGCGGGCGATGGGCGAGCGGGCCCGAGCGCTGGCGCATCCCGATGCGGCGGCCCGGATTGCTGCCATGGCGGCTGAACTCGCATGACCCCCCCCTATTTTTTTCGGAAATTCCTTGTTTTCAATGAGTTAGCCTATATATCGGTGCTAAATTAGCTGGAATCAATGGTTTAGCTGACTTCTCCTCGAATCGGCCAAATAAGAGGAGACAAGAAAAGGCCGCCAATCAGGCGACCTTTGTGTATATCTCTATTTTAGCAAATCAGGCGGTAATTCCCGGCACATGAAAGGCTGGCGCAAGCTACTGATAGTGAAAGGCATATCTCCTGGTCGTGTGTCGGCGAGGCTTGACAGATGCGGGTGTGGATAACTGATGGTAAGGCTTCGAAAAGCAGAAGGCCCACTGAATGAGCGGGCCTTCTTTATAGTCGGAGAGATCCGATTGTCAGGTTACCGGTGTCCACCACCACCGTGGAATCCGCCACCGCCACCACCGTGGAAGCCTCCTCCACCGCCACCAAAGCTGGAGCCTCCGCCGTGGAAGCCTCCTCCACCGCCGCTAAAGCTGGAGCCGCCGCCGTGGAAGCCGCCACCGCTGTAGCCATGGAATCCTGACGAGCCACTATAGCCGTGGAATCCTGAGTTGCCGTTATAACCGCTGCGGAACCCCGAGCTGCCGTTGAACCCGTTATAGGTGCCACGATAGCCGGTAGAACCGTTATACATGCCGCGATAACCGGTAGAACCGTTATAAGCACCACGGTAGCCGTTCATGCCGATGGTGCGGTTTCCTCCGTTCAGAGGCGAGCTTCCATAGGCACCGCCGCTGCGGTAGCCATTTACGCTGCCGGTGGATGGTGGATGCGTTGTTCCGTAGGCCCCGTTGCCGTGGTAGCCATTGCTGAAGCCGCGGTTATATCCCGTGTTGTAGCCGCCATGATAACCGTAAGCGTTGTAGCCACCGTGATAGCCACCATAGTAGGGATGCGCGCCCCAGCCCCATCCGCCCCATGGATGACCCCAGCCCCAGCCCCATGGGCGTCCATACCAGCCGCTGTACCAGGGGCCCGCGCCAATGAAGATGCCGCCAAAGAACCAGTCAGAGCCGTAGTAGCCGTAAGGTGCGCAGGCGTAAGGATAGTAAGAGTAGTAGCCCCAGGCGCAGGACGGCGGTCCGCCGACGTAGACGGGAGCCGGATAACCGACGGCTGGTCCGATGCCGATGCCGACGGCAACCTGAGAGTGAGCAAATGCCGCGGGCACGATGAGAACCGTGAGCAAAGCAATGGAACGCAGAATACGCAAAGTGAACCTCCCCGCCAAACCGCTGCCAGGCGTTCCGGCCAGCCAGTTGGCGTGTTCCGCGAACTCACCTGGGCGAATTCCGGAACCCCATTATTGGAAACACCGCATGAGGGAAAAGTTGCGGCAATGTGCCCAAAACACTACGGCATAACCGAGGCGCGTTCGGAGAGAATCGCATCCCTTCTTGCCGACGCGGCCTGAGCATCCTTCAGCTCCGTCCGCTGGAGTTCTGAACCATCATAGCGCTGATAGGATGCGGCTGCCCGATTATCTTTGCTGCCGATGATGACAAATTCGACGTTTATATACTTGACACAAGGTTATCATTCCGCTATCCTTTCTTCAGTGGCCGTTTCTTGGATTCCGTTTTAACCGCATCCTTCTCTTTCTTAATATGTTCCACGACCTTGGGATGGAAGAGATGACTGACAGCTTCTTCGGTGGTCATGTGGCGGGGGTGCTTGAACGGACTGGAGGCTTTGGGCATGAAAAACTCCGTTAATCTTTGCACTCTGATTGAGCAGTTTGGAAGCGAGAACAAGTGCCGCGAGTACCTTGAAGCTCTCCGCTGGCCCGACAGGATTATGTGCCCGCGCTGCTCGTCGATCAAGATTTCGAAGATCGTAAAGCGTAATCAGTTTGATTGCGACGAATGCCGCTATCAGTTCTCTGTGACCGCAGGAACGATCTTCAATGATTCCCACCTTCCGCTATGGAAGTGGTTTCTTTGTGTCTACCTTCTCTGCGAGTCGAAGAAGGGCATGAGTGCTAACCAACTGAAGCGCGTCCTCGGCATCTCTTACAAAACGGCATGGTATCTCTGCCACCGCATCCGAGCGGCGATGAAGGAAGTCGATCCTGAGCCGTTGGATGGCATTGTAGAGATGGATGAAACTTTCGTTGGTGGAGTGCAGCGCGGTCGGCAGTGTAAGCAGGCAGAGAACGACAAAAAGGAAGTGGTTGTTGGCATCAAGCAGCGCGGCGGGGAACTCCGCTTCTTTCACGCAGAGGATGTAAAGTCGGGAACGATGGCGAAGTACATCAAAGAGAATGTGAGCTGCGATGTGGAAGTCATCATGACGGACGAATGGCCCGCGTACAAAGGTGCTCTGACTCAAGCTGGATTTGATCGCCATGAGATACAACGGACTGTAAACCACCATGACGGCGTTTATGTGGATGGCGACGTGACCACAAACGGGATTGAATCCGCTTTCTCGCTTTTGAAGCGCGGCATCGTTGGGTCGTGGCACAAGGTCTCGGCAAAGCATCTGAGCGCTTACCTCGATGAAATGACTTTCCGGTTCAACAACCGCGAAAATCCCTACCTTTTCCGCGATACCTTGATGAAACTGATCGAAGCACCAGTTCTGGAGTACAAGAAACTCACGGCTGCTTAGGGCTCAATTAATTCCTTAATTTTTTTTTGGACGTACCTGCTCCCGCAATTATGAGAGACATTCAAACTGCCCCAGTAGCAAACGCAATATTGTGTGACGCCGAACGTTTTAGGCGGCAAATTATCGTCTCGATAAATTAAGGTGACGAACGCATACAGCCGAGTTTCACCGGAGAGCACACCATTTATTGATTTTTTGATCTATCGGCCTCTTCTCCTAAATGTCCCTGAACGCTTATGAAATTGGGCCTGTCCCCTGGGCTCATTTCTATATAACTAGAACTGACATCATTGAGAGCCTTGGTAGACGCACGTTGGTCATTTTCGTTTTGTTTCTGCAGTAGCTCGAAAGGACTCAATTCAACATTGCTTGAAATGATAGCGTAACTTCTCAGAAATCCTTTGGCTGTGATGGGACCAGCGTTGTCATAGAAAATATTGAGATGTGGAAGGCTAGAGTCGTTCTGGAAGCTCACCTCAGTAACCCGAAGCCGGGCATGAACCTTGCTAGCAAGAACGCCTTTCTCGTGTTTTGTTGGCTGAACGGCGGTTGCCTCTGGTTCTTCCTTGCCTTCGGGAGAGCGGAGAGGGGACGGCGAAGTGGAGACACTGGGATTCGGAGGCGGCGGCGACTTGGCCTCGTCCTCCGGCCTTGGTGAATTCCTTTCGTGCAAATAGAGGGACACTAAAACCCCGAAGATTATGATTACCGCCGCAGCGGAGTAAACAAGAGCCCATTTAGTTTTCCCAAACCACTGGACGATTTCGAACACTAGCCACAGGTAGAAAATGAAGGCAGCAACGAATAGAAAAAACCAGCCAAGCTCTTTCTTGTCTGGCCAAAGAATTGTGATGCCGAGCCCTGCTATGGCGATTGCGATGCTCACTACCAACCCCCCAATCGCCAAGCGCCGGTCAAATCCCAATTCCATAGATACGAGACTCTCATTGACTATCACCTTGCGTCAAGGTGATAGTCCTGCGTGGAAAAGACTCTGAACCGGTTGCATGTCTTCTTATGGCACCCAAGTTTTTACGAACGCGAGACATTTTGTTAGGCACTCGACGTGCTAGATTGACGGGCAACCAGATTCATGGCAGGGTCCGAGCAGGAGGGCGCATATGGCGCTACCGGATATCAGCAGCAGGTTCACATTCCGCGAGTGGACGCAAGGAGGCTACTTCTATAAAGAAGCTGCCGGCGAGTTGGGCATTCCCGGCCAGGTGATGAAGCATCGGGATGAGGATGCGCAGGATGACTTAAGAGGCGACTCAGGGGAACATGCCGGCCATCTCATCGGCATTCAATTTGGCGCGCCGGGCGGCATCGAGAACATGGGGCTGCAGAATCCAAACATGAATACCTACGCGCCACGGCGTTTGCAGGAGGCCCTGCGCGGCCACGGCGGCTCGTTCTATGAACTCGAAATGAAGTGGAGAAAGAAGCTGCTGCAGAAGCCGCCGTCGAGAATCTCGGTCGTCGTACAGGACAAATACAAGATGGGTGAGAACCGTCCTTTTGTGCGCTGGGTCGAGTGGGTGGAGACGACGCCGCACAATAAGAAGCTGCCACCCCAGATTGAAAGGTTTGGCAATTTCAGTTCGCCGCAACAAATGGAAGCCGTGGGTCAAAACCCGCGACCGGTCACGAACCATGGCAAGGGTGGAACCCTGCTTCAGTTCAGACCGCGGCGGTGAATCCAATTTCAACCCGACGCATCTGCTGTTGAGCGGAGGAAACCTATGCCTGATCCGATTCCTGGAATACACCACATCACCGCCATCGCCACCGATGCGCAGCAGAACGTCGATTTCTACGCTGGCGTTCTTGGGCTGCGGCTGGTCAAGCAGACGGTCAACTTCGACGACCCCGGCACCTACCATCTTTATTTCGGAGACGGCAAAGGCAATCCGGGCACGATTCTGACTTTCTTTCCGTGGAGCCATGTGCAACGCGGACGCCGCGGCACGGGACAGGCGACGACGATTTCGTTTGCCGTTCCGGCAGAGTCGTTTGGCTTCTGGATCGAGCGGCTCACTCGCCACAGCGTGGAATACGACAAGCCGTCACGGCGCTTTGATGAGCCGGTGCTTGCATTCCGCGACTGGGATGGGCTGGCACTGGAGCTCGTCGGCATGGCGGGTGCGGAAAGCAAGCCGGCATGGGAGTCGAACGGCATCTCCGGCAAGGAGGCCATTCGCGCCTTTCACACGGTGACGTTGTGCGAAGACGGCATGGAGAAGTCGGCTGCGCTGCTGACCGACACGATGGGCGCGAAGAAGCTGAAGGAAGAGGGATCTTATTTTCGCTATACCTTTGGTGAAGGCGAAAGCGCGTCGAACGTTGATCTGCACTGCACGCCGGAGTTCATGTCCGGCGTGGTTGCCGGGGGAAGCGTGCACCACGTTGCCTGGCGCGTGCCGGATGACGCGGCGCAGGTAGAGTGGCGGACCAAGGTTCGCGAGGCCGGGCTGAATGTCACGCCAGTGCTCGACCGCCAGTACTTCAAGTCGATTTATTTTCGCGAGCCAGGTGGGGTGTTGTTTGAGATTGCCACCGATCCGCCGGGTTTTGCCAGAGACGAACCGGAAGACGCTTTGGGACAGGTGCTGAAGCTGCCTCCGTGGCTGGAAAAGCATCGGGCGGAGATTGAGGGCGACCTGCCGAAGCTGCACCAGCCGAATTTCGCGGTAGAAAAACAGCCATGAGCGCAACGGATACGTTCATTCATCGGTTTGTTCCTGGGAGCAGCAAGCGCACACTCTTGATCCTGCATGGCACGGGCGGTAACGAAGATGATCTGCTGCCCGTGGGCCGGATGCTCGATCCGGAGAGCGCGATGCTGAGCCCGCGCGGCAAGGTGCTCGAAAACGGCGCGCCGCGCTTCTTTCGTCGTCTGCGGGAAGGCGTTTTTGATGAAGAAGATCTGGTCAGGCGCGCGCATGAATTGGCGGACTTCGTTGCGGCTGCGGTCGTGGAAAAGGAGCTGGATGCTTCGCGCATTGTTGCTATCGGGTATTCAAATGGAGCGAATATCGCGTCGGCGATGATGCTACTGCGTCCGGAAGTTCTTCGCGGCGGTGTGCTCTTGCGTGGGCAGGTGCCGCTGGTTCCAGAGAAGCCGCCAAATCTTGCCGGCAAGGCTGTTTTTCTGTCGTCAGGAAAGTTTGATCCGATCGTAGATGCTGAAAATGCTGGGAAGCTCGCGCAGATGCTCAAGCAGGCTGGGGCTGATGTTACCTACAAATTGCAGCAGAGCGGGCATGAGCTTACGCGCGTGGATGTTGATGATGCGCGTGAATGGCTGTCGCGGCTTGCGTGAGTAACCGCGGTCATTCTGAGGCGTAATCCGCCGAAGAATCCATGCAATGTTTGCGAGCCACCATTCTCAGAAGATTTCTGTGATGGCTCAAGAACATTGCCTGGATTCCTCCTCTTGTTGGTCGTCAGAATGACGACGCAAAGCTCTGGTAACTGACTTAGTGAAACAGTGACAAATCAATCACATCGCCCATTGCTTTGTATCCCGCGTCTTTCGGGTGCAGATGGTCGCCGGAATCGTAGTCGGGTAAGAACTGATTGGGATGTGCCGGGTCCTGCGTGATCTTGTCGAAGTCAATCACGCCGTCGAAGACGCCGCTTGTCCTGATCCACTGGTTATAGGCCTGACGCACCTGTTCGCCCAGGGGTGATGAGTAGCCTGTGGGCAGATACGGCGTGAGTGTTGCGCCAAAAACCTTGATGCCATGCTGGTGGGCGCGCGTGACGAGCTGCGAGAGGCCGAAGATCAGGTCGTCGGCGGTGATGTTGTCACCCGGTTCGTGCGGGTTTTTCAACCGGCCAATGTCGTTGATGCCTTCAAGAATGATGAGGTACTTCGCGCCGCTTTGCGCAATCACATCGCGGTCGAAGCGGGCGAGCGCGCTCGGTCCATATCCGTCGTGCACGAGGCGATTGCCGCTGATGCCCTGGTTCAGTACGCTGAGGTGCGCTGTCTTCTTGTCCGCCTGCAGGCGCGCTGCCAGTACGTCTGGCCAGCGGCGGTTCATGTCATAGGTGGACTGCGCGCCGTCGGTGATGGAATCGCCGAGAGTGACGATCGCTGCGGCATGATCGGCGGCGCTCGTACTGACGTCGATTCCTTTTACAAAGCACCATGAGGTGATGGGGCTGGAGTTGTCGGCTGTGGGCGCGGCTGCTGCGTTGCCGCGCAGGACATAGTTGGTCGCATGCCCGGCGGTGTGGCAGGTGGTGTTTTTGATCTGCTCTTCGGGTAGGTAGATGCTCACGACCAGATCGGAGAGCGGAGCGGCCTGCATCGCGACCGGGTCGCTGACAACGAAGGCTCCGGCGGGTATCTCGACTGTTGGCTTGCCGTTGAAGCTCAGCGCGTGGTCGGAATTTGGCTGGATCGATCCGTCGCCTGCGCTGATGGCGATATCGGCAGCCCCCACCTTGAGTGCCTCCGTGCCGAATTCATTGGTAAGCTGCACCCGCACGGAGGGCCCGCCCATGCTGATATGCACAATGTTGCGATAGGTGGAATTCGCGGGCCCCGGCTGGCCGGAATTCACCACCGAGCCCACGGGCGACGCAGCCCACGTTCCAACCCAGTTTGAATTTGGCGCCTGCGCCAGAGCCGCAAGGCCGCCCATCCCCAAGAAAGTGAAAGCAAGAATCTTCCGTAGCATCTATCCCTCAGGCAGGAATGTATTTTTCGTTTGGGATGAGTGTATGACGATCTTTGCGAAAGACGTATTCTGAATCGACGGGAAAATGTTGACAACTTCTATTAAAACGTTTGAAACTGCCAAATAAAAGAGATTGAGATTTCTTCTGGAGTGAACGACTTGCAACGAACCATCTTCACCGTACTTGTCGCCTGTGCCGTGTCCGTCCCTGCCCAGACGATTCACGTCAGCATCGCGCCCGCAGACCGGACCAACAGCTTTGTGCCCACGCAGACATTGGGAGCAGGCGTGGACCGTATTCCGCGTGAGGCTTTTGAAAAAGACCTTGTGCCGGAGACGGTGGCTGCTACGCTTGATTCCGGCTGGCAGACGGTCACCTACCGCCAGAACACCGAGCTTGCGATCCAGGCATGGCACTGGAATCCGAAAGGCACATGGAGCGATCCGAACGGTAAGGGTTACTTTACGGGATCAACAGAGCTTGGCGATCCAATTCGTCACTCCTATGGTTACGTATTGCCGCACCGCGGCGTTACACGGAATGACGGAACCGGCAATACCGGGTATTCCCGACTGACCGACGGCGATCCGGAGACCTACTGGAAGAGCAATCCTTACCTGACGCAGCGCTTTACCGGAGAAGACAATTCGCTGCATCCGCAGTGGGTCATCATGGACCTGGGTGCAAACCAGCTTGTCGATACCATGCGCATTGACTGGGCCGAGCCGTTTGCGACGCATTACATCATTCAATATTGGACGACTGACGCAGATCCGGTTCACATGCCGACGCGCGGCGTCTGGCAGACCTTTGCGAATGCCGAAATCATCGACGGAAAAGGAGGACCGGCAACGATCCACCTTGCATCGTCTCCCATGTCGGTGCGGTATGTGCGTATTCTCATGACGGCGTCGTCGAATAGCTGCGACACGCATGGCTCGTCTGATCCACGTAACTGTGTCGGGTACGCAATCCGTGAGCTTGCACTCGGAACGTCTGCAGACGGCCAGTTTCATGATCTGGTACGCCATACGCCAGACCAGGAGCAGACTGCCACGATTTGTTCCTCCATTGACCCGTGGCACGAGCCGGATGGCCTTGAGAGCACTTTCGAATCGCAGATAGGCTTCGATTTTTTCTACACGAGCGGGATTACGCGCGGGCTGCCGGCGATGATTCCAGTGGCCATGCTCTATGACACGCCGGAGAATGCTGTGGCGGAGATCAGCTATATCGAGAAGCGGCACTATCCGATCTCGTATGTCGAGATGGGTGAGGAAGCCGATGGGCAGTTCATGCTTCCGGAGGATTACGCCGCTCTCTATCTGCAATGGTCCACGGCGCTGCACCGCGTCGATCCAAGTCTCAAGCTGGGTGGGCCGGCCTTTACGGGCGAGAACAAGGACATTGAAGTATGGCCAGACGATCAGGGTCGCACTTCGTGGACAGGGCGGTTTCTGGATTATCTGCGTAAGCACCAGAGGATGAGCGATCTCGCATTCTTTTCGTTCGAGCACTATCCTTACGAGCCATGCAAGATCAGCTGGAGCAGTCTCTATGAGGAGCCAACGCTGATGAGCCACATCATGCAGGTGTGGCGCGATGACGGACTGCCGGCGAATGTGCCGATGTTTGTCACAGAGTCGAATCTGTCATCGGCAACCAGCGAAACGTACATGGATATCTTTAGCGGGATCTGGCTGGCGGACTACATTGGTACGTTTCTGACCTCTGGTGGCAAAGGCGTTTACTACTTCCATTACCTGCCGTTGCAACTGGAGCGCGGCTGTAACGACTCCGCGGGGACATTCGGCATGTTCACCGTTGATCCCGATTACAAGATCAAGCAGCGGCTGGCGCAGTTCTTCGCGAGCCAGATGATCACGCAGCAGTGGGTCGAGCCGGGGAACGGAGAGCACCATGTCTATCCCGCGACAAGTGTCGTGGATGACGGAGCCGGACATTCGCTGGTGACGACGTATGCGCTTGAGCGGCCCGACGGCGAGTGGTCGCTGATGATCGTTAACCGGGACCAGTTCAATCCGCATACCGTGCACATTGATTTTGATGACGGGGCGTCGCATGCGGAGAGCCATTTCACCGGCACCGTGCACGTCGCGCGCTTCGGGCGCGATCAATATCAATGGCGCCCACGCACAAAAGACTTCACCGCGCATCGCCCCGAAAAAGTCGACATCCCAGCGGTAATCTACGCGCCCGGGAATGCCGATCCCGACGGTCCAATCGCCGAATCAGCGGAGCAAGCCAATGCTGACCGGCAGTTCGATCTTCCGGCGGCGTCGATCACCGTGATTCGCGGCAGAATCGCCAAACCCTAGACGCCGCATGACGTTCGAAGACAAGCTGCTCACAATGGGCAGCTTGTGTCGTTTCAGGCCATAAAATAGAAGAGAGGAACTGATATCAAGATGAGATTGAAACTGCCTGAAGGCGAATTCAAGGCGTATCTGTTTGACTGCGACGGCACGGTTGCCGATTCGATGCCGCTCCACTTCATCGCGTGGAAGAAAGCTCTCGGTGAGTGGGGCTGCGACTTTGACGAAGATCTGTTTTACTCATGGGGCGGCTTGTCGGTGGCGAAGATCATTTCAACGCTGAACGAGTTGCGCGGCCTCAAGATGCCGGTGGCTGAGGTGGAGCACAGAAAAGAGAGTCTTTACTATGAGATTCTTCCGCAGCTCACTGCCGTCCCTGAAGTTCTGGAGCATATCGAAGATCAGTACGGGCAAATTCCGTTCGCCGTAGTCTCCGGCAGCGCGCGTGAATCCGTCGTGGCATCACTCACAACGTTGCTTCTGCTCGACCGCTTCGACACGCTGGTCTGCATGGGAGATTACAAGAAGAACAAGCCCGATCCGGAATGTTTTCTGCTGGCTGCGGAAAGACTGGGTGTGGCGCCGCAGGATTGCCTCGTCTTTGAAGACGCGGAGTTGGGCATTCAGGCGGCGACTGCGGCTGGTATGGCCTCGGTAAAGGTTCCCCTGCCGAGGGAGCGGGCAGTGCCGATGTGAAAGGATGCAGCGGGTCAGTTTGGATCTGTGATTCGTTTCAGTTCAGCTTCGGCAGCGGCCAGTTGCCTCTTCAAGCTCTCAAGGCGCTCAGCGTTGTTCGAAAGCTTCTCGGTGATGGCGATATTTCGCTTGAGCCCGTCGATTTTGCCACGCAACAAACTGTCTCTGAACCCCATTCAACCAATGTCTCAGGCTCTCGGGTAGACGGCAAGAAAAGAACAGAAGCCGAAGCCATTTTCATGCTTCTGTGGATTCAAACTGACCCATTACCTTTGAAAGAACCAGAGCGACAAACCTACACAAAAAATGCTACGATCACAGGTTTTCGCTCGATCATTTTGCATCGGAGTTATTCATGAGTTCTGAAGCTGCAGCGCCGGACGTTACCACCTACCCCTTCAAGCTCACCGACGAGCAGGAGCAGATGCGACGCGAGATTCGCGACTTTGCCCGGCGCGAGATTTTGCCCAACGTTATGAAGTGGGACGAGGCCAGCGAGTTTCCCGCCGATGTCGTGAAACAGCTCGGTCAGATGGGCTTGATGGGAATGATCTTTCCCGTGGAGTACGGCGGCGCCGGGCTGGGTTATGTCGATTACATGACGGCGATCGAAGAGTTGTCGGCAGTGGACGGGTCTATAGGCATTATTGTTGCCGCGCACAACTCGCTGTGCTCGAACCACATTTTTCTTGCCGGAAACGAGGAGCAGCGACGGAAATACATTCCCAAACTCGCCAGCGGCGAATGGCTGGGAGCGTGGGGGTTGACTGAGCCGAACTCCGGTTCTGACGCGGCGGGTGCGAAGACGACTGCAGTCCGCAAGGGTGACAAGTGGGTGCTGAACGGCAACAAGACTTTCATCACCAACGGCCACTATGCCGATGTGGCCGTGGTCATTGCCGTGACAGACAAAACGCAGGGCACGCATGGGCTCTCGGCCTTCGTTGTGAAAAAGGGCACACCGGGGTTTCGTCCCGGCAAGAAAGAGAACAAGCTGGGGCTGCGTGCGAGCGACACGTCAGAACTGATTTTTGAGGATTGCGAAATTCCCGCTGAGAATCTGCTGGGAAAGCTGGGCGAGGGATTTATCGATTCCATGCGCGTGCTCGACGGCGGACGCGTCTCGATCGCAGCCCTATCGCTCGGCATCGCGCGCGGCGCCCTTGAAGCCAGCCTGCACTATGTAAAGGAGCGCAGACAGTTCGGCAAGGCCATCGCGGAGTTCCAGGGAGTGCAGTGGAAACTCGCCGACATGGCCACGGAACTTGACGCTGCGCGTCTGCTGACACTGCGGGCCGCAGTGCTCAAAGACGCAGGCCGGCGCGTGACGCGCGAATCTTCGATGGCCAAGCTGTATGCGTCTGAAGTTGCGGTGCGTATCTGCGATGAGGCGGTGCAGTTGCATGGCGGCTACGGCTTCATCAAGGACTATCCGGCAGAGAAGTACTACCGCGACGTCAAGCTTTGCACCATCGGTGAGGGTACCAGCGAGATTCAGCGCATGGTGATAGCGCGCGAGATTTTGAAGGTGATGCCTTCACGCGGGTAGGTGTCCGCCGCACTCGATTATGATTGCTTGCGTAGATGAGCAAAACTCTCCCAAGCGTTGAGTCTGAAGTCCCGCAACTGGTCGAGCGTCTGCGCTCCGGTGATGTGCGCGCTTTGGCGCGCGCGGTTTCTCTGGTTGAGAACGATGCCGAGTCTGCGTCGGAAGTCTTGTCTGGCTGCTTTCCTTATGGCGGCCGCGCCCTGCGCATCGGCGTCACCGGTGCTCCGGGCGCGGGGAAGAGCACGATCGTCGACAAGCTGGCACGACATTATCGCGGCGCAGGCGTGACCGTCGGCGTAGTCGCTGTTGATCCTAGCAGTCCTTTTACCGGTGGCGCGATTCTCGGCGACCGCATCCGTATGCAGGAGAATCTGAGCGATCCGGGATTCTACGTACGCAGCATGGCGACGCGCGGCTCGCTGGGCGGGCTTGCGCGGACCACGGCCGATGTGGCGTCGGTGATTGAAGCCAGCGGCAAGGACGTGATTCTGATCGAGACAGTTGGCGTAGGCCAGGACGAGATCGACATCGTGCGCCTCTCCGATGTGACGATCGTCGTGCTGGTGCCGGGCATGGGCGACGACGTGCAGAGCATCAAGGCGGGCATCATGGAAATCGCCGACCTCTTTGTCGTGAACAAAGCCGACCGCGAGGGGGCCGACCGCGTCGAGAAGGAAGTGCGCGCCATGCAGTCGCTTGCCAGCAGCCACGGCAACTGGATTCCGCCCGTCATCAAGACCATTGCATCGACGGGCGAGGGAATCGAAAGAATGATCGAAGCCGTCGCGCAGATGAAAGAATGGTTGGAGTCCGATGGCCGCATGGAAGCGCGTCGCAGGCATCACTGGCGCGAGCGCATCACCGAGATGATGCGGCACGCGCTGATGCGGCAGGTGCGCAGGCATGGACTGAGCGACGCGGAACTCGAAGCATATGCAGCGCAAGCGGCCGGCAAGCAGGCAGATCCCTACAAGCTGGTGCCCGAGCTCGTGGCTCGCGTAATTAAGTCCTGAGAGAAGAAGTATGACGAAAATCGATCACTTTGGAATCGCGGTGAAGAGCATCGCCGCGGCACGCGGATTTTATGAATCGCTCGGATTGCACATCATGCAGGAAGAGGTCGTCGAGCACGAGGGCGTGCGTGTGGCGATGATTCCGGTGGATGAGAGCCGCATCGAACTGCTGGAGCCGACGGCAGACGACTCGCCGGTAGGAAGATTCCTGGCTAAGCGCGGCGAAGGGTTGCATCATGTCGCGCTCCATGTCGATGACATCTCATCTACGCTCGAAGAATTGAAGGCGAAGGGCGCGCGACTGATTTCCGACGAGATACAGATCGGCGCCGGCGGTCACCTGTATTTCTTCGTGCATCCATCGAGCGCCGGAGGAGTGCTGCTTGAAATCTGCCAGGATCCGATTGCGGACGTATAAATGCTGCTAGCCATCGACACATGTGGAAGCATCGGAACCATCGCACTCGCTCGCAGAAGCGGCGAAGAGATCGCCGTGCTAGGGATGGCCGAGCTTGCAAGTAAAACCCACTCCGCGATGCTGGTGTTGCGTCTGCGTGAATTGCTCGAGGCGCACCACGTCAGCCTGCAACGGATCGAGGCGATCATCATAGTCAATGGGCCGGGGAGTTTTACCGGAGTCCGCGTCGGCGTCAGCGCGATCAAGGGACTGGCTGAGGTTTTCGCTACGCCCGTGATTGCCGTGTCGCGTCTGCGAGTGCTGGCGCACAAGGTGGAGACGCAGTACGCCGCGCTCGACGCGGGTCGGGGTGAGTTCTATTTTCGTGACGACGCGCTGGCATCACGCGAAGCGCTCCTGTCTTTCGAGGAATTGCGCGACGAATTGCAATGGGTCACTCCGCTTCATACGCTGGCTGCTTGCGAAGAAAAGGTAGCGGGCGCTTTCCCTGAAGCAAGTCTCGTGGAGGCGCCCACGGCCTCCGACGCGCTCGCCGTGGCCTTGCCCAGACTGCTGTCCGGCGACTTTGACGACCTCGCCTCGCTCGACGGCAATTACCTGCGCCGCTCCGATGCAGAGCTTTTTGGCGCACCGGCTCGAAAGACGCGATGACCTGGATCATTCGCCGCATGGCTGCGCGTGATATCGATGGGGTCCTGGCGCTTGAACAAACATTTCCTGAAGCACCGCATTGGAACCGCGCGGATTACGAGCGCTGCATTGCTGCGGACGAGACCGGTCCGCTGCTGCGGGCCGCGTTCGTCGCCGAGACTGAGAAACGAGTGCTCGGATTTTCAGCCGGAAAGCTGGTTGCCGGAGTCTGCGAGCTGGAATCGATCGTCGTGGCCCAGGAAAATCGGGGACAGGGAATTGGCCGTGCGCTATTTGCAGCTCTGGCTGATTGGGCGATGGACAGAGGAGGCGCCCGTATGGAGCTCGAAGTCCGCGCCTCAAACAGTAGAGCCATAAAGCTTTACCAGCATGCTGGTCTGCGCCGCGAAGGTCTGAGGCTCGCCTACTACCAGTCCCCAGAGGAGGATGCAGTACTAATGGGTAAGCCCTTGGCGCCTGGTGGAAAACTTCCTTGAAAAACGCGTTGCCGGTCGAGCCTCCGGAGTGGTAGTTTTTTCGTCTTAGAGAGTAAGTAGGAGGTATGTTCCATGGATATGGAAACGTTCGGGTCGCCGGATAGTGAGGCAATACATCGCTTGGAAGAGCAGCACCGGCACTATTCGGAGAAACTGGAAAGCCTGCTCCAGAAACCCTACATTTCAGCCGAGGAACAACTCGAAGAAGTCCGTTTGAAAAAACTCAAGCTATCCGTAAAAGACCAGATGGCGGCGCTGCGTCACGGCGTCTTCCATCACGTAGCCTAAAGCTACCACCCCGTTCTTTGCTGCCGCCGCGCGGCAGAGGGTGAAGTATGGTTACTTTCTGCCGCCGGATATCCATACCAAAGTTAGCGGTGAAATACCTATAAATGAGAGAATTATCTCTCATGGTTCGTGACGGTTACTTTTATGGATTGACCCTGCTCGCAGTTGCGGCGGTGGTGTATTTTCTTACCGGTGGATTGGCCTGGGCGTTCATCCCGGTTCTGCTGGCGGCGTTTTTCCTCTGGTTTTTTCGCGATCCCCGCCGCACTATTCCGCAGGGCGAGGGGTTGGTTGTCTCTCCGGCCGACGGCAAGCTGACTGCCATCGAGCCTGTGATGACACCGAGCGGCGAGAGCCTCCGCCTCAGTATTTTTCTGAGTGTCTTCAACGTGCACGTGAACCGCTCCCCGGTTGCCGGCACCCTGCGCGAAGTTCGCTACCAGAAGGGGCAGTTCCTCAACGCAATGAATCCGGATTCAGCCGAGAAGAATGAGCAGAGTCTTGCCGTGGTCGAAAGCGATGATGGTCACGAAGTGGCATTCAAGCAGATCGCTGGCCTGCTCGCGCGGCGCATCGTCTTCAATCCAAAGGCTGGAGACCGCCTGGAGCGCGGTGAACGCATCGGTATGATCAAGTTCGGCTCGCGCGTCGATGTCCTGATGCCGAGCTATGCCGAATTGCGCGTGAAGAAGGGCGACAACGTGAAAGGCGGATCGACCATTCTCGCGCACATACCTGATCTCATTGCCGAACGCGCACTGGAGGAGCTGGAAGTGGAGACGCTGGTTTGAAGGCGGACGCGAAGCGGCGCAGGCGGGGCATGTACATTCTGCCGTCACTGTTTACGGCGGGTAATATCGCCGCCGGCTACTTCGCCATCACGCAGAGCCTGCAGGGTTCGGTACAGGAGCCGCATCACTTTGACTGGGCGGCGCTGGCCATCGGCTTCGCGATTCCGTTCGACGCGCTCGACGGGCGCATTGCCCGCATGACCAATACCACCAGCGAATTCGGCAAGGAACTGGATTCGATGGCCGACGTGATTACCTTCGGCGTCGCGCCCAGTATTCTCGCCTTCACCTGGGGTTTCCGCATGCTGCCCGTCCTGGCGAATACCGCGCACCGGCAGGAGCTCGTGCAGCTGGGCGCGTTTGTCTGCTTCCTGTTTCTACTGTGCGGTGCAAGCCGCCTGGCGCGCTTCAATATCAGTGTCAATCCGGTGCCGAAGAATCCCGGCCGCCCGGGAAGAAAATATTTCGTCGGCATGCCGATTCCGGCGGCAGCCGGCGTCATTGCCGCAGTCATTCACTTTTTTCGCGGCATTCCCATTTCGATCAGTTGGGTTGCAGTCGTCTGGATGGTGCTCGTCGGGCTGATCGGTTTTCTCATGGTCAGCACCTGGCGGTTCTGGAGCGGTAAGGAGATCAACCTTTTCAGCCGCCATCCCTTTCAATGGATTGTGTTGATCGGGCTCGTGCTCTACGCGTTGGTCTTTTTTTCACAATATGTGCTGATTCTTATGGCACTCATGTACATGTTCTCCGGTATTCTGGCGCGAGTGGCGTATTCGTGGCGGCGTGGCCGTAGACTTCCCGCTTCTTCAATGAGTCCGACAAGCTGATGCCAGATATATACAAGATCGCAATCGTAGGCGCATCCTCTCTGCGCGGCAAGGAACTGAACGACGCTCTGAGCGAATCACCATTCGGCGCCGCAGATTTTCTGTTGATGGACGACGAGGCTGCATTGGGACAGCTGGAATCCGTTGGCGATGAAGTGACTTTCATTCAGCGCATTGAGCCCGGCTCGTTTGTCGGTGTGGACTTCACATTCTTTGTGGGAAGCCAGGAAGTAACCAGCAAGCACTGGCACAACGCGCAGAAAGCCGGAGCCAGCATCATCGACCTGAGCTATGCACTCGAAACCGAGCCAAAGGTTCTGGTGCGTGCTCCCTGGGTGCAAGACGAAAACCACGAAGAGGCCAACGGAGAAGCCACGCAGCCCGCGCCCGATCTGCAGACACCCGCCGTGGTGCCGGCGCATCCGGCCGCGGTGGCGCTGGCACTTCTGTTGCTCCGCATCAAAGAAGTTGCTGGCGTACGTTCCGCTTCGGCAACGGTCCTGGAGCCCGCGTCGGAGTACGGCCGCGCTTCGATGGACGAGCTCCACCAGCAGACGGTGAGCCTGCTCAGCTTCCAGTCATTGCCTAAGGAAATGTATGACGCGCAGGTAGCCTTCAACCTGTTGCCGTCGCTCGGCGAATCGGCCAAGGTGCATCTGGGAGCCAGCGAGGCGCGCATCCGCCGTCACTATGATCTGCTCTCGGCGGGACACCTGCCCGAGGTCATGATTCAGCTTCTGCACGCGCCGGTCTTTCATGGATACGGCATCTCTCTGGCCCTTGAGCTCGACGAGCCCGTCAGCCTGGAGCATCTGGAAACCGCATTGAACGGCGAGCACGTCGATGTCGTTCTCGGCGACTCCGACCCGCCGAGCAACCTCAGCTCCGCTGGCCAGGATGACATCCTTGTCCGCATGCGCACTGCTGATGGCACGGAACTCGTGACACGGCGCTTCTGGATATGGGCCGCGCTCGATAACCTGAAGCTGACCGCGTCGAATGCCCTCGCCTGCGCGCAGGAGCTGCGGAGACTGCGGCCTCATGGGAAGGTGCAGTAGCGGGTACTTCGCAGCTGCACTTCCTCAGACTGTAGGGTGTTTCACGCGCCAGTCCTTGTGCTGCGCGAGAATGAAATTGTCCGTCATTCCAGCGATGTAATCGGCGACTACGCGAGGCGCGCCGTCTTCCCACACCTGTGACGTGTAGCTCGAAGGCAGCAGCGATGGATTGCGTGTCCACGCAGCAAATAAATCCGCGATCACACATGCCGCTTCGCCGTGGTCGTGCGTCAGCTCAGCGCAGTTGTAGAGATGGGTGTAAAGATATTGCTTGGCCTCAAGCCGCAGCTCTTCCATCTCTGGAGAAAAAGCCGCAAGCCGATGCGGCGCGTTGCGAATGCCTTCTAACGTCGTAATGCGCGCAACCCTCACTTGTCGGTCAGTCTCAGCGATCAGGTCATCGACCAGGGCATTCAGGACGCGTTTTAGCGACTCGTTGAAGACCAGCTTGGCAGGCGCGTCGGGATACTCCGCCGCCATCGGCACAAAGAACTGCTCGAAGAGACGCACATTGCCGCGAATGTCATCGAGATTCAGAATCTCTGCCTCCATCCCGTCATCGAGATCGGCGGTGAGGTAAGCAATCTCATCGGCGAGATCGATGATTTGCGCCTCCAGCGGGGGCCGCAGGTCGAGAAAATACTGGCTCAGTTCGGGGTGCTCGGCAGGCGAATAATCCCGCGAGTGCTTGATGATGCCCTCGCGCAACGCCAGGGTTAAGTTGAGCCCGCGAAACGCCGCGTAGCGCAGCTCAAAGTGTTCCACGATACGCAAAGCATGCAGGTTGTGATCGAACCGCAGTCCGTGAGCGCGCAGCGCATCATCCAGGGCGCGTTCACCCGCATGGCCAAAGGGCGGATGCCCAATGTCATGCACCAGCGCCAGCGCCTCGGTAAGATCTTCGTTGAGCCCGAGCGCCGCTGCAACTGTGCGCGCGATCTGCGCCACTTCCATCGTGTGCGTCAAGCGGCTGCGGAAGTGATCAGAATAGCGATGGGTAAAAACCTGAGTTTTGCCCGCGAGGCGGCGAAAGGCGCGCGCATGAATGATGCGTCCGCGATCGCGCTGGAAAGGGGAACGGTAGGGATGCGGCGGCTCCAGAAAAACGCGCGCCGCAAGCGGATCGCCTGCGGCGTCAGAGACTCTGCAGCCTGCGGGGAGTCGCATGCCTGCTATTGTTTGCTGGTGCCGTTCGCAAGTACGCCCGATGATTCCTTCGCGAGACGGACACGCGCGCTGTCGAGCTTCTTCTGTACCTTGCTTACATCGCCGGGATCGGCGTCCGCCGGCACTGTGCGGGCATACTCGTTCAGGGACTGCTCCCACTGCGCCGCTGCCAGCTTTAGGCGATTCGTTTTCTCATACAACTCGCCGAGATGGTCGTGCACGGTTGGATCAGTCGTGTTGCGAGCAACGGCCTTCGTCAGGTTCTCTTCGGCGGGAGTGTACTGGCCGAGCTTGTAATAGGCCCAACCCAGCGAGTCAAGATATGCGTAATTCTGCGGATCAAGCTCGACCGCTTTCTTGATCATGGCGAGCGCTTCGTTCAGGCGCACGCCGCGATCGGCCAGCATGTAGCCAAGATAGTTGAGCGTAAGCGCGTTGTTCGGATCGACGGCGAGCAGCTTGCGGAATTGCGCTTCAGCCTCGTCATAATGCTTCTGCCGCTCTTCGAGCGTGCCGCGCAGGAAGTAAATATAGATCTTATCTTCCGGCTTGGTCGAAAGCGCATCGGCCTTGTCGATAGCCTCACCGGCTTCCTTCCATTCCTTCAACCGCGTGTACATCTCGGCAAGCCTCAGCTCAATCGTGCGATCGTCGGCTGGTGTGCCGTTCAGCATGGCTTTGGCCATGCTGATGCCTTCGTCGGTTTTCCCTGTGTCGGCTAATTGGCTAGCCAGCATCAGCTTCGCATCGCGGTTTGCGTCCTTGTCTTTCGCGGTCTTCGTGACGGCTTCGCGCGCCGCAGCGGTGGCTTTGTCATATTGGTGCGCATCGCGGTAGGCGTCGACGATGTTCTGGTAGGCGCGCAGCGTGTAATCGCCGCCCATGTCGGCGATCTTTTGATAGACGGCGATGGCCTGATCGGTCTTGCCTTCTTCCCGGTAGACGTTCGCCAACCGTTCAAGAAAGATTGAGCGGTTGTTCTTTTCGCCGTCGGTGTATTGCCCGGTGACATGTTCGGAGTCGCTGGCCAGCTTCTCCAGAATCTGCGCTGCCTGATCGTACTGGCCAAGCGCGTCGTAGGTCAGGGCTTCGTTGAAGTTGATCTCCAGCGAGTCCGAAACCAGGTCTTTGGCCTTTTTCAAGGTTGCCAGCGCCTCGTCATACTTGCCTTGGCGGCGCTCGATTTCGGCAATGCGCAACAGCGCCTGCGGATCGCTCGTGTCGCCCGCGGCCACGTCCTTGAAAGACTTCAGCGCAGCTTCATCCTGTCCGTCAGTGAGCTGCGCCTGGGCGAGCGCGCGCTCCACATCAAGGTTGTCCGGCTCAAGGTCAAAGGCCTTCTGGTAGGCAATCAGGGCATTCTTGGTGTCTTTGATCTGGTCGTAGGTCTGGCCCAGTGCATACAGGGTTTTAGCTGTCTGGTCGTCGTCCGGCAGCGCGGTCAGAACCTGAATGGCGCGCTTGTTGTCTCCCTGTTCGCTGTACAGGCCGGCAATGTTCAACACTACGTCTTCCGAATCCGGATCGATCTTCTGCGCGGCTTTGAACTGCTCTTCTGCGTGCACCGAATCGTGATTGAGCGTATACAGGCGGCCCAGCAGCAGCCGATTCTCCGTGCTGTTCGGCTCGAGCTGCACGATTTTGGCGTATTCGTCGATGGCCAGCTTCATCATCTGGTCCGACGGACCGCCGTTCTGGATATTACCCAACGACCGCAAATAGATACGCCCCAGAAGCTTATGCGCTTCCAGATTGTCTGGATTCTTCTTGATCTCGTCCTGCGCAGCGGCTATCGCGTCGCGCACGCGGCCAGTCTGGAAGTAAAGCTCTGCCAGATGCGCGTTCAGGTACTGCGAATCTGGATCGGCATTGAGCGCGAGCTTGTATTCCTCAATTGCGCGCGTGGCGTATTCCGGACGGCCGTAGGTGGTTGCCATCTCTTCATAGCTGTGCGCCAGCGCGTAGTGGTAATAGGCAGAGGCGCGGTCGCCGGACGGCGCAGCCTTGGCGTCGGTCGCCGCAGGCGCGGCAGGGGTCTTGCTCTGCGCGTAAGTTTGCTGGCAGCATGCAGCTGCAAGAGCCAGCGTAGCCACGGTGAGGAGTCGGTTACTGCGAACGAAGAGAACCTTGCGAGTTGTATTCAAGGAGAACCCCTGCCGGTGGCTTCGGAGCATTGGGCAGCCGCGCTCATGCAACTTCGGCCTGAAGTATGTTGGAGGCTGCCCTTCCTGGGCGGAGCAGCGTCTCACTTTTCTTAAGACGATTGTAAACCGGATTGGGCTTCAAAAGGCAGGATTCAGCTCACGGGGCAAAGGGGCTGTGGACGTTGGAAAACAATCAAATCCACCGTTTTGAGCCCTAAGTCCTGAACTCAGTGGCGGAAATGCCGCATCCCTGTGAAAACCATGGCGATACCTAGCCGGTTGGCGGTGGCGATCACCTCATCGTCGCGCACAGAGCCACCCGGCTGAATCACCGCTGTCGCTCCTGCTGCGACCACCGTTTCCAGACCGTCAGGAAACGGGAAGAAGGCATCGGATGCCGCTACGCTACCAGCGAGCGGCAATACTGCTTTCATGGCACCAAATTTGGCCGCGTCCACCCGGCTCATCTGTCCCGCGCCGACTCCGATCGTCTGCCCATTCCGCGCATAAACAATCGCGTTCGACTTCACATGTTTGCAGACGCGCCAGGCAAAGAGCAGGGCCGCCAGTTCATCCTCGATAGGCTGTCGCTCTGTCACCGTCTTCAGTTCGAAAGCAGTGACGTGGCCGTGGTCGGCGTCCTGCAACAGCAACCCGCCTGAAACCTGCTTGACGACGCGCGGCGTCTGCGCCGACTTCACTTCCACCAGCCGCAGATTCTTTTTGGCCGCAAAGCGGGCACGCGCAGCTTCCGTGAAGGAGGGAGCAGCAATGGCTTCCACGAAGAGCTTCGCAATCTCTTCGGCCGCAGCTTCGTCCACCTCGCGGTTGATGCCGATCACGCCGCCAAATGCCGAAACCGGATCGGCAGCCAACGCCTTCCGGTAGGCCTCAAGAATGTTCGCGCCAGTGGCCGCGCCGCAGGGATTGGTGTGCTTGATAATCGCCACCCCAGGGCCGTCAAACTCCTGCGCCAGATCCCAGCAGGCGTCCAGATCAACCAGGTTGTTGTAGCTCAACTCCTTGCCCTGCAATTGCTTCGCGCCGGCAATGCCAGTGCCTGAACCATCGGCATACAGCGCCGCTCTCTGATGCGGGTTCTCGCCATAGCGCAGGCTCATGGCCTGGGGATAGTTGATGCGCAGCGCGTCTGGAAACGGGGCGGTTGCAGGATCGACGAACTGAATCGGGGCTGCGGGGGGATCGGGCGACCAAATCTGTTCGAGCGTGTTTGCAATCGCCGTGTCGTAGGCCGCCGTCACGGCAAAGGCCTTCTTCGCCAGATGCCAGCGTGTCTCGCGGGTCAAAGCGCCTTTGTGCGCAGTCAGTTCTTCAGACAGCTCAGCATAGTCGTCGGGAGATGTGACAATCGCTACATCCTCAAAATTTTTAGCCGCCGAGCGCACCATGGAGGGGCCGCCGATGTCGATGTTCTCGATCACCTCCGCAAATTTCGCGCCTGGACGAGCCGCTGTCTTCTCAAAGGCATAAAGATTCACCACCACCATGTCGATCGGCTCGATGCCATGCTCTTTGACGGCCGCCACATGCTGCGCGTTCTCGCGGATGTGCAGGATGCCGCCATGCACCTTGGGATGGAGCGTCTTGACGCGGCCATCGAGCATCTCGGGAAAGCCCGTCAGCTCGGAGATATCGCGCACCGCAAGTCCGGCCTCGCGCAGAGCCTTCGCGGTGCCGCCGGTAGAAACGAGTTCAATGCCATGCTTCGTCAGTTCCCGGGCAAAATCCACCAGCCCGCTCTTATCGGTAACGCTCAAAAGGGCGCGCCGCACATGCTTGTTGCTGCTCAAAACCGTGCTCCTTGGAAATGAAAGGGTGAAAGACGATTGTAAGCAGCGCGCTGCGAATTGTCATATCGCGCCCGGTTGCTGTTCGTTTACAATTCACGCCGAAGCCTGACAATGCATGGGCTTAAACCTGATGCCCAGTATTTTGGACACGTGCATATTTCCGCGAGGGAGAGAGAGTTTGACAACCGCTGAAAACAAGACCGTGATCAGGAGGTTCGTTGAGGAAGTCATCAATCAGGGACGGCTGGAGCGGGCAGATGTTCTGGTTGCCGAGGGTTTCGTGGAACTCGATCCTCTTCCGGGTCAACGCCAGGGACGCGAAGGCTTGAAAGAGGTCATCGGTTCTATGCGTACCGCGTTTCCGGATATCCATTGGGTTCTCGACGAGATGGTGGCAGAGGGTGATATGGTGGTCAGCCGATTCACCTGGACGGGCACGCATCATGGCATGTTCCTCGGTATTCCTGCGACTGGGAAGGCTGTGAACGTCAAAGGCGTGGTCATTGATCAAGTTGAGGATGGAATGATGGCGGAGAGCCGGATACTGATGGACAGCCTTGGCTTGATGCAGCAGCTGGGTGTCGTGCCTGCCTGATATCCCCATTCAAGGCTCGTTGCAACGCCCTGGCAAGCAAACGATCTTTATTTGGACAATAGAACAAACGTTTGTCTAGAATAGTCGCCGTCGCGTGGCGGCTGCATGAAGCGGCTCAGCAGGAGGCTCAATGAACTCGAAAATCTTAAGCGCTATTTCGCTTTTCCTTGGAATGTTGGCTCCTTTGTCCTCGCAGGCGCAGAAGGATGTTTCGCTCTGGCTGACGAATCCTGACAAATCAGCGCTGTTCCAGTTGCAGACGCCTCCGATCTCGTTCACGAAGCCCGGCGGAGGCGAGCAGGTCATCGACATTGACGACAAAAAGACCTATCAGACGATGGACGGATTTGGCTTTGCCCTGACTGGCGGCAGCGCCCAGCTGATCTCCCACATGGATCCCGCAAAACGCGCAGCTCTTCTTCAGAATTTGTTCGCTGACGACGGCAACAACATCGGCGTCAGCTATCTGCGCGTCACCGTCGCCTCTTCAGACATGAACGATCATGTCTATTCCTACGACGATCTGCCTGCAGGCCAGACCGACCCCGACATGACGAAATTCAGTCTTGGACCGGACATGAATGACGTGGTCCCGGTTCTAAAGCAGATACTGGCGATCAATCCCAACATCAAAATACTCGCATCCCCTTGGTCAGCCCCGTTGTGGATGAAGACCAACGGCGAGGCACAAGGCGGCGTGCTGAAGCACGAATACTTCAGCGCATACGCCAAATATTTTGTGAAATACATTCAGGCGATGAAGTCCCAGGGCATAACGATTGACACGCTGACGGTCCAGAACGAGCCGCTGAATGAAAAGAACACTCCCAGCATGCTGATGCTCGAATCGGAGCAGGCCGACTTCATCGAGAATGATCTCGGTCCAGCGTTTCAGAAGGCAGGCATCAAAACCAAGATCGTTCTCTACGACCATAACCTCGACCACCCTGCTTATCCGCTCTCGATTTTGAAAGATCCTGCGGCGAACAAGTACGTCGATGGCTCCGGCTTTCATCTCTATGGCGGCACGGTCGATGCCATGACCCAGGTCCACAATGCCTTTCCCGCGAAAAACATTTATTTCACTGAGCAGGCAATCATTCCCCGTCGCGACAGCCAGACCCTGGAAATCAGTAAGCCCGTCGCAGAAGTCATTATTGGCGTCAGCCGCAACTGGAGCAAAAACATCCTGCTCTGGAACCTGGCCGCCGACCCGAATTTCGGCCCGCACACGAACAATGGCGGATGCGACGTCTGCGAGGGAGCGGTCACCATCGACGGCAGCGAATACACGCGCAACCTCGCGTATTACACGCTTGCTCACGCGTCGAAGTTTGTCAGGCCGGGATCCGTGCGTATTGCCTCCAACGACGTGGCCACAGTGCCGAACGTCGCATTCAAGACGCCCGACGGGAAAACGGTCCTGATCGTAAGCAACATCAGCAATTCTTCCCAGACCTTCAACGTTCATTCCGGCAACAAGGCATTCACTGCCTCACTGAATGCAGGATCAGTCGGAACCTACGTCTGGTAAGGGGATTGGGCGTGAAACTCGCGACGCCATTAGGATCAGCATGTCCAGATTCGAAGCGCAAAAACAGCTTGCCTGCCTGCTTTTCTCGTCCATGCTCGCATTCTATTTCGTGTCTCAGGCGCAGCTTCCACCACCTGAGCCTGTCAAAACCGGTGTAACAGAGCCGGGCATACAACGGAAGATGGTCGATCTCAACCCCCTTGCAACCTTTCATGTAACAGGCATGCCCGACTGGATGGCAGTCACGAACGATTCGGTATGGGTTGTGAGCTCCGAAGCGAATCTGGTGACCCAACTCGATGCAAACACCAATCGCGTTGCTAGCATGATCAGGGTCCCGCAACCCTGCTCCGGTCTTGCCTTCGCGTTCGACAGCCTTTGGATTCCAAGCTGTGGCGCGCACAACGTGGTCCGCGCGAACCCGGTCTCCGGCAAAATCCTCGCCAGAATCCCTGCGGGCGCCGCCGACTCGGAGGGCGGGATAACTGCTGGCGCCGGCAGCATATGGTTAGTCACCAGCAAGAACGGAGTTCTGACGCGAGTCGATGCAAAAACGAACGCAGTCATCGCCGCTATCGCCATTCCGTCAGGGTCTTCCAACCCGCTCTTCGCCGATGGCTTTGTATGGATCAGTTCTCACCAGCACAATGTCCTGATCAAAGTTGATCCGGCCACCAATCAGGTTGCGGCGACCGTCCCGGTCGGCAAAAGTCCCCGTTTTCTCACGACAGGCGTGGGATCTGTTTGGACACTCAACCAGGGCGATGGCACCATTTCCCGAGTGGATACAAAAACAGGGCGTGCGGTGGCTACGATCAAGGCCGGTATTCCCGGACTGGGCGGTGAAATCGCATTCGGCTTTGGCTCCGTATGGGCGACCATGCTGGGTTTCCCAATGACGCGGATCGATGCATCCACCAATCGAGTTATGCAGCAATGGAAAGGTGATGGCGGAGACTGCATCCGCACTGGCCATGGATCTGTCTGGCTCACGAATCTGAAATCCGGTGTTGTATGGAGGCTTTCACCCGAACAGCCTTAGTCTTGGTTCTTTGCAACGCACGCCATTGCTGGTCGTAGGCTCGGTTTTACGGCGCAATGGCGACGGGCGGAAGTGATGCGAGCAACGCTCCGAGGTCGCGTTTGATGAATGAGATTCTTGCCCGAACGTCCTGCAGCATGGCCGCACGGTCTTCGAAGTCGTCGATGCTGAGTTTTAGAAGCTCCGATGGCTGGCTGGTGAGGTGATCGATCTTGTCTTTGCTCTCCAGCGAGTCGATGCGCTTCACCCGAACCCACGTCTGCAGCAAGCTTTGCCTGCGGGTGACGCCGGCTGGCCCGACGGATGAGACTTGATTCAGGAATGTCCATATTATCAGCGGGTAAGTGCTATTCGGCAGGGTAGGCCGGTCGAAAAACTCAGCGAGCATATTCGAAGGGAAATCGAAGGGCATGCTCTCGCCGTTTCGCGAGTGAATTCCGATGAAAGCGAATCCCGTAGAGATGGCGCCGGCTGCAATGCCAACAGCGTTCGAAGGCTTGTTCAAGTCCGGTGAAAGCCCTAGAGCTGAGCTGGTTGCGCCGACAGCTCCGCCCACGAGTGAGCTGAGCAGATTGGCACGGACGACGACGCGGTCGCGGCGATCGGAGAGATAGCCTCGCAGCTCATTGGACAGCGCGATCTCGTTGTCGATCTGGGCAATGGTGGCGTCTACCTGCAGGGAGGCGGTCATGACTTCTTCGGAGATGTGCTGATGCAGCCAGAGGATTTGCCAACGATCTGCGGGTGCAGCGCTGCCTGAGAGCCTTTGCAGCTGATCGATTTCGGAGACAACTCCGATGAGTTGCGCAGTGCTCTGCAAAATAGGTTGCTGCGCTTGTCCGGATGCGGAAGTTTGCGCCGCTGTGGTCAAGGAAAGCACCGCGAGCGCCGAGATTGTCAGACTGCTAACGAGGCTCATCCCGTTCATGATGCCACCGTGGACGCCGTCTACAAACACGGCGGCAGGTCCCGTCCGTCACTTACAACCGCCAACTCATCCCAACTTTATCGCATATTGCGCGCGACACGCACTACACTCAGCTTTCACTGAAGCCACGAACGACAATGAATCAAGCGCCAGCACAAAAGCTTCTCTGCCACCTCATCCTCATCGCAGCTTCCAGCGCATTCACACTCGCGCAAGACAGCCCGATGTTCCGCAACGACCTTGCCCACTCGGGCATTTATGCCTCTGCCGGAGCGCCCAAATTCAACGGCGTCAAATGGACCTTCCACATCCACGGCGAAGTCATCTCTTCGCCCGCCATCGTCAATGGCGTGGTGTATGTCGGGAGCAACGACGGCAACCTCTACGCCATCGACCAGCAAACTGGATTGCAAAAATGGAAATTCTCCACCGGAGCCCGCGTCACCTCGTCCCCCGCGGTCGCCGATGGTCTGGTCTACTTCAGCAGCTACGACGGCAACTTCTACGCCGTTGATGTCGCCAGCGGAAAGCAGCGATGGAAATTCCGCATCGCCGGCGAGCGTCGCTACGCTGGAACCCATCTGCATGGCTCAGTCCCCGAAGGCGAAACCATGCCCGACCCCTTCGACTTCTATCTCTCCTCGCCCGCGGTCTGGAACAGCGCCGTCTACTTTGGCAGCGGCGACGGCAACGTCTATGCGCTCGACGCCGCCAGTGGTTCCCTTAAGTGGAAATTCAAGACCGGCGACGTTGTGCACGCATCCCCCGCTATCGCCGACGGCAAGCTCTACATCGGGAGTTGGGACAGCTACTTCTACGCGCTTGATGCTGCTAGCGGAAAAGAACTCTGGCGCTTCAAGACCGGTGAAGATCCCGATATTCACAATCAGGTTGGTATCCAGTCCTCGGCCACTGTGGCCGACGGCATCGTCTACTTCGGCTGCCGCGATTCGAAGTTTTACGCACTCGACTCTGCTACCGGTCAGATGCGATGGTCATTCTCGAATAACGGTTCGTGGGTCATCACCTCTCCTGTCGTGAAGGATGGCAAGGTGTACTTCGCCACATCGGACACGGCCCTCCTGCAAATTCTCGACGCGCAAACCGGTGCGCCTATCGACACGCTCCGGTTTCACTGGCCGATCTTCGGCTCGCCCTCCATCGCAGGCAACACGCTCTACCTTGCCGGACAGGACGGCATACTTACCGCTATCAATCTCGCCACGCGAAAGACGGTTTGGACCTTCCAGTCAGAAGCCTCGCGCCAGAACCTTCCTGGGTTCTCGAAACCCGATGGCGCTCCAAATTATGAAGCAGCCTTCAGCTCGAACTTCTATGACGACATGATCGTTGGCATCAGCAAGCTCCACGCTGTAGGAACGATTCTGTCCTCGCCCGTCATCTCCGGCAGTGTCGTTTACATAGGAACCGCCGACGGCAATCTATACGCGCTTGAGTAGTAAGTACCGCAGGCGAGCGCTAAATCGCACGCATCAGCATGCAGGTGACATCATCGTGTTGCGGGGCGCTTCCCACAAAGCGGTCAAGGTCAATCAGTATGCTGTTCAGCATCATGGGGGGAGTCAGCATCACCCCCGCGTGCAGCATGGTGACGAGACGCTCTTCTCCGTATTCCTGCTGCAGGCTGTTTTCTGCCTCGACTACGCCATCCGTGAAGGCAGCCAGCCAATCGCCTGTCTCCACCGTCACTTCGCCTGACTGGTAGATGGCATCCTCCATTATGCCAAGTGGGATCCCTCCGATTGCCAGCCGCTCGATGAGTCCCGACCGGCGGCGCAACATCGGATTGTTGTGTCCCGCGTTGACATAGGCTAAGCGGCGCGATACGGGATCGAACTCGGCGACAAAAGCAGTGGTAAAACGGCGGCCATTCTGGCTGTTGCTGCAGGCATAGCGATTCATCCGGCTGACCAGCTCTGTCAGCGAGCTGGGCGTGGCGCTGAGGGTCTTTAAGCTTGCCTGGAATGTTGCCATCAGCATGGCTGCAGGCACGCTTTTGCCGGCCACATCGGCAATTGCAATCAGAAATGTGGCGCTTCCCGAACCTGTGCACGGGCGAGCGAAGACGTCGTAGTAATCTCCAGCTACGGTGTTGGCAGGGCGCGTGGCAAATGCGATCTCCAGGCCGGGCACCGGCGGCGGGTTGGCCGGCAGCAGCCATACCTGAATCTCCTTCGCAATTTGCAGGTCGCGCTTCATCACCACGCGGTCAGCGACTTCCAGAATCAGTAGCGCGAACATCATCAGGCCACCGTAAAAATGGAAGTCCAGACCGAACACTTTCACTTCGCCGGAGTGGGTGGTCCAGCTCCATTCGCCCCCCGGAACGACAATCAATACCAGAGCGGCGATCAACAGAACACGGCGGGCCGGCGTGAGTTTTTCCACAATTGCCCAGAAGAATTGGCTTGCCACACTGAGGAAGTGTTTACCCTGGGGAACTCCTGCTATGCGTGTGGAGTCAACCTCCTGGGAGTAGAGCCGGTAGCTGGAATGGGCATCTCTGCGAAACTGCGACCAAAGCTGGCTGAGCTGCATGCCTTCAGTCACGCGCAGCCAGAACCGGTCGACGCGCTCCCTGAAAGGGTCCGTTTGCATTTCGCTCTGCTCCCTCGGTCTTGCGGATCTCAGTGAATCTGTCGCCATTCTAAACAGGATGCCTTTGATAATGCCCTGGTCGCTGATGGATCCGCGAACCCTCAAGACTTTTCCATCCCCAGCTTCGTATACGCAGGCATGCCACTTTCGGTGGATGTGGCGCACTGCAGGTTGAGCGAAACTGGGGTAAGGTTAGAGTAGGCCGATCTATGAACGAATCTTGGCAGAATAACAGACCGAATGGCGGGCCATTTCACGCGGCCCACGCCGATCCGGAGATTCTGCCCCCGGAGGGAAGTTCCGGACCAACAGAAGAACCGCGGCAGCCTTACTACTACCCGACTCCGCAGTCGCAGCCCATACCACAGCCGAGCCGACGCTCGCGCTGGGCCTACGCGCCTGCGACTTACATCCTCGTGGGAATCAATTGCCTCGTCTTTCTGGGCATGGTCTTCACCGGCGTCTCGGTTGTAGCTCCAACCCCCGAGCAGCTTCTGGTCTGGGGCGCAGACTACGGCCCCTATGTGCTCGTTCTTGGTGAATGGTGGCGCCTGCTTACGGCGACCTTCGTGCACGTCGGAATCATCCATCTGGCTACGAACATGTGGTGCCTGTGGAATCTCGGCCTGCTGGGTGAGCCGCTGCTGGGCCCCTTTGGCATGCTGGCGGCCTATGTCCTGACTGGAATCGGCGGCAACCTGCTGAGCACCGCGGTTCACCCCGGCGTGCTGGGTGGATCGGGTGGCATCGTCGGCGCGGGAGCGTCGGGCGCAGTCTTCGGCCTCGCCGGAGCGTTGATCGTACTGCTCAAATCGCCTCTCCTGCCGCTGCCGAAGATTGAAGTACAGCGCCTGCGCAAGAGCGTGATCTGGTTTGCTGTGCTCAATTTCGTGATCGGCGCCGGAACCTGGATCGCGCGCACGTCGCTGCAAATCGACAACATGGCCCACCTCGGCGGATTCCTGAGCGGTCTGGCCTTCGCCATACCGTTAGTCCCGCGCATCGGCGCCAGACGGGAAGTCTTTCTGCGCCGGCGCTGGTTCGCCGTGCTGGGCATGAGCTTCCTGCTCCTGCTGCTGGCCTTCGGCGTGCACTCGTTTTACATGGGGCGGTAGATAAAGGGCGAAGCCCCACCGCGTGCTCCGCAGGCGGGGCCTTGACCGTGATGGAACCTGGCGGGAGCGGGATCGCCCAGGCTGGATTTAGCGCACAGCAGCCGTCGCGAACTTCTTGACCATCGCGAGCAGCAACTTGCGGTCGCTGTCGTTCAGGTTGGAAGAATAGCGGCGTATCTGTGTCAGGAAACGAAGTTCCTCATCGGAGAGCTTATGTGTATTCAGTTCCTGTCCGAGCGTGTCCTCGGCGAAAAATTGTGAGAGCGGTAACTCCAACGCGCCAGCAATCTTAGAGAGAGTGTCAAGGGAGGGAACGGTATGTCCGTTTTCCACTCTTGACAGGTAACAGCGCAGCAGGCCAGTGCGCTTTTCTATATCACCCTGCGACAACCCTTTTTGCAACCGATAACCCCTAATCGTTATTCCAATTTTCATAGTTGTGGTCCTATGTCCACAGTTCCCCTTTTCTCAAATGCAAAAGGTGGTTTGTTATGGTATTGGCTGCATAGTTAACATGTCGGCAAGTCACAAGCAAGAACTTTTTTATTTATTTCGTAACAGTTACCGCAGCGGGTTCCCCTTCCCAAAGGGATTTGATTCAGGATTTTAAGGCTTTTCGAGAAGACCGCCGGGCCTTGCCAGCGCCACGTATCCCCCACACCCTGATCTCACGTAGGGAATAGTCTGCGCAAATGCATGAAATTGTATGAATGACGCGACGATGGGCAGGCTCCTCGCATCTCGATAGGGTGCCACAATGTTGATCAGAGCAAATGAGCTGCGGATGACTACAACCGAAAAGCTGCTGGACGATGTCGAGCGTTCCTGCCGGAAGGCAGGCAGCATTGTCGCCATCGTCTATAACGAACTCTGGCGCACGCGCGTCTTTACCGTGGCTGCGGCATTGGCCTTCTACTTCCTGCTCTCTTTGGTGCCGTTGCTGATTGTCTTTGCTTCGCTGCTCTGGTATCTGCCCACCACACGGGTCGTGAGCCAATTGTTGAGCATCATGGCCGCGCTCATTCCGGCGGAGTCCGTGCAGCTTGTACAATCAGCGGCTCTGAGCGTCCTTGAGCCGGGACATATCAAGCTGGTCTCTTTCGGTATTCTCAGTTATCTGTGGGCGTCAACCGGCGGCTTCGCCGCACTGATTGAGTCTCTCGACATTGCCTATGACGTCGTGGATTGCCGCCCCTGGTGGCGCAACCGCCTGCAGGCGCTGTTGCTGACGTTTACGGTGGGTGGCCTTGGGTTGCTCTCCCTGCTGGCGATCATCGTCGGCCCTCAGTTCGGCCATTCCCTGATTGCGTTTTTCGATGTCCCTGAGGGCTTCGCTCACATCTGGCCCGTGTTGCGATGGGCCGTCACCATCATAATCACTGTCATTGCCTTTGAGTTGGTGTATTACCTCGGTCCGCATGCGCGTCACACCTTCTGGTCCACGCTTCCCGGAGCCGCCATCGCCGTCGGCGTGTGGTTCATCGGTTCCTACGGCCTCAGTTTTTACTTGGGCCATCTGTCCGACTACAACAAGACGTATGGCTCGCTGGGCGCCGTCATCGGCCTGATGCTGTGGCTCTACATCAGTTCGCTCGCCATGCTCATCGGCGCCGAATTCAACGCCGAACTCGGGAAGGCCTTCTGAGCGAAGAATCCAGTAGATGCTGGCAGCAAGACAGCCTGTCTGCGCAACGAGCCTCGATCAGACTTCCCGCTGCGCCGCTCCAAAGATCTGACCATTCTGCCCTTTCTGGGCAAAGACGATCAGCCGCATCTTGCTGCGCGTAACACCGTGAGGCAGCTTGATCTCGACAGGCCCCGAATACGGCCCATGCAGCGAAGAAACCTTCTGCATTACTCTCACAACAGAGACATGCTTCAAGGTATGTCCTGAATTCTCTCCACGGGAAACGCTGGATGTATCCTCGTCATCGGCAAGCACGGCGTAGAGCGTCGTCCCCCTGGCTGTCTGTGGCGACTGGTCGGAGACAGAAATCGTGGCACGCAAGACGTCGTTATCCCACGCCGCATCCGTAATCTCGATCTGCAATTTCCCCGGCTGGGTCGCCGCTGTCTCAATCGCATGCGCCACCTGGCCGCCGTTACTGCCGTTCACCTGTTGCGTGCCGTCAATCACCATCTGCGGCGTATAGACGCTATCCAGCCGGAAGCGAGCGTTATAGTGGTTCTGCCGCGCGGTCCACACCTCCGACGAAAACGGATCGTGCCAGCCATCGTGGTTCCAGTAATCGACATGCTCGCTCAGGACAATCACCGGCACGCCCGCGAGGGTCTTTCTCCGGTCAAGCTCCGCCAGCAGAGCATCGGCAGGAGGACAGCTCGAACATCCTTCAGACGTGAACAACTCTGCAACGACAGCAGGATTCGAAGCACTGCTCTGCTGCGCAAACACTGCAAAAGGAAGAGCTGCGACAATAGCCAGGATAGAAATGCGGAAATTCATGGCAACCTCAAGCATCGCTCATTTGACGCGGAGGAGAAAAGCCCGGTTACACCATTTCAGCGCATCTTCCGTACAGTTCGCCGACATGCGATCGTCTATCTGCGACTAACTAAAGTTAGTTGCTTTCTAATTGCACCTATTGGATAGTTATCTGCTACTGGATAACCTGTCTCCTGAGCTGAGATGGATAAAGGAGAAGACCATGGCGACAAATCCACAAACATGGCAGCGAGGAAGCCGATGGAGGACTGGCGCAGTTCCTGCCCGCCCGCGCGTTTTCCGGAGTCAGGCAACAATCCGGCGCATCATGGAGCAAGAGTTCGATTTCCCGGCACGAGGCGATTATCATCTTGATCGGATCTTTCTCGACTATCTAAGCCCGACGCATGATGTGGGCTGGAAGCTCGATGTAGTCAAGCCACAAACACTCAGCGTCGATGATCCCGGCCTGCCGAAGAACTATCTCAACTTGCTGCGCGTTCTCTACGTCAAGAAAATCCCACATAAGCTTGTGCGTAATCTCGCAGGCATCGCGCTGATGGAGCGCATCCCACGCAGCGCGGCAAGTTCATCACGATTTACCCAATAGACAACGACCAGCTGAAGCGCGTACCTGAGCTGATCGAAGCGCTCATCCCTGACAATCCGTCCACAAATCCTATAGCAACCGGTGATCTGCCTGTCGGCGCAAGAGGGCTGACCAGCGCCCGCTGGGGCGGACTGACTAGCCAGTACGCTGTGGATGGGGATAATCAGCTCATTGTCGATGACCGAGATGCAGGACCCAAACCAGATTGGGTTAAAAATCCGTTCCATCCCGGATCGGAAGGCGCCGAGGGCGGGGTGAAATTCGCAGACAATCCTGACTTACAGCACGAGATTCTCCGGCGCAGGCGCGCGGCGAGGGCGAAGAATAGTCCTTACGGCAACCTTGGTTAAAGAGAAGAGATTTCCCGATACGCACGCGGCGATACGAGAAATTTCTATTCTCAGCAACTCACATATACATTCCGCCGTTCACATCCAGCACATGTCCGGTGATGTAAGCCGCCTCATCAGAAGCCAGAAAGCGCACGGCATGGGCAATGTCTTCGTCGGTTCCCGGACGATTCAGCGGAATCTGCGTCAACATCGCCGTGCGTTGCTTCTCATCCAGCACGGCGGTCATCGCCGTCTCAATGTAGCCCGGAGCGACGGCATTCGCGGTAATGTTGCGAGAAGACAGCTCGCGCGCCAGAGACTTGGTAAATCCGATCAGACCCGCCTTGCTGGCTGCATAGTTCGCCTGCCCAGCTTGGCCCGTCTCACCTACGACACTCGAAATATTGATGATCCGCCCCCAGCGCGCCTTCATCATCGAGCTGACCAGAGCCTGCGTCAGCAAAAATGTCCCCGTAAGGTTAGTGGCGATTACATCATCCCAGTCAGCGCGCTTCATGCGCAGGAGCAGTGTGTCTCGCGTAATCCCCGCATTGTTGACGAGAATATGCACGCTGCCAAAATGATCGACGACAGCCTTCGCCGTAGCCTTGATCGATTCTTCACTGGAAACATCCAGCGCAAAAGCCTTCGCCGTTCCGCCGGCAGCGATAATCTCCGAAACCACTTCATTCAGCTTCGATTCATTGCGCGCGGCAACGGCAACGCTTGCTCCGGCGCGAGCCAGCGCAACGGCGCAAGCGCGCCCAATCCCCTGCGATGCCCCCGTGACAAGCGCGATCCTTCCTTCCAATGACGCCACTGCCGTTCTCACTTTCTATCTGAATTCGCAACCGAAATTATAGAGGTTTCGCCACCGGAACAGCCTGTCCCGCTGCATGCTTGGCCAGCGCCGGCAGCAATTCCAGCTGCCAGATATACACCACCAGCTCTCGCGCATAGTGCAGCAGCGGCTTCGTGTCCGGCAAACGAATCCCATGTGCCTGCGGCAGCTCGTTGATCTCAATCTCCGCCTCGGCCATCTCCAGCGGCCAGGGCATGTGATGGACATTCCCGCGATGAACGGTGCCATGCTTGTCGGCCGTATAGAGACAATAGCGCTCTGTCAGAAAAGTCTCGATCCCGCCCTTCGCGCTCGGCTGCTGCAGGCTTTTGTACCTTGCGCGAAAGCGGATATGGTCGAGCGTCAACAGCCGCGTGCTCTGGTAATGAAATTCGCGCTGGTCTTTCGATTCGATCTTCATGTGCGCCCAGTAGTAGGGCAGCTTGAAGAAAGTCCGGGCAACCGCCACCGCGGCGGGATTCGCGGCGTCGAGCGAAAAGAAATAAACCCCGGCCATGTTCGAGTGCCGCTCGCGTACATACGTCCTCAGATTCAGTTCCGGAAAATGATTTGCTCCTGGAATCAGCGGCATCCCGCGCAGCCGAATGCGGTCCATCCAGAAGGGAACCACGCCCACCCAAGCCGAGCCGTCAAAGGTATCCACAACAAGCCCCGGCGGCAGCAGATGCGCCAAGTCAATAGCAGGCACAGGCCAGTGCGCGAACAGAAGATCGTTCCAGCGCTGTGTCATCGCCCAGGCGGCGCGCGGCAGCGGCCACGGGCGGTGGCTGGTCTCGGAAAGTATGTCCTTCATGCCGTTGGACATGGGACGCGCTGCGGCCTGCTGCCGTTGCAGTACCTCGGTAACATCTGGAGTTTGGGACCGCTCTTCCACGGACAAATGCCGTATTCTAGTGGCCAACATGCCTGAATCCGTTGCTGAACCCGTTGTTGTCACGCCAGCCGAGCCTCAAAACCAGACAGACATTTTCGCTGTTCACGGCGCCGACCCCGAAGTGCTGGCCTACGCCATGGCCAAATATTCGCGCTCCGCGCTCTCCTTGAAGGAATCCCTCAAGGAGATCAGCAGCCAGCGCGCCGAACAATTCCTCAACACATTCTATTTCCAATACGGTCACCGTTCGATTGCTGATTTGGCCCACATCGCCTTCGCCATCGAGCGGCTGTCGCTGCTGGCGGCCATCTCGCTCGTCGACGAGCAGCGCTGGGACGGCCAGGAGCGGTCTACAAGATATCAAAATTTCAAAAAGAGCGGCTGCTACATACCCGACTTTGGCACCGACCACGACGCAGCACAACTCTACCGCGAATCTGTTGAAGGATTGTTTACCGCCTATCACGAACTCGCCGAGGGCATGTTCGAGTCACTGAAAAAGCAGGTCGCCAAACCCTCCGAGATGAAGCAGGAGAGCTACGAGCGGACTCTAAAAGCCCGCGCCTTCGACGTAGCCCGCTATCTGCTGCCGCTCGCGACCAACACCTCGCTCGGCCAGATCGTCAATGCGCGCACGCTCGAAACCCAAGTCTCGCGCCTGCTGTCCAGCCCCTATGCCGAAATCCGCCAGCTGGGCGAGCGGCTGCGCGCCGCCGCCACTGGACCCGCCTGGAACGTTCATGGCGAAGAACTGGCCGGCCTGCAGCACGAAATCGCCTCGCTTGATCCATCCCTCGGAGCAAAAGCCGAAGCCCTGCTCACACGCGAAGTCAAAACCGCGCCCACGTTGGTCAAATACGCCGCCCCCAATAACTATGAAATCGAAACCAAACGGGAGCTGGCGCAGGCCGTTGCTGAACTCATGCAGGGCGCAGCCATCGAACCGGCTCCAGTTGTCGATTTAGTCGAGCGCAAAGAATCGTTAGAAGCCGAAATCGCCGCCACGCTGCTCTACGGAGCCAGCCACTACCCCTACCGCCAGCTTCGCGACCGCGTCGCCGCGCTCCCCGAGACTCGCATCAACGAAATCATCGCCCTCGGCACGCGCCATCGCGGCAAACACGACGAGCTGTTGCGCGAATTCTCCGCCGGGCAGAGCCTCCGCTTCGACATCCTCATGGACATTGGCGGCTTCCGCGACATGCACCGCCATCGCCGCTGCGTGCAGGTGTTGCAGGGTTACACAACCGCCCACGGCTATGACATTCCTGAAGGCGTAGCCGAAGCCGGACTGCAATCGCAGTACGAGGCCGCAATGCAATCCGCGCACAAAGCCCATGACAGGTTAGGTGGAGAATCCGCCGATTACATCCTGCCGCTCGGCACCCGCATGCGCGCCCTCTTCAAAATGGACTTCGCCGAAGCACTCTATATCTCAGAGCTGCGCTCCCAGCCGCAGGGCCATTTCTCCTACCGCCGCGTCGCCTGGGAAATGTACGAGGCGGTCAGGAAACAGCACCCGTCGCTGGCACAGTATTTCCGCGTTACGGATGTAAACGAGCCAGTAGATCTGCTGAAAAGGTAAAGATGTCCTCAGAAACCGACCTCCGTCACATTTACGCAGCCTTCAATCGCCGCGAAATCGAAACCGTGCTCGCGGCCATGCATCCGGATGTCGACTGGCCGAACGGATGGGAAGGTGGCCGCGTACACGGGCACGAAGCCGTGCGCGACTACTGGACGCGCCAGTTCAAAGCCGTCAGCTCAAACGTGGAACCGCAAAGCTTCAGGGCCGAGCCGGACGGCCGCATCGTCGTCACCGTCCATCAGGTCGTCCACGACATGGAAGGAAAGCTGCTCTCCGATAGCATGGTGGAACATGTGTATTCCATGGATAACGGATTGATCCGAAAGATGGACATCCGCCCTTGAGACAGAGCATGGAATGTGGCAAGATTACTATAGTTTTTGGTTTTTCTTCGCCCCACGAAAAAGTGTTGTTAGAATCGCCTCAATTCGACCCATTTTTTCCTCAATCAGTACGCGTATTCTGGCGCTAAGTAGCGCCTTAAGACTGGAGAAGTATTGTGGCAGATGACCGTTCCCGCGCCGTAGAACTGGCGCTTTCGCAGATCGAGAAGCAATTCGGCAAGGGCTCCATCATGCGCCTCGGCAGCAAAGAGGCCGTAGTGCCAATCTCGACCATTTCCACCGGGTCTATTTCTTTTGACGCGGCTCTCGGCGTAGGCGGCGTGCCCCGTGGCCGCGTAATCGAAATCTTCGGCCCGGAATCCTCGGGCAAAACGACCATCACGCTCCAGATCATCGCCGAAGCACAGAAAGCCGGCGGCATGGCTGCTTTCGTCGATGCCGAGCACGCGCTTGATCCGGGCTACGCGAAAAAGCTGGGCGTGGACATCGACAATCTGTTGATCTCGCAGCCCGACTACGGCGAACAGGCCCTCGAAATCACCGAAGCCCTCGTCCGCTCCGGAGCCATTGACGTGCTGGTAGTCGATTCAGTAGCCGCGCTCGTCCCCAAGGCCGAACTCGACGGTGAAATGGGCGACTCGCACATGGGCCTGCAGGCGCGCCTCATGTCGCAGGCGCTACGCAAACTGACCGGAACGGTCTCGAAGTCGCGCACTTGCCTGATTTTCATCAATCAGATCCGCGAAAAGATCGGCGTCATGTTCGGCAATCCGGAAACCACCACCGGCGGCCGCGCCCTCAAGTTCTACTCCTCGGTCCGCATCGATATCCGCCGCATTTCTGCGGTCAAGGAAGGCGATGTCGTCGTCGGCGCACGGACGAAAGTCAAAATCGTCAAAAACAAGGTCGCCGCGCCCTTCCGCGAGGCCGAGTTCGACATCCTCTATGGCGAAGGCATCTCCCGAGAAGGCGACATCCTTGATCTGGCAGTAGCCAACAACATTGTCGAAAAATCGGGAGCCTGGTATAGCTACAGCGGTGAGCGCATTGGCCAGGGCCGCGAGAATGTCCGGCAATATCTCAAGGACAACAAGGACATCTTCGCCAAAATCGACACCGAACTGCGCCAGAAGCTGAAAATCGGTGCTCCTGCCCCGACGGAAGTTCCACCTGTCCCCGTTAACGGAGCCGCCGCCGCGCAGGAAGCTGTAAGACCGGCAAGACGGCAGTAGAACGAGTCTAGCCAGAGAACCAATCGGAGAGGCCACTACGGTGGCCTCATCTTTCTTAATTTCTGAGTCCTGAAAATTGTGTGGACTTTACTTCACGACTACAATTCATCTGGCGTGAATACCGTAAAAGCCATCTACCCCGGCAGCTTTGATCCGGTAACGAACGGGCACCTTGACCTCATCGCCAGGGGATCGAAGATCTTCGATCACCTCGTTGTAGCTATCCTTCGAAACTCCTCGAAGAACCCGCTCTTTACCGTAGACGAGCGTCTGGAAATGCTGACCAAAGCGCTCGCCGGATTCGAAAACGTCTCCGTGGCCACCTTCGATGGCCTGCTCGTCGACTTCGTCCGCGAGCAGCACGCGCAGGCGGTGATGCGCGGCATCCGCGCCATCAGCGACTACGAATACGAGCTGCAGATGGCCCTGATGAACCGCCGCCTCGCGCCGGAACTCGAAACAATCTTCCTCATGCCGGACGGCAAATACTCCTTCGTCAGCTCACGCCTGGTGAAGGAAGTTTTTACGTTAGGCGGCTCTATCGAAGGACTGGTGCCGCAGTTCGTTATCGATCGACTGAAGGCGCGCGTCCCAACAACCGACCACCACTAGGCCGCAGTCGCTTCCAGCTTCTTCGCACGCTCTGCCTGCAAATCTCCATTCTTGATGCCCAAGAGATTCAAAATGGGGGTCGTGCTCATGGTCGTTACCAGAGCCATCACCACCATCATCGTGAAAAGAGTGGGAGAAAACGCCCCCACGTTGTAGGCGATATTGAGAACCACCAGCTCCACCAGTCCGCGCGTATTCAGCAGAGCACCCAGCGCCGCGGCGTGGCGCCACGATTGTCCGGTCCACCGAGCGGCCAGCACCGCGCCGCCCATCTTGCCAAAGACCGCTCCAACCAACACGATCCCGGCCCACCACCACATCTTCGCGTCGTTCAGCAGATCGAGCCGGGTGCGCAGCCCGGTCAATGCGAAGAACAGCGGCAGCAGTAGGACGGAGGTGATCATGTCCAGCCGGGCACGCAGCGCAAGCTGCCAGTGCGGAACCCGCGGGAAGCAAACTCCGGCAAGAAACGCGCCAAAGAGCGGATGCACGCCGATCCACTCCGTGGCCGCAGCCGAGGCCAGCGTGCCGGCAACTACTACGCCGAGCAACTCCAGAGAAAGCAAGGGCTTGTTGCGCATACGTACAGCCCGGGCCGCCAGAGGTCGCACAATGCCCAGCATCAGCACCAGATAGCCACCGAGACTCGCAAGGCGCATCGGCAGGGAAGCCGACCCGCCATCCTTGCCGATCAGAGCCAGCGCCAAAGCCAGCAGCGACCATGCAACCACATCATCCACCGCCGCGCAAAGAATCGCAGTCGTGCCCAGCGGAGATCCCTGCAGTCCGCGCTCCTCGATGATGCGCGCCAGCACCGGGAACGCCGTGATGCTCATTGCGATTCCGAGAAAGAGCACAAAGGGCACTCTGCCAATGCCATGTGGAGCAAACCGAATCCGCAGTGAATGCGCGAGCGCCGCCGCTGTAATAAAAGGAATCAGGATACTCGTCGCGCTGGCCATGATGGCCGTTGTCCGTTGGCTGGAAAGCTGTTCATAATCCAGCTCCATGCCGACCAGAAACAGAAACAAAATCAGCCCGACGGTCGAAAGAATCTCCAGCGAATGCAGCGAAGCTTCAGGGAAGAGCGCCGCCGAGCTATGCGGCGAAATCCGGCCCAGCACGGAAGGCCCTAGCAGAATCCCGCCAATAATCTCGCCGATTACACGCGACTGTCCCAGCTTGCGCGCCAGCCATCCGCAAATGACGGTGACGCCGAGAACGATGGACATCTGGATGAGCAGCAGGGTCATAGAATCGGCCAGCCTTTTCGTCTCGGTAAGGTTTCCAGTTAAGATGCAATCCGCAGGATGAGGATTCCTGTCGTCCTCACGGACTATGGCGAGTGAATCCAGCGGCTGACTATGGTGTATCAGAGCCTTGGTGAATACGCCATGGCCCGAACACGGGTGGCAAACCGCCGCGCATCGGCGGTCGAGAAAAATTAACATGACCGCGTTGAGTATTTCTACAAAGATGTTCCTGCGAGGAGACAGCCATGGCGAAACCCGTTGTGCATTTTGAAATCGGATGCCGCGACAAACTGAAGACGAGCGAATTTTTCTCGAAGCTCTTTGACTGGGAGATCGACTCGGGTCCGATGGGCACGATAGCGCCCGGTCCCAACGGTATTACAGGCCACATTACGTCGCTCGGCCACGAACCTCACAACTACGTCACCGTGTATATCGAAGTGGAAGAACTGGAGCCGTATCTGGCACGCGCAAATGAACTGGGCGGCAAGACGATTATTCCGCCTATCGATATAACGATTGGCAGCTTCGCATGGTTTGCGGACATCGACGGAAATGTTCTTGGTTTGTGGAAGCCCAAGAAATAGGGGAAGCATGTTTGAGCGATACACAGAGAAAGCGCGCCGCGTCATCTTCTTCTCCCGCTATGAGGCGAGCGAATTCGGAAGCCCATATATCGAGGCGAAATTTCTCTTGCTCGGCCTCGTGCGTGAAAGCCCGCAGGTCGTGACTCGTTGGCTGGACCAGCAGACAGACTGGCCGGCGGCTTTTCGCAGAGAAATATCGCAGTCCATCGAATTGAAACCTCATCTACCGACTTCCGTCGATCTGCCGATCTCCGAAGATGCCAAACGTGTTCTGGTGTATGCCGCTGAAGAAGCCCAGCGCCTCGCCCACCAGCACATCGGCACAGAACATCTGTTCCTCGGCCTTCTGCGGGAGCCCGAGTCCTACGTGGGCAGGATGTTGCATGGTTTTGGCGTGAATATCAACACAGTGCGCGAAACCCTCGCCAAAGAGGGAGAACAGCAGGGCGTCGTATCGGGTCTTGGCTCCGGCTTTGGCTCGGGCAGTGCTGGCGGCAGGCACGCGGCTTCTCTGCGCACAGTACAGATTGTCATCATGATCGAAGGCGGTTCTGAACCGCTGCAGGTGCAGTGGCCTGCGCGCATTCCCGCTATCGGGGAAACGCTCTCGCTGGAGTCCGGCATCTACAACGTAGTGAATGTGGAGTGGAAGGTCGACAGGGAAGCGGGGCGTCCAACCTCTTTGTCGAAGGTGGTGATGTATCTCCGGCGCCTCGACACAACCAACGGCTGAATTCATTGCTGAAAGCATCGCGGGCGGTTCCCGTGCAATCTGAATTTAGTCCCCTGCAACCGGCAAAAATCTGAAAAAATAGAAGCATCATGACCCCTACGACAGCCACCAAGGTTTTTGCCGATCGTATCGGCCGCATTGAGGTCTCAGCCACCATGGCCGTGACCGCGGAAGCCGCCAAGCTGCGCGCGCAGGGCGCAAAGCTGGTCGACTTCGGAGCAGGCGAGCCGCACTTCGCCACACCGCGCCACATCAAGGACGCAGCCATCAAGGCCATCGACGAGAACTTTACGCGCTACACCGTCGTCTCCGGCATTCCCGAGGTGCGCAAGGCTATCGTCGAGCGTCATGCCTGTGATTTTGGCTCCGACTACACGCCGGAAGAGGCCGTATTCACCACCGGCGGCAAGCTCGCCATCTTCAGTGCCATTCAGGTCCTCGTCGATCACGGCGATGAGGTCATCCTGCCTGCGCCTTACTGGGTGTCCTACAAGGACATCATTCAGTACGGTGGCGGTAAAGTCGTCTACCTTGAAACCGATGAAGCCGAGAACTTCCGCGTCACCGCCGACGCCATCGAGAAGGCGATCACGCCGCGCACCAAAGCCATCATTCTCAACTCGCCGTCGAACCCGACCGGCTCCGTCATTGCTCCCGCCGACCTCGAACGCATCGTGAAGCTCGCGCACGAGCGCGGCATCTATCTCCTGCTCGACGAGTGCTACGTCTACCTGCAGTACACCGGAGCGCTCGTAAGCGGCGGTTCCTTCACCGACGCGAAGGAGCACATCATCGTGCTCGGGTCTTTATCGAAAACGTACGCCATGACCGGATGGCGCGCTGGCTTTGCGCTCGGCCCAAAGCCGATCATCGCCGCGATGAGCAAGCTCCAGAGCCAGTCCACCTCATCGACAGCAGCCTTCGTGCAGAAGGCCGCCATCGCCGCGCTCAACAGCTCGCAGCAATGCGTTGCCGAAATGCGCGCCGACTACCTGAAGCTGCGCGACCGCATCCTCGCGCGCCTCGAAGAAATCCCCGGCATCACCTGTACAAAACCCGAAGGAGCGTTCTACGTTTACCCGAATGTCTCAGCGTATCTGGGCAAGTCCGGCGCGCAGACGGCGATGGAACTTGCAGGCCGCCTGCTGAACGAGGCGCACGTCGTCAGCGTTCCCGGTGAAGCCTTCGGCACGAATCAGCATATCCGCCTCTCCTACGCCGTCTCGCATGAAGACGTGGAAGAAGGCGTAAAGCGCATGAAGGATTTCTTCGCCAAACTGTCTGCATAAAAGTCAGACTGCCACCGGCTTATGTTTTGAGGGGCACGCCGTCAGGCGTGCCCTCCTGCACCTCTTACAGTTGTCATCCTGAGCGAAGCGCGTAGCGCGGACTCGAAGGATCTGCTTTTTGCTTTCCCCCCAAGCAAACAGGAGATGAAACAGCAATGAAGATTTTAGTCCGCGGAATCCTCTTCGATATGGACGGCATACTAGTCAGCTCACTTGGTTCGGTCGAGCGCAGCTGGGCTAAGTGGGGCGGCCTGCACGGAATAGATACCGCCCTGGCCATCCAGGCCGCGCATGGCCGGCGCGCCATCGAAACCATTCGCCATCTGCGCCCGGACCTCAATGACGTCGAAGAGCTGAAGCTGATCGAGGAGATCGAAATCGCCGACACGGACGGCATCGAAGTCCTGGCCGGCGTGCCGCGCATCCTCGCCTCGCTTCCGCAGAAATACTGGACCATCGTCACCTCGGCGACAGAGAAGCTCGCTCGCGCGCGCCTTGGCTATGCCGAACTTACCGTCCCGGAACACTTCATCACCGCCGACATGGTCACGAACGGCAAGCCCGATCCTGAACCGTATCTCAAGGGAGCAGCCCTGCTCGGCCAGAAGCCCGAAGACTGCCTCGTCATTGAAGACTCAAGCTCAGGCGCAATCGCCGGCCACGCCGCCGGATGCAAAGTGCTGGCCACGCTCTTCTCGCACACCGTAGAAAGCCTCGCCGCCGCCGACTGGATCGTTCAGTCGCTCGACGACGTGACCGTGCGCGCCCTCGAAGACGCCGTGGAATTAGAATTCGAGCCCCTCTTTCAGAACGCCCATTTGAATGGCCGCATGCAAGCCCAGGCTTCGACATACGAATGACAAAGCGCGCCGTCATTACCTCTTTCACTCAAAATTAAAAGACGCCTTCTCCTCTAAACTTACAGAGCACACATGATGGCTCATCCTCTTCGCCGGTGGTTCCGCTCTCCGCTCTTCCTGCTGGCGCTCGCAGCGGGGCTCATCGCCTTCGTGGTGCAATCAGGAGAGCTGGGCTCCGCGGACACACAACATCGGCTCCAATCTGCGCATTCCTTCTGGACTGCGGAGCCGCCGGTATTTCCCGACGAGTATCCCGAATTCGGCGTGCATGGCCGCGGCGGCAGCCTGCAGAGCTGGTATGGCATCGGGCAGTCGCTGCTCATGCTGCCGGCCGACGTGCTTGGCACATACGTAGAGCGGCTTCCTGTTTTCGGCGCTTACAGCGGCACCGATCCCACGGTGCGCAACATCATCGTCAGCTACTCCACCAATATCCTTGTCACAGTATTGACTTCGCTGGTCTGCTTCCGCTTCCTGCGTCAATTGAACTTCACCGTCAGGCAAGCGGTCGCGGGCGTTCTCGCCCTGCTGCTCGCGACCACGCACCTCCACTACACGCAGAACATGATGGAGAACAATTACCTCTTTCTGCTGACGCTGACCGGCCTCTCGTATCAATACGAATGGTTCCGCAACGATAGCCGGCGCGCTCTGCTGCTTGGCTCAGCCGCCTTCGGGCTCAATCTGCTCACCCGGCTCACCACGGGCATGGATCTGCTGGCCGGAGCTCTTTTTCTGCTGCTGCTCCTGTCGTTCGAAGGTTGGTTCGAAAGTGTCCGCCGCCGCGCCCTCTGGAATCGGTGCCGGACCTATATCGCCATCGCGCTCCCGGTCTATGCATTCTTTGGATTGCTCGACCGGCTGTATCAGTACCACCGCTTTGGGTCTTTCTTCAATACCTATATGAGCGTGGTCGGCCGCGAAGCCAGGCAGCGGGATCCCTCCCTGCCTGCCAGCTATCCATTCGAAACGCCATTCCACGTCGGCTTTTTCGGGGCGTTGTTCACGCCGGAGAAGTCGATCTTTCTCTTCGATCCGTTACTGATCCTCACGATCTTGCTCGCCGCCGTAGCCTGGAGGCGCTTCAGCCCAGCCGTCAAGGCATACCAGATCACCGGCTGCGTGCTGCTGCTGGCATATATCAGCTTTTACGCCCGATACACCGTCTGGAGCGGCGACTTCGCCTGGGGCGACCGCTACGTTTCGACCACCGTCGAACTGGTGGCGCTGCTCGCCGTTCCGCTGCTGCTTCGACATCGCAACCAGGTCGGGCGTGCGGTCTGGACCGCAGGCATAGCGCTGTTAGTCGTCAGCACCGTGATCCAGATCGCATCGCTCGCCTTCTGGATGGCGCTCGAAATCTACCAGATGGAGACACTCGGTCACCCGACCTTCGTGATTGCGCTGCGCATGCGGAACATCGTTGCCTTCGCCTTCGGGAAAATGGACGCCTGGGGCCTGAGCAATCACGCCATGACTGAGGATCCATGGGACTACGTCCACATCACGGCGTGGAACTTTCTCCCCTTCCTGCTGAAGCGAGTCGGCGTGGCGCCTGCGACGCTCGTGCACTTGATACTCGCGGCGTGGAGCGTCGGGCTCGTCGCCCTGGCAGGTGTCCTGTGGAGGCTCCGCCAGGTGCTTGCCGTGGTTGATTGAGACGGCGATCTTCATCACACACCGAGAAGCAGGTCAGTCTCGATCGAGCTTTCCAGCTTGATTGTGAAGCTTGGCAGCCGCTAGGCTGAAACGAGAACGGTAGGGAAGATGGCCACACCGACGCAGATCTCGATCTCAGAATACCTGCATACGTCGTACCGTCCTGACCGCGAGTACATCGACGGGGGGGTCCGGGAGCGTAACGTGGGCGGGTGGGAGCACGCGCGGGTTCAGCTGCTGTTGGCGAACTGGTTCGCCACGCACGAGACGGAGTGGGGCATCATGGCGTCCACCGAACAACGGGCTCGTGTTTCGGAGACAAGAGTGCGCGTCCCCGATCTAGTGGTCGTCGTTGCCGGCGCGCAGCCGGATGTGCTGTTGGCGCCTCCGGTGCTGGGTCATCGAGATACTCTCTCCGGACGACACTTACACCGAACTGCAGGAGCGCACACAGGGGACTATCTGAGAATGGGTGTCGAGACCATTTGGCTCATCGACCCCAAGACCAGGACCGGGCGCATGTGCATTCAGAATGTCTGGACGTCTTCGGCGCGCCTTGAGGTCCCCAGATCGCCGATCTATGTCGACCTGGACGAGATCTTCCGCTTCCTCGACAAGCCACGTCCGTGATGAAAATACCGGAGCTTCTCCGCAAATTGTCGAAGAGAAAAAAGGGAGTGAAGAGAATGGTCGGCCGGTTACGCCCGAGGAAGAGTTAGGATCCAGTAGGTGCTGATGACCAGCAGAAGGGACGCGACCGCCACTATTGTGGCTCGCGGCCCGAATGATTCGAAGCGTTGACTGAGTGCGGTAAGGAGCAGAACCGTCGCCAGGAAGACCGTTACCTTCACATAACTGTCACCGGTTTCCCGTGTGCTTACGCCTTTCTCGAAGTAGCCCCTCGCCTCCTCGGCAAGCTTTGCAGACGCTTGTGCGTTTGCGTTCGTGTACTCCGGCATGAAGATCGGGCCGGGCGGCGCAGACGGGTTGTTAAATGGGTCAAGCTTCTGCCAGGCCAGGAACGCGGCAGCATATTCGGGGCGGAATCGATGTTGGTAGAATGCAGCGAGTTTTTTGTTGCCCGCCGTCGTCGCGGCGACCCAGGCGTCGAAGGTCACGATGTCGTAAAGGCGGTCCTGGCCGGCCAGCGTCGCCTTCTCTTGTGACATCACGGTCGTGCGCGACACCTGCGAATACTGCTTGGCTGACAGGGCACTCCACTTCGCAGCCTGGTAGCCGCTCCAGGCCGTCGCCACAGCCACGATAGAGAGCAGCACCGCCTCAGCGATCCCAACCCATTGCGCCCGGCGATCGGACGGCGGTCCATGATGATGGCCTTGCTCGTGGACCTGGTGAGCGAACTCGACATTCGATGTTGCCTCGGACATCCGTTAGTCTCCGCTCGGGTGGATTGCATTCGCAACGAGGGTTCCGCTCATTTTTAGCTCCTGCTCTCCAAATGTCCCGGCCTGCGTGCCTGACAATTTCATGCACGAATGATAGACCTATTTGTTGATTTGAGGCTGGCGTCGAGTGCCCGCGTATCTCTGAGCTTTCTGGAGTGCCCGAACATACGGCAGCAGCCTGGTCGACCGATCACGATCAAGAACAAGTACTTCGAAGTTCAGCATCAATCAATCAGGCGGGTGGCCCATTCAAGCCTTCTTTTGGCTTGAGTGGGACGGCTCGACTGCGGGACAGTCCGGCTAACGGTTCTTGCATTTCTCCGATCCATTCGGATTCGGTCTCCACGCGCTCGCTAGCCCGGTGAATGAAAGCTGTTTCACTCCCAGTCCTCGAGACGTGCACTCTCTCCCATTAGCGGCCTGCGATGAATATACTGGAGCTCTCTCCGCAAATTGTCGAAGAGAAAAAAGGAGTGAAGAGAATGGTCGGCCCTGGAGGACGATTTTAGAACTTTGCTATAAGTCCGCCCTCGGCTCATGCGGTCAGCTTACCGCGCAAAACAACCCCACTCAAGCTGTGCTTGAGTGGGCCACCCGCCAGCTAGACCTAAAGTTCTATCGAAGGAGCAGCGGCAGGAGGTAGCAGTGAAAGCTGCGCGGAGCCGCTGGGGTTCTGCGAAGGACGAGTAAGCTGCGCTTCGGTAATCAGTCCGTCTGCCAATCCCCGCAAAATCACATATGGCTCCATGAGTGGTTCAATGAAGCGATACTGAACTTTTCTGGCCGGTCCGCGCTTATCCAAAACGGGGCCATGTGAGTCCTCGCAGAAAACCTTAAGGTGTCGTGCGAATGCCGGGACTTTAGATAGCTTCCCTGTAATGCTCGTCAACGGGGCCATTACATCCTTAGCAAAAAACATCCTCTGTTCGTTCTTATTAGCCAACGCGCAGGCAAGCAATACCTGTTTGAAATTAGTGCCTCTGGGGACCGTCACGGCCTTGTTATAGAGCGTCAGCATTGTTTCGAGTTGGCTGTATACAGCCTCTTTGATTGCAGCCTCCAGATCGGCAACTATGACGTTCGTTCTGTCCGCCTCTACTACCGCATGAAGCGAAGCCTCTCGCGAAAGAAGATGGGTGTAATACGGAAGGCCTTGAGAATAGTCAGCTATGCGTTCTTCAACGTCTCTGTCGATAACTAGTCCATCGCATTTAGCTGTGCCTTTTTCGACGATTTCTACCAGTTCGGACTGCGACATGCGCTGCATTGGAATCTGAATGAGCGCGCGTTGAATGGACTCATGCTCTGAAATCAACTGGTCAATAGAATCGCCTACGCCCACCATAATCAACGTTGTTGGTATCGCGTTATCCGAAAGAGTTTTGATTGTATCGGCTAGCTGGGTCTGGATGTGTGAGTCGCCCAAACGATCTAACTCGTCAATGATGATGATGCTCGGATCGTTCAACATCTGAAAGATGTCCTTGATGTCTTCGGAATGCGGATCGTCTGGAAGCTGCGACTCAAGGGTTGACGTCAGGTCTTCCGAGTTGAACGTAAGCTGCTTGAAGACAGATCGCCAAATATCAAAAAAAGTCATGTCTTCGCCGCAGTTGACCCTTGCTCGTTGATATTTGTACTCCCCAATCAGCACCAAAAAATCAAACAGGGTATTGGCCAGCGATGTTTTGCCAACGCCACGCTCCCCGAAGAGGATCGCGTGTTGTCCCTTCTTGAAGATGGTGCCGATGGCCTTTTCCCGCTGCTTCTTACGTCCAGCGAACAAGTCAGCATGGTCAATAGGAGCACCAGGAGTGAACGCCATGTTTATTTGAGCGATCAATCTGTACTGTGTGATCTCGTCCATCGCTGCACCTACCACGCTTTCCCGATACGTTCGCTGACACATTGTCAACGTTTGCTGTCTAATTATAGACAATCGCTGTACGATTACAGCATTCTGGTCTGGACGGCGTTTGCTGGTACTAGTGGGAAGTTTGGGTTTGAGTGTGGTAGTTCCACTGCCGGACACTGTCCTGCTCGCTGTGGGATTCGACCTAAGACCGCTGAATATAGTCGAGAAATCTCAAATATTCGTTCCGCGGTCAGCATGCCGCCGCAGCCACCAGCAAGGCTCATCGCCAGCCCAGGGAAATACAGATCGCACACACCCCACCTGCTGCGAGCCGACATAATCAAGCTCATACTTCCCGCCTTTGAGCGGAACGGCGATGAATTGGTTCACCGTAACCGAATCGAATGCGTTTCCATGGGCCGCGCGGTAGCGGTAAACGAGCCAGTCGCCGGCATAAAGGGCCACCAGAGCCGCCAGCAACACCACCGCCGTTCGTTCCAGAGGCACACTCACCGCTTGTCAAGCCCTCCATGCCGTGGAAATCCGGCAACACACCCAATTACAATAACTTACAGAGCGCCATCCGGTGCAGGGAATTATGGCCTGATTTGCTAAACTGGATATAGGATCATGAAAACTGAAAAAGCCGCCTGGAAGGCGGCTTTTTTTGCGCCAAAATTGGTCGCGATAAACGCTAACCAATTGATTCTAAACGATCCCCGTACGGGCATACACTGCTAAGTCATTGAAACAAAAGGATCTCGGTACAGGATGGTCATCGTAAGTGATTGAAACTAAACAATCTCCGTACAGAATGACCGGGGGTACCCCCATGGAATCAGCCCAGCAGGTGCTCCAGACGGTCCATATCGAAACCGATGATTACTTCGTTATCAACAACGATCGTCGGGGTTGACTGGCTGTTTAGGTCCATGAGCTCTTGAAGAGCCTTCGGATCGGCGGTCACGTCCTTGTATTCAAAGGGGATCTCGCGCGAGTTGAAGAAATGTTTGGCAGCAAAGCACGGAGGACATCCGGGCTGGCTGTAGAGAATGATACGCTTTTGCGACATACCTATTAGATACAACACTTTAGGTGCAGGATTCAATGAATCGTCTTGAATGGAGCCTGGGCAGAGGCCTGCGCCATCCGCAGTGGATGCGACTGCGATTCGCCGGGGAAGGTTTCGCCATCCTTGTCGGCAATCGCCGCGCGCATGAAGTCCATCCAGAGCGGCAACGCCGCCCTGGCGCCAGTTTCCTTGTCGCCCAGCGATTCGCGGTTGTCATAGCCAAGCCAGACCCCGCAGGTCGTCGAAGGCGAGAAACCGATAAACCATGCGTCGGTGAAGTCGCTGGTCGTGCCCGTCTTGCCGCCGATGGGATGGTTCAACGCCGCAGCATCCTTGGCCGTGCCGCTGCGTGTCACCTCGCGGAGCATCACCATCATGGTGCGCGCCGTCTTGGCGCTCGTGGCTTCGGTGACCTCCGGGGACTCTTCGAGTAGCGGAGCGCCTTCGGCGGTTGTCACTCGCCGGATGAGCCGCGGGGCAATACGGATGCCGTCGTTAGGAAAAGCAGAGTAGGCTGCCATCTGTTGTTCCAGCGTCACCTCGACCGAGCCGAGCGCCACTGGAAGGTACGCCGGGATGTTCGCCGTGATGCCGAACTGGTGCGCGACATCGATCACCTTGCGCATGCCGACGTGCTCCGCGAGCTTGAGCGCCGGAATATTCCGCGAATCGGCAAAGGCCTTAAGCAGCGTGATATTGCCGAGGTAGTTGCCTTCGAAATTGTGCGGTGTGTAGCTGCCGAATGAGATCGGAGCGTCAAGGATTTTTTCCTCCGGAGTCGCGCCATCCTCAATCGCCGCCGTATAAACATACGGCTTGAACGACGACCCGGTCTGCCTCTCGGCCTGCGTAGCGCGATTGAACTGTGACATGTTGAAGTCGCGTCCGCCGACCATGGCCAGAACGTCGCCCGTCGCGTTGTCCATCGCCATCAGCGAGCCTTGGACACCGGAGTCCTCTTCGAGCGTCCCGCGCAGCAAGTTGCCCTCCTGCTCCCGCAGGTGGACGTACACAATATCGCCCTGCTTCAGGAACTGATCCGCCGTCCGGAATCCGGTCCACGTCCAGTCATCCGGCGTCAGGACAAGCCGGTCGTCGCCAACACCCGCCGTGACCTGATAGGGAAGCACGCCCATGACCAGCGCATGGACGTAAGCACCCGCCTGCGGTGGCACAACCCAGTCCGGATGCTTGAACCCCTCCATGCCAACGCCGCCCGCGATGACGTTGAGTAGATGCCCGCGCCAGCCATGCCGCCGCTCGTAACCAGCCAGCCCATCCAGAACCACGCGGTTCGCCGTCTGCTGCAGATCGAGATCGAGGGTGGTATAGACCTTCAGCCCGGCCTCATGCACCTCATCGGATCCGAGCTTCCGCTCCAGTTCCCGCCGCACGTCTTCAACGAACCAGGGCGCAACGCTGTTCGGAGGAGCCTCGATGTGCAGCCCGAGCGGTGCAGAACGGGCCACATTCGCCTGCGCGGCAGTTATGATGCCGTCCTCCAGCATGGAGTTGATCACCATGTTGCGCCTGCGGAATGCCTTGTCCGGGTTGAGCACAGGAGAGTACTCAGACGGTCCCTTTGGAAGCCCCGCCAGAAGCGCGGCCTCGGGGAGCGTCAGATCCCTCGCATGCTTGTTGAAGTAGTACTCCGATCCAGCCTCGAACCCATACACCCCGTGCCCCAGGTAAATCTGGTTCGCATACAAAGTAAATATCTGCTGCTTGGTGAAGGTGTGCTCGATCTGGATCGAAAGCAGAACTTCCTGCAACTTGCGCCCGAAAGTGCGTTCATTCGAAAGGAAGAGGTTTCGCGCCAGCTGCATCGTCAGCGTGGAAGCACCCTGTGCACGATTCTTCGAGGTTAAATCGTGATAGGCAGCCCCCATCACCCGAAAAAAATTCACGCCCCAGTGGCTCTCGAAATTTTTATCTTCGATGGAGATGACGGCTTCACGTAGAAGTGGAGAAAGATCGTTGTAGTTGACGAGAACGCGGCGCTCCAAAGCAAACGAGCCAAAGATATGTCCGTGCACGTCGTAGAGGTCAGTTGTGGTATTGGGGCGGTACCGCATCAGGTCGTCAATCTGCGGAAGATTGACAGAGTAGACAAGCATCAAACCGGTCATGGAGCCGACGGCGGCCGCCAGAAGCACCAACACCACCAACGCAACGCCGCCAGCTACCTTGCGCCGTCCCGCACCGGGGCGAAAACCTCCGTTTGTTATTTGAGCCCGTTCATTCAACGATGTGTCCAGTTACTCGGAACCGCCAAGGCTGAATATGTCAGGCGTTCTTCTGTTTCAGCAAGTCCAGCGCTTTGTTGAGCTGATCGTCGGTATGTGATTCCGACTTTTGTGCGTTCGGCGTTTCCGGGGTTTCGTCCTCTGCCAAATATTGATCGATGCTGGGAGCAACAACCACGTTCGGCGTCACTGCTTCATCCTGAATCTTCTTGCCTGAAGGCGACTCATATTTTGCCACCGAGAGAATCAAGGCAGATCCGTCGGGCATTTCGATGGTCTTCTGTACTGTGCCTTCGCCAAAGGTGCGGTCACCAACGACGTCACCGCGCTTATTATCCAGAACCGCTGCCGCTACCAATTCGCCGGGGCCTGATGTTCCGTGATTGACGAGAAGGGCGAGAGGCGCAGATGTGACGAACTTGCCCGCTTCCGCTGAGAAGGTTTGTTTTGGCACCTTCTGGCCTTCAATCGAGGCGATCGTACCGGTTTGCAGGAAGGCGTTCGCCAGCCGCACTGCCTGGGCCTCATCGCCTTCGGCTACATCGCGTAGGTCGAGCAGCACTTTCTTGTTGCCATTCTTCTGCATTGCGCGGAGGCGGGCCTCGATATCATCGACGCGCGCCTTCGTAAGAACGATGGGCTTGAGATAAAGAATGCTCGAGTTCTCGTACACCTGTTCACCCATCGTTGGCGCGACAACCGCAGCGCGAGTGAGGGTCATCTTGTCAGGCTCCGACTTGCCGCGATTGGGACGGACTAAAGAAAAGGTAACGTCGGTTCCCGGCTTGCCCTCAAGCATCAACCGGATCATCGCTAGCGACATTTCCCGGGTGGACTGCCCGGCTATGGACTCTATAATGTCCCCATCCTCGATCTGCTCGCGCTCGGCGGGGCTACCCGGCATGACTGACACGACGGTCGCATATCCGAAGCGCTTCGAGACATTGAGTCCGACCTGCGCAGTGCCTTCATTCGCATGGGCTTTATAGGCAGCGTATTCGGTCGGGGTCAGATAGCTGGAGTCTGAGTCCAGCGATTCGAGGAGTCCGTGCAGCGCCCCGTTGGTGACGTTCGCTATGCTCGGTTCGACGACATAGTCACTTTGAATCTTGTGCAGAACTTCTTCATAAACGCCCACTTGGCGATAGGCACCATCGCTCTGTGTTCCAGCGCGCACCCCGCGCAGGCCGAATCCACCGATGAAGACGACAATGACTAAAAGGACAGAAATTGCAAGGATAGCGCGCTTAAAACCCTTAGACATAGCAAGACTCAAGCAGCTGGGAGCTGTTAGGGAAATCATACTCCAATGAGGAGGGTTCTGCTGTCCTTGTTCGACTGAAGGGTTCTCTGGTGGCGGCGGGAAGAATCGAACTTCCGACCTACGGGTTATGAGTCCGTCGCTCTAACCATCTGAGCTACGCCGCCGGTTTTTCAGGTGGGAAAACCGCTGAAGAACAACTACTTCCATGATACGAACGACGACGCGACTGGTCAAACGTGTTGTGCTTCGTCGTTGAGTCATCGAGCGGCATAGAAATGTTTTCAAGAGCAGCTATACACTGTATAGCCAGTTGGTATACAGTGTATAGCTATGAAGGAAGCTACGACCTCGAAGCGCATTGCAGAAGAGGCGCTCCAAATTCTGGAGGAAGAAGGTGAGGACGCCGTCAGCATGCGGCGTGTGGCGCAAACCGTAGGCATTACGCCGATGGCTATCTACCATCACTTTTCGAACAGAGGAGCTCTGCTCAACTTTGTCGTCGACCAGGAGTTCGAGAAATTTCTGGGATATATGCAGACGGCCCCGAAGCACGGATCCGTCGAAGCGCAATTGCTGAGCAGCATGGACTCCTACATCGACTACGCCTTCGACCGTCCACGCATCTTCGATTACGTTTTTTCGCGGCCGCGTCCGAATGCCCGTCGCTATCCGGATGACTTCCGCGCGCGGCGTTCGCCCACTCTCAATCCGATTGCCGATCTCGTGGCACAGGCCATGGAGTCCGGCTATTTAAAGCGCGATGACGTCTGGGAGATTGCACTGGAATTGTGGGCGCACGCTCACGGTTACGTCACGCTCTACCGCGGAGGGCGCTTTCAACTTTCGCAAGCGGAATTCCGTGCGCTGGTGCATCGTTCGCTCAGGAGATTGATCCATGGCCTTAAAGCCAAGTAGCGGTACCCTGGTTGTCATTTGCCTCGCACTTTCGGCAGCACTGTTTTTCTTTGGAACCGGTCTCTCTCCGGTCTGGTTCTTTACTTGGCTGGCTCCGATTCCGGTGCTTTGGCTGGCTCCGCGCCTGTCCGCCCCTTCGGCATTTCTGGTGGCGGCCGCGGCCTTCGCGCTAGGCGGATTGAATGAGTGGTCTTATCTCGCAATGGTGATTCCGCTATGGCTCTCGATTCTCAATTCTGTGGGGCCTGCCTTTATTTTTGGCCTGGTTGTTTTGCTGTTTCGCAACCAGATGCTGAAGGGACGTGTACTGCCGGCCGCGCTGATCGTGCCAGCCATGTGGGTGGCCTATGAATACATAGGCGAAACATTGTCCGTTCATGGGACGATTGGCAATCTCAGCTATTCACAGATGAATTTCCTGCCGATTCTGCAGGTGGCCGCAGTGACGGGCATCTGGGGTATCAGCTTTTCTATATTGGCTTTTGCGGCGGCCATCGCTGCGCTCTTCAGTCCTGGCCTAGAGAAGCAGAAGCGGGCTCTTGCGATTGCGTTGGCCGTTTACCTGTTCGGTGTCTTCGGGTACGGGTATTGGCGGCTTGTATCGACGCCGAAGAATTCACCAACTATCAAGGTCGGTCTTATCGCGTCGGATGACTCCATGAATCTTGTCGTTCCAACACTTGAAGACGCCGGTTACGCCTTCGATCGATTTGGCAAGCAGATGGTGTCTATGGTGGGAGAGGGTATTCAGCTTTTTGTGTTGCCGGAACACAGCGGCCCTGTTACCGACGCTTCAGAACCAGCAACTGACGCAAGGTTTGAGGAACTAGCCCGACAGACGCATGCTTTCATTGCCGTGGGAGTCGACCGCATTATGCCGAAGGTCTCGTGGAACCAGGAGCGTCTTTACTCACCCAACGGGATGCTGCTGGCAACCTACGACAAGCACCATCTTCTGCCGCATTGGGGAAGACCAGTTCACGCCCGCGACCGCCCGTACAGCGCTTTCTGTGCCTTACGGAGCCATGTGCGCGGGGCCCAATGCCGCCGCCGGACATGCCGCGGTGGCTGCTTTATCCGGCAAGTGGGGACTTGAAATTTGCAAGGACATGGACTTTCCTGCTCTTAGCCGTCAATACGCTCGCGATGGCGTCGCAATGATGGTCGTTCCGGCGTGGGATTTTACTGTGGATGGCTGGCTGCACGGTCGCATGGCGATCATGCGCGGCGTGGAGGGCGGGTTCAGCATCGCACGCTCTGCTAAAAAGAGCATCCTGTATGCCACGGATGACCGAGGCCGAGTCATCGCAGAACGCGATACGGGCTTCACACCATTTGCAACGGTGATTGCTACAGTTCCAGTCCGTCACGATGCAACTATCTACTCGCGCTTCGGCGACTGGTTTGCATGGCTGGATCTGGCGCTTCTGATTGCTTTGCTTGGGATACCGCTGATCGCACGCGATTGATTACACTAAGTTGTTAGTAGCCTTTGGCGAGCTCAGGAGTATTCATTGCGTGTTCTTGGCGTCATTCCCGCGCGGCTTGCGTCGACACGCCTGCCGCGTAAGGTTCTTCGTGAAATTGCCGGCGAGCCAATGCTGGTCTGGGTCTATCGCGCGGCGCGTTCCTGCGCACAGCTGAACCAGGTCCTGATCGCTACCGATTCGGAAGAAATTATGGATTTTGCGCACTCACGCAACTTTCCTGCTGTTTTCACGCCGGAAGACTGTGTCAGCGGGTCGGATCGCGTTTTCGCAGTCGCGCAGTCCATCGCGGCAGATATCTATGTCAATATCCAGGGCGATGAACCGATGCTCCGTCCGGAGCATCTTGACGCCCTGCTCGAGCCCATGGCGCGGCCTGAAGTCGGAGTGGCCACGCTCTCGACTCCGTGCGCTCCGGAGCTGATCCACAATCCCAATGCTGTGAAGGTGGTTACGGCCGCCGACGGCCGAGCTTTGTATTTCTCCCGTGCGACGATTCCATTTGATCGCGACAATGTCGGCGATATCCTCTACCAGAAGCATCTTGGTATTTATGCCTATCGCAAGTCTGCCCTGGATCGCTTTCCTAAACTGCTGCCCAGCAGACTGGAAGCAATTGAGCGTTTGGAGCAATTGCGTTTCCTGGAGAACGGCATCGACGTATATGTGACCTCTACGCCGTTCGACACAATTGGCGTGGATACGGAAGAAGACCTGCTGGCCGCGGAACAACTTTTACGTAATCAGAGAGATAGATAAGCTTCAAAATGGCTGAATCTTATTTCTGCTGCGCGCCGCGATAGATGACTCCGTCCTTCATGACAAAGTCGACTTTTTCCATCGCCGAGATTTGATCCAGCGGGTTTCCCGGTACGGCGACGATATCAGCCAGTTTCCCCGGCTCGATGACGCCGACTTTGTCGTCTAAGCGCATGAGCTTTGCCGCCTGCAGGGTCGCACTCTGAATAGCTGCGGCGGGTGTCATGCCGTCGCGCACGAGTGCTGAAAATTCCCTGGCTGGATTGGTGGTCCAGGGAAAGGCTCCAGCATCGGTGCCGAAAGCGATCTTGAGATGTGCAGCCATAGCGCGTCGAAACGTGTCGGCATGCGTCTTGATCATTTGCTGATAGACAGGGTTTCCGTCACTGGCGCGGCCCTCAGCCACGGCCTCAAGCGCGTAAGTCGTCGGCACATACCAGATTCCCTTGGCGGCCATCGTCTGCATGTCTTCCGGCGCAATGTAATCGCCGTGCTCGAGCGTGTCGACTCCGGCGGCGACTGCATTGTGGACCCCGTGCAAGCCCATAGCATGCGCGGCCACGGGATGGTTCTGGCGATGAGCTTCATCGACGATGGCGTTCAGTTCGTCGAGCGTGAAGGTCGGAATATCGTCGAGCACGCCGTCCGGACGCAGGAAGTAGCCGCGGTCGACATAGACCTTGATCCAGTCCGCGCCATAAGAGATCTGTTCGCGCACGGCCTTTCGGCACTCATCGGGGCCATCGCAAAGCTGTACGCCATGCGGCACGTCGACGCCATAGGCATAGCCGAGCAACGGATACGCTCCCGTTACGTCGAGCGCGCGCGTTGCGACCTGCATGCGTGGGCCGGTCACGACTCCCCGTTCGATGAGGTGCTTGATGTCGACGTCGGCGTAGAGGGCACCTTCTGTCTCGAGGTCGCGGATGGTGGTGAACCCATAGTTAAGTGCTTTGCCCGCAGTCGCCGCTCCAACGATGGCGCGGTAGGCCAGCGATTGCTTCAAAAGCTGGTCAGCGTAAGAGGACGCGGTGGCATCGCCCTGGAGCAGGACGTGAGTGTGAGTGTCAATGAGTCCGGGAAGGCAAGTTTCATGGGAGAGATCGGTAACGCTTGCGCCGGGCGGCGCTTGATCGCCGGGCTGCACACTGGTGATTTTGTTGCCGGAGACTTCGACAACGACATGCTGGCGGAGAGTGCCCGTGGCACCTTCGAAGAGCGCTCCGCATCGCAGGTAATGTGTCGCGTTCTGCGCGATGACGGCAGGGCAGAAAGCAAGCAGGGCGAGCAGGAGTGGTAGGCGGGGCGGTTGGGTCATTGCGCCGACGATATCATCGCGATTTGACCGGAGCAAGATGACATCGGACTCGGGGCGACGAGCTTCTAGTCATTTCCAGACAGGAGAAGAGTGTCGCTGATTGCGGAGGAGTAACTACTCATTTGTCGTCGAGCACAGCCACGCCAAATCCTGGAAGATCGACGGAAGTGCGCGACGTATTGTCGAACAGATTCGTCATCGAATGGGGAAGGCCGATGTGCGCGTCCGTTTTATTGTGATTGATGAGAATGAGCACCGATTTGTTCGTCCCTGAACGCAGGCAGACTTCCACTCCGTCCGGCGTGTTCAGAATGATGGGTTGCACGCCGCTTTGCTGCAGGAGAGAAGCTGTGACTTTTGCGAGAAGATCATCATCCAGCCACGCGCCAATATAGGTGATGCTGCCCTTGCCGACTTTTCGAGTAATCGCCGCAGGTTGATTGTGGAGCCATCCGTTGCTCACTCGATAACGCAGCAGCACCTGCGTATCCGGCGATTTCGTGCTGAGTTGCTCTGCCCAAAGCGACGCTGTGCCGGAGCCGAGATCGCCGCTGACAGGAACTGTTTTCTCAAGAGCGTAGAACTGCTCGACGCGACCGCCTAACGCATCGGCGAGAGGCCCGGGTTGGCGTTCAACCGTTAGCGCGTTGTACTCATCCTTCATTCCAGACCGCGGGCCGAGCACAAGATTGCCGCCTTGTCTGACATAGTCGAGAAGATGATCAGCCGTTTCTTTGGGGAGCACATTGAGGCCGGGCGCGACGACCAGCTTGTACTTGTCGAGCTGGGCGAGCGGCGAGATCACGTCGGTCGACTGCGCCTGGTTGCGTAGCGGCTTGTAGAAAGCGACCATCTCTGCGACCGGATTGAAATTTTGGTTGTGGCGCTGGAAATTGATCGCCCAGCGGCTGTCATAGTCGTTGATGAGCGCGACAGACGATTGCGGCGTGGTGCCGGCGAGGGCCTTGCCGGTTTTCTCAAACTCGTCGCCGACCTGTTTTATTTCGTCATAGACGGGAACGGGTGTGCCATCAGCGCCAACAAGCACGCCGTGATACTGCTCCTGCCCGTTCAGCGCGCTGCGCCACTGCCAGTACTCCACTGCGTCGGCGCCGTGGCCTATGGCCTGCCACGCCATGTCGCGTACCTGTCCACGCGCCAGCGTTGAATTGACGCGGTTCCAGTTGACGAACGCCGGCTGCGTTTCCATTACCCAGAAATTCTTGTTCTTGAAGCCGCGTGCCAAGTCGTGACGCGCGCCATTATCGAAATAGTCGTAGTGCTCAGAGCCGATGTAGTCATCCCAGGCTGCAATGTCCAGATTAGAGTGGACGACGTATGCATCAAAACCATCGAATCAGCCCATCGTGTTGGTTGTGATGAACTGCCGCTTGTCGGCGTGTGGGCGGATGGCGCTGATCTGGTTTTCCGAGTAGCTCTTCCAGGTGTCGCTGACGAATCGTTTCCAATCGAGCAGCAGCGCTGGGTTCTCGCCTTCCTGACGAACCGGAATCTCGTCGAACGTGTCGTAGGTCTGGCTCCAGTAGGCCGTGGCCCAATGATCGTTCAGGTTTTCGATCTTTCCGTATTTAGCCTTTAGCCATGCGTGGAACTGTGCTTTCGCTTCGGGATCGAAGGAGGTCTCGCCGTATTCATTGTCCAATTGCCAGCCCACCACATTTGAGTTGTGGCCATAGCGCTCGGCCATCTTTTCTGCGATCTCATGCGCAAACCCACGGTAGCGAGTGCTCACGAAAGAGAATTGCGCGCGATTGCCATGTTCATCGCGTACGCCATTCTCATCGACGCGCAGCGTGTCAGGATATTTTGTCGTCAGCCACGCTGGCGGAGCGGCCGTTGGTGTACCGAGCACGACGCAGATGTGATGTTCCGCCGCAAGTTCGATCGCATGATCAAGCCATACGAAGTCGTACTTGCCTTCCGATGGCTCCATGGCGCTCCATGCGAATTCACCCACGCGCACAAGGTTGATGTGCGCCGCTTCCATAAGAGACAGATCGGCGTCCCAGCGCGATTCCGGCCACTGTTCTGGATACCAGGCCGCGCCAAGCAGAAGCGGCGGCTTGTCAGAATATTCTGTGGCTTGCGCTTCAACCAGATGCGATGGAGTGAATGCGATCAGGGAAGAGAGTGTTGTCACTGCCAGGAACCGAAGCACGGGGCGTGATTGCATGTAATCGATTACCTCCAGAGCCAAGTTCCGGCCCCGCCCAGACGCAGAACTGTGTATCGAAAATCAGCGAATCAAAACATCCGCAGCAGGATACGTGATTCCCTCGATTGTTGTATTGATCTGTGGAAGTGACGGAGTTACTGTCAAGACTTCAATCGCGTCATTCTGAAGCAATGCCGTGTCCTCGACCTTTGCACCGCGAATGCTCGGGTTCCACGCAAGCGCCTCGGTTTCGGCCAGGGCCTGACGGCCGTTGGGCAGGGCAACCCACTCGCGTTCCAGATAACCGGCTGGGCCTCCCTGGTGATGGGACTGTTCTTCTCCGGGGAAGCCGGCTTCGCGGTAAGCACGTTCCGCTATGGTGAAGAGGTCGGCGGACGTAGCGCCGCAACGGCTCGCATGTAGTAGCTTCGCGTTTACCTCGGCGGACGCTGCGAATCCGTCAACGAGCTGCTGCGGTGCGGCGCCAAAATGCACGAAGCGAGTGATAGAAGCGGCGAGTCCCCATTTGCGGGCACAGAGATTGAGCATGCCATAGCGCTCCAGAACTGCGCCTCGCGAGACCGCATGCTTGTACCTGAGGATGCGGTCGTCGACAGCCATAAGCAGCACCGAAGGAAGTATGCCTTGGGCAATCAAACGCTGCGCCACATTGGCGGCCATCTGATCCTCAGTGATTCCTGGCTCAAGCTCCAAAAGCGCTTCTGTCGTTGCCGCAGTAATGTGCTGCGCAAGCCAGCGGAAACGCTCAACTTCAGCTGACGTGAGAGGCGCGCGCAACGGAGCGAGGTCGACCGAAACAAATCCCGGCAGTGCCTGATCTGTGCCGATTGCTCCAACCTCCACGAGCCGATGGACTGCGGCCAGACCATCCTGATGCCACGGACCGATGACCGGCTGATAGCCAAGATCAGGAAACTCCTCTTCCGCCAGCCGCACGGCCTCATTGTTTGAGGTTAGATAATATTTGCGGCCTGCGCGTGTCAACAGGAGGGAAGTAACGGCGGTCTCCGATGGAATCGCGACGCGTGCCTCGACCTGTCCACCTGTGGCCCAGGCAATATTCTCGTTTCGTTGCAAGAGGATAGCCGATAGTCCAGAGGTATCAAAGAGGCGGGCCAGCCGCGACCATTTTTCATCCAATTCCGAGGCTCGGAGGTGCGGATCGTTGATCGAATGAAGGAGAGCAAGACCGCGTGTTGGAGAGCATAGCTGCTGCTGGAGGCTGTTCATGGTTATCCTTGGAATAAATCGATTTTCTTCATCGGCAATGTAAATGTACATTGCTTAAGCCACGCCAAGCAAAAGTATGCCCGCGTCACCGGGTGCAACACATTCCTCCTATGTACATACAGGACGAGAGCGTCATTCCCGCTGGTGAAAGAATGTCACACTTGGTGGCTTCGATATGGATGAGGTCGTGGCAAACCCCACAAGGAAGGTCGGCGTTCAGAAAAATAGAACAGCCGCCAATGAGGCGGCTGTTCTATTTCACGCAAAGCGTATTGCTACTGGCTCGACTGAGGTGGCGGAAGGGTAATGGAATGCGTCAGCTTGAAGCTGACGACTGTTTCTGGAGCCAGCGTAATGTCGCGGTTATTGCCGGTTAAGGCTGCGCCCGCTGTTCCAGCTCCGGCACCTGCGAGCGCGCCAATCGCAGCGCCTTTGCCACCGCCCGCCAGGCCCCCGATCAATGCACCTGCTCCGGTTCCACCGGCGATAAATCCAGTAGTGCGCTTGCCTTTACCGGTAGTCTGTTGGCTGTAAACACTGGTGCTGATGGGATAGTTCGCGCCACGGATACTGATGGACTGCAGCGTTATTCCGAGGCTGGCTGCGCCTTTAAATTTCCCTGCGGATTTGGCATCGGTGACAGTGCCACTGACGGGAGAGCCAGCCGGGATCGCTCTCACTCCGCCGACAGAAACGGAATGGGACAGCGTTCCATTAAACCCCTGGCCGGTGGTGCTTTCCTTGGAACTCAGTCCGCTTACGAGGGTCACGGACAACGTCGTTCCTGCAGGAACAACAATGGGCGGCGGAGGTGGTGGTGGAGCGGGCTCAGGGGTAGGCTCAGGAGCAGGAGCAGCTGCCGGCGGAGCTGCCGGTGCCGCAGCCGGTGCCGCAGCTGGTGCGCTCGCGGGAGGAGCGGATGCTGCAGGTGCGGGCTCACTCGAAGCAGGTTGTGTTGCGGCGGGTTCACTGGCTGGAGCTGCCGCAGGCTGTGATGTCGCCTGCTCTTGATCCGATGACTTCTTGCATCCGGAGAAGAGCAATCCTGCCGACAGCAGTGTGGTCACCAGAAAAAGCTTTTGACGACTCATGATCGGCTACCTTTCTTCTGCTGAGTTTGGAACCATACTTCGCCCGAAGATTATCACCGTTTGTGTTCATCTGCATACTAAGTGCAGGCAGGCTCTTTGATCCGATGTGCAAGCCATTGGTATTTCCGGATTTCAAGGTCGACCCGCCAAACGGTGTGTCGTCCATCCACGAACTAAATCAGAATGAAATTCGGGCCAATGTCATCTTGCGCCCTTAATCCAGGAACATCGGTTTTGCGCTCTCCCACGTCGGGGAGGGTAAAGTACATGGTTCTCATTATTCGCTGCAGGTCGGGTCGCCTCGTGTTTCCGTCAAGAAAAAACTGCATCGAACTGATGCTAGATGGGTCGCAAGATCGTTGAAAATGCTCTAATCGGGATGTCTTATAAGGTGATTCAATTACGGAAGCGACGCAACCGGAAGCGGGGGAACTCTCTTTGAAGCTGTTGGCGAAGTTTAACTTGATGCTCATTCTTCTGTTCGGAATTGGCCTACTGCTAGTTTCGCAGCTTTCGCGCCGCTTCCTCGAAAACAACGCCCGCGAGCAGACCATCCAGCAGGCTAAGCTGATGCTCTCCAGCGCTCAGTCGACTCGCGACTACACCCAGGAGGAACTCGACCCGTTGCTAGAAAAGACGCCAGACAACGCCGAGCGCTTCCTGCCGCAGACGATTCCGTTCTATGCCGCTACCGTGACCTTTAACCACCTGCGCAAGGATTATCCCGACTACACCTACAAGGAGGCGGCGCTGAACCCATCTAACCTGCGTGATCGCGCCGATGAGTGGGAAGCCGAAATTATCAACTACTTCCGGGACCACCCGGACCAGAAGCAGCTCATCGGGGAGCGGACCACAGCAACCGGTACTTCGATCTATCTTTCGCAGCCCATTGCGGCGTCGGAAGGCTGTCTTCACTGCCATGGCACGGCTGCCAACGCACCGGCGACAGAAGTCGCCAGCTACGGCAACTCCAACGGCTTCGGCTGGAAGCTCAACGAGATCATCGGCGCGCAGATCGTCTCCGTGCCGACGGAGGTCCCGCTGGCCATTGCCCACCAAGCCTTTAGGACGCTGCTGCTGTATCTTTCGGCGACATTTGTCGCAACCATGGCGGTCATCGACGTGGGACTCTATTACATCGTGATCCTGCCGCTGCGGCGGCTCGCAGCAACCGCCGACCTGGTCAGCAAAGGAGACCTTAGCCAGCCCGAGTTTCCGGTGAAAGGCAAAGACGAAATCGCCGAAGTCACGGCCTCGTTCAATCGAATGTATGTAAGCGTGATTAAGGCAATGCGAATGCTCGACGAATAAGCGCAGAAGAGATGAGCGCGCTTAGCCCTCGACGGAATACTTTTCTCTTGTCCTCATAAACGCCTTGCGTTCGCTATCTGAAGCGATCTCGGCGGCGATTAGCGAGTAGAGTTCGTCCAGCGTGACCGCCTGTTTGGCCGCGCGATTTACGACTACTTTCGCAATCGGGCCGATGTGGTTTGCCAACTCGCGACTGACTGCCGCGAGCACGCTCGCCCCGCTGAGAGTCTTGGTAGACTTGCGGGCTGTCGGGTCCGGGTCCGCTTTCCTCGACGTGAATCCGCTCGTCTCCCGGCTGATCGTCGGAGCAGGTAACATCGTCATTGTCTCGCCGGAATGCAGTGACCCCAGCTCTTCTAGAAACTGCTCCGCGGTCTGGAAACGATCTTTCGGTGACTTGGCCAGCGCCTTTATCACAATGTGGGAGAGCCGCGCAGGAATATTGGGATTGATAATCGCCGGGTTCGCGGGCGCTTCCTTGACATGGCCGCTGGCGATGGCGTACTCGCTGGCGCCGTCGATCGGCGCGCGCCCCGTGAGCAGCTGATAGAGGGTCACGCCTACGGAATAGAGATCGGAACGGGCATCTACGCGCTCGCCCATCACTTGTTCCGGAGACATATAGTGCAGCGAGCCGAGAATCAGGCCGGTGCGGGTGATGTCAGAGGCGAGACTCTGAAACGCAATCCCAAAATCCAGCAGCTTGATGCGCTCATTCTCTGTCACCATGATGTTGGAGGGCTTGATGTCGCGGTGGACAACTCCGTGGCTATGCGCGTAGGCAAGCCCCGAGAGGGTCTGGCGCATGTATTCTAGACCCCGGCTCATCGGGATTGGCCCTGAGTTAAGCCTGGTGCTAAGCGTCTGTCCCTCGACGAACTCCATGATCATGATCAATTCGCCATTGTGGCGAAAGGCGGTGTGCAGCGCGGCGATGTTCGGATGGTCGAGGCTGGCGAGTACCTGAATTTCGCGCAGGAAGCGTGCACCCAATTCTTCAGTGCCGAGACGGTCCGGCAGCAGCACCTTCATGGCTTCCGTCCGCCGTGAAATGGTGTGTCGGACCTGGTAGACCTGACCGATGCCTCCAGCCCCGATGCTACCGATCACCTCGTAGTCGCCGACCTGGTCCCCTACATTGAATGCCACGGTGTCTGTGCGCTCACGCTCCCATCATAATGCGCTGCAGCGGCCCTAACGCCGGAAAGTTGCGTCACGCAGAAAATCGTGGTTAACCCGAGCTCGATTGATCTCATTGGCGGTGCCTTGGCCGGGAACCATGGCAATCCCAGACAGTCTTGCGACGCGGCGGTCGGCTGGGAGAGGTAGATCGAGCTGCCGTAGGCGTGGGGCGTTCGCCGATCAACTGCTGCTCGTCCGGATGGTCGCGGAAGTAATCATTCGGGACAATCCGCGAAGGAGATAACCCGTTCCTAAGTGTTGCTATTGTTTGTTCGATGCATTTCGACGCTGAGGAGCCGAAAGAGGCTTTCGGGCTTTGGATTGGGATCAAGGCCGGAGTGAAATCGCGCTATTTGGCTGCAGCAAAATCCTCATCCGCCAGCTTTTCTGTGGCGGGAACCTGATCGTAGAGGGTGCCGCGCATTTTGTGAAGTTCGCGATCGTCGGGATGGGCGGAGATCAGGATCGAGTATGCGGCCGCGGCATCGTACCAGACCCTCTTGTCGAAGTAGACCTGAGCGCGCGCCTGATCCCCCTCGAAGCCGGTTTGTTTGACCGCCGCCAGAGCGGCTTCGATCTGTTCACGTTCGGGGCCACCGGCGATGACGATGAGCACCGGTTCCGGCCGTCCGCCCATGAGATCCAGCTCAGGCTGCACTGTCCACGAATAAGTGCTTCCAGCCTTCAGCGGCGGAACGTTCTCGGGGTAGGTAAACGACGTACCGTCGACGATCACGTCATAGGTTGCATGCGAGGCCAGGTCTTCGATCACCAGTTTGTATTTCGTATCGGGAGAGCCACTCCACTGGAATGTCGGGTACAACGAATACGCCAATCCCTTTTCAGGAGCGAAGAGCTTGACGCCGCCGATGCCGCGCGACCCTCCGCCAACCTGGTTCGCGCCGGTATGCGGTGCGGGACTGGCGGATGAACCAGCGCCAACCTGATTGGCCTTGGAGGATTGCGAGGACAGATCGAAGCCCTCGAGCTTTACGCGGACACGCGTCGGATGTGATTGTGGGGAAGGCGTCTGGCTGCTATTGGGAGGATTCTGGTTCTGGCCGCCGGCGGCGGATTGGGAGGACTGAGGTCCGGCTCCCGCCACTGCGGCAATACTAAGAACAACAACGCTTGCAATTACTAGCGCTTTCATACTGCGGCTCCTCGAATCTCAGACCTAGATAACGCTTTGGCCTTAGTGATGGATGCTTGCATGTCGGCGGAATATATAAGCAGAGGTCCTTCAAAGCCTCGCACCGGGGTCGAACCGAGCGGGTACAAATTCGGAAACACATCTTTCACTATCTCGTAGGTCTGGCCTGAAAGGATGACCTCGGTGCGAAAATCCTTGTTCAGGCTCTCCAGCCTGGAGGCCAGATTGACGGTCTCGCCAATGACAGAATACTCCAGGCGGTTTGCGGAGCCGACACTCCCGCAGGTTAGCGGCCCGGTATGGATGCCGATTCCGATATGCACGTCCGGGAATGGAGAATTAGGATCGCGGCCGCGGTTCATCTCTTCGAGTCGGCGAAGCATGGCAAAGGCAGTGCTCATCGCCGCGACGGAATCTTCTTTTGTACCGCGCGACAATGGTACCCCGAAGATCACGAGCAATCCGTCGCCGATGAATTTATTCAGCAGGCCGCCGTGCGCGCGGATGATATTGTCCATTTCTGTGAAGTATTCGTTGAGCCATCGCAGCACGGTCTGCGAGGGCAGGCCCGCGGTCATCGCGGTGAAACTGCGGATGTCGGTGAAGAGGACGGTGGCGACCTTTTCCTGGCCGAGGAGACTGACTTCATTCCGGCGCACCCAGATCGTCTGGGCCACTTCGGGGTCGACGTACTTGGAGAAGAGTCCCATGAGCTGGGTGCGCTGCTCTTCGCTCTCCGAATGCAGGATGCGTTCGACGAAATACTGATATGCGAGGCCCACCGGCAGCGCGGCGGCGGTGGCAATTGTAGTCGTAAGATATGGAATCCAGATGCGCGTCGAAGTGAAAAGGTATTGCGCAACTAAGTAGATAGCCAGGATGAAGAGCAGATTCGAGATGAATCCGCCGCGCGGGGAAAGTACCAAAACCAGAAACGCTGCGGCGGCGACCACGACAAGATTCACCGCCCAGAGCAGCCATCCCGGGACCGCCTGAATAGCGGTCCCGTCCAGGAGCGTCTGGATGGCAGCGGCATGCAGGGCGGTTCCTGGGATCCGTTCCCGCCGGCCATCGGGCTGCGCGACGCGGAAGATGGGCGTGAACCACTGGTCGCGCGCGGCGTCGCTGCCCTGCCCGATCAATACCAGTTTGCCCGAAAATTCCCTCTCTTGCGCTGCGCCGGAGAGGACGTCCCAGGCGGAAATGCGCTTCACAGGATTCGGCGACCAATGACCGATGCGCGCGGTTTTTTCGACAGGATCGGCGTAGGGCACGGAGTAGCCATGAAAAGAGGCCTTTACCTCGTCGACCTGCTTCAACGTGCAGTCCTTACAATGCGGCTCCTTTTGGGCGAGGTACAACTCAGCGAGGAAAACCGGAAACGACGGCTCCACGGATTTCTGGGCGTCGACCTTCAACTCCATCTGCCGGATGAAACCGTCGTTATCGAGAGGCATATTCACGGCAGCGTAACCCAGAGCGCCGGGTTGACCTTCGGTGCAATATCCGGTGGGCAATGAAGGGTCTTCGGCTTTACAAAACTGCGCGATCGGCAGCACTGCAGGTAACTGCCCGGCTGGCGCCTGGGCGGCGAGCACGACGTTGCCCGCCTGGGTCAGGGCGTCCTGCATCTCCTGATCGTCCTGCGAGTCGCGCGCTTCGGACAGAAACATATCAAGGCCTATGACGGTCGGCTTGGCCTGGGCTATCTGCTGGATCACTTGCGCGATGATCGAGCGGGGTATGGGATATTGCTGGACTCTTTCAAAGGTCTGGTCGTCGAAGTCCACAAAGACCACATCGGGCGATGGCTCGGCATACTTACCGTGGTTGATAAGAAAATCGTAGGTCCAGTTGTCCAGGTCGGCGTAAGGGACCCAGTTCGTCAGGAGCGCCACAAGAACGCAGATCACTTCGGAGAGAGCCACGGAAACTAACAGGCGATCGGGAAGGCGGCGCATTGGGTCGTGCTCCTTAGAAAACTGCGTTGTGCGTCCAGAGACAAGAAGCGAGGAGTTCGCTTCCTTTTACCATAATGGCGACAAACCGGGTGGTGAAGTTCCTTGATTTAAGGGATACTTATGAGTCGATCCCAACCTATGTCCTCGGCTGGATGAAAAGACTCGATGGGACCCTCCAAGACAAATGCCCGTTTCTGGATGACTTTGCTACCTCCGCTGTTGGCGATAGCCGTCTCCGGTTGTGGCGAGAGCATGGTCGCTGGAAGCTCGGTTCCGGTTTCGTCACCGTCCGCTCCGGATACCTCCGGTGTGCTTACAGCGGCCGACGTCAAGTCGATCGTTGAGACGGCCGCAGCGTCTGTCAACGTTCCCCTGGTGATCGCGGTGAGCGACCGGTCTGGAAATGTGCTGGCCATTTACAAGAAGGCGAATGCGACGGCGACGGCGACGGCGAATTTTGGGATGATTGAGCCATCGGATGAAGTTGCAGTGGCACTGGCGAGGAGCGCCGCCTTCTTCTCTAATGATCAGGCGCCGATTTCGACCCGCACCATCCGTTTTGTTTCAGCAACGCACTTCGCCCCCGGCACCTCCTTCGCGGCCAGTGGGCCGTTCTATGGCATTGAGAATACGAACCGTGGATGCGGTTTCAATGTAACCTATCTTCCTGGCCAGAGCCTGCCCATACCGACGGCGCTGACGGGCGGTCCGGGGTTGGGAATTATTACGGGCAAGCCAGACGAACTCGATTCGAACAACCTGGCGGTCAATCCCGGCGGAGTGCCCATTTTCAAGAATAACGACGTGGCCGGAGCTATTGGCGTCACTGGGGCCGACCCTGCGACGGTCGAGTTCGCGGGCGTGGCTGGAACCATCGACAATGGTTTTGCACCGGTCGTCCCCGTGCCAGGCGCGGTCGTCGTGAGCGGATTTGCGCTGCCTTTTGTCTCGCAGACCACCCGTCCTGCTGGAGAGACCGCTGGGACTGCCGATGGCAGCTACGAACTGGCGCCCACGGCCAGCCCGGGGGCCACGCCTGAGGGGGACCTAATCGCCGAAACCGGAAGCACTCAGGGCGGGCTAACGCTCACGCAGGTGCAGACGATCATCCAGAACACCATTGCTACCGCGAACCTGACGCGTGCGGTGCTTCGGCTTCCAGAGGGGTCGCGGACGCGATTCTCCATTGCCATTGCCGACCTCAATGGGAACCTGTTGGCCTTATACCGCATGCAAGACGCCGCCGTTTTTTCGATCGACGTTGCTGTAGCCAAGGCGAGGAATGCCATCTATTTCTCGACCGCCACCGGAGAATTGGCGGGGGTTCCGGCGGGGACCGCAGTGACGAATCGGACAATTGGTTTCGGCGCACAGCCGTTCTATCCCTCCGGCATCGACGGGACGCCGCCGGGGCCGTTCTTCGACTTATATCAGTACGACGTGGAAAACCCCTGCACGCAGGGTCATCAGCCCGCGAATGCTAACCAGAATGGGGTGGTCTTCTTTCCTGGCAGTTTGCCGCTTTACGCGAACGGCATGCTCGTCGGCGGCCTGGGGGTTTCCGGAGATGGCGTTGATCAGGATGACTGGGCTGCGGCGGGCGGCGCGACCGGTTTCCAGGCGCCGGATAATATTCGCGCGGACCAGATCATCATTCGCGGTGTGCGGCTCCCTTATCAGAAGTTCCCTCCGAATCCGGAGGATTAGACCGGCTGCATTCCGTTGAACCCCACTCGCGATGGCGGGAGACGCCAGCTACGGACGAATTGCCGCAGAGGTCTTCTTCATTTGCGCAGCAAACTTCGGCGCGTTGTAGGCGGAGGGGTTGTCCAGCAGGCGGTACATCTGGTCGATGTTGCTCTTGAGGTCGGAGTTTGGCGTTCCCAAGCTTGGCGTAGGCGAGATAGAGCGAATCGAGCGCCATGGCCGCCTGTTCCGCGGAACGCTCCCCATCGAGCGAAATTCCATCGGCGTCGTTGGCGATTTCGCGCATGAGCTGCTCGGTCTGGGCGCGGTCGTAGGTCATGTTGCGCATTTCGGCGGTCAGTTCGCCGGCCAACTGCGCGCCGCGATCGCGCGTTGGCCGCCAGCTGCGGCGCGGTCGGGCTGAAGTTCGGCGACCAGTGCGGAAATCATCCGTCAAGGGTCGAGGCTCCAGCTCCGCGTCCGTCGTGGGGTCGGCCCTGCGGGCAGATGTGACGGAAGACCACATACCGCGACGGATTGTAGGGTGGATTCCCCGGCCGGCGCGTCCTGTAACCCTCCTGTTGCCGCCAGCTGTCCTCCGGCTTGGTGAGGCTGTGGTGGCAGGTGAAGCAGTCCATCTCTGTGTACTCGGGCCATACCGGGCCACGGGCGAGGCGCGCAGCCGGGCCATGCTTTGCTGCAGCTGTGTGGCCTGGCCAATGCTCCAGATGCGGACGCCGAAGAGGTTTTCGTTGATCGGAAGCTTAGAATCGGGCGCCTTCTCGACCCAATGCGGAGGCTCGATCGAACTGAAAGAGTCGAGTTCAAAGGTCAGGTCGGGATGGCCGGCGGCCAGCATCTCATGATCGACCTCGAGTCCAGGCGCGCCGAGATGGCAGGTGAGGCAGCTTCTCGGAGCGGACCTCGAGGTCCTTATTGTCGACCAGGCCGAGCCTGACCATGTCGGCATGTTTGGCGTTTGCTTCGACGTGGGGCCCGAGCCACGCTGAGGCCGGGCCGTGGCAGCTTTCACAGCTGACTCCCTCAGAGATGTCGAATTGCGTGCCGCGCTGACTCGGCGGCACGGAGACCGCGTGGCAAACCAGGCATTTCTGGGCTTTGTCGGAGGGCCAATCTTGAGAATTTTGGCCATGCGATTGGCGAGCGGCTGAGTAAGCACAGTGTAGGCGCGGGAGTGACGGTCCTGCACGATCCAAGTGCTGTATTCATTCTGTAGGACTTTGGTCGTGTCCCGCGCCTGGATTCCGCCGTGACAGGCGGAAGCGCTGCACGAGCCTGGGCCCAGGTATTTATAGCCCGCGCTGGCGTCGGCAGGGAGCGCCGAGGCCTGTAGCATTCTCGTGCACCGGACGACGCGGCAGGATTGGTCGACTGGGCTCGAACGATCACCCCCGCCCGCAACGAGAAGCACGAGAGGGACGAGCGCCGCGACTCTAAGGGAGGGTGTCGACCGACCTGAAAATTTCATCCCGCTCATCTAACCGTAATTCCGAACGAGTTTGCAATCATTTCTTACTGGCATTCGCTGGCGTACTTGAGATACAACACAGGTACTCGATCGGAACGACTTTTGCCTGCGCTGAATCAATGCAGTCCGCTAACAAACGGTCCATAGCCAGGAGTGAATGATGGCAAGTGCTTCTCCAGAGGTCGCCCACGGCAGCCACATTCCGGGACGGGAGACCGGTGACATTGTCGAGGACCTGCGCCATGCCCAGGAGCAAAAGGGCTTCATTTCGCCAATCGGAGTTTGAGGTCATCGCCCGCCGCCGCGGCGTCCACGTGAAAGACGTTCACACCGTCGCCAGCTTCTTTCCGCATTTCCGCCTGAAGCCGCTGGCCCGCGCCGACGTTCGCGTCTGCGACGATATGACCTGCCACCTGCACGGAGCGAGGCAGCTCCGCGAGTCGCTGGAGCTGCGTTTCGCCGGCCAAACCGATGTGCTCATCCGCGACATCTCCTGCGTCGGCCGCTGCGATCATCCGCTCGTGGTGAGCGTCAACGAGCATGTCCATCAGGAGGCCGACCTGGCCTCGACCACCGGCCTGATTCTTGAGGAGCTCGGCGCCAACGTCCCGGAGCGCGCGCCGCACCTGCCGCGCAGCTTCGCCGAACGCGGCCTGCACCTCAAGGCCGATCCCTACCCCGATGAGGCCAGCCGCTACGGCGCCTTGCGCAAGTTCGTCGAGACCCGCGATGTATGACTGGGTGCTGAATACACTGAAGGACGGCGAACTCCGCGGCATGGGCGGGGCAGGGTTCCCCGCCTATCGCAAATGGGAAGGCGCGCGCAATGCGCCGGGCACGGAGAAGTTCGTCGTCTGCAACGCCGATGAGAGCGAGCCCGGCACGATCAAAGACCGCTTCATCCTGCAGCATCTTCCCTACTTGGTCTTTGAGGGAATGATCGTCTGCGGCCTGGTCGTCGGCGCGCAGCGCGGCTATCTCTACTGCCGCCACGAATACGAACAGCAGATCGAAACGTTGCGCGACCGAGCTGGCGCGCATTTATTCGCTCGGACTGTGCGGACGGAATATCCTCGGCTCCGATCTGAGCTTCGAGCTGGAGGTCTTCGTCAGCCCCGGCGGCTATATCTGCGGCGAAGAGACGGCACTGATGGAAGCGATCCAGGGACATCGCGGCGAACCGCGCAACAAGCCTCCGCGGACTGTCACCAGCGGCGTCTGGAACCAACCCACCGCGCTGAACAACGTGGAGACGTTCGCCCTGGCGGCCACCATCCTCATGCACGGCGCCGAGTGGTACAAGGCGCAGGGCCGTCCCGGGTATCCGGGACTGAAGTTTGTCGGCGTCACCGGTAACGTAGTCAATCCCGGAGCGCTTTGAAGTCCCCATGGGCATCAGTTACCGCGAGTTGATCTTCGACCTACGCCGGCGGGCCGCCGCCGGGCGAAGAAGTCGTCGGTTTCGCTCCCTCGGGACCTTCGTCGGGCTATCTGCCGGCTTCGATGCTCGATACGCCACTCGACTGGGCAACGCTATCCAAGCTGGGCTCGATGGTCGGCTCGGGGGCCGTCGTGGTCTGCACCGACCGCGCCTGCATGCTGGACATGGCTTTCAACTCGGTGCGCTTCTACCGCAATGAGTCCTGCGGCAAGTGCGTGCCGTGCCGCATCGGCACGCAGAAAATGGTCGAGATGCTCGATGCATGGATGCACGGCAACACAAGCGCCGGAGACTACGCGCTGCTCGAAGAGTTGTCTCATACGTTGAAGCAGACCTCGATCTGCGGCCTCGGCCAAATCGCGCCCGTGCCGATTCAATCGGTCATCAAGCATTTCCCGGAAGAAGTGCGCGACCACATTGACAAGCGCCGGTGCCGCGCCGGCAGTGTGCTTTCCAAATGCGGGAGGACGGCGATGAGCGAAAAGCCTCCTCAGTCTCCACTTGACCCGCCCCCGGCAGCTCCAGCGGCGCATCGGCCACGAACATGGTCATCCGACGGAGCTTACTCTGACCATCGATGGGCAATCCGATCACCGTTCCCCATGGCACGACGATCTTTGATGCCGCTCGATTGAATGGCATCGCCATTCCAACTCTCTGCCACCAGCAGAACCAGACTCCGGTCGCGGTCTGCCGCGTCTGCGTGGTGGACTGTGGCGAGCGCGCCTATCAGGCCGCCTGCATTCGCGAGTGCGAGCCGGACATGAAGGTGCAGACTGCCTCGCCTGGAGTGCTCGCCGCGCGCAAAACGCTCTACGAGCTGCTGCTCTCCGATCATCCATCGCCGTGCATGCGCCAGCAGCATACCGGCGACTGCGAACTGGAGACGCAGGCGGCACGCGCCGGCGTCGGCCTGAACAGCGGGCTGATGCCTCCGCGATTTCTCAAGCGCTCTGTGCCGGTGCTGAGCGCGGACGACTCTTCGCTCTCGATCCACGTCGATTATTCCGCATGCATTCTCTGCGACCGCTGCGTACGCGGCTGCTCCGAGATTCGGCATAACTACGTCATCGCCCGGCAGGGCAAGGGCTACTTCGCCGCGATCGCCTTCGACGACAACAAGCCGATGGGCAACTCGAGCTGCGTCTCCTGCGGCGAATGCATGGTTTCCTGTCCGACCGGGGCGCTTGACCAACAAGCGCGTGTTGGGGCAGAACCTGCTGCAGACGCATCCCGAGGCTCTTAGCCCTGAGGTCGAAGAGTTGCTGGCAATGCCGATCTTCAAGAACGTCTCCGGTACGTTTCTTGAACTGAATCGCGGCGCGATTATTAGGCGACGCATCAAGGCCGGCGAGATCGTCGTGCGCGAGGGCGAGAACGGCTCGACCGCCTTCTACATCATCGACGGCAAGGCTGACGTCTATATTTCGTCGCCGCGCGCTCATGTGAGCAATCCCGAACAGAAACCGGGTCTAGTGGCACGCATCGCCAGCCGCTTGATGTCGAAGAAGGAAGAGAAGCGCGAAGGCGAGTCCGGCAATCGCACATTCATCCCTATCGATGCGTCGGTTGATCTGCCCTACGACGATCCGATCGCCGAGCTTGGCCCGGGCGACCTCTTTGGCGAGATGACCTGCATGAGCTTCTATCCGCGCTCGGCGACTGTGCGCGCGAAAACCGATTGCGTGATGCTGGAGATGCTGCGCAACGTGCTCGACGTGATGCAGAAGAACAAGACCTTTCGCGAGCAGCTGGAACGCAATTACCGCCAACGCGCGTTGCGCACCCATCTGCTCAGCGTTCCGATCTTCGCGTCGCTCGATGAAGAGTTCATTACCTATCTGCAAGACCGCGTAGAGTTAGTGCGCTTCGGGCCGGGACAGGTGATCACCCAAGAGGGCGAGGAGGCCGATGCCTTCTTTCTTGTCAGAATCGGATTTGTAAAGGTATCGCAGGCCCACAATATCGAGGATCTCGTGCTCGCCTACCTGCCGCGCGGCGGCTACTTCGGCGAGATGGGCTTGCTAGCGCTCGAAAGCAGCGCGAACGCCAGCAAACGCAATGCGACTTGCACGGCGCTCGATCACGTCGAACTGGTGAAGATCCGCGCCGAAGATTTTCATGCCATGCTGGAGCGCTTCCCGGAGGTGCGGCGCAACCTGGAGCAGGTGGCACAGGAGCGAGCGGCGGAGAACCTGGCACTGCAGCGGCGAGAGGAGCGGAACGTGACGCTTGACCAGTATCTGGCCCAGGGCTTGATGGACGCGCAGAGCCTGCTGGTGCTTGACCTGGAGAAATGCACGCGCTGCGACCAATGCGTGCGCGCCTGCGCCGATGCGCACGATGGAGTCACTCGACTGCTGCGCGACGGGCTGCGCTTCGATCATTTCCTGATTGCGACCTCGTGCCGGCAGTGCAAGGACCCGCTGTGCATGGTCGGCTGTCCGGTGGGATCGATCCGGCGGCGCAATTCGCTTGAGGTCATTATCGAAGATTGGTGCGTGGGTTGCGGACTCTGCGCCACCAATTGTCCCTACGGAAATATTAATTTGCAGCAAATCGTGCAGGAAAACAGCATCGGCGCGCCTCCCAAGCCGGTCGTGCGCAAGGCGACCTCCTGCGACCTGTGCCACAACCTGCCCGAGCCAAGTTGCGTCTACGCCTGCCCTCATGACGCGGCCCACCGCGTCAAGCCCGACGAATTCTTCGCCGACTTCCTCAAGTCGCAATCCGCCGGACTCGAGAGCGTCGCGGGAGACTGAGCAACCGACCCATGCGCATCGACCGCACTCATCGTCCGTGGTTGATCGGGAGCTGCGTGTTCCTGGGCCTGCTGCTATTGATTTACATCCCCTATGCGCTGTGGTCGACCAAGGTGGGCGGCGGCACGCCACTGGGAATTTTCTATGGCGTGATCGGGTTCGGCTTCATGCTTTTTGCCGCGGCGCTGGGCATTCGCAAGCGTTTTCCTATCTGGAGAATCGGCCGCGCGCAGCATTGGATGCGCGGGCATCTCTGGCTCGGTACGATGGCGTTACCAATCATTTTTCTGCACGGCGCTTTCCACTTCGGAGGCTGGCTCACCACTCTGCTGATGGTGTTGCTGATATTTGTAACAATCAGTGGATTAGTTGGCGCGTACCTGCAACACACGCTGCCGACGCGCATGATGCACGAGGTCGGATACGAGACGATCTACGACCAGATCGACCACATCCGCCAGGGCCTGGTCGCCGAAGCCGAACAGCGCTACCAGAGCACGACCGAAGAGATGGCGCCCGGCACAGGTATGGGTGCAACGGTGGTGCTGACTTACATTGATACTGTCCCAGAGCTGACTACCGAGTTAGCGCAGTACAACGCTTTCTACAAGGGCGAGTTGAAGCCGTATCTTGAGAACCTCGACAAGCATTCGAAGCTGAAAACCCGCGATCTCTCGGCGGCGGAGTTTGCTCGCGTCCGCTCGCTATTGCCGGAGAGGGGGCACAAGACGCTGCAGGCGCTGGAAGAGATCTGCGAGGAGAAGCGGCAGCTCGACCATCAGATCGTCATCCACCGGACGCTGCATGGCTGGCTACTCTGTCACATCCCGCTTTCGCTGGCATTGATATTGCTTGGCTTTATTCACGCGATAGGAGCGCTGCGGTATTAGGAAGATATGGAGATTCGCAAGCGATCGCAAAAGGCGGTAGCCAAGCGGCACGACCTCAACTATTTCAAAAAAGGATCGCCGATTCGCCATTGGCAGTGGAAGCTGGCCCTGGGCGCGATCGCCGCCAGCGCTGTGTGGATCGCGGTCGTGGTGCTCTCGCACGGGCGCGAACTGCTCTCAAAGGGACCCATCTCTTCGTCGCACGCGGTCTTTGGCGCGAAGTGCGAGGCTTGCCACGTGCCAATGCAGAGCGGCCTTTTACAGCAGGCGGGATTTCGCCGGCACGCTCTGGACGCGGCCTGCCAAAGCTGCCATCAGGTGCCAGACCATCAAGCGAAGATGGCGCTGGCGCCGTTCTCCACTCCCGATTGCGGTAGCTGTCATGTGGAGCATACGGGCTCGATGATGCTGGCCAATACCTCCGACAGGAGATGTATTGGTTGCCATGAAGATTTGAAGAGTTCCCACTACGCCTCCAGAATTCATTCGTTCGTTGACGGTCATCCGCAGTTTGCTCCGCTACGCAGCGGATACGAAGACGATCAGAAGATCAAGTTCAACCACCAGGCGCATTTACAGAAAGGTTTGAGAGGGCCGCAAGGGCTGGTCAATCTGAACTGCGCCGATTGCCACCGAACTCCGGCGGCGATGACCCAGACGCCTTGGCGGTTCGGCTCTGGGGCGCATCTGCAGCAGACCTCTTTTGAGATGACTCCGGCCTCAGGGCCCGATCCCCTGCACCCGACCGACAATCGCGCCTATATGGCGCCGATGGCCTACGCTGCCAACTGCCACGACTGCCATACGCTGAGATTTGACAAGCGAATTGAGGACGAGGCCCCTCACTCCGCCCCTGCCGAGGTGCGCGCGTTTATTCGCGAGAAGCTCAGGGCGTTTGCGGCACAGAATCCGGCGGTGGTTGCGGCGGAGATTCGCAACTGGGCTAACGAGCCTGCGGCTAAGGTTCCGGCGTACCGGCCGATGCCGCCTCCGCGCAATCCGGAGGAGTGGATCGCGGTGCGCAGCCGCCAGGCGGAGCGGCGAATCTGGTACCAGTCCTGCAACCTTTGTCACTCGATGAGGATTCCTGACGATTCGCCGACTCTCGTGGCCACGAGCCTGCGTTCGGTGCAGATCAGTTCGCTCACGGTTCATACTCTCACCCTTGCAAGCGTGCCGCTCGATAGCCTGACTCTGCCTACTGTCGCTCCGACAAACCAAAAGGCGCGCTGGTTTACGAATGCATTCTTCAGCCATCAGGCGCATATCGCGGTGAGTTGCGAGTCTTGTCATTCAAGAACGCGGATTAGCAATCAAGGTGACGACATCCTACTGCCGGGCATTGCATCGTGCCAGAAATGCCACGACGGACAGAGCAGCGCGCAGGGGCCGACGCTTACCCCGGGACACGCTGAGAGCGGCTGCTTTCTTTGTCATCAGTATCATGACTGGTCGCATCCGAAGACTGATCCGGTGGTTCCGCATGACTTGGAGTTCAAAGATATAAGCGAGCTTCAGCCCGCTGCGGTAGCGACGCAGCGCGCTTCGGTTGCTTTGGGTCGACGAACAGCCCGAATAATTCCTGAAGTCTTCGACTCGACTAATCGAGCCGAACATTGATCGAGCAATTATCGTCAGTGTCTATCCAAAGTTCTCGAATGTACCCGGCACGAGGGCCGGGTTTTGAATTCTCGGGACTAGAGCGCTCGCAAGAGCAAGCTCAACCTGATCACACGGCCCTTCCGCGATCACTCGGTCTTGCCTATGTCGGAGTCTCTCCACTCTTCGTTCCCCTGTAGGATTTCACGAATCCAATCCATTTCGCGTTCAGTTAGAGGACAAGGCTCGATTTCCTTGACCGTGCACTTCGTGTCATCATTCCAGAAAAAGCTACCTATGTTTGCCTACTTCTGCTCTGCCTTAGTATGAACGGCTGAAGCAGTCGGCGCAGAATCCGTCGCTGGCCCCGGCGGCGCATCCATCACGGTGTAGAGCTCGCCGTTGCGAAGATACAGCCGCTGCGCCTCCTCATGGTTGAAAGGGCGCGCGCCGCGGCGGCCGAAGACGGAGAGCTGGTTGCCATCCTCATCGACGGCGCGGTCGCGGTCGACTCCCTTGGAGATGGCTAGTGCGACTCCGCCCATCTTGCGCGTGGCGATGAGCTTCGGTACTGGCTGTGGGCTGAAGCCATAGAAGTTCGGCTGGGTCTTGGGGCCGAAGAGTTCGACGACCCTCATGCCGTTCTTGCCGTCGGCGACGAAGGCAAACTGTTCGGAGCTGACCATTCCGATCTTGACGTCGCGCACGTCGTTGAGTGCTCCTCCGGCATTGAACATCTGGGCCAGCTTGGGGCGCTCAGGCCGCTCGACGTTGACGATCGCGATGCCATTCCTTCCGGAGGAAACGTAGGCGTAGGTGCGGGCGACATAGATGTTGCGGGCGTCGTCGATGGGCAACTGCGCCTGCGCGATGGGCCTGGGATTGTCGAGATGCGTCACGTCGAAAACCTTGAGTCCGGCGCGATCGACGATAAAGGCGTAACGAAACTGTATGGCGACTCCTTGCGGGGCATCGAGGACCGGTGCGCCGATCTCGGCAACGATCTTTGGATGTAGAGGGTCGGCGAGCGCGACGACTACGAGACCGCGATTGCAGAGGATGTAGGCATAAGTACCGGCGATGGTGATGCGGTGCGCGCCTTGCAGCGTGCCATCCGGGTTGAAGGCCAAAGCACGCTTGAGGAAGTTGTTCTGCGGGTTGCCGTCGAGCAGCGTGCCGACACCACTCTTCGGATCACCCACGACGACCAGGCCTTCTTCGCGGTCGGCGACGTAGAGGAAGGCGTAAAGCGCAGCGATGGACTGTTCTTCGTTCTCGGGAATCTGTTTGCGCAGCGGGTCGAGGGCGAGAGTGCTGGGCGAAGCAATCGCCGCGGCGTCTTTGGTCTTGAGATAGAAGCGCTGGCCGAGCGGTGAGACCGGCGCGGTAATGACACGCTGCGATACATCTTTCACGTCAACATCGGCGACGTCGTAGATGCGAATGCCTCCGTGACCGAGAGCGGCGTAGAGGTATTCGCCCCGCAGTTGCAGGTCTTCGGCGTTTCCGGCGTGGCCGTAGGCCTCTGTAAGCAGGCGTCCATGATCGGTGAATTTCTTGTAGTCATCCGGATAGGCCATCTGCTGCAGGTCGCTGCCGATGATGGCCGGTGGTTCGGTGCTCTCGGCGACCGGCACCGCCTCGAAGCCGTGGCTTCCGGCGGCAACGTAGATGTACTTGCCCATGAAGTTGAGGAAGTTCGTGCCCTGGACAAGCACTTGCGCCATCCAGGCGTTATTGTCTTTTTCGGCGGAGACGTGACAGTCGGTGCATTGCTTGGTCTCTTTGGCGCGAACGGTATGCGGGACGTAAGTGCTGAAGGCCTCCCCGCTGAGGCCGGGCGCGGAGACGGTCTGCTGGGTCTGGTAGAGCCAGTCGCGGTTGGCGTTCTGCGAGCTGACCACCACCGCGCAGGCAGAGCGCACCGGCGCGACGCGATTGCCGGTGACGGTGCCGTCGATGCCCAGCATATACACGTCGTCGCGCAGCACATGGAAGTCATAGGTAGTGTAGTTGCGCGTGATCAGGCCTTCGTTGTGAAGCATCGGCATCTTCTGGTTGGCGATCATCTGCAGATGACAGCCGAAGCACGAGGTGGTCCACGACGTGTGGCAACTGTAGCAGGTCATGCGGCCATTGCTGTGGGCGAGCGCGGCTTCGTCGGAGATGGTTCCCCAGTGAATTCCATCTTTCTGGATGGTCTTAGCGAGACGCGATTTTTCGCTGTAATGGGGGTTGCCGGGAGTGATGGTGTCGAGCACCTGGACGACTTCCCACACAGTTCCCTGCTCGACATTTGAACGCTGCCAGAGTTTGCCGTCACGCCAGTAGAAACGGGCTTCTTTCCAGGGTGTTCTCATGCGCAGCAGGTTGCTGGATTCATCATGTTCCGACGCCGGACCGCTGGTCTTGAGCGTGGCCTTGTGCTCGATCGTGCCGTGGCAGTCTTCGCAGGAGATCTCGATCGCGTTGCGGGTCTCACCGTAAAGCTTGCCGTTGCCGTGGACATCCTGGGTGAAGTGGCAATCGATGCATTGCATGCCCTTTTCAAGATGAATGTCTTTGAGATGAACTGACTTGGCGAGCCTGTCAGGATCTTCGTTCGAGATGCGATTCCCATCCGGGTCCAACAGGTAGCCTTCGCGGTCGCGCTTGTAGACGGAGCGGAAAATCCAGCCGTGGCTGTGGAAGTCTGCGAACTGGGTATCCTTCAAGTCCTTGTTGAACTCCGGCGAGCCAGTCTGTTTCAAAAATTCGACGTTGGACCAGTTCCCTTTCGGGGCGGAACCTTCGGGATTGCGAACGCGGACGTCGTGATACTCCTGCTCGGTCGGGTGCTTCTGGTCGGCGGGATACATTGTGTCGCCATCAGCTTCGTTGTCCCACCAAGTGTCGCCGTAGTAGGTGGTGACCATGTTTGTGCCGGGATGGACATGACAGACCATGCACTGGCTGGAGGGAATGGCTTTGGTGAAGACGTGGCGAAGGGGATGGCCGGACTCCGACTTGTCGATGGTGGGATCGACACTGATGCTGGTGCCGTCGTGGCCGTATTGAGCGTAGTAGGCGGAGTGTTCGGCGCTGCGGTCGTTGGCATAGATGACGTGGCATCCGGAGCAGCCGCTGCCGCGATAGTCTCCCGGTTGATCGTTGGTGCCAGGGAAACTGAGCAGCGGATCGAGCAGCCGCGTTTTTTGCAGACCGAGAAAGACCGGATCAGTCCGCAGTTCGGTGCCGAAGCCGCGGTCGCTGAGCTTGAGATCGGGGTCACCGGGATCTTCATTGGAACTGGGAATGCCCGTCTCAGGCTTCTTTTCGCCGCCGCGCTCAAAGACGCGGAGAACGTTGCCGGACTGAGAGATCTCCCAGCGCGGGAGTGGGTCGAGATAAGGCAGAACTCCTTTGGTGCGGGTCTCTTCAGGGGTCGGCGGTGGGAAGGTGCGCAGCCGCTGCGGCGTGCCGTCCGCAGCGTAGGATTCGCCGAAGTGCGGGTTCTTGAGCGGGAAGGCGCCATTGTTATAGAGTGCCGCGCCCCAAAGCATCGCGCCGTGGGTCATCATGCTGGTCGAGACGTTGCGGACCTCTTCAGTGTGGCAGCCGGAGGAGCCGCAAGTTTGCGGAGCGACGCGCAGATCTCCGGGGTTCACGAAGCGGACGAACTCCAGGCTCTCGCGCAGCCAGCGCGTGTAAATGCGAACCGGATGGCCGCCACGGGCTGCGTCTTCGGCGAACCTTGGCTGGACATGCGCCTTGCGGGTTGCCGCGACGTATTCCGTCGATTTCGGTGCGCCTGCAGCCATAACAGTGGGATCGCCACCGTGGCAATCGGCGCATCCGATGACAACGACCGACTCAGCGTGCATGGAGGCGCTGTCGGTCTTTTTGTGGCAGCTAACACAGCCAACGCTCTGCCGCTGGGCTTCTTCGGGAGTTTCGCCGCGCGGGATTTGCGAGGCTTTCGCGGAGGACTCTGCTGCGTGGGCGATGGATAGAGGGAAGGAGTTCTCCAGACGACCGATGCTAATTGGAGCAACCGCGGCGAGAGCCATGAGACAGCACAGCAACAGTCGAGCGCGGAGCCCGGATCGGCGTCGCGACCTTCGTTCGCCAAGGTTTCCGCCGGGATGCTTGCCGTTCCGCTTCATCTTGCCCTTAATCTCTAACTTGCCCCGCGCCGCGATTCAAATCAGAAAACAAAGCGGACCGCTCCGAATCCTGATATTAAGGTCTTGCTTTGATAGATCTCCCTCAGCCCGAGCGCGGGAGGCAAGACCGCGATGCCACCTGTGATCACGATGTTCTCGGAGAGCGGCGGCCGCCAGATAACACCTGTGCTCGCATCGACCCCGATGCCGTGACGAATAGGGTTTTGAAATAGCAAAAATTCCAGAGGTTCTGTGCGGACGAATCTCAGATAGTTCACGTTGGTAACGATCTTAAGAGTTGGTGTGACCTTGGCGTCGACGCCGGCGTTGACGAGATAGAGTCCGGGATTAACGAAGTTGGACTGGCCTTCGTCCTTACTGGAATTCAGATCGGGAAGAAAGCTGTCGGGCGAGGTGAGGCCAACCCCCGTGCCAGTGAGGCGGATGCCTTCGCGATTGAAGAAGCTAAATTCACCACCGGCGAAGGCCTCATTATCGACGATGGAGTCAAAGCCGCGAGCGATTCGGCTGTTGGGGCCGCGAGGATTGGCGTCTCCTGAGGCGTAGAGGAAAGAGCCCCGAAAGCGAAGCCAGTCTTCGTCAACGGAGAGTTCAAGAGCGGCCAGTTGCGCGTTGATATCGACCTGACGCGCTGCCAGCGGATTGAAGGTGTCATGGCCGAGCGCCTGATAAAAGGCGTTGTTGATGTTGAGGCGATGGATGTGTCCGTCGCCGGTCCATCCAATGTAGTAAGAGCGCACGCTATGCGGCTGAACAGTGCCAGTGGGTGCAGGCCGGACAAGAAAGCCATTGTCGTCGTAGTGAATGGTTGGGTCGTCGTTGCTGTAGTCGAAGCTGACCTCGGTGGTGTAACCCTTGAAGCCAAAATCCTGGATATAGAGATTGGCGACGCCGACCTGGCGGTAACGTCGCTGGAGAGTGTTGAGTCCGCTGTTGGTGTTTTTTTCGAGCAGATCGAAGAAAGCGGCGTTGTACTGGAAGCGGTTGGAGCTGAGATTGCCGAAGACGCGTACACCATTTTGTTCGTCGGCGAAGATGAAGCCGCGGAAGTCGGAGACGAACTGCTGAATGCCGGCGCGGATAGAGATGAAATCGTAGTTCGGACTGAGGTCCTTTAGCTTGACCTCGACGAAGGCCTCCTGAAGGCCGATGTGTTCGTCGAAGCGGTCTGTCCCTTTGGCGACGTTCGCGTTGACGATACCGTTCTCCTGGGTCGCGAGGTAGTTCAGGTTGAAGGCGGGTGTTATGCGAACCTGCCAGTCGACAGGACGAAAGGCGGTATCGCCGTGGAAGAGGTCGAAGCTCAGACGGAATGTCTGCGAGAGGAAGAACTGTCCGCCGTTGCCGAAAAAGGGCGCTGAATTCGGGTTGGCGGACCCCTCGTTTGACGGAGTGGGCAGCCTGCGGCCATCGAGAGCGGTGACGCTCGATCCGGTGAAATTGAAGAAGGTACGCGGGCCAAGGAGATCGGTAAGCACCGGGTAGTCGCCTTTGGACTTATTGCGATTGAAAGGGTCATACCAATGGCCGAGCACATATGGCGAGCGCGGATCATCGGGGTAGCGGCGATAGTCCGGCATGGCTGTGTTCCAGCGGTCGGGCCGAGGCAGGAAAACCATGTCTTCGGGTGAGAGACGGAGCATGGGTGGCACGATCGATCCGTCATTGATGGCATGGCGGCTTAGTTCGCGATAGAGAGACTCGTTGATCTCGGCGGGAGCACGGGGAATCACCGACGCCGGGACCGGCGTGCGTTCGACGGGAAGCTGGACCTGGACTGTGAGGATTTCGCCCACGCCGATGTGAATTTGGCCTTTGCGGAAGGAAGAGCCGCCGGGAATGAAGAAGGTCAAGGGATAATACCCCGCGGGCACGCTGAGCACGCGAAAGATACCGTCAGCGTCGGAGACCCCACACAGTGCCTGCGAGGAGCAGGGGCCCGGCGCGGGCGCAAGTGAAACGATCACTCCGCCAATCGGCTGTCCGTCGTTGTCGATCAGCCGCCCTTGCAGGGCCGACATGACGGGCAATTGGCGGGGAACACGTTGCTGCGGCGACGGGAATCGTTGCACTTCAACCGGAGACTGCGCCTGACTTGGAGAGGAGTTAGACTGCTGAGCGTCCGCGGCAACCGACGAGACAGCCCCAATCATGACGCCGGCACAGTACCAGCGCACGACAGACCGGAGGTTCCTGACGAGCGTCATTCGAGAGGTCATGATCGGTGGCAATTGCGGGCATGAACAGTTAACCGCAATGCGCGAATCAGCGCCAGTCAATTCTCCCGCCCGCAGACCGGCGATGCCAACGATGCTGCTACACTCTCCAGCAATGAACGAGAAACCCGATTTCACGAACCGTCTGTTTTTTCTTCAGAACGTGGTCGCGGACGCGCAGGGCACTATACGTTTTCTGGATACGAAGGCGGCTTTCTGCGTCACCTTGCTGACCGCGATGGTGGCGGCCGCCTTCCACGTCTCCGAACCCCACCGCCGCTTCCCTCAAGTCCACCTGTTTCTGCTGGGATTGTTTGCTGTTTGCGCCCTGATCTGTCTCGCGACGTGTGTGCGGGTCATCTTTCCGACCATCCATATACAAGGCAGGTTCTCAGGAACGGCCGCCACTGAGCCAAGTTTCTTCCTCGTGCCCATACAGAAACGACACCGGCTTCGCGACACCCTGGGCAACACGCCACCAGAAGAACTCAAGATGGCTCACGCCAGTTACACCGCCAGCGTGATGGCAGCCAGCGACGCGGATCTTGCTCGCTCGCTATGCGACGAGGTGGTTACCATCTCGTTCTTACGGCAGGTCAAGTCCGACCGGCTCCATGTCGCGATTCAGGTGTTGACTCTGACTGTGCTGGCTTTCTTTGTACAGCTGGCGATTTAGGATTTAGAACGATTCAAGGTCAGAATTTACGCTGCAGTCGAGAGACCCGGATCAGCGCATCTGGCCCCTAGGGCTGCTTAGCCAGGACAGTGTCGATGTTCTTGACATAAGTCCGTGCACGGCCAGCTTCGACCGCATCGGGATTTTCAGTGATGACGTCCTCGAAGTGTTTGCGCGCGGCTGCGAGCAGGCCCACCTGTCCGGACTGGTTGTATTTTTCTGAATACACAATGCCCAGGCGGTAGTTGGCGAAGAGATCGGACGGGCTGTAGCCGAGCGCGACCTGGCAGTAGCTGATGGCCGGGTCGAAGCGCTTCTCCACCCACTCGCAGTCGCACAGGCCGACATTGGCCTTGCCGCGCAACTCTTTCCAGATGTCGGTCTGCGCGGCGCGCTTCTTCCTGCCCGCCCCGAAGAGATAACCGGCGAGATAGTAGTTCAGCTGGCCGCCAAAGCCGCTATCGAAGTTGGAGAGCGCTAGATAGCGGTTATACTCGGCCTCCGACTCGTCGCATTGATGCTTGAAGCGCAGCGATTCAGCCAGCCAGAAGTGGGCCTCGGCGTCTTGCGGAGTGAGAGCGACCGCTTTGCGGGAGGCGACGATGGCCTCGTCAAAGCTTGCCTTGCGGGCATACGCTTGGGAGAGCAGGTACCAGGCCATCCCGTTGTTGGGATCGCGCTGAGTCACGGTATTCAATTGACGGACTGCTTCATCGAGATCGCCGGCGTCAAGCAATGCGCCAGCATAGCTGGAGCGGGCCTCGAGATAGTCGGGATCGATCTCGATCGCTGTCCGGAAATAGGACAGCGCCTTCTGATCGTCGTACAGGGCGTTATACACGCGGCCAAGATAGAGTGCAGCCTGGCTGTATTTGGGATCGAGTTGCAAGCGCCTGCTGAAACTCATCGGCTGCCTTGCGGTAGTTCTGTTCATAGCCCTTGTTGTAGAACTCGATTCCTTTGTCGAAGTGATCAACAGCGCTGCGGTTTCGGCTCCGGGCGATCAGGATTCGGACACTCACGGTCGTCTCCTGGCCAGGATAGACCTGCTCCTCGCGCGGCCCGTCGGGCTCGTAGCCGAGATGGACAGACTTGATGGTGTGGGCTCCGGGTTCGATGCCCGGCAGACGCAACGCTGCCGCCTTGTTGACGATGCCGGCGCTCTTGCCATCAATAAAGACCTCGGTGCCGTCCATGTTGGTCTCGATGATCAGCGTGCCGTATTTTGGCGGAGGAAGATTAGCGGCGGTCACGTGGCCGGGGTTGTACGCAAGCACCATGTTGGGATCAAAGCTGCCGCGTTCCGAGGTCGGATTCTGGGCGGCGCTGGTAGCCAGTCGTACGTTGGTGTGGACATATTCGGCGAGTTCGTCGGCGGACACGATGCCGTCACCGTTGGCATCGGCCTCTCCTTCGAGTCCTTTGACGACGTAGTAAGTAAAGATACCGTGGCCGCCGCCCCACTTATCGCTCTCGTAGCTCTGCTCGCGGTCGCGACTGGCGGTAATTGAGAAAAGCGACTTCTGCAGATCGAGCAACGTCTGATTGACCTTGGCGCGGTCGGCCTCCGGAGTGATCGCGCCAGAGTGACAGGAGTCGGTGATCAGGACCTTCCACTTGCCGTTGATCTTTCCGCCGATGTCTGCGCCGAGTTGTTCCATCGGATAAGAAGTCCCGGGAATGTTCTTCAGATCGATATCGTACGGCGCGAGATAAGCCCTCCCACCCGAAACAAAGCCATGTCCTGCGAAGTAGATGAGCACCCGATCATCGTCTTTGGTTACTGAGGGCAGCCAGGTCTCCAACTCCTTTTTGATGTTCGCTGTCGTAGCGTTCTCGTTGATCAGCTTATGAACGTTTTCAGCCGGAAACTGTCCGCCCTCGGCGCTGATCAGCACCGTGTAGATCGCCTCCGCGTCACGGTCTGGATATTCGAGCTGAGCCTCGGCGGGAAGCTTTTCGTATTTCGAGATGCCGATCACCAGAGCGTAACTGCGCGGGATTTTAACGGTAACTTCCCCCGGGCGCCGGGCCGTATCTTTCTTGAAGGTAACGTCGCGGTTCTGGTCCTGAGATTGTGAGGAAGGCGGTGATGACGATTGCGACGGGGCTGCAGCGGTGGGCGGACTAGGCGATGTTGTTTGGGTTGAGGGCTGCTGGGCCGAGAGTGGGCCGGCAGCCAGCAAGATGCCGAGTATCACGAACTGTAGCTGGATTGGTTTCATAGCCTTCGCCCGTTCAGGCCGAAATGATTGCCCAGTTTGGTCTTCAGCGCCTTGTGCTTGCGGGCCTGATCAATTATGTGCCAACAAGAACTCATATACCACTGGCCCGCTAATCGGACTCACCGAGGTTACGACACTGGTGGAAGACTTCTGGGTGAAATCTAAGTCGCGGGCACCGCTGTCCGGAGGCGTGTCGCCAAACAAGTCCCGAACCGTTGGAGGTAAAGTCGCATTGGGATCGACCCTTCGCGGGCCGGCCATGCCGTCAACGCACTCTCCCCGCGCCTTGAAGATTTCGTCGTTGCATCGGGGATGCATGGCGGGCGGCGCGGTTCCCTGGGGAATGCCCTGACTGGGAGTGGGCGCGGCGTTAGGCACTGCGGCTCCGCCGAGGGCGACCGGGCTCATGACGAAGTAGAGGATCTCGTAGCCCGCCGGGCCGGAGACCTCGAACCAGCCATCGGGGGTGGCGGGCACCACATATTCGCGGGTGTGGTCAATACGGTTATCGCTGCCCGTCTCCTGGCGGGGAAAGAGCTGGCTGTTCTTGCCCGAGGTGCCGAGATCGGTGACGTACAAAAAGCCGTCAAAGGCGGGACGCAAGCGAAAACGAAAGATGTCCCCGGCCTGGAAGACATGGCCGGCGGCCATGGTTTGGACCACGTCTCCGCTCTTTTTCTCCAGCACGATCTCCATCAGCTCTGTCGGCGGCCTTGTGTTGGCGTGGACCGCAACCTGGGCATGCGGCGCAAGTGGCGCCGCCAGGACGGCGATGACTACAATTCGGGTCAAGCGGCACTTCATAGTGCGTTCCCCCAAAACCAAAGAGCTCAACCACAACTCCCGAAGTCTTTTTCATCCACTATTTGCGAACCCCGAAGTGGACGCCTCTCACGACCTGCGGGACGCCGACGGTCCCCGTCCCGGTAGTGATGATAGTGGGCGAACTGGGTGCATTGACGACGGCTCCAGCAACCACGCCGCCAACCACCGCCGCGGCAGCCACGATCGAGAGCAGGGTAGCATGCGTCGCGACGAAGCCAGCGATCGTCGATGTGGCCGCCCCGCTGCTGGCGGCGGCCATGTTTGTTTGGCGTATGGAAGTACGGGTCGTGAGTGGACCCTTGGTCGCGGTCACATTGATATGAAATTGGCCGGTGTGGCCGTTTGGATGAAAGCCCCGGGCGACGATGCGGCCATTGGCGTCAGTCTGGCCGGAGAAGGTCTTCGCACCGTTGAGAAAAGTGGCTCCGGCGTGACCGCCGCCGCTGTCGATGCTGAAGAGCACAGCTGCGCCGGCGACCGGTTTATGGTTCTCATCTTCCACCTGCACAATCGGCTCGCGGGCAGTGCGCTCCTTGATGTTGTTGGAGACATCTTCGCCCTCGAGAATGACCATCTTCAAAGCGGGCGCCGGAGGCACTGATTCCTGGGCGGAGCCGTTATCGAGCTTTGAAGGCGCCACATTCATCGAGGCCACCGTCCCCTGAAGCTGCAACCGGGGCGTGGGTGCAGACGGAAGCTCCTGAGCGGCGAACGCGGGTGCCGTCACACTGAGCGGCGGGAACAGGAGCGACACGACCAGAGCGAACGCAGCGATGCGAGAAGTTGAGGCCGTACGAACGTTGAGTGCGATCTTCATGGCGAAGTAGCCTCCTGAGAGGGCCCCACGGTATTGGTCAGCGTCACACCGACGCCGCCTACCACCGTGGCAGATCCGGAGAGAAGAAAATTCTGAGTGTAGGTGAACGTGCTGCCGTACGCCACCGAATCGCTGGACGAATACCAAGTCAGGAACATTGTCGTGGCGGGGACGATGATGGTCGTCATGGCGAGCGTTGCGCCCGAGGCAGGAGTGAAGTTGAAGGTCGCTGACTGAATTTCCCGCGTGTTGGAATATCCGGTCACTAATACCGTCAACGTGTCGCCACTTGTGGTGAACGACAAGTTCGAGATTGTGGGAGCGACTGCCAGCACAACGATCGTGATAGGCGCCACACTCGATGGTGTGACATTGATTCCATTCGCTGTCAGTTGCAACGAAACGGTAATCGTGCCGGCGACCGTGCCGGTCTGGACCTGGATGATGGGAGTAGCCGTTGTATTCGCTGCGAGGGTAAAGCCGAAGGTGCGCCCTCCCGTGGCAAACTGCACCTGTGGGTTATCCGGATTGCTCCCAGCCGGAGCGAAGGTCATCGTCATAGCGACATTGAGAGGGACAGGGTAAGCCTGGCTCAAGGTGAAATTCAACGTCGGCTGTTGGCCGGGATTGCTGGTCGATGGTCCGCTGAACGTCACCGCAACTGCGGGAGCAATCGTGAATGTCTGGGCCTGCGAAGTGGAATCCGAAGAGGCATCTGTCACTGTGATGGTGACGGCCCCAGCAGTCGTAAGCAAGGCCGCCGGAACCACAGCCATCAACTGACTGGCGCTGACAAAGGTTGTTGCCAGCGGAGCGGCATTGAAATTAACGACCGAAGTTGGGGTGAAGTTCGCTCCAGAAGCGGTGATCGTAGTATTACCCGCCCCGGCCGATACTCCCGTCGGGGAGATCGTATTAAGCACGACCGCCCCCGCCGTCGTCCCCGTGCCGCCGATCTGGAAAGACTGCGGCGAGTAGACAGCATTGTCGGTGATGGACACGGTGAGGGTCCGCGTGCCTGTCGCGGTCGGCGTGAATCCGATCTCGAGGGTGCAGTTGCCTCCATTGGCGGCGAGTGTCGCGCCCTGTAGGCAGGTTCCGCCAACCAGCGAAAAGTCAGTTGTATTCCCGCTGAACCCGAAGCTAGCCTGTGATGCGATTGTGACGGGAACGTTACCGATATTGCTGAGCGTGACGGTCAGGGGCGCGGCAGATGTGGCGACGGGGGTCGCCGGGAAGACCAACGCGCCGGCGGGGAAGACCTCCCGGATCGCGTTGTTTCCGGTGTCGGAGAAGTACAGATTGTCTTTCAAATCGAATGCAAGCGCCGACGGGGCGTTGATCCCGGCGCTTCCGGCGTTATTTAGACCACCGACCACGGTGGTGATGATGCCGGTCGTGTCGATCTTGCGAACGCGATTGTTCCCGGAGTCCGCGATATAGAGATTTCCGGCCGAATCCAAATCCACGTCGTTCGGGATGTTCACCTCGGCGGTCAGTGATGGACCGCCGTCTCCGCTGAAGCCGGAAGTGCCGTTGCCAGCGATGGTGGTGATCACTCCACTTGCATTCACCTCGCGGATACGGTCGTTATTGTAGTCGGCGATGAAGAGATCGCCTGTATTGTCGATGACCACTCCTGACGGGCAGTTCAACTGCGCGGCCGTCGCCGGGCCGCCGTCGCCGCTGAAGCCGTCGGTGCCATTGCCCGCCACCGTAGTGATCGTTCCGCTGGTATCGATCTTCCGGACGGCAGCCGGCCCGCATTGCGGCACATAGAGATTGCCCGCTGTATCGAATCGCGCTCCTTGCACCAGAGAGATCGTCGCGCTGGTTGCCGGGCCGCCGTCGCCCGCGAACCCGAACTTTCCATTTCCGGCAAAGGTCGTGATGGTTCCGGCGGTATCAACCTTGCGGATGCGGGCATTGAGCGCGTCCATGATATAGAGATTGCCAGCTGCGTCGAGGACCACTCCGAACGGCCCGTTCAGCTCGGCCGCGGTTGCCGGGCCGCCATCGCCGCTGAAGCCTTGCGTGGCGTTGCCGGCGACGGTGGTGATGTTTCCCAAGGTGTCGACCTTACGAATGACATTGTTGCTTATGTCGGCGATGTACAGGTTGCCTTGGGTGTCGAAGGCGATTCCGTCTGGGGTGTTCAGCTCCGCAGTAGTAGCCGGGCCGCCATCGCCGCTGTGCCCCGCCGTCCCGTTGCCGGCAATGGTCTTCAGGTTGCCGGGGTTTACCTGGAGCACGCCGCCCGCTCCTGTGCCGCTCAGGGCGACTTGCAGCATTGGTGCTGGAGAATTGTCAGAGATCAGAAGCCCGGCGGATTTAGCGCCGATCCCCGCCGGAGCGAAGGTAATGCTGATCTGGCAGTTCGCCCCGCCCGCCAGCGTCCCAGGACAGTTGTTGGTCTGAAGAAAATCCGAGGGATTGACTCCCAGGTCGAGGATGATTCCAGTGATCTCGTATGCGGTCGTCGAGGTATTGGTGAGGGTCACGACCTGAGCCGGGCTTTGTGTCCCGACCGTCTGACTGCCGAAGGAGAGCGTCGCGGGCGTGACCTGTAAAGGCGGCGCGACCACGGTGAAGACGGCGGCATTGGAAGCTCCGCCGTCAGGATTAATGACTGCGAGGGTCAACGTCCCCACGGTCGAAAGCTCCGCTGCCGTGAGCGTCGTGGTCAGTTGGGTGGCAGAGACAAATGTTGCCGCCTGGCTGGTTCCATTTACGGTCACAGCAGCCCCGCGGACAAAGTTCGTCCCGGTGATCGTCACCACCGTGTCGCCGCTGCCGGCATAGGCAGCGTTGGGGGAGAGGCTTGTGATCGTAGGCGTCGACAATGGGGTCTGTGGGACCAGAATCACGGACGGAGAAGTGCTAGTTGCAAAATTTGTGTCGCCCGGATAATTGGCGACAACATTGTGGTTGCCGGGCGCTCCGGTAACGGAAACGTTGGCGAGGATCGCCGATTCGGTCGAGGTAATCTGATCGATCAGGACGGTTTCATTGTCGCTGCCGATGTTCGAGATAACCAGGTCAGGTAAACCATCGCCGTTGAAGTCCCCGATGGCCGCTGCATAGGGATTCGTGCCGGTCTGAAAAGTCGTTTGTGCGCCGAGTGTCCCGTCGCCGTTGCCTAGCAATACGCTTTCCGTACCGTCATTGAAATTCTCCACCGCAAGGTCGGCTTTGCCGTCTCCGTTGAAGTCGGCGACGACGGGAGAAACCGGGTCATTGCCAACAGCGTAGGTGGTCATCGCCTGGAAAGTGCCGTTCGAGTTGCCCAGCAGGATTCCAACTGTACCGCCGCCGCTATTGGCGACCGCCAGATCGAGTACCCCATCCCCATTGAAATCCGCGACTGCCAGACCTTCGGGTGCATTGCCGGTGGGATAAGTGAGCTGGGTCTGGAATGCCCCGGCACCATTGCCGAGCAAGATGCTGATCGTGGAGTCTTGCTCATTGCCAACCGCCAAGTCTATATTGCCGTCTCCGTTGAAGTCTCCGGAGGCCAGCTTGCGCGGCCCGTTGCCGACGGCGTAAGTGACTTGGGCCTGGAAAGTGCCATCGCCGTTGCCGAGCAGGATGCTTACGTCGGCGCTGTAGAAGTTGGAGGCCGCGATGTCGAGATTGCCGTCATGATTGAAGTCCGCGACAATCAGGCCGGACGATCCGAAAATCGTCGTGTACGTGACCTGGGCCTGGAAAGTGCCATCCCCATTGCCGAGCAGAACGCCGACATTGCCGCTGCCAGTGTTGGCCACCACCAGATCGAGTTTCCCATCGTTGTTAACATCGGCGGCGACGATATGCTCCGGCTCAGTCCCCACCGTATAGTTAACCTGCGGCTTGAAAGTCCCGTCGCCGTTCCCAATGAAGACGCTCACCGTATCGGCGTCGTAGTTTACGACGGCCAAATCAGTGAAACCATCGCCATCGAAATCGCCGGAAGCAACCGTATAGGGCGCGACTCCGGCGGTTACAGGAGATCCGCTGGCCGCTACGAAGGTCTGGGCCGCAATTCCCCCGCCCAAGGTGGCGGTCCCGAGCGAAGCATTGCCGTTGGTAGTGTCGACGAACGACACAGCGCCGGCGGGCGACAAGCTGGGATTGCCGGTCCCAACCACCGTCCCGGTCAGGGTATAGTTCCCAGGCGCGCCGGCGGCGGCGATGGTGGTGGCCGTTGGATAGAGTCCGGTAACCGTTAACGGCTGGGCGGCCGAGGTGCTCGTTGCGATGGAGAGTGTTCCGGCGAAGATCGCCTTATAGTTATGGCTGCCGATTCCGGGGACGAACCTCAGCGTCGCCGTTGCCGCGGTCGTCAACTGCGCCGTTCCCAACACGGCGGAATTCTCGCATCGTGCGGCGGTCGCGTCGCAGAAGATGATCTGGCCCTGTGTCACGGTCCCATCCGCGTCGACGGTTGCAGTCAGGGTCACGACGCTGCCCGCCGTGACCGTAGTGACCGCATTGCCCCCCGAGGTCACTGCCAAAGTGGTGGTCGACGCGCTGAGCGGGTACACCGCGTAGTAAAACGAGTTCGAAGTGCTGCCCTGGAAGTTGGCGTCTGCGGGATAGACCGCGGTCAACAGGTCCCCGCCCGCCGGCAGGGCGTTGGTGATGAGGGTGGCGACGCCGCCGGCCAGGATACCGGTTCCGATGGTCGCTCCGTTGCTCTGGAAAGTGACCGTCTCCCCATTCGTGGTGAAGCTTCCGGTGGAAAACGGGCTTAACGTCGCGGTCAGCGTGACTGGTTGTCCGGCGAAGCTGCTGCCGGCTGGAGTGGCGGCCAGGGCGAGGGTGGTCGGTATGAGTGAGGTCGCTGAAGTGACGGTTTCGAAGGCAGTAGCGGAGATCAGGTTAGGGCTGGTGGCCGTATACGTGTAGGTCCCGAGAATGGTCAGGGGATAATTGGCGAAGTTGAACGTGGCGATGCCATCAGCAGAGGTCGTAATGTCAGTCTGCGATGTATAGCCAGTTGGCCCTGTGATCGTGACGGTCACCGGGACCGACGCTGTGGTCACCGGGTTTCCGTCTCCATCCTCCACTGTGACGACGGCCGTGCCGCCGTTGCCGCCCGGGGCGATTGGAGAAGCTGGGGGAACGATAAAGACCAACTGCGTGGCTGTACCGGGGGGCGGCGACGACGGGATCTGCCCAAGGCTGATGCCGCTGGCGCCGTAGATCGCATTCCCCGAGTAGGCGGCAATCACATCGGTAAGATCCGCCAGAAGCGGGCTGGTGTAGGTAGCGGTCCCGGTCTCGTCAAGCGTGACCGTAGCCTCCCTTACTGAATTGAGGTAAAAATTGACGGTCCCGGTCGGGACCCCGGCGGCGGGAGTTCCTTTCACCACGGCCGTAAAAGTGACGCTCGTCGCTCCTGGCGCCGAAGTGAGTGTCGTCGTCGTAGGCAGGAAGGTCTCTCCTGCGGTCGCGCCGAACTTCGCGATAAAGGAATTGCCGCCTGGGCCGCCTCCCGCATTATTCACTGTCTGCAGCGCATTTTTCGTGACCGGAAAGTCATAAGAGTAGGCATATCCAGTCAGATAAGCATTGGCGGCTCCGTCAAGAGCGATGTCATAAAAGAAGTCCCCTTCAAAATAGGAGTACTCAGTTCCTCCGTAGGCACCGGCCCCGCTTCCACCCAGGTAGGTGGAGTATTGCAGAGCGCTTCCGTTCGAGTTGACCTCGGTAAAAAATCCTGAATCAACGACCTGGGCGTTGCGTGGACCGGACTGAAAGGCGTCGCTGGTCACAGGAAAATCGCGCGATTCGGTAGCGCCGGTGATGTAAGCATTGCCCGCGGTATCGATGGCGATCCCAGTGCCGAAATCTCCCACACCACCACTAGCACCGGCAGTGCTCGCGATCCCGCTGCCGCCAATATAGGTCGAATACATCAACGTCGAGAGGGTCGGATCGAGTTTGCTGACGAAGACGTTGGTTCCGAGATTGGCGGCGGCATTGTTTGTCGTCTGGTATGCGCCCGTACTGGTTGGAAAATCTGTCGATGAGGTAATTCCAATTACATAGGCATTGCCTGAAGCATCCAGAGCCACTCCAAGGCCATCATCGCCATTATCGAAGATATCCAGATCCCCGTTTCCACCGATCGTTCTACCTGTGCCACCCAGGTAAGTGGAACCAGCCAGGCCGGTACCGGTGGCGTTGAGTTTGCTCACGAATGCATTCGCGGCAAGATTTGCGGTGCCGTGGTTGACTTGCTGATAGCTGTTGGCCGTAACCGGAAAATTGGCTGAAAAAGTGTATCCACTTACATACGCTTCGCCAGCGGTGTCGACCGCGATACCGTAACCTGCTTCACTCCTGCCTTCACCGTCATCATTGGGCAGGCTGCTGGGACTGACGCCGCTCCCGCCAAGATAAGTGGAATAAACAAGCGAACTTCCATTTGGACTAAGTTTGGCCACGAACGCGTTCGAGGCGAAGTTTGCGGCGGCTTTGTTGCTGAGTTGATAAGCGCCGGATGTAGTAGGAAAGTCAGTCGAATACGCGGTCCCAACAACGTAGGCGCTGCCTGCGGTATCCACGGTCATTCGCAGCGGGGAATCGCCTTCGAAAAAGTCGACATCATCAAAGCTAATGGCTAAACCGCTGCCGCCCAAATAAGTGGAGTACGCCAGCGCCGTGCCATCGGCGCTGAGCTTCGATATAAATGCGTTTTCAGCAGTGTTGGCATAGCCGTTGTTCATTGTTTGAAACGCGCCGGCGGTTACAGGAAAATCGTTGGCAAAAGTTTCGCCAGTGATATAAGCGCTGCCCGTCGCGTCCACGGCTAGTCCGAAGGCCTCGCTGTCATTAACACTCTCATTTCCGCTACTAGCGATCCCACCGAGATAGGTGGCATAGACAAGCGCAGACCCGGCTGCATTGAGCTTGGCTACAAATGCAACTGCGTTATCCACGGTGTTGGTAGTTTGGAGCGCCCCCGTGGTGACGGGAAAATCCGCGTCCAAGGTGAACCCGATGATGTAGATGTTGCCAGAGCTATCCACTGCAATCGCGGTTCCGGCGTCCTCGGTGCTTCCCCCGATGTAAGTCGAGTAGCTCAGTGTCGGATCGATGATGAGTGCCTTGCTGCGATCATACTTGCCGACTTTGAAGCCTACCGTGTGGTTTTTGAGCAGGGCATATCGGCCTTCCACCGGAACGCGTTGACCCTTGTCGTCCTGATAGACAACCGGCTTCTCAAAGGCAACTTCTCCATTGTTGCCCAAAATGTGCAAATTACCGAGGTCGTCAAGTCTTAGTTGTTGCGCCCCTGAAAAATGCAACTCGACTTGCCTGGGATTGGCATGTGGCGCAACCACGAAGTCGTACTCGAGTCTGCGCTGATTGCCGTAGTAGATCAGGTCAATACCCGGGTAAACGCCGGTGTAATGAACTTTCGCGAACGTAGCCAAATGGGTGAGCCATCGGGTGGCGTCGTTGCCAAGAAAATAATTCGTAGTACCCGGTAGCTCATCGGAACCGCTCACCTGCGCTTGACGGTTGGCCCCTTTCAACTCCATTCGTAGCGTGTCGGTCCCGGGTAAGCTAGCCGACATCTTTGCCAGTCTCCTGCGCTGCGCGGCGTTAAGAAAGGGCCAGAGCCTCCGCAGATGTGCAATTTCCTGCATTCTCGCTCTATCTGCGCGTGGCACTGGCTTGCTTAGGGCCAAGACAGCTTCGTTGGCTGTCAGGTACAGGTCATATCCTTGTCCCCTTGTGAGGAACTTCACGCTCTTGTCTGCCTGGCCTTGATTCGCCGTAAAGCTCAACGGGAGATTGCCGTAGTTTGGCGCGATCACAGGCTTCGCTGTCTGCGCAATCAGAGCAGGCGCGCAGCATAGGATTGCGCCGACTAGCGCCATGAAGAAGCGCCACCGTCTCAACACTGTTCCATGGCTTGCCTGGGTCGTCGTTATATGCTTCGACTTCGTTCCGGTCCCGCTCATTCAACCTCGATGAGAATCCGTTAGCTGCACGAACTCCGGAACGCTCGCAACGAGGGAACAGTTTTCGCTCAGACTTCCGTGGGTATGGCGCTGCAATTGCCGATTGCGCTTCGCTGCTCCGACAGCAAAGAACGACAATCCCCTAGGGGGAACACTGATAGTCCTTTAGCACTCACAACGCCACCTTTGTCGCTGCGCTGGGCGTGGTTGTGGTTGTGGTTGGCGCCGATGGCGCGGGAATGAAGAGCATGCGCGGAGTCGCGGCACCGGCATCGAGAATCCAAAGTGGACCACCGCCGGCGGTGACCAAGCGCACGGTCGTGCTGGCCGCCGAGCCGTTTAGGGCCAGTACCTGGCTGGGAGCACAAGAGCAGTGCAATCTGGTCGCGGCCGCCGCGCCGGTCAGGTCGATGCGCAGCACGTCCCCGGCATGGTTGGCGGCCACAGCCCAGCGGGCGTTGGAGGTGACGTCCAGCGCCACCGGCGCGGCGATGCCTCCGGCGGGCGACAAAGTGGCCGTGGAAGGTGTCGTATTCACCTTGGAGATAGCGGTCAGCGCTCCGCTGGCGCCGTCAGCGATCACCAGTTCATCACTGTTGGGGACAAACTGCATTCCGCCGAAACCCTGCAGCGTAGCTACCTGCGCGCCTGCCGCTTGCCCTACAAAAGCCACGACCGAGGCGCCACTCTGACTTGAACCGGCGGCGAGAGCCACGGTGCCGGTGTCGCTGGCCGCAGCGCCCAGTATGGTGCTGAGCGACGAAACGTTCAGCACTCGGGTGGACGGCGACTGCGGTAGCCCGGAAATTACTGACGCGACAGTAACGCCCGAGTAATCCCTTCCGGTTACCAGAGCGTACGCGCCGGTGTTGCTGAGGGCAAGGCCGCTCGCGCCGGGAAGGCTGGCGACCTGGGTCAATGTGCCCCCGCTCAGCGGAGCTTGAAAGACCCCGCCATTTGCATCTAGAAACAGCGCCATGCCGGAGAGGCTGGACGACGCGGTGGCCAGGACGGCCGCCCCCTGGCTGGGGGTGGAGACGATGGCGCTGCCGACGATCGATGCTCCAGGCACTCCCTGGACAGGGCGCAAGGCCTGTCCTGCCGCGTCCCACACATAGCCGAGAGTCGGCCCGGCTGGGCGCTGAGATTGGGGTTGGATCGACCCCGCTGGCGATGAAGAAGTAGGATTCATTGAGGTACCGCAGCCCGCCACGACGCACGCCGATAATCCCGCTATTACCAGCCCAATTCCGCGCGTTTGCTTATGGTCAGCCATCGGCGCCTCCCGTTTCAAGGCATACAAGAGGATAGTGATTTCAATCGCCCCGAAGCGTATCACGCGATTACCCGGTATTCAACGGGAATTATTGACCGGCCGGCCTTGGGCGGCCGGTCAATCCGTGGTGCCGCTGGAATCTCTTGCGACTGAGATATTTTGACGGTCACGCTTGAACATGCAGGCCTTTGGGGATTCAGTTGGCAACAAGTCGAGTGTGTTACATCGTCACGGCTGAAGCGTAAGAGGAGGGACTTTGCAAAATTTGAACGCATGGACGGATTCAAACAGAGCGAACGTGAACCCACGATCACGTGGTTTTTGCCGAAGGACTGGATGGGTCGAGTATGCTTCGCGCTGGAGAACAACATCCGCAGGTGCTCGTACAAAATCGGCGAGCGATACCGCTTACGGGACCTCTCCGAAATTGCGCAACTTAGCAAGGATCCGGAGCTGGCCCCTCATGTAAGTTTCCGTAAGCTTGCCAATGGGAACGCCGGGTGGCACCTAAAGAGAAATCCAGCCGTTAGAGATGAGCCTTTTATGATCATGGTGGACGCGGTAGGAATCGAACCTACAACCTGTCGGTTAAGAGCCGAATGCTCTGCCAGTTGAGCTACGCGTCCACATGGCGCAGGAAGAAATGCTCTGCGGGACTAGTGATGGAAGGCGTTCGGTTGACGAACGCTCTCTTAAAAATATAACACACATAGCCCATGAAATTACCGACAGGCTCGAGAGGCTATCAGCCTTAGAAAGAGAAGGAAAGACCGCCCTGAATGCTGCGTTCGGCCTGCGCGAAATAGAGCGTGCTGCCATCCTGTGTGACGAACGGACGGTAGCCCTGCGCAAGCAGATTGCGTACGTCGATCAGCGCTTCCACCCTGTAGGGCAGCATGTGGCAATGTATCGGCTGCCGTAGATAGAAGCTCAGGTAGGGGTCAGGTAATCCGACATTGAATGGATCGACTGCCGTGACTGTATCAGTTGGCTGCCAGCGATAAGATGCACGCCACTGCGTGCCCGCTTGCTTTAGCTTGCCGCTCATGCTGGCCGAGAGCATTCCTGTGCGGCGGGGATGCAGGCTGTTGATTCCTTCTTCCAGCGTTACCCGTCCAGGCATGGCATCCATAGTCAATGCGTCGCCCATGGCATACGCGAGGGTGAACCATGTGTCGTCATTGATTCTGTCGCGCATTTCAGCAAGCAGTCCATTGCTGAAGAAGTTCTGACCGGTTGCCTTTAGCAAATCGGTGTTCGGGTCGTAAAGAAGGTTACCGCTGTTCCAATCCGCGAGAGACAGAGTTCCGCCGCCGCTGACCACCGGATTGTTGATGTGGTCCTGATAGAACGTCATCCGCCCACTCAGTTTGCCGTCATGCCGCTCATAGGAGAGCTCCTGGTGCAAACCTTGCTCCAGCAGAAGCCTGCCGTCCTTTTCCGTCAGCGCGGGGGAAAGAGTGCTTGCGCGATCGATCTCGTTCGCATGTTGCGCGCCAGGTGACGTAGAGACGTGGTACTCCACCGCGTTGTCGCCCGCATGGACGCTCACTCCAGCGAATGGATGATTGGCAAACTGAGTTTCGCCGAGATGAATGGCCTCGATTTCGTTGCCGAACTCAGCCGCGAGGCCGTCCATCAGGTCCATGGTTTCAGCCGAGCGAAGGACTACGGCCTGCATTCCCTGGCCATCGAAACCGCCTTGAATTTCAGGACGGTCCTCGAAGGCTGCCACGGTGCGCATTGTACGGCCCGGAGCAAGCTGCTTCGCATAGCCGACGACTGTGTTCAGCGAGGGGCTTTCCGCCTGGCTCAGATCGGCTCGAAGAATCAGCTGATCATCGCCGTTCGAGCGTTGCATCTCGAAATCGTGATGCAAGCCGCCATCTCCGAATTCGTTGGCTCCGCCACGAATGGTGACGCGGGCCTTGAGCGCCGGAGCAGCCCCATCGCCATCGGAGACAACCACAAGGGGACCGTCTTCAAGCATGCGCAGCAGCGGACGATTGGCAGAGAGGCGTAAGGTCCATGTCCAGTCGTCCTGCGGTTCATCAGCTTGGCGGGGTTTTGCCGGAAGCCATCGAAACGCCTCGTAAAGCGTATTCAGCGTGAGGTTGACGACCAGTCTGGAGTCGGCGAGGACGCGTAAGTCTTCGCGCAGAGTTGGCAGGAAGAAAGACCCGGAAGCCTTGAGATTATAGTTACCCGGTGAAACATCCGGCAGGGCATATCGGCCGTGGTCATCTGTAAAAGTATTGGCGATGACAACGAGATTGGGCCCCAGCAACTCGACTAGAGCGCCCACCTGAGGTGCGCCTTTGGCATCGCGCACTACGCCGGTGATGGCTGCGGGGCTTTCGGCGTATGCGGACAACGCGAGCACAGTCGCCAGCAACAGAGCAAGTGCTGGACCGATCTTGATTCGCAGATTGGGAACTATCATCCTCACCGATTTTCGTTCGTCACCAGAATCGGTCGACCGTCTTCAGGCGTTCCTGGCAATCCTGAAAACGTCAAGCGATCCCTGAATACTCCTGGCCGTTTGCCCCAAAATCGTTGTCGTTCAGGACCGGCAACTCTCGCGGCTGCTCCGTCCTTTGCTTCCTGCTATTCAACCGTAAATGGTGCCGACTGGGCAATCTCCTGGTTGGAGACGCTGTCATTTACCTTGATCCTGATCTGATATTTGCCTGGCTGAAGATTGGCAAGGGGAACGCTCCGCTCCAGCGTGACCTGATCGGAACTGGCGCTCAATTTCCTCGAGTCCTCCTGCAAATCCAGTACCGTTTTGTTTGAGGCCATGTCGATGATCTGATACTGAATTGTCGCGGAGTTTTGCTTGCTCTTCTCGTCAATTCCCAGGTTATACACCTGCATCCAGAAATTCAGCTTCTGTGACCGCTGGAATGATGCCGGAATTGTAGGATTCGACGTGACTGCTGGCAAGAGCTTTGTGTTCCCGATGACAAAATTTCCTGCGCCGATTTCCTTCGACGGCACCAGTTCCATGCGATTGGCGAGGATCAAGGACGAAGCCGACAGCTTGTCGTCGTCATACTTCGGGACATTGATGGCTTGCGCCCACACACCTAGGTGATCCGGATTGTTCACGTCCTTGATGCCAATATCTACGCGGTAGCGGCCCGGGCGCAACGGCAGCGACTTCCAGTAGAGGCGCTTGTTGTCAAGAGTCTTGGTCAGGAGTTCCGTCGGGACTTCCACCTGGACTGTATCTTCGAAGCTCATTACGATTTTGTCTGTAATCGTCGAAACCCGCCCGATAATGTGGACTTCGCCGACATCGACTCCATCTTTATTGTTGAAAGTGATGTCGCGATTCTTGATCTGTATTGTGATCGGCACCAGTACGGTGTCGTCAGTCACCTTGACGTAATCCGTCCGCACATCAAACGGGAAGTAAGGGCCGGTCATGAGCTTGTGGTTCGACATGAACGACTCAAGCTGAAGGTCCTTGAACTTAATGACCGGAGGCGCCTGCAATTTTGCATACTGTTCCAGACGGTCAAACTGCTTGCTCTGCTGCATGCCCGACATCGGCCCGTTGCCCAGCGATTCCAGACCGCCGCGGAAGCGATCTGATTGCTTGGCCATGCCCATCTGCTCATACATCGTCTGACCAGCGCCGGGCACATGCAGCAACGCATCTTTCTCGGAGCGGTCAATGGTCATGTGGTAGTCGCCGCACATGCAGGTGTCGACAAACTCGATGTCGATGTTTTCGCCGATGCCTTCAAGGTAGCGATAGTGCCAGACTTCGAAAGGGAAGGTCGATGTAGTGCCGCCGCCTTCGTCCATGGGGCGGTCGTAGGTGCCGCCGCTGGGGTGTGAGTCGATGCTATCGGGCTTCCCGTAGGCGATATACATATGGCCGCGGTCGGTTTTCCAGCCGGGCTTGCCGGCGGCGAAGTGCTCGTTCGAGTATTCAATGCGGCGGTAGTGCTCTTCGCGGAATTCGTTCTCGGGCGAATCGGGGCTCGGGTTGCGGCGCTGCCAGAAGGCTTCAATGAAGGCGTCGCGCTCTTCGTCGTTACTGAGGCTCTTGAAGGCTTTCAGTTCCTGGTCGGTGATGATCCAGTGAACGTCCTGATCGACCCATTTCTTGTAGGGTCCCTTCAACTCCTGCTTCAGTTCCTTCTGTTGCTTAAAGCGCTCCTTATCGGGGAGCTGGCGCTTCAAGGGATCTTCGGTGGAAGAATCCGGGGTTGAGGGACTCTGGCTGCCAGCCTGCGAAGACGACGGCCGGGTCTGCAACTGAGGATCGCTTTGCGTCGTGGACTGCGCCTGAGAAATCGCGAAGGCTCCGAGGGAGATCGCGACAAAAATTGGAATACGGCCCTTCAACATACTGTTTTTCTGATTACCCCTCTACCGCAACCTTAATTTTACGGATTCATGAAGAAGGAATACAAGCGCCGTTGCATATTGTTTTAGACGGAGCTGCCTGCGATTCGGTGCTGTTCTGCCGGGAATAGAGCCTGTTATCATAAAGGGCACCTGAGCGGGAAAACAATCCGGCGCTACGGATGCTGCGATTTTGCGGAACTTGCCCCGCCAGATTTGCGTACTTCTGGAGCGAGTGGCCGGGTAAGACGATCGAGATCCGCAGATACAGGAAGACTGGCTTTGAAAAAAATCATCATTATAGTTGCTGCAATTCTCGCCGTGGCCGGGATCGTTGCGCTCACAGTAGTGCGCGCCCAGTCCGGCTATACGAAGGTTCTTACGGGGAAAGTCGTGCGCGGCAATCTGGTGTCTGTGGTAAGCGGGACAGGCCAGATCAAGCCCAAGACCTATGTCAACGTAGGCGCGACCGCGTTCGGCCGCATCACGCACCTCTATGTGAAGGAAGGCGACCACGTAAAGCGCGGCCAGACTCTAGCTACGGTAGAAAGCATTCAGCCGGAAGCGAACGTCGACGCCCAGAAAGCCGCGATTGATGCGGCCAAAACGGATATCTCCTCGTATATCGCAGCGGAGAAGACGGCCGAGGCCAATGTCGAGCACGCCAAGGCCGATCTCGAGCAAAAAAAGCTCGATTATGACCGTTATACGGCCCTATATGCGGAAAAACTTGTCTCGAAAGCCGATTTTGATGCCAAAAAAGCCGCTTACGACACTGATGTAGCGACTCTCAACCAGAGCAATGCGGCGCTCGTGCAAGCAAAGGCGCAGACAGACTCTGCGCGCGGGCACCTGGGAACACAGGTCGCGACCCTGCGCTTCAACGAGGACGCTTTGAGCAAAACTGTCAGTGTTGCGCCGTTTGACGCCCTGGTGACCAATCTGCCGGTGCGCGAAGGGGAAACAGTCGTCGTTGGCATCCAAAATGCGCAAGGGTCGACGCTGATGACGCTAGCCGATATGTCGATCATTACTGCTGAGGTCAAGGTTGACGAGACCGACATCGTAAACGTTGCTCTCGGCCAGGAAGCGGACGTGACTGTGGATGCATTGCCGGGCAAGGTCTTCAAAGGGCACGTGACAGAAGTGGGTGACCAGGCTCTGCTGCGGTCGACCGGTGTTGCGACGAGCCAATCCACCAGCGGTACTGAAGAAGCCAAGGATTTCAAAGTAGTCGTAACGGTCGATCAGGCTACTGATCTGCTGAAACCCGGCCTTTCTGCCACGACCAAGATTACGACGGCCAGCAGACCGAATACATTGTCGATTCCCATTCAGGCGCTTACGCTTCGCGCTCCAGATGATCCAAAGGAGAAGCCGCATCTTCAGAATGCGTCGGCTTCGACAACTGCCACGCCATCTGCAGCAGATCCGCAAAAGGTACAGGGCGTTTTCGTAATGCGCGCGGACAAGAGCGGCAAGATGCGCGTGCATTTTGTCCCGGTAACGACTGGCATCACGGGCACTACGGACATCGAAGTGACCAGCGGACTGAAGGAAGGCGACGAGATTGTCACCGGCACCTATCGCGTCTTGCGTAATTTGAAAGATAACGCGCTCGTCAAGAAGGATACAACTCCTGTGACGGTAAACAAAGATGACAGCAGCGATTCTTCTTCGTCCTCGTAGTTAGTGGGAGAATCAGGAGTATGTTTGATGGCGACCCAGACAACCATGGAAGCTGAAGAGAGAATCATTGCAGGCGGCGCTACATCCCCGAATGGTCCGGGGCCCGGCGACATCATTGTGGTGCACGACCTGTGGAAGACCTATGACATGGGGTCCGAGCAGCAGGTGCACGCCCTGCAGGGCGTCTCGCTGCGGATTAAGCAGAACGAATACGTTGCCATCATGGGGCCATCGGGGTCGGGCAAGTCGACGCTGATGAACCTGATCGGCTGTCTCGACACGCCCAGCAAGGGCGAATACTGGCTCAACGGACATCTTGTCAGCGACCTGAACGACGACGAGTTGGCCCGCATCCGCAACCGGGAAATTGGGTTCGTCTTCCAGACCTTCAATCTGCTTGCGCGCGCCACCGCCCTGCACAACGTTGAGCTGCCGCTGATCTACAACGGGACTCATGCCGCTGAGCGCCTGGAACGCGCCGAGGGGGCTCTGCGCGCCGTAGGTCTGGGCGATCGCATGCAGCACAAGCCGAACGAGCTCTCGGGCGGCCAGCGGCAGCGTGTCGCCATCGCCCGCGCTCTCATCAACCGGCCATCGATCATCCTGGCCGACGAGCCGACCGGCAACCTCGATTCGAAGACTGGTGATGAGATCATGGCCCTCTTCGATGAACTGCAGGCGAAGGGGAATACGATCGTTCTGGTGACACACGAGCCCAACATCGCCGAATATGCGCATCGCGTCGTGATGATTCGCGACGGCAGAATCTTCTCTGATCATCCTTCGTCGCGTATCCGGAAACCGGCCGAAGAGACTCATCCTTAGAGGCCTATCTTTTCTTTTTGCTATGGCTGGCCCTAATCACTTTCTCGCTTCCTGCCGATAGACTTCTCAGGCTGCCGTATTTTCGGAAGCCTGACTATCTTTATCGGTCCGGGGGAGCAGTGGTGGCGGGTTTTGCGCAATGGAGTGAGGATTCCGTATACGAGGCGTTGACTTCCCCCGAAGAACGACCTGCCAGCGGAGAGTTGGCTTGTCTGGGCGACATGGTGGGGCGCAGCCTGATTATGCAGCGGCTGTTCTCTCGCCTGCGGCAGGCTGCACCTCACCTCCGCATTGTCGCGATCGAAGGCGAGGCGGGGACGGGCAAGGCGCTCACGGCGCGTACGCTGCACGCTCTGGGGCCGGCGGCAACGGCTTCTTTCGTCGTATGCGCCGCGTCACGATTTGTCTCCGCTGAGACGCAGGCGCTGCTCGAAGAAGTTCGCGGAGGAGCGTTGTTTCTCACGCGTCTCAGCGATCTCACTCCAGATCAGCAATCGCGGCTGGTTGACTTCCTCGAATGGTGGGAGCATTGCAGCGGGCGCGATGCGCAGAATTCCTTGCCACGCCAGCTCTTCGTAAGCTCGTGCAAGCCGCTGCGACAGTTGTCGGCCAGTGGCGACCTGCGTGCCGATCTTTCCTACCGTCTCACCGCTATTCGCTTTGAGCTGCCACCGCTGCGCGAACGGCGCGACGACATTGCGCTGCTGGCGGATTGGTTTGCCACCCGCAATGGAGCAAGTCATGGCAAGCCGGTGCGCGGCCTGGGACCCGGTTCGCTTGCGCGGCTTCTTTCCCATCACTGGCCGGGAAATGTGCACGAGCTTGAAACCGTACTGACCAATGCGGCCATGGATTGCCCGGGGCAGTGGATTCGCCCGATCGATATTCCGCCGCTGATGCATGGCGCAAAGCCACAGATACCAGCGGCTGACGATGCCATCTCCGACGATGATCCCAATCTCGATCGCATGATCCTGCGCCACGTGACGCAGGTGCTTACAAGAACGGGCGGAAATAAGCTGCGCGCTGCGCAACTGCTTGGGATCAGCCGTTCGACCCTGTACCGATTGCTCGACTCGGGCAGCCTCGCTTCGCCGTAGCAGCGTGGGGCCCCCCTGATTTGTACGGAGATCGTTTATTTTCAGCGGCTTACGGGGCGCATTCTGTACGGAGATCGTTTAGAATCAAGTGTTTACGGCTCTAGCGATTGCCTGATCCAGTTTCGGCGGCCATGACCTCTCTGGCTCAGGCCCCTAGTATTTTCCAGCTAAGTCCTCTTTCTACAGGTATTTGGCTGCATCGAGCCGCCGAAATGAAAAAGCCCGCCGGGGTCGGCGGGCTTTTTCTTTCTGTATCTAGTATAGCAGTTCGGGTGGTAATAGTCGGCCAAAGTCGTTTGTGTTTTTTCTGTTTAGAATGTGCGGGTTAGAAAGTTTTTTAGGGTTTGGGGGCTTGACATAAAGTTCTAGTCAGCCGCGCCTCGGCACCCTGCGGACTACGATCTACGCATTTGTCAAAATAGCTCGGGTCCAGGTCGAAAGCGAACCACAACTGCACCGGCAGAAAAATCAGGATACCGGTGATCCACGAGAAAGCTATTAGATTCACGCCCCATGTCCACGGCTCTTTCGCGTGCTCTGCTCCGAACCAGAAGATGGCTGCGCCGGTAGCGCATAGGACGACTCCGACAAGACTGAGCCAAAAATGCCACCTCGCCATCATCGGATTGAGGGAATGTACCCAATCGAGTACAAAAAGGCGAGTGCACCGAAGAGTGCCGCGATGCAGTAGAAGGGCACCTCCAAACTGAGGCCGAACGCTCGCCTTTGTCCAATCTGGAAAGTGAACCCGGTTGATGCAATCCGCGATGCCAACAGTCCGAGGGAAAGAAACAATAGAGAGGCCACGGCAAAGAGATTCTGTATTCTGAGCATCACACTCGAATCGCTCCTGAACGGTTAGCCGGACTGTCCCGCAGTCGAGCCGTCCCACTCAAGCCAAAAGAAGGCTTGAATGGGCCACCCGCGGGGCAAACAGATCGCGAGTGGCTGGCTCCGCAATCGTTTGAAGCTCAACGAGATTATGGTCTGCAGATACTAAAGCGGTACGGAATTATTCCATGAACAAGAAATCTGATGACGCGGAACTCTTGATCGACTTTAGGACGGCGGCCGTGGATTACGGCGAAGCTCTTGAGATAGGCGATCACAAGGCCGCAAAACAAAGTCGCCCGTCGCGGTGGCAAGCTAAAGAAGGAGATCGTCGCACGAGGTAACAAGCCCGTTGAAATGCTAGTAAAGCTGTTGGATGACAGCGATCCTTGGATACGCTACGCGGCGGCAGCGAGCATCCTGGATATAGAGCCTGAGCGGGCATATCGAGTGTTGGCAGAACTACAGGCCCTTCCAAAGGCTATCGGGGTCGCTGCTTTTACCGTCATTCGCATGTGGGAGACCGGAGCTTTACCCGCGAAATGACGGGTGCTTGATCTCAGCCCTAAAAATCTGCTTCGCCGGCTTCTATCCGAGAGCTTGGCCGCCCGGAGCGAAAGCGCGCTGCCTTCGGCATCGGGTTGAGTATGACACTCGACCCCTGTCGTGGATGGTGCAAGTAATTCGCTAGACGGGGATGCGGAGTGAGTCAGAATGATGAATTTGACGAATGACGCCCAGTGCACCCCTTCAAGGGTTTGCGGTACTGTCAACGATAGTGTCGTCGGCAAGGTCAGAATGAAGTAGGGCATATGACGCACTGGTTGAAAGATGGAAAACAATTCGATGATCTATTCCTGCAATGCATGACCTGCGTCTTCATCGACAGCGGACGAACGCCGACTTCCTTAGTTAGGCTTTCTTTCGACGATGCTGGCATCTGTACCCCTGATTTTGCTTCGCTTGTCCTGAAACTCCTTCAGTGGTCTGGAGACGACAAATGCTCTTATGTGGTAATGAGGCCTGATCCGATACTCCATTTCCATCGACTCTTCGGGGAATACCCAGCGGTTGATATTACGAAGAGCATGACTCCAGAGAAGTACCTTGCGGCACTCAATACTGGCCCTAGCCAAGCGCCCAATGAAGCGATCGGGAGCATCTACCGGGAGCGCGTAATCGTACCTCCTTCGCTTAGCTGGTTCGTTCATAGCTTCGTCTCAAGCGAGGACACGGATGGGCATCTCTGGATAGACAGAGACTGGGTTGACCGAGTTGCGTCGGTATATCCATATGCTGAGTAAAACTCGAGGCGGCCCCTCGAGAGACTGTTACGAAACTGAAGGCTGGTAAAGCATTAAGCACGACGGAGGCGCTCCTAAGAAGGGGCGCCTTTGGTTTCTGGGATGATGCTGGCTGTTTGGAAGTCTATGGGGTAACGAGGCGCTGGATGAGAGTCGATCCGCCGAGCAGGTTGACCATGCGTTTGAGGTTGTAAGCCATAACCGCGAGGCTGATTTCAGTTTTTGAACCATGCAGTCCTCGCAACAGGAAACGAGGGTGACCGAAGATCTGGTATTTGAGCGTGGCGAAGGGGTGCTCCACCGTGCATCTTCGTAGCCGCATCTTGTCGGGCGTGGCACGCTGCTGCATGCGGTTCAGGACATCGTCATAGAGATGGCGGGTTAGTAATCGCTTCGGAGCCTGGGTGCAGCGATTCTTCTGAGCGCAGTTTGCGCAGTCGCTCGCCTCTGCCTGGTAATAGACTGCCCGGTCCTTGCGGGACAGCGCCAGCCTCCGTAGCGTTTTGCCTTCGGGACAGAGGAAGCTGTCGGTCTCGGGCTGATAGAGGAAGGCGCTGCGGTCCAGCATCGAACCGTCGCCCTTATTATTGATCCCGCGACGTGACGGGACATGCGGGACCATGCCAGCTTCTTCGCAGCGGCTGGCCTGCTCGCCATTGGAATAGCCCTTGTCGGCCAGGATGTTCATGGGCTCAGTAGAGTCCAAGGCCTTACGCGCGGCTTCGGCCATGGGCTCCAGGCAGTCGCCGTCGCCGGCGTTCAGAGTGATCGCATGAGCCACGATCAGCCCATGCTCCGCATCCACTGCGGTCTGCACGTTGTAGGCGGGAGCCTTCGTGCCCGCCACCGGCATAAAGTGTGCTTCCGGTTCCGGATGTTGACGTAATTTCTCCAGCGCAGCCTGCACCGCGGACGGGTCGATGCTGGTCTGTTGCTCCTCGTCGGCCTTCTCCATGCTCTCCAGATACTTCTCAAGTGCCTGGCGCTCCCGCACACTCTCAGCGCTAGCCACCGCGCGGAACTTGGTGCCGTCTACAGCGATCCATTCACCACGGATCAGACCGCAGGAGCGCGCGAACCGCACCAGCGCCGCTCCCACAGCAGCGATCGCATCGCGGTGCATCCTCCGAAATTCAGCGATCGACTTATGGTCTGGATAGAGTCGCCCTAGCAGCCACATCAGCTCCACGTTGCGACGGCACTCAGCCTCCAGACGACGCGAAGAACGTAGCTGGTTCAGATATCCATAGAGATAAAGCTTCAGCAGATCGCGCGGATCGTAGCCAGGCCGACCCGTCTCCGCCGATTCCGCACGCTCAAAGCCCAGTTCTGCTATCGACAGTCCACCTACGAAAGCGTCGATCACTCGGCACACATGATCGGCCGAAATCAGATCGTCCAACACCACTGGAAAAAGCGTCCCCTGGCTCCGCCCTTCGCCTTGGATATAACCCAACGAAAATGCCCTCGCTTCCGCAAGGGCATCTTCTCATCTATTTGGCCCTACCCAAAGAGTTTCGTAACAGTCTCCTCGAGGATGGCCTTGCGGCGTCCGGATATTTCCGACGGTGTCCATTCCTGACAGACTCAAGCGGTATGCCTTCGGCGGTTCGCATTGCCCCACTCAAGGCTACAAGAAGGCTTGAATGGGCCACCCACCCCGCCCTCATTTTCCCCGACTATTCTGCTCTCAGGGCTTCCACTGGATCTACCGCGGCTGCACGGCGAGCCGGTAAATAACTGGCAAGCACTGCGGAAGACACAAGAATGGAAGGTATCGCAATGTAAGTGAAAGGATCCAGCGCGCTGATGCCAAATAGCAGGGACTTCATGAACTGCGTCAGCACGGCTGCCGCGACGACACCGATTGCCACGCCGAGTCCCGTCAGCATGAGAGCAGAGCGGACAAACATCCACTTTAACTCGCTCTTCTGCGCGCCGAGTGCCAGGCGAATTCCAATTTCGCGCGTGCGCTGCGATACGGCATACGAGATCACGCCATAGATGCCGATGATTCCCAGCGCCAGCGCCATGGCGCCCGCAATCGCCAGCATCACGAGCGTAAATGAGGTCCGCGCCAGCGATTTGCCGTAGATATCCTGCATCGTCTGAACTGAGGCCAATGGAAGACTTGCGTTTACAGACCAGACAGCCTGTTGCACCTCGCTGATGAAGCTCTCGGTTCCGGCGCGATCGCTGCGGACAACAAACGTTGCCGAGCGTGTCGCGTTATTCACTCGATCCAGCCCAAAGGAGTCGTCATGCAGTGCAGGCCAATAGACAATGGCGGGCGCCTTTTCATCTACGCCATTTTGGCGAACGTCTTCGACAACACCAACCACTTCAACCCAAGGCATGCTGGGGAACCGCCGAAATCGTTTGCCAATCGCGGCCGCCGGCGTTCCCCACAGTTCGCGGGCAAGATTCTCAGAGATAACTCCCGCCGGCATCGAGCCGTAAATATCAGTCCAGGTTAACTCGCGTCCAGCAACCACCTGTGTGCCCATCGTACGAAAATAACCTGGGGAGATGTAGCTGTAGAGCCTGAGTGGCGGGTCTGCATCTGCATAATTCTTTCCCTCAATGCGAATCTCATCCCAGCCAGACTCGATGCCCTGCATAGGCACTGAGCTCGCAAAGCCAGCAGCGGTGACTCCCGGGATGGCTGTCAACTTCTCGACAATCGCGTTTTCGATGTGCGTGACCATGTCAGGAGCCGCAACCAAGTCTTGTGGAATGGAGATGCGAAGAGTTTGAAGATTCCTAGCGCCGGTAAAGCCGGGTTCGACATTGCGCAATGCCTGGAAGGTGCGGATCATGAGAAGCGCGCTGATCAACAGCACCAGCGCCATGGCTACCTGGGTCACTACCAGCACATTGCGAGAGCGCAGACGTATGCGGCTGGCGCTCGCTGTTCGACCTCCGCCGGAAAGAGCGGCGCCACCCTGCGCGCGGGAATATTTCAACGCGGGAACGGCCCCGAATAGGAGACCGGAGAACACTGAAATAGCGAGCGTGAACCCGAAAGAGAGCGCGTCGAGAGAGATTTCATTCAGGCGCGGCAGATCAGCCGGTCCAATTGCCGTGAGAAGCCGTAGGCCTGCATAGGCAACGCCAATCCCGAAGACGCCGCCCATCAGCCCAAGCGAAACGCTCTCCAGCAGCAACTCGCGCGCGATGCGCCCGCGTCCCGCACCCAACGCGACGCGAATCGCCAGCTCCTGCTGGCGGCCATCGGCGCGCACCAGCAACAGGTTCGCAATGTTGGTGCAGGCGATCAACATGACAAGGCCGATCGTAGCCATCACCACCCACAGTACGTTGCCAATGTTGCCAATCACTTGTTGCTTGAGAGAAAGGAGAGCGGGCGTGATCTTCCACGTCTCATAGACATGCGAGTTGGTGCCGGGACCGTTTGAATACGAATTCATCCATATTGGGATCATGTGCGCCACGTCGGCGTCTGCCTGCGGGATGGAAATGCCGGGCTTGAGCCGGGCGACACCCTGGAAGCCGAAGCCGGCCAGGATTTGATGGTTACGATCGAAGGCAAGAGGGATCAGAATATCGAAATCTTTGTCCACGACCTGGAACCCGCGCGGCATGACTCCGATAATCTCGCGCGGCTGCGAATCGATGGTGAGGTTGCGCCCGATTACCGATGGCTCTCCTCCAAAGCGCCTCTGCCAGTAGCCATAGCTGAGCATGACAGACCTGACGCCACGCGGGTTCTGGTCGGCTGGCGAGAGCCAGCGGCCGGTCGCAGGGGGAACACCGAGCGTTTGCAGCACGCCATCGCTGACAAATGTCGCGCTAACCTCTTCCGGTTTGGCAAGTCCCGTTACGTTTGCCGTACCTGTCGTCCACACTCCCAGCGATTGAAACGTTCGGTTGTGCTCGGCAAAGGTGAAATACATAGATGGTGAAAGGCGCAGGCCGTTGGTGAAATTCGTAAGGCCTGCGGCGCCGGGCGCGTCCAGCCACATGCTCACCAGATTTTCCGGCTCAGGATACGGCAGCGGTTTGAGCAGCACGCTATTCAGCACGCTGAACACAGCAGTGTTGGCGCCGATTCCTATCGCCAGGGTCAAGATGACGGTCGCAGCGAATCCCGGTGATTTACCCAGCCTTCGAAAAGCAAATTTCAAGTCGGACGCAAGCGACTCTAGTGCTCTCCATTGCCATACCTCGCGGCTGCGCTCCGCAATCAGAGTCACGTTGCCAAACTCCCGACGCGCCCTCTGCTCGGCCTCTTTTCGGGACATGCCATCTTCCATTAATTCTTCGATCTTTTCCTCAATGTGTTCCTGGATGGAGGTCGAGAGATCGTCATAACGGCGACCGCGAGAGAGTAGCTGAAGCAGCCATTTCATTGGGACCTCCTAGGCCTTGGCAACTGCGAGTACGCGGAAGATTCCGTCGAACATCTTTTCGAAGCTGGACACTTCACGTTCCAGATGCCGAGTGCCTGCCTCAGTGAGTCGATAGATCCGCGTTGGGCGTCCTTTCGCGGAAGTTCCGGTCTCAGACTCCAGCCATCCTTCCTTCAGCATTCGTTGCAGGGCCGGATAAAGTGAGCCTTCTTCCACCGGCAGCAGATTGTCGGAGACTTGCCTGATATGTTTCACCAGTGCATAGCCGTGCATCGGCCGCAGTCTGAGCGACTGCAGGATCATGATTTCCAGGGCCCCAGGAAAAAGGTCACGATGTTCGGGATTCTTCGCCATCACGCAACTATAGCGACAAATACCTATTTTTAAAATAGGTATTCTAATTAAGTAGACTGGGGCTGCTCTGACGCTGGGAGTCAGGCAGCCTGCCGAGCAATCAGCATTTCGGACGGCGAGAAGCCCTCTTATAGTGCCAGTTGGACAGCCAACCCCAAGCGCAGCTGAAGAGCCGACCCTGATACACTGCGCTCAAAGTCATCATTTCTATGAAGAAGCTGTTTTCCGTAATTCTCGCCTTCTCTTTGCTTGTCGTTCCAAGTTTCCATGGTTCGCAGGCGCAGGCCACGCAGAGCGCGGCTGACCGCAGCAAAGCGCTGAGCGCGCTCTTTGCTGACATGTGGGAAGACCGGCTGCAGCACTCACCGGAGTTTGCTTCTTCCATTGGGGACAAGCGATGGAACGACCAACTCACCGATTACTCAGTGGCTGCATACAATGATCGGCTGGCGCGCGGGCGTGAATATCTGCTACGCCTGAGCGCCATCGATACAACGGGCCTGAGCGACCAGGAGCAGCTGAGCAAGGACCTGATGGCGCGCGAGCTGGCGGAGCAGCAGGAGGCTGCGAATTTCAAACCGTGGGAGATGCCGGTCGATCAATTCAACGGATTGCAGTCTGAACTGCCGCAGCTTGTTTCACAGCTCAGCTTCGACACGATCAAGGACTACGACGACTACATTGCGCGCCTGAAGAAAATCCCGACGGCCTTCCAGCAAATCAGCGACAATATGATGACTGGCATGGACGATCATCGCGTGCCGCCGAAGTATCTGCTCGAAAAAGTGCTGGTGCAGGTGAACACCATCGCGGAGGAGAAGCCGGAAGACACGCCGTTTGCGCGGCCGCTGAAGAAGTTTCCGGCTGCTGTTTCCGCAGCCGAGCAGGAGCGCATCAAGGCGGAGATGCTGGACGCGATCCAGAAGCAGGTGCTGCCGGCGTATACGCGCTTCGCAAAATTTCTGCAGGGGCAGTACATCCCGGCGGGGCGGACGGAGTATGGCGTGTGGTCGTTGCCCGACGGGGACAAGTATTACGCCTTTCGCGTGCGCCAGAGCACGACGACCGATCTGACTCCCGACCAGATTCATCAGATCGGCCTGGATGAAGTGAAGCGCGACGAGGCCGAGATGCTGGTGATTGCGCAGAAGCTTGGGTTTAAGGACCTGGTGTCGTTGCGCGCGTCGATTGCGATCAATCCCAAGCTACATGCGGAAAGCAAGGAGCAAGTGCTGGACCTTTATCGCCATGATATTGACCAGATGAAGGTGAAACTGCCGGATCTTTTCGGACGGTTGCCGAAGGCGCCTCTGGTAGTGGAGGCGGTGCCGACTTTCATTGAGAAGGACCAAGCGCCGGCGTATTACCAGCATGGAACGCCGGATGGGAAGCGTCCGGGAACGGTGTATGTGAACACGTACGACTTTGCGCATCGCTCGCTTGCGAATGTGGAGTCGATTGCATACCACGAAGGGTTGCCGGGGCACCATCTGCAGATTTCGATTGCGCAGGAATTGACGGGGCTGCCGGAGTTTCGCAAATACATGCACTACACGGCCTACACCGAGGGCTGGGGGCTGTATGCGGAGCGTCTGGGCAAGGATGTGGGCTTCTATCAGGACCCCTATTCGGACTACGGGCGACTGGAAGCCGATATTTTCCGCGCGATTCGTCTTGTGGTGGATACGGGCGTGCACTCAAAGCATTGGACGCGCGATCAGATGGTTGAATTCTTCAAGGCGCACTCGGGCCTGGATGATGCGACCATTAATGCCGAGGTCGACCGGTACATTGCGTGGCCGGCGCAGGCGCTGGGATACAAGATGGGCCAGCTGAAGATTCTGGAAGTGCGGGCGCGGGCGCAGAAGGAATTGGGCAGCAAGTTCGATCTGCGCACCTTCCACGACCAGGTGCTGGATTCAGGAGCGTTGCCGCTCGATGTGCTCGATGAGCGTGTGAATGCGTGGATTGCGCAGCAGAAAGGCAAGTAGCAGTCGGGTTGGATGAATCTCATGTCTCTGCGAGACATGAGGCACCCCTTTTCGTGCGTATTCTTAGTACAACTACATTCGAGGCGAGATGAACGAAGACCTTTCTAAAATGCGCGTCGCGGTTCTTGGCGCGGGCAAAATGGGCGGCATTCTGCTGCAGGCATTTCTGAAGCAGCAGCTTTTCACGCAGGCGCAGCTCGCTGCTACGGTGGCCCATGAAGAGCGGGCGCAGGTTCTCTCCGCGCAGTGGGGCGTGGAAGTGACGACGGACAACGTGGCAGCGGCGAAGGGTGCCGACCTGATTCTGCTAGGCGTGAAGCCATTTCAGGTGGGCGATCTGGTGAAGCAGATTCAGCCTGCGCTGACCACGGAAAAGATGCTGCTCTCTTTTGCGACGGGCGTGAAAACCAGCACGATGGAAGAGGCTGCAGGCATTGCGATACCCGTGATCCGCTCGATGCCGAACACGCCTTCGATGCTGGGCGTGGGCATGACGGCGCTCTGCCGCGGCAAGTACGTCACCGACGCGCAGATGCTGATGGCCTCGCGCATCTTTGAGACGATTGGCCGCACCGTCACCGTTGATGAAAAGCATATGGACGCCGTGACCGCGCTTTCCGCATCGGGTCCGGCATACATCTATATCATTCTCGAATCGCTTGCTGAAGCGGGCGTCAAAGTAGGGCTGCCTCGCGATACGGCAACCCTGCTGGCGGCGCAGATGACCTTCGGTGCGTCCAAGATGGTACTCGACACGGGCTATCATCCGGCGCTGCTCAAGGATGCCGTCACCACACCCGCAGGATGCACGATCGATGGCATTCTTGAACTTGAAGAAGGTGGTTTGCGCGTGACATTGATTAAAGCGGTGATGCGCGCGGCGCAGAGGGCGAAGGAGCTGGCTACGGGTTGACGATCAGCGCTGGAAGTCTTCTGGTTTATCCTTTTTCCAATCCTGGAAAGCCTCTTCGAGTGTGTACTGGTAAGAGTATCCAAGCTCCTGCAATTTGCGCGGCTCGATGTTCGTGGAGCGATAGAGCTTTCGGATGCGCGTCGGCGAGATGGGCTGCTGGATGCCAAAGATGCCGGCCACGAACTCAGTCGGATAAGAAATGCCGACGAGCAATTTGCGTGAGAGTGAGAGGGGCGCGCGCTGGATTCCGCAAACTTTGCGGACCGCATCTACATATTGACTCAGCATCGGTGGCGGTTGCATCGAGAAGTTCAGCAGGGTTACGCCTTCACAGCTCCTTTTCTGATAGTCGATGACAAACAGAAAGACATTGCCCAACTCCTTTACATAGCCGCCGGCTTTACGTGTTGCCTTGTTCCCCATGTAAACGAAGTAGCCTTTTGCCAGGCTGCGGACCATGCGCGTGACGTTGCCACCTTCTCCGGCGCCGAAAACGACTCCGGGACGCACGATCACGAGCTTTCTTCCCGGCGCAGCCACTTGCCAGGCGATATGCATTTTCTCCGCAGCGAGTTTTGAGGCGCCGTAAGCGGTCTCGGGAACGGGCAAGGATCCTTCGTGCTTGCTTTCCTCCGAGACCTCGTAAGGCGAAATAGAGCTGGCGAAGACGATATGTCTGCATTCGACTGCATCCGCATAGTTGCAAACATGCGTAGCGCCCAGAAGATTCGTCTCAAAGTATTCGCGCGGCCGGTGGCCCGGCTCGCGATGGACCGCCGCGAAGTTGAAGATCAGATCGGCTTTCGGCAGTGCATCGAGCGGTACCGGCTGGCGCACATCGTGGTGTACAAAACGGGCTTTGCCTGACGCCAGTGCGGCCTGCAGGCCGGCCGCGTGGGGCTCGGTTCGAGGTGGGCCAATGTCGACAAGCACAACCTGCTCAACGCAAGGTTCCTGCAGCAGCCGCTGCGCCGTGTGTGTGCCGATAAAGCCCGTGCCTCCAAAGATGACAACCTGTTTCAATGAAGAACTTCTCCGTTTAAAAGGAAATGCCGGCTACTGAGACAATATGACTCTCGACGCTTATTGAACAGATTGAGTACTGATTCAGGCCTGGATCAGGCTGAGGAAGCGATCTGCAATGTATCCAATGTTGAAATGCCTCTCTGCATAGGCGCGCGCGCATTGCGCATGCGCGGCTCTCTGATCCGGCCGGTCCATGAGCTCTCGTGCCGCAGCTACGAAATCGTTCGGGACATCCGGCGAAACTACAAGCCCCGCCTTCGCATTGCGTATGACCTTCACCGCCTGATTTACATTGGGCGCGGCCATCAGGATTGGCCGCGCCGCGCAAAGGTAGGCGAGCGTTTTTGAAGGGACAGAAAACTTTCCGGCATTGGAATCGAGAAGCGCGATGAGAACATCGGCAGTTGCCATTACCTCTGAGAGGCGCTCGTATGGCTGAAATGGCTGCAGCCGGAAAGCCTCGGGGTCCAGGTCTTTTGTTTGCTCGCGCAGCCAAGCTGCGCCGGCACCGGCCGCATTCACGATAAGAACCGCTTCGCGGGTTGCATCCAGATGTCTTGCCAGCTCCAGTAACAGCTCCGGGCGATGCTTCATGCCAAGCGTGCCTGAGTACATGAAGCAAAATTTGTCCGCAAGGCCATTTTCGCGCGCCCATGCATTGTCCTTTGACATCGGCGTGATGTCATCGAGCGGCGACCAGTTTTCAATGAGGTGTATTTTTTTTTCGTCGATCCCACACTTCTTCACGTAGTCGACGAAGCTGTCTGAGATGCAGACAACGGAGTCAGACTGGTGAAGCAGCTTCTTCTCCATCGATTCATAGTATGCGCCGCCAATGTCTGCCAGAAGCTTTTGCCGGCGGGCCAGAACGAAGCGCACCGCCAGGCTATATACGTCCTGCACCCAGTAGACGAATTTTGCGTTCTGCTTCTTTGTGGCTTTCAGCAGGATTTTTTGCCCGTCGAGGGGCATATTTGCGGAAAGCACGACATCGGGCTTGAATTGATTCACCTCTTCGGCCACAACCATTCCATATTCGATATCGGCAGCTCGACGACTGCGGATCGAATGTTTCTCGAACTCTCTTGTGATATTCAGCCCGCAGATGTTCAGATTTTCGGATGTGCCGGCATCTTTGACCGCGCCCTTAGGCGTAGACGTATTGCCAGAGAAATAGACATGCTCTACTTCGTGACCGCGGATTGCGAGTTCGCGGCTGAGTTGAATCTGAAATGGGTGGCCGCAAAACTCGTTGACGAAGATCCGCATTCGGTGACCTTTGAAGGTATTTCCCGAAGAAAACGAGGTTCACTTATATTAGCAAGCCTGTCATTGTGAAGCGCCATGCCGAGGCAAAATGCCTGATCGCAGGCGGTTTTCTCGTGAGAGTAAGGCGAGATTCGACCGGAGCAAAAGAGTTATAGCCCGGGAACGATTAGAATGAGTGTCAGGCGGGCGACTTTTCTTGACCACCAGCGCAATCCCGTTTTTGTCATCTGAGACGTGGCATTCCAAGGGCGTTCAGCGTTTTGCCTGGACGGTGCTTATCTATAACGTTGCCGTCATTCTGTGGGGTTCCATCGTGCGCGCCACCGGCTCCGGAGCCGGCTGCGGTGAACATTGGCCTCTCTGCAACGGCACGATCATGCAGCACTCACCCCGCATGGAGACCATCATTGAGCTGACGCATCGTGCCACGAGCGGCATCGCATTGATCGCCATACTGGCTCTACTCGTCTGGACCTTCGCATCGACAGCAAAGCGTCACCTGGCGCGCGTCTCTGTTGTCGCCGCCGCAGTATTGACATTCAATGAAGCGCTTCTTGGCGCGCTTCTGGTGCTTCTGGGCAAGGTCGCGCACGATCAATCGGCATCGCGCGCCGTATATCTTTCGCTGCATCTGGCAAACACGCTCCTGCTGCTGGCTGCGCTGGCGCTTACGGCGCACTTCCTGTCGCGTTCGATGGGATTCATGCGCGGCAGCGTCGACTACCGTTCGATCGGCGTCGCATCCGTCGGCATGCTGGCAACACTTTTTGTCGGAGTCAGCGGCTCGCTCGCCGCGCTCGGCGACACGCTGTTTCCTGCAACCTCGCTACGCTCGGCGCTAGCACAGGACTTTTCCGCGAACAGCACGTGGCTGCTGCGCATTCGCTGGCTTCATCCCACTCTGGGGTTTATTGCCGGCGCGTTTATCTGCTGGCTCATTTTTACCGGCGCGTGGAGGGGAAGAAACCGCCAACTAGCCATTGGCGTGGTTGCGCTGCTCGCGCTGCAGTATGCGCTGGGCGCCGCTGATATTGCGTTGCTGGCTCCCACGTGGATGCAGATCGTGCATCTGCTTGGGGCTGACCTACTGTGGATCTCGCTTGTCCTGCTGACTGCTCGATTGTGCGTTGTTCCGATCGGCTGCACGGAAGGCCTTTGCACCGTTTAGACATGAAACTTCGTGGGTGAAACTGCGTATTCAGTCTGTCGTGATAGGAAGGGTACTAGCCTGGTCTGGTGACTCTCCCTCCGGGTGGATTTTGGTTGGGCCGATCTGCAGACATGACCATAGGCGGCTGGACGCATCGGTGGTTCCGTGGTGCCAACTCCGAGTGTTCTTAGTGGAAGACACTGGAGGCCCAGGTCGACACTGCGATTGCAACTTCACGCAAAGCTCGTGGAATAGCTTTATTGGAGTGCTGTTCCGCCATGTCGGGATTGGCAACAAAGTCCGCGATGGGATTGAATGGGACGTGTGAATTGGCAAGCATAATGGCGAGGCCATGGTTGTCAGCAACGAACTGTTTCACCAGGGGCAGGACCAATGTAGAGGACTCAAAGAAAATGAAAGGGGCTGATAAGTCGCCTGGAAGAGCCTTGAAATCAGCATGATCGGCGCGCAGAGAGGATTTCGTCTTATTGGATTGATCCGAAATAAAGATGTTGGTAAGGAGCACGGCTAGAAATTCTTCGGAATCCCCATAACGAGTCATGTTCGGCTGTTGATTCCATTTTCCGGACACGCCACGGAAGGCGTGGATGAGTTCGTGAAAAAGAATTTCCTGTCCCAGCCTGCCACTGGTTCCAAGAGCGGGGGTGCAGGCACCATGAGGCCCAAAAGTATCGGGAGAGTAATTAGCATATCCCTGCCTGGTGCCGGCCACGGTAGTCCATCCGCCACCCGAGTTGCAGCCGCCAGCCGTGTAAGGCGAGATCACCACCGGCAGGCCGTGGTATCGGATGCAATCTAAAAGTATCTTACCGACCTTTGTGCGATAGATCATTCCCAGATGGTCGGTGACCTTCCTCGTGTAGGTGAGGGCGGCCGGGCCGGTCAGGCCGATGGGCTTGATTCGAATCTTGTATGTCGCCGCAAAGTCCATTTTTGTTCTCCACAAACGAAGCTCATGCTCCTAGGATCGTGCTTGCAGAGCGTCAAACGTTACAGGCTGCGCCGCAGCCGATAGTCTGGGAACAATACCGTAAATTCAGATTTTGGGAAGCGATGAACGATTCATACGTCCGAGTAACGGGCTAATCCGACGTGTGGGGGATTCAAACTGGATTTGCAACTTGATTCGCGCCTTCTGTAATGCGCTAGTTGTCTCAGGTCTTCTTCAGTCCGGTCAGAGGCTCCGCTTTCGGTGATTTCGCGCCTTCCTCGACGATATAGAGCTTGTTTACCTCAAGGTTCTTGAAGGCGTCTACCTGTCCCGACGGCCAGTGAACCTCCAGCAGATCGACAATCTTTGCCTGATCGAGGCCGAAGTGCAGACGCAGATCACTCTGCGAATAATAGCTGCCGCCGCTGCGCACCTCGTCGATCTGCAGCAATGGCTGTGGCGAATTGGGATCGGTCTTTGCGATAACCTTTACGCGCGCGCCAATGCCTGTCCGGTTCGATTTAGTCCCGATGGCTTTGACCTTGACCCAGTTGCGCTTCCACTCTGAATCGCAGCGGAGCAACTGAGGAAGAGAATTGACACAATTGACGACAACGTCCAGGTCCCCGTCATTGTCATAGTCGCCAAAGGCGCATCCGCGCGCCGTGACAGCAGCCGTGATGCCGGGTCCTCCCTTGTCTGTTACGTCTTCGAATCGGCCATTGCGCAGATTGCGATACAAATATTTGTGCTCGGCGTAGGGGGCCTCGGTTTTGGAGCTGCTTACTTCGGGATAGACATGGCCGTTCGATACGAAGAGGTCGAGCCATCCATCGTTGTCCATATCGAAGAAGCCGAGGCCCCAGCCCAGATAGCGGGTGTTGATGCCAAGCCCTGAAAGATAGGTCTGATCTTCGAAGCTGCCGTCGCCGAGATTCGCGTAAAGAGAATCCGTATCACCGGCAAAGTTGGTTTTCACCACGTCGAGGTTACCGTCGCGGTTGTAATCGCCAATCGAGACGCCCATTCCGGCCTGTGGCTTGCCGTCGGGCGAAAAGGCTGCTCCGGCTTCGATCGCAATGTCTTTGAATGTGCCATCTTTTTGATTTTGGTAAAGAGTGGCGGCAGTGGAATCATTGGCAACATAGATGTCAGGCCAGCCATCGTTGTCGAGGTCGGCTACGGCGACGCTGAGCGCGTAGTTGCCAACGGTGTCCCACATGCCCGACTTCTCTGACACATCCTTGAAAGTTCCGTCGCCGTTGTTGTGATAGAGAATGTTTTTGCCGCCTGGCAAGCCGGGGGGGCCGCATGCTACGAGAATGCTCTTATAGGTGCACGGGCCGGATTCCGGAGTTGGCGCGGTTTTCAGATCTAAGTCGATGTAGTTCGCTATGAATAGATCGAGATGCCCGTCGCGGTCGTAATCGAGAAACGCGCACCCGGAGTTCCAGCGCAGCTTCGGCTGCAGCAGTCCGGCTTTCGCGGCTACATCGGTGAAAGTTCCGTTGCCATTGTTGTGAAAGAGCGCGTTCTGCCCGTAGTAGCTGACGAATAGATCGTCATGGCCGTCGTTGTCGTAATCGCCAACGCAGCAGCCCTGTCCCCAGCCGCTGCGCGCTAGTCCGGACTTGGCCGTGACATCTGTGAACGTGCCGTCACGATTGTTCCTGAATAGATGACAGGTCGGCTCCTGCCCTTTCGCGAAGCCTTCCAGACGCCATCCGTTCACAAGAAAGATGTCGATCCAGCCATCCTGATCGTAGTCATAGAAAGCGACGCCGCAGCCGGTGGTTTCGAGCAAATATTTGTTCTTGCCCTCGCCGCCATAGATCGTTTGGGCGTTCAGTCCGGATTGCGTAGCTACGTCTACAAACTGCAGGCCGAGCGGTGTGCCTTCTATCGCTGAATGCGGCCCTTTCGGTGGCGGCATCGGCTTGGCGTCATAGGAACGCTCGGCGCCCGTCTGGCTCTGCGATGTTTGCTGCATTTCAGCGAGCAGGGCGCGCTTCCACGGCGGAGCAGCCATCAGCAGGACATCAGCAAAAGGCAGAACAAGCGCAGTGCGGCTCAGAGATTGAAGAAACCGGCGTCGATTCATCGGGACGATTGCATTGTACGATCTCGATTCAGGGACAGTACACAGCTTCAGGGATGACTGGACTCGAGCGCAGCGGCCTTTGCCCGTTCTGCTGCGGCGTCGGAAGCACGTCCCTGACGCTCGTATGCGGCTGCGAGTTGAGTGTGCGCATCAGCATAGGTTGGGTCGCTGTTGATCGCATCCTGATAGCGGTCGATCGCGTCTGCAATCTGCCCCTTCTGTAGCAGGAGATTGCCGGTATTGGTGGCAAAGGTGGCGCGCTGGCGGTTCACGGCGACGCGGGTCAAGTCGGCAGCGGTTTTGCGTTCTGCCGCGGCTTCGTCCTTTTTGCCCTGCGCCTGCAATATACCGGCCAGGGTGATGTGCGTGCCAGGCTGATTCGGTAACAGCTCAATCGCTTTCCGGAGTGCGGTCGCCGCTTCATCGTACTTCGCCTGCTGCTTGTAGACACTGCCGAGTATGGCCCATCCATCGCCGTTCTCGGGGCGGCGCTCAAGGGCTGTCCGCAATTGCGCGGCGGCATCGTCGAAACGCCCCTGCTGCATGTAGAGAATGCCGAGTGTATACGGAGGATCGGGAGATGTTTCATCCAGCCTTGCCGCGGATTCCAGCTCAGTGATCGCATGCGGCAGATCATCCTTCAGCTTGAATGCCAGTCCGAGGTTGTAATGCAGCTGAGGATTTTCAGGAGCGAGCGCGAGTCCGGCACGGAACTCGCGGATCGCGTCGTCGATATTGCTTTGCTGCAGATAGGCAACTCCCAGATCCTGATGCGCAGTCGCGTCATTCGGATTGATGGCGAGAGCGCGCTGATAATCGGCAACTGCTTCCTTGGCTTTTCCTGTTTGCACTAACGCCAGACCCAGGTTGGTGAGGGCGGTCGCATTCTGCGGCTGGTCGGCAACAACTTTCTCAAAGAGGGGAATTGCCTCCTGCTCTTTCCCGGTGCGCTGCAGCGCCATGGCGAGTTGATTGACTGCTTCGACCAGTTTCGGATCGAGCGCTATCGCCTGCTGAAAATGCGGGATTGCGTTCTCGTCCTGATTCGCAGAAACAAATGCTTTTCCAATCTCCAGCTGTGCCGTGGCGTTCTGCGGGTCGAGGTGTGTGGCTGTCGTAAGCTCTTCCAAGGCGGCAAGAACCTGGCGCTCGCTCATAAGGACGATTCCCAGATGCAGGTGCGCTGAGGCAAACTTCGGATCGAGTTGTATTGCCTGTTCGAAAGCATTCTGCGCCGCAGGCCAATTCTGCATCTGCGCATAGAGCGACCCGAGTTGATCGTAGAGCGGTACGCTCTGCGGCGCGGCGGCGATGGCAGCCTGTGTCTTGCGAATCGCTGCCGGAAGCTGCTGTGTTGCAGCGAGGGTGCGAGCATAAGAAACAAGGAGATCGCCGGAGAGTGGTTGCGATGCATCGCTATCCAGGCGATCGAAAATCGGAAGTGCCTTTTGATACGCTCCGGTTTGTGTGTATGCGAGGGCCAGATTTTCTTGTGCGGTTTGGTCCTCGGGTTTCAGCTGCAGGGCGGTTTCGAGTTCTGGGATGGCGCCCGGGTAGTCTCCCAATTTATAGAGCACCGCTCCCAGCGCGCTATGGCCTTCTTCTACCTGGGGCGCTAGTTGCACCGCGAGTTGAAACTGCTGCCGCGCAGTAGCCAGGTCGCCGTTGGAAGCAGCTGCATATCCGGCATGGAATGCTGTGTTCGCCTGTTGCAGGTTTGTTTCAGTCGCGTGACTATCCTGCGCATGCGCAATAGCAGCAAAGGCGAGCAGGGAAACACAAATGAGAAGGTGCGAACGTGATGGCATGGATCAGTGCGGCGTTTCCATTTTAGGAGGATGGGAGGACTGGAGTTGCTCCGCGGCACGAAACTCGAGGGCGGCATCGTCCCGCCGGCCCTCGGTACGATAGACCTGCCCGAGAAGGAAGTGCGTCATGTAGTTGCCGGGGTCCATTTGCCGGGCGCGTTCCAGATACATGCCTGCCATGACTGGATTTTGCTGGTTCAACATTAGCTTGCCCAACAGAATATATGGCCCGGTCGCATTCGGTTCCAGCAACACGGCGCGGTTTAATGCATGTTGCGCTTCGGTAAATTGCCTGTTGCGCAAATATGCATCGCCCAGCCGGTCATATAGCTCTCCGTTCAGCGGGTTGAGCTGCTCCTCTTGCTGGAGTTCGGCAATTGCGGCGGTAATATCCCCGGTGGCGAGCGCGATCTCGCCGAGAAGCTGATGCGCCAGCGGAAGGCTCGCGTTCAACTGCAGCGCTTTGGTTGCGGATGCATGCGCCGCAGGCACATTTTCCTGATGGAAAAACATGCGGGCGGCGAGCAGATATGCCGGCGCGGAGTCGGGCGCAAAGCCATACTGCACGGCAAACGCGCGGCGCGCATCGTCAAAACGTCCAAGCTGCATGTAGGCAACGCCAAGCACGTAGTTGGGATCAATGTTTGCGTTAGGGATGGAGGCGTGCGCCTGTTCGAGCAACGGGATCGCGTCGGCAGCTTTGCCCATGCGGAAGAGCGTCACGCCGCGCAACTGCATGGCTTCCATGTCCTTGGGGTCTTGTGCAAGTGCCTTGGCGAATGCAGCGTCCGCTTCAGCAAAATTGTTCTGCTGGTAGAAGATGAAACCGCGCAGCCTTTCGACGCCGGCCGGCTCGGGTGATTGTTTGCCGATTGCATTGAGTTCTTCGAGCGATTGGTCGAGTTTACCCTGGGCGAGCAATTGTTCCGCTTGTGTCAACGATGGACCTGGCTGCGGCGAGGACTCCGCTGTGGCAGCTGGGGACTGCTGCGCGCGTAACGGCCACGAGATTAGCAGAGGGGCCCATAAGAGAGCGCACAAGAGAAAACATCTGCGCATAGTGATGGACGAAGTGTATCGCAAAAAGAAATGAGGGGAGCACTTGGCTCCCCTCAGAGGTTGATTCAGATTCGCTAGAAGTCGATGCGGAAACTGAATTGAAGTTGGCGGGGATTGGTGGAGCCGTTGATAAATGGTCCAGCTGTTATATTGCCACTTCCCCCTTGGTCCAGACTGCCACCAGGGTTGCCGGCATTGATGTGGTTGAAGACGTTATATGCGTCCATGCGGAACTTCAGGGTGACACTCTCCCAGATCGGGATGGTTTTCTGCAGCGACATGTCCGCGGTGAAGACGTGTGGCCCGAAGACGCTGTCTCGTCCGCCCGAGCCAATTTGATCCAGCGTGCTGGCGGAGAATCCCTGATAGTTGGTGTAGGTTTTGGTACTGGCGTTGTAGAGCGGGGTGGGCGCCGTCTGGTAGTAGGTGCGGCTATGGCTGGCAGCGTTAAAGCCGCTCAGGCTAGTTTTCAGGAAGCTTCCATTTCCGTTCACATAGCAAGGTGCGCCTCCACCGGGAAGGAAGGAGCCGCATTCTCCATAGCCGAGGGTGAAGGGCAGGCCGGTTGCCCAGTTCATCACCGGGCTCAATTGCCACCCGCCTATGATGTAGTCAGCCCAGGTTGGGACATTGGTGGCATACATGCCTTTCTTACCGAACGGCAGCTCCCAGACCCCGTAGCCAACGATCTGATTTTGACGGAGTGCTTCATCGCGTCCGTAGACTGCCTTCTTGTCCCATGACGAATAACCAGAGTTGTAGTTGTAAGCGTGTTGCCAGGCATAGTTCAAATTGAACGAGAGCCCTTTGGTGAATTGCTTGGCCAAGGTGGCCTGCAAGGCGTTGTAATGGGTGTCCAGGTTATCCGAGTAGTAGCTGACACCCTGGCTCCATCCGCACATGCCGGGTTGAATCCCCGGTTCGTTAGTTGGCGTGGCGTAGATGGGGTCCTGGCAGGCAGGCAGCGTGCCTCCATAGTAGCGCTGCAGGTAGTTTGTGTTGGAAACCCCACCATCCGGCCCAATCTTATTTCCCGGAACGCTCGGGTCGAAGTGCAGAGTCTGGCCGATGATGCTATCTGAGGCAGGAAGGGTAATACCTGGCTCATTCGGATTCGTATTGTTGCCGTCTCCACCGGCCAACGTGTGTGTGCCTTTATTGCCTACATACGCCAGAGTCGCAGTGAGGGTTGGAGTGATGGAACGCTGAACACTCAGGTTCCACGCATCCAGTGTCGGCAGCCGCAAACTGTTTGGGCGGGCATTCGTACTGACATTGTAATTCGGGGCTGGAAGCAATCCATCTGCCGGCACAGCTGGAAATACATTCAGCGGAGGTCCCTGAGCCAGGTTGAAGGCACTGGCTGTCGAGCTATTGTTCCCGACCGCTTGCTTTGCCAGAACTGGAAGAGTTTGGGTTACCACGTGGCCAAAGATAGAACCGAAGACGCCAATATCAAAGCTACGTCCGTAACCGGAGCGAATGACTGTCTTATCGTCAAGTTGATAAGTTATGCCAACCCGCGGGTTCCATGCATTGGGGGCCAAGCTCCAGTTCATATTGCTGCCGATATTGCCGTATCCAGCGACCCGGATATAGCCGTCGTCCAAGTTCATGAGAGCGCCATTTCCCTTGGCATTCACCGTTTCGGGGAAGTAGAACTCGTACCGGAGACCAACGTTGATCGTTAGTTTAGGATTGGGGTGCCAGCTGTCCTGCCCGTAGAAGAAGAAGCGCTTCTGGAATTCCTTGGCGTTCGTCGAAGAGCTAACGTACCGCTGCAATTGGGTGACGTCACCCAGCAAAAAGGTTGCAAGACCGAGACCTCCGGAACCATTGCCGTCGGAGGTGGGGCCTGAACCAATGTTCAATATGCCTACGCGGCTTTGATCGCTTGGCACGCGGAGGTTGCGGGCATAGCGAAGATCGGCGCCGAACTTAATCGTGTGATTGCCGATAACCTTGGTCCAGTTGTTGACGATCTGGTATTGATCCTCGCGCTCCGTCAGCGGGCAGTTGCAGCGGTTCAGGTTGAGGCCGCTGCCGTATTGCGCCCCGCCGTTCGTCGGATTGTTGGGGCCATTGGCGCCAGAAATCGTCAAATCGGCAATATTGAAGTAAGGAGCGCCACTGGTGTCGGTGGTTCCCAGGTTCATGTTGGGAATCCCAAGATTCGTTGCGAGGGGCGTGTTCTGGTCATACATAACATCGATGACGTTGTAGCGGTAATATCCGACACGGAAGTCGGTGAGCAGCGTAGCGTTCAGGGCCAGGTCGAAACCTGCTGCCAGGCTGTCATCCGCTCCCGAGGAATCGCCGCCATAGCCACTGATGCCGAAGCCCGGACCGCCGGCGGCTCCGTATATCGTTGTTCCAGTCAGGGTGCTGGTAAATCGGCTGAAGCGTTCGAAGACATGCGTCTTCTGATTTGCCTGCCAGTCAACACGCTCATCCCACTGGTTGTTGTTGAAGAGGCCCGTGCCGCTTGCTGAGTAGTTATTGGAAAGGCCACCTAATCCGGTCGTGTTTGGCGCATACGGTTGCAGCATCTTGAGCAGGTTCAGCGCCTGCGGCGAAACAAGGCCGGCAGGGATTACGTTGCCGGCAAAAGGAATGGATAATCCTCTGGAGTTATCGTAGATGAGCTGAGAGCCCGCACCGCCGCGATAGGTGGCATACTCGCTGAAATCGCAACCAGCAACACCGTTGTTCGTGGCTGCCAGGCCGAGACAGGTGTTCGTAAGGTAGGCGGACGGAACCGTTGCCGTCTCCACCGTACCGACCTTTTGCCGCACGCCCTGATAATCGGCGAAGAAGAAGAGTCTGTCCTTGAGGATTGGACCGCCGATGGAGCCGCCGAACTGGTTCTTCAGTCCTGGAGGAAAGACCGTGCCAGGGAACTGGCTGTAAGGTTCGCGGGCCAGGTTGGCGTTGCTCTCACGATAATCGAAAGCGCTGCCATGGAAGGTGTTCGATCCTGACTTGACACTGGCGACGATGACCGACGAAACCGCTTTGCCGAATTCTGCGTCGAAATTCTGCGTGGTGATTTTTGTCTCCGCCAGCGCATCCAGCGGAGGATTGATGACGATAATGCCGAGAATCGGGTCCTGGTTGTCAGTTCCGTCCAACTGATATGCGACGCCGCCGAATGCCTGGCCATCTACCTGAATCTGCGAGCTACCCTGCGGATTTTCATCCGAAGCGTGTGCCCAGTTCAGTTGTTGTGCGCCCGGCAGCAGTAATTGAATGGTGGTGAAGTTACGGTTGGGAAGGGGCACATTGTTGATCGTGTTCGATGTGAACTCGGTGGAAACGTCCGCCTTATCCGTTTTCAGCTCTGGAACGGCACTCGCGTCGACCTCGACCGTCGTGGCTGCGGCCCCAACAACAAGTTGTACGTCAACTTTTGGAGAGCTGTCGGCAAAAACCTGAATTCCCTTTGTTTCGGCGGTTTGAAAGCCGGACACGACCACTTTCACGTCATAAACATCAGGTATCAGGTGCTGGACAGAGTAGTCACCCGCCGCATTTGTTACGACGTCGAAAGCAGTGCCTTTTGCCTCGGAGGTAACCGTAACGGCGGCGTTTGGAACGATCGCGCCAGTATTGTCAGTTACCGTTCCGTTAATTGATCCATAGATTGCTTGGGCTTGAGATGTGAGTGGAATGAAAGAGAAGAGAAGAGCACCCAAACCGCAGGCAAGGGCCTTGCTGATGCGTGTCATCATTTGGTCTCCCAGAAACGTTGAAACTGTTTGCCGCTCTTCGTGCGCCGTCTTTGTCCCTCCCTAAGAAGATTTCGGGAGGCGGCATACGTAAGAACGCGTCTCTTTAACTGGTTGAAGACGGTCCTCTGTCAAATACAACAGGTGGCAGCGCTAGATGTCCGCTGCATGACTACCGTTTCGAGTTACGGTACTCTGCCGTAACGAGGCAGAACTATAGCGAGTGCCGCTTACTGTTGTCAAGATTGGCGGAAAAGGAGAATTCGGGCGGTTACCATAGCCATGAGCCGAGTCCTGTACGACGGAATGCGATTCGAGCTTGGAAAGGCAGGCAATGGAGTTGTCTATCGTGCTCCGAGCACTTCGATTAGACAAGAAAAATGCGTACGCGGAGATCGCGGTAAGATGCCTGGGTGGGATTGCAATGCTGGCTCTTTCGGGGGTAGTGGGGGCCCAAACGGTACGCTACGGTGTCGACTTGAAAGGCGCGCCTGTAACAGACCTTGCTGCCCCAGGAAAGCGCGCCGTCGTGCTCTTCTTTGCCGCCTCCGATTGCCCCATTTCGAACCGATATCTCCCTGAAATGGCGCGCCTTCAGCATGAGTTTGCAGAACGGGGGGTCGAGTTTTGGCAGGTGTATCCCAATCCTGGCGATACTGCTGCTGTGGTTCGTCAACATAGTATTCAGTTCGGTGACTCAGCCAAGACGGTGCTCGACACAGAACAGGTGCTGGTGGGCATGGCGCATGTAACCGTGACTCCAGAGGCTGCGGTATTCATTCGCGCCGGGGACGGGCTCCGCGAGGTGTACCACGGCCGCATTGACGACCGCTATCTAGACCTGGGCTCGGAGCGGCCTCGCGCTCTTCGCCACGCTCTGGAAGATGCGATTGCCTCTGCACTTGAAAACAAGCCTGTTCCGCAACCGGGTGGGCCGCCGGTAGGATGCGCGATTGTGACGCGGCAACCATGAAGACCAAGCGACGGGTATGCGTAGGCGTGCTCTCCCCGATCATCTTATTTGTAACCGTAAGAGTGCCAAATGTGCATGTGCATGCCGCGAACTCAGTGACCTACATACAGGTCGCGCCGATTCTCTATAAAAATTGCACGACCTGTCATCATCCCGGAGGCGCAGGACCTTTTAGTCTGATGACTTACGCCGATGCACGCCGCTGGGGACAGCAAATGCTGCGGGTTACACAGAGCCTCTACATGCCGCCGTGGCTTCCGGAGCCAGGATATGGCGACTTTGCCGATAGTCGCCGCCTCTCCGACGCTGACCTCGATCTCATTCGACAATGGGTGGCCACGGGAATGGCGCAAGGCGACCTTGCAGACGCTCCGGCCATGCCGCACTACGATGCGGCATGGCAGTTGGGCACACCCGATCTGGTTTTGAGAGTAACGAGGCCCTATACGCTTGCCTCGTCCGGCACGGATGTTTTTCGTAATTTCGTTTTGCCTTATCCGCTCAAACAGACCCGCTATATCCGTGCGTTGGAGATTCGCCCAGGCACGCCGCAGGTGGTGCACCATGCAAACCTGCTGATCGACCGCACTGCGTCTTTTCGGCATGCCCATCCGAGCGATTGGCAGGATGGCGTTGCGGGAATGGAGTTGGAAGTTGATGCAGGAACTACGTTCGATCCCGACAGCCATTTTCTCTTTTGGAAACCAGATATGGCAGTTCTGACGGAGCCGGAAGGCATGCCGTGGCGGCTCGATCCGGGCAGTGACCTGATTCTGAATATGCACCTCAAACCTTCAGGCAAGCCGGAAACCATGCAGGCGGAAATAGGGTTGTACTTCACCGACAAGCCACCGGAAAAGCAACCCATGTTGTTGCAGCTGGAAGATGACGAAGCATTGAATATCCCCGCCGGTGCGCCCAACTTTATCGTCCAGGATGAGCTGAAGCTGCCAGTGGATGTGGAGGTTCTCGGCGTCTATCCCCATGCGCACTATCTGGGAAAAGACCTGCAGGGTTATGCGATTCTGCCATCCGGTCAGAAGAAATGGCTCGTCTGGATTCGAGGCTGGGACATCGACCGGCAATCGGTTTACCGCTATCGGGAACCCGTTTTTCTGCCCAGGGGCACAGTGCTGCACATGCGCTATACCTATGACAACTCGAGTGACAACATCCACAACCCAAACAATCCGCCGATTCGCGTCAAAGCAGGCAATCGCTCCGTGGATGAAATGGGCCACCTGTGGCTTCAAGTTCTCCCCGTGAACCAGCCGACTAATGCGCCTGATCCGCGCCTCCAATTGGAGCAGGCGTGGATGGAGAACAAGCTGCGCAAGGATCCACGCGATGTGATCGCGCTCTTCAATCTTGCGGGCGTGTACATGGGCGAGGGCAACTATCGGGAGGCAGTTGCGAGCTATCAGCGCGAGCTTGCCGTCGATGCGAACGACCCGCGTGCCCTGACCGCCTTAGGCGTGGCCTTTGAAAAAGCAGGCGATTCACAGCAGGCCACTGACACCTACGAGAAGGCAATCACCCGCAACGGAGAACAGATTGACGCCCGATTCGATCTGGGACGCCTGGAGTTGAACCACGACGATGCGCCGCACGCGGAGCAGCAGTTCCGCGCGATTCTTGAGCAGGAACCCGAGGACGCAGGTGCACACAGCGGTCTAGGGCTGGCGCTCTTAAAGGAACAGAAGCCGGATGCCGCCCAGGCAGAGTTCCAGCGGGCGCTTGCGCTGAATCCGCAGGATGCAGCAGCGCTCGATGGCTCGGCGCAACTCGCGATTGCGTCGGGTGATCCGGCACATGCGGTCGATCTACTGGAATCGGCGATAAAGCAAGACGGCAGAAATGCGGAGATGCGCGAGCATCTTGCGATGGCTTATGCACAGACAGGGCGCTTTGGGAATGCCGCCGCACAATTGAAAACTGCCGCAGCCATAACGCCAGATGATCCCATCGTTCACGCTCTGCTGTCACAGGTCTTGACTACGACGGGGCAGTTAGAGGACGCAATCCTCGAACAGCAGAGGGCTCTGCACCTTGACTCGAACGATGCCGACGGCTGGAACAACCTGGGTGTGCTGGAGGCAAGAGCGGGAAAGACATCAGAGGCGCGCGAAGCCTTCGAGCACGCACTGCGCCTGGCCCCGAATCATGCTCAGGCTCGGGCGAATCTTGCCCGCCTGCAGGCCAAGGTAGGAAATCCTTAATGCTGACCGCAGTGCTGGGCCCCACTCTTGATCGCAAGCAGAAATGCGTGCGCCTTTGTGTCATCCGGCGAAAAGAGCAGAATGCGATTCAGCGCCTCGATGGCCGCGTCCACGTTACCCTGACCGCACTCCACTACTGCAATGTCGTAGCCTGCGGCAAGTTGCACCGGATCTTCCCGAAACGCCGACTGCCATAGGGAGACAGCGTCCGCGAGGTCGCCGGCCTGCGCCCGGAGAATCGCAAGATCGCCGGCAGCGACGCTCTTGTACGGATCCGCTTTCAGAGCGGCTTCGTACTCTTTTACTGCCAGCGTGTTATCGCCTGTTCTTTGTGCGAGAAAGCCCAGTTGAGTGTGCAACTCCGCATCCGACGCCTGCGTTGCGTCCGATTGCTCTGCTTCTTTCAGATAGCGCGTTGCCTGCTGTGTCGCGAAGGAGTCGCCGTGTAACGCCATCTGCGCATAGGCGAGACCATATTCGCGCGCGGTTGCCGGCAGATTGTCGACGGCTGCGATCTCTTTGGAAGGCGGTTCATTGCCCTTCATCACGAGTCCTGTGACCCGTTGAATACGGTGATCTGTGACCTGCTCATGCGCGATATCTTCCGTTGCCTGTCGCGGCATGTGGCAAGAGGTGCAATCCGGATTTTCCGCATGGTGTGTTGAGATAGATGCTCGGTCGTCGTGACAAGCAATACATTTAGCGCGGTAGTAGCTCACGCGGTCGTCGGGAGGAACTGTACTATGCGGATCATGGCACGTTGTACAGGTAAGCTTGTCGCCGCTCTTCTGTTTGCATTTGCTTTCGAGCAGAGCTTCCCATTGGCTTGTTGCGCGGCCCGCCGGACCTGCGGCGTCTTTATGAACAAAGAAAATAAGGTGATCGAACAGATTGTCTCCCGGACGGTAGGAAGTCAGGCTGTGTCCATAGCGCGCAATGGTCGACTCGCCCTCAAGATGGCACTGCAGACAAACTGAGTCTCTGCGGACCGCATCGAGCTTGTTCGGATTTAGTATCGATCCCTTGCCGTTCTGGGCAAGATGCGTGGATGGATCGCCATGACATGCTGCGCAACCGATGCCTCCGTGGAGAAATGGCTGCCCGGCAAAGTGGTTGCGACCGCCGGGTAGCGGCACCTGCACACTGCTGGCATGGCAGCGCAGACAGCCGGCATCGACAGGGAGCGTGAGCGGCATCTCTGTCGTTCGCAGAAAGTGCGGAGCCATATCCCACACCTGCTTCTTCGCATACCAGTTCACCGGAATCTCAAACCAGAAACCCTCCTGCTGGAAGAGGTAGGTCCGCCCGCGCTTTCCCGAGCCCAGGTAATAAATCAGCTCTTGCTTGCCGTCGAGGACCCGATCTGGCGTGGCATCAGGTCGTTGATATGAGAGCCACGCGCGCCCATTCTGAAGAAACACGCGGTAGTGAACGCCGGAAGCTGCATGCGTGAAGTCGGCGGGAATCAGACCGTCAGCTGCGAAGCCGCTCGCGCGAGCCATCGGTGTCTGCTTGTAGCCATCGTAGATCTCCTGATGACACTTCGCGCATACTGCATCGGGGTCGGGGGCTTTCTCTACCGGAGGCGTCGCGAATGAGCCGTGCGCAATCACCGTCGCAGCTGTGACTACAAAAAATACGATGAGCCAGAACTCTGTCCGATGCCGCATAAAGTGTGACTCATCTGTATATCATCGAGAGCAGATCGCAGGCGCGTCGGATCGTCCGATAGTAGAAGCTCCGCGCTACGCCAACGATTATTTTTTCGGAATGAAGAGGTCCACGGGTGGAGTGATTTTGTACGTCGCAGCGAAATTACGCTGATTGATGCCCATACTCAGCCGTCCACGCGAGTCGATGTAAAACAGAGGCTTGCCGACCGGCACATCGCTGAAAGTCTTCTCGAGGGGGAATTGGTATTTGTGACCGTTCAGTGTCACCGGCACAGTATCGCCGAGCTGATAACCAAGCTTCGCAAACGTATCGGCAGGCACGTTCAGCACAAGATTTCCAAAAGGCCCATCCGTCCCGATCACTTGTCCCTGCAACCCTTTGTCATCAACTGTCGCCGTGTGGATATCGAGCCGCACGAGCTTCGAGACATCAAGCTCCGGGCCTGCCTGCGTCCAGTCATCCCCACGCGCCAAATGCGCGCCCGCTGGCGAAAAGATGTCGCGTCCATGAAAGGTGGAAGAGAGTTTCGCCCCGATCATCCATTGAGGATTTGTGATTTCACGAGCACTTTCGATGCCGTCGCGGTCCTGCACCAGCGTCAGCAGTCCATTGTCCGGGAGCACGAAATACTCGCCCACTTTTGATTTCGCAATAATCGCCTTGCGTGTGCTGCCGACTCCAGGGTCAACGACGACGACGAAAATAGCGTCCTTCTGAAAGTAAGGAGCAGAGCCTGCAAGAAACCGCGCACCCTCGGCAACATCAAAGGGAGTGACCTGATGCGTAATGTCGATCACGCGCACTCCCGGCGCAATTCCATCCATCACAGCTTTACAAATGCCAATCGCATCATCGCGCACATCGAAGTCGGTCATGAATCCGATGGTGTGCAGCTGTGCAGGAGGCATTGTGGTTTGTACCGTGTTGCAGCCGGCAGAGAGGAAGCAGAACGCCAGCATCGCGGAAAAAGACAGCAAGTACTTACGCAGAGGAGCGATCAAAGCTACATCTCCTGATGAGAAATAAGAGTGTTGGTAATGACTGTAGCAGGAGTCCTATCGAAGCAACGCAAAAGCGACGATGGTATTGCCGCCTCGCCCGGTCATGGCTTCCACCTGTGATGTCAGCTCTGCTTCCAGATCATCCGTTTCGATGTGCATTTCGCACGCGGCGATTTCTTCCTCACTTGCGCCGTGATAGCAGAGTTCGCAGACTCCAAGGCCATCCTCGGAGCGGACAGGCGGCCCAAAGACGCGGCACGTCATGGGCCGTGCGGCATACAAGTCGCACATGCCTGTCTGGGGGTCGAGCACTGGACAAACTTCATCATTTGCAAAGTCTGCAAACCGCTCTTGCGCATCCGACGAATCGTCAAGAATCCCTGTCTGCGTATCGCCGGGGAATTCGCTTTCAATCCGCGCAACCGACTGCTGTATACGTTCAAGCATGCGCCCGGCACGTTCTGGATCGACTTCCTGGAGTTGTCGGAGGCCGGTGCGCAGGCGCTCCGCATCGAGCTGGCTGATGGCAAACGCTCCAAAGCAGCATTGCGTGCACCCGGGACGGCAGACAAGCCACTCGCCGCTGCGTCGGGCCGTATCGGACAACGATGCATCTACGATCTGTACAAGCTGCTGATCAGCCGAAGGGAGCATTTTTCAAGCATAGCCAGAAAGGGAGGGTAGTGCAGCCACCGATTCGTTCCGCTTATAACTCATAAGAAATGAGCCTGATTCGATCAGTTGTATCCTGTCATCAGCTACTGGCAGGTGAACTGCTTGTCATCCAGAACTCTCTTGCTGAAGTTGAAGCGGAGGAAGAACGCTGCTTTTTTTTGGGTCATGTTCCTGGCGTTGGGCCTTCTCGTCGTGGTCAGGCCACTCGCGGCGCAGGACAACTACGAGATCCAGGTCTACGGCTCGGATACAGTCGCGCCTAAAAACACCATGCTGGAACTGCACAGCAACTTTACTTTCGAGGGCTCAAAGGCTGTGCCTGGGTCACAACTTACATCCGACGGCACGTATCCAACCAACCACGCACTGCATGAAACCATCGAAATTACGCAGGGGCTGACCAACTGGTCTGAAGTTGGCTTCTACATTTTCACCAGCTCACGCAGTGGACAGGGCGTTCAGTGGGTCGGTGATCACATCCGTCCACGTGTGCGCGTGCCCGATAGCTGGCACTGGCCCGTCGGCGTGAGTCTATCGACAGAGGTGGGTTATCAGCGGCCTCAATTCTCCACCGACACCTGGACATGGGAGATTCGCCCCATCGTCGACAAGCAAATTGGACGCTGGTACTTCGCCGTGAACCCGGCCTTCGAACGTGCCTTACATGGTCCGGGTGTCTCGCAAGGGTGGGGCTTTTCCCCGAACGCAAAAGTCAGTTATGACTTCACCAGGGTCATTACGGGCGGACTAGAGTACTACGCTTCATACGGGGAAGTCGGCGACTTCTACACTTTTCACAATCAGCAGCAGCAGTTTTTTCCCGCTATCGATCTGAATGTCTCCCCGAACTGGGAGATTAACTTCGGAGTTGGCATAGGCCCCACAGCGGCCACTGATCACCTGATCGTCAAAGCCATTATCGGCAGGCGCTTTGACTGGGCAGCCCGCCACGAACGGAGCAGTTCCCAAAGCACGCAATGAGGAGCGTACAAATGAATCGCCGCCGCTTTCTTGCGGGTTGCAGCGCTCTGGCAACAGCATCCATGCTTCGCCCTCACCCAAAAGCAGGGGCGCAGCAACTAGCGCCAGATGTGTCGCTAACAATCGCGCCGCTGGACCTGGAGATTGCTCCCGGCAAGACCATACGCACCATCGCCTACAACGGATCGGTTCCCGGTCCGCTGATTCGCTGGCCCGAAGGCAGACCCATCAGCATTGACGTATCGAACCAGACCGCTACTCCCGAGATCGTGCACTGGCACGGCCTCTGGATTCCGTCCGACGTGGATGGCTCGATGGAGGAGGGTTCGCCGATGATTCCGCCGCGAGGTCGTCAGCGATACGGCTTTACGCCGCGCCCATCCGGTTTCCGCTGGTATCACACGCACACCTATGCGGGGCACAATCTTAAGAAAGCCGCCTACACGGGGCAGTTCGGCTGCTTTTACATCGATCCGAAAGAAAATGCAGGCAGCTATGATCAGGAGATTTTCTTTGCGCTGCACGACTGGAACGCCCAGATGGGAGGCGGTGGCGACGCTTCAATGGACGTCAACTATGACTACGGCACCATCAACGGCAAAATGCTCGGAGCTGGCGAGCCGATCCGGGTAAAAGAATTGCAGCGCGTGCTTTTTCATGTTTTGAATGCCAGCGCGACACTCACCCACTGGCTTGCCTGCTCCGGCCACGCAATGCAGGTTGTTGCCATGGACGGCAATTCCCTGCCCATTCAGAAAAGTGTTCAAGCTATACGCCTTGCTCCGGCTGAACGCATCGATGTCGTGATCGAAATGAAGCGGCCGGGCGTCTGGGTGCTGGGCGAGACGCGCGACGACTTTCGTAAAGCGGGCACAGGAATTGCCATCGAATATGCAAACCAACAGGGCGAGCCCCGATGGCTTCCGCCGCCGGAAGCCCAATGGGATTACGCGCAATTCGCGCACTCACAAAAAGCGGCAGAGCCGGATGTGGGCGTTCCTCTCGTCTTCCGTTCGAAATTTACGGGACATGGCGATTTCGATCACTGGATGATCAACGGCAAGTCGTTTCCAAAGACGGATAGCGTGACACTCCAACAGGGCAAGCGATACCGTTTGATGATGCGTAACGAAAGCACAGACGATCACCCCGTTCATCTGCATCGCCACACCTTTGAAGTCACGAATCTTGATGGCGTTGCGATCAGTGGCCTTATGAAAGACGTGCTCGTGGTTAAAGCGAAAAGCACCGCCGAGGTCGATTTCACCGCGTTAAACCCCGGCATGACGCTCTTCCACTGCCACCAGCAGAGCCATATGGATTTCGGCTTTATGATGCTTTTCCGCTACGCTTGAAGCGTGAGCGCAGCTATTCATATATCGGCTCAGGACCGCGTCTTCGTCCTGACTGGCGCAGGCATCAGCGCCGAGAGCGGAATTCCGACGTTCCGTGACAGCGACGGTTTGTGGAGTGGCTATCGCGTCGAAGAAGTAGCGACACCCGAGGCATGGGAAGCGAACCCTGAGCTGGTATGGCAGTTTTACTCCATACGACGGCGTGACGCGCAGCGATGCGAGCCAAACCCCGCGCATCAAGCTCTAGCCGTCCTCGAATCGCAAATCGGAGGGCGATTTTTTCTCTGCACACAGAACGTTGATGACCTCCATGAACGCGCGGGATCGCGCCACCTCGTTCATATGCATGGAGAGCTCTTTAGTTCACGTTGCGAATCGAATTGCGGCACGCACGTCTTCGCGGACAAAAACGTTTACGAATCTGCGGTGCAGATCCCGACTTGCGCCTGCGGAGCGCAGCTTCGCCCGAACATCGTCTGGTTCGGCGAGTATCCGCTCGAAATGAGCCGCATCATGCGCGAAATTGACCGTTGCAGCGTGATGGTCGTGGTTGGCACATCAGGAAATGTTCACCCGGCGGCCAGCTTTGTGCACTGGGCAAATCAACGCAATCTGCCTGCATCGCCAAAGGTCCGGACATACTACATCGGGCCGGAGAACCCGCTTAATGCAAGCGCATTTACAGAAGTTTTTCTGGGCAAAGCTGGCCAGGTGCTCCCGAAACTCTTTGCAATTGAGCCATAACGATGGAAGAGTTTGCCAAAGCCAAGTGCCTCCAGTTAGCTTATAGAGTTTTGACGCTATTCTTCAGGGAGACATCATGCCACCCTCGGCACTGAAATACCAATCGGGATTTGCCAACGAATTTGCGACAGAAGCGACTGCGGACGGCGTGCCTCAAGGGCAAAACGCGCCACAGAGGCACGCTCTGGGCCTCTACACCGAGCAGTTTAGCGGAACGTCCTTCACAGCACCACGGCATGTGAATCGACGCACCTGGACCTATCGCATCAAGCCGTCGGTGACGCACAAACCATACGAAGAGTATTCCGCGCGACTCATTCGCAGCGGCCCATTTACTGAAGTTCCCACGCCGCCCAACCAACTCCGCTGGGACCCGGTGCCCATCCCATCCGAGCCGACAGATTTCGTTGACGGCATCATTACGCTCGGTGGCAATGGCGATCCGGCGATGCAGACAGGAGTCGGCATCCACATCTACGCGATCAACAAGTCAATGGAGGATCGTTTTTTTTATAATGCTGATGGTGAACTGCTACTTGTTCCGCAAGAAGGCGCGCTGCGCTTCCACACCGAACTGGGCATCATCGGCGTTGCGCCTGGCGAAATCTGCTTGCTGCCGCGTGGGCTGAAATTCCGTGTCGTCCTCGAAGAAGCATCTGCCCGTGGGTACATCTGCGAAAACTACGGTCAGCAATTCCGCCTGCCCGATCTTGGCCCCATCGGTGCCAACGGATTAGCCAACGCACGCGACTTCCTCTATCCCGTTGCCGCGTATGAAGACCGTGAAGGCAGCTTCCAGATCGTCAGCAAATTTCTCGGCAATCTGTGGATTGCAGAGATCGATCATTCGCCGCTCGATGTCGTGGCATGGCACGGCAATTACGCGCCCTGCAAATACGATCTGAAAAACTTCAACTGCATCAACAGCGTTTCGTTCGACCACCCGGACCCGTCCATTTACACTGTGCTCACCGCTCCGAGTATTACCCCAGGCACGGCCAACGTAGATTTCGCTATCTTCCCGCCACGCTGGATGGTAGCAGAGCATACCTTCCGCCCGCCATGGTTCCATCGCAACATGATGAATGAATTCATGGGGCTCATCTTCGGTCAATATGACGCAAAGGCGGAGGGCTTTGTACCCGGCGGCGCCAGCCTACATAACTGCATGGCCGGTCACGGTCCGGATGCCGAAACCTTCGAGCGCGCAAGCACCGCAGAACTCAAGCCGCAGTATCTTGGCAATACGCTCGCCTTCATGTTTGAAACGCAGCTCGCTGTGCGGCCTACGAAATTCGCTTTGGAAACGAAAATCCTGCAGCATGAATACTACGAGTGCTGGCAGGGTCTGAAGAAACACTTCAAGCCTGACGATAGGACGGGTTCAGGAGCGAAGGAATGACAGCTGCCCATGTGCTGCTCGACGGGTTGATCGATTACGCGGGGCTTTTCCCGCCCGCGTCTCTCGATATGCAAACAGCGGTCCGCAACTACTCCTTGTATCGTGCGAGTGATGAAGCATGGATGCTCGGCCGCTTCATCGTTCCTGCGCGGGGATTGTCTGAGTTCTCGACCGCTTTCTCCGAGACCTGTTGCGGCGAGCGGATGGCTCCCTGGTTATTAAGCGTGTTAAGCACGGGTGACGCGGCGGAGGACGCACATCTCGTCGCGTCGCTCATTGAGGGGGCAGCGTTTCTTGATGCCATCGAATTCAAGGTTGAAAGCTCAGCGCAGGTTGAGGCGCAACTTGGACTTATACCGTCGGGCATGGCAGCTTACGCGGAATTTACAACGCAACAGCTGGCCGAGATTCTCCCTGTTCTGAAGAAGTTTGACGCGAGGGCGAAGATCCGCACCGGAGGCGTCACTGCTGACACGATTCCGAGTACTCAGCAAGTCGCAGCCTTCCTGATTGCTTGCGCAAAAGCCAAGATCCCCTTCAAGGCAACGGCCGGGTTGCATCACCCCTTGCATTCGACCCAAATGCTGACCACTGAGGAGAACACCGCGACGGCCACGATGCATGGTTTTATCAACCTATTTGTAGCAGCGACGATTGCATATCAGGGAGCGCCTGAAAGTGATGTGATCGAGCTGCTCAACGAGCAATCATCCACTGCTTTTCAATGGGGCAAGAGCGCGCTTAAGTGGCGCAGTTATCGCCTGACTGTGAAGCAGATCAGAAAAGCCCGCGAGGAATTTGCAATCGGATTTGGTTCCTGCTCCTTTGCCGAGCCGGTCAACGAGTTGAAAGCGTTGGGGTGGATCTGAGGGTGGAGATCAGTTGGGTAGAGTCCGCGAACGACCGCGGTACAGATTTTCCATTGCAAAACCTTCCCTTCGGAGTGTTCTCCACTCGCAATCTCGATCCGCGCATCGGCGTGGCGATCGGCGATCGGGTGCTCGATGTCCACGGGTGTGCTGAACAGGGTCTGCTGCGGGCGAAAAGCCCGTCCCTGCAGCAGGCTTGTACCGAACCGACCCTGAATCAGATCATGTCGCAGGGCCGCGGGGCATCAGCGGCATTGCGTGCGCGATTGATCGAAATGCTTCGTTCGGACGCAGCACCGGAGATGCGCAAGAAGGTCGAGGGGCTTCTCCATCCGTCGGCTGAAGTTACGATGCACATGCCTGCCGCTATCGGGGACTACACGGACTTCTACGCATCGATCTACCACGCAACCAACGTCGGCAAATTGTTCCGTCCGGATAACCCGCTGCTCCCAAACTACAAACACATTCCTATCGGCTATCATGGCCGCGCATCATCCGTTGTTAAAAGCGGAGCGGATATCAAACGGCCGAGCGGTCAAACGAAGCCGGCAGATGCCGAATATCCCGTCTTCGGCCCAAGCCGCCTACTCGACTACGAACTCGAAGTCGGCTTCTTCATTGGCGAAGGAAACGCCCGCGGCGAAGTCATACCTTTAAGTGAGGCGGAGAATCACATCTTTGGCGTTTGCCTGGTAAACGATTGGTCGGCCCGTGACATCCAGGCGTGGGAGTATCAACCACTTGGGCCGTTTCTTGCCAAGAATTTCGCCACCACGATTTCACCGTGGGTCGTGACGATGGACGCGTTGGAACCGTTCCGCACTCATGCCTTTGAGCGCGAGGCTGGCGATCCTAAACCGCTGCCTTATCTCAGCTCTGAAGCGAACGATCGGCGAGGCGGAATCGATCTCACTTTAGAAGTCTGGCTATCGTCGCAGCGTATGCGCGAAACGAATCAACCTCCGATGCGTCTCAGCAAAGGCAACGCACACGAGTTGTACTGGACAGTGGCACAAATGCTAACGCACCATGCAAGCAACGGCTGCAACCTGCAGCACGGGGATCTGCTGGCTTCGGGCACTGTCTCGGGTCGGATGAAAGAATCGGTTGGCTGCTTGTTAGAAATGACGCAGCGCGGAGCGGAACCAATTCAGCTGCCGACAGAAGAACTCCGAAAATTTCTCGAAGATGGGGATGAGGTGATTTTTCGCGGCTATTGTGAAAGGGAAGGCTATCCACGCATCGGCTTCGGAGAATGCCGGGGTGTCATTCTTCCTGCCTCGTGAAGTCAGCGGCTTAGAATTTCTACTATATTGCGTACGGAATTTTCGTGCGTCACGAAGCGAGCATATTCGCGCCCGTCCACGCCGCCCATAGGAATCTCGGCTTTGCGGAACTGCATGCCACTTGGGGTCTCCTCTTCAAGGGCAATGTGAACTTCTCGCGCGCCCGTTGTCTCCAGAATCGAGAGCACGTTGTCAGGACGAATCCCGCAACCGGGCATGATAACGATGCGGTCCTTCGCCGCTTCCACCATTTTTGCGACCATTGAAGCTCCGTCTACTACCGACGGCTGGCCGCCGGAAGTCAGCACACATGCAGCTCCCGTAGAAATCACATCTTCCAGCGCTTCCAGCAAATTGCGAGATACATCAATGGCCCGATGAAACGTAACCGGAAGCGGGTGCGCCAGTTGCACAAGCTGTCGTGTGCGTTCTACATCGAGCGTGCCGTCGGCACGCAGCAGTCCCAACACAATGCCGTCTCCGCCCAGCTCTTTTGCGATCTGAATGTCGTACTGCATCGCTGCGAATTCAGCATCGGTGTACAGAAAGTCTCCGCCCCTCGGGCGAATCATCACATTGATGGCGATCTTTGCGTTCTCACGCGCGGCGCGAATGGCGCCGGCGCTGGGAGTTGTGCCACCTTCCAACAGATTGGCGCAAAGCTCTACTCGTTGTGCGCCTCCTCGGTCAGCGGCGATGACGGAGTCAACTGACTCAAGACAAATTTCGAGCGTAATGGGCTTTTTCATAAGAGAAGACAACTCGTTTCCGGTTCGCTATTTTGCCTGCGCGAAGGATACATAATCGCGCCCAAAGTACAGACGGTAGTGATCGCCGTCCGCATTGAGCTGCAGGGGCGTGGGACGTTTCAATTCTGCGTCGTGAGCGATAGGAGCAGTGAAGAGATCGTGAGCCGCAATATCCATCACGATGAAATGGTCTTTTATGATGCCCACGCCGTAAGCGCCGGGCTTCAATGTCTGCCCGCTGAAATCCAACGGCACTTCGGTGATGAAATACGCCTCGTATTTCTGCTGAACTCCACTCGAATAGCCGGAATTGTCTACCAACGTGGTAAGTACGAACATGTCATCGGCAAAGTGAATGCCACCAGAGTTACGAGCCTGTATCGTGGCCGACTGTCCGCGGAAGAACACAGCGTCAGGCAAAAGCTTTGCTGCTTCTGCTGCATGCAGAATCGTAGGCGACGCCGACTGGGCGAAGACGGGTGAAGAAGCAAGCAGGAGTACGGCAGTCCAGAGAGTTCCGAGCGAAAACAGGCGGCGAAAAGGTCTCATTCTTTGGTTGAGTATAACCTTGCGATCGTCTAACGTTTGCGCGGCGTGCGTTTTGGATTCGGCGGGCACGTCGATTCTCGAATGATCAGCTCCGGAACGATAGCAACGTGTTCCGGATAATCCTTGCTACCCCGGATCCGCTGGAGCAGGATACGCGCCGCGTTCGTTCCCATGCTACGCAATGGTTGCCGAATCGTCGTCAGGCTGGGATTGTAATATGCCGCTTCCTGAATATCGTCGAAGCCGACAATTGACACATCTTCCGGTACGCGCAACCCGTGGTCGCGGAAGGCTCGAATTGCGCCGATCGCCGCCAGGTCGTTGAATGAAACCAGCGCGGTAAATGGCCGGTTCATCGCCAGCAAGTGTTGTACCACCGGATAGCCAAGCTCGGGCGATGAAACATTCACGGTCAACTGCTGCGTCAACTCGGGGTGCACTTCCAACCCTAGTTTCTTCGCAATCGCCATGAAGCTGTTCCAGCGGTCTTCGGAATCCGAACTGTGGGTCTGCCCGCGCATGAAGGCGATCTGTCTGTGTCCGAGCTGATACAAGTGATTCAGGGCCAACTCTGCGGCCCGCTTATGGTCGAGCGTAATGTTCGTCACGCCTTCTATTTTTTTGTGTCCAGCCACGGCGATTACCGGCAAAGGGAAGCTATGCTGCAAGGCCGTGTCAATTGCGATAAATCCCTCCACGGACCGGTCCATTAGCAGGCGGGGATATTCTTCAATTAAGTCGGCTTTCCGCCGATGGCTGGCCGTCAGATAAAAGTAGCCTTCTTCGACCAGCACTTCTTCAATGCCATCCATGACAAGGACGGAATAGTTATCGCTCAACTCCGGGACCAGCACGCCTACGGAAAACGATTGTTTCCTCCGCAGCGAGCGCGCATAAAAACTAGGACGGTAGTCGAATTTCTTCGCTGCTGCCTGCACGCGGTCGCGAGTTTCCTGCGGAATGGAACGCACGCCCGGCGCGTTATTCAGCACTAAAGAAATGGTAGCGGGTGAAAGATCGAGATAATCACCCAGGACTTTCAGGCTGATGGGCCGACCCGGAAGGAACGCACCGTTTGCCAGTTCCTTCGGCGGAGACTTGCGTTTTGGCATACAAGCCTTTGTAGATGCTGCAGTAGAAATGTTCAATAGAAATCAGGTCCAACCAAATCGAGACAAGCTTTTCAAGACCCCGCAGGGCTACCGGATGCGCGCGAAGAAGTCCAGCGCCGTATACGGGGAAGGGCCATCTGCAGAATCAGGGATGATGCTACTTGCTCACCGGGCCGCCGATCGCTTTGGGCTTGCGCAGGAGTGTCATCGAGATATATGCGCCAATCCATGACCCTGTGGCAGCAAAAGCGACATAGGCCCAGTTTTTCGTATAACTGATAACGGCGAATGCCGACAGCAAATACCATACGCTGCTCCATGTGGCCGCAGGCAGGCGTCGATGCGATGAGACAGCCGCATTGAACAGGACGTACACTGCATCCGTCGCAGCTGTCGACAACAGGACACCAAAAGCCAACCATGGTTCAATGCGTGGCATAGCCTTCACCTCGAAGGGAATTCAATTTGTGCCAGTATATTTTCTCCGGAGAAGAGGCAAGTCGATTGGCAAGGAAGCAACCTTGACCATGGTATATATTCCCGGTTTCAAGCCCCTTCGCGAATCGAGCGCAGCGCGGGGTACAGCCGCCGATAGAGCTTGTACCCATCAGCGTAGCTCTTTGCCGCTGCTGCATCGGGAGCAATCTGCTCGGCCACCCGGATCGCGACCGCGCACGCCGCATCTGTGTCGGGCCATGCGCCGGCGCCTACTCCGGCGAGCAATGCGGCGCCGAAGGCCGCGCCCTCTTCGGCGACAAGGACATCGCTGGCATAGCCATAAATGCTGGCCTGGATCGAGCGCCATAACGGTCCGCGCGCTCCACCTCCACCTAGACGCACACCCTGTACCGGAATCCCCAACTCGGCAAAGAGAGTAAATGTGTCCTTCAACGAATAGGCCACGCCTTCGAGCACAGCGCGCACCAGGTGTCCCCGTGTGTGCGAAGCCGTGATGCCATAAAACGCTGCTGTTGCCTGTGAGTCGAGATGCGGCGTACGCTCGCCAAGGAGATACGGCGCCCAGAGGAGACCATCGCTGCCAGCAGGAACCTGAACTGCCTCCGCCGTTAATGCATCGTAATTTGTGCCCGGCGCGATCACATCGCGAAGCCAGCGCAGCGACAAGCCTGCCGCCTGCGTCACGCCCATCACATGCCAGCGCTCGGGCACTGCATGACAAAAGGTGTGCAATCGCCCGAGAGGATCTTTTGTCGGGCCAGCAGTTGCTGCAAAGACTACTCCTGAAGTCCCGATCGTCGCTGACACGGAGCCCGTCTGCAGGATACCCATGCCGACCGCGCCCGCTCCCTGGTCGCCGGCTCCGGCGACTACAGGCGTTTGGGCGACGAGCCCAGTCGCACTAGCGCCTTCGGCAGAGATGTGTGCGCACACTTCCGGCGACTCGAAAAGCTCCGGCAGCCACGACTCGCTGATTCCCGCAATCCGCGCGACTTCTGAAGACCAGCGCCGATGCGTCACATCGAGAAGCAAAGTGCCTGAAGCTTCCTGCACATCCATCGCATAAGTGCCGGTCAAGCGGAAGCGGACGTAGTCCTTTGGGCAGAGGACGTGCGCGATGCGCTCGAAGACCTCCGGCTCGTTCTCACGGACCCAGAGTAGCTTTGTGAGGGTGAAGTTTGGCAACGCCGGATTGCAGGTCAGCTCGATGAGGCGCTCGCGTCCAATCCGTACATGCAGCCAGTCGCACTGCGCATCAGTGCGCTGGTCGCACCAGATCAGCGATGGCCGCAGCACGTTGCCGTCAGCGTCGAGCATCACCGCGCCATGCATTTGCCCGGTGAGTCCAATTGCCCCAATATCAGAAGCTGTTAGGACGCTCGTTGCCAGCACTTCGCGAATCGCTGCTTGCGCCGCCCGCCACCAATCTTCGGGGTCCTGCTCAGCCCATCCCGGATGAGGGCTGCGAAAGGGAGCATGCTCGCTTGCTGCCGAAGCTACTAGCTGGCCCTGATCGTTGATCAGCACCGCACGGGTGCCTCCGGTGCCCACGTCCATACCTAGAAAATGCACGACTACCCTCAATTAAAGCGATTTTCCAGCATAGACAATGTATCAAAGACAATCATTCCGCGCGCAACGCATTGAGCGGATCGACACCGGCTGCTCGTTGCGCCGGAATCAGGCTCGCGAAAATCGCGACAAGGGCTACACCGAGTATGGCCAGCGCGTAACTCAGGGCGTCGTACGGCTTCACTCCATAGAGTGCGGAGGTCAACGCTTTGCTTACCAGTACAGCCAATGGCACGCCGATGGCAATCCCGGTCCCAGTCATCAAAAGGCTGTCGCGCAGTACCATCCAGACCACCTGTCCGCGTCGCGCGCCTACCGCCATGCGCACGCCGATCTCGACTGTGCGATTGTTCACGCGGTAGGCCAGCGTTCCATAGAGGCCCGTGGCGACGAGGACAACAGCGAGCAATCCGAAGAAGCCTGCGAGCCGCGCGAAGAGAAGCTGTTGCGAGATGGATTGCTCGTACTGAGCCCGCTGCGTCATCGGCTGCATGAGGGGCAGGTTCGGATCGATCTGCTGCACCACCTTGCGCACGGCGGGAAGAATCGCCATCGGGTCGCCATGAACGCGCATCTCAACGTTCATTTCGCCAATGGTTTTTCCCTGCGTATAGACAGACCACTGCATGGGTATTGGCTCTTCTTCGATACTTCTGTATTTGTGGTTCTTCACTACGCCAACTATCACCGCGTCGTCTTTGGGATCGTCGCCACCCAAGTGGTGTCTCAGCGGATTCTCGTTCGGCAAGAAGCGCTGCGCGAACAATTCATTGATGATGACGACCCGGGGTGAGGCTGCAGTATCTGTGTCTGCAAAGTCGCGACCGGCTAAAACCGGTACGCCGAGTGTGTGGAAGAAGTCAGGCCCGACAGTGTTAAGTCGCACCATGCTATTTTCGCCATCGGAGTTGGGCGCTTTTTTCCCATCGATTTTGCCCACATCATTGTTGCTTGACCACCCTGAGCCGATCCGCTCCCCCATCAGAGCTACCGATGCGACGCCGGGCAGAACGCGCAATTTGTCGGTCAGGTCCTGATAAAAGGCCACGCCCTCGCTAAATGAATGCACGTTCTGAGGATTTACGCCGAAGACAACGAGTCCGTCCGTGCGCATGCCCAGCGGAATATTCTCAAGATTGCGGAGTGTGCGGATTAGGAGTCCTGCGCCAACCAGCAGAACAAGGCACAGCGCCATTTGCAGCGTGACAATGATCTTACCTGTGCGCGATTTGCTTGCGTCGGTATTCGCTGTTGCGGCCGAGGTCTTCAGCACCAGTCCCGGACCGCCTGACACGGCCGCGCGCAAGGGCGCCAAGCCAAAAGCAAGCGCCGCGCCTATCAGGATGCACAGGGCAAACAGCATCACCGTACGGTCGGGCGCAAGGCTCGATTCGATCTGCGACCATGCTGCAAGGGACTTTGTTGCTCCAGCGGCAAAGAGCCAGGCCAGAGCGCCTCCTAGCGCTACCAGCAACAGGCTTTCTGTAAGCAATTGCCGGAACAATGCCTTGCGGCCTGCTCCGAGGGCAAGGCGCAGCGAGAATTCCCGCTGCCGCGTTGTATTGCGCGCCATCAGCAGCATGACCACGTTGCTCAATGCGATCAGCAGGACCAGTCCCACCATCGCCATCAGCATCCGGAGCGGCTTGCCGTAGTCTTCGTTGTAGCCGATGAAGCTCTTGGCATCCTGAAAGCTCAGGACTGGACGCTTTTCTCCTGGTTCAGGATTGCCGATGCCGATATACGCCGCGGTCTGGAAAACCGGCTGCAGCTGCGCAACCGCCTGGGCCTTGGTAACGCCGGGAGCCAGTCGCCCAAGCATGCGCAGGCACCACCAGTTGGGACGCTGAAGATAGGTCTTGCCATCCTCCGCCGGCGAGCTCCAGGCGTTCAGCTCGACGCGGCTTTGGAGCGGGATCCAGAAGTTGGTGGACTCTCCTGGCTCGACGCCTTCAAATCCTTCGGCCGCAACGCCGACAATGGTCAGCGGGACGCCTTTCACATAGAGCGTTTTGCCCAGCACGCCCGGATTGCGCGAGAAGCGCTGCGTCCAATAGTTGTAGCTGATTACGGCAACTGGAGCGTGCTGCGTTTCATCCTGCGCGGTAAAGCCGCGCCCGCGTGTCAGGTGCACGCCCAGTCCGGAGAAGAAGTTGCCGCTGACCATGTCGCCTTCGGCTTCTTCGGGCTCCGGGCCAATGCGGACGGCAACTTTGCTGCCACCGGAACTGACCGGCACATAAGCCATGACGTCTGCCAGAGCGCTGTGTTGTTGCCGCAGAGTGTCGTAGACCGGATAGGAGAACGAGGTCGTCCAATCGCCGGTATTGTTTCCATCGTGCGGGGCGCCGGAGGTGTTCAGATACACCACGCGCTCGGGATCGGCCACAGGCAGGGACTTGAGGAGTACCGCGTTCATCACGCTGAAGACAGCCGTATTTGCTCCGATGCCAAGCGCGAGGGTGAGTACACAAACAACCGTGAATCCGGGGGTCTTCTTTAACTGGCGAATCCCATAGCGCAGGTCGTTTAGAAAAGTAGACATCCACGTACCTCACAATTGAAGAATGAAAGGGTCACTCTGCGCGCAACGCGGTCAGCGGATCGACGTTTGCTGCGCGCTGTGCCGGGACCATGCTTGCAACAACTGCTACTGCTGCTACTCCAATCACCGCAAAGCCGTAGACCAGAGCATCGAAGGGCCTAACGCCATACAACGAGGAGGTGAGGGCTTTGCCCACAAGCGCAGCCAGCGGCACGCCGATCACGACACCAACAGCCGTCAGCATCAGGCTGTCGCGCAATACCATCCAGACGACCTGCCCGCGACGCGCGCCTACCGCCATGCGCACCCCAATCTCGACTGTACGGTTGTTCACTCGATATGCCAGCGTTCCGTACAATCCTGTCGCGACCAGAATCACCGCGAGCAATCCGAAGAATCCAGCCATGCGCGCGAACAATAACTGCCGGGAGATGGTCGTCTCGTACTGTGCACGCTGCGTCATCGGCTCAATCAAGGGAAGGTTCGGATCCATCTCCTCCACGACTTTGCGCGCAGTGGGCAAAATCGCCAGCGGCTCACCGTGGACGCGCAATTCCACATGCATCTTGCCGACCGATGGACTCTGTGTGTACGAAAACCAGGCCATTGGGATCGGCTCTTCGTCAATGCTGCGGTATTTGTGGTTCTCGACTACGCCTACGATCGTGAACTGATACTTTCCATCAGGGCTGCCAACGCGATGCCCCAGAGGGCTCTGATTGGGAAGAAAGCGTTGCGCGAACAGCTCATTGATGATTGCGACTGGAGGCGACTTCACGGTATCCGCGTCTGTGAATTCACGACCGGCCAAGACCGGCACTCCGAGTGTGTGAAAAAAATCCGTGCCGACGACATTATTGCGAACAAATCCAGGGTTATTAGGAAGCTTGCCGTCCACCGACATGGCGGAATTGTTCGACGACCATGATCCGAGCCGTTCCTCCATGATCGTCGCAGATTCGATACCGGGTAGAGCGCGAAGCCTGCTCGTAAGCGTCTGGTAGAACGTCACGGCTTCTGGTGTCGAATGTACAGTCGGCTTTACGCCGAAAACAACGAGACCCTGAATACGCATTCCTAGAGGGATATTTTCGAGATTACGCAGTGTGCTGACCAGCAGTCCGCCGCCTACGAGCAGCACAAGGCATAGCGCCATCTGCAAGGCGACCACGATTCTGCCCGTGCGCGTTTTGCCGGCGTCGGTGTTCGATGTCGCAGAAGAGGTTTTCAAAACCAGTCCCGGTCCGGAAGAGAGCGCCGTGCGCAGAGGCGCTGATCCAAATAAGAGCGCAGTCAGGATGAGGATGCTCAGGGTGAAGAAAAGGACAGTGTGGTCCGGCGCAAGATTCGATTCAATCTGTGCCCAGGACCCGAGCGTCTTTGTAGCTGCGACAGCAAAGAACCACGCCAGCCCTCCTCCCATGGCTACCAGGAGCAGGCTTTCCGTCAGCAGTTGGCGAAACAACTCTTGGCGTCCAGCTCCCAGAGCGAGGCGGAGGGAAAATTCCCGCTGGCGTGTTGCATTACGCGCCAGCAACAACATGACTACGTTGCTCAGTGCGATCAGAAGGACAAACCCTACCATCGCCATTAGCATTTTGAGCGGCTTGCCGTACATATCGTCGTTTCCGGGAAAGTTTCTGGCATCGTCGAAGCCTAGAACCGGACGCTTTTCGCCGGGTTCAGGATTGCCGAGCCCGATGTAGGCCGCGGATTGAAAGACAGATTGTAACTGCGCTGCTGCCTGCTCTTTGTTAACGCCGGGGGCGAGGCGCCCCAGCATGCGCAGACACCACCATGTCGGGTTTGCAATGTATGTTTTGCCATCCTCTGGTGGATTGCCCCATGCGTTCAGTTCTGCGCGGCTCTGCAGGGGAATCCAGAAGTCTGTTGAGCCTCCTGCTTCTACGCCCTCGAAGCCTTCAGCTGTAATTCCCACGATCGTGAGCGGAACGCTATTGACGTAGAGCGTTTTCCCCAGCACGTCTGGGTTGCGCGAAAAGCGACTCGTCCAGTAGTTGTAGCTGATCACGGCAACGGGGGCATGGCTCGCCTCGTCCTGCTCGGTGAATCCATGTCCCCGCGCTAGTTGCACGCCCAGCCCGGAAAAGAAGTTGCCGCTCACCATGTCGCCTTCCGCTTCCTCTGGCTGTGCTCCGTAGCGCACCGCGACTTTCTCGCCGGCGAGAGGGACATACGCCATCACCTGACTTAAAGCGCCTGTCTGACGGCGAAGGGCATCGTAAACGGGATAGGAAAATGTCCCGCCCGAATCGACCGTTCCGGTCCTGTTCGGGGCGTTCGACGTATGCAGATATACGACGTGCTGAGGATCAGCTACCGGCAACGCTTTCAGCAGCACTGCGTTCATCACGCTGAAGACAGCCGTGTTTGCGCCAATACCCAAAGCCAGTGTCAGGACACAAACGACTGTGAATCCAGGTGTTTTTTTCAATTGCCGTAGTGCGTAGCGCAGATCGTTCAGCAGGCTGGTCATGGATGTGATCCCGAAGTAAGAGTCTGGTCAGGCATCAACATGGGAGCAGCTTTAGAGCCAAAGTGTGTAGCCTCTAACCTATTGAAAGAGCGGGGTTCCTGGCCCGTGAAGATGTGGCTGTCCTGTCCGGAACCGGATGCAGGCGTCCACTTCCGGACATTCATCCTGGGTTATTGGGCTTTTAATCCTAGCGCCATCACAATCGCCGGATCGGGAACAGTCTTACCGTCTTTCTTCGTTACGACGCCGAAGTTCGCCTGATAGTCCCACATCGCCCAGCCGATCTTGTGCTTCTCGAAAGCAACCCGCATATCGCGCACCCATTGCGCGCGCATCGCCGGTTCAACATAGTCACGCAGAACGCCAAACTCTCCGCAGTACACGGGGGCGTGGTGCAGATCGGACCACTTCTCTGCAAAGGCCAGCGTCGCGTCCACGCGTTGCGAGTCCCAGCGGTTGAGACCGTATTGCTCCACCCAGTACTGTCCGGCCAGCGTCGGCTCCTGATTCACATTTGGCTGGACTGCTTCGGGCGTGGACGGGTAGGGAACTGCGCGCAGCGGTAGAACCTGTGGGCTGGTCCACGTCGCTCCCTGGTGGGTAAATGGGAATGGCTCGTAATCGTGAAAGGTATAGATGACGTTAGGCAGTGCAATCGGTTCGAGCATCATCAGATCCTCAAGCCCCGACCAGTGCGCGCCCGCAACAATGATGGTATGGTTCGGCGCGGATTGGCGAATCTGTTCCGCGACAAAGCTCTCGATCCCCTGCCAGCGGTAGGGATCTTCCTGCTCCGGTTCGTTCATGATCTCGAAGAAGACGCGTTCCGGATCGGTCGCGGCGAAATGTTTCGCAAGTGTGTGCCACAGCCCTCCAAAGTGTTCAACGCCTTCAGTTCCTCTTAGCAATTGTGCTTTGTAATCGCTCTCCGGATGAATGTCGATGATGACCGCCAGTTGCTGGTCGAGCATGGTTTTTACCACGCGGTCCAACTCGGTCATGAACGGCGATGTCGCCGACGGATTACTTGACCACACAAGCAGCGGATCGGCATCAATGCTGAGGCGGATGTGATCGAATCCGAGTTGATGGATGAGCGCAATATCGTCGCCAGTCGTAAAACTGCGCAGGCGTTCCGTTGAATAATTGCCACGCGACTGCGCGAACCATAGGCTTGCATTGATACCGTGCTGCAGGTGCTGTGCTCTTTTGAAAGCAAGTGTATCTTCAGAAGACGACGCTGATGCGGTCGGCGCGAAGGTCAGAGCGGACGATATCGTTATCAACAATAAGAAAATCAGCTTTCTCATCCGATTCAAGTCTCTCCTGTTTATGCGATTCAAGTTGAAAGATGGCGATGAAGCTTAGCGGAGAAGAAGGCGCTTTAACTTGCCTGCACTTCCGCATGGCAGAATACAGATGAGCCCCTATGAGCATCAAGACACTCACCAGCCGCGAGGTCTACCGCAACCCCTGGCTTCGCCTTCGTGAAGACGAGATTGAGCGCAGCAACGGCGCTCATGGCATTTATGGCGTAGTCGACAAGGACGATTGCGCGCTCATCATCCCCATCGAGAAAGATCGTATCTTTCTCGTTGAGCAGTTTCGCTACACCATCCAGCAGCGAAGCCTGGAACTGCCGCAGGGAGGGTGGGAAACCGCGGGCGTCGATCCCGAGGAACTCGCGCGCGGCGAGCTGCGCGAAGAGACAGGCTACAGTGCGTCAAGCATGATATATCTAGGCACGATGTATATTGCCTATGGCTTCGCGAACCAGAAACAACATGTATTCCTGGCTACCGGCCTGACGCATGTCGGCACGGATTTCGACGCTGAAGAGCATGATCTGACGCTCCACTCTTTCACCATTGCTGAATTCGAGCAGATGATGCTCGACGGAGCCATTCGTGACGCGAGCACTCTGGCAGCATGGGGACTTTACAAGATATGGAAGGAAAGTAGCAGCACCACGGATAGCGTGACGTAAAAAGGCCCTCCGTTAGTGAGACTGTTACGAAACTGAAGGCTGGTAAAGCATTAAGCACGACGGAGGCGCTCCTAAGAAGGGGCGCCTTTGGTTTCTGGGATGATGCTGGCTGTTTGGAAGTCTATGGGGTAACGAGGCGCTGGATGAGAGTCGATCCGCCGAGCAGGTTGACCATGCGTTTGAGGTTGTAAGCCATAACCGCGAGGCTGATTTCAGTTTTTGAACCATGCAGTCCTCGCAACAGGAAACGAGGGTGACCGAAGATCTGGTATTTGAGCGTGGCGAAGGGGTGCTCCACCGTGCATCTTCGTAGCCGCATCTTGTCGGGCGTGGCACGCTGCTGCATGCGGTTCAGGACATCGTCATAGAGATGGCGGGTTAGTAATCGCTTCGGAGCCTGGGTGCAGCGATTCTTCTGAGCGCAGTTTGCGCAGTCGCTCGCCTCTGCCTGGTAATAGACTGCCCGGTCCTTGCGGGACAGCGCCAGCCTCCGTAGCGTTTTGCCTTCGGGACAGAGGAAGCTGTCGGTCTCGGGCTGATAGAGGAAGGCGCTGCGGTCCAGCATCGAACCGTCGCCCTTATTATTGATCCCGCGACGTGACGGGACATGCGGGACCATGCCAGCTTCTTCGCAGCGGCTGGCCTGCTCGCCATTGGAATAGCCCTTGTCGGCCAGGATGTTCATGGGCTCAGTAGAGTCCAAGGCCTTACGCGCGGCTTCGGCCATGGGCTCCAGGCAGTCGCCGTCGCCGGCGTTCAGAGTGATCGCATGAGCCACGATCAGCCCATGCTCCGCATCCACTGCGGTCTGCACGTTGTAGGCGGGAGCCTTCGTGCCCGCCACCGGCATAAAGTGTGCTTCCGGTTCCGGATGTTGACGTAATTTCTCCAGCGCAGCCTGCACCGCGGACGGGTCGATGCTGGTCTGTTGCTCCTCGTCGGCCTTCTCCATGCTCTCCAGATACTTCTCAAGTGCCTGGCGCTCCCGCACACTCTCAGCGCTAGCCACCGCGCGGAACTTGGTGCCGTCTACAGCGATCCATTCACCACGGATCAGACCGCAGGAGCGCGCGAACCGCACCAGCGCCGCTCCCACAGCAGCGATCGCATCGCGGTGCATCCTCCGAAATTCAGCGATCGACTTATGGTCTGGATAGAGTCGCCCTAGCAGCCACATCAGCTCCACGTTGCGACGGCACTCAGCCTCCAGACGACGCGAAGAACGTAGCTGGTTCAGATATCCATAGAGATAAAGCTTCAGCAGATCGCGCGGATCGTAGCCAGGCCGACCCGTCTCCGCCGATTCCGCACGCTCAAAGCCCAGTTCTGCTATCGACAGTCCACCTACGAAAGCGTCGATCACTCGGCACACATGATCGGCCGAAATCAGATCGTCCAACACCACTGGAAAAAGCGTCCCCTGGCTCCGCCCTTCGCCTTGGATATAACCCAACGAAAATGCCCTCGCTTCCGCAAGGGCATCTTCTCATCTATTTGGCCCTACCCAAAGAGTTTCGTAACAGTCTCGTTAGTGGAGGGCCTTTTTACTGAGCGTTTCAGCTACCAAACTTTTGTTTCTTGAGAGAGTTCTCTTTCTGAGTTTCCGTTTTCCAGCCAGCGGTTTATTTCGCGTACCGTCTGGCGAATTGCCGCCCACTCCGCATCCACGCGGTCCATCTTCTGTTCAAGAAAGTCGCGTGAAAGCTCCAGGTGGCTGTCGTGACCTTTCCCGGCGGGGCGTTCCAGCTGAGCGAGCACACGTTTCTGCTGGCGTTGAAACCAGTCTTCCACTTCTTTGCCAGTTTGTTCGATGCGATACCAGCTGGCATTCAACGCAGACAATTGCTCACGGAAATTGGCTGCTGGAACGTTCGCTCTTTCCGGCGCCGGAGGCTGGGCCGTCATCGGTTGCGGTGCTTCCGGCTGAGCTGCTACCGGCTGTTGGGTCGGCACCGGCTGAGCGGTGTAAGACGGCTGATAAGTCACCGGTTCCACACTCACTGGCTGGGGCATCATCGGTTGTACCGCAGGCGGTTGGGAGGCAAGCGGTTGAGGCACCTCTGGTGCGATTGTCTGTTGGGATGTCGGTGTTATTGGCTGCTCATTGATGCTCAAAGAATTCATATTCTCCATTACGATTGCCCCGTTCCTGGTTTGCACTTCTGCTGGTTCGATCTGTTTGTGAAACGTTCTCTCAAGCCACTCTGCCGGCTGACCTGAGGGAGGCTGCAACACGGCCGGAGTATCAGCCTTGGCGCTTCCTTTTGGTTCGGTGACATGATTCATCGGCACCGGCGGCGAATAATCCTGCAGACCGAGAATCGTCTTAGAGTAATGAAAGGTGGAAATTGGCTCCTCATTGTTCCGGCGGCGGGACCTCGGGTTCGGCCTTTGCCAGCGAAACCACAGAACGACCGGCATGGCTACTGCAACGCCTATACCAAGCACGTCCGCAACTGCTTCCGATATTGCATGCTTTTTTCCAAATGCGCTGTGTGTTCCTACGCCATAGAGGATAGCGCTACAACCAAGCACTGCTCCGAAACCTACCATCCAGATCACATCCTCTCGGTTCCATTTCGATCCCTTCTGCCATTTTTCTGCCATGACCCACAAGAGACCGGTAAGCACTAAGGTTCCAAATGCTGCGAGAAACAGTCGGGTGGTGTGCATCTGCAGGCGCAGCTCACTGCCGATGGAGAGAAGATACTTGGGGAATGACTGATCCGTAGAGAGGTTGCCCGTGTCGGGTGTAAGGGGAATGCCTAGAAAGCGACAGAGCAAAAGAGACATCCCAGCGCTACCTGCCCACAGGGATGCACAGCACGCTGTCAATGATGCAACTCTCTTGTTCATTCTCGCGGCAGAATCTCCCGGACCTCTGTTCGTGTGAATATGCCCGAATCTTATCTAGTCCCAATACAAAAAAGACAAAATTGTTGAAACGAGCTTAAGCTTTGGGCACCAAGTAGTTAACAGCGTGGGAAAAGTGCCGTAGCTGAATCGTTCTTAGTTATTGCAGACTGTTCGGGAATATCAAAAATGGATGATTACAAGCGAGGGACTGTACCTAACATGATCCCGACTCACTTATAACTCCAAGCTCATCGAGGAGCGCTATGCGCAAGTCTTCGCCTTCACCTCGCACCAGCTTCTGGCTTGTGCTGGCCATGTTTGGCATGCTGGCAGTTCCTGCGGCCATCACGCTGCACACGGTCCACGCCTCTGCGCAGAATCCCACACCGCACGGCTATACCGTAAGTCTACTCCTCTTCATCGTTCCCATCGTCGTCATCGCATGCTGGTTTATTCCCCAGGAGGGTATTCAAGTTTCGAAAAAAGCGTTCTGGTGGACGATAGGGCTGCTTTTTCCGCTCGGCGCAGCGCTCGATTTCTTCTTTGCCCAATACTTCTTTGGCTTCCCGAATGTGCAAGCCACACTCGGGATCAAGGCTCCAGCGCTTGGCGGTGACGTGCCCGTCGAGGAATATATCTTTTATCTCACCGGCTTTCTCGCCGTGCTTCTGCTCTATATCTGGCTGGACGAATACTGGCTCGCGGACTACACAATTCCAAATGATGATGAGTACCGCATCAGCTTCGATCGCCTGCTTCATCTACATCCGCAGTCGGTGGTGCTTGCCATTTTCCTGATCCTGGCCGCGATTCTCTACAAGCGAAACTACGGCGGCCCGGGCTTTCCGGGATACTTTGCCTTTCTAGTGCTTGGCGCCTTGTTGCCGGCATCCATGTTTCTGCCCACGGCGCGGCCGGTGATCAACTGGCGCGCGGTAAGCCTCGCCATGTTCATGATGGTGCTCATCAGCCTGCTCTGGGAGGTAACGCTGGCGCTTCCCTATGGCTGGTGGAACTTCCGCGACGAGCAGATGATTGGAATTCACATCACCGCGTGGTCGCGTCTTCCTGTAGAAGAAGTATTTGTGTGGGTAGCAGTTACATATGCAACAGTGATTGTCTATGAGATTCTCAAGCGCTGGAAGGCATCAGGCAGGAAGCTGCTTCACGCGTTGATGGGCCGTTAGACGGAAGGCAGCAGTAAACTCAGCAGCAGAAACAGGAGCACTCCGGCAAAGAATACGAGCGCCATGCGGATGCCGGGCTCGCGGTTGACCTCAGGCACCAGATCGGTCGCCGCCACGTAGATCGCTACCCCGGCCGAGAGCGGCAATCCGGCATGAACCCAGGAAGGCAGAATGCTGATCACCAGCACGCCAAGCAATGTCGCCGTCGCCAGCACCGAGGCAGCAACGACCGCTGCTCTGCGGCTCTGTCCCGAGGCCATCATCACCGAAGCGACGGTGAAACCTTCCGGAACTTTGTGGAGAAAAATAGCGATGAAAATCAGCCAGCCCAGCAAGTTGGACAGCACAAAGCCCGAAGCAATCGCGACACCGTCAAAGAGCGCATGTACCGCCAGCCCCGCAAGCACCGAGTAGCTCGTATGCGCAGATATAAATTCATCGTGATGCGTCTCTTCCCCAAAGTGAAAATGAGGCACGATGGTATGCTCCAGCAAATGAACGGCGCAGTATCCGGCCAGCACTAATACAGGAGCCCATTTCGGCGAAAAGCGCAGGCACTCCGGCAGCATTTCAAGAAATGCGACGGCCAGCATGAAGCCGGCTCCCATTGCAACGGAATACCGGAGATAGCGCTTCTCCCAGTTCGCGCGCACGAGAACGAGACCGCCGAAGATGTCGGCGACCGCAGCAACTGCGCCGAGAATGAGTGAAAGAAACATATGCAAGCCAGAAAGCGGTCAGCGCGATCCTCGTAATAACTATGAACAGCCAAAATAGCTCTTTCTTGCCGGAGTTTAGCTGACCGGAGTTTAGCTGCCTTTTAGCTACCCTCTTCTTCGCTGCCTTCCTAGCCGCTGTGACGAATGTGCATCACGTCGCCGTCCTGCACCTGATAATCCTTGCCCTCCAGCCGCAGCGTTCCCTGCGAGCGGGCTACCGCCTCTGATCCGGCAGCAAGCAGCGTATCCCAGTGAATGGTCTCCGCTCGGATGAAATGCTTTTCGAGATCAGAGTGAATCGCTCCCGCCCCTTCCTGCGCGCGCGAGTTCACCGGGACCGTCCATGCCCGGCACTCGTCTTCACCAACGGTGAAGAAGCTGATTAGCCCCAGCAATTCGTAGCTCTTGCGAATCAGGCGGCGGAGCCCGCTCTCAGTTAATCCGTACGAGCCAAGAAATTCTGCAGCCTCTTCGTCGTCCATCTCTGCAAGCTCGGCTTCCACCTTGCCGCAAAAGGCAGTTGCGCCGGCATTCGGTCGCGCAGCCGCGTCCTCGATCTTGTATTTTGCCGCCGCAGCTTCAAGATCGGTGCCGAGTGTCATGCTTTCCGATAGGTTGAGCGCGTAAAGGATCGGCTTCTGCGAGAGAAACATGAAGCCGCGAATCAGCTTCTTTTCCTCTGCCGACATCTCCATTTCGCGCAGCGGCTTTTCCTGTTCCAGCGCTTCTTTGGCCCTCAGCAGCAACTCATTCTCTTTTTCGAGATCGGGGGTGCGCATCTTTTTCAGATCTTTCTGCAAGCGCTCAAGCCGTTTTTCAATCTGCGTCAGGTCAGAAACCATCAGATCGAACTCGACATTCTTGATGTCGCGCAGCGGATCAATCTCCCCAACATGCGGAATAGAGTCATCCTCGAAGACGCGCAGCACGTGAATCAGCGCATCGACGTTACGCAGATTGGTGAGAAACGTAGTCTCCTTGAGCGCTTCCTGGCCGATGGCCGCAACGTCGGCGTACTCGACCGTCGCATAGATGGTTTTCTTTGGGTTGTAGAGTGCTGCGAGCTTTTCCAGCCTGTCGTCCGGCACCTTGGCTATACCCAGGTGCGCTTCGCGCGAGTAGCCACGGTCCTCGACCTTTGACTTCGTCAGAATCTTGAACAGAGATGTCTTACCTACCTGAGGCAGACCGATAATGCCAGTTTTCATGCTTGTCCTAGTGTGAAATCAGGGGATGATGCCAATTCTTCATGATACCTGCTTCGCGCCCCGGAAGCGTGATCCGCAAATATTTCAATACATGTGAGATGAGCGCTTCCACCCGAACGCAGGCTACCTGCAGCGCTCTTTTGCAATCTAACCTTGTATGTAAGTGCAAATGCTCGAAATTCGCAATTGATGAGAGGAATGCACAATGTCGTTCGAACAGAAAAATCAGCAATCGCCGCAGCAACAGACGTCGAACCCGCAACAGACTGAACGCAGCAATCAGCAGGCGCCAGAGCAGCAGCGGCCATCGCACATGAATCAGGGAAATCCCGGGTTCCGCCCTAGCAGCGAGAAGAAGGAGGATAAGAATCCTTCAGAACAGCACAAGCAGCAGGATGAGCGTTCGCGGAAAGCTTCCTGATCCAGATGCCAAGGTGAGGGCCCTGCGTTGGGGGTCCTCATTCATTGGCTTTTAATCTCTCTGCCCGTGCGAGCGAGATTACCAGCAGCAAGCCAGCCATCAGCACACCTTCCTCAACTCGCTCGGAAGTTACATGCAGCCTGTTGAATTGCACGCGATTCGCGTCATCGGCCGCAACTGCATCAATGGCGCCCCCGGCAGCCATACGGTAAACATCCATCTTTGGAATGATCCAGAATTGCGAGAAGGCTGTCAGCACCAGCATCGCCATCACAAAAAACACCGGCAGCGCGACATTCCGGGCATAAACGCGGACATGATGCGCCACCAAGAGCAAAATGATGAGCAGGGTGCCTGCAAACAGTCCTTCGTAATGCAGGATCCGCAGGCACTTGCCGACGATCGTACCGGCCGCGTGTGTGTCCGGCAGAGAAGAGAAAGCCATCGCGGCAACGACCGGAAAGAACAACACTCCGCCCAGCCAGAGAACGATCAGCAGCACGATCAAGGCGCGCAGCAAAGTCTTCATTGCTGGTCTTGTGTTCCGTAAACGCTCGACCGCCCAATCAGGCGTTCGATCCGCTTTGGAATTGGCGGATGCGTGGCGAAGAGGCTGGCAAAATCACGCCCGCTCAACAGCGGCTGCACAATGAAAAGATGAGCGCTCGAAGGCGACGCCTGCAAAGGAAGCCTTTTGGAATAGACGTCGAGCTTCTCTAGAGCGCTGGCCAGCGCGTAGGGATTACCGGTGATGTGCGCACCCGTTGCATCGGCCTCATACTCCCGCGAGCGGGAAATCGCCAGCTGAATCAGAGTAGCCGCAATCGGCGCCAGAATCAGCATGAACAGACCGCCCAGGCCACCTCCACCGCGATCGCGATCACGGCCGCCACCGTATCCGCCGAAGAGAGAGGCCCAGTACCCCATGCGCGCCAGCATAGTGATCGCGCCTGCCAACGTCGCAGCGATGGAGCTGGTCAGAATATCGCGGTTGCGCACGTGTCCCAGCTCATGGGCAAGGACGCCTTCCAGCTCATCGTCATTCAAAAGGTTCAGAATGCCCTGGGTAACGGCAACGGAAGCATGTTTCGGATTGCGGCCTGTCGCAAACGCATTCGGCGAATCAGAAGGGATGACATAAATCTTCGGCATCGGCAGCCCGATCCGCTGTGTCATCCGCTCCACCACCTGGTAAACCCGCGGAAGGTCCTCGCGGGTAGAAGGCTGGGCCCGGTACATCGCCAGAGCCAGCTTGTCGGAAAAGAAGTAGCTGAAGAAGTTGATCCCTGCGGCGAAGACAAACGCCAGGACCATGCCATTGCGCCCGCCATAGTGCTCGCCCAGGAACATCAGGCCGAGCGTCAGTACGGTGAGAAGCAGTGCAGTCTTGAACATGTTCATGATCGCGGCCTCCGTCTTCTATCGATCCCGAATTCATTGTTTCATGATCGCAAACTGATGAGAAAACACGTGTTTCCCGCGGTCATCTATGGTTTTTTGTAGGCGCCTTTTCGATTTGTGGATATAGGGTAACTCTTTGTAAAACATATAGTTATCTTTAAGTAACTAGAGTTAGCCCAATAACGCTTGTCGTATGTGGCAGTTGCTTATTTCTGTTCATTAATAATTCGCGTGGTATGAAAATTGCTTTCTATCACTGTCATGAAGGATCTGCGTCTAAAAAATCTGATTTGTAAGAGCTTGGGATTTTTCACGGTCCTAAGCTTTTTCTTTCTGGGAACGTGGTTGTTTACAAATACTGCGTATGCACAAACCAACATCTCTGGTGACATTGTCGGCAGCGTTACTGATGCCACTGGAGCGGCGGTACCAAACGCTCAGGTGACGGTAACAAGTGCGGCGACTGCACAAGCAAAGACTGTCACGACTAGCAGCAATGGACAGTATCGTGTCCCGCTGCTACCGCCTGGTAGCTATAAGGTGTCGATTACGGCTAGTGGTTTTGACACAACCGATTTCACGGTTACTGTCTCAGCCGGAACACCAACCTCGGGAGACGCCAAACTCACCGTTGGACAAAGCACCACCACCATCAACGTTACAGCTGAGGTATCGCTTCTTCACACGGATGATGCCCAGGTAAGCACCACCTTCGACATGCAGCAGGTGCAGTCGCTCCCAAATCCCGGAAACGATCTCACGTTCGTTGCCCAGACATCTCCGGGTGCGGTGATGAATACCCAGAGCGGATATGGCAACTTCGCGGTCTTCGGTCTGCCTGCTACATCCAATACCTTCACCGTCAACGGTGGTTATGAAAATGATCCGTTTCTGAATCTGAATAACTCTGGCGCAACGAACTTGCTGCTTGGAAATAACGATATCAGCGACGTAACTGTTGTTTCGAATGCTTACGATTCGGCATTCGGCGGTTTGGGTGGAGCGCAGGTAAACGAGATTTCGCGTTCCGGCTCAAATAAGTTCCACGGCAATGCAAGCTACTGGTGGAACGGCCGCGTGATGAATGCAAATAACTGGTTCAACAACAATGCGCCTGCCGGAGAAAAAACTCCTCGCCCGTTTGACAATGTAAATCAGTGGGCAGCTGCGGTGGGTGGCCCTGTTTTCAAGGACAAGACATTCTTCTTTGTGAACTATGAGGGATTGCGTGTTGTTCTACCAACACGCGGGACCGTTTACGCTCCCAGCCCGGCCTATCAGGCCGCAGTCCTGAATCCAACAGCAATTTGCCCAACGCCTACGGACCCCACGGTACCCGTACCAGCTTGTGCGAATCCCCTGGTGCCGAATGGCAATCTTGCCTACAACGGAAACTTAGCCGAAGTTCCGCAGTATCAAGCCATCTTTAACCAGTACAACAACGCTCCGGGAGCAGCGAACGCCAGTCCCACAGACGATCCAACAGCCTACCTGTTCAATGGAACAGCCGGCAACTTCACCCATGAATATCTGGTCAGCGGACGGGTCGACCAGGTGCTCGGCGTCAATGATCACCTCTTCGGCCATTTTGAAGTCGACAAAGGCATACAGGCTACTTTCACCAGCTTGATCAACCCGATCTTCAATGCGGCAAGCCCACAGCCGCAATATCAGGGGCAACTCAACGAAACTCACACTTTCAGCCCGAACATCACCAACCAGTTTTTGTTTGCCACGATCTACTATCGCGCGATCTTTACCAACACGCAGCAAGCGGCCGCAAATGAAATCGCGCCATTTACTCTGGTCTGGCTTGGAGGCAACCTGGGTAACAATGCCGTGGCGGGTCTTGTTGGCGGTGAGAATTATGCCTTTCCCCAAGGGCGTAACGTCACCGGCTATCAGTTCGCCGACGATGTCAGCTTCAACCGGGGAGTTCATACTATCAAGGCTGGCTGGTCTTTCCGTCGTGATGACGTTACCGATTACGATCCTTCAGTTCGGGCGGTGACGCCAGAAAACTATACGACCTCCGCCGCTTTTGGCGCAGGATATGCCACTCGGTTCCGGCAATCCTTCCCGCAGAGCCCAACGCAACCAGTCGCCCTATACGGGGAGGGCTTTTATGTTCAGGATCAGTGGAAGATCCGCCCGAACTTTACTTTGACCTATGGTATGCGTTTCGAGCACAACTCGAACCCCATTTGCCGCAACAACTGCTTTTCAAACCTGACTGACAATTTCCTGAGTGTCGCATCGCCCACGTCGACCGATACTCCTTATAACAAGCAGATCAACGGCGGTCTGCACCAGGCTTTCTACGATTTCCAGACGATCGCGCTTGAGCCTCGTGTCGGTTTTGCCTGGCTTCCGTTTGGGCCGGATTCACACACCACCGTACGCGCTGGATTCGGTATGTTCGCAGATACCTTCCCAGGCGTCATCGCAGACCTTATGCTGACCAATCCTCCCACGGGTGTGCCGTTTTACATTCGTGGAAATTATCTTCTCGACTCTGCTCAACCGGGGAGCGGATCGGAAGCCGTGGTAAACGCGAACAAGGCTTTCCAAGCTGCTTATGGCGGCGGCGGATCATTTAACACGATTTCCGCAGCTGTGCCCGGCTTCGTAGCCCCTGCCTTTACGGCAGCTGACAGGAGCGTTAAATATCCAACTTATGAAGAGTTCAGCCTGGCAGTTGAGCAACAGCTGACCAAGACAACCGTGCTTTCAGTCACCTACGTCGGAAATCACGGCTATCATGAACCTGTTTCAAATGACAATATCAACGCGTACGGATTTCCTGGTCTTCCTGATGCCGCTCCGAACGCTTCACTTGGCCAGGTAAGCGAGATTAACAGCGGCGCGGGTTCCAATTACAACGGATTGATCGCTTCCATCGTGGATCGCAGGAAGTGGGTGCAGTTCCAGCTGAACTATACCTACAGCCATGCTTTGGATGAGATTTCTAATGGCGGCCTGGACGCATTCGGCCTCAATTCCATTGCTCCCAACAACCCATACGATGTTCATCAGAACTATGGAAACGCCGACTACGATGAACGGAACTACATCAGCGGCAACTACATCATCACAGTTCCCCATTTCGGTGGCCCGAAGGTGTTGACAGACGGATGGCAGGTCAGCGGCACTGTCTTTCACAGTACGGGGCTTCCGTTTTCTGTGATTGACTCAGCGACACCTGTTAACTACGGTGGCGGCTCGATCTTTGCCGATCAGCTTGCTTACGGTATTGGCAGTCACTGCGGCGGAGCCAAGAATGCCGGTGTCAACGGTGCTACGACCGAGTGCTCGTTCGCAACCCCGGGAAACTCGAGCGCTGGTTTTGCTAATTTCGACTATGCTTCCGGTTTCAATGTGCAGCGTCGCAACCAGTTCACTGGTTCCGGCTACACGGATACCGACCTTAGCCTCACCAAAGGTTTCGGCATTCCCCACTGGGAATCCGCCAACCTCCGGTTAGGAGCGCAGTTCTTCAACATTCTTAACCACCCGAACTTTGCTCAGCCGGTCAACGATGTGGAGTCGGGAAGCGGTCAAGGCGGCTTCGGAACTATCAACGGGACCGTCAATACTCCGACTTCGATTCTTGGATCGTTCCTCGGTGGCGACGCTTCTCCTCGCCTTATCCAGTTGAAGGCGACGTTTAGTTTCTAAGTCCACTCACTCATTAACTACAATGACGGCGGATGGCTCCAAGCCTCCGCCGTTATTCTTTTCCGCTCTGAGAGTTTGAGTCTCTCTCGCCGGCCATTTTGTCAGCGGAATTCCGCGCGGGACGAGAACCCAATATACATTTTCAGATTCCCAGAGTGAGGTTTTCCATCGTCTTTTCATTCCGATCAAAGGCCGGATCGTATTTTAGACCTGTGTTTGCCATCGTAGAGTTATGCTGTTTGGAGGAAATTTAACGAGGGAGACGGTTTATGCGATTCAAGCTTTTGCCGGCTGTAGGTTTCTTAGCTTTCAGCGTCGTGGGGCTTTCGGCGCAGTCAGCTAAAACCATCAATGGATTCATTAGCGAGGAACACTGCGGCGCCTCGCATAGCGCGCCCAGCGCGGATGCCACCAAGTGCGTCAAGGGATGCATGAAGAGAGGTTCGGCACCGGTGCTCGTGAGCGATGGCAAGGTCTACAAGCTCAAGGGCGGAGATGCGGCCATCAAAGAGCTGGCGGGAGAAAATGTTACCGTGACGGGAACCGTCGATGGCGACACCATCACTGTCACATCCGTAAGTGCCCAGAAATCGTAGTCAACGGGCCTGATCGGAGAATGGCCTACGCTCCGATCATTACTACTTGCGTCCGGCAGCCTTGCCGCTTCGTTCATTCCTTGTGTTGCGTCCGGGCTGCGGATTCGCTTTTTTCTTCGCGGATCTTTTCGCAGCGCGGGCGCGCTTCTTAACTTCCTCTTCCGAATACATTGTCTTGCGGCACTTTGCCGCGCCGCAGTTACATGTTGCTTCGTCGTCCTCGCCGTCGTAGAGGTTGTAGTCGTAGGTCAGCTCTTCACCAGCGGCAATGTCACGGATAGCTCTGACCCATACCCGGCCTCGAAGCTCATCGGTCTCACAATTCGGATCGCAGGAGTGGTTGATGAACATGGCGGTCCCGTGGCCATCGATCACCCGCGAGCCATTTCCCAGCCCAAACAAGTAAGTGGTGGGCGAATTCTGGTACTTCTTATCAGCTTGTTCTTTCGTGATTCGCGGACCGGTGTACTCCACTACGCGGGTGCTTTTCTTAATCGGGGCCGTCGTATAGCAGCCGGCTGCATGGATGGCAGAGGAACGGATAATCAGGCTCATAGCAAGGATTCGACCCGAGTATATCTCACTCTTCGTTGCGGAAAACCGGAGGCACACGAGATCTAGTGCCTGAAGGTCTTCCTCGCAAGGGAGAGAAAAGTCTCTTCGAGTTCCGTCAGCGTTTCAGCGCGATAGGCGAGCTCAAGATGACTGAAGACCTTCGCGCTCTTCAGCTTGATGCACCGCACCTCCTGGTCGGCAATCCCCTCGACACAGGCCGGAGCAATCGTGACGCCGAGCCCAGTGCCGACGAGCCGCAGAATCGTCAGCCAGTGAGGAGCCTCCTGCACAATCTTCGGTCGGAATCCACCCTGCTGGCAGAGGCGCATGACTTTCTCCCATGCATTCTGTCCGACTTCCGGCGAGAAGAGAACGAACGGTTCAGCGCGAAGCTCGTCCATGCGAATGGACGGCTTCGCGGCCAGTGGATGTTGTGCCGACACCACGGCAATGTAAGGCTCGGGCAACAGAATCTCAGTATGAAGTGTTTCTTCCACGTCAGCATCGCGCGTGAATCCAATGTCCGCTGTGCCGTCGCGGAGAGCACGCAGCAGAGCACTGGTGTGGAACTCGCGCAGCCGAAGCTCCACTTCAGGAAAGCGTTTGCGATAATCGCTCAACATGCGCGGCAGCACAGTCAGCATGGCCGATGCGATAAATCCGACGGTGAGCGTGCCCACTTCGCCGCGCCCGATGCGCCTCGTGTTGTGCAGATCTTCGGACACCTTGCGCAGGGTTTGCTGCGCGCGCTTCAGCAGCTCTTCTCCAGCAGCGGTCAGCCGCACCTGGCGCGAAGTGCGCAACAGCAGCGGATGCCCAACCGCCTCCTCCAGCTTGCGGATTTGCTGTGAGAGCGGAGGCTGGGCGATGTGCAGCCGCTGAGCGGCGCGGCCGAAGTGCAGCTCCTCGGCTACAGCAACGAAGTATCGGAGATGGCGCAGTTCAATGTCAGCAATATCCATAGAGTCTGAATAGAGACAAACAATATATTGGACATCTTATTCCGGATGCGGCTAGATAACAATTGAAGGAGTGATCGCATGCAGGCGCTTATGCAAATTACCTTCCGCCAATTCCAGAGAGGTGATAACGAAGCTTTCCGCACGCTTAACGAGCAATGGATCGCGAAGTACTTCGTGCTCGAAGAAAAGGACCGGCTTACGTTGAACGATCCGGAGAAGTACATCCTCAAATCCGGCGGTCATATTTATTTCGCGACGCTCGATAATGAAATCGTCGGTTGCTGCGCACTGATCGCCACTGGGCCGGAGTCGTATGAAGTGGCCAAGATGGCGGTGGATGAGTCGCGTCGCAATCTGGGCATCGGCAAGACGATGCTGGCTCATGTCATCGAAGCGGCGCGCGAACTCGGGGCGCGGAAGCTGACACTTGAGACCAACAGCAAATTGATGAATGCTATTCACGTTTACGAGTCGCTTGGGTTCAGGCACACAGATCCTTCGCTGGCCCACTCGTCCGGCTACGAGCGGGCGAATGTATTCATGGAGCAAGTCCTATAGACCGGCCGCAGATTTATCCCATCCTTTTGGCTGCGCATCTCGTCTACAGTAGAGGATAGGATTTTGATGCGGCGGTTGATTTCGATTCCGGTTCTCTCTCTCGTTCTGTGTAGCTCTGGAGCGTTCGCACAGCAGCAGCAGTCTTCTGATCCCTACGCATCGCCGCCAGCTCAGCCGCAGGCTCCGTCTACGCAGCCGGACAAGAGTTGTGGCGCCCAGGCGGTGAAAGGGTCGAACGGTCCGTGGAAGACGAGCAGCACCTGCCCACCGGCGAACAAGCCCACGGGCGGCGATACACCTGCGGTGCAATCAGCACCGGATGCCTCGCAGCAGCCGAAGAAATCCACGGCGGAGGACAATCCTTTTCCCGAGGACATTTCACAAAGAGCGGCAGACGAGGTCAAGGCGCGCGACGCCGAGGCGGCGAAGCCTGCTCCTGCTGCCACGTCTGGCGAAAGCTCCAGCCGGGACAAGCTTGACAATCTCGACCTTGAGGGTGACCGCGACACCCGCGTCGCCGACGGCGCCGGTGGCCTGGTTCACAATCCCAAACTGGCCGCCGATGACGTGCACGTCGGTCAGTTTTATCTGAATCGCGAGGATTATAAGGGCGCCTATGCGCGCTTCAAAGAGGCGACGCAGGCCGACCCGGAGAATCCGGACGCGGTGTTCTTCCTGGCCGAAGCTGCCCGCCACATGAACCACAAGGATGAGGCGGTGGAGAATTACGAGCTATATCTGGCCGCTCTGCCGAATGGCCCGAAAGCCAAGGAAGCGCACAAGGCCCTGCGGGACCTTAGCGCCTCGGCGAAGCACTAGCGGCTGCCCCTCCCCCCGTGTTTTTGCTAAATTATTGCAAACAAAGATAGTTGGCTGTAGATGACTTCAGAAATGCCATTGCCTCTGGCGCGGTGCAGGAGCAGCTGCCGGACAATTTCATCCCTATATCTATGTTAGCGGATTGGGGGAAAAAACATGCCAGTAGTTGTTCTCACAAGTATCGTTTAGAATGAATGGGTTCCGACTTTTTCCTCAGGCGAGGCACTTGACAACGAGGAGGGGCGGTCAGAGCCGATGTATCCGACATTCGAATCCGTGCAGACCGCATTTGCGAAAGACCTCCGCGGTCTGAGCGTTGCTGAAGTGCAGATTCATCCCGATGATGACCCGAATCGGTGGTGCGCGCAGCAGCTCGTCGAACATTTGATCCTTAGCTACCGCAGCACGGCAGGCGTGTTGGAAGATCGGCTGCAGAAGGGACGTCCGACGCAGGCCCCGAAGAGTCCCGAGCAGGAGGCGCGGTGGCGCGCGACAATTCAGGCGGGTCATTTTCCTGAGGGTGGACGGGCGCCTGAGCATGTGCGTCCGGGGCAGGTGCATCTGGACGCGTTATGCGGTGCTGAACTGGCTCAGCAATTCAAGCTTGAGATGGCGAAGGTCGACAGCCTTTTGAATGAGTGCGCGGAGAAATTCGGTTCGCAGCCCATGGCTTCGCATTTTGCCTACGGCCCGCTGTCAGCGGACCAATGGCGGGAATTCCATACAGTACACGCGCGGCACCATCTTGTGCAGTTGTCGCGGATTCGGGAATGTATTCATAAGAATGCATAGAACCTGATTCCCAAAGCCGCTCAGGATGCCAAGCCTCGAAATTTCGCCGCAGAGGTCCGCGGAGAGATCTCAGCCCGATTCTTACCCCTTTGCATGCGGTGAACGCCATTTGAAACCTTCGGACATCGCTCCTTGAACAACGAGCGCCATATATCCGAGATGCCAACTTTATATCCGGAAATTTGGGGTCGTTTTCAGATTTCGAGTTTTTTGACACCCACAGGGTGCGGATCGCGGCTCCTCGCGCGCTGACCAAGCAATAGTTCATAACGATTCTGGTAGTTCTACTAGTTGGCCTGAGATTTGCCAAGAACTAGGCTTGTGTTTACTCAGGAACACTCGTGAGTAGCTCCTGAGACGCCGTTCTAAGCCGCTGTTGGGTGGCGGCGTGGCGGGGCAAAAAACTGAGAGCCGCGTCCGCAAATTGCGGGTGCGCGAACCCACAAGTCAGCAATCACAAAGCGGTTCTCACAAACTGTGAATGGAAGGGAGATTCACCGATGAGGAAGATCACTGTATTTGCGTTAACGTCAAGTATGGTCGCGCTACTCAGTTGTTTGCCAACAATGGCGCAGACCAAAGTAACCTTCACTATGTCTTCCAGCTTCTATGCAGGAAATGCAAAGTTACCTGCAGGAACCTATGTACTGAGACAGATGGAGGGTGAGCAGGATGCCCAGGTTCTTCAAAATAAGGCGGGCACGCACACCGTATTGCTGGACTCCCGAACATCTTCGAAGACGTCAAGCAGCGGGAAGCCGAGTTGCTTTTTAATCGGTACGGGGATACGGATTATTTGGAAGGTGTGGCAACCCCCAGCGGCAACTCAATTGCCTTTCCGCCTACCACTGCGGAAAAGATCGCCGCCAAGAAAGGCACTCCCCAACCACACACTGTGGCAGCCCAATAAGCTCAAAGCCATGGATGCGGGAAGCTCAGAACTCTGAGCCGGAAGATTGGTGTGCAAAGACTATGATGTGGACCAAGAGCTCTTCTTTCAGTGGTGGGCATTTTGGCTCCTTTGAAGTTGAATAGGCACCCGATGAAAGCACAGTTGTATGTAGAGGTGTTGACCGTAGGGACGTTGACCCAAAGAAATGTCACCAGCCGCGTTGTCGGCATAAAGGACCAAGAGTGGCGACTCGGTGGTGGTGGTCAGCCGGTGACAGCGGTGATCGACGACGCTGCAAAGAACGCATTCAAGATTTAGGGGAACTGCCGCAGGTACCAATGGACGATGGGCTGGCCGCGAAAGATAGCATAAATCGCCGCGGCGCAGAGGAATGAACCGAAGGGAAGCTGCAAGGCGCCCGCACTGCGTTTCTTCCGCGCCAGCAAGATCAGGCCGAAGGTTGCCGCAGCCAGAACGCCCAGAAACAGCGCGAGCAGGGTCTGCCAGGGCCCGAGCCATGCGGCAATCAGAGCGAGGAGCTTGGCATCACCCAGGCCCATGCCTTCCTGCCGGCGCACCAGCCAATAGGCTCCGCGAATGAGGAAGATGAGAGTCGCTGCCGCCAGCGCGTAGACGGCGGCAAGGATTCCCGCGCGCCAGCCTCCGCGCAGCCCGGAGTATGCGATGCCAAGGGCGATTCCTGGAAGAGTAAATGAGTTGGGAAGCAGCAGGGTCTCGGCATCCATAACGGCAAGCCCCAAGAGCAGGAAGCAGAGAGTGGCCATGCCCGCGCCTTGGAGAGTCAGACTGAAGGTGAGCCAGGTCAGCAGGAAGAGCGTTGCGGTTGCCAGTTCGACGAGGGGATAACGGGAAGGAATACGCCATCCGCAGTGGCGGCAGCGTCCCCGCAGCAGACCCCAGCCGATGAGGGGCAGGTTGTCCATTGCCAGGATCGGTTCGCCGCATGAGGGGCAGTAGGAAGCGGGCCGCACAATCGACTTATGCTGCGGCAGACGCGAGATGCAGACATTCAAGAAGCTGCCGAAGGCGAGTCCGAAGAGAACCGAAAAGATGGCGACGATCACGATCACTGGACGAAGTATAGAGCTTAGCGCTTGCGTCAGATCGGCCGAGACTGTTCCGATGTGCTGCTACTCGATTCTTAGCGCCTCCATGGGTTCGATCGAGGCGGCGCGGCGGGCAGGGAAAAGTCCGGCGATGAGCGTGCAGATACATAGAATGACCGTAGCTCCGCCGAGCACGAGCGGATCAAAGCGGCCCACTTCATAAAGCTGATGGGCGAGGTAGCGGCCGATGAGAATGGCCAGCGGCAGCCCGATGCAGAGGCCAATGATGACCTGCGAAAACGCGCTGCGCAGGACCATGCTGACGATATTTCCGCGACTGGCACCGAGCGCCATACGTGTGCCGATCTCGTTGGTGCGGCGGGTGACGTTGTAAGCAGTAACTCCATAGAGGCCGATGGAAGCGAGCATGAGGGCGAGCAAACTGAAGAGGCCAGTGAGACGGGCGATGAGCCGTTCCTGATTGAACTGCACGGCGACCTGTTCGGTATAGGTCTGGACGTTGACCACGGACAGGTTGGGATCGACGCTGGCGAGAGCATTGAGGAATGCCTTTTCGTAGCCCTCAGGAGCGCCGACGAGGCTGAGTTGAATCACTTGAGCGTAGAGCGTGCCTGTTTCCAGGCGCCGATAGCCGGTGGGGCCGAACTCCGTTATCTGCGTGAACGGCAGGAACAGCGCTGGGCTCTGCTCGACTGAAGGGTTTTTGTATATCGCGTCTTTTACGATGCCGACGATCTGGTAGTCGTATCCGTGGCCCGGGAGCAGGATGCCGAAACTTTTTCCGATCGCATCTTCGCCGGGAAAGAATTTGCGTGCGAAAGACTCATCCACTACAGCGACGTGTTGCGAGCCCTGCGTATCGCGCTCGTTGATGACGCGGCCACGCAGGAGAGGCGTGCCGATGGTCTCAAAGTAATGCGGGCTTACGCGGTTGTAGATGATGTTGACGTCTTCGATCCATTTGTCGGTGCGTCCGCCGATGGTGATGTTGAGGTTGACGCAGCAGAGATTTTGCGGGCTGTTGAGAGACAGGCTTGCGCTGCGCACTCCGGGAACTTGTTCGAGGCGGTTTTGCAACGCTTCGTATAGGGCGGGAAGCTGATCGGGTTTGTATCCAGCGGCTTTGAAATTGATGGTGGCGAGCAGACGGCCCTGCGATTGGAAACCAAGATTGGTCTTTTCGAGATTGCGCAAGCTTTGCGTGACGAGTCCGGCAACGGCGAGCAGGATAATGGAGAGCGCAGCCTGCACGATTACCAGAATTTTCTGCGGGCTTGAAGAACGCGCTGTGGCGCTGCGGCTGCTTCCGCGCAGCCCTTCCTGCGGGTCGGCGTGGGTGCCGATCCACGCGGGTGCGATGCCGAAGATTATGCCGGTAAGCACGGAAACTAGAAGCACGAAGGCCAGAATTGGCAGCGATGGCGTGGCTTGCACGGGAACGTATTTTGCGCCACGGAAGACGATGAGCAGAATTGCCTTCGTTCCAGCAAAGGCGAACAGGAGGCCAGCTGCGCCGCCGATGACGGAGAGCAGCACGCTCTCAGTAAGCGCGGCACGAATGAGCCGCGAGCGCGAAGCCCCGAGCGAAAGGCGCAGGGCTGTTTGTTGTGACCGCGCAGCGCTGCGGGCGAGCAGCAGGTTGGCCAGATTGGCGCAGGCGATGAGCAGCACGAGAACGGACGCTGCGGAGAGAAGATAGAGTCCGTTCTTTGAATTGCTGCGGAATGGTGAGATGCCGGTTCCGCCGGGCGTTATCTGAATATGCTGTTTCGGAAGCTCAGCAAGATCGTCTCCGCTGAGGTGTCTCTCCGATTGAAGCCACTGTCGGAGGTCGGTTGATAGCTGCGTCTGTAGCTGCGTTGGCGAGACGCCGGGCTTGAGCCGACCAATGATGTAGAGCCACGCGTCTCCGGACGAGTTGAGGATCGATTTCTGCCCCTCGCCTTCAAAGGCAGGTTCCTGGTTGAGAGGAATCCACAGTTCGGGCGGATTAGCGCTGAGGCGGTCACCGAAGAATCCTTCAGGCGCAATGCCGACGAGTGTGACTGGCAGGCCGTTGACCAATATGGTTGATCCAATCATCCATGGGTCCGCGCCATAGTGGTCTCGCCATGCGCTATAGCCCATCACCGCTGCCGCCGCCGATTCCGGCTTGTCATCGGATGGATTGAGCAGACGTCCCAGGCTGGCCCGAATTCCTAACGTCGAGAAGTAGTTCCCGGAGACGTATTCGCCGGTCGTCGTCTGCGCTGCACCGGTCGAGCTCGTACGGCGAACATTGTAGGAAGAACCGCCTCCGGCGAAGGCGGCAAGCTGTTCAAAGGCCGGGTTGGTATCGCGCAGGTGCTTGTAGTACGGGTAGTCGAATGTGCCCCACGAGCCTTCGAGGCCTCCCCACTCGCAACAGTAGTATTCGCCCTCGCCGATTCGGTAGAGCTGGTTGGGGCTGGCGATCGGCAACTGCTTGAGCATGACGGCATGCACGAGGGTGAAGATTGCGGTGTTGGCTCCGATGCCGAGCGCGAGCGTAAGCACGGCGGTCAGAGTGAAGGCGGGACTCTTGATCAGCTGGCGCAGGCCATACCGAATGTCCTGCCAGATGGATTCGGCCAGAGACTCCCAGCCTGCGGAGCGGACTTTCTCTTTGACTGTTTCCATGGTCCCCATTTCGGCGCGGGAGGCGCGCATGGCATCAGAGTGAGTCATGCCGCGGCGCATCTTTTCCTGCGCGGAGGCTTCGAGGTAGTCGCGCAGCTCTTCGTCCAGTTCGCGATTGCGCTGATCTTTGTGGAAGAGCGTCTTCAGACCCATGAGGAAAGCTCGCAGCGGTCGCATGGTGTTGGCTCAGGCTTCGAGAATTCTGGTGATCGCGGCGATCTGGCGTCCCCATTCGCGGGTTTCTTCCTTGAGTGCTTTTCGTCCGCTGTCGGTCAGGACGTAATATTTCGCGCGGCGATTGTTCTCCGTTGACCGCCACTCGGACTTGATGCGGCCTGCGCGTTCGAGCCGGCTGAAGGCGGGGAAAAGAGAGCCGGGATTGACGCGGAAAACACCGTTGCTGATCTGCTCGATGCGGAGGGCCACGCCGAAGCCGTGCATAGGTTCGAGCGCGAGGGTTTTCAGCACCAGCATTTCGAGCGTTCCCTGGACGAGGTCGCTGGGTTTGTCAGGCATGTTCGAACGTTCTCCTTTAGATATACAAGAGGAATGATGCAGCCTGTCCACTAGATTGTCAAGAGGAAGATTGCCGTGGATCTGATGAAATGTGTTTGGACAACCCAGATCATGGGTGCATGGCTCACGAGACCTATAATCTGCATCATGCCATCGTTTCTTCGCGACGTTCGTTTCAGTGTGCGTGTCCTGCTCAAGAATCCGGGATTCGCAGTGGCGGCGATTGTTATTCTGGCGCTGGGTATCGGCGCGAACACGGCGATGTTCACCGTGGCGAGTGCGCTGCTTCTGCGGCCGTTTCCGTACCACGACCCGCAGCAGCTTGTAAGCCTGGATGTGAAGGATAAGAGCACAGACCGGGGCGGCACTTTGCTGCGCTATGAGCTGGTGCGCGACCATAATCATTCGTTTCAATCTGTCGCGGCGTGGACCAATGACACTTTTGACCTCACCGGACACGGTGATCCTTTGCAGGTGGCCGTGGCGCGCGTGACGCCGAGTTTCTTTCCGATGCTCGGTCTGCAACCGCAGCTTGGGCGCGTGTTTCGCGACGACGAGGGACGGCCTGAGGGCGCGCACGTTGTGATGCTCAGCGATGCGATCTGGCGCAGCCGCTTCGGTGGCGATCGAAATATTGTCGGTCAGACGGTCATGCTGGATACGGTGCCGCATACGGTGGTCGGGATACTTCCTGCCGATGCTCGGTTTCCTTTCATCGGGCAGGCGGATGTCTGGACGCCTCGCTACTTTGAACTGACGCTGATGACTCCGCAGAGACTGCGCACGGGCGTTGGATATCTCAGCTATCTGGCGCGGCTGCGGCCCGGAATCACGGTGGCACTCGCCGACTCTGAACTGGCGGTGCTGAATCAGCAGTATCGGGAGCAGAATCCTACAGCGCCAGATGCCGATCCTGCTGTCGTGGTGATGGCTAGTCCATTGCGTGATCTGGTTGTGGTGAATGTGCGCGGAAGAGTGCTGATGCTCTCGGTTGCGGTTGCCGTGGTTCTGCTGATTGCGTGCGCCAATGTTGCAAGTCTGCTGCTTTCGCGGGCGCTGGCGCGCAGGCGGGAGATTGCGGTGCGCACGGCGATGGGAGCGGGCCGGGGCGTGATCGTCCGGCAACTGCTGACGGAGAGCATCTTGCTGTCGCTGGTCGCGGGCGTGCTTGGAGTGGGGCTTGGATGGGCTGCGACCCGGGCGCTGGTGACTCTGTCAGCGACCGAGTTGCCGCAGGGGATGCCTATCACGATGGATCTGCGCGTGCTGCTGTTTGCTGTCGGCGTGTCGCTGCTTACGGGAATTGGATTCGGCATCTTTCCGGCGCTGCAGCTTGCCCGGACTAACCTGAACGCGACGTTGCGCGAAGAAGGCGCAAACTCTTCCGCTGGCCGCGAGCGGGTGCAGATGCGGAGCCTTCTGGTCGTGGGGCAGGTAGCGCTCTCTTTGCTCTTACTGATCGGGGCAGGGCTTCTGCTGCGCAGCTTTGCGCAGTTGCTGCGGGTTGATCCCGGCTTCGATGCGCACAATGTGCTTACGATGAATGTTTCGCTCCCGACGGTGAAGTACGCAAAGCCGGAGCAGCAAACCGCTTTCTTTGATGAAGTTCTTCGGCGCGTCTCGGTGTTACCGGGCGTGCGCAGTGCCGCGATCTCGGCGACGTTGCCGCTGACCTGGAAGCGGATTACTCCCATGCTGCCGGATGGGCAGCCGGATGTGCCGCTGGGGCAGCGGCCATTTCTCGATATTGAGGCTGTCAGCCCGCAGTGGTTCGATACGATGCGCGTTCCGTTGCGCAATGGACGCGAGTTTACTGCGGCCGACAACGCGCAGGCGCCGAAGGCGCTGGTTGTAAACGAGACGTTTGCGCGGCGTTTCTGGCCGAATCAGAATCCGGTGGGCAAGCACGTGATTGTGGGCCGCGGTCCGGCTGCGTCTGAGGTGGTTGGCGTTGCCGCGGATGTAAGGAACAAGGGACTGGCGGAGGAGACGCAGGCGCAGGTCTATATTCCGTTTGCGCAGCTGCCCTGGGGCAACATGAATCTGCTGGTGCGGACGGATGTGCCGCCGCAGAGCATGGCCGCGGCGGTGCAGAAGCAGATTTCTGCTGTCGATGCCGATCAGCCGGTGACGAGCATTCAGACCGTCGACGAACTGATGGACAGCTCGCGCGCGCAGCCACGCTTTACTATGCTGCTGCTGGGGGTGTTTTCGCTTGCCGCCCTGGCGTTGGCGGTCATTGGGATTTATGGAGTGCTGGCTTACTCCGTGGCGCAGCGGCGACATGAGATGGCTATTCGCCTGGCGCTCGGAGCAGAACGCGGGGATATTCTGCGGCTGGTGGTTCGGCAGGGGCTCTTGCTGGCTCTCGTTGGGATAGCCGTAGGTTTGTTCGCTGCGTTTTTGATGACGAGGTTGATGTCGAACATGTTGTATGACGTCAGCACGCGCGACCTGACGACATTTGCTGTGGCGCCCCTTATTTTTCTCGGAATCGCGTTGCTCGCCAGCTACATGCCAGCTCGGCGGGCGACCAAGCTCAATCCTGTTGAAGCCTTGAGAGAAAGCTGAGCGGCGTCTGTCCTCTCAGCCTTCTTTCTTAGCGCCCCCTAGTGCTTTACCGCGATGGCGGAGATTTCGATCTTGGCGTCGCCGATAAGCCCAGCGACTTTAACGGTTGCCCGCGCGGGTTTGGGGTCTGGCATGAGCTTGATGTAGACCTTGTTCATCGCCGGGACATCATTCAGGTCGGTGACATAGACGGTTACCGAAACGATGTCGGTCATTTGGAAGCCTGCCTGTTTCACTACCTTTTCTATGGCGCCGATGGCGCTGGTGGTTTGAAAGGTGATATCGGTGCCTGTGACCTTGCCGTGCTCATCGGGTCCCTGCTGGCCGGCGACGTAGAGAGTGTTACCGGCAACGTATCCGTCGCTGAACGGCATGCCCTTTGTGAAGCCGACGGCCTGGGCCTGGGCGCTGCCAGAGGCGATGAGTGCCAGAATTCCAGCGAGCCAGAGGCCGCGCTTTGCCGTCCGCGAATATTCCATCTTCATGCTGTGGGTCTCCTATCCGATGTGTGGATAGGGAATTTTCTCATCGGTTTCTGTTTTCTGGCCGTGGTTTCTGCGACCTTCGAATCGTTTAAAGTAGGGTCATGCTCACACAGCAGGATGCAGGCAGGCAATTTGCCGAGGCGGTTGCCATTATGGCCCGGCTGCGCGCCCCGGGTGGATGTCCATGGGACCGCGAGCAGACCTTTGATTCGATCCGCAAATATACGCTAGAGGAGACCTACGAGGTCTTTGACGCGATTGAGCGCCGCGACTGGGTTGACCTGAAAGAGGAACTCGGCGACCTGCTGCTGCAGGTGCTCTTCTATTCGGAAATGTCTGCCGAGGCTGGCGACTTCAGCATCTCCGATGTGATTGCTGGGCTGAACCGTAAGCTAATCCGGCGGCATCCTCATGTCTTTGGTGATGAGGCTGCGGCAGCAGCGGGCAATGTCGCTGAGGGGCTCGAAACGGACGGTATTGATGCGAAGCAGGTGCTTCGCAATTGGGAACAGATCAAGCAGCTGGAGAAGAATGCTCAAGTAAAAGATGAAGGATTGAAGGGACGGCTTGATGTTGTGCCTCGGGCGCTTCCGGCCCTAGCTGAGGCGACAAAACTCGGGTTGAGGGCTGCAAAGTCAGGGTTCGACTGGCCGGATGTGCGGGGGCTTTTCGACAAGCTACAGGAGGAGATTGTCGAGCTTGAGGCAGAGTTGGCGGTTCCGGATGAAAAGCGTGATGTCAAAGCGGTTGCATCTGAGGTAGGCGATCTGCTGTTTACGGCGGTCAATCTGGCGCGGCGGCTGCATGTCGATCCGGAATTCGCTTTGCGGGAGACTAACGCCAAGTTCCGCCGTCGCTTTGCTGCCATGGAGGCGGCCAGCGAGACGGCGCTCGAGGTGCTTTCTCCGGAATCGCTGGAAAGATTGTGGGATGAGGCCAAAGAGCGGGAGCGCACCCCAAAATGAGCTCGATCTTTATTACGCCGCAGGAGCGTACGGTCCTGATTCGCGCCTGCCGGGGATTTGAGGAACTGGACGCGTGTGTGCAACTGCAGGTCGATGTCTGGGGCTATTCGGATGGCGACGTGATCCCGCGGCGCGTCTTTACGGTGACGCAGAAGATCGGTGGCCAGGTTCTTGGGGCATTTGACGTAACTGACGGTGGACCAGGCACATACGAAAGCCTCATCGGGTTCGCCATGGCGCTTCCGGCAGTGCGCGCAGGGGACGGCCCGCAGCCGTATTTGCACTCGCACATGCTGGCCGTTCGGCCAGCATACCGCAACGCCGGAATTGGACGCCGGTTGAAGCTGGCACAGCGGGAGGACGCCATCGTCCGGGGTTTCCGGCTGATGGAATGGACCTTCGATCCGTTGGAAATAAAGAATTCTTTCCTAAATATCCACAGGCTTGGCGCCATAGTTAGGAGATATACATCGAACTTTTATGGTGTATCCTCATCTCGTCTGCAAGGAGGATTGCCTACAGACCGTTTGCACGCCGAGTGGTGGATGCAGTCGGAGCGCGTCGAGGCAATCGTGTCTGGCGCACCTACCGCGAAACCTTATGTTCAGCAGGCGAATCCAAAGATAATACAAGAAACGATTACGATCCCGTGTGAGATCGGCAAGTGGAAGACGTCACTCGAAAACCAGACGCGCGCTCTTGCCGTCCAGACGGAGAATCGCCGGCGATTTGAGGACGCGTTTGCGCGCGGGCTGGCGGTGATCGACTTCAGGACAGATGCGGAAGGCAACGGAATCTTCGGACTGGGAGAGTGGCAGGAGCCGAAGTTCCCACATCAAAAAGAGACCAATGCATGAAAATTGACGCCATTATTCTTCGCGAAATACGTATGCCGCTGGTACAGCCCTTCCAAACCAGCTTTGGGACAACCACCGAGCGCCGCATCATGCTGATCGAGATCAAGGCCGAAGGGTTTACCGGCTGGGGCGAGTGCGTCGCGGGGGAACATCCTTATTTCAGTGACGAGACGATTGATACCGCCTGGCTGGTGACACTGCAGGAACTCGCGCCTGCTCTGGCCAGCGCCGATCCCGAGCATGGCGGCAAATGTCCTGGAATCTTTCGCCAGGTGCGGGGCCACCGCATGGCCAAGGCCGCGCTGGAGAACGCGGTATGGGATGTCGAAGCGCAGATGCGCGGCATCGCGTTGTCGGAACTGCTCGGCGGAATCCGCGAGGTGATTCCTTGCGGAGTTTCCATCGGGATTCAGTCGACGATGGAGAAGCAGGTTTCAGAAGTTGAGAAAGAACTGGCGGCGGGGTATCAGCGCATCAAACTGAAATGCAAGCCGGGCTGGGATGTGAAGATGCTCGAAGCCGTACGGGCGCGCTGGCCCGACATTATGCTGAGCGTCGATGCGAACTCGGCATATCGCATGAACGATATCGAGCACCTGGTTAACTTCGATCGCTTCAAGCTGCTGATGATCGAGCAGCCGCTCTGGTCTGACGACTTTTATTTTCACTCCATACTTCAGAAGCGGCTCGACACGGCCATCTGCTTAGACGAGTCGATTCGCAACCGCCGCGACGCGTTGGCCGCGATCGAGATGGAGTCCTGCCGCATCATCAACATCAAGAACGGCCGTGTCGGTGGGTTCAGCGAGGCGATCGCGGTGCATAATGCGGCGCAGGAGCGGGGCATCCCGGTATGGTGCGGAGGGATGCTCGAAACCGGCATCGGCCGAGCGCACAACATTGCGCTCTCGTCGCTTGAAAACTTCCAGCTGCCGGGTGACGTTTCAGCCTCGAAACGGTACTGGCAGGAAGACATCATCGAGCCAGAGGTGACGGTGTCGGCCCAGGGCGAAATTATTGTGCCGCAGAGCGTTGGGCGTGGCTACGAGGTGCGCGAAGAACTCGTCCGCAAGCTTACCGTGCGGAAGGAAGAGATTCGCGCTCTGGCGTACGCCTGAAACCACCTCGTCGCGGAACAGAATGGAATTGTCATACGTATTTTAAAGTGGCGGACTTTGTCCGCCACTTTGTGCGTTTATATGCGTTTTAACAATGGAAGCTCTTTCACGGGGGCATCCTAAGAGTCTGAGGGACTTGTCATGACACCGCAAGAAAGCTCGATGCTTGAAGATCTGGTTCGTAAGGTAGAGGAAACCCGGCTGACGGAAAAAGATCCCGAGGCCGAACAGCTGTTACTGCAGGGGCTGAGCCGCGATCCTGATGCCCTTTACAAACTGGCTCAGACGGTTCTAGTGCAGAATCTGGCCCTAAGCCAGGCCCGCGCGCAGATGCAGCAATTGCAGCAACAGCAGGCACAGCCGCAGCAGCCCGCACGGGCTACCAGCTTCCTCGGCGGACTGCTGGGCCATCGCGATCCCGCACCGGCTGCGCCTCCGCAACAGGCGCAATATCAGCAGGTACCGGCGTATCAGCCGCAATATCAGGCTCCTCCACAATATGCGGCAGCACCTGCCTATGGGGCGCCTCCGCCCGCTCCCAGCCCGGTAGGCGGTTTCCTGCGCAGCGCCGCGACAACGGCTGCCGGAGTTGCCGCGGGAGCGCTGGCGTTTGAAGGCATCGAATCGCTGATGCATCACGGCGAGGGCGGAGGATTCGGCGGTAGTTACGGCTCGGGTTTTGGAGCCCCTCCTGTCGAAGAGACGGTCGTCAATAACTACTACGACGATCCGCAGCAGGGCGGTGGTTTTGCCGAACGCGGCGAGCGCGAAGCGTCGTACGACGATCGCACCCAAGGCCAAGCCGGTCTACAAGACGTCAGCTATGAGCCCGATACCGATCCTACGACCTCCGACGACACACAAGGAGATGATTTCGGAAGCGGAGATGACGGCGATTTCGGCGGCGGCGACGACAGCAATCTTGTGTAAACAGAGAAGGACGGCGTTTGTGGGGGTGGTTGCAGGGAATACAGCATTCCACTGACCTGCCCGCCTCGATTTTCACGAAACAGACTTTTGACAGCCCGGAAGAATCATATGAGAGGCGCGATGATCGGAAATCGTTTCGCGCCCGGTTCGTCCTCAACGGTCAGGGCTCACATCGATCAGTCAGCGCGTACGCCTTGCCATTCGGCGTGCCGGCCATCAAAGCCGTAGAGTCCGGACATCTGATTCCCTTCGATCTGTCCTATGAATGTGAGCACGTTGCGAGTTTTCGTGCTGAATGTTGTGCGCGGGAGGGGTTGATACAACTTAAACGCAAGCCACCCGTGAGTTGACTTTCCGCTGGTACTAGACGTCTCCTTGGATAGGGTGAGGGGCAGAAGTGAAGGCAATCGCAAGGCTCGCGTTCGCTCTGGTAGCCGCGTCGGCATGGAACCCGTGCGCAGTGCAGGCTCAGCAACCTGCCACTCCCCCCTCGACGGCAACTGGCGCCGATCCTACCGCTTCGCATAGTCAAGATCAGTCTCATGCCAGTGGAAAGGTAGCCATTGCTTGGTTGAGCGATGTGAAAGGTGAAGTTCAACTTGCTAACAGCACGGGGAACGAATTTCGGCCAGCATCGGTTCACATTCCCATAACGAGCGGAAATGTCATTGAAACAGCCATGGGTAGAGCCGAGGTTGAGTTCGAAGACAACAGTACAGTGCGTCTCGGTCCATATTCATCCGTTGAATTTTCCCGTCTCGAACTGCTTCCTTCGGGAGCGACGGCATCGAACGTCCATGTTTTGAAGGGCACGGTCTATGCCAGTGTCATCCCAGCATATATTGCCCATACGAAGGGGAGTGACTGCCAAATGAGCTTTGGTCGGCAGCATTTGCATCTACAGCCGTCCGGCCACGTACGTCTGGAACTCGACGCAACGGAAGCGCGGCTGGCTGTGCTGGATGGCACAGGGCGGGTTGACGGACCGTTTGGCGCAATCGAATTGGTCAAGAAAAGGACTTTCACGTTCAGCTTTACGGGTCAGTCTAATCCCACCATGGAGAAGAAAGTGGCTGCTAATCGTATGGATGTCTGGGATAGCTCTGCGGTCGCGTTGCACGAGAACAACACTAAATTGGGCCAGCCGCGCCGCAGCCTTTTCATCCCGCCGCGGATTCCATGAACTTTGGCAGCGTTGCAACGCCGGAACTCATTCTGGATGCCGGAAGCGTGCGTCACCACTAGGAGGCAAGCCTTCGCCTCGAACCGAGGTCATCTTGCTCGAGATGGTATTCGGTGACTTCCGCAAGGGACTGGCGATGCCGCCCGCGCTCCCGGGCGAGGATTTTCAGCTTGAAGACGAGCAATGACAGAAACATGCCGAGTCAATGCGTAGTCGCCAATGACTGTTAGGCGCGAATTGCAAGCTTCTAGCGTCCGTGTCCCTCGGACACCTGTACGCTGTCAGTATTGTTTAACAGCATCTTGATGGCGTTCTGATAGCCCATCTCCGGTGGGACCGGCTCGAAGTGGGAGGCGTCTTCGGTTGTCTTGAAGCTTAGCGGCTTGATCATGAGCGCTTTGCCGGTGAGGCTCAGCTTCATGTGGGTCGTCTCCCAGTGGTGCTCGCCTACGTCGGCCTGTTCAACGAGGATACTGCCGCCCTTGTAGAGACGTCCGAGGATGCCCCAACCGAAATCCACATCGGCGATGAGGTGCGCGTCGAGTTTCACCATGCGCTCCTGCCCCTTGTCGATCCATAGCTCACCTGCCATGCCGTGGTACACCTGGCCTTCGCGGTCCGGCGGATCGAAACTGGGATTGGGCTGAAAGCTCAGGCGGTGGCACGGGCCGTTGGGTCCGTCGACCATGCCCTCGTATTTGTAGATGAACGCATCGGGCAGCATGCGAAGCATCTCGTTGGCGCGGTCGCTATCTTCTTGCTCTTTCTTGTGGCGGTGGGCCTGCAACTCAGGATGGGCGAACAGGTTTTTCAGCCGGTCGATCTCGCTTTGCTGCGCTTCTGAATCGAGAGGCTTGTCGTCGGCCGCGATCAGGCGGGCCACGTCTCCGTCTTTGGTCTCGACGATTTCTTTGGTCGTGATCTTGTTATCGTCGATCTTGTGCAGCTGGTAGCGATACGGGTGGTTGCCGTGCTCGGTCTTCAGCTCATTCTGCGAGGCGCGGCGCACCAGGGCCACCGGGTCGCGAGCCACGTCATCGTTCTGGCCAAACGCTGCGTCAAGAGGCAGGAGCACGGCGACGAGAGCAAGCGAGACAAGGCTTAACAACCGGTAAGGCCGAAGACTTTCGCGTACTTCCCTCATGGCCTGTTTACCATTATTCATTTTCTCATCGAGATAACGTTTCTGCGCATGTTTCCAACATGCACGCTATTGGACGCTTGATTTAAGGATGAAGTTTTCCCGAATCAAGCACTTCGTGCCGTTTTGGACTTGGTCCGCATGGGGATAGTACTCACGGAAGGTTGCAGCCTTGATCGTCGTTGCGTATATTCGTGGCACGTCCCAGTTTAAAGATTTAAGGAGAAATTGCATGGCTGCAGGCGACAGCACGACTGCCACGATCGGGAAGTCCGTCCAGATTCGCGGTGAGGTGAAGGGAAGCGAAGATCTACTTGTGGATGGCCTTGTCGAGGGTACGATCACGTTAAGTGACAGCAGGCTTACAATTGGCGCCAATGCGCGCGTGCAGGCCAATGTAGGGGCGCGTGACGTGGTGATTCTCGGCACGTTGAACGGCAATATCAACGCGACGGGGCGCGTGGAGTTGCGGGCCGGCTCTCAGGTGATTGGGGACCTTCGCGCGGCCCGTCTGGCGATTGAAGAGAACGCCGTCTTCACCGGCAAGGTAGACTTAATACAGTCACCCGGATCGGCGGAAAAGACTGGCGCATCCGCGACGCAGACGTCCGCGACTCCGGCAGAGAAGCCGGGAGCGCTCTTCGGCACCGCGCACTAAGGGCGGATTAACAACAAAAGGTCGGTTGCTGGTGATGAAATTGCTCAAGGGCATGGAATGAGCATGCTGCGAAGTATATTCAGCCGCGGCCAGGCAGAGGGCCAGGGGCACAAGCCCACGGTGCTATCCGGACCGCGCGTGCCGCGACACTCAAGCGGTTGGTCTGCCTTGCAGAAGCATCTGAAGGCGGAACCGTCACTGCGCGTGCTCGATATCGGGCCGACCTCGCCCTCGAACATCAACCATCTCACCAGCCTTGGCCACAGCGTGTGGATGTCTGATCTCGTCCACGAGGCACTGAAGGGCGGATGGGAGACGCCGCCTGCGGAAGAGGGTGGTCAGCCGGGCTTTGACGTCGAGGGATTTCTTGAGCAAAACCTCAATTTCAACGGGCGCGAATTCGACGTCGTGCTCTTGTGGACGACACTCGACTATATTCCCGAGGCGCTGATTGCTCCGCTCGTCGAACGCCTCTATCTTTCGGTGCGTGAGAGCGGCCGCATCCTCTCGCTCTTTCACACCAAGCCTAGCGGGCCTGAGACGGTTTTCTGCCGCTACCATCTCACCGAGACCGAAATGATCGAGATGCAGGAGAGCGCTCCTTTTCCAGTGCAGCGCGTTTACACCAACCGTAATATCGAAAAGCTTTTCTCCGCCTTCAGCAACTACCGCTTCTTCCTGGCAAAAGACAACCTGTACGAAGTCATCATCACGCGCTGAACCTGCGTTTGATGGCGTCCGTTTGCGCTGGCTGCGGGAGCTTTGTTTGCTCCGGCCAGAGAGATTGCTGTACAGGACCTGTGTCAACCGGATAGGTCTCGCGGACTGTCTGTAGCTCGCCACGCCTTCTCCCGAGGCCATACTTACTCACGACTGCTGCCAGCAAGTCGGCAATGCGTTTCTGATATGCCTTGGAAACAAAGGCATCGTCGGCGTAGCGCTTCTCGTAGCTTGCCTCCAATGCAGGGAAGTACTGGTGCACAAAGCCGAGGAATGTTCCTCTGGAACAGGGTTTGAGGAACAGGGGATTGGCGGCTAGAAAGCTGGCTTGCGCCGCTTTCGCGCGCTTCGCCATCGCATCAAAGGCGGCTGGCGTATCGTTGACGCCGGGCATGATGGGGCAACAGAGGATTCCCGTTCGCAAGCCCGCGCTTCTCAAAGCCGAGACAGTCTTGAAGCGGAGGTCGGGGCGGGGCGCTCTCGGCTCCAGAATGCCGGCCAGCTTCGTGTCTGGTGTTGTAATGCTGAGGTGGATGGCAAGATGGTTGCGCGCAGCGAATTTTTTCAGCAAGTCAATATCGCGCAAAATCAGGGTGGATTTCGTTACGATGCCAAGCCTTAATCCCCGGCATTCCGCCATCACCTCCAGGAGATTTCGAGTTACCTGCATCCGCCGTTCAATGGGCTGGTAGGGATCGGTTGCGGTGCCCATGGCAATTTCTTCGCCGGGGCGCAGCTTGCGAAGGTCCTGCTTCAGCAGCCATGCGGCGTTCTGTTTGACGAAGATGAGACGCTCAAAGAGCTCCGGATCGCGCAGCTCCATGAATTCGTGCGTATAACGCGCATAGCAATAGCGGCAACCGAACTCGCACCCGCGATACGGGTTGATGCTTCTGCCAAACGGAAGGCCGCGTTTGGAGATGGACTTATTGAGGATCGACCTCACCTGAATGGCGCGGTATTCAGTCAGATGGCCGGTATCAGCCACTCGGGCCTGGTTGGCGAGGCGCGCGATGCCGACTAATTTGACTTGCTCTCCGATATCACTGAAGAGTCGCAGACTTAAATCTTTATTCTCTTTTTCTTCGCCCATGCTGATAACCGTACGCCGGGTCAGGATGCACGTCAAGGGTGGAATTCACGGCATGAAAACCGATGAATTTTCAAAACGAACGCGCGCATTCTAATCTAAAGAAAAGACATTGACCGCCATCGACTAAACCAACACACACAAGTAAAGAGGAGCTTCCATGACAGATTTGAAGGGCACGGTTGTGACCTGGCTGGGACATGCTACCGTCCACGTCGCCACGGCGAAAGGGACATCGATCCTCATCGACCCGTTTATCGAGCAGAATCCAAAATTTCCCAAGGGCTACAAGCTTTCGGAAAAGATCGATCTGATTCTTGCCACGCACGGACACGGAGATCACATTGCCGACCTGGTGCCGGTGGCATTGAAACACGGCTCTACTGTCGTGGGTATGGTGGAGCTGATGGGCTGGGCACAATCAAAGGAGGTAAAGAAGACGGTCGGCATGAACCTTGGAGGTTCGTGGACTTATGAGGATGTGACCATCAGCTTAGTTGAGGCGAAACATAGCTCCGGAGTCGATGGTGGCAACCAGATTATCTATGCCGGGGAACCCACGGGCTTCGTTATTACCGTCCAGGACGGACCAGTGCTCTACCACGCCGGCGACACATGTGTCTTTCTCGACATGCAGCTCATCCGCGATCTCTACCAGCCACAACTGGCCATGCTACCGATTGGCGACCACTACACGATGGGACCAAAGGCCGCAGCCCTGGCGGCAAAGTACCTGGGTGTTACAAGCGTGCTTCCCATTCACTATGGAACATTTCCCATGCTTACCGGTACACCCGAAGAGCTATCGAAACTACTTCATGGAAGCGGCATTGCCGTGAAGGCAATTTCGCCGGGCGAGAGCCTTAGCTAAAAACATCAAAGGCGGCGGCTACTCACCGCTGCCTTTGTAGCGAATGATGGCCGCTGATTGCGGCCGCAGATAAGCTACTTCTTTGCTGCCTGTTGTTTTCTGCGCTCAGCCCAGCGCTTCGTCATCGCTTCAGCGATGCGCCGGCGGCCTTCGGCGCTCATGGTCCGCTTGCGCGGCTTCGCGGCGGCTTTCTTCTTGGCTGATCCACGGCGTGGTGACGATACTCCTGAGAGCAGCGCGCGGGCTTCCTTCAGCCGCGCGATTTCCTGATCCAGCTCAGCGACTATTTTGCTAACTTGCACTGTTCCTCCATTCGGACACCATATTTATCTGGATTTATAGTGTTGCATTATTGCGGACGGGGCAAAATTTCAGCGATAACCAACGGCAAAGCACTTTTCTATGTGCTAAATTTTCGCTCTCATGCGCCCTTATAAAAATCCGTCAGTAGTAAGCTACGGGCTGCGAGAACGTGTCTAATTCTTTCTTACTCTACGGGACGAAGCAAGTATTGACAAATGCCGTTGTCGAGGCTGGGGTGCGAGACATGATCGCTAAGTTGTGTTAAAGAAACCTTAAGGAAACGTTCTCTAAGATAACGCTCTATGTGTCGTGATCGTATGGCCCGGAAGATGGCTTGGGAGCTGGAATCGAATAGTCCATACCATCTTTGTCCAACTTTGGAGTAGAAGGCGATTCTAGAGTGCCGCTCCTGCCGCCGCTATCTTTTCTGTAGCGCCGGATATCGCGCAGCGTTTCCTGCTTGTCGCGCGCGTACTCAATGGCAAGGCGCGTGAGCGCGTAAGTAACGATGTCGCTGTGATGCAGCCCCTGCATATCAGGATCACGGCGGAAGTTGAGCCACAGCCTGTGTACAAGCTGTACGTCATCGGCTTGCAGCGTGGGGGCATGCGGGCCGATATGAAAGCCCTGCGCATCGCCGCTTGGCATCACGACATAAAAGGTAAATTGCCGCTTCGGCTCCGGCAGATTCTCCCATGCCTGGCCAACGTGATAGGCCTGCTCCTGTGCAGTCATCTTGGTAGACAGACCGGAGACAAGCGCCGTAACTTCAAGTGAATTTGCCGTTTGCACAAGAGCGGCGAAGATATCGCCTGCCGGGACGACGAGAAGCGAGATATGCTTGCCGAAGCTCTCTGCTACCGATACGGCTTTCGTAAAGAGCATTTGCTCATGCTCACTGAAGAGCTGCTCGGAAGCATCGATGAATTCGGGGCCGCCCGCGCCCACCATGCGCGCCGTCAGTACAACGATGTCCTGATCTTCAGCGTTGGTGCGCGATAGAGCCCACTTCAGCGCAAAGGGGTTTACTGCGTCGCGAATCGTGACCAGGATGCCTCCGGGCCGGATTTGCAGGGCCTCTCGTCCTATCGTGTCCTGATGCTCTAGCTGGAAGTGCTCCTTCATCTGCTTGGCTGTAGCCGCATGCTTGCGCTGGTTGCGCGCTTCGGAGACGGTAAAGATGGTGTAGAAGGCGCCTGCAAAAAGTATGCCGCTTTCGGTGGCCACACTCTTCGTGAAGAGGTTCACGATAGCTGTCGCAAGCAGGACGAGAAATACTGAGAACAATCCAACGGGCAGTTCAGTCTTGCCGATCTTGATATTGATCGGTACTTTCCAGCCGCGTTCGCCTTTATACTTCCAGCGCAGTACCAGCATGGCAAGCGAGTTGAAGGTGAAGCTCCAGATGACGCCGAAAGCGTATGCCTCGCCCAGCGTGATGACATTGCCGCGGCTGACGATGATGGTGAACAACTGCAAAGCTGTGACCAGATTGACGATGCGATAGCTGGTACCGAACTTCTTCTGCGGCTTGCGGAACCAGTCGGTCAGCACGCCATCTTCGGCGATGCGCATCAGCACACCGGTTGAGCCGATGATCGACGTGTTGATCGCGCCGGAGAGAATCAGAAAGCCGACGATAACAACAAAAACGCGGAAGACAATCTTCAGTGTGAGCGGTCCTACGACATACATCGCGAGGCCAGCAATCAGGTTGTCGCGGTAGACCGGAACCCGCACTGAATCCGGAATCAGCATGACGGCAAGCAGCGAGACGATTCCAGTGAAGACGAAACTGTAAATTGCGATAACAATCGCAGCGCGCTTCAAGTTCTTGAGCTTGGGATGCTCGATCTCGCGGTTTACCTGGGCCAGCGTCTCTTCGCCGCTCATGGCAAGCACAGAGTGGCCGAAGGCCATGAGGATGCCGAAGAGGCCAAGCGTAGTCGCGAACTTGGTCCCTGAGAGGAAACCGAGAGCATCTTTCGAGAAGTGCAGATTTGCCGGCACCGGAAGCGGTGGTAGTGGAGCGCTGAGGTGAATCGCGGAAAAGATGCCCCAGCCCAGTAGCAGCACCACCATGACGGTGGTGATTTTCATCACTTCCAGGGCCTTGTCGGTCGACTCCTCGATGCCCTTGATGTTCTGCCACCAGTAGAAAATGGTAACGGCGGCGCAAAAAATTGCCGATGTCTCATTCATCGGCAACTGGCGCACATGTCCTGTGTTGATCAGAGCGACCGGCAGCCATCCATGCGCGGCGCCCACGGTCATCAGCTCGTTCAGGAGGCCTGTAATGTATTGACCGGCGGAGACGCCCGATATCGGCCCGGTAAGGATGTAGTCGAACATCAGGGCCGAAACGCTCAGCTTGGCGAATGTGCCGCCCAGCGCCTCCTTTACTACGCGGTAGACACCGCCGCGCGTGAACATGGAGCAGCTTTCCACATACACTGACCGCACAGCGAAAGAGAAAAGCATAACGCCCAGAATGAACCACGGCGCAGCTTTGCCGACCGCCTCTTCCGCAATGCCCCCGGCGTAGAAGGCTGAAGAACCCAAGTCATTAAGGACAACCGCCGCTGCTCGCCAGAAGGATATGAAGGTGAGCATCACCGAGGAGGCCACTACAAGCCGTACCCGGTTCGATTGCGGAGCGGTAAACGTTTGACCGACTGGCATGGATAGGTGGTGAAACCTTGCTACTCACCATTGGGCGAACAACTGCCCTCGGCGAGGACGCTCAGCGCTGAGTTTATGTCTAGTTGAAATCGCCGTCAATGGAAAGCATATACATGAACTCTAGGTTACTCACCCAGGAGTTCTTGCAAGTCTTCAATAAAGCTGATGATGATGACGATCGACGAGCCAGCCAGCCCGATGAAAAAGAGATATGTCAACAGATGCATTCCGAGATGGATGAAAGCACTCACAGGAACATTCTACCGCGATCCAGGAATCTGAGCCTCCGCGGTCAGTTGTCATCGTGAAGTCAGCAGGAAAGTGGGCAGTGTTAGACTCACTTCGAATGCGCTCCTTTCTCCGCAATCCCATCCTTTTAGGATTGTTCTCCGCTATCCTTCTTGATCTGCCATTCCCAATTGCGGGCCCGATGCCGCCTTGGCGCGCAGCATTTTCCTGGATCGCCCTCGTTCCTTTGCTTGACGGATTGCTTGCGGAGTGCAATGTTGAAGCGCCGCAATATCTGCGTCGCAGTGCGCTCGCCGGCTACGCCTGCGGAATCCTCTGGTACATCCTCAATTGCTACTGGATCTATGACACCATGCACCTCTACGGAAATGTGCCGCCGCTGGGCGCGGTCGGCATTCTGCTGCTCTACAGCATGGTGCTGGGTCTGTACTTCGGTCTTTTTGGCTTTCTGATTGCGCTCAGCCGCAAGGCATTTCGGACGAAGCTGTTTCCGCTGGTGCTCGCTCCGTTCTTCTGGGTTGCGCTTGAGTTCGCAGCATCGCGCATCACCAGCGTTCCCTGGGATCAGCTTGGCTACTCGCAGGTGGACAACTTCCTGCTCACGCGCCTGGGGCCGTTCACAGGCGTCTACGGAATTTCATTCGTACTCATCGCCGCGAACTCACTCTTTGCTGGAGCCGTGCTCGCGCGCTCGCTGCACATGCGGTTGCGCATTGGGGTTGGCGCATGCCTGCTCGTGCTATTGCTGCAACTCGGCTCTTTCATTGTGCCAAAACCGTCCGCGACATCGGCCTATGCAGTGATGCTGCAGCCCAATCTAGATGTAGGCGTGTACGGCGACTGGGTTGGCCCCGAGTGGGACGAGAATGCGGCGTGGATTCTTGAGCAGAGCCGCCTCACGTGCACTCCCGCGTATATTGGGATGCCGGCGTCTGACGCGAAGCTGGAAATGCCGCAATGCAGCGAGAACGTCCCGCCGCCGGGCATCGTGGTCTGGCCGGAAGCGCCTTCTCCGATGGGGAGCGACCAGCCGCGCGTGTCCTCGCTGATGCACGCAATTGCGACCGCAGTGCGCGCGCCAGTGGTCGCGGGTATGTTCGGTCGTGACCAGAGCGGCACTTACAACTCCGGCGTTTTCACCGCGCCGGACGGCAACATCATCGGGCGCTACGACAAGATTCATCTTGTACCGTTTGGCGAATACGTCCCGTACCGCGAAGTCTTTTTCTTTGCCAAGAAGCTTACCCAGCAGCTCGTCGACTTGCAGCGCGGCAAATACCGAAAGGTCTTCCGCGCCGATGGACGCACCTTCGGCATCTTCATCTGCTACGAATCGATCTTTGCCGATGAGGTGCGCCAATTCGCAATCAATGGCGCGCAGATCTTCGTCAATATCTCCGATGATGGGTGGTATGGCGACACCAGCGCACCGTGGCAGCACATGAACATGACGCGCATGCGGGCCGTTGAAAATCACCGCTGGATTCTGCTCGACACGAACAACGGCGTGACGACCTCCATCGATCCGTACGGGAGAGTCACGGTCAGCGCGCCGCGCCATGTCGTCACGTCGCTGGTAGCGCGTTATGGATACAACGACGACCTGACCTTCTACACACGTTACGGTGACCTCTTCGCCATTCTCTGTGGGATAATCACATTAGTGGCCGCAGCCAAGGCAGTAGACCTCACGCTGCGGGTCAATCTTCGTATAAAAAGACAGGTCTCCTAAGTGTTGAACGATCTCGAATTCGCCTACACTCCCGTCCGGGACAAAGTCCGCGACCTGCGGGAGTATCTTTGACCCGGCGCGTCTCCGCAAAGAACTAGCTGAAATCGAAACCAAGCTCTCCGATCCAAGCGCATGGTCGAATGCTGCCTTGTCGCAGCCGCTGATGCGCGACCGCAAACGCATCGAAGCGCTGCTCGCCGACGATGAGGAACTCGCGCGTCGCACGAGCGACGTGGAAGCCTATTTTGACCTCGCGCGCGAAGGTGAGCCGGTTGAAGCCGATCTCGAACGTGAGATTCGCTCTCTGAACGAGTTTGCCGAAGCTATGGAATCGCGCACTCTGCTTTCGGGCGAAACTGATGCGCTGAACGCGATCGTCACCGTTCACCCCGGTGCCGGCGGCACCGAGAGCCAGGACTGGGCCGAGATGCTGATGCGTATGTATCTGCGCTGGGCCGAGCAGCAGGGTTTCAAGACCGAGATGAACGACTATCAGGACGGCGAAGAAGCCGGCATCAAATCGGCCACCTTTACCATCACCGGCGACTACGCCTTCGGCCAGCTCTCGGGCGAAACCGGGGTGCACCGCCTTGTGCGCATCTCGCCCTTCGACCAGGCGAAGCGCCGCCACACGTCGTTCGCGTCGGTCTTTGTCTCGCCGGAAATCGACGACTCGATCGAGATTGACATCAAGCCCGACGAGATTCGGACTGATACGTACAGGTCAGGTGGCAAGGGCGGCCAGCACGTCAATACGACGGACTCCGCCGTACGCATCACGCACATCCCGACAAATATCGTTGTTCAATGCCAGAACGAGCGCTCGCAGCACAAGAACCGCGAGAAGGCGATGAAGATGCTGCGTTCGCGCCTCTACGAATACGAGCTGGATAAGAAGAAAGCAAAGGCTAAGGAGCTTGAGGACTCGAAGTTGAACATCAACTTCGGCTCGCAGATTCGGTCTTATGTGTTGCAACCCTACCGCATCGCCAAGGACCACCGGACCAAGGTTGAAGTTGGCGATGTAGACCGCGTGCTCGATGGCTACTTAGAGCCATTTATTCGCGGGTATTTGCTGATGCGCCGGAATGGTGGAGTGCCTGTGGCCGCGGACGCGGAAGATGATCTAGATTAAGTATGGGTCTCAGCCATGAATGAATCTGTGGTCATCCGCGAAATCCTCGACAATGCAAAGACTATCGCTGTCGTCGGCCTTACCAACAAGGAAGGCCGCGCCAGCCTGGGAGTTTCGCGCTTCATGCAGAGTCGCGGATACCGCATTATCCCTGTCAATCCGCAGATAGAAAGCTCACTCGGCGAGAAGGCGTATCCCACTCTCGATGCAGCGCTGGAGGCAGTGGGGAAGATTGACCTCGTCAACGTCTTCCGTCTTCCGAAGTACATCCCCGACATCGTGAAGGACACGATCCGCCTCAAGATTCCTTATCTCTGGATACAGGAAGGCATCGTGCACGAAGAAGCTGCGGCCCAGGCTCAAGCCGCGGCCATCAAGCTAGTGATGGATCGCTGCATCCTGAAAGACCGCATGGCTGCAGGTTGGAGCTAGCTGCTGCGCATCTGCTCTGCGATTCCGTGAATGGCACGATGCGCTGAAAGCGCCGCGCCCTCCTGCCAGGCTACGATGTGGCTCAGATAATCGCCGGCGAAGTAAATTCTGCCATCAGGCTTATTCAGCTCGTTGTAAGCAGGCTTTGTGTCGGGCATCATATTCATCGCGAAGCAGCCGAGGCTATATGGAATCTTCTGCCAGGAAACGTAGATTGGCTTCGTCAGCGACTTGCCGTGCCCCGGATGCAGAATCTCGACGACTGCGCGAGAGGCGTCGAGTTTGCCTTGCGTCGTAAGGGCACCAAATAGAGTGGGTGAGCTGTCTGCGAAATCTTTCTGTTCGAAATTGAAGCCGGACAAGATGATCCCGGTCTTCGTGAACAGGCCATTGCTCGGGTACCAGACGATGTCCACAACCTGCTTGGGGAAGGAGATGCCGCCGTAGATGTTGTATTGCTTCTCCCAGAAGCGCGGCGCCTCCCAGCCGATCTTGTACAGTGACGCAAGCTTCATCCCGCTGAAGGCTTGTTTCTTTTCCGGCGTGCAGTCGATATCGAGTGTTTTGAGAATGCTCAACGGCAGCGTGCAGATGCAGTAGTCGGCTTCGATGGTCTGCGGTGAGCCTTTCTCTATGTACTCCGCGCGCACGCCGTTCGTGGTCTTGCTTACCTTTCTCACGACACATTGATAGTGGACGAGGTCACCCAGCGATTTCGCGAAGGCATAGGGTATGCGGTCCATGCCGCCGACGGGCTGGAACATCGTCGCCTGCCAGTCGATCTGCTCTTCGTAGAGTTCGCCGGTCGAAAAGTCTGAGACCAGAAGTTCGTGCAGACTCAATGGAGGGCGCAACTTTTCCTCGTCTGGACCTGCTCCGGGCGGGGTGATAAAACCGCTGCGCGACGAGCCTTTATAGCTGTAGTCGTTGCGGAGGTCGCCATAGGTCTCAAGGAAATCGAGCATGCGCTGCGTATCTTCTTTATCCAGGACTTTGTCGAGTCCATGCTGGTCGATGCATTTGGCGAGTAATTCCGAGATGTAGCCGCGCGTGTCGTTGACGACCTGCCGCTGCTCGACTGGCTTGCCGCCGTTGAGGGTATTGGCTTGCATCAGTGTGCTGCGCGAAGTGTTGATTTCGACTTCAAGCGGGACCCCCAGCTCTTCGCAATATCCGATGATGATGTGATGGATGGAAGGCAGACGCGCCGGGCCAACGTTCAGGTAATGGCCTTCTTCCCAGTCGCACGTCTGCACGGCGCCATCGGTGAACTCGACTTTGCTGCCGTTGCGCACGCTCCAGTTGCGGCCGCCGGGCCGCTCGCGTGCCTCGAGAACGGTGCAGGTGAATCCGGCCTTGCGCAGCTCGTAGGCCGAGACGAGCCCGGCGATGCCGCCGCCAAGGATCACAATCTTCTTGCCGGTGCCATAGTTCGCAGGCAGTTCGGGCAGCGGAGAAGCCTCCGCAGTCGTTGCCAGCAGGCCCAGCGCCTGCATCGCGGTAAATGCTGCCCGATAGCCGCCGGCCACCGCTACGCGGCTGATAAATGTGCGACGTGTCCACGCCATAGAGAGAAAACCTCCGCGAACAACGAATATGCAACCAGGAATGTTTCAGAAGGAGAGCTTCCAGTGTCGCGTGTCAGTGCCGCGTTTGCAATATGAATCCACAACCGCTTCTACGCCGAATAAAGGAATTCTTTAGGTCGTTGCTCCGGCACGGTAGGCCGCGCGGTCGTGAGGACAGCCAGAGAGCAGAATCAACCCGTTTGACTGCACGCAATCACCTGTAACCTGTAACGCCGCTCCGCCGTCCTACAATAGAGTTACCGAGAATGCGCGCCCGCACCCTGATCCCGATCCTATGCCTGCTGATCTTTCTTTCAGTGATGGTTCCTTCAGCGAGGGCTGCTTCCGTGGCCACGGCGCCTCACCTTACTGTGCAGCTAGTGGTGCCGCCTGCTGAAATCTATCCAGGCCAAAACTTCACTGCGGGCCTGTACTTCAAGCTTGATCCAGGCTGGCACGTCTACTGGATCAACGCAGGCGATTCGGGCGAGCCGCCGAAAATCAAGTGGTCGCTCACAGATGGCATCACTGCAGACGCGATGCAGTTTCCCGCGCCGAAGCGCCTGCCGCTCGGTCCGCTGATGGACTTCGGCTATGAGAACGAAGTCCTGTTTCCGATTCAGATGCACGTGAGCCCTGCGTTCAAGCCGACTGCGGAATCCGGGACTTTAAGCGGAAAAACAGCCTTGAGCGCGAAGGTAGACTGGCTTGTCTGCCGCGAGGTCTGCCTGCCCGGCAAGGCTATTCTGGACGTGGAGCGCAAAGCTTTGTCCTCGCCTCCGTCTTCGCCAACATATATTGACGCAGACCAGCAGCTGATCGCCCGGCTGCATCGCACCCTGCCGCAGCAGTTGCCCGCTGGCATGCAAGCGAAGTTCCTGCCGACGGCTAACGGTTTCAATCTGACGGTGATCACCGGCAGGCATGAAACAGGCGCGCAGTTCTTTCCCTTCGATCAGAACCAGCTTGCTAACGCCGCGCCGCAGCCGGTCACGCCCCTCAGCAATGGATTTGAGATAAGCCTGAAAAAAGATGAAAACTTCCAGCAGAACCCGAGCCAGCTGCACGGGCTCATTGTGTTGGCCGATGGCAATTCCTTCGAGATCAACGCTGCGCAGGGAACACTTGTCGCTACAGAATCTTCTTCGGGTGGCGATTTCGCAGGACTCGCAAGGGTGGCTGGTCTTGCGTTTGTCGGCGGCATGATTCTCAACCTGATGCCCTGCGTTTTCCCCGTTCTATTTATCAAAGGGCTGTCGCTGGTGCAGTCCTCACAGCATGAGCGCCACAAGCTGCGCACGCATGGATGGGTCTATACGCTCGGTATTCTCGTTTCGTTCTGGGTCGTTGTCGCGCTACTGCTGATTCTGCGCGCGGGCGGACGCCAGCTCGGATGGGGTTTTCAATTCCAGTCGCCGAGCTTTATCGCCGTCATCGCACTGCTCCTGTTCTTCCTCGGACTGTCACTGGCAGGCATGTTCGAGGTCGGCCTCTCGCTGACCAGCAAAGGGTCGAGCCTCGCAGCGCAGCATGGATACGCAGGCAGCTTCTTTACCGGCGTGCTGGCGATGGTCGTCGCCACGCCTTGTACCGCGCCGTTCATGGGAGCCGCTATCGGCTACGCCCTGTCACGTTCGTCATTCGTCAGCTTCATTGTCTTCACCGCTTTGGCCCTCGGACTGGCCGCGCCCTATTTGTTACTTACCTTCAATCCCACGTGGACAAAGCTCCTGCCCCGTCCCGGGGCATGGATGGAAATTCTTAAGCAGGCGACATCGATTCCTATCTTTGCCACCGTCATCTGGCTGGTGTGGTTGTTTACGCAATCCGCAGGATTGAACGCACTCGCGGGACTGCTCGCCGCGTTTCTTCTGCTTGCAGTTGCAGGATGGATCCTGGGACGCTGGCCGGCAAAGGCGCCTGCAACAGCCGCAGCGGTGGCGGTTCTGGCCTTGGCGACAGCGCTGCCGATCTTCGCGCTGCGCAAACTCGACGTGGCTTCGGCTCACGTGAATACGTCCAGCAACTCGCAGTGGGAGCCATTCTCGCCCGCGTTGGTTCAGAAGTACCGCGCGCAGGGCCGTCCGGTCTTCATCGACTTCACCGCCAGCTGGTGCCTCAGCTGCCAGGTGAACGAGCGCGTCATTCTGAACCGCTCGGACGTGCAGCAGAAACTGCGCGATGGCGGATTCGCTCTCGTTCGCGCCGACTGGACCAATGCCGATGAAGCCATCACCCAGACGCTCAACAGTCTCGGGCGCAGCGGCGTGCCCACCTACGCTATTTATCCGGGCTCGGCGCGAGAGCCGCCGCGGGTCCTGCCCGAAGTTTTGACGCCCGGCATCGTGCTCGACGCCATCGACAGAGTGCAGCAGAAGCAAGCGGCGCTCAATGCGGCGCGCTGAAACAAGAAGCCTGTGATATATGGATTCTTCCTCCCTACGGTCGTCAGAATGACGAGATACTCGCTCCGGCAGCCATAGCATATTTGCTAATATCGCCAGCTGGACAAATCCGCGCCCTTCGGGGCCGTCTTCTCGATGCGGTCCAGAATCTTCGGCAGATACATCGTGTTGTAGTGCAGCCGCGACATATAGTTCGGTTGCGTGGGATCGCCATTCCAGCAGTGCTCCGCCTTGTCGCCGTACTCTACCTCGCCGTCATACGGAGGGTTCTTCGCCGACTTCAGGAAATCCTCAGTGTAATAAACAGCGTTGGTCAGGAAGTAAGTGTCCGCGCTCCCCACGTAGATGTGAATCTTGCCCTGGAGCTTCGGTCCCAGCGTCGGCCAGTTCTTCTCCATGATGGCGCGCAGATCGTAGTGTTCCTTCCAGTAGTCAGCGGTCTTGTGATCAATCACGCCCGTCTCTTTGTCGAAGATCGGCTGCGGATACCCGTCCGCTCCAACCGGCCCGAAGACAGCTTGCCAGATATCGTACTGTTCGCCTGAGCGCCCATGGTCGCCGAGCGCTAGCTCGTACGCATTGTTGTCCTGTTGCTGCGCCAGCGTCTGGCCGAGGTAGTTGCGCATCGAAGGCTGCGGCACCTGCTTGTGCGCGCCCTGCGTGTAGAAGGCATTCGCGTCGTCGTAGAGATTGATCGTCGTGTATCCGCGAAAATCAATCGGATCGGGACACGCGGCAAACGTCCCGTTGTAATGGTCGGGATAAGAGACCTGCACCGCCAGCGCTTCCCATCCTCCAGTTGAGCCGCCATACATGAACCGCGCCCATCCCTTGCCGATGCCGCGAAACTGCTTCTCAATAGCAGGAATCAGCTCCGTCTCAATCGCGTCGCCATACGGGCCAACGTTTGCCGAGTTCACCGCATACGAGTCGTCGTAAAAAGGATTCGCATGATTGATCTTCACGATCAACACGCGCGGAAACTTCGGACTGATCCATTGCTGGTAGAACTTGTACGCCTCCTGCTGCTGAATGCGGTTGTAGCCTGAGATATGGAAGCGCTGGCTGTAATCCGGCTTCAGGTTGGGATCAGGCGGCTCAGTGCGGAAATCGCCGAAGCTCTCGGAAAAGTGATCCTGAAAGATGATGAGCGGGAAGTGCGCATTGGGATGCTCATCGAAGCCTTCAGGCACCAGCACAATCGCCGACAGATACATCGGCCGTCCCCAGAACTTCGTAAGCAACTCGCTCTGAATTTTCAGATGCCGGATATACTTCGTGTCTTTCGCATCGGGAATCTGCGGAATCACCTGATCGAGCGAGATCGAAGCCGTGGCGCCCGGCCCGACATGAATCTTCTGTGGCTTGCTGTAGAGATTGCCCGGTGAAATATTCCAGTGCTGTCCCTCGCCCTGGTCCATGTGCAGCTTCACTGTCGTGCCATCGCTGCGGTGAAACGTCTCGTAGCGATTGAGTAGCGCCTGCACATAATATTCGCCTGCCGGAACATCCTTCAGACTACGAATAGGATAGCCGAACGCCGTCTCATCGACGACCGCAGCGTCTCCTGGCTTCCATCCGTCCACATTTACGCCAAAGACGATCTGCGTGCGCGCTGTATCGTCAATCTGCATGCGCGGTTCTGCGGACGGATCGTCAGAGAGCAGCAGAAGAAGCCGCCCATCTAAAGGCTGCGCGCTGCGCTCCGTGGGGAAGCTGACGGAAAAACGCGGTGACTGAGCAAAGGAGAAAAGGGAGAACGAGCACACTGCAAGCGTGAGAGCAGTTTGTAAACGCAGCATGCTCGGAAGTCTATCGAAGAAGCCGTGAGAACAGAAGAATTTTACGAGCTAACATGCGAGCTAGCACTTCTTGCACTTGGCCAGAATCGCCTTCTGCAAACGGAGGCGCAAGTCATTCGGCAACTCATACAGCTCGTGCCTGCGATAGATCTCGATTGTCTTGCGCGTCGTGTTCATGGTGATCACACAATGCTCACAGCCGCGCAAATGCTCTTCCAGGTCCGCCCTGAGTGTTGCCGGTGCCCGATCTTCGAGCAGGTCGTCCAATTGCGCTATAAACTCTGTGCAGGTCACTTTGCACCATCCCTTTTATTCTTGCGGAAGTAACGGCTCAGCCGCTCCCGCAATTGCAACCGCGCCCGCAGCAAGCGCGACTTTACAGCTGGGACGCTCAGTCCCAAAGTTTCCGCGGTCTCTTCTGTCGAGAGACCTTCTACGTCTCGAAGCACAAACACAGTGCGAAAGCCGGGCGGCAAGCCCTGAATCGTCTTCCGCAAAATGTCGGCCAGTTCCGATTGGCCGTACTGCTGTTCCGGGTCCGGACCCCAGTCCGCCAGATCGCGCGGCATGGAGCCTTCTTCCGTTTCGACGTCTTCGTCGATCGAAACCATTCTGCCGGTGCGCCGTTTCCGCAGGCGCATCAGCGATTCGTTCACCGCGATCCGCACCAGCCAGGTATAAAACTTCGAATTCCCCTGGAACTGGTCCAGCTTTTCGTACGCCTTCAAAAAGGCGTCCTGTACTACGTCCTCCGCATCCTCGCGGTTCTGCGTAATGTGCTGGGCGATGCGAAAAACCTGCCGGTCATACTGCTTCACCAGCTTTTCATACGCCTGCACATCCCCTTCACGCGCTCGATTTACGAGCAGAACGTCGGGGTGAACTTCTTCCGTTCCTTGTGTTTGGATGTTTGGCATGGCAGATGGCTTCAGGAAATCGACCTTTCGTGAGCGGAACGGAAACTGCGCCCTACGGTTTGACTGCGGCCCCGCTCCTCCGTTCATAGTAAATGATTCGCATCACGCAGCGGCAAAGTCGCTCATTCTGCTTGTGTTGGTTTACGAATCCAAACCGGACCGCCTTAACTTCGTTGCTAAAGGAGGAACGTTTTTTCGCGAATGAAGCTAAAGGCGCAACAACTCAGACCCTTTTCGGCTTACATTGAAGTCAGGAGCGGCTAACTTTTCAGTGAGTACAGTCTTTTCTGGCAGTGGTAAGGTTGCGGCGCTGGTTCTCGTTGGCGCGTTGTCGGCAGTGTGCTGGTCGCAAAGCAGTTCGTCTTCGCCGGGTTCGGCGTCTTCGTCAACCCACAAGAAGCAATCTTCGAGCAACGCGTCCCACCCGTCCCCGACTACTCACTCCACGTCTCACAGTACAACACATAAGACCACGTCCAATTCGGCGCACGGGAAACACCGCCGTCCGCTGACTGCCAAGCAAAAGGCTAAGAGTCACAAGCTGCAGCAGGCCTTTGTCGCCTCCTCCCAACTTCGTCCCATGGCCCAGCAACTGACAACCATGCGCAGCCCCGCCGCGTATGCCGGAGTTTCAGCCTACGCCCGCGCGCACACCGGCGAGGCCTCAGCCGCCGCATACATAGCGCTCGGACACGCCTACCTGCTTGACCGCAAGTTCCCCGACGCGGTGAGCGACTTCCGCCAGGCGAACGTTCAGGGCACTGCGCTTGACGACTACGCCGACTACCTCGAAGCGCAGGCCGATCTGCAATCGAACAATCTGCCACAGGCCGAAACCATCCTCAGTACATTCGCGCAGAAACATCCGGACAGCATCTTCGTGCCCAGCGTCCCCGTCCTGCAGGCCAATCTCTTTCTGCAGCAAGGTGATCCGCAGGCCGCGCTCCGCATCCTCGACTCGCATAAAGACGAAGCCATCGCCAATCATGCTGACTATCAGCTCGCCCTGGCAAAAACCTACCAGATGGCTGGACGTCTGCCGGAAGCCACACAGCTCTTCCGCCATACTTTTCTCGGCTATCCTCTGAGCAATGAAGCGGCAGTGGCAAAGACGCAGCTCGCAGCGTTAGGCGCAACATCGTCGCTCACAGTGGAAGAGCGCAGCCACCACGCTGATGCACTCTACAAAGCCGGCCGCTTCTCGGACGCCAGCGACGAGTACCACGCCCTCGCCAACGATCCCGCCGTGACTGACGGCCTCAAGAATACTCTTCTCGTCGCCGCCGCGAACTGCGACTGGAAGCTCAAGCACCTCAGCAAAGACACACTCCTCCGCATCCCCGACAGCAACGATGAAACCGGCGCGCGCCGCATGTATCTGCTGATGGAACTGGCCCGCGACAAGGACGACGGCGAGACGCAGCGCAGCATCGTCGAGCAGATGGAGACGAGATTCCCGTCAAGTCCCTGGCTCAGTGAAGCGCTCTATTCCAGCGGCAACATGTACCTGCTGCGCAAAGATTTTCCCACCGCCATCACGTACTATGGTGAGCTGGCGAAGCGCTTCCCGCAGTCCACCTATGCGCCCAGTGCGCACTGGCGCGCCGCGTGGCTCAACTATCGCATCGGGCAATACTCTGAAGCTGCGCGCCTCATGGACGAGCAGATCGCCGTCTACCACGGCGGCAAGGAAATTCCTTCGGCCCTCTACTGGCGCGGACGTGTCTATCAGAACCAGGAGCGCCGTCCGGAGATGGCGGCGACCTACTATCGCACCGTCGCGCGCATCTATCGCCACTACTACTATGCTTCGATCGCGCAGCAGCGTCTGAGCGAACTCGGCAGCGTTACTCCAGCCGCTGTAGCATCGCTCGACGAGATGAAGCCAGAGCCCATTCCCACGCTCACCGACGACGTGCCCGAAGATGATCCGCACGTGGTCCGCGCACACGTGCTCGCCAACGCAGGCCTGAACGAATACATCGCGCCTGAGATTCAAGCCGCCGCCGGCAGCGACGAATGGGGAGCTCTCTGCGAAGCGAAGATCTACGCGTCATACGGCGAGAACTGGCGCGCCATGCGTTCGATGAAGCGCGCGATCCCGTTCTACACCTCCGCACCCATCGACTCGATCCCGATCGAATACTGGCGCATCCTCTTCCCGCAAGCCTACTGGTCGACGATCAAATCGGAATCCGAGAAGAACAGTCTCGACCCATACATGGTCGCCGCGTTGATCCGCCAGGAGACCGAGTTCAATCCGGGAGCCATCTCCAACAAGAGCGCTTACGGCCTGATGCAGTTATTGCCTTCCGTGGGCAAGAGCATGGCGAAGGAAGAAGGCATCCACCATTTCGCAACCAACGACCTGCTGAATCCAGACACCAACATCCGTCTGGGCACGCGCTACCTTCGCCAGACGCTGGAAAAATTCAACAGCCAGCCCGAGTACACCTTCGCCGCCTACAACGCAGGCGATAGCCGCGTGACCGACTGGCAATCCATCGGCAACTACAAAGGCATGGACGAGTTCGTCGAATCGATCCCATTCACTGAAACGCGCGAGTATGTGCAGGCCATCATTCGCAACGAAGAGATTTACCGCGAACTCGACCACGCGTCCAACACACTGGAGCGCGCCTCAGCCGCTCACTAACACTCGAGCGCAACCATGAAAAAGACTTTCATCCTGCTCGGCGTTCTGGCGGTGGGTGCAATGGCGTCAACACTCGCCATATCGTCCCGACACGCAGCAATCGCGCAGTCCGTGTCCGACCCGGCTCCCGCTCTGATCAACACCTGCCTCATCACAAGTGACGTGAACCGGCTTGCCGCCTTTTACACCAAGGTCCTGAAAACCGAACCGGAGAAGACCGGTAATGATTATGTCGAATTCCACACCGGCGCGGGAATCCTCGCAATCTTTTCGGCCGATGCGCAGGAGAAATACATCCCCGGCTCAGCAAAATCCGGCGAGAACCACAGCGCAATCCTGCAGTTCAAAGTGAACGATGTCGATCAGGAATACGCGCGCCTGCATGAGTTCGTGCAGACCTGGGTCAAAGGCCCGACCAATCAGCCCTGGGGCACACGGTCGATCTACTTCCGCGATCCCGACGGCAACCTCGTCGACTTCTTCACCACGCTGAACTCAGCATAGTCGCGATCAACGCGATAGATAGCCGCGTCCAAAAGCTGACCGCTGCATTCGCTCCAGTTCCAGCAAATATCCATAGAGCGCAATCGGCGGACTCGGCGCATCTTGAAGCGCAGCCTCCAACTTTGCTCGCGTCGAATCTCCGCTTGCCCGGTTCATTCGAACGCGCTGGACTAGATTCTGGATGTTCCAGAGCCAGTAAATGCGCACGTCGTCGCTCGGCGGCTCCTCGCTCAGAAAGGCGATGTATTCGTTCAGCATCTCCCCATATGCCGGCGAGTCATCGGGCGCAGCCACCAGCATCTGCGAATACAGCACGGCCTTCTCGATATAGAAATCCTCCTCGGAAGGCTCGCTCCCATCGTCGATCCATTCCCGCAGCGAAGTCAGCGCGCTCGAAGCGCTTTCCTGCCACTGCGGCGAGTTCTTATCTCCCGAGCGCAGCGCGCGTACATTCGCCAGTAACTGCTTCGAGGTAGGCGATTGCCAGTAAGCCTGCGTGTTGGTTTCATTCGCAGCTACCACCGATCCCGGCTTCACATCCGCATCGCCGATCGGTGCGATTCCGTATTGCACAAGCACCCGACTGAGTGAACCGTATGCACTGCTGTTTGACGATGTCGTCGAGCCGTTTACACCCCCTGATGCATCCGCGCAAACAGCGCCCGATTCATTCGCGATCACGTACGCTTTCGTGGCTTCCAGCAGCGCGTGGCTCGCGCGTCCCGGCACCAGGGCCAGCCGCGTCACGTTTCGCGTCAGATTGCCTTGCGTCGCGGCATATGAGCGGTAATCGCCGCGAATCCCATTCAGCGACCGCGCAAACGCGCCCTCTGCGCGCGCCAGCATCTCCGGATCGAACTGGACTGTCCTCAGAAGATCAGCCGCTGGTCCTACTTCGCTCGCATGGTTCACATCGCGAAAGACTGATTCGAGAAACTCATCCGGCAGACCTTTCGCCTGTTCTTCAGGGGCAAAGCCCTTTTTGTAGACATCGCCTGCCCGCTGGTAATACGCCGATGGATCATAGAGCATGGAGTCCGAGCAGCTTCGGTTCGCAATCGCCAGCGGTCGCAGTTGCTCAAACAGATCGCGCGCCCGCTCGGGATCGAGCTTCAGCATCGCTGTCACCGCGCGCGTCCTTAGCGACAGCGCATCCAAGCCCTGCGTCAGCGCCTGCGACAGATATCCGGCGCGCGTATCGCTCACACCGCCCACGGCCGTCAGCCGAATTGAGTAGGGACTCTGCCCGGCCAGCATGTAAGCCTGCTCGATCAAATGCCGCTGCTGCTCGGGCTGGCTTACGGCCTTGGCTTCGACCAGGCGCAGCAACGCATACGCTGCCAGCTCTGGTGGAACCGACGTAGTCAGATCCTGAATTTGTTGAGAGAGGCTGGCGAGCGGCGAAGGCTCGTCCGATGTTTTCGCGGGCGCTGCTTTCTGGCGCGTCTGCGCCAGCACAGCATTGGGCATCTGCCCAAGAAGGCAAGACAGAAGCACCACAGCTAGCAGGCGGACAGAGATGGGCCCAGCCCCCATGCTCGCATTATAGGTCTAAGTGAATGTCAGTTCGTTCGCAGCGCAATCATCGGATCGATTCGTGAAGCGCGTCGCGCAGGAATATACCCAGCCAGCAGCGCGACGACCACCAGCAGCAACACCATCCCAAGAAAGGTGACTGGATCACTCGGAGCCGTCCCATACAACAGGGAAGCGATCAGCTTTGAAACACCAACCGATGCAACGACGCCCGAGACAATCCCAATTAGCGCCAGCCGTAGTGTCCTCCGAATCACAGCACCCTGCACCCGCGACCGCGACGCGCCCAGCGCCATGCGGATGCCGATCTCCTGCGTCTGCCGCGTGACTGAGTAGGAGATCACGCCGTAAATCCCCAGCGAAGCCAACAGCAGTCCAAGACCAGCAAAGATTGAAACCAGCAGCATAAAGAACCGTCGCGGCGAGGTCGAATGATCCACAAGCTGCTGAATGGGCCGGAACTCGGTCGCAGGCTGTCCCGGATTCATCTGTCGCAGCGTGCCCATCACGCTCGAAGCAAGCACGTCAGGGGGAAGTTTGGTCCGTACCACCAACTCTGCGCCTTCCGTGCCGGCCTGCGTCACTGGAACCAACACCGCAGGGCTGGCAGATTCTTCAACGTTGCTCTCGCGCACATCCGAGATCACTCCAACTACGCGCGTATCGCCGAAGCCGATTCCTTGCGCCAGCCGCCCCACCGGGTCCTGTCCCGGCCATTCGCGCCGCGCAGCCGCTTCATTGATGATGATCACGGGCTCGCTCTTCGACGAGTCGCTCCAGTCGAAGTCCCGGCCCGAGCGCAGGCGCATCCCCATCGCTTTGATGTACCCCGGCGTGACCACATAAACGAAGGCATCATAGTTCTTCGTCTTGTCGTATGTGCCCTTGGCGTACAGATCCCAACTGCGGTTGCGATCGAGCGGCAGCATGTCGGAGATACCTGCTGACTCAATCCCGGGAATCGCGCTGATACGTTGCAGCATGTCCTGGAGAATCGCGCCTCGCCGGTCCCTATTGCCATCATCGTCGTAATCTACTTTGATCGCAGCCGCATGGCTCGGCTCAAACCCCAGATCGATACGCGTGACGTTCAGGAAGCTGCGCAGCAGCAGCCCCGCGCCTACAAGAAGCACGCTGGCCAGCCCAATCTCAGAGACGACCAGGAGCGCCCGCATGCGCTCATGTCTTCTGCCGTCGCTTGCGCCCTGCCCGCTGTCCTTGAGCGCATCCTGCAGATTGCCGCCAGAGGTCCTCAATGCCGGAGTGATCCCGAAGAGCAGCCCAGCGAAGAGCGCAACCAGCAGAGTCCAGCCGAGGACGCTGCCATCCACGCGCACGCTGCTCAGCAAGGGCAGTGCAAGCGAGCCCTGATGCGCCAAATAAGCAACCACAACATACGCAAGGATCAAACCCAGAACCGCGCCCGCACTGGAAAGCACAAGGCTTTCCGTCAGCAGCTGGCGAACCAGCCGCCCACGACCCGCGCCCAGTGCGCTGCGCATGGCAAATTCCTGGCTGCGCGCTGCCGCACGCGCCAGCAGCAGGTTCGACAGATTTACGCAGACGATCAGCAAAATCAACCCCACGGCGCACCACAGCACAATCAGGGAGCGCTGCAGCTTGCCGCTGATGTACTCCTTCAGCCCCGTCATCGTGGTCTGAACATCAGTGCTCCACGAATCGTCACCGTGAGCTGCGGCTCTTATCTGGGGATAAAGTGTGTTCGCTTCTGTCTGTGCCTGTGCGATGGTCACGCCCGGCTTGAGACGACCCACTACAGACAGCATGTGTCCCCAGCTGCGAATGATGTCCATCTTTAATGGCACAAAGAGATCCATCTTCGTGCCCGGCGCAAAGACCGCGCCGAAATCGAACGACTCCGGAAGCACGCCAATCACCGTCACGCGCTCGTCACCAAGTGTGATCGCTTGTCCTACGATCTTCGGATCAGCATGGAACTCCCGCTGCCACAGCGCATAGCTCAACAGAGTTGCTGGCGGCCCGCCCTTCACGCTTTCTTCCGGAGTGAACTGTCGCCCCAGCACTGGCTGCACGCCGAGCATCTGAAAGAAATTTCCCGACACCGACACACCTTGCAGCGGCTTCGGCGTGCCATTGCCGATGAGCTTGGTCTCCGAGAGCGAATAGTAAGGCAAGAAGGCCGTTATCTCCTGAAACGACCGGTTATAGCGCGCGTAATCCTCATAAGCGTCAACCCGATATGTCACGTCCGAAAGGCCGCCAGCTCCGTTGTTGCCGGCAAACCAAACGAGCTGCTGTGGCTCGTGAAAGGGAAGCGGCCGCAGCAGAATCGCGTTCACCACGCTGAAGACGGCGATATCCGCACCGATGCCAAGCCCCAGAATCAGCACGGCGACAATCGCAAATCCGCGATCGCGCGCGAGCGTGCGAAAGGTGAAACGCAAATCCTGCATTAGAACGTCGATCCAGGGTAATCCGCGCGCCTCGCGCTGCTGTTCACGAGCCTGCTGCACTCCGCCGAAACGAACCATCGCCTGCCTCCTTGCTTCTTCGGGATTCATGCCGCGCCGAACGTTCTCCTCGACGGCCATTTCCATGTGCGAAGCCATCTCCGCATCCAGTTCCCGATCCAGAGGCTCTTTGCGAAAGAACGATCGCAGGCGATTAAGCATTTGCCGCAAGAGATAAGCCATGGAATCCGCCTTTCAAAATCTCAGAGAAGCACGAACCCGGGGTGCCCCATCCTGTCGCGCAGTTTTGCGATAGGGTGGGAGACCACGAAACTAAAACAGCTAATTCGTCCGCAAAGCAATCATTGGATCAATTTTTGAAGCCCTGCGAGCTGGCAGATACCCAGCAACCAGGGCCACCAGTCCCAACAGCACCACCATCCCGGCAAACGTAGCCGGATCAGTGGGCTCCGTTCCATAGAGCAGCGAAGCAATCGTTCTGGCAAGAAGGAACGAAGCCACTGCGCCGACCGTGATGCCAATGGCCGCAAGCCGCAGCGTTTTGCCAATCACACCGAGCTGTACATTCGACCGCGCAGCTCCCAGCGCCATGCGGATGCCGATCTCCTGCGTCTGCCGCGTGACGGAATACGAAATAACGCCGTAAATCCCCAGCGAAGCCAGAAACAGCCCCAGCCCGGCAAAGATCGATACCAGCAGTACAAAAAACTTCCGCGGCGAAACCGCATGGTCAACCAAGGCTTGAACCGGCATGAACTCCGTCGCAGGCTGCCCCGGATTCATCTCCTGCAACGTGCGCATCACGCTTGTTCCCAGCGTGGCTGGAGGCAGCTTCGATCGCACTACTAGATAGCTGCCTTCCGGTCCGAAGTTCTTGTTCGCCGGCAAATACATCTGCGATCCCCCATTGTCCTCCGCGCTGCTTTCACGCACATCTGCAATCACGCCAATCACGCGGACATCAGCGCCGCCTGTTGTCGCGATCCTGCCGATCGGGTCCTGCCCCGGCCAGAGCTTTTTCGCAACGGTTTCGTTGATGATGACCACCTTCTCGTTATTTGCCAGGTCCTCCCAGCTGATGTCGCGTCCCTTCATCATGCGCATGCCCATCGATTTCAGATAGCCGGGCGAAACAATGTAGACGAACACGCCGATGAAGTCGCTGTCCTTGGGCTTCTCCTGACCTTTTGCAGCAATTCCCCAGCCCCGGTTCCGGCTCATGGGCAGATTGTCGGATATGCCTGCAGCCTCTACGCCGGGAAGCATCGAAACTCGGCGCACCACTTCCTGCCATATCGCCGCCTGTTTCGCTGCATTCCCACCGGCGTCATAGTCCACGCTGATAGCGGCAGCGCGGCTAGGCTCAAAGCCCAGATCGACATCCAGCACTCGCAGAAAACTGCGCAGCAGAAGTCCGGCGCCGACCAGCAGCACGCAGGCGAGCGCTACTTCGGTAATCACCAGCACCGACCTCATCCGATCGTGCTTTTTGCCGTCGCTCGTTCCATGTCCTGAGTCTTTCAGCACCTCCTGCAGATTGCCGACAGACATGCGCAGCCCCGGTGCCAGGCCGAAAAGCAAACCCGCAAAGATGGCCACCAGCAGCGTCCACACGAGAGCTCTCCCATCCACATGAATGCTCGATAGCAGCGGTAGCGCCAGCGATCCCTGGTGCGCGAGCCAAGCCGTCACCGCATAGGCAAGACCCAGCCCCAGCAGCGCGCCTGCGCCCGAGAGCACTAGGCTCTCCGTTAACAGTTGCCGCACCAGCCGTCCGCGTCCCGCGCCCAGTGCGCTGCGCATGGCAAACTCCTTGCTGCGCGCCGCCGAGCGGGCCAGCAGCAGGTTCGAAAGGTTCACGCAGACGATCAGCAGGATCAACCCGACCGCGCACCACAGCACAATCAGCGATCGCCGCAGCTTGCCGCTGATGTACTCTTTCAATCCGGTAAGCTGGGCTGTGTACCCTTTTCCGTATTCCGGATGTTTGTTCTCGAAGTAGAGCTGCGGAAAGAGTTGATCGGCCTCGCGCTGCGCTAGCCCCAGAGTCACTCCCTGTTTCAGGCGGCCAACCAGCGCCAGGTCATTTCCGTCACCGCGGAAATCGTCCATGATGTAGGGCGTGAAGAGATCGACTTTTGCTCCCGGCGAAAAGACCGAGCCGAAATCGAATGTATCCGGCAACACCCCTATGACTGTCACCGAAGTATTGCTCAGGTTAATCGTCTTTCCAACGATACTGCGATCACCGCCAAACTGACGTTTCCAGAACGGATAGCTTAACAATGCAACAGGTTGAGCATGCTGCACGAATTCTTCCCCCCGGAACAGTCGCCCCAACGAAGGCTCTACCCCAATCGTTTGAAAAAAGTTTTCAGCTACCAGAATGCCTGTAACCGGTAGCGGCTGGGCATTTCCGACAAGCTTGTAGTTATCTGGACCGGTAAAGGCAAAGTAACCGCTCACGGATTGAAAAGAGTGGTTTTGTTCCTGGAAGGCTTCGGTCGCGTCCGCTGTATATGTTTTGCCGGATTCATTGGTCCCAGCTTCCTTCTCGACGATCCGCACCAGCCGTTCCGGATCGTGAAAGGGAAGCGGCCGCAGCAGGATAGTGTTCACCACGCTGAAGACGGCAACATTCGCGCCGATGCCTAGTCCGAGGATCAGCACCGCGATCATGGTGAACCCGCGATCCTTCGCCAGCGTGCGAAAGGTGAAGCGCAGGTCCTGCATCAGCACGTCCATCCACGGCAGTCCACGCGTTTCCCGATGCTGCTCCTTAGCCTGCTGCACTCCGCCAAAACGAACCAGTGCCTGCCGCCGCGCTTCTTCTTCAAACATTCCTTTGCGCATGTTTTCCTCCATTGCCAGGTCAATGTGCGAAGCCATCTCGTCATTCAGCTCGTGGTCGAGCGAATCTTTGCGGAAAAAAGAACGAAGGCGGTTCAAGGCCTGTCGCAGCGACGCGCTCCGGGAGGTTTTCGATGCGGTCTTGGGAGGCGTTTCGGTTGAGCCCGTCATCGATTCCCGCCTTCGTTCTGCATGGCCAGAACCCGGCCCATGACACCCGCGAGCCGCTCCCAGTAAGCGGCATCCTCCGCCAGCTGCTTCCGGCCCGCGTCTGTGATCGAATAAAACTTAGCCTTGCGATTGTTCTCCGACGTGCCCCACGCGGCGTCAATCCACCCGCGCTGCTGCAGCCGCACTAAAGATGCGTAGATCGTTCCCTGATTCAGCAGGACTTCATCGCCGCTGATCTGCTCAATCCGTCGCGCAATGCCATACCCGTGCAGCGATCCCATCGCGGCTAAAGTCTGCAGGACCATTAGGTCAAGCGTTCCCTGCAGAAGATCGAGTTTCGATTCCCCCAATCTTCTCCTCCCGCCCTCTCATGTGGCACACCCACATAAACCATCGCACAAACTGATGTGGTATTGCCACAGGGAAACGTCAGGAAAACGTCAAATTTCAGGCAGGGGGCCAGTATTAGCGAGAGAGCGCCTATCAGGGCGTTCGGATTGAGCCGCTATTTAGCGTCAGCGGGCAGCCGCGTCCACGAAGAATCGGGATCGAAAGCCGTTATCGCCTTCGCTGTCTCGCTCGTGGAGTCACCCAGGTCTTTCTGGAAGACCGTGCCGCGCCGGCTTACGAGAAACGTCATTACGCCGCTCGATCCATACTCAGCCGGATACGCAAGAATGGCGAAACCACCGGTCATTTTGCCGTCGACGATGTAGTCTTTTGCTCCGCTGTACGCGTGCGGTCCCTGGGCCTTCAGGATGCGGAAGTAATAGCCGTGGTAGGGGTGACGTGTGCCCTGCTCGTAGCCCGCGGCCTCTGAGTCGGCAACGAGTGGGCCGGCCGGACTCGGGGACTCACCTTCAGCCACTGGCCAGTAGAGACCGTCTTGTGTCCCGGGCTGGCTCCGGAATCGCTGCGCATAAACACCCGGGTCATTTCCGTCGTGGCCCGTTTTCGCGTAATCCAATTGCGCCTGACGGAGCGCCTGGCAAACCTTGATGGCCGCAAGTTCATTCGAGCCAACCCGCCGATAAAGCAGCTCTTTCGCGCCATCTGCGGAATCGAACCTCCAGGTGCCGTTGCTTTTGACAAGCGGAATGGGCATCGGCCATGCGTTTTTTCCAACTACCAGCGTCAGTTTTCCCGTCCCAGCGGAGACAAGGCGGTGGCGAGCGTCGTACATCTCCACGAAATGAGCGCGGTCGCTCTTATCCTGCGTTTCATCGCCGGACGAAATGAGAGTGGAGGCATCCGTGCCCAGGATCTGATTGAGTGCCGGAATATCATTGTTTCTGTTTGCAGCGATCAGTGCATCGACCGCCTGACTGGCCGTTTCAAACGTCTTCTGCCCCGTGTCTTGCGCGCATAGACGGACGGGAACCAGGCAGATCATAACCGTTACCAGGAAGAGGGCAGCCGACGACGCGGCTTCGGGTTCGCACAAACGGATGCGGGTCTTCAATTCCGGTTTCCTCCTCCCCGATTCTTTTGCTGCGAGCTCACGCTTGCCTTACCGCGATTGGCAGCGGCGCGATCGGCTGCGGCATTGTTGCCTCCCCCAAACGCGTTTTGCCGTCCCCCGGAACTTCCCTGCGCATTGCCCTGGCCTTTCGAATACCCGGCATTGGGATTCGGCTTGTACTGCGTGTGCTGTGCCGGTGGCTGTGCCGGGCGGACATTGTTGGTCGGCGGACGCTGAACTGGTTGCTGTGGAGCGGGGCGACTCCCGTTGTACGGCGGCCGCTGGTTGGGTGGTGGCTGTGGATTGGGGCGAGGCGCCGGCAGTGGAGCGGGACGCGGAGGTGGTTGATTTCCCGGCGGACGATAGCCTGGGCCAGTTCCCGGAGGCCTGCCGCCATTGTTGGGAGGACGATAGTTAGGCCGGTCGTGCCAGTTGTTGGGCGGACGGGCATAGACCGGTCGATTGTAGACCGGAGGACGATAGTGGTACGAGGGGTAACGCGGGCGATAGCGGTTGTTGTTTACCACCCAGACATTGTTATGCACGATGACCGAACGATGGCCCCAGTTCCAGCCCCATCCGCCCCATCCCCACGGATGGCTATTGCTGCTAATCCAGGCGCCGAGCGCGATCCCCGCACCGAAGGTCAGCAGGGAAGCGGTCACCACGGCGGCGGTGCTGGGTTGCTGATAGATGACCTGAGGGTTGTACTGCGGAACGTAGACAACCTGCGGATTGGCGGGTTGGATTACGACCACCTGCGAATTACCTTGGCCCTGCACGTCTACCGTCTGATATTGATTGCTATCGAGCGCGCCGGCGGCGTAAGCTTGCTGCCGGAGACGTTGCACGGAGTCCATGACAGTTCCCTGATTCGCGGCAAACGCCTGGCCAATGGCAGCATAGCTGTCGATGTTCTGGGACATCATGTCGAGAACTTGCGGAAAGTTCACCAGCGCGATGAATGCCGGGTCGAAGCCCTGTTGCTGCGCCGCATCGGTGCGCGCCTGTCCGGTCAGCCCTTGATTTTGACGAAGCCAGTTGTCAGCGTCGAGGATCTGTTGAGGGTCGGTCGACGCCGTGCAGATTTGCGCTACCAGAGCGTCCGGATAAAGGGCGATCGGCGCGAGCAGTTGATCGAGCTGATCCGGCGTCGGCACGGCATTCTGCGCGTACGCGCTGTTCGACGGAAGGAAAACGCTCCACAACCAGATAGCGCCGATTAAAGTCCAAGCAATCAGTTTTCGAAGACGCATCGGGCCTACATATTACCGCAGGTCAGTGGTAGTGGGTCAAATGAACCGGCTACGCTTCATATCATCACCGCCCTGGCAAGCATAGCCAGATCTATGTCATGGATGCAGAAGGCCGGAACATGCGCGCCAGTATCGGCCGCAGAGCTCGATTTGCCATGGTAGAACTTCCAATAGTCATGCGGGAAAACCTCGCTCAGTACGTGAGAGAGTACCCGCTCACAGCGGTGGACGGAAATCAAAACTGGCATTCATGAACCGCCTATGGGGAAACCGAGCTCCCACCCGATCCGTGCGCCTTCTCTAGCCATGTGCCGAATCGATCAGGCGGAATCTTGACGACACCGCGCACAGTCTTCTCGCCATCAGTCGTGTCCCCAGAAGATAGAAACGACGATCCCTTCTGCGACCCGGCGAGAGACTGCATCAGGGAGGCCGAAATCGTGCGCGTCGCCGTCGCGGAACCCGTCGTGACTTCATACTCGAACTCGACCTGCCTGCGGTAGCGGATGCCAAACTGAAACGCGTCCCCGCTTCCGGCCAGTTTTGCCAGGTTAGAGTCGAGCGCGGCTAACCTATTCCGAATCTGGTCGTTCCTGGCAGGCGCAGACAGTAGGCACCAGGTTTCATCATCGCGATGCATCCGAGCCAGCTTACGAAGCAGGGAAGGATCAGCCACTCTGCCCGTCAGGTGCCGGTCAAGCTCCCGTAGCACCGTCGGAATCGTCCCGAACACCAGAACATCCGAATCGAGGATCGCGAGCCAGCGGACATCGCTGAATGCTCCACGTTCACGGGCAAAGGGCTGAATCTCCGCGACAGGGATGCCACGGTAGTGGGTGATATTTGCGCCGCCGTCCGCCGCGGATTTGAATATGCGCGCCTGATCGAAATGTCCGCTCACCAGAAGACTGTGCTCGTCCAGGTGGCCTGTATTGTCGTCAATCGAAACGAAGACGGCATGTTGGACGATTCGTGAGCTATCGACCCCGGTCAGCGCAAAGAAATCCTCAAGATCGGCCGTGTTGTCTTGGGTGACGAGGACAAAGCTGCCGGCCTGGCCCTTCGGCGGCGGTGAATCGATTCCCGCCACAATCTGAGCGTCGGGAGGAACAAGGGTGAGAAGCCTCGGGTCCGACGATGCGACCGAACTGAAGGGGACTGCAAAGAACGAGAGGATCGTCACTAAAGCGCAGATATTGCCTGGGAATCGCCGCATAAAACCTCCATTCGCTCGCCACTGCGGTCGAGCATGAAGAAAGTGGTGCGACCACCCCAGGAATGACTGTGACTGCTGTATTAACTTCGCATTACCATCCCATTAGGAGACATATTCCGACGGTTGAGATCCCTCTGCAGCAAACCTGCGAATTCTTCGTAGATGCATTTTCCAGCCCTGTAAGGAAAACGGAGCCCATTCAGTACCGGAATAAGGAATTCTTACTACTGTTAACCAATACGTTACTGGAGTAAAGAGCGTTTGCTCACATTTGACAAAAGTTGGACGCAGGAACAGAACGCATTGCACCCTGAAGGAGGCAGGTGAATAGCCGTCTTTGCGGTCACAGCGGAATGGGGGACGCCGCCCTCTTGCAAAAGCGCTTAGTGAATCTGCGGTATCAATACGGGACCGCTCTTGCAGTCGGCGCTGACCACATCAACCAGGAGCTGCACATTGCGTGCGATGAAGTTATTGCGAAGCGCGACGAGCCGTTTGACGCCCGCTTCACAGTAAGCCCGCGCAGGCCCCACAGCCAACGGCGAACGGTCGCCCCGTTCAAAGCCGTCCAGGCATGCCTCGACATGCTGGAACAAGCTCGCGTTAGCTTCCTTGGTCAAGGATTGCAAAGCCGTGCGATACCCCTCGGCGCCTTGCACGCCTGGCGCGAGCCGGGTCACGGTTGTAAATTCGTCCCAGGCGTAATCCAACTGGTAGGTAAGGCCCTGCCTGTGAATCCAGGGGCGAACCGTGGGCATAAGTCGGTCGTAGAACTCGTTCAACCGAAGGTCGAGAAAAACGTAGTCGGGCCGCGTCAGATCCCCGCGCAAGCGCCCCTCTTTCTTAAGAGCGTCACGGATCGGGGTCCCTCCATAGGGCAGCATTCGAGAGAATACCGCCGCGGCGCGGCCGTCGCCGGTGGCGTTCTTCAAAAAGGCCAGGTTTTCCCGGATGGATTCGAAGGTGCTCGACGGATCAAAGAGCATGAACCCATAAGAAACGTTCAATTCAAGCTCTTTCAGGGTGCGAACCGCCGCCAGGTTCTGCTCCACGGACATCTGTTTGTTCAGCACTTTGAGTCCCTGTTCAGTGCCAGACTCAAGACCCATATAGACAAGGAAGAGACCGGCATCGCGCAGCTTTTTGAACAACTCGTACTCTACATATTCAGCGCGGCAACTGATCTTCCAGATCATGCGATCGACCAGTCCCGCATCGTACATGCGCCCCACCAACTCGTCCGCCCAGCGCCGCCCGGCCGGTCCCCAAAGAGGAAAATCGTCGTCCTGGAAAAGGATGATGCGAACGCTGTGATGCTGGTGCAGGTACAGCATCTCTTCGACGACTTTCACGGGCTTGCGCACGCGAACAACTTTGCCGGGTGCAGTGCGGTAGAAGGTATGGATTGAGCAGAACGAACACCGGCGTGCGCAGCCGCGGCTCGCCAGCAGCGGCAATGTGGGAAAACCGCCTATCTGCTCAGGTTCGAATGGCCGGTATGGGTAGGGGAGCGAATCAAGATCCTCCACGAGAGCCCGCGGCTCGCTCTCTGTGACTTGACCGTTCTTCAGAAAGGCAAGTCCGGGGGTTTCGCGCCAATCTCTGTTGCTGAGAAGCCGATCGACGAGGTCGACGAGGGTCTCCTCGCCCTCGAATCGCACCACACTATCCAGTTCAGGGAAATGCTTTAGCACCTCGTCGGGGCACAGGCTGGGGAAGTGCCCGCCGATGGTAAAGTGCGAGTTGATTCCCGCAGCCCGCAAGCGCCTGGCGAGCTTTCGAAACTGTGGTAAGAAAACCTGAAAGATGAGGGAAAAGCCGACCACGAGAGGCTGCCGCGATGCGAGCCGCTCTGCAATTCTCTCCGGCCCATCGCGAACATCAATCATTAGGACGGTGTGTCCCCGTCGCTGAAGCACGGCAGACAAATACCCCATCCCAAGATTGCCCTGATCCTGATAGCCGATCAGGGCTATCTCCGCGGTCTCGCTGGACCTCACCGGCGGGTCGAGAGACGACGCACTCAGTATGCCGGGAAGAACGCTATTCACCTTATTCCTGCGCTCCGCGAATGGTATTCGCAACCTTTCTCGTACCGTCGGCAACGCTTTGGTGCACGTTCGCCATCGTTTCAAGAGCAATTGCTAGAACTTCGGCCCGGAGTTCGCCTTCGATCCCTTGGAGGACGAACGGCATGTCGATCCAGTCAGCGATTATATGCGGGTTAAACCCGAATCGACTCGGCAACTCGGCATTATCTTTTTCAAAGAGTGGCATTGCTGTTTATCTCCTTTCGGCGTAACGGAAATTAATGAGGGCAAAATGCTATCTCTTAAGCGGTATCAAAGCAAGGGAGAATGAATAAAAATTTATGAAATTGACGGTTCGTCGGCGCCGGTAGAGAAGGGCCCAAGGTTCGACGGCTCCGCTTCCGAAGCTGGCTACACCTCAGGTCTCTACTCGCTATTTCCGAGCCACATGGACAGGGCAGAAGCAGCATTCTCCAAGTCGAGTTCTCTGTTCGCCGCCCAGGCAACGAAACCGTCGGGCCGCACGAAGAGAGCAGTCAAATCTGACTTCTCCTTCAGTCTCGTGGTTATGACGTTGAGCCGGCCGCGCCAGCGTGCGGCTAACATGGAGATTCGAGCATCATCAACAAAGTCAAACAGTAGGGCGCATCCGTCAAGGCAGTACTCGCCGAGCCTTCTGCCGTCTTCGAATTCAAAATCGGGCGCGCTCCGTCCCACTAAGGGATGATCGCCGGGCAATTCGTAACGTTGCCATACACCGGAGACTTTCTTCGCCAGGGATGTCGCCCCACCACGGCCAAGCTCCGTCAGAACCGAGATACGAGCACGGCGGTGACGCTTCGGACCCATCAAGGCAACCTGTGCGGTGGCCCATTTCAGGGCCCAGGCGCCGATAAGGTGACGCTCCGTCGTGTAGGTATCGAGAAGCATTTCGGAGCCCCATCCATTCACGGTTGCGGCGAGCTTCCAGCCCAGGTTGACGGCATCTCCAATACCGAGATTAAGCCCCTCACCGCCGATGGGTGCAAAAACATGAGCCGCGTCTCCCGCCAACAGAACTCGTCCAAGCCGATAGGTGCTGGCCTGACGGGCATTGTCGGTCCAGCGCGTGGCTGCGTGAACAGCGGTGAGTGTTGCGTCAGTCCCGGACACCTTCCGTAAGCTGGCTTGCAGCTCGTCGAGCGTGATGGGGGCGTCCCGGTCTTTAGGGGGACCGTCGAATTCCACCGTCAGAATTCTGCCTGACATGGGACCATTCACATAGGCTCCCTTGGCAGTGCGCTTCCAGCCGAAAGATAGCTTCTCGGGATCGGCAATTTCGACCATGGCGGAATAGCCGCTAATCTCAGGATCGGTTCCCGGAAACTCAAAACCGGCGAGTTTTCTGACCCTGCTTCGCCCGCCGTCGCAGCCAACGAGCCAGCCTGAGCGAACTGTTGTGTCGCCTGCGTGAACCGTAACACCGCTGGCGTCTGCTGAGAAATGAGTGAGGCTCGTTCCGCGCCGAATCTCGGCCTGCAAGTCCGCTGCGCGTTTGCCGAGCAAAGTTTCGAGACTTTGCATGGTGATGACTCCGTAGGCGGCAGCGGGACCTCGACCAGCGAATTCTGGATCACTATAGTCAACGACATTGGCGTCCAACATGGTCCCGAAACTGCTGCCAAACCTGGGCGGGATTTCGGCAGGCTTCGAGCTGGCTTCCGAATCTAAGGATGGAGCAACACCTCGTACGGCGGCCTCGAGTCCTTCTAGGGTCATCGACGCGTCAGCCCACTTGAGCGCTAGCTTCTTCACCGCAGGAAGCAGGCCACGCCTGTAAAAGACCTCCATCGACGGAATGTTGAGGGCTCGGCCTCCAACTGGACCTGCTTTGATGGGAAGATTCGGATCTTCAAGCTTTTCAAATACCAATACCGAGACACCGGCAAGCCTTAGCTCGCATGCAAGCAGCAGGCCGACGGGTCCCGCGCCCGCAATCACCACGTCGTAATCCATAGCGCCTCCTTACTGGGAGCAGTGCTCGCAATAGCGTTAGCAAACCCGACAGCTCTCGAAGTCAACTATTCCGTTTCAGATTGCTCACGACCTTTTGAGCGCCCTCGATCTGCGGGAATTCGGCCATATGCAATTCAGCCCACTTTCGCAGCACTCGGTCAATGAGGGCAGACGTCCCAAAGTGCCCTTTATAACTAACCGGGCGCCTTGACGGCTATTGCGTCCGAGTTGCTCCTGGGTGATCGGCATTCCGTAGATTACTACTTGAACGATGACGGCCAGCTGACTCGAGACAGCCAAACTCCGAGTAGGGGAAGGATGGGCGGCCAACGGCACAATCCCAACCAGCGCGGAGCCAACACATAACCGCCTGATTAATTGCAGACCGCCGCATCTGCGAGCCGGAAAGGTTCGGTTGGACGACAAAGACAAAGCAGGAATTAAGTAAAAGAACGCATTTAGATACGGCGGGTTTCTAAAATCTTGTTCGAGAATTACTTGCCGAGTGCAGGCTTGTTGACACGAGCGGACGCCTTTGATCCGTAGATAGCAGCATAAACTTGGCCTGTGTTCTCATCGACCGCGAGCGCGTAAGGATGCGCGACCGCTTGATAGGTGTCGAGGATCGTATTCCTCACGCCGTCGATAACCGTGACACTATCGCCATGGACATTTGCCACATAGACACGATTCCTCTCGGTATCGACTGCGACGGCTTGCGGGTGATCGCCAACCGCGATCACACTCACCACCTTCATCTTGACCGTGTCTATCACGCTAAGAGTCTGATCTCCATAGTTGACGGCGTAGAGCATGTGTGTAGCCGGGTGAAACGCAAGAGCGCAAGGAATTTGTCCAACCGGTATGGCAGCCGTCTCTTGCGTCTTCTCGTCGAGGCTCATGACATCTGCAGTCATGGTGTGCGCTAGATACAACCTGGAGCCGAGCGCATCGAAGGCCAGACCCCAGATATGCGCTCCGACCCTCACCTTGCGCGTAGCTCCGCTTGCTGCATCGACAATGCGGATGAATGGGTCTTCGTAAGTCGACAGAAAAATTGTATTGGTCCTCTCGTCGATCGCGATTGCGTCCGCGCTGCCTGTTTCAAGCGAGCTGGCAGTATTCGTGGCCCCGTCGATCACCGTGAGAATACGATCGTAGGTGTAGGTAACGTAGACCTTGTTCGTCGTCTTGTCGGCAGCAACGGTATAAGGGTGCGAACCGCCCTTGATGGTGGTGATCACTTTATCCTGCGTTCCATCGATTACGCTGATCGAATCGCTGTCCGTGTTCACGACGTATACCTTATTGACGGCGGGCAACACAGCAATTGCGATCGGCGCCTTGCCTACCTCAACCCTGTGCGCAGATCCGGTGGTCTCATCTGTCACGATTACCGAATCAGCGCCTTCATCGACTGCGTAAACCTTGTGCGTCACAGGATTTACTGCGATAGCAACGCTGGTAATTAACCCGCCTGTAGCGTCGGCAGCCCGTGCATCCTCGACCGCGAACGATGTAGGAGCAGCAAGGAAGAATGCCAGACCGCAGCTCAGAGCGTATCGGACAAGAGTTTTGCGGCGCTGAGATGAGGGAGCCTTCATATTGAGGGGCGGCTGAATCGCACTATAGTATCAAACACTAGAAAGCTCGTTAGCTGAAAAAATCTTACTCTTGAGGCATGACCATGTTCATGAGGCGACTGGCGCGATTCCCAGGAATTCTTATTGCGGTTTTCCTGACCACCATGTTGTCACACGGTCAGTCAAGCGACTTTCGTGTCCTCGCCTTCTATTCAACCCACGTGGAACAGGACCACGTCGACTTCGCCAAGCAGGCAATTGCTTTTTACCAGGATCTTGCGCGGCGCGAACATTTTTCATTTGAGACCACGACAGATTGGAACGACTTGAGCCCGAAAGTGCTGAAGAACTATCAGGTGATTCTGTGGCTGGATGATTTTCCCACGGAGCCAGCGCAGAAGGCAGCATTCCAGGATTACATGGAGCACGGCGGGGGGTGGCTCGGGTTTCACATTGCCGGCTTCATGGAGCGCCGCGACAACTGGCCATGGTTTGCTGATTTTCTAGGAACGGTTTTCTATGGAAATAGCTGGCCCCCTATGCCAGCAACCCTTGATGTCGCTGACTCCCCATCCAAAGTCACAGCGGGACTGCCGAAGCAGTTTGTCTCTCCGGCGAATGAGTGGTACAGCTGGAACCCAAGTCCCCGCAAAAGCCCAAACATCCGCGTCATGATGACGCTTGACCCAAAGAACTATCCACTGGGATTTAAGGACACGCTTACAGGCGGAGATATTCCCGTCACCTGGACGAACACGAAGTACCGGATGATCTATACGAACATGGGCCACGGCAACAAAGTCTTTGATAGCCCGCAACAAAACGACTTTTTTGCGCGCTCATTGCTGTGGCTGGGCAGAAGAACGCAGTAATTGCATTGTTCGATCCGCTGTGATTCGGAAACTGGCGCCGCTTGAAAATCAACCGCGGGCGCAATCGGACTGCCCTGGCTGTAGACTGTGTGCATGGGAAACAAGAATAAAGGGAAACGCGAAGAAAAGAAGCAGCCCAAGCCCAAACCAAAGGTTGCACCCGGCCGTAAGCGGGAAGACTTCAGCCAAACCGTCACGCGAATCGTGAAAGAGCCTAGCTAGAGTATTTGCCCCGCGCGACGCAGGAAGGATAGCTCAAGCGGTGGTTTTACTCTGGAAGCAGGTTAATTTTATTCGTTGCGACAACTATTGGCATGGAATTATGCCCTTTTTTGCTAAAATAGACTTAGGTATTTGCGATTTCTGTTGTACACGAAAAGAGCTGGAGTGGGGCGAGCTGCGATCTAAGTGATTGAAAACAAACTGTCTCTGTTCGCTCACTCGAGCTAACTGATTGAAAATAAAAGATCTCCATACAGAATAAAATCTGTAAAGCACTGAAAACAAACGATCTCCGTACAAGATCACCGGGGGTACCCCGGCGAACGGTAATGCGCGAAAATCAAGGAATGCAGTTCATTGATCTCAAAACGCAGTACCGCAAGCTGAAATCGGATATCGATTCCCGTATCCAGACCGTGTTCGACCACGGCCAGTACATCCTCGGCCCTGAGGTCGCGGAACTGGAATCGCGTCTTGCCTCCCGAACTCGATCGAAGCACTGCATTAGCTGCGCCAGCGGCACCGACGCGCTGCTTCTCGCGATGATGGCGCTCGGCATCGGGCCGGGCGATGAGGTCATCACCTCGCCCTTCACCTTCTTCGCCACCGGCGAAATGATCGCACTTCTCGGAGCAATTCCGGTCTTCGTCGACATCGATCCGGAGACCTACAACATCGATCCGGCGAAGATCGAAGCCGCCATCACGCCGCGCACGAAGGCGATCATGCCAGTCAGCCTCTACGGCCAGTGCGCGGACTTCGATCCGATCAACGCCATCGCCGAGAAGCATGGCCTCGCCGTGATCGAAGACGCCGCCCAGAGCTTCGGCGGAACCTACAAAGGCCGCGAATCCGGCAACCTGAGCACGATCGGCTGCACCAGCTTCTTCCCTTCGAAGCCGCTGGGATGCTACGGCGACGGCGGAGCGCTCTTTACCACCGACGACAACCTTGCCCGCCGCCTGCTGGAGTTGCGCAACCACGGACAGGACCGCCGCTACCACCACGTTGCCGCCGGCATCAACGGACGCCTCGACACGCTCCAGGCCGCGATCCTGCTTGCCAAGCTCGACGTCTTCGACGATGAACTCGCGAGCCGCCAGCAAGCCGCCGCCGCCTATAACGAGCAGCTCAGGGATGCTGTCCAAATACCCATCGTCCGCGACGGATACACCAGCCCCTACGCCCAGTACACCATCGAAGTCGACGACCGCGACGCCGTCCAGCAAGCCCTGCAGCTGGCCGGAATCCCTACCGCCGTCCACTACCCCGTGCCATTGCACCTGCAACCCGTCTTCGCCCACATGAATCTCAACGAGGGCAGCTTCCCGCACTCCGAGCGGGCAGGGAAGCGGGTGCTAAGTCTCCCCATGCACCCCTATCTCGAACCAGACCAGATCACCCAGATCGCAAAGGCAGTGCGCCAGGTTGTCGGCAGCGTGACTACAGTTACCAAGTGAATACAAAAGATTCGAGTTGGAAACCACAGAGGGATTGACACCAGCCGTCTCTCGATTAAGAATCGCATCAAACATTTCAAGACCGAAATGTTTGAGGTCATCGGCCGCCTTATGTTGGCAGACCGCTTCACCACCCGCGATGTTCTTGAACTGACCGGCGTCACCGCGCGCCAGTTGCAGTGGTGGGATGAAAAGCGCGTCGTCGTGCCCGATCGCGAGGGCCGCAATCGCATTTACTCGACCGCAGACCTAGTCGAAATCCTCGTCATCGAAGAGCTTCGCCGCCGCCATATCTCGCTGCAACAGGTGCGCCGCGTCCTCCGCTTCCTACGCAGGGAAGTGCACTCCCGTTTAGCCGACATCGTGCAGGGCCGCGAGGAACATCACCTTCTACTGGACGGGAAGAACGTCTATCTCGAGTCGGATTCGCGACAGATTGTCGATCTCATGCGCAACACTAATCAGCCGATGCTGTTGATATGTTTAACGGACACCGTCAGCCGGCTGAACGTTGACGTAGATGAAGTCCTGGCCAAAAAACCAGGGAAACCGGTCGTTGAGCACCGGAGCAAAAGGAGGGCACCGGAAGAAGCGAAGACAGCATAACAGCAGGGATATCCCCAGTCAGCAACACAGGCACCTATTAAAAAGCCAGCCCCAAAAAGGAGGCAACTATGTCTGCAGAACTGCAATTGCTAGAGGAATGGATCCCCGAACAGATGGAGCCGGGAACCTTATTTGTGCTTGAGAACGCGGGAACCATGGGCGATGCGAAGAATCCCTACTGGGCCGTGCTGGCTTGCCCAAGCTGTGGCGCGCTGGGGTTGATTACGCGGGCACAGTTCGCCGGACTGGAATCGATGATCTGCGGGGCGAACAACTGCTCAGCCGAGTATTATCTGCGCGACGAAGACATTGAATATCGCAAGCCACACTAATTTGGGCGCGACGAGACCATGAGAAAAGGCTGCCATCGGCAGCCTTTTCTCACAGGTTGCGCAGATGCGTGTATTACGCGCGCGTATACGAAGCAATCGCACTTGCCTCGTCATCCTTAACATCGAAGACGGTATAGAGCTTGGTGATCTGGAGCAGATCATGAACCTTCTTCGTTAGGTTCAGAAGCTTCAGTTCACCGCCCTGATTACGGACCGTGGTGTAAGCGCTCACCAGCTCGCCAATGCCTGAGCTGTCAATGTAGTTGACGTCGCCCAGGTTGAGCAGTATGAGCTTGGATCCCTTTGCCAGAAGATCCCGGACAGCATCGCGCAACTGTACACTGCCTTCGCCGAGGGTAATGCGTCCGCTAAGATCGAGAATGGTTACACCGTCAACCTGACGGCTACTCACCTTCATGCTCACGTAAGATTCCTCCTTAAGACTAACTGTCGGATTGAGCGGTTCCAAGATGCTTGATCAGTGTCAGCTCGGTTCCAGGATGCAATTGCTTGAAGTGTACCTCATCCATAAAAGAGCGGATGAGAAAGATTCCACGACCTGAGCCGCGCAACAGATTTTCAGGGGCAAGGGGATCGGGCAGCGTCTCTGGATCGAGCCCTTTTCCCTGATCGGCTATACGGATCACCAACGATTCCCCGTTATTTTCAAAGGACGCCGTAATGCGTTTCTCCGGATCATAAGAATTGCCGTGCAGGACCGCATTTACCGCTGCTTCCCGCACCGCCATCGCGATACGGAACACTTCGTCTTCCTGCATTCCGGCTTTCTTGGCGAGCTGCTCAGCTGTTTGTTCAACCCGGTTCACGCTGTCGAGCGAGGATTCGAGTGTATACGTTATCCGGCTTGCCTGCGATCCAGTCAATTGATGATCCTCGCCATATTGCATGGACGTCCTTCTCGTTAACCTGTTGTAGGGCAGTTTGCTTGCTCGGCTTGACAATGTCAAGCAGACTCAAGTGTGGCTTTGAGAAATCGTTCCATGACAGGACAACTCATGACGCCTCTGCTTGTATGCCCTTGAAAAGGGCACAGGCATGCGTGCCCGCCTGTTAGACTGCACGCGGGACGCGAATCGAAATGAATGAAAGGCGCAATGGACCCAGCCTGACCCTGCTGCTCGGCACTCCGGTAACCGAGTCGAGCGGAAGCCTGTTTGGGCGGCTGAAAGACATTGCGGTAGCGACTGGTGCCGACGCGGGAAGGATAGCGGGCCTGGTTCTTAAAACAAGAAGAGGGCTGGAGCTGGTTCCTGCCACAGAAGTGATCAGCACGCCGAGCGGTGTGCTGGAACTGCGTTCTACAGATGCGGTACGGCCCTTACGGGGCGATGAGAATTTCATCCTGTTGAGGCAAGACCTACTGGATCGCCAGATTATCGACGTGCATGGACGCAAGGTTGTCCGCGTCAACGACGTCGATCTGCAGTGGTTTTCACGGGACGAAAAGCAGGATCTGCGCGTCCGCGAGGTCGAGGTCGGTCTGAGGGGCGCGGTGCGCAGATTGTTCCTAGGAGTCCTGCCCCGGCATGTCCTGGACAGCCTAGCGCGGCAGTTCCCGGCGCGAGTGATACCGTGGGAATTTGTGGATGTGATCGAGGTGGACCCCGCCCGGCGGGTCAAGCTGAAGATCGAACACGAGCGGCTCGCCCAGCTTCATCCGTCTGAAATTGCCGACATTCTCGAGAACCTGGCCCCGGCGGAACGCGAAGCGATTTTGACCACCCTAGATGAGGAAGTGGCTGCGGAGACGCTGGAAGAAGTTGAGCCGAAGCTGCAAAAGGCAATGGTTGAGTCGCTGGATTCTGAGACGATCGCCGGGATCGTCGAAGAGATGGATCCGGGAGCGGCGGCAGATCTGCTGGCTGAACTGCCGGAAGAACGTTCCGAGGCGATCCTCGAAGAGATGGATCCGGAAGAGCGGCAGGAGGTGGAAGACCTGCTCGAATTCCGGGAGGATTCAGCAGCCGGGCGCATGACGACCGCGTATGTACAGGTACTGGAGGGAGCAGCGGTTGCCGATGGAGTCGAGGCGCTGCGGGCTTTTGAGGGCGATCCCGAAACGATAACGGAAATGTATCTGGTAGACGAGAAGGAAATTCTGAAAGGTGTTGTGCCCCTGGGCCGTATGATTCTGGCAAAGCCGGAGACCAGGCTGGCTGTACTGACGGAGCCGCGCTTCATTTCGTGCCAGGCGGATGCACACCAGAACTTCGTTGCTGAGCTGTTCGATAAATACAACCTGCGTGCTTTGCCGGTAGTGGATGACGAGGGGCGGCTGGTGGGCGTTGTAGAAGCGGACCACGTCATCGCCTTCCTGAGAGACAAGATTTAGAGACGGCCCCGCGATTCTGTCTATTCATGCGCGCGTGATATGTTCGCCATAGAAATACTCCCCTAAATTTTTTGAATTGTAGAAAACAAGACACCAGAGCCCTGCATGCTGAAACATTGGAGAACCCGGATCTTGCTGTTCCTTGCCGTGCTTGGGCCGGGATTCATCACAGCGAATGTAGATAATGATCCGAACGGAATCCTCACCTATTCGCAGGCAGGGGCGCAGTTCGGTTATTCGCTGCTCTGGACGATGATTCCGATCACGCTGGCGCTGATCATTGTTCAAGAGATGTGTGCGCGCATGGGCGTCGTGACCGGCAAGGGTCTGAGCGATCTTATCCGCGAAGAATTCGGTCTGCGCATGACCTTCATCGTCATGGTCCTGCTGGTGATCGTGAACTTTGGCAACGTTATCGGGGAGTTTGCTGGCATCGCGGGCAGCCTTCAGCTGTTTCATCTTTCGAAGTACATCTCTGTGCCGATCTGTGCGGTGCTGGTGTGGCTACTGGCGGTGCGCGGAGATTACAAGAGTGTCGAGAAGATTTTTCTCACGGCATCAGTTTTCTACATCGCCTATATCATCACGGGCGTGCTCTCCGGGCCGAGCTGGCACACTGCCATTGTCGCGACGGTCAAATTGCCGCCGCGAGCGTTCTGGGGGCAGCACGACTACGTGTTCATGGTAGTGAGCGTGATCGGGACGACGATTGCTCCCTGGATGCAGTTTTACCTGCAATCTTCGATCGTCGAGAAGGGAGTGAGCATCAGGAAGTACGCGGCATCGCGCATTGACGTGATTGTCGGCTCAATTTTCACGGACATTGTTGCGTGGTTCATCATCGTTGCGTGCGCTGCGACGCTCTGGGCGCATGGGATGGGGAACATTGCCATGCCAGCGGACGCAGCAGAGGCGATGAAGCCCCTGGCAGGATCCTATGCCTTCCTGCTTTTTGCTTTCGGGTTGTTCAATGCATCTTTCTTTGCGGCATCGGTGCTGCCGCTTTCAACCGCGTACACGGTATGTGAAGGTCTTGGCTTTGAATCGGGAGTCGACAAAAGCTTCAATCAGGCCCCCTTTTTTTATTGGTTTTACACTTTCTTGATTGCAGGCGGAGCCGCCGTAGTGTTGATTCCGGATTTTCCTCTCGTGAAATTCTCGATCTTTTCGCAGGCTCTGAACGGTATTCTGTTGCCCATTGTAATCGTTTTTATGCTGCTGCTGATCAATCGTGAGGATCTGATGGGCAAGTATGTGAATTCGCACTGGTTCAACGCGGCCGCATGGCTGACGGCAATCATTGTGACGATATTGTCCGGAATGCTGATGGTCCAGCAGATTTCAAATGCCTGGAAGCATTGAAAAAAAGAAGCCCCAATCTCTGCGGAAGATTGGGGTCAGGAGGTTTTGTATTCAAGAGACATTGTCAGAGTACAAAATCATCGACATGTCGTCTTGAGCACGATGGCTGGTTTTAGTCCCCACCTTTCGGTGGATGCGCAATATGAGTTCACTGCATGAATCAAGTCTTTATTCGCCCGCAAACTGCTTGGTCTGTTTAGGAGACAAATTTAGCTTCGGCTTTCTCTCTCTTGTCGGCAATTCCGTACTTCTGCAACTTATAAAGAAACGCTCTGTATTCCAGATTGAGCCGGGCGGCAGCCTGGCGGCGGTTCCATCGCGTCGCCTCGAGGGCTTCCAGCAGTAGCCTGGATTCAGCCATGCGAGATTGCTCAGCCAGGCGATCCATCGAAGAACCATTTCCCCTAGACAGCACACGATGGTCGCTCGTGGCCGCGACCGGCTTCGGTGCGGAGCACGTGACAGTCTGCGCTAACTCGTCGGCCAACATGGATGAATCCTGATAGACGAGGAAGCGGCGCATGATATTTTCCAGTTCACGCACATTTCCGGGCCAGTGGTACTCCAGCATGGACTGCTGTAATTCCCCTGTGATTTCAGGCATCGCCGCGCCTGGGCGCATATGCCTGCGCAACAAGGTATCCGCCAGTGGCATGATTTCGTTCTTTCGTTCGCGCAGGGGCGGAATGACGATGTTGATGACGTTCAAGCGATAGTACAAATCTTCGCGGAAAGTACCTTTTTCAATCGCCCGCCGTAGATCGCAGTGCGTTGCCGCCAGCACGCGGACGTCGACCCTAACCGTCCTGTTGCTGCCCAGAGGTTGGATCTCCCCATCCTGCAACACCTGAAGAAGTTTTGCCTGAAGACGGACATCCATATCCCCGATCTCATCGAGCAGAATCGTCCCACCCTGCGCAATTTCAAACTTGCCCGGTTTGTCGACAACTGCTCCGGTGAAGGCCCCCTTCTCATAACCGAACAATTCGCTCTCGACGAGCTCAGAAGGGAGGGCCGCACAATTCAACTTAAGAAAGGGTTTATGCGCCCGCGGAGAATATGCGCACAAACGCCGCGCCATGACTTCCTTGCCAACGCCCGTTTCTCCGTGCAGGAGAACAGGGACATCGGCCATTCCGACACGAGTGAGGAATGCCGTTGAGAACAGCGGGGAGCCACCCCCGATGGAATCCTCAGCTCCTGCACTCCGGCCTTCCTGCTGGGTCTTCTCTGCCAGGATGCCAGCTGTACTCGCCGCTTGCTGCACAGCCTGGATTAAACCGTCAACGGATGCAGATTTCTGAATCATGTGGACGTTGCCATTTGGCACCGGAAGGTCGCTAGGAAGGCTTCTGGCATTCTCAGGAAGCAGCAGAATCTGCAGATGCGGGTGAATCGCCGAAATTTCTGATAGAACGGTGAAATCTTGCTCGCGCCGCATTGTCACGTTGCAGAAAAGCGCCACCAACGCCCCGCAACCCGGATCGCGAAGATAGGGTATCGCTTCCGGAGCGTCCTTCAACCAAAGAAGGCTATAGTTCCCGTCTCTAAAGGCCTGGTTCAGGCAGGCGTCTACGGTGCGATTTTCCCCGACTACCACAATCTCGCTCAACATAATCATTTAACCCGCAAGCTTGGAATTGCTGAAAAAAGACCCTGTGCACCGCATGATCTGTTTTGCGGGAGTCAGGTAATGTGTCAACCGCTTCTAACCGAACCTCAATGTGCAACAACATTTTGTGTCTAGGGGGTTGACAACAATTTGCCTGCCTTAAATACTGTTACATTCCTGGCGCGCCAACAACCTTTCTTTTGCGTCTGATTACTATTGTTTTTCGCCTGCTGCTGGCTCAATGCCCAAAGTAAGTTACTCATAGCACTGTGTCCTTGCGGGTTTCCACCAAGCGATGGAGCCAAAAATCCGATTACCTATCCAAAAAGTTTTCACTGTTTTGGAAAAAAATGACAAAAACGAGCGCAGACGTCTAAGCACTGGCGTGCGAAGTGCAACAAAATGTTGGCGAAGCACGATTTGACGTTTTGGCCCCCTGATTGCTCGTATGAAGCATAGCAAGGGGTGCCGTCACGGCTCACGGCTCTCAATGCAAACAAAACATTGGGTCGTATACCGTGACAATTCAGCGTGACATCTATCCGAATTTGAAGCTGAGGATTTATACCGCCGGTCTTCGTCAAAACAGAATGGCCAAGATGCTCGGAATTGACGAAGCTCACCTCAGCAAGATCGTAAATGGCTTCCGTGAACCCAGCGATGACCTGAGGACGCGGATTGCAGAGATCCTGCACTCCGATCCATCGTGGTTATTTCATAAGGTTTTTATCACGGAGGAGAGCCCCACCATCGATGCCGAAATGCCACCGAACGCCTAAGTCTCAGATACAGCGTCGGGCTGGATGGCAGAGATACTTGATTTGCGGCTGGGGGTCCCCCCTCCTTCATTTGCGGAGTTGTTTTCATTTCAATGGCTTACCGCGGCAGCCCATTCGGAGTTGCTTTGTTTTCAGTGGGTTGCGAGTAAAAATAAGAAAAGGCACGACTTACAGTCATGCTTTTGTGTGCTTTCTGTTCTTCTTTTATTCTATCAAATTTGCTCGTAATTCTTGGCGGCCGGGCCTGTCGCCTATGTTCTTTGCAGGTAAAGGGTTACGCCTTCTCCTGTGGTCGATTTTCACGGCCGATCTCCGATTCTAGATGGTTGAGCATGGGGAGCGCGCGCACCTTCGAGTGTTCGGTTCCCGCCCTGACTGTCCGGTTGACGGTTGATTGAAATGCCCTGATTTGTCGACTTGACTGGAATGTGATCGTCTCGCGATTAGTTACAGCTGGCTTCTTTATCGACCCTCCGAATTCGCGACGTTGGCGGCCTGTCTGAGCTCCGCGTCGGCTTGGATCAAAAGCTCTTTGGCCCTCTGCGCGTGACCGGCCAGTTGGCCATCGTTGTCTCTCTGCGCGGTCTCGACCTTCTGGTATGCCTCGACGATGTAAGTCTGTGCTGACCGCAAGTTGCCGTGCCGGTTGCCGATGTTGACTACCGGCGCCTGCATATAGACAACGGGTGCTTGCTGATAGATAACAGGCGCGGGCTGCTCATGGATAACGGTTGGCGCTTGCTGCGCAAACGCAATTCCGCTAAGAGTGGTGACGGCGCAAATTGTGGCAACTGTAAGAATGACTTTATTCATCATGATTCCTTCTCTTTCTAACTAAGTAGGTCTAAGTAAGTAGGTCCATTGGCCCATTGAGTGTTTTCGGTTGCCATCGTCGATGGACGATGGAGTGAGGGTCCTGCCGGACGCATGCTATTCGGCTGGCGTGAAGCCCTCCGTGGGGTTGTATTCGCGAATTGAGGCACCACTGTCGGTTGTCGTTGGGCCCAAGTCTTTCTGATAGACAACGCCATCCGGGCCCAGAATGAAGGTCATGATGCCGGAGTCCCCATAGGTGACAGGGCTGGCTATGATGGCGAAACCGCCGGTCATTTTTCCGCCCATTAGGTAGCTCTTGGCGCCGTCCCTGGCTTTGTCTCCCTGTGCGGTGAGGATGCGGAAGGAATACCCATCAAATATGGGCGGGACGCCGGGTTGAGTTGACTTAACTACATCTTCTGCGAAATCGTTCAGCCGGCCCAAAGGGCTTGACGGCTGATCGTCCGGAACTTCCCAGTACAGACCATCCTGCGTTCCAGGGCTGCTGAGGATCTTCTGGGTGTACTGGTGAACCTTGACGTCATCGTGAGGGTGCTTGTAGTACAGATCCTCTGCATTCCCCATCGCAGTGATCGCGTCGATGGCAAGAAGTTCGTTCTTGCCGATGCGCCGCGCTAAAATCTCGTCTATGGCAGGTGCAGTATTGAAATACCATTTCGACGCTGAGTCCTGCGTTAGCGGAATCGGATAAGGATAGTTATCGGCTCCGATGTAGAGGATTCGGCTTCCATCCGTCATCGTGACCCAGCGGTTCATTCGGTCGTACTTGGTGACGAAGGAAGCGAGCGCTGCCCTCTCCTCCTCGCTGTCTCCGGAACTCAGAATGGCTTTCGATTGCGGCCCAAGGATTTGTGCGAGCGCGTTTTCGTCATTGGCGCGCGCAGCCACGTGCAGCGCCTGACCTGCTTCCTCGGGAGTCGCGAAGGTCAGCTGCGCCGTGGTCTCCGCAGCTGAAACGGACGTCTCCGATTCTGCCCGGCAACCTGTAACACAAACGATTGCGAATAGAGCCAGGCCAGCCAGCAGAATGGAACCCGTCTTTAGTAGCTTCATTGCATGCTTTTTCATCGATATCTCCTCCTTTCTTTGGGTGCTCATAACTTGTGCGTTCGTGATGACTGCGTAACGTTGCGTCTTAGCGCCGGTGTCCACCGCCGTTGTTGTGAGGAGCGCTCACATGCTGCGGACGCGCCTGCCTGGGCGCTTGGTGCATGCTTTGCCGGCCACGAGATGCTGCCGCACGGTCGCGGTTCCCGTTGCCGCTCATGTAGGAGCGCGGCTGGTTTACTCCTCTAGGCGAACTGTCGCGATCGCGGTCGTTGCTGGCCTGCATACGCTGGCTGCCGTTTTCGGCGCCCGTACGCTGTGCACCGTCCTGTCTGGCGTTGTTCCCGCCGTCATAGTGTGCGTCGATGCCGCTCGGACGATAGTCTGATTGTCCGTGATCGCTGTAGTCGGCTGCCCCGTGCTGTACGCCGCCATTGCCACCGATCAGGCCGTGGTTGCCGTTATTCCCGTCATTGGGCTGGTCGTGCGGATTGGTGCCGGGAACGTCGTGGTGAAAACCACCGTTCGGGCCGTAGTAGCCATTCGGGTGATATCCCCCATTCGGTCCGTAGTGCGTGTCGGTGCCGGGATGGTAGCCAGAATTGCCCGGTCCCCACGGATGGTTGTCGTATGTGTTATTCGTCGTCCGTTAATTACGGTTCTGTTGATGTAGGTGCTGTTGTTGTAGGTGACACCACCCCCGCCACCACCACCCCATCCCACATTCCAGGCGTGCCAACCCCACCCGAAGCCTCCATCCCCATCCACCGCCGCCAAACGCGGCGCCCACAGAGACACCAGCTCCAAAGTAGAGACCAGCCGAAACTACGGGAACTGGCGGAGGCACATAGAGCGGTACTGCCACGGGCGCTCCGTAGACCACAGTCGGGTTGTACTGCGGGACATAGACGACCTGAGGATTGGCCGGTTGGATGATGATGGTCGAAGGACTTTGCTGCACGACCGTAATCTGCGACGAAGACTGAAGCGTTCCCGCAGCCTGCGCCTTAGCGCGCATAGTTTGCACGGCAGCCATGACATCCGCCTGCTGATTTGTGAATGCATCTCCCAGGCTGGACGTCCAAGACAGATTTTTCGCCAGGTCATGCATCACAGATGGGAACTGAGTCAGCGCTTTCACGCTCGGATCCCAGTTCTGCTGATTTACCGCTTGTGCCAGAGCACTTCCCGTGAGGCTCGTGTTCTGCGCGAGCCAGTCATCGGCGAATGCAACCTCGTCCGGATACGCGGCGGCGGCAAGCACCTGTGCCACAAGCGCGTCAGGATAGAGCGCGATGGGAGCGACCAGGGCATCCAACTGGGCTGGTGTCTGCGCAACGACCGTCGGTGCCGCGCTCGGTGCCGAGCTCTGGCTCGATGACGAGGGTTGTGAAGAGTTTTGCGGGGCAGGGTTCGGATCCTGCTGTCCCATAGCTTTAGCCGATGTTCCGGCCATGAATAGCGTCGAGCAGGCCACTAGTGAAAGAAGTTGTTTCATCGATTTCGTCATCATCTTTTTGCTCCGAGTAGAAAACCTTGTTCGCCGTGATACGCGTGAGGGCGAGTGCCTGGCGAACAAGTGCCGGCCGTCGCTCCAATGAGTTGGGGGACGATTGCGAAGAGGGTGCCCTGATTCGGGTCCTCTTCAAGTCAAGAAGAGAGTACGAAAGCTATGTGGAAATACCTATAGAGGGCGCTACACAGACATCCATGTGGTTCCACACGGATGTTATTTGGCAGGGAAGAGCAAGACCTAGAGCAGGATTTTATTCTGAAGAGCATAGCGCAGCAGTGCGTTTGCGCCTTCGCCTTCCAGTTCAAGTTTGCGACAGATATTCGTGCGATGATTTTCCACGGTCCGGTAGTGGATGGAAAGCTCCGACCCGATCTCCTTGCTGGTCTTGCCACTCGCGATGAGCTGCATGATCCGATGCTCAGTAGGAGTGAGCTTGTTCGTCAACCGCTGATCTGCTTTAGGAGCCGGCTTTTCACTTTTTTGCAATAGATACGAAGTTACTGCGGGGCTGAGATAGGGACGTCCTGCAACGACAGCTCTTACTCCAGCGACGATCTCCTGAGACGCACTGTCTTTCAGAATGTATCCCTTGCTTCCAAGCTCCATCGCCTCGCGGAACAAGTGCTCGTCTGCATGTAAGGTGAGAAAGATAATTGCGGTATCCAGCTTCTCGTTGGCTATGGCGCGCGCTACTCCCAGCCCATCGATCTTGGGCATATCGATATCCAGCAGGGTAACTTGCGGATGCAGTTTCCGGATCAGCTCGAGAGCCATCTCGCCGTCGGATGCTTCGGCGATCACTTTTAATTCGTGGTCCTCTTCAATGCTGAGCCGCAGACCTTTCCGCATCACAGGATGATCGTCGGCAATCAAAATCTGAATCTCGTCACCCATGTCGTCCTCATCCTGTCAGAAGGATTGGAATACTCGCCTTCGCGCAGAATACACGCTGTGGAAAAGGCAAACAATAAAGGTCAGTAAACACAGCAGATGCCAAAGACCCGTGTGGAACCACACGGGTGTCCGTGTAACGTCCTCTATAGCGTGGATGCAACAATTTCCATATCCTTGGCTTTGTTAAGAGAACGGAAATGTCAATGAAATTGTTGTTGTTGTTGGCTCCGGCGATTGTGCTTCTGGCGACATCGCCAGGCTTTGCCCAAACCTTCACGAATCCCGCCAGGTATTGCAAGGCGGTGGGAACGATCGACAAGCCTGACTCGCGCTATATCGGCCCGAAACTTCCGGACTGGATGGCCGCGGATCTCAATCTGAAGCCGGATCAAGGCAGTCTGATGGAGTGGCGTTGCGCTAACGGAGTCGTGCTCGCCTGCGTCTATGGCGCGAATATCCCTTGTGGCTCCAAGGCAAATATCAGCCAGAAACCCACCACTGCCATGAGCGACTACTGCCAGCAGAATCCAGGCTCGACGTTCATACCCATGGTCGTGACAGGCCACGAAACGGCAAATACCTGGGCTTGCCGTGACAAGGTTCCGATTGTAACCAAGTCCGCCGAGGTTGATACCCAGGGTTTCCAAAAGTCCTACTGGAAGGCCGTCTCGCCATAAACGCACTGCATGGTGTGCTCATGCGAAGAACGCATCTCACGCTGTAGTAGGGTTTCGACTTTTTCCCCAAGCGCGTTCTTATACAGGAGGTATCATGACAGTTTTAATAGTTGAAGATAATGACGGGATTCGGCGATTGTTGCGACGCGCTCTACTCAATACCGCAAGCGCGATATGGGAATGCAGTGACGGCGCTGATGCGCTGGCGGTTTATGAAGATCATCGGCCGGATGTAGTGCTGATGGACATTCGAATGCCACGGATGGATGGATTGACGGCGACGAAGCAAATCCGTGAATCGCATCCAACTGCACGGATCGTAGTCGTTACTGACTATGACGATGAGGATTTACGCACTGCCGCATCCGAAGCTGGAGCCTGTGGCTACGCACTCAAGCAGGACTTGACTGACCTGCCACAGATCGTTCACTCCCTTACGGGCCTGAACGAAATCTGACCTGTTTACATGATCATACAACCGGATTCTCCTCGAACAAGCGGGCGACCGCGGTCTATTTAGGGGCAACGCCTGGGTTCAATTCGTCGCCATGATTCCGTGAAAACACGGGTCTGGTCTGACGAATCAAAACGTTCAGCAACCTGTGAGATCAAAAAGGAACCGACGGGCAGTTTCGTCCGCAATCGGTTCTTGACAACAACCATCACTCGGCTAAGACCGCGCTCAGTGCTCTGGACGCAGTACAAGCGACCAAGCCAAACGATGACTGCGCCTCCCACCGTAATTGGAAGTCGTGGCTATGATGGAGAGGGCATCACTGTCCTCTGCAAATAACTATGGCAACCGAATCGACTTACCTTCCGCATGCGGAGCGTTTTACCACATGGTTCCCCGATTTTCTGGGGAAGGAGCTTGCCCCATATCCCGGTCGCGGGGCCGTCGTCGCGCGAATGGTCATTTCTGCAACGATCACAACCATCCTTATCGTTACCTTCCGCATTCCCGGAGGAGCCATTGGAGCACTGTGCGCGTTTCTGCTATCGCGCGAAAGCCTGCTATCGACTTCTAAGTCCGCTCTTTATTTTGTAGTTGCTTTCGCTCTCGGCGGACTCTTCATTCCTGTTGGCGGGCGGCTCTTCGCTTCGATTCCCATCACTCACTTTGTGTGGGAATCGGTGAGCATCTTCGTTCTATTCTTCTTGCTCAGGACCCTTTCAAACTATGTCGTGGCGGCCGGTATTGCCGCGATGACGACCAATATATTCTCCATCTGGTATCTGACAGGCCCCGGCGAGCAAGATGTGAAGCTTTCTTTGTGGCAGGTGGCAGCGACACTGATCGGCGTTCTTGTGACACTGGCGGTGGAGATCGTGTTCTATTCCATCTATCGTCGCGACGAAGTGATCGATGGGATGGACGTCCGGCTAAAACACATCGAAGATCTGATGGAAGACTATGCTGCCAATCGTCCTTTGTCTCCAGAGACCTCTCGCATGCTTGCTCAATATGCTGTGGTGGGCGTGGGAACGTTGCGTGCGTACATCACGCGGGCGAACAATCAGGCCCCTTACCGCACGCGCATCAGTGCGCTGGTTTCACTTACCGGCCGTTCCATTGACTTTGCTGCAGCTCTATCCAGCACGGTTTCGCAGATTACAATCGCAGAGCAGCAAAGAGCAGCACAGCTCGCAAGACACATCGCCGAGATCCGTCTAAGTTTGAAATCGAACAGCCAGCCGTCTCAATGGGAGTCAACCGCCGTTGAGAGCGCAGGCACGCCTCTTCTCTCTGAGCTTGAGGCAGTCATGTCGCTCATTCCTTCCGTTTTCGCCGGCGCGAGTTCCATCGATCCGCGTCTTGAAGTTCTCGAGAGCCCGCCGTCCTCCAATCGCATCTTTGTGGAAGATGCATTCTCCAATCCTGAGCACCTGCGCTATGTCCTCGGTGGAACTCTGGCGGCAATGATCTGCTATGTCATTTATGTGTCACTGGATTGGCCTGGGATTTCCACCTCGGTGACCACCTGCGTCTTTACTGCCCTCTCGAACGTTGGTACATCGCGCCAGAAACAGGTGTTGCGGATCGCGGGCGCCGTCCTAGGAGGCTTTGTGTTCGGTCTCGGCGCGCAGATATTTATTTTGCCGAATATCGACTCTATCACTGGTTTGGCTGTGCTTTTTGCCGTAGTGACCGGCGTTGCTGCATGGGTCAATACGTCGAGCACACGGCTGTCCTATGCAGGACTGCAGATCGCCTTGGCCTTCTACCTGATTAACCTGAGCGAGTTCAGTATCCAAACGTCGCTTACCCTCGGACGGGACCGTGCAGTCGGTGTGTTACTGGGCATCTCCGCGATGTGGCTGATCTTTGAGCGTTTGTATCCGCACCCAGCAGCTGATGAAATGGTTCGCATCTTCATCCGTAATTTACGCCTGATGGCAGAGCTCATTACAGTCTCCCCAGCAGGTACGGATACGAAAGCCATCCTCAAGGTTCGTCGCCAGAGGGACCAGGTCTACCGTAATTTTGGAGACGTGACCGCACAAACCGATGCCGTGCCTTTTGAAACTGGACGCGGTCGTGCCGCAGATATGGCAGCTCGTGATCGCATTCGCCACTGGCAAGCCTCAATTCGCACGTTCTATCTGCTGGAGGCTCCGCTTATCCAATTTCGCGTATTTGGCAACATCGACCAGAAATCAAAAGCCTTTGGCCATATGGATGATATCTTTCGCGAGGAGTGCGCGCACACACTTGAGCACATGGCCGAGAGCCTTGAGAACCAGCTCAACAAAAAATCATATGAAAGCGGCACTCCACGAAGTCTTCTAGAGTTGCTGGAGTCCATATCGGCCACCGAGCAGGGTACATATTCAGGACGGGAGCAAGCGTTGCTAGGCATGTTGCGCACGATCGCATCGCTCGTCGACCGCATGCAGGACGAAGTCGCGGCCGAGCCACTTTATGCCACCGCATAGACTGTCCGATGTGGGTCAAATGTCTGGACTGAAATTGGAGCCGTAGCCTCGAAATGGACCCTGCCTCGTGATTTTTCAAAGTCTCACAAACCTTCGCACCACTGAGTCCATCGCTGCCTCATAATAACCGGAGAAGTATTTTGAATTTCAAAACACATCCGCGCCAGGCTCTCTTATGACGAAACCAGACACTGCTCCGAGCATCAGTGAATACCTGCATCAGCGATTAATGCCGGTGGAAGGGGCAATTCCGAACATTTCCGGCATCGAAATGTTCGGGAATTCGCTTCCAGCTGAAACTGTCGGTGGGGATCTTTTCGAATACATCAATTTTCAGCAACGTTACGACATTGACGCCCGCATTCAGCGGGCTCAACGGCTGTCGAAAGAGTTCCTTGAACCGCTTCCTCCAGGAGTTCTGCTGCGAAATTTGGTCGACGATCAGGCGCAGTGGCTGAAAACAACGCCCGGCTACAAACCCGAGATGGAAGCGGAATATCGATTCGCGAGGAGCTCCGAGCAGGTGCGAGTTGCGGAAGAGTTGCGCGATCTCTATTCGACGGCGGGTGTCCTGGTAGTAGATGCACAGGGACACGGAATCATCGCAGCCAAGATTGCTTCGACGGTGCATGACACATTCCATGCCTTAATGCTCACTGAACTGGATCGATACGGCAGAGCAACACCCATGCTACTCGACAATATCAACCTGCGACTGGCTCAATCGGTGACCGCTCGCAACGCACTAGGAATCATTGAGAAGGAAGGCGCACGCGAAATCGCAACGATGATATACGGTGAAATTCGCCCTGGTGGTCATTTTCGCTTTGTGAATTTCGGGCATCCTCCACCGCTGGTGTTCTCGGCGGAGTATCAGAAGTTCATGAACATCAATGAAAGCCGTATGGTGCAATTTCTGGCGCTCGGTTTGCAGATCCCTGCAGATCATCCGGATCGTAAGAAGTACTATTCCATGGATTTCCGGCAAACAGAGTTAGACGCTTCAGATCTCGGTGAGATCACACTGATGAGTCCGGGAGATATTCTTGTTCTCTATACCGATGGAGTTTACGACGGCAGTGACAAGCAAGAGCGTGAGCTACTGGCAGCGATTATGCGCGAACACTACAGACAACCGGCCAGGGACATCTGCAACGCGTTGCTGGATCATGCAATAAAGCGAGATGAGTGGCTCCGTCAAAACGGCGAAGCGGACATGATCGACGACAAAACGGTGTTTATCATCAAACGACTTAACTAGCCCATTGTGCGAAACACCGTAATCGACTACTACTGAGGCATGCCTCTTATTCGATATTCATCCAATCCAGATGAACACTCGAGTCTCGCAGTGTGGAGTTACTCGTATCTCAGGGCCACCGATGGATCCACTTGCATCGCTCGCAGAGCTGGCAGATAGGTGCAATCCCGTCGCCGCAACCAACCCGCATACACCAGCCAGGACCAGCGGGTTGCGGGCGCCGGTCCCATACAGGTAGGCCTGCAACATCGATGCCGAAGCCAGCGTTGCCACAATTCCCAAACTCATGCCGACGACCACCAGCACGGCGGCCTGTAGCAGCACCATGATCGCAAGCTCAGCAATGCATCATAGCTGAATTCGCACAATGATCCGCAGCGCAATCCGTAATCGAGCGTAAACGATATACAAATTTCGTGTAAGGCCGTGCCCGATGCAAGAACGGATAATTCGTTCCGCATTGAAATAAAGAGGATGCGCACTGTACCTGAATTTGGATCTAGATTTAAACAATTGCGCCGAAGACTCCGCAGAAATCCCCCAGAGCTGGAGCGGAAAGCAGTGTCAGGAATAATTCTTGATCAGATCTACGTCGGCCAGTGTTGTTCTTCTCATGAGATTCCCCCGAATGACAATTCGGCCCCCGGCGAGAGGGCCGGGCCCGGCCCGAAACTGCTCGCTGGTCTTATTCGTTGTGACGCACTCACCGTCGCTGTTTGCGGAGGCAAACCGTTGCTTCTTTTTCTGAGTAGCGAAAGTATAACGCGTGTGAGAGACACAGCGCCCTAATTCCTGCCCGCGTTCTCACCGATTCTGACCAGAGGTCGCGAGAAATCCATCAGTTCGCTACTTCCAAATGACCGCTCCGATACGAGTCAAGATGGAAGGGGCCTCTCATTAAGGTTCAACCGGGTAGCCTTTTGCTCAGATTCGCCTGTAGCTCGCAGTAGCATTAGTACAAACGTCGCCGCTCTCCACGCCCGGCACGACCGGTACACAGCAGGGTAAGCGTACGCTGGCCAACTCAACGTACGCTTAATATCAGGCATGCGATAAGGAGATGGATTTCATCTCCTTACTCAGCCGTTTGGATACATTCCCCGGCTACTTGTTGTGCCAGACCAAGGCTCTGAGTATCGAGGTAGTGCTTGTTCTTCATGTGTGCCTCAAATAGCACTCTTTGCGATTGGTGTGTGAGCTTGACTGTGTAGCCTATAGATGTAATACCAATAAACATCCCCTCAGCTCTGAATTACCTTTCTTAAAGGCATTTACATCTACACTGAGAATCATGGCTGTGCACTCTGAACCTGCCGAAACATTACCTGCGCAAATTCTACGGGGCTCTCAAACAGAGGGACAAGGATGCTGCCCTTCTCATTGCCGAAGCGCGCCTCTACGCGGCTCGGAACGGGCAGTTCAAAAGCAAGCTTAGCGCTCTGTTCCGCGAAGTACACGAGGAACTGAAGAGCGTCCTTGAGCGCTTTCAGACTGAGGCGGGTATCAAGAATGGAATTCCCGCAGACCAACTGGTCTTAATTGCGATCGCTTTGAATCAAGGGTTGGCGATGCATCACTTCATGGACCCCAGGCACTACCCCGATCATTTGGTCATAGCCAGTTCGGAGCTCGTTTTTGACAAGTTGATGGGCTTGACCAGAAAGTGACCGGCAGCTGCGCCGGAGCAGAGTTGATGCGGAATTTCCAAGTTTCATTCTCGAGGCGCTTGTATGGAAATGAACCGCGCAGCGTCCGAGAACCTCTGTTTTCGGTCACTCGAATTCTTAGTTGACGACAACCGACTAATGCGCTCATTGACAGCGTAGAGAGCAGTATTGTGCGGGCCTTGGCCAAAGCTTACCCCGACTTCAGATTTGTGCAGCAGGTTGTTGCACAATTGCCGTGGGCGCCACGTCACAGTGCGTGAGCGGGAAAAATGGATGATGTTCGAGCCAAGGCAGAAGAACGTGCTTTAGCACCCTCGTTAGCACCCTCAAGGTCACGAAAAAGCAAAAAGGCGCTGAAACTCCCAGCACCCTCGCTATCCTCTCGATTTTTCCTCTTGCCATAAACCATTTGTTTTCTTCGGATTTATGGCGGGGACGACTGGGCTCGAACCCGCGACCTCTGCCGTGACAGTTATACAAACGCACGTTAACTAATTGATTTCATGAGTGCTGATGGCTATTCAAGTCACTCTTAGACACTGAGAAATCCGCTAACATTTCGTTTCAGCACCCTCGCCAGCACCCTGAGCATAATACCCAAGTGACCAATCAGACCTTGCCGAACCGCGGCAGCAATCTTGCGCTGAATTCATTGTCTCCTCAAATTCCGAGTTCTCATTTCACGCTATGTCCTGTTTTCAACAGTTGAACAAGAAGGTCACTTGTCCGGAAAGCGAACTATTCGATCAGGTGGAACTCACCGGACGAGTTGAGTAAACACTGGAGCGTTTTTCAGTACCGATTCCGCCTTTAATTGTCTGTTCTTGGCGATTCAATCTCTGCCGTACACTCCCCTCCGGGCCCTTTCGACCCATTAGCTTCGCAACGTGACCAATGAGCGGTTAGTTCAGCCGTGTGCGGTAGACTGCTCGGATACCTATGAAGTCCTACCTTCAAGCTGCGTCGTGTCAACAGCGAATCTTCAGACCATACCGAGCAAGCCTGCTGACAATCCTCACCTTGACTACGCTGCCCATGACCGCGCAACGAGACCCGGTCCTCAAGCAGATCGATCTGCCGCATCGTTACTACTACCGCGAAATGTATCTGCCGCAGCTGACCACGGGACCGAATTCGGCTGCCTGGTCCTCCGATTCGCGCTCGCTGATTTATTCGATGTCCGGAACGCTGTGGGGGCAGGCTGTGGATTCAGGTAAGGCTGAACAGCTTACCGCAGGCCCGGGATACGACTACCAACCCGACTGCTCCCCCGACGGCCGCTGGGTCGTCTACGTGAACTATCGCAGGGACGCGCTTGAACTCTGGGTGTTCGATCTTGAGAAGAAGCAGTCTCACCAGCTCACCTTCGGTGGCGCCGTGAACATCGAGCCCCGCTTTTCGCCAGATAGCAAGCGCCTCGCCTTCGTCTCCACCTCATATAACGGGCGCTTTCACATATTTGTCGGCGATTTCAGCGGCGGAGAGTTGACCAGGGTGCGGCGGCTCACCGGTGAAAGCCGCAGCAATCTGCCTCGTTTCTACTACAGCGAATTCGATCACGAGATCAGCCCAACCTGGTCGCCGGACGGAAGAGACCTGATTTTCGTTTCCAACCGCGGACACATCTATGGAACCGGCGGCTTCTGGCGGATGAAGGTTGAACCCGCCTCGGAACAACACGAGATTCATTATGAAGAGACCGCGTGGAAGGCCCGGCCGGATTTCTCACCCGACGGCAAACGCATCGTGTACGCTTCGTATCTCGGCAGCCAGTGGCATCAGCTCTGGGTACTGCCATCGGTAGGTGGCGATCCATTCCCCATTTCTTATGGAGACTTCGACAACACCAACCCTCGCTGGTCGCCCGACGGCACACGAATCGCTTTCATCTCGAATCGGGATGGCAACACTTCACTATGGGTGCAGGAAATGCTGGGTGGAGCACAGCGCCCAGTGCTTGCCAAAGAGAAGCGTTATTTGAAGCCGATGGGACATTTGAACATCACCATTCTGGATCCTTCAGGACGACCTACACCGGCCCGCATCTCCGCCATCGGTGAAGACGGCAGGGCTTATGCGCCCGACGATGCGTGGATGCGTGCCGAAGACAACTTCGTCCGTTCAGAGAGCGCGTTTGAATACCACTACTTCCACAGCCGGGGAAAGGCGGAGTTGACGGTTCCGGAGGGGCGTATCCAGGTGGAAGTCACGAAGGGCTTCGAGTACCACGTAGCAAGAGAAACCGTGATCTGCAGTCCGGATGCGCGATTGGTCATCCATCTGAAGCCGCTGCAGACTCCAAGGGACGCGCATTTGCAGTGGGCCAGTGCAGATCTGCACGCACACATGAATTATGGAGGGGCCTACCGCGACACCCCGGCAAATCTTGTAGCCCAGCAAACGGCGGAGAATCTCTTTCTCGTCGAGAATCTGGTGGTAAACAAGGAGCAGCGGATTCCTGACATCACCTACTTCCGGACCACGCCCGACCCGGCGTCAACCCCGGGTCACTGGCTACTCCACGGCCAGGAATTTCACACCAGTTACTGGGGACATCTGGGATTGCTGAATCTGACTCACAGCTTTCTGCTGCCGGACTACGCTTCCTACGGCAACACCGCAGCCGCTAGCCTTTTTCCTACTAATGCAGCCATTGCCGATCTGGCGCACCAGCAGCAGGCCCTCGTAGGCTATGCTCATCCTTTCGACATCGAAGTAGACCCGGCAAGCGACCCCACACTCACTCACGGGGAACCACTGGATGAAGCTCTCGGACTGCCAGTCGACGCGGCATTGGGCAAAGTAGATTACCTCGAGGTGCTGGGCTTCAGCGATCACCGCATGACCGCTTCCGTGTGGTACCGCCTGCTCAATTGCGGATTTCGGCTGCCAGCCGGCGCAGGTTCTGACACCATGGCCAACTATGCTTCTCTCCGCGGGCCCGTTGGCCTAACTCGCGTCTACGCAAGCATTCCACAGGATGTGACGGGAACGGCGCCTTGGTTTGACTCGCTCAAGCAGGGGCGCACATTTGCAACCAATGGTCCGCTGCTGGGGTTTACTCTCGGCGGCATGGCGGTAGGAGAGGAACTGAAACTTCCGGCGGGTGAGAACAAAGTAATGTTCACTTCCTGGCTTCGTTCTTTCGTTCCTCTCGATCACATCGAAGTGGTCTGCAACGGGCGCGTGGTGCGCGACTTGAAGCCAAATGGCGACCGGCAATCGACCGACGTGAAAGGTACAATCTCGATCTCGCAGACCGGATGGTGTGTGCTGCGGGCTTTCAGCGACAAACCAGAGCATCCGGTGCTTGACGACTATGTCTATGCCACCACGAGCCCGATTTACGTAAGTGTAGAGGGGTCCGTTCCAAAGCCGGCAGACGACGCTGCATATTTCATTGCCTGGATTGACCGCATGGTTGAAGCGACAAAAGCAAACAGCAACTGGAATACCACTGCGGAAAGAATCTCCGTTTTGCAGATGTTGGATCAGGCGCGGAAGGTCTATGTCGGCTTGCTGAAGTAGCCGAGGTTGCGGCTTATGCAACCGTCGGCCTTGAAGAAAGATGCCTTTGCAGCGTCGCCGGACCAACGACAAAACCAAGCCGTCACGACTCGCTCGTGGGGACAGTAAGGCCCATGCCAACTCTCGGGTTGTTTGAATGTTAAGTCAGGGAGGAGCGCGTGGTGTTGCATAGGCTGAACTCAGCGGCGACGCCGATTCAGAGAACAACCACGGAGGCTCCTCGACAGCATATGTATTACATCGGACTGGACGTACACAAGAAGACGATCAGCTACTGCGTGAAGGACGTGAGTGGACGGATACGGTAGGAAGGCAAGGTTGGATCGACCCGACGCGAGCTGGACTGCTGGATGAAGACATTACTTTTTTGAATCGCGATACGTGTTGCGACACTCATATACGTGTTGTAACACTCAATGCTCGCCGGAAACCCGGGAGCGCAAAGGAGAATCAAAATGAACGTCATACTCTATGGAGCCACTGGGAACTCAGGCCAACGTATTTTGAAGGAACTCACCAATCGCGGACATCATGTTACGGCGGTCGCCCGTGATACCTCGAAGATCCCGTCGACCGTAAAAGCCGTCAAGGACGACCTAAGCAGCGTAGAGGCGATCGCCTCCATCATCGCCGGTGCGGATGTTGTGGTCAGCGCCTATGCTCCCCCTCAAGACAATACCGACGCACTGCTCCGCGTCACCGAGCGGCAGATCGCCGCAGTGAAGAAAGCTGGCACGGCGCGCTTGATCGTCGTCGGAGGTGCCGGACTGCTTGAGGTTGTGCCCGGCGTCACACTTATTGCCTCGGGTTATTTACCCGAAGCATACCTCCCCATAGCTAAGTCACACGAAAAGGCTCTCGGCATCCTCAAAGCGTCTGACATTAACTGGACCTACTTCAGCCCTGCCGGTTACTTCGAGGCGGGCGAGCGAACGGGCAAGTTCCGGCTGGGCACTACCAACCTGATCGCCAACGAGAAGGGGGACAGCCGCATTTCCTTTGAGGACTACGCCGTCGCCTTGGTAGATGAGATCGAGACACCGGCTCATGAGCGTGGCCAGTTGTCCATCGGCTACTAACGGTAGATCACACTTCTGCTTGTGCTCAATTCGAGTGAGACTGCTTCGACTTCGGCTCGGTGCAGCAACCCGTCGGCAGTCTCACTCGCCCTGTGAGCGGGATCGTCAACTTTGGGTGTAGCTCTGAAAGAGTGACTTATGGCGACTACCAGCAAATCTCCTTTGGCCGTAACGCTGAAGCAGAACAGGCCTTTTGTCTCTTTGCAGCAGGAAGCATTCCTGAGCATCCTACGCACAGCCTCGGAGCTGTCGAACACTGCCGACAAATTGCTGCGCCAATTCGACATCACTCAGCAGCAGTACAACGTTCTTCGCATTCTGCGGGGAGCTGGGACGGAGGGTCTTTGCAGGAACGAGATCGCTGCACGCATGGTAGCAGCGGCGCCTGATGTGTCTCGTCTGTTGGACCGCATGGAGAAGTCCGGTTGGATCACTCGAGAGAGGGCTGAGGACGATCGGAGGCAGGTGTCGACCTTCATCACCGATTCAGGCAAGAAGCTGCTCACGATCATCGAGGGTCCAGTTCACGAAGAGACTCATCGAATGTTTGAAGGTGTAAAGTCCACCGATCTCAAAATGCTGATCGACGTGCTGGCACAAATCAGAAGCCGTCGTGCCGAACTCTCCTGAAAGGACAACCGAACCGGACGCGGACGCAATCTTGAGAGGGCCGTGGCAATCTGCGCTTCCAACCGGAAGGACTTCCGATAAATTCCCCTAAGACCCTTCTAGTCTCTGGACCATTCGGGATTCGAAGGCGATGGAATTCGGGACGGACAGCGCGACTTCCGTTCCGGCCGCGACGCGGCTCCAAACTCTGAGTCTAGCGCCCACTCTTTCTGCCCGTTCGCGCATACCCGGGAGCCCCCAATGTCCCTCGCGTCCCGCATGCAGCACTTGAGGATCGATCCCGCAACCGTCGTCGCGGACAACTATCCTGAAGCGCTTGGGGCCATAATCAAGCTCGACTTCGATGCAGCTGGCTCGGGAGTGGCGGAATGCATTCACCAATAGTTCCCGGCCGATGTGATAGACCTCGTCGCGAATGAGCGGGTGTAGTTTTCGGGCCGAACCTAACACAATGACCCTAAAATCAATTTGCACTTCGATGTCCAAATCTTGTGGGATTCGGGAAAATGCCTGCCCTAGGTCGTCGGAGTCTGAATTAGATGAGCGGAGTCCTCGAACCGCGTTGCGGCCTTCTTCCATGAAGTGTCTCATCAATTCGAGAACACGGCTTAATCGTAGCGTAGCGGGCGAATTCGCGGGTAGTTGGTCCACTGCAACATGTAGCTGCATAGCTGCGCTGACAATGCCTTGCAGCACTGTATCGTGTAGGTCTTGGGCAATTCGCGTACGCTCTGCTACACGTTCCTTGAGGCGGGCCCGCATCTCCCCGAACGTTGGCGGCAAACGAAAGAGATAGGGGCTTCTATACGCAAGAGGCAATCCATCGAGCCGCATGACATATCCTCCTTTTTGTAAGTGAAGGCCGTCTTCCTGACTTCTTAAGCTCACCAGCCTTGGACCCGGGCGCAGCATGAAGCTATCAAGAGCGACCGTGTTCGAGCTTTGTACTTGTGAGCATGGGTAGATACTGTCAGGGACGTGCCACACAGGTCTTGAATGATTTCGCTGCGGTCGGGACGTTCTTGCTCAATTGTGAGGAAACCGCATCGCGATGGCCTGAGTCGTGTCTCAGCTTAACGAACTGCAACGAATGAAACGGCTTATCGTTGTTCCCAACGGACTACGCTTGGGGACATGCCGGTTATCCGACGGAAGTGTCTGGCCAAGTGGCTCTGGTCGGAGAATCCCGCTGACAGTGCGATCTCCGACATCGGAAGATCAGTATTGCGAAGCATTTGCTGGGCGTGTTCGATGCGGCGTTGCAGTACATAGCAATGCGGGGGCATACCAACCGTTTGCTTGAATGCGCGCGCGAAGTGGTGTGTGGACAACCCGGCCATTTCCGCTAGCGTTTCGAGGCCTATGTTCTGATCGAGATTGGAGTTGATGTATTCGCAGATCCGGTGCGTACGCGCCGGCGATAGACCGCCCCGATTGGGAGGCAGAGACTCTGCTATGGGAGCGTTACGGAGCATGCTAATCCTCGGCCGGGCATGAATTGCCACCTCCGTCGCAGGACGCCAAACCCTCGAGCCGCACAGAGGAGGAGTAATCAACGCATGCCACCACTCATCCCTACCCGCACGCGTGAAGCGGGCCGCGACATCCTGTTCGCGGTTGCAGCGGAAAATAGACTGATCATGGTCGAAGGCCGTTGCTAGCGGCACGCCGCCACTCAGCCTTTCGTCATCTAGAGCAAAAGTCGTGCGCGCAACCCGGTCAGCACCGACGATCCGCAGGTCACTGTCGAAAGCCAGGAGCAAAGCTGGACCGCTGTCGTCGGATGGCACCGCCGCAATCGTCCACACGTTGCGAAACCACTCGCGAAATAAGCGTTCTTCCACGGCACGCGCGGCAACTTTTGTCGCAGCCAAAGCCAATGTCTGCGATTGGTTCGACGTCATCGACGAAACGTCGAGCACCAACTCCAGCCTGCCGGTGGGGTCGAAGATTGGTGCACCCGCACAGCTTAGCCCGATGTGGCGCATTCGAAAATGTTGGTCACGATGGACGAGAACCGGCCGTTCTTCAGCAATGCACGTGCCGATCCCATTTGTGCCTTCGACTCTTTCCGACCAAACTCCTCCGACCCAGATGCCCCAGTATTTGAACTGTTCGGCCTGCGCTTCATCACCGCGGTGGTGAATAGCTATTCCATCGGTATTGCACAACAAAACGACATATCCCTCCTGGCGGACGATCGTATAAAGACGATCGACTTCTTCCTGTGCATACACAATTGCTTTGCCGAGCGGTTCGCGAGAAACCCTGAGTTCGCTGTCGGTTACGATATGGGGAGCCGACCGGCCATCTGGATTGATAAGGAGTTCAGCCGTGCATCTTCGCCAGGAGGCTGACACTTCTTCGAGATCAGACGTCGCACCTCCACCCTGAACAACCGATTCGATTTGGTCGGAATGCAGCGATTCTGTGGTTCTATGGACTATGCGGAGTTCGGCTGCCGTAGCCATGTCGGCTCTCTAACCCGTTGTGGAATTGGACCGCTGCGACTTGTGCCCGGTCCGGTGGCACCGCCCGCCTCGTGGATAACTCAGAGTTCGGATGGTTTCACGCTGCGATAGGCCCTTACGTAAGGTAGATTTACGCAGCTATAAGCGATCCTGTCAAGAATTCCTGTGTTTGATTCGGACGGTGTAGCTGCCGCCAACCGCCTGGTTGAGTAGTGTGGTAGGTTTGCGGACTGTCTTAAAGAGCGCATACAGCAAGACAGTATTACGCACAATACGTAACTAGATACGCTAATTTAGTAATCATTGAAGGTTTACAGAAGCCGTTATTCAATGACGTTAGCCACCTCTTCGGCCCCCATTCCTCGCGGACCCTTGCGGAGCACTTAATCTGTTCTTGAAGTTTGCTGGGATTCGTTCCAAACAGATACTTATAAAAGCAGGCCTAAAGAACGTAGAGGCGTAGCATCCACCAGATGAGAAATAGTGCAGCTATGGCTGCGAGAATGTGCCCGGCCCATTGCCACGTGGTCGCCGGTTTTTCGAATCTGAACATTTCACCACTTACGATGCCGTTTGAAGGTAAAAGCGATGGCTCGGCTTCGGGTCACTAATATCGTTGTCCACCTTGCGGTTTGCTGACATGGCGAAGGGTTCAATATCTCCTGCTCTACGTCACGTGACCGTTCTCAGGGTCGGAACCCACAAAATATGAATCCTCATTTGGACAAACACATAGGGATGTTGTTTCGTTGTTTCAGAGTCCCCGCAAAGTATTTCTACCGTTGCTCACTGGCCTTAGCACGCATTATCAGAGGTCGCCCTGTTTCGGAATGAGCTTTGTGGCCGGCGCAGGTCGCAGGGGCTTTGCCCCCGCACCCCCAGGATTTATCGCTTGGTGCCTCTCCCGATGCTGGGCTCGCTGCAGGAAAACGGATGAAAAAGGGGGATGCCGAAGCATCCCGCCTTATCGATCGGTCGAGGCCACTGAGACGGCGCTCGGGTTGCTTCCCAGCATTGCCTTATCCTCCGCTCAGTTCGGGCTCATTCTACTGCGGAGAGATAAGAGGCGGATCTTTGCAGTGGGTTCTGAAGGGATGACACTAAAACCTTGGGGGAAAGTGGTCCAAGCGAAGAATCACCTTTCCCCCCAAGGAGGTACTCAGCATGCTGAGTAGCAATGTGAAGTATATCGGCTTGGATGTTCACAAGGAAGCCGTTGCAATTGCGGTTCTGAATGGCGCCGGCAAGTTGGTGATGGAATCGATCGTCGAAACCAAAGCCAGCACTCTGCTCGATTTCCTGCATGGGCTGCGCGGAGAGCTCCATGTGACGTTGGAAGAAGGGACCTGGGCGGCCTGGCTGTACGACGTGCTCAGGCCTCATGTCGCGGATATCGTGGTCTGCAATCCACGTCGCAACGCCTTATTGAAAGAAGGCAGCAAGAGCGACAAGATCGATGCGCGAAGGCTGGCCGAGCTGCTGCGGAGTGGAATGCTGCGCGCGGTCTACCACGGAGAGAACGGACTGGGGACGCTGCGGGAGTTGGCGCGTAGTTATCTGACCATCAGCAAAGACCAGGCGCGGGTGATGAGTCGGCTCAAGGCGCTGTATCGAAGCTGGGGCATTCCCTGCTCGGGTAGGCAGGTCTATGCCCCACGCCATCGCGACCGCTGGCTGAGCAGGATTACGCAACCCGGCGTGCGCCGCCGAGCAGAGCTGCTCTATCAGCAGATGGATGGACTGTCGGTGGTGCGGCACACCGTGCGAGGAGAACTTTTAGCCGAGAGCCGGAAACATCCGGCCGTGAAAATATTGCGCCAGATTCCCTTGATCGGCCCTCTGCGGGCTACCCTGCTGCTGGCCCTGATGCAGACGCCCTACCGGTTCCGCAGCAAGAGGCAGCTGTGGACCTACAGTGGTCTGGGAGTGGAGACGCACGACAGCGCGCAGCATCGTTATGTAGACGGACAATTGCAACGTTCCAAAAAGCCACAACAGATCCGCGGTCTGAATCAAAATCACAACCACGAGATGAAGAAGCTCTTCAAGAGTACAGCCATGAGCGCCAGCCGTTGCGCCGGGCCCCTGAGGACGTTTACGCAGGATTGCTGGCCAAAGGCATGAAGCCGGAAATGGCTCGCCTTACGCTCGCACGTAAGATCGCGGCCATCACGTTGACACTTTGGAAGAAAGGAGAACGTTTCGACGCCGAACATCTGAAATCGCAAGCAGCTTGAGCGTCTGCAGGAACCAGGCAAATCCAGGTTTACTTACCCGATGGTTAGCCCATCGGTTCTTGCGACGCTCGGGGTCGAGGGTGAGTATCAATCAATGAGCTAGGCCCTGCGTGCAGTCGTTCAGCACCGAGCCTCCATTAGCACCGTATGCCCCTTCGCATAACCCAAAAAAGCTGTAGGCCTCGAGTCTCAGATAGGACCATGGTTGGCCCGTTAAAGCCAACACCTCTGCTTGCGTAGCTTCCAGAACCGAAGGCATCGAACGACAAGAACGTCATGAAACCATCGAGTTCAAACCGACAACTGCCTGACCTGTCCCTAATACGCCGCGAGCTTACAGCCTCTCCAGAACTGAGATTGGGCTGGATGCAAGCCACTCCGTCTCCCTCTAGAGAGCAAGTGGGGGATTTCTTTCTTGACATCCCCTCTTATAGGACTCATTGAACTTCAGTTGAGCTGCCCCCGACGACGAGAAACGCGCTTGTGGTTGTCAGTACATTTCAATGCTCTGGGCGGCTAGACCGCCAGTGCGCCGATTGAACTGAGGGATGTCATCGGTTCTAGCCGTGCTAAAACAACCCTGGCTCAGCACCCTCTTGAGCACCCTCAAGCTCGTGAAGTTGTCAATGTTTCAGCAGACCTGTGCCTTTATTCGGCAGAGGTCTGGTATTCAATACATTCGTCCAACCTATGAAACTTCCTCACACATTGCCTGTGTTCAGCGTGAAGCTGACTACATTAACAAATCGTGTCGCCGTCTTGCTGCAGCATCGAGATGATTGCAAGATAAGGCCTTGAGCTTTCTAGATCGCTTCTTTTCCCTTATAAAGTTGGAGACTCGATGGCTCAAGAAAGCGATCTTGCTGTCGGTTTCAGATGCGTTGGCTTAGGAGATTGAGAATGTATATAGATGTCGGGAGGAATGCTCAGCACCCTCTTGAACACCCTCACAAATGTGGCCATAAACAACTTAGATTCTGTTGTTAACATACACTGTTCCGGCCAACGAATCTCGTGGACTACCGTTCTTAGCCTGGGCACAGCCTTGAGATCGCAGGACCAGAAGCGAGGAGCATGAGGACAACGATCGGTCAATTCACGAATGAGTTCTCGAGCAGCATGCGCTGCCAAATTTGATTCTGAATGTAACTTCAAGAACTTAGCGGGAACGGTTGGCGCTGCAAGTCCTGCAAAATAATCAATAGTAATCCTTACTGTGGGGTTAAAGTGGGGTTGTCCATCTCTCCTTCCTTACCATCTGTTTGCACAGTTCACGATGCATTTCCGACGATGATCTGTCAGTATCCCCTCGGTCGATCTTGCAGAGGGTCTAGCTGCAAACTTGGGTCAAGGTCAATTGTGGGGACGGAATATTGCACGATTGGTGCCGAGCAGGTCAGCGGATTTAGCCGAAGACCGCCGTCTGACTTCGTAATTTCTACTCGTCGATTGAACCGGGAGAAACAGCGGTGATAGTGCGGAAATACCCTTGTGCTCAGTTCTTCACTCGTCCACAGTGGAACGGAAAGGATACGAATCGCTATGGCCTCCAAATCGCGGAGACATCGCTTGATCGAAATCGACTGGCCCGAATTCGGTCTGGCTGCCTGCCCGCCGCCGCCATCGACTTCCGAGCTCGAAGCAAGAATCGACAACCTGCGAGCCAGAATGGAAGAGAGCAAGATCACACACACCGTCGTTTATGGTGACCGCGAGCATTTCGCCAATTTGACTTATCTCACCGGGTTCGATCCCCGGTTCGAAGAGGCGCTACTTATCATTGGCAGGACGGCCACGCCGCTCATTCTTGTGGGAAACGAGTGCGAGGCGTATCTGGGCATCAGCTCTCTGTATGCAGCAGGGCGAATGCGTCATGAGCGTTTTCAGTCGTTTTCTCTGTTGGGTCAACCGCGGGATCGGAGCCGCGCCCTGCGCGAGATCCTCGCGGACGAAGGCATCGCTCAAACCGCAATTGTGGGCGCCGTAGGATATAAATATTTTTCCGGCGACGAGCATCCGGACGCTGCTCATGCGTTGGATATCCCGTCCTACATCGCAGACATCCTTCGCGAGTTGGCAGGCCCGGAAAAGGTATTCAACGCCACCGAACTATTAATGCACCCCGGTTATGGACTGCGCGCAAAGTGTACTCCCTTCGAAATTGCCTGTTTTGAGTACTCCAACGGGCAGGCTGCGGAGTCGGTTAAGCGCATGATTTTTGCCCTGCGGGAAGGAATAACCGATCATTGCGTGGTCGAATCCGGCCGCCTGAACGGAGACCCTCTAAGCTGCCACGTAACCTTTGTCACCGGTCGCAACACCAACTACGGCCTTTGCGGACCATGCAGCGAGCTGATTCGCCGTGGCCAACCTCTAGCATTCAACGTCGCCTACTGGGGCAGCAATATCTGTCGCGCCGGCTGGATTGCCAGGAGTGCTACGGACCTGCCTGGGTCAGCCTCAGACTATGTCCCATCTTTTGCCGGGCCTTATTTCGAAGCCATGAGCGAATGGTTCGGATTGATGAAATTGGGTACGCAGGGACACAGGGTCTACGATCTGATTCAGGACCGTCTGCCTTTTGATAAGTTCGGAATCTACCTCAACCCTGGCCATCTCATTCACCTGGATGAGTGGATGAGTACCCCGTTTTATCGGAGCTCTCAGATTCCGGTAGCCTCGGGCATGGCTATCCAGGTCGACGTTATCCCGCAATCCCAGAAATATTTCTCCACCCGCATGGAAGACGGCCTGGTGATTGCCGACGCGGAGCTACGAGCAAAGCTGAAAGAATCCGCTCCTGATTGCTATGATCGATGCCAGAATAGACGGTCCTTTATGAGCGATGTGCTCGGCATTGAATTACCAGAAGAAGTCTTGCCGCTCTCAAATACGTGCGCCATCGTGCCTCCGTTTTTCCTGTCGCCGAATACCGTCATAGCATTGGAGACCTAGCAATTTCCCCGATCCCTGAGTGGCCGTGATCAAGCGCCAATTTCGCGCAGGAAACGCTCGGGCTCATAGTGAGGCTAAGTAGAGTAAGGCGCGCACTATTCTCCTGTATTGTTATTGACGGAGATTTCCAGGTGCCCGCTGCGACCACTCATCCCGACGCACACCCTCAGCTTCGCCCGAACTCGCTCGGTCTTTCAGAGCTGGTCTTCCAGGGTGTCACGCACATCGCGCCGGCGGCCAACATCATATTCACTTTCCCCATCATTGCTCTCCAGGCGGGACCGGTCATGCCGCTCTCGTTCTTGCTCTCGACCCTGATCTGCTTCTTCATAGGAAATACCGTGTCTCAGTTCTCCCGGTACATTCCCTCGAGCGGCGGCTATTACTCTTTCGCCACGCGTGGGCTCGGCAGCCGCAGCGGTTTCATGGCCACTTGGAGCTACCTGATCTACGAGGTTCTTGGAGCGGCCGGAACCACGGGTTTCCTTGGCTATCTTATCTCGGACACGTTGCAAAAGCAGTTCCATATGAACATCCCATGGTGGTCTCTGGCCTTGGCAACAACTGCCCTTATCTGGGCGCTCACTCACCACGGCATCCAATTATCGGCTCGGATGACAGCGCTCCTGGGCGGGATCGAATTGCTGATCATGTTAGCGCTCGCGATCACGTTCCTGATCCATCCAGGTCCGGGTTCCACGTATCTTGCGCCGCTGAAGTCCTCTTCATCTCCGCACCAGTTCGGCGGCATCCTGGCCGGGATGGTTTTCTCCATCCTCGCGCTGAGCGGTTTCGAGGCTCCGGCACCGCTGGCTCAGGAAGCCCGCCGCCCCGGCAAGTTTATCTGCCAGGCAATCATGCTCTCCCTGGGTAGTATCGGAATCTTCTACATCCTTACTTCATATGCCAGTGCAATCGGCTGGGGCACCGGCGATATGGCCGCCTTCGCCTCCAATCCCAATCCGTATTACGTTCTTGGCCATGCGCTATGGGGCGCCGGCTGGTGGTTCGTCGTCCTCGCTATCATCAACAGCGCCGTCGGCGTCGGTCTTGCCTGCACCAATGCTGCGTCTCGCGTGATGTACACGATGGGCCGGGCGGGCACGCTCCCTGCCAATTTCGGGCATATCCATCCCATCCACCGGACACCCACATTCGCGATCGCGTTTGTGCAGATATCCGGCATGGCGGCAATCCTGCTGGTGGGCTTTTTGTTGCAACCCGATTACATCTTCGGTTTCCTTGAAACAATAGCTACACTTGCGGTCATCATCCTCTATGCTATGGCGAACCTGGCCTTGACGAGCTATATGCGCCGCGAACAGCGAGCCAAATTCTCTGTCTGGCAACACGTGGTGGTCCCATGGATCGCGACCTTGGCTCTGCTCCCTGTTCTCTTTGTCACCGTCTACCCGAAACCCGCTTGGCCCTACAGCCTGACGCCCTACTTGTTTCTCGTAGGACTTCTCGCCGGCTTTGCTTACATGCAGTGGCGCGAATCATGCCATCCCGGAGCGCTTCGCCGTGGTGCAATGATGCTTACTCGCACGGGCGGCGCCGTAGGGGGCGACGTTGACCCGAACGAACCATCAGCCCTCCTCTAGTGTGACTCGGCGATTTCACAACAAGTGAAATGCATAAGGTAAAGGCCGACAATTGATCTGAAGAGTCTTCTTCAATGAAGGCATCGCAATGTAGGTGGTGTTGATGCCTAAACTTTCAATTACCGTCGGAACACTGGAGGATTCGATGTCAAACGGAACTTCATTCTGGCCTTACAATGCACGAATTGCGGTGAGCTTCTCATTGATGTACGAGGGTGGGACCAACCCATCTCGGGGGCTGCTTACGAGAAACTTTGGGCGGAAACGCTTTGAGCGATTCCTCGACCTGCCCGCGCGAACTCCGGCTCACGCGATTGAATACAACTCATTGAAGAGCGCATCGAAATTGCTCAGTGAATCGGGCGAGGAATTTGATGCAGTTCTCAGGCGATCGTCATTTCAATCTTTGAGACGGATGCATGCGGAAAACTCACGACGACAGATCCGTCCGACAACATTGCGTTCAACGGCGCCGTCTTAATCGCGTCCGGCCGGTCAAAGGTGTTATGCGCATGCATGTCGGAAGCCGTCAGTACGCTGCCAGAGGCATCTCTTACTTTTCGGCCTCGCAAAACGATCTGGGTTTGCAACGAGGAATCAAGGCTGGGGTTTACGACTGTCAACGTGACAGCATTTCCCTTTTGCGAAGCGGATCCATTCAATCCCCAGAAGGGAGCCTGCTCGCCATCGCGCATGTACTGCACAGATGGCGAAGAAAACTCCGCGCGCAGATTTTGCCCGTTGGCGTGGCTGGTGTACATCTCGAACACGTAATAGTTGGGAGTTGCGACAAACCGGTCCTCGTGGGCGAGAAACAGCGCATTGATGTTATTGATCAGTTGAGCATTCGTGGCCAGGCTTACCTTATCGGCATTGCGATTGAAGCAATCGAGCGTAAGCGCGGTGGCGAGCGCGTCGCGGATCGTAGGCGAACTCGAGGATTCGTCGCTGATTGCGCGCAGGCTCCTGACCTACCGTCATCAGCTTGTCGCGAGCCCTGCCTATCTCAAGAAATGCAAGGCGCCCAAATCACCACGAGACCTGCTTGAACACCGGCTGCTCGCCTTCTCATTTTGGAGGCCAGAGAAGATATGGAACTTTGTTCAGTCGAATGGAAAAGACAAGGAGACGATCACCTTCCAGCCTTACCTTACGATTAACGAATACGCTGGCCTGGCGACCGCTCTGCTCGCCGGGGTCGGGATCGGCGATCTGCCACCGATTGTGCAGCCCGAATTGCTGCGCGAAGGGCGCCTCGTCGAGGTCATGCCGAAGTGGCACTTCCCAAACTTCAATCTTTCGCTGGTCCATCACGGGAATCGTTACGTACCGCGGCCGGTGCGCGTCTTCAAGGAATTCGCGGCGCAAATGGCTTCAACACTTTTTCCGAAGCTTCCGGCGTAAGGCCTCCGGTCCGCATGGAGCATTTGCACAACCGTTTGGACACTTATCAGGGGCGTCGGTGGACATTAGATGCAGCCATTCGACATGCTACCTCCTTGAAGACTTCAATACTCGCTTCGGCCCAAGCAGGCGTGTCAGTCATTGATCTGTTCAGGTCGATTTGGGCCACATTGCTAGCGGCTGCCAAGTGTCCGAGATGACGACTTTCCGTCCATGTGACTCCTTTATCTAGGCGTCCATGAGTGCAGTAACGAGGATGCACTCTTTGAGAAACAATTGGCTCACGGCGGTCAGGAGTTTCGATTCGAGATCAGTTGGTTTAGTTTACGAAGAAGGGGTGATATCGGATGCTGATTTGGGAGTTACGTCACGCGCTGCGGATGCTGCTGAAATCTCCCGGTTTCACCACAGTAGCCGTCCTCACTCTCGCTCTTGGTATCGGGGGAACCACAGCGATCTTCACGCTGATAGAGCAGGTAATGCTGCGCTCGCTGCCGGTCGCGCGGCCCGACCAACTTTGGCGCGTTGGCGATTCCGACCATTGCTGCTTCTCGAACGGGTACACGCAGGGAAGCGGTCGTTTCCAGCCTGCAAATCACTGGATTTTCTTCTCTTGGGAGGCGTACCAATACCTCCGCGCCAATACTCCCGCATTCGAGAACCTGGCTGCATTCCAGCCGGGTCAATACAATGCTTACCTGGCCGTGCGGCCGGCCGGTTCTTCGACGGCTGTCGAGATGCGGATTGGCGAGTACGTATCCGGCAATTTCTTCGAGACGTTCGGCGTTTCCGCCTGGCAAGGACGGCTCTTCACCGATGCCGATGACCGGGAAGGCGCGCCGCCGGTCGCGGTCATGAGTTTCCGAATCTGGCGGCAGAAGTACGGATCCGATCTGTCAGTAGCCGGAAAAGTTTACGAGATCAACGGCCATCCTTTCACGATTGTCGGAGTCGCCGCTCCAACCTTCTTTGGGGCCAAGCTCGACAGCGGGGGGAATATGCCTGACTTCTGGCTACCGCTGACGGTCGAGCCGGTGATCGCCGGCACAGCTTCGCGCCTCAAGAATCCGCGACTCGCCTGGCTCGATTTGATCGGCCGGGTCCGCCCGCAAACGAATCCGCAAAGCCTTGAGACAGAGCTCAACGTGGAGCTGCACCAGTGGCTCATAAGCCATACACCGGATATGAACTCACAGGAAAAGGCGCTCCTAGAGAAGCAGACTTTGCGCCTGACACCGGGCGGTTCCGGCGTTTCCCCGATGCGCGAGGAATATAAAGATGGTTTGCTGCTGCTGCTGCTGGCTTCTGCTTGTGTCCTGTTGGTGTCCTGCGCCAACGTCGCGAATCTGATGCTTGCACGCGGGCTCAAAGATCGACGACAGACTGCCATACGCGTAACGCTGGGCGCGTCGCGCAGCCGACTGGTTCGGAAGGCGCTCATTGACAGTCTTGCACTGGCTTTGATCAGCGGCGTCGCTGCGATCCCCGTCGCATATGTGGGAGCCCGCCTGATTCTCCATCTGGCTTTCGCCGGGCCGGACACATTGGACACCTGGGTCCCCCTGAATGCTACCCCCTCGGGCCTCGCGCTGGTTTTCGCTTTGGCAATTTCGGTGGCCACCGGACTCATCTTTGGCATTGCGCCGGCATGGATGACCTCGCATGCCGGACCAATCGAAGCGATTCGCGGAGTCAATCGTGTTGGTCGTGGGAGCGGTTGGGCGCGCAAGATGCTTGTGGTCATGCAGGCCGCGCTATCATTGGTGTTAGTGAGCGCGGCAGCAATGCTCGGCCAAAGCCTGCGGAATCTAGGAGACCAAAATTTTGGATTCGATTCTCGCGGCAGGTACCTTGTTTCGCTGGATGCCAAGATTTCCAACTACAAACCGGAGCAGTTGGTGCCGCTGTTTCGTGCAATTGAGGGATCCCTGCGGCTTATTCCGGGCGTGCAGAGGATCGGCTCCATAGTCGCGGCGCCGCTGACAAGTTGGGTTTGGCAGCATGACATCCAGGTTGAAGGCAAGCCCGAGCTCAGCTCCCCAGTTCACGTTTCATCTGGCTGGACCCGCGTGACCCCGGGATTTTTCGAGACTCTTGGAGACCAGATGGTGATGGGGCGAACCATCACCGACGAAGACACCGCCAGCACTCAGCCGGTCGCCGTCGTCAACGAGACGTTTGCCAAGAAGTTCTTTGGCAGAGAGAACCCGATCGCGCAACACTTCGGGCCTGCCGCGGGAAATGCCGGAATGTACGAGATTATCGGCGTTGCATCCGACTTGGACTTCGGGAATGGTGTGCAGCCCATGTACTTTCTCCCGGAGGCGCAAAGCACGAATCTCCTTGATGCGGAAGCTGAAGAGCGCGAGGTGCAATCGCATTACCTTAGCAGCGTGTTGGTCTACGCTTCGGCAAATCCGGCCGGCATCCAGACACAGGTGAAGAAGACATTGGCGAATGTAGCACCGAACCTGCTGGTGAACGACATTCAGCCCTACAGTGAAATCGTTTCTGCCAATTTTGCGCAGCAGAGAATGATCGCAACCCTGACCTGGCTGTTTGGGGCAGTCGGGTTGGCGCTAGCTGCAGTTGGTCTCTACGGTGTGACAGCCTATGGCGTGGAGCAGAGGACCAATGAGATTGGTGTGCGTATGGCGCTGGGAGCAGACCGCGGTTCGGTGGTCTTCATGGTGCTGCGTGAAGCGTTCGCGCACGTAGGCATCGGGCTGGCACTGGGGATTCCGGCGGCAATTGGCGCAGGGCATCTCATCGCCAGCCAGCTTTTCGGAGTAAGGCCGTGGGATCCGCTGGTGCTATCACTTGCCACGCTGTTGCTTGGCGTGGCCGCACTCATAGCAACAGCTATTCCCGCGCGGCGTGCCACGCTCGTCGAACCCATCGTCGCGCTGCGCGACGAATAAGCGTACTCCGATGACGTCAAAGTCCCTTTCGCACAGCAAACTGGACGAATGTATGGTCCGCCGCTTGGCTGCAAGAGGAAAGTTAGAGCGAGAGGTAGTCTGCGCAAATGTATTCGGCCTTCAGTGGAGTTCAATGCTCCTGGCCTTGATGAGTTGCGCGCGTGTCTGTCCTTATTAACCGGGCGGTTGTTTGAAACCTATACGTCCAGCAGGTTCTCAGGCACGCTGTTGTGACTGTTCTTTCGTCTCTTGTTATTCCTTTGCGGACCTTGGTTGGCAATCTGGTTGTGAACCATGAGTAGTTGCTCTGTCAGCCTGGTATCGCAGCAGAAGTGCAAGGTCTGTATGGTTCACCAATCGCCCCTTCGGCCCAGTGCTACAAGGTGAAAGGTTGTCTTGCCCAGATCGATGCCGATCGAACGTATCTCCATCGCGATGATCCTCCTGTTCCGTATCTGCCTCTACGATGTACCCGCTCTCGCTGGTTCATCAAACGGCGGACCATCTCATTAACCGGCTAACCGGACAAGTGTCCTCTGCATCGCATAGCGAACTGAGATTGGCTAGGAACTTGTTGAAAAACGATTCCGGCTATCCAATGCAGCCAGCCAGGACAAATCAGCGTCGCGCAAAAATGGCCTGCAACGCGCCGATCCGCCCTCTGTATACATTTCTGGTCACTTTTTCGGAGTCTAAAGTAAGTGCCTAAATGAGTTTTTCAACAAGCTCCTAGGGCAGAGTAATGGCAACCATAGTCTCGCTCTGTTCTTGGCAAAAAACGCGCTTAGCTTCACTGAACTATTCGACGAGGTGTTATCAGAAATCTGTTTGTTTTATTTCGCATGGTTCTTTTCGGTTTCTGTTTCCATGTACGCTTCGGTCAGACCCAGAGCAGGGGCTGACGGATGGGGAAATTACGAACGATCTCTTTATCGGTCGGATCCGGATTCAGCGTTTTCCAAAGAGCGATATACTCCTCGCGGTGACACGCCAGGCCTGCGAAGAGCAGACCCGGAGATCGAACCGGCAGCGTGTCGAAGTGCTCGACATCCTTTTTGTAGGGCCACTTCGATTTGTCCTTGAGATAGGGATAGAGAAAAGCCGCCGCTTTGCAGAGTCCTCGCCCGTCCGGTAATGAAAATGTAGTGAGGTCCGGTCCCGAGCCGTTCAGCGACTGAGCCAGTCCGGCCATCACGTCGAAGTTGAAGATCGAGTAGCTGTAAGGTTTCGTCCTGGCCAATTCCTGGGGAAAAGAGCCATCCGTTCCGAGTTGGTCGGAGAGTAATGTGCCCATAAACCACTTGCGTATCTCATCTCTGCTTCCTTCATCCCCGATGAGGCGGGCAAACTCCGAGGCCTGGAGCGCCCAACATGTCGCATGATTATTGAGGGCTGCGCACTCTTTCTGACCCTTCTCGCTGATCTTCATCCAGCTCAGGTATTGGCGGAACCACTCTTTCACTCCGTGGAGGTCTTCCCCATTGAGCGCGGCGGAATTGAGAAAGCTTGCGGCACGGGCTACTTCCACCAAGTGGAGAGTATCGATAATGCCGTAGCTGCGACCAGTCGAGAGTCCGTGTACTCCCTGAGAAAACTCCAGGTTGGAGTTCATCCGGGTGGCGGGAGTCACGAACCATGCCCGAAGGTAATCGCCAGCCCGTTTCGCAAACTGCGGTTCGTCGGTAAGAAGCCACCCAGCTGTCAGGGTCGGCACGCGCACCGAGAGATGCATCATTACTTCCCGATGCTTGTTGAAATTCTCCGGATTGCTTTGTCCGTCGCGGTTGACGTACGGACCATCCGGATTTTTGGGATCGGGCCAGAAGTAGTCCGCTTGAGAAAAGAAATCGTGGGGACCGCCCGGACTTTTGGCAGACGGAAATGCTGTGACGGTCAGCACCTCAAGTGGCAGATAGTCCCGGGCGGCGCGGAGGATGCGCTCATGGTCGGTTTCGGCAACCATCTGATAGGCGGTCGATCGTCGTACACCCCAGGCCTTGGAAATGGTCAGTCCTAATACGGTGGCGCCGGCTCCGGCGCAAAATGCTCTCCGGGTTAACCTCATCTATATCCAATTCCTTGCGGTGACTGATTCTCGATCGGAGGATAACATCCAAAACCGGAAACCAAACTTAGTCCTGGAAGAAGGCCCTTGATAGATTGAGGTCGGGATCTGCCGCTGTCTTATCCACACCAATCCTTCATGCCGCTGGGCTCAAGCAGCTTCCTAAGTCGGATCAGATAACGCGATAAGTAATCCCGCTTGGCTTTCAGGGTCGAACGATCGGGAACGGCCAGCAGCTCCTTCGCCTGCTCCCGCGTCAGCCAGTCCCCAGCAGGGTTTCGCTTATGAGTATCTTCTCAATGCAAATCGTTGCGCATTCGAGTCTCATTTTTTCTTCAGCTCCGCTTTCCAGTTCGTAACAATCGTTAACGGGATACTGGCTGTCGGGAAATTCACGGTCGAGATCAGAAAACGCTTTCCATCCGGCGTTACGTCAAAGCCGAGATAGCTTGCGTAAGGGGACGACAAGCGAAAAAGTGTCCGTGGGGCTCCTTTCGAAGCCAAAGCCGCTGACATTATCGGGCTGTACTGAACCTCCGCAGCATGCTGCAGTGTTCTGTGTCGATGAGAAGACTCCATCAGGCACTGGATCGGCTCGATCCGGTGCTGCCGCTTCGCCGGGCCGCGCCGAGCGCCACGGATCTGAATACTACCGGCACGGACCCCTGTCGCTGTATGCGGCGCTGGACACCGCGACCGGCCGCGTTCACGGCAGACCGCAGCTCGCCACACCAGTCGGGACTTTGTCGGTTCCTGAAGGAGGTCGTCTCCCTGTGCCCGCCCCATCAGCAGATCCACATCATCCTCGACAATCTCTCGGCTCACAAAACCGCGCTGGTGCGGGAGTTCCTGGAGCAACATCCCCGCGTCCGGTTCCACTTCACACCCACCTACTCCTCATGGCTCAACAGGTCGAACTCTGGTTCGCGAAAATCGAGCGGGAGGTCATCGCCCGCGGCGTCCACCTCCGTGCCCGATCTGGCCCGCAAGCTGCGCCGCGACACAACGCTTACTCAGCCAATGCTCAACCTATCAACTGGAAGACCCGACCTCACGCAGAGAACGAGGAAGCTAGTGAGATTTCCCGGCCCTTTTCCTCCACGTTTACGGCGACAATGCTGTTTTGCGGGGCGGAATAATAGAAGAGTTCTTTGCTGTCCGCTCGCCAGTGCGGCAGGAGTCCGTTTTGCGTGGATACCTGATACAAGTGAGTCGCATCAGGGAAGTTGGCAAGGTCGATGTCAGGTCGTCCTGTATTTTGACTCGACAGATAAGCGATCCACTTGCAGTCGGGAGAGAAGACGGGTAGGGAATTTGAAGATTGGGTTTGGATCAAATGCGAAAGGCTTGCGGTCTCCGGTGAGAGGAAGGATCCAGACCGAGGGAGGCGAATCCTTTGTGGAGCGCGTGTAAGCCAGGTACCGCCCATCACGACAGATCGATCCCGGTGACTCATCTATGCCTTCGGATTTGAGAACGGTCTCAATTCCCCCGCTGCCATCGCTCCTGGTGCGATAGATATGAAACTGATTTCCACCGAATCCTGACGAAAATAGCACGAACTGCCCATCAGGCTGCCATACAGGACGGCCTTCGTCTTCTAGAGACGACGTCAACCGAGTCTTTGTGCGCCGGTTCATGTCGTAGCTCCACAGGTCTGGATTGAGACCATTCGGGTTGAAGATACTCTCTGCGACTCGGGTTCCATCCGGCGACAGAGCGATATCCCTAATGGGTCCGGTATCAAGCGGATCGCCTCGTTTTCCGTCACGGTCATACCAGCTCAGGGCAAAGGGTCCCTCGGAAGGGGCCGGATAGTAGACCAGATTCCCTGCTGGAGACACACTGAAGAGCGCGATGTTGTTTACCGTATTGACCGCAACATGGTCTGGCATAGCAGCGGGTTCGCCCGAGACGACAAGCTTTCGTTCGTCGAAGGGCTGCGTTACGATCGCTCCATCGCGCACGTAAACGATGGTTCCTTCATTCTCGTAGGCGGGTCCCACAAAAGTTCTGACCACCAGGTGGTGCTCTTTCGTATCCACCGAGCCTGCATAGACTCCCTGCACGTCTGGCTGCTCTTCATCCCCCACGAAAAAGAGGAAGTGCCTTCCGTCGGCGAGAAATGTGGGCCAGCGATGGCTCAGTTCTTTTAGGCTTGTGATCCGTTCCGTCACCTTACTGGGCGTTCCACCACTCGCGGGAATCTGATAGAGCTCGGAAGAGGTCCCCGGCGTATATATAGAATGATTCCACTCGAACCCCACGTCCCTCCCCTGGGGAATGAATTTACATCAGCCAGGACCCGGACAAGATCTCCCTCAATATCGATCCGCTTCAGCTTGCGTGGGGTGAAGAAACCTATCGAGCGGCTGTCAGGAGACCAGAACGGAAACGCACCTTCTTCTGTTCCGGGAAGGATTCTTCCTTGTCCCAGGTCATTCAGGCCGCGCAACCATAGCGCCAACTTTCCCTGGGTGTCCATCACAGGCACCACGAGCTGCCTTCCGTCCGGAGAGAGGGCCGGCAGAAATCGATTGTAGGCGAAAGCACCGAACTGGTTGTCCGCAGGTGGAGGAATCATCGCGCGCACGTTCGTTGCAGATCGCGCATCCTTTTTGAGATGAAACGCGACGCTTACAGCCGCCAATGCACCGAGTAGAACCGCAGCGGCGGTCGCCCAGGCGATTCGTTCGCGCGTGGTGCTGGATTTGCGACCGCCGACTGCAGGAGCTCCAGCCTGTGAGCCAGCCTCGCTGATCCACTTGAGTTCGTGCGAGAGGTCGCGGGCTGTCTGCCACCGATCATTGGGGTCTTTGGCCAGGCAGGTGCGAATTGTGTGGTCAAGTGCTGCCGGGGCGAGGGGTTTGAGCGTGATGATCGGCGCGGGTTCCTTTTCAAGGATGGCCGAGGCTACGCTCAACCGGCTCTTGCCCTCGAATGCGCGTTGGCCAGTTGTCATCTCGTAGAGCACTGTGCCGAGGGAGAAGATGTCGCTGCGGCCGTCGAGCTCGCGGCCCTCCACCTGCTCCGGGGACATGTACTGGAAGGTTCCAACGATCGTGCCTCGCTCGGTGACGGGCGTCTCCACTTTGGTTGCTGTCATTGTGGCTACTTCAACCAATGCTGAGGTGGGTTTTGCCAGTCCAAAGTCCAGCAGTTTGGCGCCATTCGGTGTGAGGACGATGTTGCTTGGCTTCAGGTCACGATGGACGATCCCCGAACGGTGGGCATTATCGAGAGCATCCGCAATCTGCGCACCCACCTTCAGAACCTGATCGACTGGCAGTGGGCCTTTCTCAAGACGCTTCGCGAGCGTCTCTCCTTCCACGCACTCCATTACGAGGTAGTCGATGCCATCCTGCTGGCCGATGTCGTGCAACGTGCAGATGTTCGGATGGTTGAGAGAGGAGATGGCTCGTGCCTCGCGTTCGAACCGCTGCTTGTTCACAGGATCGTCGGAGAGCTGCGAGAGGATCTTGATGGCGACAGAGCGCTCGAGCCGTGTATCTCGCGCACGGTAAACCTCTCCCATTCCGCCCACACCGAGCAGGGAGAGAATCTCATAGGGTCCCAGGCGCGTTCGAGGGGCCAGTACCATGATGGCGCAAATTATACCCGCGCAATTCCTCCAAATCGCTCATGGAAAATGTTTTCCGCAATTCGATTTGATAGGTCCTTCTAAACGTTAGGTTCCTATCGGGACTGCCCGCGCGAGATGACCGCCAGCCGGGGCAATTTCTCCGGGCAGTTTCGATAGGATCGTTTGAAGTGAGCCGGTGCGGTTTGCGGCGGACGCGGTGATCTATGTACGTCTATGGAATTTCAATTGTAGCTATATGATTACAGAGTATTTGCGTGGAAACAGCGTAGTCGCATGTACGTGCCACTATGGTGAGGGTCATGGCCAGCCCAGTATAGCGACCAGCTGGGATTTTGACCAGACGCCGTGACTTCGATCATGGCCCACGCGGCAGCGTCCGCCGCGCAGCGGCTTAGTTCAAACGCTCTAGTGTTTACTGATTTCCAGTGGGTGGCTTTCCACATGGACGGAAGTCAGCTAATCGGACAAGTGGCACCCGTAGTTCCCGGAAAAACGGATTCGAAGCATAGTGGCCTCCTGTTAGACACTGCGAACGAACTCAGGCTGCCATCAACCCTTGATATGGGAAGAAGCGGGAGTCGACGACGAGAGCGGCCCTTTTTCTTTGTCCCGAACTAAAGGAAGACTATACAAGGCATGGCCACGCAGATTGAAAGGTCTGAAGAATCACGCCACGGCGATCCTCGGCTTGGGCAAGAACTTCTTCTTGTAGTACGCCGTCCAGATGGCAATCGCCGGTGCACCTACGATCTTCGGCCACAGCCATACCCACCAGGCCGCAGCAAACCAGTGCGTCAGATTCACTGCGGAAAAAGCGGTCATTGCTGCGATGTAGCTGGCGATCATCCCTTGCATATAGCCAAACCACCAAAACATCTTTTCTCCCGATGGCTTGATAAATCCTTGGATCGAACCCAGCCCCATGCGCATTCCGATGATCCCGAAGACAATGGAAACAACGCTCACCGTGTGTCCGGCTATCCGGACCACACCCACTTGCATCAACTCCGGCCGCAAAAAACCCATGATGAATAACAGCAGGCTCGACAACACCGTTACTGTCGCAGCCAGCCAGTCCACTGCCTTAGGTCGCCCACCTTTATACATGTCCTTCAAGTAAAGAACGCGATACGCCGCGAACGTCGAATAGAAGCTGAACACAGCAACCATGGCAGGAAGTAAACGGGCAATGCGAATGACAAAATCAGCGCTGTGACTGCAACGCCAGCCATAGCCCAGAAATAGATCTTGCCAAATCGGCGATGCACTTTGCCGCCCTTGACCGTCGCCAGGGCTACAGGAGCGCACACAAACCCCACGACACCACACGAAATATGGACTGTCAGCAGGACTCGCAGATACGATGCCCATTCAGGATGCTTCACATTTACTCCGAGTGTTGCGCGCCTAGCTCAATATCGCCAATTGCATCCCTCATACCGAGCTAGCCGGTCAGACTCCGTAAGATCACCCGTCTGCGAAGCGTCCTCGGTTTATCTCATTGTACGCTCCAAGTCGCTCTATGGCTGAGCAATTGTGTACGTAAGAACTGAGGAATTTAGGGACGGCAGCGAGGTCTTTCGAGTTTCTGACGCACAGTCGCTAAGTCGGAAGGCTGACGAACCGTCCCGAGTCGATGTCGTACTGCAAATAGGACGACGATTTCATTCGCTTTCCATTTCGAACGCACATTCGAACGCAGGCCATGGCAATGACAGAGTGTAGAAAGCATGAAAGCTTACCAATTGCTCCTCTCACCTAGCGAGACACAATTGCAGACGTGTATCAAAAGAGACATCTTTCTCTTATCGATAGATGTAACAGTTGTTTGCGTATCTGCGCCGCAGCGATCTCTCTCTATCGAAGCGGTCAACGCCGAGGGGATATGGAAGCATGCGGCTCCCGCTCTTGATTCTTCACATTCTCGCCGGCACCATCGGCTTGTTCTCTGGCACATTCGCTATTGCCGTCCGCAAAGGCAGCCGCTTACATCGCGCCTCCGGAAACATCTTCACCGTCGCGATGATTACCCTGGCCTCCAGCGCCTTCTGTCTCGCTATCATGAATTCGCAGCGCGGCAACATCATCGGCAGCATCATCACCTTCTACATGATCTCCACGGCGTGGCTCGCTGGCCGCCGTCGAGGCATAGGCCGGCTTGACCTCGCCGCACTTCTCGTCGGCACGGGCGGAGCCGTCGCCATCATCATGCTCGGCGTCTGGACCCTCCACCACCCCGACAAGAACGCCCCCGTTGCCATGTGCTTCTTCATGGCAGCCGTCCTCCTGCTCGCCGTCGCCGGAGACATTCGCATCCTCGCTCGGGGCGGAATTGCTGGCCGACAGCGCATCACGCGTCACCTCTGGCGAATGTGCTATGGACTCTTCATTGCAACAGGATCTTTCTTCCTCGGCCAGCAACAGGTCTTTCCCGCTTTCCTGCGCGGCTCCGTCTCCCTTACGATCCTCGCCGTTTTACCCTTCCCCTTGATGATCTATTGGCTCTTTCGCGTCCCCTTCGGCAGCGCTTATAGTATCCGACCACAGCCCGACCCCACTCCCGTGTCCCTTTGAAGCCGTTCGCCAGCGCTCCTTTCACAGTGAAGGTCAATAGATGAAAGCGGTTGTCACCACACGATACGGGCCACCGGAAGTGCTGGAACTTAAGGAAATCCCGACGCCTGCGCCCGCGGTGGGCCAGATCCTGATCAAGCAATATGCCTCGTCTGTAAATCTTCTTGACAGTTTCGTGATGCGGGGGGCCGTTGTTCTTTATCCCGTGGGTGGGTAAGCTGCTCAAGCCAAAACGCAAAGTCATAGGCGCAGATATCACTGGGCGGGTTGAATCGGTTGGCGGAGACGTGAAGCAGTTTCATCCAGGCGACGAAGTCTTTGGGGCATCGTTCGAGGGAAAAGGTTTGGGAGGATTCGCCGAGTACGTCTGTGTCATGGAAGATCGATTAGTCCTGAAGCCGGCCAACATAACGTTTGAGCAAGCGGCAGCCGTACCAGTTGCGGCAATCACGGCCCTTCAGGCACTTCGCGATCATGGGCAGATCGTGCGAGGTCAAAGGGTTTTGATTGATGGCTCGTCAGGAGGGGTGGGTACATTCGCAATCCAGATCGCCAAATCGTTCGGAGCTGACGTGACAGCCGTGTGCAGCCCGGGGAATGTGGACACAGCGCGATCGATCGGCGCGGACCACGTCATCGACTACACCCGGGAAGATTTCACGCAAAGTGGTCTGTTTTACGATCTGATTATCGGTATTAACGCACATCATTCGATCTTCGATTACAGGCGTGTTCTCCGACCGAACGGGATCTTCGTGATGGTCGGCGGTGGCTTGGCTCGAATCCTCCAGGCGGTGTTGCTGGGCCCCTTGCTATCGCGACTTGGAAGCAAGAAGATACGGTTTTTCATTGCGAAGATGAATGCGAAGGATCTGATGGTCTTGAAAGATCTTTTGGAATCTGGAGAGATTGCATCGGTCATCGATCGATGTTATCCGCTAAGCGAGGCAGCTGAGGCTCTTCGATATCGCGAAGCAGGACATGCGAAGGGAAAAGTCGTAATCACTATTGAACATATGAGTTAATTTTGAAGCGAACGCTGACCTCTCCGTGTTGCCGACTATCTGCCCGGAACGTCCACTTTCAGGTTCAAGAGTCTCGTGTGAACCTGATCATCGAAATGCAGAGTGGGCTCCTCACTATCCATCCAGCTTGGCAAAATGAACGTTCCAAAAAACACTTCGGTACAATCTCTGACCTTACGTCGTATGTTTTAGGCATGCGACTTGGACTGGCGCTACCACTTCTTCTGGTTCTGGCATTTTTTGCAACTCTCCAAAGCCCCGCGTCCGACCTGGCTTTGGTTGGTGCAAAGATCTATCTCTCCCCATCGGAACCACCCATCGAAAACGGCACAATCCCTGTACACAGCGGCCACATTCTATCGGTTGGCCCGATCGCAGAGATCAAAGTACCACGCGGCACGAACGTGATCGACTGCAAAGGCCTCGTCGTGACTGCCGGTTTCTGGAACAGCCACGTTCACATTCTCACGCCCGGCCTAATCGCGAGCGATCCCGATATTCCTGCTGACGACACTTCAGATCAGTTCAGTGTTCTATTTCCTCATCATCAAATCAGGCCACATGGGCGGCGGCTGGGGCGCGTATGTCGCCGGATTGATGTGGTCTCCAGGTTTTGCTGCCTTGCTCACCTGTAAGCTTCTCCGTCGTGATTTGCGTAGTCTCGGTTGGGGATGGGGCAAGACGCGGTATGAGGTGATTGCTTATCTCATACCGCTTGGATACAGCATAGTTATTTATGGATTTGTGTGGCTAACAGGGCTAGGCGGCGTATACAACAAGAGCTTCCTGGATCAGATTACGAATTCGTTGGGCCTCGGGCCGATTCCGGCATGGGCGAGCATTACTCTTTACTTCATTTTCACGGCGACCTTCACCGTCATACGAGATTTTGCGACCGTCATCGGCGAGGAAATCGGCTGGCGCGGGTTTCTCGTTCCAGAATTATCGAAGAGGCACAGTTTTTCTGCGACTGCCTTGATCACGGGATTCATCTGGGCAATCTGGCATTATCCGGTCATCTTGTTCGCCGACTATGGAGCATCGCCGGCCTGGTTCTATGTTCCATTATTGACCATCATGCTGCCGTTTCTGACCTTCGTTTGGGCTTGGCTTCGCCTCAAATCGAACAGTATTTGGCCCTGTGTCCTTCTTCATGCATCCCACAACACCTTCATACAACAGTTTTTCGATCCCCTCACCGTCTATCGGAACAAGACGGGTTATGTAGCCCGTGAGTTTGGCGCTGCCCTCCTTCTTATCTCCATTGCGATGGCGCTCTACTTTTGGAGGCGACGCGACGAGGTAGAAGATGATAATCGCCGGGCGTCCACTTGCTAGGACAAGATTTCTCGTATTGACTGCGGTGTCGTAGCCTCAACCCAAGTTGACCGCGCGAGTCCTGCATGGCTCGGTTTACGCTGGAGTGGAAGCGCCGTGATCTGGGAAGAGAGGTTGAAGTCCATCATTCCGTCGGTGCCTCTCGCGAAGGTGATAGATGAAAAGGAACCTGTGCTTTCGCCCACTCACGGGCATGATTCTCGGCGTGTTCTGGCTGATCACCTGGTACCTTGTTGGGATGCCTTCTGCCGACGCGCAAACGCCCGAAGCACGCATCCGCACTGAGGGCTTCAAGCACTCACAGGTGATGGAGATCGCGTCACAGATCACTGACAGGGTGGGGCCGCGGCTGACCGACTCGCCTGGAATTCGCGCGGCCCAAGCCTGCGCGCTTGCCGACCTGAAGTCTTGGGGCGTAACCAGCCAGTTGGAAGAATGGGGGGGCTTCGGTCGCGGCTGGGAGCTGACCGGGCTGACGGCGGAGCAGCTTGTGCCAGCTTACGGCCCGTTGATCGCCTACGCCAAGGCGTGGAGCCCTGGCACAGCGGGCACGGTGGAAGGAGAGCCGGTTTACTTCGATGCCGCCGATGAAGCCGCCGTCCAAAGCTATCGTGACAAACTGGCTGGGCGCATCGTCCTGCTCGCGCCGCCACGGGAGTTTCTCTCCCCTAAAGGACCGGTACGGTGGAGCGATGACGCGCTGCGGCAGTTGATCGTCGGCCCACAACCACCGCCGTTCCAACCCACGCCGGCGCAGCGTGCGGCAGGAGCCCTGAACAGTGCCAAGTGGAGACTTCTGTTCGACGAACACCCGGCAGTGGTCGTCGAGCCCGGAAGCGGCGAAGGCGGAACGGTCTACGTCACATCGGCACGCGCAGCTGAAGAAAAGAACCCCTGGGCAGTGGACGCGGGCTACATGCCTCCGCAGTTGGCCATGGCGGCCGAGCAGTACAACCGGCTGGTGCGGCTGGTTACGGCTCACCAGGCAGCTCCGCTGCGCATCTCCATCGAAACAAGGTTCGATGCCGGCCACAATCCGGCCAACCTGGTGGCCGAACTGCCGGGCAACGAGAGGCCGGACGAAGTCGTGATGTTCGGCGCGCCGATCGATTCCTGGCACGCCGCCACCGGCGCCACCGACAATGCTTCGGGCGCGGCGGCGGTACTGGAGGCGATGCGCATTCTCGCCACGCTCAGGTTGCCCACGCGCCGCACCATTCGGCTGGTGCTCTGGAGCGGCGAGGAGCAAGGGCGCCTCGGCTCGCGAGCCTGGGTGGCGGCGAATCTCGGAACGAAACAGAAACCCACGCCGGCGAATGCCAGGCTCGTGGCTTATTTCAATCTCGACTGGGGCCCGGGGAAGATTCGCGGTGTCTATCTCGATGGCCGCATCGGCGAAGCGGCCGCATTGCAGCCGCTGCTCGCTCCCCTCGCCGACCTCGGTGCCGCAACGATCACTCCGCACAGCATCGGTGCCTCCGATCATGTCTCCTTCGAGGAGGCCGGCGTGCCAGGCTTCGCCTTCATTCGCGATTTCATGGAGACCAGCGGCGGCCCCAATCACACCAACATGGATGTCTACGACAGGTTGCTGCCCGCCGACCTCGAACAGGCGGCAGTCGTAACCGCAACGCTCGTTTACGAACTCGCGCAGGAGACGGAGCCATTTCCCAGGAACTGACGCCAGCCGGCGCTCAGGGAACCGCCTCGTGCACGTTTCAACTACTAACTGGTTCTCCATAGCCATTGAAGCGCAATTTTGCGACACGCGTTTCCAAAGCAGGCCGTGGAAATGACAGAGTATGGAAAGGGTGGAAAGCCAAGAAGCCGGCTTTCCACCCTTCCCACACTCCTTGGAAATCCCTTCGGGATTACCACATTCCCCCGGTCCCGACTGCTGGCATCTTTCAAGATGCCAGAGGATGAGAGACCGAATCCAAGGCCTTTAGACCTCAAGGGAGTTGTAATGGAGGTCCTTGGTCCAAAGTGTAACGTACGTTCAAGTACACTCACTCCTGAGTGTACTTCGCCCTTGTTTTTCAGGAGATCCCGGAGATCCGGCCGCTCCTAAAGATCATTAAGGACGGGAATCCTATCGTTTGGCCAAATGGGCACCCTGGCGCATTTTTCGCGCACGTTTTGTGCGAGCTACATCATCTCAGAGTGCAACAGAAGACTGAACGGCCCGCGGGCCTATCACGAGTGTGCGGTAAGTCGACCCAGATGTTGGCTCTGACAGGTAATCGCCCAGCTGAGTCTTGATCGGGCTATTTGATCCCAACGATTGGCGGACATTACTCTCTTCTTGGCAGGTACAGACTTTTCAGTTAACCACCTTCTTGAGGGCGGATTTCTTCTTTGGGCCGGCCTTCTGCTTTTGCGGAAAATTTCGATTTGCAAGCGGCGCGGATCATGCGCAGCAAATGTAATCGTAACTGCTACACATTCCGGTCAAGAAACAGTTGACACCTTGGTGATCACCTACAAAACCCTCATGAACACCGGGTTCTTACTTAGGGGCGCGGATACCGCGCAGTACCTAAATACTTTTACAACCCCTCCGTCCTTCTCTTGTAAACCTGTTTCTACGCGATGATGATCTCCAGCTTCTCGCTTACCAGAGCCTTCCAGTATGTCCCGGCGGCGGCTACCAGTACTGCCGACACCTGCTCCCAGCCGGGGACCGACTCGTAAAGCTGGAACGGGTTGCGGCGGTTTTCAAAAGGGAAGGGCTTGCCCTCTTCGGCGGCTGCTTCGACCTCGCGAACGGCTTGCCAGCCTTCGCTGTCCTGAGCGCCATACCTGCCGTGCTTCAGCATGAGGTTGGTCAGTTGGTGTTGTGCGATCTTTAAATCCATGTCAGTCTTCGTCTCTCTTTCTAAGGGGATTGGTGGACCGTGATTTTATTTGTTTGAGATGGCCACGCCGATGGCGACCAGTACGCGCTAACGGTCCACGATCACCGAAAGCAAGCTGTTACTTTGCTTGGACAGAAACGCTTCGACCTTGCGCTACGTTCTCTGCAAAGCTGGACGAGGCGCCACGGGTAAAGCGGCTGTTCCGTACCTCGCGGCCCAGATCACATTGCCCTCGCTGTCAGTCAGGCGTACGGGGCCTTCAATGCGATACCCGGCCTCGCCACCCAGTTACAGGGCCGCATGGGCGCAGGTATTCCAGGTTAGTGTCAATGTTTTTTTATGCTGACATTGATTGCGGGCGGTGTCGTTGCTTAAGAGCAAGCAGCTATTTCCTTGTGGGCAACTATTATTCATTGGATAACTTGGGACCCGAGCGCCCTCACCAGCCGCCCGATGCAGAGATTCCACCATCCTGTTTAATGCCAGAGATGCCCATTAGCTCACAAACTCTTGTGTACACGTGTTTACGACACGAAGCGCAGATGTAGACACGGAGACACGCGCTTGGATTCGGAGCGGCATTTTCCAAAGACTTACGCGACCACATCAGGTGGTTTGTGAATTGCACTCTGATCAGCTTAGCTTTCCCAATTTGTCTTTGAAGGACTGCAATAAATGATTCGCTCCCTTACTTGCTGGAATTCAGGCACTGGTGGATGTTTATGCTCACCCCGATAACCCCGGAGCACCACGCCCAGATATTGATTCAGCAAGACTGAGGAGGAGGCGCGGCGGCTGAGTTCGACAAAGACCGTGCGTGTCCAGTCCAGCGAGCCATCAACCGGCTCAATTGCAGGAGAGGAAGAGTTTTTGATTTACGGCAATGACGTATGACAACAAGTGAATTCAGGGAGTGGACGAAGGTAACAGAACCTCGAATGAAGTGGACGATGGATCCTATCCGTTGGCACAACAACGACGAGATGCTCTTCTACTTAGGTAGCCAGAATGGCAAGTTTATTTGGATCTACCCTGACGGTCGCATGCAAGCTGGAACGTACGAAGGTGCTATCCCGCAAATCATGGAAGCTTGCTTCAATCCAACTTTCGAGAAGACGTTTGGTGGCCAGCAGGAAGCTTACCATCGCGTAGTAGAGATAGGCGGAGGTCAGTTTCTTCGGAGTTGGCGGAGGGTGGCCTTTGAGGTAGAAGAAACATTGAAATTGCTTAATACCGAGTGCAGGATTACATGAAACCAGCGTATTTACTGGTGTTTCACTGTTTTTCTACAAAATCCCACTCTCTCCGCCATCCCTTCAGCTAAATCTTTGATTCCACTGTAAATACTAGAAAACACAAGACTTGCTTGATTTATTTCCATTGTCTCTGTCCTCTAGATTTTCCCTGCTTTCGTCAGATTTCTCGTGTTTTGAATAACTAAGGGAGATTTGTATAGCGAAAGCTAGGACGCCTCGCGGTCATCGTTAACAGTCTCAAGTGCAGTCTGGACGCGGGAACGGCTCAAATCGAGTTGTAGCGGCACTCGCGAGACGTTGTAGTCGGTTTGAAGTTTCCGGTTTGCCCGATGACTCGGGCTCAATCCGAGAGTTGGCTGCTAACGGTTCTGGCAGGACGTAGTTACCTGAAACCCCGTTAATGAGATGGTCCGCCGCTTGATCTCCCGGATGAAGTGAGTGATGGTGTTGGCAGGTTCAAGGAGGATCATCGATATGCAGATTCGTTCGGTAGGGATTGATCTCGGCAAGACGACCTTTCACCTCGTGGCCCTCAGCGCAGCTGGGAAGGTACTGTTGCGGAAGAAGTTCACCCAGAAGCAGCTGATCACGTTTACCGCCAACCTGCAGACTTCCTTGGTCGGGATGGAAGCATGTTCGGGTGCTCACTTCCTTGGCCGTGCCCGGAGAGAACAGGGCCATGATGTGAAGCTGATTCCAGCTCAGTTCGTAAAGCCATTTGTGAAGTCGAACAAGAACGACTTCCTCGATGCGGAAGCGATCGCCGAAGCTGTCGATCGGCAGAACATGCGCTTTGTTCCGATCAAGACCGACGACCAGCTCGACCTGCAAGCTCTCCATCGCGTGCGGGATCGTTTGATCTTACGGCGAACATCTGTGATCAGCCAGTTGCGGTCATTCTTGCTCGAGCGAGGCATGACATTCTCGAAGACACCAGCCAAGCTGAAGCTGGCGATGCCAGAGATCCTGGAGAACGCCGACGCGAATCTCACACCACGCATGCGCAACCTTGTCAGCCTGCTTTGGAGCGAGTGGAAGGATCTGGAGCAGCAGATCATTGTTATGAACGCGGAGGTTGAACAGATCGCTTCCTCCGATCCAGCCTGCCGGCGACTCAGGCAGATCCCCGGCGTTGGCCCGCTGGTCGCAACTGCGATCGTAGCCGCGATCGGTAACGGCGCAGCCTTCCATAAGGGGCGTGAGTTTTCTTCTTGGCTTGGGCTTGTGCCACGACAGCACTCGACCGGTGGTAAGGCCCGACTCTTCGGCATCAGCAAGCGTGGCAACAACTACCTGCGCAAGATCCTCGTGCATGGTGCCCGATCCGCTGTATTGCGCGTGAAGCGAGAACGGTCTCCGTTCGGCCCATGGCTCGATGCGCTTGAGCAACGAGCGCCCATCAACGTGGTCATTACAGCCGCAGCCAACAAGCTTGCCCGTATCGCGTGGGCTGTTCTCTCGAGCGGACAGGAGTATCGAGCGGTTCCGGATGCAATGATGCCTAAGCAGGCTTAACCACGACCGACATCAAGTTCTCCAACCAAGGTCTGCACTGGATAGCTAAGACGAACGAACAGTTCCCAACGGCGTGCTCGCAACCTGCGCCTGAAAATGGTCTTCCATGACCGTCCCGTTTATCAGGAAGAGCACGCAGCGCAACTCATCATGGCCAGGAGACTCCACTCTCCACACAAAGGCCGAATACATTTGCGCAGATCTGTCGATCCACTCTTCGCTTTTCCCTTGCACTCAGACGGCGGACCATACATTTTCAGGAACTTCCTTATGCAGCCTGGCTTCTCAACGATGTAATTACTTCAGGATGGGCGACAATACGTCAAGAATCGCCTTGGTCTGCCGTGCATGGATGAACTGGGAAATTCTGGGCGGCCACATACGCGAAGTTGCCCGTTTTTCACGATGTGCCCCCAGTGCTGGGCAATAGTGGGGGCTGACTTGTCGCGGAAGTGTCGGCACGGCCCCACACTGACCAACTCACTAGAGTAACGACCCACGCACCGGTCCGCTTTCGCAGCATCCACAGATGGCTTCCGAGGGCTTGTCTGCAGGTTGAGTCTTCAGCCGACGAAAACGTAGTTCGGTAGCTTGCGGTCAAGTAAGCAATCTCGTTTGAACCTCGAATTCGACGGTCAGTAATCTCAATGGAGTGAATTTTCGTCTTCTCACGCGCCATCTGCGCCGAGACCGCCGCACGGCCAAGCAGAGGCTGCGCGTCAGGCGGCCACAATTCGATGTCATCAGCGCACAACGCCATTAAGCTGCGATTGTCTCCAGCGACTTCGTACTCGATCCAGTTTGAGTGGATCCGCTCAATCTCTCTGAGAGCATCTTTTGTGAGTTCATACATCGAGCATGGATAGCAGATGCGCCGATCACCCTGCAAGACCGCGCCGTCACTCCCTATCCTCGAAAGTCGGCTGATCTTTCCCGCTGGCCCGTTCGGCGTTTGTAATAATTGCCCTCGCCTACTCCGCACGGAGAGAATCGATCGGATTCACGTTTGCTGCGCGCAGCGACGGAACGACACTTGCAACGACGGTAACCAGTGCCAGCAGCGCAGCAGCGCCAGCAAGAGTCACTGGGTCCCACGATTTCAGACCGAAGAGCAACGTGCTGGCTCCGTGGCCAGCGAGCAGCGCCAATGCCGTTCCCGCCACCAGGCCGATCCCCAGCATGAGGCAGGCATTGCCCAACATCGCCGCGACGACGCGGCGGCGGCTGGCTCCGAGCGCCATACGAATGCTGATCTCACTGCGACGCTGGGCAAGGAAGTACGAGAGAACTCCGTGCAGTCCTACAACGACCAGCAGAGCTGCGAGAACGCCAAAGAACCCTGCCAGTCTGGCCATCATGCGATCACCCACCAGGTGGTCGAGGATGCCCTGCTGAAAATCGGAGAATTGCATTTGATTGCCGGGATACTGTGCGTCCAGCATGCGCTGCACGGCCGACTGCGCGGCAACAGGATCGCGTGATGCAATCACTATCGCCATTCCTTGATTCTGTGCCGTGACCGGAAGCTGAGCAACGGGCACAAATGCCTGAGGCGGCGGGTCCGCGCGCAGATCTGCATATTTCGTATCCGGAATCACGGCGACGATCTGATAGGTGCGTGCGGGATAGAGCGGTTCAGGGCGCACGTGGACCTGAACCCCGAGAGGCGACAGCCCGCTGACATAATACTTCCGGACAAACGCCTGATTGACGATCAGCACCAATGGCTTGGTGTTCGTGTCGTATTCGGTGAAGTTACGCCCCTCGAGCAGTGGAATGCCCATGGCGGCGAAAAAGGTTGGGCTGACATAGGTAAACTTGCTGGACCCGTCGACAGCTCCAACCTCAACGACATGTTGCCAGTCCTGGCCGCTGAGAGGAATTCTCGTGGTCGCGGCGGCGTTTCTACTCCCGGAATGGCGCGCACCGCATCGACAAGTTGCGCAAGATTGTCCATCTTGACGTTCGCGGATGGAAAACCAAAGTTGCCGATCGTGATGTTGTTCTCCCGGATTCCCGGGTTCACGGTCAGCAATTTGCGGTAACTGCGCACAAAGAGCAATGCCCCCACCAGCAGAACCATCGACACGGCGATCTGGGTAATCACCATGGAGCGCTGCACAGAGAATCGCTCGCGATTACCAACCGCTCCGCGTCCGCCGGACTTAAGCGAAGTAAGTGGATCTTCACGCGTGCTGCGTAGAGCAGGAACCGCGGCGAAGATGACACAAGTCGCGATACCAGCTGCCGCGGCAAACAGGAGTACGCGCCAATCCGGTGCCATGGCGAGATGAACGGTGTTCTGGCTGGTATCCAGAGACCTCACCAGAGCCCGGCTGAGCGGTTGTGCGAAGGCCGCGCCGAGAATCGCGCCGCAGGCCGCGAGCAACGCGCTCTCGAGCAGAATCTGACGCAGCAGGCGGCCCCGGGAAGCACCCAGCGCTATGCGAATGGCGACCTCGCGCCTCTTTGCGCTGGCGCGTGCCAGCATCAGGTTGGCGAGATTGGCACAGGCAATCAGCAGCACGAGCCCGGTAATCGCCAGCAGGATCTCCAGCGATGAGTTGTATTGGTCGCGCAGGTAGCTGACCCCGGCGCCGGCTGGATACGCGGCCAGGCGAAAGGCTTTCCAGGTCTTGAGAGCCTCGGCGCTGTAACCCATCGGCGCGGTCTTTTGAAACAGCCCGGGACTCAGCGCGTCAAAATATTCTGTTGCCTGCTTCAGGGTCCAGCCAGGTTTCAGCCGTCCCATCACCGTGACGCCAAACTCATCGGCTTGCATACTGGGAGGAGTGCAGGCAGGATAAGCAACATCGAAGCGGTCGCCGACGACCATACCGAAGAAGGATGGCGGTGTCACGCCAAGGACCTGCAAGGGTTGTCCTCCGGCAATGATGGTGCTTTTCGGCGTGATCGGCTCACCGCCCATTTGCGACTTCCAGTATGAGTAGCTGACCACGGCGCCTGTAACCTGGCAACCGCCCTCATCCTGCGGTTCGATCAGACGTCCCTGAACCGGAGTGATCCCAAGCACGTTGAAGAACTCTCCAGTAACCGCGAGACCATTCACCGCGCGGGTCTGGCCAGGGGGCCCCACAATAGCGCCGCCTGTGGCCCAGGCAAAGATGCCGGACAACGGGTCGTGATGCTCTTTGACCTCCTCCCACATCGGGATGGTGAAGTCGGTGAATACACTATTTTTGACCCCAAGTCGAGGTAGGGCGAGTAATAACCTCGAGCTTCGATCAGTTCGCTGACCAGCGCCGCGGCGGTAGTGAATCGCACACGATGACCGCGCTGGCAGGCGGACAGGCCGAGAGCCAGGGCGATGTGAGTCTTGCCGGTGCCACTGTTCCCTAAGAGTAAAAGATTTTCTTTGCGCGACAGGAACTCGCATCGGGCCAACTCCAGGACCAGCGCTTTGTTGAGCGAAGGAATCGCCAGGAATTCGAAGCTATCGAGGCTCTTGACCACCGGGAACTTCGCCTGGCGTATGCGGCGCTCGATGGCACGGCGATCGCGGTCCAGCAGTTCCAACTCGGTCAGGCGCAGCAGATAGCGCGGATAATCGACCTGCTCGGCGGCGCACTGCCGGGCCACCTTGTCGTACTCACTCAGGATGGTTGGCAGCCGCAAGGCCTTGAGGTGATGTTCGAGCAGCACCTGCGGTGTATCGGGAGTGGGCATCTCGGGCTTATCGTTCATCACGCCACCTCCATGTCCGAAGGTGCCGGTGATGTCGAGATGCCCGCGAGCAACGTCATGTAATCCGCGGCCGCAGTGGTTCGGACTCTGGGAAGAGGCAGGTGCGGCCAGTTGTGAAGGTCCAGCCGCGGTGGTCTGCGTTCGACGCGGCATAGCACGATGTGGCGCACCGCATCGAAGCTGATGGTGTTCATCCGCAGGGCATCTTCGATGGCCCCGGATACTTCTTCCAGAGCGAAGTTCTCCAGCAGGCGCAGCACCTGGATATACTCCCGGCGTCCGTGCTTCTTGAGGCGCAGTTCCAGCAGCCGCCGTAGATGCAGGAAGCAATCGGGCAACTGCCAGCCGGCGAGCGGCGCTGCTTGTTCCAACGCCCGGCTCTTGTGCTCAAGCAGTCTAAGATAGTGCAACGGGTCAAATACCGCCGACTCGCGTTCATAGCTGCGCTCGTGTCGGGCGATGACTTCGCTCCCGCAGACGATCACCACCTGATGTACATAGCCCTTCAGCAGCACCTGCCGATGTCCGTACTCGGTGGGCACGGAGTAGTCGTTGGATCGATAACGCACCAGCGACAACGAAGTGACACGGGTCGTGATCTTCTCGCAAGCCTCATAGGGCACCGCAGGCAACGGCAGCAGCGCTGCGCGGTCACGCTCGAAGCGTTCCGCGATCGTCTCCCTGTGTCCGCGCAACCGGCGCTGCCGTCGCTTCAGACAGGCGGCCTCCAGATGCAGGTTCAGCTCTTCCCAGCTCGCTGCACGTGGAATCGGGACCATGAAGTTGCGCCGCGCATAGCCCACAAGACCCTCGACCTTGCCCTTGTCGTTACCCTTGGCCGGGCGGCCGAACTTCTCCGCGAACAGGTAGTGACTCTGCAACTCGGAGAAGGCTCTCGTCTTCTGCCGCTCCCCGTCACCGAGGATCCGCACCACCGCCAACGTGGTGTTGTCATAGAGAATCCGCGTGGGAACACGAGCAAAATAGGCAAAGGCTCGTACGTGGCCTTCCAGAAAAGCTTCCGTGGTCTCGGCCGGAAATGCCACCACAAAGCAATCGTCGGAATGGGGCAGGTCGAAGGCAAGATAGTGCGCCTCGCACTCCAGGCCGGCAATCACCACCAGTGCTTCACCGAAGTCGGCCTGCGCTTCCCCTGGCGCGTGACTCAGCGGCACGAACATCTCTCGGGCGCCGATCTTCGACTGGCGCACGTAGTCCTTCACGATCGTGTAGCCACCCGCGTACCCGTGCTCTTCTCGTAATCGCTCAAAGATCCGCTTCGCGGTGTGCCGCTGCCTTCGTGGCCGGCTCTTGTCTTCTTCCAGAATGGCGTCGATGGCAGCCTGCCACGGTCCCAGCTTCGGGCGCCGCACCGGCTTCTGCCGCTGATACCCGGGCGGAGCCGGATACTCCAGCATCTTCCGCACCGTCTTGCGTGCCAGCCCGAACTCCCGCGCCACTTCGCGCTGACTCCACCCCTCCACATGAACTGCCCGTCGCACTCTTGCATACAGTTCCACCGTGTACATGCCCCGGTGTCCAGTCGGATTGCCATCGGCGATGCGGAGTTCCACCAACTCACCGGGTTTTGTGATGGGGAGGGTGCGCAGTCTCACTGCGTTCAGGATCTCGAAGATGGCGGTGTTCGCGCCGATGCCGAGCGCGAGCGTGGTGACGATGACGAGGGAAAAGCCTGGACTCCTGAGGAAGACGCGCAAGGCCCCGCGCACATCGTGCCAGAGGCTTTCCATAAATGGAAAGCTGCGCTGTGCACGGTACTCCTCTCTGATCTGCGTTATTCCGCCAAACTCGCGCAACGCAGTGATCCGCGCCTCTTCTTCGGACATGCCGCGCCTGCAGTTTTCTTCTATCGCCAACTCGATGTGCGAGCGCAGTTCGTCATCGAGATCTCTGTCAAGTTCCTTCCTGTCAAAGAAGGTTCTGCAGCGGCTCAGCAATATCCGAAGCTGGTCCATCATGACTCCTGCCGGGAAGCGGCGAGAAATCGTGCCATCGTGGCCGCGACTCTCTCCCAGTTCTCGATCTCCTTTTCAATTTGCTTGCGTCCGATCCTGCTTAAGGAGTAATACTTGGCGCGGCGATTGCTCTCGGATGTACCCCACTCGGCTTTGATCCATCCGCGCTGCTGCAGACGCAGAAGTGCTGGATAGATTGTTCCCTGGTTCAAACTCAGGGCGTTCTCGCTTACTTGTTCGATCCGCCGTGCAATGCCGTAACCATGCAGTGGCCCTATTGATTCGAGCGTCTTCAGAACCATCAAGTCCAGCGTGCCTTGCAGAACGTCCGCTTTGCTTTCTCCCATCGTCTCTCCCTGTTGCTGTTCTACATGTAAAGTGGCACGCGTATAGGTTGAATGTCAACATGTAGAAAAGCACCGCTCACTTTTGGAGAAGAGTTGCCACACTTACAGTGCACTTCATACACTCGCGGTTCAGTAGGCCATCCAAGGACTGCTGCGCTTGGATCCGTAGCCGCAATGCTTCGGAATGCATACCCGATTGATCAAGGATCTTGGCGTACAGGATTTCTCCCACTAGGTATCTTGGATTCTGCGGGCCCACGGTTTGATCAAGTATGGTGAGCCCTCGTTGCAGATTCACCAGCCCATCCTGCGGTTGGCCATTCGTAGCCAGCGCCTGCCCCAGGAGCACATATCCCCAACCCGTAAAGTGATGTTGTTCACCATGCCTGCGCTTCCAAAGTTCTAGAGCTTGCCTGTAATTCGCGACAGCTTCCTGAGTCTTTCCATTCATGCTTGCCAACAATGCCTCAGTAGAGGCAAGGGCTGCGCGATCATCATCCGTTAATTCATCGGTAAGTCGGGATTCCGCGATGGCCTTCAGAAGGTATGCCTTAGCAATCTTTCCGTCGTGCTGCTGGATCGCGGCTCCTGCCATGTCTGTGTATATCCTGGTCAACCCAGTGTGATTACCGAGTTGAGCATCGATCCCGGCCGCCTTTAATCCCAGCTTTATCGCATCCTGTTCTTGTCTCATAGCTCGATAAAGAGCCGCGAAGTATTCGAGCGTGCTGGCATAGTCCGCAGTGTGCTGTTTATCTCTTTCGAAGATGTGAAGCCCTTGCTCATACGCATGCTCGGCTTGGTGAAACTGCCCCCGCTCTTTGTATGCCGCTCCCAATAGTGTCCACGCTTTTCCCAGATCGGACCCGGTAAATGCTCCTGAATCGACAAGTGGTTGCAGAATTTGAATAGCCTTGTCGAACTGTCCCTGTTGTTCAAGGAGAAATGGTTGATGCAGTTGCTTAGACACATTTTCTTGCCCCCACACCGTTATGGAGACAACACATGTAATAAGAAACAGTTTGCTGGTCCGTACCATGAATAAGGACCTCCTTTGAGTGAATACTTCCAAGGGGTGAATCAGCCCTTGTCTCCCACTGGAGAGCGCAACTCTTACTGTTACTCAAATGAAGTCGTTGCATCTGAATTGCCATGTAGACAATCAACATAAGTCTAATTATATGTAGACTGTCAACAGGTCTCTTTGTCTTACGAGCGTTCGTTTATGGGCGCTCCTTGTTCGGAAATGGACAAACGCCAGGCAGTTCAAATAGGACATTGAGCAATGGCTATGTCAGTACTGGTTCGGTAAATCTAAGGCGTGGAGAATCTCGACGTGTAAAAATCGTCGATTCGCTCATTCACCACCACAAAGATCTATTTTTGCGGCCTTAGCCTTAACTGCACCCGCTGGTCCCCCCACAGTTGAAACATTTGTAGCAAGTACCGTTACGAATCATCAGGGCGCCGCAGGATGAGCAGAGTGGCGCGTCCCCCATCTCATGGGCATCCAAAACGTTTCCGAAGACACTGGAGGAAGCAAGGTTCGCCTTCTTGTCAGCGGCTTCGATCGTCGACGCGGCCTTAGCGAATAGCGTGAGTTGCTTACCCGACAAGAAACGCAATTCGAGCCAGCGAAAGAGGTAATCCCAGCGAAAGAGGTAATCTATGATGCTCTTCGCGTAACCAAGCTCAGAAAACCGTCGCATAGTCCAGGTAAAAGAGAGCACGGCGATAGGGCAACAACTAAAGTATTAGTTACATTTTGGATCGACCTGCGTCTAACAAGTGGTCGCGGGGGACGAAGCACGCCACGGACCCTGGTTGAAATGCCGATTCAATGTCGGCATTTTTGTGCGGATTTTGTTCTGCCAGATCTCTACGGTTACTTCCGGGCCTGCAGTCTGCTTTGGCCTCTTCACGACTCATCAGAAGTGAGGGGGATACATGAAGTTGATTGCGGTGTTCTGCTCTTGCCTTGAAAACCCACCGCAACGAAGAAGAAGCCGAAGACGTATTCGACTTTTTTGAGACATTGGGCCTCTTCAATCGAAAAGGTGCTCGGATGCGGAGATTGTTCATAATCTCTTCTTTCATTGGATCAATGTTTATTGGATCGCAGGAAGAGACCACATTCGGCTGAAGCAAAAGAAATCTCGCCTCCTCTGGAAGGATTTCGATTCTATATATCAAAAGGTTCTCGCCATTGAGAAGAAAAATGATCCGACTTCGCAAGACATTGAGCTATCTGCGGAGGACAGAGAACAATACCTGAATGACGAGATTGATCTCGACAGAAAGCCCTAGCTGTCGTATGAGATGAGTTCTAAGACCATGCCAATTTATGTGCCTTCGATCTGTGCAATTGACAATACCCTCTTGACTGCATATGGAGCGCTCTTGGTTGCATTTGTGACTGGTGCGTTCTCACTGTTTAGGACTGATCGTAGCGAAAGAAAACAAGGTATCGGACTTCAGACAGGCGTGGATCGAAGCACTTCGAGAAGACATTCGCGGAGTTCATAGCCCAAGCGCAGTTGATTCACGCGGAAATCACCGAATACACAAGGAGCGTCGTTGAGAATTTCTGAAATCGCGTAGAGAGTTATCAGGACCATTTGGACCATACTCGTGATGCTTCGCCGTGACTTGAATCGCGCCGCTGCCCGGATCAAGCTGCGACTGCATCTCGAAGCGCGCAATCACGAGAGCCTTATGAAGTCGATGGGCAAACTCTTTAAACTCCTCGACGCTGCGCCCAATGATCTAGCTTTCTTCCGAGATGAATTTGGTGCGCTTTCTAAGGATGTAGAAATTCAAATGGCACAGTTGCACGCGAGAGAGTGGCAGCGCGTGAAGTCAGGAGAGGTGGGCTATCGTGTCGCGAAGGCAATAGCGCTGATAGTGCTTTTGTGTTCGCTAGTGTTTCTGTTGTTGTTGCGATCTTCCATGACGCGTTGAGTTAAGAACTGCTCCAAAATCCCTGCCCGCTTTATAACCCGTCAAGCCCCTCTGGATATTTATTTTCGACTCTATCTCCTTTCTCATCAAGAAAAACTTCCTATGCGTTGCTCTCCAGTATCCCGCCGAATTTCGGTGATATTGTCCACCTATGAAAGGAAATCAACCAGCGAAAGGAGAGAAGCACAGCAGATTTCTCACCCCGGAGCAAGCTGCCGAGTTTCTAGGCGGGCTCAATTCCCGCACAGTCACTAGATGGGCGCGTGAAGGCTACCTGCCCTCGTATCCAATTGGAGAGGGTAAGCGTAGGCTCTGGCGCTTCCTTGAATGTGATCTTGAGCAGTGGATGCTATCGCGTCGTACTGGTACACTACACGCCAGCCACCGATGCTCCGACCAGAGGAGATTTCCAATGATCGGTAGCAATCGCTTTCAGAATGGAAGTCTGACGCTTGTGAAGAACAAAACGACCGATGATAGCTGGTTTTTCCGGTTCTACGAGGATGTAGACGGGAAGCGCGTTCATCGCAATCTGAGGATCGGCACAGTGCGGGAGTTCCCGCGCCGTCGTGATGCAGAGAAAGCCGTCTTGTCACTTCGCGCCAAGATAAACATTGGGGTTCGTTCACCTGAAACGGTAAACGATCTCATAGCCCACTATCAAAAACACGAATTGACGTTGGAGCGAAAGGCATACGCAACGGTAGAAGCGCACAAGTCGTATTTGACTCTGCACATCCTATCCCACGTGGGGAAACCACAAACTCTCCGAAGTCAAGACAGTTGAATTTGAGAAGTGGCTTGGAAAGCATGAACCTCGCACCCGCTACCAAGACGAAGATTCGCAACATCATGTCTGCGGTCTACAGTCACGGAATACGGCACGAGTGGATAAGTTCAACCCGATCAGCAAGGTCCGCTGCTCGGCAAAGCGTTTGCGTGAACCAGATGTTCTCACGCCTGGGGAGTTTCAGGTGTTATTGAAGGAGCTTTCCTTGCGTGAGCGGGTGATGGTGATGCTGGCAGGCTCTACAGGGCTTCGCCGTTCCGAATTATTCGCACTCCGATGGAGCGATATCAACTTCTTCACGATGGAAGTTGCTGTCACCCGTTCATGCGTGAGGAATCACTTTGGAGACCGTGAAGACGGAAGCCAGCGGCAAGCCAGTTCCCTTGCACCAGTCGGTTTGTGATCTGTTGGTGGAGTGGAGGAAGGAATCGCCATACAACAGCGATGACAACTTTCTGTTTCCTTCTTTGCGCATGAACGGAACCCAGCCCCTGATGCCTGACATGGTTCTCAAGAAGATCATCCGTCCCGCTCTGGTACGAGCTGGCATCACAGACAAGGTCATCGGCTGGCACAGCTTCCGCCACAGCTGGCGACCAATCTCCGCAGCCTGGGAGTGGATGTAAAGGTCGCTCAGGAACTGCTACGGCACGCAAATTCACGCACGACGATGGACATCTACACGCAGGCAGTTTCCGCCGACAAACGGAATGCGAGTCAGAGGCAGGTTGAGATGTTATTAGCTTGATTTCGGTGCGGTTTAGAAGTTCCGTACCGTTGAGTACCGTGAGATGTAAGGTGTCACTTTCGGATATGCCATAAACCATTTATTTTATGTGGTTTATGGCGGGGACGACGGGGCTCGAACCCGCGACCTCTGCCGTGACAGGGCAGCATTCTAACCAACTGAACTACGTCCCCACTAGCTTCTTTGACTGCTGGGTAGTTTAGACCGTCTCGCCGGCCACTATCCCCTTGCCGGAGCCGTCAGGAAGTATCCCAGACAGCCATCGCGACGGTCTAGCACACGCCCTACACCCAGAACATCCTGTCCAATGCTCTGTAATTGAAATTGTAGCAGACTAGGCTCGTCCGGTGTTCGTAACGGGACGCGGTACGTTGAGAAAAAATTAGAAAATCTGCATCAGGTTTGACCGCGAAAAGTCGGGCACGTTCCGTGTGGGCACGACGCGGACTCGCTGCGAAACTATCCCGGCTTAATTCCCCAAGCCCAAAGTCAGGTTCAACAGAGCGATTGGGTCGATACGGCATAAATCGAGGACACCAGATCCATGTCATTGTCCAGTGACGCTTCCCATACGCAATTTGCATTGCCCGGACGATTCCCTGCTTCATGCCGCCTTCTCTCCACGGATTTGAGACCCATCTCACTTTCGCCCGGGCTTAAGAGTATGTCGCAGCATAGTAGTGTCATCCATCCACATTCGTGTACCTTTACATACCGTAGGCTAACTTTCGAATGGAAAAACCGCTGAAGGCGCGACTTGCCTCGATGATGTTCCTGGAGTATTTCATCTGGGGTGCGTGGTATGTGACTCTGGGAACCTGGCTCGGCCAGACGCTGCGCTTCTCCGGTGCTCAGATTGGGCTGGTGGCTGGGACGACGGCTGTCGGAGCGATTGTCTCGCCGTTTCTTGTAGGCGTGATCGCTGATCGTCTGTTCGCGACTGAAAAGGTGCTGGCAGCGGTTCATCTGCTTGGCGGCGTGCTTCTGCTGGCTGCCTCCTTTCGATCGTCGTTTGTGCCGGTATACTTCCTCGTTCTGCTCTATGCGCTTTGCTACATGCCGACACTGGCACTGACAAACTCGCTTGCTTTTCGCCAGATGAAAGACCCAAAGACTGAGTTTGGCCCGATTCGAGTTCTGGGAACTGGCGGCTGGATTGTCGCAGGTCTGCTCATTGGCAGGCTGCGGCTTGAAGCGACTTCAGTCCCCATGCGCGTCGCGGCAGCCGCATCATTTTTGATGGCTTTGTACAGCCTCACGCTCCCGCATACGCCGCCGCTCATGCGAGCCGTAAAATTTAGCGTCCAGGACCTCTTTCCAGTTGAAGTCCGGCGATTATTCCGTAAGCGCAGCTTCGCCATCTTCGCGCTGGCGTCTTTTCTGATTTGCGTGCCACTCCAGTTTTACTATGCGTTTACGAATCTCTATCTCAACGAGACCGGCGTAAAGAATGCGGCGGGAAAGATGACCGGGGGGCAGATGTCAGAACTCGCCTGCATGCTGCTGATTCCCTGGTTTTTCCGCCGGCTGGGCGTGAAATACATGCTCGTCGCGGGCATGTCTGCATGGGCATTGCGCTACGTGCTTTTTGCATATGGCAACAGCGGAAGCGGGATGTGGATGCTGTGGCTCGGCATTCTCCTGCACGGTATCTGCTATGACTTCTTTTTTGTAACCGGCCAGATCTACGTCGACCGCAAGGCCCCGGTGGCGCTACGCGCTGCAGCTCAGGGGATGATCACGCTGATCACTTACGGCGCGGGAATGCTGCTGGGGTCGTGGCTCTCCGGATACGTCGTCGATCTGTATACACTCACAGGCGCGAATGGCTCGATTACGCACGCATGGAGATCTATCTGGCTTGTTTCCGCTGTTTGCTCGGCTGCGGTGCTGCTGCTGTTCTTCTTTACCTTTAAAGACTCGGACCGAATGACTGAGACCGCACAGGAAGCAGAGACCGAACCGGTAGGCATCGTCTAACCGGGACTAAGAGTCAGCCGCGATGAGTCGCGCCTCCACTGAAATAGCAGGACCAGTGCGATGAAAATAAGAGCCAATGTGAGCCCCGTCCAAATCCCCAGAACTCCGTGTCCACGCCGGAAACAGAGAACATAGCCCAGGGGCAGTCCGCAGATCCAGTATCCGACGAAGTTAGCGAGCATCGGCACACGCGTTTCGCCAAGCCCGCGAAGCGCTCCGGTAGAGATGGTCTGGATGCCATCGAAGATTTGAAATGCCGCCGCCAGGGCAAGCAGTGGCACCCCCATGTTCACCACGGCGTCCTGATTGGTATAGATGACGAGAACAGCATGCGGTGCAAGCAGAAAGACCACTGCGGCGCAGGCCATGAAGCTGACTCCGATGGCCAGAGCCATCCATCCCGCGCGGCGCGCGCGTGGACCGTCGCCTGCACCCACCGCATGGCCCACGGCCACGGCGGCCGCCGCTGAAGTTCCGAGCGGGACCATATAGGAAAACGCGGCGCAGTTCAGGGCTATCTGATGTGCGGCCAGAGCAGCTGGCGCGAGGCGGCCTGCCATGACCGTTGCCGCACCGAAGGCCCCGACTTCCATGACGATCTGGCCAGCTGCCGGCACTCCGAGCCTCAATAAACTGACGATGCGATTGAAGACAATGCCCGGCCAATGCGCAAAGAGGGGATGACCGCGGCCTGCTTCGTTTTTCCATGCTGCGAAGACAAGAACGGCCGCCATGTAGGCTCTGGCCATGCAGGTGGATAGCGCCGATCCGCGCACGCCCATTTCGGGAAATCCGAGATGCCCATAAATGAGCGCCCAGTTCGCTCCCCAGTTAATCAGGTTCGCAGAAATGAGCGCGAAAGTGACCGGGCCGACGCGCTTCACACCCTGCAGGTAGCGGCGGAAGGCAGCGTAGATCAGCAGCGGCAGCGTGCCCCAGTTGAGCACGCGGAGATAGTCAGACGTTTGCTGGCTGACTATAGGATTCACACGCAGATACGGAAATGCAAAAGGCGTGGCCCAAACAAGGAGCATCAGGAACGGTGTGAAGGCGATGGCGACGTAGAAGCCCTGTGAAAGCCAGCGGTGGCACTCATCAAAATCGCCGCGTCCGTAAGCTTGCGAGACCAGGGTATCGAGCCCGAGCAAAATGCCGATACCGAATAACGCAGGTGAGTAGTAGATGGCGTTGCCCAGGCCAACAGCGCCGATGGCCTCCGCGCTCAGTCGGCCGACCATGATCGTGTCCACAATCGACATGGACATCCATCCCAGCTCCGACAGAATGACCGGGATGGCGAGCGCGAGCAGCGAGCGCAACTCTTTCCTCAAATCGATCTCCGTCGATTGCACCTGCATGGTACAACTCTAACCAATGCTGTTAAGGATGAATACCTGGGGCCTGCCATGCGCGTTGTGAAGCTTTTATTGTGTGTCGTTTGCTGTCTGAGTTTCTCGAGTGATATCAAGGTCAATGCACAGACTAGGCGAAATATCACGGAGACTGATCTGTATCAGTTTCACTGGATCGGCGACACGCAAGTGGCTCCAGATGGATCGCGCGTTGTCTTCGTCCGTGTCGAAGTAACGCTGGATCACAAAGGTTATGCGACTTCTCTCTGGCTGCTTGACCTGGGCGCTCCGAATCAAGCACCTCGGAGATTGACTGCTGGAACGCATGACAGCCAACCGCGATGGTCGCCTGACAGCAGGAAGATCGCATTTGCGCGCGCACTCGAAAAAGACGGCAAACCGGGAAAGCCGCAAATTTATCTCCTGGATCTCGCCGGTGGCGAAGCGAAAGCATCACTGATCTGCCGGAAGGCGCTTCCGATCCTCTGTGGTCGCCGGATGGAAAGCATCTTTTGCTTACAAGCGGCACGACGCCTGACGAATGGCAGAAGCACGAATCGAAGCCAGACGCAGCCAAAACCAAAGAGGAGCAGCCTGAGAGCGACGTGCGCGTCATCACGCGCGCCGTCTATCGCATGAATGGCGAAGGATATCTCGACTTCGATCATCCCGATCATTTCTGGATGATGGGTCTCGCATCTGACGCGAAACTGGGCAAGCCCAGGCGGGTCACCGGTGGCAGACTTGGTGACTCCGATCCAGTCTGGGCGCCGGACGGCAGCCGCATCTATTTTTTCCGCGAGACCTCGGACGAACCGTACTACGAGGCGCCCACCAGCGCGCTCTATTCCGTCCCTGCGATCGGCGGCGATGCGACCCTCGTTGCGTCGATTCCCTTCGCTGCGCGGAATATGGCCATGAGCCCGGATGGCACGGAGATCGCTTTCGTGGCGCAACGAATACGCCGGTGCGGTCGTATTCGGAGCCGCATCTGTGGACGCTCGTTCTAAAGCCCGGCTCTGAGCCGAAAAATATCGCGCCGGATTATGACTACGACATAGGCGATTCGGTCGCCGAAGATAACCGCGCCCCTCGCGCAGCTGGAAGTCCCCACCCTATCTGGCTCGACGAGCAAACGCTACTTGACATTGCCTGCAACAACGGTCGCACGAACCTGATAAAGCTCGATGCCGCCAGCGGCAAGGTTTCGGCATTTACGTCAGGCGATCAGGCAGTTCAATTGTTTTCCACTTCATCGGACCACTCGAAGATCGTCGGCCTGGTTTCAACACCCTTGATGATTGGCGATTTATTTTCGATCGCACCCGATGGCAAAAAAACGCAACTGACTCACATCAACGATGAGCTCTTTTCGAAGCTCAATTTAGCTCCCCCCGAAGAAATCACCTACAAGAGCTTCGACGGCAAGCAGATCCAGGCCTGGGTGCAGAACCGTATGATTTCGATTCACATAAGAAGTATCCGCTGATTCTCAATATCCACGGCGGCCCGCACAGCGCATACGGCTACGTCTTCGACCAGGAATTTCTTGTCATGGCAGCGAAAGGCTATGTGGTGCTTTACCCCAACCCCCGCGGCAGCACCTCATATGGGCAGGACTTTGGCAACATCATTCAGTACCACTATCCCGGGGATGACTACAGAGATCTGATGGCGGGCGTCGATGAGCTGATTCGGCGCGGATACATCGACAACAAAAAGCTTGGGGTGACCGGAGGCAGCGGCGGCGGCTTGCTCACTGACTGGACGGTCACGCAGACGACGCGCTTTGCCGCCGCTGTCTCTCAGCGCGACATCTCCGACTGGACTTCATGGTGGTACACGGCCGACTTCACTCTCTTTCAGCCGACGTGGTTCAAAGGACCTCCATTTGAGACACCCGACGATTTTCGCTCGCGCTCTCCCATCACCTACGCGAAGAACATCGCCACGCCGATGATGTTCATCCTCGGCGAAGCCGATTACCGAACGCCTCCAACCAGCGGCGGCGAACAGCTCTTTCGCATGCTCAAATATCGCCATATCGATACAGTGATGGTGCGGTTTCCCGGCGAGTCGCACGAGTTGTCGCGCTCCGGAATGCCCACCCATCGCATCGAGCGGTTGCAGCACATCACGGGATGGTTCGACAAATACCTGCTCGGCAAGAGCGAGCCCGAATACGATGTCGTGACGCCAAAAGAGCACGAATTGGATCGTTAGGCGGCATTTTTCCCAGCGAAAATGCCGCTTTTGCGACACATTTTTTGCGTGGCATGCTCTCGCCGAGACCTGCAATACCGCCCGTTCAGATGTGTTAACTTTAAAAGAGCCTCACCTAGCTGGAGAGATGGCCGAGTGGCTGAAGGCGCACGCTTGGAAAGCGTGTTTAGGGGAAACTCTAACGTGGGTTCGAATCCCACTCTCTCCGCCATAAAATAAGTACTTTAGAATGAATAATTTGCAAGCATTAGTACCGTCAAAGTCGGTTTAGTACCATTCTGGTATGAAGACATCCAAGCCGACGCCAAAGCCCAACAAACATACGGCAGCAATCGAACGCTTCCAAACTGGATTGCAGGCCCGCGTTCAAGAAGCCCGCAAGAAGGTAAAACTGTTCTGGTACTGCCGCACCGAAGACGGCTGGCGGTATCTTCCCGATAGTCCAGACGTACGCAAACGTCACGCGCAAGGCCGCTTGATGATTCGTGAGCGCGTTCACGGCAAGCGCCTCTACACGCCCGTACAGGATGCAGGAAACCCCACCAAAGAGATACATGCTGCCGAGTCACGCGCCATGCATCCAAAGTCGTCACCAGTCCCTGTAGAACGAAGCTGGAAGCCTTTGCGGCGGCCATAGCTGAGTACATCGCGGACCGCAACACACATAACAGACTGGGAGCGGCGGAAAACGCCCGCGTCGTGCTCAATGAGTTTCGCGAGTTGCTGCCGACTGTGAAAACAGTGCGCGGTATCTCGAAAGAACATCTCACTCAGTTCAGCATGAGACTACGTGAAAAGGGTCTGACTGATAGAACCGTCTCGAACAAATACAACCGCCTGCGTTCGTTTCTCAAGTTTGCCGGACACGATGTGAAGCTGTCGAAGGATGATCGCCCGAAATATGAAAAACGGCTGCCCACCACTTACACAAAGGCGGAGACTGACTCGATGCTTCATCATGCCGACGATTACATGCGCGTTGCAATCACCATTGGGCTACAGCTTGGACTTCGTGAGCAAGAGATGATGCATGCTGAGTTCAACGACGTACACAAAGAAGACAAGACTTTCCGGGTCCGTAGCAAGCCCGCATACGGCTTCAAAGTGAAAGATTCCGAGGAACGTGATGTTCCAATACCATCTGCCTTGTTCAAGCTGTTGGATGAGTGGCAGCACAAGCGGAAGCAGGGTCTCATCCTTGGCATCGGTAAGGACCACGCGAAGCCAAACGGTCATCTGCTGCGTTGGCTGCAGCGTGTCGCAAAACGTGCGGGCGTCCCGGATGCAACGCTTCACAAAATGCAGCGGACATATCTAACTGCACTGGTGCGCTCTAAGGTTGTCGATCTTCAGCCGCACAGAGACTCGCCGGACACAGTGACCTAGCGTCTACCATGCGTTACCTCAAACCCGCGAGTGCAGCCGAGATGCAATCGAAGATTGATTCGATCTTTTGATACCAAGGCCGTAAACAAAAAAATGGCCCACGTTATGGAAGCTGGTTTGCTTCGATGGCGTGGGCCATAGTTGTTTCGCGTGTTGTCGCGCGCTCAAGCTGCCTTCTTGCCTTCCCTGAGTGTCTAATCTCCATGGTTTTCCTCCTTCAAATGAAAAAGGGCCAGCCCGCGAGGACTGACCCTTGGTTTGTAACTGTTACTGTGCTTTGTTTAGCTGGCTGCGATCTTGATCGAGGTCAGCGGATTAACGCCACTCGGAATGATCGTTGCAGCACCCACACGCGACCACATCATGAACCCATATTCCAAGCTATCCATGTAGCGTTCGTTTAGGCGGACAATCGAAGGTGCGCCATCAGTGCGGAACAGGATGCTCTGCTTCGGATCGCCCAGAAGGATCGGCTGCTTGTTGGCCGCGATGCTGTCGAGACTCTCGATTGAGCACAACAGGCGCGCCAAGCAGGAATCCAAAAGGTTCGCTTGTGGCTGGATTCGGCTGAAACAGCGGGCGTCCCAGCGTATCCTTCACCGAGAGCAACGCGGCACGAGTGGTGCTGTTAAGCTGCCACACTGCATTGGTGAGATAGGCTGGATCGAGTGTGCCATAAGCTGTGACCAAATCGTCGTAGCCAATAGCGGCTGCAACGGTTGCGGTTGTGCCAGAGATCGACGCTGCTGCCAGCATTCCACCTGTCGAGAAGTTCGGCAGAGCAGTGCCCGCACTGTCAACGCCTTTGGTCAGCGCCAGTTCGATACCGCGCGCATAACGCAGGCCGAAATATTCTTCGATCAGCTTGCCCAGGTCAAAGTTACTGTCGGCAAATTCCTGCACACTGACCTTCACCAGTCCACCAGACACGGTGTCAGAACCGAGCACCTTGGAAGCAAAGATCAGGATCACATTTCAACAGGAGCGGATGTACCCTCAGTTGCCAGCAGCTTGATTCCGTTTGCAGTGTCGTTAGCAAGCGCGATCTTCAGCGGGCGTCCTGTGCCGTCCGTGATGCGCTGCTTTCACAAGCGTAGCGATTGGGCCATACGCCTTCAGAGCGTTGGTCAACTCAGGGAAGTATTCCTGAGGAATCAATGCTCCACCAGTAGCATCGCTCGTGGTCAGCAAATCGCAGGATGCTCTCGATGTTGCCTGTACGTGCAAAGCTGCGGAATGCAGCGTTCAAGCGGTCGCGCTGTTCGTTACCACTCGTGCCAGCGGAGTGCGGGCGCGGCGAACGAGTTCGGAAGCTGCCTGCCTTCTGCCAGACGCTCTTCAATCTGAAAAGCAGACTTCGGAGACTCCACTTCTTTGGCCATACGGTCAAAAGCTTGCGCGGCTTTCATCTTGAAGCCTGCGAGTGCAATCGTCTGTTGCTGAGTGAGAAGCTGATTGATCTTGAAACGAATTTCCTTAGAGGTCATTTAAGACTTTCTGCCTATAGAGGCTTGTGAGCAGACACACGTCTGCCATGGCGCAGTGACAAGTCAATGCGCGGCGTTTGTGCTCTGAGTTGTTTTGGGTTTGTGCAGACAGACGGCGGTTATCCAGACCGCGTCAGGTCTGTTGTAGGAAGGAGAAAATTTCAGTTAATTTCGGAGAGACGAAAACAAACGTCTTACACGGATGGAATCAGCGCGGCGTTCATCCTGCATGGGGCAGAGTGAAGCGAAGCATTCGTCGTCGTTGCAATCATCGTCGGTGCAGCCTTCGCAGTTATCAGTAAAGCAGGCAGCGCAGTCGCAACGGCATTCGTCATCCTCTTTGTCATCTTCGCTGTCGTCGTCATCATCAAGGTTTTCGTCATCTTTGCTGCGAAGCTTTGCGCGTAGAGATTCAGGGCAGCTTCGCAACGATGCTTCACTCGCAGCGTAAGCAGGCCATGCGACTATTGAAATTTCCGCAAGATTGAAAGCTGTCACAGTGCGAATGATCTGCCCGTTCATTTCATCCCAGAGGTCTGAAACGCATTGGAACCCAAAACTCATGTTGCGGAGGTCTTTGCGCGCGAGAAGTGACAAGACTTCATCGGCGAGTGCGTTATCAGCGAGAGTCGCAACGAATGCGAGATTCCCGCTGCCGTCGATTGATAGCTTCAGAGTCTTCGAGGACTGGCGGGACAAGAGTCTGCCGATGTCGTGGTTGTAGAGCAACAGGCAGTCGCTAGTTGCGTTGTACGCATCGCGGATAGCCTGCACGGTCAGTTTCTCTTTGAAACCGCCTAAATCCTCACTGAGTGAGTTAGCAACGATGGCAACGCCTTTGATCTCACGTTTGCCATCGGCGCGCGTGCGTACTTCGATGTTCTTCGTTGGCAGCGATACGCTGCGTACTTCTTTGTTCGTCTTCATAGTTTCAAAATGCTTCCATGACTTCGCGTGCAGCGAGATATAGAACGGGTTTGTTGGATAGCTGCTCAATCGAGCATTGACAGTCACCTTGGCTGTGAGCATCCAGCCATGAGGGGTCGTCGGTATTCACTGCAAATAGGTCACGCTGCAGTGCTGCGCCGAGTGAAAAGGATGGATAACGCTCGATTAGGGGGCGCGTGTACAGGGTGTCGAGGTCTTCGAGTTGTCGGTGACTCAACCTCGCATGGCTGAAATTCTTCTTGTTCTGAATGAAGGCTTTCTGCTTGGCGATACGCTCAGGTGATTTACGTGAGCCGAATGTCGGTGTGGGCGTAGGTGTGTTTGTGTTGGATGTTTAATTCATAACTCTTCGTGGAGCGCGTCAGCGAGACTGCCAGCGGTCGGAATCACGCCTGTAGCCAATAGGTCAACGGCCAGATGCCAAAGCGTTACGCAATGCGTGACGCTACCGCATCCAAGGAACGTCTCAGTGCCGTCAATTCTCGGGCAAGGATGACCTGCTGCTGTCTGGTGAATGCTTCGACGGCTGCCAGTGATTGTGATTCCGTTGGGAAGGCGTACAAGTCTCTGCGACAAAGCTGTGCTCCTGAATGTGATCTTGGGGAACTGCTCACAGCACGCTTCGCACCCAAAGGGAAACGTACCGCGATTGCATCGGCAGACTCAGGACTTGTTCACTAAGGAATGGGCCATGAAGTAACCCGTAAATGTGAATATTGGCCACTGACGGCATGATGCAAGGTTGAAATCAAAGTTGAATGCAACCGCAGAGCACAAGCGAAATGTCGAACGCCTGTGCTCCGCTCTGTTGTCTTCGCTACCAGTCGCTTGTAAGCGTTATTGGTAACGGCGGATGGCATCGACTGAAAGGTGTCGATGTTGCTCCATCCTCATCCAACACGCGATATACATGCGGACTTGCCCTCAACCAAGAAAAGGAATTGAGAGTAGTGGCCCGCTTAGGCATTTCGTGTAGGAGTCTTCAAAGCTGGAGCGTTATAGAGTTAAACGTCCAGCGGGTCGCAGGCATCGGATCGGCATGGCGACAATTACACAGGTGCGCCCGTGCTTATTGCCTTGAACCATGGGCATGATGTTGTTCCTGCGTGAAGCTTGTTTAGAAGTTGATGACGGGTCAGCGAATGCTGCAGTCCATTCTGGATTATGCTGCGCTGTGTCTGTCGTAACCCGTCGTTTGCAACCGCATGACCTGTGCGGGATGCAAATCTTTTAGTTTGGTTATTCAACGGCTGCCACTCTCTATAGCAGCTTGCGTCTCATCGTAGGTCTGGTTACCGCCTTTGCGAATTGCTTCGGCCAGCGCGTTCTTGTCAGCGTAGACAACGCCGACGATAGAACCCGCTGTGGTGTAAGAGATGCTGCGCGTTGTGATCTTTAAGAAAGTCTTGTTCCGCTGCGCCATCTAACCACGCAATAAGTGGATCCCGTTTGTCAACGCGTTTACCAGTCGTCTGCATACGCTTAAATGCCATCGTTGTCCTCTGGAGCGTCGGCATGTAGTTCAGCATTCTGCCGACTTGTAGAAGTGCTTTCCGTTCGCAGTCGAGCACGGTAGCGGCAGGGTTTTTCACCAATTTGTAACCGCGACTGATGCCGTCTCTGGAAACGACTGGAATCTGAATCGTGATGCCGTTCTTTTAACGTCCTGCTGCGCCTTGCGGAAGTTCTCGAATAACTCACAGTAGGCAATGAGCAGCGTTTTGTCGGTAGGCGAAAACAAGCCGATTTTCAGCAGCCTACGCCACTCTGCCTTCCAGGCGGTCAGATGTTGATTCCCAATTTCGCACCCCAGTTGCGCGCCCGATGATACATGGAGACGTTCATGGACTGGACTCTGATTTACCGCGACGAACAGGCTATGCTCAGCTCCTGGCCCAGATCGAACCGGCTCAAATCCAGACCTACGGCGTATACAATGATCCCAGCGGCTCCGTCGTGTACCTGCTGGTCAAGAAGGGGAGCCAGGTATGATGATGAGTACCGTTGCATCGAATTCGCCGCTCATCCGGGCCAGGTTTCGGATATCCGGGTTCGGGTCCGCATATCCATCGGGCACCTTGACCAACCGCGAACTGGCGGACCAATTTGGTGTCTTCCCGTTTTGGATCGAATCGCGCTGCGGAATCCAATACCGTGGTGTAGTCGCTCCGGGTGAGACAACCCACAGCCTCGGGGTCGCGGCTGCCAGGCAGGCGCTGGCGACCCAATCCGCCCCAGCAACCGGACTGTCTGATCTGCGCTACTTTTACACCGGAATATCGGTTGTGTCCGACAGCCCCCGCCATCGCGCAAAGCGCTGGGCTTGGGACCGATCGCTGCCTTCGACGTGAATGCCGCCTGCTCTGGCGGGGCCGTTGGGCTACTCACTGCATTAAGCCTGTTGGCTGCCGGAACCTTCGAGAGAATCCTCTTGGTGGCGAGCGATACGACCACACGGCACTTGGCTGCCGAGGACGTCCACACTCGGATCCTATTCGGGGATGGCGCGGCCGCTCTGCTGCTCGAAAACGATGTCCGCCGTGGAATCGCGCTGCGTCTTGGGTAGCTGGGTCGGACAGGAACTGGCGCTACGATGTTCCATGTTCCTGACGGCGAAAGCACCGTTTCCGATGCACGGACGCGAACTATTCCGTTTTGCAACGGAGAGAGGCTGTGAAGTGTTACGGGAAACCTGCTGTTCGCTTGCCCAACTCTCCGTCGCCGACGTGGATTGTGTGCTGGTACATCAAGCAAACCTTCGAATTGTGAAGCGCCTTCAGAGCGCGCTTGAAATACAGCGGAAAAATGGCACGTGAATATTGGGAAGATAGGCAACACCGCGGCCGCGTCGGTGCTGCTCACGCTTGCGAGTTTGCTGCTCCAGGGACGCACGCCAGTCGATCGGACCCGGATCCTGCTGGGGGCCTTCGGCGCTGGGCTGACGTGGTGCGCCGCTGTGCTGGAATGGGGCGTCCCGGACTGCGAATACTTCGCCGCCGGTTATACCGGGATGGGACTGGCGTCCCCGACGGGATTTGAACCCGTGTTATCGCCGTGAAAGACGCAAAATTGATCTTCGTGGAGCACGAGAGGCGGTCTCAGCTAAGGCCGTGGCGGCGGTCAGGGTCTTGGGGATCCGCGTGCACGTGGTGAGGCACATCTGTCCTTAGATTGTGCTTCGGCCTTCCATGTGAAATACATCTTCGAAAAGGTATAGGTTCTCGAAACACCTGCGCTGATAGTTCCAACCTTAAGAATCCCGGTCTCCCGCGGAATCTCAGCATCGGTCTCAAGAAATGAGTCCGACACGTCATCACAACACGAGAGAAATCCTTGGATAGCTCCACCAAGTCTGCGAGCCGCTGCTTGTGGTCCTTGATCGCCCTTGTATCCTCATCGAACGCATCTAGGAAGAGAATGCTGTCAGATTTGTGGCGCACCTTTGTAATAAGATCATCGGCATCAGCACGTCCTAGCGGCACTAGGTAAAAGTTCTTTTGCGCCGCCCATATCTTGCATAAAAGTTCATCAAAAGGGTCGTTTTGCCCATCCCTGAGTCTGCAAGCAGGATCAGAAATCGCTGCTCGGATCCAGGATCAAGGAGATTTGCAAGTGCCTTGTGGGCGGGTGTTCGTAGTGAGGCGATACCGCGAAAATCCTCATGCCCAGCAGGGTCAGTCACCTGGCAGTCAGGTTCGATATAGAACTCTGTCGCCGAGGTTCGGATCTTGTCTGTGTAAAGGTCGGCGCCTATCCTCTGTTTCAGAGAGCGATAATCTCTGAATTTCTCTTATCTCTCCCATACGTGCCTGCAAGACAGAGTAGCTATAGGTACGAGCCGAAGAGTCATATTTTTCCAGGCGCTCCACTATGGTTTGCCCATCCGAATTGTCGAGATGGCGGACCTGCCCTCCGTATTCAACTCGCTGCAAACGATGTATGGAAGCCATTCGGGCAAAGAATCGAAGCCGATGAGTTGCCAAACATCGTCTGGGGAAACCTCAAGGCCAATAGTCGCTTTTGCTGACGCCATGGCAGGCTCCTTATTTGTGATTGATTGGGAGAGGCGCCTCAGGTGAGACAAGGGCCTGTTTACGTATGTCACGCCAAAAATCATCCGGCACCTTAGACTTGATGGCTGCATGATCTTCAGCGATGCGTTCCGGCTTGCTCGCGCCGGGAATGATGGCAGTGGAAGCCGGATGCGCGGGAGAAAAGTGTAAAGCTGCAGCTTTGATCGGGATTTTGAATTTCTCGCAAAGCGCTTTTATCTTCTCGACCTTCGCCAAGACCTCTGGAGCCGCGGGAGCATACTCAAAGTGTGTGCCACCCGCCAGTACGCCGGAAGAATAGGGACCGCCAACAACGATGTCGACATTCATTGCTTCACAAGCTGGCATCAACCGCTGGAGCGCCAATTTATGATCGAGGAGCGTGTAACGTCCGGCCAGCAGGAAGGCGTCTGGATGCATCTCCGTCATTTCGATCGTTAGCTCGCAAGGTTCCACTCGGTTCACACCCAAGCCCCAGCCCTTGATGACTCGTTGATCGCGCAATTTGGTCAATGCAACCATGGCGCCGCGGTGAGCAACCTCAAATTCTGCGAGCCAATTGTCGCCGTGGAAGTCTGGTGCAGCATCGTGGATCCAGACAAAATCGAGATGATCAACCCCAATACGCCTGAGGCTGTCTTCAATGGATTTCATCGTGCCCTGTTCCGTGTAGTCATACACAGTTTTGTTAGGTCGGCCATGTTTGAAGAGATCACCTTTTTCGCCGAAAGCTCTTACTTCAGCTTCAGCTTCGTCGAGGATGATCCGACCCACTTTGGTGCTGAGGATGTACTCTGAGCGCTTGTGTTTGACGAGTTCCTTGCCCAAGCGAATTTATGATAGGCCTGCGCCGTAAAAAGGTGCTGTATCGAAATAGCGAGTACCAGCGGCCCACGCTGCTTCTACGGTCGCTTCCGCTTCGGCATCGGGAATATTCCGGAACATGTTTCCCAAAGGAGCAGCTCCGAACCCCAACGGACCATTCTTCAGATATTGTCTGATCCCCACACCTACCCCCTTGTCTCCGCTGCCGATCCACTGAAAGTCCGCCAAACCGGATCTGGCCGATCTTCTTTCGCGCCTCGCCCCGGTAGTATTAGCGGTTTTCACAAACCTTGCAATTCCATGATTCTTGAATGCCCGATTGATTAGCCCTGGATCCGATGGCGGGCGAATCCCATTCAGTATTGGTGTTGCTTGACGAATTATTTGGCGCACATCTGTTCTAATTATTTGGCATATGACAAGATTGAGTTCGGGTAGTGAAGTACTTCGATCTCTTTAGGCTTGCCCAATCACAAGATTCTCTCTAGCCGTCTCGACGACATCCACCGACAGAGTCTCAAGGCCGTTGATTGCGACGACGCGTTCCATTTGAGTCAGCAAGCGAACGAGAAGTCGGAAGTTGCCGCGGGTCAAGCGAATAACGGCGGCGATGACCTCGGGTCCTGGACATGGAGCAGGCAGATGGATGCCAACGGGGGCCCACCGCCGCTCCAGTAGGACTTGGATGTCAGCATCACTTAACGGCCTAAATTCGTGTACGAAGCCGATCCGCGAGAAGAATTGCGGGTATCGTGCAATGCGCTTTTCGATACCAGGCATGCCAATGAGCACCATGCCAAATCCGTTTTCATCGAAGATCGAGCGCAGCTGTTCAAGGCTGTTCATTCTCATGCGATCTGCTTCGTCGACGACTATTAAACTGGTTGGGTCCGGAATTGCTTCGACCCTGCTCTCGTACTCGCTGAAAATCTCGAAGTAAGTTGGTTTCAGTGGGGTTGGATGGTTTGGTCTGTAGTCGCGGTCCTCGCGATGCGCCGCCCTCCAAGTTTCGTCCCGACTCCGGAGTGCATCAAGCGTTGCTCGTTGTTCAACGCGCGTCGCATGCTTGGCGACGCTTGCTATTCGGGCGCGAGCGGAAGTGACGTCATACTGTATCCGAGCCGGTGTATTAACCACTTCAGGAGTAAAGAGAACTGTGTCAACCGGTTTGCCGTCTGAAGCCTCTGCGTTCCAGCGGTCCAAAGGAACGATCTGTTGAATGCGACTATGGTGAATCGCCGATAGCGTTTTGCCCACTCCTGGAGGTCCGTAGCACAGACCGATGTAGCGGTCTCGCCGGCATGCCTCGCAGAATTCGACGAATCGCTTGTACTCGATAGTCTCGACAAACACAGGCAGTTCGCTACTCGTTGTAGTAGCGTTTAAGCTTGGAGCGCTTGAACTCAGCTGGAACGACCGTGCTTGCATCAGTGTCCTCTCTATGCATACCTCTCTTGAATTCAAGCAATGTATCCACTGTTTTCAGCCGATCCTTCACAATTGTCCGCAATTCTTCTCGCCGCCGTTTACGGGCGTTGACAATCTCTCGGAGCGGTATCGTCTGGCCAGCCAGATCGGCCGAAATGGCGCGGCACAGGAAGCGATCGCGGTAGAAGACTCGTATCTCGCCCATATCACACCTCGGCATCGGCGCAGTACTTGCGATTCAGGGCGCGCTTGTATTGCACGAACTGGTCGAAGAAGTTTGCCAGGGAACTCTGAAAAATGGAAGAAATCATAGCTCCTCCCCATCACCCATGGCCACTTCCCGCAGCGAAGCGATAGCAACCTTGGAATAAACACGGGTGGATTGCGAGGAACGGTGTCCCACATAGTCGCCGATTGTCTTCAGAGGAAATTCGGAGTCGATCAGACGTTGCACGCAGGTATGCCGGAGCGTATGCGATCCTGCCCGACGCACTTGAATACCCGCTTTGTGAAGATAGAGCGCAACGCTGGATGATACGGCAGCGGCACTAATCGGATCCTGCGGAGCTACGACGCGGAAGAACAAATGACGGTCCTCGGTCTCAGGCCGCCCGCGTTTGAGATAGTCGATGAGTGCTTCCCCAACAACTCCAGCCAGTGGATACACCGTCGCATGCCCTGCCTTGCGTTCCAGAACCTGAAGTCGTTCGCGTTTCCAATCAACATCATCCAGGGTAAGCTTCGCTACCTCATGAGCGCGCAGTCCGTAGGTCACGAGAAGAAGCAAAATGGCATAGTCCCGCCGTCCCCGAATCGTTCTGCGCTCCACCACGTCCAGCATGAGGCGGACTTCATCCCAGGTGATGGAACGAGGCACATCGTCCAGACGATATACCTGTGACATCCCAACCGCTCCGCTTAAATCCCGGTCGTAATCCTCTCACGGTGGCAGAACCGCAGCAATACCCGCAAATGGCCACAGATATCACGGCGGGTGCGGGGCGCCATTCCCGGCGCACGTTCGACGATGAAAGCAGCCAGAAGTGGCGGAGACAACTCACAGAACGAATCGACGCCAGAGCGGCTCGAGGTACTCCGCAAACTCACTCAGGTGGCGTCGGTAGGTGTAGATTGTTGCTTCTTAAATCCACGTTCACTTCGCAAATACTCAGCGAACCCAGGGGCTGCGGATTCGAGTGGAAAAGAGCGGCGGCGACGATTGCGTATTGCGTGGCCCTCGCTGGCCAGGCGCAGCACTGCAGTATTGCGCTCTCATTGAATATCCGATGCTTGCGCAGTGACGCAGTCGTCTTCTCCTCAGCTCCGTGCTGACTCAACCAAAGCGATACAAACTCCTCTACAAAAGCAGTGGCCGAGGCAATCTCTGTACAACCCTTTTTCCGCGCGAACTCGGCAAAATGAAACAGCAGAGGCACCCGGCGAAGAACGGTGGGCCGAGCGTAACCGTGGACTTCCATCCATTCCACGTAGCTCTCAATTTGAGGACCAAACCAACTGCCGCGGATTCTATCGATCGTTGAAGGTTTGACGAAATAGTGTTCGAGCATGACACTCTCCATTCGGAAATATCCGATGGGAAATAATCATGCACCTGGTTGAGCCAAACTAACGTTAGCACTGTGGTGAATCACAGTTGGAAGTGAAGGACGAAATGGGGGCATCCTTTAATTGGAGACGAAATGCGACGATCATCATCCGGCGATTCTTCGACGCCAAGAATCGTGCGACCGCGGCGTCGCCAGGTCCCACCCCGCGTCAGTGTCCGAGTAGGCGACTTGAACGAAGCCGCTGTGCGGCGGACGCATTCGCGTGTTGCTGAGCGGCAGCGGAGAGGTGAGCTGAGCTAAGTTGTGTCGCAGAGAAGGAGGTATCTCTGTGACCCATCTACGCCAGATCATGCTTGAGGAACTGGAGCGCCGCAACTACGCGCCGGGGACGATTCACTGTTACATTCGCGTGGTTGAGCAGTTCGCCCGACACTTTCATCGGCCGCCTGATCAGCTGGGCCTGGAACATATCCGCCAGTACCAGGCAGCACTGTTACGGCAGAAGAAGCTGGCGCCGAGCACGGTAGGGCAACATCTTGCAGCGCTGCGATTCTTTTATATCCAGGTGTTGAAGCGGGGCTGGAGTGCAGCCGAGACGCCGTATCCGCGACAGGTCCAACACCTGCCGCAGGTGCTGAGCCGGGAAGAAGTCGCGCGTTTAATCCAAGCGGCCCGGACACCCTTTCAGCGCGCCGTGCTCATGGCACTCTACGCGACCGGCGGCCGCCGCGCAGAGGTGGCCACGCTCAAGGTCAGCGATATCGATAGCCAGCGCATGCTCGTCCATATCCACGGCGGCAAGGGGCGCAAGGACCGTGACGTCATGCTCAGTCCCAGGCTGCTGGATGCGTTGCGCGCGTACTGGCGCTCCAAGCGGCCGCGGAGTCTATTTGTTCCCGAGCAGCAACGGCCATCGTGGAATCGAGCAGCCTATCTCCGACAAGACGATCTGGAACGTGTGCAGGAGCGCGGCTTGCCGGGCAGGCCTCGAGCACAGGCATATCCATCCCCATACGCTGCGCCACTGTTTCGCCACGCATCTCCTCGAGGCCGGCGCCGACCTGCGCACCATCCAGATGTTGCTGGGTCATCGCGACCTTGAAGAAACGACGATCTACCTGCATCTC
>CAWGND010000022.1:0-17170 GCA_963823845.1 Terriglobales bacterium
GTTCCTCGAGTGGAAGCGCGTAGATGCTAAAACGAAGCTGCCGTGGGTTTTCGCCATGAAAGACGAAGAGCCCTTCGCTCTGGCGGGCGTCTACCGGCGCTGGCGCTCACCCGATCGTAAATCGGATATGGACACCTTCGCCATCATCACGACAGAGCCCAACGAATTGCTTGCAGAAAAGACCGGACATGACCGTATGCCCGTCATCATCAAGAAACAAGACTACCAGCGCTGGCTTGAGCCCGGCGACGAAGCACGGCCGCCAATCGACCTTCTCCGGCCCTTCGACTCAGACAAGATGAAGGCATGGCGGGTAGATAAGCGGGTTAACAGTGTCCGGAACAATGAGCCTTCGCTGATTGAGCCGGTGAAGGATGAAGTTCCTCCCGAGGAGCCCAGGCGCGCCAAACAACCACAGCGTAAGCCGAAAACAGATGAGAACGGCCAGCTAAGTATGTTCTAACCTCCGAGTCGACAGACCATTCTTCCTAAGTCTCTTTCACGACTTTGCGCGGATCTTTGTCATTTCGCAACGCCACGAACTTCGCATGACGCAAATGATCTGCACCTGTCCATTCCAGGAATGCTATCTGCGCTACGGTTTCCGGCTTCACCCACAATGTCGAATGGCGGACTATGCCGCATGGCAGCTGCCAGAGTTGCCACCACTGCATTGAACGCTACTCTGTTCGGCATGATTAGTCTGAGTTTTCCTGCACGGGAACACCGATTGCCATTCCACTGGTGAGGGCAGATCAGCTATCAGCGGACCGGGCTCAGGCGTCCATCACGGCGTGAATATCGGTGAGATGGCGTACGCGTCACTTGACTGCGCCGGGCATCTTTATGCACAAAAGCAACCCGCATGTGCTGGAAGCGCTCTTTTCAAACAAAAGCACGTTACTATTTCCTTGGCCGGCCATACGGGATGCCGTTCTGGTAACTGTGCTGTTCTTCGCCGCAGTCGTTGTGCAGGATGTTATTCGGGTCCGGAGAGCTTTCCAAGCAGGGAATGGCGCTCAGGTATTCGTAGATAGCATCGATCTGATGGTCAGTCATGTTGTGATGCACTGGCCATGGCATAACTTGGAGAAGACTTCCGTCGTTGGGAGGCGGAAGGCAGTTTGCTGGCGCGGGATTTGGCGAAACATCCGTACAGGTAGGATGGATGCGATCGAAATCAATACCGGTCCTCAGGATCTGCCTGAACTGCGAAAGTGTGTGACCCCCTTCAGCCCGCCCAGTCTTGTCCGGCGTCAGGTTGCGAGAGATGATGTCTGGACCAAGATAGCTTCCAAAACCTGGTGCATAGAAACCCGGAGGCAGCGCTGGACCGAAGTCCGTACCCCCTTCCAGATAAGTCGTCGGGTCGGTCTTCGTCGGCTGTCCAAAGTAGGGGTTCCCTCCTGCGGCGTAGTTGAAGTTTGGAGGTCCACCGCCGGTGTGGCAACCATTGCAGTCGCCAACAGCGTTGACCAGATAGCTCCCAAGTCCCACCAGATTCCGGTCTTTCCCGGCCAGATCTAGTGGAACAGGCGCGATCTCGAAACCTCTTCTGACGAGTGAGCCCTCATCGTCCTGGTAGGCCTGCGCTTGAACGCGTGACGAACTTCTGAACATTCCAACGAGAACAATCATCACACCCAGTGTGACGACAACTCCCACAGCCATTTTGATGAGTTGATGTGACTTCATTTTGGGTTCTCCTTTGGGGATTTCTTCAGACTGGAATTTCCGAGTTGGACTTACGTGCAAAAAAGACGCCTACCTTCATGAAGTTGGGCTTTGTGGTACCGCTTTGTGGCAGCCCTCCGACATACGTAAGATTGCGCAATCTCTCACAGCTAGGGCTAACAGACGCCGAAGTCTTTGGTTACCTTTTTTGCTTCCCAGGCAAGCGTCTTGTCGGGGCCCTTCAGCTTTACTTTCTTGCCCTGCAACTTTATTCGATCGCCCGGCTTAATATCTGCCGTGTCGCCAGACAGCGCGTAAATCTGTTTGTCTTTTTCGTCGGCGAAGGTGATCCCGTTCCCCCATGAGTTGACGCAGCCCGTAATTGCTGTCTTTTTCGAATAGTGAATGACCATAACGGTTACGACTGCCACGGCCGCGATCGCCCCCACGATCGGGCCCACGACCGGCCCGCCATATCCTATTTTCCCCTCCGAAACCCCTGAGCGTTCGCGGGCGCCGCGAGAGCCACCCCAAGAGCAATAATCAGAACTCCGCGCCAGAAGTATTTTGAGGTCAGCTGTCCTCCTTATGAGTGACTGAGCCAATGTCTTATTTTTGGTGGCCCCCGTCTCCGCCTGCTGGAACAGATTCACAATCTGCTTCTAATATCCCGCCATGTCCACTTCCTTCGAAACCAATCAGGCTTCTCTCTTCTGGTACAGAATTTGCCCAGCACTCGCGCCGGGCGATAACCCTGGCAGCAGTGAGGGCGAGGATATTGTGGCCGCGGGTGGTCGGGTGCAGGTCATCCCAGAAGAGATAGGTGTCCGGGTCGATCGTGGGAATTCCCTGGGAGCTGGTGCTAATGTCTACCAGCGAGTAATTGGCTGGCGATGCGACGATGCGATTAAAGAGCGCAAAGACGTCGAGCTGCACGAGATTGAGGTGCCTGCGCGGGTTGAAGTCGCGCAGAATACCAATGCCTGCGGCCAGGACGTCGTTATAGAGAACGCTCGCTTGTGTCCCGGGGATCGAAGTCGCGGGCGAGCCGTTAAGCCGGGGAACCAATCCCAGCGGAGGAAGGTTGGGGACGATGAAGTGGGTGGCGCCGGCATCGATCAGGTGCTGGATGTTATTCGCCTGATTGATAGCCGCATTGATCACGTCGTTCGATGAGGTGGCGTAGAGTACGTCAATGGCGCCGCCCCAGACAACGAAGAGAGTCTTGTCGTTGATCTTCGGCTGCGTAGCGAGGTAGTCCGTAATCTGCTGGCCAATGTTGTTGACGTTGACGGATAGCGAATCCGAGGGGCCAAAGGTGAATACCCCGGTTCCACTGCCGGTGTTGGCGAAGCCATATGCGTAGTCGGTTCCACCGTCGAGCGAGTCCTTGATCTCAGGCTTGGACGGCAGCGTCGCTGCGAACTGCTCAATCCACACACCGAAGTAGTTTTGTGCAGCGGGCACAGTGTCGTCGCCGTCTGTGAAACGGCCATCGGTGTAGTCGGCGACGGGACCGGGAATGCGCAATCCGTACTTGGCTTCCGTGAGATGCGCTACATTGCCGGTGTCCGAGAGCGAGTCGCCAAAGACGACTATGGAGGTGTACTGCTGGGCATGGGCCTCCACCGTGGTGAAAGTGAAGAGGAGCGCCAAGAAGAGGCTAAAGAGGAGGCGCGGCTGGTGCGCAGGAGTGCTCGTTGAATGGGTGGGCGCCAGAGGCTCGCACAGAGGAGCTTTGGCGGGAAGGGCGGTAGGCTTACTGCATCGCTGAGTTGGTCGCATAGGTCGCTCCAGTTTGAACAGGATTGAAAATATGGCCCTAGTGCCGCCACCATTTCATGGCGCAGTAACCGGTGTTAACCGCAGGGTTCGAGAGTAGGCTGGACGATTCCTGGTCCACTCCGATTCGTTTTGCGAAGGTCCTCATGTCAGGGCCTTATTGAAAGGCAGCGACGCTGATCGAACAATTGACGCACTGCATATGATTCAAGTCAGCGAGCGCCCCTTCGGCTTCATGTTTCAAACGCGCCGCCTCTTCATGTGAGCCTGTCGCGTCGAGTGCTCGCGAATACGCGAGTTCCCCGACAATGTACTTGGGGCTTGCCGAGCCAACCGTACGGCTAAGAATCCCAAGTCCTCTCTGCATATCGTTCAAAGCGACGCTATCGTTGCCATCTCGAAGTTGGGCAGCGCCGAGAAGCATGTAGCCCCAGCCTGTCAACATGTGTTCGTCACCGTGTTTCTGTGCCCAAAGATCGACAGCACGCTGATATCCAGTCACCTCTGCGGCAGTGTCGCCACCGAGTCTTGCGAGCCATGCTTGCGTGGAAGAGACGGCGGCAAAGAAGTCCTCATCCAGGTCTTTTGCGGACTTTGCTTCCTCAATTGCACGCGTCAGATATTTACTGCCGTCCTTGCGATGGCCCTCGCTGAGTTCCAGTCCGGCAAGATTCGCACAAGAGCGTGCCACCGACCCGTGAAGTTGAGCGCGCTCATAAATAGCAAGCGCCTTGCGATCCATTCCGATAGCGACCGTCACGTTTCCCATGTCTTGATAGAGGTCGGCTAGGCTCTCCAGGGCCGCGGCAAACTCAGCAGAAAGTGCCTGATGGTCTAACAACAGTGGTAGAGCACGCTCATAGGCTCTACGAGCCTGCATAAATTCTCCCAGTTCCTGATAGGCGAAGCCTAGAAGAACTAACGCCCGGCCCAGTTCACCGTTATCAAGGCGATTCGAGTTTATAAGTCGAGGGATTTCTTCAATTACCTTTGCAAACTGACTCTGTTGTTCAAGCTGTTCTGCCCGGTCTAACTGCTGACGCACATTGGATTGGCTCCAAAGTGTCGAACCGCAGAATACGAGTGTGCATATAAGAATCGTCCGGCGCCTGCATGTGAGCAGCGTTCTCATCATTGACCTCTTCGTGCGGAAGGATTGCGCTCGAGGAAACAATGCGAGAGCCGCGCCTTATATGCAATCCAGCCAATGTCCCAAAAATCTCCTTTTTCAATAAGCGCCTATGTGTCGCAATAAGTTGAATTTAGGAGATGCCGCAATCCAACAACGAATCAATGATCTCCAGGCAATCGAGCGTGTTAGCCTATCCTGTCAGGCAACACAATGCTGCCGACCGACACCCAATCCGCGGGCAAGATCGTTTTCGGCCCGTTCGAGCTGAATATTCAAACGGCTGAACTCTACAAGAAAGGCCACAAACTCCAGCTCTCGGGGCGCTCCGCCCAATTGCTCGTGATTCTTGCTCAGCAGGCAGGGCACCTTGTCAGTCGCGAACATTTGCGCCTTACCTTGTGGCCTCAGGATACTTATGTCGATTTCGACCATGGCTTGAACAACTGCATCAGCCGAATCCGCCAGGTGCTTGGCGATTCTGTTGAATTGCCGCGGTATATAGACACACTTCCCAAACAGGGATATCGGTTTATCGGGGAGGTTCGTGTCTCTGAACCCGCGCGGACCTACCCGGGAGACAACCTTGCGGAACTGCCCGTAGAGTCGCCAGTCCCTCTTTCAGTCGATTCTGAAACCTCTTTACCCAATCCGCAAGAAAAGAAGGCCCGTCAACGTTCCTGGTTGTGGGCACTCAGCGCGGTCGCCGCTGTGGTCGCCTTCGCCGCCATGGCGTTGTTTTTGTTGGGGTCTTCGCCAGTTCCGCCAGTAGTCGAGGGCGTTTCGCAAATTACGGATGACGGCAATCGGAAGTCGATTACCGGCCTGGTATCCGACGGGTCTCGGGTTTACTTCAACGAGATACGGGATGGAACCCAGGTAGTTGCGCAGGTCGCCACGACCGGTGGCGAATCTGGATTGATCACCCAAAACATTCCGGGTTCAGAACTGGCGGCGATAGCATCGGATGCCTCGCGCCTTCTGGTTATTTCGTCCGAATTGTGGGTTCTGCCGCTTCCAGCTGGAGAGCCGCGCAGATTGCCTGTGCACTTGGCGATGAATCACCCTGGAGATCGGCTGGCAGGCGCTGATGCCGGTTTTTTCCCCGACGGACGTATAGCTTTCACCCGCTATGCGTCTTTGTATCTCACTGAAGGAGACGGCTCAAATCTTCGCAAGCTCGTCGATTTCCAAAGTGTTGCTTCCAATCCCGTCATATCTCCCGATGGCAAGAAAATCCGGCTCTCAGTCGTGCATCGCCGGTCGCCCATAAGAGAAATTTGGGAGCTGAACTCAGATGGAAGCGGCGCGCACCCTCTGCTGAAAGACTGGCAGAACCGCTTCGATTCTTGTTGCGGCCGCTGGACAGCGGACGGAAAACGCTTTGTCTTTCAGAGTCGACGTGAAGGCCGCACCGATCTCTGGGTGCTTCCAGAAGGGAAGCGGTGGTTTGGAGGCGAACCATCGCCCATGCGCTTGACCAACGGGCCTCTCTCTTACGAGCTCCCTTGTCCGAGTGCCGATGGAAAGCACATCTACGTCATCGGCCGGAAGCAACGCGGAGAGCTGGTGCGATATGACCGCAACTCTCAGCAATTTGTGCCTTTCCTTTCCGGAATTTCCGCTACAGATTCGACCGTATCGCGCGATGGAAAATGGGTTGCCTATGAGTCCTATCCCGACCATTTTCTGTGGCGTAGCCGCATAGATGGCAGTGAGAGGCTACAGTTAATCTATCCGCCTGCACACGTCTTTTACCCGCGAATCTCACCCGACGGAACAAAAGTAGCCTACGGTTCCCTCGATGCAAATGGCAACGTGGGTGCATATGTCGTCTCTTTGGATGGCGGGATGCCCAGGAAAATTGTGGATCATGCCGTGAACGGTGTGAACTGGTCACCTGACAGCAATTCTGTGGTTGCAGACATCACTGCAGCCGCTGGCTCCCCACATGTGGTGGTCCAAACCACTGATCTGCGGACCGGAAAGATCAACTTAATCCCAGACTCAGCCGGAAAAGGCGGAGTCTGGTGGCCATCGCAGAATATGCTTGTTGCGCCCAATTGCAACGGTGACGGCGAGTGCGAATTTGTAACATTTAACTTTATAACGCAGAAGTGGTCTCACTTGGTCAAAGGTCCCTTTGACCATTGGGTGCCATCGACAGACGGAGACTATCTCTACTACACGACCGGCAATGTCGATCCCAAGCTGATGCGTATCCGTTTCTCCGACCACAAAGTGGAGGAAGTTACGAGCCTGAAAAACTTTCGCCGGATAGAGGACGAGGTTACTCAGTCCTGGATAGGAGTCACCCCGGACGAGTCCCCTCTTCTCACCCGCGACATCGGAACCGACGAAATCTACGACATCAGCTTGCGCTGGCCTTGATCTGCTTTGCTCCGCAGCCCTGCAACGCTACAGTCTGGAAGACGCTCTCCCGAATTTCTTGAGCGGCAATTCCAAGGAATCTATCGTTTGAAGGAGCTTTTCCCCGGCCAAACTATCCGCACACACATGGGACCTCGGCTGAGTGAGGCCTATACAGAAATCGATTCTCAGTTGACGGAAAAAAGGCCAATGTACTCATTGAGAAATTTTATTGACTCTTCGTCGTGGGTTCAGGGTGGTTTGTCGGCGACACTGAAGTAATCCACGCGCGTCTATTCGCCAAGGTCGATCTGGCCGACGTCACATCCGAGCCGGTGGCCCAGTTCACTTGCGATACAGTCAGACTCTTCTCCAGCGATCCTCAATTGAGGAGGAGAAGACTTGGTAGAGACATTCTTTAAACGTTCATGCACCATCCATGGTCTACGGCAGGGCCCATTGGCAGGGCACATCGATCTGCTCGCCGATCACTTGGCAGCTCACGGCTTTTCTCGCGTCCACAGCCGAATCCAGCTCCGGCTCGTCGGGCATTTCAACCGTTGGCTTGAGCAGAAGGGCATCAGTGCAGAGCAACTCGATGAAAAAGCCATCGAGCGCTATTGCCGCTGGCTCAGGCACGAAAGCACGTACGGGCCGAAGATGTGTGCTCATTGGTCCGGCTACTCGATCTCTTGCGCGAGCAGCGCATCACGCCCCGTTGCACGACCAAAGCCGTTCCGACGCCGCGGGAGATAGTGCTTGAGAAGTACCGATGCTACCTGCGCGACGAGCGCGGACTTGCCCAGGGGTCAGTCCGCAATATGCTGCTGTTCGTGGACCGTTTTCTGGTGGAGAAGTATCCGCGGGCCCATTTCGATTTTGCAGCGCTGAAGCCAGAGCACATCACAACCTTCGTTCGAAAGCAGGCGACGGAACTGGGTTCGGTACAGGCCAAACATATGGTTACAGCCCTCCGCGGCTTTTTCCGATACCTCCGGCATCGCGGCGAGATCGATACGGATCTCGCTGGCTGCGTTCCTCGTGTCCCAAATTATTCGTTCTCCACCGTGCCGAAATTCCTGCCAACTGGCAGCGTGGAGAAAATCCTGCGGCGCACCGACCGGAGCACTCCGCGAGGACGCCGAGATTATGCGATCTTAATGCTCCTTGCCAGGCTGGGGCTCCGCACCTGCGAGGTCGTCCGCTTAGAGCTTGAAGATATCGATTGGGAATCTGGCCAATTCACAATCCGGGGTAAGGGTGGAAGGTGGTCCAAGTTGCCGCTGCCGTCCGATGTTGGCAAAGCCCTTGCCGTCTATCTGCAGCATGATCGGCCACGCTGTTCAACACGGCGATTATTCGTCACTCAACGCGCTCCGATCACGGGCTTGTCGACGGGATGCGCAATCGTGAAGACGGTGACGCGTGCTCTGAAAAAGGCCGACATCGTTTCTGAAGGAAAGGCGGTTACCTGTTCCGTCATACGCTGGCGACCGAGATGCTTGGCCGGGGAGCGTCTTTACGTGAAATCGGTGAAGTGTTGCGCCACCGGAAGGCAGATACGACATGGATATATGCAAAGGTGGACTTTGCCGCGTTGCGCAATCTCGCTCAGCCGTGGCCGGGAGGCGTGCGATGAGAGATCTGAGAAAAGATCTGAGGCAGTACATCGACCTTCGCCGAGCTCTTGGATACAAATTGCGCAAACACGAGCCACGCCTGACCGAATTCATCGCATACCTCAAGGCGAAGGGTGCCGACCGGATCACCACCAAGCTGGCTGTCACCTGGGCAATGGAGTCTTCGAAAGGGCATAAACACAGCTGCTTTGAAAGGCTGAGCTTCATTCGATCGTTTGCTAGACATGTGAGTTCGATGGACGCTCGAACGGAAATCCCGCCAACAGGCGCTCTGCGCCGGCCGGAAATAGGCCTTCGCCCATATATCTACACGCGGGCAGAAATCGACCGGCTCACGGTAGCGGCACGCAATTTGTATTCACCGCGCAAACTTCGCTGCCACACATATTACTGTCTCGTCGGATTACTGGCGACAACCGGTATGCGCAGCGGCGAAGCGATTCGCCTCGCCGACGGAGACGTGAACTTGGCCCAGGGATTGATAACAATCCGTGAGAGCAAGTTCGGCAAGTCGCGCGTTGTCCCGCTTCATAGCACGACCGTAAAAACCCTGGCCGCGTATAAGGCACGCAGGGACGCGTTTCTCAAGAAAAACGGAGCACCTACGTTTTTTGTTAGCGAGTGCTGCCGGCCTATCAGCAGCCCCCATGAAAGCTTCCGCGAGATCCGTCGGGCGGCGGGACTGGAGAAGATGTCGCGAGGGAGTTCGTCCGAGGATGCATGATCTGAGGCATACGTTCGCTGTCCAGACGCTACTCGCCTGGTACCGTAGCGGTGCTGATGTCAAACGCAATCTGCCGATTCTCTCAACGTTTCTTGGGCACAGCCAGCGTTGAAAACACCTACTGGTATCTATCATCCACGCCCGAGTTGATGGGCGCCGCTTGCGAACGGCTCGAAACACGATGGAGGCGTTCACTATGAGTTCTGCGAATTTCGCGACATTACTTGAGACATTCTTCACACGACAGGTTGATTGCTCAACTGCGAGTCAGTCCTCACACTGTAGCGTCGTACCGGGACACGTTTCGTTTGCTGCTGCAATTTGCTCAGAAGGAGCTGAGGAAGTCGCCATCGAAACTTGTAATGACGGATCTGAATGCGGCGCTCATTGGCGGGTTCCTCGACAATCTGGAGAAAGCACGGGCGAATACCTCTCGCAGCCGAAATGTTCGCCTCACAGCAATCCGGTCCTTCTTTCGATATGCGGCTCTGGAATGCCCGGAGCACTCGGCTGGAATCCAGCGCGTACTCGCGATCCCGCCAAAGCGGCAATCCAGCCGGTTAGTGGATTTCCTGACGCAGACCCGAGATTGAGGCTGTGTTGGCCATGCCAGATCAAACGACTTGGCTGGGTAGACGAGATCGCGCCTTGTTGATGTTCGCGATTCAGACCGGGCTGCGGCTTTCGGAACTCATCGCACTCCGACAGGGCGACATCAACCTGGAGCGCGGCGCCCATGTCCGGTGCGAAGGTAAAGGACGAAAGCAGCGCTGCACCCCGCTCACTCGAACGACACTAAGGGCTCTGAGCGCCTGGGTCCGCGAGCAGGGAAAGGACGAGGCCAAAATCCTCTTTCCAAACGCTCGCGGTGGGCAATTGAGCCATGACAGCGTTCAGTACCTGGTCGCAAAGTACGCGAAATCGGCGGCGAGGTCCTGCGCGACGCTGCGCAAGAAGCGAGTAACTCCCCACGTGCTGCGGCACTATCTACCCTTCTTGACTATGTCGAGTGATTTTTGCGCGGTCTTTGCGATCGTTCGATAATGCGCAGCTCAGGGCCAATCGAGTCGATCAATCACGCGACATAGTTCTCCTCCGTTTTTTTCTGCCTTACAGACTATTGAGGAACCCAAGCAGTTGGTCTCCTGGTTGATATCGCCCCGGCCTGCCGCTCGGCGGTAGTGCCTTCGCAAGGGCCCGTTCCTTCATTGCGAGAGTTGCTTCGAGATAGATTTGCGTGGTCTCCACCGACTCATGTCCGAGCCACAATGCAATAACGGAACGATCTACACCCGCCTGTAGAAGGTCCATCGCCATCGTGTGCCTCAAGCGGTGAACGGTAACCCGCTTTTCCTTCAACGAGGGACAAACTTTGGATGCCTTCATGCGATGCTTGGTCAACAGGTACTGCACGCCGTGGACGCTGAGACGGTCGCCCCTGGCGCTGGGAAAGAGCACGTCGCCGTCACCGCGTCGCGGTTCTCGAAGCCAGGCTTTCAGCACGGCAAGTGTGGATTTGGCGAGAGGTGTGCAACGTTCTTTGCGGCCCTTGCCGATCAAGCGCAGGTGAGCGCCAGACCCGACGATGAGGTCCTTGCGCTTGAGGCCGGTCATTTCAGATAAGCGCAGGCCCGTCTGCACTGCCACAAGCAGAAAGGCATGATCGCGCCGACCAGACCAGGTGAGCTGATCCGGAGCGGCAAGCAAGGCATCGACTTCGGGACGAGTGAGGAACTGTATCAATGTGCGGGTGAAGCGCTTGCTGGGGATGGCGAGCACGCGTTGGATCTGTGCAGAATGGGCAGGCGCCTCGAAAGCCGCGTATCGAAAGAAGGAGTGAATTGCCGTGAGGCGCAGATTACGACTGCGAACGCTTAGAGCCTGGCGCTTCTCCAACTCGTCCAAAAAAGCCACGATCAAGGGGGCATCGACCTCCTCGAATGTCAGGCGAGAGGGCGGCTTGCGCAGCCGTTGTTCAATGAACTTCAGAAACTGACGGAAGGTGTCGCGGTAGGAACTGATGGTATGCGGGCTTACCTGACGCTGTTGCATCAAGCGCTGTGTAAAGAAACACTGCAAAAGCGGAGCTAAGCTGGTTGGAGTGATCATGACCGATCCTCCCAGTGACGCTCGAGCCGCCCCATGGCTTCTCGCATCAGTTCCGGAGAACTGCTTAGGTACCACTGCGTGTCCGCGACGTGGACATGACCGAGGTAGGCGGACAAGATCGGCAGGAGGCATTCCGGATCCTGGTTAGACCGATACCACGTTACCAGCGTGTTCGTTGCGAATCGGTGTCTCATGTCGTGCAGACGTGGACCGTGATTATCGGATATGCCGCGCAGACCGATCTGCCGGGACACCGCATAAAAAGTTCGATGAATGTCTCCACCATCCAGACGATTGCCCTGGCTGGAAACGAACAGATAGGAGGAGACCGGCCGACCTTCCCAATGACGTTTGCGCCGAGCGATGTAGTTGGCAAGTACTTTGCAAGTCGATGCGTGCAAAGGCACGAGGCGAGACTTGCCAAATTTGCTGTCGCGGATCGTCAACAGCGCCATCTTAAGATCCACGTCCTGTAGCTCGAGACTGCGCGCTTCGCCGAGACGCAGGCCGGAGACACTCAGTAGTCCGAACAGACAATGGTAAGTCCACGGTCGCAGTTTGCCGAATTCATAACGGCAGGGCATGTCGAGAGCAGCGCGCAGCAGGCTTCGAATTTCATCGTCCGAGTATAGGTACGGCCGCGCGCGCTTCGGTCGAAATGGCAACAGGCCAAATGGAGGAATCTGGGTTCGTGGATCGGTGGCACTATGATGGCGCGCAAATCCGCGTACGAAACTCAGTCGTTGCGCCCAGTGCGCCGGTTGAACGTCTACAGGCTGTTGAGCCCAAGCAAGCGCCAATGCCTTGGTAATGTAAGAGGCGCGGTGGCGCTCCATAAACGTGACGAAGTCGAGCAATCCCTTGCCTGCTTCCAGCAGCTTGAACCCCAAACTGCGGCGGAGACTCAGGTAATCCTGAACGGCCTGTCGAAGTGTGTTCATCGCACACCTCCTGGCCACGGCAAAGCCAGTGTGCGCAATGCCTTTATGTCGACCTTGGTGTAGATCTTCGTAGTCTGTGGATGGCGATGCCCCAGCAACTCTCCAATCTCGCCCAACGCAGCGCCCTGGCGCAACATCTCGGTGGCCAATCCATGACGAAACTGGTGTGTCCCTTTGGTAGTGGCGTGGATGCCGGCACGTTCGAGCGAATGCCGAACCAGGGAGCCAACCCCACTCGCACCGCGAAAGGCGCAGATCGGGGCTTTGGCGCGCAAAAATACGCGGCGGCTGTCGGTAGCGGGTCGTCCCCTCCGAAGGTACGCGGCGATCGCTCTGCCTACCTCTATAGGTAAAGGCATGGTGTTGCGCTGGCCACCCTTGCTGCGCACGCTCACCTGTCCCGCGTTCCAGTCAATGTCATCCAGTTCGAGAAATGCCACTTCGCCTGAACGCAATCCCAATCGCGCCAGCAAGAGCAAGATAGCGTAGTCTCTACGCCCGACCGCAGTACGCCGATCGATGCTGGCCAGGAGTTGACGTACGTGCTCCGCGGAAATCGCCCGTGGGATCGACGTCATCGACCAGTTGGCAACGATCGGAACGGCGGCGGCCAGATCAAGCGAGACTTCCCCGAGATATCGCCCATAGTTCAGGAAGGAACGCAGTGCAGTGGTCATGAGCTTCGCTCGCTTCATGTGCAGTCGTAGTGCTTGACGCTGTACGAACCTCACAACATCGCTTGCACAGAGACGCGAGAGGGCGACTCGTCCGGGGCCAAAACGGTCTTCGAGGAAACTGCGGATGAACGGAACGTAGTTGATAATCGTCGTGTGCGCCAGCGCGCGCTCTTCCAGCAAATACTGCCCGAATGCCTGGGCACAATACTCAGCCGGAGTCAGTTGGCATGTTGATGTCTTTTCACCGGGGATCAAGCCCTCCCGGCGCAAAAACACGATGAGATGCCTGAGGGCAGCAGCATCTCCCTGGCAAGGTCGTAGATGTCGAGCGCGATATCGTAGATACCGAACCAAATGATCGGAGCAGATGCTGCGCAGTCCGACCCCTTTCTGCTTAAGCCATCGGCTAAAACATGCAGCGAGCAAAACCCGTCGATGAATCGATGCCAGACTGTATCCCTGCTCACTCACCGATTTTGCAAACGAGCCAATTTGTGCCGCGAGCGGGCCTTCCGGCGGTCGCGATAGAACCACTTGGTTATCGATGATGCACTTCATGGTGGACTCCTCCCCCGACTGTGCGGGCTAGTAGGAGGAGCTCAGAATATGTCTATATGGTGTCAAGATTTCGCCAGAAAAAGAGCGGTTGTCGCAGAGTTACAAGACATAGTCAGGAAGGGTGGATAGTGCCGACTATGTACCCAGAGACATAGTCGCCACACCGCGGCGATGGAGCTTTTGCAAGCCGGTGTGGATCGCTCCGTGATCGCTCTGTGGCTGGGACACGAGTCGGTCGAAACTACGCAGATCTACCTTGACGCGAACCTTGCGCTCAAGGAAGATGCCCTCAATAAAACGTCGCAGGTGAGCGCCTCGATCGGGCGCTTCAAACCAGACGACCAGTTGCTGTCGTTTCTCCGGAACCTCTAACACGTCGGACTATGCCGCATGGTTGCAGCCGGAGTTGGCATCACTGCATTGAACGCTACTTTGTTCGGCATGATTAGTCTGAGTTTTCCTGCACCGGGAACACCGATTTCCATTCCACTGGTGAGGGCAAATCAGCTATCAGCGGGCCGAGGTTAGGCGTCCAACACGGCGTGAATATCGGTGAGATGGGCGTACGCGTCATGTGACTGCGGCAGTGCTCGTGGCATCGAGACCGTCCATCACATCGCGCTGCAGGAGCAGCTCGGCGGAGTAGCGGTGAACTGGTTTGAAAAAGGTTACGGACGAGCAGTACCGGCTCACGAAGTAAGAAACAGCAAGCCTTTGAAAATGAGGAGATGATCATGAACATATCGTTTGAAGACAAAGTGGCACTAGTGACAGGCGCCGCATCCGGATTGGGTCTTGCAACAGCGAAGGCGTTTGCTGAGGCAGGGGCTTCGGTGGTGTTAGCGGACTGGAATGAAAAGGATGTACAAGCCGCGGCCAAGGGGCTCGCCGATAAAGGTCACAAGACACTGGCCGTCCGATGTGACGTATCGGACGACGCGCAGGTAGAGGCAATGGTGAAGCAGACTGTCGCGACATTCGGACGGCTCGACGCAGCGTACAACAATGCCGGCGTTCAAGGTATCCTCGCCGAGACGGCTGACTCTCCTCGCGATGACTACGACCGGGTGATGGCGATCAACCTGCGTGGTGTCTGGAGCTGTATGAAGTTCGAACTTCAGCAGATGCGCGAGCAGGGTAGTGGCGCCATCGTCAACTGCTCATCGCTTGGAGGTCTTATCGGTGGCAACCGACGCGGGACATACCATGCAGCGAAGCATGGAGTGATCGGATTCACGAAGAGCGCTGCTCTCGAATATGCAACGCGTGGTATTCGCGTCAACGACGTGTGCCCTGGCATGATCCAGACACCCATGTCCGACAAGATGATCGCTGAAGGTCAGGGAGAGGAGTTGAAAGCAATGTTAGAAGCCCTCGTGCCTATGGGGCGAATGGGGCGGCCGGAAGAGATCGCCGATGCTGTCCTTTGGCTCTGTAGCTCGGCGGCAAGTTATGTTACGGGTCAGTCGATTTCGGTCGATGGCGGCTACGTTATGCGCTAAAGAAGGTGATGGGCTAACTGGAAGTAATCCTCAACTGGCGACAACAGGGTAATGCGCTCATCTAACACGTCGGACTATGCCGTATGAGAATCAGGACCATACCCACAAAATTGCAAACGGACTGTTCGAGTCCCAAATGCATGCGGCATAGTCCGGCATTCGACATTGTGGCTGTTGGACTAAACCGCTGCGCGGTACTCGGTAGCGCCGGCAGGCTGTGGCCGAGGGGGTAGCGTCAGGTTAGGTTTTCCTGTTGACAGTTCTTTTCACTCGATCTCTTTTGCGAGAGTAGAAGTCGCTGCTTGCAGCGCATTCCATCTCGCAAAGGAGTTTTCCAATGACATCGCTTCGCCTTCGCATGACTGAAGACATGCAAGTACGGAATCTCGCGCTCAACACGCAAATGTCCTATGTGCAACAGGTCTCTCTGTTCGCACGCCACTTCAACAAGTCCCCAGAACAGTTGGGGCCAGAGGACATCCGCGCCTACCAGATCTACCTGACTAACGAGAGGAAGTTGGCGCCCAGTTCCGTGCTCATCGCGGTATCGGCACTGCGCTTTCTCTACAAGGTTTCCTTGAAAAAGGATTGGCAGTTTGGCGACGTCATCCCTGCTCCCAAGAAGCCGCTGAAGTTGCCCGTGGTTTTGAGCCCGGAAGAGGTCATGCAGTTTCTCGACTGCGTCGAGGGTGCAAAGCACCGCGCGATTCTGACAACCTGCTATGCCGCGGGTTTACGCATCTCCGAAGTGATCTGCTTGAAAACTGACAACATCGACAGTCAGCGTATGGTGATCCGTGTCGACCAGGGCAAAGGTCAAAAAGATCGTTACGTAATGCTATCGCCCACGCTGCTGGAGATCCTGCGCAGTTGGTGGCGAGTGAATAAGCCCCGGCACTGGCTCTTTCCCGGCGACCTCCCCGGTCAACACATCAGCAAGGATGCAGTCGAGCTAGCCTGTCAGAAGGCCCGCAGGCTCTCCGGCATCCGTAAGCCGATTACCCCGCACTTACTTCGTCACGGATTTGCGGTTCATCTTCTGGAATCGGGCACCGATGTCCGGACCATTCAACTGCTGCTCGGTCACCGCAGCCTGGCGACCACTGCCCGCTATCTGCGGATAGCTACCAACAAGGTTTGCTCGACTTCCAGTCCGCTCGATCTGCTGCCTCATCCAGCCTGCGCTGATTCCAAACCCGCCGCGCCCCAGTACTTCTAAACCGCGCGGCCATGGATCGCCCAAAGCTGGAAGTGGCGGACATCTTCCGCCGCTACGGCCACGCCTATCGAGAGATGCACGGCGCATCGATGTCCACAGCGCAGCGACGCGTCATGACCGCCATCGAGATATGCCGGACGGCGGCTCTCGGAGGACAGATCGAAAAGTGCGATGCATGCGGTCAGCAACGTATTTGCTATCGATCGTGCCGCAATCGCCATTGCAACAAGTGTCAATCACTCGCACGCGCAGAGTGGATCGAACATCGTCAGGCAGAACTTCTCAACAGCGAGTACTACCACGTCGTCTTCACAGTGCCAGATAAGATTGCCGCGATCGCTTACCAGAACAAGGAGGTGATTTACAACATTCTCTTCCGGGCCACCTCCGAAACCTTGCGCACCATAGCCAATGATCCCGAACACCTGGGCGCGGAGATCGGCTTCTTCGCCGTTCTACACAGCTGGGGATCGAGTTTGCTGCATCACCCGCATTTGCATTGCGTGGTCCCCGGCGGTGGGCTCTCGCTCGACGGCGCCCGCTGGGTTCCTTGCACGCCTGGATTCTTCTTGCCCGTGCGCGTGTTGTCGCTACTGTTCCGCCGCCTGTTTCTGGAGCATCTCCAGAACGCTTTCGACTCAGGCAAATTGGGATTCTTCACCACGCTCGAAACTCTCCGCGATCGCCGTGAGTTTGCCTGTTACCTGGGATCTGTAAGCAAGGTAAAGTGGGTCGTCTATGCCAAGCGGCCCTTCGCTGGACCTGAACAGGTACTGGATTACGTTGGCCGCTACACCCATCGCATTGCGATCTCGAATAATCGCTTGCTGGACATTGAAGGCGGG
>CAWGND010000023.1:0-228303 GCA_963823845.1 Terriglobales bacterium
GATGCCGCCCTGTAATATCTCCTTGCTCGGTCGCATGGAAGATGGATTTTTCCATGTAGCCAGTTCTTAGCCATTTGCGGAGGACGCCCTTGTCCATAGGAACGTGGGCCATCAGCCACGCATGACTAATGTTGTCGAAACAGCCACGGATATCGCCTTCCAACACCCAGTGCGGATTGCGATGCTTTAGGGCTGTGAAGCAACCCTGAATCGCGTCCGCGCAGGAGCGCCGTTTGCGGAATCCGTAAGAGTTTACGTCCGCTGTCGTTTCCGCCACGGGATCGAGTGCCAGCAGATACAGCGCCTGCATCGCTCTATCCTTCATGGCCGGGATACCGAGCGGACGCAACTTGCCGTTCGACTTCGGAATGTATATGCGTCTGAGTGGCAGTGGACGATAGCCTCTGCCTCTCATTGCATATACAGCAGCTGCCTTCTTTGCTGGTGTATTCCAGATGATGCCGTCTACACCAGCAGTCTCCGGCCTTGATTCTCAGTCACCCGCCGTACGGCTAACAGCTTACCGTCCCGCGAGTGTGTGAGCAGCCGTTGCAAGACTTTCACCTTGCCCCATCTGTTTGCCTCTACAGCCTTCACGATACGCACCTGGAGCCTGCGCACATTCCGATTCACGGAGCGCCAGTCTATTTCGCCCCAATGAAGCAAAGCATGGGATGCCGCACCAACGGATCGCTCCGTCATCATCTGCTTTGCCTCCTTATGCTGGTTAATCAGGTTCTTTCGTGATCGAAGACCAGAGAGAAGTCGGCTCGCTTTCGCGCCGACATCAGATCTGTATCCATCCGATTACCGGGTGGCATTTGCTTCCTCTCTCCTCCTCTACCCGCATTGCTATCGTCCAGCCTTGCGGCCTTCCTACCCTTACGGGAGCGATACGGGCTTACCCTGTTTCGTTCCGATGACAGATGTGGTTTAGGCCCTCTCTACTACACCGGCAGTGTTGTTTGCCCATGACGGAAAGAATGGAGCTTCCGCGCCCACTGCATCCGGAGCCTGTCAGCATCTTTGGCTCCTTCTTTCATCTCGATGCTTACAGAGTTCGCATATGCTGGCCATGCCACTCACCCTGCCCCTATCCGCCCTGATGCTGGCAGACCCAAGCTCACCTCGCGGCTCACTTAGCAACCTTACGGCTGCAGGTACATTGTCAGAGGGCTTCTCAACGGCTCGTTACCAAGCCGCCTGACCTCCTGGGGTACTGCCGATGGGACGGCGGGTCCGGTCATGTGACCATGCCGGACAATCATCGGAGCGACTTACAGGTCGCACCCACTCGATGAAGACAAGAAACTCCACAGACTTGTTGGCTTGGCCTTGAGGGGCGATCTGAACCAAGAGCAGGGGCGAGCGCCCCATTAGTTAGTCAAGATCAGCAAGTAGAAACTGGGTTGCCGCGTGGTGAGCAACTCAGTGGCACTCAGGCGTTAGAGCCCTGCCTTCTACCAAAAATACAGCAGAAGGCAGGGGTGAAATCGAACTTTATATGGAAATAGTGACCCAAGTGTAACCTTTAGTAATGCATTGCGGATTTACTGCCCCGTCACCCGTTTCTGAGAACTCGCCCTGGCGAGCGTCACACTGTCACCTATTGCGCTCACAACATGCGGGCTCGGCTTCGAGATGTCCTCCCGTGCTAGTCGGACGGCTGCAATGATCGCTGACGCAATGACGAGCATGGAGGGCGTCAGGGCGTGGTCAGCTTCACACCCTTTCCATCCATGATCGTTAAAAACATGAAGCCATACTCGATGATGACATTGCGAAGGACTCGGGCGAAGATCCGTTCTGACATAAGCGGATGCACGCCCTCATCGCTAATCAGCGAATAAATGCCGCGAGCGAACTTCTCCTGCTGTGCGGTTATGTAGTCGCGTTTGCGGAGGAACGCTGTGGAGGTATCCCAATCATGGGCGGACCCCGGCGTTGTCTTTGCGATCTGTTCCGCAGCTTCCAGATGCAAGTGCTCGATGAAGCCACGCAAATGCGTCAGACAGTTTTTTAACTCAAACGGCGATGCTGAGTCCCGCAAATCCTTCTCTGCTTCATTCAATGCGCTCATCAGATCACCGCTGAAGCCGAGCTTCTTTAAAAACTCCTCGACTCTCGCCTTGTCGTTCTCGACTTCGATGTTGGTGTTCTGCTGCAGCGTGCCCTTCAAGTAGAAGAAACGGCCACGCTGGCAATATCCCGCAATGTGATCGATGGAGTCCACGATTTGACTGGTCTCGGCTTGTCGCCCCGGGTTGTAATCCAGATTTTCGACCATTTGGACTCGCGTGCCGCGCGATGAATGCGTTTGCTTGTCAGCCATGTCTCGGAGCGGTTTGAGCCATTCATAGATGCCCCGGAATTGATCGTTGCTGAAGAGATTCCACTGCAAAGCAAATATTTCTTCCAAATGGATCATCATGATGGCCAGCGCCCTTGTCGGCACCTTGGCCTTAGCCGTTGCATGTAAAAGTCGTTCAGCCGTGGCCCGTGCGGATGGAAAACTCCACGACAAGCTGGAGCTCGCAGACATGGCCCTGAAAGGTCGGAAAATAATTTTGCTGGCATGGGTGCGACATGGGTGCCGCCACGCTCAACGCGCTGCAGCATATAGGCAATCAACTCTGGTCGAACGTATTCTGGAACCTGACCATAGACGGTCATGAGAAGATCATAGTTGGTGCCTCCATTCCGGAATATATGCGGAGTCTCCGTCACATCGCGAACCCTCTCCTTCCGTTGCGCCCATAGATTTTTACGTGGCGTGCCAGTGATTTTTGTCCAGGCTGCAATCTCCTCAGGTGACAGCTCCTTGTAACGTTCACCCAATCGTTCGCGACGTCCTTATAGTGGATCGTGGGGCGTTGGCATTCCTCATGCAGAATTTGGTTAACTGCGACTTTCGCCTCATTCAAGTCCATCGTGCTCCCAGAATACCAATATAGGATCGAGTTGCTTCTGAATCTCAAGCGTCATGCGATTGTCCCCCATGTTGGGGAGCTAGCTTACTGGCCTATTACCCGTTTCAAGATCATTCGGGCAAGGCCGATGCTGTCACTGACCGCTGCCGTCAGACGTGGACTCGGTGTCGAGATGTCTTCACGTGCGAGTCTGACGGCTGCGATGATCGCTGACGCGATAACCAGCGTGGAGGCGTAACGGTCGGCTGTCTGGCGCTCCTGCTGCTCACGTGAAATTGCCCTGCGCATCTCACCCATGGCGCTTACCTGCTTTCTGTGCCCACCGCTCATAGTCACCAGACAATCTGCCCTCGAATATTTCCGCTGGCAGGTAGCGGCGTCGTTCCCCACAGAGTGGACAGGTATGGATGATCCACGAGTCCGGCATCGTTTGGACGGGTGCAGCGATGTGCTCACTGCATCGCTTGCACTTGATTACGAAGTCATGGAGTTGGGTAATGGGACCGTGGAAGGAAGACATGGCGAATCCAGTATAGCGAACAAAAGGCGAATACGGTTGGTAAGAATTAACCGCCCATCGGGCCCCGCCCGCTATTGCTTTGTGCTTAGCGGAATCGTTCCTAAGGACTTTTCAAGCCCTGTGATTCTGAGTTCGGCTCGATCAAGAATATCCTGCGCGTGCTCATACTGGCGATGAGCATTTTCTGCTTTTGCCCAATCCAACTCTTCGTGAATTTCGCGAAGAGAAGTCCTAGTATCGGAATCTTGATTGGGCGTGATCTGATCCAGAGATTCTTTTTGAGCTAATACCGTCTCCAGGGCGGCGGTCCGAGCCTGTAAGGCCGCCATCCTCTTATCAAATGGAGGTTTACTCCAACTGCCCATTTGGGCCAGCTCCTTCGTCTTGGCCCGCTCGGCCTCATCCTCCCTCTCCATCTTGGCCCGCTCCTCCATATTGGCCCGCTCCTTCATCTTGGCCAGCTCCTCCGTCTTGGCCTGTTCCTCCGTCTTGGCCTGCTCCTGACTCTCCGACTTATTGTCAGCGGTTGCAGATGTCTTAGTCGACGTCGGCGGCGATATTGAGGCAGAGGCAAATGAGAAAATCAATATCGTTAGGAGTGTCGAACCTATTCCAGCCTGATACAAAGTCGAGGATTTGGCCTTCACAGCTGGCACAGACTGCCGTAACGGTTTTCCATACTCTGTGATCTCTTCAAGAGTCGCTGTGACTATTCGCGCTTCATCCTTTTCAGCAGCCTTGCGTTTTTCGAGAATCTCCAACTCAATCTTAGTATTCTCAAGCTGAATTTTTCTGAGCTCATTCGCAGTCTTTACCGAATCCAAAATGAACTTCGTACCTGCTGTAAATACAGTAAAATCAAGTACTACAGAGAGGGCGGTGGCCCAAGGTAGGCTGTGGTACAGAGTCACACCACCAACCGCAATAGAGCCCGCTACTAGAATGCATAGCGCGCCTGTAGAAATGATTCGCCACCACATTTTGGTTGCGTAATGTTCGCTCTTACTATCAATGCGGTCAAGAGCTTAGTTCGGTTCTTACCAGCCATTCGTTACAGAACTGGCAGGGGATCGATCTAATACAAAATTCGGGTGTCCTTCGCAGTCAACCCGACGACCCACGTAAAGGAAGCTGATAAATGCAGACAACACAGACACAATTTGAAGCCTTGCTCTCGACTGTTGAACCCATTTATGCCGCTGTTAACAGGAACCACTGAACCGCGCTGCACTTCAGGCATAAAATGGGTCTAGGGTACTTCAGGCGCGTGGTGAAACTCGACCCGCGTAATGGTTAAAATGAGCTACCGTGCTAAAACCGTGCTAACAGTTCGCGTTAGATGCGTTTTGAGCGCATCTAGCGGTTAGAAGAATCAGTAACTTACACGTTATCAATGAGGCGCACTAGTTCGATTCCCACCCGCGCCTCCAAGTTATTGTGCAAAAATGGCTTAGGTGCAGCGCGAGGGCTCAAAACTTCTTACCGTTCTTGTTTCGAGGCGGACTGAAAGTGGACAGTCAAAGCCAATTATTTCAATTAGAACAGTGCTGTTACTGTTTGAGACAGACCTCTCCGTTGCAGACCTTTTCCCAAAGCGATCAGCTCAATAAGCGCTCTCACTGAAGTCGCTCCGAACCTGCAAGGGAGGACATCCCTGCTGCAGCAGAATGCGACAAGAAGAGTTCGCGCTCGGCAAGCAACGGGGCTTCCTTCTGGCGTTGCCGAACGCTCGGGAATGAGAAAAATACGGTCAATCAGTCTGGATTACCTCCTTGATTTTCGCGAGGTTAACAAAGTCAGCTGAATTGCGCTGAGGAGATTAAAGCTTCTATTGCCTAATATGTTAGGCATCCCTCTTGATTTCCGGCCTTTTGCCTAATATATTAGGCATACATGCTGGACCTTATCTCATTAGGCGAACACATCACGGAACGCCGTAAAGAGCTCAAACTGAGCCAGGTGATTCTCGCGCGGCGGGCAGGGATCAGCCGCGCGACGCTGGACGCCCTTGAAAACGGCCGCGCCCGGGAACTGGGCTACTCCAAGCTCACCAAGCTGCTGGCCGCCCTGGGGCTTGAGCTGAAGCTCCAGCCAGCAGGCTTTCGCCGCCCCACCTTAGAGGAACTCCTGCAAGAGGACCGCGATGATCAAGACCTGGACCGACAGCGCTGAGGCGGGACTGCTCGATCGTTCCGGACAGCGCGGCAGCACATTTCTCTATATGCCGGGAGCGGCCGGCGCGCGCGCAGTTTCCGTTACGATGCCGGTGCGCCTCGCTTCCTGGGACGTGCCATTTGGCCTCGCGCCCATCTTTGAGATGAACCTCCCGGAGGGGGTCTTAAGGGAACGTCTGCGCCTCGCCTTCGTAAAAGCCACCGGCACGTTCGATGACTTCGACCTGCTCGCCATCGTCGGCCGCTCGCAGGTCGGCCGCATCCGTTACACCGGCGAGAAGGAACAGCTGCACGAGGAGGTGCCCTTCCAATCCGTCGATGAAATACTTGCGCGGCGGCGCGGCGGAGATCTCTTCCGCTATCTCATCGAGCGCTTCGCTTCCGTTTCCGGCATCAGCGGCGTGCAGCCCAAGGTTTTGGTGCGGGACGAGAAAAGTTTCGCCGAGCATCATAGGGATGCGCGGCTCTCACAGAGCTACCAGGGGGCGACGCATATCGTGAAGTTCTGGGAGCCGAACGAATATCCCGATCTTGCGGCCAACGAGTATTTCTGCCTGAGGGCCGCCGAGCGATGCGGCCTCGAGGTGCCCCGCTTCCAGCTCGCGGAAGACGCGGCCGCGCTCGTCATCGACCGTTTCGATCTGCGCGACGACGGCACCTACCGCGGATTCGAGGATTTCTGCGTCCTTAACGGCAAGCGGACTGACCAGAAATATAGCGGCAGTTATGAGACTTCCATTCTCAGGCGCTTCCAGCAGTTCGCGAATTCTCCGCACGTCCAGGAGGATACGGAAAGACTGTTCACTTTGATCGCGCTCAACTGCGCGCTACGCAATGGGGACGCGCATCTGAAGAATTTCGGAATCGTCTATGACGATGTTCTCGGCGAAGCCCGCCTCGCCCCCGTCTACGATCTGGTCACCACCGCCGTCTACATGCCCAGGGACAGCATGGCGCTCACCCTCAATGGCACCACACGCTGGCCGGCCGCCAGGGATCTTCAGCGCCTCGGGGAGACGCGCGCACGCTGCGCACCCGCGCGCGCGCGAAAAATACTCGAACGCATCGCCGACGCGCTTACAGACACCCGCGCGGAAGTGCAGGCTTATATCGCTGAGCATCTCGCGTTCGCTGACATCGGCAATCGGCTGCTAGATGCGTGGAACGCGGGCGTGGAGACGTCACTTAGGTCAGCCTGATTTTGGATGCTGTAAAGTCGCATCCTCCCTGTTCTCCGGGGCGCCTGCACGCGGCGCCTCGCTCTTGGCAGTCTCAGCGCTGGTCTGTTGAGCCGCATTTATCCCCCGCGGGTTGACAATGATATATAGATAGACGAGGAAAAAGAAAGCCGCTGCTCCCTGCCTTGAACCCGACCTGCTCGACGTTCAACGTGCCCGGAATGCTTTGTGGAAGCAAAGCCTGTCTTGAGAATTAGGCCGCGGTCTGAAGCCGGTCGCGAATTCGATGAGTACGCGGAACGACAGGCTTGTCGGTAGGGCTATAGTGTTTGCCTGAGTGGATATCCAATGAACGATGAATACGATCTGAACGAGATTCAAGCGCGCGTGAACACCTCGAAAGATGCATTTGTCGATGCGCTAAAACATTATGATTCCTATGACGGTAACCAGATCATCGAACGATTTCTCGCAATATTTGAAGATCGCGCTGACGTGACGATGGAGCTGCGCCGAGAAACGGAAGATCTCATCCGGCGGTTCAATTCGAGAAGTGCCTCCCTCGCAACGAACATAGTGATCCTGCATATGAGATTGAACGCAACCGTCTTGAGTATAGAGCTCTATATCCTGGGAAATGGCATCGACGTGATGGGAAGGCCGATAGACGCGAAGGGAAAACTTTCACCGATGGAGTTATTGAAAGAGCACCAGAAGAGAATCGAGGAAGCGCAGGCAGCGATAAGAAAAACTTGGGAATGGGCGAACAAGACGGTTTACGAGATCGGCGTTCACACGGAACGTATTGAATTGATGGCGGCTGAGGTAATCCGCGGTCGTACATTGATGATGCGAGCGTTCAAAGACGAGAACATTGGCACATCGTTGAAAGATTTGGGCGAGCAATTGCGTAATAAACAGTATGCTCGAAGCGGCATCGCCGTCCTTGACGGTGCATTCGAGAGGATATTTGAAATGTCAAAAGAATTGGCCAAGTTCCTGGTGGACGAGAATCCTATCTTTGCCCTCGTCAATCTGGCGAAGAAGCTTGGGAGCGCTGCGAAGGGGAAAGAAGTCGATACAAGCAGGGGAGGGACCGAGCTAATGAACATGTTGCTCAGCCAATTGAGAATTGAGTCGAAGATCATCGAGTCCATCGGGGAAACGTATGAGGCAGCTTTGAAGGAGTTTGATTCAGTCGACGCTGCCATTCGTGCATAAGCTGCCATTCGTGCATAGTCTGTGAATGTCCCGAGCCCGTGTATCCTTGCGTCCTTCGGCCAGCTCGTATTTCCGAGCACCGCATAACTGATCAGCTTCTGCATCCACAAGCGCGTCCAGCGTTTCTTCCACTGTCGACCGCACCACCTGGTCTAAGTCCGCCTGGATCCTGGATCTTGCCTTCGTCGATCTGCACCACCGGAATCGATTCGTGGGCTTCGGCAGCCTCCCCAGGGAAAGGGGAAAGGGCGTTGGTCAAAGCAATGAAATCGCCAAAATGTTCCTCGAAATTGGCGGCAATCTGAATGAGGCGTTCAAGCAACTCTCTACAGTTCAGTCATGACCGTCTCGGAACAGAAGTAACTCCGGGGCGGCTGCAAATGATGTTGCTGACATTAGGAGACCTACTCGCCTAAGACTGAATCGGCGTCGTTGATCATTAACAGGGCATGCCTGCACCCTCGCGCTCTCTCGGGAAGCCGAGTTTCCTAGCAGAACGGACGGTACGGTTCAGAATCTCGCGAGTGCGGCTCCGGTCGCGAGGCGGCGGCAAAGGGGGTGAGTTCCGCTGAATCACGCGGGCAACAAGGCCCGAAACGACGGGCGCCGCCATAGAGGTGCCACTGAGAGCGCGGTAGCCACCGTTTGGAACGGTGGAGATGACGCCGACGCCAGGAGCGGTCAACGAGACATCGTCGCCGAAATTGGAAAACGCTGCTACGAAATCGTTGGGATCGGTACCCCACATGCCGGGTTGGATATCGCTGTCTTCGATTGATCCGGGAGGAAACGAGCCTTTGTGACCGACCGCCGAGACGGCAAATCCTTCAGCGCTAGCGTACTTGGCAAGTAGGGTCACCGGTTTGTTTCCGCGGTTGCCAGCGGCAGCAATTACGATACAACCGCGATTGCGGGCGTCTTCTATGGCCCGCTTCAGAGTTTCGTCGTGAGGCGCAAGGCCCTGATCGAGACCCATACTCAGATTGGCAACTTCACATCCCGCATCGCAGGCATAGATCAAGGCTTTACACAGAAGAAAGTTGTCGGGTGCCTTCCGATCTGAACCCACGACGCGGTAACTATAGAGTTCAACTCCGGGTGCAATCCCTGAAGGAATACCTCGCCCCGCGATAATCCCCGCCACATGAGTACCATGTCCGTCGCCGTTGTCGGAGAAGTCGTTCTCGTTTTCGCCGTAGACAATGTTTTTTCCGCCGGCAAGGATTAGATCCGGGTGCGGTCCAACGCCGCAATCAATGATGGCAAGCCTTACGCCAGCTCCGTCCGTCGGCATAGAGGACCCATAAACATGGCGCACGGAATCGATGTAACCAGGGTCTATGGGAGTTAGAGCAATAGTGTAGCCCGGAACGATGGAAGCGGGATTGCGGTAAGCACCCCAATAGCCGCGGTCTGGTGAGCGTACGTAAATGCGTTCAGCCTGCACGGGCAGAGAACCCAGTGGAAGATGCACTTCGCCGGTTGAATCTGTTTTGGCGCTTTCGCCGTACTGGCTCTTCCAATCTGTGACGACCACGACCTCAGCACCCTCAATGGGTGCTCCGGAGTCGATGCACGTGATGCGGATGGTGACGCGCCGGGTCTCTCCCGGGATGGGTTTCAACCGGAACGCGGGCGTGGCGCTATATTCGTATTGAATCAGCGGTTCGGACCGAATACCTATGTGCAACCCCTGCAGAGCATTGACGCTATCTTGCCCCATGCGAACGAGTTTAGGCCCAAGGGGAGATACAGAGTCGAGCACAAGCATACGCACGTCGGGCGATTCTTCGAGCGTAAAGGTAGTTTCTCCTCGAAATCTTTCCATGTCCTCAAAGATTCGAGCTGCACGTGGAGCTTCTTCCGCCGATACCGTAAGGCCTCGATCCGGCAGGAGGACATAATCTCGTCGCTTCGGATTCTCCACCTGAACACTGTGACCAGATTTCAGGGTGTAAGACTCAAGCCAAGGGACAATATTGTGGTCGAAGGAGACGTACAACGGCGCGCTTGTCGGGTCATAACCATAAAGAGTCAGCATCTCCTCCGACATCGCTAACGGAATAAGTTGAATCGCAAGCGTTGCAGGCTTTGCCGCTTCTAGGAGAATTATGTTGTCCTTGAGAAACATCGGCGTGACGTCAGGGATGAGACTGTCACGCAGGAGCTGAAAGTCCGTCCAAACGGGTTCGGGTGAGGGCTCGAATTCGACATTTAGCTTCGCTGCCCGGATTACGCCGGTGATCACGAACAAGCCTCCGCCGCAGAATACGAAGTCGTTCAAAATCGAGCTCGCGGACTCAAGAGATCCTATGCGAAGAAAGCTGTCCAGCTCTTTCGGATGAACTTCCTGCGTCTGCCATCCGTCATATCGGATGCTCATCGTTTTGCCGCTGACGAGCCGGTCCCACCGGAAGGGATCCACCCCGGCGTTGGTGAGAAATGACTCCACCAGCTTGGCTCCGATTGTAGAAATCAGGGGGAACGGCCGTGTGGGCAGGGCAATTGGCCGGAAAGCGACATCACTCACGGAGGGCGTCGACTTGCCCTGGACGAGCTGTGCCAAGGAGCCAACCAGAAAGTGGCGGCACTGATCGTACCCAATGAGATCTAAGGGGCGAAGTGAACAGCTTTGCAGTAGCAGGTTATAACCGGATTCAGACAGCTCCTGCGCCAAGGATAACGACAACATAAAGGTCTCCTGATTCAGAGGGTGAATTGAAGGTCAACCGCATCCCCTTGGGACAAAAGATCAGGTTCTTGCGCAGCTGTATTGCCGGTAGCGAGAGCAACGTTCCCGGCACGCACCGACGTGAGCGTGAGTTCACCGTCCGCGACACCCACGCGAAAGCATTGAAATCCGAAGACCAACGGAGTAGCTCCATAGAAGGAAACGACACCCTCCGCCGCCTGCGACGAATCAACTGTAACGTTGCCTCCAGTTAGCTGGGGCAATGCTTTCACGTCTATCTCAGCGATCGTACCGTTCTTGCGTTCGTATTTGACCGAAAACTTCCTGCTTTTAGCGGTCTTCGTAGTCAGGTAAAGGCTGCCATGGCCAAGGATATATTGCTGAAGGATTAGATTTCCCGCGTCGACATCCGCTTCGCGTAGGTAATCGCCCACCGCAAGCGGAACCACAAGATCATTGAATACATCTGTAAAAGTGAATTCGACTCGCCTCGCGTCAGTGTAGCTCGTTTTTACACCCAGAGTACCGCCCATGGCACCAATCAGGCTTCCGAGAACGTTGGCGCCGATAGCGATAGACATCTTGCTCGATGATTGTCCACTGATTTCTGCGCTTTCAACGTTTTCTTCGACGGCCGGAAGTCCCCCTGCCGACTCTCCTATCAATTGGTTCAGATGTCCTAGATACAAAGATTCGCCTCTCTGAATACCGATAAGATCCATGGGGCGGATTCTCGAGTTCGGGTGGCGGACTACGTTATAGCCCTGATTTCGCAAAAAGACGGTCGATTGATCACGGCAAATCGTCATAGGAGCGCCCCCGTTCCCCGAGGTCAGCAATTATAGTTCGCACTCATGATTCTGGGTAAGGTTATGTTGCGCTAGCGAACGAGCAGTCCCAGCGCTGAAAAATGGACGAGACAAACTAATACCCAGTAAAGAATTCGATCATTGTTTGGGGGCACGAGGCCGAGCAATTTGTCACGCCGGAGGCGGCCATATCCTGGCGCAAAGTGCTTTAGTGCTGGTTTCATCTGCCTTGATCAGCCGAACAAAACGAGACTCAAGCACCTAGAAACCGACTTGGTTCACTAATACTTCGGCAGGTTTGCAAACGATTTCGAGTGGAAATTTCACTGACGCTCCAGCAAACTCAATTGACGCGGGTCAGATCCAAAGCGGACCAAAGCTACGGATCAGAGAGCTAATACACTGCAAGTAAAAGGTATATGTCTCACTTCTTCTAGGTCTGCAAAACCCCTAAGCGTGAGTTCGATTCTCACCCGCGCCTCCAACTCTTTGATTTCTAGAGCTTTACCTTTTATCTATTGTTGCAATGGTGAGAGGTCTTGATCTTGTACAGGACTGCAGGCGGACGAAAACCGGGCCGTATATCGCGCAGTATGAATCTCTTAGAGAGATGAGGCTCAACGAGAAAACCTCTCGTCACATTCGCATCTTCACACGCAAGTCCGCAAACTACGCACCAAAACGTGGAGCCGAAACTGAAGTGCCTGCACCCGACGAGCCATCAAGCCCCAAGTCAATGTGGGGATAGATGAGCAAGCACCGCAGTCGGACTTCTCGCCGACTCTGAGATCAGTAGATCAGTGGCAGAAGGCAGTTTAGATCCGAAGGACCTCAAGACCGCCCACAGAGCCCGGCTACCGATCCAACTGGTTCGTCATATACGTAACAGACCTGTACCTGGCGAGCCACCGGCTCAACCGCCCAATGGGGAAACATAGTCCGAGGACAGCACTCACCGCGGCAGACTACTGCCACTGGGAAAGGCTGAACCAAACTCCACCGAGAAGCCGAAATAGGGCTGCCTGCAGAGGAGACCGGACAACTTCTTCAGACACTGGCCGTTGCAATCCAGCACCTCTTAATCCTGAGTTATGCAACGCAGTAGGTAATACCGGTCGGCCCGTCACTTCTCTTTATCGATGCAGAAGGTTAGATCTTGTCCTGGACACAGTATTTATTGGGATTTTCATCGAATCACTCAGCCGTTGGAGAGACTTTCTGGAGACTCAAAGCTATCGAATTAGGTGAGTCGCATTTTTGCCGTGGTGCAGACGAGCAGAGCGGAGCCGCACAGCGTTCAGAATCGTCGGATTCTGTATCACCGCTGGACAATCTTTAAATTATCCCTATACTAGGTTGGGTCTTTTTCACCCTTATGGGTCGGACGTATGGCAGGTTCCTCGATCGTTGAGCTAGCGAGTATGGTTCGCTCAAAGTTGCCCAACTGCTCCAGGAGTCAGTGACTGCCGAAGGCGTTGAATTCCCATCGGCGGGCCGGTCCATCCTCTAAAAGCTTCTGCTAGATCGAAGGTTCAGATGGCCGCAATCGCGCAAAGTGTAAACGTCAATGCCGATAAGGAGCTGGAAAAAGTGCTGAACATCGCCCGCCACATCGGAGCGACGAGCGGCGACCAAGTCAACCTCAGTTATACATCGATCCTCATTGGACTGTTGTGGAGTGATGATGCGACCTCAGCGTGGATTCAAGAACGGGTTCAGTCGCTTGCGGTTCGAACAACCGCCATTTATGCGAACGGGCACATAGAGGAAATGCAACGTTCCACGATACTTAACAAAGTGAGTTCAGGGGAAGTCCCGACGATCAAGGACGATGAGGCGAGTGTATCGGCCTTGACGGTTTTGAATGAATCTCAATCGCTCGCAATCGAGGCGGGATGGCCTCCAAACTCACCGATCGGTACGCGTCACGTGGCGGCTGTCTATTTCTTCAGAAATCCTCCCGCTCACGTACGGCAACTTGCCGACTGGGGGTTCGATAAGGACGTATGGAGGTACGAGTTTGCCACATTCATTACCACAACCTACCCACAGGAGTCGACGGGATGGACGCAGATCCTGGCGGGCTACCTTCCCAGCAGCGATATAGATCCGGTATCGCAACAAGTGGACGGAACGTTCTTGGGCAATTTCGTCTTCGAGACCGAGTGTGTTTCCGTGATGCGCGGGGCAGAATCCGCGGCCGTAGCACGAAAGCCGTCGATATGGAATTCTGAAGGTCTGCTCCACACGCTCGTGCAGGTACGGACGGTCCCCGATTGTGCCGCGTTCGGCGACTTGGTGCGGGACCGCCTGGCAATCCAGACCACCATCACGCTTCCGACGAGTGGTTTGCCGTTTCAAGGCACAGGCAGTACGTATCCTGCTACGCGAGGCTTCAAAAACATTCTGGACCGAGCACGATCTCTGGCGCGGTCGACAACCTCGACCGATGCTGTCGGAGTGCGACACATTATTGCCTCCATACTGGTCGACCCGGATTCGACTGCAAACCAGAAACTTATCCAATCCGGAGCCAGTTTGCCGCTGTTACGTAACAAGTTGCTGAAGCACTTCACGCGGAGCTGGTTGAATGACGACAGCCTGCAATGGCAATTGATTTTGGTAGGCTCAACCTTGCCCACGATTACGGATGTACAGGGTGACTCCGCAGATCGCGGCGAAGATCGCTTGAACGTCAGCAGGCATGCCCGCGCCTTTGCAACGGTCATTACAGCCCAAAGGGTCAATCCACCGTTTTCCATCGGCATTTTCGGCGACTGGGGCTCGGGAAAGAGCTTCTTTATGCGCCTGATGATGGAGCACACCAAGGCATTGTCCTCCTTCGAGGATGTCGGACAGGACGGCAACCGGCTTTTCTGCCGCAGAGTCGAGCCGATCATATTCAATGCTTGGCACTATGCTGAAACCGAATTGCTGGCCAGTCTGGTCCAAACCATCTTAATGGGGCTACGAACGGCCATCGTCGGACGCGATGGAGACTCGGAGTTGATGGACAAGGTCCTGTCAGAACTCGAAATTGCGAAAGTTGTTCGCGGCGAGGCGGAAAAGAATCTCACCGAAGCCAAGCAGGAACGTGACAATAGCGCGCAAACACTCTCGGAATTATCACGCCAGGCCGATGGGAAGGCAACCGTTGTTCAGCGCCTTAAGGCGACGGATGTGGCTAACGCCGTCCGAAAGGCCATTCTGCCCAAGCTTTGCATGGACGACGCGGTCGCATTAGGCGAGAGATATCTTGGTCTCGAGGGCCTCGAAAAACTAAAAGAGACGGAAGGGAAGACGGTTGGCGAGGTTGTCGGCATTATTGAGGAAGTGCGGATTGCACGGCTGCGTGCGCGCTCTGCTTGGGAATGGCTGTTGCGGGCGCCGATTGATTGGGGAGACCTTACACCGTGGTTGGTCGGAGGATTGGCAGTGTTAGTGGCCGCACTGACGGCGACCATTTGGCTTCACACGTCGTGGCCCGCATTCTATGGATTCGTCCTGAATATCGCTGCGCTTCTTGCTCTAACTCTAGAGTGGGCCAAACGCCAACTCCGCTCCGTATCGAACGGCCTAGACCAGTTCGATTCCCTCCGCCGCGAAATTGACCATGCGTCACAGGAGGAGCAGCAAAAAGCCCATTCGGAGTTGGCGACGGCAACCCAGGAATACCAGGGCGCAGTGGCAGCGGTCGGAAGGGCACAGGTTGATTTGAAAGAGGCGCAACTCAAGGTAGAAAAAGCAGAGCAAGAGGTCCAGGAGAGCCATTCAATCAACCAGATTGCAAAGCTCCTGGAAGATCGCCTGACCGGCAAAACCTATGAACGCTACCTTGGCGTTGTCGCGGCGGTCCGCTCTGATTTTCAAAGGTTGAGCGAATTGATGAAGAGAATGCGCAAGGATGAGCAGTCTGGAAACGACGCTCTTCGCCCCGTGGACCGAATAGTGCTTTACATTGACGACCTGGATCGTTGCCCAACCCACCAGGTAATTGCGGTCTTGGAAGCTATCCATTTATTGCTAAGTTTCGAGTTGTTTGTGGTGGTTGTGGGCGTCGACATCCGCTGGGCGGCGAAATCGTTAGCCGAAAAGTACCCGCTGCATCTGACGCCCGGCATCTACGAGGGCGGCCAGAGTAGCTACGATGCAAACCAAGGGGTCAGCGCCCTAGACTACTTGGAGAAAATCTTCCAGATCCCCTTTTGGCTACCGCCGATGGAAGAAAACGCCAGCCGCAGCATGATCGCGGAAATGGTCCCACGGCTATTGGAAATCGGGGCGACCGCCCAAATCGGGACAGCCCCGCAATCTCCGGTCGTCAATGACACCGGGGAAGGTAAACCAAGCGAGCAGCCCGCATCTGTCTCCCCGTCGGGTGATGAACAAAGGAGAAATGCACAATCGCTGGTGATCGAACCAGAAGAGAGACTGTTCATGCTCCAACTAGCCGGAGCTGTCGGAAAATCTCCGCGGCGGTTGAAGCGCTTTGTAAACAGTTATCGGATTCTCAAAGCGTCTCTTGACAACCTGCAGCAGGAGACTTTCGTTGTTAAAAGAGGAAGTTCAGGTGAGTATCGTGCGGCGATGGTATTGTTGGCAATCATCACAGCCGCTCCTCGCAGTTCGCTTGGGATTGTCGACTTCCTGGCGAATAGCAAGGACGATGCTCCTCTTTCGCAGCTCGAAGCTCATGTTCAAAGGCTGATTGATCCGGGCGAGACAAGCTATGTCCAAGCAGCTTTGTCGGCCTTCAAGACGGCGCAATCGGATGCGTCTCTTGCAACTCTACGCACCTGGGCGCCAGAAGTAGCGCGATTCAGCTTCAGGTCTGGGCGTATGTAGTGTTACCAACGGAAGCCATGCGCGCATGCAGGGTCAGGTAGGTTTTCTCTCGTTGACATGGAAGGTGTTGATAGAAAAGGACGTGCATATGAACGCCATCGATATCGAGAAGACTCGAGCAGAATTGATGAATTCTTATCCTGGGTGCCGGGTACAAATCGCAGATGACGGGCGAGAAATAGTTGCAGAGATTTCTCACGGACTTGCGGTGGCAGTCATTGAAAGTAGTGCACCGCACTTTCACATTAAGACGCGAGAGATTCATAAAGTACTGCGCGGAACGTTACACGTTGCATGCGGAGGTGAGGGTCATGTTCTCCGTGAGGGAGAAACGATCTCCATAGAACCAGGAAAGATCCATTACGCCAAGTCGGCTGAAAAACTTGTTTGGATCGAAGTGTCATCCATGCCAGCGTGGACTCCGGAAGATCATTTCATCCTATAGGCCGAAGTTCACCTAGCAAGGCGTTAAAGATTCGAACCTTTGCAGACGCGGAAGTGCACTCCAGATGGAACGAGCAGCAGGCTGGGCCAAAGAGGCCAGAACCCATGCTACAAAGACAATCACCGTGAGACCGAGTGCACTGAGGTAGATCAATTTGAATGTCGGGTCCAGCTTAATTACACCGGGCACGTCGTCGAGGGCGCCCATAGACCCCATTGGTCCTTCGGGCTTCGGCAAGATCATAGTCGCCCTACTCAATGAGGAGAAGCTTGACGCCGCAACTGCGAGCGCGCGTCTGAAGAAGCCGGAATGTTCTGGAATTAGCACCTGTTCCGGCCAGGATTCATCGAAATCGCGCATAACGCACTCCTTATCGTTCCGTCAAAACTCCGTACGCTTACTCCAGATGTGCATTCCTGTCGTTTTCATTCTGCGCGCGCATCAGCTAAGAGAGTAAGTAATCACTAACAAAATGTCCTCTATCTTTGACGAATCAAGCAGGGTCTGTCCATTTTCTGTCTTGGCCAAGCCGGCTGGGATGCCGTCCGACTGCACCATCAGCGTAAAGGTCTGCGGAGCGGCGAAAGGCGGCTTAAAATCAACGGCGTGGCTAAGCGCGTTGACAGGACTATTGGCATTCGTCTTCCACTTCATGGGAGCCAGTGCGAGAGAGACGGGATTTCCGAGAGGGACTGGATCTCCGGCAGCTGTAGTGGGATTCTGCGAGAGATGAATAGGATCGTCGGTGTCCTGCTGTCCAGGCGGGTCGAGAGAGAGAGGTCTATTTGGTGCGCTAAGCTGCGCCGGTATTGTGTCGCCGGCTGGTACTGAAAGCGCAACGTAAAAAGCGATTCCCTGGATTTCGGCCGTGCCATTGGCCAAATTAGAGAAGGGAAATACAACGTTGGTCAGAGGGAGAGTCAGGGTAAGCTCGGTGGCGCCGGCAGGCGGATTGAAAAACTTGTGATAGTAGCCCGGGAAAGAGTGGCGCAAGCTGACCAGAATCGAACGTGGCGATGTGGTCACCAGCTTCTGGAGGGCTTTGCGAACGTTTTCGGCCGCATTCGGATCGCCGCCTACGCGGGCTGTGTAGCGAATGCTAAGTACTACATCTGTGATGGTGGTGAAATCAAAGTTGTTGTCGCGGGGATCGAGCACGAGATTCATGCTGCAGATGGCGCCTTGGCCTTCAAAAGGACGCCAGCGTTCATCATGCAGATTGTCTTCGAACAGGCCCATATCCGCCTGGCCAGTGCTGGTCGCAATCGTCATGGTTCCGGCTGCGCCAATGGGAGAGGGAGAAATTGACTGTTGTTTATTGATTGGATCTACACTTGCACTTTGCGGTTGATAGTTAGAGTCGGGGGCCTGAGTGCGGACCATGTTCTTCCCCAGGGTCAGGGTCGCGTTCACTCCGGTATAAGGCCCGGTGACACAAGGAATTGTGATTGCAACTGAGCGCAACCGCCGGAAATATTGGCCGGCGTGGTCATAGTCGTACAGGCTTTCTTCAAGCTCAAAGTCGCAGACGCCGGTTTCACGCAGCCTGACCAGTTCAAGTGGGGAGGTGAGAGCGAGGGAGATACGTTTGATTAACTCCAGTTCGCGGCTATTCTCGGACAGATATTGCGCTTCCATCCGCCGCAGATCGAACAAGAGGCTCTCTCCCGCCGTCAGGCCTTTGTACTGACTGTTCCAGTACCCGAACTGAATGAAAGGGGCCTGACTGCCGGGGTAATGGCCTAGCTCGTACCAGCAGGCGCTCTGCGCCTGCTGAGCAAGCGAAAATGCCAACTGGTAGGCCTGGGTGTGGACCGTCGTAAGCTGTGTGATCATCCAATTGTAGAGTTGGGCATTTGTGTACTTATTGGTGAGGACGTTGCTCACCGCCTGAGCGTTGGATATCAGCGCATTTTGAATGGAAAGCTCGTTCTGGGCGATATTCAGCCTGTCCTGAGCCGCAGTGATCATACTTTCGAACTGCGTCAATTCGGCCTGAGCCAGATTCGCCTGGAGGCTCGAGTCGTCCGCGCGATGTTGATATCCACCTGTTGTGGCGGCCATAGCTGCGGCTTCACTCATTATCCCGGCCACTGCGCGGGTTGCGCCTGCCGCTGCCGACACAGCATTGGCGAATTGCTCACCGCTGAAGGAGGCGTTAACTTGGGGAGTACCGCCAAATCCTGACACCCCGGTAGTTAGGTTCGGGAAAAGATGCAGCACAGCGGCGGTCAGATCGAGCGGAATCGCGCCGATGTTGAGAGCTATAGCGTTGATTTGAAGGGTAATGGCAGCGGTCTCCCAATCATTCATGAAGGGCCGGGTGGAATAGAAGTCATAGCGTATTTGCGCCAGCGCCTTCTGATTATTCAGGACCGCAATCTGATCCTGGGCTTCGGTGACTGCTGCGGTCTTCACGTCCAGCATTCGGTTCTGGATGTCCAGCTCCTGATTGGCGCGCAAGACAGCCAGCGCCTCAGCGTCCTGCTTCTCCAGTGCCGAGAGTATCAATGCGCCGTATGCGCGGACATCATTGGTTATTTCGATAGCTTTCTGCAGATAGACGGCAAATCGGTAGATGGGAGCCTGCCCCGTTGCACTGGAAGAATTCGCCCCTCCAGGTTGTGCGCCGTCAAGCGCCGTGCCATTGCCCTCCCTATTCAGCCACGGCGGCTGCGGAACTCCTTGAAGGTTCAAGCAGTGGCGAATGTTATAGAGTCGCTTCTCCACTTTTTTCCAATAATCAAAGAGATGCTTATTGAACGGAATGCAGAATAAGGGGGTTTCCCCTGTTCCGAGAGGAAAATACCCCAGAGGCGGCGAAGAGGGTTTGGGTCTATATACGGTGTCCACCGGATGGGGCGGTTCGGGGCCGACGATGATGTTTTCGATATTCACCAGAACGTTGGAGAAAAGATCGATATCATTCTGATTGAGCGAGGCGTAGGTAATGGCGGTCTTGCGGCCCCTATTCGCAGCGGGCAAGCGCAGCATCTGCGGTTCAGGTCCCAGGATCAAGTCGGCGAGAACGTAGAGCTGCTCGGCCTGGCTCACGGTCTCCGGCGTGTTCTGGCTGTAGTTCCAGTCGCCGTACGCAATCAATACATCCAATAACTTCATCACGGTGGCTTTGGCATATGCCGAGATACGCGTACTTGCGACCGCGTGCGGGTCGAATGGGTCTTGTATCCAGTTCTGGATGGCGGTGTCACTTGCCGGGTTTTCAATAACGAGAGTTGTGAGCAGATTTTGGATCTGCTGATCGCTCCAGTCGTCGGAATTATAGAAAGGCGCCGTCTGCCAATAACGTTGGGGTGCGGGTGTTCCGCTGGAATCAGTGGGATTGAAGATGTGCTCCAGCCAGGTTATAGCGTCTTGAAACTGCTGATTCTGCAGCAGCAACGACGCGATAAACATCGGAATATGGTAGAAGACTTCCCAGTTGTAGAGCGAGTATGCGCCGGAGGAGGATTCCGTGAAATCGAGATAACTTTCACCGGCATCACCGTCCTTACTCACGCCGGGATACGGTTTCTTGACCTGCGATTGTGGAGTATAAAGCAAATTAAAATCGAATTTACCTAAGTTGAATGGCGGCGCTGTCCAGCCTCGCACAGTCTCCGGATGGATCTGGAGGTTGCGTGCCATGAGTTGCGGAACGTCCCCAATCTCCAACTCCCGCAAAAATGTGCGGGCGTATGGGTGGTAGAAGCTATGGAACTCAAACAGCGTGGTCCACTGGCTGACATTGGTGAGACTTTGAAGCTTCGTGGTATGGCTTTCATCCGTATAGAAGATCGGCTGCACCAGGTACGTCCGCGCCGGATCGCTAACAAAGAATGGATCGAGAGAGTCGAAGTCTGGCTGCTCTTGCTGCGGCACGATAATTCTTGGGTTAGTGATGGTTTGCAGCAACTTCAAAGAACTGGCAGATCCGTCAGCAGGCGTTTGCGCCAACACGTTGAGGGACGGGCTATCGGTCTTGAACCCTGTGTAATTGCCCCAGACCAGATCTTGTCCCGAAAAGCCATAGGAGTCTGGGGTCATCAGTTGTTGGTAACCGATCCCGCCGGAGCCCACTGTAGCGAATGTCGGTTCCTGGCTGAGATCTACATAATTGCCATCTGGCAAGATTGCTGTTTGTTCCGACACTGACAAGGGAGATTCGGGCATTTGCAATGTACCGGCCGCAATCAACTTGGATTTTCCCGTAGAGTCGGTCAGCTGCAACGACGATGTGAAAGAACCAGTATTTTGATCGGTCCAGGTGAGCGTAACCGTCGCCGAGTCAAGGGGAAAGATAGGCAAGCCAGGTATTGTGATTGTCGTGGGATTAGTACTATTGTCAGTGAGGATGTCGAAGCTTTTTCCGGTGTAGGTGTAAGTTAATTGATTGGGATTGTTAGGGGCTTTCTTCTTTACGTCAAATCCGGCTTTCATATAAGCGACTTGAATCGCTTCTTCAATCGCGGTGAAGTAGACCTGTAACTGCAAATTGAACGAGTTATCCTGGTATGCGCGGAAGGTGAAGGCTAGGGGGGAGTCCGGAGTGTCGAAAAACATTTTCTGCTGCAGAGTCTGTTTAGGTTGCCACTTCCCGACGCTAAGTTCGCTCATCGCGAACTCGACCGTCCAGAACTTCTTCGGAGGGTCTTGTTGGGTCTGGGTATTGCTGCCGCTGGCCGGCACCGTCTGACTGCTCTGCTTTTCCGAGCTTTGTTTAAACACCGGCCACACAAGGAAGAGACGCTGATCCCACATGACGGGCAATAAATGATTGGAGGCGATGTCGAGGTTGAGCGCCTGCCATGCACTCCAACTGCCGCCGTACATCGTCATGCTGGTGCGTGTGCGGTAGTACCATTGAGACGGCGTGCCGGTGGTATGCGCGAAGACGTACAAAACGGTGCTGCCATCCGTTCTCGTCTGGTTATAGTGGGCCGCCACCTGCAGTTGCGACGCTCCAACCAGCTTGCGCAGGTAATTTTCAATGGCCGCCTGGGCGGCATTGGCATCGCAATTCGACTGGCGCAGGTCGTTCTCTAGGTCGATAAAGAATGACGACGCATCTTTGCGCGTCTCTGGCAAAAGGTGGTTCTCGGGATACATAAAAATACTACGATTGCGTTTCCACGATTCATGCAGCTTCCGCCAGGACCATTCACTCCAGTACGGATTTGACATGTCCACGGTCACGTCGGAGAAAAACAGGTTCAGGAAGCACTGCTGCACGAATTGCTGGATCGCCAGCGAAGCCTCCAGCAGCCGCGTCGTCTGGGCGCACGGGCACATCTCCGGATCAATGAGGTAATAGTCATAAATGTCATCGGTGGTCAGCATCGGGGGCACTGGCTCTGCCGGCCCAGGGCCAAGGATATAGGCGACAAGAGCATCGCGGCGTTGTTGCCGGAGAACGTCTTCGACCGGTTGAATGGCACCGAACCAATTGCTTTGTGTATATTGCGCTTGCAGCGCTCCCCTCGCGGCCGAGGCTGTGTCGGCGGTAGCTGGGGCCGCCGCCAGACCGACCAGGACGGAGCCGCTGATTCCGTAGCGCGCGCAAACGTCGAGAGCCGCGCCGATTGCAGCCATGACCGCCATGTCAGCGAGCGAGCCTTGGCGGTGAGCCGGCGTTAAATCTGGGGCGGTCGCGTTCAACGCTTTGGCGATGGCCAGTACGTCGTTCACATTGGAGGCAAGCGCAAACGCCAGGCTGGGCTGCGTAACCGTGCCACCTCCTGTGTAGACGCCGTTGCCCCTTGAGTCGTCGAGCGTGAACTTGAGGTTATCGACAACGGTGATTCGGAAGGTCCCGTTGGCAGCGTTGTTGCCTGCTACTCCGCTAATGGTCACTTGTTCGCCGCTTTGGAGACCATGCGGGGCGGCAGTGGTGACAGCAATGGGAGAGTCGTTGGTGGCGGCGGTGATGGTGATGGTCGGGCCGCCTATGGCTGTCGGAAGATCAGCCGGAAGCGCATTGGGCTGCAGCCATTGCCCAAGAATGTCAAACAATCTGGGGAAGCGTGCCGGCTGGCGACGGTTCAGCCGGAGCGCCATCAACAAAGCTTCCAACTGGGTATAAGGACTCACACTGGCCGGATTAACCGGCAACGCGCCAAGGTCGAGCCAACCGAAGGTGGCGGCATTTTGCGCAAGGAACGTAAATTCAGCGTTTGTTAACTTGAGCGCAGTGAAAAGCGCGGCCGCTTTGGCCACCGAGGTGAAAGCATCGATCAAGGTCGGAAATTGCGTTGGGTCAACGTTTGGAGTCTGTTGGACAAGCTGATCGATCGTATCCGGGTCGAGCGGCAGCACGCCGGTCCTGGCGAGAACCTGGGTGACCACATTTGCCGTGGACGAGGTAGCCGTCTCGAGACTCGCAACGACAATTGTCTGGATGTTTTGGTTGGTGTCTGCGGAGATGATTAGGCCGCCGCCGGCGTAGGATTCGTTTACATCGCCGTTTCCGGCTGTGCCATCGAGCGAGAACGTATTGGCATCGATTAGCGTGATCGTGAATGTGCCGTTGGCGGCGGTGTTGCCAAGAACTCCGACGATCGAAACTTGCTGGCCCGTCGTGTAACTGTGGGGAACTGCAGTGGTGATTGCGATGGGCGCGCCCATGACATTCGAGGCACCAGTGATGGGGGTTGGGAGCTTAGCAATCGCATCCCGGATGGTCTGCAGCAGCGTAGTCGCCTGCGTCTGCGTGAAAGCAAGGGAGCTCTGACTGGCCGATTGGTCACGTAGCAGATAATCGAGGTCGCGGACGGCGACTCCGGTTGCCTGGAGCACGGCTAAGCAGCGAAGAAACTCAAGCGTATCGCCCGGTTGCGGCCCAAATGGCGCCCCGTTGGTGAGCTGGATCCAGAGGATCAACTCGGAGATATCCAACGAAAGTGCGGACGAGAGTCGCTGAAAGCGAAACAGCACATTCAGGGTATCGAGCGTGAGAGGAGCAGTTGCCGCCTCGCCAGTGAAGGAGAGAATCGCAACAATATCTTCCGAATCCAGTCCCAGCGATGCTGTGATGGCGATCTGCTCCGCAGTGGGAGGATCAGACGGGGACGGGATAATCGGGTTGCCTGAGAGGTTTCCTATGGCACTCCCGCCGCCGGCGTAGTTGTTGTTTGCGTCGCCGTTTCCATCTGCGTTATCGAGTGTGAAGGTGTACGCATCGACCACCGCGATGGTGAACGTGCCGTTGGCGGCTGTGTTGCCAAGAACTCCGCTGATGGAAACACTCTGGCCGGTCTCGTAACCGTGGGGTGCCGCAGTGCCAATGGCGATGGGCGCGCCGTTGGGATTAGAGGCGCCTGTAATAACGTTCTTGCCAGCCGGAATGAAGATGTCGCCAGAACTCATCAATACCGCGGGGTTGCGAAATACCTTGCTATAGGTGGAGGACGCAATGCTGTCTTCTGCGCCCAAATGATTTATGACGTCGCGTGTCTCCAGCGGCATCCAGAAGCTGAGAAGTTCCTGGAATGGAAGTTTGAGCTGTTTCTGTACGGTGATCGAGTTGGCAAGAAAAACAAGGAAGGAGTCGTCAAGAGCGCCGCCAACCGCCCCTCCCAGCGCCCAATCGACCTCCCACATTTGCAGTCCGGATGCACTCCAAAGCCGAAGGAAGCGATTGGCGCGGTCGAGAACATCATCGGTCAAACCGATAAACACCATATCGTCGAGGCTGGGACTTAACACGTCCACTCCGGCGATTGTGGTGATACCAGCCTTAAGCGTGACAGCGGACTCAGTAACCCAGGCCACTTCGAGGAGTTGATAGAGTTGCAGCAAGGAAAGTCCTGTGCGATTCAACAGGACCGGAACACTGGAGAGAGCCGCAACCCAATCTGGCGGGTTGGGTACATAAGGCTTGCGCGTTTCCGGATCAATTACGCTGGCCGGAACCTCGGCCAATCCCCAGCGCTCCCATTGCTTATTCGTGTCGCTTCCATTGATCACCTTCTGCATCTCGGGGTTGATCTGCAGGCTGGCACAGGCAAGGCTCGGCGCAGCATTCATGAGCACGGGATTTCCCGCAAACAGTCCGAGGACGGCCGCACGCGTAGTCCCCAAAGCGCCGATGTACGCGGTTGTCTCGGCGGAGGGCAGGTCGAACGGAAGGGTCAGCGGGAATACCGCTTGTCCGGTCAAGAGATAAGCGGGTTGCAGAATCTGCAGCGGGATCGCGCGGCGCTCGTCGGATGTCCCTGTGGTTTCGATAACTGTCGCCGGAGGGTCCGGCGGAGCTATGGCCGCCTCCAGGATCTCGTTAACCAGATCGATATACGGCAAGGTAATATTGGTATTGTTGCAGTCCAACGCGATGTACTGAATATCTGGACGGCGCAGAAGGAGGGCATCTCGCGCGTTGGTTACACCGTCACCGTTGGCGCTGATCGGCTTTAGATATTGCAGTAGGTCAACCAGGTACGCCGCAGGGCTGAGGACGGACTGGCACTCTTCGCACTCAAAGCTGTCGAGCGAGCCGAAAAGAGCCTGCAGGTCCGGAAGGTTTGTGATGGAGTCAGGATCGGGCGCACTCGACCACATGACGGGAAGATGGATACGGTTGAAAGCCGAGTTATAACGGGCGAACGTAGTCAACGCTGCCCCATAGGTCATCTCTGCGTGCGCAAAGGCCATTTCGGCTAGTGGGACACCTCCAAAGGACCCTGTCATAGCAGCGATGAAGTTAACGCGACCTGTAAAGTACACGCTCTGCGCCGAAAGGTAGCCGGCTGCTTTCATGGCCTCGACCGTCGAGTAAGACGGCGAGATTCGGAAGAGCCGCTGCGCTGTCTTCAGGTCGGCAAGCGCCGCACTGGAGAGCTTCGTTTTATTGGTCACGATGTACTGATCGACGCTCGTCGCTTTGAATTCGAACTTCGGATTCGAGGTAATGAAGGTGACGATTTCGTCTTTGGCGTCGAAGGCCGAAGTCTTCGCCTTTGCTAGCCCCCCAACGAATGCGGTGGTCGGATATCTGCTGGTGAAGCGCGCAGCAAGCGACGTCGCGAACTGGGCAACTCTCTGTTCTGGTGTGTCGCCTGGGGCCACGGACGGGATGCTCTTCCGATCCGGGTCAACGTCGGTGATTCGAGCGATCCAGTCGTTCTCGTCGAGGAGCGCCAGGTCTTGGGGGCTGGCGAGCGTCTTCCCTGATAAGCGGCCTAAGGTGTCACCTATTAAAGGAATGTTACCGGCAAGCAATTCCCCCAGGCTCAGGGTCGTATCGAGCGAGTCCAGATCGGCCACAGGAAGCTCTTTGTTCTCGCGCAGTGTCGCCAGAGTTGGCTCTAGTTGTTCATTGTTCTTCGCATAGGCTTGAACAAATGCCGATTGCACTGCTTGAGTCACCTTGCCTGCGGCGAACAGGTCATTCAGCGATGTTGTGCCGCCCGCATAGGGCCTGTTGCCGATGTTCTGGAGGCGAAGCGTATCAAGCAGCGCAAGTTCCGCGTCCTGTGCACCGGCAAAGGACGCAGGAAGCACGTTCGCGGCGACTGCAGCGTTCAATGCTTGCAAGAAGGTATTGTGTGATTGGGCGAGAATGCCGCTCATCACTTGCGAGGTAAGTGCATCGTCGATGCCGGTATCAGGAAGGCTCCTCAGTGTCGCGTCCAGCGAGGCAGGCACACCTTCATGCAACAGTCCGAAAAACGTTGGCGGCTGAATCTTGTATTTGGTACCGAGAATGTTAGCGATATAGAGGTAAGCGACGTCATCGAACTGGGCACCAGCGGCACTGGCAAGGAATCGGAGCTCATGCGTGTCCTTGTTCTCTTTCAGACTACTCAGCGGAATGTCCTGCAACTGCGCGGCAACAGAGGTGGAAAGTTTGGTGAGAACGGAAGGATTTCTGATCACCCCACCCGGCGCGGTGCTGAGATTGATCGTGGTCTCGGCAGGTGCGGCGAATACCGTCGCCGATTCAGCAATGACTTTGCCAGATCCATCGTAGGCACGGACCAGCAGGTTCAAGGCGCTCGCGCGCCGGTACTCGATTCTGTATTGTCCTTGCTTGCTGGTAGTCGCCTTTGCCAATCGCGTCTCACTGCGCACGCGTTTTGCGAAAAGAGAGACGCGGGTGTCCGGAAGGGGCGCGCCGTCGATGTCAACGAGCGTGCCATGTGCGCTGCCACGCTGCTCATCCGGGACCGGCGGTTTCTTCGTCGGCCTCTTCTGGCGCTTCTTGCCTTCCTCGATGTTGACATCGATCTTCTGCTCCAATTCGATGAGCACGGCATGTGTGGGCTCATCGATCTCGTCGCGTTCTGGCAGTCCATGCTGACGCTGGAGTTGCCGCACTGCTTTCAATGTGGAGGGGCCGAATTCGCTGTGTTCGACCTCGCGACTCGCGACGCGTAAGCCCTCAGCGGCCAAAACGCGATGGAGTCTCTCGACAAGTTCGCCCCTAGTGTTCGGCTTCAGTCCAACTTGCATAGTGCGGACCTCGCTAGCAAATTTCCGGTGATTGCAGCAATGCTTTTGCGCAGCGCCTATACCGCGAACAAGAAGAACGTATCCTGGACGGGAGCTCGTGACCCAGGACCGGCGTAGCGGCTTCGCAGAGAAGTAATTCGGAACCAGGGATGCTCGTCGGTCCGGTCAAAAGATCGCAGTTACCCATTTGGTTCTTCCACTGGATTCTCAGTCCTCGATGAACCAACTTACAGCGCGAAGATACGCAACACGTGGCCCAGATGGGGGCCTTCCTTATAGCTCGACCTACAGAATTAGACTGGACTAACCCGACCACCATCTAACCCGAATACCCTCGTGTCCCCGCTCAACAGGCATTCCTGCGCATCGTCACTTCAATCCCAAATGTTTGTCGGTCGTGAGGCCCAGCATACCAAGGCTGAACAACGCTTCGCCGACCGCAACTTGGGCAGATCCCGCCCCATTGTTACTCCAGCTTTCTAGCACGACTGATCCCACTGGTGTAAGGAGGGCGGCGTCATCTACGGCACCTGCAGGAACTGATAATGTTGTTGCTACCGCTCCATATAAAGCACTGGTGACAAATGGTGACCCAGCATTTCTGAGCTCAGTTGTCACGTCGTTGCCGACTTTGAGCGCGCCGTAGAAAGTAAGTATCTTTCCTGCGCCCGCCGCGACCTCTGATAGACCCGTGGCGACTTCTTTAGCGACAACAGACAATCCTGCTGAATCGGCTTTAGCGGTCGCCGTTACATTTTTGCTTCCGACAGCGACCTTATCTTGGGAAGTCGACAAAGTCTCGGCAAGGTTCTCCGTGTTCAATGTATTAGGTGTTGGCGCTTCTGGGGCGACGGGAGACGCTTGGGGCTGGGGAGGAGCTGCCAGTTCGCTGGGCGCTGCAGCCTGCGAAAAGTCAAGCTCGAGTTGCTGAGTTGAATCTGGCTGTGATGTCGGTTGCTTCCATTCGAAGTCGAAGGCTATCTGATTAGGATCATTCACCCGAACATTTTGAAGTTTTGGCTGCCGAGGCGGTTGTCCGTATCTTGTTCCCTTTACGGCGTTTGGATCCACGCCATCGATTCGTACAAACTGCTTATTTGCCTTCGCGTTTGCGACCGCCGCTTTGTCTGCTGTACTGCCAAGAGAACGATTCTCGCTTGCATCTTGCGCGTAGACACTAGTCGTCGCGCCCGCTGGTGTTGTCGCAAATGGCTGATTCTCTGGATGTCCAACGTCGATCTTTCCCATTCCCCATTGTCTGCCGAGACTTCCAAAGGTCTGGCGGAGGTCCTGACTAAATCCGGGGCCGGCCGCAGTTGCTGTAGCAGGTTGTCGAAGTTCAGTCTGCTGAATGAGCTCTAATTGTGGAGGGGGGGTCTGCATACCTTGGACATCAGTGAGAAGGCTGGGGCGATTCTTGCAGTACGCATATAGGTTCGGTCCATCCACAATGGTCTTCGGATCGCATGAAATCCAACAACCAAGAAAAGATGCATAGTATCGCGCTCGGTGATAGTTCAGCCCGCTCTCCTCATCTCTCTCCATCCCCGTGTAGCGATAGCGCTTCGGCGGCACTTCGATGTTGGCGTTGCCAGCGCGGTACGCTGTGGCGCCGAAGGGATGAAATTCCTCGTACGAAAGAATTGCAGCGTCGTCCCTGAGTTCAAGGCAGGCCGAGTCGAGATGATTGCTGTATTGGTAGCGGAACAGGGGAGCGTATGCTGGCTGTGTCTTGTCAATGGGAATGAAATCTTCGACCAGCAGGACGCGTTGTTCGCCGGCGAAGAGATGATGCGATTCGATCTCTTCGGCGAGTTTGCCGGCGATGGTTTTGCGGTAGAGTTCGTAACCACTGAGATAGATACGCTCTTCGAGGATGCCGTGATCGAGATATTTGCGGGTGCGCTGCTTACCGGCATCGTATTGGTAGAAAGCGCGGCCGCCGCCTTGCATGTCGATGCTGGCGATCATGTCACGGTAGTCCCAGCGAAGGTCTTGGCCGGGAGCGGAGTTCATGAAGTTGAGCATGCTTCCGTGAGTGTCGTAGCGGTATTCGATCTGGGTGGCGACGCGGTCGCTGCCGGTCCAGGTGTAGTGCAGACGGTTGCTGTCGGGAAATGTTTCGTAATGACGGGTCCATCCAGCGGCGGTGTCGCCATTGACGGCGTGGGCCATAGTGATGAAGTTGCCGACAGAGTCGTACTGATAGGTTTGCGTGTAGATGCGGAGCGTCTGATCGGTGACGTGAAAGCCACTGGCAAAGGCCGGGTCAGCGCCGTCACGGGCCGCATTGCCGCCCTGAGCGCTCTCGCGGCCTGAGGCGGATATGAGCCGGTATAGGGCGTCGTATTCATAGCGACAGTGCGGCTCGAGGATCTGGTTCTGGAAGAACACCGGTTCGTACGCTTGGTCCTCAACTTCTGTGATGTTGCCGACAGGGTCGTAGGTGTAGAGCAACTGCTGGACAATAGCAGGGTCTTTCAAATTGGAACGACGCCCGGGGAAACCGCTAGAATCCGCGGGCCGGGTTGTCTGAATCTGTTTGAGGCGGAAGGTTTGGAGATCGTAGTCATACTGGGTAAGTGTCCCGCTTCCGAGTACCAGAGCCGTCTTCTGCCCCTTCTCGTTGTAAAGGACCTTCTGGATCGCAACCTCGGGCGTCGGATTAGGATCGCCGGACCGCATGGTTAGACTCTCGGTAAACAGTAGCCCGCGTTCGTTGTAGGACGGAACGTATCGCGCGGCATGAGTATCCCCCTGGAGATGCCAGTTGTCGAGCGTACTCATACGATTGAGGGCGTCATAAGTCGTAACCTGAACAAAAACTTCGGCGCTCAACTTGCCGGCCGGATCCTGCCAGTCGAAAAAGGAGGCTTCAGGAGTATTGCTGAGAGTTCGGTGAGTCTCCTGGACATTGCCCTTGAAGTCGCGGCGGACCGTTTCGGTAAGGCCGCTGGGATCGTAGTGCTGCGCAAGCTGACCTTGAAGGTTGTTCGCGAGTGCGGCTGGTCGTTGTCGTTCGCGTCACGATATTTGAAGCTCTCGACCATCTGCGCGGCTGCATTATTGATTGAAAGCCACTGTGCCGTCGGACGGTGGAGCGCGTCGTATTCCGTGAGGTAAAGGCGATCCTCCAGCGCGCCGCCAGCGACGCGATTTTTGTCCCACGCAACCAGGGGCTTTCCCGCGGCGTCGTTGATCATCCAACGCTCGCCTGAATCCATGCTGTGCTGGAAGAGCAGATTGCCTGCGATGTCGTAGCAGGGAACGGTTGCTGGCTGGATATCATTTCCGGGATCATTATTAGCCTTGGCCGGAGAGATATATTGCATGACTAGGTTGCCGCGTGCATCGCGAATCCAGAGAGGCTTGCCTTCGGAGTCGAGCTTGGTGAAGGTCAGATATTTATCGTCCTTATATTTCTTTCCGCCGTGGATGAAGGTACCGTTGGCGTCTTCCACGCGGTTGTGGGCCACGGTAATCACATTGCGGCCAAGAGTGTCTAGGACTGTGACGGAGGGAGTGTCGTGACATCTGGCAGCGAGCCATGCGGCACGCTGATCAGCAGTAACCGTGAGTTGACCGGTCATGGGATCGGTCGGCAGAGGCTGCGTGGGGTCTACGGGATTGCTGTCGCTGTACCACGAGCTGTCGCGTACAGTATCGTTCTGGTCCCAGGTGGTTACTTGCCAGGGATCAAACTCCACGTTGCTGAAGGAGCCATCGGGACTGTCGGTGCGGATCAGGCGTCCGGGAGCGTCGTAGTAGAGGATTGCGGTGGGGCCAACGGTGTTCTTCGCTTCCGCTACGTCGAAACGGTGTTCGGTGGGGCTAAAGTAGGGTTCGTACTGCTTGACAGGCTTGCCCTTGTTATTGAGGACGGTCTTGCCGCTCGCGATCCAGCGGAGAGTGTTATCTCCGAATGCCTCTGGCTCGGCTTGGGCTTTTTTCACAAGCACCGAGCCGACGCCATCAGAGTATTCCACTGCGACCTGAAGTTTGCTCTGTTGCCCTGCAGGAATGGAGGCTACATGGGATTCGCGCAGGATGCCGAGCGCAGCCGGAGGATGCTTGCTCCAGGCAGGCGAGCCATCAGGATTGAGTTCCTCGCCGTACCAGTAGACGTTGCGGACGGTAGCGGTATCCAGCCACTTGCGGGGTGCGGCGTCGGTGTAATCGGAAGTGAAGAACGCACGTACATCACCAGCGCTCGGATTGAGAAGCGCATCGGATAGGGTATCGAGGGAATCACCTTCGATGGGCTTGCCCAATGCATCTTTGGCGCCTTTGCCAAGCAACGCCATAGCGGCGGGCATCCCAAGACGGTCGAAGGCGACTGCAGAGAGATTACCGTTCACGTCCTTCATTAGACGGGGAGCAAGCACGCGAAAATCGAAATCCTCGACGCAGGTCGTATTGCCGCGGGCGTCGATGGAGGACTGCAAGTAGAGGTAATAAGTCGAGTCGAAGTTGATCCGCGTGACATTGCCGAATGGATCGGTGTAGCTTTTGGGCAGATAGAAAGCGTTGGGGTCAATCTCCACGGTACCGGATCGAATCCAGTACTCGCCAGCCGTGGGAAGCTGCTTGAAGCGGTCGATGAGAGCCTGGCCGCTGAGATACCCGCTGGTTAAGGGATCATTCAACTTTTCGCGGACGGTATTTCCGCGAATCTGTTGATCTAACTTCGCGCCGAGAATGGGAGCGAGCAGGCCATCCGTCAGCGCCAACTTGTAGTCCTCATATTTAAGCCCAAGACGCCCTAGCTGCATCACGGGAAGGGGAGACAGGTTGTCATCGAGATAAATGGTGCGGCTATGCTCGATGAGACGCTGTTGCAGGGTGCCGTCGGCGACTTGCTGATAAGGGATGGTCTTGACTGATACGGTCTGCGAATTGCGAAACGGCCCGTCGCCGAGTTGGTAGGCCCCCAACTCCGCGAGAGAGTAGTATCCCGGGTGTGGAGCTCCAGTAACATCGTGAGTTTTTACCTGCCAAGGCAGGGGCAGACGATGGTTGTCGGGATCTTCGTAGGGCAGCGGAGATTCGAAACTGGCGGGGTCGGCAGGATCGGCGACACCGGTAAAAGAGGTCTGCGTGAACACCACGTGAGGTTGGGATTGAACAGTGTTGACTAACGCTTCGCCACCCGGAGGCAAGGTGGAATCAGAGTAAGTTCTCCGGCGCGGGTAGGTGATGGAAACGGCTTTCAGGATGTTTCCGAAGTGGTCGATTTGAAGGTTCAACGTGTGAACGACGCGAGGATCTTGGCCTTCTGTCGGGATTGGGTTGAGCGCTAATTCGTAGTGGTAAGCGACAGATTCGCTTTCGGTGACCAGGAAAACGGAATGGGGATTGGAGCCGCGCTCCTGCAGGCGATCGATGTGGCAATTGTGGCAGGCGGTGGAGAAGAGCTTGACGGGCTTGTGGATGTTGTTTGCGAGGGAGTCCACATCGAGTTCGTAGATTTCCTGGCGCAGCACCATTCCTTTACAGGCGCGCAACGCCTCGCGCCATTCGTCTGGAGAGAGATCCTGTTCAAAGAGATAGGGTTCGGGAATTGGATTCTCGGAGAAGCTGGCCAGAAGTGATATCCGCCGGGTGAGCGTCTATCCACGACTTGGGGAAGTATTCGTTCTTGTAGTGTGAAAGTACGGTCTGCTCGTCGATATATACGCCGGTGTGGTACCAGGTTACGGTCTTCACAGGGGGCTGATAGAGGGTCCGGTCGGGGGTGATATACGGGCTATTAGAATTTGCCGCCAGGAACTTGTCGTAGCTTTCGACGTCGATTTGCTCGACACGTCCGAAGCCACGAAATTCGCGTTCGATGCCGTCGTAGTATCCGTGGTGATAAGTGTAGGTGCTGGTGAACCTGGTGTCGCGCCATTTGTCGTGAATGGTGACACTTTCGACGCAATGAACGGGAAATGGAAGGCGCGTGAGCCAAGGATTGCCGGCGAGTTTGTCAAGCAGGTAAAACTTGGTGGAGGGAGCGTATTGGATCGCGGTCTCGGCCCCGAGATTGTTCTCGACCTTGGTGAGCAGGTGTGGTTTCTGGCCGCGTCTTTCTGTTTTTTCCCGCCTGTATTCGATTTCTTCTCGTCCTTTTGTGGTTTCTCTCCGCCCATCAATTCGAGATATCGCATAGAGCGGCGGGCGTCTCCGGGCAGCGGTGAAGACCAGACCAGACAGGCGGTACCGTTACCGAGCAGGTCGAGGGCGATGACTGTGTCCAGATCGTCGACGCGAGGGAACTGGTCCAGGAGAGTCATTGCGCTCCAGCTGTTACCTGACTGGTTGAAGTAGATATGAACGCCCTCGCTGCTGAGATAAATGATGTCGGTGGTTCCGGAACCATCGATATCCGCGAGACGTATGCGCCTGCCGTCAAAGAGACCTGGGGATTCAAACCATGGAGAGTTATCCATTTGCACCTTGGTGCCGAAACGTCCGTAGCCGAGATTTGGCCAATAACAGATTTCGCCGTTGCGGATACGAACGATGTCGGTGAGGCCGTCACCCGAGAGGTCGGCGAGAAAGATTGACTCGGTGCTATCGAAGAAGATGACGGCTGGTCCCGCCTCTTCGTCAAACGGCTGCAACGCGGAGTCTTCAAGTCCGAATCCATCTGCGGCAAGAGAAAGATGCCAACGGAATATCTGTTCTTCGGTAATAAGAATGTCGGCCCGGCCATCACCTGTGAGGTCAATGAATTTGAGATTTGGATTATTCCAGTCGAGAACCGGCAGCTCCCGGAAAGGGACGAGTGGGGCCCAGTCGGAGTCTTCGGTGTGCTTGTAATAACCGGGCACGGAACCGCCCAACTCAACGAGATCAAGGTCGCCGTCTCCAGCGAGGTCGAGGAGTTGGAGACGCATTTCGCTGGAGATGGCCGAGGGCTGTTTAGTGAGCCGACGCTCAGCTCCAAATTTGGCAATTACGTGGGCGCTGTCAGTGTCGGGCACGGAATTCACCGGGCTTAAGTTGCGCTTATAAAACCAGGCACCGCCCTGTTCTGCGAGAATGCCGGAAGTCCCTTCTCCTTCAAGATCAATCCACTGATAGCGCGTGCCATCGAGTCCGTAGGGAAGGTTCTCAACGCTTTGCTGGTCGACTTCATGAACGGTCGAATCGATGTTGGCGTCGCTGTAGGTGAATCTGAGGGGCGGTAGCGATCTAGGTTCGAGCTCCCCTTCGTGACCGGTATGCGTAATGGAAACCAATTTCGAGAAGATCGGGACAGTGGCATCTTGCGGCTTTTCGTCCTTCAGGTATTCAAAGTCGGTGGAGCCCACGAGGTAGTTGCTGCGTATGTTTGGTTCGTCTTTGAAATGATGCAGCATGAGGATGCGCCGACACAGGCGATATGTTCTGAGTTCGAATCCGGAGCGATAAGTCGAAAAGGGATCGCAACGGCGATTCCACTGCGGAGTGGCTGACGAAAGCAGTTCGTTTAGATCATTCGATTCGTCGTAGTCGAAGAATGCTTCGAAGTGCCACTCCTGGGAAAGGGTTAGCGTCGAGGCGTCGGTGAGATCGGGCAGATAATGATTGTGATAACCGTAGCGAATTCGGCGTGGATATCGGTTTGCAGTGCGAACTCGGTTACGTTCGTTGCTCTGCGAGCGATCAACGTTAGTGTCGTCTTCGGCCACGTAACTGTAAGTGATGACGTTTCCCTTGTCATCGTAGCTTTCGGAGATCAGCCAACTGAAGATGTGGGTTTCGTCAGAGGGGTCGGTAATGCGGCTGCACGTGTCCCGGCCGTACCACGTCGTAATGTTGTCGCGGGAGATGGAGCGCCAGAAGACGTCCTCTGGTTTCTGCGGATCAGCGTTGGTCCATCGCTCGATACGCGCGAACAATCCTTCGACGCGGGGTCGGTATTTACGAATGAAGTATTGATTGCCAAACGCGTGCCGAGGATAGGGATCCTGGAGGAGAGCAGGAACGAGATCTTCGGATCCGGAGATGATGAAGATGTCGGCGTCAACGCGGTCATCGTAGCGCGGTAAACCCTTGTCGGTTCTACGAGTGATGGAGGGGAGGGACAATCGCCATCCGAAACCGAAAGGCCCGCTTCCCGACCCGGAATCGTAAGAAAGAGATAGCTGAGGGCCGAAGCCCGAACGTCCTGGACTTGTGAAAATCGGTACAGTCATGGAGCCGGTCCCGGTGACGGGATTGGCCGAGAACTTTTCGCCAATTCCTCGGATCGCTCCACCTCCTTTTGGTAAAGAGATCTGGGGAGGGGATACGAAAAATGATGGGCGATTGGAATCATCTGCCGGTAGATCTGTTCCCCGCATTCGGACTCACCTCATTTCACAAGGGTGAAAGAGACTTGAGATAGAAAGGTCCCAGGGCGTGAGGGGGACAATATACCCGCACCGCGATGAACATGCAAGACAGTTAATTTTGAGCGAATTCTACCGATTAGTTGTTCTAAGGGACGGGTCTTGAGATTTGCGAGTCCGCGATATCGCTTAGAAGTCACACAGCCGACCGGAATGAATGTTGAACCCGAATTTTCCCCAGCCGCTGAGGTTCCTTACTGGACGGCCAACGTGTACTGCTATTCAGCGTCAGCGCCATACTGTCTTCAGGTAATTAAGCTGTGGTTGTGACGAGGTCCTAACCGGAGCCAAACGGACCGTGCCTCCACCTCGTCATACACAATGCCGGAATTCAAAGATGGGCAGGTGGTGCTCTACGAAGGCGCCTCTTCGTACAAAATCAATCGGCACTATCGGCACTAAGGTCGCGAGGGGAGTCCGGAGCCCTGAAGACTCGCCCTCGAGCACGGAAGATCGCGCTGGCGGAGTGGATTTGCGCGGAGTGCTGGAGACGCGCCGGAGGTTCGGTTGGGGGAGGTTCTGGCATTGTGAACGATCCTGATGAATCTTCGGTTCTCCTTCTCGAATGGCATATTCGGTGCCGTCGCGCCGGCTGTTTCAGAGTCAGGTTCCTCCAAGGGTTCAATCACATATCGGCATTCGCGTATTTCACACGTCTTTCAACGCGGACCGAAAGCGGACTTGCGGCACCGCCGCTGAACGCTGAATGAAGAAAATAAACGGCTTAGCCGGCGATCATTCATGGTCTGCAAAACCTTTATTCGTCGGTTCGACTCCGAACGGAACCAGGATCTGAGCCAAGCAGAAAACGCGTCGGCAATATGCCGGACCGCAATGCAGGACGCCTTGGCTTCACGACCTCTTTGAAGCCTTCTTCCGCGCCGCCCAACGCTTGTGCTGAGCCGCTCTAAACGTCCGTTTTTTCCCCCGGCGCCGACCATTCTTCAAATCAGTAACTTACGCGGTTTCCCTTCCCGCGAGAAATTCTTAAGCAATTACTCAATCGCAGGTGGGATTCATGAAGTGGGTGTATGGCTGGTCGATCAAACTGTTTTACGGTCAATCTCTTCCGCGCGCCGCGGCAAAGGACCTCAGCGAAGCCTGATCCTCCTCTACTGAACCTGCAGGGTAACGTTGCTGGTGTGTTGCACGGCGCCGCTCGTCACCGTCACCGTGATGTTGTAATTCTGCGCATGCCCGAAGGAGCTGTTACCGCCACCGCAGCCGGTCAGCCCGGCTACTGCTCCAAGCGACAGCAGCAGAAAGAGCGCCAGGCACGTCCGGCGGCCAAGCCTCTGCGCCGCGCGGCGCATCCTGCGGGTGCCCGCCAGCGGCAGGAAGAAGAGTGCGAAGGCGATCAGGCCGTTGCGGCGAGACTGCGGTGCAATCGCCTGCGGAACACCCGTCGCGGTCTGCACCGTCAGGGTCACGGTCTGCGCCCCGCCGTCGGCCGCGATACTAGCCGGAGAGAAGATCGCCGTCGCGCCCAGGGGCAGCCCGGTCGCCGTGAAGTTCACAGCGCCGGGGTAGACCCCGAATGTCGGCGCCAGCGTAAAGCTGTACATCGCTGCGTCGCCCGGAGCCACACTCTGACTGGCCCCCCCCATATTGCCCAGAGTGAAGTCGAGCTGGGCCACCGTGATGGTCGAGGGCGAGCTCATTGCCGCCGCGCCGGGCAGGAAGTTCCCATCGCCGCTGTAGCTGACAGAGATGACGTTCGATTGCCCCGGCGTCAGTGCGGTGGTCTGAATCTGTGCGGCCCCGCTCACCAGCGTCACCGCTGAGCCGATCGGGTTGCCGTTGTCATAAAACGTTACCGTGCCGCTCGGCGCGCCGCTGGTCGCAGGCTTGATGGTCGCCGTCAGGGTGACACTCTGTCCCGGCTCGATCGTTGCGCTGCTTGCGACGACCGCATCTGTAGTCGCTTCCTTGCCTACGGTGAAGCTGGTAGTGGCCGCCGTTGCCGCCGCATAATTGCCGCTCGCAACCTGGCTGGCCGAGAGCACCATGGTTCCCGCTCCCGTAATGGTCACTGTGTTGCCGCTGATCGTCGCCGGGCCGGAGGTCACCGAGTACGCCACCGAACCTGAGCTAGACGAAGTTGCCGACACATGAACGCGGCGTCTCCGTAGGTGTGCGTCGCGATCGCGGCGAAGGTGAGCGTCGTCGTCTCAGGGCTAACCGTAAAGCTGGTAGTTGCGGTTGCTGCCGCATAATTGCCGCTCGCAACCTGGCTGGCCGAGAGCACCACCGTGCCCGCTCCTGTAATGGTCACAGTGTTGCCGTTGATCGTCGCCGGGCCGGAGGTCACCGAGTACGTCACCGTACCCGCACTCGCCGAAGTGGCCGAGACATTAAACGCTGCGTCGCCGTAGGTGTGCGTCGCGATCGCGGCGAAGGTGAGCGTCGTCGTCTCAGGGCTAACCGTAAAGCTGGTAGTTGCGGTTGCTGCCGCATAATTGCCGCTCGCAGCCTGGCTGGCCGAGAGGTTCACCGTGCCTATGCCGGTGATGGTCACCGTGCTGCCGCTGATCGTCGCCGGGCCGGTCACCGAGTACGTCACCGCACCCGCGCTCGCTGAAGTTGCCGAGACATTAAACGCTGCGTCGCCGTAGGTGTGCGTCGCGATTGTAGCGAAGCTGAGCGTCGGCACAATGGCATCGCCCGTTCCGCTCAACGAGATCGTCTGCGTCGCGTAGCTGGGCGTCGTCACGTTCAGCGCATCGTCGGTCAGGACCAGCGAGCCGGTGATGCTGCCCGTGGTGCCCGGCGTAAAGCTGATGGGCAAGGTGCAGCTTGCCCCGGAGGCCAGTGTACCCGGCGCGCTGCTGGTGCTGCCGGTCAACGGGCAGTCGGTGCCGTCGATGCTGTCCAGCGTGAAGTTTGCGGCGATGCTCGGATTATTGCCCGAGCCTGGGATCGGAAACGAGAGCGCCGCATTGCCGATGTTCGAGACCGTCACCGTCTGCGGGCTGTCGCTGCTGGTTGCATCTGCAGTCGTCGCCGCAAAGCTCAGGCTGGGCGCATCCGCCCGGTCCAGCTTCTTCACCGCGTTGTTGCCGGAATCGGCGACATAGACGTTCCCGCTCACGTCCACGGCCACTCCTCTGGGATAACTGAAGCCGCTGCCCAGCGTCGTCACCGCGGTGTAGCCGCCGGTGGCTACGATCTCCTTCACCGCGTTGTTATAAGTATCGGCGACATAGACGTTCCCGCTCACGTCCACGGCCACTCCTCTGGGATAACTGAAGCCGCTGCCCAGCGTCGTCACCGTGGTGTAGCCGCCGGCGGCTACGATCTCCTTCACCGCATTGTGATTGGTATCGGCGACATAGACGTTCCCGCTCCCGTCCACTGCCACTCCACTGGGGGCGTAGAAGCCGCTGCCCAGCGTCGCCACCGTGGTGTAGCCGCCTGCGGCAACGATCTCCTTCACTGCGCTGTTACCGAAATCGCCGACATAGACGTTCCCGCTCCCGTCCACCGCCACACCAAAGGGAGCAGAGAAGCCGCTGCCCAGCGTATTCACCGTGGTGTAGCCGCCTGCGGCTACGATCTCCTTCACCGAGTTGTTGCCGAAATCAGCGACATAGACATTCCCGCTCCCGTCCACCGCGACCCCTTCGGGAGTGTTGAATCCGCTGCCCAGCGTATTCACCGTGGTGTAGCCGCCTGCGGCAACGATCTCCTTCACCGCGTTGTTAAAGGTATCGGCGACATAGACGTTCCCGCTCCCGTCCACCGCCACACAATAGGGGCCGAAGAAGCCGCTGCCCATCGTCGTCTGGGTCGCCGGTGCAAAGACCACCTGCGGGCCTACGCCCGTCCCATAGATGTTAGCCGTGGCGATGAGCGCGCCGGACGAACCATACAGCACCACCGCTCCGTTCTGCTCACCGGCAAACTCCGGCTTGAAGGTCACATCCACCGTGCAGGTATCTCCCGCGTTGTAGCTGTGGCTGGTCCCATTGGTCGTGCAGGAACCTGTGCCCGCATCGGCAAAGTCCAGTCCTGCCGCGCCCTGGGTCAGCACCGCAGGCAATTTGCCCGGCGATCCCGCTGTATCGAAGGTAAACGTCAACGTGCGGCTGGGCGGGGCTGCGGTTCCTACCGCCGCCGAGCCAAAGCTTACCGCCACAATCTCCTTCACCGCGTTGTTACTGTAATCGGCGACATAGACGTTCCCGCTCCCGTCCACCGCCACGCCGGTGGGCAAGTTGAAGCCGCTGGCCAGCGTATTCACCGTCGCGTAGCCGCCTGCGGCAACGATCTCCTTCACTGCGAAGTTATAGGCATCGGCGACATAGACGTTCCCGCTCCCGTCCACCGCTACGCCAAAGGGATCGTTGAAGCCGCTGCCCAGCGTCGTCACCGTGGTGTAGCCGCCTGCGGCAACGATCTCCTTCACCGCGTTGTTACCGGTATCGGCAACATAGACGTTCCCGCTCCCGTCCACCGCCACGCCGGTAGGCGCGTAGAAGCCGCTGCCCAGCGTCGTCACCGTGGTGTAGCCGCCTGCGGCAACGATCTCCTTCACCGCGCTGTTACCGGTATCGGCGACATAGACGTTCCCACTCCCGTCGACCGCCACACCAAACGGAGCGAATCCGCTGGTCAGCGTATTCACCGTGGTGTAGCCGCCTGCGGCAACGATCTCTTTCACCGCGCCGCTAGCCGGTGTGCCGTCACCGAAATCGGCGACATAGACGTTCCTGTTCCCGTCCACCGCCACACCAGCGGGCGTGCTGAAGCCGCTGCCCAACGTCTTCACCGAGCCGTCTGCGGCAACGATCTCCTTCACTGCGCTGTCACCGAAATCGGCGACATAGACGTTCCCGCTCCCGTCCACCGCCACACCGCTGGGAGAACTGAAGCCGCTGCCCAGCGTGGCCCAGCTAAAGTGGGCCGTCTGCGCCTGCAGCCTGGCGCCGCTCAGCGAAGACACAACCGCCAGTGCAACCAACAGACGCGATGGAAGCATAAAAGAGACAGGGCGACGAACGGCGTGGGCAGGCAGACACAACCAGAGATTCATCTTCATGAAAACAGGCAGCTCCGATAGAAAGTCAACGGTGCAGAACAATAAAACGACACGGCCTCAGTCGAGGCCGGACGCAGGAAGAGATGAGCGTAGTAGCTTCCCCGGGTCGAATTCTCATGCATCAGAAAGATGATCGCTGGGAGCTAAGGTTAGCCTCGCAAAGGCTTTGCACCTCGCGCAAGAGGATAATGCTCCGCCCCGGTTACCTTGGATATGTCCCCCGCCCGGGGATACACCGACAGAGCAACTCCCAATCACGTTCTATGAAGGAAGGGACATCCTCCACCTCTTTTGCGCCGTCGCGAAGACGTCAGGCAACCGTTGCTTCAGCGTTGAGTGACAAACCAGTCGGAACAGCCAGCTTTACCTCGTGAGGTTCGAATAAGGAAGAAGAATATACAGGGGGACGCGCGTACTGATTGTCTACGTACTGATTGTCTAAAGGTTCAAAAATGAAGAATGGTCGGGACGGGCAGATTTGAACTGCCGCCCCCTCGCACCCCAAGGTGGTGCTCAGCCCCGAAGCGTGTGCTAGGCGAGATTCCCTAAGACTCTCGCTCTGAATCCGGGGAAAAGGCTGGCGTGAAGTACCCATAAGATCGGGCCAGCGAACTTTCCTAGGCAAGCGTAAAATCTCATCTTACCGCGACTTACCACAATAAACGCCGTATCTTATTGATTCTATTATCTTGGTGCCGAAGAAGGGACTCTAACCCACACGCTGTGGCCTTGCGTGTTTCGAGGTGGCAAGCAGTATTGAAGATGTTCGGCGGCGCATACGGACACCGACAGTGAGTTGGGGGGAAACGTCTGCCACCAGGGCATGTATTCCCCTGCCGACCTGAGATCGGCTCCTCAATCGTCCGTTTTTCTGTTGTACAACTGCTGTACAAATGGCTCCCGAGATGCCCGAAAACACCCCGGAACGCCCCAAAACGAGCTCTATTACACAACAACTTACGCAAGGCTGGATCGATTCGTAATCGGCAGGTCACCGGTTCAAGTCCGGTCGTCGGCTCCAGGATTCAACGTCCAGCCGCCCTAGCTTCAAACGAAAACCCACCCCGGAATCGAATTAAGTACCATTTATCCACGGATTTTCACACTCAACCCCTTGTGCCCACACGCCACGATGCGCATAATCGCCTCAAGAGGCGGGGTATCAACGACCCCAAGGAGAAACGGTTCGCCCTGTGAACCCGTATAACCGTCAGGACGTGCTGCGTATCCTGCGCATCCATCCGAGGCAGTTGCGAGGATGGGAGCGCAGCGGCCTTATTGCCGCCTCCGAAACCTACTCGTTCCAGGATTTAGTCCAGCTGAGCAAGCTGCGCGATCTGCGCGCTACGCGCCTCACCGCGTCCAGCATTCGCGCATCCGTGACAGCAATGCGCTCCGTCTCCGGCATGTCGAACCCGCTGCTCGAAGCAGGAACAGCGCGCCGCGGGTCACGCCTGCTCTTCCGTCACTCCGGCGCGACCATGGAGCCGATAGCACGCCAATTCGTCTTCGACTTCGACGCCGGTAGCGCGCGCCCCGCAACCGTGGGCGCCACTGTCCTCAATCCGATCCAGCGCGAAGCCCGAGCCAACGGCCTTTTCCTCGAAGCCGTCCGCTGCGAAGAGAGCAGCAAAATTGCGGAAGCCACCACCCTCTACGGCGAAATCCTGCTGCTCGACCCCATGCACGCGCCCGCCTGCATCAATCTCGGGACCATCCACTACAACCAGCGGCAGTTTCTCGAAGCCGAGCGCCTCTACCGTCAGGCCACCGCCGTCGATCCCGAATACGCGCTCGCCTTCTTCGACCTCGGCAATGTGCTCGATGAGCTGCAACAACTCCCTGAAGCCATCGAAGCCTATCGTTCCGCGATCCGCCTTGTCCCTACCTACGCTGACGCGCACTATAACCTCGCCCTCGCCTTCGAGCGCACCGGACAGCGCCGCAAAGCCCTGCGTCACTGGACCGCCTATCTCAAGCTCGACAACACCGGTCCCTGGGCAAACCACGCGCGCGGCCAGCAGCGCAAGATTCTCGACCGCGAAAAGCTGAAGATCGTGCACCGGTCTTCCAAGGCGCACACGCGCAGCCTCCGCCGCACAACCCCCGCTCTCAAGCTGATCTAGATTTCCCGCCTACCGCCCCAGCCCCCCTACAGGCCACTCATAGATCACCACGCCGAGATTCCCCAATACCTGCATCGTCGACTCCACGTTCCGCCGAACTGCTATCCGGTTCGCGCGCGTCTCCGCCGGATCTTCCTCGACGGCAATCACCCGCCCATACGGCCAGTCCTCTGGCGGAAGCGCGCTAAGCCCGTCAGGAAGGTCAGCCAGACGAAGCACCAGCTCCTGCCGCCGAGCCTTCGCCGGCTTCAGCATCGTGCTCGGCAGCGCTGCGCTATGCGTATGGTCGGGCGACATCACTCGCAGCGTCACATTCTCCCCGCTCACAATCAGGAAAGGATTATCCCAGCTCTCCTGCGTATGAATGGTCATGTAGCGGCTCTTGGCCGGCGGCGGAATCTGCTCCAGCTCCGCGCGCGCCGCATCGACCTTCTTCTTCGCCGCCTGCGCCTGCTCTTTGGCCTGTTCTCTGGCCTGCGCGGCTGCATCCGGAGCGCTCGCCGCAGGCGTTTCCGAGCGCCTGCAGCCGACATACGCCGCAACAAGTATTAGAGCTGGGCCAATAACGAAGGCGGTAAAAGTCTTTCTAAGCTTCATGCAATCGAGAGCACCACAGGGCAGCATACCAAGCGTACGCATTGCGCCAATGAGAAAGATTCCCCGTTTCGCCCCGCAGGAAACCGATTGTTTACTACCCTGCGAAACCACCCGCGCCGCCCCCGGCGATCGACCTGAGAAACCCCGAAGTAACCTGAACCCCAAATTCCCGGAAACATTTACTTGACAACCGAAATCCGGCAAGCGCCTAATGGCGGAACGGATTTAGTAAAACCATTTACTGTGAGTTTTCACAGCCTCCGAAACCAGTAAAAGGCTCTATATCCGAAAAAATGTTGGCCTCCTACGCGCAGTGGACCACATACCACTGCGCTTCTTTTTTACCGGCCCTTCCACTCCGCCTCTCGCTTTTCGAGAAACGCCTTCGTCCCCTCCGCCTTGTCCTCCGTCGCGCAGCACAACCCAAACAGCGCGGCCTCCAGATCGAGCGCCTGTCGCAACGGCAGGTCGTACCCCTCGTGCACCGCCTCCAGACACTTCCCGATCGCCAGAGGGGCTTGAGCGGCAATAACTCGCGCAATCTGCTCGCCGCGCGTCAGCAGCTCGCCCGGCGCAACAACTTCCTCCACCAGCCCGATCCGCAGCGCCTCCAGCGCCGGAATCATCTCGCCCGTGAGAATCATCTTGAGCGCAGCGCCCTTGCCCACGACCCTGGGCAGCCGCTGCGACCCGCCATAACCGGGAATGATCCCGAGCTTGACTTCAGGCTGGCCAAATCTCGCCGTCTCGCTTGCGATCCTGAAGGTGCAGGCCAGGGCCAGCTCGCATCCGCCACCGAGAGCGAACCCGTTCACGCACGCAACCACCGGCTTGCCGCAGCTCTCAATGCGGTCAAACAGACCCTGCCCGCGTAGCGCCAGCGCGTGGCCGTCGATGGCCCCGGCTTGAGCCAGTTCCTGAATATCGGCCCCCGCAGCAAACGCCTTCTCTCCGGCGCCGGTGAGCAAAATCGCCCGCACCGCAGGATTGGAAACCAACTCCTCCACCGCCGCACCCAATTCCTTCAGAGTGGCCGCATTCAGCGCATTCAAAACCTTAGGCCGATTGAGCGTAACCACCGCCACCGGCTCCCGCACATCAACCAGAATATTTTCGTAGCTCATAGTGAACCGCTGAGTCTAGCAGACACAAACCCAAAACGCGAAGCAGGCTGGAACCCACAAATTCAATGCAGCCGTCATTCTGACGACCAACGGGAGGAAGAATCTGAACGATGATGGCTAAGTCAAAAATGCCAAGACTGCGACGGGATTGGGTGCCCATAGCCTGCACTGAGCGAAGTCGAAGGGTTCGCGAAGCTAACGTGGGCAGAAACGACCGTCGTCGAAGACGACAAACCAATGCATTTGTTCTTAAGGAAGAAGCACCGACCTTCATCGGGGTCCCCAGGACGCGCGATCTTTGCGTACTGGGGTGATTGAGGCCGGTGAATAAAGAAACGAAAAGAAGGGGCTTCAGCCTTGGGCCCGTTACAACGTCTCCTCAACCAGCCGAGCCATCTCCCCAGCCTCCGCCGACCCCAACTTCCCCAGCCCATCCACCACGCCCCGCCGATCGCTCTCCGACCGATTCTGGCTCACCTTCCACTTGCCTTCCAGCCGCTCGATTTTCATCTCAAACCCCACAATCCCCTTGATCTGCGAAGCCACATACTCCGCCGGAGCATCGCTCACCGCCCACGGCTCAGGAGAAGCCGCCTCGTGAATGGTAGTCAGGCTCTCCACATGCGCCCGCAGCCAGTCAGCATCTTCGATCACCTTCAGATACCCATAGGCATGCACGACCGCATAGTTCCATGTCGGAACCGCCTTGCCTGTAGCCTGCTTCTCCGCATACCAGTTAGGAGAGATGTAGTGCCCAGCGCCGGAGAAGATGGCCAGCGCCTCGACCGCGGGATCGAAATCCTTCCACTGCGCATTCGCCCGGGAAACGTGGCACCGCAGAAGCCCCAGCGGCGCAACCTGATCGTCCAGCACCATCGGCAGATGCGTAGCAAATAACCCCGACCGTCCAAACGTGACCAGCGAAGCCAGCGGCCGCTCACGCATCAACTGGTGGAGAACAGGAGTGCGCACCTCTTCATTGAACTTCGGAATATACATGCAGGCTCCTTTTCGGGCGAAGAAAATCTGAGGCTACGATCACGATAAAGCCGGTGCTCGAAAATATTATCCTGCAATGAAAAATGCGCCGTCGAAAAGGCGCATTTTTCATTCTCTTGGTTAGGGCCTAGTAATGTCATTTACTGTACGACCAATGATCCAGTCACGTTGTGAGTAACGGTGACACCATTTTGCATTGTCGTGGCAGTAATCGTAACGGTCGATGTCCCGGCTGGAGTACCAGGTGTTACTTTCTTTGAACTACCACTGCACGCTATCATACCAAGAGTGAGACCGAGCAGCATGATCGTTGACGACAGTACGAGCAGACGTCTACGGGATGCTCTGTTTCTTCTTGTAAGGAAACAAAACGAGAAACAGCCGAATAAGGCACAGGCGTAAACAACGTTTTGCTTTGATATGTACAGCGCAGATGTAGATGGAGTGGTCGTCACCGTAATTGTCTCTGTAACCGAAGCAGACGTCACATTGATGGTCGACGCACTGCAATTGGCAAGGCTCGGCAATCCGGAGCAGTTAAGTGTCACCATACCGGTGAAACCAGCTATCGGCGTGATAGTCAGACTGTAAGTAGCAGATGATCCCGCCGAAATAGTCTGAGCGCTTGGGCTTAGAGCGAGTTGAAAATCTGTAATTGCTTGGCTAAGAGTAGTCGAAGATGCAGGAGTGAAGTTGCTGTCTCCTGAATAGCTCGCCGTCAAAGTATGCGTTCCCGCGACCAGACTTGAGATGTTAAAAACGGCAGTTCCTGAAGCATCAAGATTTTGTTGTGCAAGCTGAGAATCCCCGTCAGATAACGACACGGTACCCGTGGGGGTTGATGTTCCACCTGTTACTTTAGCCGTGAAAGCTAATGAGGAACCTACGAGCGCACTGGTTTCGTTACTGCTGAGGGCGAGCGTTGGAGTGATCAGATTCTTTACCGATAGAAGCAGAGACATTGTCTTCGCTGCCTGATTCGACACCACAATGTCTGGAAGTCCGTCGCCATTAAAATCTGCTGTTGCTATATAGAAGGAATTTCCTGTCACCTGAAAGTTGTATGGTGTATTAATCGCGTTGGGAAATGTTCCTGTACCATCATTCAAGATGAGTGACATTTGACCAGTTGCACTATCAATAGCCACAATGTCTGGGTGACCATCCTGGTCTAGGTCTGAGACAACTGCATTTACCGAATCAACGCCACCATCTGAATATTGCGCAAAGACCGGAGTTAATTGGCTGGTGTCCAATGGGAAAGTACCATCACCATTTCCATAGATCACAAACGTACCGCCATTTCCACTTGCTAAAAGGTCGAGTTTCTCGTCGTGATTAAAATCCGCCACATCGAGTGAACTAGGATTCTGTAGTAGAGATGGTCGGTTAAAAGTCGGAGCTCCAAGATACGCGCCTTGAACACCCGGAAAGTAGTCGAGCGACCCTACTTCAGAGCCGGAACTACCGGAGTCCGCTGCGATCGCATCCAACTGCTTATCTCCATTAAAATCTCCCACTGCAACGGAGAAATAATCGCCGGGAAACGAACCGCTCGGAACCGATTGCTGCGAAAATGTGCCGTCTCCCTTTCCTAGAAAAAGATATGGCTCACCATTTCCCCCTAGGAAAAGATCCAAATGCCCGTCGCCGTTAAATTCAGCAAGTTTACCGCTCAAAAAACCGAACGATCCGGGGATTGGAGCTTGCTGCGTAAAGCTACCGTCTCCATTTCCCAGCAAGACGATCGCATACTGATCTCCGGCAACAGTGGCGACGATGAGATCGGTTTTACCGTCCTCGTTTACATCGCCTGAAAGAATCGCACCCAGAGTGTTATCGATTGTAAGAGTCGTCACAATCGGTGTTCCGAATGTACCGCCGCCCTTGTTCAAGTAAGTGGATACTGTTTTCCCATATTGATCGGGAATCGCCAAATCGGGTTTGCCGTCACCATTAAAATCCCCTACGGCAAAAGCATTCGGCGTGGATGCTCCAGTCGAGAAAGTCGTTATTGGCTGATATTTCAAGTTGGATGCGAAGGAATTAGCGAATGCACACACGGACAATAGTGCACAAAAAAGCAGGCGGAAGCGTCGAATCAAAAAAGGTCTCCAAGGCAAGGTTCAAAACAGAAACGCATGCAAGCCATCGAATCACGTGCACACTTATTCGAAATCTAACAATCCAAACAAACTTGCACAACAAAAATCACGCCTGATACCCCATCTCACCCAACACCCCGCGCATGTAGTTAATGCTCTTAGTAGCCCCCGGCATCGGATCATCGCCATGGACTTCATACTCTAAATCGACATAGCCCTGGTAATTGATCGCAATCAGCGTCTCGAAGATCTGGCGGACGGGCATCTTGCCCTCGCCCACAGCCACCTGGCTCTCTTTGGCGGTGAAGTCGGTCAGGTCTTTCATGTGCACATCGAAAAGGCGCGGCCCCACCTGCTTGATCGCGTCGATGACATCGGTTCCGGCGCGAACCGTGTGGCCCACGTCGATGCAGCAGCCCATACGGGGGTCCATATTCTGAACGGCCTTCAGCACATCGAGAGGCGAATGCCAGATCTTGTCCTCCGGCCCGTGGTTATGGATGGCGAAGAGGATGTCGTACTCCTTCACGAACTTCTCGATGCGCGGCAGCGTCTCCGGCGTCGGGTCGCCGGCCACGATCACCTTCACCCCGGCGCGCTTCGCATACTCGAACCGCGAGCGAACGTCGTCATCCTCGTCCTTAGGAAAGTACACCGTGCCCACCGCCGTCAGCTTGATACCCGCGGCCGTGTAATCGGCCACAGCCTGTGCAGTGGCCTCGGGCGGAGTCATCGGCAGATGGTCCTTCACATCCTTCGCATTCAGGCCGGTGAGCTTCAGCTGATTCATGAACTGGATAACGTGCGCCCGGTCGAACTCCCGAAACGTATAGCTGCACATCCCGAGCCGAATCGGCGACACTTTCGCGTCCTTGGCTTTGGCAAACAATAGATGAGAAGTGGCGGCAGAGGCAGCAGCAAGAGCGCTGTAACGAAGAAATTCCCGGCGACTCGGTGACATGGTCGCCATCATAATTTTCAAACCACCCGTCTGTCTAAGGTGACACATCCCGGTAACACCGCGCAGCGGGACACACAGACGGCTTTCCGCCTCCGCTGCCCAGAGCTGTCAAGCCCCCTCGCATCGGTTTAATGTTGCAAGTCGATGTAAATAAGCCGGTTATCTACCAAGGCATCCTGCCAGAAATTATCGCAAAATTTGCTAAAATAAAAGAAGGCGCCTCCACTCACCTGACTGGAGGCGCTTTTTATTTGCCTCAAGCGAATTAACCCATTTGTTTGCACGAATTTACATGGAATCGCGGCCTCGAAGGCAAGCGTAACCATATTTAGAATGAAGAATTTAGTTAGAAATGGGGGTGGCCGTCTCAATGATCCCTTCGAACTCGCGCAAGGGTACTTTGCCCGCGGCATTGAGCGGCGTCTTACGAAGCTTCCACCAGGCGGGTTAGGCCGCAAACACGTCTAAGTGCCTTTATTTGGGTGAATTTAGCCGAAATATAGGGGGCTACCCGTTCAGCCGGGCCTTGGCCACAGCATCTAGGACCCCATTGAGAAAGTTAATCGACTCAGGAGCTGAGTAACGCCGGGCAATCTCGAGCGCCTCGTTAATCACAATCGGCGCAGGCGTCCCAGGAAACCCGAGCATCTCGGCAATCGCCATCCGCAAGACGTTGCGGTCGACGCTGGCCATTCGCTCAAGCTTCCAGTGTGCTGAGTGCTTCACGATCAGGTCGGTTACCTCAGGCTCACGGGCCACGGCAACGCGGAAGATGTCCTCGGCAAAGCCGCGAACATCCGTGTCATCTTCCTCGCGCGCCTTCCAGAAGGTATTGCGCACCTGGTCGGGCGTGTTCTTGCCCATGTCGAGCTGGAAGAGCATCTGCATGGCAAGTTCGCGCGACTTGCGGCGCTTTCCCGGAGCACTCGCCCGCGGACCACTCATGCGCCAGCCCCCACCTTGGTCCCGACTTTCTGGTGCAGCGAGACCATCTCAATCGCTGCCGAAGCCGCCTCAAAGCCCTTATTCCCGGCCTTGAGTCCAGCTCGATCGAGGGCCTGTTCGAGCGTCTCGCAGGTCAGCACGCCAAAGGCATGCGGAATTCCCGTCTCCTGCTGCGACTGCCCGATTCCGCGCGAAACTTCGTTGTAAATGGCCTCATAATGCGCAGTTTCACCGCGCAGGAGCACTCCTAGAGTCACAATTGCGTCGACTTTTCTGGTCTCCGCAACCTTGCGCGCCGCCGAAGGAATCTCCCATGCTCCCGGAACCCGCAGAACCTGAACATCCTCTTTCCTGGCCCCGCTGCGATAGAGGCAGTCAAGCGCCCCCTGCAGCAGCCGATCAGTAATGACCGCATTCCACCGCGCTACGACGATAGCAAACCGCATTCCCTCGGCCGAGAGATCGCCCTCCAGCGCGACCGGCTTCCCCTTCAGGGGATCCAGCCACTCCCAGAAGGAGAATGCAACGCCGGGAACCGGCTCCACGGTAAACATCCGCGACGCCCAATCCGTATCAGCCGTCGCAGTCATACGCTGCCGCGCCTCAGCCTCACCGAGGTTCGTAGCGAGCCACTTCTCCGCAACCTCCCGAACCGAATCGAGGCCGGTGACCTCGACAAAGACATCGGCATTCGACGGCGGCATCCCGTCGATGAACTCGAGATTGCCGAGCGGTGCGAGAAAGGCGCGGCCACGGCTCTGCTCTTCGTCCCAGTCCTTGCCCCGCTCAAAACCCAGCGCGGAAAAGAAGCTCGCCAGCTTATCGAATACAGCCGGAGTGCTGGTCTGACGGATGGCGGTAATGCCTTTGATCATAGTTTGACTTTACCAGCGGGAGGTGCTGCGCGGAAATCCGCACCGGGACGGTTACTGCCGCGCTGCAACAAGTTTGGTTAGTATGACTAAGGGAGACCCGATGTTGGCAACGTACCGAAGCTGTTGGAAGCCTTCCTTGATATTTGCGGCGCTGCTTGTAGCGCTATTCTTTGCGCATCCGGCAAGCGCGCAGAGCTACCTGAAGAACAGCGAAATCGCGCTGACGGCCTTCGGCCAGTTTACGAACTCCACCAACGGCGATGGCATCCGGGTCACGCCGCTGGACTCGGTGGGCGGGCAGGCGACCTTCCGGCATGTATATTCTCCACTGCTTGGGTATGAGGCGGGCTACGGGTATACACGATTTACCGATAGGTATTCCAGCTACCCGTTCGGCATTCAGCACAATACGCACGAGTTTGAAGGCTCATATCTGTTGACCGCGCCAGAATTTCTGGTACTAAAGCCGTTCGCGCTCGCCGGCGTAAGCGCTCTTTTATATGCACCCTCGCTCAACGGTGGACAAAACGTCAGCGCGCAGGGACGTGTTGCATTCACTTTCGGCGGGGGAGCCGATATCCCGCTGCTGCAATCGCATTTTGGGCTTAGGGTGCAATATCGCGCCCTGCTGCACGCGACTCCCAACTACGACGACGTGACGTTTACGACGGGCACCTGGCGAATTTCAAGTGAGCCTGCGGTCGGGGCTTACTGGCACTTTTAAACCACTCCAACAGCCGCTGCGGCACGCATCCCGGTAGCGTGCCGTAGCGCGGCCAGTCCAAGCAGCCCCAGCCCTAGAGCACATACGCCGCCCCATCCCCAATGTGCCCAGGCGATCGTGGAGAAGAGCGATCCGAGCGAGCCGCCGAGAAAATAGGTGGTCATGTAAACAGTGTTGATGCGGCCGCGCGCTCCGGGCTCGAGTCCGAAGATGCGTGTCTGGTTCGCGATCTGATTGGCCTGCGCGCCCAGATCGAGCACAATGACCCCGAGCACCAGTCCAAGAATGTGATAACCGAGGAGCCAGAGGATACAGAAGCCCAGAGAGAGCAGCGAGAGGCCAAGCGTGACGACGGCGCGCGAGCCGCGTCGATCAGCAACCCGCCCAGCGATGGGAGCAATGAGAGCGCCGGTCGCGCCAAGAACGCCGAAGCTGCCTGCCGTGCCTGCTCCCAGATGGTAGTGCCTGGATCCGAGCAGAAAGACCAGCGTGGTCCAGAAGGCGCTGAAAGCGGCGAAGACCAGGCCCCCCAAGACTGCCGATTCGCGCAACAGAGGCTGCGTGCGGATGATCGTCCAGAGAGAACGAATAGCCTGCGCATAGGGCAGTGGCGTGTGCGGCGGTAGCCTAGGCAACTTGCGCAGCATCAGTGGAACAAAGGCCGCGTTGCTGAGCGCTGCAAAGATAAAGACGGCGCGCCAGCCGAAGAAGGAAGCGATCCATCCGGAGACGGAGCGAGCGAGCAATACGCCGAGAAGCAATCCGGTCATGACGGTGCCCACGGCGCGCCCGCGCTCCTCGTCCTCAGCCAGTTCGGGCGCGATGGGAACGACGACGTGAGTGACTGCCGCAGTAAGGCCAATGGCTATGCTTGCTGCCACCAGCATCGCGAGAGTCGGCGCCAGAGCGGCAAGCAGCGCTGAGATGGCGACTCCCGCGAACAGGCGCACCATGAGGCCGCGACGCTCGATGACGTCGCCGAGCGGTACAAAGGCGAGGATGCCGATGGAATAGCCGATCTGCGTAGCGACGGCAACCGTGCCCATCTGGCTGTGATCGGCGTGCAGGCTGTGAGCCATTTCCAGCAGGAGCGGCTGGTTGTAATAGATATTCGAGACGCCGACGCCGCAGGCCATGCCGAGGAAGGGCAGCAGACTGTGATGTCCGGGATGCAGGTCGACTGGAACTTCAGGGGAGATTGTCTCGATATCTGCCAAAGATCAGTTTAGACGAATGCTGCCCGCAAGAACCCTTGCGCGACCCGATCTACTTGCCGCTCAGCACCAGCTTGCCGATCGTGGCAAGCTGCATGTTCGAAGTGCCCTCATAAATCTTTCCGATCTTGGCGTCGCGATAAAACTTTTCGACCGGATAGTCCTTCACGAACCCGTAGCCGCCGTAGACTTCGACCGCCACGCTGGCAACGCGCTCGGCAACCTGCGAAGCGAAATATTTTGCCATTGCCGCTTCGCGGATGTAGCTGAGTTTGGCGTCTTTCAGACGGGCCGCGTTGTAGACGAGGAGGCGCGTCGCTTCAATGTCGGTGGCCATTTCGGCGAGCGAGAACTGCACCGCCTGAAATTCCGCAATGGGCTTGCCGAACTGTTTGCGTTCCTGCGCATATTTGGCGGCGCAATTCCATGCGCCCTGCGCGAGACCCAACATCTGCGCGCCAATGCCGATGCGGCCCTCATTCAGCGTCTCGATGGCAATCTTGTAGCCTTTGCCCGGCTCTCCAAGAACGTTCGCCAGCGGCACCTTGCAGTCTTCCAGAATTAATTCGCAGGTGGATGAGGCGCGGATGCCTAGCTTGTCTTCTTTCTTGCCGATCGCGAAGCCGGGAAGATCTCTTTCGACGATAAACGCGGTGATGCCTTTGTACCCGGCCGCCGGATCGAGCGTGGCGAAGATGATGAAAATGTCGGCTTCTTTCGCGTTCGTGATGAAGAGCTTCTGGCCATTCAGAATGTAGTGATCGCCGCGTAATTCCGCGCGGGTCTGCAGTGCAAATGCGTCGGAGCCGGAAGCTGCTTCAGAAAGTGCATAGGCGCCTACGGTGTCAGTTGCGAGGCGCGAGAGGCAGGCCTTCTTCTGCGCCTCGGTGCCCCAGCGCAGGAACGCATTGACGCAGAGCGTGTTCTGCACGTCCACCAATACGCCAACGGACGGATCAACAGCGGAGATTTCTTCGACGGCGAGAATTGCTTCAAAGAAAGTGCCGCCGCTGCCGCTGTATTCCATAGGAATCTCGATTCCCATCAGGCCCAGGTTGAAGAGCTGCGGCAATAGGTCGTGGAAAAAATGCTGTTCTTCGTCCATCTGGCGAACCAGCGGGCCAATGCTTTGCTGGGCGAAATCGCGCACGGTGGCGCGGAAAAGCTGCTCGTCTTCATTCAGCTGGGTGAGCGGTAATGCGGAGGGTGTTGAGAGTGTGTCGGACATCTGAACCTCAGAAGCTGGAAAACCATTGAGTGTAGCAGAGGACAATGGAGGGAAGCCAAACGGCGGCAAGCACGGCTGTTGGGATTCGGCAAAATCATCTAAGATCATGGCACGCGACATGACATCCTCACTGCACGCAGTTGCCACTGGGATATTTTGTGCCTGCTTCCTGCTCGTTACGCTGGCTGGCTTCTGGGCTGCGCGCTGGAAGCGCGGCGACCTAAACAGCCTGGAGGAGTGGGGCCTGGCGGGACGCCGCTTCGGAACGCTGGTGACCTGGTTTCTGATCGGCGGCGACTTCTACACCGCCTACACTGTCATTGCTGTTCCTGCTGCTTTGTATGGAACGGGCGCGCCGGGATTCTTCGCCATTCCTTACTGCATTCTGCTGTATCCATATATGATGCTGGTGCTTCCGAGGCTCTGGCAGGTTTGCCACCGTCACGGTTACGTAACGCTGGCTGATTTTGTGCGAGGGCGCTTCGGCAGCCGCTTGCTCTCGATCGCGATTGCGCTTACGGGAATTCTGGCGACAATGCCGTATATCGCATTGCAGCTCGTTGGAATGCGCGAGGTGATTGCTGCACTCGGAATTCATGGTGAATGGCCGCTCATTGCCGCCTTTGTGATTCTTGCCGCTTACACCTATTCGAGCGGTCTGCGTGCGCCTGCGGTGATCGCGATCGTCAAGGACATCATGCTCTACATCATGGTGCTGGCGGCCATCATTATTATTCCGATGAAGCTTGGTGGATATGCTCACGTCTTCTACGCAGCGAGCACGGCACTTGCGCAGAAAAAGCCACCGGCTTCGATCATCCTGCAGCCTTCGCAGTATCTGAGCTATACGACGCTGGCGTTTGGTTCGGCAATTGCCATCGTTCTGTATCCCCACACGGCTACCGGAGTGCTCAGCTCTTCCAGCGGAACTGTCATCAAGCGAAATGCGGCGCTGCTGCCTGCCTATAATCTGCTGCTGGCGCTTATCGCGCTACTCGGATTTGTCGCGCTCGCGGCGGGAATTCATACGGCAAATACGTCGAGCGCTGTTCCGCTGCTATTTGTCCAGGAGTTCCCGGAGTGGTTTGCCGGGTTTTGCCTTGCTGCGATCGGCATCGGAGCGCTTGTTCCTGCCGCCATCATGTCCATCGCGTCGGCGAATCTGTTTACGCGTAATCTCTATGGCGAGCTTGTGCACCGCTCGATGACTCCGAAACAGGAGGCGACACAGGCCAAGATGGTCTCATTGTTTATCAAGATCGGCGCGCTGGTGTTTGTGCTTTTTGTCCGCGCGCAATATGCCATTGAGTTGCAGCTGCTGGGAGGGATCTGGATTGCGCAGCTTTTCCCCTCCGTTGTTTGCGGGCTCTTCAGTCGCTGGTTCCATGGGCGCGCTCTGTTCTGCGGATGGCTTGTCGGCATGGCAACCGGCACGGGCATGGCTTTGGCGCGCGACCTCAAAAGCTCTATTTACCCGCTGCATCTCGGAAGCCATGTCTGGATGGTCTACGCTGCCATTCCTGCGCTCATCGTAAATCTGCTGGTATCCGTTGTCGTGACGCTGCTGCTCGATGCGCTCAAGCGCGAACGCGGACGCGATACGACCCTGGAATCTGACTATGTCGCGGAGCAGGCATAGTTCTGTAAACTGCTACGATACTGCCGTGACTTCTACGTCGCCGTTCCCGGTTTTGAACAACACGCAACATCCGCATGAAGGCTTTGCCGCCTCTCGAGAATTAGAGGAGAAGCTACGCGCCGCTATTCGAGGCGAGGTCCGTTTCGATCGCGGGTCCCGCGCACTGTACGCGGTGGACGCCTCGAATTACCGCCAGGTCCCCATTGGGCTGGTCATTCCGCGCGATGTGGACGACGTGGAATCGGCGATCGCTGCCTGCCGCGAATTCAACGCGCCTATATTGGCACGCGGCGGGGGTACGAGCCTGTCCGGACAGTGCTGCAATGTTGCTGTTGTGATCGATTTCTCGAAATACATGCGCTCGATCCAGTGGCTTGATCCGGAAAAGAAGCTCGCGCATGTCGAGCCGGGGATCGTTCTCGACCGCGTTCGCGAAGCGGCTGAAGAGCATCACCTTACATTTGCGCCGGATCCGGCCACGCACAGTCGCTGCACACTGGGCGGCATGATCGGCAATAACTCTTGCGGCGTCCATGCGCTGATGGGTGGCAAGACGGTCGACAACATCCACTCGCTCGACATCGCTCTATACGATGGAACGCAAATGACCGTGGGCGCAACCACAGAGGAGGAACTGGGTGCGATCATCACGGCGGGTGGGCGTCGCGGCGAAATCTATGCGGGCCTGCGGCGTATCCGCGATCAATATTCTGATCTTGTGCGCCAGCGATTTCCGCGTATTCCTCGTCGCGTTTCCGGATATAACCTCGACGAACTGCTGCCGGAAAACGGCTTTCACGTGGCGCGCGCGCTTGTCGGCACCGAAGGCACCTGTGCCACTGTGCTCGGAGCAACGTTGCATCTGAAAGACAGCCCGCCGCACCGGCGGCTGGTTGGTCTAGGCTTTGTCGATCCTTTCATTGCAGCGGACCATGTGCCGTTCGTACTTGAGTACAAACCGATTGGGCTCGAAGGCTTCGATGGAATGCTTGTCGACTTTATGAAGCGCAAGGAACTTGCCGTTGACGACGTTGTTCTTTTGCCTGAGGGGCGCGGGCATCTTCTTGTCGAGTTCGGTGGGTGGTCAACGGAAGACGCAGATGCGCAGGTCGAACGATTTCTGCGGGACATATCGCGGACATCTGCCGTCGTCCGCAGTTACAGCAGCGCGGAAGCGCCCCGCGTCTGGCATGTCCGCGAGTCGGCGCTCGGCTCGACCGTCTTTGTTCCAGGCGAGCCGCACGGATGGGAGGGATGGGAAGACGCGGCGGTTCCCCCGGCGAAGCTAGGCTCCTACCTGCGCGAAATTTTCAAGCTGATGAGCGAGTTCGGCTACCGCAGTCCCATGTATGGACACTTCGGCGAGGGCTGCGTGCATATGCGCATCAACTTCGATCTCGAAAGCGAACTGGGCATCCGCAAATTCCGGGCGTTTCTTGATCGCGCCACAGATGTCGTCATTGCGCATGGCGGGTCGATTTCCGGTGAGCATGGCGATGGACAGGCGCGCGCAGCGCTTCTGCCGAAGATGTTCGGGCCCGAACTGATGCAGGCTTTTCGCGAATTCAAGGCGCTGTGGGACCCGCTGAACAAAATGAACCCGGGCAAGCTCATCGACCCGGTCGACGTCTACGAGCCGCATGAAAACCTTCGGCTGGGCGCGGGTTATCAATCGGGAAAGGTCGACACATATTTCCAATTCCCCGATGACAAAGGATCGTTCGCCGAGGCCACTCTGCGCTGCGTTGGCGTGGGTGCCTGCCGCAACAAGGGTCCAGGCACGATGTGCCCAAGCTATATGGCCACGCAGCGAGGAGCAGCATTCGACGCGTGGACGCGCGCACCTTCTGTGGGAGATGCTCGAAGGCAATGTGCTGGATCTCGATTGGGGCAACGAACAGGTGCGAGAGGCGCTCGACCTGTGTCTCTCCTGCAAGGCATGCAAGACGCGAATGCCCAGTAAATGTGGATGTCGCCACGTACAAGGCTGAGTTTCTGGCGCACTACCATGAACAACATCGTCATCATTTGCGCGACTATGCCTTCGGCTTCATGGACCGCTGGGCACATCTTGCGTCCGCGATTCCAGGTGTGACAACGCATCTCGCGAATCTGCCACTTCAGATTTCTGGCGTGGCATCGCTGGTAAAAGGACTGTTGGGGATCGCGCCGCAGCGAAAACTTCCGCGCTTCGCTTCTCGCAGTTATCAAAGCCGAATCTCTGGCAATGAGCCTGCAACGGCCCAGGTATTGCTCTGGCCCGATACGTGGAACAATTACTACCATCCGCACGTGCTGGAGTCGGCGCGGCAAGTGCTCGCAGGTGCGGGGTACCCTCCATACACTCCAAAGCAGCATGTCTGTTGTGGCCGCCCGCTTTATGACTTTGGGTTTTTGAAGGAGGCACGCGGTTATCTCGAAAAAATTCTGCATGATGTTTGCGCCACAAATCGACGCCGGGACAGCGTTCGTCTTTCTTGAGCCCAGCTGCGCGAGCGTCTTTCGCGATGAGCTGTTGAATTTCTTTCCGACGGACATGCGGGCCAAGCGGCTTAGCGACCAAACTCTACTGCTCAGTCGAATTCCTTGCCAAAAGAGCTGTCGGATACAAGCCTCCATCCCTTGCCGGACAGCGTATTGTGTTGCACGGCCACTGCCATCACAAATCACTGATGAAGCTGAATGACGAATTCTCGATTCTCAGTGCGACCGGCGCTCAGGTCGAATTACTGGATGCGGGCTGCTGTGGCATGGCTGGGCCTTTCGGCTTTGAAAAGGAGAAGTACGAAGTGTCGCAGACACTCGGCGAGCGCGTGCTGTTGCCGGCTGTTCGAAGTGCAGCCTCGGATACGCTGCTTGTCTCCGACGGCTTCAGCTGCCGCGAGCAGATTGCTCAAAACACGAACCGGCGCGCTTTGCACTTTGCCGAGGTCATCAGTAGTCTCCCTCGACAACATTCTTGAGTGGCTCTCCATTGGCGAATCGCCTCACCTGCTCCGCCACCAGGTCAAAGGCCCGCGACATGTAGAGCGGGCTCGATCCACCGACGTGAGGCGTGAGCAGCAGATTGGGCGCGCTCCACAGTGGGTGGCCCGCCGGTAGCGGTTCTGGATCGGTGACATCGAGGGCAGCACGGATGCGCCCTTCAGTGAGAGCCTGCACCAGAGCACCCGTCTCGACGACTGGCCCGCGCGCAGCATTGACCAGCAACGCGCCCTGCTTCATACGGGCGATTGACTCGGCGTTGATTAAATGGTGCGTTTCCGGTGTAAGCGGCACGATCAGCACAACAACGTCGGCAGCGGGTAACAGTTCGGAGAGCCTGTCAACCGGTTCAACTCCAGGTTTTGTCGTGCGTGCAATGCGAATGAAGTTCACGCCGAACGGAGCGAGCCGCTCTTCGATGGATTTGCCGATCGAGCCATAGCCGACGATCATGACCGTCTTGCCTGCCAACTCTTCAATCAATACAGGCGGATAGCTATGCTTATCTGTCTTGTAGATAGACCGATAGTTGTCTTCGGCCGCTTCGCGCGAAATCCACTTGCCGGCCCGCTGAAGGTCGAAATAAAAAGGTAGAAACTTAGTCGAAGCCAGAATCGCCGTCACTGTCCACTCGGAAGTTGCCACGTTGTGCGCGCCCTGCGCGTCGCACAAAACCGCTCCGGGAGGTACAAAGGCTCGCAGCCAATCGACGCCTGCCTGCAGAGACTGCACCACCTTCACGCCGCGAAGATAAGGCGCTACCGGTTGGGCGTCCTTCAGAAAGAGTGGCGCAGCCCAGAAATCAATCTCGATGGGAGTGGATGGTGCTTTCGGCAAAACTCGAACGTCAGCATTTGCGGGAAGTTTCGTCAGTAAGGATTCATCCGTCCAGTGCGGCACCCCGACCTTCACCATATGCACGTAGCTCCTGATCGCTCATATAGATGCTAACTGAGACTGTGCATGTTGATGAACGTAGCCCGAGCGAGGACCGTCCGCGGATGACCGCTTCAAGCAATCTACTGTTTTTGATGAAAGATAGCGCTGTTGATATCCGGCCAGAATTCTTTGAAGATAAATGTCCCGCCATCCAGGCTTACATTTATAAGCCAACGCTGCCCTATTTTCGTCCACGTCCGTTCTCTACTTGGATAGTAGAGGCTCGAGATGGCTGACGCGCCGCCTGCGCCCATGATTTCCGAAGCGTTGAATGTTTGATTGCCGGAGTCAGTGCGAGTAACAAAGACACGAGAGAAGGAGTATCCAGTCCGCTTGACAATACCCCCACGGCCAAGTGTGTAGTAACGTGAATCCTGTTTCAGCGCTGTGGGGAAAATAAATTCGACACAATAGTTCTCGACCGCTTGGTCGGCGAGAGTGTGCCAGTAGTAGCGGCCATACCCTGCGGCACCCTGATGAAATTCTGGGTACGAATTCTCGGCAAAGCTGACGCCAGCGAGAATACCGGCGAAGATGAACGCTGAATAGTCGAAGCTGTCCTGTGTTGTCTGGATGAACTTATCCTTTACCGATTGCGGGGGAAGCTTCTCGTCAACCGAAACGGCGCGAAAGTTCGGGATGATTCCGAGAATACGCTTCGTCTGCTTTCCCTCAAGGCTGCCGGAATCTGTGCCAGCGTGCAGCTGATTCTGCACACTGCCGTTCGGGTCTGCAGTTTGCTGCGCCAACGCAGCATCGGGCGCATCAGGGATATGGTCGGCGGATGCGATGGATTGAGAATGTGCTAAGGTCAGCGAAGCGAATGCCAGAAAGACAAAGGCAGTACATGGGGGAAAGAAACTGCGTAGTTGCATGTTGTTTTAGACTACGGAACTTGGGAACAGGGTGCAAGGAAACCAAGTAGAGTTTCGCCAACCCCATCATTTGAGGAATTTTGATAAGGCTTCAATGCCCGCTTCGATCGCTGCCTTCGGTACAGAGTAGCCAAATCGCACATGCCCCTCGCCCTGCGCACCAAAGACGACGCCAGGAATGGTGGCGACATGGGCTTTCTCCAATAGAATTGCGGCTGCTTTGCGGCTGTCTTTATGGATCCTGGAGACGTTGGGTAGCGCATAGAACGCCCCTTGCGGCATCTCGCATTCGAGGCCAAGCTCATTGAGCGCGCTCACCAACAGGTCGCGCCTTTCGCGGTATTCTGCTCTGCGCTGTGCGAGAAAACTTTGTGGCGTGGCCAGTGCTTCGAGCGCCGCCCACTGCGATGGCGTGGAAACGCCGTTCGCTGAGTAAAGAACCAGCTTGCGTAGGCCAGTTATGAATGGCTCCTTGGCTACGACGTAGCCAACGCGCCATCCGGTCATTCCGTAGGTCTTGGAAAAGGTATAGGTGGAAATGGTTCTCTCAGCCATGCCCGGCAATGAAGCGATAGAGACGTGATCGCCCTCGTACACGAGGTCTTCATACGCTTCATCCGCAATGACGATAAGGTTGTGCTTCTTGGCAAACGCGGCAACCTCCCCTGCTTCTTCGCGGGAAAATACTGTGCCGGATGGATTCTGCGGCGTGTTGTAGTAGATCGCTTTGGTATGCGGAGTGGAAAACTGCTCGAGCGTTTCGGTCAGTCCATTTCGGCGTGCGCTTGCCGTGGGAACAAGAAGAGGACGCGCCTGCGCGCCTGTCACCATGTCGCGAATCGGCGTCCAGTAAGGCGAGAACAAAAGCAGATCATCGCCCGGATCGAGCACCGCTTGAAAAGCGGCATAAAGAGCGTGCGCGCCGCCTGCTGTAATGAGCACATCATCAATTGCAACATCGAGATGATTGCATGTTCTGAGCTTCTCGACTAATGCCTCTCGCAGTGGAATGATCCCCGAGGATGGAGCGTACTTGGTCTTGTGCTCCACAAGAGCGCGGACCATGGCATATTTAATGGGTTCGGGTGTTTCAAAAAATGGTTCACCGCCATGAAACGCATGCACAAGTTGGCCAGCTGTTCGCAGCTCAATGACCTTATTACGAATTTGAACGATATCGGAAAAGCCGACTTCGTCGAGACGCTTTGCCAAGCGCAATACGCTTTTTTTCACAACCATTCAGGTACTCTCCAACGAGAAAATCTGCCGGCGTAGTGCAATTTGGAGCAGCGCCAAACTCTCCAGCTTATCCGAATCCGCGCCGGTTCGAGAGCTTTTCCGGAACCGCGGCTTGAAAATGATATGCTGCGGCTTATGCGTCGCTCCGCTGTATGGTTCCTGATCGCAGTGTTGTGGCTTGTGATTGCCGTAATCACAGCGCTCCATCAGGGTTGGCAGCGAGCCTGGCTGCAGGCTGTCGTCGCTTTTGCATTTTTCGGAGCCGGCGCATATTTACGCCTCAAGGAGGGAGTCAGGTAGCGAGCGCTCCCGTGTAGATTGCCATGCCCGCTACTGCATCCACCCCCATCTTGTGCAGCACATCGATCTCTGTCTGGTCGCGAATTCCTCCGGCGACAATCAATTGCCGATCTGTCAGGCCGCGCAGTTGGCGGGCCACTTCCAGAGGAAATCCCTGCATCGTTCCTTCTGTGTCTATGTGTGTGTATAGAAACGCCGCGCAAAACGGGTTGAGCGCGACAATTGCTTCCTGAGGAGCAAGGCCGGCCAGTTCTTTCCACCCTTTGATGGCGACCTGGCCCTCCTTCGTATCGATACTTGCTACAAATCTCTCTGGTCCGATTTCCTCCTGGATGCTTCGAGCCAGGCAAATATTTACGACACCCACACCGTCATCGCTGCGAAACAAGGCCGAGCCGAATATGATGCGCTGCGCACCAGCGGCGAGCACTTGCTTCGCGCGTTCGACGGTTGCGATTCCCCCTCCAACCTGGCACGGCAGACGGCGGGCGATCTTCTCAATCAAGGCTGCGTTGTCTCCCTGGCGCATTGCTGCGTCGAGGTCGATGAGTTGCACCAAGGGGCAGTTGATGAAGCGCTCCATCCAATATTCGAAATCGTCGAAGGCAAGCTTCAGTCTTTCACCCCGAACAAGCTGCACAATGCGGCCACCCATCAAGTCAATCGAGGGGATCAGCATGGCAGCCTCACCGGGACACCCCGCTTTGCAATCTCTTCCTTGAGAGCGCGGACATCGGCAATTCCAAAATGAAAGATGCTTGCAGCCAGCGCAGCGTCAGCTTTCCCCTCTAACAGCACGTCCGCGAAATGGTCGGCTGTGCCCGCTCCGCCGGACGCAATCACTGGAATCCGCACGCTCTCACTGACTCGCGCTGTCAGTGCGCAATCGAAGCCCGCTCGAGTGCCATCTGCATCCATGGATGTCAGCAATATCTCCCCAGCGCCGCGCGATTCCGCTTCCTTTGCCCACTCCAGCACTTTGCGCCCAGCAGGCTTACGGCCTCCACTCACGAACACCTCCGCGTTTGCGACCGGATCGTCACTGGATGATGCGCGTCGCGCGTCGATCGCAACAATCACAGCCTGCGCACCAAACCTGCTGCCGATCTCGTCGATGAGTTCCGGCCTGGCAATCGCTGCAGAATTGATGCTGACTTTGTCTGCTCCGGCGTCGAAGATCCCTGCTGCGTCTTCGATGGTGCGAATGCCTCCCCCGACAGTGAATGGAATGTAAAGTTGCCTCGCGGTCCGCTCCACCGTATCGATCAGCGTTCCGCGGCCCTCGTGGGTGGCTGTGATGTCCAGCAGAACAATTTCATCTGTGCCGGCTTCCGCATGCCGACGTGCCAGCTCAGCGGGATCACCCGCATCGACAATATCGACGAACTGCACGCCCTTTACCACTCGGCCTGCGTTTACATCGAGACAGGCGATGATGCGCTTCGTCAAGGTCATGATAGCCTCACGAAGTTCTCAAGAATCCTCAGGCCGACTGAACCCGATTTCTCGGGGTGGAATTGCACCCCCATGATGTTCTCGCGCTCCACAGCAGCAGTGAAAGGTGTGCCATATTCTGTAACTGCTGCAGTGCCATTCGTAAGCGGGGCGCGATAGGAATGCGTGAAGTAAACAAAATCACCGCTCGAAACTCCTCGCAGCAGACGTGAATCCTTGACTTGAAGCGAATTCCATCCGACATGCGGTACTTTCATCTCCTGAGAGAAGCGCTCACATCGACCGCTGAATGCCCCGAGGCCAGTTGTGTTTGGCGCCTCGGTGCTGCCTTCAAAGAGCCATTGCAAGCCGACGCAAATGCCTAAGAACGGAACGCCTTCGCGCGCGCATTTTTCAATGGTCTTTTTTAGGCCCTGTTCCACAAGGAACGCAGTTGCGGAGAAGTGCCCTACACCTGGAAGGACCAATTTGTCGGCTCGCATGACAGCACGCGGGTCGGATGTAGCGACCGCGTCCGCGCCGACCGCGTGGAGAGCTTTCATCACCGAAGTGAGATTGCCCGCTTTGTAGTCAATGACGGCGATCACAGCAAGCCCTTTGTGCTGGGAAGCATGTCGCCCAGCTGTTGGTCGCGCATGCAGGCGAAACGGAGTGCTCGCGCAAATGCCTTAAACAGCGCTTCCACCTTGTGATGGTTTGAGCGGCCATACATCGTCTTCAAGTGGACGTTGGCGCGAGCGCCTCTGGCAAAGCCCTCAAAAAAATCTTCAACCAGCTCCGACTGCAGATCGCCTACAAGGCGCACCTTCACTTTCGTGTCGATGACGGAAGAGACGCGCCCACTTAGATCGACGGCTGCAATGCCGAGCGTCTCGTCCATCGGCATCAGAAAATATCCGGCGCGCATGATGCCTTTCTTGTTGCCAAGAGCACGATCGAAGGCTTCGCCAAGCGCGATGCCTACGTCCTCTACAGTGTGGTGCTGATCTACGTCGAGATCGCCCGTGCAGTTCAGGTCGAGGTCGAAGGCGCCATGGCGCGTGAACAATTCCATCATGTGATCGAGAAACCGAATGCCCGTGCTGATCTTGTATCGTCCGGTGCCTTCAATCGTGAGCCGCAAGGTAATCTGTGTCTCCGCTGTCTTGCGGTCAATTTCAGCCGTCCGATTGCGAGGAGTGGAAGTGGTCTTCACTCTTGCCGGTTTAGTTTTCATCTGGACTCCATTCGATCTCCGCAAGCGAGCCCTCTAGTGCTTCAATGCCTGCCGCGGTATGCTCCAGCGTTCCGATGGTAATGCGTACGCAACCATCGCAGCCGGGATCGTTGGATCGGTCGCGAACGAGGACATTGCGCCGGCGCATGGCTGCAATGAACTCCCTGTGCTTACCTCCGATCTTTGTCAGAATAAAATTCGCTTCTGACGGCCAGTGAAAGATACCCAACCGCTGCAGCGTCGCGGTCAGTAGATCACGCCCTTGCAGCACCTCTTTCACGTACCATTTCAAATATGTTTCGTCTTCCACGGCCGCAGGCAGGCATGTCAGGGCCAGACTGTTTACGCTGTACGGCGAAATCATGCGCCGCATCCAGCGCATCGGACTTTCCTGCGCTGCCAGCACGCCCAGGCGAAGTCCGGCCAAGCCATATGCTTTTGAAAAGGTTCGCGTGACAACCAGATTTGGTAGCTGGTCAATCAGGTCAAGAACCGTGTGTCCGTGGAAATGGTAATAGGCTTCGTCCACCAGAACCATTGCGTTGGGCGCGCTTTCAACCACCCTCACAATTGATTCGCGCGGCACGGCGCGCCCTGTGGGGCTGTTGGGATTTGCGATCGCGATCAGCTTTGTCGCTGGCGTGATCTTTCTTTGTAAGGATTCCAGCGGAAGAGAAAAGTCCTTTTCTGCCTGTACGCAAACTACCTTCGCATCCGTGGAGGAACCATACACCTGATACATGGAATAGGTCGGAACCGGCAGCAGGAATTCATCGCCCGCATCGAGAAAGGTCTGGCAGAGAACATGGATTGCTTCGTCGACACCATTAGTCAGCAATACTTGTGCGGCCTTCACGTTTAGATGCGAGGCTACCAGCCGCTCGACAGCCTCGCGCTCAGGATACTTTGTGAGATCTGCGCGCGAGACATTTCCCAGCGCCTCAAGCACCTTGGGAGAGCAGGCGAAGGTGTTTTCATTGAAATCGAGCCGTACCCCGTCGCGTGATCCAAGCGGCGGGCGATACTCCTTAGTTCGCAATACTGCCGTTCGCGGTTTTGGGTAGTCAGCCATTGACGCCTCGCACGCGGATCGCTTCGGCATGGCCCTGCAGTCCTTCGGCTTCCGCAAGCGTAATGGCAGATGGGCCGAGCCGCTTGATTCCTTCCCGCCGATATTTCTGAACTGTGATGAGTTTCAGGAAGTCCGATACACAGAGGCCTCCACGCACTCGGGCCAGACCGCCTGTGGGCAGCGTGTGATTCGGCCCGGAGATGTAATCGCCCATGGGTTGTGCCGAATAGCGGCCTACGAAGACAGAGCCTGCGTTCCTCACCCATTCCAGGTCGCTTTCTGCGTCGACTGTCAGGTGCTCGGGAGCGAGACGGTTCGTCAGGCCGCGCGCTTGGGTAACTGATTCTGTTACAAATATGATCCCGTTTCCTTCAATGGCTTTTCCGGCGATGACGTTTTTAACCGCCAGCTTGTTTACTTCGGCGCTTACACTATTGGCCAATGTGCCTTTTGTCGTAATGAAGACAGCGACCGCACACGGATCGTGCTCTGCTTGTGCAACGAGGTCGGCGGCGATAACAGCGGGGTCACCCGTCTCGCTGGTGACAACAATTTCAGTCGGGCCTGCAAGCATGTCAATGGCGCAATCGAATGAGACCAGCTTCTTGGCCGCAGTGACATAAGCGTTGCCGGGGCCGACGATCTTATCGACGCTCGCTACGCTCTCCGTTCCGTATGCCAGGGCAGCTATCGCCTGAGCACCGCCGATGCGGTAGAACTCAGTGAGTCCGAGGAATCCTGCCACCGCCAATATTTCGGGAGCAGGTTTTGGCGAAACGGCAACGATGCGCTGAACCCCTGCGACCTGCGCGGGGATCACGGTCATGAGCATGGTTGAAGGCAGCGGATAACGCCCGCTCGGGACGTAGCAGCCGACAGCTCCCAAAGGTAGGACCTGCTGGCCAACCGTCAGACCGGGTATTTGTTCGAAGGTCCAGCTTTTCGGCATCTGCCGTCGCGCGAAGCGGCTGATATTCTTGGCCGCCGTTTGAATCGCCGAGCGAAAAGCAACCGCAGATTCTCGCCACGCCTGCTTTAATTCCGCTTCTGAAATACGTAACGGTAGCTGTTGCGAAATGCCGTCGAAGCGTGCAGCATAGCGGCGAAGGGCTGTGTCGCCACCGTCGCGCACGGCTGCAATGATGCGTCGTGCAACAGGCGTGACGCGCTCGTCGACCTTGGTTCGGCGGCGCTCCAGCTGCGCAATCAAGGCCTGCGCCTGCTTCGCGTCGCGGCCTGTTGTGTGTAACACCTTCATTTACAGGACCACCTTGCTGAGGGGATATTCGACGATGCCCGTAGCGTTTGCCGCTTTGAGTTTTGGAATTACATCGCGGACGACGTTTTCTTCAAGAATGGTATTGACCGCAACCCATGATGGGTCGCTCAGAGCGGAGACTGTCGGGGAGTTCAATGCGGGGAGGACCGACAGAACTGCCGCGAGGTCCGTCTTCTGTACGTTCAGCATCAGGCCAACCTGTCCCTGCGCGGCGATAGCTCCCTGCAGCATAAGCGCGAGGTTGTCGATCTTCTGCCTCTTCCAGGGATCGTCGTAGCTTGAGGGATTTGCGATGAGGTGTGTTTCGCTCGCCATGACGGTATCGATGATGCGCAGGCGGTTTGCTTTGAGCGAGCTTCCAGTTTCGGTGACTTCTACGATCGCGTCCGCAAGCGTTGGAGGCTTGACTTCGGTTGCGCCCCAGCTGAACTCGACCTTAACGGGCACTCCTTTATCGGCGAAGTAGCGCTTCGTCACTTCCACGAGCTCTGTTGCGATGATCTTGTCGGCAAGGTCTTCTGCTTTTTGATAGGGCGAATCATCAGGCACGGCGAGCACCCAGCGAACACGCTGGCGGCTCTGTTTGGCATAGACGAGGCTGGTGACGCTTTTCACGTCACGCCCGCTTTCGATGACCCAGTCGATTCCGGTTAAGCCGGCATCGAGCGCGCCGTGATCGACATAGCGGGCCATTTCCTGCGCGCGAATCAGGGTGCACTCGATTTCGCTGTCATCAATAGATGGGAAATACGAGCGGCCGTTGGCGTAGATGTTCCAGCCCGCGCGCTGAAAGAGCGCAATCGTTGCGTCCTGGAGGCTGCCTTTGGGGATGCCGAGCTTCAGCCTGTTCGCCATCAGCGCACCTCCACTGCTGCTGTGATGGCGATGGGCCGTGTGAAGCAGCTTACGGTGCCTTCATGGCAGACAAGGCCGTCGCCTTCGACCTGCACGCGGTAGAGGATCGTGTCCTGATCGCAGTCCGTCGCGGCTTCGACGATCCGCAGGCGGTTGCCGCTGCTTTCGCCTTTCATCCATAGCTTCTGGCGAGTACGGCTCCAGAAGGTTACGAATCCCGTCTCCAAGGTTTTTTGATAGCTCGCGGCGTTCTGGAAGCCGACCATCAGCACCTGTGCGGTCGCGGCGTCCTGCACAATGGCCGGGACCAGGCCATCCATCTTAGAAAAATCGATTGCTGTATCCGTCATCGCTCATCCTTCGTTGATTACCCGGCTTCGCGGTCAGAGCGCAGGCGACAGATGCAGAAAGCCCGCCTGCGCTTAGCGCATCGGCGGGCTTTCTGGGTCCTTTGATTCTGGCTTCTTACTCTAGGCCATAAGGATTCGCCGACACGCTCGTCACATGATGATGGTGGTGATGACGATGATGAAGGTGAATCTGCATCTAGGTTCAACATAGTCGGCTCGTGGAATGATGTCAACCCTAGTCAGCGCAAATTATCTTGCGAAGCGCCGGGCTGAAAGGAAATCAATTCGATGCTTTGACCGTCCCAGAAGTACGAGATCGGCCAGCACTTCTCCAAGAACGCTGGTGAACTTGAATCCGTGTCCGGAGAATCCGCAGGCGATCGTAACCTGTGAATAGTCGGGATGCTGAGAGACGACAAAATGTTCATCCGGCGTCATGGTGTACATGCACGTTACGGCGTGCAGGAGTTTTCCGTTCAGTGCCGGGATATGGGCTGCCAGCTGCTCGCGGATCTCGGCTATGTTTGGCGCGAGAATGCGGCGCTCGATCGAGTCAGGGGTACAGACGTCCCCGCCGGAATGAATGGCCGCTTTCACGCCACAGTGCTCACAATCGGTCGCGGGGAATCCATAGAAGATCACGTCGTTGCGCGTCTCCCAGATGTAGATTGGGAAGCGATCCGGCGCGAAAGGTGCGATGCTATCGACGGGGTCAAACCATGCCATCACATGGCGGCGCACCTGTAACGACAAAGGCCGCAATTTCAGCAGATCATTCGCCCACGCACCCGGTGCGATCACAAGATGCTCTGCCTCGTAGACATCCCCTGCTGTCGTGACGCGAACTGAACCGGTTTCCGTAACCGTCCAGTCGGAGACTGGCTCTTCAAAGTGCAGCGCTGCTCCTTGTTGCGTGGCCAGCCCGAGGTGCGCTGCGACGGCCGCTTCTGGGCGCAGGAATCCGGCCTTCGTTTCGTACACGGCGCAATCGTCCGCTTGCGGATACAGCACCGGAAATCTTTGCCGGATCTCGTTTGCATCGAGGAACTCCCAGGCAAGGTTGTGTTCTCTCGCGCTGCGCAGGCTGCCCTGCACCACATCGCTGGTCTCAGTTCCGACGAAGAGACCGCCGGTGATCGTAAGCAACTGACTATCGGTGTCGTGTTCCAACTTCTCCCAAAGCTCGTAGGCTCGGAGCGCCAGCGGAACATAGCCGGGGTCCTCGTGGTATGCCTGCCGGATAATGCGGGAGCTGCCGTGCGAGGAACCGCGATCGTGGGCCGGCGTGTAGCGCTCCAGTCCAAGGACGCGCCGGCCTCGGGCGGCAAGATGGCAGGCGGCTGCGCTGCCGACTCCACCGAGCCCGATTACGATCGCGTCAAAAGTCTTCGCCATAGCGTTGTGTGTAGATTATCCTTTGGCCTGCGAAAAAAGAACTTTGCCGCTACCTAGTTCGTCTAGGATGACCACGATGCCGATTCGAGCGAGACAACCTATGCCAACATCGATTGGACAAACTTCTGTGCTTTGCCTGATAGCCTTCCTGGGAGTGGCGCAGGCGAGAAGCGAAACGACTATCGAAGGCCGCAACGGCATCACGTTGCCTGCTCCTCCTCCGACTGCGATCGAGACAGTCACCGACAACCTGCACGGCACCGAGATTGCCGACCCCTACCGCTGGCTGGAGGACGCCAAGAGTCCGCAGACGCGGGCGTGGATTGTCGCGCAGATGAAGTACACGGAGGACTATCTCTCGCAGGTGAAGATTCGTCCCCAGATCGTCAGCGATCTGACGAAGCTGGTGCGTGTCGATGCTTACTCTGTTCCGTCGGAATACGGTGGCCGAATCTTCTTCAGAAAGCGGCTCGCCGACGAGAACCAATATTCGATTTACGTGCGCGAAGGCTGGACGGGCGCCGATGTGCGTCTGATCGATGCGACCAAGCTCAGCGCGGACCAGAACACTTCCGTGACGATCAACAACATCTCGAGCGACGGCAAGCTGCTGGTCTACGGCATCCGGCAGGGGGGTGCGGATGAAGAGTCGATCCACGTTCTGAACGTCGATACCAGGCAGGACCTGGCGGAATCGCTGCCGGCCGACCGCTACTTTGGCGTGAGCCTCAGCCCGGATCAGCAGGGACTATACTATGCGCGCTTTACGCATGAGGGCACAACCATCCACTACCACAAGTTCGGCACGCCGATTACGGACGACGCCATGCTCTTCGGCAAGGAATATCGCGGCGAGAAGCTGGGCGAGATGGAACTGGTCGGTGTCGAAGTTACGGACAACGGGCGGTACCTTATCATCCGCATCGGCCGCGGCGTTCCGGCGACGCGGGTCGACATTCTTGTCAAAGATCTGCGCAAGCCAGACAGCGAAATTGTGCCGCTGGTCTATGGCCTTGAGGCGCGTAGTTCAGCGGTCAACATTGGCGACCGCTTTTTCCTTTCCACCGATTACAACGCGCCGAACAAGCGCATCGTCGAGGCGAAGCCGGGTGAGTCGCCGGACAAGTGGACGACGATTGTGCCCGAAGTCAAGGACGTGATCGACGGCTTCAGCATCGTCGGCGGCAAACTCTTTGTGCGGCGGTTGCACGATGTGAAGACGGAGACCTCGATCTACTCGCTCGATGGCAAGCAAATCGGGCAGGTCACGTATCCCGGTATCGGGTCTGGTTCTGACGTCATCGGGCGGCCCGAGCAGACGACCGGTTTTTATGTCTTTCAATCCTTCATTCTCCCGGAGACTATTTATCGGTACGATACGAAGTCCGGCAAATCTGATATTTTCTTTCAGCCGAAAGTCGCGTTTGATTCTTCGCAGTACGAGATCAAGCAGGTTTTCTACACCTCCAAGGACGGCACGCGCGTCCCCATGTTCATTGCGGGCAGGAAGGGACTGAAGCAGGACGGCAGTGCGCGCCTGCTGATGACCGGCTACGGCGGTTTCCAGCTACCTCTACTTCCCGGTTGGAGCGCCCCATCTGCCTGGTGGATGCAGCAGGGCGGCTACTTCGCCGTGCCGAACCTCCGGGGCGGCGACGAATACGGCGAACCGTGGCACAAGGCCGCGATGTTCGACAAGAAGCAGAACGTCTTCGACGACTGGTTCGCGGCCGCCGAATACCTGATCCAGAACCACTACACAACGCCGGAGCGGCTTGCCATTGAAGGGGCTTCCAACGGCGGACTGCTCATGGGGGCATCGATGACGCAACGGCCCGATCTTTTTGGGGCGATCTGGTGTGGCTTTCCGCTGCTCGACATGCTGCGCTACCAGAACTTCCTTATTGGTCGGCTCTGGACGACGGAATATGGCAGCGCGGACGACGCCAAGGACTTTTCCTACCTTCTCAAATATTCTCCTTACCAGAACGTGAAGCCGGGGACGAAGTTTCCGGCGATCATGTTCTTTACCGGCGACAGCGATACGCGGGTAGATCCGCTGCATGCGCGCAAGATGACGGCGAGGGTGCAGGCGGCGAACGGGGGCGACCGTCCGGTTCTACTGCACTACAGCCTGGAGAGCGGGCACAGCTCGGGTGTCTCCCTCACTCAGCTTGTGAGTGATGAGGCCGATGAGTTCGCGTTTCTCTGGAATGAGACGAGCGCGCCATAGGGCCCCCCCGGTATTTTTATGTAAATTCATCCAAACAAAAGGTAGTTGGCTGCATGCGTGTTTTCCGCAGGCAGTCGAGTTGGCCTGAAGTCCGACTCCTGCGTCAGGGCTGAAGAAGGTCGGATTTTCGGCAGAAAGCAAATGGCGGCTGTGGCTCGGGTGCATCGTGAGGATTCTTCCCCGCCGTTCCTCGACTCAGAATCACGACATTTGACCTGCAGAAAAGCCGGCCTTTTTCAGCCGGGCTTCTGTGTTTCGATCCACTACTTCTATTTTAGCAATTTTCGTCATAATTCCCGGCGATGTACGTTTCGTCGTAAACATAAGATTTTAATATGGTTGTATCGGGACTAGCTGTAGCGGAGGGGTTGACACGATTTTTCCATTCGTGGAATGACTGGACGCGGGATTGCACTTTCCAAATGGCTGCCTTCATGGCCAAGTGACTCTATCGCATATCGAGTACATTGACGATTTGCACTAACCCTCTCTGCGGGTAGTGGAAAGCGTGGTAGATTTTTTGGCGGGACAGATTGCATGCTGCGTCGGTTCCTGGCGGGGCGGCTGCGGGATTTGAAAATAAAACTCTTCTTTGTGTCGATTTTCCCTGCGCCCAAACGACTATAGGATGAACGATCCCGCGCGCAAGCTCAAAAGGAAAGGGTGGTGGCAACATGTCATTCCTTCGCGATCTCAGAGTTGCGGTCCATTCATTAGCTCGTACTCCCGGGCTGGCGATCACGGTGATTCTCACACTGTCGCTTGGCATCGGCGCCAACGCAGCTATCTTCACACTGGTGCGCGGTGTCCTTCTCAAGCCCCTGGTCAACCGTGACGAGAACCGTCTGATCTATATCCGGCAGAGCGCGCCGGGCATTCATGAGGTCAACGCCGCCTTTTCCGTACCCGAGATCCAGGACTTGCGCGCAGGTGTCAAAACCTTGAGCGCACTCGGTGACTTCTCCACCATGGGTTTCACCATGGTCGGTCTCGGTGAGCCTCGTTCTATTCAAGGGGGCGTTGTCAGCGGCACGTTTTTCGATGTGATGGGCCTTCATCCCGTCCTCGGGCGTCTCATCGGACCTCAGGACGATGGCCCTAACGCTGCCGGAGTCGTCGTTCTCACCTATCGTTACTGGGCTACCGTTCTTGGCAAGGATCCTTCGGTCATCGGCAAGACCGTTCGCCTTGGCAGCATTGGTGAACGGTCGGCGAAAATCATTGGCGTCCTCGAACCCTGCGTCCCATACCCACAGGACACCGAAATCATCTCTAATATCGTCACCAGCCCGCATCATCTCTCTGCGACCATGGTCACCGGCCGCATTCATCGCATGACTGAGCTTTTCGGCCGTCTCGCGCCTGGAGCCACTCTCGACCAGGCTCGTGCAGAGTTGCGCACCGTCTACTCCGCAATGAAGAGAGACCACCCCGAGGCCTATTCGAAGCAAGCTGACTATCAGATAGAAGCCCGGATGTTTCGCGACGAGATTACGTCTGGCGCCAGGGATGTGCTGCTGGTGTTACTCGCAGCCTCGGCGCTGGTGTTCGTCATTGCATGTTGCAACGTCGCCAACCTGATTCTGGCACGGACGGTTCGCCGCGAAGGTGAACTTGCAGTCCGCGTGGCGCTTGGCGCGAGCAGAGGCGCGCTGCGCCGCATGTTGTTGGCGGAGAGTCTCGTGCTCTGTGGCACCGGTGCCCTGATCGGTGTGGTAAGTGCCCCGCTGATGGTCGCTGTCCTCGCCCGCTATGCCTCCAGGTTTTCGGTCCGCGCCCTCGACTTAAAAGTAGATTCCAGCCTGCTGTGGGTAGGAGCAGCATTGGCCATCGTCGCAGCGGTGATCCTGGCGTTTGTCCCACGTCTGCCGTCGTCCGCCTCGTCGAGTGGGCTGGGCCTTTCCAGCGGGACTGTGCGTATCACCAGCGGCACGAATCGCCGCCAGCAGATCTTCGCGGTGACACAAATCGCCGCTTCGTTCGTGCTGCTGGTCGGCGCAAGTGTGTTGATCTCGACGCTGATCGCGCTGCAAAGAGCGCAGACAGGAATGGATACGCAACGCGTTCTCGCGATCGATGTTCCGGCTATGTACTATGGGAAAACACCGCAGCAGGTTGTTGATTTCTACAAAGAAGCGATGCGTCGGATTGATGCGCTGCCGGGCGTGAATCGGACCGCGTTCGGCGACGTCGTTCCCTGGCGCGACAGTGGGCCAGGCACCGGAGGTCTGCAATTTTCTGCTGATGGTCACGTCCATACCCCTGGCGTAGAGGACCCCCGCGCGTCGTGGCGCGTTATCTCTTCCGGATACTTTGCGGCGCTCGGTGTTCCCATCGTCGCCGGCCGTGATTTCAACGCGCTCGACGGCCAGAACCATGACGACCCTGTCGTTATTATCAGCCAGACACTCGCACAGCGCATGTTTCCCAATCAGGATCCCATCAATCGGCATGTTTTTTGGACGGATCCCGTATTGCAATTCTTCCCCGGAACGGATGCCGACAAGGCACGCCTGATGGCGCCGCACCGCATTATCGGAGTCGCGGCCGATATTGACGATAATCACATCGTCCCTGAGCCCACTGTTACTGTCTACGACCCCCTTGCGGGAGGTTTGATCATGGGCGGTCGCCTGTTCATCCATACGACTAGAGATCCGTACACGCTGGTCACGCCAATCACGCGCCTCATTCGCTCGATGTCCGCCGACCAGCCCGTCGAGCACGCGGCCACGCTTGAAGATGTCCGCGCCGAAGTGCTCACACCAGATCGATTGAGCTCCGTGGTGTTCGGTGTGTTTGCAGGTGTGGCGTTGGCCATCGCAGTGGTGGGGGTAGCAGGCGTGCTGGCATTTTCGGTGAGTGCGCGCACGCGCGAATTCGGAATCCGGCTGGCGCTTGGATCGGCGCCTCGGCAGCTGCTGAGAGGAGTCATAGCAGAGGGCGCCGTGATGGCCGCACTGGGCGTGCTCGCGGGCGCAGCATTCGGGTTCGTGGCGGCACGTTTGGCGAGTAGCTATTTTGCTGAAATGAAGATGCCGGGTGCCTTTCCTGTGGTGATTTCCGCGTTCCTGCTGATGATGGTTGCGGTTGTCGCGTCGCTTCTGCCCGCAGCTCGCGCTGCCCGCGTCGACGTAATGGAGGCACTGCGCTCCGAGTAACGGTTCGCCCCAGCACAGGAATCGTCGACTCCTCTTGAGGAAAGCGAATGCTCACCTTCATTCCAACTCGACTCGTTGCGTTCCTAGCTCATGAATCAGCCATTGCGAAAGTGTGCGTCGAACCTCCAGACTTCCCGCAAAGTCGATTCAATCCCCCTACATCCACCGCGCTAGCGCCTTAGCGCAAATCGCCGTATCCACACTGCTCCAAACCAACAGAACCGGCAGCCGCGAATTTCTGTCCGCGGAACACTGTCGATACGGTACTAGAGCAATACCAATGATGGTGTAATGTAGAAGAGGCGAGACTCTGCGGCGAAGACGAGGATGGCGAGAGCCTACGAAGACGACCTGCGGCGCAAGATATTTGAGGCGCACGCCAAGGGGCATGGCAGCTTCCGGACGCTGGCGGCGGTGTTCGGTGTGAGTCTTGGGTATGTGGAGAAGATCTTCCGTCAGCGGCAGGTGAGCGGACAGTCAGAACGGGTGCGCTACAAGCCCGGACCGAAGAGCCGTCTAACTGCTGAAGTATCGGCCCGGATCGCCACTCTGGTTGCGGCGCATCCGGATTTGACGGTAGCCGAGTTACGCGAACGACTCGCCTATGACATCGGCGTAAAGATGAGTTGGTCGATGGTCCGGCTATGGTTAGGACAGCTGGGTCTGCGACTGAAAAAAAGTCGCTCCACGCCCTCGAGCGGGACACGGAAGCAAACCGCAAGCGTCGCGAAGAGTTCATCGAGCGCATCCGGGCCATCCCGCCGGAGAGGCTGATTTACCTGGACGAAAGCGGTATGACCACCTCGATGACACGACGCTATGGCCGCTGTGCTGGAGGTCGGCGCATCCACGAAGCGACGCCCGGCGGCCATTGGAAAATCTTGACCATTCTGAGCGCCATGAGCACCCGCGGCTTGATCGCGACGATGACCATTGAGGAGCCCACAGACGCAGACATTTTTCTCGCCTATGTCCAGCATGTACTCTGCCCGGCGCTGCGGTCCGGCGACGTCGTGGTGATGGACAATCTCTCCTCGCACAAAGCCGAGGGCGTGCGCATCTGGATCGAAAACCAAGGTGCCAGGCTGATCTACTTACCGTCCTACTCGCCCGATCTAAACCCGATCGAAAAGGCCTGGGCCAAACTCAAACAATTGCTTCGCTCCACCAAAGCACGCACCCGCGAAGTCCTCGATCAAGCCATCACAGACCTACTCCCACAAATCACCGCGCAAGATGCTCAAGCTTGGTTCAGGCTCCGCTTTGGCACATTACAGTAACCATGATATCGCTTTAGAGATTTCGCGCCAAAAGAGCAGGCCCTTTTCGGCTTTGCGCTCCTTGAGTCCATCGCAGCCGCGTCGAACCAGCTTCGTCAGAAATGGCAGTTTCCCGGGTCGGCAACGTCAATCCGACGCGTCGCACCTGCGGGAATGAGCTGGACAGCCGTGGTTCGTGCCACGATGTTGCCTTCGTTCCGGATGATGTGTACGTGGTCAGCGTGGGGATCGGCAAACGTCATGCCCTTGGTATATGCGTGAGGCTTGCAGCCGGGATCGGGTCCTTCATACTCCGTTACAGTTCCCGCTGTGACGATGATCAGGCTATTTCCAGGGTGAGTGTGCCAGCCGGTAGTTCCTCCCGGCTGCCACACATTGCTCTGGACGTAGAGGTCTGACGGTCCTGCGGTCTTCTGCTGAGACAGCCAGGCCTTTGCCTGCCGGTCATTCTCGCTGGAGTCCGGGACAATAGATTTGTTAGTAAGGTCGATTTCGCCGAACGTCCCGCTCATGATCGTGGTGGCCGCGAACCCGACAGCCGGTGTCGCCGGGACATTTCCTGCGTAATACAGAGCCGTAACCACGATCCCAGTTTTGAACAGAGCCAAAGACGTTGTTCTTCTCATTCTCGACTCTCCTTTCTTGTGGCAGGCCAATGCACGGACACAGCCGGGCATTCCATAAAGAAGTCTTCCCCGTTGGGCTACATTCGAGGGCCTCAGTCGCCTAAATCTCTTCGCCTGTCCCCCTCACTCACAGGGCATTCGCCTATCGCAGGATGTTGGCTAGTGCCGATAAGAGAGATGGAGCGAGCACGCAAAGCTGCTGCCCGCCTGCTCCATCTCTCCCAGTTACCGAACACTTCGAACTACGCGCGCTTGCGTCGCCGCAAGGTTCAGTCGGAAACCAGCACCCGGCGTGGCGCATTCATCCCCACTGATCGGTCACCAACGGCCGATCGAGTCGTCTGACGGTTTACGAACGACGCCATGAATGGCTTGCGGCCCGAAATGTGTAGTCGCAGGCCCTCCGAACACCAGCGTAATGTTCGAATCCGGTTGCGAATACCGCACATCGTTCCCCCCGGTGACGCAGACCTGCAGCGTCGATGAAGGCGGATCCGTCTCGAAGGGGGCAATGCTTCCATTGCCCGTCATCAGGCTGACCGTGCCGTTCAACTGAAAGCCCATTAAGGTGGCGGGGGGTAGGTATGCGGGACAGCCGGTCATGTCCCAGGTAACCTTGACGTTGGTCAACCGGATGTGGTGCGTGTGAGGATTCACAAGGGGCTGTGTCGGATCTACGGCACCTGCCGAGGTTTTCCCATAGCCGGACATCGTCATATCCGCCGAAAAGTCAGCGGTTCCCCATTCCGGGCGGACGTCCATTGACCATTGACCATGCATTTCCCATGGGCTGCCTTTGACACTCGCACTCAGGGGTGAATAATCGTTGATCAAACCGCTGAAGTGCACTGACCTGCGCTCCTGGGCCAAAGCACAGGTGGCTGAAACCGCCAAAAGTAGTGAGAGCACGCGTACCGCCGAAGTCAGGCTCTTGCTTTTCATGAAGGAACTCCAATTTGAGATTTGCGTGTGACGCATAGACACCATGGGACATCTGAGCGGTGAGCTCAAGCGGCAAGGCGCGGAATTGCGGGCCTGTACTCGACTTGCCGTCGAATGTCGCGTTTTGCCGTGCCTCCGACGACAGAGCACGTTACAATTCGGGTCGCGAGTTCGTCGCAACCGGGGACTAATCGGGAGAGAGTGATGGGCGACCTATCCTCTGGCACAGCGTCATCCGTGAGAGTCTCCGAAGACCGCCTGGATTCGTGGAAGGAAATTGCGGCATATCTCAACCGCGACGTGAAGACGGCCCAACGCTGGGAGAAACGGGAGGCGATGCCCGTTCACCGGCATCTGCACGACCGGATGGGGTCGGTCTACGCTTTTCGGACAGAGCTGGATGCGTGGACGCGCAGCCGGAATCTTCCAGCAGCGCAGGAGAACGGTAGCGATGCTGTCTTGTCCAGTTCCCCTGCTCTGCCGCCCGACCCAGAAATATCAACCTCCCGGACCAGATGGAAGCCAGTCTTGCTGCTGGCGGCGGCAGGAATCGTACTCGCGATCGGCGCTTATCTCTGGCTCCAGAGAACGGAGTATTTCTGGCGAAACCCCATCGCGAACGCACGATTTCAGACGGTCACGGATTTCGACGGAGTCGAGCAGGCTGCTGCGATATCGCGCGATGGCCATTTGGTCGCGTTTCTGTCCGACCGGGATGGACAGATGGATGTTTGGGTCACGCAGGTTGGTTCGGGGCAGTTCCACAACCTGACCCATGGAAGCGCGTCCGATCTCGCCAATCCATCGATCCGCGCTTTGGGGTTCTCGCCCGATGGTTCACTGGTCACGTTCTGGGATCGCAAGCAAGAGAGCTCGAACGCCAATGACATCAGCGTTTGGGGAGTGCCGACACTCGGCGGACAACCGAGTCCATACTTGAATGGAGTGGCCGAGTTCGACTGGTCACGTGACGGCTCCCGGCTTGTGTACCATACGCCTGGTCCTGGAGATCCGATGTACGTGTCAGACGGCAGTCTTCACCCGGGAAGCCGGCCCATCTTCACCGCGCCTGCCGGGCTCCACTCTCACTTTCCCTTGTGGTCACCCGATGCAACCTTCATCTACTTCGTCCAGGGAACCCTCCCAGACAAATTGGACATCTGGCGCATCCCTTCAACCGGCGGAACTCCTGAACGAATCACGTCGCAGAATGCCCGTGTGATTTATCCCGTTCTGTTGAACCGGCATACATTGATGTATCTCGCCACCGATCCCGATGGAGCGGGCCCGTGGCTCTATAGCATGGACGTCGAGCGCCGTATTCCCCACCGGCTTACCTCAGGCCTTGACCTGTACACGTCGCTGGCGGCTAGCGCGGATGGTCGCCGGCTGGTGGTCACGCTCGCAAGTCCAAAGAGAACGCTCTGGCATTTGCGGATCGCTGATTCACCCACCGAAGTATCGACTGCCACTCAAATCTCGCTGACGACCAGCACGGGGTTCTCCCCAAGACTAGGTCCGGATTATCTTTTGTATGTTTCCGAGAGCGGCACAGGCGAAAGTATCTGGAGGTTCGCCCACGGAGCCAGCACCGAATTGTGGAACGGCAAGGAAGCGCGAATCTCTGGCGGCCCGGCAATCTCCCCTGATGGACGGTATATCGCATTTTCGGTTCGACAGCACGAGCAGAAGCTCTTATACGTGATGCAGGCCGACGGCACGGACGCGCGGGTTGTGACAAATTCACTCGACCTGCAGGGGGCACCAGCGTGGACGCCCGATGGCCACTCGATTACTTTGGCGGCGGACGATCGCGGCGTCCCACATCTCTTCCGCGTGCCTCTCGACGGTCGCTCTCCCACTTCTTTTGTCCAGGAATACTCGATCGATCCTGCGTGGTCTCCAGATGGCCGCTTCGCTGTTTACTCGGGGGCCGATATCGGCACCACGTTTGCGGTGAAAGGCGTTACGGCCGAGGCTTCACCGCATCCGCTGCCAACGCTAACCCTTACTCGCGGAGCTCGACACCTGGCCTTCCTACCAGGAGGGCATGCACTCGTAGCGCTGCGAGGAGAGATCCAGCATAAGGACCTCTGGCTGATCGATCTGGACACAGGGACGGAACGACAACTCACCAACCTTCCCCCCGAATTCGACATTCAAGACTTCGACGTCTCTCAGGACGGGCATGAAGTTGTCCTCGAACGAGTGCAGGATCGCTCGGATGTAGAGCTGCTGGATCTCCCGAGGCCGTAGTCCAGAGCCGGGCAATACGCTTCTAGTGAACCGTAAAGTCGTAAACCACAAAGGAAGAGGTGCCGATAATGTACTGCCCTGACGGCAGCGGTTGCGTCGGTGTTATTACGATCATGGTGTCGGAGGCGCGCTGAGAGTTGATCGGCTTCTGGCGGTTGACCGGCAGCCATCCCTCCGAGCCGCGATTTGACTGTGTGTATTCAATCTCCCGATACCCGTCCTTCACGTCGAGGGTCCCCAGGAGGTACTGCGCCGTCGCATTCGTCCCCACGGTAAAGCAGAAGCGCGCATCCGGCGCAACTACCGTCGCCGACTCAACGCCCTTGTATTTCAGAATGCTGGTGTTGCCCCTCGTATTGCTGAAAGGGTTCTTCATAGCCTCGTGGATAGAGAAGCCACGTTCGCCGTTCAGTAACTCCGGGGTGCGCAACGGCTTCCATGACGTACCGTCCCAGTAATTGGCTATCGACCCCAAAGGGCACTGCGGTGCACTTTGCTGCGCCTGACGTGCAATAACCGCCTGCTGGACAGCAACTCCGGCCGCCGGCGGCATGGCCGGGGTGGCAGCATCCGTTGTCCCGTTGCCCCGAGTCAGGTTTAACGGGTGGGGTTGCGCCTGTGGCCCTTGGTTGCCCTGCATCCACATTCCACTCAGCGTCGAGCCGTCGGCAGAGACCACGCCGCTCCATGTTCCCTGGACCATCGGCACGTTGAAGCTGAATGCCGGTCCATTCAAAGAGAAGTTGGTGCACTGTAAGCCGAACATGTTCGCATCCGGGCTGTCGACCGTAGCCGTCAGGCTTCCGTCAGGGGCTGCATGCAAGTGCAGCTTGATGTGATAGGGTCCCAGCATGCCGGCGTAATCGCCGTTCAGTTTCCCATTAGATTGCGCCGTACCAAACGACGCCATGGCCATCAGGGCGAAGAGTATCGAGCAGGTACGAAGAAACATGGCCCGAATGCTAGCACACTTATTTATGGCGCTACATTAGGATTTGTCATCGGCTCACGATGCAGTGAAAACGGAGCGCGGATTTCACGGAAAAAAAACGGGTGCGGTCCGCAGGCAAAGAGTATGATCCTGCGCATTGGGTGTATCGAACCCGGAACGCCGGCGTCTGCTTTGCTCACTCCCTCGCGAGGCCATAACCCAACGCCTCCTCCCGCGCGACGCCTCCGCTCGCTACAGATACAAGAAGTCTGCGAGTCTGTGCCATGAAATCTCCCCGCACCAACAGGGAGCAAACTGCTTCCTTCAGGATTATGACCTTGATGCTGGCCATCGCGCCGTTCTGGCTGATGCTAGCCGCGGCCAACACCTCTGCACAGGCGAGCAATGACGTTTCCAGTTCTACCATGACCACCAGTCCCGCGCCCCCACTCGCCGACTGGACCGAGTTCCACAGAGATAACATGCAGCGCTGGAACCCGTATGAGACAACGCTGGGCGTCAATAATGTAGGGACCCTGGGGGTAAAGTGGCAGAATCTCTTAACAACGCCCTCATTCGACAGGTTTATCGAATCCTCACCCGCAGTGGTCAATGGGGTGGTCTATATCGGATCGCTCGACGACAATGTGTATGCGCTGAACGCCAGCACCGGCGCCAAGCTGTGGAGCTTTACTACCGGAGGCCTGGTGGAATCCTCGCCCGCTGTGGTGAATAGTGTGGTTTACATTGGCTCCTTCGACGGCAACGTGTATGCGCTGAACGCCAGCACGGGTGCCAAGCTGTGGAGCTTTGCCACAGGAGATTTTGTGCAGTCCTCGCCAGCAGTGGTGAATGGGGTGGTCTATATCGGCTCAAGTGACGGCAACCTGTATGCGCTGAACGCCGGCACCGGCGCCAAGGTGTGGAGCTTTGCCACCGCCGAAGTCGAGATAGCATCCTCGCCAGCAGTGGCAAATGGCGTAGTGTATATCGCTTCCGTGGAGGACAACGACGTGTATGCGGTAAACGCCAGCACCGGCGCCAAGTTGTGGAGCTTTGCCACGGGAAACGGATTGAGTTCCTCGCCTGCAGTGGCGAATGGTGTGGTCTATATCGGCTCGTGGGACGGCAACGTGTATGCGTTGAACGCCAGCACCGGCGCCAAATTGTGGAGCTTTACCACTAGACCTGACTTCCAAGTGGAGTCCTCGCCCGCAGTGGCGAATGGGGTAGTCTATGTCGGTGGCCCCGACGAAAACATGTATGCGTTGGACGCCAGCACGGGCGCCAAGCTGTGGAGCTTTGCCACGGGAAACGGATTGAGTTCCTCGCCTGCGGTGGCGAATGGTGTGGTTTATATCGGCTCCACGGACGGCAACCTGTACGCACTGAACGCCGGTACCGGGGCCAGGCTCTGGAGCTATGCCACCGGAGGCGCGGTGCTTTCATCCCCAGCTGTTGTAGATGGAGTGGCTTACATCAATTCCGGCAATCGGGTTTTGGCATTCGGGCCGGGGGCTCCGGCTGATTTGTTCCTGCGGATTGAACCCACACCGACGACAGTCCATCAGGGTGATCTGATTACCTATGCCTTCCCGGTGTGGAACCTGGGACCTGGCAACGGGGTTCAAGAAGTGCTGAACACGCAGGTGCCGGCGGGCACAACCTTCGACTACATCCGCATCTCTGGTACACCGGGACTGGGCACGTGCACGCATCCGCCCTACCAGGGACCTGGACAGATCGTCTGCCAAGAAAACGGCGCCATGGCGCCCAACACCACGTGGACGGTGCGGCTGACGGTACAGGTGACAGCGCCAAAAGGCACGGTAATCACCGAAAATGCGGCCACCATGGGGGATACGACTGATCCGAATATGGCTAACAACACAGCGACGGTGAGCCTTACTGTGCAGTGAAGAGAGATGAAGAGGAAAACGAGTCGTGCAGCCTGTAAGGGAAAGACAAGACGTCGCGCCACAAAGGAAACAGGCGACGGTCGACGCGGAGGCTCAACTGTAGACTTTAGGGCGATGTACTCACGGAGCGGACGGGGTATGATCGGGTCCCAGCGAGCGCATCGGCGATTTCCCGCCACCCTCGCAGCGGCTCGCATTCTGCTGAACAACTTATGCCAGCGTCTTCAGCTCAGGGTAGCGTGCATAGATGCGTCGCTGATCTTCAGGAGTCAATTGCCCCAGGCGGAGAGGCTTGTCCTGGGGGCGCGTGCCCTTCTGGTTCAGCACGTTCATCAGGCTCCAGTCCCGTTGCGGGCTCTGGGGTTCGTGCGCGGGCAAATCGTAGCGAGTAAAGTCGATCACCATGACAGGACTGTCTGTCGTCCAGTTATTGAGCAGTGCCAGGCGAAACTCCTGGTTCATGAACCAACGGATTTCCAGATCCTTCTCTGAGCCGGGCGCGCCGGTTCCTTTGGCATCGAAACGGTAGTCGAGCAGCGCATTGTTGGGCGTATGCTTCCGCCACTCCATGCCAAAGGCTCCTTCGGTCAGCACCTGCGTGTCCGGCCATCGGTCCTTGACGGCCTGCAGCCACCAGGTCAGGTCCTTATCGTGGCCGATCGATACCTCCCAGATTGCCGTCACCCAGCCAAATCCATTCAGCGCGTGGCCCTTGTCGAAGTGCATCGCGGTGGTGTCCATCATCTCCTTGCGGCCGGTTGCTTCTCCCAGATTTCCTACCGTCTCGATAGGACCAACGCCCATGCGGCTATTGAAGCCTCCCTCAAAGCCGTTGCGGCGGGCCGACAGGAAATCGCACGTCCAGCCGTCGAGGCAGACGCAGTCGATAAAATCCGCCGGACCCTGGGCCGGCTTGAGGTAGTGCTCGCGGCTGGGGTAGTAGGGATAGCAGATGCCGCCGTCGCCATCGCCGTTGTCGATGCCGTACTGGCTCCAGATCTGTCCCTGGCACACATGAATGCCCTCTTCGGTGGCGAGGAAGCGCTGGTTCTCCGCATCCATAAAGCCTGCGACCAGGCACTGCGGGCGATATCCGTTGCCCACCATTTCCGAGATCATTTGAAGGGCCTTGTGAATCGTCACCTTATTGTGTTCGCGGGTGTCAAACATAGGCGCGAAATAGCCGCCGGGAATGAAGGTGATCTCATCGCCGTATTTTTCGTGATAGGAAACGAGCAGGCGCCGCGCGTCTTTGTACTGCTGCCGGGTGTCATTCAACGCCAGCCAACTGATCGCCCAGGTCATTCTGCCGTCTGGACAGCCGCGCGCAAAGGCATCCCGCCGCGAGCGGATATGGTCCACGCTATTGTCCGGGACCTCGTCTTCGCCAATCGAACGGGTGGGAGTGACCTCAATCTGGTTTACGCGTACGACTGAGACATGGGTTACAAATCGGCCCTGCAGAGCTGATGCGCCCGCGCCGTAGGCCAACGCGCTTTTTCCCGATTGCGGAAGCGCCAGAGAGGCTGCGGAGGTTGCCGCCCGGCTTAAGAACTTTCGTCTGGTCCAGAAATGGTCCATTGTCTTTCTCGCTCAATGTTTGCTGACCATGTCCATGACATCCTTGCGGAGATCCATGCGGCTGGCCTCGCGGGTATAGAACATGTGTCCGCCGGGATATTCGTGGACGGAGACGCGGGTGGTATCGGTTCCCATGAGCGGCATCTGGTCGACGGTGAGGATGGAGCCCATGAAGGGGCACGACAGGTCATTCCAGCCGTGGGCGATGACGACGCGCATCTTGGGGTCGGCCGCTACGGACTGCGCGCAGATCTTCGACTGACGCCTTTACGGAGTTCGGCGTCGCGGTCCCAGAGACGGTTCACCTCAGAGGACAGCGCGTTGTAGCGGGCATCGACGTTCCAGCCGACGGTGCGGATGTCGAAATCGACCATGGCGGTGGTGGTAGGAGCGATGAGGGTTTCGAGCAGAGGGTCATTGAGGCGCTGGTCGGGATGAATAGGGGAAGGGGTCGTACGAAGTAACGTTTGAGTCGTAGACCGAGCCGATTTTGCCCTCTTCGCGGTGGACTTCGCGGAGGTAGGCGCCGGTTTCGAGGCGGCCGCCGGAGTACTTTACGAACTGCGGGTCGAGTCCGGTCATCTCAGTGACATGCTGGACGATGCGCTGCGTCGCGCCCGGGTCGGTGCGGCCCTTGAAGAGGTCGCTGGCGTAGTCGCCAAGAGTGTAGGAGATGACCTGCTGCATGGCCTCGGGCGTGAGCTTGTGCTCGCGCTCAAGGTGCGCGGCGGTGATGGAGGGCAGGGTGACCATCCAGGGGATGGGGGAGAGATCGCCGTTCTGCTCGATGGTCGGGTTGAGGTAGGGCGAGACGAGGACGACGCCGTTCATGGCGACGCCAAGCTGCGTCTGCAGGTAGTGCGTGATGCGCGGGCCGCGGAAGCCGCCGTAGCTTTCGCCGACGAGATACTTGCGGGAGCTGAGGCGGTTGTTTTTGACCAGCCAGTCGTAGACGATGCGCGAGAGGTATTCGATGTCTGGGTTCGGTGCTGTAGAAGAGCTTCTTGGCCTCGGCTTCGGGGACGAGAGGCGCGGCTGAATCCGGTGCCAATGGGGTCGATGAAGACGAGGTCGGTGAAGTCGAGCCAGGTGCCGGGATTGTCGACCAGCGTGGCAGGGTCGGAGGGGCTGTCGCCTTCATTGCCGACGCCCTCAAGATGCTTGGGGCCGATGGCGCCAAAGTTGAGGTAGACGGAGGAGGCGCCGGGGCCGCCGTTGAAGGCGAAGGTGACGGGGCGATTGGGGCCTTCGACGGTGTAGGCGGTGAAGACGACCTCGCCGGCTTCCTTGCCGTCCTTGTCGCGCGTGGGCAGCGTGCCGACGGTGGCAGTGTAGTGCAGAGTCTTGCCGTTGAGCTCGATGCTCTGCTGCACGTGTGCATCGGGCGGGAGCGGCGGCGGGGCTTTGTCCTTGTCTGATTTATCAGATTTTTCAGGGGCGGCGACGGCCGGTTTGTCGGCGGCTTTGTCTTTGTCCTGTGCGTGGATGGAGAGTGAGGCAGTGAGGCAGATTGCAGCGATGGCGGCTGCAGTTCGAATCTTGTGAAAGCTCATTGAAATACGATACATGGTGGTGCGCGTTGCTTCACTCGATGCGTTGGGTAGTGCTCATTTTTGTAGCGGGTTGAGGGTTGCGGTTCCCACCCTTTCGCAAAATACGCGAAAGGATGGGGCACCCTTTTTCGTGCTGAACGATGCAAACCGCAGGTCCCTCTGCTTCACTCGGGATGACGACACCTACGAGGTACCTTCACTGTTTTGTGTCGAGCGGGTGCTGGGCTTTCTCGAAGAATTCATTTTGCAGCTGCAGGCTGGTCTGGTCGGCCTTGATGGCGCGGAGTGCGTTGCCGAGGTCGCTGACGTAGGCCTCCATGTCGGCCTGGCCGAGTTCGAGCGTGGCTGCGCTGCCGTCTCCTGAGTAGTGGTTGGGAAAGCGCGCGTACCACCAGATGCCGGTGTAGACGTTCTCTGGTAAATGCTCGCGGGCCTGGTCGGCGCCGGATTCCTGCGTGGCGCGGTCCTGATGGACCAGATCCGGGCGCGAGACCATGGTGTGCGCGGTTTCGGATTCGCCGGCGTGCATGTCGACTTTGGAGTGTTCGGGGGGGCGGCCAGGGTAGTCTGCGTGCCAGCGATAGATGTAGACGACGTAATCGTGTTTTGTTTGTAACTGTGACTGAGCGAAAAAGGGCAGGAGGCTTTCGTTGCCGCCGTGTCCGTTGACGATGACGATCTTTTTGCATCCGTTGCGGCCCATCTCATCGGTGGTTTCCTGCAGGAGGTCGAGCTGCATGTGCATGCTGTAGGAGACCGTGCCCGGCTCATGTTCGGCTTCTGCGATCTGACCGAAATAATAGGCGGGGAAGATGACGGCGTATTCCTCAGCGGCCGCGTGCTCGGTGGTGTAGCGGACGTTGATGAGGTCGGTGCCGAGCGGCAGGTGGGGACCGTGCTTTTCGATGATGCCAAAAGGAAGCATGCAGACGCCCTGCGCCTGATGGATGGCGGTGATGAAGTCCGGGCCGGTGAGTTCCTCCCATTTGGGCGAGAGCTTGCTTTCCGTCTGGGCAAGGCTGACGATGGATGTGGCCGCGAGCAGGCCGACGGTAAGGTATCTCATCTTCAAGGCCGTTTCTCCTGCGTTTTTCTGGAAAGGCTCATGATACAGCGAAAGAAATCAGATTTTCACGCGTCTGTCGGCGACTTTGACAGGCGAGCCGAATCTAACAGGACACATTTGTTTCTTGGAAGGAGTTGAACTGTGCCAACACTGGAAGATCTTGAGAAACTGAAGCATGCTCCAGCAGTGCCGGGAGTGGAAGACCTTTTTCTGCGCCGCTGGAGTCCGCGCGCGTTTGCTGATAAGGATGTATCCACCGAAGACCTGAAGAAGATATTCGAGGCTGCGCGCTGGGCGGCATCTTCATACAACGAACAGCCGTGGCGCTTCTTTCTGGGGCGGCGTGGCGATGCGACCTACCAGAAGATTTTTGATGTGCTGGTTGAGTTCAATCAGGGATGGGCGAAGAGCGCGCCCGTGCTGATTCTTTCGGTCGCGAGCAACATATTCGCGCAGAATGGAAATCCGAACAAATATTCGATTCATGACACGGGCGCGGCGACGGGGAATCTTTCCCTGCAGGCTACGGCGCTGGGACTGCACACGCATTCGATGGCGGGCTTCGATCACGCCAAAGCGCGGAAGGCCTTCAATGTGTCGCACGAGTACGACATTGGGGCTGTGACGGCGTTGGGGTATCTGGGCGATCCGGCGACGCTGCACGATCAGTTGCGCGCGCAGGAAACATCGCCACGGCAGAGGAAGCCGCTGAGCGAGATTGTTCTGGCGGACTGGGACAAGCCTGCGTTGTAAGCGTAAAGCCGATACCTCGGGGGCTAAAAGTCCGCTCGCTTGATGGATTGATTGCGAGGGCTGAAGCGCTCGCCTACCTAAAACTAATCTATTGCACGCTGGCGTCGAAGGTTGCGGTTTCGACGACGTTGGCGTGCTTCATCTGGACGAAGATGCGGTAGTTGCCCGGTGTTGGAAAGCCGTAGGGAAAGCTGACAGTGTCGGGTATGGATTGCGCATCCATTCCAGGCATGTCTTTCATGTCACTGGCGCTACCGTCGTTCTGCGATTGCGCCATCATAAGCGCCGCCATCGAGACAGTTCCTGATGGATGGATGTGGGCGAAGACTGTGCCGTCGGTTTTTACGAACGCGGCGTGGCCGGCCATGCCCATGTATAACCCCATGTCCTTCGGCGGCTGACCGTTTGCGTCGAGAAGTGTGAATGTGAAGTCTTCGGGCGTCTTCGCGGTCAGGGTCCCCGGGCGCTTCCACGTCATGGTATAGCCATCGGGCAACTTGTACATGGTGTTGGTCTGCGTGCCTTCGCCGTTCCACTTGAGCGCAGTAGATGTGCCTTCGGCGTCGTCTCCGGCCAGTTCGCGGCCGTGAGTGAAGGGCAAGGTAATCGAAGTGACTAACGTTTCGGGGAAGCCGTTGGCGTGGACTACGTCGGCGTACAGTTTGTAGGTTCCGGCGGCCATCGTCGGCAGCGCGAGGTGGAAGTCGCCCGATCCAACCTGATCGGGGTGCAGATGGTAGACCACGTCCATTGCGGACCAGCGGATGGCGTAGAGATGCATGATGTGGTTGTGGTCGGGGACGAAGTCATCGAGTTTGCGGGAGCGTACCCAGCCGGGGTCGGTCATTTTGAGATCGAGGACGTTGGCCGGCTGCACAGTCGCGTTCATCTGCAGTGGCTTGTAGATGTACGACGCATAGTCGGCGGCTTCGGCGTTCCACCATTTGCCGCCGAGAATCACTCCGAGGACGAGAAGCGCAAATGCAACCGTCATGGCTACATATGCGCGACGCCGGCGGGCGGGCGGGGCTTTTTCCCCCGGTGGAAGCTGCGCGTCGCGCGCCGCGGCTCCGATGATGCCGACCATTCCCAGGACAAGAATGACGCCGAGAATCGCAAGGATGAGGCCCATACCGCGCTCCATTTTGCGGGTGCCGATGGCGGTGGCGGGCACTGGGATGGAGAGCACGCCTTGTCCACGGCTTCCACTCGCGACGAAGCGTATCTGCCAGGAGCCGGTAGCCATGATCCAGAGATGGCCGGTGAAGAATTGCGCGTCATTTGACGGCCTGGTCATGGCATCGGGAACAGGAGGATGCTTTGACGCGTCGCCAGTGAGAAGCATCGGTGTGATTGTGATGTTGTCGATGCCGGGCGTGCTGGAGCGGACTTCGATCTGGGCCACGCCGGGGATGACCAGGGGCGGTCGAATGACGACGAAGAGTTTGTAAGGGCCGGCTTCGCCTTCGGCGTAAATATCGGGGCTGCCGACGTGGGCGCTTGCGGGTAAGGCAGAAAGCAGAACTAAAAGACAGGCGAGCCAACTGAGCGATTTGAGTTGCCGCATCAGCGCTGGACCTTTCGCATCCATTTGCCGAGCGCGAGGCCGAGCCATGTGCTGATGGCCGCGTAGAGCATCGCGAAGGCGAGGCCTTTCCAGAGGACGAGGCCGTGTTCGGGATTGAAGAACTGGCGCATGCCCGCGTGCGACCATGAGGGTGTGCCGTAATCCAGATAGCATGCCCCGAAGAAGCGATTCTTCGCAGCGTCGGTCATGAGGAAGCTGGCGAAGGGCCATTCAGCGGCTACGAGCGTCAGTACAAAGATCGGGCCTGCGACGAGCGCGATGAGCCACGGCTTCCAGTCGCCCGTCTTTTGTAAGAGCAGATCCATGAAGAACGCCGGAACGATGAGCAAGAGAGGAAAAAGCGGCGGGATGAATTGATGGACTGGCTGATAGACCGGCCCCAGCTTGGGCTCAGCCGGGAAGAGCGGCAGGATCAGGACGCATCCGATGAGGAAGACGGTGTATAGGGCGGCGGTAAAGGTCGCAGCCCAGCGGTGCCGCGAGCATTCCCAGAACATGGCGAAGTAAAGAGGCACGCCGATGGCGACAGAGATATAGGCGCCGGCTGTGTGCAATTTGATGTCCCAGGTGTACTCCATGCGGAAGAACATGGTGAGGACCATCATCAGACCGGCGAGATAGAGCAGCAGCCATTGCAGCTTTTTGAAAAGCACGCCATCGGCGCGGTTCATGGCTGAGGCGATGAGGAAGAACGAACCGACATCAATCGCGAAGATGCCGAGCATCAGCAATGTGTGCGGCGGACTGACGATTTTTACATCGAGACCGTAGGCGTTGTGCCACCAGTTGTCGAAGGGCGCGGAGGTGAGCATGGCCACGCCGCCCCATGCGGCGAGAAAGGCACCCAGCGGCGCGCGGAAGCCGAAGACGCTGACCGAGGATGCGAGCAGTTCGGGCGCGCGGCGGAAGGTGGTGTTGAGGATCAGGTAGCCGCAGCAGATGCCGGCGAGAATGCCGCAGGCGTAGATGGCCAGATGGGCCGGCGTCCAGAAGGAATCGCGGCCGATGGAGCGGTGCCAGGAGACGTCCCAATGCGCGCCGATGGTGACGGAGGTGACGGCGAGGGCCGCGCACCATAAATACCACGGGATATTGCTCTTTTGTGATGCGTAGATCGCCGGATTCGCTGTGGCCATGCGAGTTTGCCCCTCGATGTGGTTCTGCGCTCAGGATACGCCTGGGGGCGTGAATTTTCTGTCAAAATGGCGTCGATTGGGGTTAAAGCCATCTTGACATAAGTGAACTAAACCGTTCAGTATTGATAGTACAGAGGAATACACCATGATTCGTGCCGACAACCTGGTGAAGACGTTCGGTGACTTTACCGCTGTGAGCGGTATTTCCTTCGATGTGAAGCAGGGCGAGATCTTTGCTTTTCTCGGGCCGAACGGTGCCGGAAAGACAACTACCATCAAGATGCTGACGACGCTGCTGAAGCCGACGAGCGGGACGATTGAGCTGGACGGCTTGAATCCGATGCTGAAGCAGAATGAAGCGAGGCGGCGATTCGGGATCGTCTTTCAGGACCCGAGCCTCGACAACGAGCAGACTGCTTACGAAAATATGGAGCTGCACGCCGTTCTCTATAGCGTGCCGCGAAAGGTTCGCGCTGAGCGGATTGAGAATCTGCTGAAAGTATTTGAGCTGTGGGACCGGAAAGATGACTACGTGAAGCAGTTCTCCGGCGGCATGAAGCGGCGGCTGGAGATTGCGCGCGGCTTTCTGCATACGCCGAAGATCCTGTTTCTCGACGAGCCGACGCTGGGGCTCGATCCGCAGAGCCGGAACCAGCTCTGGACCATTGTGAAGCGGCTGAACGAGACGGAGAAGACGACGGTTTTTCTCACCACGCATTACATGGATGAGGCCGACCGCGTGGCGCATCGCATTGCGATCATCGATCACGGCAAGCTGATTGCGCAGGGAACTTCGGCGGAATTGAAAGCGAGCACCAACAGCGATTCGCTCGAAGGCGCATTCCTCTCGTTGACGGGAGAGTCAATACGCGATGAGAGCGCGAGTTCCGCGGACGGTATGCGCCAGATGGCGAAGATGTGGAGGAGGTAGGAGATGAGCGCGATTTATATTCTCTGGCTGCGTGAGTTGAAGCGCTATATCCGTTCGCGCGTGCAGATCATCGCTTCGCTCGGCCAGCCACTGCTTTACCTGCTGGCGCTGGGTTTTGGGCTTGGCCCGGTCTTCGCGCGCGCGGGAAATGGCAGCTATGTGCAGTTCATCGCTCCCGGCGTTATAGGCATGTCGATTCTTTTCATGTGCATCTTCTCCGGCATTTCGATTCTCTGGGACCGGCAGTTCGGCTTTCTCAAGGAGACGCTGGTGGCTCCAGTGCCGCGCATGAATGTCATGCTGGGGCGCACGCTGGGATCAGCCACCGTGGCCACGTTTCAGGGCTTGCTGGTCTTGCTCGTTTGTCTGATTGCCGGCTTCCGCCCACACAGCTGGGCGGCTCTGCCACTGGCATTCATCTTCATGGCCATGGTGGCGATCACCTTTGCCGCGCTGGGCACGACCTTCGGATCGGTGATCAAGGACATGCAGGGCTTCCCCATCGTGATGAACTTCATGGTGCTGCCCATGTTTTTCCTCTCGGGAGCGCTGTTTCCTTTGTCGCATCTGCCTACGGCGCTTACAGTAATTACGCACCTTGATCCACTGACATACGGCATCGACGGGCTTCGCGGCGCGCTGACCGGGGTGTGGCACTTCAGCTTTGCGCTAGATGTCGCGGTGCTGGGAGTGATTGCAGCGGCTTTTCTGAGCCTGGGCGCCTATATGTTCTCGAAGATTCAGTTATAGGAAATGGCAAGAACAAGAAGCGCAACCGCACACCGCGATGTATTGGAAGCCGCGCTCAACCTGTTTGCCGAGCGCGGCATCGATGCGACGAGCATGGATGCAATCACCGAATCATCGGGCGTGAGCAAAGCGACGATCTACAAGCACTGGCGCGATAAGGATGAGCTGTGTCTAGAAGTGCTGGGCTACCTTCACGGCGTGGACGAAGATCCGCCGGTTTTCGACTCGGGCGACCTGCGCGCCGACCTGATTGCGCAGTTGAACTATCAGCCGGCCGCGCCTCGCAAAGAGATGAAAGAGCGCATCATGCCGCACTTGATGGCGTATGCAGCGCGCAACCGCGCTTTTGGCGAGGAGTTGCGGGCACGCATGGTGGAGAAGCCGCGTGCGCAGCTACGCGACATGCTGAAGCGGGGCATAGCGCGGGGCAAGCTGGCAGAGTCTCTTGATCCAGAGATCGGCATTGCCCTGCTGATCGGGCCGATGCTTTACCGACATGTATTCGTGAATCGTTTCGGGGGCAAACTGCCCGCAGACCTAGCGACGCATGTCGCAGACGCGTTCATCGCGGCGTTTGGGTTGAAAGCGGAGAAGCCGGGCCGAAAGCCGGCTTCCCGATCCTGATACGCCGAAGCTATTGAATCTGACCCATGTAGACGCCGAAGGGCGGCAACTGGACGTTGTCGAGAGACGATGGATCGCTCGATCCCGGCGTCTTCATCAGCGTCTTTGCCTGTTTGCTGGTAATGCCCTGCGCGGAGAGATCGAAGCTGACTTTCTGCGGCTGCGGGGTGAAGTTGCAGGCAACGACGACGGCGGGCTCTCCCGGAGCTTGGCGCAGCCATGACAGGACGTTGTTGTCGCCGGTATTGAGCATGATATTCTTGCCATCGCGAAGGGCTGGCGTTGAGCGGCGGAACTCGATGAGCTGCTTATACCAGTTCAGCATCGAGTCGAAATCCATGACCTCAGTCTTCACGTTGACGGTCTTGTAGCTGGGCGGGATCGGAAGCCACGGTTTTACGTTTGGGCCGGTGAAGCCGGCGTTCGGGCCATCGTCCCATTGCATGGGGGTACGATCGCCGTCGCGGCCCTTGTCCTTTGGCCATCCGGTGATACCAACCGGGTCTTTCACATCTTCTTTGCGCGTGGGCGGTGTGGTGACCATGCCGATCTCGTCACCGTAGTAGAAGAGTGCGGTGCCGCGGGTGGCGAAGAGAATCGTTGCGATGACGCGGCCGATGTCCTGATTATGGGTGCCGTCGCCGTAGCGGTCCCAGCGCGGGTTGTCGTGGTTGTCAAAGACGATCATCGGCTCGTTGCCGTTGACATCGTTCTGAACTTCATTAATGCGCTGGCGGAAGAGGCCTACGTCGAGCTTGTTGATGAAGCCGACCTGCATGTCCATGGGGAGCTGTAGTTCGTCATCTTTGGCTCCGTACATTTTTGTCAGGTCAGCGATGCTCTTCAGATACGTTTCGCCGATGAGCACGACGTCACGGCCTTTGTAACTGTTGACCACCTGTCGCAATTCGCGCAGCACATCGTGGACCTCGGGGAGGTTGTTGGTCATGGCGTCATCGAGCGCCACATCACCATAGTTATTGATTGTCGTCTTGCCGTTGGCGTCTTTGATCTCGGCATCGTCGCGCCATTGCGGGTCTTCGAAGAGCGTGGTGATGGCGTCGAGGCGGAATCCGGAGACACCGCGGTTGATCCAGAATCGCACCACGTCGTACATGGCTTTGCGGACCTGCGGATTGTTCCAGTTCAGGTCCGGCTGCTGGATGTAGAACTTGTGATAGTAGTACTGGCCGGTTTTCTGGTCGTACTCCCATGCCGAGTGGCCGAAGTCAGACTGCCAGTTGTTGGGCGGCTGACCCGGGCCTTTGCCGTCGCGCCAGACGTACCAGTTTCGCTTGGGGTCTGTCTTCGAGCTGCGCGAGGCGATGAACCAGGGGTGCTTGTCGGATGTGTGGTTGAGCACCATGTCCATGATGACGCGGATGTTGCGTTTCTTTGCTTCGGCGACGAGACGATCGAAGTCTTGCAGCGTGCCGTATTGCGGGTCGATGGCTTCGTAGTTTGAGATGTCGTAGCCGAAGTCGACTTGCGGCGAAGGATAGATGGGCGAAAGCCAGATCGCGTCGACGCCGAGTGTTTTCAGGTAGTCGAGACGCTGGGTGATGCCGTTCAGGTCGCCGATGCCGTCGTTATTGGAATCCTGAAAGCTACGCGGGTAAATCTCGTAGAGGACTGCACCCTTCCACCACGGTCGTGGAATCGATGCGGTCATTGCCTGAGGCGTGCTCCCCGTTTGTGCCCAAAGGCAACTCGCCAACAACAGGGTAGTCATTGCGCAAAGAAGCTTCGTGCAGGTGCGCTCCATGATCGATCTCATCTCACTCTCCTCCAGGAAAAATGTGCCGCACGGCCGTCATCCGCGACAGCGGCGGTCTTTATCTTCGTCAGAGAAGCTAACATATTGCGGGAGCGATCTGCATTGCTGGTGCAGGTCTATTGGTGGGTTTTGTCGTGGCTATCATTCTTTTTCTCATCTTTACGCCCAAAATCCAGGCCGAATTGCGGGTCTGAGCGAGTCCCCGTGATGCTGATAGGCACCTCCGTGCCGGCTCCGTGTTTGGAGAAGAGCGGGTCGACGGGCATGAGCAGGATGGACTTCCATCCTCCAACCATCTCCGACAATTTGGCTTTTAGCCTTGCGTTGCCGTGAAAGTCGAATTGATTGCCGTCAAGCGTATAGACGCCAGTGAGCGCTATATCCGCGCCGGGCACTTTGTAGTCGAGACTGCTGAAGGTGAGCTTGCCACCGGCCAATTCAAACTGCCCGTCCATTTGCGATTGGATCGATTCAGGGTGCTGCTTGTCGATTTCCTTAGCTTCTTCCGGTTTGCCCTGACCGCGAAGGCTCAGCTCATCGATTCTCGACTGGATCTTCACGCTCGAGAAGGCGGCGTTCGTTACCTGGAAATTTCCTTTCAGTTGTAGCTTCTGCGAGACGGAATCTTTACCTGGCGGCAGGAAGAACTTCGTCTTGAGTTGCAGGTCTCCGTCCATGATGGGGGGCGTAGTTTTCACGGCGAGGGTCAGCATATCTTCAATACGCGCCGGAGTTACCGTCACATCGAGAGTAATGTTGTGACCGCCCTGCGGTGTGCGAACGACCTGTCCGATGGCCACGATATGGGAATGGAGAAGCTGCGCATCGACCGGCTGCAAATAGGTGTCGCCGTTGGTGCCGTCGACGATGGCATGGAATTTAGTGTGAAGGGGAAGAGGGTGATTGCCGGAATCGAGGCTGAAATTGGGGGTGTCGGTTTCCCCATCGACAACGATGTTGTTGAGCGTGCCTTCATACTTTCCCGTTGAGGAGAGCATGCCTCCGATGCCTTTGATCGTGTTGAGGTCGGCGTGGCTGAAGGTGTAGCTGCCGCGAACCGGGGAATCGCCGGGCCTATGGGCATCGAAAGGACCGAAGTCGCCGGAGGAATCAATGTCGCCGACTGGCTTGGGGTTGACGAGAACGGTGTGGAACTTCATCGGTTCGTTCGTGCCGACCGATTCCAGGGTCAAGTGGCTGATCTCGAAATCCAGAGGGATTTTGCCGGGTTTATTCGTCTCAAGTACCAGCGTAGCGTTGTCAATCAGCATCTCGCCGACATGTATTGTGATTCGACGGCTGCCTTTTTTCCCGTTCAGCTCCGGCATGTTCTGGCGTTGATCCTTGGGCGGCATGTGAATCTGCATGCCTTTGAGATTGACCCTGTCGACGTACATAGGCGTGTGCAAGATGCCATGCCAGGTGGTGCGGAAAGAAAACTCGTCGACCGCAAAGAGCGGCTTATCCGTGGCGATCTGGTGCGGGTAAAGCCGCAGGCCCGAGCCTGACACCTGGAATCCATCGAGAAAGTACACGTGGAAGTGTGCCAGTTCGACCCGGCTGTCGAAGCGGGTGCTGAGCGTTTCGATGACGCGGGCGCGTAAAATCGGCTCGGCGCGATGCAGGACTACTTCAACGGCGATCCATACAATTGCCCCAAACAGCAAAAAAAACCCGGCAATCCATAGAAAGATGCGCTTTGAGCGACTATTCTTCTTGGTTGTTGCGGGAAGACTTTCGGAGAGCTTTTGATCATGCACGTTCAGAGCCTTTCAGAAGACACAGGTGTGCTATGAGCTTAGAGGTACTTTTTTGCCTCTGCGTTGGTTCCCGGAGCATTCTTGCTGTGATGAAACGATTGTGTAGCGGTCTTGCCATTCTTGCACTCTGCCAGACCGCTGTTCTTGCGCAGGTAACTGCCCCTGCGAGCCCTCCGTCGGCGCCAGCCGCGGCGACGATCGATCAGTATATCCACCAGGCGTGGGACACGCTATCAAGGTCGATGACCGACTGCAACTCGCTGATCGATCCCAAGCTGAAGACAGCGCCGGTGCTCTATATTCCAGAGGAGATCGAAGAGCCGCCGGAGGTGGCTGCTCTCAAATGGCAGTGCAAGGTCGACGTGGAGCGCCTGCCTCATCGCATAACTCACATTGGCGAGGTCGACCCGCGATCGATCAAGGTTCCTGGCCTGTTGTATCTTCCGAACAAATATGTAGTGCCCGGCGGACGCTTTAACGAGATGTATGGCTGGGACAGCTACTTCATTCTCCTTGGACTGCTGCACGATGGGCGCGTTGATCTCGCGCGCGGCATGGTTGAGAACTTCTTCTTCGAGATCGAGCACTACGGCAGCATTCTGAATGCGAACCGAACGTACTATCTGACGCGGTCGCAGCCTCCCTTTCTCTCTTCGATGATTCGCGATGTGTATGAGGCGCAAGTTTCTACCATGGCCAGCAGCCCGAAGAGGGCCGACACGTGGCTGTACCGCGCCTACGGATACGCCGTTCGAGATCACAACTTGTGGCTGAGCGATTTTCACCGCGCCGGCGATACGGGCCTGGCGCGCTACTTCGATCTGGCCGAAGGGCCGGTTCCGGAGCAGGAGGACGACAGCACCTACTATCCGGACATCATTCGCTGGCTGCTGGCGCATCCGGATGTGCATACCGATTACCTGGTCGATGGTCCGGATCAGCCCAACGCGGCTCAGCAGGCTGAGCTGGCTAAGACCAGCTGCGATATTAGCGTCTCGCACGTATGCGCGCATGCCCATGTGGATGGGCACTGGCTATCGGCGGACTATTATCGCGGAGATCGCGCGATGCGCGAATCGGGATACGACCCCAGCTTTCGCTTCGGGCCCTTCAGCGGATCGACGCACCACAATGCGCCGATCTGCCTTAACAGCCTGCTCTACAAATATGAGCGGGATTTGGCATGGATGGCGGAAAAGCTGGGTAAGACGGACGATGTGGCGAAGTGGAATGCGCAGGCCGATGCGCGCAAGGCGGCGATCAATAAGTATCTGTGGAATGCTTCGGAAGGAATGTATTTCGACTACAACTACATGACGCAGAAGCAGTCGACGTATCGCTATCTAACCACGTTCTATCCCCTGTGGGCCGCCCTGGCAGACGAGCAACAGACGAAAGGTCTGGAGAAAGCTCTGCATTGGTTTGAGCAGCCCGGAGGGCTCGCGATGAGTACCTTTAACTCCGGCACTCAGTGGGATTTGCCTTACGGCTGGGCGCCTCCTTCGTGGATTGCCATTGCTGGTTTGTGGAAGGTGGGCGATATTCCCGACGCGCGGCGGCTCTCTGAGGCTTTTAGCGGCACGATCAAGAACAACTTCGAACACGACCATACGATTCGCGAGAAGTATGACGTTGTCAGCGGTTCGTCGCAGTTAGGCCTCGCTACGGGATATAAGACGAATGAGATTGGTTTCGGCTGGAGCAATGCGGCTTATCTGAAGATGCAGCAGCTGCTGGTAGAAACGGCAGGCACGAAGTGAGCGAGGGGCCAAAGCTCATCGTCGGGCTGGGTGAACTGCTGTGGGATCTGCTGCCTGGTGGCAAGCAGCTGGGCGGAGCTCCTGCAAACTTCACGGTGATGTCGGCGCGTCTGGGAAACCGTGGCGTCATCGCAAGTCGCGTGGGGCGCGATGCGCTGGGCGACGAGGCTCGTTCCTATCTTGCGTCTCTGCCGGCTGACCTGGACTGTCTGCAAACAGACGAAGTGCATGCCACGGGGAGCGTTTCGGTTACATTACTCGACGGGCAGCCGGAGTATGTCATTCACCAACCCGTGGCATGGGATTTTCTTGCGGGCACGCCAGATTGGCTGACGCTGGCGCGACGCGCCGATGCAGTTTGTTTCGGAACGCTGGCTCAGCGGCACGATGTGTCGCGCGAGACGATCCATTCTTTTCTGGCGGCGACATCGGGAGATTGCGTGCGGGTGTTCGATGTGAATCTGCGCAAACCGTTTTATGACGCGCGGGTGCTCGCAGATTCGCTGCGGCGCGCCACGCTGCTGAAGCTGAATGAAATTGAGATGCCGGTTGTGATGTCGCTGCTCAGTTTGGAGGAGAATAGCGGATCGGATGAGGCCTCGCTTCTAAGGTGCGCGCGATTGCTACTTGACCGCTTCCCTTTGAAACTGGTCTGCGTCACGATGGGATCTCAGGGCAGTCTGCTGGTGACGTGTGAGGCGCATCACCGCCATCATGGCATTGCGACCGAAGTGGCTGACACGGTGGGCGCGGGAGACGCATTTACGGCCGCGCTGGTCTGTTTCTATCTACGAGGCGCGCCGTTAGCTGTTTTAAACGAAGCGGGGAACCGGTGGGGATCGTGGGTTGCGTCACAAAGAGGCGCGATGCCGGCATTGTCCGCCAGCGTGCGCGAGGATATTGGGGCGCGTATTTCGCAAGCAGCCGTACAATAGGTCGTCTATTGAGAAACTTCGGGCGAGGCAGGGGAAGATGATCGAGTTATCCACCTCCAAGGAACGGCGCGCCATGGGTCAGTCCCGGCGCAAGCAGTTGCGGCGGCAGGACCATGGCCATTGGCAGCCGCAGCAAAGGCGGCATAACCCGATCGCGCTGCTGGAGGATTCGATGCGCGGGCGCGTGCCGTCGCTGATCGCATTGAAGTACGAGCGCATGGCCGAGTCGCCGTTCGGATTCTTTCGTGGCGCTGTGCCGGTCATGGCCGCTGACCTTTCGATGATGCCGCATACGGGAATCGTGAACCAGCTCTGCGGCGACGCTCATGTTCGCAACCTGGGCGCGTATGCCGCGCCGGACGGCCGGCTCGTCTTCGACATCAATGACTTCGACGAGACGATTCGCGGGCCCTTCGAGTGGGACCTGAAGCGCCTTGCAACCAGCCTGGTGCTTGCCGGACGCGAAATCGGCATCAAGCGCGGGCAGTGTGAAGAGGCGGTGTATGGCTTTATCGCGCGTTATCGCAAATGTGCGGAGATGTTTTCGAGAATGCCAGTGGTCGATATGGCGCGCTTCCAGGTGCATCGATTGCAGCGCATTTCGCCGGTTTCAACGGCGCTGCTGAAGGCCGAACGTTCCACTCCGATGCACACGCTGGAGAAGCTTACCATTCCGGAAATCATCAGAGGAGCGGAGACGGGTCGACGCATCTTCAAAGAGGTCAAGCCTTTGTTGACACGTCTTTCCGCGGCGCAGGCGAGCGGAGTCCGGGCTTCGGCAGATGAGTATAAGAGAGAGCTTTTGCCGGAGCGCCGGCACTTCTTCGCGCAATACCGATCTGTGGATGCGGGATTTAAGGTGGTGGGGACAGGATCGGTCGGACTGCGCGATTATCTCGTGTACCTTGAGGGCAATGGCCGTGGCGATCCGCTCTTTCTGCAGATCAAGGAGGAGCCAGCTTCTGCTTACGCAAAATACATCGAGTACCATGGGCCGCACCATCAGGGGCAGCGGGTCGCCGAGGGGCAGCGTGCCATGCAGTTTGCTTCCGATCCGTTTCTGGGGTGGACCACGATCGGCCACCGCCAGTATCTTGTGCGGCAGCTGAATGATCACAAGGCAAGCATCGAATTGGAAGATCTGAAGGGTCCGGGCCTACTTGAATACGCTGAGATGTGCGGCGAATTGCTGGCGCGCGGACACTCGCGCTCCGGCGACCCCTGCATGCTGGCCGGTTATATCGGGAGCGGTGCACGATTTGCCGAGGCGATTATGAAATTTGCCGAAGCGTATGCGGATCAGACGGACCAGGACTGGCAAGCGCTGCTCAAGTCGCGGCACGCGCCTAAGAAGGCGGCGAGTCAGCCAAAAGCAGCGAATCGGCAAGTCAGCAAGTCGGCATGATCCGCTGCGGCCTTCTGCCGACTTGCTTGCGCAGGGCGCGCTGACTTGCCGACTCGCTAAAATAGAAGCATGCTGCAACTTGCCGACGCCGGCAAACGATTCGGTCCGAAACTTCTTTTTGAACACGCCAACTGGCTCATCACCGCGGGCGAACGCACGGCTCTGGTCGGCGCGAACGGCACGGGCAAATCCACGCTGCTGAAGGCGCTGGCGGGGCTTGATTCTCTTGACTACGGCAGCCTGCAGCGCACGCGCGGCATGAGTATCGGCTACCTGCCGCAGGATGGTCTTACGCTTTCCGGGCGCTCAGTCTTCGATGAGTGCCTGTCGGTCTTTGACGAGCTTCGCGGCATCGAACAGGAGCTGGAAACGCTGGCCGCCTCGCTCGCTGAGCTCGATCCTGAGAGCAGCGCCTATGCCGCTGTCGGCGAGCGATATTCGAATCTGGGCGCGAGGTTTCATGCACATGACGGCTATGCGCTGGATGCGCAGGTCGGCGCTGTGCTCTCCGGGCTCGGCTTCAGCAAAGAAGACTGGGCGCGGCGGACGGAAGAATTCTCCGGCGGCTGGCAGATGCGTATTGCGCTGGCGAAGCTGCTGCTGCAGAAGCCGAATCTACTGCTGCTCGACGAGCCGACGAACCATCTCGATCTTGAAACGCGCAACTGGCTCGAGGAATATCTGCGAAGTTATCCGAACGGCTACATTCTGATCTCGCATGACCGTTACTTTCTGGATGTGACGGTCAACAAGATTATCGAGATATGGAACAAGGGGCTGCATTTCTATTCCGGTAACTACGAGAAATACCTGCAGCAGAAAGAAGAGCGCCGCGCGCAGCTCGAAGCCTCGTATCGCCACCAGCGCGAGCACATCGAACATCTCGAAGCGTTCATCAGCCGCTTCCGCTATCAGGCAACCAAGGCGAAACAGGTCCAGAGCCGCATCAAGGAACTCGACAAGATCGAGCGCATCGAGATTCCTCTGGAAGAGCAGGCGATTCACTTCACCTTCCCGCAGCCGCCGGTATCGGGACGCACCGTGGTCGAGGTTTCTGATCTGAGCAAGAGCTACGGCGAAAAGCGGGTGCTGAGCGGTGTGGGCTTCACCATCGAGCGGGGTGACCGCATCGCGCTTGTGGGTGCGAATGGAGCGGGCAAGTCGACGCTCATCCGCATGCTTTCCGCTCAGGAGGCGCCGACATCAGGCGTTCTGCGGCTGGGACACAACGTGGTGGCCGATTATTTTGCGCAAGACCAGTACAAGGTGCTCGATCCTGAGGCGCGCATGCTGGAAGACATCGGTGGCATCGCTCCACGTGTCCCGCAGACCGATCTGCGCAGCCTGCTTGGGTGTTTTCTGTTCTCAGGCGGTGATGTCTTCAAGCCGCTCGGCGTGCTTTCGGGCGGAGAGCGTAATCGCTATGCGCTGGCGCGCATTCTGGTCAGCCCGGCAAACTTCCTGCTGCTCGATGAGCCGACGAATCATCTCGACCTGCGCGCCAAGGACGTTCTGCTGGAGGCGGTAAACAAGTTTACGGGCACGGTGATTTTTGTCTCCCATGACCGCTACTTTATTGACCGGCTGGCCACGCGTGTCTTTGAGGTAGAAGGCGGCCATGTGCATGTCTATCCCGGGAATTACGAAGATTACCTGTGGCGCAAGCAGGGCGGCGGTACGACAGCGTCACCAGTTGGCCTGGCTGAGGTCGAAATCCCCGCGCCTGCGGTCATCCAGGCTGAGGAAAAAGAACGGGTGCGCCGTCTGAACCCGATTCGCCTACGGCAGATGCAGGAGCGTCTCGCGTTTGTGGAAGAGGAGATTCCGCGGGTTGAGGCTTTGATTGCCGATGCCGAGCATTCGCTTGGCGTGTATGTGAGCGTGGAAGAGACGGAGAGAATGACCCGGCTGCTTGATTCATTGCGAGAACAGCACAGTTCGCTGGCAACGGAATGGGAAGACCTGATGTTGCAGCTCGAAGAGCAGCAGGTAGGCAGTTAGCTCCATTTGGGTTTTGGCGCGAAGCGCGTGTGCCTGGACGGCCAGTCCTCCTGCATAATCGAGATATGCCGCTCCTATGGAAACCGGAAAGCTGGTCGCAGCGTCTGGCCGAACTTGAGGCGCGATTAGGCGACTTGAAGGAAGCCCCGTTGCGGCGCGATGTCCGCTCATTGGGCACGCTGCTGGGAGAAGTACTACGCGAGCAGGCGGGCGATGCTCTTTACGAGAAGGTGGAAGAGCTGCGCCAGTCGGCGATCCGCCGTCGCGAGGATCAGACTGCGGGCGCTCTGAAAGAAGCCGAAGACCGGCTGCAGCTTACTGTACTAGGCATCAGCGCGTTGCCGGTGGAGCAGGCTTATCAACTGAGCCGTGCCTTTGCATTTTATTTTGAGTTGATCAATCTTGCCGAGACGAACCACCGCAAGCGGCGCCGCCTGTCGTTGCAGCTTAGCGGGGACAGCTCACGCCAGCGCGGCTCGCTGCGCGGTACGCTGCGCGAGATGAAGCACGTGGGCATATCGGCAACCGAGGCGCTCGACTGGCTGCGGCTCATCTTCATCGTTCCGGTGTTTACGGCGCATCCTACAGAAATCGCGCGACGCTCCGTTCTCTTCAAGCGAAGGCGCATCGGCGAGTTCCTCGAAGATCTCGATCGCATCCCGGTTCCGGACGAAGAAATCTTGCGTCTGCAGGAACAGCTCATCGCAGAAATTACGGCGTTGTGGCAGACGGATGAGGTTCGAAGCCGGCGCCCGACGGTCAGTGACGAGATCAAGATGGGGCTCGATTACTACGACGTCTCCATCTTTGCTACGCTGCCGAAACTATATGAGGAAGTGTCCGCCGCACTGGCCAGCGAATACGGACTCGACGTCGATATATCGCAGCTGCCGCTGCTGCTGGGCTTCGGCTCGTGGATTGGCGGCGACCGCGATGGCAATCCATTCGTTACGCCGGAGGTGACGCGCGAGGCGATTCGCTCAGCACGGGCGCGGCTGCTCGACCATTACCGGCAGCAGGTGCAGTTAATTATTGATCTGCTCACGACATCGGCTCAGCAACTTCCCATCAGCAATGAGTTGAGCCAACGCCTGGATAGATATCTGACAGAGCTGCGTGCGAGCACGCAGCAGCTTTTTGGGGCGCGCTTCGAGTTTGAGCTCTATCGGCGTTTCATGGTCTGCGTGCATGCGCGGCTGCTGCGCACCGCGGGTGAGCCCGCATCCGATGCCGATAGCCTGGAGGCTGCGCTCAGCGCGCTGCCGGCATATGGCAGTGCTCAAGAATTCCTCGAGGATCTCACGACGCTGCGCCGCAGTCTGGCTGAGAACGAAGGCCTGCGACTTGCGCAGGCGCTGATTGATCCGCTCATCCTGCTGGTGCGCACTTTCGGCCTCCACCTGCACACTCTCGACATTCGCCAGCACGCGCGGCTGCACAGCAAAGCGCTGCGCGAGGCGTCGGATTGGTGCGCCGGCAATGCCGGAGCAGTGCCGCACAGCCTGAGCGATGAAAGCGCCGACGTGATTGAAACGTTCCGCACGATCGCAGAAGTGAAAGCGGGGTGCAGCCCGGAGGCGATTCGGCAATATGTGATAAGCGGCGCAAGCAGCGTGGAAGACGTGCTGGGCGTGCTGTGGCTTGCGCGTCTGGGCGGTGTTGAAGTGGCCGCCAAGGGCAATGATCCGGGGCTGATGCCGGTGCCTCTCTTCGAATCAATTGAAGACCTGCGCAACGCTCCCGAAGTATGCCGCAAACTGTGGAATTTGCCTGAGTACCGCACACTGCTTGCCTCCTGGAACAACACGCAGGAGGTTATGCTCGGCTATTCCGATTCAAATAAAGACGGCGGCATGCTGACCAGCACCTGGGAGATCTTCCGCGCGCATCGCGCCTTGCACGACGTGGCCCGCGAGTGCGGCGTGAAGCTGCGCCTCTTTCATGGACGCGGCGGCACGGTAGGACGCGGCGGGGGGCCGACGCATCGCTCGATCTACGCGCAGCCTGTGGGCGCATTTGAGGGGCAGATTCGCATTACCGAACAGGGAGAAGTGCTCAACTGGAAGTACTCGGATGTCGTGCTTGCCGAACGCAATCTTGAGTTAATGATTGCTGCGTCGCTCGACGCCCTGGCGCGCCCCAACGCGCTCGATCCCGACGGTCATCAGTCGGGAATTCTGTTGCCGGAATGGGAGGCGGCGCTCGAAGAGCTCTCAGATACGGCTTTCCATTTCTATCGCGAAGAGATCATCGACGATCCTGAGGTGCTGAGCTATTTCGAGATTGCGACGCCCGTCGCTGAACTGGAACATGCGAAGATCGGCTCGCGTCCAGCGCGGCGCAGCGGGCGGCGGAGCTTCGCCGATTTGCGGGCGATTCCATGGGTCTTTGGATGGACGCAGAGCCGCCAGCTAGTCCCAGCGTGGTTTGGCGTCGGTTATGCCATCGAGCAGTATTCGCAGAAGCCGGGCGGCGCAAAATTGCTGCGCGATATGATGGCCGAGTTTCCTCTTTTCATCGATGTGATTCGTAACGTCGAGATGGCGATGGCTAAAGCTGACCTCGGCATCGCGTCGCTGTATGCTGCGCTGGTGCCGGACGCGGAGATGCGTAGCCGGGTCTTCTCAAAAATAGAAGCGGAGTTCAATCGCACGCTCGAAACGGTGCTTACGGTGACCGGGCAGAAAGAGCTGCTGGAGACAAACAGGATGCTCGCTCATTCGATCCGGCTGCGCAATCCCTATGTTGATCCAATGAGCCTCATCCAGGTTGATCTGTTGCGGCGGAAGCGGGCGGGAGAAGATACCGAGGAGATCAACCGCGCAATCGCGGGGACAATCAACGGCATCTCCGCCGGTCTGCGGAATACGGGCTGATTCCCGAAACGGTATTACGCGGGCAGTCCGTTCCATATTGGATTTTTGCGGCGACATTTGTAGATCTGACTCTACTGGGCGACGACGGCTTGAGAATACACTCGGCGCATGAACACGCAACCGCCGATTGAAGACATCAACGCTATTGTGAACCGCTTTCAGGCATGGGCTGGAGCGCAGGCCCCGGCTCGTGCAAAAGACGGCGTGAGAGAGATTACCTACGACGAAGCGATCCGGTCGCGACGGCATCGCACCAGCGCTGAAGCGACTCTGCCAGCGGCTGAGAAACCTGCGCCTGCTTCACGACGAATGCCCGGCGCAGAAAGACTGAAAAACCAGCCAAGCCGAAGAAAAAAACCGCCGCGCCGCGCCATGCGACACATGCTCAGCCTAAGGATGTCCAACATTCGTCTGCGCGTGCTCGCGTTGTTGCTCCGGAGCCACTCGCGTTCCGGCCGGTACTCGCTGAAACGGTGTCGATTCTTCCTGCGGCTTCATCGCAGAAACTGGCGCTTGCCGAGCGCCGAACGACAGCGCTTTCTCTGCGAATTTCTTCGGAGGAACACGCGCTTCTGAGGAGGCGCGCGACAGAGGCTAACCTCTCTGTCTCATGCTATCTGCGGAATTGCGTTTTCGAAGTTGAGAGTTTGCGCGCGCAGTTAGCGCGGACACTCGCCGAGCAACAGCCGATGCAATTGCAGGCGCCATCCCGGTTGTTCACTTATGCCTCCTTCACCCGTTTTGTGCGCCGACTGTTTTTCGGGAAGGCGGTATCATTGGCAATTCACGCCTGAGTTAGCGCTGGCTGGCTTCACCCGCGCGGACGCGGCGGTTAAACTCGTCGGAGTGTTTTCGGGGAACACTGAGACACTTCCAGTTTCCCGCTTGCAGGTGTTTCGCCAGAAAGACAATCTGGCCGCAATGGTAGGAATAGTGCGCGACCTGGCGATTAATGGCCTGCATTACGGAATGGGCTTCACCGCGAATGGTGATGGTTCGGCTTAAGTCCGCGTCCGTCAACGGCTCCAGCGCGGTAAAGAGGCGGTTCCAGCCCTGTTCCCACAGGCGCATTAACTCGGCCCGCGTTGCCGGAGGCTTCTCGAATTCGCTGTCACGATTGCGGTCGGGCTTCTCGCCATCGCTGGTCAGAAAATCCGTCCAGCGCGACCGCATATTGCCAGCCATGTGCTTGACAATAATTGCCAGGCAATTACTTTCCGGATCAATGACTGTCTGCAGCTGCTCATCGCTTACCTGCGCCAGAGCGGCCTCTGCAAGTTTCTTGGATTGGCGAAAGATTGCCACCGAATCAGTTACATAGGAAGTCGTGAATTCGAGCGCCATGCATTTTATTGTCACCGAAAATTATTCGGCTTGCACGTTCGTCGCTTTGTCATTCTGGAAACTCACATTCCACTGTTTGCCACCAGCGTCATAGTGGACCGTGCGGTTGCCGTAGTTTGACGAATCGGATTGCTGGATGACGCCGAGAGCCATGGCGACCTGCAACTCATTCATGCCTGGCTTGGGCTGGTGCTCGTCTACGGCCTTCCACACATCGGCTGTCCAATGCTTGTACATCTGGTGCGGGTCATCATAGTAGAAGATGTCGTCACAGTAATAGGTCGAGTCGCTGCCCTGGATGTAGCCGATGGCCGTGGTGTATTGCTTCGCGTCACCCGGCATCTGAAAGACGGCAAAGACCTGTTTGTCGCCGCGCGGGATGCGGCTGGCCGCGCTGGGAGGCGCCTTTTCGAGGATGATGTCTTTCACCTCCAGCGGTTGAACGCTGGGCAGCACGCCAACCTTATGAGCGAAGCCGATGTTGTGGTTGGCGTAGGGGAAATACTCAAGCTCAAAGCCGGCCTGGATCCATACCGTCTTGCCGATCAATGCTTTCGCCGACTTCACATCATCGATGTAGAGCTTGCGCGCCTGGACGATATCGTCGTCGGTTAACGGGCGCTCCTGCCGCTGCGGTTTTTGCACCATCGGGGCATGGCGTTCTTTCCATAGAAAGAAAATCCGAACGCCGAAGACGGCCAGCACGAGCAAGGTGCTCACCCCGACTTTTTGCCACGTTTTCACCGTGTTCGCTTTTCTCCTTGAAGCTGGGTTTCGCTCCTTATTCCTTAGATGCGCGTCATCAATGAATTACAACTGGCGGACTTCCTGCGCGGATTGTTCCACTTCGAACTGCAGAAGCGCTTCCGGTGTGAGCTGATCCGCGCGGCGAAGGTTTGGGAAGAAGAAACTCCAGGTACCGGTGACGACCAGCGAACCGATACCCCCGATGACAACGGCGCGGACCGCTCCCCACCAGGATGCGGTGAGGCCGCTTTCGAATTCGCCCAACTCGTTTGATGCCCCGATAAAAAGCGAGTTGACGGCACTGACCCGGCCGCGCATCTCGGGCGGAGTGGCGAGTTGCAGAACGGACGAGCGGATGACAACGCTGACCATGTCCGATGCCCCGACAAGAAACAGCGCGATCAGCGACAAAGGCAAGCTTCTCGATAAGCCGAAGAGGATGGTAGCCGCGCCAAAGATGCCGACGCAAACGAACATCGTTGCGCCTGCGCGGCGTTGAAGGGGCCGCCAGGTGAGCCACATGGAAATCGCGAGTGCGCCGATGGCCGGGGCGGCACGCAGCAGGCCAAGTCCTCGCGGGCCGGCATGCAGAATTTCCTGCGCAAAGATGGGCAAGAGCGCAACGGCGCCGCCAAGCAGGACGGCGAAGAGATCGAGCGAGATTGAGCCGAGCAGAATCTGCATACTCCACACATAACGGATGCCGGCGAGAATCACTTCGGTCGAGACGGCGCGGTGCTCCATGCGCCCTGGGCGTACGTGCAGCGAAAAAATGAGCAGGAGGAAAGCGACGAGCGTGGACAGGGTAAAGAGGAAGACGATGCCGGCGCCCGCGATATGTCCGCGCAGCGGAAGTGTGTAAAGGATTCCGCCGAGGGAAGGGCCGGCGACATTGGCGATTTGAAACGCCGTCGCGCCCCAGGTAATCGCGTTGACGAAGTGTTCTTTGGGGACGAGATGCGGAATGAGCGCCGAGCTCGCGGGGCCGCTGAAGGCCCGGCCTGTTCCTATGAGAAAAAGCACAGAAAAAATCGGCCAGACAGTGTGCAGTCCATGCCAGGCGAAGAGGAAGAGAGCCGTTGTACAGAAAGCCTGCAGTGTATAGCAGACAAGGATCACATGCCGCCGGTCAAAGCGGTCGGCGACGTGGCCAGCTGGCAACAGGAAGAACAGCCCGGGCAGAAAGAGCACAAGGCCGGAGTAGCCGAGGTAGAGCGCGCTGCGCGTGATCTGGTAGACAAGCCAGGCTACAGCCAGTGTCTGGGCCTCTGCGCCAATAATGACCAGTACACGCGCGAGCTGATAACGGCGGAAATCGCGCGAAAGAAACGCTGCTGCGCCTGAGCTAGGAGGTCGGTCTGGCATGCCCTGTCTATAACCTATGATACCTGCCATCTTTCCATGAAGGCCCTTCACTGATCGCATGGCGCTTCTCTGCATCTCAATTGGAGAATGCCAAAGAAAGCGAGATGAGCCTTTGTCAGAAGAAATCAAACCGTCCGAGACAGTCCTGATTGCCCACGCAACGGTGCATTTGGTGAACGACGAATCTTTCGATCTTCTTCCATTTAAAAGCGATGAAGACGTGAAGAGCAAAGTTGCAGATTTGATGGAGAACTGGTCGAAGTCAGGTTTTCTATTGCGTGGCCGCTATATTTACCCTTGGCATCAGGTCGCGCATGTCGAAGTCACTTTAGTCGAAGAGATGTCGCCTATCGAGTCCGAACAGCAGCTCATCGATTGGGAAATCAACGATCAATATCGGCTGCAGCAAGGCTTCTGGAAGACGAAAAAGCCGCGTGAAAAGAAAGACGAATCGAAACAGGAAAGCGCTGAAGGCAAGCCGCATCCTGCGGGTCAGTCCTAGAGCTCGATATTCACTAGACCCTCAGCCGCACCCGGTGTTGTTGCCGACAGCTGCGGTGCTCGCCAGTGGTCGATATGCGACACCTGGTGCACACAGCTGATGGTGCAATGCGGAGCGCAGGTCTTTTCCGTCAGAAATTCGCGCTTGAGGTCGGCCCTGGTGTATGCGGCCAGGGGCACGCCCGGGAATCCACGCTGCTGCGAACAGTAATGCACGAGGCCATCTTCGCAGATGTAGAGATAACGCGAACCGGCGCGGCAGCGCCAGTCGTTGGGCTGTGCGTTGGCAATGGCTTCCTGAAACTGGTTGAACTGCGAGTAATTTTTCTTCTTCCAGCTGCGCATCTCGTTCCACACGATGCGCTCTTCGCCGCCCAGCGGTTTGAGCTGGCCGTCGCCGTCGTGGATGATGCCAATGGTTGAAGTAAAGCCCAGCTCGATAGCGCGTCGCCCGATGGTGAGGGCGTCCTGCGGGTTCTTGATGCCACCGCCTACCACGGAATTGATGTTCACGTGGAAGTCAGCATGCTGGGAGAGCCACTGCAGTTTCTTGTCCAGGACCTTGAGGCTCTTCTTCGAGATTTCGTCCGGCTGCACGTTGTCGATCGAAATCTGCAGGTGATCAAGCCCGGCCTTGTTCAGGCGTTGAATGCGGTCTGGAACCAGCAGATAGCCGTTCGTAATCATTCCGGCAACGCGGCCATGATGGCGGATGCGGGCGAGAATCTGGTCCAGTTCCGGATGCAGCAGCGGTTCGCCGCCTGAGATTGTGATGATGCTGGTGCCAAGGCGCGCCAGATGGTCGATGCGGCGCAGCATCTCGTCGATCGGTACCGGCTTCGAGACGTCGTCGTACTCATTGCAGTAAGCGCAGGCCAGGTTGCACCGGCGCATGGGCACAATCTGCGCCATGACCGGGTGCCGCGTCGAGGCGAGCGCGTGGCCCACGAGGGTCAGTTCGCGCACCTTGCGGCTGGCGGCCTTGATGCGGCGGCCTACTGTCTGTTGGTGTGCTGCGGACATGCTCTTCTTATTGAAACACAGGGAGATACTCGCGGGCGAGTCGATGGCTCAGAGTGGCGAAACGGGCATCTGAATGGCGACTTTGAGCGTCTGAGCGGGCACCTCCTGCGCGCCGTCCCGAAGGAGGGCAGCGATGCCATTTGTGCCGTTCAGTCCGGTAGCTGCAAAGAAGCGCTCGATCCGGTCGAGGAGCCCGGCATTGTGCTCTACGGCTTTCGAGAAGGACTGGATCAGATCGATTTCTATTGAAGTTCGTCTTGATCGAAATCGTCTTCAAGGATCTGAATCTGCTGCTGCAGTTGTGGCGCTAGCACCTTCAAGTCGATGGAGTCGAGAGAATCCATCGATTTTTCGGAGAGCTTCACGGCCCCCATGCTTTGTACCATACTGTCCATCTCGTCGGAGTCGAGCATCGCAAGTGCGCCATTCACACGGACCTTCATATCGGGGTCGTCGACCACCAAGTCGTCCGGGCAGAATCCAGGAATCTCCAATTCGCCTTTTTTCTTCGGTTCGCCGGCCTGCATGCTCAACTTCTGTTCCTTTTTGTCGCGCATGACCGTGAGCTGCACCTGTTTGCCGCGATTGTTGTGCAGCGTCTTGAGCCATTCGGAGCGCGACACCATATTGTCGTTGTTCACTTTGGTGATGACGTCTCCAGCCTTGAGACCGGCTGTCGCCGCGGGGCTGTTTTCGTCGACGCTTCTGACCAGCAAGCCAGTGCCATCACTCACGCCGAAGTAGCTGGCGAGTTGGGTGCTGAGCACGTCGACCTCCGCGCCCACGTAAAGACTGCTGGTGGTGAAGACGCCAAAGAAACTATTGCCCTGGCTGCGCCCTTGCGGGGGCGCCAGGCCATCCAGCACCGGGGGCTCGCCGGGATCAGGGACGGTAAAATGCTGCGACCACGCATTCGCTTCGACCTTGGCGCGATCGGCAAGCCGTACGGAAATATTCTGTGTCTGGCCGTCGCGGCTGATCACGAAGTTGACGGTGTGCCCGGGAGGCGTTTCCCGCAGCATGCGCCGCAACTGGTCCGCGCCCTCTACGCGCTGCCCATTCATTTCAAGCACGACGTCGTGGACTTTGAGCCCGGCTTTGTTCGCCGGCGCGTCATGGTCGACGAAGGTAATTTCCGCGCCATGTACGTCCTTGAGCTTGAGCTCCCCGGCGCGGTCGTTATCGATGTCATGGGTATTGATGCCGAGATAGCTCTGCGAGCTATGTGCGAGATATGCGGGGGAATCACTGAGAACGGTTACCGGTTGCGCTGCAATTTGACTACCGCACACTGCAAACGTTGCGCCGCCTGCAGCAAGTACTGTCCAACCCAGCCTCAAAAAGTGTTTCATGTTTGCGCCTCAATCTGTGGGTCCTTCCTGCTCGTAGGACTTTCTCTCCATCAGAATGTTATCCGTACTGTTACTGAAATTGGGGTAATTGTTGCAGAACCTGCCGCGAGACCGTCCTGATTTGGGCATTATCGTCCTGGGCCGCGACCGTATGCAAGACCTCTCGCACGCTCGAATCGCCTTCAACCGGCGCGATGAGACTGATGGCCTGCGAGCGTACTCGCGGATCGGAGTCCATCATCAGGGACTCGAGCACCGCATCCCGCACGCGCATGTCTTCGGCGATGTACGGCTGCAGCCCTTCGAGTGCCTTCATGCGCACATTGGCATTCTTGTCATAACGCAGGGATACCATCAAGGCATTACGAATCGGGCCGTCGTCGCACTGATGGCCATTCCGGCACTCGTTGGCCAGAAGACCTACGGAGTCGTCACGCACTCCGGCGTTTACGTTGTTTTGCGTGCCGAGCAGCAGCAACTGGCGGATGCGCGGATCGTCGAGTGAACCCTCCATCGTCTCCGGCACCAGCTTGTTGTAGCTCACCTTCACTGTTTCGGAGTTGGGATCGCGCGTGATGCCGCTCACGTTGGCGATCTGCGCGGGATTGTCCTCGGCTGCGACAGGGGGCTGGCCGAGATTCAAAACGAGCTTCGATTGCTCCGCGTCATGCGCCTTGAGTCCGGCCAGATATCCACCATATCCCCCCGCGGCAAGTCCAGTGAGCAGCAGAAGCGAGGCCATTACCGGGGCCGCGCGAAGGCGGCCGAAGCTGCGAGTGAAAACCTGTAACAGGCGCACCAGCCAGTTGCCATGCGGCATATTGTCGAGGGCTTCTTCCAGACGCATCCGCGCCCGGGCCATCATCGCTGCCGAAGGCTCTTCTACCGGATAGAGCGCCATCGTGGTCTTGAGTCCTCGCATCGCCTAGCATATCGCGACTGCACTCCTCACATTCCTGCAGATGTTGTTCGAGCTGGTGACTGGCGTCGTCGGAAAGCTCTCCATACGCGGCCAACGCGATATTTTGCTGAGCCAGAGTCACACTTCATCGCCATAATCCTTTGCCTCACATTGCCTCAAAAAGTGTACTTGCCAGGAGCTTCTTTGAGCCCCTTTTTCTTTTCGATACTGTGCAACAACACTGCTACTACGGCGGATGAATTAACGCATCTCCGCAAGGTTTGCTCTTAGTTTTCGGGTCGCACGAAAGAGCGTGTTCTTCGCTGTCTCTTCCGTAGTGTTCAGCATTTCGCCAATTGTTCTTAGCTTCAGTCCCTGATAATGCTTCAGCTCAAAGACCATACGCTCGCGCGGCGTTAGCTTTTCGAGCGCCGCCTGAATGCGCTGGCCCAGAATCTTGCGTTGCAGCTCGCGGTCAGGATTCGCGCCTGCCCGCTCATCGCTCACGTTGCTGAGCAGATCCAGCTCTTCCCCTGAGGCATCGACCATCACGGACGGATCTTCGCGCCGTGCCTTGCGCCTACGCAACTGGTCCAGGCACAGGTTCGTGACGATGCGGTAAATCCAGGTATAAAACGAGCACTCGAACCGGAAATTACCCAGATATCGGTAAGCCTTCAAAAAGGCTTCCTGGTGGATGTCCTGCGCATCCTGCTCTGATCCAGTGAGATGCAGAGCCAGCCGCAGCACCGCCTGATCATATTGACGCACCAGCAGGTCAAAGGCTGCCCGCGAACCCTGTTGGGCCTCGCGAATCAATTCAGTTTCGGTGGTGCGGTCGCGTACATCCGTGAGCATTCGTTGCGAGGATTGTATCGCCCGGCGCTCTTCATGCGCCGTCGCCGTTATGGGGAGCGGGAATTCTTAGTGCGTCTGCCGGCATGCTTTGACTGCTCCAGGATGCGGTCGCAAATGCTCTTAAACAGACGAATCAGAAGGAATTTCGTTAGCGATGGGCGGTCATGTTTGCCTTTCAATGTAACCTGGGTCCCCGGCACGCACGGTTTTCGCGTGCTGGGGTGGATTACACTCGGCTCATGGCTTCTGCAGGAAATTTGTTCTCCGGCCCCGATTCGGAAAAATCAGGCTGGATCACCGCTTTTTGCGATGGCGGCTCGCGCGGCAATCCCGGCCCGGCCGGGTATCGGCGTCTTCATTCAGGATGAAAATGGCGCAAAAGTCGCCGAATTGAGCGAGTTTTTGGGCAAAAAAACGAACAATTTTGCCGAATATTCAGCCTTGCTGGCGGCGCTCGATTACGCCCTGGCATATGGGCATATGCAGCTCAAAGCCGTCGCCGACTCTGAGCTGATGGTAAAGCAAATCAAGGGTCAGTACCGCGTCAACAGCCCTGAGTTGCGGCCCCTGTATGAAGAAGCTCGCCGCCGCATTGCGCGGCTCGAAGGCTTTCAGATTCAACATGTTCTGCGCGAGAAGAACCGCCGCGCCGATCAGCTGGCGAACGAAGCAATGGATCGCGGTACGGACCGGTCGTCGCGGGCCTCTGCTGCTCCGGCGTCGAGACCGCAAACGCTGCGTGGCTTCGTGAAAGGCGGCGTGGTGCATCTTCTCGAAGGCGAGTTGCCGGACGGGGTGTTCGTCAAAGTCGTGCGGGAGGGTTGAGCGGTTCAGCGGGTTCGTGGCTATAATTCGGACGCATGTTTCCTTACGATTCGACCCTTCTGAAAGCTGTGCAATCGGTTCCCAACTCTGTGGCCGATGTTCTCGACACCATGCAGAGCATCGAAGCAACCTGCGTCGATGGGGACGGACTGAAATGGTTCAACTGGCTCTATCTGCAGGTAACGGCTGCGGTTGAGTCACGCATCGCCGCTGGCGGATTTGCCGATCCGGCATGGCTTGCGGAGCTGGATGTAGAGTTCGCCCGCCTATACTTCGGGGCGCTTGCTTCGTCGCTCTCGGGTGGATCCACGCCGGACTGCTGGCAGTCTTTGTTTCAACGCCGCGACCAGGTTCAGATTGCTCGCATCCAGTTTGCGCTTGCTGGCATCAATGCGCACATCAATCACGACCTGGCTGAAGCCATTGTTGCCACCTGTACGGCAACCGGCACGATTCCGCAGCATGACGGGACGTTATATACCGACTACACGGACCTCAACACGACGCTTGATGGCTTGATCGAGTCAGCAAAGAAAACGTTGCTCGTTCGGCTCCTGGGTGATCCGCTTCCGCCTGTTTCTCATCTGGAAGACACGCTCGCGGCCTGGAGCGTGAGCGCAGCGCGCGAATCTGCGTGGAACAACGCGGAGATTCTGTGGCATCTGCGCACAGAGCCGGATCTCTCTTCATCCTTTATGGATTCCCTCGATGGGCTGACCAGCTTAGCGAACAATGCTCTGCTGGTTCCGATCCCCTGATCGGGCGCTGATTTTACGCCTCTGCTGCTCCGATCGCGGGGTCTGTCATGCTGTCTTTTCCGGTTTCAAGATGGCCGGCCAGCTGCTGCCGGAAGCCGGGAGCGCCCTCTGCCTCGATCACCAGGTCGTACCAGCCGAAGGTGTCCTTGAGCGGCCACGGCTGCTGCCACTCCTCGCCCGGACGCAGCGAGTGGGAGATCGTCTTATTTGCGTATGCATCGAGCACGCGCACGCTGCAATCCGCCGTTCCGCGGTTGCGAGCGTGCAGGACGACACTGTTGCCAGGAACATCGTAGAGAATGCTGCTCTCGACATTTGCGTGGCCCGTGCTCGCAGGACCGCCTTTGAAGACGCGGAGAAATCCATTCGGGGCGTGGACGGACAGATCGTAAGCGGTCTGGCCATTCTTCTCAAAGGCCCAGGTATCGGAGAGTTCCGCGTTCGGTCCAACGGTATAGGTTCTCGGCCTGATTTTGCCGGGATTCGAATGCACCTGGAAGACGGCTGCCGCTTTGCCCGTGTTGGCGAAGTGAAGGGTGAACTGATGGGAGACAGAATCGGCCTCGCCGTGGACGTGCAACTCATAAGGGAGGGCGCGGGCCGGCCGCGTTCCTGATTCCTGCACTGGCATGGCCTGCTCTGCGGGGGGCGCGGGTTTGTAATCGGGATAGCGCTTGTTGTCAGGTGGTGCGTAGGCAATGGTCTGGGGCAGCGAGACGTTGGCGTTGTCTGGCGATGCAAAATCGAATGCCGAAGTCAGGTCTCCGCAGACGGCGCGCCGCCACGGCGTAATGTTCGGTTCGTGCAGCCCCGGATGTTCCGGACCGAAGCGTGCTTCGATAAAGCGAATGAGCGAGGTGTGATCGAAAACCTCCGAGTTGACCCAGCCGCCCTTGCTCCATGGAGAGATGACGATCATCGGCACGCGAACTCCCAGACCGTATGGGCCGGCAGGATATTTGTCGTTCCCGGGAAAGATCTCGTTGCGCCGTGTCGACAGTTGAAAGGCCTGCGCGCGTGACTGCGGCGAGCCGTTGGTGGAACCACGTGATCGAAGAAGCCGTCATTTTCATCGTAGGTCAGAGAAAGAATGCGGTCTTGCTCCAGACTTCAGGATTAGCAGTCAGAGCGTCGAGAATCTGCGAGACGTACCATGCGCCGTAATTCGCGGGCCAGTTGGGATGCTCGGTGTATGCTTCGGGCGCGACGATCCACGAGACCTGAGGCAGATTGCCGGAGAGCACGTCCTTGCGGAAGATATCGAAGAGGGTGCCGCCAGCCGCGATCTGGGTTCCGGTCTTAGCGCGTTCGTACAGAGGGCTGCCGGGCGGCGCATTCTGATACTGGTGGAAGTAGAGCAGCGAGTTATCGCCGTAGTTTCCGATATAGGCGTCCTTGGTCCCGCCCCATTATTCCGCTCGCGGTCAGTCCGTGCGCCAACGTCCTGATAGATCTTCCAGACGATGCCTGCATCTGCAAGCCGCTCCGGATATGTGGTCCAGCTGTAGCCAGCGTCGGCGTTGTCCACGGCCGGGCCGCCGCCGTTGCCATCGTTGCCGACCCAGCCGGTCCACATGTAGTAGCGGTTGGGATCGGTCGGGCCAAGGAGCGAGCAATGGTAGGCATCGCAGATGGTGAAGGCGTCGGCCAGCGCGTAGTGGAAGGGAATATCGCTGCGGACGAGGTGCGCCATCGTCGTCGGTGCCCTTGCTGCGGGACCCACTGGTCATACTTGCCGTCGTTCCACGCCCTCTGCGTTGTCGTCCAGTCATGCGGAAGGTCTTCGAGAAACTGCAGGCCAAGATTCGGCGCGCCGGGATGGAAGGGCAGACGTAGCCGTCCGCCATGCGGCTGGTGCCAGACGGGTTTCCCGAAGGCAGCGTTACCGCGCGCGGGTCGCCGAATCCGCGCACGCCGCGCAGCGTACCGAAGTAGTGATCGAACGACCGGTTCTCCTGCATCAGGATGACGATGTGCTCGACGTCGGCGATGGTGCCGGTGCGATTACTGGCAGGGATCCCTAGCGCGCGGCTGATGCTTGCCGGGAAGGTCGCAGTCAGGGCACTCGAACTGAGCAGCTTCAGGAATGCGCGGCGATTCGTGCTCATGGATCGATACCTTGAGTGGGCGATCTACTCAGGCTACTGCTTGAGCGCCGATTCGATGGCCGCGTAACCTGGGGCGAATCAGGCGTGACGTCCGGTTCGAAGCGCGCTACCGGTTTGCCGTTGCGGTCGAAGAGAAATTTGGTGAAGTTCCATTTGATTTCGCCGCCAATTTGCGGGTTGACGGATTTGTCTGTCAGAAAGACGTAGAGCGGCGTCTTGTCGTCGCCCAGCACGGAGACTTTGGCCATCATCGGGAAAGATACGTTGTAGTTGTTGCTGCAGAACTTCTTGATCTCTTCGTTTGTGCCCGGCTCCTGGCCAGCGAAGTTGTTTGCCGGAATGCCGACGATCACCAGGCCGCGGTCTTTGTACTTCTCATAGAGCGATTCCAGGCCGGCATACTGCGGGGTGAAGCCGCATTTGCTGGCGACGTTGACCAGCATGAGAACCTTGCCCTGGTACTCGACAGGCTAACCGGCTGGCCATCGATGGACTTCAAGGTAAAGTTGTAGACTGACGTGGCTGCCGCCAACACGGTTCCAGCCATGCAAAGCACAAGCGCAAACGCAAACTTACGCACAGGTTCATCCTCCGAATCGTAACTGGAATTATAGTCGCCGGCAGTTGCGAAGGGTGTCGCGACGAATGTTTTTTACACTGTGTTCACACCTCATTGTGACGGCATCAACGATTGAGTTTTCGGCATGTATTATCCAAATGTAGATCGATCGATAAGGAGACCCGAATGACGTACCAGCCCGATCCCAAGCGCTACGAGCAGACGGAGTTCCGACGCTGCGGACGATCCGGAATCGTTCTGCCACCCATCTCGCTTGGCCTGTGGCAGAACTTTGGCGGAGCGGATGTTTTCGAGACGGGCCGCGCGGTGATTCGCCGCGCCTTTGATCGCGGCGTGACCCACTTCGATCTGGCGAATAACTACGGGCCGCCCTATGGCTCTGCCGAAGAGAATTTCGGACTGTTCCTGAAGAAGGATTTCCGCGATCTTCGCGACGAGCTGATCATTTCGTCGAAGGCCGGGTGGGATATGTGGCCCGGACCGTATGGTATTGGTGGTTCACGGAAGTATCTGATTGCATCGCTCGATCAGAGCCTCAAGCGCATGGGCCTCGACTACGTGGACATCTTCTACTCGCACCGCCCCTGGGACAATGTGCCACTGGAAGAGACGATGGGTGCGCTGGCGCAGATCGTGCGGCAGGGGAAGGCTCTCTATGTGGGCATTTCATCGTACGGGCCGGAGCGGACGCGGCGCGCGTATGAGATTCTGCGGTCGGAAGGCGTGCCGCTGCTGATTCATCAGCCTTCGTATTCCATGCTGAATCGCTGGATTGAGGATGGATTGCTCGATACTCTCGATACGCTCGGCGTTGGCTGCATCGCTTTCTCGCCGCTGGCGCAGGGGTTGCTGACGAACAAGTATCTGAACGGCGTACCTGAGAATTCGCGTGCGCAGCTTGAGGGCAGCAGCCTGGGCAAAAATCTTTTGTCGGAAGGGAATCTCGGACGCGTCCGGGCCCTGCACAAAATTGCTGAGTCGCGTGGACAGAGTCTCGCGCAGATGGCGATCGCCTGGGTGCTCCGGGATGCTCGCGTGACGTCGGCATTGATCGGCGCTCGCAATGTGGCGCAGCTTGATGATTCACTGGATTCGCTGAAGAAGCTCAAGTTTTCTGAGCAGGAGTTAAGGGAGATTGAGAAACACGCTCAAGAGGGCGGGATTGATCTTTGGCGGTCGGTTTCTGTGGAGTGACGTGCCTTCAGGTTTGCCGGTAAACATTCCGATCGGGAAGAATCGGCCGAGCCAGGTGACAGATGACGTGCAATTATCCGCCGATCAGATGCGTACATAGGGCTACTGGCACGCCTAGGACGATAGCGCATGTATATGCTCCGCTTATAAGAAACGCACATCTATGAAAGCCCGAAAGAGTGCGGTAAGAACGTAGTTGCCAAGCCATCAATGCTGTGAGAACGGGAGCAATGAAAATCAAGTAGCACATCCCTATCGACGCTAACCCTGACCACTCCCAAAACCAGGCTGTGAGCAGCGCTAGTAACCAGCCGCCTAAAGCAAAAAAGAGAATGAAGTAGGGTAGCTCTGGTGGCGACACCACCTTTGCGTTCCGCATTTTTCGGACTAGCGCAATATACGCCAGCAAACCCAAGATTGACGTAAGGAGGTATATGGAAAGCGGGGCGAGCAAACTCGAAATGATGTACTCCTCTGGAGAATTTAGTCGCAGAGCCTACGTCTCGGAAACCAGACGAACATCGGTCCTGATAAACGGGCTTCGCTTTCGTAATTCCCCGCTTGTCTGCAATACGGAAATAATTCCGCCGGCTTCGGGCATTCGAGGCATTTATTGAGGACGGACTCTAGCCTCCCGCCAGCTTCGCTTTTACGATCTCGCTCACCTGCCGTCCGTCGGCTCGCAGCCCCGAAGCCTGAATGCGCGCCTGGACGGCCTTCATTGCCGCACCCATATCTTTCGGGCCAAGATTCTGGCCAGCTAGCGCTTCGTCTACGAGCTTTTTAATGTCCTCTTCGCTGGCGGCCTTGGGCATGTAGCCTTCGATCAGCACGATTTCCGCCTGTTCCTTCGCCGCCAGTTCGGGACGGTTGCCCTTGGTGAATTGTTCGACGGATTCGCGTCGCTGCTTGATCAGCGTGGTGAGAATCTGCTGCGCTTCGGCTTCCGTCAACGGCTCGCGCTTCTCGATCTCCTTGTTTTTAAAGGCGGTTTTGACCATGCGCAGCGTGGAAAGGCGCTCGGTTTCGCGGGCTTTCATCGCGGTAATGATGTCTTTTTCAATCTGCTGGGTGAGGCTCACTGTATCTCTCGCTCCGTAAATGTGGGCGTGGAGTGCCCAAACTCTTCATTATAGAAATAAACGCATTCCCGGGCCTGTCGCTACAATGGTTGTGAGGATTTCGAGACCATGATTCGCAAAACGCGCTTGTTCACGCCCGGCCCAACGCCTCTGCTTCCCGCAGCCCAGTTTGCCATGGCGGCCGCCGATATTCATCACCGCACACCTGAGTTTCGCGCTCTGTATCTGCGCGTGCTCGATCAGCTGAAGACTTTTGTCGGCACAAAAAATGATGTGCTGCTGCTTGCCTCATCCGGAACGGGCGCGATGGAGGCCGCTGTTTCGAATCTCACCTCGCCCGGCGACCGCGTGCTGGTGCTCTCTGCAGGAAAATTTGGTGAGCGGTGGGAGGCCCTGGCCAAGGCTTTCGGCTGTGCTGTCGATGTCGTCAAGGCGCCGTATGGACAGACCTTCTCGCTCGACGAAGTGCGCAAGGCGCTGAAGATCGAAACCCGCGCTGTGTTCATGCAGGCGACCGAGTCGTCGACCGGTGTGCGGCACGATGTGCAGAGTGTGGCCGCGTTGTTGAAAGACGCGAACAGCGATGCGCTGCTGGTAGTCGATGCGATTACTGGTCTGGGCACAACGCATTTTGATATCGATAGCTGGGGCGTCGATATCGTGATCGGCGGCTCGCAGAAGGCGGTCATGATTCCGCCTGGGCTTTCCTATCTTTCCGTGAGCCAGCGCGCGTGGGAGGCGATGGAGATCTCGCTCAATCCGCGCTACTACTTTGACCTGCGCAAGGAGCGTAAGAACGCGAAGAATGGCGAGTCGGCCTACACGCCAGCGGTCGCGCTGATCGCCGCTCTGGGCGCTGCGCTCGACTACATTGCCGCGCAAGGCGGAGGCGATCTCGCTGTTGGGCGCAAGGCTCTTGTGGACAACGCCGAGACCTGCGCCGCGATGACGCGCGCTGCTGTCGAAGCGCTCGGTCTGAAGCTCTTTGGACCGGACGCGCCCGCTGCGGCTGCGACCGCCGTTCTGCCGCCCGCGGGGATTGATTCCGGCGTGGTCGTGAAGGAATTGAAGAGCCGCTTCGCCGCGGTCATTACCAATGGTCAGGGCGAGATGAAGGGACAGATCTTCCGCATTGCGCACATCGGCTTCTTCGATTACATGGATACCATCGCCATTGTCGGTGCGCTGGAGCAGGTGGCCGCATCGTCGCTCAAACTGCCGGGCTTCGAATTCGGAAAGGCGCTGGCTGCCGCGCAGAAGGTCTACGTGGAGCGGACGACGAAGCCTGCGTCGGAGACGCTGGAAGCAGTCGGCACTCGATAGATAATCTCCTCCCCTGGAAAAGGGCGCAGTTCAAGCTGCGCCCTTCAATTACGGCCACGAATAAACAGGAGTCAGGAGCTAGATGAAGATCGTTCTCGCCGAAAAAGTATCTCCCGCCACCCTCGCCGTCTTTAAGGCGGAGCAGGACTGGCAAATTCTCACACACGACCAGATCACAAATCTCCCCGAAACGCTTGCCGATGCCGACGGCCTCGTCGTCCGTTCTGCCGTGCAGGTGGACGACACGCTTTTAGCCGCGGCTCCAAAACTGCGCGTGATTGGCCGCGCCGGAGTCGGCGTGGACAATATTGACGCTGAGGCAGCAACGCGACGCGGCATCGTGGTGATGAACACGCCCGGAGCTAACGCGGTGGCCGTTGCGGAGTTGACGATCGCGCTGATGCTCGCCCTCGGGCGCATGCTGCCGAAGGCGAACGCAACGATGCACGCCGGCAAATGGGAGAAGAAATCACTGCAGGGAACAGAGTTGCGCGGCAAGAAGTTCGGCATTCTCGGTCTGGGCCGCATCGGACTAGAGGTGGCGCGCCGCGCGCGCAGCTTCGGCATGGAGCTGATCGGTCATGATCCCTTTGTCTCGGCGGCGGTTGCGCGCGAGAACGCGATCAAGCTTGTTACTGCAGAAGAGCTCTTTCGCGAATCGGATTACCTGACGCTGCACGTCGGCCTCACGCCGCAAACCTCGGGCATCATCAACGAGAAGACCATCGTCACGATGAAGAAGGGCGTCCGCATCATCAATTGCGCTCGCGGCGAACTGATTATCGACGAGGCCCTGGCCGAAGCGCTGAAAAGCGGCCACGTTGGCGGCGCTGCGCTCGACGTATTTCATCAGGAGCCGTTGAAGAATTCGCCGTTTTTCGGGCTGGAAAATGTCATCCTGACACCGCACATTGCCGGGTCCACGGCGGAAGCGCAGGAGGCAGTCGGCATACAGATCGCGCTCCAGGTGCGCGAATATCTGAAGCTGGGCGTGGTGCAGAATGCCGTCAATCTGCCATCGCTTTCGCATGAGGAGTATCTGGAAGTTGCTCCCTATATCGAGATGGCTGGGCGGCTCGGGACGTTCCTCGCGCAATTCCCCGAGAGCGGCATCGAAAGCATTGAGCTCGCTTACAGCGGGCGCATTGCCGAGGGCAAGACGGAACTCATCCGCAACAGCGCCATTGCTGGAATTCTCGGTCACTCAGAAAATGTCAATCGGATCAACGCTGCCGCGATTGCGGCGGAACGCGGCATCCGTATTCACGAAGAGAAGAAAGAGGCGGCAAACGGTGGCGCAGGAAGCGTGTTGAAGCTGACGCTGCACACGCCTAACTCTGATTTCTCGGCCAGCGCGACGGTGCTGCATGGCGTCTCGGCGCGTCTGTTGAGCCTCGACGGCATCGACATTGAAGCGCCGTTGCAGGGCGCGCTGTTGACCATTCACAACCGCGATGTGCCCGGCGTGATTGGTCGTGTCGGCACAATCCTGGGCGATCACATGGTCAACATCGCCAACTTCGCTCTGGGACGCTCGGATCGCAGCCGGCGCGTTCCGCAGGGCAATGCGCTTGCCGTGGTGCAGATTGACGGGAGCACCACCGATGCGGTGCTGGAAGCACTACGCTCCGTCGACGCGATTCTCCAGGTGCATCTGGTGAATTTGAACGGCGAGAAATAATCGCACGGTCGTCATCTGACCCTGAACGAAGAGGAAGGGTTAGATGACACCGCGGTTCTTTATTGCGGCTGCTGGGGCTGCTGCTGTTGAGCTGCCTGCGGATCGGTTGGTGCGGGCCCAGGTTGCTGTTTGGCAGATTCAGAGCCCTTAAAGAGGAAAGGTACATGGAAGGGCAGATCGGCGTTGCTCTTCTTCGCCGTCTTCTGCTTTGCCCCGGAGTCTTCGGCGACCACCGTACGCTGTGAATTGATGCAGAGCCAGTTCGAACGCACGCGCTGGTACACGTGCGTGAAGATGCCGCGTTCTTCGATCTCGTTGCTGCCATCCTTGCGGCGGGTGATGTAGGTTCCGTTCACCACGGCGACGTCGCCCAGCATGCGTGCACTGATGACGCGCTGCTCCATCGTGAGCGGGTCGTTTGTCTTCTGGAAGAGCAGGGCGATCTGCTGGTTACGCGTGGTCACTTCGCCCGTCGCGGCAATACCGACGTAGAGCGGGGAGAGCAGCAGTTCCATCCCATACTGATCGCGCTTGACGACGGCGTCGCTCCACTGGTCTTCGAGCTTCTGCATTTCTTTAATTTCAGCCGCTTGCGAAGCATTTGCGGTTGCGGGTGTGACGGCGACAGGGCTTTGCGCGAAGGACGAACCTGCGAAGGCGCAAAGTGCAAGGAGGGACAATGAAATCCGGGTCAGTCTATGGTTCATAGTTGCAAGCGAGACACTTCCTTTATCATATCGCCTCCAAGTGCTTAGACGAAGCTGGCGCATGGAATCTCATACACTTTGATGAAAAAATGCACAGAACGGACCAGTTTTTCAACTTTATTCACAGCATTTACCGCCATATGCGCGGTCATCTGAGTGGCCTAAACTAGAGCTTCATGGCCACTACTCCCGATATCGCTTTCGAGCGCGGACTACCGGCTAGCATCGATGCCGAGCGCTCGATCCTGGGCGCGATTCTGCTCGACAATCATTCTTACAACGAAGCAGCGGAAAAGATTCATGCAGATGACTTTGCGCTCGATTCGCATCGTCGGATCTTCGGCCGCATGGCGGAGTTGATCGATGCGGGCCGCGCCGTCGATATCGTTACGCTTGCGGAAGAGCTGGCAAAGCGAAAGGAAGTCGAAGCCGTTGGCGGCGTCGCCTATCTCGCATCGCTGACGGAAGGCCTGCCGCGAAGAATCTCGATTGAAGAGTACGTCCGCATTGTCAAGGACAAGTCCCTGCTACGTCAGTTGATCAACATCTGCTCGACGGCGATCACGCGCGCTGCCGACCAGGGCGAAGAAGCGCTAGAAGTTCTGAACGCCGCCGAGAGCGGACTGCTCGAAGTCACGGAGCGCGGCATCACGCGCGGCTTTGCCAGCATTCCGGAGATCGTCCGCGATTCTTTCGGAACAATCGACAACTTGTATAAGGAAGGCCGCGAAGTCACCGGCCTGGCCACACACTTCATCGACTTCGACCGCATGACGAGCGGCCTGCAGGCATCGGAGCTGATCATCATTGCTGCGCGCCCGTCGATGGGGAAAACCGCCTGGGCGATCAACATCGCGCAGAACGCTGCGGTGCAGAGCGGGAAAGTCGTCGCGATCTTTTCGCTTGAAATGTCCAAGGAGTCGCTGCTGCGACGCATGCTGGCTTCGCAGGCGCTGGTCGATTCGCAGAAGATTCAGAAGGGCTTCCTGTTGCGCGAAGACCAGCAAAAGCTCACGCATGCTCTGGAACAGCTTGCCGAGTCAAAGGTCTTCATCGATGACACGCCGGGTATCTCGCTTACAGAGATGCGGGCCAAGGCGCGTCGTCTCCGTCAGCTGAATGGGGCCCTGGATTTGATCGTGGTCGATTACTTGCAGCTGATGACGGCCAGCTCTATTGGGCCGGGAGCGAAGCGGTATGAGAATCGCACGCAGGAAGTCTCGGCAATTTCGCGTGGATTGAAGGCTCTGGCGAAGGAGTTGCAGGTGCCGGTGATTGCACTTTCGCAGCTGAGCCGTGCCTCCGAGCAGCGCGGAGGAGACAAGAAGCCAATGCTCTCTGACTTGCGCGAATCGGGCTCGATCGAACAGGACGCCGATGTTGTCGCCTTTATTCATCGCGAGGCGTATTACAACCGCGATGAGAATGGCCAACCCGATCCGGACACCGAGAACAAAGCCGAGATCATCATCGCCAAGCAACGCAACGGCCCGACCGGATCCGTTCATCTTGCATATCTGTCGAAATGCACTCGCTTTGAGAACCTCGCCTATGGTCAGGACGGCGGGGACTACTAGTCGGAATGAATTTCTTCGGCGGCGGCATCATTGGATTCTTCTTCGGCTTTGGCTTCGGTGTTGGCTGCGCGCTGGCGGTGATGTATTCGATCTTTCTCGGCGGCTATCGCAAAGCGATTGAAGATTCGCTGCGCGACGAGAAATCAGAGCGCTACCGCCACTGGTTACCGAAAATCCAGGCGAAGCTCGCGAAAGAGCGTTTTAAGGCTTGATTTTCGAATCTGCGGTGTGGGATTATCTCCAGTCCCCCAAGAAGGCACGGGATAAAAATTCTCAATACGTTGATGATGGCAGCCGTTATCAACAATTAATTTCCTTCTTTCGCCGCATCTAAGAAAGAAACAACACACGATGTCGAAACACCATTGCCTTTGAAGGAGATACAGATGCAGGTTTTTTGCCTGGCAACTCTAGAACCAGCTGATGTTCAGTGCAAGGTCTGCGGACAGAACTACGCGCTTTACTTCGAGTGCAAGTCCCACGAAGAGCGCCAGAAGGCGTTGCAGATGGTCGTAGAGACATTGGACCAGCATCACGCAGACAGCGTTGAGCCCAACGTTCATCCAGAGAAAGCCTTTAACGTGCCCGCATGGCACGGCCTTCCCCACATGTCAGGCGCGGCCATTCTCGGCGGCGCTCCGCCTTGGGCCGCGTAATGCAATAACAAGATGTTGTCGTTCCTGAATGAATCAGGCTGGAAACAGAAACGCCACCCGAAGGTGGCGTTTTGTATTTGTGCTTGAGCAGCGGCTTACTGTTCGCGCTTCCAGTTCACCAAGTCGCCGAGCGTTGTCGTCGAGCTTGAAACCGGCTGCTTGTAGGCTTCCACCTCTGAGCGGCTGGCTTCCTCGCCTACGGCGCGGAGGCTGAGTCCGACCTTCTTCTCATCCTGATTCATCTTGATGATCTTAAAGTCGTGCTCCTGACCTGCTTCGAGCTTGACGGGGGCGCCGTGCCCATCGGTGGCCTCGGAGACGTGGCACAGACCCTCAACACCCTCGGCGATCTCGACGAATGAGCCGAACTGCGCCGACCGCAGGACTTTACCGCGGACAACGTCGCCTACGCGATGCTGGGCAAAGAATGTCTCCCAGACATCGGGCTGAAGCTGCTTGATGCCGAGCGAGAGGCGGCGGTTTTCCGGCTCTACGCCGAGCACAACAGCGCGGACTTTTTCACCCTTCTTCAGTACTTCTGAAGGATGCTTGACGCGCTTGGTCCAGCTCAGATTCGAGACGTGCACCAGACCATCGATGCCGTCTTCGATCTCGATGAAAGCGCCGAAGTCGGTCAGGTTGCGAACGCGGCCTTCGACGTGGGTGCCTGCCGGGTAGCGCTCGACCAGGTGCTCCCATGGATTTTCGAGGAGCTGCTTCATGCCCAAAGAAATGCGGCGGTCGTTTGGGTTGACGGCAAGGATCACCGTCTCAACTTCATCGCCCGGCTTGACCAGCTTCGACGGATGCTTCATCCGCTTTGACCATGTCATCTCCGAAACGTGAACGAGGCCCTCGATGCCCTGTTCCAGCTCAACGAATGCGCCGTAGTCAGTCACGCTGAGGACGCGACCACGCACGCGGGCGCCAATCGGATAGCGCTCCACGGCATCGAGCCACGGATCAGGCGTCAGCTGCTTGAAGCCCAGCGAGACGCGCTGCTTGTCTTTGTCGAACTTCAGGACCTTAACCTGAATTTCATCGCCGACGTTGACCAGATCGCGCGGGTGCGTAAGGCGACCCCATGACATATCGGTGATATGCAGGAGGCCGTCAATGCCGCCAAGGTCAACGAATGCGCCGTAATCGGTCAGGTTCTTGACCGTACCGGTCAGAATGCTGCCCTCTTCCAAGTGCTCCATTGTCTTGGAGCGCTTCGAGGTCTGCTCTTCTTCCAGAATCTCCTTGCGGGAGACGACCACGTTGCCGCGCTTCTTGTTCAGCTTGATGACGCGGATCTCGATCTGCTGGCCGATGTAGGCGTCAAGATTTCGCACGGGCCTGATTTCCAGTTGCGAGCCGGGCAGGAACGCCTTGATGCCGATATCGACAGTTAGGCCGCCCTTCACGCGTCCAAGAACCGTACCCGTAACGATGGTCTTTTCGTTCGCAGCTTTCTCGATCGTGTCCCATACGCGGTGCCGCTGTGCCTTCTCATAGCTCAGCAGGTAGCCGCCTTCAGCCTCTTCGCGCTCGATGACGACTTCAACGGCGTCGCCGGGATGCAGCTTGGGCTGACCTGTGTGGTCAACCACCTGCTCGAGGGGAATCAGACCTTCCGACTTCAGACCGACGTCGACGACGACATGCTTATCGGTCAGCTTGATTACTGTGCCGGACACGACGTGGCTATCGTCAAACGCCTGGGCTGCTGCTTCAGCAGCCTGCTCGCGGTCAAAGGACTCGAGCACGGCGGCAAAATCTTCCATGCTGTTCAGGTCAGCCCCGTCTTCAACGTGGTCAGACGCGACAGCAACAGAGTGCGCAGTCTCAAAGGAGGTTGATTCGTTGGAGGAGGGTTCTGCGGAAATGGCTTCCGGGTTATGGGTGATTTCGATGGACGGCTCAACGTGCTCCGTCACTGCTTCCAGCGTTGGGGTTTCGAGTTCGGTGTTCAGAGGGTTGCTCTCGGTTTGTTCAGGATTTAGGACGTCTGCCATAACAGCCAGCTCAACTGGGACTCAGGGTCGGCGGGCCCGAAGTTCCGCCTCTGCAGGTGCTGCAGATTTCTTCGCTCATAGCTTTAGATTCAGGCTGGTTCGCGAAGATTCGGGAATCGTCGCACCGGATGCCAAGCGCTGTACGGAAGGTCTCAGTAGAAGACTAGGGGCGTTCGAACAACTCAGTCTCCGTTTTGGGAACATCCGCCAGGCAGGAACATGCAGGAACGGCAATTACAGGTCTACGCTCGAATCCCGCGCACTTAGACCCATTAAAAATAGGATAGAACTGTGTGCTAAGCATGTCAATTCATTCCCCTTAGATTCACGAAGTTGCAACAGACGGAACTGGCTTTACATGGGTGTAATGACCCCTTAACAGGAATTGCACTTGCTTTGGTGCAATATGCGCCAGCACAACGTAAAAGAAGCTATTCCGGCAGTAGCTTTATGCTTCAGCACAGATTGCGCAGACCGCAGCGCCGAACTTTGCTACCTTCGCCGGTCCGATGCCGTTCACGGCAAGCAAGTCTTCTTCCGTTCGCGGACGCTCCGCCACGATGGCGCGTAGCGTGCGGTCAGAGAAGACGAAGAATGGAGGCTGGCCCAGCCTGCCGGATTCCTCACGCCGCCACGCGCGCAGTTTTTCTTCAAGTGCGGCGGCTTCGGCAGACAGCGGCGCTTCGGCTTTTGGCTCTTTGCGCTTTTTCTCGCGCTTGGCCGGTTGCGTAGAAGCGTTTTCGCTGCTGTCGCGCATCAGAATACCGGCGTTATCGCCTTCGCTTAGATCGTCGCCATCCCGTGTCAGACTGGCCTTGCGATACGCGATACTGCGGCCGTCTTTCTCAAAGCTGGCCTCTTCGATGGCCAGGAAACCCGCGCCACTCATCGCTCCCAGCAGGTCTTCGAATTGGTCGCGGCTCATCTTGTTGGTGGCACATAGCTCCTGATGCAGCTTGCCGGTCGATTTCGATCCGCCGAAACGCAAGGCTCGCGCAACCGCAAAAACCAGCGCGTTCTCGATTTTATCCAAGGGCCGGAACCGCTGCGCGATGGCGCGTTCCGGCGAGCAGACATCACACTGGCCGCAGGCGTGGCGGCCATCATCCTCGTCGCCGAAGTGTCGTACTAGCTGCGCCATGCGGCATTGGTGCGACTCGGCGTAGCGCATCACGCGATCGAGCTGCGCCATGCGCAGGTTCGATTGCGAAAGATAAGGCTGTCGCCAGCCCGGGTCGCCCTGAACCACATTGCCGTCGTAGTCGATGTGCGCGCCGCCGTGGGTCATCAGCTTGTCGAGGGCGGTCGCAAATATTTCGCCCTCGAGCTTCGACTTGAGCAGTTCAGCCAGTTCGTCTTTGTGGCGCGGTCTCGCTTCGAGCCTACGAAAGATGAGGTCGAGTTCGTCGACGGGAGGGTAGTCGCGTTCGTAGAAGAAATCGTGCGTTCTCCGGTCCGCGTAGGAGTGCATCAGGATCGTGCGGCTGGGCTTTCCGTCGCGACCAGCGCGGCCAATCTCCTGGTAATAGGCTTCAAGACTTGCCGGAAGCGCGGTGTGGATCACCGTCCGCACATCCGGCTTGTCGATGCCCATGCCGAAGGCAATTGTCGCGACGACGGTTTCCAGTTTCCCGGCAAGAAATTCACGCTGGACGCGCTCGCGATGGTCCGGTACCAGCCCGGCGTGATAGGCAGCAGACGAGAAGCTTCGTGAAAGCTCCTCCGCTAGCGTTTCCGCCTCCTTGCGTGTCGGGGCATAGACGATCGCAGGCCGCCGCTCTTCGGGCGTCAAGAGCGTCAGAGCCAGCTGCGAGCGCTTCGGTTTTGAAACCTCCACGACCTCGACTGCCAGATTGCTCCGCCGGAAGCCATGAATGAAGCGCGCTGGCTGCTGCAGCTGAAGCTGTGCCGCGATGTCATCCTGGACAATAGGCGTCGCGGTTGCCGTAAGCGCAATAACTGGAGCGGGCCGCAGCGCTGGCAGATAGCCGCCCAGCAGACGATAGTCAGGCCGGAAGTCGTGTCCCCATTGCGAGATGCAGTGTGCCTCGTCAATCGCGATCAGCGCGGGCTTGCGTTTGGCCAGCATCTCCGGGAAGCCCGGCACGCGCAGACGCTCCGGCGCGATGAAAAGAAAATCCAGGGCACCGCGCAAATATTCGCGGGAAGCCTGTCGTGATCGTTCGCGGTCAAGGCCGGAATGAATTCTCGCCGCCTTCAATCCTAGATCGCCTAGCTTCGAAGCCTGATCGTCCATTAGCGCGATCAGCGGACTGATGACGAGCGCTGTCCCACCCCGGGCGATGGCAGGCAGCTGGTAGCAGAGTGACTTGCCCGCGCCGGTTGGCATCACGAGGAGCACATCGCGTCCATCGACCGCCGCACGGCACACTGCCTCCTGATTTGCCCGGAATGAAGAGAAACCAAAAGTGCGGGCCAGAAGCTCTGTCAGTTGTTCCGAGGACATGAATCCAGTATGCGGCATCAGTCGCTATACTGGTCGCCTATGGACCATCTGTGGACACCCTGGCGTTACACCTATGTCACAGCTTCCGACAATACCGAGCGCCAGGGCGTGGCCGACGAGCTGGCTGCGTGGCCGGGCGATAAGGGCTGCGTCTTCTGCAACCTGATGGCCGCGGTGGAATACGCCGAATCCCATGGCATGGCGAGCGCACAGGCCGAGAAGGCTGCGCTCATCGTCCATCGCAGCGAGAACACCTACGTTGTCCTCAACCGGTTTCCCTATACCTCGGGACACGTCATGGTCCTGCCGTACGCGCACGAAAGTTCGCTCGCTGCCCTGCCTGCTGTTGTTGCCCACGAATTGATGGACACAGCGCAGCGACTGGAAGCCGTACTCGGCGAGACCTATCGTCCTGACGGCGTTAATATGGGCTTGAATCTGGGCAAAGCCGCAGGAGCAGGGGTTCAGGGTCATTTGCATCTGCACATTCTTCCGCGCTGGACCGGCGATACCAATTTCATGACCGTAGTCGGCGAAACGCGTGTACTGCCCGAAGACCTCGAAACCACCTGGCAGCGTGTCCGGGAGAACTTCCTGAGAAGCGCCTGAGCGAGGAAAGACACCTCTGCTCGTCCGGCTACTTTGGCATCCAATCGTAAATGGGCTTGGATCGCGGCCCTAAATTTTCGGGAGGTACAACATGCCAAGAAACGCCGTGAAGAAAAGCCAGAAGGCCGAGGAACACGCCTCGGCGAAACGATCGGCTCCGACGAGCGTGCAACCCGCGCATACGCCGGTGCAGGCGGAAGAAGCACATCTGACTGGAGCCGGCAGCAATGAGCTGCACCGCCTGCTCAGGCAGAATCTGGAGGAGGGAACGGCCGAGCGCCATCCCGATCTGCCGGCAGGGCAGCACTCGACGGGGTCGTTTACTGGCGAGAACGAAAAGAAGAAATAGCGATTATTCGAGCCTGGGAAAGAGAGAGTCGCTCGGCTCCTCTTCTTTCTTCTCTGTCTTCCAGTCCTCTGCCTGTAGTTCGCGCGTTACAGCTTCGAGCATATCGATCTCTGGCAGTTCTTCCTGGCCGATATGAAGCTCGTGCAGTTTGCGCGCATAGGTAAAGACGCTTCCTCTGCCTTCCACGCTGCCGATCAGGTTGTTGTAGTGCCTGACGGTGCTGGTTAAGGCGTTGCCCATCCGAGTGAAGTGCTCTTGCGTCGTTGCCAGCTTGTCGTAGAGCTTTTCGCCTACTTCGCGAATCGCCAGCGCATTCTTCGTAACCTCAAGCTGCTGCCATCCGTAAGCAACGGCCCGGAGCAACGCAATGAGTGTCGTTGGCGTGGCAAGAATGACATTCGATGTGCTCCCGAATTCGATCAGGCCGGGGTCTTGTTCAAGCGCCGCGCTGAAAAGGACCTCGCTTGAAAGAAAACAGACGACGAAGTCAGGACTGTTCTTAAATTGTTTCCAATAGGACTTTGCCGACAGGGCGGTCAGATGCTCGCGAACGCGCGTGGCATGCGCCGTGAGCTTAAGGGCGCGGGTCGTTTCGTCGGATGTGCTCATGGCATCGAGAAAAGCGTCGAAGGGCGTCTTCACATCAATGACAATCGTTCGCTCATTCGGCAGGTGAATCACGCAATCTGGTTTGATTGAACCTTCGTCGCCGCGCACGAAAACTTCCATGTCAAACGAGGCGTGCTCCACCATGCCCGCGAATTCGATGCAGCGTTTGAGCTGCAGTTCGCCCCAGTTGCCACGTATTTTGGGTGCTCGTAATGCCGAAATAAGCTGGGATGTCTCACGGCGCAGGTCCGCATGCGAACTTTGCATTCCTTCGATCAGGCCTTTGAGGGATTGATACGCGCCCTCGCGCTTGACCTCGAGTTCCTGAGTGCCCCGCTGGAGTTTGTCGAGCGTCTCACGCACGGGTTTCAGCAGGTTTTCAATTGCCGTTTCTTTCTGATCGAGCTGGTTTCCGGATGCCTGCTGCTGCTTACCCAGCTCCTGGCGCGCCAGCTGGAGAAATGCCTGACTGTTTTCATTCAAAACGCGCGCCGCGGCGCTGCGGAAGGTTTCTTCCAGCGTCGTACGCGCCTGCTTCAACGACTCCTGTTCTGCCGTGAGCCGTTCTTCCAGACGGGCTTTTTCCACGCTCAGTGCCGAGGCATCCTTTTGCGATTGCTCCAGCAGGATCTCGCGTCGGGCAAGCTGCGCGGCCAATTCCTCACTTTTCTGCTTCTCCGCGAGAATCCTGGCGCCAACGCCTTGATGGCGAATCCAATAACCTAAGGCCGTCCCGACAAGAAGGGCGATTACAACGAAAACTACAGCAAGAGGCATAACGAATATACTGCCACTGAAAGGCAAACAAAGCACAGGTCGAGATCATTCCGCCCTCTCTCGCGCTTTACATGCTCTTAGGGCCTCAGTAGACTTGAAATTTCGGAGTGTGCTCGTGGTGTGTCCTGCCGAGGGGGCATCTCATCCGAAGGAATTCACGATTTTTGCCGTATTGATGGATAGGAGAAACGCATGGCAGTGGAAGAAAAAGTAAAACAGATCATCGTCGAACAGCTTCAGGTCGACGAAGCCGAAGTGACGCCCAGCGCATCTTTTCAGGAAGACCTTGGCGCCGATTCGCTGGATGTCGTCGAGCTGGTGATGCAGTTCGAGGAAGCCTTCGATCTTGAGATTCCCGACGAGGATGCCGAGAAGATCAAGACGGTGAAGGACGCCATCGACTACATCGAGAAGAACGCGAAAGGCGGCAAGTAACTTTGCAACGGCGCGTGGTAGTTACGGGCATCGGCCTGTTGTGCGGAGTAGGCAACACGACGCCCGAGGTCTGGAAGAATCTGCTGGCTGGCAAGAGCGGGATGGCGCCTATTACCGCCTTCGATACGACAGGTTTCTCTGTCACGTTCGCTGCCGAGGTGAAGAACTTCGACCCACTCAACTTTGTGGACAAGAAGGAATCGCGCAAGATGGCGCGCTTCATCCACTTTGCTCTTGCGGCCACACACGAGGCCCTGGAGATGTCCGGCCTCAAGATTACAGATGCTAATTCCGATCGCGTCGGGGTGCATATCGGCTCGGGAATCGGCGGTTTTGATGTCATCGAGCGCGAGCACAGCGCCATGCTGGCTGGCGGCCCGCGTAAGATATCGCCCTTCTTCATTCCCGCGGCCATCATCAATCTCGCAGCCGGGCAAGTGAGCATCAGGTACGGCGCCAAGGGTCCGAACGAGGCGACCGCAACAGCCTGCACGACCAGCGCGCATTCGATTGGCGATGCGTACCACATCATCAGGCGCGGCGACGCCGACGCCATGATCGCGGGCGGCTCGGAAGCGGCCATTACGCCGATGGGCGTGGGTGGCTTCGCGGCCATGCGCGCCCTTTCCACGCACAATGACGATCCGGAACATGCCTGCCGTCCGTTCGACATGGACCGCGATGGCTTTATCGTGGGCGAAGGCGCCGGCATCCTGATCCTCGAGGATCTCGAATTCGCCAAAGCACGCGGCGCTAAGATTCTCGCCGAGATCATTGGTTATGGCATGAGCGCCGACGCCTACCACATCACCAGCATGGCCCCAGAAGGCGAAGGCTGCCATCGCGCCATGCAACATGCGATCAAGAGTGCCGGCATTCAGCCGGGCGACATTCAGTACGTGAATGCGCATGCCACTTCAACCCCGGTGGGTGACGTGCTTGAAAGCGCTGCGATGGAAAAGCTTTTTGGCGAGCAGGCGACCAGTGGCAAGTTGTTGATCAGCTCGACGAAATCGATGACCGGGCACCTGCTTGGCGGCGCAGGCGGGCTCGAAGCGGGCATCACCATCATGGCGCTGCTCGACCAGAAGGTTCCGCCCACCATGAACCTCGACAATCAAGACCCCGAGTGCCGGCTCTACTATGTGCCTAATAAGCCGCAGGATGCATACATCCGCATCGGCCTGTCGAATTCGTTCGGCTTCGGCGGCACTAACGGTTCGCTCATTTTCCGCCACTGGGATGGCTAGCCACGCGGTGAATAGCCTGTCCTGAGCGAACGAGAAGGGCGGCTTCGGCGCAAGAGCAAAAAGCCCGGCACGAAGCCGGGCTTTCTTATTGCAGATCGCTAGCCTTAATTAGACAGGCTGAACGTTCTCGGCCTGGAAGCCCTTGGCGCCGCGCACGACGTTGAACTGAACGCGCTGGCCTTCCTGAAGGCTGCGGAAGCCGTTCGCGTTGATCGCGGAGAAGTGAACGAAAACATCTTCGTTGTTGCTCTCGCGCGTAATGAAGCCGAAGCCCTTGGCATCGTTAAACCACTTGACTGTACCCTGTTCCATTTTTGGGGTATTCCTTTGTGTTGATATTCGCTGAAAACGGGAAGGTGTAGAGCAGGCAGTGCTTTGGACGGCATTACGTGCGAACAAGAACCCACTCGGAATCGAGCGTGACTTTAGTATACCCCAATTCTGAAAATACTGCAGGATATGGAGTTACCCGCCCCGCGAGCGGCAATCACGAAGGGCAGGTAGAGAATTCTCAGCTCGCCGCCGCGACGCCGGTAAGAATCAGCACGATCAGCAGCCACCAGCCGACCACGGCAATCGCCGCAGTCCCGCGCTTTACCTTGGCTACGATCGCAATGCCGATGACGCTGAGCACAAGCGACCAGATTTCAAAGACATCGATATGAGTGGTCAGCGCCACGAGCCATCTGGGCGCGTCGCTGCTCAGGTAGAAGCCGATATTGGTCCCGACGGGGTTCTGCATCAGAAAGGAATCTGGCGCAAGTCCCGCAAAGAGTGCGATCGTAGCCAAAATATATTTGAGATTTATCACTAGACCGGCATACATGCTCACGGCGTACACCTGGCCGTAGGTCGCCTTTCCGCCAAAACCAAAATTCACGGTCGCCCAGACCAAGAGGGCCGAAATCGCAGTGAAGAGCAGCACGAGCACCCAATACGCATATGAAATGCCCGCAGTGATCTTGGCTGAAACAGACTTTGCCGTCGACACCTGATCCGGCGGCATCTGGGCAAATCGCTCTTCCTGCTTCGGGCTCTGGTGGATATTGTTCTCGAAGACCTTTTCCCATCCAACTTTCTGCTGCACTGCAAAGGAGAACACGATGCTCATCACGATCAGGATGACCAGCGGTCCCCACCACGCGGAACTGCGCAGCAGATCGGAGAAAGTCTTCGAGGGAACCACAAAGGTATCGACGACACGCTGTCCCTCACTCAACGGCGCATATGTGGTTTGCGGAACGGCATCACTCATAGGGCCTCACTTATCAGGTGCATTTTCAATTGGCGCGATTGTACCCCGGTCGTGAGCCGCTTGCGAAGAAAATCGGCTTGGAGGGCCTGTCAGCCTGAGAAACGTTTGAGAGCGATCCGGGAACGAGACAAGTCATTGAGCCCGGATGGGTTGAACCGGATTTGTTGAGCCCGGACTTTGTACATCATGACTTGGCGAACCAAGGTCAATACTTCCCCGGCTGGAGTCGGTTCGATAGCCTGAGTAAGCTCCTGGAATCTCCGCGGTCCCGCTCATGCGCTGTCTTCCTGTTTTCCTTGCCGCCGCACTGTTTGCCGGCGCGGGTAGTTCTGCCTTTGCAGTAAAACGAAAGCACCATCATGCTGGCTCGGCCTCCGCGCATACGCCCACGCGTAGCCACCGCAACGCCCGCGCTCGTCGAGCCGCCCTTGAAGCGAAAGAAGAACCGCCAAGCGCTACCATCCCCGAAGTGCCGCTGAAGCATGCAAAGCTTGTGCTCCTGCCGCCGCTGAAGGGTTCGCGGGAATCGCTCATTCGCCAGAACCAGCGCAGCGAAGCCGACGGTTTGGAGCGTATCGAGGACGACGAGCAACTGAACGAACTTCGCAGCCAGCACGCACTGGTGGCCGTGCCGGTCAGCATGTCGCTCCGCGTCAACACCGATTTGCCCGCAAATCGCCGCTACTGTCGGCCGTGGACGGCACACTTCCTCAGCGACCTGAGCCGCGTGCACTATGCACGCTTCCACCGCCCACTACAGGTTAATTCCGCCGTGCGCACGGTCGAATATCAGCGTCACCTGATCGAAGTGAATGGCAATGCCGCGCCCGCTGACGGAGATATCGCCTCGCCGCACCTGACTGGCGCCACGGTTGACATTGCGAAGAAGGAGTTGTCGATGTCGGAGATCGCCTGGATGCGGGCTTATCTATTGCCTATGCAGACGGCAGGAAAGATCGACGTAGAAGAAGAGTTCTATCAATCCTGTTTCCATATCACGGTCTATAAATCGTATGCTCCGCCTGCTCAGCCGAGAGCCGTTCCGCACAACCGCGGCAGCAAGAGCGCTCTGATCGCAGCCGGCGTGCAGTAGAGAGATTCGCTAGCATGAAATCGTGATGCACGTCACTGCATCGATTGTCGCGGCAGCGGCATTTGCGCTGGCTCCTTTGTTTCTATTTGGCTTCGCGGGAGAGCGCTGCGCGGCTGGACTTGGTAAGCAGCCTCTGGGCCCTCGGCTTCTGCTTCCCGCGTGTGGCGTCATTCCATATCTGCTTGTCTGCTGGCCGCTACACCTACTTCGCATGGGTTGGCTCCTGCTCTATCTGCTCTTGCCCGTCGCAGTCGCTTCACTCCTTTGGCTCACAGCGAAGCTCGACACGCAGCGGCGGGGACACGCGCTCGACCTTTTGGTGCTGTTCTCATTGGGCTTGGCGGTCGACCTGCGCTGGTTTGAGTCGGCTTGGCCGCATGCTCTTGTCGCGTTGAATAAGCTGCTCCTTCTCGATGCCGGCCTCTATGGCTTTCACGTCATCCGCCAGTTGGATGGTGTCGGCTTTGATCTCCGCTGGCGGCTGGCGGACTGGAAGACTGGGCTCCGCGAGTTGATCTTCTATATGCCGGTTGCCCTTACTCTGGGCCTTGCGATCGGCTTTCTCCATTGGCATGGACAGGTAAGCCGCCCCTGGCTGCTGCCCGGAATCTGGCTCTTCACCTATCTTCTGATCGCATTGCCCGAAGAGATATTCTTTCGCGGATGGATGCAGAATCTCTTCGAACGGCGTATCGGCCGCCCCGCATCGCTTGTCGTCACAGCTGCTCTCTTCGGTTTGTCGCACTTCAACAAGCGCGCTCTGCACTTCAACTGGCGCTATGTTCTGCTGGCCGCCATCGCCGGCATTTTCTACGGGCGCGCCTGGCGCTCCGAACGGAGAATCACCGCCTCATCCATCACGCACGCCTGTGTTGACACGATATGGGGCGCGCTGCTGCGCTGAAAGACGCGGTGCTGTGGGTGATGATAGCGCAGATAGCCAAGACCGACGCGCATATGATGATGCAGCGCATCCGGAACTGTGACCGCTACACAGAGACCCAGGATTCCATGCGCCAGACCAAGCACATACAAATTGCGATAGCGAAGGAAGAATGGGCAGGCGACAAAACCCCAGACGAGCGTGAGCCAGATCAGCACCGGATTAGGAATATGCGCAATGGCGAACAGCAGGGCCGCCGCGGCAATCGCCAGTGACCGCCGTGGAATGAGGCGTATCAGTCGCGTCAGCACAAAGACCTGCACCAGAAACTCCTGCACAAATGACCAGATCAGGTATCCAACGACGCGTGTCCGAGCGGACAGGTGACCGATGCGCGGAAGACCATGAAGCGTGCCGAGCTGCCTGGCAACCATGACGGCAAGTAGGGCGAGTACAACCGCCGCCCCGACAATCCAAAACGGCCGCAGCGTTTCCGTCGGCGCAAGCCCGAGCGAGCTCAGCGTCTCGCGGCTCAGCACTGTGATACAGATCACGACCGCGACAGCCAGCCAATAAAGAATGCGCTGCGCCGGCATGGGCGTCCAGATCACAGCCAGGATCAGTCCATAGGCTGAAATAAGTTCCAGCAGAGCGCGGAGCCGGGAATCCCCCTGGATATTCACGTTATTCTCACGCTGGAAGGCCTGTGCACCTCACCTAGCGTCGCAAGAGAAAGATAATATACCGAATTTTAATATTCTGCCTAGTTGCCGGCAGTGTGTGCGTTACTCTGCGCAATGCGCACGCCGCTCAGGCTGCTCACGTAGCGCGACACGCCGCGATAGAGCGATTCGGCGATGCGCTCGCGGTACTCCGGATCGCGAAGCTCATGCGCATCGTCAGGATTAGTCAGGAAAGAGATCTCCGCCAGAATCGACGGCATGTTCGCGCCTATGAGCACAACGAACGGCGCCTTTTTCACGCCGCGATCTTTCAGCCCGGCGTTGCCGTCCTCAAGCCCGGAATAGAGAGTCTGCTGCACGTCGGAGGCAAACTCGCGCGACTCGCTGATTTTGTCCTGCAGCGTGATCTTCTTGACCAGGTCCGAGAGCTGATGAATCGACTGATCGGAGACCGCGTTCTCTCGCGCCGCAACTTCCAGTGCGTCAGCTGACGTCGTGAAGTTCAGGTAGTAGGTCTCGACGCCGCGCGCCGACGGGTCGGAGCTTGAGTTGGCGTGAACGGAGATAAAGAGATCCGCCTGCGCCTTGTTGGCGATGGCCGTGCGCGTCTCTAGTGGAATAAATGTATCGTCATCGCGCGTGTAGATCACGTCCGCGCCCAGCCGCTGCTTCAACAGCTTGCCCAGCCGCAATGCGACATCGAGCACAACGTCTTTCTCTTCGATGCCGCCCGGACCCAGTGTGCCCGAGTCATGCCCGCCGTGCCCCGCATCGACAACAATGCGGCCGATCTTCAACCCCAGCGCGCGTACCATGGAGCGCTCCCCCGTAGCGGTAGGTGTAGCCGCATGAATCTCCGGAGCGTCCAGATTCGCAGCAGCGCTGCTCTTATTGCTGCTCTTCCTAGCAGGCGCAGACGGAGCAGATGGAGTGGGCGCGGGTTGATTGAGTGCCTCCAGTTCGTTCGGTTGCTGTTCCGGAGAAGTCCCGGAAACAGACTGAACAACCGGAGCCGTCGTCGGATGCTTGGTCGCCTTCACCCGGTTCGGCTGGCGGTCGAGTGAAGCGATATCTTTAAGCGACGAGCCGGAAGTAGTCGAGCCAGCCGCAGCCTGCTGCGTTGGCGAGGATGCGGTCGATGGCTGCTGAGCGGTATTTGCCGCTACTGAGGCGTGTTGCTGCGGCTTTCGCGCCGTATTCTGCGCTGGTGTCGCAGCGGGCGGTGTCGCGGCCAACGCGCTCGCGGTATTCGCCGCAGCTGTTTGCGTCATTGTTGTCTGCTGGTGCTGTTTCGCTATCAGCGAAGGAGCAGGCAGCGTGCCTGGCTTGCTGCCGTGCACGTCAATAATTAGCCGCCAGGGGTTCGGAAGCAGGAAAGCCGAATACTCGCTCACATCGCTTACATCGAGTACGATGCGCGTCACGTCATTTGAAAACTGAGCGACGCGAATGCGTTTCAGAAATCCATCGTCGGTCACTTCGACTGACCTGCCCACTAGCTCTGGCGAGAGCTTCGCTCCATGCAGATCGAAGAAGATACGGTCCGGCCCCGGTACACGCGAAGCTTCGTACTGCACTTCATCCTGTAGATCGATGGCGACGCGCGTGTAAATCGGCGTCGACCAGTGACGCAGCCCTGTCACAAGCGGCAGCCTGCCTTTACGAGGCGGTGGTGGTGGAGCATTCATCGCAGCCTCGCTCAGCTTAGGCTCGCTTGAGGCCGGATCGGTCGCAGGCTCGGATGCTGGTCTTTGCGCGACCGGAGGTGAAGGAGCTGGCTGCCCCGGTGTTTGCGCCGCACGCGTTTGTTGAGACGGCTGCGTCGCGGGCGGAAAAACAGGAACAGCCACAGTTTTGCGTTTCGAAGTCTGAACCGGGGGGGTGGCTGTAGCCGGTGCGGTCTGAGACGCAACTACGGGCGCCGGAGCATGCTGCGCTGGCCGCTTGCCGTGCTTCTCGGCGATCTCCTCGGTGTGGATGTTTTTAAGCTCCTGCCGTGCCTCGTCCGCCAGCGGGTTCTGCGGATAGAGCTTCAGAAACTGCTGAAACGTAGCCTTCGCCTCGTCGCGGTCTTCAAGATCACGACGGTAAATTTCCCCCTCCGTCAGCAGCGCGCTAAATCGATAGTGGCTAGCAGGATACTGCTTGCGCAGAAATTCATACTGTCCGATCGCGTCACGCAGCGACTTCTCATCCTGAAATACGCGGCCCTGCTCCGCCAGCAGATCCGCGACGGCAGAGACGCTGGCATCGGCCTTCGGAGAGGCGGGGTCAGCGTGATAAACAGCGCGATACGCATCGAGCGCGCGCTCATAATCATGTCGTGTGCGTTGCTGCTCAGGGCGACCTTCGAGCGCCTCGCGCAGGCGCTGCGCCTTATCAAACGCAGAAATCGGCTGGTGCTGGGATGCGAGGGCAGGCGGCCAGGAGAGCGCGAAAAAAAGCGCAAGGCCTGCCAGCCGCAGAAACAGCGTGCGTCCTCCGCAACGGTAGGAAAGGGGCATAAACAAATTCAGAGGCAGCACACGCCAGAGCCATCTTGATTATAGGTTGCGCGGTCAAACAGGAGCAACGCAGGAAACGCGAAATTAACGGGAGGAAACTGGTATAGAACCCGGAGCGGTGAGTGTTTCCATGCGCATTAACCGGCCAACTCCTCCACAACCACGGGAGCTCGCTTGAGCGCGGCGTCCAGCTGCCCAGCATCCTTCCCGCCCGCCTCCGCCATGTCAGGCCGTCCGCCGCCTGACCCACCGACGAGCTTTGCAATCTGCCCTACAATCTTCCCCGCCTGTACTTTTCCAGTCAGATCCTTGGTGACGCCGACGATCAGCGCAACCTTGCCTTCCTCCTGCGCCGAACCGAGAACCACCACACCCGAACCAAGCTTGTTCCGAAGATTATCGACCAGTGTGCGCATCTGTCCGCGATCGAGCGAGTCGACGCGCTGCGCGAGCACCTTGATGCCCTTCACCTCGACAGCCTGATTGGCAGCGTTTGAAACCGCCGAGGCAGCGGACTTCATGCGAATCTGTTCCAGCTCGCGGCGAAGCTTCTTCAACTCCTCATCCTGAGCGTTGAGTTTCTGCTTCAGCGCGTCTGCAGGCGAGAGTTCCGCGATCTGCGAAAGTTGCGAAGCGAGCTGCGCCACGGCAAAGTCCCGACGGAACTCATTCAAAGCGCCAAGCCCGGTCACTGCTTCCACGCGCCGCACTCCCGAAGATACGCTGCCCTCGCCAAGCAGCTTGACGACTCCGATCTCGCCCGTAGCTCCCGTATGTGTTCCGCCGCAAAGCTCCGTCGAAAAGTCGCCGATCTTCACCACGCGAACCCTCTCTCCGTACTTCTCGCCGAAGAGCGCCATCGCGTGATACTCGTTGATGGCCACATCGATCGGAACGTCCTCGATCGTCTCAACACGCGTGTTGCCAAGCACTTCTTTATTGATGAGGTCTTCGATGTCCTGCAACTCCTCATCGGCAATCGAAGTGAAATGCGAGAAGTCGAAGCGCAGGCGGTTCGGTTCTACCAGCGACCCGGCCTGCTTGACGTGCATCCCAAGAACCTCACGCAGCGCCGCATGCAGCAGATGCGTCCCGGTATGATTGCGTCGCGTAGCGTTACGGAATCCGCCATCGACAATCGTATCCACCTTGTCGCCAATCTTGAGCGGCTGCCGCAGAGTCGCTTTGTGCGCAAAGACACCCTGCACCGGCTTGATGCATCCACTCACATCGGCAACGACCGAGTTGTGGTCATCGGAATAGAGCCAGCCCGTATCGCCAATCTGACCGCCCGAGTCGGCATAGAAGCTCGTGTGATCGACCACAACCTCAACGGCATCACCCGGATTCGCCGCCTGTACGCCCTGCCCATCCTTGACGATGGCCAGCACTTCGCATCCGGTAGACGTGAGCTGACGGTAGCCTTCAAAAACAGTCTTCGGCAGCTCACGAAATACAGGGCTTGCTGATTGCTTCGCTCCGCCCTTCCATGAAGTACGAGCGCGAGTCTGTTCTTCGGCGCGTGCTTTCTCAAAGCCTTCAAGATCAAAATGTATGCCCTGATCGCGGGCCGCATCCATCATGAAGTCGAGGGGGAGGCCGTAAGTTTCGTAGAGATGAAATGCTTTTGTGCCGGAATATGTCACTTCAACGCGAGGCTTTATTGAACCCCAATCGTCTTCTGAAATACTTTCGCCAAAAACTTTTTTCAGCTCGTCAGTTGTTGCCGAAGGATTTTGGGCTAGCCGTTTTTCAGCAAGAAGCGGGGCGAAATCATTTTCGAGGCGAGATAAGCCTAGTTCCATTACACGTGCAAACTGCCGCTCCTCAGCCTCAACAACTCTTGCAACGCGATCCACACTCTCCTTCAACTCCGGATAAGCACCCTGCATCTCATCGCGGACGGCATAAACCATCTCACGCATGAAAGGCTGTTCCTGCCCAAGCAATCGCCCGTGACGAATCCCGCGCCGTAGAATCTTGCGCAGCACATAGCCGCGGCCTTCATTCGTCGGATTCACTCCATCAGAAATAAGGAACGTAGCAGCGCGAGCATGATCGGCAATAATGCGCAATGAAGCATCCGTCGGCGCATTGCCATCCTGATATGTCGTTGAAGTCAGCTCGCCAGCCTTCTGTATCAGCGGCGTGAACAAATCCGTTTCAAAGTTAGAAATCTTCCCCTGCAATACAGCTGCAGTGCGTTCTAGCCCCATTCCCGTATCAATCGAAGGCTTGGGCAACAGATTCAATTCGCCCTGAGTGTCCCGGTCGAACTGCATGAAGACCAGATTCCAGATCTCGACGTAGCGAGGCTCATCCTGACCGAAAGGCTTGTCTACGCCCGGAACCTCGGCGGCCTCAATGCCCATGTCATAAAAAATCTCCGAGCAGGGACCGCAGGGGCCGGTATCGCCCATCTGCCAAAAGTTGTCCTTGCTTCCGCAATCGTGAATGCGCTCAGCCGGCACTCCCTGGGCGAGCCATAGGTTGTAGGCTTCCTCGTCGCGCGGAACACCGTTTTCGCCCTTGAAGATCGTCACGTAGAGACGGTCTTTGGGAAGACCAAACCACTCCGGCGACGTAACTAGCTCCCACGCATAAGCGATGGCGTCTTTCTTGAAGTAATCGCCAAAGCTGAAGTTTCCCAACATCTCAAAAAACGTGTGGTGGCGGCGCGTAAAGCCCACATTTTCAAGGTCGTTGTGCTTGCCGCCTGCGCGAACGCATTTCTGCGATGTCGTCGCGCGCAAGTAGTCGCGATGTTCGAGGCCAAGAAATACATCTTTGAACTGATTCATGCCTGCGTTGGTAAAGAGCAGCGTAGGGTCATTGGCCGGAACCAGAGAAGACGAGTGCACGCGACGGTGCCCCTTCGTCTCAAAGAACTTCAGGAACATCTCACGTATTTCAGAGCCTTTTCGGTATTGCATCTTTCAAGTCTAGCAGTCAGCAAGCTATGATTTCGCGCATGGTATCGCGTTGTATTTCGTTGTTGTTTCTGGTGTTTGCCCTCGTCGCAACTCCATCGGGCGCGCAAAAGTGCATAGGGATGGAAGTGAAGTACGAGAATGAGATCCAGTATCCGAACAGTGCAAGAGCTTCTCGAATCCAGGGTGAAGCAACACTACAAATCCATATCGCCACCGACGGTACCGTCACGGCGGACATCGTCTCTGGCCCACCTGTCCTCGCCGAATCGGCGAAGCGCTTTGTCGAGAACTGGACCGTCAGTTGGCCCCACGATACGCCGCCGACTGCCTGCGCCCCGCTCCTGCATGTGAACTACAAATTGAAGGACCACTTCAATGTGAAAACGAAGCTTCCTACGAACATTCTGGTGGAAGCGCCGCCGATTGAAACCAACGAGCCAGCTCCTCAAACTCATTGATCACAGTATCCTCTTGCAGCCGGCGATTGAGCACGGTGCCAAAATACCGACATCAATTCTGGCATTGACTTATCATCCCCGGATGTAAGTCATAGATTTGATTGCTCCCAATTCCTGCTTTAAGCCCCGCCCTGTTTTGCCCTCGGAATGCTGAACACAGACTAACCACAGGTTCAGTAAGGAAAGCGAAAAGCGCAAGATACGCCAGGAGGCAAAGGGATCCGCTGGTCTTTATAAATTCTTTTCCTCCCGCTTACCGTCCCCTTACGCCCAACTTTCTAGTCTGGAGTGTTTGCGCCATGCAGGCAGACGCCCTTTTGCGTCCCACTGCATCCGCGCACAGACCCACGAGGATCATCATGCAGACCAGAAGAATGTTGAAGTCAGGCCGTCACTTGCTTGCTGCCGTCGTTTTGCTCTTTGCCGCAGCAGCGCTTTGGGCCCAGTCGGCTCCTGCAAACCAGATTGCGAGCGAAGATCACAGCGATACCGCCGGCGGAACAACTGCTGTCAAGGTCACCCCAACCACCGACGCCATTTTGAAAGAACTCGACGCCATGCGCGCCCGCATCGCGGAATTGGAAGCGCAGCTAAGGGCGCAGTCCGGTGTTAAAGCTGATGCTGTTTCTGCCGATGCGGCAACACAACTCCAGGTATCACGGCAGGCGCTGCTCGCTTCTACCTCCAAGGCGCCCACCGCGCCTGCGATTGTTTCGCCTGCCGCTGTGTCCACGGAACCCGCAACTCCCACCGTCGATAAGACTACTCCATTTGCCGATGCTGACTGGACGTGGCTCAACGGCAGTCCGCGCACGAAGGACTTCCCGCTAGCTACGAAGTATTTCACTCCGGAAATTCGAGTCGATGCCAACTACAACATCGACCTCAATCACCCGGCTGACGATACCATCAATGGTTCCAGCGAAATCTTCCGCTCCGAGGAAATTCAATTGGAGCAACTCGGCGTGGGCGGCGATCTGCTTGTAGACCATGTGCATGCCCGGCTCATGACGCAGTTCGGCATGTACTCAGTAACCACGCCACGCAACGATGCCAGCGTAGGCCGCGGACAATGGCAACTGAACAATGCCTACCGTTATCTCGCGGAGGCCTACGGCGGCTACCACTGGGACAAGATGCATGGCATTAACCTCGATGCCGGCATCTTCATGTCGTATATCGGGCTGTTCAGCTACTACAACTTCGACAACTGGGCCTATCAGCCATCGTTTGTATCTTCCAATACGCCATGGTTCTTCAACGGCGTCCGCGGGCAGTTTTTCGTCACGCAACACCTCAAGATCGAACCCTGGTACATCAACGGATGGCAGTCCTACGGCCGCTTCAACAGCAAGCCTGGCCTTGGCGGGCAGATCAAATGGACACCGACCAACTATATCAATGTCATCAGCAACAACTATGGCTATGGTGAAGATGACCTCAACATCCCCGGCCGCACCCGCTACCATACCGATGACAGCATAGAGGTAAAGTACTACGACCACCCGGAGAATGTCCTCGACAAGATGGCCTTCTCGCTTACCGGCGACGCCGGCTGCGAATCCGGATCCGGCGTGGCCTGTACCGGTTCCGCGAATGGCAAGATCTATATCCCGGCAACCCCAACTTCACCCGCCGTTCCTTACTACAAGCAGAGCTTCCTGGGGTGGATGGCCTATGACCGCACCTGGTTCAAGAAGGATCGCTACGCCTTGACCGTTGGCGGCGGACAGATCAACAACCCGGGCCGCTATCTCGTGCTGGTGCCGGCCATCAACGGCGCCACGGCTCTCACCGGCACCGCATATTTCCCTGCGGATCCGGGCCAGCCTTTCCACGGTACAGACGGCACCGTTACCTGGGACTTTATGCCGCGGGATTTCATCACCTTCCGTGCTGAATATGGCTACCGTCACTCGGATGTGCCCTACTGGGCTGGCCGTGGAGGGTCAACGCCTCCCGGTGGTTCGCAGAACTCATCGATTGGCAGCCCGAGCGACTTCACCTGCACCAATGGAACCACTTCCGTCGATTCAGGAATCGGATATTCAACGATGCCGGGACTCTCTTATTCACAGGAGTATGCTGCCAACATCGCTGCCGCTAAGGTAGTCTGCGCCGGAATCCCAGGTTACACGACACTATGGCAGCCAGACCTGCGCCGCGACGAGCAGAAGTTCACGTTCGCCATCATGGTGAAGTTCTAGAAACAACAAGAATCACCTCCCAAGACTGAGAGCATATAAGGGCCGGAGCAAATCGCTCCGGCCTTTTTTTTAGGACGACACCGTTGGATTTTACTCCGAGCTGGTCTCGTCTAAATCGACCGCCTCAAGTCCCGACAGTGACTCATCATCAACGTCCCAGCTCTTGAGAATCTTGAAGATCACACCGGTGGAGAAGCCTGCGCGGACCAGCATGCGCACGACGCGGGCCGATTCCTTTTCGTTTGCAGGCTTTTGGATGCGCTTTCGCGCCAAAAAACGGCGGATAAGCTCATCTTCGGTGACATTTTCGTAGGCGGCATCGAGCGTCTTTGCGATCACGTTCGCATGCACGCCTTTCTGGGTCAGGTCCTGCTGAACACGCCGCTTGCCGAAGCTATTGTTTTCCTGCCGCAGCCGGGTGTAGTCGGCGGCAAAGTTTGTGTCGTTGAGGTAGCGTTGCTCTTTGAGCCGGGTGATGACACGGTCGATCTTCGCCTCACCCGAGTCGCTTTCTTCCACACGCGAGCGCATCAGCCGCTTTAGTTCGGCCACCGTACGCATGCGGCGTCCGAGGGCGCCGATGGCGTATTCGTAGAGGGCGGTTTCATCGAGCGGCTGTCTATTTTTCGGCGTGCGATTGAATGGCATTTATGGATGATTATCGCCTTAGCGGTCCCACTCAGGGCAAAAGAAGGCTTAAACAGGGCACCGGCTCGGGGCATAAGTTACCAGGGAACAAAGAAAACCAGTATCTGTCCAAGAATGGCAGCTAAGACCATGCCGAAAATCAGAGCACGTAGATATTCATATGCTGGGCTAGCTTTTGAGGCAAAAACAAACAAGAGGACGAGGAACAACGCAACATCATAGGGAACGATGAAAAGTGGTTCGTGCAAGAATCGTTCTGCAGCTACAAAACGACTCCTATCCGTGGAACCTGCAATGAAGGGCTTAAGTGCAAGATTGAACGCAAATATGCAAAGTACAAAGACGGTCATCCATAGAAACGAGATGTATTTTCGGCTCTTCGGGGGGAAGAAAGGGCCTGAAATGCGGTCGATCCGCGACCAAACGCGATCATTCATTCTTGTTTCTGTCATTTCGTCCATTGATCCACCCAGTCATTCACCGTCTTGTACCAGAGTTGCGAATTCTGCGGCTTCAGCACCCAGTGACCTTCGTCGGGGAAGTAGAGCATCTTTGATGGCACCTTCATCCGCTGCAGCGTGGTGAAGAGCTGGTAGCCTTCGGAGACGTCGAGACGGTAGTCGAGCTGGCTGTGAACGACAAGCGTCGGTGTCTTGAAGCTTGTTTCGGCCAGCATCGGAGACCACCTGCGATAGAGTGCGCGGTTGTCCCACGGAGTGCCCTTGAACTCCCATTCATTGAACCAAAGCTCTTCCGTCGTTCCATAGGCCGATTCCGGATTGAACATGCCATCGTGCGAGACGATGCACTTGAAGCGGTCCGTGTGGCCGAGAATCCAGTCGGCCATGTAGCCGCCGTAGCTTGCGCCCAGCGCGCACTCGCGCGTCTTGTCGAGGAAACTGTAGTGCTGCTCGGCGTAATCGAGCCCCCGCATCAGATCGATGAAAGGCTTGCCGCCCCAGTCGCCATTCACGCCATCGACGAAGGCCTGCCCGTAGCCCGTCGATCCGCGCGGATTGATCATGACGACGACATAGCTGTTTGCGGCAAGCAACTCGGCGTTCCAGCGATAACTCCAGCTATCGCCCCACGCGCCCTGCGGGCCGCCGTGAATGAGGAGCTTGACGGGGTATTTCTTGCCGGGGTCGAAGGCTGGCGGTTTGATGAGGAAGCCCTGTGCCTGTACTTTGCCTATAGTGGGAAACCAGAAAGTTTCCAGGTTCGGTAAGTCAAGTTCTGCCAGAAGGTCTTTATTCAAATACGTGAGATCGGTTTCATGCAAGTCGAGACGGGCCAGCAAAAGGTCGGGCCTTCCGGAGGGCAGCTTTGAGTAAGCTTCAGCCATCCCCGTACGATCGATGTCCAACACCTTAAATGACACAACCTCCGCAGGTGAGCGGACTGTGTTCTTTGCAGCAATCAGACTACTGCCGTCGGCCGCAGGTATAAGAGAGCTGAAATCTCCATCCCATGTCAGCTGAATCAGTCTGCTTGAGTCTGGTTTGACGCAAAAGATTGGGGCTCTCCCGACGTCGCCAGAAACGAAATAAATTCTTTTTGAGTTGGGTGCCCAGACAAACTCATCCACCCAGCGATCAAAATTCGGCAGCAATTCCTTCGCTTGATTCGTTCCGCGGTCATACAGCATCAAGCGGAAGCGATCGCTCTCATACCCAGCACGCGCCTGCGAGCGCCAGGCAATGTATTTCCCATCCGGCGAAAAAGCAGGCGAGTGGTCGCCGCCGGGGCTGGTCGAAATCTTCACCGGCTTCGCATTCGGATCATCGAGCCGCAGCGTGAAAATGTCGGAATTGGTGCTGATCGCCGGAACTGGATCGAGGTTCTCTTCAAAGGCAATCTCTTTTCCGTCGGGAGAAAACGCATAGCCATCCGGACCGCCCAGCGAAAACGGCGGAACATCGTGCTCGTCGCCCGGAGTCAGGTCGCGGGGCGTTCCGCCACTCGCGGAAACCAGAAACAGATGGCTGCGCTTGTCGCCAGTAAATGCATTCCAGTGCCGGTAGAGGAGATGGGTGAAGACCTGCGCCTTGACTTTCGACTGCGCCTGCTCGTCATCGCGCTGCTTGTTGCAGGCGTCGTCTTTGCAGTCGGGATAGACGGATGAGACAAACATAATATTCTGCCCATCCGGAGACCAGATTGCACCATCCGCTTCGGTGCTGATGCTCGTCAGCTTGTGCGCGTCGCCAATTGTGCCTGCGGCTGTATCAAATGGAGCAAGCCATATCTGCTGGCCTCCTTCGCGAGCGCTTTGAAACAGAATCTGTTTGCCGTCCGGTGAAAACCGCCCGCGGCTCTCGCCGGCTAGTGAATCGGTGAGCGGCTTCTCATCTCCACCAGTTCCCGGCACAATCCATAGATGCGAAGTGCGCGTATTCTTCGCGAGGTCGACATCCGTTACGCCAAACAATACCCAATGGCCATCGAGAGAGACGGCGATATCTCCCAATCGGCGCATCTTCATCAGGTCTTCGAAAGTCATGGGACGCTTCGTCTGCGCCGGGACACACGCGCAGGCGAGGACGAGCAAAAGAGGCAGGCGTAATCGGGATAACCGAGATCTTTTCATTCTGGACACGGTTCTTAAAAACGGCTAGTCAGGTAGACGGAAGATGTTAGCGCGCGAAGGCTTCGTCGCTCAACTCGCGTTCCGGGTGATGCCTGGGATGCGGCAACTGGATCACAAGGGCCGCGCCGTGCGGCTGCAGGTTGTGCGCGGTGATCTCGCCTCCGTGATCGCGCACGATGGCATAGCAGACGCTTAAACCCATGCCGGATCCCGCGCGCGGAGACTTGGTGGTGAAGAAGGGATCGAAGGCGCGGTTCGGATCGGCGAAGCCCGGCCCGTCGTCAGAGATCAACACTCGGACTCCATCTTCATTGTGGCTCGCATCCACGTGGATGGTGTTCGGATGCCCATTGCCGCCCAAGCCCAACGCATCGAGCGAGTTGTTGAGCAGCTGAAGAAACATCTGTTGCAGCTGGTTCCGGTTGCCGTCAATCTCCGGCAGGTCATCCGCAAGATCAAGCTGCAGTTCGATTCGCCGACGATTGAATTCCTCACGGCGCAGCTGGCAGATGTCGCGCAGAATCTCCGTTACGGACACGGCAACGTGCTCGACGGGCGAAGGTTTCCAGAAGCGCAACATGCTTTCAATAATCTGCCGCATGCGCTGCGCTTCCTTGCGGACCAGCGACATGTTCTCCTGCCCAGGATGATCTTCAAGTTCCTCTTCGAGAAGCTGCGAGTAGCCGAGCACGACCGTCAGCGGATTGTTCAACTCATGCGCAACGCCGGCGGCAAGCTGGCCCAGGCCGGCAAGCTTTTCCGACCGGGCCACACGCTGCATCAGCGCATTATGTTCGCGCACCGCCGTAAGATGGGCAACCAGCAGCTCCAGCGGCAGCAGGTCATCGGCCTGTAACGGCTGCTCGGGCTGCTTCAATCCGCTCAGGATGAGCCAGCCATCCGCCGCCCCGCCCCGTGTCTCCAGTGGAATCGCATGACACCTGAGATATTGCAGCGTCTCCAGCGGATCGTCGGGCACGAAAAGCGGACGCAGATCTACCTGCAGAGTGTGGCCCATCTCGACGGCAATGCTCTCACTCTGGCGAAAACGGTTGACTTGCTCCTGCGTGACTCGTCGGCCCAGCGCCTCCATGCCGGCGACCAGGGCGTCGCCCATGCCTGCGTGCGCGCCCACATAAAAGTTGTTTTGCACGCCGCGCAGAAAAAGCAGCGCCTGGCCAAAGCGGCTTACCTCGGTCGTTACTTGGCAGGCTTGCTGATAGGCTGCTTCCGCGTTCACACCGGAGAGAAGCGACAAGTCGATCTCGGAATACCGCACCATCTCCACACGCGCGCGGTGGTCGCGCTCCTTGGCAGCCCGGTTCTGCGCCAGCTCATCTTCCAGCACAATCAGGATCATGCCGACCGCCGTCAACACCTTAATGAGGTTCACGCCGCGGTCAACGACCAGCATGGCCGGATGGGACTGCGCAAAAACGAAATCCAGTACAACCGGAGTGGTCCAAAGAAAAAAACCCGCGGAAGCGAAGAGGACACCCGGGCTGAAGCGGCGGAAGGCAGCTGCGAAGAGCAGCCCGGTCATAAGGTTGATGCTGCTTTGCGCTAAATACATGACGAAGCGGTATTCGCCCTGGTAAGTCAGCCACAGGCCGAAGCAGCCCGTCAGCACCGCGAACGGCACCGAGAACCATGCCGGCACGAAAGCCGTGCGCGCATTCCACAAGATCGACACGTAGACCACGGCAGCTGCGCAAAGCATGAGGAGGATGCGCAACGTCAGTCGCGGAGCCGGATTGAACGAGGCTACCACTGTGAATACGAGTACCGGAACGGCAAAGGCATATACGTACAGAATCTTCGGCCGGCGTTTGAAACCAAGCGGTGACATCGAACCAAGAAACATCAATGGCGCCAGCACCATGCAGGCGTTGGAAACTGCGAGGCCGAGTCCAGGGGACCGCATTCCAGCCACTTCCATCGCCAGGCGAAGAACAGCCATGCTCCAGCCGATCAGCCAGAGCAGTCTCCGCGTCGTCCGCATCTGCAGGTAGAGCAGGGCAAAGACAACCAGAAGCGTACTCAGGAGTGTCAGGGCCGGAACTCGATAGAGCTCAGTCATTGCTGGGAAGGATGAGGCAAGTGTACGCTGCGGACGGCGATTGCGGGGCCGAAAATTTTCTGGAATGGGCCCGATTGCAGTCCATCCACCCTCCCGCCGCGTCTATCCTGTTAGTGGAGTGGTTATCGGCTTCCCGGGAGCATACTTCAGTGAATCGCACACGACTACACGTTCGGCATCTTCTATTCATGGTCTTCATCAGCTTCGCCGCTGCGTCTGTCTCCGCCCAGGTGTCCTACACCGCCATGCCGCTCGACCAGGGCTTCGGCAAGCTCGACAGCTCTGCGCCCTCGGTTCCCGCGCAGCAGATCATCGACAGTTTCACCGCGAAGGAATCTGAATTTCGCACCGCCTTGGGAAACTACACCTATGAGCGCAGCGTGAAGGTGGAGACGATCGATGACGACGGCAAGGTAGACGGCCAGTACTTTTGTGTGACTGACATCACCTTCGACCCGACGGGAAGACGTTATGAGAAGGTGGTCTTCGCGCCGCAAAACTCCCTTCAGCGCGTCTCCATGAGTCCCGCTGACTTTCAGGACATCGAACAGCGCCTGCCGTTCGTGCTCACCAAGGAAGATGTCGGCCAATATGACCTGACCTACGTTGGGAAACAGCAGGTGGATGAAGTCGATACGTATGTCTTCGATGTAAAGCCCAAGGTCATCGAGAAAAACAAGCGTTATTTCCAGGGCCGTATCTGGGTCGATCAAAAGGACCTGCAGATTGTGGTCACGAACGGAAAGAACGTTCCCGATGACACGCGCAGGGGCCACGAAGACTTATCGCCACCCTTCACGACATATCGGGAACAGGTTGACGGCAAATACTGGTTCCCAGTCTATACGCGCGGTGAAGGCGTGCTGCATTTCTCCGGCGGCACTGGATACCTGGCCCAGGAGGTACACATGCGCGAAACCCTGAAGTACGCCAAATACAAACGTTTTGGCACGTCAGTCAAGATCACCTTTGACGGTCAAGAAATCGGTCAGGGGACCGATAACCAGCAACAGCCGCCGCCACAACAGCAGCCAACGAAGCCTCAGTAGTATAGGTACTTTCTCCACTTCTGGTCGCTGTGCCCGATCATGCGCATGATGTGGCGGCTGGTGTGCAGCGTGAACGGACGCGGCTCGCGCAGCAGCTTCATATCTTCAAGCTCGTGCAGCAATTGATTCCCCTTGCGGCGATTGCATGAGTGGCAACAGGCGACGAGATTCTCCCACGTCGACAGGCCGCCGCGCGAACGCGGGATCACGTGGTCGAGCGTCAACTCGCCCGCTGGCAGCACTACGCCGCAATACTGGCAGCTGTTGCGGTCGCGCAGCAGGATGTTCTTGCGCGACAGTGCCCGCGTCTGGTGCGGGATGCGCCTGTATTCAAGCAGGCGGATCACCGATGGCATCGGCATGCGCACTCGGGCGGCGTGCAGCATTGCGCCCTGCTCCTCTTCGGTTTTTGCAATGCCTTTCAGCACCAGCACCAGCGCGCGGCGCGCTCCGCAGATATTGATCGGCTCATAGGAGGCGTTCAACACCAGCACCGGCGACTGCATCGTGCTGCCGGAATAGGCACGAACCTCTTCGCGTGGTGCAGCGGCGATATGCTTTTGCTTGCGCGCGTGAATCATGGCTCTTCCCAGTGACATTTCTCCCCCAGTCTCCCGATCAGCACCTGTATAAACACGGCTTTCGGCGATTACACGCCGCGAGCCGCAGGAACAAACTCCGCATCCCACAACGCCACGTCTTCGTGCATCGGCACTTCTTTCACGGGCATCGGCGGCTGAATAATGTCCTGCCGCTGCGCCCGCGCAACCGTGGCGACAAGCACGCTCTTTGCTCCGGCGCTGCGCAGCGCCTGCGCGCATGCCCGTGTCGTAGCTCCCGTGGTGTAAATATCGTCGATCAGAAGCACGTCCGCACCTTTTATCTTTTCCGGCGAAAGCGCAAAAAAAGCGCCGCGCACATTCGCGCGACGCTTGTGCGGGGTCAGCCCGCTTGACTCTGCGTGGCGCGGCGCCGCTCCATCACGCCCGTCGCCACCGTCAACTCCCATTCAGGCAGCGCCCGCCTGAGCGCTTTCACCGTCGAGCGTGCCAGCGCCTCGGCCTGGTTAAAGCCGCGCTGCCGCCTTTTTGCGCGAAAGAGCGGTACAGGAATCACCAGCATCTTTCGCGGAATGCTTTCAATCTCCAGAACCTGCAGCGCCAGAAGCCAGCCCAACCGCTCGGCAATCGGCTCCATCCCGTCGTATTTCAACAGGTGCAGCAGCGCGCGCAACTGGCCTTGATAAATACCATGAGCCACAGCCCGTTCAAACGGCGGAGCACTTACGCGGCAGGGGCGGCACAGCAGTCCTTGACCCACGCCAAATTCGGCGACGCCAAGGGCTTCGCCGCAAATCGCGCACAGGCATCCAGATTGTTCGGGAAGATTTTTCCAGCAGGAATCGCAGACGGGAATGCGGGAGAAGCGCAGGAGAGATTCGCCGCACAGGCGGCATGGAGCAGGGAAGAGCGCGCAGCAGAGACTGTCTACCGGACTTCGCAGCACGCGAGCGATCGCTCTCCATGCTGAGGTACCGGCCTGTCTAACGTCGAGCGCGTTTGTATCACGCTGACTGCAGAAGATGCACCTCTCGTGGCGGGCAGCCCGCCATTGCTAAGGAGTATACAGTGAAAGTCTGCACAATTCCAGGTGCCGTCGTTGATCCCTGTGATTCCAAAAGCTTCAGCGTAGACGAAATCGCATGATGCGGGCCGGCGTGAGCTTAGCTCCGCGCAGTAATGCGCCGTGTTCACCCAACTGGTTCCAGCCTGAGTTCGCGATGTAGTAGAAGTAGTCTCCGACGACCACTCCATGCGTGGGATCGCCCAGAGTCGACGTAGCTCGTTCAACGATTTCTTCAGAAACCACGCGGCTGAAACTCGGATCGAGTTTGAGGCGAACAACCCGTTCCGGAGACGTGCCATTCTGTACCAGGATCAGCCATCCGCAATCGAAATACAGCCCATCGACGCCACTGAGCGCATACGGCTTCGATCCTCCCTGACCTAGCCATGTCACTTCTTTACTCGCAAAATCCAGCATGCCGATACCACCTGTGTAATCGGGAACAAAGATATGCCGCCCATCAGGATGCATCGCCGCGGTTTGCGGCGAGATGAAATCACCCCGGTCAATTCTCTGCAAAGCATCTCCCTGCACGCGATAAATCCCGCCGCCATCGCCATCGCTCACAATTGGATCGCCCTGTTGCGTCAGCGTCATGTCGCCGAGCGCCGCGGGTTTCGGACCTACCACGCGGCGAATCAATGCACCGGACGAAAGATCGAAGCACAGGATAGCCGACCGCCCCCAATCTGATGGGACGACTGACTGGAAGCCATCGAGAGCAACTTCAGTCGTCCACACGCGGTTGCGTTGTGCATCCACTTTGATAGCAAGCATCGGCCAGCGGCTAGGCGACTCCGCAAAATCTTTGACCTTTCCATCCGGACCCACGCGCACAATCTTCTTTTCCAGAACGCTGGTCATCAGAAAAGATTTAGTTCGCGGATCATAGTCGATATCCTCCGCAAGCAGATTGGCGTCAGTCAATACGAATGCCGTCTCTGCGTGCGAGATAGCCGTCTCGTTGGCGGCAAATCTTTTCAGCACCGCCTGATACGCAGGAAGAGTTTGCAGCGACGAAAATCCTTTGCCCTTCCCATGCACCAGATCATCATCGGCCTGCCCCATATCGGCAAGCTGATTGAGAGCAGCAATCGCGCGGTCATGGTCTCCGGCCGCGGCATAAGCCTGTGCAACTGTTTCTACAGAAGCAGGTGAGTCATGAACCAGCTTCTGCAGCTGCAGCACAATCTGAAGACGCCGCCTCTGGTCACCTGCCACGATCGCCGCATGCGCCTGCTGCCGCAAATCGCGCAGCTGCTCGATTGCCGTAGGCATCTGAGTGGCCTGTGCGGTCAAAGGTGGCGCGCACAAAGAAAGTGCAAACATTGCGAGCGCCCGATTCACCATCATCGATCGGCAGCTCATTCTCATAAGCACGCTAGACCGTCACGCCCTTCTTTGACGGCACAACTTGCTTCCCCGTGAGTGTCGCGAAAACTCCAGCCAGCACCAGCAGAGCCCCGATCATTTGAAACGCCGTCAGCCGCTCACCCGCGAGCACCGCTCCGGCAAACAGCGCAATCACCGGATTTACGTACGCATAACTGGCCACCCGCGTCGCGGGCTCATGCGCAATCAGCCAGACATAGGAAGTGAAAGCCAGAATCGAAGCAGCGAACACCAGGTACGCCATACTCAAGATCAAAGTGGGCCTAAGCATCACATCCAGCGGAGGCAGACGGCGCATCTCTCCAGCCAACAGAGACAGCAGAAATAATAATCCGCCACCGGTAGCCATCTGCCAGCCCGCATTCAGGGTCTGGGGTTTCGGCAAAGTGAGCCGGCGCGACAACAGTGTCCCTCCCGACCAGCAAAGCGTGCCTCCAATCAACGCCAGCACGCCGAGTGTGGAGGCGCGCTCGCTCGATTCCGGAGCCTGCCATGCAAGCGCGACGACCCCCGCAAAGCCAAGCACGACTCCGATCACCGACACGAGCGTGGCCTTCTGCGTGCGCAGAATCGCCAGCTCGCCAATAAAGATCCATACCGGAATGATCGCCGAGATGACCGCGGCAATCCCCGAAGACACACGAATCTCAGCCCAGAAAAGTCCCGCATACAGGCAGGCGAACATGATGAAGCCGAGCGTGGACGCGCCCAGCAGCGACTTCCGCGGCATCTCCGTATTTCCGCGTAGATGGCTGTAAAGAATCAGCAGCACGCCGGCCAGCGTGAAACGAAACCCCGCAGCGAAGAAAGGCGGTATAACCGCTACAAGCTCACGAATCCCAAGGAACGACCCGCCCCAGAGAAAGTAAATCGCCCCATAAGCCAGCAGCCTGCGCATGGACATGGTTTAGGATAGCGCCAGTCGAAGACAATCCTGTTTCACTCTTCGATTCGTGCCTATTGCTCTTCCGTCGGTGTATGGAAGAAGCTGGCTACACGCATCTTTCATTCTCTATCGAGGTTCGCAAATCCGGATATGCCGACGAAGCTCATGCGCCTGCTCCTCGCCTTTCTTTCTTTTGTCCTGCCGCTGCAGACAGCGATCGCCCAGGGCACTGTGCCCACATTTAAGCTGACCGTCAAACAGGCGTCCTACACCATCTTCGGAAACGACCCGGCCCAGGGAACAACCACGACTGTCCCCACAGTCCTCGTTCCCATCACGCTCTCGTTCGACACGAAAAAGGTCGACGGTAAGCCATTCGTCATGGATGCATCCGCAGATGTGTCTGCCGTCCTCGCCTCGCCGGTCTTTACCAGCTACGCCTTCGCTTCCGGCGGGGCGACACAGTATGCCGACGCCATGCTGCGCACCACTTTCCCGAACGCAAAAGAGTGGCACACGCTGCTCGGCAAGCCAGAAGTTAAGCCGATCAGCATTGCTGTCCCCGCAGGCTATGGCTACGTTCTCACCTCGAAGAAGACGGGCGAATTCTTCGCCGTTGCCGACGTGGAGTTCATGCAGCGAGAAATCTTCAAGCAGATCCCAAAGCAGGATGGCAAACTCGTCATTGCAGCAACCCGCAACACCACCTATTACGTTGAAGGCGACGCCACCGAGTGCTGCTCATGGGGAACGCACGGCGTCGATTCCGCAACGGGCAATTCCTTTGTGCTTGGCTCATATCTGCATGGCACTCCCGCCGTCGTCGAAGACAAAGATCTACAGCCGCTCACCCAGCAGCTTGCCGAATTCATCAAAGACCCGCTGCATGACCCGCTGGTTCACTTCGCCAGCAAGCCGTATCCCGGCAACGTCTTTCCTGCCTGGCTGCGCCTGCCGTCTGTACCCGCCGGAGATCAGGGGCGTTGCGGCGGTACCACGGCTGCGACGGCATACTTCCTGCTCGAACCGACAAACACCAACGAGAAAAACAACATCCCCTCGTCGAAACCTTTCGTTGCGCACACGGGCAGCGCAACCTATCACTTGCAGAATGTAGCCACGCTCTCCTGGTATCTGGGAGCAGCGGAAAACCTCGGCACCACCTACAGCTTCCCGGACGCGCAGGCGCTGCCCGCTCCAGCCAAGCCGTGCCCGGCACGCGGTAGGCATTCCGCGCCGGCCGCTCCTACCGTTGCGGCGGTTCCGCGCAGCGGCCCACCCAACGGGCACGAACTCATCGGCTACTGGGAAGGTTACGGCTCAGCGGATTCCATCTTTCCCATCCGCGAAATCTCGCCGCAGTGGGACGTCATCATCGTCGCCTTTGCAACGCCAGACCACAACGCGCCTGAAGGAACCATGCAGTTTCCCGCGCCCGCCGGACAAACCCCGGGGCAGTTCAAGGCCGACGTCGCCTCCCTGCAACGTCAGGGCAGAAAGGTCATGATCTCGCTCGGAGGCGGCGGACAGCACTTCACGCTTGCCGACCCGAAGCGCGTTCCCACGTTCGTCTCATCCGTCATCAAGATTGTCAGCGACTATGGCTTCGACGGCATCGACATCGACTTCGAGAGTCCCTCGCTCTCCATCGATCCCGGTGACACTGACTTCCGCCACCCCACCACGCCGTCGATTGTGAACCTCATCTCAGCCCTGCGCCAGTTGCACGATCACTTCGGCTCGAAGTTCATGATCAGCCTTGTGCCCGAAGGCACGCAGATCCCCTCCGGATACCCCAGCTACGGCGGACAGTTCGGGTCTTATCTACCAATCGTGTATGCCATCAGTGACATCCTGTCCTTCGTCGATGTGCAGGACTACAATACGCCGCCGCTCCAGGCCCTTGATGGCGAAATCTATCAGCCCGGCACCGTCGACTACCACGCCGCCATGACCGAGCTCCTGTTGCACGGCTTCGACGTAGGAGGCGATCCGAAGTATCACTTCGATCCCATGCCGGCCGACAAAGTCGCCGTCGGCTTCCTCACGCCCGACACCACTCCAACCATCGTCAGCAAATCTATGGATTACATCATCGCCGGCAAAGCCCCCGCCGGAACGAAGTACAAGCTACGCCAACCCTCCGGCTACCCCGGCATGATCGGCGCCATGTTCTGGACCATCGACGATGACCGCCGCCACAACTACAACTACTCAAACACCATCGGTCCGCAGCTCCACAGCTATCCGGCCGTCAAGTAGTGTTCACAGGCCCTAATGTGGATGCAGCGACTCAGACAGGCTGATCAGGTTTTGCGGAATCACGCGAATGATGCCTCTGCGCGGGCTGTCAATGTCGGCCATGAGAAAGAATGAGATCGACACAAGGAACGGTAAAACCGTAAACAGCGCGGCTCCCCTCCGGTGCGCGCTGTAGCCAATCAGCAGGCTGCAGCAGATCGCAAGAACTACCATCAGGCACCATGCGCCAACCGGAATGCGGTTCCAAAAGGCAGCCTGCGTGTATCCCTGCCTGTTCAACACATCGTTCATCCCCGAAACTGCGAGGCCGATGATAGGGGTCGGCTGCGTTTTGGCGACACCCTGGACGATGGACCACATCTCATTCTGCAGTCTTGCCGTCTCGTTATTGATCGATTTAAGGTGGGGCGTATCACGTGTCGTGTAGAACAGGAGGCGTTGATCGAGATATTGCGTGAGTAACTGGCGGACTCTCGCCGCATCGGCGTCAGGCAGCAGATCGGCCCGGACGTACTCCGTGCCGATCGCATTCGCCTCTTCTTCTTCGTAATTCTTACGTTGATCGTACCGGTTCACGGCCATCGAAAAGCTAAATCCGATGATGAGTGCCAGCAGTGTCAGGCCTGCGCTTACCACAAGGCCGAGATCATCCCTCTCGTCATCCGGCACAGGCCGCTTCCTCGCAATGAAAGCGCCAAGGTGTACCGCTAGCCACAGGATCACGAGAGAAATTGCGAAAACCGCACGTGGGAATTTCAGTATTTCGCTCAATTTTGCAGTCTCCTGGGTGCGCAAGATCGGTGGGGCATATTTATAGGGCAGCCGTCTGGGCTGTGAACTTGATACGTACGCCGAACGCACCCATCTTATATGATTCGATGTGCTCTCGATCCACTCAGCGATCGGGTCGTCGGCTCCTCGGCACCATCACTACAGGGCTGTTACAGGAACCCGGCCAATCCTGATACACTCTCGCTTCCTGGAGGTATGGAGTTTGGCTGCACCGCAAGGTTTTCAACCCTTTGTCCCGGCAAATGAGTCGCGCCCCGAATTCACCGTCCGCGCCGTTCTGCTGGGCTGCATCTTCGGCGTACTCTTCGGAGCAGTTACCGTCTACGTCGGTCTCCGCGCCGGGCTCACCGTCGCCGCCTCCATTCCGATTTCCGTCCTCTCGATCAGCGTTTTGCGCGCGTTAGGAAAGGCGTCGATCCTCGAGAACAACATCGTCCAGACGACGGGCAATGCAGGCCAGTCCATCGCCGCGGGAGTCATCTTCACCCTGCCCGCGCTCATCTTTCTAGGGTTCGACCTCGAATACATCCGCATCTTCATCCTCGCACTGCTCGGCGGATGGCTCGGCGTGCTCTTCATGATCCCACTGCGGCGGCAGCTAATTGTCGAAGAGCACGGCAACCTGACTTATCCTGAAGGAACGGCCTGCGCCGACGTGCTCATCGCCGGTGAGCGCGGCGGTTCATTCGCCAGCCGCGTTTTCTTCGGCCTCGGACTCGGCGCGCTCTACACCCTCTTCCAGAATGAGAACCTATTGGGCGCATGGCCCGGCACGCCCAACTATGAACCGAAGTGGCTGCCCGGCGCCGCTGTCCGCGCCGACGCAACGCCTGAATACCTCGGCGTCGGCTACATCATCGGCCCGCGTATCGCCGGAACGCTCTTCGCCGGCGGCATCATCAGCTGGCTCGTCATCATGCCCGCGATTCACTTCTTCGGCGCGCACTATCCCGGAGCCATCTACCCCGGCACCGTGCCCATCGCGCAGATGTCGCCGAGCGATCTCTGGCGGACTTATGTCCGTCCTATGGGAGCAGGCGGCGTCGCCGCTTCCGGCCTCATCACGCTTCTGCGAACGATGCCGACCATCATCAGCGCCCTGCGCGCCGGCATGAAGACCATCGGCAAGAACGTAAGCGGCGGCGAAAACTCAAGAACCGAACGCGACATCCCGATGAACATCGTTCTGCTCGGCAGCGGCGTTCTCGTGCTGATGATCTTCCTCTTCTTAACGTTCAAGCCGATCCCCGGTGCGCAAACCGGATGGCTCGCCAACCTGGCCGCCGCGGTGCTGGTCATGGTCTTCGGCTTCCTCTTCGTAACGGTGAGCAGCCGCATCTGCGGTCTCATCGGCAGCTCGGCAAACCCGGTCAGCGGCATGACCATCGCGACGCTCATGGCCGTCGCCGCCATCTTCCTCGTCAGCGGATGGACCGCTCCAGCCTTCGGCGCGCTAGCCATCAGCGTCGGCGGCATCGTCTGCATCGCGTCTTCGAACGCAGGTGACACCTCGCAGGATTTGAAAACAGGCTTCCTCATCGGCGCAACTCCGTGGAAGCAGCAGGTAGCCGTCATGGTCGGCGTCGTCGTGTCGGTCTTTTCGATCGGCATCACGCTCAACGCCATGAACAAGGGCCTGGAAACATTCACCCCGATGCAGCAGGCGATCCCATTCAATGTCAGCGCCCCGCCTGACGGCGTGCAGATCGAGCAGCAGCACTTCTCGCGCCAGCGTTTTCTGCTGACGAAACCCGACAAGTCAACGGAGTTCGTCGAAGGCAGCCAGTACATGCTGCTCAACGCGCTCGGCTCTACTACGCTGCCCGACGGCAAATACCTCTACAACCCGCAGACCGGCATGATCGAAGTCCAGTGGATGCAGGGCATCGGCAGCGAGAAGGCCGCGGCGCCGCAAGGCCGCCTCATGGCGACCGTCATCAACGGCATCCTCTCGCGCAAACTTCCCTGGGGACTCGTCTTCCTCGGGGTCTTCCTCGTCCTCGCCGTCGAAGTCCTCGGCGTGCGGTCGTTGTCGTTTGCGGTGGGAGCCTATCTGTCGATCGGAACGACTTTGGCCATGTTCTGCGGAGGCATCGTGCGCTGGATGGTCGACCGTGCCGTCGCCAAAGCCGGAGGCAGCGAGGAAGAAACCAGCAGCGAAATCTCTCCCGGCTCCCTCTACGCCAGCGGGCTCATCGCCGCAGGCGGCGTGATGGGCCTGATGGGCGTCGCCCTCAAGCTCTACGAAACCGCGACCGGCAATGAGCTTCGACTCTGGTTCCCGGCAGGCAGCGCGATCTACAACCTGCTCCAGCACCAGTCCATCTCGATTGTGGCGTTCGCCTTGCTGGCCTTCTCGCTCTACTACTTCGCGCGCAAGCCGCTCAACAAGAAGTAGAAGCCAAAACATATGCACTGGAAATCGGCATCCAAGCCTATAGAGGGTTTGCAATGCTTATTCCGAGGATGCGTTTCGCCGCCGCCGCCGCATTTTGTGGTCTCATCGTGCTTGCCTCTGGCTGCGACAAAACCAAGCCAGACACCACCAACTTCAAGACCGCGATCAACAACTACTATTCCGTGCACCCGAGCTGCGTATGGCAAAGCGCCGTCAAGTTTCCCGCGCAGGCTGATACGAACAACGATCTGCAAACGAAGAGCTTCGACGCGCTCACCGATGCGGGCCTGCTGACGCGCACCGCTCAGGAGAAGAAACGCTTCCTCATCGGCTCCAAGCAGGTCAACGATTACGACGTCTCAGACAAAGGCCGTACCGTGTGGACACCCGACCAGTCCCAGCCCGGCTACGGCAACTTCTGCTACGGTCATCGCGACGTGACTTCCATCGACAACGTAGCCATGGCAACAAATCAAAGCGGTGCGAATACTGCTACCGTGAACTACCAGTACGACCTGACTGGCGTACCCGACTGGGCAAAGTCGCAGGAGACGCAAATCGCCTTCTCCAACGTGCAGGCCGATCTCTCCACACCCAAGGCCGCAACCGCAACGCTGGTGCAGACACAGGACTCGTGGCAAGTCTCTGCCGAGTAGACCGGCTTGCCTGAATCTTGAGTCATGAAGAAAAGGCGTGCAGGAACTCTTTCGACCTTGCAAGAATTCGACGATTCGATACACTCAATGCTGCATGCAGGAAGGCAATCCCAGCAAGACTGCGTTCGGAGTCGCCCGCCGCCGCGCCGCGCATCAAATTCTCGATCAGCAGCCGCTGGTGTTAACTGACCCTATCGCCGTGTCCATCCTTGGCCCGCAAGCCGCAGCCAGCATTCGTGCGGAAGCCGAGAAGCACAACAGCCCCTCTGGACGCGCGATGCGATCTTTCATGGTCGCGCGCAGCCGTTATGCGGAAGAGCAGCTTGCAACCGCAATCGCTGCGGGCGCAGCGCAATATGTGATCCTCGGAGCAGGACTCGATACCTTTGCCTATCGCAATCCTTATGCGCGGCTAAAAGTCTTTGAGGTAGACCACCCAGCGACACAGGAGTGGAAGCGTTATCAGCTCAGTCAGGCTCTCATTGAGATTCCGGCATCGCTGACCTTCGTTCCCCTCAACTTCGAAAAGCAGACCCTGCGCGAAGGGCTCAAGCAAACTACATTCGACTCTGCCAAACCGGGCTTTTTCTCCTGGCTCGGCGTCACGCCGTACCTCACCCTTGACGCCTTCCGCGCGACCATCCAGGTCATCGCGTCCATGCCGCAGGGCAGTGGTGTCACCTTTGAATACGTATTGGACCGGTCGCTCTTCAGTTTCAGAGAAAAGATGGCATTCGATGTGATCGCCGAGCGCGTAGCCGCGGCAGGCGAGCCCTTCCAGCTATTCTTCTCACCCGATGCGATGGAGCAGGAACTCCACACCGCCGGCTTCACCCGAACCGAAGAACTTACCTCCGCCAATCTCAACGATCGCTACTTCGGAGACCGGCGTGATCAGCTCAAGATTCAAGGAAACGTAGCCCGCCTCATCACAGCATGGGTCTGACGTGGATTGAAACTCAGTGAGGCTGCGCGGTCGCCGCAGGCGCCGTACTCGTATCAGGCTGCGGAGTCGCATCCGGCTTTGCCGTAGTAGGAGCAGGCGCAGCCGCAGGTCCGGGAGCAGGTGCCGATGCCGGCGTCGCTGCGGGCTGCGCTGAAGCTGCCTGCTGTTGCGGCTGCCTGCGTGGAATCACCACAGTATGAATCGCGGAAGGATCGTCCCGCAGCTTCACATAAAGTGACCCACCCACCGGATGCGGCACCTGCAGCGCATTTCCGGCAAAGCCATCCGGAACCTGGACGGCCTGCGCAAAATCCGGATCGGATGCCACCGAGTCAAGCAGGAAAAGGTTCGTCCCGGTCAACGTGCATGTTTGCGATGTCCGCGTGCATTGCAGCCCATCCAGCACCGGCAAGCGCACCAGGTTTGCCAGCGGCTGCCAGTCGCCAGCGATATCTTTCGGTCCTACAGCACGAAAACGCAGCGGCCCGAAGGCCGACGGTCCAAAGCTCTTCGCCGGATCGATCGTGGCCACTGCGGTCTTCGCATCCTGGAGCGTAAGGCTGCCGTCCGCCAGGCTCAGCGTCGTATGGAAGGCTCCATCCGCGGTCGCCACTTCAATTGTCTGCTCGGGCGAAAAGGTTTCCGGCGTCACCGCTTTGACGGAAAAAACAAGCCTGGTGTTCGGCGGAACTTCATTTGTATCACCCACCGTAATATGCGTATCTTTGCCCGGATCGGAAGACTGCACGCTCTTGCTCAGCAGCTGAACTTTGGGTCGCGCACTCGCCACGCTCGCCGGCACATCTACCACGCGGCCATCTTTCAGCTTCACATGCGCCATCTCGGTTTCGCCGGCGTGCAGCTGCGCTGTGTCGTCGGCCTTGGCCGCCGTCATGGTCAGGTCGTCTCCGCTTGCGGTATTGGCCAGTTTGCCCGGTGCAAACTGGACGCCCTTCACTTCAAGGCTCGCCACCTCGTCCAGCCGATTCCCGGCCAGCACTCCCTGCGCGTCGCCTGCATTCAGAGTAAAGCTCACATACTTGCCCGCCTCCGCAAGGCTGTGCAGCGCAATCTCCTCTGGCTCTGTCGCTCCGGCGTGCTTGATCTGCAGCGTCAGCGCGCCAGGGCTTTCGTCTTTCAGCGGAACTTTTACTTCCAGCTGGTCCGGCTGGCTCGCCTTCCAATCTGTTTTGATTTCCTTGCCCGAATCCGTCTTCGCCGTGATCGATTCAACGCAGGTTGCGTTGCCCGACGTGAAGTGCAGAGTATCTTCGCGTCCTACCACCAGCGCGTGCGTATCCGTTGCCGCCAGCTCCCACTTCGTCGTCTGCGCATTCTGCAGATGGAAGCTCGGTCCGGTGTACGGCATAAATCCCCACATACCGCGCAGTGTGCCCGTGAGGCTGCTATTCAAACTGTTCGTGTTGATCGATTTGGTGTCCAACGCAAAGCCGCCCTGGGTCGGGTCGGCCTTCACTGGAATATCAACGTCTTTGCCGTCTTTGTTCTTCACGCGCAGCACCATGTCGTGCGCGTAGCTTGTGGCAAAGGCCAGAGGCGCGCCTTCAACCGGGAGCACTACCTTGTCCTTCGCCACGCAGAATTGCTGCTTCTCATCCACCGGACGCAGCGGCGGCAGGTGCCCGCCATCGACCGCCGGCAGCGCCATGACAATCACAGATTTCGGGTTGCGGAACGACGGCGGCGTATTCAGCTTCAGATTCACGTCGTCGTTATGAATGATGCTCAGCGCTGGAATGTACTGGTACTGCGCCGTATGCACCGTTTCCAGGATGTGCGCAATGTCCATGACCGCGGCGACGTAGGGACTGAAGTAGCCGGCGCCGGCTCTTTGCGTGTAACTCAATTGCATGGCGAGGTCGCTGGTCGCGCCGGTCGTGAGTGCGTCCGTGACGGAAAGCGTGTGCCCGTCATCCATCACCAGCTCGTTCTGCTTCTGCACCAGGCATGAGGCCTGCTGCTCCACCACTCTCTGCAGGCAATCCGGATCGAGCTTGATGCTCAGGCTGCGCGCCAGCAGCGGCGATGCGTCTTTCAGTTTGTCCGGATTGGTCTCGTTGATCGCGCGGACCGCATCGAGGTACGCATCCAGGCGCGCCTTGTCGAGACTCAGCTGGTTCAGGTCCTGCGAAGCCCGCACAAACGAGCCCGGCCGCGAATGCACCGCATCGCGGATCGATCCAAAATCGCCGCCCGTCGACGGAGCCAGAAAAACAATGGCCTGCTGCGCGTCCACCGGAACGGTCACGAAAATACCTTCAGCATCGACCTTCTTGTCCCACGTCTCAACCTTCGTCAGCCAGCTCTCCGGCGGCGGATTGGTCGAGCCGCGCAGAAATGCCACCACCAGCAGGTATTTCACTGATTGCCCCGGAGGGAGTACCGGATGGATCCAGAGCCTGTCTCCGGCGACAAGGTTCGGCACCTTGGAAATCGGCAGCGTTTTTCCGCCGCGGGTCACGCGCACTTCCACGGTCGGCCCCGCCAGGTCAAACGGCGCAGGATCGGCAAAGGCAAGCAACGTTACCGAAAACAGTACGGCAGCTATCAGGCGGGCTCGTTTCAACATAATCTTTCTAATAAGGCGAAGAACGTTTTTCGCCACTTCTAAGATGCGGGTTGTGCGCATGCTCAAAGCTGATTTCCGGGCAGAAGGTCTCCGCCTGGTTGCGCAATCAGTAGCTTGTCTCTATTTTAGTTGCCTTTACATAGACACGGCACGCATCGATTGAGTTTCGCGTCTGGAGCAACAGATTCGTCAATCGCCCTGGCCCTGGCCTGGGCGTGCCTGTAGTGGGTCAGTTTTGAATTCACACATGTTCGAATAGGCGGTGATTGGACAACAAGGGCTGCCGTGATCGCAGGTACAACCACGAAGAGCCAGACTCTGACAGCCCGATGTCGAGTTTACTTCGGGCTTTGTGCAGGCGGATTTTCGCTGGTCGGCGGCACAATTCCTTTCAGTCGCAAATAGGTCACCATGTTCCCATAGTGCTCATCCGTGTGCGCCGTATTGAGCGAAAACATAGTGATCTTCGCTATGTCGAAGTTCATGAATTTCATCATCTGGCTGCCCTTTGCATCGGTCATGCCGTCAAACGCCTGGTTGCAGTACGCAACCGCGCCCTTTATCGCGGCCACGAGATCGGCCTTTGAGGTCTTCGTTTTTTCAATGTCCTTCATCGGATTGGCTTCACCCGATGCTTGCGAGCAGAACATGTAATTGGCGTCGGCCACATGACCGACCAGTTGGCCAAAACTGCGAACGTCCGGTGTTGGTTTGAAGGAGTAGTTTTCTTCCGGCATTTTCTGGGCCGCACCGATGACTGCGTTGCTTATAAACGAATAGAGACCTTTTTCGCTTGCGGTAATCGGATTCGCTGGTGGAGCGGCCGGCGCTTGCGGTTTCTGCTGTCCGAGCAGAGCAATGGGAACAGCTGTCACTGCAGCAAAGAAAAAACAAAGCCTTTTGTTCACAAGACACCTCCGGTGAAATCATGTCACATCTAGAAGGCGTGAGGTACCGGAAAAGTGCTCCGCCAACCTAGTTGCCTCGATGGCTTGACGATCACTCAACACAAGCCGAGCATACCTACTGAAATGTTCATTAAGACAGTTTTTTGCTCGCTTTGCAGTTGCGCGAATCTCTGTCCGTGATTAGTCCTTATAAAACGTTAGGTTCCTATCGGGACTGGCCGCGCGAGATGAGCGCCAGCCGGGGCAATTTCTCCGGGCAGTTTCGATAGGATCGTTTGAAATGAGCCGGTGCGGTTTGCGGCGGACGCGGTGATCTACGTGCATCTATGGAATTTCAATTGTAGCTATATGATTACAGAGTATTTGCGTGGAAACAGCGTAGTCGCATGTACGTGCCACTATGGTGAGGGTCATGGCCAGCCCAGTATAGCGACCAGCTGGGATTTTGACCAGACGCCGTGACTTCGATCATGGCCCACGCGGCAGCGTCCGCCGCGCAGCGGCTTAGTTCAAACGCGCTAGCATCTCGTCACAACTCGCGGTTGGTCGGCAATACGGAAGTAATGCCCTTGCGGCCGTTAACTTCCGGTTAGCCGGTAACAGGCCTAGAACTCGGCTTTACAGGGCTCAGATTGTCAACGTGATAGTAGGCAAGCGATCGGCGAGTGCCTCAGCCGTAGGATTGGAAGTTCTTCCAAAAGGCCGGCCAACCACCGCGCACGTCACGACAGATCCAGACATCGGCCTGGTCGATGGCGTCGTTCACAACGCCATAGGGATGAGGCAGGTTAGCTGCCCAGGTGCAGGACGCGAACATGTGGCTGAGTTCGTCGCGTGTGAAGCCGACGGCAATGATGGTCTGGGGCGGCGGGTTGCCGTAGCCCCGGAGCCAATTGGAGTTTACTCCGCTGATGGCCTCCGGCAGGCCGTAGGCGCGGCCATAAAGATTGACGGCGCCTGCCTCTCCTTCATCGAAAGCGAGGACGCCCAAGGCGGCTCGTTTGGATGGGGGCAGGGAGTCGCGCACGCGGGCGACAGTGGCGGCCAGCTCCGGCCAGCCTATCTCTAGGTTGAAGCTGTTGTTGGCGCCGTCGGCGATGCGCCACCATGTTGAGTTGATCGGCGCGATTGGAACAACCAGGGCATAAGAGACAAGTCCCCCGATGGCGAGAAATATCCAAGTGCTTCGGATTGCGGCGGACCGCCATCGCGGACTGAGCGAGGTAAGTTGTAGTTCGGCCCAAACGGCACCGGCCGCCATGAGCATCGGGTAAGCGGGGCCGAGATAGTAGTCGCGGCCTCGGGCCGCAAGGAAGAGGACCAGCGGGATGACATACATCCAGCCGAGCATGCGGAAGCGCTTTCCGGCGGGCGTTGCGAAGAGAAACCAGAGGCCTGCCAGCCACAGAGGGACGGTAACAGGATTCGTAGTTCGCCAAAGCTGGCCGGGGAGGAAGTAGTCGGTACTTCCCAAATGGAGGTCGCGGGTATGAATGCTCTGCATCCAGGCCAGGCCCACCAAATGGTGTTGGAACTGCCAGATGATTACAGGCATAGCGATGACAGCCGCGACGCCGACGCCGCACCAGAACCATGGGCAGCGCAGGTAGCGGCGGTTCGGGGTGAGGAGCATCCCGCCGAGCAGGCCAGCGACAAAGAAGACCATGGTGTATTTGGTGAGTATGCCGAGCCCGATAGCGGTGCCGATGCCAAGCCACCATCGGGGATTTTTCGAGCGAAGCAGGCAGACAGTGGACCATGCAACGGCAACCCACCAGAGCAGGTCAAAAGTCATGTAGGAGAGAAAGGAGCCGGAGAAGACGACTGGCCCCTCAATGGCGGCTGCGACCGCAGCGACCAGCATCGCTCGGGAGCTCCCTCCGAAGGCGCGAGCGGTAAGGCCGGTGAGCACGATCAGGAGACCAATAGCAACTGCGGCACAGAATCGGAACCCTGTGAGGTTGGCACCGAAGACGGCCAACTCCGCTCGAGCGAGCCACGCAGTGAGGGGAGGATAGACGACGTAACACCAGTCTAGGTGGCGTGCGTTGGAATAGGTAAGCAGTTCGTCACGGTGGAAACCGTATCGGCTGCTGGTGGCGATGTGCTCGAGGGTAAATGCGAGCCCAGTAAGCCATATGAGGGTGCCGTCGCTTGGGCGAAGCCGTGAACTGACTGACGATTCTCGCATGGCGTCCTTGGAAAATTGGATGGAAACAGCTAGTTTCCCGGTTTACACGTCCTTAGTCCACCTTTCTCCCGACATAAAGAGTGATCCACCAGGCGATGATGGCCCAGATACTGTGTTCCGAGTGGATTGTCGGCGATAGGGACGTTTCGCGGGATGGTCCGCTGTGTCCGTATTGCCGGTCAACCAGCCAGAACATTACTTCCGCTATGCCGACTTAGGGGAGTGATTCTGTTACGTTATTTTTCCTTGAAGGCGTCGAAATAATGGTTTTCGCCGACGTCCTCGTATTCCTCTGCGACCGATATACCAGCAGCCCCGAGTAGCTTCCTGTACTCCACGGCTCCTAGCGAGATTGATCCCAACCCTGTCATTGCATCGTTCCAAATGGCAGGTTTGGCAGTGGAGGTGAATAGCAGACGGCCACCCGGTACGAGGATGTCGGCAAATCTCCGGATCAGGCGATGCTGCTCTTCAGCCTGGAGAAGGAACATCAGCCCGATTGACAAAACAGCATCGAAAGTTCGATCAAACAATCTCGACTCCAGAACAGACTCGCAAACAATGGGTACGCCAGGCAAGTTGCGTTGGAATGCCGCGACAAACGATGGTGCGGCGTCCACCCCGAAGACTTGGAGTCCTTCTTCGACCAGTACCACCGTGATGGGAAAGCCAGGCCCACAACCCAGATCGATAACGCTATTACCGCGCGGCAATACTTTCGCCCAGTTCCTCACTTCTTTCACGCCGATTGCAATAGACCGAGTCCCACTATTGCCACGACGCGCAAGAAATTCTTCTGAGACTGATTCGTATCCATTGGATAGATCCATCTGTTGATGCTAGCAAGCCGTCCGGCTCTTCCTGGTGACAAGTCTCTCGGTATCTATAAACGCGCGTCTCGTCACTTGGGCGTAAAGTCCCCAAACCGGACAAGCGCTCTCTCGACGCTCATAGCGCAGAACCGCAGCATAAAGTCTGTCAAGCCCCCAAACCCACATTTTTCCTGTAATCCATTGATTCAAAAGGTCAAAAACATCCCGCAAATTGCCGGATTGCCCGGCCAGATCCGCTAAAATAGAGACAGAAGCTAAAGAGAAACGGGCAATAGCCATCTCATTGATTCCAGATACTTTACTAACAACATACGCCGAATCAATACTTTAGCGACGATCAGGCGCCAGCCCTGTGTATTTTCAAGGATTTAGACGCCCTGGGGGTAGGGGGAGGGTGTTTGTCGGCGCCCACGGTTCGGACTCAGCAACCGCATCGTGATCCAGAAGGCCGGCACCAGGAAGACCGTCGACCCAAAGACCCACATAAACGCTCCCGCAGCCGCCTGATCGTATACCGGACTCCAACCGAGCGGATTGGTCTGCGCGACGTAACTCGGATAGATCGGCCGGCCCGCAAAGCAGAGGACGGCCGACAGACTCGTGTTCACGATGTCCGCGGAAAGGATGTAAGGAATCAGCATCCAGCGTAGCACCCGCCGCCGGGTAGGCCACGGCCGCAGGATGGGCCACCAGAAAAGCACGCTGGTCAAGAAAAAGCAGGCGTGCTCCACATTGTGCCAGCCTTCCGACCGAAGCGCCAGCTCATACGCTTTCGGAATATGCCAGCCGATATAAGCAATGTTCATCAGGAGCCATGCCGGTTTCAGGCTCGTCAGAAACCGCCCTATTTTCCTGAGCCAGTGCAAGCGGAGGAGCCGCCCAAGCACGCGCCGCACAAAGGCTCGCGGCAAACCCCGCAGCAGCGGAACCTGCGGTGCGCCCAGCAGGAGCAGCGGAGGCGCAACCGACATGAACACGAAATGCTGCCCCATGTGCGCCGAGAGCAGCCGATCATCCAGCGTATCGAGAGGAGATGCAACCGCCAGAAAGAGCGAAAACAATCCGCCGAGAAAGCAGCCTAGCCGCCACTCCGGAAACTGCTCCGGACGCGTCCGCCCGATCAACAACCATCCACGCACGTAAACCACGGCGGTGAGCAGCAGCGCCAGTGTCGTCAGCGGAGGAATATTCCAGTTCAGCAGAACAGATTGAAATTCAGGCGACATAATACGGGAGCCGACCCATCCGGTCGACACTGCGACATTAATCACGTGCCGGCATGTTAAGAGCCCACGGCGGGTAAGAGCACGGAGTCGACAACAATATCCGATCGGGTGCTGTTGACGATGGCTTTCAGTTCGGCTTGCTCTTCGGTGGGAACCGCGAACTTATCCAGCGTTTGCTGAAAATCGTCCAGGAACGCCTCCCACTCCTTGCTCGTAATCTTCAGATCCCTGTGCGATTCCGCCATCGACTTGCCCGTATAGCTCTGGGGACCACCTGTGGCCCAACAGACCATCTCGGTCACAAGATACTTGAAACCTGCAGGCGGCACGCGATGATGCGCTTCGTCCACCAAGGGGTTGGTATTTAGTCTGGGGTCGATCATGATCCGGTTAATGAAGTCGTCCACCACGGTGGCGATGCTATAAACGCCGCCGAGTCGATCGTAGAGAGAGGGCTGTTCTGCTAAGGGCATCCTGAATCTCCTTGTGGCTGAGTTAGGACGAGACCGGCCGGCCTTCGTGGAGAAACAAACTCTGCCTGCTCCCGCCTGGTTGCTCACCAGGACAGGGGTTAGGCCTGATGTTACTCCAGTCTGCCGGAATCATAACGGCGGATATTGCCGCTCTGCAACACGGAGGCCTGGACCCCACGCAGGCACTGCGGAGAAGCCCCGTCCGAGTAGCCGATGATTCAAACCACGACAGAAGAGATTGAGATGATCTTGCAGCAATTAAAATGGAGAATGCCAAGTGGCTAAAGGCTTCGCCACACGCCTCATGGGGACGGCGCGGCGGCACGCACCATTGTGCTATCCTTCGCGTGTGTCAGCCGCTGGCTCGCTACCGAATCCGGAAGCTCGCCGCCATACCGCGGTCGTCCGTGTAACGCACTGGATCACGGTTATCGCCTTCTTTGCTTTGCTCCTCAGCGGCGTTGAGATCGTAATTTCTCACCCGCGTTTCTATTGGGGCGAAACCGGCAATGTGCGGACTTCTCCACTGTTCACGCTGCCGATTCCCTCATCGAGGGATACCGTTCCAACGGGCTACGGCTACGTCATGCCTGACCAGAATGGCTGGAGCCGGTCTCTCCACTTTCAGGCCGCATGGACTGCGGTGCTGACTGGCTTGGTCTACGCGATCTCAAGTCTTTGCACCGGCCACTTCCTTAGAGATTTGCTCCCAGTGCCGGCGGATAGAACGTGGCGCGCTTTCTGGGAAGTGATCGCGAAATATCTTCATCGCGCCCCGCCGAAGGAAGCGGAAGCACACTCCTATAACGTGGTTCAACGGATCGCCTATCTGAGTGTGATCTTCCTCTTGTTCCCGCTGGTGATCTGGACTGGTCTCGCCCTGTCTCCCGGCTTCGATTCTGCGGTGCCAGCCGCTGTCAACGCACTGGGCGGCCGGCAATCCGCGCGCACGCTGCATTTCTTCGTCTCCGGAGCCCTCCTGCTCTTCTTGGTGGTCCACGTCACCATGGTTGTTCTCGCAGGATTCAGGAGCCGCATGCGAGCCATGATTACGGGCCGTACGATCGTACCCCGGGAGCGTACACTGGATCGCATAGGGGAGCGCCCATGAGCCCTATTTCACGCCGCAAGCTCATCACCTCCGGCCTTGCGGCCACCGCGGGTGTGGCGGGTTTGACCGCGGCCGCCCGCGTGGCGCAGCATTATGGACTCATCCCGCCCGATCATGGTGGTCTCTACGGTCCCGGCCAGACGCTGACCTACGCTGCCCAACGGCTTCTGACGGCGCACTCGTTGGCTCGCGAGTTCCCGCGCAGCATGATTTCAAAAGTGCCTTTCGCCAACGAAACCCCACCTCCTACCGATCTCTTCAAGCGTCATCAGGCGAGCGGATTCTCCGACTGGCGGCTTACGGTGGATGGCATGGTCGCCCGGCCGGCTTCGCTTTCGCTGCCTGACCTGAAGAGCTTGCCCTTCCGCAGCCAGATCACCGAGGTAGTGTGCGAGGAGGGCTGGTCTTATATCGCCGAGTGGATTGGAACGCCTCTGATTGAGGTCCTGAACGCGGTTGGCGCGTTGCCGCAGGCGCGGTATGTCGTCTACTTCACAACCGACAGCAACTGGTGGGAAAGCATCGATATGGCAGACGCCCTGCATCCCCAGACATTTCTGACCTGGGGGATGAATGACGGCGATCTTCCCGTGTCGTTCGGCGGTCCGCTGCGCATGCGCGTGCCCCGCCAACTGGGCTACAAGAGCCTCAAGTACGTTACCCGTCTGACGGTCGCCGACACGCTCAAACACTTCGGCAAAGGTCTGGGCTCTGCCGAACCGGAAGTTGGATATGCGTGGTACGCCGGCATCTGAGGCGTCTTCTTTCCATACCGAGAAATCTAAAACCCAGCGACATCCTCGCCGGATTTCCTTGTTCGCGATACAAACCGCGCCACAGATAAAGCACACCGCGCCGGATCTTATGGTAAGCGTCCGGAGAGCGCTGCCAGCTCAACCGGTCGATGCAACACTATCTAATCAGCTGATCCACAAATGCTTACCCTGAAGAATCGATCTGTTTGGCCGATGTGGCCAAACCTAGCTAGGGTAAGGTTCCGGCTGATCTAACCCTAGCTAGCGCTTTTAGCTTTCTTGTTTTCAATGAATATGGGTCTGAGCTGAGTGTTGCGTCGACCCATTGAGACCACCCCGTTTTTCATGCACGACGGCCCGGCTAATTGGCCAAAGATCACTGGACGTGTCGCCGATTTTGTCACCAGTGCGTCTCGAATAGGCGTCGTTATTGGCGATGCACGATGCTGTCGACTGGCAGGTTTGCCCAGAATCTGCACAATTCCCCAAGAAACGTGATGGCAGAACAGATTGAAATTCAGGCGACATCGGCTACTGCTGCGGCGTTGCAGCCTGCGCCTTCTGCTCCGCCTGCGTGGCATCAAAAGCCGGACGATGACCCGGAGGCTTCAGCGTTTCAAGGAAGCGCACCAGAGCCGTCACTTCCGGCGGACTCAGGTTCTTGCCGTAAGCCGGCATGTTGCCGCCGCCTTGAAGCACTTGCCGGATGAGCTGGTCTTCAGTCAGGCGCGTCGCCACATCATCGAGCGCCGGACCGCGCAGGCCGCCTGTTCCGCCGATGGAATGGCAGTTGCGGCACTGCTTGGCTTGGAAGACGACCGCGCCCTGCCGCACCAGCGGCGAAACATCGCGGATCATTTTCGGAGGAACGGGATCGCCGCTCCACGCATTCATGATCGGGCTCCACGGAGTAAAGGTGCCGAGGTGCGTAAGGATACCGAACGAGACGGCCACCGTCACCAGCAGAAGGATGGCCACCGGACGCCGATGCCAGCTCTTCTCGCCCTCGCCCGCCACCAGCGGCAGCGCGAGCAACGCGCAGATGCCTAGCACCGGAACGGTGAGTATAAAGGGAGTCTCCAGGCTCGGCGGCAGATAGGAGAGAACCGCATAAAGCCAGAGGAAGAAGAAGTCGGGCTTCGGAACCGTCTGAATAATCGTTGGGTCAGGCTGTCCGTTCGGCCCGTAAGGTCCGAAGACGAAGGCGCACACCGCGACCGCAGCCAGCACTGCTGCGGAAAAGAACATGTCCTTCCACAGCGCGTCGGGAACAAACGGGATGCCGTCCTTCTTGGCGAGCTCGTGATACTCCTGAAGGTAGGTGTCGCGGCGCACGATGCGCCCGGGCATCGGCCAGTCATTGATGCCGAGCTTGATGACCATCCAGATATGCAACGCGGTAAACAGAAGCAGCGTGCCGGGTATGACGAAGACATGCAAAGCAAAGAAGCGCGACAGCGTAGCGCCCGCAATGATCGGCCCGCCCAGCATCAGGTTCACCAGCACACCGCCAAGCAGCGGCACGCGGCTCATAATCGAGGCGCCGATGCCCAGCCCCCAGTAAGCGTCCTGATCGAAGCGCAGCACCTGCCCGGTAAAGGCCATGCCGAGGGTCATCAGCAGCATGAAGACGCCCAGAATCCACGTCAGCTCGCGCGGGAATTTATACGCGCCAAAGGTAAACACCTGGCACATGTGAATCAGCACGACAGCGACCATGAAGTTCGATCCCCATCCATGCATGCCGCGCAGGAACCATCCCAGATAAAGGTGATTGTTCAGCTCCTCGAGACTCCTCCACGCCTCCGCGCCCGAAGGCACATAGACCAATGCCAGCAGAATGCCGGTGACAATCTGCAGCATCAGCAGCGTCGCGGCGGCGCTGCCAAAGACATACCACCAGCTCGCCGATTTCGTCGGAACCGGATGCAACGCGGCGTCCTTTACCGGACCTTCCAGCTGCAGCCGCATCTCGAACCAGTTGTAGAGCCGCTTTATCCGAGACATGGAGATTTCCCCTTCCCGAGTCTTGCCTGGTCTGCAAGGGTTGGCATCTGGCCTGCATTGATGTGCAGCTCGCCGTTCACAATCTTGTAGTCATACGGAAAGAGACCGCGCTCCGGAGGCCCCGAAGCTCGTTCGCCATCGGCGTAATACACGCCGCCATGGCAGGGACACATGAACAGCTCCGACTGCGGAAACCAACGTACGGGACAGCCGAGGTGCGCGCAGTTGATGGCAAAGACCTGAAACTTGTCTGCGCCCAGGCGCCGTACCCAGCATGGAGTATTCGCTGTCTCGCCATCCTGCGGACGCTTGAAGGGATTTACGAAATCGGCCAGCCGCGTCTGCCCTACGGGAAACTGATCGAGCTTGCCGAGCGAAATCCACTCGTAATACGTACCCTTCTTCTTGATAGGAGACAGCAGATATCCAATGACCGGCACTGCGATGGCCGCGCCAACGACCGCATTGAATGCAATGCCAATCCCCATCAGCAGCCATCGCCGTGTTACAGGGTTCTCTTCACTCATAGTCTCGTCCTCATCTGCTGACTTACGGTTGCGACGGTTGCGATGGATAGGTTTGCCCCGGCGTTTTCTGCCGCTGGCTCGCGATCCAAGCGACAACATCCGTAACGTCCTGGTCGCTCATCGGAGTGCTGCCTTGCGCACCGCGCCAGTCCGGGTGCCCAATATCAGGCCGTCCGGCAATGATGATGGCGCGCAGCGACTGATCGGCAATCAGTGCCAGGTAGGAACCATCCGTTACCGAACCCAACTTCGCGTTCTTCTTCTGCGCCCCGGTTGTATGACAACTGGCGCAATGGGCAGTAAACACCTGTTGCCCATGCGCGACGTCACCCTGCTTGTTCGTCTGGTAAGGCGGAACGTCTAAACCTTTCAGCACATCGGGGTTATACCAGTGAGACCGAATACCGACAACGAGGGCATCGATCTGGGCATCCGTGAGCATGCCACCTGCGCTCTGAGAAAATGGGGGCATCAGCGTTCCCTGTACACCGTTGCCAATCGCCTCGGCCAGCGTGCCCTCGTCGACAATCGCCTGATACTCCGGGTTGCCAAGTGGCATGGCGGGACCGTGCTGGCCATCCGCGCCATGGCAGGCGGAGCAATTTTGCGCATAGAGATGCGAAAAGTCTGTCACCTGATCCGGGCGCAATGCTTCCGCGCCGGGGGAAGGCTTGCCCGAATGGCAGCCAGACAATGCAAGGCTGCAGAGAACGAGAATGCTGCCACAGAATCCGCGCGCGTTCATCAGTGGCGATCCTTCCCTTCCGGAGGCATCCCCGACGCTTCGATTCCCATACGCAGGACAAATGGCATCGATTGTCCGGTTTGTATCTTTCCCTGTCGCACTACCACGAGTCCGGCAACGATGCCGAATGCGACCTGCGATACGACAAACCATCCCCAATTGATATGCGAATCGAGCACAGGATTCACGACCCCAAGCGAGGAATGCAGGAGTCCCGTCCACAGCAGCGGGGCGACGATGCCACCCAGCAAAATCGGACGACGAGGTAGCATCGGCAGCATCGCTCCATAGAGGAGCCCAACCAGAACACTCGTCGCCGCGTGAATGACTGTGGCGATAATGACCGCCGACAGGTGAAAACTTTCCATCTCTGCCATCGTGGGATTCGTCCAGCGACCCACGCCAGCGCCACCCAACAGGTTCACCGGATACCAGATGCCATGGCCGCTCAGAATTCCATAAAGCATGGCCGGCAGGATCATCGCGATGCCGCCCGCGATGCCACCCTTGATCCCGGATAGAACCGGATACGTTTCCACAGGCAGATGCGCGCGGTGTTCCGCGCTGACCGCAATGTGCTTCACATGCGTGCGCGCAGAGGCGATGACAACCTCGTGCGCTTCCACCGGAATCTCTTCGTGCGCCTCGTGCGGCAGCACCTGCCGGAACCAGCCGACACAGCCGGCCACAAACAGCACTCCGCCAAGAATGCTGATAGCGCCGTTGGTCACAATGCCGGCAATCATCAGCGCGAAGCCGCAGGCGAGCACGATGGGCCATGCGGTGGGCGCGGGCAAATGAATCGCTCCGCCGTGCTGACCTGAAGGATTGGAGTGTTCGTGCGCTTCCATGCGTGTCTCTCTCAACGACCGATGATGTAGACGACGGTGAAGACAACGATCCAGACGGCGTCGACAAAGTGCCAGTACAAAGCCAGAACCTGAATGCGCTCGGCATGCTCTTCTCTCACGTGACCGGTAATGGTAAACACGAGCACGATCAGCAGTGCAGTCAGGCCGAGGATGACGTGCGAGGCATGCAGCCCCACAAGCGAATAAAACGTAGTACCGAAGAGGTTCGTGCTGATCGTTAATCCGTCGTGATAAATCAGCTTGTACCACTCAACGCCGGTCCCGACAAGAAAGATGGCGCCGAGAACCCAGGTCAACGCCCACCACAGACCGAAGACCTTTACCTTGCCATGCTCGATGGCGCGCTCGGCGAGCCAGATCGTCAAGCTGCTGGAGAGCAGGCAGACCGTATTGAAAAGCGGAACATCGAGCACCTGGCTTGGCGTGGGCCCGTAGAGGCTTTTGCCGATGTTGTAGACATAAGCCACCACAAAAATGGTGAAGATCGCCGACTCGGCAATAATGAGGCAGAACATCGCGACGCGGCCCTTCGAGGGCAGCACCCACGGCTGCTCCGCTTCTGCATGTGCCACTGCTACTGTACTCATCGCGTCAGAGCCTCACTCGTACTTCCAGTCCGGATCATCCGGATGTTTCAAATCCCACAATGGACGGCGGCTCGTCGCCACCGGATCGGTCGCAAAGTTGTATGCCGGCGGCGGCGATGACGTTGACCACTCGAGCGTCCACGCATCCCAGGGATCGTTTCCAGCTTCCTTGCCCTTGAAATAAGACCAGATCAAGTTCACCGCAAAAATCAGCACCGCGATCCCCTGAATCAATCCGCCGATCGAGACGATCATGTTCAGCGTGCCCCAGCCGCGGTTCGCTTCATAGGTATAGATCGATCGCGGCATCCCCAGCAGGCCGGGAATGTGCATGATGTCGAAGGTGACATGAAAACCAATGATGAAGAGCCAGAAATGCCACTTTCCCAATTTCTCGCTCAACATGCGCCCGGTGACTTTGGGATACCAGTAGTAAATGCCCCCAAAAATACAGAAGACAATGGCGCCTACGAGGATGTAGTGAAAGTGCGCAATTACAAAATAGGAATTATGCAGCTGCCAGTCCCAGGGCGCCACTGACAACATGATGCCGGTAAGGCCGGCGAGCAGGAACTGGACGACAAACGCCGTGCAGAAAAGCATGGGCGTGGCAAAGCGGATCTTGCCGCCCCACATAGTGGCCAGCCAGTTGAAGATTTTGATCGACGTCGGAATGCCTACCAGCATGGTCGAGAGCACAAAGAAGGCATTGCCCACAGAAGGCATCCCGATGGTGAACATATGGTGCGCCCAGACGCCAAGGCTGACAAAGGCGATCCCAACCGAAGCCGCCACCATCACCGGGTATCCGAAAATCGCCTTACGCGAGAATACGGGAATCACTTCGCTCGCAATCGCAAAGGCTGGCAGCACGAGTACGTAGACTTCCGGATGCCCGAAGATCCAGAAGAAATGCGCCCAGATCACCGCCGATCCTCCCGCCTGCGTATCGAAGAAGTGTCCACCCAGGTAGCGGTCGATCAGGAGCATGATCTGCGCGGCAGTCAGTGGCGTAATCGTGATGAGGGCCAGGCCCGAGGCCACTACGTTTATCCAGACAAGCAGCGGCAGCCGCATCACCGTCATGCCCTTGCAGCGCATGCAGAACGCTGTCGCAATCACGTTGACCGACGCGCCGATCGTGCCGAATCCGGTGACGATCAGCGAGAGCGCCCAGTAGTCAGGGGCGTTGCCCGGTGAGAACGCACGCTCAGTGAGCGGCGCATAGGCCCACCACATCGTGTCCGGAGCATTGCCCACCCCAAAAAGCCCACCGCCGCCGATGAAGCTGTAATACAGCAGAATGCCGCCAAAAAAGGTCATCCAGAAGCTGAATGCATTCAGCCGCGGAAATGCCATATCACGCGCGCCGATCATCAGAGGGATCAGGTAATTCGCGAATCCAAAGATATAGGTCATGCCCACCAGGAACACCATCGTGGTTCCGTGCATGGTGAAGATGCGGTTGAAGACCTGCGGCGAGAGGAAGTGCATGTTCGGCTGAATCAGCTGAATGCGGATGGCGATCGCTTCTGCTCCGCCGACGAGCAGGAAGAAGATGGCGTAGAGCATGTAGAGAATGCCGAGCTTTTTGTGATCGACCGTGGTCACCCAGCTGTTCAGCCACGCAAGGATATCGGCCTGTGACCACCGCCGGGGAGTCGCCTCCACCGAGCCGGGAATCGGATAGGTTGAATCTGCCATAATCCGTTGCGCTCCTACTTGAAGAGTCGCCAGGTACGCCGTCACCTGATCGAGTTGCTGGTTGTCTAACTGCATCGCGGGCATCAGAGCACCCGGCTTAAACGTGTCCGGGTTTCTGATCCACTCGCGCAGATTCTCTTTGGTGTTGTCCATCGCGCCCGATGCCAGAGTGTCGCGGCTCATCAGGTGCGTCAGATCCGGGCCGAAGCGTCCTGTAGCCGCGGTTCCCTGAATGGTGTGGCAGTTCATGCAGGCCTGCGTCTCGAAAACATGACGTCCGGCAGTCACGCTCTCGTCAGATACAGCCATCTGCTGCTGGTTCTTCACCCAGGCCGCGAACTGCTCCGGAGTATCGACATATACCCGCAGCAGCATCTTTGCATGCTGCACGCCACAAAACTGCGCGCACTGTCCCACATACGTTCCTGTGTGCAGCGGGTCGATCCACATCCCATTCACGTTGTTTGGAATCAGATCGATCTTGCCCGATAACTGAGGCACCCAGAAGCTGTGGATCACATCGGCGGAGAGCAGTTTGAGATAGGTCGGTGTGGGCGCTTCCGGATTGCTCAATGGCACATGCAGCTCATTGACCGCGTGAATGCCGAGCTTTGGATAGTTGAACTCCCACCAGAACTGATGGCCGACTACGGTCACATCCAAAGCCGTTTTTGGCGGCGGAGCATCCTGAATGGCAAAGATCATGCGTGCCGTTGTCAGGAAGAGGACGACAACAATTAGCACGGGAATGACGGTCCAGGCCAGCTCTACCTGATTCGATCCGTAGATCTGTGCGGGCTCGGTAATGTCGTCGGGACCGCGCTGCCGGTAGCGAAAGATGACGAACGCGAGCAATCCTGCAACGACCACGAAAATACTGCCCGTGATGGCGAGAACAAACAGAGAGAGATGATAGATCTCATCGGCAGGGGTAGATGTTGGAGCGAAGATGCTGGGTGTCGCCTGCGGGCCTTCCGCGAAGGCCGCATGCCAGATAAAGAGCATTAGCAGCAAGCACCAGCTCTTCGCAGATAACGAAACGCACTTCAGGCACTTTGCGAGCATCGATTCCAGACCTTCTTCACCGCGCCGGGACGGGAGTTAGCCAACAGAACGAAAGATAAAGCTGAAGTTTTTCGGATGCACCAGAAGCGAGATTCTAGCACAGGACGCAGAATTCTTTTTAAATGCGCACTACCGAACTAAAAATTGGGCCCGCTACAAGTTGCTTGGAACAGTGGTTGAACTCGACGCCCCCATCTTAGCAGCAATAGGGGTTTTAGTCCGCGATGTTGCAACTTTACGAAACTTTGATTCTCGATTTCCGATTTCGATTCATCCACTGTGGTTCGGCAGGATCCTGCGCGCCGTTTGAACCAGCACGGACAAATCGAGTCCGTCAGCGTAGCCTTTTAGAATCGCGCTGCGGAGAAAGGGTGTTTTCATCGCGCGAAATCCGCGTTGCGGATTTGCGTAGAAGGAAACCGCAATACGCTCGGCGATCTGCAGGTTGTTTCGGAGACTTTCAGTGAGATTGATAAATGTTTGTCTCGCGGGGGCCTTTTGCTCCAACTCCGAGATAATGGCGGCGGCGGCGGCCTGGCCGCTGATCACCGCCCCGTAAATCCCTTCACCGGTCAGAAGATCCACGAAACCGCCGGCATCTCCAGCCAGGAAAATACATTTGTTTTCTATACGATGTTGCGCCGCTCCAAATCCTGCATGTTGCCCTACGAAATTGTCGGCTTTTGCATCGCTGCCAAAGCGACTCGCAACATAGGCAGACAAGCGACTACGGTTGAGCTTTTCGTTCTTGTCCAGGCTGTAGAGGCCAACATTCACATGGTCGCGTTTTGGAAAAACCCATCCGTACCCTGCCATCACAGGAGCAAAATCGAAGACCAGATCATCTTTCTGCGCATCGCGCCGCACGTTTGCCTCAATGGCAAAAGCTGTGCGAAACCAGCCGCCATCGCTGGTCATACGTCGTACCTGGCTGTTGACGCCATCCGCCCCTACGAGGAAACGTCCACGCATCACTTCGTCGTGCGTCGTGACGACAACGGCGTCTGCGCCCTTACTAATACTTACCATCCCGGGAATGCACTGAAAGACCGCACCAGCTTCGACTGTCTTTGCCAGACAAAAGGCGTCCAGCTCCGCCCGCTCAGTCATCACACAAATCGATTTTTTGTTGCACACGGGAATGCGGGAAGAATCCCTCTCTTCGAGCACGATGCGGTCAATGCTCTGTCGTACAACCGGTGCAATCGAGTACCGCAGGGCGCGCACCGTCTTCATCGTCAGTCCCCCGGCGCATGCCTTCATACGCGGGAATTCCGACTTGTCCACCAACAAGACAGAGATACCGGCCCACGCCAGGTCGTACGCGCACGCGCAACCAGCCGGCCCGGCGCCTACAACGATCGCATCCCAGACTTTCATCGGAACCCAGTTTATTCGATGGCCGTCATCGGAACGCGAATCGAGGCGCGGTAGCGGTCTGAGCGATAGCGCGAGCAGGCCGCTTCGACCGGCGTTTCCTGCGTCGTCATGATGACGCGGGTGATGGAGAGCACGCTGGACTTGCGCGGAATCGTCAGCAATTCCGACTCTTCTTTCGTCGCAAGTAGCGCCTCGATGATTTCGTCCGCGTAGCCTACGCGCACGCCATAGCGCTCGCGGAGCGTCTGGTAAAGCGAGTGCCGGGCAAAATCGATTCGGTCGAGTCCGGGAAACTGCTTCAGCGGGATATGGGAATCCTCGATCGCCATGGGAATGCCGTCTGCCAAACGAAGACGGCGCAGGTGCAATACTTTATCGCTGACATCGAGCTTCAGGCGCTGTCGGAGGTCTTCGTCCGGGACCAGTACCGATTGTTCGAGCAGTTTCGAGCTCGGTTTCATGCCGCGCTGCCGCATTTCTTCGGTAAACCCCTGCAGATGCATGATATTTTTTTCGAGCTTGGGACGGGTCACAAACGTGCCGCGGCCTTTTTCGCTGAATGCGTAGCCGCTGATTTTCAGACCGTGCAGCGCCTGCCGGGCCGTCATGCGGCTCACCTGATAATGGCGGGACAGTTCTTCTTCCGAGGCCAGAGGGTCGCCCTCGGAGAGTTCACCCGACTGGATCTTTTCCATCAGGGCCCGCTGAATCTGGAAATAAAGGGGAATAAATCCGTTCTTATCCAACGGATGAAACACTGACTCGTTGCTCGTACGGCTCTTAGGCACCCTCACTCCTCAGTTCGCAACTAACTACCGGCAGCACAAAATGTATTACGAATGATTGCCGCGTACTTACTGCGTCCAATACCTGGCGCGCAATCATTTGATATGCTGCCAAAACTCAGCAGCTCTAAATATGACAACATCCGAGATATTCCAGGCCAGCTTAAAAAACAAGCTGATCGTTTCTTGTCAGGCACTCCCTGGCGACCCACTGGATCACCCCGATACCTTGCGCCGCATCGCTCTGTCCGTAATTCGGGGCGGCGCCGGCGGCCTGCGGGCGAACGGAGCCGCTTGCATCGCCGCCTTTCGCAGAGAAACCGATCTGCCCATCATCGGCATACTCAAGCGGTACGAAAACGCTGAACCGCATATCACTCCGGATTTTGCGTCGGCGAAGGTGGTCTCCGACGCCGGAGCCGACATCATCGGCGTAGACTGCAGTGCCCGCCGTCCGCCGTCCTCCGAGCCGTGGCCGCAGTTGCTTTCACGCATCCGCCAGGAACTCCGCAAGCCGGTTTTGGCCGACATTGCCACCCTCGACGAGGCGCGCGCCGCCGAACAGGCCGGAGCCGACGCCGTGGCCACAACGATGTTCGGATACACTCCGGAAACCGACGGGCTGCGCTCGATTAGCTGGACGTTGATAGAAGAACTGGTCAAGTCTCTGCATCTCCCCGTCATCGTCGAAGGCCATGTCCGCCAGCCGGAGGAAGTCCGCCGAGCTTTCGATCTCGGCGCCCTCGCGGTAGTTGTGGGCGCTGCTATTACTCAGCCGGAAGCGATTACAGCAAGGTTTCTTGCCGGCATCCGGAGTTGATTTCCACCGGCGATTGCTTCTCCGAAGACCGCCATCTGCGCTGGCCTACTTCCCGCAACTTTTCTCTTGCGGGCCCAGTACAGTTGTCTATACAGTATGGGAAATCTGCCAACCAGTCCACCCAAATTTCGGCTGGATTACGGGAGCCCTGGACCAGAGTGCCTCCGACACAAGCTTTGGGCAGATTCAGGTTGTGTCTCCTGCATGGAGTGCGGACAAGTTCCGCACTCCTTTTTGTCTCTGAGTCGCTATCCCGACGGCCGGTCCAGTCTCATTGCGGAGCAAAATTGCCGCCGCCCTGAATCTTCATGTTCACACGCGCTCCCCCGTAACCTGCTGCCGGGTCACGTCCGCCACCGCTCCTGAGGAAACCCGCAGCAGATCATCTGCCTTTAGCCGTGCAAATAGATCAAGGGCGCGGGCAACCAACCCGGTCCAGCCTGTCTGATGACTGGCTCCCAGACCGGCGCCATTCTCACCGTGGAAATACTCATAGAAGAGGATGTAATCCTTCCAGTGTGGATCATCCTGGAATTTCTTCGTTCCTCCGTAGACTGGGCGTTGGCCATTGGCGTCACGCAGAAAGATGCTCGCATTGCGGCGGCCGATTTCCTTCGCCACCTCAAACAAGGTCATGTAATTGCCCGAGCCGGTTGGGCACTCCACCTTGAAGTCCGGGCCATAGAACGGATACATCTGAAGGAATGCCCGTACGATCAGCCCATTCACCGGCATCCAGATCGGTCCCCGCCAGTTGGAGTTGCCGCCAAACATGCCGGTATTCGATTCCGCAGGAAGGTATTGCACTTTGTATGCCTGCCCGCCCAGGTCGAACTCAAAGGGATGCTCCAGGTGATATTTCGACAGCGAACGGATGCCGTAAGGGCTGAGGAATTCGTTCTCGTCGAGCAGGTACTTCAGAACGCGCAGCAGTTTTGGCCTGTTGCAAGTCGTCAAAAGCCTGCGCCCCATGTACCCGCCTTTCTCCACGTCCTCGGCTGAAGCGATCTTTTGAATCACCTCCGGATGGCGCTTACGGAACAAATGCAGCAGTTCGACGATCCGCGGATGCGTGCTGTACTGATCGGCGTCAAGTACAGTCGTCGCGCATAGTGGCAGCAGTCCTACCATCGAGCGGATTTTCAGGCGCATGGTGTCGCCATTCGGGAAATGGAGCAGATCGTAGAAGAATCCGTCTTCCTCATCCCACATCTCGTCGTGGCAGTCGCCCATGCGGTCCATGGCATAGGCAATCCAGGCAAAATGCTCGATGAAACGGTAGGCAATTTCCTCGTACATTGTGTCGTAGTCGCAAAGAACGAGCGCAATCTCCAGCATGCACTGACAATAGAAAGCCATCCATGCGGTGCCGTCGGCCTGGTCGAGATGTCCGCCGGTCGGGAGCGGAGCACTGCGATCGAAGACGCCGATGTTGTCCAGTCCGAGGAATCCGCCGGCGAAGACATTGCGCCCCGATGGATCTTTGCGGTTCACCCACCAGTTGAAATTCAGCATCAGGCCCTGGAAGGAACGTTCCAGAAAGCGCAGATCAGATCGGCCCAACTCCGTCTCAATTCTGTAGAGGAACAGCGTCGCCCAGGCGTGCACCGGCGGATTCACGTCGCCAAAGTTCCACTCGTAGGCCGGAATCTGTCCATTGGGATGGGCATAAAGATTTCTCAGCATCAGCAACAGTTGATCTTTTGCAAAGTCAAAATCAACCATCGAGAGGGCGATGGTGTGAAAAGCCAGATCCCATGCCGCGTACCAGGGATACTCCCATTTATCGGGCATCGAGATGACATCGCTGTTCAGCATGTGGAACCAGTCTGTGTTACGAGCCCCTCCTTTGCCGGATCCAACCATCGGATGAGAGTCGTGCTCGGTCAGCCACCGATCCAGATCGAAGTAGTAATACTGCTTGGACCACAACATCCCGGCCAGCGCCTGGCGGTGGACGCGACGCTCATCTTCGCTCAGGTTGCTCGGAGTGATCCGTTCATAAAACTCGTTCGCATCTGCCAGCCGGCTTTCGAATATCTGGTCGAATTTGCTGAAGCCGTCGGCCGCTACCTTCGGGCTCAGCCGCAGGCGCACCACTTTGCTTCCTCTGGCGGGAACGTCCAGCACATAATGTGCCGCAGCCTTGGTTCCGGTTTTTGATGGATTGACGGCATCGTGCGCGCCCGAGATTACGTATTGGTGAAAAGCGTCTTTGACGTAAGGTGAGGCATTGGGCTGTCCCCAAAGACGGCCTGCGTTCGATTCGTTCTCGGTGAAGAGCAGCTCTGCTGCGCCCTCACACTGCAACGTGTAATCGCCGAGCTGCGGATGAGAAGCGTGAATCTTCTCCCCATCGATCTGACCTAGCGCGGGCTTGGGTTCGCCCTCCTCCCCAGTCCAGTTGTTACGAAACCACAGGGTCGGAAGCACATGGATCTGAGCGGCCTCAGGGCCACGATTGTGGACCGAGATTCGTATCAGAGTGTCTTCCGGGTCGGCCTTGGCATATTCCACAAAGACATCAAAATATCGATCTTCATCGAAAATGCCGGTGTCTAGAAGTTCGTACTCCATCTCTTCGCGCGAGCGCCGCCGGTTGGTCTCTATCAGATCGCGATATGGATACTCAGCCTGCGGGTACTTGTACAGGTACTTCATGTACGAGTGCGTAGGAGTGCTGTCGACGTAGAAATAGTACTCCTTGACGTCTTCGCCGTGGTTGGCCTCGTTGTTGGTCAGGCCAAACAGGCGCTCTTTCAGAATGGGATCGCGACCGTTCCACAGCGCCAGCGCGAAGCAAAGCTGCTGCTTATCGTCCGAGAACCCGGCTAATCCATCTTCGCCCCAGCGGTAGGCGCGCGACCGGGATTGGTCGTGCGTGAAGTAGTCCCAGGCGTTGCCGTCCTTGCTATAGTCCTCGCGCACCGTGCCCCACTGCCGTTCACTGAGGTACGGTCCCCATTTCTTCCAGGGGATGGCCTTCTCACGAGCTTCATTCAGTCGTTTCTGCTCCGTGACCTCAACATAGTTCATTGGAGAATTGCGGGTTGATTCCATTGGTTTCTCCTTATTTGCGCCGCGTTCAGTCGTTTGATCTCTGATCGGCTGCCCAAACCGCCAGGCGGCGAATCTCGATCCTATGTCTTGTTCATACGCAGACACTCGAAGAAGTGGTAGTTCCACGGTTCGAGTTCCACGTACAGGCCCGGCGACCGCATCTCATGTCCTGCACGCTCAAAGGTCGCACTCGATATCGCGTCCAGCAAATGCCATTCTCCTCCATCTGTATCCGCCCACGGAACTTTTACCCGGCTCTGTGCGGGATAGTCGCTTAAATTGACGATGATCAGGTGCCGCTCGTCGTCTCTCGACCAGTTCCAAGTCACCAGATTCTGACAGCTCATGTTGTCGGACCAGCCCGTTTTCTCGCACAGGCTCCATTGGCCATCGCGAAAAATGGGCTTATCAATCGCGCTGAGAAGCCTTTTGTAGAAACCCCGCAGGCCCTCATCCACAGGTTCCTGCGGACGCCTGCCCAGAAACACAGGCAGTCTCACGGTGCGTCCCTCAAACTGCCCTTCATGAAAAAGCCTGACTCCCGGAAGCGTGGCAATGGTCAGCGCCACAGCCTGTTGCTTCGCCGATGAAAAGGTAGCGGCGGCCCGTGGCTCGTCATGGTTTTCGATGAAACGGACGAGCCTCCCCTGGTAGTTCAGATCTGCGCAGAGATGCAGACGAATGCTTTCTGCGTCGCCGTGTTCCAGACGGTCATAAAGCTTCTTGTCGTAACAGAAATCAAAACCCTGCTGCTGAAGTTGCCATTCCAGATCCCAGTAAGCCTCGGCGATAAAGAGGAAGCCAGGATGGTTTTTCTTGACGGCCAGGATCAGGTCAGACCAGTACTCCGTTATGGGCTGCTCTCCGGCCCGGCTGTCCCAGGTGCGCTCGAAGATCGCGTTCAGGAAAAGCATGGCCATATCGCAGCGGATGCCATCGCACTGCTGGGCAATGGTGGATACGGTGTCAATCGCAGCCTGCCGAAGTCCCGGTGCAAAGGCGTTCAACTGTAAGACGTCCGGCCATGCGGGAAAGTAGGGATCGCGCCCGCGGGCGTAAACCGTTCCCCTCAGCTCAATGAATGACGAGACGTCACTCCTGGCGTCTTCTGCATTGCCCCGGATGAAATATTCGGGGTGTTCGGCGACCCATGGATGATCGAGCGCGACATGATTGGGCACGAAATCCAGGATCAGGTTCATACTCCGCTTCGAGAGCTCCTCCCTGGCAACGGCCAGACCTTGGGGTCCTCCGAGATGCTGGTCGACAACATAGCTGCGCACACAATAAGGAGATCCAACGTTGTCCTCCGCGCGAAAGTCAGGAAGGGCTCGTCGGAAATCTTCAACCAGGCCTTCGTTTTCATTGGCAATCGCAATGCCCGCAGGACTTCGCTCCCAGACTCCCATCAACCAGACCGCATCGAAGCCGTATGCGACGATGGCATCCCATTCAGCGTCAGGAACCAGGGACAAAGTAACTATCTTCCCGTATTTCTGGCTCAGCTCACCGAGCCAGACCCAGGTATTGATCTCGTACACACTTGGGTAGCGGGGCCATTCGGACCCATGCGCCCGCGTTGTTTTTGTCGGAGCGACGCTTCTATTCATGATTCCTCCGCAAATCAGGAAACCGCAAACATCTTAGAGCGATCAGGTTACATTCGCGCTTACAGAAATGACAGAGCAGGCTCTGGCGGTCATTCGCCGTTTTTTGATCCAGGCTAACCTCTCTAGTTGTACATACAGGTTTGTATGAGAGAGAATAGGTAAGCATATTCCCGCACGAGGAATTTGAGGACGGTCCATGCCGCAATCGCTCGATACGCGCAACTTCCCGCACGCCATGCTGCGTGAGATCTACGAGCAGCCCGAAGCTCTCGCTGCCACGATTCGCAATTACGTTACCGATGGCTCGCTCAACCCGGAAGCTTTTGCTGCGGTTGCCGAAGCGCTGCGTAGCCATCAACGCGTCGTGATCGCCGCCAGCGGATCGAGCCGACACGCGGGACTCGCCGGCGAGATTATGCTCGAAGACCTTGCCGGTCTCACCGTCGACGTTGAATACGCGAGCGAGTACTGCTACCGGTCTACGCACACGCTGCAGGATCCCGGCGTGATCGTCATCTCGCAATCTGGAGAGACAGCCGATACGCTGGCGGCTCTGCGTGAAGGAAAGTCGCGCGGTCTCGCAACCGTTGCCATCACCAACAACGCCAACTCAACGATGGCCCGCGACGCCGACGGCTCCTTACCGACCGTTGCTGGCAAGGAGAAGGCAATTCCCGCGACCAAGAGCTTCACCACGCAGCTCGCCGTCTTGTACGTGCTGACGCTTTTCATGGCGCGACTGCGCGGCAGAATGACGGCCCATTCCGTCTCCGGCCTGATAGAGCAACTGGAAAAACTGCCGGGCCTGCTTGAGTCTTCCCTGGAGGCATGGGAAAAACAGCTGCATGCTGTTGCCGAACATACGCGCAGTGCGCGCGGCTTCCTGTATCTGGGGCGCGGAATTCATTATGCCATCGCCCGCGAAGGGGCCCTCAAGCTGAAGGAATCGGCATATGTGCAGGCCGAGGGCTATCCCGCCGGTGAACTGAAGCACGGCCCCAATGCCCTAGTCAGTAAAGACGCGCCGCTGGTGATGATCGCGACCCAAGACCGAAATGACCCCGATTCCGTCCTGCGTTATGAAAAGACTGTGCAACTGATGAAGGACATGGAGGCGCAAGGCGCTGAGATCATCGCGTTGGCATCCGAAGGCGATGCCGATGTGCCGAAGCTCGCGCGCTTCACTGTGCCGGTACCCAATGCCAGCGAATATCTCCTCACCATCCTCGAGGTCGTTCCCCTTCAATTAATGGCTTATTTCACCGCCATCCTTCGCGGCATTGACGTAGACAGTCCGCGAAACCTGGTGAAAGCCGTCGTCCACGAATAAGCTCGGCGACATCAGCTAGATCTATCAAAAAGCCTGTTTCGGTGGCATGCTAGTTTCAGTGCAACTTCATCTTTCTGTTGATCGCCGAATGCAACACGAAGGACACTAGCAATGCCAAAATCGAGCGACAACGAGCCTCTTGAGCAGGCCGAAGAGAAGATTTCCGCTGGTACAACAAACGAGCCGCCGCTTTTCGGCAGGTTTTCGCGGCGGTCATTCCTGACGCAACTGGGCGCAGCCAGTCTGGCGGCAACGACCGCGCCATTGGCGCACGCGACAGCAATTGCACCGGCTCCCGCGGCAGCAGTGGACGGCAAGCCGATACAGGGAGCAGTTCCGGTAACTCTGAAGATCAACGGTCAGACGCACCAGGTGATGCTTGAGCCTCGAGTTACGCTGCTTGATGCACTGCGGGAAAATCTCCAGCTTCCCGGCACGAAAAAGGGCTGCGACCACGGCCAGTGCGGCGCCTGCACCGTCCACGTCAACGGGCGGCGCGTGAACTCGTGCCTGAGTTTTGCCATTATGCATCAGAACGACGAGATCACGACCATCGAAGGGCTTGAGCAGAACGGGGAACTCCATCCGATGCAGGCAGCCTTCATCGAGCATGACGGCTTTCAGTGCGGCTACTGCACGCCGGGACAGATTATGTCGGCGTCGGCGCTCCTTAACGAGCCCATCGGTAAGGACGATGCGGATGTTCGCGAAGCGATGGCCGGAAATATCTGCCGTTGCGGCGCCTATACCAATATTGTCGCCGCGGTGCAGAAAGCCCGATGCTCGGCATAAATTAAGGAGACGGACCGCCATGCAGGCTTTCCGCTACAGCCAAGCGAAGTCCATTGATGTTGCTGTTGATTTGATCAGCCGCCAGAGCAGCAAGTTTATTGCGGGTGGCACGACTCTTGTCGACCTGATGAAGCTCAACGTTGAGAGGCCGGCAGCTCTGGTGGACATCAAAGGGCTTCCGCTCGACCGCATCGAACCGACTTCCGATGGCGGACTCAAGATCGGCGCGTTGGTACGCAATAGTGATCTCGCATGGAATCCAGATGTAAAGCAGCGCTACTCGGTGCTGTCAGAAGCTCTACTCTCCGGCGCTTCGCCGCAGCTGCGGAACATGGCGAGTACGGGGGGCAATCTGCTGCAGCGTACCCGCTGCTACTACTTCCGCGACACGAACTATAAGTGCAACAAGCGTGAACCTGGAGGGGGCTGCGCAGCCATAGATGGGTTCCATCGCATACATGCCATTCTTGGAACGAGCGAGCAGTGTATCGCCACGCACCCGTCAGATATGGCCGTGGCGATGATCGCGCTTGAAGCGACCGTACACACCCGCGGTCCCAAGGGCGAGCGCAGCATTGCGCTCAACGACTTTTATCTTGTTCCTGGCGCGACTCCAGACAAGGAAAATGTATTGGAGCCGGGCGAACTTATCACACATGTAACTCTTCCAGTATTGCCGCAGCGGGCGCGGTCGCACTATCTGAAGCTGCGCGACCGAGCTTCATACGAATTTGCACTGGCGTCAGCGGCAGTTGTTGTGCAACTCTCCGGCGGGAAAATTCAGTATGCACGCGTGGCCATGGGTGGCGTTGGCACAAAGCCTTGGCGGTCCAATGAGGCAGAACAGGCGTTACAGGGCCGCGAGGCAAATGAACACGCATTCCGCGCTGCAGCTGAAGCCGCCTTGAAGCCGGCAAAACCCTTACGCGATAATGCGTTCAAAGTGGAATTGGCGAAACGCGCCATTGTCCGAGCGCTGCAAGTGACTACGCAAACAGCCTGAAAGGAAAAAGGAAACTGCCGGCGTAATCCATGTCCGAACTGCAACAAATCGTGGAGTTGTGGCGTGCGGCGAAAGCGAGACAGGACGAAGTCTGCCTGGTAACCGTCGTGCGCGTTGAAGGGTCGTCCTATCGCAAACCAGGAGCCCGCATGCTGCTTACCCGCAGCGGCCAGCGTGCCGGGACGATCAGCGGCGGCTGCCTGGAGGCTGAGGTGATGAAGAAAGTCTGGTGGCTCACAGAGAGCGGACCGACGATTCAACGCTACAGCAGCTTCTTCGATGACGATTCTCCTCTCCCATATGGTCTTGGCTGCGGCGGCGCCGTGCATGTTCTCCTGGAACGGGGCGAGGCGACCCATGCGGTGCTCAATGCGTTGGATGTAAATCTGAACACGCGTCTTCCGTTTGTAATTGTGACCGATACAGATAAAGCGTCGACCATTCTGGTGCAGCAGGCCGGCGGGAAAAACTTATTTCGATCGCCGGCTAGCCTATCGCCGGAAATGGCAGACCTGGTAAAGCGCGCAGTTCGTGAGCGACTTTCCTTCTATGCGGAAGCCTCGCTGTTGGACGATTACCCAGCGGAACTTTTTGTCGAATACGTCGCTCCACGCCCGTCACTGACAATTTTTGGTGCAGGTGATGATGCGAAGCCTCTCGCTGATTTTGCGCAGAATCTCGGATGGCATGTGACCATAGCCGATGGCCGCTCACACCTGGCGCGGCGAGACCGCTTCCCAATGGCGGATCGCATGCTCGTGCTGGACTACGAGAACGCCGCGCCTATTCGGGACCTAACCATTGGCGCTGAAGACGCCTTTGTGTTGCTGACGCATAGTTATGAACAGGACAAGGCGCTCCTACAGCAGCTTTTACCTTGCAAGCCGAAATATCTTGGCGTGCTGGGTCCCCGGCAGCGCACCGAGCGTTTAGTGGGCGAGATTGCTTCTCAGATCGGAATGTCATCTGAAGAGTGCATGGATTGCCTGCATGCCCCTGTGGGATTCGACATTGGCGCAGATTCGCCGGAAAGCATTGCGCTCTCAATTGTGACGGAGATCGTCGCGGTCTTGAATGACCGGGATGGCATGTCTTTGAAAAAGCCATCGCGCAAGCACATCCATTCAACGTCTAACTATGTCTGACGCCAACCTGGAGACAGGCTGTGCTGCAATCGTGCTCGCCGCAGGCGCTTCCTCTCGCTTAGGTCAGCCTAAACAACTGCTCACGGTCAACGGCGAAAGCCTGTTACATCGCACGGTAAGATTCGCAGCGGAAGCTGGCTGTGCTCCAATCCTCGTTGTTCTCGGATTCGAATCCAATCGCATACAGCTGGAAATTTCCGATCTCGAAACAAAGATTGTTATCAATTCAGACTGGCAATCAGGCATGGGCTCGTCGCTACGTTGCGGCATCGACTCTTTGATGAAGGAGTGCCCTGCGCCCCAAAAGACTTTGCTTCTTTTGTCCGATCAGGCAAAACTCTCCTCTGGAATTCTTGTCGATCTTGTAAGAGCGAGTGCCGAAGGCAATCCTTTGATCACTGCATCCCGTTATGCGGGTCGATTAGGTGTGCCAGCGATATTTCAGAAGCAGCTGTATTCCGAACTGCTGAAACTGGAAGGCGATCAGGGCGCTCGCTCCGTGATTCGGCACTATCTGAATCAGACAACAGCGGTGGATTTTCCAGACGGCGCCATTGACATCGACACGCCTCAGGACCTGATATCTCTCGAGAATATTTCCCAAGACAAGTCGTGCAGGGAATAACCATTCAGCATGGGCTCTCCGCCAAACCTGTAGCTGGGTGCACGTGCTTTACACTCGAAGTAACGCATCATTTGTAAGGGAGAACAAGCCAGGTGTCCCAACGCACCTTCAGCATCATCAAGCCAGACGCGGTCCGCAAGGGCTATACCGGAGCCATCCTCGCCGAAATCGAAAAGGCGGGCTTCAAGATTGTCGCCATTAAGAAGGCATCCATTTCCAAGGCTCAGGCCGAGGGATTCTATTACGTGCACAAAGAGCGCCCGTTCTTTGGCTCGCTCACTGACTTCATGTCCTCAGGCCCGATCTTTCCTTTGGTGCTTGAGAAGGAAGACGCAATCGCCGACCTTCGTAAATTGATGGGAGCCACCAATCCGGCCAACGCCGAAGACGGCACGATTCGCAAGAAGTTTGCCGGGTCGATTGAAGAAAATGCCATCCACGGTTCTGACGGAGAAGACACGGCAAATTTCGAGATCGGATATTTCTTCGCTGGTCACGAGCTACTTTAGGAGCGGCCCCCCCCCGGCTATAATTGTAAATTATTACAAATAAAGATACTTACTGAATCGGTGGGGTCGCTTCACCTCGGTTCCGCTCCGGCCTACGGCAGTAAGGTGAGGGGCCTTTGGCCCATGTCTCAGCTAGCTGGGCTGAAAGCTCACCGCTTTTACCGCTGGCCCTCATCCATCTCTGTGCCCCTCCCCCATTTTTGTAAAATCTTCCTAATGAAGGAACTTAGAGCGGTGTTCCCTGACAGGGGATGTTGGGGATCGACAGAGTCTTCACCTGACTTCGAGTGCGCTGAACGGCTACGTGTGCCGAGAGCATGCGTTCTTTGGGGGTCCCCCTGCTTTTTTGTAAATTACTACAAATAAAGGTGCTTAGGAGTATTGCGGTTCCACTCAGCTGCCTTGTATACGCGTGAAATAGAAAAGCCCGCTGGTCAGCGGGCTTTTATTCTTCCTACATCCAGTATAGCAAATACGAACATATTCGTAGATTGCTCGTTGTTGCACCGACAATTATTTTCGTTCGAGCGGTTCCATTCTGGGATCCGCCCCTCAAGTTTGCCAGCGGCAGCAAACGAGATGACGGAGCAGTTGGCAGGGTAGCCCATGTCTCATAGTTGTCTGGTGTGTTGCCCATTTGGGGCAAGTAGCCGGGTTGCAGTTACCGATAATCCCGTTAATGAGATGGTCCGCCGCTTGATCTCCCGGATGAAGTGAGTGATGGTGTTGGCAGGTTCAAGGAGGATCATCGATATGCAGATTCGTTCGGTAGGGATTGATCTCGGCAAGACGACCTTTCACCTCGTGGCCCTCAGCGCAGCTGGGAAGGTACTGTTGCGGAAGAAGTTCACCCAGAAGCAGCTGATCACGTTTACCGCCAACCTGCAGACTTCCTTGGTCGGGATGGAAGCATGTTCGGGTGCTCACTTCCTTGGCCGTGCCCGGAGAGAACAGGGCCATGATGTGAAGCTGATTCCAGCTCAGTTCGTAAAGCCATTTGTGAAGTCGAACAAGAACGACTTCCTCGATGCGGAAGCGATCGCCGAAGCTGTCGATCGGCAGAACATGCGCTTTGTTCCGATCAAGACCGACGACCAGCTCGACCTGCAAGCTCTCCATCGCGTGCGGGATCGTTTGATCTTACGGCGAACATCTGTGATCAGCCAGTTGCGGTCATTCTTGCTCGAGCGAGGCATGACATTCTCGAAGACACCAGCCAAGCTGAAGCTGGCGATGCCAGAGATCCTGGAGAACGCCGACGCGAATCTCACACCACGCATGCGCAACCTTGTCAGCCTGCTTTGGAGCGAGTGGAAGGATCTGGAGCAGCAGATCATTGTTATGAACGCGGACAGATCGCTTCCTCCGATCCAGCCTGCCGGCGACTCAGGCAGATCCCCGGCGTTGGCCCGCTGGTCGCAACTGCGATCGTAGCCGCGATCGGTAACGGCGCAGCCTTCCATAAGGGGCGTGAGTTTTCTTCTTGGCTTGGGCTTGTGCCACGACAGCACTCGACCGGTGGTAAGGCCCGACTCTTCGGCATCAGCAAGCGTGGCAACAACTACCTGCGCAAGATCCTCGTGCATGGTGCCCGATCCGCTGTATTGCGCGTGAAGCGAGAACGGTCTCCGTTCGGCCCATGGCTCGATGCGCTTGAGCAACGAGCGCCCATCAACGTGGTCATTACAGCCGCAGCCAACAAGCTTGCCCGTATCGCGTGGGCTGTTCTCTCGAGCGGACAGGAGTATCGAGCGGTTCCGGATGCAATGATGCCTAAGCAGGCTTACCACGACCGACATCAAGTTCTCCAACCAAGGTCTGCACTGGATAGCTAAGACGAACGAACAGTTCCCAACGGCGTGCTCGCAACCTGCGCCTGAAAATGGTCTTCCATGACCGTCCCGTTTATCAGGAAGAGCACGCAGCGCAACTCATCATGGCCAGGAGACTCCACTCTCCACACAAAGGCCGAATACATTTGCGCAGATCTGTCGATCCACTCTTCGCTTTTCCCTTGCACTCAGACGGCGGACCATACATTTTCAGGCACCTCGCTGTTATGGCCGTCAATGCTTTACCACAACGGCTGAAGCCTCAGCCCTAAGTGACGGGATCAGACACCGGAAAAGCAATGTTGCCGTGAACGCTCCGGCCAACTGGGTGGCGACAAATCCTGCTGTATCGGCGGGTCTGATACCGGCGAACGTGTTGCTCAGTGACAGCGCAAGGGTGACGGCGGGATTCGCGAATGACGTTGAAGACGTGAACCAATACGCGGCGGTGATATAGGCACCTACTGCAAAGGGAACAGCCGAGGGCCGGTGTCGGACGCATCCCCAGATCACTGCGAGTAGCCCGAACGTAGCGATGAACTCGCTCAAGAGTTGTGCCGGACCGGTGCGGACGTGTGTCGAGGCTGAGAAGAGTGATAGATCGAACATGAGGTGAGCGGCAGCAACTCCGACGAATGCTCCGGTTACCTGAGCGGCGATATATGCCGGTGTCTCCCCCCATGCGATACCGCCCTGCGATGCGTCTGCCAGCGTCACTGCCGGATTGAGGTGCGCCCCTGAGATGGACCCAAATGCGAGGATGATTGCGACCAACGCTGCTCCTGTGGCGACGCTGTTGGCCAGGAGGGCAATAGCAGTGTTTCCGGCTGCCAAACGTTCTCCCATAATCCCAGAGCCGACTACGGCAGCGAGTAGAAAGAGCGTACCGACGAACTCTGCTACTACACGGCGAGCGAGTGACTGCTTCATTGCCGTCCTATGCTGTCGAGTTCACGTTGAATCGCAAGATTTTCCAGCGTGGATAGGGGCAGCGATTGAAAGAGGCTGATGCGTCGGTCGAGGATGGTGAAAGCGTCGTGAAAAGCGCGTTCGATTTCCTCGGGTGAACCTTCGACGGATGCGGGGTCGGGTACTCCCCAGTGAGCAGTCATCGGTTGTCCTGGCCAAATGGGACATACTTCGTGGGCGGCGTTGTCGCAGACGGTAAAGACAAAGTTCATCTGAGGCGAACCCGGCGTGGCGAACTCGTTCCATGATTTACTGCGATAGTTGGCTATAGGGATTCCGGCCAATTCAAGCTGTTTGAGTGCTTCTGGCCGGACGCTGCCAGAGGGATGACTGCCCGCGCTGTAAGCCTTAAAAGCACCCTTCGCCCGGTGATTCAAAATACCTTCTGCCAGTATGGAGCGTGCGGAGTTGCCCGTACAGAGGAAGAGGACGTTGTATATCGGTGTCGTCATTACGTCCTCGCTTGTGTTGCGTCACAGCAGCCCGGCTCGCAACATGGGGCAGTAGGCTTCGTGGCGCGAATGAACGCACTTACAAATTTGCCTTCTACTTGAGGTGCAATCTCATCCACTGAGATACCAGCTTCAGTGAGAAAGACCCGGGCGTCTTCGATGTCATAGATTCGGGTTGGCTCAAGGTCTATTTCTGCAAACCCGGCAGTTCCAAGTTTGTCTCGATAGTCGGACTCTTCCAGCGCTCCCGCGATACAACCAACCCAAAGCAACATGCTCTGACGTACTGATTCGGGGACCGCGCCACGTACTACAACATCAGAGACGGCAAACCGGCCTCCGGGCCGAAGTACACGGAAGGCTTCGCTGAGGACGCGCGCCTTGTCTGCCGACAAATTGATGACGCAATTTGAAATGACAACATCTACCGAGCTATCGGGCAGAGGAATGTTCTCTATCTCGCCCTTCAGGAACTCGACGTTCGTTGCGCCCGCTTGCCGCTGATTCTCACGGGCCAGAGTAAGCATGTCGTCGGTCATGTCGAGACCATAGGCTTTGCCGGTCGGCCCTACACGCGTGGCGGAAAGCAATACGTCGATACCGCCGCCGGAGCCTAGATCGAGTACCGTTTCTCCCGCTTTGAGTGCGATTAAGGCGGTCGGATTGCCACATCCCAACGAAGCCAAGACGGCGTTCTCCGGCAGCGTCCCTTTTTCCAGGGCGTTGTAAAGGTCTTTGGTGATCGGATCACAGCAACGCATCGCTGGGTGGCAGCAAGCGGCGACTTGAGATTCGCTGATGTCCCTCGCGATCGAACCATACTTTTCACGGACTGCTGTTTGATTGTCCATTGGGGTTCTCCCTCGTATTCGCTTAAGCGAATGTATGATCTTCTCATCATATCTGTCAAATGCGTATATTTGTGGATATGGCACGTCATCCGAAGCCGTTCGATCTTGTCCGGCTGTTCGCCGCGCTCGCCGATCCAACACGCCTCCGGCTGTTAAACCTCATGAATGGCCGGGAAGTGTGCGTTTGTTACTTCGTAGAGATTCTGAACCAAGGCCAGCCGAAGATTTCAAGGCATCTTGCCTATCTTCGTCGTGCCGGAATCGTAGAAGCACGGCGTGAAGGCAAATGGATGCACTATCGAATCGAACGACCAAATGACACGAGAGCAGCCTCGATTCTTGACGCAACCCTCAAGTCGTTTGAGACAGACCGGAAGATGCAAGCCGATCTGGCACGGTTGGGCCAAGCCTGTTGTGAGCCTCAGAGGTTCGTAACATTGCAAGGTGCGCCAATACCAATGACCCTCTAGACGCGGCACGGGTGTTCCCAAATCGGCATTTCGTAACTCGGAGTCAGCTTATAGGTAACTTCAAGCCCAGATCATAATGACCCACTGCCGAGAATTTTAGGAATTCGCCAAGGCGATGGAGACGTTGTCTGGTAACGAGCGAGGTTTCGCGGAATGCGGTCCTCTTGGCTGAGGCAGTGATCCTGCAAACCCACATCTGGTTGAGATGTGGGGCACCCTTATAGCCTCGAAAATTGGGACGTGGGCCATCCGCCAACCCCCATCACTGCCGACATGCCGACTTACCCGGACTGATCGATTCTTGGTGGGACTCGGGTGAGGTTTCCGAAAACCCGTTTTTTCCAGCACTTTGTCGGATAAGCCGCCGTGTGAACGCTCGATTCCGGATTGCCGCCAAACAGGAAGTTACGAAAACGAAAATGCGTTTATCGCTACTGGAGTCCAGTCCATGCTCAATAGTGCGGTGAAATGAAGGCATCGATTGAGGTCTGGAACTTTCGGTGAGATCATTCGGAATGTTAGCTCGTGCCGGTAACGCCGTAGCAATGGCGCGTATAAGATCAGCGGCGGGCCAATGTTAGCCCTTCATTCAATGAAAGTTACCGAATAGTCTGCATAATCGCTTCCACTTCATGCAAAATTCACCGAATAGACTCGCTCGCTTTCGAGGAGCGCGCCTATAATCGCGCTCGCTTGAGATACCTCCTGGTTTCAAGCATCGGGGAGGAAAGGTTTATGCGAGTTGCGCGCAGTCTGCTGGCTGGCCTCATCCTTCTGGGACTTGCAAGTGTCGCTCAAGCGCAGTCGCTGACTGCTGGGCCCTCGAAGCTTGTGGCACCTGCCTCTCAGAAACCAGATGCAGGCAAAAAGTCTCGCCCAAACATCCTGTTCATCATCATGGATGATGTCGGGATCGATCAGATGAGCATCTTCGGCTACGGGGGTGGGATGCCTCCACTGACGCCAAACATAGATTCGGTTGCACGCGCTGGTGTGCGCTTCCGCAATGTCTGGTCGATGCCCGAGTGCTCGCCCAGTCGCGCAATCTTCTTTGAAGGGCGCTATCCGCTTCGGACAAACGTCAACTCTGCCATCCTCAGTGATGATCTGGCAAACTCCCAGGTCTCTCCCTTCGAAGTCACGACGCCTAAGATTTTGAACAAGGCTGGCTACCAGAACGCCCTCTTCGGCAAGTTCCACCTTGCCGGCCCCGACAACAATCCTTTCGGGCGGTCGACTCCTCATGTTCTTGGCTGGGATTATTTCGATGGATTTCTCGAGGGAGCGCCACACCCGATCGATACATCGATAGGGGGGCAGTTTACTGATACATCCATGCCAATGCCTCCCACGTCCAACGCTTTCTGGTATACCTGCGGGTTTATTCCGAATACACAGCAGTCCGCTCACGGAGCGGATACGGGAGCCTGCCGATTTGCAGACTCGACCTGCAGAGTGATTTCCAAGGACGCCGCCCATCCCACGCCCGGATTCACTTGTCTGCAGAATGGCGGCGTCTTCGTTCCCAACGCGACCTGCCAGTCGTCCAAAGACTTGAATCTCAACTTCGACCAGACCAATGCGTACTATGTATGGAACCGCGTGATCAACGAACCGGACGGTACCGTCATCCCTGCGGACGAGAATGCTCCTCCAGCACGAGGCTATGTCTCGGATCAGACCAACCAGTCGGCTGTGGATTGGATTCGCAAGCAAAATGCTGATGGGCAAACCTGGATGGCGACTGTGGCGTATGCCAACGACCACACCCCGTATCAACAGCCTCCGCGCAATCTTCTTCCCATAGCCAGTCCGGATTCCGGGGGCTTCTCGTGTACCGACAACACCATCGCAAGTGAGGCTGCCACCCGGATCATCAGCAACCAGATGATCGAGGCCATGGACGCGGAAATCGGTAATCTACTGGTGCAAACCGGTCTGGCGACCCTGGACACTTCGGGAAGGCTTCAATATGACCCGGCACAAACTAACACCATGGTGATCATCATTGGAGATAATGGCACCTTTGCGCCGGGGGTGAAATTTCCTTTCGATTCCAGTCGCGCCAAGGGATATGTGTATCAGACCGGTGTCTGGGTCCCACTCATCGTAGCTGGACCACTGGTTGCTTCTCCGGGACGCGAAGTAACGAGCATGGTGAATATCGCCGACCTGTTTCAGCTCTTCGGTGAGTTTGCCGGGGTCGACGTGCACAAGGTAGTTCCGAAGTCGCACATCCTGGATTCCCAGTCCATGCTGCCCTACCTGACGAACGTCAACCAGCCGAGTATTCGCCAAACCAATTTCACGCAGACCTCCGGCAACATCCACCAAAACGACGTGGCGCCACCTCCGTGTGTCCTTCCAATCACCATGCCGCCTACCTGCGTTCAGCTTTTCAACAGCGGGCCACTGTGCAATTTCGAGGGAGGAGACTGGTATGGGCCGACCAATCCTAAAAATGGTGTTTCTTACGACACCTGCTGTGATGTTCAGCGAGCAGGTATCTATACAGATAGGCAGGGCAATCCCGTAACACTGACCCAGTTTCCTGTCGATCAGGAGGCAACGCGGAATGACCGATACAAGCTGGTAAAAAAGACGGTGACGATGTGTGGGAGTTCCAAGGGTACCGATACAGAGGTGCCGCAGACTGAGCTATATCAGATCAACGAGAAAGCGCCTGCTCCTGAGATAGACAAGGACGGTGACAGTCTCTGCGGAGAAAATTGTCCCGCCGGATTGAAAGGAAAAAACCTGGCTAATTTCAATGCACTGAATGCCTCGATGACCGCAACGTTGATGTCCGAACCGCCGTGTCCTGGTGACGGCAACGAAGACAAGAAGGTGAACGGGAAGGACAAGGTTGATTGGGCATTCTTCAGCAAGAACAATGGCTTATCTAGCTGGTACGACTTCAATCACGACGGATTCACAAATGGTACCGATCTGCAGATGTTTATCCTGCCCAATCTCGGAACGAACTGTTTGAAGAAGAACAAGTAGTCTCACGCCAGGCAATGGACTCGACCTTGAGTCGAGAATTGGAGTCTGAACGCTGCCCACAGTGCATCGTGCGAAGGAGGTGTCGGAGCGGTCAAACGCCAGGAGCTCTCGCCTACGGCATCTGTCACGCGTAGACCGAGCACGCAACTCCTCCGCGCCTCCGTTGATTGGGCTGGTATTCCATGATTAGCCCTTGAGAGTCGGAATAGCGGAAGTGATCCCGAAGTGCCTTCAAAGTCCCCTTATAGGTAACTTCACGCCCAGGATCAAATGGACCCTCTGCTGGGAATTTGAGGAATTCGACAAGGCGATGGAGACGTTGCGCGGTATCGAACGAGGTTTCGCGGCATGCGGTCATCTTAGCTGAGGCAGTCCTCCTGCAAACCCACATCTTGTTGAGATGTGGGGCCCCTTATGGCCTCGAAATTGGGATGTGGGCCACACGCCAGCCGTCATCACTGCCGACAGGACTTCCCATTCTTAATTCTGACTAGTAAATGTTCGACAAGCGTAATCCCATTAAGTTGATGGAACGGCTGAGTTATATTCTAAAACCTGCATTCGCCATTCCGACGCTGTGCTTCTGGGTTCTTCATGAAGGTCTCCCATACGAAGGCAGTACGCGCATTTTCCGCCATGAGCATCGTGATCCCGGCGTCAATGCCCACGATGTCAGTGTCATACCATTTTTTCAATGGATTGAAGGCATCGATGAAACCGTAATTGCTCCAGGTCTGCGGGTAACGATTCCTGATGTTTTTCAGAACACGCATCGTTGCATCCGGCAGAAACGGCAACGAGCCTCCGGTGGCTGCGGGGACCACGGTGCCATCAATAGGGCCCATGGCCGGGGGGCCGCCCCAGATTACGTAGCCTTTGTCGGAGTCGGAGGCAGTGATACCCCAGAGATCATCGCTGTAGTCGGGAAAAATTCTGCCCAGCTCCACACAGAAGCGACGGTGTACTTCCGTTGCGATGGCCGAGTTCTGAAAATAATCTGCGTACTTGTCGCTCTTGTGGCGGAAGTCGAACCAGGCCTGAGAGTACTGATGCACAAAGAGCGGCGCAAATGAGCCGATGTAGCGCAGTCCGTCGTACTCGAAGGTTGTCCGTTTCCATGCCAGCCACGCTTCAGGCTTGAGGGGATGAGAGGAAGAACCCATTCCGAGCAGATAGATCATCATCAATTCGCTGTAGTAATCCCACTTGGAAGACAGAAATCCGAACTCTGGCGTCCATCCCATAGGCAGCACCGTGATGTCTTCTGAGAGCCAGGTCCAGTCCACGCGGTCAAAAATTGCATGAGCAAGTTGGATGATGTCGCGATCTCGAAAGTGCTGACGGCAGGTAAGAATGCCGCAGAGCAAGATTGCGGTATCGATGGAAGAGACTTCCGAGTCCCATACTCTTTCGCCTGTATTGATATTGGCAAAGTGAAAGAAGAATCCGCGATGCGTTGGCAGCTTCTTCCAAAGAAAATCGAGTGTCGTAATGACGCGCAGGCGTGCGTCCTGATGGGAGATAAAGCCGCGCTTTTCTGCAATGCAGATTGCAGTCAGGCCAAAACCGGTGGACGCAATGCTTGCCACGATACTGGTGTCTTTTGCGCGCACGTTGCAGCGATCTTTAATCAGTCCGGTCTGCGGATTGGCTTGCTCCCAGAAGAAGAGGAAGGTTTTGTGTTCAAGATCGTCCAGAAATTGCTCATCCTCTTGCGAAAAGGCGGCCTGCGAAGGAGCAGGTGCTGGGTCACTATGTCCTCCACCAGCCTGCTGTTGCGCGGCCACCTGTGCCAATGCAGGAACGGTCTTCCATTGCGCGAGCGGCAGAGCCGAGGGAGACACCGGCTATCTGGCGCAGCAGTTGGCGCCGGGAAGTGTGATTCTTGCTCAGGACGGCTAGTTTGCGAATTTGTGCCTCGTTGCTTCCGTCGATTTCATCTGCCCTTTCATCCATGCTCATTCAAGCCATCCGTATTTGCCAGGCAACTGGTTCCGCGTAACACTTTGTATTGAATAATAGATGTGCACAGGATGTCCTGGTAAAAGTAGTCACTGGGCGGCATGTACTCTAAGTTGCGCGTACAACTCTCTGTTCACCGGTGTTGCATGACGGGAAAGAAAATTGTCTGGGCGATGATCGCAGTTGCGGCAGCCGTAGTCATCGTGCTGTTACTGCGCGTACACCGGTTAAGATCTATCTCCGCGCTTCGATCGATCACAATCGAAGGCGCAGTGATCCAGCGCGAGGCTGACACGGAGAAGGAACTGCCTATAGCAGGTGTTGCGATCACAGCGTCGGATGGCGTAAAGAGTGCCACAACTCAGTCCGAAGCCTCGGGATATTTCAAGCTTGTCCTGCAAAAAGGAGTGTTGTCCGACAAACCTGTCCTGGTCAGTTTCCGGCATCCGTCCTATGAACCACTCGACTTGAATGTGCAAACTGGAAGATTGGAGACCCCTGGCGAGCTATACATTGCGGCAATGGTCCCGATCCCGGCGAAGAACGTAGCTGGACCCAGACGCCCGGAAAAAGAAGTTTCCAATATCCGGGTGAGATACACGACCAACTCCAGGGCCGAGACGAATGTGGGTAGCGCAGTCAAGACCTTTCAGGTCATCAATAAAGGGAATGTTCCCTGCAATCAACAGTCTCCATGTTCTCCGGATGGGAAGTGGAAGGCTTCAGTTGAGTCAGCTTCGCTGGATGCCGGGGCGGACAATACGTTCGAGAATGTCAGGGCCTCCTGCATTGCGGGACCGTGCCCGTTTACGCGGATTGACTCGAGTGGATTTATTCATGGCGGCCGCAACATCCGTGTTTCAGCTCTGAACTGGTCGGACACGGCTACCTTCTTGATGGAGGCTGAGGTCTATCACACGGCAATCAACTCCAACGTCCGCGAATTGTACCCCGTCATCTTTGGCCGCACTCTCAACTTTACCCTGCCACCTACTCAGGAAGGTGTGAGCCTTGAGGCCGAGATCGATGGCTCGCCCATGGTATTCCCGCTAGGCCCGGAACTCAATTTAAGCTGGGCCATCTGTAATGTTCGGACAGGCCCGGACAAAGAGAAGACCACAGTCTACCGCTGTGAACTTAAGCCGGATTATCGGTTCTGATTAGCCGAGACACGGATTACGTGAGGCTGGAAAAGTGCAGAATAGTGGTCCTGAAAAACGCTCCAGTGTTTACTGATTCCTTCGGCCGGCCCCTTGGACGAAGTCCGTAAAGTCTGGGTTGTTGGTACCTTCACTTTGAAGAAATATGCAGGGGCGACGGGATTATCGGGAACAAATCCCGAAACTTCTGCGTATGGCGTTGCAGGAGAAATCCATGTCTTCAGCACGACGCACCCTTCTGTTTGCCCTTTCCGCTGCCGCACTGACCGCAAGCCAATCTCTGGCCCAGACCAGCGATCACGATTGGGCAAAGACGTATACGATCGCAGGCAAGCCATCCCTGACGGTCGAAACCTCTGACAGCAACCTGAAAATTCAATCCTGCGGCGAATGCAAGGCCATCAACATCAAGGTTCACTCGACCCGCAATCTGAGCGACTATCGTCTGGAAGAAAGCCAGTCGGGCGACCACGTCTCCTTCCTGTTCAAGGAAAAGCCGCATATCGGGGTCCACGTTAGCTGGCACAACCGCGAGGAAACCTCGGTTGTTGTCGAGACGCCTGGCACGCTCGACCTCGACGCCAAGACCTCAGACGGAAACCTGAGCGCCCGCGATTTGCAGGGAGAGCTGCAGGTCCACACCGGCGACGGCAATGCCGACCTTGACAACCTTCGCGGCAACATCCGACTTAAATCCGGCGACGGTAATCTTACGCTCAAGAACGCATCGGGCACGCTTGATGCCCACTCCTCCGACGGCCACATGAAAGTGGACGGGAACTTCTCAGCCATCCAGCTTCACAGCAGCGACGGCGGTCTCGACTTCGCGCTCGCCGACGGGGCCAAGCTCACCGCCGCCTCGCGCATCGAAAGCTCCGACGGCACAGTAACGATTCGGGTTCCGCATGACTTCGCCGCCGACCTCGACATCTCGACGAGCGACGGACACATCGACTGCTCGCTGCCTTTGACCATGGATCACTACGACAGCCGCGAAGGCTCAGGCCACCACATGCATGGCAAAGTCAACGCCGGAGGCGTTCCTCTGTCGATCCACACCTCGGACGGCAACGTAACCATCTCTTCGCTATAGAAAAGGGTGGCTCCCATCTGCGAATGGACGGGAGCCGCTGTTTTTAGCCCTTCATTGCGTGCAGATACTGATAATCGGCCGTTAACTCCTGCATCGGATCGCCGTCAAATTCTTCCTGTTCCACAAAATAATGCTTGATATTGGCCTTCTTCGCTGCGGCGAATATTGGCTTGTAATCAATCGTGCCTTTTCCAAGAACGGTCGAAACGCGCTCTCCGGGCAGTTTTCCGGGGACGGCCGGTTTCAAGTCTTTGATATGCAGCATGGAGATGCGTTTCGCATATTGCGTCAGATAGGTCACGGGATTTCTGCCCGCTGCCGAAATCCATCCGCAATCCATTTCCAGCGTTACATAGGTTGGGTCGGTGTCTTTCAGAATCACCTCGAAGCCTACCAAGCCACCACCTAAATCATGGAACTCGGTTGTGTGATTGTGATAGCCGAATTGAATTCCTTCCGCCTTGAATTTCTTTCCGATTTCATTGAACTGCTCCGCGTTCCAGCGCCAGTCATCGGATGTCATTCCGGTGCTGAAGTACTTGCCTGCTCCGCCGGGATAGCTTGCCAGCTTCGCAGGATCAGCCACTGAAGGCGAGGAACAGATCACATAGGCAAGGCCCAGGGCTGCTGCGTACTTCAATGTTCCGTCGAGATCCTTTGTAAGTTCGGACATGGGGTAATGCGCGCTTACGCATCGCAGCACGGCATTGGTCATGGCTGCTTTCACTTCGTCCGCGCTGTGTCCGAAGAAGCCTGCCGCTTCGACTTCACGATAGCCGATCGCTCCCAGTTGCTTCAGCGTTCCCGTATAGTCGTTTGGGAGCAGCTTCCGCACGCTGTAAAGCTGAAGTCCAACTGGTAGTCCTAGTGGATCTGCTAGTAGTTTTTTTTGACTGAGGCCCCATGCTCCCACGGCCACTGCGCCTGACTTCAGAAATGTTCGCCTAGAGACTTGCTTCATGTATGTTCACCCTTCCATCAAACGTTTTACAGGATAGAAGGGTTGAGCGGGTCAGGAAGGCCGCTTTTGTGATTCTGATTTGTGCGGAATTCTTATTCTGGGAGTATTCGGGGCGAGAAGTAACTGAGTACCGGGTGGCTCAGGAGAGCAAAAAATAGAGCCTGTATCGGAGCATAAAGATACAGGCTCTTCCTGGAAGGGGTGGTTGCTACTACCGGCCGCCCGTAATCGACACTTCGCGTTGCGCGGCGTGTTTTTCACGTACGTCCAGTACCGGTGTGGTCCGCGTGGCCAAACGAATGCTGTGCAGTTCGTGTGTGCCATCGGCCGCATCGTCGAATTTGATCGACAGAGCGGCTGTATTAGGACCAAATTCTGCAGGAGACGCTATCCAAACCACCGATTCTGCCGGATGGTTGTGATTGGTCAGCGTTAGGATGTTCTCGCTTGCATCTAGCGTCACATCGTATTTGCCTGCGTCATAGGTTTTGCCGTGAGACTCAAAATTGAAGGGAACGTTGACCGTCACCTTGCTGAGGGCGAACGCGGCGCTGGAGCTTGCCAGTGCTGCCGCAAAAACGAACATTCTACTCATCGGTCGCATAGTGTTTCCTCCCTACGCAAATGACACTACGGATTCCCGGGGACGCCTGTCGTCAAGCGGCCGTCTAGTTCTTGTCAAATTTGAAGAAACGTTCTTGACGGATCATCCAGGCTTCCCGGCCTCAGAGAATTGCCGGTCCACAGGACAGTTTGCGTGCCGTAGTCTTGTGATGGGTAAATTTCGCACGTATGCCACCAGCCTCCGCATCACCTTCTACCATTCGGGATCTACGCGAGCGCTACCGTGCAGGACTGGCTGACGCACGCGAGCAGGTGGAGGCTGCTCTCAAGCGGGCGAACTCGAATGCCGGAAGAAATGTGTATCTTGTGCGGAACGAGGCTTGGACGCGGCATGAAGCAGAGCTTCTGCTGATGAATGCGCGGCGAAGTTCTGAGGCATTCGAGAGCCAGTTGCTTTGGGGGATTCCGGTTTCGCTCAAGGATTGTTTCGACCTTGAAGGGTATGTCACCACCTGCGGGTCCCAGTATCTAGGTAGATCGCGCGCGCCAGCGGCAGTGGATTCGGCGGTTGCGTCCAGGCTCAGGAATGCTGGTGCGATCATTACCGGCAAAACCCATTTGCATCAGCTTACGTATGGCATTACCGGAGAGAATCTGGATTTCGGCGACTGCCTTCAGCCTGCCGATCCGAAGCTGCTGACGGGCGGATCATCCAGTGGCGCGGCGGCGAGTGTGCAGGAGGGCTCGGCGATGGCCGCCATTGGCACGGACACGGGTGGGTCGATACGTGTCCCAGCCTCTTTGTGCGGGCTGGCAGGGTACCGCGCGTCGGTCACCATGGGCACGGCCAATGGACTTGACCTTTGGCGCGGCGGCGAGCATCTTGCGCCGAGCTTCGACACGATTGGATGGTTGTACCACAATCTTTCCGACGGACCGCTGTTGGGCGCGGCTTTGTTTGGTCTTCCAGAGATAGACACGCCTGATCTGCAGGGGCTTAGCGTGGGAGTGGTGGGTGAATCGTTTCTCCACGATTGCGAAGACGAGGTGCTGGCCGCTCTTGAACACTGGGCGATCCTGTTTCAGCAGCGAGGGGCGCAGGTTGCGCGGTTTGATGCGGCGATTTGGCGTGATGCAATGAAGCTGTATGTGCCTCTCCAGGCAAGTGAGGCAGCGGTTTTGCATCCGGAACTGCGCGACGGCTTCGAACCGGCCATTGCGGAACGGCTGCGGTGGGGAGCTTCGCAGGTTCCAGCCGAACTTGCTGAACTACGGACGAGGCTCTCCAGTTTCCGACAGGAGAGCGAGCGGCAACTGGCGGCCTTTGATGTTCTGTTGCTGCCATGTTGTCCAGTGGCGGAGTTGCGCGCCGGTGAGGATCATTCTGGAGCGCGGCTAAGGATTCTGCGCTACACGACTCCGGTGAGCCTGCTCGGCTGGCCGGCGGTTACGCTGCCGAGCCGTCACGGTGGACCCCAGCTTGTGGGCAAGCTGGGAAAGGACGCCGAGCTGATGGCGCTGAGCGCTGCGCTGGCGGGATCCCCAGGGGAGCCAAGTTCGGGCCGCCGTCACGGAAGGTTGATCGCGTCTCAACGTGGACTAGCTTGCGATCGTCAAAGATCGCTACGCTGAAATTTGTCCCGCCAATGTCCAATGCGAACGTTCTTTTCATGAGACGATCCCTTCGCGTTCTATCTGCTGATTGGCAACCATATTGTCAGTGAGTGGATTTTGTCTCGCTTTTTCGGGATTCGGAGGGCGGTAGAGAAAGAATTCAGGGTTCATGAACCTGCGGATACCGTATTGCTATGTGCTTTGCTTTCAGTTGTCGCTGAGTGCGTTGGCGATAATGCGTAAACGCAGACCATCGTGGGCGACCTGGGCGTTTCCCAATTCTGATCTTCTCGCAGGAGTCCAAGTCTGCTTTAATGAGCGATTTGCCCTCGATTGTCATAGCTGAGCCCAGTTACCGAATGCGTCTTACACAGAGTTGGCCGCTGCGCATTGACACGGCGTATACCTTGACCTTCTACAGCTTGCATTGTATATGTAGAAGTCATAGGCATGAAGAACACAGACGACAGGTTCGACCTTCCGCAAGGCACGCTCGACCTTCTCATCATGAGGGTCGTTGCGCTCGGACCCATTCACGGCTACGCCATCGCGCAAAGAATTCAGCAGATCTCCCGCGACGCCCTCCAGGTCCAGCAGGGATCCCTCTATCCCGCGCTCCATCGCCTCGAATATAAAAAGTTGCTCAGCTCTCGCTGGAAGCCCTCCGAGACTGGCCGGGAGGCCAAGTTCTATGAGCTCACTTCCAGGGGACGGACTCATCTCAAGGTTGAAACCGAAAACTGGACGCGCCTGACTGACGTAGTGAGCCTCATTCTCAAGGGAACCCTGGAGGGAATCTGATGGGCTGGTTACGGAGACTTTTCTCTCGCGAACGATTGGAGGCGGATCTGGACAAAGAGCTGCGCTTCCACTTTGAAAACCAGGTGGCCGACAAGGTTCGTTCCGGCATACCGGAAAGCGAAGCCCGCCGGCTCACCCGAATCGAGTTCGGCGGGATCGAGCAGATTAAGGAAGACTGCCGCGAGCGACGCGGAACCATGTGGCTTGAGTCGCTACTGCAGGATCTTCGCTACGCGCTGCGCATGTTTGCGAAGTCGCCGGGCTTCTCGGCTATTGCGATTCTGACGATGGCGCTGGGGATCGGAGCGACGACGGCGATTTTCAGCCTGGTCGACGCCACGCTGCTGTATCCGCTGCCCTATCCGCACCCGGAGGAACTGGTGCGCATCGAGGACGATCTGCCTGGTGCGGGCGCTACGGACGCGGGCATCTCGATTCCGGAGTTTAAAGATCTGCAGCGTTCGGGAATTTTTCAGTATGTTGTGCTGCAGATTTTCGGGTCGGCGAACCTGACGGGTGTATCGCAGCCATCGCGGATGCAGTATGAGGGGGTGTCGCCGGGGTATTTTGCGATGCTGGGGGTGAAACCGGAGCTGGGGCACACGTTCGATCCTCAGGATCAAACGCCGGGGTTCACGCTGGATGTGGTGATCAGTGACGGGTTGTGGAAGCGGGCTTTCGGGAGCGATCCGCATATTGTGGGAAGAAGTTTGCGGGGGGACAACGATTTGTATCGGGTGATCGGGGTGATGCCGCCGGGTTTTCGCGACCCGGGGCGAACCGTGGGCGAGAGGAATACGGAACAGTGGGCGGCGTTGGGTTTTGAGGAGGATCCGGCTCGGCCCCCGAACCGCAGTTTGCGGTTGCCCCTGGAAACGGTCGGGCGCCTGAAGCCGGGGCTGACGGTTGCAGCGGCGCAGAGCCAGCTGGACGCGTTGGTTGCTTCGTTGCGGAAGCAATTTCCGGACGATTATCCAGCCGACAGCAAGTGGACGGTGCGGTTGGTGCCTCTGAAGGAAAACGTGGTGGGCAACGTTAGGCAGTCGCTGATCCTGCTGTTGGGCGCAGTGGCGCTGGTGTTACTGATCGGCTGCGTGAATGTAGCGAATCTGCTGCTGGCGCGGGCCAGCGCGCGATCACGGGAGATGGCGGTGCGCCAGGCGCTGGGAGCGGCACGCAAGCGGCTGGTGCGGCAATTGCTGACGGAGAGCCTGCTGCTTTCGCTGCTGGGCGGAGTGGCGGGGTTGGTGATTCTGTTCTGCATGAAGGGATTTTTGCTGCGGCTGATTCCGGAAAGCCTGCCTCGCCTCAACGATCTGTCGATCAACTGGAGGGTGATGCTGTTCGCGCTGGCGGTTTCGATCGCAGCCGGGGTAATTTTCGGGCTGGCGCCCGCGAGGCAGGCAGGGCGGTTGAATCTGGCGAGTACGCTGAGGGTGGAGGGGCGTGGGTCGAAGGGTTCCACGGAGCAGACGCGCACGCGGCGCGTGCTGGTGGTGACGGAGTTTGCGCTGTCGCTGGTGCTGATGGTGGCCGCGGGCTTGCTGCTGCGCAGTTTTTGGGATTTGTACAAGGCGCCGCTGGGATTCAATCCGCAGCATGTGATGTCGGTTCAATTGTGGCTGCCGAGCCCCAACGATCCGAAGACGGACATTTATGGAACGGCTGCTCAGGAGGCAGTGTTTGCGCGCGAATTGCTGCGGCGCAGCCGGTTGCTGCCGGGAGTGCAGGAGGCGGCGCTGGGAGCGGAGCCGTCGATTCCGCTGCACCACGACCGCAACCCGAGCGCGCTTATCGTGGAAGGACGCCAGACAGAGAGCAAGCAGCCGCCTTTGGTGGAGCGGTCGCAGGTTACGCTGGAATATTTTCATTTGCTGGAGATTCCGGTGCTGCGGGGCCGTCTGTTCAACGACGGCGACGACGAGAATGCGCCGCTGGTCGCCGTGATCAACCAGGCGATGGCGGAGACTTACTGGCGGGGCGAGGATCCGCTTGGGAAGCGGCTGAAGGTTGGCCGTGGGAGGGCTGGGGTTGGCCAACGTGCGAGCAAGACCTGGATCACGATCGTCGGGGTGATCGCGGATGCTCGAACCGAGTCGCTGGCGAACGCGAGCGTTCCGCAAATCTATCTGAGCCTGTACCAGGAGACGCCCAAGGAGCTGGCCATCTTTCTGCGTGGAGACCTGAATGCGAGCGCGATCCCGGAAGAGGTGCGGGCGATGGTGCAGTCAGTGAATCCGGGACTGCCTGTTTACGGAGCGCAGACGCTCGATGACGCGGTGTCGGGATCGTTGGCGGAGCGGCGATTCTCGATGGAGATGGTGGCTTGCTTTGCGGCGACGGCGTTGCTGCTGGCGGCGCTGGGAATTTATGGGGTGATTTCCTATCTCGTGAGCGAGCGCACACAGGAGATCGGCATTCGCCTGGCGCTGGGGGCGAAACGGGGGACGATCCTGCAGATGGTTCTGCGCCAGGGACTGGGTCTGGCGATGGCCGGCGCCGCTGTCGGACTGGCGGGCGCGCAGATCGCGTCGCACCTGATGGCGGGGCTGCTTTACGGCGTGGCGTCGACCGATCCGCTTACGTTCGTGGGGGTCACGCTGGTGCTGACGGCTGTGGCGCTCGCGGCCTGCTATATCCCCGCGCGGCGGGCAATGCGTGTCGACCCGATGATCGCACTGAGATACGAGTAGTTTTTCGAAGTCCTCGATGTGGCTCGGATTGAAGTGAAAGCATCGGACCTTTCATGAGAATCCTGAGACGGTTTCTGGCGCGTGTGAAGAACTTCGCAATGGGGCAGCGAAGCCGCGAATTCGGCATCCGCATCGCGGTGGGAGCGACACGTGGCAACGTTATGGCCGTTGTGTTCCATCAGGGTCTGGTCCTGACACTCATCGCCACCTCTGTCGGTGTAGGTGCAGCGCTGCCGGCGGCTAGAGCACTCACGCAACTGCTCTTCGGTATCAGCCCGATCGACGCGACAAGCTTTTGCTCGTCTGTCGTTTTGCTGGGATTGATGTCAGTCGCCGCATGTGTCATCCCGGCACTGCGGTCCGTGCGCCTTGACCCTGTTCGTGCGCTGAGGAGCGAATGAGGCAGCCAGTACTTCTGTTTATTTTCAAGGGAGAAATGGACTGCACAGAAACAGCAGACAGGCGCCTTGGAAGCTCAGTTCAACTGACGCTAACAGGTCTTACCGCGTTTACAGATCAGGTGCGAGTGGGAACGCGCTTTGACGATTTGCCTACAAATACGTTGGACAAGTAGCACAGTGTCCGAAGCCTTTACTCCCACATATAAGAAACGATTATCCAGGAGAAGGTGACCCGATTGATTGAAAGTAGTGGCCCCCGGTCTTAATATGCAGCTCAGTTCCAGGGGAGAGCGGTCACGATGGATGCATTGTTCACTTCTTCCGGTCTGGTTGCGCTCATCACGTTGACGTTCCTCGAGATTGTGCTCGGCGTCGACAATGTCATCTTTATTTCGATTCTGTCGAGCAAGCTTCCGGGGTCTCAGCAAGGCCCGGCTCGGCGGATTGGACTGCTGGCCGCGATGGGGATGCGCATCCTGCTTTTGCTGTCAATTGTCTGGATCATCAGGCTGACCACTCCGCTCTTTGTTATCTTGGGGCGCCCAATCTCCGGACGGGATCTCATCTTGATGGGCGGTGGCCTGTTCCTGCTCGCGAAGGCGACGACTGAAATTCATGAGCGTTTGGAAGGCGAAGAAGGCCACAGCACGGCGCGAGTGCGACCGTCATTTGCCGCTGTCATTACTCAGATCGCGGTGTTGGACATCGTCTTTTCGCTGGATTCAGTCATTACCGCCGTCGGCTTGGCAGAGGAAATCACCATCATGGTTACAGCCGTGATCCTGGCCGTCTGCGTAATGATGTTTTCAGCAGGCCCCATCAGCGCCTTCGTTAATCGCCATCCGACGGTGAAAATCCTCGCACTGTCGTTTTTACTGCTTATTGGCATTGCGTTGGTCGGCGAGGGGCTCGGCATGCATATACCGAAGGGCTATATCTACTTTGCGATGGGCTTCTCAGTTTTTGTGGAACTGATTAACCAGCGCGTCCGGAGAGTCGCTGTGCGTGTTCACCTGCATGAGCCGCACGTTTGAGCGCTTGATTGGCGCATTCAGGGCAAGGCACTCATTGAGCTATTCAGAGCGATTTATCTCATTGGCAAGTGGCCGATAAACCGGCAATGATTGACTTCGGCAAGGGGGCGACCGATCGCGGATAATCAAGCAATATTAATGCCGTGCTCCTCATACTGGCTGAAGACCGAAAGAAGGTTGGTTATCTTTAGCACATTGCGAAGCTGCTTACCAAGGTGAAGCAACTTGAACTCGCATCCCAGTCGCCGGGCAGATACAGACAGTCGCACCAACGCGCCAAGCCCCGAACTGTCCACGTAGATAAGTTCTGCTAAGTCGACAATTACCAGTTTTGTCTGAGGTAGTAGATCTTTCACCCCCTGGTAGAACTCTTCGGTGGTGCCTGCTACCAAGCGGCCGTGACATTTCACAACGGCGGTGTCCCCGTCACGTTCGATTTCAAAGGTCAGAACCTTTTCGGATGCTTCAGGCATATGGTGGCTCCTGGGAAGATGGCAGACGTTGGGATTAAGCGTTGACTTGGGAATTCTCGCATATGGAACCTAAATACAGGAACCAATTTGTGCGATGGCGTACAGACGCGGGATATTGCTATCGACTTGGGGGTCGACTGCTGAGAGGAATTGGGTTAGGTTCAGTGCCTGCTCATCCGGCGTCTTCTCGTCTCATTAGTTGAGCAAGCCGGCAGCTGAACGGGCAAGAGGATTCCAAATCGTGGAAGACCTTTGCACAGTAGACCTGCCGTCCCCCAGCCGTCCGCACATAAATGAGAGCGGCAAATAGCATGCCAGAAGTGGGGCCGAGAAAATAAATCCACACACTACGCCAAACTGAAGCAAATAAGGCTGAAGAGAATGAGCGAGCGGGATTGACGCTGAAGCCAGCCAACGACGAGCAGAATACATAGTAGAAGACGGTTATTAGAGCTACCAAGAACGGAGTTAAGTTTATAAGACGGACCCGGTTGGTGGTGAACAATATGACTCCCATCAGTAATCCAGACAGAAGGAATTCCGCTACGTAAGCGACTGCTCTCCCAGAATTGCCGGGAAGAGTGATGACATAACAGACAGGCGGCGCCGATAAACGTCCGCCTAGAACCTCATGGGCGATGAATACTCCGATCACTGCTCCAGCGAATTGGAAGAGGATGTAGAAGATGGTGTCCCAATGCGGAATGCGGCCGAGAAAGAAATAGGTGAGCGTAAGGGCTGGATTGAAATGTGCACCGGTTCGACGACCAAACGGCGAACGAATGATGAGGAATGTGACTCCAGCTACGGCGCAACCCATCAGAAAGGATTTACTGAAATACGAGAATGCCGACAAAGGAGAGGTGCTGTAGATCAGAGTTCCCGAGACGCAGATCGAGAGCATGAGTACACACAATTCGGCTGCCTCCATCAGATATTCCTTCCAATGAGTGGTTATGGCCTCTGCCGGGGTAGCATGGGCAGGAAGAGTCGTGACTGGAAAATGAAGCTGCATATTGCACCTGAGGCATGCGGTTATCGGGCTATATGTCTAAATCAACTGCTGATTCAGGCGTCGAGCAACAGATGAGAGCATGGCCCGTACCAGGTTGGTCTAACGGCTCTGGAGCGTAGCGAAGTCTGCCTTCCACAAGTCCGCATTCGCACAGATGGCAAACTCCGGTGCGACAAGACCATTTCACGGGAATATCGCACGCCTCAGCCAACTCGAGCAGGCTCTTGAAGTTGTTATCCCATGGCACAGCCAAACCGCTGCGAGTGAACGATACGATTGGTCCATCCCCCGGGGATCGGGCTGGAGGATGCGGGGGCTTTGACTCTGTATTCATCACCGCGGAACCGAAAACTTCCTGATGTATCGCATCTCGCCGAACACCCAGAGAAGTTAAGTAGTGATTCATATCCCTGAGAAAACCGGTTGGTCCGCATAGATAGAAGTCAGCTTCTACGGGGATGCTAAGGTTTTGCAGCTTCTCGAGATTCAGGTGTCCCCGAATGTCGAAGTCTGTGCCGAGCCGGTCAGTTGGATCTGGATTGCTATACGCGATTGCCGAACGACTTCCAGGAATTGCGTCGAGGAGTTGCCGGGCCTCCTGGGCAAAGACATGCTCCCTCGCATTGCGCGCACCGTGGATCCACCACGCTTCTCGAGGAGATTCGGCACTGCCAGATGCAAGAGCGTGCAGCATAGACAGAACCGGAGTGATGCCAATTCCTGCGCTTAGCAGAACGACCGGTCGCCCGCCGGAGCGCAAGACGAAGTCACCGCGGGGAGCGCTGATCTCAAACATGTCTCCGATCTGCGCCATGTCCACAAGATATCTGCTTCCTTGACCGGTTCCGCGCTTCACGCTGATGCGATAGGTGCCGGAATCCGAAAGGCCTGAAATCGAATAACTGCGCAGCACAGGAAGTGAACTTTTGTCGGGAAAAAGCCGCAGTGCCAAATATTGACCGGGGAGCGCGGGAGGGAGGGGTGACTTGTCCGGAGACTCCAGATCAATCGACGTTACTTCGCTCGTCTCCTGATGGACTGCGGCTACTCTCAGTCTTCGAAAGCCGTTCCATGCGGGTGGCGATGGGGGCACAGATGTGAGTCCCGCATTTCCATCGTGGATTCCGTCTTCGTTGGCCTTGAGCAATGCCTCCAGAGAGGCTCTCCATGCGGGGCTGAGCGCGGGGACGAGCGCGGCAATCGCAATTCGGATCGGGTTGTGGTTTGGAAGGTATAGCAGAGAATCTATTTCCGCGACCGTGACCCTTCCTGGCCCGTCAGCTACCTTCAGAATTTCGTCTCCGGCGCCAACCTCCCCCTCCTCGATCACACGACAATAGAACCCTGGCTTTCGGTGTGAGACGAGCAGAGCTGGCATCTGCGGATTATTCATTCGAATTCCGAGGCGGTAGCAGGTTACACGGGGCTGTGTAACCTCGAAAACAGCATCGCCGATTTTGTAGCGGTCTCCAATGCAGACGTCATCGTCCGTGAGGCCATCGACAGTGAAGTTCTCTCCAAACTGCCCGTACTCAAAATCGTTCCGGCCGAGTTGGCGTGCCCAATAAGAATAGGCTTCGAGCTGATAGACCATCACAGCACGTTGTTCGCCGCCGTGACCTTGAAGATCTGCCTGACCATCACCATCCAGATTGAGCCGGCGAGCAAAGACACGATGGGGCACGGCGCGCTTCCAGATCGCTGTACGGACGTGTTTTCCTTGCCACTCAATTTCTTGTGGCAGGCCGACATTCACGGACAGGAGCTTCGACATAGGCTCTTCGGGTGGGCGAATCGAGAGGAACAGTCCCGATTTTACTTTGATGAATGCTCCTCCGCTCGAAGGCAAGAGAGCTTACGTTGGCTGCGTCTTGTTAAGACGCAGCACTGGAAAACAAAGCGATCAATCCCTCGGGAATTGTAGGATGTGCGAGGACAGCCTCGCGGAGTGCGGTGTAGTGCATCCCGCCGAGCATTGCAATTTGCACGCACGCCATAATTTCGCCTGCGCCCACGCCGAACGCGGCGAACCCAAGAATGTGATCGCTGTCGCACTCTACCAGGCACTTCAGAAATCCCCGCGTTTCCATGAGGCTGCGCGCCCGCAGCATGTGTGTCATCGGGATCTTGAACAGACGATAAGCAATCCCCTTGGCCTTAGCCTCCTTCTCCGTCATTCCAATGCGGGCGAATTCAGGGTCTGTGAAGAGGCAGAAGGGTACCTGCCTACCAGTGGTCACTCGGTGCCCGCCGAGTATATTGTCGCGGACAACGCGAAAGTCATCCTCACTAATGTGTGTGAATTGCGGGCTCCCCGCAACCTCGCCAACCGCCCAGATTCCCGGAGCGGTTGTCTCGAGACGCTCGTTTACTTTGATATATCCACGCTCTGTCAGTTCGACCCCGGTAAGTTCGAGCCCGATATCTTTCGTATTCGGCACGCGCCCAGCGGCGACCAGGAGATGCGTGCCTTCCAGCGACTTCTCCGCTCCGTCTTGCTCGAGAGTGACACGGACCGATTGCCCTGATACTCCAGAGATGCTTTTGATCCTGGCGTTCAAAACCAGCTCTATACCTTCGTCCTGGAAGAGGTTCTGCAACCCCTCGCTGGTGTCATCGTCTTCGCTATGAAGAACGTTATGATTGCGGTCCACGATGGTGACTTTACTGCCGAATCGGCGCATTGCCTGTGCGAACTCCAGCCCAACGTACCCGGCTCCGAGAACGATCAGGTGCTCGGGCACGACATCCAGTTCCAGGGCTTCGACGTGAGTCAACGGTTGAGCTGATGCCAGCCCAGGAATCTTTTCGATAAACGCGTGCGTCCCTGTACCGATCACTACATTCTTGCCAGTGAGCAATCGTTTTGTTCCATCCGTCAGTGTTGCCTCGAGTAGCTTTGGCCCCACAAACCTTCCGGATGCCATAATCAGCTCAGATCCGCTTTGCTTGTAGAGAGCGAGATGCGTGTCGACGAGTCCTTGGACCATTCTCCGTTTTCGATCCGTCACAGCGGGCATCTTGACGCGGAAATTGTCGATGCTGATTCCGAACTCCTCGCTGCGCCGAACATAGTGCGCGATCTGCGCCGTATGAATGACATTCTTACTGGGAAGACATGCGATGTTCGGGCAGGCTCCGCCGACATACTTGCGTTCCACCGCCGCGACGCGCTGTCCCTGTCCCGCGAAGGTCCAGGCCAGTAGTTTCGCGCCGGCGCCGCTACCCAAGATGAGGAGATCGTAAACTTCCGGTTGTGCTTGAAAATCCATGGGTGATGCTCTCCGTTGCAGGTGAGTGGAAACTTCCCAAGGCTTCGTCTGCTAAAGCTATTGGTTTTCGGAGAGGATAGCCTTTTTGCCGAAATAGGTAACCAGGTAAAAGGAGACTCCGAGGGATATGACATCCTTGAAAAGGAACAGGCCCAAAAAGCTCATGTACCTTATTCCGTGAACGAGCGTAGTCGCGCCTGGGGTAGTTATGATCATCGTGCTAGTTGTGAAGAACATGCCCGACGCGATGAGCCCGCCTATGATACCGGCTTTAGGCTTCAAATAGCCGATGATCATCAATAAGGCGGCAGTGATCTCGGTAAGGCCGATGATATCGGAGCCGATATAAGGGCCGAATAATTTAAAGTGCCAGCTGATCAGCGGGCTGTTCGAGACCAGCGGAATTATGCCTTCTGCGCCGGGAGCAGTCATTTTGTAAGATCCAGCCCAAAGGAGCATAACAATCATGCCGATACTCGTGACCAGAAATGGGATATTGCGATTACTTATCCATGCAGCCAATTTGGTTAAGTAGCTTTTGGCCTTTGTTGAGATGTCTGTAGAAAACACCAGGTCTTCTTTTCCCGCGTTCGTTGCTTGTCCTGACACGACCCGGTTCATGATTGCTTCTCCTTACTGTGGTTGAGGATACGCCAACAGGCACCCTTTCGGCGGTGCAATCGAAGTGCCGAACTGAGCACCCATTCCTTTTTGGAAGGTTACCGAGCCAAGTTCTTTCTGCTCTGCATAATCGATCGACAGCGCCAAAACAGATCTCAATTTCCAGCTGACGAAGCTGCGACGGGTGTCTGAGAGTGACGGACGTTAGTCCTGAGATTCGTCGCGGTGCGCGGAGAGTCAGCGAGTCAAAGCGGTCATGCATTCCTAAATCAAATACCTTTGATTTCACCACCGTCCATCCGGACAGAAGCTCCTGTCATCCACTTCGCCGCGGGTGACACCATGTAGGCCATCAGGTCGGCAATCTCTTCTGGTTTGCCGTAGCGACTAATACCGGCTTCCTCTGGGAACTTCTTCATAGCTTCTTCCACGGTAAGGTTGTGCGCTGGCGCCCACTTCTCAAAGAAAGACTGCCTGCGTCCGGTCATTACAGCACCAGGCACGACGCTATTGACCTGGACTCCGTCCTTGATACCTTGCTCCGCGAATGCTTTTGCGAGTGCGATGATCGCAGCGTTCACCGCAGCGACCGCTGCAAAGCCAGGTTTTGGATCGAGAGCAGCGCTTCCGGAGATGAGAACGACAGATCCACCTGAAGCCTTTAACGCATCCCAGGCTCGTATTGTTAAGCGACGTGCGCCATGGAACTTGAGCGCCATGCCGTCTTCCCATTGCGCATCCGTCATCTCGAACAAGTCGATCTGCGGAACAGCTCCCGCGATGTTGAGTAGAGCGTCGATTTTGCCAAAGCGTTCGAGAGTTCCCTTGACGAGGGTGTCGGCCGATTGAGGATCGCGCAGATCGAGCGCATAGACCAGGAACTCGGAGCCTGCGGCATTGACAGCGGCTGAAGTCTTTTGCAACTCGTCCTGATTCCTGGCGGCAAGGACAACAGCTGAAAAATCGCGCGCCAGCCGCACTGCGGTGGCACGACCGATTCCCTGGCTTGCGCCGGTGACGATAGCAACAGAGTTGTTCTTCATAAGAATTTTCCTTTTACCCGATACAGGCTCCGTTGAGCATGGCTTTTATCACCGGAGCGTCTGACGCGCAGCGTCCAGAAGTACCTCAACCACCAGATCTGGGGCCGTGAGCATTGGAGAGTGGTCCACTTGATGCGACCGAATGTTGGCGCCCATACGAGTAGCCATGTAGCGCTGGGTTTCCGGACTAATCATGCGGTCTTCTTCCGCAAGGAGAAACCACGATGGCTTCGTCTTCCATGAGGGAACGGGTGCTTTCTCTTGAATGCATGGCAGTGCGATCGGTCTCTGCACCGCAAACATGATCGTTGCTAGATCCTGCGGAACCTTATGAGCTACGGCTTGGCGGAAGCCCTCTTCCGGCATCCAGATAAAACCATGCTCATCGGGTGTGAGCTGCGGAGCGTTGGGATGCGGAGCAGCGCGATAAAACACATCCGCGACCGTCTCACCCTCATCGGGCGCCAAAGCCGCCACGTATACCAGCGACTTGACTCGATCGTTATACGGTCCAGCGATTACGGCACCACCATACGCATGACCGACGAGAACAACAGGTCCAGTTGTTCTCTCGAGTACGCGCGCGAGAGCGGCTATGTCATCCGTAAGCGATGTAAGGGGAATCGGGGCACACGTTATCCTAAGCCCCAGCCGCCGCAAAGGCAGAATTACGTTGTTCCAGCAGGATCCGTCAGCCCATGCTCCGTGAACCAGTACGACCGTTGCATTTTGAAGAAGGGAGTTCATCGCGACTCGCGGCTGCCTTTCTCTCGCGAGATGCCGTTCTCCCCAAGAAATTCTTTGATCGCAGCGGCAATTTCAACGGAGTGTGTCTCGGTCGCAAAGTGCCCCGTATCCAGGAACTGAACACGCGCGTTCGGCAGGTCCTTTCGATATGCCTCGGCTCCGGCAGGGATGAAGAATGGATCGTTCTTCCCCCAGATGGCCAGCAAGGGCGGTTTCGACTTCCGCAAATACTCCTGAAACTTGGGATAAAGCTTCACGTTCGATGCGTAATCGAGGAACAGATCAAGCTGAATCTCTTTGTTCCCAGGCCTTTCGAACAAAGCCGTGTCCAACGTGTAAGACTCAGGCGGCACGCTTTCGGGATTCGTAACACCGTGCGTGTACTGCCAGCGAGTTCCTTCCAGGTTCAAAATGGTCTTCCGGATCACTTCTCTGTTCTCCGCTGTCGGCGCAGACCAATAGGTCCTGATCGGTCCCCACGCATCGCCGAGCCCCTCTTCGTAGGCGTTGCCGTTCTGCGAGATGATCGCTGTGACTCGTTCCGGATGGCCCATTGCCAGGCGGAAACCTGTGGGGGCCCCGTAGTCGAAAACATAAATTGCGTAACGATTGAGGCCGAGCACGTCCGTGAAGGCCTGCACCGTCCCGGCCAGCGCGTCGAACGAATAGCTGTACTTTCGTTTTTCGGGTATTTCCGTAAATCCAAATCCCGGAAGGTCCGGAGCGATCACTCTGTAGGAATCCGCAAGACGGAGAATGAGGTCACGGAACATGAAGGATGATGTTGGGAATCCGTGGAGCAGGAGCAACACAGGTGCCGTAGCGTCGCCGGCCGCACGGTAGAAGATCTGGATTCCGTCCGCCTCGACCCTGTGTACAGATGTCACAGGCACGGCGGACTGAGAGCTGGATGTCTTTTCTGAAGTGATCTGAGTCATAAAAACTTCTCCTCACGTTTGTGTCTGGTTGGTTGTGGACGATTTGTCGTTGAGCACCTTGCCAATAAAGCAACGGTTGCCCTTTCAAATTGCCAAACGGATCCCTGTGAACTGCCAACGTATTGCAGGGTGAAAGAAATTGCGATAAGTCGCCCGGATGTGATCCGCAGGAGTGACACACGACCCTCCCCGCAGAACCATCTGACAAGACATGAATTTGCCGTTGTATTCGCCCAGTGCACCGGGAAGAGGTTTATAGCCCGGATAGCCTATGTAAGGGCTGGCAGTCCATTCCCAGCAGTCTCCATACAGTTGCTCAATACCTTCCCCATCCGCCATTGCAGGATGCAACCTTCCGGTATCAAGCAGATTTCCGTGCCGACGTTCCGTGCTCGCCACCGATTCCCATTCCGCCTCCGTCGGAAGGCGACAGCCGCGCCAGCGCGCAAAGGTGTCCGCCTCGAAGAAGCTAATGTGACACACGGGGGTGTCAAGCAGCTCTGCAAGTCCGTGCCAGCCTTTGAGCGTGAAGACGCGCCAGCCCGTTGCGTCGGTCGAATCGCGCTTCCAATAGAGCGGTGCTTCCCAGCCCGCTTGTTCCAGAGATTCCCAGCCGTCAGAGAGCCAGAGGTCGGGGCGAATATAAGCGTCATCAGACATAAACTCCAGATACTCACGGCAAGTGACCATGCGGCTTGCAATCTGGAACGGTTCCAGATGAACCTTGTGACGCGGGCTCTCGTTGTCAAAGCAAAAGTCCAGAGGCTCCGCAGCGCTCAACGCATACCCGATTTCAGTGAGCCCACCCTCAAAGTCAAGCCATCTGAGTTGAGGGGTCGGACGGGCGCGCTCCTTTGGCAGGGCTCCAGATCCGTATGAGGGGCATAGCGGATTCGAGAAAAATGCGTGCTTAATGTCGGTCAATGCCAGTTCCTGATGTTGTTGCTCGTGGTTCAGACCCAGCATGACGCGCCGTGCTACCTCTCCGTCAAATGAGGAGGCAAACAATCTTTCCATTTCCTGATCAACGTGAGCGCGGAAAGCCAGAATTTCATCGAGCGATGGCCGAGAGAATGACGCTCGCAACTTCTTCTCGGGAATCTCCTCACCGAGTGAGATGTAATAGCTATTAAAGAGGCGATGAAACTCTTTGCGAAAGGGTCTGTAACCGGGCAAAAATGGCCGGAGTATGAATGTTTCGAAGAACCATGTGGTATGGGCCTGATGCCATTTCACGGGACTCGCTTCAGGACATGACTGGACCATCTGATCTTCGGCGGATAGATTCGCTGCGAGAGAACGCGTCATCGAGCGCACGGTGTTGTATTTCGAGTCGAGAATCGACATGGTCATGTTTGATCTGCCCGGATTCTTAGATCAGGTCGAGCTTCGTGACGAAGGTCGACCCAAACGCGACCGTACCCGCGGGGTGTCAGACACGACTCCTGGTGCAATCAACTTGCCAGAATAAGAATTTATGTCGAAGCGAATTGGGGAGGGTTTAAGTTGTTTGTCTGCACGGTGGTGCGACGGTAAGATTCCGAGACACATCGCATTGTTAGTGACAAATCCGTGGCTGATGTCCGACACTGACGGGCTGCCGTCGCGAACCTTGTCGCGGCCGGCAGCCAGAGAGTCAGACTTGGCGTGTCCGGTTCTCGGCGGGACGCTTCTGTCGGGATGGGATTGGACGGACTATCCCAAGCTTCCGCATTCTGTAAGTCAAGGTGGTGCGCTTGATTCCCAGCCGCGCCGCCGCACCATTCGCGCCACCCACAAGCCAACTACTCAATTCGAGAGCGCGGACGATATGATCCCGCTCCAGTTCCTCGAGACCCGTCATCGGCAGATTTGACTCGGTTGGAGCACTGAAAGGATCCAATTCGGAAGTGGGCGCCCGCAAAACGGTGTGAGGAGAGAGAATCACTGCCCGCTCGATGAAGTTCTGCAATTCGCGAACGTTTCCCGGCCAACGGTATCGCACGAGCGCATCCATCGTCTCTGAGGGGATATCATCGATTTTCTTGTTCATTCGGCGGGCGAAAAGTTCAACGAAATGTCGAACCAACCTCGGAATATCCTCCGTTCGCTGTCGTAAGGCTGGAACGTGAATCGGGAACACCTTCAACCGGTAATAGAGATCCTCGCGAAACGTAGTCTGCTTTACCATGGCAGGCAGATCGCGGTGTGTGGCTGCGATCAGGCGGACGTCAACTTTATGAGTATGATTGCTACCGAGTCGCTCAAACTCCTGCTCTTGCAGGACACGTAACAGCTTCGCTTGAAGTTCCAGAGGGATGTCGCCGACTTCATCAAGGAAAAGCGTTCCCTTATGTGCGAGTTCGAAGCGCCCCGTTTTTTGCGCAATCGCTCCGGTGAAGGCTCCCTTTTCATGTCCGAACAACTCACTTTCGAGGAGTCCAAGCGGAATCGCAGCGCAATTCAATTTGACAAAGGAGCGTCCCCGACGACTGCTCAGATTATGAATTGCGCGCGCGATAAGTTCTTTACCGGTTCCCGTCTCGCCCAGGATCATAACGCTTGAATCTGTAGGTGCCACGATGGACACGAGTTCCAGCGCGGTCTTCAGCGCTGGACTACTTCCTATGATTTCCCCAAACTCTGCGCGAACTTCCTCTTCAAGATAGAGTCTTTGTCTCGTCTCTTTGTCTCTGTCCTTTGTCGCCTTTTCGTACTCCAACGTGTTCTCAACTGCAATCGCTACCTGAGAGGCCACCCGCTCGAGCAAGATGATGTCGTCTTTCTCAAAAGCATTGTCCGAACGCCTGGAAAGCATCAGAACGCCAAGCACGCGATCACGGCCTACGAGCGGAAGATAACACCCCACGCTGAGGCCTTCCTCGATCACGCGCTCATAAAGAAGCCGGCCGTCAGGATTCCCATAGATTTCAGGGTCCTCGCGGACCTGTTCGAAGCTATCGATCCGAACGCTCTTGCCTTTCCGCAATACCTGACCCGAGATTGAACTATTCATTGGCACCAACGATCCCTCGCGGAAGGGTCCTCTCGCGTCGGGATTGTGCAAGCTAGTGACGCGTAATTCGCCGCTCTCGGGGTCGGGTAGCAGCAAGGCAGATACGTCACATTGCATTATCCTGAATAGGTTCGTCGAAAGCGCCTCGACCACTTGCCGGAGGTCCAACCTGGATGTCACGTTGCTTGTGATTTCCAGAAGCAATCGCAGACGATCGCGTTCACGGCGCAACGCTTCTTCATGAATGTGGCGCTCGATTGCGATTCCCGCGATGTGGCTGGCATTCTCGATTAACTGCAGGTCGATACCGTCTGGACTACGCGCTTCTCGATAGTGAATGGCGAAAGTCCCGAGCACTTGACCATCGCTCGTAAACAAGGGTTGCGACCACACTGCACGAATTCCAAACGGCAAGAGACGGTCACGATAATGATCCCAAACAGGGTCCTTGAGGATATCGGTTACATATACTGGCTGCCTTCGATAAACGGCTGTGCCGCAGGATCCGCCTTGGGGGCCAATAAGCATTGGCCCTGCGTGAGCAATGAATCCAGGAAGGCTTGGCGCCGCAGCGCAACGAAGTTGCTTTCCGTCATCCTCCGGCAGCCAAATAGTGCACAATGTGCCGTCTCCACGAGATTCGACCAATTGAGCAATGATTGTGAGCACCTCGGGCAGCGGAGATCCGGCAAGAATCAACTTCAAAATGTTGAGCACAGCCCCACTGGAAAACAGCCCTAACTCATTGAGTGCATCCTTTGTATTCAATGCCAGCGGTGGGGACTGCGTCGTTGACTCCATCGGTTCTCGTTTCTTAACGCCACTCCGGATTCAGCACCATTCAGGGGGGATTGAGAGTGAACGGAATTCTCCTGTAACGCATTGACTCTGCAGGAACCTGCAGGGGAATTGGAGGCGCGGGTCGGAATCGAACTAGTGCGCCTCATTGATAACAGGTAAGTTACTGATTCTGTTAATCGCTTGATACGCTAAAAACGCATCTAACGCGAACTGCTAGCACGGTTTTAGCACGGTCGCTCATTTTTGCCATTACGCGGGTCGAGTTTCACCACGCGCCTCAAGTACCCTAGACCCATTTTATGCCTTCATCTGGCTCAAGAGAAAACGGGCAACCGGTTGTGTGACCAGATGCCCGTTACTCTGTCGAGAGCTTCTGTCTGAGTTCAATCACTTTGGCTTCAGCAGGCGCGATCACTTTCTCACTTAACGCGGCAATCAACGTCTCCTCAGATTGATACCTGTATGGAGGGAGCACCCAGCGGTAATCAAGGAGGTCATTGAACATTGCAAACTCATGTTTGCCATCAAGGATGATTGCCTGCACAGGAACCTTCGTGTTGGGAACCACACGGCCCAATTCATACGGAATACAGCTTGGGTCAGTTAGATCAGCAATGATGAATCTCGCCATGTTCGCAAGTGTGGTCACGGTTCCGGTCAGGTCTTTGCTGTCAGGTTTCTGGAAGTCAAAAAGGATGGGCAGATAATCGCGCTTGCGAACCTCGTCGCGAATCGCATCCAGAACTGCCTTGCGTTCTGGTGTAAACCGACCGAGTATCAGGACAACCTTGGAGGTGATCGTGTCGATCACATGCCGGATTCTCTCATTGTTCAAAAGGAGATAAACGAACTGGGCAACTTCCAGATTGTCCACTTGGATAGCAGGTTCCCCGCGTTGGGTAATCACCAAGTTTGATTGAATTGCTCCTTCCAGCCGAATATCCCAGACCGAAACACCGTACACATTGCAGTCTGTTAGATTTGCCTTTTCAAAGATGGTCCCAATCAAGCTCGCCCCACTGAGGTCCGCCCCACTGAGGTCCGCCTTCAAGAGGTTCGCTCCACTGAGGTCCGCCCCACTGAGGTCGGCCCCCTTGAGGTCCGCTTCACTGAGGTCGGCCCCCCTGAGGTCGGCCTTCCAGAGGCTCGCCCCACTGAGGTCCGCCTTCAAGAGGTACGCTCCACTGAGGGCCGCCTCAATGAGGTCCGTTTCAGCCAGGATCGCCTCAGTGAGGAACGCCAAGTTGAGGTACGCCCCCCTGAGGAGCGCGCCCCTGAGGTCCGCCCCATTGAGGGTTGCCCCCCTGAGGTTCGCCTCATTAAGGAACGCCCCCCTGAGGTCCGCCCGAGTGAGGTCCGCCCTCATGAGGAACGCCCCCCCGAGGCGCGCGCCCCTGAGGTCCGCCCCCCTGAGGTTCGTCTCATTGAGGTTCGCCCGATTGAGGTTCGCCCTCAAGAGGTCCACCCCATTCAGGTTCGCTTCAAGGAGGTCTACGTCGACATCAGGGCTCTCTTTCCGCCACTGATTCCAAGCCTCGACGCCTTCCATAAGCTTCGCGAGATGTTCAGGATTTGCCATCAGATCGTGCTCGAATCGCGGAATCCATCATACAGAATGGCGCAGTCGTTTTTTCGCCTTTTGTTCGCTATACTGATTGCGCCATGTCATCCTTTCACGGTCCCATCTCCCGACTCCATGACTTCGTAATCAAATGCAAACGCTGCGGTGAGCACATCGCTGCACCCGTCCAGACGATGCCGGACTCATGGATCATCCATACCTGTCCACTTTGTGGGGAACGACGCCGCTACCTGCCAGCGGAGATATTCAGGGGCAGGCTTTCATTCGACTTTGAGGCATGGTCACGGAGGGCTGGTAATGTCCGCAGAGCCTGAAATCGGCGGTTACAACGTGACAACAGATTGGCCCAAACTCGGCCCTCTCTTCTGATCGCTACGGCTCTTGTCCTAGCGATCCGCACAGCGAGGTGGCCAGCAACCTTTGACAAGACGACTGCCAACCCTGAACTCGATAGAGAGATCGAATATGCGACCTTCCTTGCAAGCAGGGTGATGTCATCTTTGGTATCGAGACGCGAAGGTTTGTTTCCTCAAAAGCGTGAGCCCTGGTATCAACCCAGTGAGGAGGATGTGCCGAAGTGAAGTAATGCGACAAGGGTGTCGTGAAAATATTCTTTCCTTATGAATACTGATTGGGCGTACCATTTGTGAGCATTTCGGCTACTCCCCCGATTCTTAACAAGGGAGGATTGGAATGTCCCACCTCAAACAGATTTTTTCTTCAGTGATGATCGCATTCGTTCTCGGCGGCATCGCGTCAGATGTTAACCTTCGCCACTGGGGATGATCCCTGCAACGCCCGTAAGAATTGCAGGTACTGCAAACACTGCGCAAAGGATGGTGACACGTGTGGTGTCTGCAAACGGAATAGTTGCTT
>CAWGND010000024.1:0-117237 GCA_963823845.1 Terriglobales bacterium
TATATGGGCTGGGAGTATTGGGGCAAGCCTGTTCCCGCGTTTGGCGATGCGAAGGCGCGGGTGCTGATCCTGGGGCTGGCTCCCGGTGCGCATGGCTCGAATCGCACGGGCAGGCCGTTCACTGGAGATGGCTCGGGCGATTTTCTTTATCCGGTGTTGTACGAAGCAGGGTTTGCTTCGCAGCCGCTGGCGACTTCGCGTGACGATGGCATGAAGCTTTACGATGCATTGATTACGAGCGTTGGGCGCTGCGCTCCTCCTGATAACAAGCCGCTGCCGGAAGAACTGGTAAATTGCTCTTCATTTCTCGACGAGGAGATCGCTTTGCTTGCGCGGCTGCGTGTGGTGGTTTGCCTGGGCAAGATCGCTTTCGACGGATTTGTGGCGCACCTGATACGCACGCGGCAGATAGAAAAACGCGGGGCTTTGCAGTTCGGGCACGGGGCGGAGTATGAAGTGCCGGGCAATCGCTGGCTGCTCGCGAGCTATCATCCTTCGCTGCAGAACACGAATACGGGAAAGCTGACGAAGGCGATGTTTCTGGATATCTTCCGACGCGCTCGTTTGCTGGCAGGTGCGAAGTGATTGCGTCCTTATGCGTGCGTGAATGGTTGCCTGTATTGCAAAAGAAATGTATGCATTCGCCGGTTGCTTTTTGCGTTGTCAGAGGGCATCTTCAGGCGACAGAGAGAGCATCCTCCAGAGGGTGAACGAGTTCACGTTCCCTGGAGAAAATAAATGTTGATTGACATTCTGATTGTGATTCTGGTGCTGATGCTATTTGGTGCTTTCCCAGCGTGGCCGTATAGCCGTAGCTGGGGATATTATCCCAGCGGTGGTCTGGGATTGATTCTGGTGATCGTGATCGTACTCTTGCTGCTGCACGTCATTTGACTTCGGAAGCGCCGACACGTTGAGGTTCCTGCTGCCAGAGGCTCTCTTCCATCCGGAAGAGATTTGCTCCTGAGAAAAGAGAAGGTCTCTCGGCGGCGAAACGGATGTATCGTTCGAGGATATAAATCACGTCCTCGGAGCAATCCTTTCCGTTCACGGTTGCGCCATCCTGCCTGACGTTTTGAATGGCTCTTGTGAATGCCGCGATCGATTTTTCCACCCACACCGCATAGGCAGTCCAGACCGCGGCGTGATCGATTCCGGCGTGAGGATTGGAGACTTCGTCGGTGGTCAGGAGAATCACTCCATAATCTATCCCGGTGCCGCGCTTGAGCACCCCTGCCTCGCGCTGAATCGGCGCGGTTTCTGTTATCGCCGTCTTGCACGCCTCGACGAGAGCGCTGCGGAGACAGCTGTCCTCAGCGATTGAATCCGCCGCGTTGAAGACCTTGGGCAGAACCCAGACGTCACCAAAGAGGGTTCGCAATTCGATGGCGACGCGGCCGATATCCATATTTTTTCTCGCCGGAAGGTCCCAGGGATATTTGCCGTCCACAATGATCTGGCAGGGGAGGCGATGCGCCGCGTTCGAAGCGTTGTCGCCGCTAATCGCCTGCAGATACGCTCCATCCCATGTGACGATGGACTCGCGCTGATAGACAGCAAGATTCCTGAGCAGGCTGAGCAGCGCAAACAGGTGGGCTGCAGCGCTGTTCCTGCCACAGCTGTGGTTTTCAGCCTTCAACAGGTAATCGGAATCAAAGCGTTGGACAATCTTCTGGCGAAAGGTTTCAGTTGCGGCAACGCCCGGCGCAACCGCGCGGCGCCCCGACGACGATAGTTTGACGTGCTCGCTGCATCCGTTTGCCATGGACACATACTCTCTGTCTTGAATTCGCCCTCTTCGATAGTGAAAGCAGGGTTGCCAGAGTTTCGCGCAAATCTACTTCCATCGACTTCACTGAAAATCAACGGGAGGATTTGATACCGTTGTCATGCTGCTATTAGTACACGCTCTGAGATGAGGCTATGGGAAACAACAGAGAAGACGGCTTGAAAACTAGTAATGGTGCTAGTTGTGCCTGGTCCCGGTTGGCTTGAGACTAGAATGACCTTCGAATCGGTTCCTGAGATCGGTCGATGGAGTCCACGCAACTGGTGTTCCATGCGACGTCACTCCACCCTGGTGTTGTTGAGTCTGATTGCAGTATTGGCTGCGCGGCTTCCCGCCCAGGATCTGTCGCCCAGGGCCTACGTCATCACGGCCACTAATACGAACGCGGTCATTCTCACATGGGCCTTCTACGATGGAGGCGTGAATTTCAATGGCACGGTGCCTATAACAGGCGCAACCGGGACGTACAGCGTCCCGATTTTCAGCCTATACCATACCTTTAACTTCTTCGGACGTTCCTCCAACCTCACCGCCTCGCTGCCGTACGGAGTTGGGAACTTTTCGGGAACAGTGTTTGGCGAACAACAATCGATCTACCGCTCGGGGTTGCTGGATACAACCATCCGGTTTTCCGTAAACCTGATGGGCGGTCCGGCAATGGCGCCTCGGGAGTTCATGAAATGGAAGCAAAAGACGCTAATCGGCGCGAGCCTGAAAGTCATCGCTCCGACAGGGCAATATAGCCCAACGAAACTGGTGAATTGGGGCATCAACCGCTGGGCCTTCAAGCCGGAGTTTGGTTATTCCGAACGTTGGGGCCACTGGGTTCTCGACGGTTATGCAGGTGTCTGGTTCTACACCACGAATCCTGCGACCCTTGCTGTCCCAGTCCCCAAACCGCAAATGGAAGAACCGATCGGCTCCTTCGAAGGCCACCTGAGTTATGACTTCAAGCCGCGGTACTGGGTGTCGCTCGATGGCAACTTCTGGTCGGGCGGCGTCACGAGTTTAAGTGGCATACAGAATCTCCAGACCAAACAGACCGGCTCCCGCATTGGAGGTACAGGCTCCATCCCGCTGAGCAAGCACCAGTCCATAAAGATTAGCTACAGCAACGGCACCTACATCCGCTTTGGCGGGAACTATCAGAATCTGTCCGTAGCCTGGCAATACTCGTGGTTAGGCAGACCAAAATAGGTCTGCCACCGGCACGATGAGAGATGTGGCTGGAGGCCGACTATTGTTTGAATTGCACCGGAGGTCCGCTGACGCGCTTTGCTTTGATGTCGACGGTCACTTCAACGCGGTCGGCGATCTTGATGAAGGGAATGCCGCTGTTCATCCCGAACTGTTTGCGGTCAAAGGCCATTGTCCCTTTAACCTCGCCTGAGCCTGTCCCCTTGCCAGAAACCGTCAGCGACAGGGTCTCGGGTTTGGAGACTCCAGTGCGTGGCAACTGGAACTTGGAAGGTGGGGATATGCCACGACTGTCCCTACCAATATCGCTGCGGTTAGCAGCATTCCAACCAGATAATATTTACCTTTCATTGTTGTTTACCTCTACTCTTCTTGCCATCTCCAGTCAGGTGCATCGCCCATGCCATAAGGTCCTGTACCACGGTGGTGTTCAGCCCATACCAGATCTGCTGTCCTTCGCGGCGGCTGGTGATGAGATCGGCTTGCTTCAACACTGCGAAGTGGTGTGACATCGCCGGCTTGGTCATATCAAACTGTTCAGCCAGAGCCCCGGCGGTTATTTCACCGTGGCGAAGCAGATCAAGGATTTCCCGGCGAGTTGGATCGGCCAGCGCCCGAAATGTTTTGTTGTTGCTCATAGATTGATTAAGCGTATATTTAATTAAGCATCCGTTTAAATATAGCCCGATCCCCAGATCATGTCAAGGCCTCTGCTCTTGGCCCTGAAAAGGGCGGCATTGAGTCCTGAGGGCGCAATATGGACCTTTTGCCACCTTCCAGTGGCTCCGCTCCGGGCTGATTCCGTCTTAATTCTCTTTGGTTTCATATGCCGAGCCAACCGACCGGGGCTCATGAGATTGGCGACAAAACTGCACTCTCATGCAATGGGCGACAAAGAGCTCTTTGGTGCATGGCTGTACTGTAGCTTCGGCCCCGCGAATGATTTTTCTATATGTCGGATTCGCACAAGGGCCCCATGGGATGGTGTGGGCGTGATCCTGTCGTTAATTGAACTCAAACCGGTTCCGGGCAATCGGGAGAGCATCCTGCAACTTCTGCAGTTTTGTGTCGATAGCGCAAAGACAAGACCTGGCTGTCTGGGTTCTGCAATCTACGAAGCCGGCGAGGAGCACGGGACCATTCTGTATCTGGAGCGTTGGAGATCGGAGAAAGGGTTCCATCGCCATATTCAGTCGAAGCTATATAGGGAAATCCTGAATGCGATGGACCTGGCTGAAGAACCAAGAGAAATTACCTTTCACGAGGTCACGGAGACGAAGTCCCTGGAGCTCGTCGTGGCTCTGCGGAAATCCACATGGTCCGGGAATTAGTGCGTCTTTCGGTTATCACTTAAGACAGAAATGAATCGCGCTTGGAAAAGATGGCTGATGGCGGCAATCCCCTTGTTGCTGCCGTGTGTGCTGGCGCGCGCGCAAACATCGACATCCGAGTTTTTCCCCGAACTTGACGCCTATGCTCGCCTAAATTCTCATGTTCGATTGTTTTTTCAGGCGAAGGAAACGAGAGAGGGCGGAGACCCCAATCAAGCGGAGTTGGGTCCTTGCATAGAGTTCTCCATGAAGCCCTTAGTCAAGCTCAAAAAAGCGACCGTTTTCGATCTGGACGATGCGAAGTCCAGATCCCTGGTGTGGTCGATCGGATATCGGTATTTGCCATCGCCGAATAAGCCAACCGTGAATCGCCTGGAGCCTGTAGTGACGTTTCATTTCCCTGTGACGGGTCGAATACTCGTTACTGATAGAAATCGAGCAGATCTGGATTGGTCCAACGGCAGTTTCACCTGGCGCTATCGCAATCGACTTACCGTGGAACGGCGCTTTACGATTCACTCCTATCATCCGGGGCCCTACGCCAGCGTCGAGCCCTTCTACGAAAGCCAATACGCCAAGTGGAGTAGCACGAACTTCTATGCGGGTGTCCTGCTACCGTTGGGCAAGCATTTCCAACTCGATCCGTACTATGAGCACGAGAACAACACGGGGACCCCCCTAATCAGCAGGTAAACGCCGGGGGAATCATACTGAATCTCTACTTTTAGATCAGATCTCGTGCTTTTTGAATCGGTCGATCAGATGATCGCAGGCTCGCACTGTGAGGGCCATCATGGTAAGCGTGGGATTCTGGCATGCGGATGAGACAAAGCATGCGCCATCCATAGCGAAGACGTTCTTCACGTCGTGCAACTGGCAGTACGAGTCCGTAACGGAGGTTTTGGGATCGTTCCCCATGCGCGCGGTTCCCAGCTCGTGGATGGCCATGCCCGGCTCGGCCACTGCCGACCGTATCTCGATATTCTTTGCACCTGCGGCCTCCAGCATCTCCCCAGCAGTCGCAGCTGCGTCCTCGTGCAGGAGCCTTTCATTCTCTCCGTGGGTCATGGAGATATGCAGCGCCGGAATGCCCCAGGCGTCCTTCAGATTCGGATCGATCGAAACAAAGTTGTCATCTCGGGCCAGCGATTCGCCAAAGGCCCCCAGGCCTATACGGTACGATCCCGTCTTTACCGCCTGCTTGTAAGCTGCGCCGAAGCCCTCAGCCTCAAAGTTAAATGCCGCTCCGGCTCCGCCCTGAAAACCATAGCCGCGGATGAAGTTCGGCTGCCGCGTTGCCTTCGACGTGTTGCGATAACGGATTACATAAATCCCATTGGCGCGATGCGGTGCGCTGTACGGGTCGGGAGCGTTGGTGAACTGCGGCAGTTCGCCCTCTGCACCTGCGCCCGTCGAGTGGTCCATCAGGCCGCGGCCAAGCAGTCCGCTCGAGTTTCCAAGGCCAGTGGTGTGGCTGCTGCTCGACGAATTCAGCAGGATACGCGTCGACTCCAGCGCCTGAGCGCACAGGATCACCGCCTTCGCGCGGATTGACTTCGTCTGCTTTGTCTGTCCATCGACAAAGGTCACGCCACGCGCCTTGTTCGTCGCGGGGTCCATGTCGATGCTCGCCACCACAGCGTTTGTCAGTAGTGTGCACTTGCCGGTTTTCAGCGCATCTTTCACTGTGGTGAACGGGCTGCTGAAATACGAAATCGAGATGCAGCCGCGCTCGCAGGTACCGCAGTAGTGGCAGGCGGAGCGGCCATTGTGCGCCTCAGTCAGGATAGCCGTGCGTCCGATCGTCACCGTTCTGTCATAGTTCTTGCGCACCACGTCCCGGAAGTGGATTTCGCCGCAAGTCATCTTCATCGGCGGCAGAAAATGCCCATCCGGCAGCGCGTCGTTGCCCTCTGGTGAGCCGCTGATGCCCACATACTCCTCAGCTATGTCGTAGTACGGAGCAAGATCCTTATAGGAGATGGGCCAGTCCTGCCCGTAGCCATCGTGGCTCGCGGCCTTCAGGTCCAGATCGCCCAGCCGATAGCTCTGCCGCGCCCAACACAGTGATCGCCCACCGACCTTGCGTATGCGCTGCCAGCTGAACGGCTTGTCGGGAGGGGTGCTGTACGGGTTCTCGAAGTCGTCGACGAACCAGTCGTAGTTGTATTCGGTGCAGGCGTAGCACTGAGTCTGTACCGGCCGCGTTTTGCGCCAGTCGCCGGCTCCGCCTATGTTCCGGTATTTGAGCTCGAAGACCGGCTTGTGCTCGGTAAACTCGCGCGGCGAGATATTGCCTCCCGCCTCGAGCAAAGCCACCTGGAGACCGCCTTCGGCCAGCCGTTTTGCAGCCCATCCTCCGGTTGCTCCTGAGCCCACTACAATTGCGTCATAGGTGCGAGTCAGCGGATCTTGAAAAAACATCACTCTGCACGATCTCCTGTCTAACTGGCCTTATGTTCGCCTGGCTGATGCTCGCAGCCGGTAAATGTGCCGCGCGCCGCCCATCCGTCCCAGCCCTGTTCCTTCAGGCCTATGGGTGAGCTGTAATAGGCACTCACAATCCACCGTTTCATCACCATGAAGTGCTCATAACCGGCAAAGACACCCTCTTTCCCGCCCCAGCGAGGGTGTGTATGCGGCCACGCGACCAGATTCAGGAAATCCAGTTTCTCGTCGGGTGTCAGGTTTACAAAGGTCGCCTTGTAGCGCTCTTGCGCGCCCGTGTCGAACCATGCCAGCGAATCGAGGAACTCTTTCTGCACCTTTGCAGGCTCGGCAGAGAGTACCAGATCAATGAAGCGGTTCACCAACGCCGCCTTTGCGCCTGGCGTGTCGGTGGCTGGAATGATCGCATCACTCAGCGCTGTCAGAGTCTCGTTTTGCCGCGTGTTGAGAAAGACCGGCGTCCAGTCCGCGCGCTCCAGTTCGACGAAAGCGTCTTCACCAGCGGCAAAGATCCGCGCTCCCGCATGCGGATTCACGGCCACCACTCCCATGGCCAGTAACGAATTACGAAGCAGTTCACGTCGATTCATACGTTGATAGTTATAGTACTCGTCGGCACCGCAGGCATGCACACTCTAGGGCTTAACGATGTGAATTGTTTCCAGCGATTGCGGATCGCTTGGCAGCTCAGTCGTGCCCGCCGGAAATTTGTTCGCGCTCAGGATGTAGGCGATGACCTCGGCTGTGTCCTTCGGTGACATCGTTCCCGGATCCATGTCCGGCATCATGACGATGGTCTTCATAAACAAATCGGCGACCGTCTGCCCGGTCCAGTTATTCAGAAACGCCGTGCCCGCGAGCGGAGAATTCTGTCCGCTTCCCTCGAGCGCGTCTCCGTGACACATGCCGCACTGATTCTGATAAATGGCCTTGCCCTGCTGTGCCTGTTCTGCGGTGTACACGCCATTCCGTATCGAGACGTCGTGAGGAGCAGTCTGCGCAAAAAGCATTTGCTGAAACAGTCCAACTGTCAGCAGCTTCACCAGGAGTGGGGATATTCTAGCCGGGCTCATAGATGCTTTTGTACACCAATCACAGCCCAATGTGTTGGTCGTTACTTCTGTCGCTGGCAACCTGACTGCAATCCTTATAGCAGTACGCATAGGAACGCGCGTCGACCCCGTTGTCACGCTACACGGGGAATGAGGAGTATCTTGGCCCATTGGTTGTCGAGGTGGGGTCAACGTCGAGGCCAACCGCGATCACCTACAATGACTACGTTAGCCGGTCAATGACAAGCATTGTGCAATCGTCGTGGGCGGGCTCGCCGGCGCAGAACTTGTGCATGGAAGCGAAGACGTCGTGGATGGGTTCGGACCCGGTCATGTCTCGAGTCATCCCCGTCGTGGCAAATTGGACCCCCTCCGGGTTCTCTGCTTCGCTTACACCGTCACTCATCAATACAACTCTGGCTCCGCGAGGCAGGTCGAGCGGGATGGAGTGGTACGTGGTGTCGTGGAATAAACCAACCGGCATATCGCCGTCCGGGATCAGGTCTGCGTGTCGGTCATCCCCGTGCACGGCGGGGCTGATTACGACGGGCAGGACATGTCCGCCGTTGATAAGTTCGGCCGTACCCCCCTCCTTGTAATGAAGGGCCACCAGGGTCACATACTTCCGACCCGACACGCGGGAGCACAAGAAAGTGTTGACCGTGCTTACGGTGTCGACGATGGACGCGCCGCTCATCAGCTGGGCATACATCATGCCCTGGATGATGGAGGCCAGCAGTGCAGCGGACATTCCTTTGCCGGAGACGTCGGCCAGGATGGCAACGAAACCATCCTTGACCGGGATGACGTCGTAGAAGTCACCGCCAACTTCGGTGCAGGGAATTGTCTGGGCGGTCAACTTCGCATACGGAAAGCTGGGCAGTTCGGCTGGAATGATGCTGTGCTGAATCGACGCGGCGATTTCCAACTCGTTACGTACAAGCTCGGCCTCCCGCTGGGCCTGGACCAGGCGCGCGTTCTCGACGAGCTTTGCTGCTTCAGTTGCAATCGCGTGCAGGATGTCTTTGCTGACGCGAGTTAAGGGATTGGCTCTCGATCTGCTGTCGAGGTAGAGCAGGCCAAGGAGGCGATCGTCGTTTCTGCCACGCAGAGGGATCGCGATGACGCTGAACAACTCAAATGCGACCATGCTTTCGGTGCCGATCGGCCGTCCGTCACCGCTGACGTCGCCGATGAAGAATTCCTTGCCGGAGAGGGCTGCGTCCCGGACAATGGAGCGCGAGATCTTCGAGTCATCGGCCAGCGGTGCTCCTTCCTTGTTGAGACCACATTCGAGATGCAAGGATGAAGGGCTGTCACCCAGAAAGACAAATCCCCGTTGCGCGCCAGTCAGCCGCAGTGCATACTCCACCACGGTGCCGAGGACGTCGTGCAGTACACGCGTGGTGTTGAAGCTCTGCGCAGCCTCAAGAAACAGAGAGAGCTTTTCAAGCTCCGATCCGCCGGCGTCGGTCGAAAAGCGGCTCGTGGGGGCAGCTCCCAACGTCTGGTTTTCTGCATCGACGAAGAGCAGCTCGACGCTCGCTGTTCCAAGTTGAATCCGGTCGCCCGACTTCAGACGTGCCCGGTCCTTCCGTTCTCCGTTGACAAACGTGCCGTGGCGGCTGCCCACGTCCTGGATCAGGAAGCCGTTAGCATCGCGGTGAATGATGGCGTGTTCGCGCGATACCTGCGGGGTAGGCAAAAAGAGGTTTCGGTCGGGCTGCCGCCCGATCGTGAACGGAAGCGGTTCGATCGATACTGATCTTGTCTGATCGCCATCTCGAACCACGAGCCGTGCTATCTGTTGATTCATATCCATCGCATCTTACATCTCAGGGTGAAACCTTCCTATGCCTTGCATCATGGAGGTCAGAGTTGCTTCCACTCGGCGGTCTTGTCGGGCTTGCCCCACGCTTCATAGAGCCGGATGATCCATGCGTGGGCGCTGTCCATATGACACCGATCTGGAGCCGACATCAAGTCTTTTCGTGCCAGCATCCCGCGGTAGCCTTCGAGCAACAGCGGTTCCGCTTCGGCATACTTCTTCTCCCCGGCCAGGCTGGCTCCGAGTAGGCTCTCGGCCCAGAAGCGCAGCCAGTTATCCGGCTGCTTCGTTTTTTCTGCCGCTTCGACCTCGCGGGCCACGGGCTCGCTCTCCGCGAACTTACCCTGCGACTGGTAGGCACGTGCCAGGTCGGCCGCCGTCGCCATTGTGCCCGGGTGATTCGGGCCCAGGAGGCGCCGTCGCCCCGCCAGGGCCTGCGCGGCATACGTCTCTGCTAATCCGTATTTGGCCTGTACTTGGTACATGTATGCCATGTCCGAGAGCGTGACGAGAGTATCACGATTCTCTGGACCCAGCACGCGGCGCTCGGCTTTGAGGTTCTGAATGAAGAGTGCCTCGGCTTGCGCGTACTTACCATCGGCCGAGTAGGTATACGCAAGAAAACTTATGCACCGTAATGTGAGGGGGTGCTCAGGACCGATCACGCGGCGTCTGATCTCAAGGTTCTGGTTGAAGAGCGCCTCGGCCTCCGCATACTTACCTTGTCTAAGCGCAGCGACACCAAGGCGCCTTGCCGTAACGAGGGTCTTCGGATTGTCAGGCCCGTCGACGCGTTGATGCAAGGCCAGCGCAAGCTCCAGTTGCTTCCGCGCTTCCGGGTTCAGCCCGAGGTCGAGGTAGGTCTGCCCGATGGTGTCGCGAATCGCTGCCTCCACCTCCGGCTGCTTGTCGAATTTGCCTGTGATCTTCGCTGCGGCGCGGTCGAGAGCCGTTCTTACCTTCAGGTCGGGGTCGGGTTTGGTGGCTGGCCCGGATTCGTTGGCGGCGCTTGCCTGGGCCAGCAGGTCGTTCTCAAGGAAGTCATTGACTGCCCTGGCTGCGGCTGCTTCCGAGTTGGCCCGCTTCCGCTGTGTGAGTGCCGCATTCCGTTCCTGTGTGGCGAGCTTCTCTGCCTCCACCGACCGGTCGCGCTCCTGCCGCGCCGTCTCCTCCGCAGTCACTGCCTGGTACCGCCGGTCGGTGGCGATGCGTCCTGCCGTCGCGGCCCGGTCGCGCTCCTGCACTGCTGCCGCTTCCGCACGGCGGGCGCGTACCAGTTGCCATGTACTCAGCACTACACCGGCGACCAGCACCAAAAACACCGCTGCCACCCCGGCTACCAGAGCCCGGTGACGCCGCGCAAATTTCTGTACTTGATAGATCGTGCTCGGAGGGCGCGCCACGATGGGCTGATCCGTTAGATAGCGCCGGATATCCGCAGCCAGTTCTGCCGTAGAGGCGTAGCGCCGCTCTTTGTCTTTTTCCAGCGCTTTGGCGACGATGGTTTCGATGTCGCCACGGTAGATCCGGTTGATCGAGCTGAGTCGAGCCGGGTCGACTTCCTGAATCGCCTGGACGACTTCGTGCAACGCCTTGCGGTTCGTGTCATACGGGAGCCTGCCCGCCAGCAGTTCGTAGGTGATCACGCCGAGCGCGTAGACGTCGCTGCGGATGTCCAGTTCGAGCGTGTTGGCCTGCACCTGCTCAGGGCTCATGTAGGCGAGTGTGCCGATGAGTTGTCCCAGGTCAGTCTGACGCGTTGCTTCCGCGTCGGAGTCGGTCGCTCGCGCGACGCCGAAGTCGAGGATCCTGGGTTGGCCTTCTGGGTCCACCAGGATATTGGCGGGCTTCAGGTCGCGGTGAATGATGCCGCGTTGATGCGCGTGATTGACCGCATCGCAGATCTTCGCCATGAGTTCGAGACGCGCTCGCAGGTGGAGGTGCCGCTCCTCGGCGAACTCCATCAGCGGCCGGCCCTCGATGTACTCCATGGCGAAGTACGGTTGCGGGCCGAAGCCGCTGTCGGCGGTACCGGCTTCGTAGATCTGAGCAATCCCGGGATGTTGCAGACGGCCGAGGGCGTGGGCTTCCTGCGCGAAGCGGCGCAGGAGCTCGCTGTTCACGAACCCCGGCTTGATGACTTTGAGGGTGACGATGCGGTGAGGGTTCTCCTGCTCGGCCTGGTAGACGCTGCCCAGGCCGCCTTCGCCGACTAATCGAAGGATGCGATAGCGGCCGATCTTTACGGGATGATGCCGCGCACCGCCGGCACTGGCATCGGCTACGCCAACCGCAGTCGCCAACGTGCGATCGGCATCTGCTCCGTTCCCGGAGGCTTCGAATATAGTCGGAGCGTCACCGATGAATTGTGGCTTCTGCGTCTCCATGATGTCGCCTCTGGAGTCGTCCCCCCAAGCGCCTGCCGCAGATTTTCGGTAGCCTCTTCAGCCTACGGGCAGCTGCGGGTTTATTACGGAATCATTCCGCATTCAAACATCTTGTTGGCAACTGGAGCTGCCACTTTGTTGATAAACAGCGCGCGCATCTGCGGATCACTCTGCAGAAACTGAATTGCCTTTTGTTGTTGCGGCGTTGGTGGTTGCTTATTCGCTTTCTCCATCCACAATTGCTGGCAGGTGGAGGTCTGATATTTCTGAATGACCTTGTTAGCAACCTGGTCCAGAATCGGGTGCTGATCCTGAGCGTAGGTTCCGCCCACAAGCGTGAGTGCCAGCGGGGAAATCAACAAACAGGCGATCTTAGTCATACGATTGAGCTTCATTATGCGTTCTCCTCAAATTGGACTGTTCTCGATGCAGCAATTTGACAGACATCTCGATTGTGGCCACTTGCAAGCGCCTTGAATATACACCCCACCGCCGATAAGCACGAATAGGTTTCGTCGCTGTCGGACTACTGAGCGTTGTGCCTCGGTTACCTTGAAATCGATGAGTCAGAAGGTCACTTCTACTACCTACCATGCAAGCCGTGTGCCAATTTTGTTGCAGGCACTTTTCAGTTGGTTGACGACGTTCCGATGTGGTGAAATGGGCGGCATTGAGTCCTGAGGACGCAATATGGACCTTTTAAGGCGCGGATCCAGTACTTTTAGCTCGCTGACTTTCGCGTAAAGTCTGTTTTTTTCAAGCTCCTATGTGTCTGGGGGCTGGCCGACATTGTTGGCGACAAACATGCAATCTCCTGCGTCGTGGGCGACGGTTCGAGTGACGGTTCTCGCGAAAAAGGCGGGAATAGTTCGTCGGCGATCTGTTGCAACCAAAAGGAGAGAAGCATGACTCAAAGCAAACTACATAGATTCGCATTGTCGGTAGCTATGTCGTAACGGTACTCGCATTGTTTAGCTCGGTGGCCTACGCCCAGACCGTTAAGGTGGAAGGCTTGATCAAAGGTTGCAGCGGCGCACTTCATCAGAAATTAAGTGAAGATCGCGCCAATAATGTGGCAAACTTTATGCAGCAGCAGGGTCATATTACTCTTACTAACATGCTGGCTCCGGGCGCGATGGGCGAGAGTCGGCAGGTGGGCAACGACAACACGGCTGAAGGAGAGGCGGAGAACCGTCGGGTCGTGGTGCGGTTGCTGCAAGACAAAGGGATCGCTGGAATCCAGTGACGTGTTCTCGGACTTTTCTGCAAGCCGGGCGCGTTTTCTCCCGCTTTTCGCTGACCGATTAGTTCGGCTGGAGTTACTCAGCTGACGGCTCAGAACTACGCTAGGTTATGAGACGGGAGCGATGAAGGTTTATCTACGCCACCAGATTGTCGCGCTCTTGTGCCTTTTCGCAATGCCGCTGGCTGCGCAAGAGGTGCTCTCCCTCCCTGAGGCGCCTTCGGCCACCATGGCGAGTCGAGCCACAGAGGAATCCATGATAGAGTGGCGCACGACGTCGCTGCGTGCAATTGTGCCCGACAAGAGCCCAGATCCACAATTTCGCAACGTCAGGGACATTCTCCCCGCACTTGACGCAGCTTTGGATATCTCTCCGCCTCGCGTCGTCGACGGTTTCAACCCGAACCCGTTCAGCGGCAATAGCATGAACTTTTCCTTCAATGACGTTGAGGCAGCGCCTAGTTACTCCCTTCCCAATTTCACGCATGCGAACGATGCCGGTGGGGCCGCCCACGGGATTGTCCAGCCAGTTGGGCCCCCGCCAGCCGCCGATACGAAGATTCACTGGGGAGCCGCCAACCGCGAGTCTCTGCTATCCACAGGGATCATGCACACGTTCAATCTTTGGACTGAGGCGGGGACACGAGATGCGCTGTATGGACCGTGGCTAAACAACTACCTGGATTCGGTCAGCGAGTTGCGTGGGTGGAGCGACAGCGACAGATTTATGGCACCATATGTCGGCCATCCCATTCAAGGGTCCATTTTTTGCTTTATTCTGCGCCGGAATGATCCGAAATACCGGGATGTACAGTGGGGCGACGGCCGGGATTACTTTGTAAGCGTGCTGCGTTCCATGGGCTATTCGGCGGTGTGGCATACGCAATGGAAGATAGGTCCCGCAAGCGAAGCTTCCATCGGCAACGTGATGCTGCACGCTTCGCCAGGATTTATCACGCTAGTTGACACCCCGACGCTTGGCGCGCTGACGATGATCGCCGAGGACGCGGCGGACCGATATCTGATCATTGGGCTGGAGAACAGAACCACTAACCGAGTGCTGATTGTCCTGGCACGAAGTTTCCTGAATCCCGGGCGGTCGTTTGCGAACATGATGGCGTTTAAGGTGCCGTGGCAGCGAGATACACGCATCGGAATCGTCGGTGACAATTACCTCATACGGAAGCAGTTGGTAGCGGACTACAAGGCGGGAATCGGAGAGAAGCCGTTTGAGTTTGTACGCCGCGCCCCGCTAGATACGAGTAGTTCTGATAGCTACCCGAAGGCCGCGCCTATCGAACTGGCGGCTTACCCCAACTATGAAAGATTTTCTGGCCGGAATTGCATCGGTGGCGGTGGATCAGGCGCAGCTCGCATCAATCCGAGCCTGCAGGTTGTGAGCGAAGTGGATGGATGCCTAATCATGGGCATGTCGGCATACAACGAGAGCGCCGATTCGTTGTTCTACGGTGGGGGTCTACGATGGACTCCGCTGGCGACCCATCGATTCTCGCCTTTTGGCGAGTTCTTATTCGGTGGAAGGAAGGTCACTTACGAGGTCGACGATGCCGCTCTGCATAAAGAGCTTACTAAAGAATGGAACGATGGAAATGGTACACTGCCCCATTACCCGAAGCGTAGTGATTGGTCGACGGAGGTTGCGAGTAATGGTCCCAGTCTTGCGTTAGGCGGTGGACTGGATGTGGTTGTCGCGCGGCCTTTTACCTGGCGCGTTATCAACCTGCAGTACACTCATTCGTGGATGGGCGGTGTGGACACGATCCGTCCAGAGAATGGGATGCGAGTCACTATGGAAGCCGTGCTGCGCATCGGCACGTGGTAGACAATTTCCTGTTTTAGGTGCTTCAGTGATCGACGCTTATCGATCCTTGAAATGAATCGCCAGGAGTGTGATGTCGTCTTCCTGTTCCCGGCCGGAAGCCGCATCGGACCACTGCGACAACTCGCCAAGAAACCGGTCAACGAACTGGCCCGCTGAAAGATCGTGATTGCTTTCGAGAAAGTCCCTGAAGCGATCGACACCGAATTGCTCTTCTGACGGGTTGGTCGTTTCCGGGATTCCGTCTGTGTAGAGAACACCCCAGTCGCCCGGCCTGAAAGGCAACTCCACCGCGGTGTATGTGGCCTCAGGGAAAAAGCCGAGGAACAACCCGTTTTCCACGAATTCGCTAGTCGCCGCTGCCGTCCGGTCTCTCAAGATGAGTGGCGGGTGTCCCGCGCCTGCATAGAGGAGGCTTTGCCTTTCCGTGTCGACCAGGATGTATGCAGCGGTGACAAAGTGCCCCTGGAACTTTCCACACAGAGCCCGATTCAGCCCCGCCAATACGCGCGCGGGATCTGAGGCACACCCGGTTTGACCGTCCAGTGCAATCTTGAGCATGGAGGAGATGAGCGCGGCGGGCATGCCGTGGCCGGATACATCCGCCACCAGAATGCCGATTCGCTTCTTGTCGATCGGGATGAAGTCATAGAAATCTCCTGCCACCGCAGTCATGGGAATGTAACGGGCGGCGATGTCCAGGCCCTCGATGGCCGGGATCTCGCGGGGCAAGATTGACAATTGAATCTGTCGTGCAGTATCCATTTCACGCTGGATGGTTTGCAATTGGCCGGCTAGTTGTTCGCGTATGCCGCGGAGCACGAGGTGCGTGCGCACCCTGGCTCGAACGACTGCCGGCGAGAACGGCTTATGGATGTAGTCGACCGCCCCAACCTCGAAACCCTTCGTTTCATCATCAGTCTCAGTTCGACCGGTCAGAAAGATCACCGGGATATCCCGTGTATGGTCAGCTAGCTTAAGACGGGAGCAAACTTCGTAGCCGTCCATGTCGGGCATCATGACATCAAGAAGGATCAAATCGGGTGCCGGGGCTTGATTGGCGAGTTCCAAGGCCTTGGGGCCATTCGTCGCGATACGAGTCTTGTAGGTGTCCTTGAGAATCGAATTCACGATCTGGATATTTGCGGGTTCATCATCTACGAGCAATACGGTCTTCACTTCGGCACTCATCCGTTTACCTCTTCCCGATTCAGACCATGTTCTTTAACCATGTCATCCAGCTTCCGTAGTGCTCCAGCGAAATCGAACTCGCTTATGTCAGCACCGAGTGCATCCAGTCTCGCCTTCTCGACTTGCCCAGCGAGAACGCTTTGCAGTGTATCGAAGCGTCTCTTCCGAATCGCCGTCGCTGGCCTCGAGCAGGCTCCGTAATCGCTGAGCCTCGCGTGAAGCTGCAGCCGGATCAAAAATTGTCTTCGCATGCGCTTTCGAGCTCAGGCGTTGCTGACGCACCTAAAGCCTGCTCAATGGCTTCAATTTGAGGGCGCAGGAGCGATGTGAAGTCCTGAAGTATTGCAGAGACTACCGCATCGCCGTCGCGAATTGCCTTCTCCAACTTCTCCGCGGCGAACTGGACTCGCTTGATCCCCGAGATTGCCGGCGACACCCTTCACGGTATGAGCGATGCGCTCCGCCATCTTGCCGGTCTCCGCCTTGCAGCGCGGCGGAGATCTGCACAACCGCGTCACCATTCTTCGCCGCAAATTTCACGAGCAGGTCCCTGTACAGGCGCGTCATTTCCTCCCACTCGCCGGAGGCCATCCCCAAGGTCGACGCCTTCGAATGTCGGGGAGAGCTCTCGGGGAGGCGGCTCGATCTTTTTTGCCGGAGGCTCGGAGCGCTGGGAGCGGCGCGGCTTGACCCACCGCATTACCGCCGCATACAGTGCATCGGGATCAATGGGCTTGCTCACATGGTCGTTCATCCCCGCCTGCAGGCACCTTTCGCGGTCGCCCTCCATCGCGTTGGCGGTCATGGCGACGATGGGCAGCGTACCGAAGCGCGGATTGGATCTGATCGCCTTCGTCGCCGCGATCCCATCCATTACAGGCATCTGCATGTCCATCAGCACCAGGTCGTAATCCTGCTCGCCCACCATACGGACTGCGATCTCGCCATTATCCGCCACGTCGATGGACATATGGGTGGTCTCGAGGAGACCCATCGCGACCTCCTGATTGAGCTCATTGTCTTCCACCAGCAACACCCGTGCGCCGCGTAAGTTGATCGAGGTTGAGATCTGGACTGGCCTCGACTTCGCGCACCGTCTCGACGATCGCTACTCAGGGCCTGGACGGCGGAGTCAAAGAGCATCGAAGGCAGTTACAGGTTTGATTAATATGGTTGTCGAAGGAAGCTTCCTCAGCCTGCTTCAATACCTCTTCGCGACCGTAGGCTGTCACCATAACCAGGTGCGGTGGGGATGCTAACCCCGGCAGGGCACGAATCCGCTTGCCGGTTTCAATGCCATCGAGGCCGGGCATCTGCCAATCGACAAAGACGATGTCGTAGGGCTCGTTGCGCTCGGCGGCTTGCTGGACCATCTCGATGCCGTCCAGGCCAGACGGTGCTTCATGCACCTTGAAGGTCATGCTTGTCAGCATGCTCGACTCGATTTCACGGGCCTGCGCATTGTCATCGATGATCAGGACACGTCGACCGCGAAGATCGGGATGGGTCAATACGCCTGGCGATGGCCTCGCCCTTGGCGAGATAGGCGGTGAACCAGAATGTGCTCCCCTTTCCCAGCTCGCTGGTGACTCCAACATCGCCGCCCATTAACTGTGCCAACTTCTTGGAGATTGCGAGGCCGAGGCCGGTGCCGCCGTGCTGGCGCGTGGTGGAGGCATCTGCCTGTTCGAACGCCTGGAAGAGACGGCCCATTTGCTCCTCGGTCAGGCCGATGCCGGTATCGCTGACTGAGAAGTAAACCAGTTGGCCGCTGTCATCTTCTTCCTGGACGCGAGCCTTGACGATGATCTCGCCACGCTCGGTGAATTTGACGGCGTTGTTGCAGTAGTTGATAAGGATTTGCCCGAGGCGCAGGGGGTCACCTTTCGGGTGGGTGGAAACTTTAGGGTCGATGTCGAAGATCAGTTCCAGGCCTTTGGCCGTGGCCTTCTCGGAGATGAGATTGCTGACGTTCTCAAGCACTTTTTCAATGTCGAAATCGATAGTTTCGACGGACAATTTGCCCGCCTCGATCTTCGAAAAATCCAGTATGTCGTTGATAATGCCCAACAGATGCTGGCCGGACTGTTGAATCTTTCGGACATAACCTTTCTGCCGAGGATTGAGTTCGGTCTTCAGGGCCAGATGCGACATGCCGATGATGGCATTCATCGGTGTCCGGATCTCATGACTCATATTGGCCAGGAAATCTGATTTGATCTTCGTGGCTTCTTCCGCCACTTCCTTGGCGTGTCGCAACTCTACCTCAGACGCCTCCAAAGCCAGGTTGCCGGCCTCAAGTTCTTCTTGGCGGGCAAGGATCTGGCGCTCGGAAGCGGCGAGCCTTTCAGCCTGGGCTTGGGTTTGCTCCAGAAGCTTTCTGGTCTTAATATTGCCGGACAATATTTTCAGGTTCGAGGCCAAAACAGGCAACAGCGCATCGAGCAAGGCCTGCTGGCGTTCGGATAGCGATGAAACCGGCGCCAAGCTCGAGCACCCCGATCACAACATCCTGGTTGACCACCGGCATAAACAGCAGAGTACGCGGCGTGACCGTTCCCATCCCGGTCGAAACACAGAGTTGATCCTCTCGTTTGTGGAGAGCACCAGAGGCCGACGTTCGACTGCAGCCTGACCAACGAGTCCTTCTCCCAGAGCAAACTCCATGGTCTGTTCTGGATTATTGAGCGCAAAGCCGCCGACACGAGCTCAAACGCGTGTGACTCTCGTCGGCGACATAAAGAGCTCCGTAGAGCAGGGCGAATGGATTGCGAGAGACACGAAAACAAACGGTTCGAGAACGCTGCGAAATCTTCGGCCGATTGAAGCCGCTCCACAGTGCCCGAAACCTCGGCCTTCACCCAGTGCTGGATCTCGCGCTCCCGAGCAACACCCCGGAGGGTGCTCAGTGCACGGCTGATCGCGCCGATTTCGTTGGTCTGATCGAGATAGGGGATCGCCTGGTCCAGCCGTCCATCGGCCAGACCTTCAATGCTGACCCGCAAGGACAACAGCTCCTTAACAACTTCAGTCTCGATGATGTAGACGGCGATCGCCCAGGATAATGCGAGACCTAGGCCGATAACCAACCAGGTGATCAGAATGGCGCGATGGGTTTTGGCGGTGAGATCGTCGGATTGCTGGTCGACGGACTGCTCGCACTTCATCCACCAATGTCGATGGCGGACTGCCAAGCCTGAGCCAAATCCACCGCCACGTTCCCGCGCAACAGATTCATGGCCTTTTCCGAGTTGCCCGCCAGGGCTGCGGCACGGACGGGTCGCGCGTCAGATACAGCCTTTATCGAACAGAGCCGAAAACTGCCTTGATTTTCTGGGCGCGATCGGGACTCTGCCTGAGTGCTTCCGCCATTTGCGTTTGAAAATCGGCGTAGATCTTGTCTAACTCTCCGTCGATCTGACAGCCTTTTGTCGGGGTCGGACTCAGTGATCTCCTCGTAGAGGAAAAGATCTGATTCGATTCGTATGTGCTCGTGCCACCGAGAGGTTTTCCAGCGTCTTAACGTCCCCGTTGATCAATTCGCTATATGATGTGTCGATCCACCTGCTTTGCTCAGACGAATACAGTGTCGCCACGACCACCATCACCACCAGCGGAATCACGGCGAAAAGCAACTTTTTCCGAATTTTGTTCAGACATCGTCTCGATTAGCCGGACTCATCGAACTCTTCATCCGCCATCGTTACACAGGAGGATTTGCCGATGAAATACTGGTTGAGCCCGGCGGCAACCTCTTTCAGTCCCCGATCGAGGTTGGAATCCAGCGCCGACACTACCGCTGAGATCTCCTTGCTTTGCACCGGTTCGGACTGGGAATAGAAATGTGTCCACAGAATTTTGCCTGACTTTCGGTCATACAGTTCAAACTCCATGGAGACGAGTCCGGAGATACTCGCGCCGTCGACCTCCTCGAAGTTGTAGAGCCTGCCGCGGAGCACGAATTGTCCGGCAGAATTGCTCACCAAGATCGTCCACGGACTGATAGTCGCCCGAGGTACTCAGCATCGCGGATCAGTTTGTTCCTGAGCAATGCGACTGGCGGTTCTACCCAACGACTGTACTGGTACGTGCCAATCTCGTTGGTGCCGACGCGATACACAATCGGGGTGTCCTGATAAATATCTAGCTCCGCTAATGTTCGCAACTAATAGAGACACAGGATGCGCGCTTGTCTTGAGCGTGGGCGCGGCGGGGAGCTGGACCGTGTAATAGTGGATGGGCTTGTTGCTGCCGCATCCGCTCAGGCCCAAGGCGAGCGATGATATTAAAGCCAGTCTGCCTATTCGATGCATAGAAGCCTCTTCTGTACGCCCTCGATCCCGATTCCCGGAGCGCTATCCGTCCTCCCCGGGAGGAAGCCTACTTCACTTTTTCGCCGGGCTTTCGATCCTTAATTTTGTTCCCACGAATCAGTTCTGAAGGATTTGCCTTCAGGGATTCGGTCAGTTGCTCTCAAGTTTTCCGTCGTCACGCGGATATTCTCGATGATCTGGTCGATGTTGTCCGTGTTATTGTCCGTCGTATTTTTCAGCTCCTCTAAGAGCGATGAAGCCGTAAGCAGTGTTTCCTTCAACTCGACCACGATTGCCCGGATGTCCGCGCGATTCTCAACCACAACAGCGTCAACGTGCGACAAGGTCAGATTCGCCTCATCCATGGTTGTCTTGAGATTGTCGAGCAAAGGCGTAAGCTTGGCGCTCGCAGCCTGTATATTGCTAAGGCTCGCTGAAACCTTCGGGCGGCTATCAGCGAGCATGGCATTCAAGTTCCCGAGACTTCCGCCGACGTTCGCGCGGTTCTTGTCGTTCAGAAGATCGTTGACGCGGGCAATGGTGACTTGCAGTTCTGTGAGGCGCTGATTCAGGTTCTCCATGACCTGCTTGGCGACAGGGGTCAGGCTGCCAATCATATCGCTGAGGTCACCAATCCCAAGTGTCTCGACGGACTTCAGTTCGCTGCCGGGTGGGGCGAGCTGGGCATCCTTTGTTCCGGTACCGACTTCCAGGAAGTTATCGGAAAGAGCCCCCAGGGCGGCAATCTTCGCGATGCTGTCGGTCTTCACCGGAATGTCGGGACGCACGCGAAAGTCGACCTCAATACGGGTCGAGTCTGTGGGATCGACATGCACCGCGTCGACTTTGCCGGCTTTCATACCGGCATAGCGAACCATTGAGCCGGGTTCGAGACCGCCAGCCGATTTGAAATAGGTGTGATGAGGAAGCCCGCCGGAAGCGAAGGCGCCAGTTACAGCCAGGATTGTCCCAATCAGCAGCGCCGCTGCAATCAATACAAAAAGACCTACCGCGGCTTGCTCGCGCATGCTGTTCATACCGTCCTCATCTTCAAGGGCTCCGTGCTCTTAACCTCTCTTGGTCTTATCCCCGGTGAGCATCTGCAGATAGTCGAGTTCCTGGACGACCTCAGGCTCGGGCCTCCGGTCCAGGAACTGGCGCACCCGCGGATGAGTGCTTGCTTTGAATTCCTCTTTGGTTCCCAGCGCTACGATGTTGCCGCGGTCGATATAGACCATACGGTCGGCGATCAGAAAAGCACTAGCTAACTCGTGGGTCACGACAACGATCGTTATGGCATAGGCCTTCTTGAGTTCCAGAATCAGTTCATCGAGTCCCGCAGCGATGATGGGGTCCAGCCCCGCTGACGGCTCATCGAAAAACAGGATCTCGGGGTCCATGGCTAATGCACGCGCAACAGCGGCGCGCTTTTTCATCCCTCCACTTAGTTCCGAAGGCATGAAGTCTTCAAAATTGCCAAGGCCAACTTGCCCGAGCTTAATCCGCACCATAATCTCGATGGTGGAATCTTCAAGACTGGTATGCTCACGCAACGGCAAGGCAACGTTCTCGCCAACGGTCAACGATCCGAACAGCGCAGAACCCTGAAACGACATACCCATTTTTTTCCGAATCACATCCATTTCCCGCTCGGTAATTCTGGCGGTGTTAACGCCCCAATCCACACTTCACCCGAGCTCGGTTTTTCCAAACCGACGAGCGTCCGCAACAGAGTGCTTTTTCCAGAGCCTGATCCGCCCAGTATTACCATGGTTTCGCCGCGCCGGACGTCAAAGGTGATGCCGTGAAGGATCTCGCGCTCGCCATAAGACACGCGAAGGTTAACCACCGAAATAGCCGACTCGCTAACGTCTTCAGTCATTTGGATTGCGAACCAACTCCTTGCTTGTCGATGACTCGAACTGCAACACCATGCGGCACTCCTGGGTTAAGTGGGGTTAATAAGATAGAACAAGGTTGTAAACACGAGGTCGACAACAATGACAAGAGCGATCGAAGTGACGACGGCTGCGGTTGTCGAACGCCCGACCTCCTCGGCGCCCGCCCCCGTTGAGAAGCCCTCCTTGCATCCGACAGCAGTAATGACCAAGCCGAATAGCGCGCTCTTGATGAGGCCCGTGTAGATATCGCGCGACACGATCGCCTCTCGCGTCGTCTGGAAATAGGAGCAGATCGTAAAGTCGGCAGCAGCAACGCCGAAGACAGCTCCTCCCACAATCCCCATGAAGTCCGCCCAAATGGTGAGGCACGGCATCATCACCAGCATCGCCAGAAACTTTGGTGCAACCAGAAAGGCAACAGGATCGAAGGCCATCGTTCTTAGGGCATCCACTTCTTCGGTCACTTTTTTAGTGCCGATCTCCGCGGCAAAGGCCGACCCCGAACGACCAATGACGACAATGGCTGTAAGCAGCGGTCCAAGTTCCCGAAGAATCGAGATGGCGACGGTCGCAGCCACTAACTGCATCGCTCCCAACTGACGCAGCTCATAGGCGCTTTGCAGTGCCATGATCAAACCAACAAAAAAGGTAATCAGTGAGACGATGGGTATCGCTTCGACACCTACGGCCATGGCTTGATGGATTGCCCGGCGGGGGCGCAGAGGCTGGCCCCGGAAAGGACCCACAAAGGTGAAATACCCGGACTGGCCCACGAGGGTAGCCAAGTCCCCAACGTAGGCGAAGCTGCTCATCGTCCAGAAGCCGACCTGGCTTGATACGGCTAGCGATCCTTTGAGTTACTTTCGACGCCATGTGCTCCCGATCCGGAGAATTATCTTAGCAGTATTCCGACGGCGGCCATCGATGCATGGCCTGATGCGGAAAGTACGATTTCAAGCCTTGAGCGCCTGCTCCTCGGTTTCGCATATTTCAAAGACACCGGTCAGACGGGTGAGTTGTAAGACTTGAAGGACAGCAGCGGTTAGCCCGTACAGGACAAGCCGCTTTTTGGAATTGCGCGCTTCTTTGAGCACCTCCAAGAGTGAGGCGATCCCGGAGCTATCAATGTACTTCACTTCGCTCAGGTTTACGGCCACACTCTGTGTTCCTTTCAATGACTCCAAAAGTGTTTTGCGCAGGGCAGGCGAGCTGCCAAGGTCAATCTGACCCGCCACATCCACGATCGTGGTCTCTTTTTCCGTGCGCGTCGAAGACCTCATCTTTCCTTCCATGTCCCATCCTTCCACCTAGCTTGTTAGCCTTCACGGAACGTTAGTCAACACTCACTTGGCAGCGGGCAGATGCTTAATGAGTTTCAGTTGATTGCGTCCGTTCACTCGCTCGTATGACACCTTATCCATGACCGCCTTGATCAAGTGCGTTCCTCGCCCGCTCAATGAGACCTCATCCATAGGTTTGCCGCAGATCCTCGCCGGGTCCGGTGCTTCCCCCCTATCGAGGAGTGTGAACTCCAAATCATTGGCAACCGTCCGGCAGTTCAGCTCGATCTCCTGGTCATGACGGCCCTTGTAGGCGTGTCGAATGACATTGGCCAAAGCTTCGTCAACAGCCAAAGTGATTCCTCGGCACGACTCCTCCGGCAAACCACAAACCACGCCTAACTCGCCTACCACAGCACGGACCATACACAAGTAGCGAGGATGGCTTGGTATTACAAGTTTCAAATGAACGCTCATTTGACTCCGCTAAACTGTGCCTCCAGTATCAGATCCGCCATAGCAACCAACCCACGGATTCGTCACGTCAAATGCGCCAGGCCAGGAGGTGCCAAACCCTGTGCAGCGTCCTGAAGCGCTATTTTCAGTAAAGAACCCCATGACTGAGCATTGAACCCTATGATTGGGCATTGTACAAGTGCAGTTTTGTCGGCAATCCTTCGGACGCCCTTCGATTGCCCGTCGCTCGAAACCAAGAGCCTTGGGGGGAATCAGCACGGAGCGAAGGCACTCAAAGCGTCAGAAGGTCCCCATTGCGTCCTTAGGACTCAATCCCGCCCTTTTCCGGCCGTAAGGGAATCTGCAAGCGACGCATCGTGCCGTAGAGGGTGGAGGGTTTTATTCCAAGGATCGTCGCAGCACCGCGCGCTCCCTTAATGCGCCATCCGGTCTTCTCCAGTACGGAGCGTATGTGCTGGCACTCCACTTCCTTCAAAGTGCGGGATGTTGTACCGTTCAAGATTTTGGGCAGCTGAAGGTTTAGCTTGTCGCCAGTAGTTACAATGACCGCACGCTCGATAACATTCCTCAATTCCCGGATATTGCCAGGCCAGGGATAGCGCTTGAGTTCGTCCATCATTCTGTTGGGCACTATGCGAATCTTTTTGCCCATTTTATTTTCAAATTCCCGAATAAATGCCGTGGCAAGCATGGGAATGTCCTCTACACGTTCGCGCAAAGGCGGCACTCGAATAGGAAATACATTTAGCCGATAGAATAAATCCTCTCGAAACAAACCGCCTTTAACCCGTTCTGCCAGGTCGCGATGGGTAGCGACAATCAGTCGTACATTGACGCGACTTGTTTTTACACTTCCGAGGCGCTCAAACTCACCCTCCTGCACAACGCGCAGCAGTTTTGCCTGTACGTCCACGCCCAACTCCCCGATCTCGTCGAGAAACAACGTGGACCCGTCGGCGGTTTCAAATCGGCCTATCTGCCTGGTGAGGGCTCCGGTATAGGCCCCCTTCTCACGGCCAAAGAGTTCGTTCTCAATGAGAGTCGCGGGCAGGGCGGCGCAATCAACCTTCACCATCACCCGCTCTTTGCGTTTACTCATGGTGTGAATGGCACGAGCGAGGAGTTCTTTCCCCGTGCCCGTTTCGCCTGTGATCAGGACAATGGAATCCGTGAGGGCGACCTGTTCGACGGTCTTGAGAACCTGCGTAAGGGCCTCACTTTGGCCCACAATCTCCTCGTATCTGCCGATGACATTGATTTCTTCCTGCAGATAATCGGTTTCGGCTTGCAGCCTCTCTTTCAGCTCTTTGACTTCCGCGTACGATTTCCGAAGTTCCTCCTCGGCTCGCTTACGCTCTGTGATGTCACGAGCAATTTTAGAGAAGCCAATAACCCTGCCCGTTGAATCCTTATGAGGAGAGATGGTCAATGAGATGTGGACTCTTCGGCCATCTTTCGCTATGCGAACGGTCTCATAGTGTTCAACACTGTGACCTTCCATCAGCCGATCCATAATGATCGTCTGGTCGTCTTGAAATTCAGGCGGGATTAGGCGGGTGATGGGTTTTCCGAGAGATTCTTCTTCGCTGTAACCGTACATGCGTTCTGCGGCATTGTTCCAGTCCGTCACAATTCCCAAGAGGTCAGTGGAAATGATCGCGTCATTCGAAGACTGGAGAATGAGAGAATGCCTGAGCCTGGCTTCATCCGCCAACTTGCGTTCTGTAATATCTACGGGCACACCCATCAGTTGGACTGGCTCGGCTAAGTTGCCGGGATGACGGCCGCGGGAAGAGATCAACCGTATCTGTCCAGAGGATGGTATGGTTCGGTACTCTACCGTGCTATTCATAGATGTACCCGTCCTCTGCAATCGCCTTCGCGTCGCAGATCCCAGCGGCCGCGTTGCCCCCCGACGTCGTTGTCCGATGCTTCATGTGGCCTTCCTCGTTTTTCGGCGTTTACAGCACATCTGATCGACGACAGAATACAGCTCCATTCGAAATTGCGACCCTGGGAAAAGTACTAGTCAGCATCCTAAAAACTACACGCTCCCGGTCATCTCTTGAACCTCTACTGTGGGTCTTGCAGCATGATCAGGTTCAGTTCATGGTCGCTGGGGAATGCATTGCGGGCGGCACAACCAGTTGAATTTACACGCGGCTCCAAGAATCACCCGGGATCAACCGGCTCCCCAAAGAAGCTCAAAGTTTCGGGTAGCCTGGGCATTTTCTACTGGTGATTCTTTTATCCGTCACTAGTAGTTTTGATAGTTGGAATCCCACGGAGCAACGGAATACAGTTCTTCCACACCGAAATGGTCACAGCCGGCACAGCCGCGCGGAAATGGGAGAGAAAATATGCCAACCAGATTAGGGACTTCTAAGATTGCCCTCAAAGGCCTGGTCCTCACGGGTGCACTGTTGATCGGAAGCCTTCCCGGTTTCGCCAGAGACAAGTATGAAACGATCGAAGCCCAGGCCTTCGGAACGGGCACGCAAATGGGTCAGAACATCGGCGTAACCCTGAACATCTATGAGTTCTCGACTCCGGCTGACAGGGTGGTCCTCGTGAACGCTTTCGAGCAGGGACAGAACAAAGGGCTGGTAAATGCGCTCCAGAGGATGAAAGCGGTAGGCCACATAGAGATCACGGGCACGCTGGGCTATGATTGCGCTTACATCAGGATGACCCCGACGCCAACCGGCCGCAAGATCGTCTTTGTCACCAATCGCCAGATTCGTTTTGGCGAGGCCTATACGGATAGTCAGACGATGTCCTTCGACCTGACCGCGGGCGAGCTCAACATCGACGATAACGACAAGAGCAAGAGTACGGGCCAGCTCTATCCGGCGGCACAGCTCATCATGGACAAAGAAGGCAAGCTACAGTTGGATCTCAATCAGAACCCTTGGAGACTGGTTGACCTTATCGATTGGAAGGGAACGGCCGGAGTCAATTAGTCTGACGCCCGGACTTGCTTGCTCCTACATCAGTTCGCCTACCCGGCATCAAGAGCTTCCTATTTGGTCGGTTTGAATGTCACATTGTGAGGTGCATATGACGATTCATCGATTCTCCGCTTTCAAGTGCGCTTTGCTGGCGCTACCGCTAGTTTTACTGGTCAACGACGCAACCGCGCAGTCGAAAAAGGACAAATACGCATGCGCAGAAGCAAATCCGGCGCAACTCTGCAATGCGAGCAACACGTGCGGGTCCGCTTCGGCTCCGTGCGAGGTCGACGTGAAACGGACGGCCAATGGAGCTTCTTCCACTGCCAGCACTGGGAACCCCAAGAGCAATCAACTTTTCTGCGTGAAGGCCGGCACGACGGTGACCTGGAAAAGCACGAGCAAGAACATAGGTTTTGTCGTCGATGTCGGCAACACCTCGCCTTTTGAACCGGCGGGAGCCATCATGGGCGGTTCCGACAGATCTGTTTCTGTCGTGGCAAAGACTGCCGGATGCTACAAGTATTCCGCAGGAGCCTGCATGTCAGGAGCAATCTACGGAATGTGCAAAGAAACGAGTGCAGAGTTTGTTGTTATAGGGGGCAATTGAACGCCTCCAAGGCCTGTCGCGGAAGCTCTAGCGGTGGAAGGATGCGTGGGCATCTGAGGCGCCTCTTTCACGATGGCGCAACGGTGTCGAAGGACGCGATATTCTTCCTGCACCCGTATAGCGATCAATGAACTTCATAGGTGTCGGGTTGCGCGAGGCTACTCGCGCCTGAAATAGTCGCGGTCAATGGTTAGATTCGTGGGGCACGGAGGACACGAATTGTCCTCCCCTGGATACTGAACGGAGGACATTCATGAGATCGCGATCAATCTGGGACTTGAATATATAGCCCGAGGCCCCAAGACGGCGAGCCGTGTCAATGAAACTGACGCTTTCATGTCCTGAGACGAAGACGATTTTGGCCTCGCATCCCGACTTTTGCAAGCGTTCTGCCACCGAGAAACCGGACATATCGCCGAGAGACACGTCCAGAAGGATGATGTCTGGATTTAGCCTCGAGGCCTCCCTCAATGCAGCTCCTCCAGTCGACAGAATTCCCTCAATTGAAAAGAACGACTCGAGGATATCGACAAGAATTTGTCGCATGGCGGGATTAGCGTCCACTATCATGAGCCTCTTCACGGGCAAGCCGTCCTTCCATTCGCGGGGGTCGGTGCTGCGGTGTGAGATGTCCATGAGCTTAGTCTCACGACTACCCTTGAGCCCACTAGCAAAAATGCTGGTAGTTCACTGCGAAAATGCTCGTAGGGTAACTATAGGATGCCGAAACCAGTTCGCTGCAGGCGGTTCGACATTTTGGTGAATGGAAATGACGACATGAATATAATAGGACCGCTGCACATGCAGAGTTTACGACGGCCCCTCTTGTAGAAGATGGTGTCGATCGACAAAGGCAGTAAGAATCACACTTTTCTCGGAGGTTTTCGTGATGGATCGCAAGCCTTTGGCGCGAATTCTGATTGCTGATGATCACCAACTCCTGGCTGAGGCGTGTAAGAGCCTCCTTGAGCCAGAGTTTCAGGTTGTCGGAGTGGTTACGGATGGTCGTAGTCTGATCACGGCCGCTTCCACGCTTAAGCCGGACATCGTTATCCTCGACATCTACATGCCTCATCTCAACGGGCTGGACGCTGGTGAACAGATAAAGCAAAAGATGCCTTCCATCAAGCTCGTGTACCTGACCATGAGCATGGAGGCCGACATAGCCGCCGAGACATTCCGTCGAGGTGCTTCTGCCTTTGTCCTCAAACAGTCTGCGGCCGAAGAACTCCTGTTGGCGGTTCGTAAGGTGGCGCAAGGGACCTCCTATCTTTCGCCGCTCGTTGCTCGGGAGACGGTGAATTTTCTTCTCAACACGGGTGAATCTTTCGCCGAAGAGAAGCGGATCACGAAAAGACAAAGTGAGGTTCTACAATTGCTCGCCGAAGGAATGTCGATGAAGGAAGTGGCGAGCGTTATGGATGTCAGACCAGGAACAGTGGCCTTCCACAAATACCGGATGATGGAGATGTTGCATATTAAGACGAATGCCGAGCTCCTCGAGTACGCAATTAAGCGCCGCATGACTCCATAGGAGTCTGGCGGTATGTCAGATCCGGCTGAGAACGGGTGAGTTTCTTGCGGTTGGTAAGCCGCTACCGTCCGCAGAGGCCTGCAACTGGCAACATTTGATTGCCGCCCTAATAAAATTGATAGTTCCCTCACACCGCGCATTTGGATACTGTGGTCGCCATGACCACGGTGCTCGGAATCCGCTCTCTGACCAGAAACGCCACCGTGATGCGCGCCCGGCAGGTGAATGGCGAGGTTTTCGCTCTCCCCCAGCGCGAGGTGGGGAGACTCGATTGCAAGTTGATCTTATGCCGCCCCACCTCGTTGCGCTGGTGTTGCGCGGAAAGAAATACTGCGGGTTTTGCGTGAATGCGGCGACAAGGCCGCGGGCATTTGGTGGACAGCCAGGTGGCGAATGAGGAGTGCGTCTTTATGCAATGGCAAATCTTTCCCCAGGAACACAAATCAGGGGATTGGGTAGTTCAAGGGATAGATATTGCGGACGGTGGCAAAGTCTACACGACGATCTTTAGTGATAGCGGTGCGGAAAGAAGAGCACATGAATATCTTGAATGGTGCTTACGTGCGGATAGATTCGAAATCAACTATCACTGAGTCAGCAACTGCCTGATGGACACGTGAGGAAGGTGGTGAAGGGGTCGGCATTGAGTCCTGAAGACCTAATATGGACCTTTTTAGAACCCCGTCCAGCACTTCACTTCACTGACCTCCGCCTCAAGCCTCTTTCCTTTCAGGCTTCTATGGATCACAATTGGGTGCCGGGCATTGTTGGCGACAAACCTGCAATTCTCAAGTCGATGCGCGGTGTTGGAATGCGGAATCCTCCGCGGCAGGGTCTGCTAAGGCCTTCACGCTCCACTGTCAGGGGATTGTATGATCACCTTCGGATTCAGCCGTTCAATGCGATTACTATGCGCGTTCGGAGTGCTGACAATAACCACTTGCGCCTACTGCCAGGCCTCGCCAAATCCGGCACAGTCATCCACAACCGGGGCATCAACAACGGCGCAGACGAAGCCTGCGCTCGAACCCAAGGCCCTCGAAATCCTGAAGGCCGCCTGCGACCGGCTGGCTGCGGCTCGCTCGATGTCGTTCACGGCGACAGTGACTTACGAGAATCCGAGTCGTCTCGGCTTTCCGCTGGCTTACGCCACTAAATCGACCGTGCTTCTTCAGCGCCCTGACAAACTTCGAGTGATCACGTCCGGTGATGGTCCTGCTTCGGAGTTCTACTACGACGGCAAGACGATGACGGCCTTTGCTCCGGCCGAGGATCTGGTCGCCGCTGCCAATGCGCCGCCCACCATTGACCAGATGCTCGAAACAGCGTACCACTCCGCCGCGGTCTATTTCCCGTTCGACGACGTGCTAGTAACCGATCCCTACAAAGATCTCTCGGAAGACATGCGAGTTGCCTTTTACGTGGGACAGTCAAACATTGTGGGGGGAACGACAACCGATATCGTGGCTTATGACAGTGGAGGGGTGTTCATTGAAGCCTGGATCGGCGCCGAGGACAAGTTGCCCCGACTGATCCGCGCAATTTTTGCCGATGATCCATTGCAATTGCGGCACGCAATCATACTCACCGACTGGCAGCTTGACGCGCCGGTCCCCGCTGATGCTTTCAGCACCTCGAAGGCTGGCAGCGCGAAGCACATTCCGTTTGCCCGCCCGGACCTGCCTGCGGGGATGACCAAGCCAAAAGCTGCCGCGTCAGCTACAAACCCGCAAAGCAGGAGTGATGGGACACCATGAAAAAGCTATTACTAAGCCTTCTATGCGCGACGCTCAACGTAATGATCTGTGAATCGGCTTTTGCCCAGGCGCATGCGAACCGGTACGGCCGTGGCTCTACATACCATTCCGGGGATAGCACAACGCGCACCAACGGGTATGGCGGGGAGGCGACGCACACCGCCGGACAAGGTACGTCGTACGAAAATAAGAACGGCGATAGCGCATACCACGCCGAAGGGTCAGGAACAACGACCGGCACGAACGCCTACGGCGGAAGTGCGACGCACACCGCTGGTCAGGGAACCTCGGCAACCAACGCTTACGGTGGCAGCGCATATCATGCCGAGGGCTCAGGAACGACGACCGCAACGAACGCCTACGGCGGCAGCGCTACCCATTACGCGGGTGAAGGCACGGTGGGAACTACATCGTCCGGCAGCACCGTATACGCCAGCGATCATTACTACGGCGCGACCACCACGGCGTACGGGTACCATCCGCCAGTCGTTGTCAACTCCTACTCGACGGGCTGCTACAACTGCGGAGGCTGGTCCACCGCCGGAGCAGCGGTTGCAGGCGCCGCTGTCGGCGTAGCGGTTGGAGCCGCAGTTACTTCCGCGAATACCGCCGCTGCTACTTCCAATGCCTACGCCGCTGGAGTGGCGACTGGAGCTGCGAACACCAACGCAGCCGCTTCCAATGCCTACGCTGCCGGAGTGGCGGCCGGGGCGGCAAGCGCTTCCTACTCCATGGGAGAAATTGTTGCGACAATACCGACGGGGTGCGCATCACCTACGGTCGGCGGCGCGACCTATTACTTGTGCGGCAACACCTGGTTCCAGCCCTCTTACGGAGCGAACGGCGTGTACTACCGTGTTGTGCCAACTCCTTGACCACGACAAAGGCAGGTACATGGAAAAGGCAGATGGGCGAGGAATGGGTGGAATCACTCCGGAGCAAAATGTCATAGGAACGATGATTGTCGATCTGTACGACGCAAAGACCAAGTCTCTGGTGTGGCGAGGAATTGGTCAAGATACGCTGAACAATAACGGCAACAAGAATCAGCAGATAGTGGAGAAGGCCGTTTTCAGAAGATGTTCAAGCAATGGCCGAAGTGAGCCCGTTGCCGCAACCGCCGGGAAGTTGGCCACGGAGCCGCTGCTCGCTAACTCCGACTACGAAAGGGCAATAACGATGTTCGGCAGATAGAACCGGGGAGGTTCTGCTCGATTCAATCTGCTCTTGCCGTCTGATGGGAAAACGAAAGGAGTCTATGAGGCATTCATCCATACGAGGAATCAACCCAATGAGGTTTGCTCTGGCCGTTTCTGTATCTGCGGTCGTCGTGCTCACGTGTGCGGTAGCTGCTGCACAGAACCCACAGATGGCAGACAAACTGATGGCCATCAAATCGGCGCAGGATGCGAACAAGCAAAAGCTGGCCACGTACACATGGCAGGAAACGGAGACCATCAGCGTCAAGGGAAGTGTGAAAGATACCAAGGTTTATCAGGTCCAGATTGGGCCTGACGGAACGCCGCAGAAGACCGAGGTCAACGACCAGGCGGCGCAGCCGAGCGGCCGCCAGGGACGTCTGAAACAAAAAGCCGTCGCCCATGCCAAAGAGGAATACCAGGAGTACGGCCAGTCGATTGCCGCCCTGGCCAAGCAATACACCACGCCCGATCCCGACCGTTTGATGCAGGCGAAACAGCAGGGCAACATCTCGCTGCAGCCGGGGAATGGCACTGTGAGCCTCATCATCAAGAATTACGTGAAGCCGGGCGACCAGGTGACCATGACCGTCAATGATCAGACAAAGCAGCCGGTCAGCCTGCAGGTTTCCTCGTATCTGAACGACCCCAAAGACGCAGTTACCATTGGCGCCCAGTTCGCTCAATTGCCGGATCGCACAAATCATGTTGCGTCGACGCAAGTGAACGGAGTCAGCAAACAGCTGACCGTTGTCGATCTGAATGCCAACTATCAAAAGCTGTAGGCCTGTCGGGATCTTTCGGCCTAAAAAGAACGCCAGCGGACATACGGCGGCTACAGAGGGTTCAGCATGGCAGCAACGAAACAAGCGAATAATTGACGGCGTATTCGGGGGCAGCTCGCAAGGGCTGCCCCCTTTGGTTTGCCGCAAGTATTGGGCCACGTTGGCAGGCACCAGAAATCTTGGTGGTCGGAACTAGCAACATTGCTAGTTCCGACCGGCGGCGGCCCTGAACTATCATCGCGGACAGCTGACTGGAATAGGCACGAGGCGAGGGAAGACAGATGAGAACGCATAATCAGCTTTGGATCTTAGTGGTTCTTAATCTCCTCGTGATCGTTACTGCCGGTTCCATTGGACGGCTCGGTCGACGTCTACTACGGTTTTAAATCTCCCGCGAGAGAAGAGAACAACCGGATGCAGACGACTCCCGGTAAAGGGTGGTTCCTGATCGTTCGCCTCTGCGGTGTACTCCAGCCGTGGTTCGACAAGACGTAGCGCACCCGCGATATCGAACTTCAGGTGTCGCAACTGAGAGGCCATGCTACCGGATATTTGGGGAACGATTTCCTCACGGGGACGACGTTCTACGTCACAAAAAACAAGGCGACCAGCGTAAACCTGTTCACGGACTGGGAGGGCCACCGGTCCAAGGAAGGGGCCAATAACACCAGCCATCACTCCAGGGCAGACGTTCACCACGGAGTGGGAAGTAGGCCAGGTGTTACCGCTCAAGAAGGATTTCAGCAGGCTTCTGCAATTGGGTGGTGTTGGATATGATCAGTGGCAAGTTTCGGCAAATGGCGGCACGCTCGCTGATGGTGTGACTGCTGCGAGCCGACTGCCTTACTACTCGGTTCACTCGGCCGGTCTTCAGTCGAATCTCATTCTCCCGCCGAAGAACCTGAATTTTTATTTTAAGTATTATTGGGAATACTCCGCCAAAGCTCATCCACGGGGCGCACAATTGCGTTCGGATTGAACTGGACGTACCGGATCCCCAAGCCGCCGCCTAAGCCGCCAGCGCCCACGCCCTAAACGAAGATTCAAACCATAGCAAGAATAACAATCGATTTCGAACGGAAAGGGGCAGGCGGATACTCTCGTGCACCTGAGTTGCAGCGCCGCCGTGGATGGTTGGAGTCTGGAAAATTGCGTTACTTGGCTAAACGAGATTCCGGCTACATCACGTTGTGAAGTGTCTTCACTAAGTCGGTGCCTATTTGCGATTTGGGGACGTAGGCAACGGCGCCAAGCGCCTTGGCGGCCTCAATGAAATCAAGACTCGTGTGAACGGACAGGAAGACGATCTTGGCACGACATCCGGAGCATCGCAACTGTTCCGCAACAAGGAAACCATTCGTATCGCCCAGATCGACGTCCAGAAGGATAATGTCCGGGTTGAGATTCGCGGCCGCGGCAACCACTGACGATCCGGAAGACAGTGTTCCAACGATCACGAACTCAGACTCGAGGAACTCCACCAGGAAATTTAACATCTCGGTGCTGTCGTCCACGCACAGGAGTTTTTTCACTTCTATCAGTACTCTTTCCTTACAGATTTCCTCCCGCCTGAAATGAAACCTGATACGCACTTGCCTAAGTTTAAGTGGGGTGCTGGAATCTGAGAACTAGCAAAACTGCTAGATTAGAGATGCAAAAAGTGATCAAATGATAACGAGGGGTTCTTTTGAATTCTGATGTATATTTCTCGACGTTCTTCATATACTTATGCTGGGCCTCCGCTGAGAGTGGTGATTGAATGCTTATTCCGCCCGGTTCATCCGATGCCCAACAGCGAATCCTTGAAGAGCCGTTGAATTATTCTCGAGAGCAACTCTGGAGCGAGGCGTTTTTACACCTGGGGGTCGCCGTCGCTCAGTTGAAACTCGACGGCGCAATGCTGATGGTGAATGATCGTCTATGTGAACTCATCGGCTATCAGACAAGTGACCTGGTGGGGAGAAATTTCAGGGAGTTTTTTCTTTCTGAGGAGTCACAGTCCGAGGACGAGATTGCCCTCAACCGTCTGATCGCCGGTGAGATATATCACTACTCGACCGATATGAGTGCGAGAAGACCCGATGGAGCAGTCGTCTGGTTCAAGATGGTTTTTTCGCTCGTCCTCGACAAAGTTACCCCTCACAGTCTGACCGTAGTAGCCAAGGATGTTACTTCTCTTAAACAAGTCAGCCAGGAGCTACACGACTCGGAATTGGCGCGCGACGAACTGAGTCGCCGTATGATGAGCGCCCAAGAAGCAGACCGTACCCGGATCGCGCGAGAGCTTCACGATGATATTGGGCAGTCACTGGCAATACTCAAGATCCAGATGCTTCGTGCGGGGCAGCCTGTCTCCGGTGATCCGCAAAGAACTCACTCTGACCTAAGAGAACTGGCGGGCAAACTGGAAACAATCATCCAGAAGGTGAGTCACCTTTCGCACGATCTGCACTCACCGGAGCTGGAATTTATGGGTTTGGCTGTGGCAGTGAAAAGCCATTGTCGAGAATGCTCTGAGCAACTGCGTATCCCAATCCAGTGTCACTGCGACAAAAGCGAGAAGAAACTGGACAGCGTAACAGCGCTGGCATTCCTGCGAGTCGTGCAAGAGGCAATTCACAATGCGATGAAGCACAGCCGCGCCGCGGGGATACTGGTACGGCTAAACTTCTCGGATCGAGATCTAAGTCTGGAAATCGCCGACGACGGCGTCGGCTTCGACATTGAAGCGGCAAGACTGGCGCCAGGACTTGGCCTGATCAGCATGCGCGAGAGAATCCACTTGATCGGTGGAGAGTTCAACGTTATCAGCAGTCCAGGAAACGGTACCAGGATCATGGCCCGCGTACCGATCCTCTAGACGTGCCTTGAATACTCTGTCCTTGGCCTCGCTCCTCTCATCAGCTGCATTGGCGGTTCCTCCAATATTCGACTTTCAGACTACGGTCGATGATGTTATATGAAGGACGCGGGATTCTGAGGTTCTTGAGGTTGTGCATTCTTCTGGAGCGGGAGACCGGGATCGAACCGGCGACATTCAGCTTGGGAATATGATGGTCAACTGGCATAAACATTTAAGCCTTGTAAAATCAGTTCGTTGATGAATCTACCTTAGATAAACATTATTTATCGAATGCAGGCTTACTAAGATCAATTTATTCGTCAACAAAGATTCCGTCACAAGCTTGCTTCTCAAGCGGCTGAACTTCAGAAGGCGGCGCGGGAACTCCCACATTGTGTTCTCTATATACGCAAGAAACACAAGAGTGTCACGTTTCCATGGGCGTGATGGCTTTCACCCTGCCTCTGGCCAATGCAGTAGCGGAGCAGACTGACCCCCAGCCTCCGTCTTCTGAAGACAGTGCCGTCAACATTCAGGCCGCTCCGGTGAAACTGGATGGGAAGACGCTTTTCAATGTCCGAGGAGTCTCAGCTTATCCCGCCGAACAAGGGCACAGCTGATTGCTGATCACATCAAGGCTGTGGCGGCTTCGATGTACAGGACATCACTGTTAAGGCACTTTGGGATTGTTTCCGGTTTGCCGGTGAGAACCCTCTGGACCTCTTCATGTTCCCACTGCTGCTGGTTGTGGAGTTACCGTGCTGGCCAAGACCACTTCGGAGTGTTGAAGAGGTTTGCTCCCTCCAGCGTGGTTTCGCCAAACGCTTTCTGCAAATGCAGGCGTGTGCAGATAGGCGCTGACGCCAGCGAGTCTATGAGGACGGATGCATGCGAAACCACGATGATCTGCGTGTGAGCAACTGCGGCAAGGATCAGTCTGGCAAGGGGCGGTAATAGGTCAGGGTGCAAGCTGGTTTCCGGCTCGTTGAGTACCATGAGTTGCGGTGGGCGCGGTGTTAGAAGAGCAGCCGTCCATAGAAGATAGCGTAACGTTCCATCGGACAATTCAGCTGCGGAGAGCGCACGAAGCAGTCCATGCTGCTGCAACTGCAACTCGAAGCGTCCATTCTGTAGGTCTATGTAAAGTCGGCTACCGGGGAATGCGTCTTCGAGGGTCGTGGCGAGTGCGTCGTCAGACCTGATTTCAAGGATTGTCTGAAGAGCAGCCGCAAGATTGCTGCCATCGTGATGTAGCACTGGTGTGAATGTGCCGATCTGGGCAACTCTCGCTGGGGACTCAGAATCTGTTCGGAAATGGTCATAGAATCGCCAACCGCGAACACCTTCACGGACTTCCAACATCTCCGGGGCCCGTTGCGGATCGGCGACGCTGGCAAGCATGCTATCGGTGTCAGCAAGATGCTGCGTCAGCATCACTGGTTCCTCGTCTTTCACACCTGCGAGCCAGACGAAGTTGTTCCTGCGTTCCACCATGACAGATGCCTTCCGGTAAACCGGTCCATGCCAGATGCATTCGCGCTTCACACGAGGATCAAGCTCGAACATCGTAGCCGGTGGTGGCGGAGGAGGATATCCCAAGTCGATACTGTAGCCGTATGTATCACCGCCGAAGCCCAGCTTAAGACTGGCCACGTTTCGCCTGACGAGTCCCTCGACAGCGTGAGTTCCTTGCCGCACACTTCGCGCGATTGTCTCCGGACCTGCCCAGAACGTAGAGGGCAGACCGCCTTCACGAGCAAGAGACCCAATAACGGCATTTTGAGCAACATCGGCTAGCAGACGCAGGGACCGATACACGCTGGATTTGCCGCTTCCATTTGCGCCAGTAATTACGCTGAGTTGTCCTAAAGGCAGGACCAGATCACGAAGAGACCGATAGCCTTGCACAGCAACAGTGTGGATCACCAACGCAGGATACTGTACTGACAGCCGACGAGCCATTTGCTGGCGGCGGTGAACCAAGCGCACGCGCCGGCTAATCGGTGGTGTAGCGGATCTCGAGACGGCGGATCCGGAGGCAGGAGTATGCCAACACCACGGCTGTGAACACTAATAGGCAGGCGACGGTCACCCAGGCGGGAACGGGTTCGGTCTGTACGGTCAGCAGAGCAAAGATGCCTTGGCCGGGCACGTTAATGGGCATGAGGTGCCGCAGATAGGAGGCTACGCTGACCTTCTGCAGCATGGACGGCATGATCGGGTTAATGGCTTCCCATCCCATGACCAGCATTGCCGCTGGTGTGGGATTCCGGAAGATCATGCTCAGCAGGAGAAAGACGGCTCCATAGCCGAGGCACGCGAGAGACACAACCAGGAGATAGCCGCCTAGCTGGGCGAGCCCCGGTCCATGCAGGACGTAGTCCTGTCCGGCTGCGCCGAAGCCGACGTAGATCAGAAAGAAGTTGGCGAGGATGGCGACGCCGGATAGAAGAAGCGCGGAGAAGCATCCGGCAGCGTATTTGGCGAGCAGCAGAACTTCGCGTCTGACCGGCGACAGCAGGTAGAAATGCAGGCTGCGCTCAATCATCTCCCCCCGGATGAGGCGGGCGAAGATGCCAAGGCAGCCGAAGAAGACGCCGAGCCGCACATAATAGAACTGGACGATACCTGCCAGCACGTACGTGTCGTCATCGAGTTCAAGCGCTGGGTGTGATCTGACCAGGAGGTGGATGAGGATGATGACGGTCGGGATAAACGCGAGGAAGTAGATCCACCATGCACGCCGGAAGAACAAGTTGCGGCGGACTTCGATACGCACGAGGCGGCGTCCCTGCAACCACCACAGACCCCATGGCTGCTCTTGTAGAGATCGAACCAGCGTATTGCCGCGGGCACTGCTCATGATGCAACTCCCTCCGAACCGATGAGGTATTGATAGATAGCTTGTGTGTCGTCATCTACCGGGGCAACGCTTTCGATCCGGATAGAGCCTTCGAGAGCGATCGAGTTCAGCAGCCGATAGAACTCATCGATGTCGCCCGTGCGCAGGAAGACTCCTTGGCCGTCGGTGTGCAAACGAGCCTCTACGCAATGATTGAGCGAGAACATACGGGACGCGAGCATTTCGGGGGAATTGCAGCGAATGACGACCTGCATGGGCTTGTCGCGTACTTCGCGGCGGACCTCGTGGACGTTGCCTTCGGCCACGACATAGCCGCCGGTGATGAGAACTACGCGGTCGGAGATGCGGTCGACCTCATCGAGAATGTGGCTGGAGACAACCAGGTGCATGCCTTGGCGGCTCAGTTCTTCAAAGAGCGCCAGAGACTCAGCACGCGCCATGGGATCGAGGCCGTTCAGCGGCTCATCGAGAACGAGAACGCGAGGGTGGTGCGCAATGGCCTGCGCGAGGCGAATCTTCTGTCTCATGCCTTTGCTGTAGCCGGCGATTTTACGCATGGCAGCGTCGCCAAGACTCACGCGTTCGATGGCTTCGCCCGCGAAGCGGACAGCGTCCATTTTGCTGATGCCATAGAGCAGCAGGCTGTCGATGAGGAAATCCCATCCAGTGAGGCCGCGCGGAAAAGAATCGAACTGCGTGCAGTAGCCTACAGCGCGAAAGAATGCATAGGCGTCGTCCGGCTCAATGCCAAGCACGGAAATGCGTCCACTGGACGGCTGCACGAGGCCGGTCATCAAGTTCATCAGGGTCGTTTTGCCTGAGCCATTGGGTCCGACGAGTGTGGTGATGCCTGGCGGCAGATTGAGCGACACGCGGTTCACGCCGAGGACTTCGCCGTAGAACTTGGAGACGTTCTCGAAGACGATCTGGTCGGTCATCGCGCTTATCCTCGCACCACTTCGCGCGCACGGATACGCGCGTTGAGCATGGCCACGCTGAGAGCGCAGAGCAGCAGGAGAACCGCGGCGATGGCGCCGGTCGGCAGGGCCAGGTCCGACATGATTTCCGGCGCTCCGAGCATACGCTGCCAGAGTTGGGTCATGATGACGGGCACGTTCATGATGAATCCCCATCTGGTGCGCAGGATGGCTGACACAATGCTGCCTATGCCCGCTGGCACGAAGATGGCGGCGAAGATGACGCCTGTGGCGACGACGCGCCACTTCACCCAGGAGGAGAGCGCGAGGCCGAGCAGGGAAAGAACGACGATCCACAGAAGCGAACCGGCAAGAAGCCCCATGCCGATGCGGAGATGACTGCCGGCCCAAGGCGCGGGAGACGAGTAAGCCTGATACGCAAAGAGGCCGATGCAGGGAATCCAAGTGATGAGGGAAAGGAACGAAAAGAGGGCGGTGAATTTGCCGGCTACATAGCCGAAGCGCGAGATGGGATGGCTGAGCAGGATCGGGAGCGCGTTATCGCTGATATCGAACGAAACCAGCCGCGGCGCGACCCACGCCGTGAGGACGACGGCGAGCCAGCATTGGCTGGAGACCACTCTCAGGAAGAACGAAGCGTCGACAGAAATGAACGAATCCTTTCCGTGGGCGATGACAGCGCGGACCATTGGATTGTTGGCCAGGTAAATGCCGACGAGATAAACGACAATCGGCAGGAGCGCTGCGACGAAGAGCGCTGTGGTGATACGCGACGACCATGCTTCGGCATACGCATAGCGCGTGAGAACGCCGATGCGCGCCAGAGGAGATGTGAGGCGGCCGGCATAGGCGCGGTATTCGTGTTTATATACCGACAAGCTCCCTCCTCTCCGGAACCTTATCCATGGCGCGCAGGAAGATGTCTTCAAGCGAGTCGCGACGGCTGTCCATGCGGCGAATCTGAACGTGGTTTTCGTGAGCCACGCGATAGAGATCGCGAGGTTCGATGGCATCGGGCATGATCAGCTTGACGCGCCCGCCGCCCGGGAAGCTGGCGCACTCGCAGCCGAGAGCGCGAACCGCGTCGCAGAACAGGTCAATTGCCCCGAGGGCTTCCAACTCGATGAAGTTGCGGTGCGAACGCCGCTCATCTTCGATGTTGGAGAGCGCTGCGATTCTTCCTTGCTTGAGGATCAGCACTTCGTCGCAGGTGTCATCTATGTCGCGCAAAAGGTGAGAAGAGATCAGCAGGCGGATGTCTCCTTGCTTCCGAATCTCCTGCAGCGTATGGATCATGCGCTGGCGTGCGACGGGATCGAGGCCGTTGGTGGGCTCGTCCAGGATGAGAAGCTGGGGACCGTGTGCCAGGGCTTGCGCCAACTTGATGAGCTGCTTCATGCCGAGAGAGTAGGTGTTGATCTTGCGATAGCGCACCTCGCCCAGGCCGACGTAGAACAATGCTTCGTGCGCGCGCTCCAGCGCTTCACTAGAGGGCAAACCGGCGAGCTCGGCCATATAGCGCACAAATCGAACGCCGCTCATGTTGCCGATGAACGAATCGTTCTCCGGCATGTAACCGATGCGCTGGCGGATGCGCGCGCGTTCCTGCCTCGTGTCGAGGCCGAAGATACGCGCCGTGCCGCGAGACGGAGTGTGGAAGCCAAGCAGCGTGTGGATGAGCGTGGACTTGCCGGCGCCGTTTGGGCCGAGAAGGCCGATGGCCTTACCGCGCAACTGACCGGTCAGGTCGTCGAGAACGGTCCGTCCGCCAAGCCGCACTTCGAGCCCATCCAGTTCGATCACGCTCATGTCAGTTGGTTACGTGCTGCGCCGCCGATTTGTTCCGGGTATCGAGGATGGCTCCGAGAGTAAGAAAATCAAAGCCAAAAAGACGGCTGTCGGTGGCTGCCTCGATGCGATTGTCCTGTCCCCATGCACAGATCACAGTGGGTCGCGAGTCGGATGCCAGCTTCCGAATTGTGTCGGCTGCTTCTCCGCTGAATTGCGATAGGAGCGGCGAGAGAACCGGATTCAGGTTTTGGTAGATGACTGCGGAATAGTTTTCGTTCGCATCGTGCGGAAGCAAGGCGCGGAACGCTGCGGAGCGCGCCAGCGAATTGCCGTTGTCGTGCGTGCGCAGCGCGTCTATCAACTGCGCACGTTCCGGCGCCACGATCATGAAACCATCGGCGTACGTGTATTGCGCCAATGCCGCGCCGGTCACCTGGTCGCGAATCGTATAGTACTGCCGGTCGTCCGCGGTCTCTGCTTCGATTGCAACTGGATGGTTTTTGGGATCCCGCATCTCTCCGTCGATAGCCTTGGTCATGCGCTCTAATGCATTCTCAAGAGCGGGGGGATTGTTCACCTCGATGACGATCTTCCAGGCAGGCGTGGGCAGCGCGGGACCGTCGAGTGCAACGAGGAAGTCACCGCCGAGGTTGGCCATCAGGTCATTGCGCACGCTGATTTGCAGCTTGGCATCGACTTCGTTCCAGTCGACCGGACTTTTTGCCTGTGAGGCCATGGCGATGAGGTCGTCCGCGATCGAGGCCGGATCCTTGGTCAGAGTGGCGACGGCGATCGACGTGTTGGGGCTTACGAAATCGAGCGAACCCATAGGCGCTGGACTGCCAAGCCAGGACGCAAGACGCTGCCGCGTTCCGGAAAATTGAAGATTCAGATGATTGGCGGGGACGCCGTTGCGTTCCCGGTGTTCGGCAATGAGATACTGCACGTCGGCAAGCCCCGTGACTTCAAGCTGGCGTTGTTTGTCGGCTTCTCGCGGCGTGTGCGTTATTCTGCTCTGCAGCATTGCGTGAAGGTCCGCGGCAAGAAGAATTCCTGCGCCGCGCGTGTATGCGGCCGCAATCTGACTGCCGAACGCGTTTGAAGCGAAGCCGCTAGCTCCCGCGTCGAGGCTGGCGTTGAAGAGCTTGAGTGCGTCGAGGGTCCCCGCGAAAATGACCTCATGATCGCGTACCAGAGCATATCCGCCTCGATCGCTGGCGGCGCCGGCCGAGGCGAGCGAAGCGGGATCGAACACAGTCAGTCCACCTGTCGACGTGGTGAACTGGTGCTGCAACTCTTCCTTGAGGCCGCTGCGCTGAACATCGGCGATGACGGCGATTGCGGGGCGGTCTCCGCCGTTGATCCCGGCAAGGACGATTTCATCTCCAAGGTATTGGCTGATATCGTGGATCTTGCCAACGAATTCGTTAAGGTCTTGCTGGTTGCGAGTCTGGCCGTGCGACCACCACTCCTGCAAGTCGGGGCTCTGATTGAGCTGGTCCTGAAAGATCGCATTGGCCTCGTTGAGGAACTCGCCGAGGTTGGGAATGCTGACATAAAGCAGAGTGTTCGCAGGCATGCGCGGCAAAAGATCGCTACTACTGCGCGGCTCGGGGAACGGGAGCTGTGCGATGCGGTGCTCGACAAGAGCGAGCTGCGCCATAAGGCCGATGTACTTCTGCTGATCAGCACTCCACGCAAACTGCTCCTGTAGCGGCTGTGGCGCGAGGTTGTCGCTGGTGGCGAATTGTTCGCCTGGATGCAGGACCGGGTGGAGGCCGGCGTGGGACACCTGTACCGAACCTTGCAGGACGCCGACGCGCGATCCTTTCAAGCCCGCGTCGACGGAAAAGATTGTGCCAGTGACAGCGACGCGGCAGTCCGGCGTATGCACGTAAAGATGGCCGGAGGTGCGATGCGCCGCCTCTACGATCACGGCACCGCGATCAAGCGCAACGGTCATGTCTCTGCCGCGCGCGCCCACGCTGAGGGTGCTGCGCTGGTTGATCTGCACCAGGGAGCCATCGGCAAGGCGCACAATGGCGCGCGAATCGGCGGCAGTACGCAGTTGCTCACCTTCGTGCAGTGCTGTGCCCGGTGCGATGGGTCGATCGACGTTATCGGAGAGCAGGTAGGCTGAGCCATCGATGGACTGCACCTCTGCACGAACGCCGGGCGGGATCTGCCAGTATGCGCAATAGAGAAACACGGCGGTGAGGGCAAGCATACTGGAGAATGCCAAACCCCAACCCCACATGCGTGGGGAACGCGGTGCGCGTTTCGCAATGGAAGGGGCGGACCAGTCGACCACCGCGGCGCGCGAGTCTTGACGCAGAAGGCGCAGACAGGGGTCGCATTCGTGCAACTGGGATTCAACCAGAAGACGCCGAGGCTCGGGCAACGTCCCGGCGCGGTATGCCTTAAGCAGGCGGCGGATGCCTTCGCAGTTCTGGATGGCGTGCACCGCTTCGCATGCGGCGTCGATTCCCAGCCGATTCGCGGTTCGCTGCATGGATGTTTTTAGGGCGTCCGCATTGGGAACGTCGGTCCGCAACCCGTCTGTTGCTCTGTCCAAAAGTGATCTCGTGTCCTTCATCGCATCCCCCGCTCGAATTCTCTGAGCCGTTTCTTCAGCTTTGCCCGGGTCTGATAGAGCGTGACTGCAACCACTGCCTGCGAAGTGTTCATCAGCCCGGCGATTTCGCCATTGCTGAACTCCTCGAGGTAGCGCAGCGCGAACATCTCCGCGGCGCGTGGCGTCAGCTCACCCAGGGCCGAGCGCAGCCATCGAGTCAGTTCGCTCGCGGAGGCATCTGCCTCGGGCGAGGCACCCTGTCCCGTGCCGGCGATGCCGTCGGCTGCGTCGAGAGGCTCCAGCGCTGCCCGGTTGCGGCTGCGCAGAAGGTCGATTGCGCCATTGATCGCCGCGCGATAGAGGTAACTACCCGCATTGGCAATATCCGGCATCTCAGCCTCGCGCAGTCGCAGAAAGACTCCCTGCGCGATATCCTCCGCATCCGCCATGTTGCCCAGGACGCGGTAGGCGGCCAGCAATACGCGCCTGTAGTGCTGAGCGAAGAGACGCGAGAGACAATCTGGCTCGACAACCGGCATGTTGGCAATGGCTGCGCTCACGGATTCAGACCTATCAGCATTCATCGAGATGACGCTCTGGAGCACCCAATTATGAATGGGGTCGCAGAGAATTACGTCGAAAGAATTCAGGGGGTTCCGTTGGAATTAGACGGAGCGACGAGATCGATCGAATCGCGGGCGCGGTCAAGGCTACTCATCCTGACTTTCGATATCAGCCAATAGCCGAGCCGGAGGAAATGGGCAATGGCGGGCGGCTCCAATGGGTATCGGGCTGCCCTGGTGAGGCGCCAGCATACGCTGGTACTGATTTCATCATTGCCCGGGATGGCTGGATTGCCGCCGTTTATCTTTTTTTCGACAAACTGAACTGAAAGATCCCGTCGAGATTGACCAGTGCCGAGGCCTCGCGAAAGAACAAGAGAGTTGCGCCGATTAAGAGGCAAAATGCCCAAACCGGAAATATGAAAAAGAATGGCACGGACAAAAATCTCTCATGGTTATGCGTTAGTTGTCGTGTGGTCGCCTATCCGGAAGTAATTTTGCCCAGCTTCGGCGACCAGAGGCGTTTATGAAATGGATTCTAACTCGCCTCCTTCAGTACGCGTTGAACCTGTACGGCAGAACACTCGCCACCTCTCGGCGCATGGATGCCGCGCTCGTTCAGGGTGGCTGCGATCCGGCGCAGCGATGCATTTCCCTCTGCCTGAATGGCTTCGATGATCGGCAGGATGTCGTGTGCCCGCTTCGTTGCCTGTTCTGCGCGTGCTTTTGCGCTCGCTCTGTTGCCCTTTCTGGCGACTGTGATGGGCAAAAATTGCGTCGGAGATCACGCGGCCGAGTGCTTGATTTGATATTCATGATGTAGCCCGCCCAACCCTGAAGTCGAAGTGACCTGTTCCCATGGCTCGAGATGGTGCCTGTACTTTTCTTGCTGGAGGCGAGCTGCGAGAGTCGGGAATACCCGGGCCCAGGCTAGAGTGTGGTCGTCCTCGGTTGTAATGCGCCACCCAGTCGCGAAGGATTCTGCCCACTCGTCGATGGGAATCACGTAGTCCAAGCATTCTCTTCGAACCGTTCCAATCAGCCGCTCGCAATAGGCGTTGGCTTTTGGCGCTTGCACCGGAGTGCGCAGAATCTTCAGCCCAAAAGCTTGCCAGTGTTCATCAACTCCGTGGAGAAGATTGAGTCACGATCATGGACGAGAGAGCGATATCCATGATCACTGGGAATAGCTTCGCGAAACGGTTGCAGGGCCCAATCAGCCGTGGGATGCTCCGTCACATGGAAGTGAACGATGCGCCGCGATCCGATGTCGATCAGCAGCAATACATAGAGAACCCGAAAGCGGGCGGTGATGGAGACGATGCAATCACAGGCGACGATCGCTTGGGCGTGATTGTGAATGAAAGTCTGCCAGGATTGCAACCTTGGCCCTCTGAAGAGGATTCCGTTGATTTGCCGTTGGTCAACATGCGGTCAAAAAAGATCACCCCGCGAGCGATTGCAACTCATCTTGGGCCCGGTGAGCCGGCGAGTCATACAGAGGTCCTCGCAGCAGTCCAATGCAATGTCGCTCGAATTCATAGGCCCCGGTGTGCGGAAGCAGCCGGGCCAGGGAATAACACTTTCCCCAGGCGTCGTGCGCATCCATAACGCGGTTCTCTACCCAGCAAAGCGCGCTGCGTGCCAGCCAGTAATTCACATTCAGGCGAGTCGGATTTTTCGCTTCCATGCGCACCCACCAGGTCCGTGCATCGACGGCATCGCGACGCAAAAAGGCGACACGGAAAACAAACGCGGCGTGCAATTCGGCAGGGAGGTCCACAGCCGATTCCTGGTAAACCACTTCAGCCTCGGCCAGCGCCTGATTCGCCTCCGCGAAACGGCCACAGTCGAGATAATACGAGCACGCGTAGAACCTCAAAAGCATCCCCTGTGACCCGTGCGTGATTTCGGTCGCCGCCCGCTTGAGCGCTTCGATGTCGTAATCCCTAGGACGTAACCGCGTGACCAGCGTGGACCCCACAATGGAAACCGCGCGATGGTAATCGCCCCACGGACCACCTGAAAGGACCTGATAAATCTGCGCGCCGTCCGAATATGAGCCTTTGCTGCGGATGGGGATGAGGTTGATTGCAAAGACCAGTAAAGAAAGTGTGGCTATGGATGCCAGCAGGGAAAAGTCCGCCTCCCATCCGCTGTTCGGCGCGTTCATCGCGGCGACAAAGGCAAGCAAACCGAAGATGAGACTGGCAAATGGTCCGGCGGCAATCATGCAGACGCGGGACGAGCGGAAATGCTCCCCGCTGGTAGAAACCATGCCAGTCGCCCCGCCCAGATCGAATATTTTTCGCGGAAGGATTTGGAACGTCCATCTCCCCTCGCGCATCCGCAACTGGAACGGCCCGACAATAAAAGCCTGCAACTTCATCCCCAGCGCCATACCCACGACGGCGTGACCGCATTCATGCACCGCAATCACAACTAGTGAGGCAATCAGGATTTCGACGAAGTACTGAAGGCCGGTGTGCAGGGACAAACCCTGCAACCCTGCCCAGCGTTCCCACTCTCTCCACCCCAGCCAGAATCCAGCCAGAGCCACGATCCAGACCAGTTTGTCGATGATTGGATTGGTTCCGTCGCCAGGATTGCGCTGCAGCGCAGCGACCCTCTCATTCTCAGGTGCCGTAATGTCGCGGCGTGAGAACGCAATAAGGCCGGCAACTCCGATACCCGACAAAAGCCAGCTTGGCTGAGATTTACTGACATTGGGAGAAAAGGTGGTCACAGAAACTCCCAGCAGCAAATACACTAGGCTGGCGACAATCCCCCAGTTCCTCGCCGAATCCTTTTCTTTAAAGGCAGTCCACCATGCCATCCCAAAAACGGCAGCCAGCGCCAGCGGCACGACTACTCCTAGGGCAAGTTTCCAGCCGGGCGACCAATAGCCGTAAGAAACTCGCGCCTTCATCAGAAGGTAGACGAAGGCAAAAGCTGCGACAGCAAAGCACCAACACAGGAACTTCCTTAGTCTGCGCATAGTGAGTTTTTGTATTTCTGTCTGGGGGATCATTCAGCCTGGGGAAGGTCTAGCTCTGGGGGCAACTACGAGATGCTAATCGTCTCGGAAATGGCCGCTTAAGTCAAGCGCCTTATCTTTTCGCCAGCGGCAAACACAGAATTTGCGATGAGAAAAAACTTGTTGTCAAGATCCGACTCTGCGGAACAGAGTGCTGTACCATCGGCGTACCTCGCTTTCAAAGAGCGGCACTTATCGATGGCGGCGGAAGGAGAAAACCTTGCAGCAATACATCTTTGGATACGGCTCGTTGATCGAACAGGCATCGCGAATGAGGACGTCCCCGGCGGCGATGTATGTATTGCCGGCCCGGGTTCGCAGGTATGTGCGCGGCTGGTGGGCTCGCACTGGCGCCATTGGTTTCACCACCACGTTTGTCGGAGCCATCGCGGAGAAATCGAGCTCCGTGAACGGAGTTATCTACACGGTGAGCGAAGCCGAGTTGAAGGCCAGCGACGAGCGCGAACAAGGTTATAGGCGTGTGGACGTCACCAGTGACGTTGAGATCCTCTCTGGCGGCTCCGCGCCGAAAGGCAAAGTTTGGATCTACGTCAACGATTTCAAGAAGGGCGAGTTGGAGAAGAGCCTCCCGACACCGCAGTTTCCCATCGTGGAATCGTACGTCGATATCTGCTTGTCGGGCTGCCTGCAGATTGAACAGGGATTTCCGGACGCCGGGGACTTCGCGAGTGAGTTCATCACGTCCACGCTGAATTGGTCCAAGTATTGGGAGAACGATCGCGTGCACGCACGCCGGCCTTTCGTCGCCGTTCCCCAGTCGTCGACGATCGACGCTTTGCTCCAGAAACATCTGCCCAAGCTGTTCGCCGAGATCCAGCTTGCACCCGGACGCTGGTAACGCTGAAGCCGCCTTCCACATGAACTGCTCGTCGTACCGTAGCATACGGTGGAACCAGAAGGCGGCGGCTGGTCTACTTTTTACTCAGTAGGGCAGACCTCTACGAGTTACGTTCAATTCGCGCGATTGATTCTCGCGGTCTTGCACTCACCGGAAAATGCGAGCCCCTCGATTCTGTCGTGCAGCGTTCAAATGGCAATTCACCTGCGACATATAACTTGAAAAAAGATTTCAGTCGGGCTGAATCTGGGTTCCGATCGGTTTGTCCCAATCCGGAAGTCCACCGTTCACACTGCGGCCCATCCGACGAAGTGCTGGAAAAACGACGTTTTCAGTAACTCCCCAAGGGTCGCAGAGTCACCGTTCTAAAGACATAGAGCTGCAGCGCTGGATCCAGCCCAGCTTGTCTTCGCCGAGACCGTGCAGCTCATCCTCGACGAGGCGGCCGTTGCTGAGGAGCTTCGCAAGAACGAGCGGGAGGATCGAGTAACGGTAGTCGTATATGCGATCGATTTCCCGCCGGCGTTGAGTGAGGTACTGTTCCAGGTCCCAGAGATCCGACGGCTCTTGAATTTTCGCGGCCATGCTTTTGGCTTCTAGGACGACCGCCTGCAATTCCCGCTCAAGCGCTAGATTGAAGGCCTTCCGGGCGATGACCTTTTCGGTCGCTGACCACTTCAAGTCTTGCATCGCAGTGCCAGCGCCTGCGGGTGCTCGGCTCGGTAAGCTGGTCATATTCCGATCCTCCAATGCGGCATTTTACCTCCGGCGCTTGCCGCCAAAAAACGGGCTTTTTATAATGCGGCCCGACCTGCACCCGATTTGTGCAACTTACCGCAAAGGCGACTTTACCGGCGGTTGAGCTCACTGTTTGCAGGATAGAAGGCGCGATTGCTTCGACAGTGTGACTTATGGGTACGATCGGCTTCTGTGTTGATCGCGCGTCTCAGGCAGCAACGCCGTTATCCGGTCCATCTGTTCACCGCGTTGGATCCTGATTGCCTGGCGCCACATATGGATATACGACCCATCGCCCGAGTCTTCCAGATCTTCCGCTCGAAACGTCTGTGTAATGACGTGTTTCACGTGCGGGTGAACGAAAGCCTGAAGCTGGTGGAGGGCGTTCCCGCGAGAACCGGCCATGTGACGCATTATAGAAGCCCGTCACCGAGTGCACTTCATACAGGCAGTCATGCTCAATCCGCAGGCGAAAATAAACCGAGCAAGTTACCGATAAGCTGACTTCACAGGCATTTCAGGATTACTTCCGGTTTGCCGGTGATTCGCTCCTAGAGCGACGTTCACTGGCGTTTTTCTGAACCGACTGCAGAAATGGGGCGTGGCTGGAGTTTCGCACTTAGAACGGAGTCCATTGAAGACAGATCATCAAGTCCAGCCCAATAGTGGACAACCTTGCCGTTTTCATCGACGAGAATCGTGACCGGGACGACTTGAACGTCAAACGCCTTGAATGCCACACCATCCGGATCGAGCAATACTGGAAGGTTCACATGGTAGTGGTCGGTCCAGAGCTTAGCGTCCTGGGCCGTATCCTGCGTAAGGGTGAGCACAATCAAGCCAGAAGCCTTGTATTGGTTCGCGAGTTCCTGCGCGTGGAGTGTGGTGAGCCTGCAAGGCCCGCAATAGCTTCCCCAGAAATCAAGTAGGATGGGTTTGCCGCGAAGTTTGGCGAGGCTTACTGACGAACCGGTGAGCTGCGTCAGTGTGAGATCTGGAACGGAACGGCCGATCCAATCCGGACGATCTTTAGCCTGAGCAGCGAAATCTTGCAGCACCTGAACCATCGCTTCGGAGAGCGGCAGATCAAATGAGATCGATGCTACATCTGCTGTCCACTCCATGCCCTCACTACTCGATTGAGCTTCGCGCAGCACTAACATATCGGATGGATCGATAGAAATACGCTTGTGCATGGTCTTCGAATGCGGCTTGAACCCAGGAGAAACGTCATAGACCGCATCAATGATTTCGCAAGAGTGCGCACGACCTTGGAAAGTGATGCTCTCTGTTCCGATCTTTTGCGCGTCGATCAAACCTCGAGCGAGATCGTTGTATCGACCAAAAGAAACCATCACAAAGCCCCTCTGCGGTTTTGGATCCGTTGCTTCAGCGGTAACCTGCGCTTCGGTGAATTTGCTGAATGTTGATATCACCTTCATCGACGGGTCGCGCATGCTCAACGGCAGGAATCCTGGCTGGGCGCCCTGGGTTTCAAACTCGTATGTTGCGCGCCATGACGATCCGGGTATCACTGCGGAGGCAGTTCCCTTGACATCAAAACTGCTTGCGTTCGCGAAGTGGTCTGCCAAGCGCTGTAATAAATCGACAGGCGATTGCGCGAATAGGGATGAGGCTCCGAAGGCCAACAGGGCTACGAAGGTTTTGAGCATTAGCCGAACTCATTCCCTCGCAAATAAAAGATACATCTTGCGTCGGCATTGTTCCCGAGGGATTGCCTACCTTAAATAACCAAGATGGCAATCGGTGATTCGATCGAGGACAAAGCGAACGTCGTCTGCGCCCTCGGCTATTCCTGCCGAGATCATCTGCATTCTCTGCCGCATCTGATCGCTCGGTGATGAGTTCGCCGATACCGGGGCCTCGCGGAAGGGCACGAGCCGCCCGTCTGGAAACCACACGGTCACTGCAGTACCCGTATGTTCGATTGCCGCGACGATATAACCGTGGCTGACCAGATTCTCGATGAGCCACGTGTAGCCAAATGAAGTACCGCCAAGGCCGTGTGAAAACACAACCAGCGGCAGCTTGGCCGGAGTCTTAGCCACGGGAGCCCTCTCCACGGCATGGGAGTAGATGTCGCCCGAAACGATCAGCGGCCATTTTGACCCAAAGTCACCTTGCATGCGCCGCTGGATTTCCGGCTTTTCATCCATCTGCCTCGCTCCGGGCAGATAGATGCCCCTGGTGTTTGCGGTCGACCGGTCAGTCGGATACCAGAGGTAGACCATCAATTCGCGCGCGTGTTCTGGGTCCAATAAATCTCGACGTTTTGTGTCAGTCCAGTCAAATCCTGCGCGTCCAACTCCATACTGGCCTGAAGGAATTGGCAGCTTCGGCACGGAACCGGGAGCAGCTGTGGATTTGCCGGTCTTGATTGACGGAGCATTCTCGCCGATGGCTACCGGGAGTAGTGCAAAGAGCATCGACGAGATGCAAGCGACGGCTGAAAGCTTCATCGTCATGTCGCTTCCATGATACTGAAACCGGACCTTGCTCCAGCTATCCCTATGCGGAAATCGAGAAGCTGGTGAGTCTTGTTCCACTGAATTGACTCCTTGTCCCGGAGACAATCTGTTAATGGAGGGCGTCGATCTTAGTTCTGGCCGTGTGGTCGGCCATCCGGACATTTCGGCCCGGCTCCACGAAACTTCCGGGTTGCCGGTAATACGTCCGCGACGCGATCTAAGGGCCTTGATCGTTTTTCGACGAGCGCTCGATTTCCGCGTTGATCACTGCTCCGATAAGCAACGCTAGCCCGGTCGCATAGAGCCAGACCAAAAGAATCATCAATGCGCCCAATGACCCGTACGAGACGCTGTAATTATTAAAAAAATGCAGGTAGATACGGAATCCAAACGAAGCTGCCAGCCATATAAACCCACCAAATGCCGCTCCAGGCGTAAACCAATGCCAGCGACGGCGCTCTTTCAAGTCGGGACCGTAGCGATAAATCAACGAACACGATAGGGCAACGAAGAAGATAGCAGTTGGCCACTGAATAGCTTTCCAGACGAGGACGACTAACGGATTCAATCGAAGTCCTGCCCCTAACCAACCCACAAAGTGGCTACCTGCAAGCACCATAAACAAGGCCGTAAGAAGCAGAATTGAGGCTACTAGACTCAATACGAGTGCTATTGCGCGAGCTTTGAACCAGGGACGAGTCTCGCGGACATGAAACGCCGCATTCAGGAAGCAAATCATTGAACTTACGCAACTGGAGATACACCATAGGGCTGAAACTACGCCAAAAGTCAGTTTTCCTTGACTAGCGTGTGCCGCTATCTCGGTGGTTACTCCTCTCAAAAGTTGGAACGCAGTTTGTGGAAGAAAATCTGCGAAATAAGAAAGGAATTCGTTTTGAAGTTCGACACTGTTTGAGGCGAACAGCCCGAACAACGTCATCATCAAGAATATCAGCGGGAAAAGGGCGAATAAGAAATAGAAGGCGAGCTCGGCTGCCCGTCCAAAGACGTTATTTACGTCGATTTCCTCGAAAACGGCCCGACCCAGTTGCCCAGGAGTCAGACCTCCGAGCTTCCATAAAGACCTGGCGGCAACGGAGGGCGGGCTTGTCATTGCTTGCACCGAATACCATATGCTCTTTTAAAGAGTCAGATGAGAAATTGTACCTTCTCAGCTGACGTTCGGGGCGTGTTGTCCGCAATCCGGAAGTTGACTTATGCGTCCAGCAGTTCGTCCGCATATTTGTCCGGATTGGCTGTCGGCCGCTCGGCGCAGCGGAAGTGAATCGCGTGCTGGTCGCGCGCCACGATGGCGTAGACCGGCGGATCTTGCCACGTCCCCAGAGACTCGAAGCCAAGCTTGTCTTTGTAATAGGCGAGCCCTTGCGCGAATCTTACTAATCCGATTCACCTGGCCCAGAGCGACAGGCTGGCATCTGGTCGTCTCCTCTGCGTCTGGTCTTGAGTTCCAGCCCCAGGCGGGCGTTGTCCGAGCGGATGCCGACCGGGCCATGAAAAGAGAGTGCCTCCTGCCCGACATCGCCTTCCCAACCAGGCGAGTTGTCGACGAAGACTTGCAATGCCTGCCCGTTCATCTCCGCGCGCAAAGTCCGAGTCTGTCCCGGAGCAAGCGGCGGTACAGGCACACTGTGAGCGGATTTGATGTTTTTGTAACCGTGATTGCTACATTCGCTGCTTGAGTGCTGACCTGGATTGCTTTTCACGGAAACTAAGATTTCCGATTCAGGCGAGATGCGCCACATGACGTAGACGAGATTGCAGGCGTCCTGCGCGTGCAGCTTGAGGCCAAACTGGCAGCGAAATTCGCCCGAACCAAGCCGCGCCTGATTCTCTGTCGGCCCGGAATAGCTCAAGAGGCCTCAAGATACTGGGGTGTTTCCAGATTCACATATGCGCGCATTTTCGGAACCGCTACCGACAAGCGCCGATCCGGCAGTTGTTCGACAGCCCCCTCGGTGACACAAAGATCTGCGAGAGACACAATCAAGTCTTTTGCCTTTTGTGGTTGGGCGCTTCCCCTTGCGCCTAAAACGAGAATGAGCAGCCATGTTCGATCAGAACGCGCCGCATTAATGTCGATGGGAGGGGCTCTCCGTCGCGTTATTTACGGTTTGTTTGAATGCTAAGCATCGAATGGGGGTCTCCCAAGAGGGACGGGATGAACAGGCGTAGACCATACTGGATGCGCTGGAGCATGCGACAGCTACAGCCCGGCTTTGACATTGGTGCTGAAACAGAGCCCGTTGTTAAGCGTGGGTCCGAGGTCGCGTAGAGGTCATTGGTGACGTCCGTTTCGTGCGGCGATCCCGTTCAGGAGTTTGTTCGTGACGTAACCTCGGGCCGCAGGTTCCAGCAGAAGGAGCCTACGATGACCAGCAAGTCCAAAGCCAAGTCAAGACTGAGTGGAAGGATGCTGCCGATTCTGCACCCAGATGCCGCTGGGATTGACATCGGCGCCGAAGAGGTATTTGTTGCTGTTCCAGCGGATCGCGACATCGATTCGGTCCGTCCTTTCGGTACGTTCACTCGAGATTTGATCGCATTGGTCGATTGGCTGCGCCAGTGCAACATCCGGTCCGTAGCCATGGAGTCAACCGGCGTCTACTGGATCCCGCTATATCAGATTCTGGAAACGCACGGGTTCGAAGTCTTCCTGGTTAACGCACATCATGTGAAGAATGTTCCTGGGCGCAAGAGCGACGTTTCGGACTGTCAGTGGATCCAATACTTGCATTCGGTTGGACTACTGAATGCGAGTTTTCGGCCACCCGACGAGATTTGCGTATTGCGCTCGCTTTGGCGTCACCGAGAAGGTCTCGTTCAGATGGCAGCTGAGCATGTTCAGCATATGCAGAAGGCTTTAAGCCAGATGAACCTCCAGTTACATCATGTCTTGAGCGACATCGTTGGTGTGAGCGGGATAGCGATTCTGGATGCCATCCTGGCGGGGGAACGGGATCCAGGCAAGCTAGCCAGCTTATGTAACCGGCGCGTCCGCAGTTCACGCCAGACAGTCGCGAAGTCTCTGGAAGGAGACTATCGTCCCGAGCATTTGTTCGCGCTTCGCCAGTCCATGGCAGCATATCGGTTCTATAAGCACCTGATGGCCGAGGTGGATCTCGAACTGGCGCAGAAGATGCGGCAGCTTCCACGTGCCGAGCACGCGCCGGAAAAACGACCTACTGGCACCAAGAAAAGGATCTATCAACGCGCAGGCAATGAGCCCAGCTTCGATCTGAAGGAAGAACTGTTTCGTATCGCAGGTGTCGATCTCACCGACGTTCCGGGCATCAGCACCTTGACTGCGCATACCATCCTAATGGAGGTTGGAACGGACGTTTCGCGCTTCCGCAACGCGTCTGCCTTCGCATCCTGGTTGGGACTCTGCCCAGAGAAGCAGGTGAGCGGAGGAAAGGTTCTCTACACCCGCACTCGCAAGGTGAAGAACAGAGCAGCCATCGCACTGCGCCTTGGGGCGCAGTGCCTCTATCACGCTCAGAACTACCTGGGAGATTTCTACCGCAAGATGAAGTGGAGACTCGGGGCACCAGCCGCCGTTACGGCCACCGCACACAAGCTGGCTCGTATCCTCTATCACATGCTTTCCACCAGGCAGCCATATTCAGACGAGGTCTTCGCTCGATGTGATCAACAGGCCAATATTCGTGCCGAAATGCGTTTGCGCAAACAGGCTGCCGAACTTGGCTTCCAACTCGCCCCTATTACCGAAACAGCTTGAGGGTTGTGTTCATCAGGAGTCTCGAGGAGCGCGGGGTGTTACAAGAAGCTGAACTCAGTGCCGCTAGCCCTCGTTCGACACTCTCGAAGGCAAAATCCACCGCTCGCGGTGTGATCGACATTACTCGCAGCAGCAATCTCAACTTCGGGGCGCCGTCGTGCTTGAAAAAACGGGTTCCCGGTAACTTCCAGCCGGATGGCGGTCTTGTGCATATCTACAGAAGTCTATCGCGCGCTACTCATTCGCTCGAGCTGTCAACGTATGCGCCAACAGCACTTCGAGCTCCGGGTCTTGAAGTCGTCATTCGAGAATCCACACCCTGCTTTGTCCCGTTGACAAACAATAGTCGAGTGTCTACCATCCTTGCCAGATCGGGGGTAGACTGTCTTCTATAGCCAAGCAAGGACAGCAGCGGGTCGGGCTCCTCCACGGAACGCTGGACATGCTCATCTTGAGGACCCTTCTCTATGGACCTGCTCAGGGTCATCAGATCGGGAAGCACATTCAGAGGAGCACGAATGAATTCCTTCAGATGCAGCACGGCTCGCTCTAACCCTCGCTGCATCGCCTGGAGCGGCGGGGATGGGTTGTCTCCAAAGGGGAGACTGTACCGGATCGAAATCGGGAATTCAAATACTACCGCTTGACGGATAAAGGCAAGAAGCAGCTCGCGGTAGAAGAGTCGCAGTGGAAGCAGATGGCGGAAGCTGTCGCACGGGTGATGTGGCCCGCCGCCAAGGAGAGCTGACATGAAATGGTGGCCATCGCGGAAGCGGGATGTCGACCTGGAGCGGGAGCTGCGTTCCGATCTCGATCTCGAAGAAGAAGAACAGCGCGACCGCGGCCTAACCCCCGAAGAAGCTCGCCACGCAGCCTTGCGCGCCTTTGGCAATCCTACTCTTATTCGTGAACAGACTCGCGCCATCTGGTCCTGGAACTGGCTTGAATCCCTCGCACGCGATATGCGCTTGAGCCTGCGCGCGCTTCGTCGCACCCCCGGTTTTACCATGATCGCCATCCTGGTGATGGCCCTGGGCATTGGCGCTAACGTCGCACTGTTCACGGTGGTGCGTGGCGTTTTGCTCAAGCCCTTGCCATTCCAGGATCCGGATCGCCTCGTCATGCTTTACGAATCGGGCCTTCATGAAAGCGACACGGTAGCCTACAACACGGTCTCCGGAGGCATGTATGCCGAATGGAAGAAGGAGAACCAGAGTTTCAGCAGTCTTGCACTCGCGCGCGCCAGCCGCGTCGGACTCTCCGGGTCGGGCGGGCAACTGCCGGAGAAGCTCGATAGCGCAGAGCTCTCCTGGGATTTGCTGCGCACACTAGGCGTGCAGCCCACCCTGGGCCGCGATTTTTCGCAGGCCGATGACAGCCCCGCCGCCAGCGCCACGGTACTGCTCAGCTGGGGCCTGTGGAAGCGCCGCTTCGGCGGCGATCCTGCCATCCTCAACCAGAAGATCTATCTTGACGCCCAGCCCTATACCGTCATCGGCATCATGCCCGCCTGGTTCAATTTTCCTGACTCATCCACGCAGCTCTGGACATCGGTCTACCACGACAGGCCCGAGGAACAGATGACCTCGTTCAGCATACACATGCTCAGCGTGGTTGGACGGCTCAAGCCGGGAGTCAGCGCGGCGCAGGGCGCAGCCGACCTGAGTCTGATCTCCCGTCGCATCCACGATGTGCACCTCAACGACCCATTCGTATTCAGAAGTGCCAGCAGCCGGCCGTTGCTGGATGACATCGTGGGCGACATCAAGAAGCCGCTCTACGTGCTTCTGGAGGCGACCTGCTGCCTGCTTCTGATCGCCTGCCTGAATGTGGCCAACCTGCTGGTGGCGCGCGCGGCGGCGCGACGCAAGGAACTGGCAATTCGCACCGCGCTGGGCGGAGGCTGGCTGCGCCTGATGCGCGAACGGCTGTTGGAGAGCCTGCTGCTGTCTGCCGCCGGAGGCGCCCTGGGCCTGTTGCTGGCCTTCGCCGCGCTGCAATGGCTGACGCGAATTCGCCAGGACATGAGCCGCGTCGAATCCATCCACATCGACGGCGTGGTAGCTGCGTTCACCGTCGGCATCATCGTGCTGTGCGCGCTGTTTTCCGGATTGATCACGGCATTCAGCGCCAGCGACAAACGCGTACTGAGCGCGTTGCATGAGGCCTCGCGCTCGGTGAGCGGCGGCAGCGCGCGAGCCACGCTGCGCAAGGTGTTGCTGGCGATCGAAGTCGGCTTGACTGTGGTGTTGCTCATCGGTGCCGGCCTGCTGCTCAAGAGTTACGAACGGCTGCGCTCCGCCGACATGGGTTGCATCACGCAAAACGTGCTCACCATGCATCTCGGCCTTCCGGATGCCCGCTATCCCACGCCAGCCCAGCGCGCCAACTTTTTCGACACGCTGCTCGCGCGCGTCCGCGGTCTGCCCGGCGTGGATGCGGCGGGCTTTGTCACGGTCGCTCCCGGCCAGGGATATTGGGGCGATTGGGGATTCACTATTGTCGAACACCCGCCCTTGCCGCAAGGCAGCGGACTGAGTGCCAATAAGCTTTGGGCCGATTCAAAGTATTTCGCCTCGATGGGTATTCCTCTCCTGCGCGGCCGCACATTTGACTTCGGTAAGCGATTGGATACGGCCAATGAAGTCATCATCAGCCAGGCGTTCGCTAATCAGTACTTTCCCGGCGAGGACCCAGTCGGCAAACACATCAATGCCTTGCTTCGGCATCACATCGCGGAGGTTGTGGGCATCGTCGGCGATACGCGCTCCGTGATCGGAGAAAAGCCGCTGCCTATGATGTACTTCCCGCTGGATGCCGGCGTCGAGACCGTCGGCACGCTTGTCGTTCGCTCCAGCCATGACGTGGAGCAATACGCTCTGACGGTTGAGCGCATTGTCGCCGAGATGGACAGCGATCTGCCCGTCTCCGACGTGCTCACCATGAACCAGTTGCTCGGCAAATCGACCCTGGACCAGAGCTTCAACACAACGCTGCTCGTCGCTTTCGCGACACTGTCGCTGGTCCTTGCCGCGGTGGGCCTGTTCGGGGTGATGTCATACATCGCAGCGCAGCGGACGACCGAGATCGGCATCCGCATCGCGTTGGGCGCAAAGCGCGAACACGTGATGCAGAAGATGCTGCTGGATGGAATGCGTCCTGCGGTCTTCGGTCTTGTCGTGGGACTTGCAGCAAGCCTGGCAGCCGGCCGGTTGATGCGCGACCTGCTCTATGAGATCAAGCCGCTCGATCCGGCGGTTTTTGCCGCAGTTGCCGCAACGCTGCTCGCGGTGGCTGCGTTCGCATGTATTGTTCCCGCGTGGCGTGCATCACGCCTCGATCCGATGCAAGCATTGAGAGCCGAATAGGCTGACACTCTGGCAATCTTCCAGAGGCATTCTCAATTGGCGCATCACCGCCGAGTCACTCCATCGAAGGACGACTCAAACTTCGAGTTCTGGGCGTGTTATCGGCCAACCGGAAGTAATCCCGAAGTACTTACAAAGCCCCCCTGTTCAGTAAGTTCGTCGCACAAGGAACGAACTTATCTGAAACACCGTTTTCCATGCTCTACGAGATTCTTCCTTGCGCTAACTATGCACAGGTAAATTGAAGATATGAAGCGAAAGAACGCTCTCCGCACAATTGTCTTGATTGCGCGCTTTGTCGGCGGACCATGTCATTCCCAGATGAATGCAGCACAGTCTCCCGCGTTGATCGGGCTTCCAAAAGTCTGGATGGAAAAGACCAGTGCGTGACCTTGCAATGGGAGCCGGACGGTGCAAAGGCCGCCATCGTTCTCCCAACGCAAATTAATGGACACCCCTACCGCTTTGAGTTCGATACCGGAGCAACCGCAAATATCATCTACAGCAAGATTGCCGACCGTGCTGGGTGGTCGAAGCCCACAGATCACAGTTTTCAGCCGAAGACCTTTGCGATAGCCGACACCACCATCAGTCGCCCTTGGATCTCGATATTTCGCGACATGAAGGTCAGCGACAACATAAGCGGAACGCTTGGTCTTTGGAGCTTACTGGCCGTCCGTCAATTGATCCAGAGCTGTTGCTGCGGATTCCTGCACCCTCTCCACCAGACAGGTTCAATCCAGATCCAACCGATCTGAAGCACGGAAGGTCGCATGATCGATAAACGTGCTGACGAACTCCCTGTCGATTGCTGGACTTACTTGCGCGAGATTAACCACCCGATCACGACTCCGATGGCGATGCCCACCGCGACGGAGCCCACGACCGTTTCCACCGGATGCCGCGCCAGGCGCTTGGTTGTATCGTCAAAGAACTCTTCCGCCGCATCACCGCCCTGTTTCGCAACGCGCCGCGCTGCTCCCAAACCCTCTTCAACTGCATCTGCCATCGTAGACGTCAGGCGCGATGCCGTACGCGCTGTTTCGGCTATCTGTTCGCCGGCCCGGCCCATAACTGTTTCCGACATTGTGTCTCTCCTCTTTCGATTGGATGTTGATTAGTATAGGTCGGCGGTATGCAAAACGGTGACATGGTCGGGATTTGGTGCAGGAGAGCAAACCCTAACGACCGTTCATCACCCGCTCTCTGCCGGGGAGCTACGAGGAGCGACTGACGGGTGAGTTGGGATCGTCGGCCGCCCAGCCCTTCGTCATGTCGCGGGGGGAAAAAACATCGCATGCGAGTGCCAGACCTTATCCCGGTCGTTTAAGTACTGTTGCTTCGACATCATGTAGGCCATCGCGCCAGGGTCCAGCGCGGGCAGCTCTTTCTTATCCGGTGCCGGCGTGATTGCCTGCGCGATTTCAGCCTTCGATTTTCCTGCCAGCACAAGCCTGGTCTTCATCAGGTAGATGGGCGCAAAGCTCCTCGTGGCTTGGGCATTGAGCAATGGGGGGCACGCATCTTCAGATTCCAGAACTCCGCCTGATCCGTGCTCTGCCCCGACGACCTTTCCACGACGCAGAGAAAGCCATTCGTGCCCTTCCCCGCGATCTTGTATCCGTCGTGTCCCAGCACCAGCGAGACAATCTGCAGAGCAAATGCCAAAAGCTTGGTAAGCCCGGGGAAGCAGAAACACTTCTTCCGAAGATCACGCAAGAAACGCTGGCGGAGATGATCGGTAGCACCCGGTCCCGGGTGAGCTTCTTTATGAACCGCTTTCGAAGCCTGGGATTTATTGAGTACAACGGCGGCATCAAGGTTCATAAGTCGCTGCTCAATGTCATTCTGCACGACTGAATGGTTTTCGCGCAGTTCCGGTGGTACGCCATCGGGCTTGAATTGACAGCAGCCAATCAACAGGCGAGCAGTGTGAGCAAAATTGAGCAGTATGAAGATTCGCGTGGTGGGATACTGCAACTCCGAGTTGGCAATGTGTTGCACGGAGAAAGACATATGATGCCCAACGCGAAAGTAAAGCTCCTCATCGTTGACGACGAGCCGTCTATTCGAGTGTCACTATCGCAGATCTTCATTGCCTCTGGACATAGTGTGCGATCCGCGGTGGACGGATTCTCCGCGTTGATCGCGATCCGGCAGGAAGCACCCGACATCCTTCTCTCCGACCTCAATGTGCCGGGTATGTCAGGCTTCGAATTGCTCTCGGTGGTCCGTCGTCGATTTCCCGCAATTCAGGTGATCGCCATGAGCGGCTCGTTTTCCGGTGACGGTGTACCACCTGGGGTAGCGGCCGACGCTTTCTATGAAAAAGGAACCGGCGTAGGTTCCTTGTTGCAGATGGTGGAAATCATGGCCCAATCGGAGCGTCCGCCGTCTTTCCAACATCTCAGTATGTTGGCACCTATCTGGATTCCGCGGAACGGCCACGATCCTTCCGGAGAGGCGTACGTCATCATTACCTGTCCCGAGTGCCTGAGGACGTTCCCACAGGTTTTCGGTGAAGGCCTACACCCTATCTACGAAACTGGTTGTGTCTATTGCCACAGTCTTATTCACTATGCCATCGTCCAGCGGACAGATCCGGCGACCCCACAAACCTTTCGGCGAAAGCCAGGTACTGGAGCGCCAACATCTCAAGGGGTACCAGATTTCCGCTAGTGGTGAGGAGAAGCGTAACTTAGCTCACGGAGCTGGATGTCGAAATCTCGATGGATGGATGCGGCATCACTCTAAACACATTCGCCACAGATCGTTGCCATATCTGCTGAACTGGCAAGACCCACGTTTATACTTCGTCGGAACAAGCGGGATGTTCTTCGACGGCCCGCCCAGCTTGGCCTCTCAGATCGTTGCGGACTGACTCGGTAAATCGCGGCTTCTACCGCCCATCCCCTGGATAATCGTGCATTCTCCCTGCATGACGGATTTAAAGCAACGATCGATCACCATAAACCTGCGGTGAATCTTACGCCGTGATGATCGCTTTGAAACGCGGGTATATCGAGCTGGACTGAGCCATGGCAGTTGCAGTGCCTGCTAGACGCTATTGGGTTGAGCGATTGAATCGCTGACGAGAAGCCGACATTCTATGAGCAGGGCACTGACGTCAAGCGTTTGTTTTTCACTTCATAGGGCTTTTGTTTTTGTTGTTAGTTCGGTTGCGAGGCATGATGCTCTCCACCGTGTTTCTATTCGCACTCTTGATGAGCCGCTTTGTTGATGCAAGCTCGGTGCCGGTTGGGGTTCGAGAGGAGGGAAGACCTGCCTGCGAGGGCAGCCCTCCTCGTGAGACAGAGCCGTCAGACTATTGAGGTTACCTCTCCAACGGTCCTCGCCTCTTACGGCACGCGTTTGAGTTCGGGGTTCTGGCCGTTGTCGAGGTGAAGGACAAGCGCCTGGGCCGGGCCGGTCTCGGGCTTGAAGCTGCACTTGTCAGTCGAGGTGGCGGAGTAGAAGTCGTTCGGGCTTTCGGCGAAATACTCCTGCTTTTCCTCGTCATCCTCGCGGATGAAGAGCCGGCCACTCTCGAGCGTGACTGTGAGAACAATATCGGCGCTGAGTGCGTATTTGCCAACGAGTCGATTAAGCTGATCGGCCGTCAACGTGACGCGCTTGCGCTCCTTCAGCTTGGGCAGCGGAGGCAGCTTGTCATAGGGCGTGTAGCCGTCCCAGTCGAAGGGAAAGCCGGTCTCGCCCAGCAAAGTCTCGACCAGTGGCTTGAAGATGCCCTCGCCGTTCGAACTGTTGGTCATCACCAGCATGCCGTCGCCGTTCATGAAGCACAGCGCAAGATTGCGCCAGCCTTCATCGTGACCTTCTTTGAAAAACGCCGGCCCGTAAGGCGATTTGTAGAGTCCCCAGCCGACACCGTAGCTGAGCTCGATGGAATCGTATGCGGTTGTAGTGTCGGTGTTGAGCGAAGGGAACTGCTGCGCGGAGTGAATGCGGATCTGCGGGCTCAGCATCCTATCGCGCGCCTCCCGGCTGAGCACCTCGCCGCGCATCAGTGCGCTCAGGAACGTCGCGTAGTCGCGCGGCGTGGTCTGCATGGAGCCGGCGGCGTTGGGCTTGGTACGGCGCTCGGGGCCGAGAGAACGACCGTACTCGTCGTACCCGTTGGCGAAATCGGATTCGAAGCGCGGCAGCCAGACCATGCTGCTGCGCGACATCTTGAGCGGACCGTAGAGCTCTTCCTGCATCAGTTCGGTAGTAGACTTTCCGGTCACTTTTTCAATGACGAATTGCGCGAGGTTAATGCCCTCGCCGGAGTAGCCGTAATGCGTGCCGGGATCGTAATGGATGTGCAGCTTGTGATCGTCCTCTAGGCCGCGGAAGTTGGCGAAGCCTGTGGTGTGGTCGAGCAGGATGCGTAGTGTGAGCTTAGCCGTGCGCGGATCGCCTTTAAGGTCGGTGTAAGGGTCGAAGTCGCCAAGGGGCTTGCCCAGATATTTTTCAATCGGCTTATCAAGATTGAGCGTGCCGCGTTGGACAAGGCGCATGACGACAGTCGCAAAGGCCGACTTTGTAAGCGAAGCGGCCGTCATCACTGAGTCGGGCGTAAGCGGGAGATTCTTTTCGGCGTCGCGCACGCCGTAGGCCTCGAGGTAGACCACCTTGCCATCATGGAAGAGCGCGATGCCGGCGCCCGTGACATGCGCCGCCTGGATCAGTCGGTTCATGGTCGAATCGATCTGAGCGGACGTAATGTTGCGCCCGTCGGGCCGAGTGATCGCTGGTTGCTGCGCACCCGAAGTTGCAATCATCACCAAAGCGAGAACTGCTACATACAAAGCTCGATTCAAGAGGAGATCTCCTTGAATGCTGAAACGTTGAAGCTACGGCATAAGTTTCTGCACACATTATTTTGTGACGAGTGAAGGGTACCTGGCTGCAATCCTCACCTGTTTTAGAAATGTTCGGCTCATGTGCAGTTCGGGTATTTGGTGTGTGGTCGGCTATACGGAAGTTTGGGACGCCATTTAAAGAGCTCGAATGATGCGAAATCGCCAATGGGCTCATCGAGCTGGGGGGATCCCTGATGCTGTTGACTGTACCTTACTCTCCCTGCAATTGTTGGTATCCACGGTGATGCAATTGGTCGATCAGGGCAAGCTCAACCTCGACACACCTCTCAAGGACGATCTCGACAATCCCCTGCCGAGTTATGGTCCAGATCAGGCTTTCCCGGACAAGTACGGGCCATACAAGGATCTGGCCGGCGATTCGCGCTGGGAAACGATCACGCCGCGTATGTGCCTGACTCATTCCACCGGTTTCAGCAACTTCTGGTTCGTCGAACCGGACCAGAAGCTGCACATCCATTTCGAACCCGGCACGCACTTTAGCTATTCGGGTGAAGGTTTCGTACTTCTGCAATTCGTCGTCGAACACGGCCGCAAGGCGCAGGGCTTGGGGCTCGAAGTCGGTGAGCTGACCAGGTCCAACTTCGACCGCCTGGGCATGACCCGCACAAGCCTTGTCTGGTCAAAGGACAACCCCGACCCCAATGTTGCCGACGGATGGAACGATCAGGGTCAGCCGCAGTCCCATGAAAAGCGTAGCAAGGTGCGCGCGTGCGGGCTCAATGAATACCACAATTTCCGATCTGCCCAAATTCGTTGCCGCCCTGGTGAGCGGTGATGGCCTCAGTGCGGCCTCCCGCGCCGAAATCACAAAGCCCAGCCTTCATATCACCACGGCTCATCAGTTCCCCTTGTTCCTCCCCGACCTGCCGGTGAGTGAGCAGCGCAAGGATTTGTACGCCGGACTAGGCGTCGTCGTCTTCGACGGCCCGCAGGGGCACGGCTTCTACAAGGGCGGCCACGACGGCCAGACTGCAAACACTGTGGTATGCATCGAGGCCGGCCAGCGTTGCGTCGTGATCCTGTCCAACGATGTTCGCTTCGAGGCAGGCTTCTCCGATCTGGTCAGGTTTATCGTCGGCGATACCGGAGTACCTTATGACTGGGAATATGGCGACCACGCCGGAAAGTCGTGAGCTTGCGGTAAGCCTTCCAGAACTTGCCCTCAGGCTGATTCGCTCGTAGGGCTTCCCTGAAGTCACTTTCCGAGTTCCGGTCGATTTGTCACCAATCCGTCGCTAACCCTGCTCTCTGCCTGCCTGCGACTCCCGGAAGGTTGAAAACCGAGTTCTGTCCGGGTTTGCCAGTCAACCATCCAGAACTCCCAAATCCGGAATTTTCTCCGTCCGCAGTGTTTGCTGAGTGCGTTGGGGATTTGCGCGATGCGAGTGTAGGCCTGCTGCGTCGTCCAGACGAGCAGGCCTAGTTCATTTGGAAAGTCGCGTACGCGCGTCTTAAGATCCCGGCTTGCGGTAGCCCCGTTGCAGGAATCTGCGAATGTGTTCTGGAAGCGGAGCCAGTGTACTGATGCCAGCGTTGAAGTTCACAGCGGGAATGGTACCGTCTGAGTATCGATAGGGGATAGCCAGGTAGGTGTGAATGTCCCCGGTGGCTTTGTCGACGCCCCAACCCGCGATCTCCCCGTGGTTGTTAACGGCTTGCGCCCAGACCAGGTACTCGTTGAATCGGACGGAACCTGGGTATTCAGGTCAACTGGAACTCCGTCGTGCCAGTAGACCGGACGAGGATTCCCGGAGGAGTCGATCGAAATACCGACAATCTCTCCCTCATCGTTGATGCCGAACGCCCCACTTGCTACATCGCCGGGAAGAGTTCCAAGATCAGCCATGCCCCGCTCCCTTGTCCAGAGGAAGCCGTGCGTCTTGTAGAATGGCGTGCTGTCGTTCTGCAAAGACGAGGCGCCGACTACCTGTTCCCGGTTGTTGATCCCAAGACCGGCGTTGATGACCAAAGAGCCCAGATTTCCGAGGTCATGCGGAACGCCATCGCTGTCCCATCGTACGGCGCGGGGACCGAATGCCAGGGGAGGTATCGCTGTATTGCCGCACAGGCCGGAAGAGCCTACAGCTTCCCCGCGGTCATTGACCCACAGTGCCACGCTCACCGTGTCGTTCCTGAGCGGCGGAAGGCGGCGGATTGCACTATGTGCTGGTTCCCAGATGACGCCCTGGAAGCGTAGTTTCTGTGCGGGAATGAGTGAACCGCAGGCGTCGTCCATGATTTCCGTCTCCGCAAGTCCGGCGATCTGCCCAGAGCTATTCACATTTCCCACGGCGCTGTTATTGCCTCCGAGTGCGGGGAGGTTAGTGAATTTGCCCCATTGCCAGACAGCCGCAGTACACACGCGATGCGTGCCGAATGCGCAGAAGTCTTCGCCGTTAGGATCATTGGAAGCGCTCTCCTTCTGGAGCGAGACACGCCCAAGGGAATTGATGCCGAATGCACTCGCGTTTAGCCCTTCATCCCCCAACCAATCCAGATCGATGATGTGGTCCTCTATCCAGACTATGGGATGCTGGTATCCATCGGGGGCAATCGAGACTCCAGCGATAATGCCGTTGTTACTTAACTGACCGGGTTGGCTGAAACTGGAGCCCGGTAACGCGCCGAGGTCTTTAACGACATATCGTGGAGGCTTGCTTTGCGCCTGTAACACCGCGCAGAACGATACGAGAAGGAAGCTCAAGTTACTGACGAACGAGGCACGAAGTCTCATGGGATTCTCCTTTTCAGATCCATGACCGGAGTCAAGGTGTGTTTTTGTTCTGCAAGCAATCCAGCAACGAGCGCAGGCATATGAGCCAGGAGCCGTCAGCAGCCCTGGAGCGGTGTACATCGGTTAACTCGAGCCACTCAACAAAGGAGACTGATTCGCCTCCGTAAAATACACAGGCCCGCTCCAGGGTGAGCATCTCGCTCTCCCTAACGCAAGAAGGACACCAGCCGATCCGTGTACTGGAACCGCGGAGTAAAAGGAATGCTTCGCTAGTGATCCTGATTGTCATTCGTTTCGCCATATATCTGGCTTTCGCCGCTCGGTTCGCTTTACAGAACGTCCTCAGCATGCATCGAGGCGCGGAAGAAGTCCTTGTCAGCCTTAAGGGAAATTCTTGGATTTTCTTGGAGCGGAGTAACGTCGTATAGGATGTAGCGGTTACGCAGCGAGGGCGCGGCTGCGCCACCATCAGGTGATACATTCGAGGCCACGAGCCACTCTCGCCGCGAGGTCTGGACAATGTCCGGAAGGGAACTGTACGAATTCGGACCGTTCCGCGTAGATGCCGAAAAGGAACTCCTGTTGCGGGCGGGCCAACCGGTCGCTCTTACCCCGAAGACCTTTCAGATCCTGCTTGCATTGGTGCGCCGCAGCGGCGAACTGGTCACCAAAGACGAAATCATGAAGGCGGTCTGGCCCGACACCTTCGTCGAAGAGACGAATCTTACTCGCAACATCTTCAGTCTGAGGAGGCATTGGGAGAGTCACCCGAAAACCAATACATCAGTACTGTTTCGGGGAGGGGTTACCGGCTCGCCGAACGGGTGCGAACGGTTCCTCAACACGACCTCGAGATTTTGGCTGCAAGCCGATCGACTGTGGAATTGCAGGTAGAGGAAGGCAAACCGAGGCGATGGATCTCTATGTTGACCATCGGGACCAGTATCCTGGCGATTGCGCTTGTAGTGATCTACCTTGTCCTTCGCCGTACCCCCCACTTGACCGAGAAAGACGCAGTCGTTATCGCGGAGTTTTCCAATTCCACCGGAGACCCAATTTTCGATGAGACCTTGAGACAAGGCCTGGTCGTACAACTCGAGCAGTCACCGTTTCTGCAGATTGTTTCCGACGAACGAGTCCACCACGTTCTTCAGCTTATGGGTAAAGCACCGAATGAGCGGTTCGCGGCATCTGATGCCCGGGAAGTGTGTGAGAGAATCGGCGCGACGGCTTTGCTCGAAGGTTCGATTGCAAGTTTGGGCCAGCAATATGTGCTTGGACTGAGAGCAACCCATTGCGACACAGGTGACTTGCTTGATGTGGAGCAGGCAACTGCCGCGGGCAAAGAACAAGTTCTGGATGCCCTAAGCCAGATGGCGAGCCGCTTCCGGCACAGGGTCGGGGAATCGTTGACCACCAGCCAGATGCATGACAAGCCGCTTGAAGAGGCAACTACCTCTTCCCTGGATGCATTGAGAGCGTACAGTTTGGGAGTCCGCGCTGTGTTGAGTGGCAGCTTTGTCATGGGGGCTACCTTCCTCAGGCGTGCTATCGAGCTTGATCCGAAGTTCGCAATCGCGCACGCCGAAGTCGCCCTCGTGTACGCGAATTCGGGACAATCGGGACGGGCGTTCGAAAGCGCCAGGCGAGCTTACGAATTGCGGGACCGGGTCAGTGACCGAGAGAAGTTTTTCATTTCTGTAATGTTCGACCGAATCGTCACAGGAAACCTGGAGCGGGCGCGACAAACCTGCCTGCTTTGGGCCCGGATGTATCCACGTGACCCCGAGGCCCATTCGCTGTCCTCCGGAGAAATCCTTCAAAGCGTCGGCGATTTCGAAGGCTCGATTGAAGAAGCTAAAACGGCTATCGCCATGGATCCAGACCTGGGCCTTGCCTACGTCAACATGGCATACAGCTATTTTGCGCTCGGCCGTACCAGCGAAGCAGAGAAGATAATCCAGAGTGCATCGGAGCGCGGCTTTAACCCACCGGAAATGCTCTTCCTTCGCTATTCGATCGCGTTCAGCAGAAACAACTCGGATGATATGAATCGTGTGGTGGCGTTGGCGGAGGGCAAACCGTGGGCAGAAGATTGGATCACTCAGGCACAGGCGCTGACCGCTGCCGACGCCGGACAATTGCAACTCGCTCGGAAGCTTTCGCAGAGAGCCATCGACATTGCGCTTCGAGCCCAACAGCCTGATCGGGCTGCGGGATACGAAGCTTCGTTCGCTCTATATCAGGCTCTTATCGGCTATCCGCGGGAAGCATTAGGCCGCGCATCCGCTGCACTCAAGCTCTCGAGAGGCAGGGACATTGAGTACGCTGCTGGGCTGGCACTTGGAACGGCAGGCGATCTCTCTCAGGCCGAGGAGCTATCTAGAGATTTGCAATTCCGTTTTCCTGAGGATACGGTGGTCAATCGATTTTATCTACCCGTGCTCCGAGCTGTGATCGCCATGAAAAATCGGGCCCACAAACAGCTATCGATCTCTTGCAAGTCGCTCTTCATGGTGAAATGGCGCTAGTGGGGGATGGATCTGCAATATTGGGCAACGTGCATTCTGCTTACGTGCGGGGCGAAGCCTTTCTCAGTGCGGGTCATGCATCGGAGGCATTATCGGAGTTTCAGAAGCTTCTCGATCACTCAGGAGTGCGATTCAATGATCCATTGGGCTCGCTCGCACAACTCCAGATCGGACGCGCATATGCTTTGACCGGGGATAGGATCAAAACCCGGTCTGCCTTCGAAGCCTTCTTCAGTAGATGGGCGTCAGCTGATCCAGACGTACCGATCTTGATTTCGGCCAAAGCGGAATACCGCGCAATTCAATAGAATGTCGGTACTTTTCAAGCGAACTGTCGGTCGGCGACAAACAGCACAACGGGCTCGACCAGCCGAGCTGGAAATTGAGAGTCCCGTACGGATTGTCGCCAATACGGATGTAATCCGGTAAGTTCCGTATAGGCGGTTAACCGCCGCAACATCACTTCCCCATAAGGCGACGAAGGACCTGCGTTTTCTCTGTGCTCTCAGTGTCCTCTGTGGTCCCAACCAGTTTTTCTTCACTCTTCTCGCAACAGCATTGCCGGCTCTGCTGAAAGGGCCCTCCGCGCCGGCCACGCTACCGACACCAGTCCGATTCCAGCCATTGTCGCAACCACTCCCAGAATCACGAGGGGATCGGACGCCGTCGCTTCATACACAATTCCCGCGAGCACGCGGCTCGCAGCAAACCCCAGCGCGAGTCCCGCAATTGACCCGATGCCCAGCAGCAGCACCGCCCGTCCCAGCGCTGCACGCAGAACATGCCGGTACTGCGCTCCCAGAGCCACGCGAATGCCCAGTTCGCGCATACGGCGCGAAACTGTATAGCTCGCCAGTCCGAAAATACCCGTGATCGACAGCATCATCGCCAGCGCACCCAGCACGCCCAGCGCAACCGTCGATGCGCGCGCAGGAAAAGTTACGAACGCCAAAGAATCGCGCCACGGAACCAGGCTAAAGATCGGCAGCGCCGGATCGATTCCGCCAATCGCGCGCCTTACCACTGGAATCATCTCTGAAGAAGGACGCAGCGATCGAATCAGCAGCGTCGTACTGCTGTTCGGCTCCTGCACGATTGAATGGAAGACCGCCGGGGTCGGGTCTTCCGTCAGCGTTCCGTATTTCCCGTCTTCAACAATCCCGATAACCTGCGTAAATTTTCCCGGAGCCGTCGGATACGTCTTACCGACCGCGTTCACCGTCCCGAAAAGCTGTTTCGCAAACGCCTCGTTCACAATTGCGACACTCGGAGCATTGGCGTCGTCATGCGCCGTAAAATCGCGGCCGCTCAGCAAACGCGTCCCCGCCGTCTGGAAATATCCTGGACCCACCGAATACAGGCATGCCTCAAACTTCCTCGACGCCGTATTAAAGTCCGTCGCTCCCGGCGGATAAATCGAAGTCGTGCTCCGGTTCTGAAACAGCGGCGTCGTGTTCGCCAGTGCGACGCTCTCCACTCCGGGTATCCCCCTCATAGCATCCAGCAGCCGCTGCTGCACCGGAGCCGAATCCTTGTACGCCGCAAGATTCGTGTCCGTCGTGGCAAACGTCACATGATCCGGTTGGAATCCAAGCGGCATCCCCATCGTCCGCACCAGTCCGCGCAGTGCCACCAGCGATGAGGTAACCAGCAAACAGCACAACGCCAACTGCACCACCAGCAACAAATCGCGAAGGCTGATGCGGCGCGAAACAACGTCACCCGCAGCCCCAGACTTCAGCACATGATTCGGATCGGTGCGCCACACCTGCCGCGCCGGCAAAATGCCGAACAGCATTCCCGTGAACAGCGCCAGCAATACAGCAAACAGGTAGACCATCGGGTCCGGATCGACCAGAAATTCCAGCGGAAAATTAAAGCTCGCACCCGGACGCCACGCCGACAACAGATGCAGCAAAACGGCCGCCAGCACGGTCGCTGCAGCCCCTCCAATCAGCGCCAGAAAAACCGACTCAGTCACTAGCTGTCGCAACAGCCTCGCGCGGCTCGCTCCAATCGCGACGCGAATGCCCAGCTCGCGCGCGCGATCCGCCATGCGTGCAGTAAACAACCCGCCAAGATTGGCGCAGGCCGCAAAAAGCACCAGCATCGCCATCAACATGATGCCCGTAAGAAAGGCGCGCGCAGGAATCGCATCAGCGAACATACCCGCGGGCGAAGCGCGCAGCCGCGTGTCCTTGTCGTCGCGAGGATATTGCCGCGCAAGCTGGCTGCCAACTTTGGCCAGATCGGCATTCGCCTGAGCCGCAGTCACGCCTGGCCGCACGCGCCCCACAATCCACTCGTTGCGGTCGCGACGCTCGCCGAGCCAATTCCATCCCTCAATCTCCGGAGCATCATGCACCGGAACCCACACCGCCGGCCAGATGATCCGCTCCGTCCCGTTGAAGTGCCGCGGCGCAACCCCGACCACCACAAACAGATACTTATTGATCTTCACCGTCTTCCCGACAATGTTGCGGTCGCTGCCGAACTGCGTCCGCCACTGGTCGTAGCTCAGAACCACGTACGGCTCGCCGTTCACCTTGGTGTCTTCCCCAGGCGTGAAAAAACTTCCCAGCGCAGGCTGCACGCCAAGCATGCGGAAATAATTACCGGAGACCTCATATCCGAACACCGGCTGGGCTATCCCATCGCGTCCCGGAGGCGCGAGCGCGAAAAGAGCGACCCGCGCGACCGCAAGATCCGAAAACGCCTTGTTACTGTCGCGAATGTCTTCGTAATCCGGATACGAGAAGGAAGTATCCATCGCCCCGCTGGTGAGCGAGTACACCTGCCTGGAATCAGGAACCGGCAGCGGATGCAGCACAATCGCGTTCATCACTCCGAACACGACCACATTCGCGCCTATTGCCATCGTGAGCGTCAGAACTGCCGTAATCGCGAAGACAGGAGAGCGGCGGAGCTGCCGCATTGCATACTGCAGATCGGCAAAGAGAGTGCGCATGGCGAGCACCTCGGAGCTTCGTACGCGAAACCAACCCCCGCGGTTCCCTTTTTCCTTTCCTCTTTCCCTTACCCCATGCTCACTCGCCGCTCTTTCAAGCTCCTTGCGTATCAAGGACGTTTAGGCCTTCGGATATGTGAGCCTCATTGCAGTCCCTTTCTCCAGATCTGTCAGCAAGACTCAAAAACCAAAACCACTCTTACCATTCCTGAGCCACGCCGTCTAAAGACGGCGTTCCGCCTTTGCAGTTAATTATCCATATCGTGCACATCAACAGTGGACACTCGTTGGTAGTGGATCAATTTGATCTGGGCGTGAAGTTACTGAAAAACTTTTCAGGCACACGATCGCTTCCGGTTAGCCCGTTACTTGGGAACAGTCGCGAAGGTGCAAGTTGGGGCGGATCAGTGAAACGAAGACTCCAGGGCAGCTATCGGATTCAAGACGATGAGCAGCAAGAGGACGATTCGGCTCATAACAAGACCTTTGTAATGGACATAGACACACCTTGCGTGTCATCGCCAATTCAATGCGGCATTCCGAAGAATAGCGCTACATGGGCTTCTCCGGTTTGATTCGATGGGATTCTAGCGTCTCGGGAGAGGAGACTCAGGTTGCTTTAGCTCGCTGCTCCAGACTGAGCGCGGCCAGAAAGCGGTTGGCGGTCGGGTTCTATCCAAATCCTACGCTCCGTTCGGTCAGCCTGGAGACGTAAGATGAAGCGTGTGACCGTTGATTGTGATTGCAGAGGAGAGCCTTATGCGGAAGACTTTGATGATTGCTTTTCTGCTTTTGACCGCGAACTTTCCTCTAACGATGGAGGGAGCTTCACCAGATCCTCGCGCAGAGATCGAAGCGTTCAATCGTAAGCTGGAGAATGCGACTCGGTTAATGGATAACACGGCCACTCTCGCGCTCTGGGCGGAGGATGGAATCAGCCTTCTCCCTTCGATGACGCCTATAGAGGGGAAGACCGCAATCGCCGCCTTCCTCGAGGGCGTCACTGCTCAAATTCAGGGCGCCAAGATGGAAAAATTCGAATTGGAGTGCTTTGCTATCGATGTGTCAGGCGATCTAGCGTCCGAATGGTGTGCCGAGCACCAAGTGGTCCTGATGCCGGACGGCAAGCCGCCATTCAACGGTCGAGGCAAGATGCTTCTTGTTTTGAGGAAGGGGCGCGATGGCAACTGGCGCATCGAGAGAGAAATGTGGAACCAGGGCGTAGAACCCGAAGATATCCGAAAATAACGACCTCGCCGCGAAGCCGGTCAACCCAATGAATTGCCTGCAAAACGGTTATCGGTAACAACGGCAGACCCAGGTTTCGCCGACACGAACTTACCGAAAAGTCGGGCGGTCTCAACCGGTCGGTGCAACACCATCTGATATGAATCATTTTTCTAAAGGTGGTGTTTATGGCACCAGGAAAACGGGACAGGCTTTCCAGGGAGCAGAGGATCGACATGTGGCGCCATTGGAAGGCGGGAGAGTCGTTGCATGAGATTGGCCGCGCCTTTGGTAAGGGCCATGGTTCCATCCGGTTCTTGTTGAGGTAGCGCGGCGGGATAGTTCCTGCTGCTGGTCGGCGTTCGCCGCGAACGGTGACGCTGGCCGAGCGGGAAGACATCTCACGAGGAATGGCTTCCGGTTCGTCGATTCGTGAGATCGCTAAAGGGTTGCAGCGGGCTGTGTCGACGGTGAGCCGGGAGGTGTCGCGTCACGGCGGGCGTCCCCTGTATCGAGCCAGTGAAGCCGATCGTCGGGCCTGGGAGTCGGCTCTGCGACCCAAGGTGTGCCTTCTTGCCATCGACGAGAAGCTGCGGACGATGGTGGCCAGTAAACTGATCCTGGACTGGTCGCGGAACAGATTTCAGCATGGTTGAAGGTCCACTATCCCAGCCACGAGAGCATGCGTGTGTCCCACGAAACCATCGACCGCAGCTTATTCATCCAGGCCCGGGGAGTGCTGAAAAAAGAGCTGATTCAGCACCTCAGGTCCAGGCGGCTCATACGTCGCTCACGACACGCTCGGGCTGAGGGGCAGTCCCGCGGGCAGATCGTCGATGCCATCTCTATTCGGGAAAGACCTGCGGAGGTTGAAGACCGTGCTATTCCCGGCCATGGGGAGGGCGACCTGCTGAGCGGCAGCAGGAACAGTCACATCGCAACCCTGGTGGAACGACATTCGCGTTTCACCATGCTGGTGAAAGTACCCAGCAAAGACACAACGACGGTCGTCGCCGCGCTGAGCAAGCACATGCGTAAACTGCCCGCGACCCTGCGGTGCTCGTTGACGTGGGACAGGGGGCACGAGATGGCTCAACACAAGAGCTTCACGGTGGACACGCATGACTTCTGCGATCCGCAGAGCCCCTGGCAGCGCGGCACCAATGAAAATACAAACGGCCTGCTAAGACAGTACTTCCCTAAGAAAGCCGACTTGTCCGGTTACACTCAAGCCCATCTCAACAAGGTCGCTCTGCGCCTCAATCAACGCCCGCGACAAACTCTGGGCTTTGAAACGCCGGCGAGTAAACTGCAAGCCTGTGCTGCATCGACCGGTTGAGCCCGCCTGACTTTTCAGGCACAACGGGTTCCACCACGCGGCCTGGGTGTATCCCTGCGAATTCAACACATCATTCATGCCCGCAACTGCTGACGTAGTCACGCGACTTCTAGGCCATCGCCTAGACTAATCGCAGCCCGCTGTAGCGACGACATGGGTCATCTTGAGACAAACATCTGTCACTTCTGCCAGTAGTCGCGGTGGCACGGAGTTTAGAGACTGTTTCCGTCTGCTTGTCGCAAGCGAGACGGAGCGCCAATCTGCGCCTCGGCGCTTTCATGGCATTCGAGATCATCTCAGAAGGCCCCGGGCTAGGTTTCTGACGCTATTCGATCGACAGCCAGGGATGTTACATGAAAGGAAGAGTGTATGAAGATGAGACATCTGGCACTGCCGCTGTTACTAATCGCCACCACGTTGCTAGTGCCGCTAAGTCTGGCACAAGCCCCGGTTTTCGAATTTGACAAGGCAAAAAGCTCGATCGGGTTCAATGTGAAGGCCTCGGTCGCTATCGCCGGCAAATTTGACCAATGGGATGCCACGCTGACGTTTACGTCTCCGGCTCTCTCGACGGGCGTTCTGGACATCAAGGCTTATGCGAACAGTGTGGATACGGGAAGCGGCATGAAGGACGGCAAGCTGAAGAGCAAAGACTTCTTCGACGCCGAGAATGATCCGTATATCACGTTCAAGTCGACGAAGATTGTTCAGACCGGTGCAAGCACCTTTGAAATTGATGGAAACTTCACAATACGCGGAGTGACTAAACCGGAAAAGCTGACGCTGAACCTTGTTTCCGGCGGCATCGGAACAGGCCATGGCGAGGTTAAGGGAATAATGGCCTTTGACCGCAAGGACTACGGGATGAACAGTGGCATTCCCTTCATCAAGATCGCCGATCGCGTTGAGGTGGATGTCCAACTCGATGGCAACCGCGTCAGCGGTCCCCCGATCGACGTAAAGAAATAAGCGAGCCTCCAAAGCGCTCCGAAATTGTGATGGTTGTCTCCTAGAGAAATTCGGGATAATCCGCACCAGCCCTTCACATAAGAGGAGCGAAAGTGCAGGAAAAACGGGATTTCAGGTAAGTTCGCTGCGGGATCCCCAGTTGACGGCAAGTTACCGCCGGACTTTACAGGCACTACGTAGGATCAGTTCCGGATTGCCGCGACTCATCAGGGATGCTGAAAGAGAGAATCGGTGGTACTGGCTGTTTTGCCAGTATCTGAACGGTGTCAGCGGGGCTATCATTTGTGGCGCATTTAGGACTTCCTCTGGCTCGCGTCCAGTTCAAGTAGGTCTTGATGAACCTTACCCAAGCCGTTTTCACATCTCTCCTTGTCGACGATCCAACGAATTGGAACGCCGACTGGGCATGGGGTTTGCCGCTGATCGTGGTGAACGTGGTCATCCATGTCCTGGGCCTCGGGCTCATCGACCAGAGGGTAACTCGCCTTACTACCGGTACCATCATCCGCCGTCACCCAACTCTCGGGTTCGCCCTGGTCATGGGTGCCACGACCTTGTTGGCTACCTTGATGCACGCGATGGAGGTGGGGATTTGGGCAGTTGCTTATCGGCTGCTCGACGCTATGCATGACAAAAAATCCGCGATGCTCTATTCGCTGAACGCGATGACTAGCTACGGGCACGAGAATCTGGCTCTGGCAGGGCACTGGAAGCTCATGGGAGCGATTGAGGCCCTGAATGGATGGCTGCTGTTCGGGCTGACCACCGCTTTTCTGTTTGGCATGATCGAGAGAGTCAGGTCGTTGCTCGGAAGCGGAAGACACCGGTAGCATTCCAAGCCCGCACGATTTTTCTCTGCTTGGCTTCAGCTCCCGAGTCGGCAAGTCGAAAGTAATCCTGCTATGGACAATCCCAACTCGCTGTCGTGGTTCCCTGAAAATGTATGGTCCGCCGTCTGAGTGCAAGGGAAAAGCGAAGAGTTGGATCGACAGATCTGCGCAAATGTATTCGGCCTTTGTGTGGAGAGTGGAGTCTCCTGGCCATGATGAGTTGCGCTGCGTGCTCTTCCTGATAAACGGGACGGTCATGGAAGACCATTTTCAGGCGCAGGTTGCGAGCACGCCGTTGGGACTGTTCGTTCGTCTTAGCTATCCAGTGCAGACCTTGGTTGGAGAACTTGATGTCGGTCGTGGTTAAGCCTGCTTAGGCATCATTGCATCCGGAACCGCTCGATACTCCTGTCCGCTCGAGAGAACAGCCCACGCGATACGGGCAAGCTTGTTGGCTGCGGCTGTAATGACCACGTTGATGGGCGCTCGTTGCTCAAGCGCATCGAGCCATGGGCCGAACGGAGACCGTTCTCGCTTCACGCGCAATACAGCGGATCGGGCACCATGCACGAGGATCTTGCGCAGGTAGTTGTTGCCACGCTTGCTGATGCCGAAGAGTCGGGCCTTACCACCGGTCGAGTGCTGTCGTGGCACAAGCCCAAGCCAAGAAGAAAACTCACGCCCCTTATGGAAGGCTGCGCCGTTACCGATCGCGGCTACGATCGCAGTTGCGACCAGCGGGCCAACGCCGGGGATCTGCCTGAGTCGCCGGCAGGCTGGATCGGAGGAAGCGATCTGTTCAACCTCCGCGTTCATAACAATGATCTGCTGCTCCAGATCCTTCCACTCGCTCCAAAGCAGGCTGACAAGGTTGCGCATGCGTGGTGTGAGATTCGCGTCGGCGTTCTCCAGGATCTCTGGCATCGCCAGCTTCAGCTTGGCTGGTGTCTTCGAGAATGTCATGCCTCGCTCGAGCAAGAATGACCGCAACTGGTTGATCACAGATGTTCGCCGTAAGATCAAACGATCCCGCACGCGATGGAGAGCTTGCAGGTCGAGCTGGTCGTCGGTCTTGATCGGAACAAAGCGCATGTTCTGCCGATCGACAGCTTCGGCGATCGCTTCCGCATCGAGGAAGTCGTTCTTGTTCGACTTCACAAATGGCTTTACGAACTGAGCTGGAATCAGCTTCACATCATGGCCCTGTTCTCTCCGGGCACGGCCAAGGAAGTGAGCACCCGAACATGCTTCCATCCCGACCAAGGAAGTCTGCAGGTTGGCGGTAAACGTGATCAGCTGCTTCTGGGTGAACTTCTTCGCAACAGTACCTTCCCAGCCGCGCTGAGGGTCACGAGGTGAAAGGTCGTCTTGCCGAGATCAATCCCTACCGAACGAATCTGCATATCGATGATCCTCCTTGAACCTGCCAACACCATCACTCACTTCATCTGGGAGATCAAGCGGCGGACCATCTCATTAACGGGGATCTCGGTGACTTGCTCCCGTCGATGTGCCTGGCAGACACGGGGGCTTCACAGGGACAACACAATAGCTTTCGCGCAGTCGGCTATCCAGAACCTATTTGGGATCGGAAACTCTAGGTTTATGCCAAATCGCTAATGCGCGTTTCGAGCTGACGCAGCCCTGGAAACGCGCTAAGGTCTGTTGTCAAGATTTGAGATCGAAGATCAGCAAACTCTAGCGGACTTGAACTAAGCTGCTATGGCGGCTGCACGAGATGGCCGGATGTTGTGAACCGGAGCCTATCGGTGCGGCGGATTGACAACCCAGCGGGTGCGCCGACACGCAACATGCTTGCTTATTCGCCGACATATTCCTCGGCACCACAGCTAGTCGAGTACAGCAAAGGGTCAGCGTACCCGTTCTCCTCCTCAGGGCGAAGTGAACTATCCGGAGGACCTTGGTCAATTCTCAATCCGAGTCCAGCAACACCTACGGCATGCGGAGAGAACGAACAGAGTGCCAGCGCAAGAGCGGGAGGCGTAGGCAAGGATTCCAACGCTGAATTTATAATATTTGGAAGGTCCCCCCTGTTTACCTCAGATGCGGTCGCTTACCATTTCTGGACTTTCCCCCGGCAAGACCGCATCCGGGAAAGGACCATTTCAGATGACAGAGCTGAGAAACATGGCCTTTGACGCCGCCGCCTTTCTGGCAAAAGCTGGACTAGGACGAAGAATCGTTCAACTAAAGCCAAAGCAGGCATTTTTTTCCCAGGGCAATCCCGCCGACTCCGTTTTCTATCTTCAGAAGGGCCGCGCACAACTCACAGTCGTTTCGAAAAACGGCAAGGAAGCCACTATCACGCTTCTCACCGCCGGTGACTTCGTTGGAGAGGAGTCAATCGCTGGCGCGGCCGGTCTTCGATTGGCAACTGCCAGCGCGACTACGGCCTGTACTGCGCTCAAGATAGAGAGGGAAGAGATGATCCGCGTGATGCACGAGGAGCACTCCTTCTCCGATCTGTTCTTAAAATTTCTGCTGACCCGCAGTATGCGAACTCAGGCTGATCTTGTCGATCAGCTTTTCAATTCCAGCGAAAAACGTCTGGCGAGGATTCTCCTGTTGCTCGCCGAATTTGGCAAACCGGGAGAACCGGAAACGTTGCTTCCGCAGATCACGCAGGAAATCCTGGCAGAAATGATCGGCACCACCCGTTCTCGTGTCAGCTTCTTCATGAATCGGTTTCGCAAGCTCGGCTTTATTGAGTACAACGGGCGCATCCGGGTTCACAAGTCGCTGCTCAATGTCATTCTGCACGACTGAATGGTTTCCGCGCAGTCTCGGTGGATACTGATTCCGGGACGGACCACAGGGTTAATCGATACCAGCCAGTCAACAGGCGAGAAGTGTGAAATCTCGATGGGCCGACCTGGTTGATGGACGCGGCGCCATCACCTGAAAACATGGGACAATGCTGATTGCCTTCTCTACAGGACTGGCATGAGCTTGGGCGAAGATCAGAGTTATACTCTCTCAGGACAAGCAGGAGGCTCGTCGACGATCGGCGCGGTTTGGCTTCTCCCGTCGTTGCGGACTGACTCTGTCAATCGTGGCTTCTGCATCTCCCTTTTCACGCTAGAAATCGTCGTCCTTGCGGTCTCTTTCCGATTTTTTCTCTTCTTCATCATCCTCAAAATATTGCCATGGATCGTGCGCAGAATCTGTTCTGAATAGCACATAATTCTGTCTCGACAGAAGTGATGAGGCTTATAAACACCTCAGAGTTGCTGACATTCCACTCTCGATATTACGAACTCAGCGATGGGAAAATCAGGCATTTGCTGGATCTGGTTCAGACGGCAGCCCCATTTTTTGTCGCAACCAGCACCTCAAGCAACGTGGCGGTGCTACGAACGTTTCCCGAGATGGTGATGAGTGCGTCTGATACATGGGGATGTTGGTCCGCCAGCAAGTCAAGACGGTCACTCACGTCGTGGAGTTTCTGAGCTTCCTGCAGAATTGAAGTCGATGGCATATGCGTACCCGATTTCCTGTGAACCTAAGGAGAGGACAACTTCAGGTGAGCTGAGTTAGCTCAGCGAACCTGAAAGACGGGTTCGCAGGTCTATTCCCCACGGTCGAATCTCCCTCATGAATACTGCAGACAGGATCAAGCGCAAAGTCTCGCGTTCATCCTGTGATCACGCTAACGGCGCCAACGAGAGTATCCCCAGCCTCCGCCGCCTGGCAAAAACAGCACCACAACAACAACGAATACGGTTTCCATGTTGTAACCTCACCCGCGGGGGACTGGTTCATTAACGGGTCGTCTCATTTCTTTGCTATACAAGATCATAAGAAGGAGCTTAGACCCGGATCTGTTCACATTGGACCACTTGGGAGTTTGATTTGTATGGCGTGTCATTGCAGATTGTGAACGGATTCGCGCTGTGGTTTGCAGGTAGTTTACGCTCCGACTCTTTCGTGCCGACATTTGCCCATATCGATGGATGCGACTGCTGCTCAAGTCGCTCCAACGAGCCAATCGTGGGGGATACGGAGGGAGGCTGAAATTCTCTGCCTGGGCATAAGTCGAGACAATATTTATTGGCAGACCACGGTGGCTTGCGGAATCGCGTAGTAACCCAGTATTGATATCTGAGCGTCTTTCGCTCAAGAATGTCGCCTTAAGGATTGACAACGGTCATTCGGAGCGCCTAGTGTTAGCAGTTGAAGGCCGAGAGTGCTAACACGCACTGACTTGCAGGGAATCCTGCCCTGCGATTCCTATTCAGAATTTCGTGGTCAGTAGCGCGGGGAAAACCTCGTGTCGAAGGAGAAGTAACGCAATGACAACCGCAACTGCAACTGCATCAGCAACCAGCTTCACTCCCCTCCATGACCGCATCTTGGTGCGGCGTGTAGACGAGACCGAATCAATTCGTGGTGGCATCATCATTCCCGACTCAGCCAAAGAAAAGCCCCAGGAAGGCGAGGCTGTTTCCGTCGGTAAGGGCAAATCCAATGATGAGGGCAAAGTCTTCCCCCTCGACGTGAAACCTGGAGACCGCATTCTGTTCGGCAAGTACTCGGGCACCGAAATCAAGATCGATGGCGAGGAATTCCTCATGATGCGTGAGGAAGAAGTGCTCGGCATTCTCAAGAAGAAGTAAGCGCCCCGCGGATCCGCCAGCTGTGAAGTTTTGCTGGACGAATACCAGCTTGTGCTAGCTGGCTCATGAAAAGCCCAGAGTGATAGCACACAAAGCAATGATCTGGGCGGCAAGTCCCCTGTTCTTTTGAAGGAGAATTGAAATGGCAAAGCAGATTCTGCACGGAGAAGACTCGCGTCAGGCAATTTTGCGCGGTGTGAACAAGTTGGCGGATGCGGTCAAGGTAACGCTCGGACCCAAGGGTCGCAACGTCGTAATCGAGAAAAAGTTCGGCTCTCCCACCATCACTAAGGACGGAGTGACGGTGGCCAAAGAGATCGAACTGAAGGACGCTCTGGAAAACATGGGCGCTCAGATGGTGCGCGAAGTGGCATCGAAGACCTCGGATGTGGCCGGGGATGGCACCACAACTGCCACAGTGCTGGCTCAGGCAATCTATCGCGAGGGCGTAAAGACAGTTGCCGCTGGCGCCAATCCGATGGCCCTCAAGCGCGGCATCGACAAGGCCGTGGAAGCCATCGTGGGCAAGCGTGATGAGCAGGGAGTTGTTCACGGTGGGGCGCTGGCCAAGTTTTCCAAGCCCGTGACCGGGGAGATGATCGCCCAGGTGGGCACCATTTCGGCCAACAGCGACGCCACCATCGGTAACATCATTGCTGAGGCAATGAAGAAGGTCGGCAAGGATGGCGTGATTACGGTCGAAGAGTCGAAAACGCTCGAGACCCAATTGGAAGTAGTCGAGGGCATGCAGTTCGATCGTGGCTACCTGAGCCCTTACTTCGTCACCGATCCGGACCGGATGGAAGCTTCGCTCGAAGAGCCTTACATTCTGATTCACGAAAAGAAGATCAGCTCGATGAAGGATCTGCTTCCGTTGCTCGAGCAGGTTGCCCGCAATAGCAAGCCGCTGCTGATCATCGCGGAGGACATAGAGGGCGAGGCCCTCGCAACGCTGGTGGTCAACAAGCTACGCGGCACACTCAACGTGGCCGCTGTCAAAGCTCCCGGTTTCGGCGACCGCCGCAAGGCGATGCTGGAAGACATCGCCAAGCTGACCGGTGGCAAGGCCATCACGGAAGATCTCGGCATCAAGCTCGAGAACGTGAAGGTTGAAGAGCTGGGCAGCGCCAAGCGCGTAACCATAGACAAGGACAACACCACGATTATCGAAGGCCGCGGTGATTCGAAGACCATCGCAGGCCGTGTAAAGGAAATTCGCAGCCAGATCGAGAAGACCACCTCCGACTACGATCGCGAGAAGCTTCAAGAGCGTCTCGCCAAGCTCGTGGGCGGCGTGGCTGTCATCAAGGTGGGTGCGGCAACCGAGACTGAAATGAAGGAGAAGAAGGCTCGCGTTGAGGATGCCATGCATGCCACGCGTGCCGCGGTTGAGGAAGGCATCGTTCCGGGCGGTGGAGTGGCCCTGCTTCGCTCGGCCAAAGACGTGGAAGACCTGATCAAAACTCTCGAAGGCGACGAGAAGATCGGTGCACAGCTGGTCCGCCGTTCGCTCGAGGAGCCATTGCGCCTGATTGTTGGCAATGCAGGTGAAGAGGGTGCCGTGGTCGTGGGTAAGATCATAGAGCACAAGAACCCGCATTACGGCTACAACGCCAGCACTAACAGCTACGAGGACCTGGTAGAGGCCGGCGTGATCGACCCGACCAAGGTTACCCGCACTGCGCTACAGAATGCAGCCTCGATTGCTGGCCTTATGCTGACAACTGAAGCTATGGTTTCGGATATCCCCGAACCTAGACAGGCTGCTTCGGCCGGAACACACGGCGGCGGAATGGGCGACATGTACTAAGAGCATCCAGCCACTGCGAGCAAGAGCAAAGGCCATCCCAATGAGACTGTTACGAAACTGAAGGCTGGTAAAGCATTAAGCACGACGGAGGCGCTCCTAAGAAGGGGCGCCTTTGGTTTCTGGGATGATGCTGGCTGTTTGGAAGTCTATGGGGTAACGAGGCGCTGGATGAGAGTCGATCCGCCGAGCAGGTTGACCATGCGTTTGAGGTTGTAAGCCATAACCGCGAGGCTGATTTCAGTTTTTGAACCATGCAGTCCTCGCAACAGGAAACGAGGGTGACCGAAGATCTGGTATTTGAGCGTGGCGAAGGGGTGCTCCACCGTGCATCTTCGTAGCCGCATCTTGTCGGGCGTGGCACGCTGCTGCATGCGGTTCAGGACATCGTCATAGAGATGGCGGGTTAGTAATCGCTTCGGAGCCTGGGTGCAGCGATTCTTCTGAGCGCAGTTTGCGCAGTCGCTCGCCTCTGCCTGGTAATAGACTGCCCGGTCCTTGCGGGACAGCGCCAGCCTCCGTAGCGTTTTGCCTTCGGGACAGAGGAAGCTGTCGGTCTCGGGCTGATAGAGGAAGGCGCTGCGGTCCAGCATCGAACCGTCGCCCTTATTATTGATCCCGCGACGTGACGGGACATGCGGGACCATGCCAGCTTCTTCGCAGCGGCTGGCCTGCTCGCCATTGGAATAGCCCTTGTCGGCCAGGATGTTCATGGGCTCAGTAGAGTCCAAGGCCTTACGCGCGGCTTCGGCCATGGGCTCCAGGCAGTCGCCGTCGCCGGCGTTCAGAGTGATCGCATGAGCCACGATCAGCCCATGCTCCGCATCCACTGCGGTCTGCACGTTGTAGGCGGGAGCCTTCGTGCCCGCCACCGGCATAAAGTGTGCTTCCGGTTCCGGATGTTGACGTAATTTCTCCAGCGCAGCCTGCACCGCGGACGGGTCGATGCTGGTCTGTTGCTCCTCGTCGGCCTTCTCCATGCTCTCCAGATACTTCTCAAGTGCCTGGCGCTCCCGCACACTCTCAGCGCTAGCCACCGCGCGGAACTTGGTGCCGTCTACAGCGATCCATTCACCACGGATCAGACCGCAGGAGCGCGCGAACCGCACCAGCGCCGCTCCCACAGCAGCGATCGCATCGCGGTGCATCCTCCGAAATTCAGCGATCGACTTATGGTCTGGATAGAGTCGCCCTAGCAGCCACATCAGCTCCACGTTGCGACGGCACTCAGCCTCCAGACGACGCGAAGAACGTAGCTGGTTCAGATATCCATAGAGATAAAGCTTCAGCAGATCGCGCGGATCGTAGCCAGGCCGACCCGTCTCCGCCGATTCCGCACGCTCAAAGCCCAGTTCTGCTATCGACAGTCCACCTACGAAAGCGTCGATCACTCGGCACACATGATCGGCCGAAATCAGATCGTCCAACACCACTGGAAAAAGCGTCCCCTGGCTCCGCCCTTCGCCTTGGATATAACCCAACGAAAATGCCCTCGCTTCCGCAAGGGCATCTTCTCATCTATTTGGCCCTACCCAAAGAGTTTCGTAACAGTCTCTGGTGGATGGCCTTTCGCCTTGTCCATGCGAGTTGTGGTTGGAGCCCTGCGCATATGAGGGGACACCTCACGAAACGGAATTTTATGTAGTGCGCCGGGAGACCGGCAAGGAGTAGATGGTGCAAGTCCATTACGGTGAAGGCGTAGCGAACCACACCGACCCCGAGTCATGCGCAGCATACCGTGAGGTGTACGGCGAAGCGTTGACAGGGGAGCGTGCAGGCCAGCCATTGAGCCACGAAATATTTCTCATCCAGGACGCCGACGCAGTTACATATGCGGAAGGCAAAACGGACGGGCGCGTTACTGCGAGTGCCCGAACGGTCCTGCGTGGTCGGAGACCCTGGCATGTACGGACGCTCTTTGCTTGGGAACCGGGAGATCTCCAGTTTGGCCATTCGCAGTCAAGGAGTGGTCCGTGTCGGGAAGGCGAGGAGCCGTAGCCGATGATGAACGAACCGGAGAAGTCAGACCCTTCCACAGTAGCTGTGAAGCCGGCGAACAAGACCGAACGATCGGACGCGGAGTCGGCGGAGCCAAGGGAAGGGGCCAAGGGGAACACGTCTGAGCCGCACACGCACCGGACACGGAGCCGGGCGAGCGTGTCACCGGGGCTTGAGCGTGTACGAGAGCGAGCAAGGCAAGGGAAGAAGGAACGGTTCACCGCTCTACTTCATCACGTGACGGTCGATCTGCTGCGAACGTCGTATCTCAAGCTCAAGCGAGATGCGGCTCCAGGAGTGGATGGCACCACGTGGCGCGAGTATGGGCAAGACCTGGAAGCCAAGCTTGTGGATTTGCATGGACGCGTTCATCGCGGTGCCTATCGGGCGCTGCCCTCGCGGCGTAAGTTCATTCAGAAAGAGGATGGGCGAGAAAGGCCGCTTGGGATTGCTGCGTTGGAAGATAAAATCGTCCAGCGTGCGGTGGTGGAGGTGCTCAATGCGATTTACGAGCAAGACTTCCTCGGCTTTTCATACGGATTTCGACCAGGACGCGGCCAGCACGATGCGCTGGATGCTCTCGCGGTCGGGATTACGTACACGAAGGTGAGCTGGATAGTAGACGCCGATGTTCGATCATTCTTCGATTCGATGAGCCACGAGTGGCTTATCCGTTTCGCTGAACATCGAATCGGCGATCCGCGCATGATTCGCTTGATTCGCAAGTGGCTGAAGGCCGGCGTAATGGATGGTGACGAGTGGACGTCGAGCGACATCGGGTCCCCGCAAGGGGCGGTGGTGTCACCGACGCTCGCTAACATCTACCTGCATTACACCTTCGATCTGTGGGCTGATCAGTGGCGACGCCACCACGCCCGCGGAAATGTCGTGCTCGTACGCTACGCCGACGACAGTGTCGCGGGTTTTGAGTACGAGACCGATGCCAAGCGTTTTCTCGCTGATCTGCGCGAACGGCTGGAGAAGTTCGCGTTGTCGCTCCATCCGGATAAGACACGTCTGATTGAGTTCGGTCGTTTCGCGGCTGAGCGTCGAGCACGACGGGGTCTTGGCAAACCGGAGACGTTCAACTTTCTAGGCTTTACCCACATCTGTGGGCAGTCACGTTCTGGCTACTTCCTTCTCAAGCGCAAAACGCGCCGGGATCGGATGCGGGTCAGGTTACGAGCCATCAAAGAAGAGCTGCGGCGACGAATGCATGAACCTATTCCAGAGCAGGGCCGATGATTGGGGCAAGTGGTGCGTGGCTACTTTGCGTACCATGCGGTGCCAACTAACACCAAGAGCTTGTGTGCGTTTCGGCACCACGTCACTAATCTCTGGAGGCGGTCGCTTCGGCGACGCAGCCAAAGGGATCGCACAACGTGGGACCGAGCCGCACAACTCGTGGCAGCATTTCTGCCTGCCGTACGAATCATTCATCCCTGGCCGCATGAGCGTTTTGCCGTCAATCACCCAAGGTGGAAGCCCGGTGCGCGAATAGCGCCCGCCGGGTTTTGTGCGGGGGGCGCTTAGCAATGAGTGTCCCTACCGCGATCGCTAACGACGACTGCTGACCGCTGGGGCGTTCAGGCGCTGACCAGCAACTTACCGCAAAGCTGACTTTGCAGGAGGTTCGGAGTCAACATCCTGTTAGCCCGTCACACGAACAAGCGAATCACTTGTGAACCGACGAGGCTTTGTCTGGTAAATTGATTCTGTCAAAGCGGGGCGCAACATGTTGTTTCTAGCGTCAAGAACTAGGTGAGACTCCTCACGCGCATTGGCGTTTGGTTCGGCTGTCTACTCATCGCTGTCGCCCTCTTCAGTCTGCTTTTTATTCGGCTTTTCAGCGCGGGAGGTGACGTGATGTGGGTCTTCCGCATCACCATGATGTTTGCGCTGCCAGTCTGGTTCTTGTACCTACCCTTCACCGTAATGCTAAAGGATGCGGAGGATAGGCGAATCTGGATCATTTTGGTAAGTGGGATTCTAATCGGGCCTTTATCCCTCACCATATGGTGTCTCATCCTTCAGCTACGAGGCGGTGATGCTGCTACCATCTGGCAGGGCGACCCTCTCGCTCCAAGCACTGCTGAGTGTATGATCTTCGCGTCGGTAGTGGGCTTTCTCGCAACTGCGATCTATGGAATTTCCTTGAAGGCTATTTATCGTCTGACCCACAGATTCACTTGAACGCTAAGTCCGCTACGCGCAAAGTAGCGGACTTAGTTCCCCGAAAACGGACTCCCCACCATTTGTCAACATCGTGAAGAAGGGTTGTACCCTTCAGCAGCTACGGGGTGAGCTAAGCAGATGGACGGTCGGACGTCGGGCGGCAGTGGCACAGAGAGATCCGGCTCAGGCGGCCGTAAGGTGGGCGGTGGAAGGTCGATTTGGATCATATGTTTGTCCACTCTTAAGCATGGCGATGAGCATAGCAAGCAAGCGATCAGCGACACCACGCAAGGCGCGACCGTGGTTATGACCGACCTGGCGCAGGCGCGCGTAGTGCTGTTTGCTGCGAGGATCGTGCTGAATACTGGTACGAGCCCAATGATAGAAGGCGTTGCGTAGCCGCTGGTTACAGCGGTAGCGCATAAGAACCTGCCTGCTCTTGCCACTTTGCTTGGTCACCGGCGCAATGCCAGCAAGGGCCCTCAAAGCGTGATAATCCCGGAGGGAGAGGATGTGTGCTCCTTCGGCCAGCATGGTCGCGGTGATGAGGCGTCCAACACCCGGCAAAGAGAGCAGCACGGGGATGTCACGATGTTCTTGCGACATCGGGAAGTCATTCGTCGAGGCAGCCATCTGATCCAAGAGCTGGGGGGTCCGATCAGCGACTTGCTTACGCTGCAGGTGAAGCAGGCGTAATTGCGGCAAGAGCAGAAGTGCATGTTCGCTGATGGCTTCCGCGCTCCCAGCCGCCAAGGGCAGTGGCGGAGCGGTCAGAATTTCGCCTACCTTCTCGGCGGTCCAGCGGCGGATGCGATGTTTTGCGAGCAGTTGTTGCAGGCGTTTTTCCGTCAGTTTGGCGGCTCGCTGCGGCGTCGGCGCTAACTCGAGCAGGGCCCAAAGCCAAGGCTCATCGGGCGTCGAGCAAAGCCGCAGCAGTTGCGAAAGTAGCGCAGTAGCAATTGGGAGAGCTGGTTCACGCACCGGCCTAGGTCGATGCCAAGAGTCTCTTCCGTCCGGGAGAGTTCGCGCACGCGAATGAGATCCGGATGGTCCGGTCTCACGCGGCGAAAACAGTGCTGATCGGTGCGCAAGCAATCCGCCCTGGCGATCCCGGTGTACAGCTTCATTTTCGAGCGGTTGGACTTTCCGCGGGTCCCCAACCAAATGAACTTCATTTCGCGGGGCTTCACCGCGCCTTCGCGATCGGTGGCTGTAGTGCAGTTTGAAACGCTGCTCTCTTTAGGCGCTACACTTGGGACATGGGAAACAAGAACAAGGGAGAGCGCGAAGAAAAGAAACAGACCAAGCAACTGGTGCGCGGATCATTGGACGCTACTAAAGATTAGTTGGACTTTGCATTTCAAAACTGCACGACTATCCGATACGCCGATGACGGCGGCGGTGCCGAAATGTTTCGGCGTAGAAGTAGAAGGCCAATGAGCAGCGCTAGTTACATCATCGTTTTCTTGATCAGTCGCATACCAACTGACGAGGTTATGGTGAACCTCCACGTTTATGGGACGGAGAGTGGAGAGGCAAGACAGATTCCGATTCCTACCAGTGTTCCGATCCGCTGGAAGAAGTTCAAGGAAGACATATCAAGTTCTTGCAGCAGCATGTCTCCTGCTGAGTTTTATCGAATAGAGAGCGAGTTGACAAGACACGGTACCGCATCCAGTCGTTTCAATTGTGCCCTTTCGAAGATCACAGACGCGGTGATCAAAGCTACTCCTCCAGCCTGATCTGGGAAAAATCGGGATACACGAGGTGAGTTATCTGCGGCCGCTACTATCGCCGATCTGATAAGCAGCGCATCTCAGACGCCATGCGCGCGGGCATCCGTGTACCATTCGAGATCGAGCCCAGCTACAACATTGCCCCGATGACTTACCAGCCAGTCGTGCGCCTCGATCACGATACTGGTGAGCGCGAACTGATGGCGATGCGTTGGGGATTGGTGCCTTTCTGGGCGAGAGATGCAACGTCAGCTATTCGACCATCAACGCCAAGGCAGAAACGCTGACAATGAGTGAAACCTATCGCGATGCAATTAAGGGTCGCCGGTGCCTGGTACCGGCTGACGGCTTCTTCGAATGGAAGAAGCTGGATGCGAAGAACAAACAGCCTTTCGCATTTGCCCTGAGGGACGGTAGCATGATCACCTTTGCGGGCATCTGGGAGCGATGGCGCGACGAAGCAACGAGTCAGGTTCTCGAAACCTACAGCATCATCACCACTGAGCCAAACGAACTGATGGCCCTGATTCACTCCCGGATGCCGGTGATCCTGGCGCCGCGCGACTATGAGCGATGGCTCGCGCCGGCGGACCCTGCGCGCCTGATGGACCTTCTGCGACCGTTCGATTCCGAGCAGTTGAAGGCCTGGAAGGTCAGCGCAGAGGTTGGAAACGTGAAGAATGATCGTCCGGATTTGATCGATGTTCAGCCCGAATCGAAGATACCCCCCCGAGAGCCTCAGTCTTTTTCCCTAGTTGACGAATACAGCCGTAAGGGCCTGTTTCTAGACTGCTCCGTGGGTGTTCGCCTTTTGAAGCTCGACTCCTCGCGTTAGCGAAGGCGTCGTCGCTCTTCCTCAACCAGAATTGCTCACCGAGGTTGCAGCTTAGCACGAAGATAATGGTCGGGTGCGGCGCCGTCTGTAGCGCCCACGACGCATGGATCGAGTCCGCTGCTAGAATGCAGCCCATGGCGGCCAATGATGTAAGAGACGCAACGGCAGAGTCCAGCCCGCCATGCTTGCCCGAAGCAACCAAGCCCGATCTATTGACCATCGCTGCGATCGCCATTGTTGCCACGGTAATCGCGGACTTTATCCACGAGGGGCTTGGTCACGGAGGCATGTGTGTAGCCACGGGTGGGCGGCCGCTGGTGCTCTCAACGGTGCACTTCGAATGCAGCGCGGACACGCGTCTGGTGGCGGCGGGCGGGACGCTCGCCAATCTGATCTTCGGAGCGCTGTTCTGGGTCGCCGCGCGTGCCGTCAAACGGTCGGCATCTTGGCGCTATTTCTTCTGGCTGTTGATGACTTTCAATCTGTTTCACGTAGGCGGATATTTTCTGTTCTCCGGCATCGGCAACATTGGTGACTGGGCGGCGGTGGTTGCAGGATGGCAGCCAGCCTTGGCGTGGCGCGTGGGTCTGGCTGCGCTGGGGATCGTTACCTATTTCTTTGTGTTTGTGCCTCTGTCATTGCGCGAACTGCGTCCGTTCTTAGGGAAGGATGCGAAGATCCGTGTGCGGCGCGCGCGCCAACTCACGGTCACCGCCTTATCTCACTGCCGGACGATACTTCGCCTGCGTTGCGGGGCGCGCTGGCAATCCGGTTGGGCCGCTGTTGATTCTGCTTTCAGCTGCAGCAGCGTCATTTGGTGGCAACTCAGGGGCTGGCGTGGATGTGGACCAATGCTCTGGGCCTCGATTCGGCCAGCGCATCCCCAGGATGGCAGAATTCCGGATGATCGAACTGATCGAGACGTAACCGGAGATGCTGGCGATTATCGCCGCCGTGGTGAACACCTGACGCAATAGGTGTTACATCGCCAGTCGACTGGGAATCCCGGAGCGTAGTCCGCTTACATTCGCGGATTCTAGCCAGGTTCTGCGTAAGTGGCTTTCTGACATGGATCAATGAACACTCTACATCGCTCCGCTCTCGTGGCATTTGGAACTGGGCGGAAGCTCACGGATTCAGAAAAGAAGGTCAAGTCCTTGCGCGTCACTTCCGAACATCTCATTGTCGGCCGTGGAAGATGTCCAGTCTCTTCGAGGGAATCCGCCCGGCTTGAACGAGCGCACAGTGAATGGGTAGATCCTCAAGAGACTCGACAAGACATCGATTTAGTTGTTCACTCTGTCGACGTATATCTATCTAGGATATTCATGGCTGTTCTGCGTGATAGGTCCGTCAGCCTGATATCAAATGAGAGTCCGGTTCACCCGACCTAAAAAGGTAGTAGTCTGAAGACTGATCGCTAGAATTCGATCTGGTCTACTTGCTTGTTCTGGTTGTCCGTTACACGCAAATTCTCCACATTGCGTTCGGCGGTACATCAACTGATAGGGAACAAGTTCAATGGAACAAGGAATTGTAAAATGGTTTAACGATGCAAAAGGATTCGGCTTTCTTAGCCGTCAGAACGGTGAAGATGTGTTTGTCCATCACACCGCAATTAAGAGTACCGGCTTCCGAACACTGCAGGAAGGTCAGGCTGTTCAGTTCGATGTTGTGAAAGGTCCCAAGGGCTGGCAAGCAGAGAACGTTCAAATTGCGTAGAAAGTGCAAGGAAAGGGCGGTCGTGAGGCCGCCTCTTTTTATTGCTGAGTATTCACCTAAATTCGCTAATTCCTCTTTCACGACGAGTCATCTTACGGCGCCTCAGCAAGCGCGCTCCGTCGAACCGGGAAGTTTGTCAGAACGAGTAACCGCAATCAAGACGGCACTTCAAACGACCGACGCTCGGTCGAAGTGATCAGCGTTGGCATGCTCTTGTTATGTGTCTAGCACCTTGTATGGCCGGTGACACAATGAACTTACTGAAAACGTGACTTCACAGGCATTTCGGGATTACACATTATAAAAAGGCGCCCCTTTAGGAGTAGGTTTGAGTGCTTGGCTCAACCTCTCCAGAAAGGAACACCTTTTATGACGAGTAATAAGAAATATATCGGCATGGACGTGCACAAGGAAAGTATCTCAATCGCAGTGATGAACTCTACTGGAAAATTCGTGATGGAATGCGTCATCGAGACGAAGGCGAGCATGCTTCTGCAGTTCATCGACGGGCTGCGAGGAGATGTGCGCGTCACCTTTGAAGAAGGGACCTGGGCGGCTTGGTTGTATGACCTGCTGAAGCCGCACGTCAGCGAAGTCGTGGTTTGTAATCCGCGCAAGAACGCCTTGCTGAAAAACGCGAGTAAGAGTGATCGAATCGATGCGCGCAAGCTGGCTGAGCTCTTGCGTGGGAACCATCTCAAGCCGGTCTATCACGGAGAGCAGGCCTTGCGCACATTGAAAGAGCTGGCACGCAGCTATCTGACCATCAGCAAGGATGTCACGCGGGTGATGAATCGGCTCAAGGCGTTGTATCGCAGCTGGGGCATTCCGTGTGCTGGCAACAAAGTGTATGCACCACGTCACCGCTCGGAATGGCTGGGCAGGATCAGCGAAGCCGGTGTCCGACGACGCGCCGAACACTGCTACCAGCAGCTGGATGTCTTACGTCTGTTGCGCCAGCAGGTACGTCGGGATCTGTTGCTGGAAAGCAAGAAGCACCAGGCATGGAAACTGCTTCGTCTGATTCCTGGGATCGGCCCGATCCGCGCGGCTCTGTTGATCGCGCTGATCCAGACCCCGCACCGGTTCCGCACCAAACGACAACTGTGGACCTATAGTGGTCTGGGGTTAGAAACACATGACAGTGCACAATACCGCGTGGTCGAAGGACAACTACGTTCTAAGAAACCAGTAACGCTGCGTGGCCTGAATCAGGACCACAATCACGACCTCAAAGATATTTTCAAGGGTGCAGCCACTAGAGTCAGCAGCAGCCATGGGCCACTCCACGATTTCTATCAGCATTTGCTTGCTCAGGGGAGGAAACCCACGATGGCGCGCCTGACCCTGGCGAGGAAGATTGCCGCGATCACATTGATCGTCTGGAAGAAGGAGGTACATTTCGACGCCAGCTATTTGACATCACAAGCCGCGTGAGCGTCTCTGCTGAGATTCCGTTCCCCTCCCTGAGAGATCATTCCTGGCGGTGGCCCGTCAGGTTCTCGAGACGCTCGATTTCGAGGAGAAGTATCCATCCGGAAGTTAGGCCCGTGCTTTATGCACGCGAGTCTCCGGGATTACCCTATGCCTCCTCGGACAATCGAATAAAGCCATAGGCCGCGAGTCTCCAATAGGACCATGCGTTGCCACTCATGCAGTGGACAACCGTCAGGCTTGTTGTTTCAGAAAACGATGGACGCCCGTCACGACAGCGAAACAAAACTCACAGGGGGAGAGGAGACGTATCTCCGCTTCGCACGCGGAGACGAAACAAGGTTACTCGGCCTGAGGAAGATCGCACGCTCAAACAGTGGGGGCTGAATGCCGAGACAAGAATGGGCGGCATCGAGCCGATGGGGAAGATTTCTCTCTTGACATTCCTTTTTATAGGATTGTCGGTTGCTCGCCAGGGATCGCATTAGTTCGTTGCGCTTGAGCTGAGGCGGATCATTGATAGGACTACCGCCTTCGATGATCCTGATACCAGAAGAATCCGACCGCGAGAAGAAAAAAGAGAAGAATGAAGGTCGCGGTCTTCGCCCATGTCAGAAATACTTGGGGCCAGTTCAGTGGAACGCGGTTGATGACTCGCTGCTCGGTGTCCCCCCCCAAACCATTTGCTTGGAGTTCCGGTGCATTTGAACCGATACGACGCAAGTGGAACTATCGGAATCCCACCGAGAGCGAACCACTTGGTTCGAAGCTGGATGTTGGCCGTCTTGTCGGCCTCATTGAGGTAGCGCCTGCCAAAGAATCGGAGGGTGGGCCCTCTGCCTGCGAATCCCTTTTCTTGTACCTCTTCGCAAAGCTTGATGCGCTCGGGCACCGCGTACCGCTTCACATCGCTGGCCCTGAGATTGCGCCGCTTGAGTTCATCCGCCAACACCTGCTCAGCTTGCTCGGTGAACCCGCCCTCGGTCCTCAGGTTCAAAAGCTGAGCGTCAGTGAGAGTTTCGTAGTACTTTTCAAGTGCGCCTGCATCTGGCATGGTATCGCCTAAATGATACCTCGACCTGCCGATCTGTCCTGCTCCCGGACTAAGTTCCGTTCGTATTGTCGCCGATCCGGAAGTGATATGGAGTGACCTGTCAATATCTGCGCATTGGTGGGGTCGTTTTTGTTTTTGTATTTCAAGGACAGAGTCAGCAGCAGCCGAGGCAGGTAATGGCGACGATTGATCACGCTGATATTCGCGGGTCGGAACCGCATAATCATGATCCGTCGGGAGCTGCCTCTGACTAACAGCGCGAATCCGGCCAGGCCTGTCGCATACTTCCGCCGAGGATTCTCCTTCGTGCTTGCTCCGGCTGCGGCTGACCCTGTCCTCGAATTGGAGAACGTTGTTCATTGGTTGGATCGTTTGTTTTTTCCTTCTTTGGAAAGTTTTCGCTTTTGTCTTTAGGTTCTCGTCATGCCGCCAGTTGCCGCGTGCAGACTGCTTCGGCCTTGATTCCGATGGCCCAGATGAATCCCAACAGTTCACGTCCTATCGCGGTCATGGTCTTTCTCTGATCCTTGCCTGCAGCCATCAACTTCATGTAGCGCCGGTGCAGGCGATTCTGTGCTTTCCATGCAATCTCTGTGATCTCTGCAGGAACCCCTTCCTGTCGTCTGCGCAATTTAGCCCCAATCCATGGCCGGTGTCGATAGCTCCAGGCCGATTCGACGACGATGCGTCGCAGATGCGCGTTGCCGGCCTTGGTAATGCCCCCTTTTCGAATGCGCTTGCCGCTGGAGTCTTCGCTGGGAAATGATCCGCTATAGCCCATCAACTTCCGCGCACTCTCGAAGCGGGATGTAATGTTGCCCAGCTCGGCGGCAATCGTGACTGCCGAGATATGGGCCACACCGCGCAATGCCTGCAGGCTCCGGATCACTTCCTGCACTGGCGCGGGGGCAAGCTTCACCACCTCTACGATCACCTGTTCCAATCGCTTGACCCGTTCTCCCATGTGCTGCACTTCGTGCATACAGTCCAGCAGCGTGGCTTCCTGCGCCGGCTGCGTGTAATGGATCTGCTGCAGCCACTCCTCATAACGTTCCGTCCACGCCTTCACTCCCAGTGGAGGACGGCAGCCCGTGCGCAGAAGGAACTTCGTCAGCCGGTGGCGTGCGCGCAACTGATCCTGCTTGGCAGCCTCCCGTTGTCGGACAAGATCGCGCAACGCCTCGGAATTTTCATCCGGAACCCACACAGCAGTCAGATCATCGGAGCGGTGACTGCGCGCCAGCTTCAACGCGTCCCGCCGATCGGTCTTCACGCGATCCCCGGGCTTCTTCGGAACCAGCGTTGGCGCCACCACCGCGCACTGCACACCCAACTGAGCCAGCTGCCAGTACAGTACGAATCCTGTCGGACCCGCCTCGTAACAGGCGCGCAGTTGCTCCGCCGCACCAAGCTTCTTAACAAACTTGCGGATCGAATCTTCACGGTTGGCGATCGTGCCCAGGCTGCGCACCTCGCCATCCGGCTCGGCTACTGCTACGGCTATCGTTTCGGCGTGGACATCCAAACCCAAAAATCGTAACTTCTCTCTCATGACCGGCTCCTCCGCTTGTGGCTCTGGACTGGCGTTCTTCAGTCAAACTCAGCCTAACCCACGACTAGCACAGAGGGCCGGTCACTCCATAATGACTAACACGTCGTTGAGGAAGCCGCCCTGCAACGTAGTGCCTGAAAAGTTGGGCGGTCTCAACCGGTCGGTGCAACACCATCTGATATGAATCATTTTTCTAAAGGTGGTGTTTATGGCACAAGGAAAACGGGACAGGCTTTCCACGGAGCAGAGGATCGACATGTGGCGCCGTTGGAAGGCGGGAGAGTCGTTGCATGAGATTGGCCGCGCCTTTGGTAAGGGCCATGGTTCCATCCGGTTCTTGTTGACGCAGCGCGGCGGGATAGTTCCTGCTGCTCGACGGCGTTCGCCGCGAACGCTGACGCTGGCCGAGCGGGAAGACATCTCACGAGGAATGGCTTCCGGTTCGTCGATTCGTGAGATCGCTAAAGGGTTGCAGCGGGCTGTGTCGACGGTGAGCCGGGAGGTGTCGCGTCACGGCGGGCGTCCACTGTATCGAGCCAGTGAAGCCGATCGTCGGGCCTGGGAGTCGGCTCTGCGACCCAAGGTGTGCCTTCTTGCCATCGACGAGAAGCTGCGGACGATGGTGGCCAGTAAACTGATCCTGGACTGGTCGCCGGAACAGATTTCAGCATGGTTGAAGGTCCACTATCCCAGCAACGAGAGCATGCGTGTGTCCCACGAAACCATTGACCGCAGCTTATTCATCCAGGCCCGGGGAGTGCTGAAAAAAGAGCTGATTCAGCACCTCAGGTCCAGGCGGCTCATACGTCGCTCACGACACGCTCGGGCTGAGGGGCAGTCCCGCGGGCAGATCGTCGATGCCATCTCTATTCGGGAAAGACCTGCGGAGGTTGAAGACCGTGCTATTCCCGGCCATGGGGAGAGCGACCTGCTGAGCGGCAGCAGGAACAGTCACATCGCAACCCTGGTGGAACGACATTCGCGTTTCACCATGCTGGTGAAAGTACCCAGCAAAGACACAACGACGGTCGTCGCCGCGCTGAGCAAGCACGTGCGTAAACTGCCCGCGACCCTGCGGCGCTCCTTGACGTGGGACAGGGGGCACGAGATGGCTCAACACAAGAGCTTCACGGTGGCCACGCATGTGAAAGTGTACTTCTGCGATCCGCAGAGCCCCTGGCAGCGCGGCACCAATGAAAATACAAACGGCCTGCTAAGACAGTACTTCCCTAAGAAAACCGACTTGTCCGGTTACACTCAAGCCCATCTCAACAAGGTCGCTCTGCGCCTCAATCAACGCCCGCGACAAACTTTGGGCTTTCAAACTCCGGCGAGTAAACTGCAAGCCTGTGTGGCATCGACCGGTTGAGCCCGCCCCGTTTCACGGGAACTCCGCTCGAAGAGGCGAAAAGCCACGCTTACCCTCGGTGAGTGAGCTGGCGATTTTGCACGAGCTCAGTCACTACATAAGTGAAACTGGTTCGATCTCGATCCGCCGCAACAAGCTCAAAATCTGCTCAAATGTATCTTTTTCCTTTCGCCATACTCCGTTCCTTTGTGTACAGTCTCTCTGAAGAGAATTGGCACGAAAAGGGCCGGGCACCCGACGATTGAGATGGCACTTTAGGAGAACCGGTTATGACATACCTACGCTTACTTAGGAACGCTACGCGTGTGATGCCGATCCTGCTGATAATTTACAGCATCTGCGATGGCGGAATGGAAGGCAGCGAATTCAGAGGTTGCCGCCGCCGCGAAAGAACCGAAGATCGCTTCTGTGCTGGAGGCTGTGAATGTAATAGATGCGGCGCTGATCAAGGATGACCATGCCGCATTTGCTGCTTTGCTGGCGAAGGACCTTGTGGTCAACAATCCACAGAATAGCATCTCGATCAGGGGGGCGACGGGGCGAAGAAACACTTCAGGGCTGATCAGCTACAGCAGTTATGTGCGGTCCGTCGAATACGCGGGGATGCTTGGCGAGATGGTATTGCTGATGGGAGACGAGCGGGTAGTGCCGAAGGGTGATTCTCCGATGGCTGGAAAAGAAGTCCGGCGGAGGTTTACGGATGTGTGGAAGATGGAGGGTGGTCATTGGGTGTTGACTGCTCGGCAGGCGACGATCGTTGCGCCTTAAGGGTGAACGCTCCTCGCTTCGTATAAAGGACCAGGAAGAAAGACTCCGAATCTTCACCGCATTCCCTTCACATCAACTGCCTGCATTAGTCTTCGGTAAATTCTCCCTGCCGGAGGGGTCGCTTTTAACGTTGGCTCCGCACACACACGCCATCCAGCCCATACCTCAGTTTTCTTGCTGAGCGCTGTACCTCCCTGAACGTCACATTATAAGTAACTTCACGCCCAGATCAAATCATAGCGTTGCACTCTACGCTGTTGGTAGCTAGGCATAAGTGTTTAGGTGCTTCACGATTTGTTGAGTGAGGGCGGCGCATGGGGCCTGCTCAGCAACCAGGGCATTAGAACGACGGACGTTCTGGTCTTGGACGAGGCGGATGGGCGATGCGCCACGGGCGATGACCTTCCCGGCGGCGCCGTCCCACAGGGAGAAGAGAAGGCTGTCTCCGTCATTCCACTGGGATAAAAGACTGTCTTCGTCACCCATGGCATAACGCCCCGAAGCTGAATGGCTTTGCTGGTACCACAGCTCAACAATGTATGGACACTGAAGGCGGCGAGCCTCGGGCAGCACGTCCTTCTCGATCGAAGCAGCGAGGAGCGTAATCTGCAGCTTCGCACCGGTCCTGAGTTCTTGTGTAGCGAGCAGCTTGCCCAGCTCGATGGCCCATGGACCAGGAGAGGGATCGTACTGTGCCGCATCGGGCTTCGTTTGCACAACGCAGAGAGACAGCGGAGGGCGCTGAGCCGGGAGCGTTGAAGCAGCCAGCAGAGAGAAAACGAGCGCGGCTGAGAATCGCCGCCACATGATGGCTTTCAGTATACTGCTGTTCCTGAAACCACAACATGAGGGAACCGTGCGTATACCAGCCCCGCCCCTCCGGTACCCATGTATTGGCAATAATCGATGAAGTTGCCGCATCACCGGCTATCCGGGAAGTCCAGCATCGCACATGCAAAGTCCACTTTTGAGCAAGTTCGCGGAGCTGTACCCGACCTGCTCGGTCACTTTCTACCGCTGGCCCAAGCCCCGGTTCAGATTAGTCCGAGACTTGTGTGCGGCAAGCCCATGCGAAATCGTAGTCGGTCGTACTCGATCAGAGGCTTGAAACAGTCGGGCTCCTCCATCGGCCATACGGAGGCTGGCGTCTGAGTCGAATTCGTCTTGGTGAGGATGGCGTTTGCCGCGCGGCGGGCGGCCTCGTTTGCCGCCTCCATACAGGCGAGATCGGTGTAAGTGCGCACGTAGTCGGAAGCGAGCAGCAGGTTCGGAATCTCGGTGTCTGCGTTCGGACGGTATTGCAAAGAGTTTGCCGTGTTGATCAGCAGTGCCTCCAGGTTGGTGGCTGCGGAAGGATTTGGGAACTGTATATCGGAGTCGAGGAACCAGGTGATAAGGTTCTCGTCGCGGATGGGTTCGGCTCCAGCGACGTTGAGGTGGACCTTGATCTGTGCCCAGGCTTCCTCCTTGATCTCCTGTGCGTTACATTGCATTGCCGGCTTGCTGTAGAGGATGCCGGGAGTCTCCCAATCGGAGATGTCCGCAGAGAGGATGCCGCCGACCTGCCCGTTCCCATAGTTGGCCAAATTGGCCTGGTGCCAGAACTGTTTCTGAGAGATCGAAGTAAGTGCCCAGGGTGAGTCCGCATACAGGGTATGACCGAAGTCAACTGGGACATCCTGCTTGAGGAAGAATTGAATGCCGTTCATCCACGCGGTGCGGAGATCGCCGAGGTGCGCGAGCGATGGTGCCAGCGCCTTCATCTCGTCGGTGACGAGGCCTGTCATGATCTCGACGGGCAGCGCAGCGATGTAGAAGTCCGCCGTGATATCAGTCAGCTGGCCGGCTCTCTCAATGGTCACGCCGGTAATGCGGCCGGCGTTCGTCTTGAAGGCCTTGACGGTCGAGTCTGACTGGAACTGGACGCCCTTCTGGGAAAGATACTGCGTCCAGGGTGACAACCACACTTCGCTTGTGGGACCGCTAAGCAGGCGGTCGAAGCCTCCCCAGGTCAAGATGCCGAAGATTAATTGCAGAAGGATGTACCCGGCAGTCCGTGTGCTGCCCTCCTGTGCCCGGACTGCGACGAGAGATCGCGTGAGACCCTTTGCGAGGAGTGTTTGATAGCGGGCTGAGTGGCTGTCTGCGGCGACAAAGGTCCACCAGGGAATCTGCTCATACTCCTTAACCCGGCGTTCGGGGCAACTCGTGAGGAGGGTGAGCAGGCGGTCAGCGAAGAAGAGCACCTCGTTGTCGGGAACCCCGATGCCTCCGAAGAGGTCCCGGAAGGCAAGAAGCCAATCCTCCATGTTTTGCGGCAGCCTCCCGGTCAGCATCAGGGGTGGCTGCGCCGATTGTGCCACCTCGATGCGGGTTGCATGAACAAGATTGTTGAAGACACTTACGTTGCCCGCGAAAGGGATGCGCATCAAGGTGTCTGGGAGATGCTTATAAAATGCGGGGAAGAAACGGAAGCCATGCTCGCCGGGCAAGTCGGTGCGTCCACCGGTGCCGGAGTTGGGAACGTAAAGACTTCGCGCTTTGCCTCCGAAGACGCTGTTGCGCTCGAAGACAGAAACCGCAAACCCTCGCTCGATCAACTCATGTGCAGCGCTAAGGCCACCAACACCGCCGCCCAGAATCGCGACCTTAGAAGACATCATCGCCTCGCACCAACACGAAGGTACAGCAGATTGGTGGAACTTGGGTAAGCGGGACGTGAGCACACGCTGGATGGCTGCAATCGACGTAATCGTGCTGCTGTACCGTAGTCGGCATCGAGGATACTCTGGACAAACTGCTCTAAGCGTGCAAGTGTATCCTCCCCAACATCCTGGCTGTCAATCGATAAGGTACTGCGCGTCCTTGCTCGGGGACAACGGCGGCCCAGTCATTGCTATCCGTTTGTCCTGTTAATTCCCCGTTATTCCCAGTTCGAAAGAGGTGGTCATTCAATGAGAGAGCGGCTAGTTCTGGTGTGATGAGTTTCGTTCTTATTCAGCACTAGGCGATTTGTCACTCACGCGGGCAACCGAGACAGTGAAAGAACGCACATCATTTGCAGAGAATGCAGGAGTGTTAGCGAAAGTGATCGACGAGCATAATGTCGCTGTTCAGATCTCCAACTTGTGAATAGAGAATCCAGCGGCCATCAGCAGAGACTGACAGGCCGCTTTCGAAATCCTTGTCCACTTCAAAGACCGGCCGTACTTGCTTACTGGCGAAATCAAAATATCGGACGGATCTGGGCGCCTCGGCAGGAACAAAATAGATACCGCCTGGAGAGAGTGTCCAAACGCGGGAGTTGAGCAGGCGAGGCAATCCATCCACTTCTGATTCCGTATCGGGCTGCCCGGGCAGAGCTACTTTCTTCAACGTCGATTTCACCCCATGGCTTGCAAAATATACTGTCTTCCCATCGAAAGACTCCTGCGGATTGATCCCATCGATATTGGAGAGTAAAACGGCATCTCCGCCGGCGGCGGGACAACGATAGATACCCGTCCTGCCCATTTCGTAGGAAGAAAAATAGATCCACTTTCCGTCGCGGGACCAGTGAGGTCGAATTACTTCGGAGATATTTGTGACCAGTTTTCGAGGGATCCGTTCGGACACGTCGGCTACATATATTTCCCAACGGTCCCGGGGACGCGAGTCAAACGCGATCTTCATTCCGTCGTGCGACCATTGCGGACTGCCGCTCAAATAGTTCGGGTTTGAGATCTGCATCAGGTTGCTGCCATCCTCATTGCTGATCCAGACTCCGTGCACGCCAGAACGTAAAGACGCAAAGGCAATGCCCTTTCCGTCCGGAGAGTATTGAGAGTCGAACTGTGCCCGCGAGGAAGGCATGAGTTCTACGGGTGGAGATTCCGGGTGAAGCAGGTCCCTCCGCCTGATGTTTGAGCTGACGGAAATGGAGCTATAGGCAAGTTTGTCGCCTTTGAGAGAAACAGTCGGCAATGGCCTACCCGATCTTTTGTACCAGTGAGATTGTTAGTGTAGCGCGGCGGGTTTTGTAGTTATCCCGTCGCAGTCGGGGGTGTGGAAAAGTGGGAAGCGTTGTTGGCTTTCCACTTTTCCATGTCCCTTGTTGTTTTCGATCTGCCAGGCAGTCGGTGCCGGTGGCCTGTAACCTAACGAGGAGTGTGGCCTCACGGTGTTGTAATGCACGCGCCACCGCTCGGCCAGCACCTGGAGCTCCTTCAGCGAGTAGAAGATCTCTCCGTTCAGGAACTCGTCCCGTAACTTGCTGTTGAACGATTCGCAGTAGCCGTTCTCCCAGGGAGAGCCGGGCTCGATGTAGAGTGTTTTCGCTCCCGAGCTAAGAAGCCACTTCCGCAGATCCTTGGCCATGAACTCCGGGCCGTTGTCCGAACGGATATGCTCCGGGATTCCGTACTCGATCATGGCGTCGGCTAATACCTCGATCACGTTCTGGCTGTTCAGCCTGCGCCGGGGACGGATCGCCAGGCATTCCCGAGTGAACTCATCGATCAGGTTTAACATCCGCACTGTCCTTCCATCCTGCGTAAACGTGCTGACGAAATCGTAGGCCCAGACGTGATTCGGCCGCTCCGGACGCAGCCGCACACATGATCCGTCATTGAGCCACAACCGTCCTCGTGGCTTCTGCTTCTGGGGAACCTTCAGCCCTTCGCGGCGCCAGATGCGTTCTACCCGGTCCTTGCCGACTCGCCAGCCCGCACGCTGCAAAAACACCGTGATGCGGCGATAGCCGTAGCGACCATACTGGCCGGCCAGCTCAATAATGGCCCGGGTCAATGCATCTTCGTCTTCACGCTGTGTCGGCTGGTAGCGTTGCGTGCCGCGTGGTTGATTCACCAGTTGGCACGCACGCCGCTCGCTCATGCCACGCTCTCGACTCGCATGGCTCACCGCACAACGCCGCCGTTCCGGGCTTAGAAGTTTCCCGAGGCGATGTCCTTCAACACCAGCTTATCCAGGCTCAACTCTGCCACCAGCCGCTTCAGCTTCGCGTTCTCCTGCTCCAGCTCCTTCAGCCGCCGTGCCTGGTCCACCCGCAAACCGCCATACTCTTTACGCCACCGGAAGTAGGTCTGCTCCACGATTCCCGCTTCCTTGCATGCTTGTGGCGTCGTCTTTCCGTTCGCCACGGCTACTTCGATCTGCCTCAGCAGATTCACAACCTGTTCTGCACTATGCTTCTTGCCTCGCGCCATCTTCCGCTCCTCTTGTTCCAGTTTGTCTCACCTCCACTGGCACAAATTGAGCCGGGCACTCTGCGCTGCCTTCGAGTGCAAGCCGCTTCACCGAACCATTCGCGACAGTGACTTCACCGAGTTCGGATGAGTCCTCCCCTGTCCAACGGGCATAAACGAGTTTCTTGTCGTCCGCCGACCATGTCAACCCCGTTGGCCTAGCCCACAATGGCGCAACCATCTTCGGCTTTCCGTCCGGAAGCGGTAAGGAATATAGCCTTGCCTCAGCGTAGTTTCGAAAACACCAGTATGCAAGGTACTCGCCGTTGTGGGAGAACGGTGGTATACCTTCGCCAGCGCAGTTTGGACTGATTAGAATCCGCCTCGTCTCCGATGTTTCCGTTGAGAGGAGATAGATTCTTGCATGTTCCTCCGACGGCAGCAAGTCGGTGAAGGCGATCCACTTACCGCGTGTCGATGGTTGCCGCAAAAGCAGGGTACTTGGGTTCGTCAAGGATATGACGAAGTCTGAGGCCAGAGAGGCGGTGGGAAAATCGTTGCCGCAGAAAATGCCAAAAAACAGAGGTACCGTACCTGGCATTTCGGCGAATTTATCGACGAAGTATTCATTCCGTACTACAGCAGGAAGTGGAAGAAGTCCACGAAAGGAAGCACACTGAACCGAATCCAACTGCATCTTGTCGGGGCCTTTGGGGGCAGGGAACTGAGCCTGCTTTTGCGAGATGAATTGTAAGACTTGCTGGACAGAAAGGTTAGAAAGGGCATGTCCTTTTCGACTGTCGACCATTTGAGATGGGATCTGCGGCAGGTATTTGAAATGGCAGTTGCGGAAGGTTTCGTTGAACGGAATCCGGCTGCTCTGCTATTTACTCCACGGGAGGCACAAAGGCCTGTTCATCGACTCATGACGACTCAAGATATCAGGCGTTGCATTGAGGTTCTTGATCTGCGAGAGAGGATCATAGTGAAGCTTGCTGTCCTTGCCGGGATGCGACCGGGAGAGATCTTCGGCCTCACTTGGAATCGGATATCGACAGACCATGTAGAGATTGTGCAACGCGTATATCGAGGCACGGTCGATACACCAAAGACCCATCAGTCGATACGGCGTGCAGCAATCCCGGTCGGTCTTGCTGCAGATATCGCGATGTGGCGGGAGTTTGCGGCAGATACGAAGCCGCAGGCTTTCGTATTCGCCTCTGAGCGCAAGACCCCTCTCGCCAAGGAAAATGTCTGGCGGCGCAACATTCTGCCTAGACTGTCGAAGATCGGCATCGAATGGGTCAACTTCCAGGTGATGCGGCGCACGCATGCCAGCATCATGAAGGAGTTGGGCGTCGATCCCAAGTGGGTAGCCGACCAGTTAGGACATAGCCTGGATGTAAGCCAGAACGTCTACACACAGGTTTCAGTAGAGCAGAGACTAGAAGCTGTGCAGCAACTGGAGTCAGCTTTGGTCATGTAGTGGTGTTCAAATCGATTTCAGGACCAAGGCGAATGTTGCAAGCTCTTGATTTGATTGGAGCGGGAGACCGGGATCGAACCGGCGACATTCAGCTTGGGAAGCTGACGGTCTACCACTGACCTACTCCCGCCCTTTTAAAATCAATTAGATACGAAGCCAGTCCCCAGCTTACTATCCAAGATGTTCTTGACTGATACGTACAATATATCAATATCTTAGCACCGGTTCGACTTATTCTTGACGTACCCTTTTCGAAATAAGAACTCGAAGATTTCACGACAAAGCCTCAAGCAAGCACCGTGTTTGGCTTTTTCATTCTCATACTAAAACAACTGAGGCTCCTGCCGCAGATGTCTGGCGGCATGGGATTGGTCTCGTTGATTCCATCCGGACAGCAGCAAAAAAAGGAAGTTAGCGCCTGCGCTAATGCATGCCCGTTCATCGACAATCGACCTGAACGGGTTAATAAAACGAAGAGGCCGCTATCAGTTGACCGGTCACGTGTCCGAGATGCCGCCGCCGGCAACTGTCCGAGATGAGACTTACGTCCATGTGCCAATTTAGGATAGTCGGCCGGACAGGATTTATTTCAGCGGGGGGGGATATGTAACTATTGCGGTTGCTTATTTACCTGCACAGTCCTTTCGTCCTGTATCGGCGACGCTGGCGATCAGCCATTTGCCGTCCTGGCGAATGAGATTGAACAAGTTGGTCCCACAGTGGTCGACTTTGCCGTTCACGAGAAACTCAAACGGAGCCCACACCACGGCCAGGTCGTTGTCGATTCGCACGAGCGGATCGTGAATGCGCCGCGATTTGTGATGTTCCCGGCTTTCCGACCCGATCGGCAAACGCTTCAAAGGTCATCTGAGTGGGTTTGCCGTCTCGCATCAGCACCATGGTGCCGCCAGGTAATAACGGTTCCTTAATCGCTGCCGCATCGCGTTTCGCCATACCATCGAACATGGCGTTCACCGGCGCGAGGACCGCCTGCTCGTCTGGCGTCGCAGCTCGCGCTGAAATGGTCGGGATACTCAAGGCGATCGTTCCGATAACAAAGGACGCATACGATAGCTGGCGAAAGAGTTTCATGAGGTCCGATTTTAAACTGAACGACTATAAGTATCCGATTTAATGTGACGAATCCACTTCTGCTTCCCGTTTCACGGAAGTAACTTCCGGATAGGCGACCATCCGACCAGAGCGCGGAAAAACTCCCTACTTCATGACTCAATGAGCGCGTCGGGCTGTTATCGTCAGTTGAGATTTGCCATTTGCCGGTCGAAAGGCTGTACGTGTGTGCCATTCGTGGTGGCGACGTAGTCCGTAGGCGAGAGAAATCCGGCAGGTGAACGTGAGCTGGCCGATGCGCGTCCCGCGCGAACAGTCGGGCGGCCAAGAGACTGCTCCTGTCGAGGCCAGCCGCTATTTCGACAAAGGTTGCCGACCGACGACCGTTGCTTTTGCCAAGAGCTTATCGAAGCGCGGATCGTTGCGCAGCGATTTCAAATCTTCGTCTGTTGCGAATGAATGGAGCATCGTTATAGCCAGCGTTTACGGCGTGGCCGAGATAGTCGAAGGCTTCGTCCCGGTGCCGGGTGCGGACGGCAGGGCAGGCGAGACCGTACCAGAGGTCAACACTGCCTCGCGCGCAGCGTAGCTCTTATCTCTGCCTATCCTGGCAATTGCGTCTATGTAGATTTTTTTCGCATCTTCGTAGCGTCCGGTGCTGGTCAGGGCCTCCCCGAGAATTCTGAGACTCTCCAGGGTGTCCTGGTGCAGGGGGCCAAGGGTTCGTAACTGATCGTTGAAGGCCTCCGGCGAAGACCTCCGCCTCCTGGGGGCGCTGCTCCCTGAGCAGGATATCTGCGAGAAGCGACCTGGACGCCAACGTGTCGGGGTCACCCGCATCCAGCACGCGCGCTTGCGCTTCCAGAGTGCCTCGCATCAGTGTCTCAGCTTCTTCATATCTGTTTTCGTGCTTGAGTACCGTTGCCAGGTTGTATTGCGAGAAAAGAGTGTCGGTGTGTTCGGTGCCGAGAATACGCTGGCGCTGGGTCAAAATCTGCCGCAGGAGCGTTTCTGCCTCGGCATAGCGCTTTTCGTCGGACAGCACGTTGGCCAGTCCTTCTTTCGCGGCTGTCGTGTAAGGGTGGTCCGGGCCCATAACCCGTAACTCGATCTCCAGAGACTTTCGATACAGGTTTTCGGCCTCGGCATTGCGGCCGATGATCGAACCAGGTATTCGCGAGAGTCGTCATCGTGTTTGCCGTATCCGGATGATCCGGCCCCAGGATGCGCTTCTCGATCTGTAGCGTCTCTCGATATAGCTTCTCGGCCTCCTCGTAGTTGCCCTGACCTGGATACATGGTGGCGAGGTTATGCATAGTCGCCAGAGTACTGGGATGGTCCGGGCCCAGATTGCGGCGCTCCAAATCAAGCAACTTGCGATACTCCGCCTCCGCTTCCGCAAATCGGCTCTGATTGGCGTATGCGACGGCGAGGCCATCCATGAATCGTAGCGTTCGTGGATTTTCCGGGCCTTGCGGCTACTGGCCGTGATCAACTCACGTTCAAGTTTCTACTGCCGGGCATAGTGGGCTTGCCGCAGCAAGATCCAGGCAAGATGATCCCTGGACTCAAGCGTTGCGGGATCATAAGGACCAAGGACACGACTTTGAGCATCGATCGTAGTCCGCGTCAGGCGCTCGGCCTCGCCTTCGCGTCCTTCGCGATGCAGGACCCATCCCATCTGGGACATAGCTTCAAGCGTTTTTGGATGGTCGGCTCCCAATGCTCCGAGCCGATCTTGCAAAACACGCTCCATCAACTCGTGGGCCCGGGAAAATAGGCCGAGGTTCTCATAAGTCTTGGCCATCACGATCATCAGCTGCGACCGAACCTCGGGATCCTGGTGTAGTTCTCTCTCAATATCATTTGACGATCTATCCAGAATTTCCCGTGCCGTTACCGTGTTGCCGCGCGCTTCACTGGGAGCTGGGACTTTGAACATGTCGGTTAGGAAATCAGTGATCCGATCCGCGCGATCACGTTCGTGCCGGATACGTCGGAGCTCAATCGTCTGGGCGACCGCAAAAATCAGCGCGAGAAGAGTCAGCAGGCTCACAAGCGTTACGCTAAGCCTGTGACGCCGGAAGTATTTGCCTGCGCGGTATACAGCGCTGGGCGCATGCGCCGAGACTGGCTCATTGCTCAGATATCTGCCGATATCGGCGGCCAGTTCAATCGGCGTGGAGTAGCGGCGTGCCCGATCCTTTTCCAGAGCCTTGAGCGTGATGGCATCCGGATCGCCCTGCAGCAGATTGATCAGCGTTGGCAGGTCCGCATTCCGATTTTTTGCGGTTAATGCAGAATCGCCGTTTTGTGTGCGCAGCCTGGTGCTCGGAGTAGGGGCATCCAGCTCGCGCAGGCGACGCAACACCTCATCGTAGGCCAGCTTACGAAAATCGAAGGGGAGGGTGCCGCTGAGCAATTCATAAAGCACTACGCCGAGCGAATAAACGTCGCTTCGGGTGTCGATGTCTACGCCGCCGGAGTCAGCCTGCTCCGGACTTATGTAGTCAAGGGTGCCAATCACCGCACCAACCTGGGTGTATAGCGTCCTGGCGCTCAAACGCTGCGAAGTTGCCTTCGCTACTCCAAAATCGATGATGCGTGGAACCGGCTTGCCGTCCACTTCCGTGACGAGAATGTTAGAGGGTTTCAGATCACGGTGGATGATGGCTTTCTGATGAGCGTGTTGAACGCCCTCGCATACGGAAATGAAGAGCTCGAGCCGCTGGCGGGTGCTGAGCTTGCGCCGATCGCAGTACGTAGTGATGGGCATGCCAGCCACATACTCCATCACGAAATAGGGGCGGCCCTCCGGTGTCGTGCCGGCATCGAAGACTTTGGCGATGGCGGGGTGGTCCATGAGGGCCAAGGCCTGTCGCTCAGACTCGAACCGCGACACTACTTCGCGCGTGTCCATACCGGCCTTGATCAGCTTGATGGCGACACGTCTGCGGACGGGTTGCTTCTGCTCAGCAAGCCATACTTCGCCCATGCCGCCTTCACCGATCAAGTGCAGCAGGTGATAGAGGCCAATAATCGTCCCAGCGCCCGGCCGCCCAGCGAGAGGGTCGGGTTCCGCGGATATCGTCTCGCTTCCGGCCATTTCCTCTTGCGGCTCTGGGGTTGCCGCGGATTCCTCTGCCTCCATTACGGTGTCTCCCTGCGACGGGATAGGAGCCCGGACCGTCAAGACGAGTCTACGTCCTTCGAGATGTGATTGCGACGACTACATCGATGTGGCGATGTTTAGAAGAATAGCTATGTGCGGAACTTCCAGGCCACACAGTAAAACGCCCTCGCGATTCGCAATGTCTGGCTCGTCGGCTATGCGGAGGTTTCGACTCCAGGCCTCAATGGGTCCTATCAGAGGGGATGCGCGCTCATTGACCAATCCAGAGAGAGAAACCCCAACAAGACGACGAAGCGAGGCCAACGGCAAAACAACGCCACCCTGCAAGCCGTGATGTGCTCAGGTGGCGGCGGCAGTGGACTGGGATTTGGGAACTGTCTCCCCGGGGGCGGCAAATCGTATACCTTCTCGCCGGCGAGTGGTGGCTCCTTCCCTGCAAATACCACGTTCACTGGCTACGATTCGGGGGCAGGCGCGGGTGGAGCGGTGGCGGGACATGGCTACCCACTCATAATCATGGCGACTTACGCTGATGGGACGTCCTCCACCGAAACGATTTCTGTGCAGGCCGTCAGCGGATAATAAACGGTCGCGAAGTGGCCGCGGCTTAGCTTCAACGCGCCCGGGGTTTGGTAGCCATCTTGCGCAAGGCTTGGCCGCGCTTCGCTCTGTTCCCTAACCGACCGGTCGAGGGGCTTTTTGCCTTGACCCCAATCTCAAGGCCATGAAGGCGACAATGCCAAACAGAAAGGCGTAGACTGAAGCAGCCACGTAGGGTCCCGTGTGCCACTCGAAGCTCTTTTCAGAGACGAGGTTGGGATTCCCTCCCTTCAATTCGTAGCCCCACTGGGGGAAGGTCGTGGCCGCGGGTAGCCCTTCGTCGATGAAGGAAGAGTCGAAGAGCGCGTAAGCCCAATTCTCCTTGGAGATCTGCCATCCCGCGCTCCCCCAGACCCACTCCTGGGAGACGTTGATCGTGGCGTGCACTATCCCCGCCTCCGAGCTGTTTTCGAGCATCTTGATAACAAACGTCGCGTTGACGACCGTGGGGCTGATTGTCTTCTCAGCGTAGTTGCTGACGTTGGCGTCTAGCATAAGCGACTTTCCGACCGTGGTCGCGTAGATCAGCCTGATGTTTCCCACAGGGCTGTACATCCCCGCGAGGCCGCCCACATCGCCAGACCAGACGAGGGTCGAGCTCGGGGCGTAGAAGGCCACCACTGCGTCGACATCTCTGTTGTTAAAGTCCTGGATGAACTGGTTGACCTCGTCCTTGACCGGGATGGTGGGGAGGGTGCTCGAGGAGGAGCTTTGGGTGGATGTCTGAGCCGTCGGGCCGCGCAGAGGAAGGCGTACGCGCCCGCAACCGCAATGATGGCGATCACCGCCACGGGTATCGCAAGCTTCGACAGCCCCGCTCTCTTCCGGCTTCCGTACATGCCGTAGTGGACGCGGGGCTTCTATTTGAATTGAACTACCGCATCCTCGAGGGGACACCCGCGCCTCGTCCAGGGCTCAGCTCGCGGTCCCGAGACTGTAACCCCTCGCCAGGTACTTCCTTATGGCGAGCACCACCGCAATGGCCGGGACCCAGGCAAGAAAGCCCGCGGCGTTGAGGTCGTCCCAATTGACCGAGAAGTGCGACGACGTCTGCTCGCCCAAGCCGGTCCACACCCCCACCGCCACCGTCTTGGCCGTCGGCCCGGTCAGTATGTAGGAGATGACGAACTCGTTCCAGATGAGCACGAACCCAAAGAGGGCCGTGACGACTATCCCCGGGATCACCATGCGCAGCGCCACCCGCCTGAAGATCTGCCACTCGCTGGCGCCGAAGACCGCCGCGGCGTCGTAGACCTCTTTGGGTATGTCCGTGAAGAACCCACGGAGCATCCACACGACTATCGAGAGGATGACCAGCTCCTCCGCAAGGGCGACACCGACGTAGGTGTCCCACAGGTCGTTTCGCGTGTAGACGATGTAGAGAGGGACGATCACCGCGAAGGGAGAGACCGCCCTGAGCGCCAGGAGCATGTAGGAGATACCCCCTTTCCTCTGATGGGAAGGCGGGCGAGCGTATACCCTGCGGTCACGCCAGCCGCGAGGGCGACCACGATGCTGATCGCCGCGATGGTCGCGGTGTTGGCCAGGAGCCTCGGAAAGGCGACGAAGGTCAACGCATCGATATAGTGTATGGGGGTGGGATGGAACCCGCCGATGACTATGACGTTGCCTATTTGCCTGACACCCTTTCCTGAAATCAAGGGCGCGAGGTCGGCTCCGTATCCCTCGAGCCCCATGATCAGGATCGGCCAGAACGAGTAGAAGGCGGCGAAGATCAGGGCCGCGTAGGTGAGCACTTTCCCTAACGACGAGAACCGCCTTTGCCTCTCCTGCACTCTATCTCCCTCCCGAGAGCGGCAGCGCGCGTCCCAGCAGGCGGATCAGCCCAAATGCGACGAGGAGGGTTATCGCCAAGAGCGCTACCGCGACGGCTGAGACCAGACCGATGGGGAAGCCGTACTGCGGGACGAAGACCAGCTTGTAGAGAAAGAGGCTCAGTGTGTCCACCGGGGACCCCAGGGCGTCTTGGTATCCGACCCAATTTGACCAGGCGAGCGGTATCTCAAAGGCGCGCATCGCATCGATCATTCTGAGCACTATGATGAACTGCATCACAGGGGATCTCAGGATGAGGGGAAGAGTGATCATCCTGAACCTCTGCAAGGCCGACGCTCCGTGGAGCTCCGCCGCCTCGAAAACCTGGGAGGCCTGAGAGTTGACGATGCTCAGCGCGACGAGCATGATGAGCGGCGACCACTCCCACGCCTCCGAGAGGACCATCACGGGGAAGAAGAAGCCGATGGAGAGCTCGTTGAAGTATGGCTGGTTGAGTATGAAGTGGCTGAAGGTCTGGATGTCGTCCCAGACCGACGAAGGCGACCAGAGGGTCCCGGCGACGATGGGCGAGACCGCGAGGGGGAAGATGTAGACCGCCTCGAAGAGGCCTCGTCCGCGCACCCTTTGTGTGACGAGAAAGGTGAGCGCCAGGCCTAGCACGAGGCAGAGGGCTGTGCTCCCAATGGTGTAGGTCACAGAAACTCCTATCGCCGACCAGAACGCGCTGTCGCCCAACATCTGGGAGTAGTTTGCGAATGTGAAGCCCCCATTTGTATTCGTCAGGCTGTAATTAATCCCGTCGAGGAGCGGATAGAATTCGACCAGCGCTAGCACGGCAAAGAGGGGGATGAGCAGCAGATACCAATAGGTGAGCGATTCGGACCGCCGTGGGGCTTTCGTCGTCAAGATGTCACCCGAAGGGTTCCCTGAGAGGAGACCGCGACCGAGAACTAATAAGCATTGGCTGAATACTGGACAGCCGCACCGAGTCTGTTCGCCGGGGGCCTTGCGACCGTCTCATCGGGGGCCTTGAGAGGTGAAAATCGTTTGGCGTCGAGGATATGTCGCCGGTGCCTCAGATGGCTAGAGCTGGGAAAGTCATCCCTGAACCACGAACCACCCGGTCATCGCCTGACCTGCGTCGCAGTTGCTGCCGCCGCAGTCAGCGGAGGGCTCGGAGTAGGTGTAGTTCCCGTCCGGGTTCGCCACGAACGTGAGCATCGCCGTGGCGTTGGGCTGTATCACTCCGGTGTCTATACCGAACTGGGGGACTGCCAGGCCGTGCGTGACGTTGTCGGTGTTCGTGATGGCTAGGGTGATGTGCGCTCCTTTAGAGACATTGAAGCTGTTAGGATAGTAGGTCGCGAGGACGTCTTGGGTGGGGTCAGTGGCGTTATTGAAAGCCCCTCCGATATCTATGCGAACTCGCTCAGAGAAGAAACCGGTGCTGCTCGGCTTGCTGTAGATGGCGAAGTAGTAGAACCCGCTCAACGCGATCAGAACAACGATAACGATCGCGACTACTTGCATACTGGACGACTTGGTCTGCACGGGCTTGGGAGCGGCCGCTGTAGCTCGCCTTCGTCTCCACCTCGAAGGGCGTCTGCTCAAACGCTCATCCTGCGGGCTGACCACTTGATATAAACACTATGAGTGCTTTTCGTCTTGAAACGCGCTGCGTGCACAACCGGATACCGTTAAGATAGACTCACCTCCACTGGGATCCTTCCCAGTCCCTGGTGCCTCCTGAGGTGGTTGTACCAGAGCATGAAGACGTCCATGAAAGACTGGAGGTTGTCCATCCGCGTGGAGGGCAGGTTGTTGTAGAACGTCTCGTCCTCTCCTTCAAGGCGCGGAAGAACCTCTCGATGGAGTTCCTGTCGCCGAACGTGACGTGGAGCCACTTGAAGCCCATCTCTCCAGCGGCCAGGGGTACCATGGTCCTCCGTCCACCAGTACGACCGGCTTGTTGGTGCACGTCTCGAGGACCATCTTGAGGAAGACGATGGTGTTGATGTGCGACCTCTAGTAGGAGGCGTAGACGGCGAGGAGCTCCTTCGTGTCGGCGTCTATGGCAGCCCAGACGAAGACCTGCCTCCCCTTGATCTTGAGCTTGGTCTCGTCGATCGCGACGAACTTCCTCTCCTTCCTCGGGACGCGCGAGACGATCCCCTTGAGCGCGTGGACCCAGTATGAGACGGAGACGTGGCTCGCCCCTATCAGCCCCGTCTGGTAGGTCATCCCCCGGTAGGATAGTCCAGACAAGTAGAGCAGGGAGGCAACGACCTTTGTCTCCGGAGGAATTTTATTCCTCTTGAAGACATGAGCGTCCTGGACGGCCTTCAGCAGCGTGTCGTATGGGTTCACATACGTACGATACGCCCTGAAGGTCGTTCAACCATCAAACCAAGAGACGATAGACAAAGGACTCAACTCTCATCTTAACAGTATCCACAACCGCACCCAAACAGTATAAATCGGTCGCATCCTTTCGCATCAGAAGGCGTGATGCACTCGACCCGGATTTCGCAAGCGCGGCGCGACAAAAGATTTATTGCCGTCAAGAAAGCTCATATCAACATGAGGGCGAGGGAGGATTTGGCGGATTTCCTGCCTGTAATTTTCAAAGGCCACAGTTTTCCGGGACGGGCCGAGGGAGACATAATCCGGAACACGATTATCGTATGCTCGAGACGAGGGGTGACCTAGCGAATGGTTGGAAGACCTGTGATTCTGGCAATCGTCATCGTGGCAGTCCTGGCGGTGAGCGCGGGCTATTACATCAACTCGGTTAGCGGGAGCTGCACCAATTGTGTGACGATAGACATGGAGGTGACTTCTGGCACGCCCCAGAACGGGGCGCCTGATCATTTCCTTCCAGCAAACTTCACGGTTACCGAGGGAGAACACGTGACCATTGTATTTGATAACACCGACGACGGCCCCCACCGAATGCAGATACCGGCGCTCGGAGTGGACACGGGACCAGTCCAGGGCGGCCAGACGGCGAGGGTCGTCTTCACGCCTGAACAGGTGGGCACCTTCGCATACGACCAGCCGCAGGGAGCCTGCGTTGATGCGGTAAACCCAGTGAATAGCTGCACCGGGGCGCAGGAGACCAACGGCAACGTGACAGTGCTGGCCCCCTAACGGGAATACTCGTGGCTTGAATAAATAGGCCTGCCTCGCGGGTTGGCGTGGTTGAAGAGGGCGAGTCGCCTGGAGGCGAAGGGCAGCCATCGGGAAGAGATGGTCAGCCATCGCCGTCGTCCTGGTGATTTTGGTGGCAGGCGTCGGTGCCTACGTTGCGTTGGCTCCCAGCTCATCAGCCACCCCGACGTGCAGCGCCGCGTCAAGCCCGACCTTCAACTCCTCGACGATAAAGATCGGATACCTCACCGAGATAACCGGCCCCGGCGTGTCCAACGGCTACGCCGCGAAGATAGGGGCGGAGCTGGCGGTCAACCAGACCAACGCCGAAGGGGGGGTGGACGGAAAGAGCATCGACCTCGTGGTCATGGACGACCAGACGAATCCCCCGACCGCCATGCAGGGAGCAGAGGCCCTTGACAATCAGGGGGTGCTGGCGATTACAGGTCCTACCGACCAAGCAGATGCCGTCGCGGTCTCTGGTTACGCGGAAGCGTGCGGCGTTCCCTTCGTGGCCTCGACGGTCCCCTCAGCGGCTTTGGTCTCTCCGGGCTCGCGCTGGACGGTGAGCGTAGAGCCTGACGCAGTGCAATGGGGAGTGGCGGTCGCAAAGTACGTCTCGGAGGCTGTCCCAGGCGCCAACATCGCGATGATGACGCAGAACGCGGAGCAGCAGAACGAGATGTCCGCGGGAGTCCGGTGGTACGCCAATACTTTCAAGAACGAGAGCGTGGTCTTCGACCAAGAGTACGCGAACGCTCAGTTCCCTTGGGCGACGGCCGCCGAAGCTGCCAAGCTCTCGGGCGGCTAACGCTGTGGTCGTGTCCTGGGTTTCCACGGCGGGCTTCTCCGAGTCCAACGTCATCGAAGCGTTGCTCTCAGCCGGCTTCCATTCGTCTCAGATTTTCGTGGTCTCCGCAACGAACCAGGTCAGCGACCTAGACGTCAGCGCTACGGGCATCTCGGGCGCTACCCTCTTCGACAGCGCAGTCGCGCAGACCCCGAACGCGTCTGCCTTCGCCGACGAAATTCTGCCCTGGTTGAACGCAACCATCCACCCTAAGACCTACTGCGGGGTGTGCCCCGTGGAAATCGGACCCATATACTACTACTCGTATCTGGGGATGGAGATGATGATTAACTCGATCCAGAACGCGTTGTCGAACGGCCAGTCCTTGACAAGGGCGGATTTTATGTCATCGATGAAGCACGCGAGCATCAGCGACGCCTTCGGGAGCACGCTGAGCATCGACTCCGCGGGCTCTTCCGTGGGGAGCTACTACATCGTCACGGTCGGCCCGCTGAACTCATCACAGAGCTACTACCCCCTTGAGCTGATCAAGAGCATGAGATTCGCGCCGGGGGCCATCCCCGTCTACCAGCTCGCGAAGACGGCCTGAGGGTCGCCATCCGGCAGAGTCTGCGGAAGGCTTTAGCGCGCCATCCCGAGGCTGAATCCCTTTGCGAGGTACTTTCTGATAGCCAACATGACCGCAATCACTGGGATGTAGGCCAGGGTCCCGGCGGCGTTAAGGCTCGGCCACGCGAGGACGTTGAACGACAGCTGGTTGACATTCATCCCTTCCCATACCCCCACCGCCACAGTCCTGGTTCCGACTCCGGTCAGCGTGTCGGCGATGAGGAACTCGTTCCACAGGAGTACGAGCGCGAACATGGTGGTCACGACGACCCCGGGATGACCATTGGGAAGACACACGCCTGAATACCTGCCATTCGTTCTTCCCGAACACCGTCGCCGCCTCGTATATGTCCCGGGGGATATCCGAGAAGAAGCCTCGCAGCATCCACACCACGACGGAGAGTATGAGCACCTGCTCCGCCAAGGCGATTCCCGTGAACGAATCGTAGAGACCAAACCTTGAGTACGCTATGTAGAGCGGTATGATCACCACAAACTGGGACACCGTCCGGAGAGCTAGGAGGAGATATGAGATGAAATTCTTCCCCCTCACGTCGATTCGCGCCAAGACGTAGGCGACCGGGATGCCGACGGCTAGGGCGATGCCGATGCTGAGAGCCGCGACGAGCAGGGTATCCGCGACGAGCCTCGGATACGCCTCGATGCCCAGCGCCTGCATGTAGTAGTACGCGGTGGGGATTATGGTCTTGGGGGCGACTGTGAAGCCTCCAATGTTTATCGCGATAGCCCTTCCCGCGAAGATGACTCCAAGGTCGATATTGTACCCCTCGAGGCCCATCACCATGACCGGCCAGAACGAGTAGAAGGCTGCCACTATCGCCACTGCGTACAAGAGAATCCTCTGCCGGCGACGGCTGCTTCTCGCGCGGCTTCGCGCTTCCGCACCAGTCATCGACCGCTTTCGACTTTATCCAAGCTCGATCTATTCTCCTACCGCCTTTAGCAGCCGCAACAGCACCGCTGCGCCGACGAGCGTGATCGCGAAGAGTGTCAAGGCCACCGCGGAGACCACTCCTATCGGGAAACCCAAGCGAGGACGCGAAGAGCAACTTGTAGATGTAGAGGCTTATCGTGTCAACCGGAGAACCGACCGTCGACTGATAACCAAGCCAGTTGGTCCAAGCGAGCGGTATCTCGAACGCTCTCATCGCGTCGATGAACCTCAGGACGACGATGAACTGCATGACCGGGGATTTGAAGATCGTAGGGATTGTGACCATCCTAAACCTCTGGAGTGCCGATGCCCCGTGGAGCTCGGCGGCCTCGTAGATCTCCTTCGCGGTGCCGTTGACTATGCTGAGAGCGACGAGCATGATCAAGGGGCGACCACTCCCAGGCCTCCGAGAAGAACATCACTGGAAAGTAGAAGGAGGGGTCAGCTCGTTGAAGTAGGCGTACCCAAGCTGAAAATGCAAGAACTGCCGTATGTCGTCCCAAACGGATGACGGCGAGTAGAGCACCCCAACGACTATCGGAGCGACCGCCAGGGGGAGTATGTAGGCCACCTCGAAGACCCCTTTTCCGCGGAGTTCCTGCGTCAGGATGAAGGTCAGCCCGAGGCCGATGGCGACGGCGATGATCGTGCTGGAGAGGGAATAAAGCAAGGAGATGTTCAAGGCGTTCCAGAAGGTGGAGGTCGAGACCATCGCGACGTAGTTGCCGAGGCTCGGCGCGCCATTGAGATTGGTGAAGCTGATGTAAGTGCTCAGGATGAGAGGGTAGACCACGACAAACCCTATCACCGCGAAAAGCGGTATGAAGAGCAGGTACCAGCGTCTTGGATTCCATGCGGGACCCATCACTCGCTTTGGGATTCCACGGACATGCACTTTTCGGCCCACAGCACGATATATGACTTTTTCGAGTTTT
>CAWGND010000025.1:0-7439 GCA_963823845.1 Terriglobales bacterium
GCGAATCTGGCGAGTTAGCTAGAGCTTTTCATTGTGAGTGCGCGGCCAGGAAAGCTCGCGTCTCGGCGACGACGCGGTCCTGGAACTTCGGGTCGCGCACGAGCGCAGAGCCTCGCATCGGGCGACCGCCTTCGTCGTAGTAGACGCCGGTCTGACCGGATGCATTGATCAGGATTTTGGTGATCTCGCGCGCGGCTCGCTTCGGGGTGCTCAAGATCTTGATGAAGGGCATGAGTAACGGCACGAGAAGCGGCACGATGAATTTCTGGACAAAGCGCAGGAAGGCGCTGAGATCTGCTCCCCCGAGGCCGGTAGTTGGATTGACGCCCGGTTCGATCGCGTCGATGTGCAGTCGTGGAGTCTCACGGGCGAATGCCATTGCCGCAGCCAGAAGGGCTTGTTTGGTAGTCGCGTAGGCATCGAAGCCCGGCTTGTTGGAGCCGCCTGGTTTCCATTCGCCGCGCGCACTAGCCTCTGCGGAGACATAGCGACCACCTCGGAAACCCGCATGCACGGCTGGCTTGCGTTCGGGGTCTTCTGCGGCGGAGACGACGAAGACCACGTTAGCACCATCAGGAAGATGCGGCATGAGCGCTTCGGTCAGCACGAAGGGCCCAAGGTGATTTGTGGCGTACGACATATCCCAGCCGCGAGCATTCTTGGTGGGGCGCATCTGCATGATGCCCGCATTGTTGACGAGCCCTGCGAGGGGAAGATTCAGCCTTGCGATCTCAGCAGCCGCTCGTTTCACACTAGAGACATCTGACAAGTCGCACACGACTGAAACAGCGTTCCCGCCTTTCTGCTGGATCTCATTCTGCAACGCATCAAGCTTTACGCGGTCGCGGCCCACGAGCACGACCGTGCCGTACTTGGCCGCGTCCAGGGCCGTACGGCGACCGATCCCGGAAGTCGGGCCGGTGATGATGTACGCCTTGTGTTCCACTGAATTGTTAATCGAACTGTTGGTTGGCATTAGATCTCCTTTGATATCTGTCTAGTCAGTCATGTATGCTTTCAAAAAAATCACTCCACCATCCGCCACAGTGCATCGAAGCCCGCTTTGCAGTGCTTACTGGCATTTGCAGGATCTTGAGTCATGTAATCCATCGTGGCCTCTGCCACTGAGGTCATGAGGGCGAGTACAAAGCCAAGCGGTGCCTTACGCATAGGGCCGCTCGCCCGGCTGCTATCGGCCAGTTCAGCGAGATCGGCCATCATCTTGTGTCCGGCCGCACGGCTTTCTGGGGTGATCTCGCCCGAAACAGAGAGTTGGGCGAGTGCGTGCCGCTTCTCAGGGAAAGTTACCGCCCAGTTGGTCCAGTTCTGCCAGACTCGGAAGAATTGCTCCCGAACTTGCGCCCCCGCCGGCAGGCCCTTCAGGGCCGTTGCAGCCATCTCGCCCTTCAGTTCCAGATAGAGCTGGTTGAAGAGCTCGGTTTTGGTTTCGAAGTACGTGAACAAAGAGCCATTTGGAATACCTGCCTCTTTCGCGATTCCGGCTGTGGGGGCACTAAGTCCCTGTGCGACGATGATGCGAGTTGCTGCTTTCAGGATGGCAATCCGCTTCTCGTCGCTTCGCGGCCTGGGCATGGCAGAATCATATTGGAAAGCGTCTGGACAGTCAACTACAAATTTCGTTTGCCGTTTTCACTACATCGTCTGGCCGCCGTCACGTTGATCCGCCGTCCATTCACCCAAATTGCTCGCGAGAAGCCAACTTAAAGGTACTGACGGGGACACACGTCCTAATCAAAATGACACCAACCATGAATCATCACTTGCCTCTTCGCGCCGAACTTTCGCGCGCAGACACTTTCTTATTGGCCGTCTTCTTGGTGGGGTTGATTCGAAGTGCCTCTATTCGGTCCTCACGCGTAGAGACAGCCATTAACCACGCGTCGAGCCCGAATTCAAGGCCGCTTGCAGGTTTGCTCTCGCCGAACACTTGAGCGGCTTCTAACGCCACGGCTCCATGGAGGAACGCCCAAAGCGCGACAGACGCCTGCGCAGCTCGGTCCGACCCGGCAATTCGTTGCACCTGCTCGACGGTGAACGTCCAGAGGCTTTGGCGGAAGGTCGCATCGTGCTCCGGCGCGTGGAGACTCATCATCACCTCGTAGAGGTGACGGTTGTCCCTTGCGAACTTTATGTAAGCAGATGACATCTTGCGGATTGTGGTAACCGGTTCGCACCCGTCGGCTGCCTTCCTCAGCGCCAGTTCCAGTTGCCGGGCAGCTTCGTTTGCTAGCGCAGCTTCCAGTGCTGAGCGATCGGAAAAGTAACGGTAGATTGCATTGGGCGCGAGGCCGAGGGAGGCCGCGAGATTCCGTAACGACAAGCCGCGGATACCCCCGTGCGCCAGATCCTTCACCGCGGCCGAAAGGATGGTCTGGCGGTCTGTTTTCGACGGATAAGGCATGAGAAATACTTTACACCTTGACAAAGCGAAGATGTACAGTGAACATGTTGAAGATGAACAGTGATCATCTTAGGAGAAATGCGATGGCGAACAGCAAAGATGTCGTGGTCACCGGGGTCTCCACCGGAATTGGTTGGGGAACCACAAAGGTGCTTGTTTCAAAGGGATTTCGCGTGTTCGGTTCTGTACGCAAGCAGGCTGACGCCGATCGTTTGCAAAGAGAGTTCGGTAACGGCTTCGTGCCTCTCATGATGGACATTACGGACGCCGACGCTGTACATCAAGCTGCCCAGAAGGTCGGCTCCATGATCGGCGACAGGAATCTGGTTGGCCTGGTGAACAATGCAGGAATTGTGGTGAGTGGGCCACTGCTTTATCTGAGGCCCAGCGAGTACAGGCGGCAGTTGGAAGTCAACATGATCTCCCCGCTTGTCGTAATCCAAGCCTTCGCTCCTCTTTTGGGAACGGATAAGAAGAGGCAGGGTCCCGCCGGCCGCATCGTGAACATCAGCTCTAGCGGCGCAAAAGTTGCTATCCCGCTTCTCGGTGCTTATAGCTCCTCCAAATCCGGTCTTGAAGGAATGTCGGACGCGCTGCGGCGAGAACTGATGTTATTTGGCATCGACGTCGTGATCATTGAACCGGGCACCGTGAACACGGCGATGTACGACAAGGGCGAAAAAGAAGATCTGAGTGAGTTCAAGCAGACCGAGTATTGGGAGGCGGTGCAGAACTTCCAGAAGTTCATCGTCGCCGAAGCACGTAATAACGGCTTATCCCCTGAGCGTCTGGGCGAAGCCGTCCACGTGGCACTCAGCACGGCGAAACCGAAGGCACGCTACGCGGTCGTTCCGCAACGTTTCAAGAACTGGACTCTGCCCAGACTTCTTCCTGCGAGGATGCTCGACGCCCAGCTCGCAAAGCTGCTCGGACTCACAAAGCCGTAGCCAGCCTCGAACGGCGGGTTCTCACATCTCGTGACAAAGGGAATCATTGGCAACAACAGCGTTCCGTCAGCAACAAATCGCTACCGAGAATGCGACATATGAGGACTATTCGCCGTGCGGGCACCATATCGATCAGCTCATTTGAGCAGTCGGCTATATGCGGAATGCATATTCTGGGCACACCGTTGAAGCATGGACCGTAGTGTAGCGATCTCCTTAGCAGTAAAACCGACTGTCATGCTCTTCTCCACATCATCGATTGCTTCGCGTGCGCTTGCCAGCACCTCAGTGCCTTTTTGCGTCAACTCAGTCTGCATGATGCGTCCGTGTGTCTGGTGAGGAGTTCGATGCAAGAGCCTCATCTTTTCCAGGTTGGCCACGATCCCCAGCATGCTCTGTGCTGTGACAAAGGCCCCACGTGCAAGGGAGGCATTTGAAATGCCCGGTTGCTGCTGAACTGCTGATAAAACGTTGAACTGTGCCGTGGTCACACCTAGATGGCTGAGCCGGTCATCCATGCTCGTCCGGAGTGCGTGTTGTGCTCGCTTGAGCACGTATCCTAGCCGATCCGCCATCGGATGTTCTGGTGCCATGTTCGTCGATGTGCCTTCCACGCTTGACATATAAGGCTCCTTATATATTATAAGGACCATGACAACATCCAGCAAGCACAGAACTGCGCCAAAATTGATCGGGCCAAGCTTTATTGCGCTCCAGGTACGCGACCTTGAGGCTTCCAAAACCTTCTACGTAAAGCAGATCGGTCTCACTGCATCCCCGCACAATCCACCGGGCGCGGTTGTCTTCAACACCAAACCTGTCCCGTTTGCGATCCGGACACCGATGGTTGACCTCGATGCAACTAGCAAGCTGGGATGGGGCGTGTCTCTTTGGATCGCCGCAACGGATGCCGATGCGCTCCACGCGCAACTGGTGGAGAAAGGCGTACCCATCCTTCTCCCTCCTGCCGATGGACCGTTTGGGAGATTCTTCGCCTTCCGTGACCCGGATGGATACGCAATTACCGTCCACACAGAAAAGCCAAAGCAGGCAACGGCAACGTTGGACGCAAGCAGCGGATATCTAACATTCATCAACACCTTCTCCGTCGAACCTGAAAACGCGGACCGCTTGGTGGAGAACCTGCAGAAGGCTACGGAAGAGATTTTTCGAGATCAACCCGGCTTCATCTCCGCGAACCTCCACGTCAGTCGCGACCGACGCAAGGTCGTCAATTACGCGCAGTGGCGATCAAAGGAAGACTATGCGGCCATGAGCAAGCTGCCCGGCATTCAGGCGCACATGAAGGCAGCCGCGGCGTTGGCGACCGGGTTTGATCCTGTCGACTACGATCTCCGCGCCGTGATGCTTGGCGAAGGCGAGTAATAAGTTCTTCAGCCTTGATGGAGGTTCGAATTGGCACTCGCAAAGGTGACACACAAAAGCCATTGGGTTGGGGTCGCAAGCCACGACCATGTGCTCGGTGCCGTTCAAGGCGGCTTCTGCCAACTGGGCCACGGTAAGGAGGCTTTGGTGCGCCGATTGAAGGCCGGCGACCTCATCGTCTTCTACTCGCCACGCGAATTGATGGGAAGCGGACCTGTCCTGCAGGCTTTCACCGCTGCCGGACGCATCCTTGACGAATTTCCCTACGAAGCTGAGCAGTCTGCGGGCTTTTGTCCATATCGCCGCCGGACGAAGTTTTTCAAGAGTAGACAAGCGCCCGTCCGGCCGCTACTGCAAGAACTGACATTTACCCAAGGGAACGAGAGTTGGGGCTTAGCGTTTCGCAGAGGAGCTTTCCGGATCACTGCGGACGACTTCAAGAGAATTGCAAAGGCCATGTCCATCAAATCCGAAGATCTATCGTCAACATTCGCCCCGAGTAACAGAGCGATTGAGAACGGTCATTCCAATCAGTCCTCATAAACGCGCTTGTATTGCCTGGTCTGGCCACCTACCGGGTGGTCGGCAACCGGGGAATAATCGTCACTCCGCAAGGTTCGCACTATCAATGATGTCTCTCCAGAGGTCCATTACGTAGGATTCTGTTGGAACTCGTGGAGTGAACCCCTAGCTTGAGCCACCTTCACAAGGCACACTTTGGGGGAAAGGAGCAAAGTGGAACGAAGAAAAGGTCAGCGACACGGTAGTGAGCTTCGCCGACAGGCTGTTGAAAGGATGAACGCCTGCGGCAACATCGTCGGGCTTGCACGGGAGCTCGGAGTGTCCCGGAGAGTGCTCTATCAGTGGCGCGACCGGATGGAACAGACCGATTCCTCGCCTGGGGGGTCCCGCGAGCTAATCCTGCGCAAGCAAATCCTCAAGCTCAAGCGATTGCTAGCAAATAAAACTCTGGAAGTGGATTTTTTCAGACATGCCTTGCAAAGAGTAGGGGCTCGGCGTCGACAGAACTTTCATCCTGGCGACAAGGCATCTACGACGAGATAAGAGCGAGGATGCCGCTGCAAGGCAGCTTAGGTGTCGAGCGGATGTGTCAGTTGGCCGAGGTTAGCCGCGCGGGATTTTACCGCTACTTACGACGCGGGTGGCAATGGGAGGAGGAGGTCGCACTGCGATCCACCGTCCAGGATGTTGTCATTGAGCATCGATGGCGCTACGGATATAGGCGGGTCACCGAAGAGCTACGCGCCCGCGGGATGATCGTCAATCATAAACGGATAGCGCGAATCATGCGGGAGGACAATCTGCTCGTGGTTCGACAGGACCGGTCCCTACCTCGTGGGCAGGCTCTTCGTTCTGCACGGGTTTACCTTAATCTCGCCACGCGAATGACACTGTTGGGACCCAACCAACTCTGGGCGGCCGACATAACCTACATCCGTCTCGCCTGCGAATTTGTGTATCTAGCGGTCGTTCTGGATGTGTTTTCTCGCAAGGTCATTGGCTGGGCGCTCGGCCGGAGCCTCAAAGCCCAACTGCCTATTTGTGCTCTGGAGCGCGCGATAGCTAATCGAAGGCCACCGCCAGGAGTCGTGCACCACTCGGATCAGGGCGTGCAATATGCATGCAGCGAGTACATGCAAAAGCTCCGGGAGCATGGGATGCTGCCCAGCATGAGCAGACCTTCGAATCCTTATGACAACGCCACGTGTGAGAGCTTTCTAAAAACGCTCAAGCGTGAAGAGATCCACGCTAGCACTTACAGGGACTTCGAAGATCTGCGGGAACGAATGGAGGAATTCATTGAGAGGTACTACAACGTGTGTCGGCTACACTCGGCGCTAGACTATCGTTCGCCCGAAGACTTCGAAAAAGAGTCCCAACGAGAATCCCAGAGAACATCAGCGGCGGCGATGATGACGTTCTTCGAAGACTAATGCGGGCATCTAGCAGAGCAATGCCCTTCGAAGGAGGGTGTGATACACATCTTTGTCTCAGCGAGGGGTTCACTCTACAGGATTTCTGATGGACCTCAACTGTGCACCAACTGTGCACGAATCCAACGTTTTCATTCCATTCGGGTTACTTTTGAGCGAAAAGCAGATTCCCCGATTTATTGGAAACGTTAGTAGTTAGAAGTAGACGGAAGGAGTTGTTGGAGTCGGGTTCGGTGCGCCCAAGGCATGCGCGCTCGCTTAGCGCTGTCCGCTCAGCGAAGTGAAATTCGCCAGCGACAAGGGCCGCTGTACGATGACCCAAGTTGGGAACAATTTGGGAACAATAGCCGCCGAATACCCCCATAAACCGTGATATAAGATGCGCGAAAGACATAGACGAGACAACTACTTAGCGTTTTAGAGTTTACCTTGGGCGCAGGAGGTCTGCGAGTTCAAATCTCGCACGCCCCGACCAAATCTTCTCATTCAGTCATAGTTACAGAAGCAGCAATTCGGCACTGCTGCATTGTGGTGCAACTTGGGAACAATCAGAAAAATTCGCGCCGAAAAATCGCATACGAACTTCGCGTAAGCAATTGGAAACATTGAGAGGGAGAGCGGGCCGCCTGCGTACCAAGTAGGCGGCCCCGAGGTCGAGCGCGTTCAACGGATGGCCGCATGAGGCCGCTGAACTTCCTCCATCAGCGCGGCGGCACGCTTGCCGACTTT
>CAWGND010000026.1:0-383846 GCA_963823845.1 Terriglobales bacterium
TGATTTCCTGACCGAGCATTTGGGCGCGATACCGAGCTCGCGGCTACTCGACGGGTTGCGCCCCGCCGATTTCCGCGCCTATCTCGCGCGCCGCGCCGGCGACGGTGATCGAGCGCAGCTCGCTGGCGCGAACCCTCTCGGTGCTGCGCAATTTCGTGCGGTTTTTTGCAGCGCCGCGGCCTCGCCTCGACAACCGCGCTCGCGGCATTGCGCTCGCCCAAATTACCCGCCGCGATACCCAAGGCGCTGACCGTCGACGACGCCATCGCCGCGGTCGACGCCGCCGGCGCGTTGGGCGCGTGCCGGGGTGGCAAAGCCGGCGCGACACGGCGCTCTTGGCGCTCATCTATGGCTGCGGTTTGCGCTTGTCGGAGGCGCTGGGGGTCAGCCGCGCCGAGGCGCCGACACGGCGACACGCTGACGATCACCGGCAAGGGCCGCAAGACTGCGCCAAACTGCCGGTCTTGCCGGCGGTGCGCGAGGCGGTCGCCGACTATCTCGCCGTGTGTCCTTATGGGCTCTGCCCCGGACGAACCCGCTCGTTGTCGGCGCCCGCGGCGGGTCGTTGCATCCGCGCCTGGTGCAGCGGCAGATGGAGGCATTGCGCGGTTGATCTCGGCCTGCCGGCGACCGCGACGCCGCATTCGCTGCGCCACAGCTTTGCGACGCACTTGCTCGGCGCCGGCGGCGACCTGCGCGCGATCCAGGAATTGCTCGGCCATGCCAGCCTGTCGACGACGCAGCGCTACACCTCGGTCGAGACCGAGCGTCTGCTGGCGATCTACGATGACGCGCATCCCCGCGCCCGCACCGCGCATTAGGGCCCCCCACACTAAGCTCGAACCTCCGCTTGCCGCCCCTCGTCGCCCTCGCGGAACGCGGGGGTCCAGGGACGCCGTCCGAGGCGTCCTAAAACGCTGGGTTCCTGCTTTCGCGGGAATGACAAAGAGGGATAAAAACTGTGTCGAAGGCTGAGTCCGTAGGGCCCGATGCGCTGCTAGGGATAGGAGGTAGCTGTTGGATCTCGATCTCAAGGGAAGAATGCGATCGTCACCGGCGGCACGCGCGGGATCGGTCGCGCCATCGCCGAGCTGCTGGCGGCCGAGGGCTGCAACGTCGCGCTGTGCGCTCGCCATGAGGCCGTAGTGGACGAGGTTGTGGCGGCGCTCGCGGATCGGGCGTCAAGAGCTGGGGCGGGAGGATAGATGTGGCCGACACAAAGGCGCTGCGCGCCTGGGTCAGCAAGGCCGCGGAGGCGCTCGGCGGCCTCGACATCTTCGTCGCCAATGTCAGCGCGCTGGCCCAGAGCATGGACGACGAGTCGTGGCGGCGAAGTCTGGAGATCGACATGCATGGCAACCGTCGCCGGCATCGAGGCTGCCATCCCTTTGCTCGAGCAATCCACGGCCGGCGCGATCGTCGTCATCGGCACGACTGGGGCGATCGAGATCGCCGGGCCGCCGCGCCCCTACGCCTCGGCGAAGGCGGCGCTGGTACCTTATGTCAAAGCGCTCGCCCGCAACCTCGCCGCCAAGAACGTCCGTGCGAACATGGTTTCGCCGGGCAATGTCTATTTCGAAGGCGGCGTGTGGAACATCCTCGAACAGAGCAGTCCTGCGCTGTTCCAGACGATGGTCGGGCGCAATCCGATGGGCCGCATGGGCACGCCCGCAGAGGTCGCGAACGCCGTCGTGTTCCTGGCAAGCCCGCGTGCCAGCTTTATCACCGGCACGAACCTGATCGTCGACGGCGCGCTGACCCAGCGCGTGCAGTTCTGACCGAGACGCTCCGAGTAGGAAGAGATGCACTAGCTTGCGTCATGGTCGGGCCTGATTGAGGGCTGTCCGGTTTGGCGACGGGATTCAGGCTCGCTTTGCCCGGACTTGATCCGGGCATCCACGTCTTGGAAGCCAGAGGCCGAGCGAAGGAAGGCGTAGATGGCCGGGTCAAGCCCGGCCATGACGACCAGAAACCGAGCGCTTCTGCCGATAACATAACGAATGTATCCCCGCCGGTATCCCCGGCGCAAATCGGATGATAGGCGAGATCACACCGGCGGAACTGCCCGCAAGACATCCCTAAAAACGCCGTACTGCACTTGAAATGCTTGCGGGCTGTAATCCTGATAGTAGCCGGCGGTCACCGCGACGACGAGATCGAGCTCCGGGACGATGCGGATCGATTGCCCGCCTCGACCGAGCGCGCCAATCCAGTGGACCTCACGCCCATTGAACCGGCGCGACCGAGCCACCACAGATATCCGTAGGATTGATTGTCCGTGGCCTTGATCTTCGGTGCCGTCGAGGTCTCGATCCATGCTTTCGAAACGATCTGACGGTCGTTCCAGCGACCACCCGCGAGCACGAGTTGGCCGATTTTTGCCATGTCGCGCGGCCGCAAGCGCAATCCTCCTCCGGCATCGGTGTCGCCCTTGACCCGAGTCCACTCAGCCGGTAATGCCCAGAGGCTCGAACAACGTCTCGCGCGCAAATTCGTCGAGGGGGCGTCCAGTCGCCTTGCGGATGATGGCCGACATGAGCGTGAGCGCGCCGGTGTTGTAGAAGAATTCTTGTCCTGCCGGCGCCGTCACCGGAAGACCGAGCACATAACGACACGGATCTCATGCCATGTGCATGCGCACCTCGTCGTTATCGTCCCCGTTGCTCGGTGTCGCCTCCACCCACTTCAGACCCATCGACATCGTGAGCGCGTGCACCAGCTGGATGCGGTCCTTTTCGGGTGAACGCAAGTCGGACAACTCGGGGAAGAAGCTGAAAATCGGTTCGTTGACGCTGCGGATCAGCCCGCGATCGATCGCGATCCCGATTGCGAGCGAGGCAACGCTTTTCGAAACCGACTTGATGTCATGCAGCGTATCGGCATCAAAGGTGACGTTTTCGACCCTGCCGAAAAAGCCGTGAACCTCGTCGGAACCGTTGAAGTACCGCTCGAACACCAGCTTGCCGCCGCGCGCGACCAGCACGGCATGGATATTAGCGCCCGAAGCTGCGAGCCGATCGGCCATCCCGCACAGCGCAGCGCGATCGACAAGTTTATCCTCATTGATGGAAACTACAGGCCAGCCGTCATCTCGCGCGACGGGAACCGCAGCCATCGGGCGTGTCCGCGTAAACACGCGGGCGGCAAACGGCGCCAGCGCAGTTCCGCTGAGCCGGGTAAGAAATTCGCGGCGCTTCATTGTACCCATCCTCGACCCGATCACATGATGTCGCAGTTTTCCAGCTTCGGTCGAAAGCCTGTCTCGGAACGGGCCAATTGATGACGAAGCGGCTACGTTGCCGACCCCATGAGACATCGGGCATGCGAGCGACCTGCAAATTTGTATCCCCCTCTGTATCCCCCGGCGTGGGGAAGTGAGGGCAGATCGCTCGAAATCTGGCGGTATACCTTGTGTTTGGCAAGGTGAACGGGTTAACCCTCGGCCGGGTCAAGCCCGGCCACGGCGAGTTAAAAGCGCGTCGACTTCGTAGTTCGCACGTTTATGGGATCCCGGTTTTTCGGCCTCAAAGGGCCGTCCCGGGATGAGGCTTCGCGTCAGTTGATCAGGCCGTAGAACTTGGCGGCGTTCTCGCAGGTGATCTTGTGCACGACGTCGGCCGGCAGGCCGGCGAACTGCTCCTCGATGTATTTCGAGGATTTTGGGCCACACGCCATCGGTGTGCGGGTAGTCCGATCCCCACATCAGGGTCTCGACGCCGATATCCTCGATAGAGCTTGGTGCCGATCGGGTCGAACTGGAACGTCGCCTTCGGACTGGCGGCGCCAGTATTCGCTGGGCTTCATCGTCATTAGGTCGCGGAAGCGGTCCTCATACTCGAAATCCATCCGGTCGAGCGCATAGGGCAGCCAGCCGATGCCGCTCTCGCCAAACGAGACGCGCAGGCGCGGGTGACGCTCGAGTACGCCGGCGCCGATCAGCGCCGCGATGATTGCGATCTGCAGAGCCCCTGGCAGCGCGGCACCAATGAAAATACAAACGGCCTGCTAAGACAGTACTTCCCTAAGAAAACCGACTTGTCCGGTTACACTCAAGCCGATCTCAACAAGGTCGCTCTGCGCCTCATCGACGCCCGCGACAAACTTTGGGCTTTCAAACGCCCGCGAGTAAACTGCAAGCCTGTGTTGCATCGACCGGTTGAGCCCGCCCCCGCTTTCAGCAACCACAATTCTCAACTGTTGCCAACAGGCCTTACCGCGTTTCCAGACGGAGCATCCTGCCTTTTTCGATTCCGATCCGGCAAACGATGTGTGATCAGATAACTTTTCTGTAGGCACGGGCAATCTTGTCGCTGGCCATTTTGACCGCAGCCACTGCTGAATCGCCTGCAGCCAGCGTGTGCATAAGCGCCGATTTCCTTCGCGCGCCGCTTTTCTCCACCGGCACAGCTTCAATATCACCGCCGAAAATGGTGTGCGCGTCCTCCAGCCGGTCGATCGCCGAGTTCAGCTCGGCAACAACTGCGTCGGCGTCATCCGCGAATACGACGATTTCGACGTTGATTTTCCGGTAATCCATGCGATGCCCCCTTGCCGCGATTCTACTCTCCATACTGACTGTTACCGGCAATTGACAGCCAACGCTGAAAACCCGGTGACGCTGGGATCCAGCCGCCGATCCTTTACCGAGCAATTCAGACATTCTTAAGTTCCGGCGTCTACTATCGCGTCGGGTCGCGATCAGGACGGTGCCTCTGGCTGCGAAAGTGGACGCCCCGCCCAGACCGTGAGGCGCTCAAGATCGATTTCCGGGAGAAACTAGATGAAGGGAAGATTACCGGCGGTTGCCTGCCTCGTGTTGTCCGTAATTGTCAGCCCTGCAATTTACGCCCAAACGCAATGGAAGGTCGCCAGCACGTTTCACATCGGTGGCGAAGGCGGATGGGACTACGTGACCGTTGATCCACAAACTCATCGTTTGTATGTCACGCGAAGCACGAACACGCAGATCATCGATGGCGATAGCGGAAAGGTGATTGGCGACGTTCCCGGACAGGAGCGCTCGCACGGCGTAGCGATCGTGCCGAAACTGAATCGCGGATTCATCACCGATGGCGGCGGCAGCGGTTCCATCGTTGTTTTCGATCTCACCTCGTACGCAGTGCTCGGCAAGATACCCACCGTTCCCGATTCTGACGGGATCATCTACGACCCGAAGCTGGACAAAGTCCTTGCAGTGTCCGGCGATGGCGGAGTCCTGATGACCTTCAGCCCGGATATCGATCCGAAGTCCGGCAAGGTGGAACAGATCGCGCTAGGCGGCGCGCCCGAGTTCCTTGCTTCCGATGGAAGCGGCAAGGTCTACATCAACCTCGAAGACAAAGACGTCGTTGGCGTCGTTGATCTGAAGTCGAAAAGCGTCGTCGCGCGCTGGCCCGTGGCGCCGGGCGGCCATCCCGTAGGAATGTCCATGGACGCGAAGTCGCACCGGCTCTTCATCGGCTGCCGAAACCCTCAGAAGCTAGTCGTCATGAATTCAGAGACTGGAAGAGTGGAGGCATCCATTCCGATTGGCGCGGGCGTGGACGCCACCGGATTCCATGAAGGTCAGGCATTCGCCAGCTGCCGCGACGGATCACTCACCGTTGCAGTCGAGAAAGCAGGTAGCTTCGATGTCGAACAGACCGTGAAGACTCCTGACGGCGCACGCACCATGGGAATTGATACTGCGAAGCATCGCATCTACCTGCCAACCGCCGAATTCGAGCCGGCAACAACAGGTCGCCCCAAGGCCAAGCCGGGAACCTTCATGATCGTCGAAGTCGATCGTCAATAACCGGAACATTCTTCAGCGTATGCAGGAAGGTCTCTGGCTGCGCGACTTCTCCAAATGCACGATTCGCCACTATACGCACACCGTTGCCGAGTTCGCGAAGTACTTCCACAGGTCACCCGATCAACTCGGTCCCGAGGATGGAGACCCTCAGTTCGGTATCACCAAGGCCCGGCAATGTCTACCTCCGCAGTCTGCTGGTGGAGTGTGCCAATCACGTCCTCGGGCGGCATGGAAAGGACTCAACTCTGCGACAGTGGGGACTGAGCCTGACATCACGCGGAGGCAAGCGATCCCGCAATCGTGCCATCGTTGCTGTGGCGCGAAAACTTGCCGTGCTGCTGCATCGTATCTGGGTCACGCAGCAGCCATACATTCCGTTTTATGCAAAGGCCGCTTCAGGAAAAATCATGTTCAACCGTTGCGATGACCCCGTGTTCCGATGACTGCGTGTCGGGTTGGGCCTTAACAAGGCCGGCCAAAACTGGCAGCATCGACTTCTCCTACTGAACCCCAAACGGCACAGAGCCATCACCGCTCACGCGAAGTGCGAATAGAAACCTGGCTGAGAACAACATGCGTCGCAACCAAAGCAAAGAACAAAAGCAATACTCAATGAAAGAAAAAACACAGATCAGCTATTGACATCAGTGACCGTCTCATAGAAACCCGACTTTGCAGGCACTACCCAGGTTTACATCAGGGCGGTCCGTGACTCCCGGAAATCTGCGCGGCGAATAACGCACTAGGCCGTTGGGAATGCCTCCGAGAAATCTGCCATTCGGGAATCAAGTGTTCGGCTTCTGCGGTTCGACTCGAAATGACAATAGCAGCCCAAATACCTGCTACGGTTTCGGCAATGTTCGGGAAAGGCTGAGCAGGTTTTGCGGAGGCACGTGAATCAGAGCCCCGCGCGGGGCGTCGATGTCGGCGATGAGAAGAAATGCAATGGATGCGAACAACGGCAGAATCAGGGGCACCGCGCTTTTTACGTAAGCGCCGCGCGCACCATATCCGACCAGCAAATTGCAGCAGATAGCAATCGCAATCATTAAACCCCATGCTGCCTTTGGAATGCGGTTCCACCACGCGACCTGAGTATATCCCTGCGAATTCAACACATCATTCATGCCCGCAACCGCGAGAGCCATCACGGGTGTTTGCTGAGCCAAAGCCGGATTCTGAACCGCCGTCCACATTTCCGTCTGCAGCTGCCCAGTATCCGCATTGATCTGTTGAAGTTCGGGCTGATTACGGGTTGATTACGGGTTCTATAGAACGAAACCCGCAGATCGAGATATTTCGCCAAATATGCGCGCACTCGAGCAGCGTCGGACGCAGGCAACGCCCTGCGCGGACAAATTCTGTTCCAATTGCATTCGCCTCTGCTTCTTCATAATTCCTGCGTTGATCGTAGCGGCCAATCGCCATTGAGAAGCTGAAGCCGATAATCAAGCCAAGCAGGGTCAGGGCAGCGGCCTGCACAAAGCCAAAGTCTTCGCGTTCTTCACCAATCAGGGGCCGTCGGCTGCGCAACAGAGTCCCTACAAGGGCCGACAGCCACAGCACGAATAGCGAGAGCGGAAAGAAGAGAACTGCATAGTTGAACATAGGCGTCCCTCCCGGGGAGTCAGGTTCAGTCTACGGTGGATAACGCCGCCTCTTCGAAGGATTCATGCTTCAGCCCTTTTGGCCTTTCGTTGGACAATGTGAGGATCCACAAAATCTACGTTCTCGGAGCCCTTTGCGTGGCTTGCTATTGTTTGAAAACCAGCGGAGGACCGCTAACGCGCTTCGTATGCAGGTCGACATCCACTTCAACGCGGTTAGCGATCTTGATGAAGGGAATGCCACTATCCATCCCGTAGTCCTTGCGATCAAAGGCCATTGTTCCCTTGATCTCGCCTGAGCCTGACCCCTTCGTACCTGACACCGTCAGCGTCAGGGTCTCGGGTTTCGAGACTCCGCGTATCGTGAAGGTGCCTGGTATGTCAAAGGTGGTTGGACCGGTTTGAAGTACTTTCGTCGAATGGAACGTAATCAAGGGATCATGCTGCGCGTCGAAGAAGTCTTTGCTCTTCAGCTTGTCATCCTTCATGCCGCTTCCGGTATCGACGCTGGCCGCCTGAGCCTTGATATCCACGGGAGGTTTGGAGTCAACTTCCGAGTAGCCGGTTTTCGTTCAAGTGGATTAGTAAACACTGGCCGATATTCCGGTACTAATCCGGCAATTTGGGCTCAACCAACTGATGAAAGTGCCGTTTTAGCCACTCAAATCCGGGTTCTCCCGGTAGCTTGTCGTCCGACCAAACACATAATGAAACTCTCTGATCCTTCCGGGATTTCTACTTGCGCACCGGGCTTCGGGAGGACGGGTGACTGTGCCATTGTCGTGTTATTTGGCGCATCGTCTGATTCACGCTCATGCTTTTCGGGATCGTCCAGAGCTGAGTAAAGCCTATCAACGGTAGCCCGCAGTCGACCTGTGCGCAGTGATCGTTTTCGGAGATGCTGCAAGACCGTAATAGTGGAGAATCATCTATCTTCAGCCGGATATTTGTCCCAGGGGCCCAACAATCGAAGGGCCGGACATTGCGGAAACCTTCCGTATGAGCAAAAAGGGAAAAAAAACGTATTGCGCTTAATTTTCGATTATTCTTGGCTAACCCTACTGCTTAGGTAATCCCATCCTAGGCGAGGAAGCAAGATACTGTGAGTTGGTACCATGAGACATATCCTTTTTGTGCACGGAACCGGAGTTCGCCAGCCAGCTTACAACGAAACCTGGGCTATCATCGCAGCGCAAGTCCAAAAAAACCTCCCTAATAGCACTATATATCGTTGTTATTGGGGTGGAACGGAAGGTTCCCGCCTGCGTTCCGGCGGTGCCTCTATCCCCGACTACGACACAGTGCGCGCTGTGTCGGAAGTGGATTCCGAAGATGCTGCCATCGCTGAATGGCACCTGCTGTATGAAGACCCCGATTCCGAGCTGGACCCTTTCCTGATCCAATCCAGTTCGACCGGATCATACAATCCCAGCGAGGAATCACCCTTGGAGGCAATTACAAAACTACTTGCCATCGAAACAGACGCGACGCGCATTTTGGTTGACGAACTCCGGCTGCGAAGCGTCTGGGAAAAAGCCAAATCCGAATTGCTCGCAACCCTATCCGCTGCCGTCTTAGCGAATCGCGCGATTCCCGAACTCAACGGCGAATTTCGCGCGGCGCTCGCTCGGGCGCTCGTCGCACATGCGATCACACTCCGATTTGAAGATTCGGATGATGTCGGCGTATGGCCCACCGGCAGCCAGCGCGACGCGCTGGTAAAGGCTCTCTGCGACGACTGGGGTGGAGAGGATCGCGGATTAGCTGGGTGGATCGCTAATCGCCTCAAACGCGTGGCCCTGAAGGTCGGCACGAACAAAGTTGCTCGTAAACGCCGAGCGATGTCAGATGCTGCTTACCCTGTTACAGGAGACATCCTGCTCTACCAGGCGCGCGGAGATGGTATCCGCGATTACATCGAATGCGCCATTCAGAAAACGCCCAAGCCCGTCATCGTCCTCGCGCATAGCCTTGGCGGTATTGCATGCGTCGACCTGCTCGCGAGCAAACGCTTCGAGGTCGCTAAGCTCATCACAGTGGGGTCGCAGGCACCGCTCTTCTATGAGTTGAATGCTTTGTGGAGTTTGCCGAATGGCACTCCTCTGCCCGCGTGGTTTCCGGATTGGCTTAACATTTACGACAAGCATGACTTTTTGAGCTATGTTGGGGCTGGCATTTTCCCGGGCCGCGTCACGGACGTCCTAGTCAACAATCGCCAGCCCTTTCCCCAGTCGCACAGTGCCTATTGGAACAACGGCGAAGTGTGGAAGGCTGTCGCCGGGAGTCTACCGTGAACCCTAGTGAAACCTATGCGATCGTCGTTGGTATCGAAAAATACGGTATCAATGAAAAGTGGAATCTAAATGGTCCGGCGATCGATGCCGCAAAGTTTGTCGGATGGCTGCGCAAGCGCGGCGTTCCTGCGGAACACATCGAGTTTTTTGCTGACCCTCTGGAAGAGAATAGAAACGCAGAAGAACTGATATCCCTCGACGTTCCGCACAAGCCTGCAAGCAGCCAGGGGATCATAGATCTTCTCACAAGCAACTTTATGGAACGTCGAGGCGACATGCTTTTCCTCTTCTGGGGTGGCCATGGGGTAATGGAAGAGGGACGCCATCACCTATTCTTTGCCAACGTTAAGGAAAGATTCTTGGCAACGCTCAAGGTCGAGGCGCTCCTGGGATTGCTGCGTTCCACTTTCGTGTCCAATTTTTCTAGACAAGTAGTGTTCATCGACGCCTGTGCGAACTATTTTGAATTGCAACAATCTTCAGAGTCCCTTGCTCCTCTTCCTCTGCCTTCCGGCCTGCCGCGAGCCGCAATCTCGCAGTTCGTTCTCTTTGCCGCCGGACCAGGAGAGCGCGCCAAGAACCTCGGTGCCCTGCGCGCGGGTCTATTCTCATCGATCCTCCTCGATGAATTGAAAAAATCATCGTTACTCGTGTGGCCGCCCGATCTGCCAAAAGTACAAAAGTCCGTTGAACAGCAGTTCGTCGCTTTGCGCGCTGAGGGAAAAGCCAGCCAGACGCCTATATCTTTTTACTACCGTGATTGGGCCGGGAAAGAAGACACAAAGTACTCCTCAAACCAGCCTGACCTTGGACCCGGCGAAGAAGACCTCGCCGATGCACTGAAGGACTGCGCCATCATGCAGACCGCGAATAGTCGCCAGACTATCTTGGGTGAGTTGCTTGGCCTTGGCGTGCAGTCCATACGATTGATTCATCACATTGCCGATAAGCGAACTCACGTCGAGCTCATCGTCTCCGTGCTTTCCAGATCCGGAGATCGCGGCGCCCTGATTGATCAAGTGCTCAATCGCGAAGTGCAGGGAATGCACGCGGACCGCCTGATGCGCGTGAGGCTCGAAGTTGAGCAACAGCTCTTCGACCACGCCTCCATCGTCCAGCTGCGCGAATTGCTCGATCCGCTTCAACTTCAGCAAACCGAGGTGCTAAGAGCCTTTCGTGATTGCGCCAGAAATCTCAATATCACATCGTCTCAGGAATCCGGAGGCGCGTATTCGCTCTTGATGACGCTTGCCGGATTTCCTCTTCAGCGAAATGGCTTCCCGTTTCCCGCGTTGCTCTTCGCTGAAAAGCTGGCTGGCCTCGTTCCCGCGCCTCGAGCGGCCGAGCTTCGCGAAATTGTCGATCGCATCGCCGGAAAACGCGGCGTAACCGCAGCCGTTCGCGACTTCCGAACCGGAGCTGCCTGGCGCAGCACTGCCGGAAAAGCCGCCCTCGTATTCGAGATAAAACCGAAGGCCGAAGGCTATGTTCTTCGCGCCTCCTTGCTGGATGCTGACGGTGCATGGACCACGTTGCCAACCGACGATCATCCCGTAACCGAAAAGGGTGCACGCGAGAAGTTCCGTGATCTTGTGGGGCAAGCCGAGCAGCATTCCGCCGACCTCATGATTGAAATGGTCTTGCCGCGAGAGATGTTCTGCTGGCCCGTCGACCGCTGGGAAATCGATGTGGGTGGATTTGATGCTGTCGTTGGAGCTTATTATCCCGTGGTGCTGCGCTGGCTCGATCGCCTCCGCAACGAGCGTTTACAAGTAAGATGGAGCGCGAAGTGGGAGGCGGTAAAAGCATACCGAGGCGAACCTCTGTGGCTTCGCAGTACCGATCAATTTCAGCCCGGTCAGCTCCTGGCAATGCTCGGTCAAGCGCCCGAAGCGGGAACCTTTATTACATTTGCATTTCCGCCCCCGCACGTTGCCGAGCGCCGAGGTGACGCACTTACCGTGGCTTTGAGCGGCGGCACGCCCGTTGCAGTATGGTGGCGAGAGTGCGATCCCGATCCTGACGTTGCTCAAAAAGAGTTGAAGGGTCTGCTCACCCACGACTCACCCCGGGATTTGCCCGACATCCTGAGAATCGTACGCAATCAGGCAGAACAACTCGCCGATCCAAAACATCCTGGCTGCCGCCTCGCACTGCTGTTTGACAATCATGATCATCGACCGCCGCAACTCGCTGGCTGAGGAGGAATCGCGCAATGTCTGTCTGGCCTATCTTCAAGGGTGACAACCAAACCAGTGATGCCGTCTCCTCTTTGCCTGAGGCGCCACCATGGCGTCAGTTTGCTACCGAGCGTCCGCGAGGAGCCACCTTCCAGACTTCCCCCGAAGAAGTACAAGCGGTGAATGCGGCGCTCTATTTGCGCAGACCATTGTTGATCACCGGGAAGCCGGGAACCGGCAAAACGTCTCTCGCGTATGCGGTCGCTCACGAGCTTCAGCTCGGCCGTGTGTTGCGCTGGTCGATTACCTCCCGGTCCACACTGCCCGAGGGCCTTTATCGCTATGACGCGATTGGCCGCATGCAGGATTCCCAATTGAATCCCGGCAAGACTCCGGAGATCGGCAAATATTTGCGTCTCGGTCCGCTCGGAACTGCTATGCTGCCGGCAAGCCGGCCCCAGGTTTTACTGGTCGATGAGCTGGACAAGAGCGACATCGACCTGCCGAATGATTTGCTGGATGTCTTCGAGGAAGGCGAGTACGAGATTCCTGAACTCGCTCGTCTCGACCAGCACGAGGTTGCCGTTCGTCTTCACGAGAGCAAGGAAACCACTCTCATCACGGATGGTAAAGTCCGCTGTACAGCTTTTCCCTTCGTCGTTATCACCAGCAATGGGGAGCGCGAATTCCCGCCGCCTTTCCTGCGAAGGTGCCTGCGCCTCGACGTTCCACCCCCCGGCAAAGACAAGCTGTCCAGGATTGTGCGTGCTCATCTGGGCCCGGAGATCGAAAAAGCCGCGGAGCCGTTGATCGACGACTTTCTCACTCGGCGCTTGGCGGGGGATATTGCCGCGGATCAACTGCTTAACGCCATCTTTCTCGTGACGCAGAGGAACGTGCTTTCATCGACCAGTGAAATCGAGGCGCTCAAGAATACCTTGTTGCGGACTTTGGGTAGTTCTCAATTGCTATGATTGCCCGACTGGTCAACGTCCTCAGCGATGCCGGGTTCGATCTGACGTATGACCAGATTCTCGATGCCGTGTGGCTGGCGCTGCATTTGCCCAGGCAGCCGAGCAAAGGCAGCGATGTTGTAACTCCTGTGACCGCTGCCAGGGATCCGATCAGTCCTCCCCGTCCGGCAGAGAAGCCCCCGCAAGCCAGCGCGCCGTCGCCTGAAAAAAAACCCGGAGCTGCAGGCGCAGCTACCAGTTCCGGTCCAGCACCCGGTGAACTGTATATGCCGAAACCCGGCATGGAAAATTCCGCAACCATGCGGGCAATACCGGTGCGCGTTCCTGCAACGGAAGCCCTGCCCAATAAGCAAGGAGTCAATGCCGCTCTGCGTCCGCTGAAACGCCGCTTTCCGTCGAGGAGGACCAAAGTCCTCGATGTAACGGCGACCGTCGAGCAGATCGCGAATGGCGGTCCTGCAATTGCAATCCTCAAGGCGGCTCCGGAACGATGGTTTGAGGTCGCGTTGATTCTCGACGAAAGCGCGTCCATGCGCGTGTGGCGCGAGACAATGCAGGAATTCGCAGTCTTGCTCGAACGACACGGCTCTTTTCGCGATGTGCGTCGATGGTATGTAAATCTCGACGATGCAACCTTGAAGCTCTATAGCGAGGCCGGTCTGCCCAGTTCACCGCGCCGGCTTCGGAGTCACAGAGAGCTGATCGATCCGGCAGCCCGGCGTTTGATTCTGGTCGTGAGCGATTGTGCTTCCAGGGGCTGGCGCAAGGGCGCAATGTTAAGCGCCATGCTCGACTGGGGACGCCGCGGCCCCCTGGCGCTGGTGCAAGTGCTTCCTGAGCGGTTGTGGGGCGCGACCGCGCTGGGCGAATCGGCCGAGCGCTTTCGCGCCTATTCGGCGGGTGCTCCGAACTCTTCTTTACATGCGCAGCAGGTTTATTTCGATTACCTGCAGGAGCCGGAGGAGCCAGAGAAGAAGACGCCTTCTCCGGCGAGAATCACCATACCCGTACCCGTCGTCAATCTTGAAGGCTGGTCTGTCGCGCCGTGGGCCAGGCTGGTCGCGAACGTTGGGGATGCAACGGCAGAGGGCGTAACCATCAGCGTCCCAAGCCGTGCCGCTGAGTCCGGACCCGAGGCCGAAAAATCTCCGCCGGAACCTCAACCGGTCCTTACCGCTGAGCAGCGGGTCGCCCGCTTCAGAGCCGCGGCTTCGTCGAGCGCCAAGGAACTGGCAGGCTATCTGGCCGCCGCTCCAATCTGCCTGCCGGTCATGCGACTGGTGCAGAAGGCCATGATGCCCGCGGTACGGCAGGTTGACCTTGCCGAGGTTATGCTGGGCGGCCTGCTCTATCAAATGACGCCTCCGGAGCAAGTAGGGCGCGCAGAAGATGTCTTCTATGAGTTTTTCCCCGGCGTGCGTGAACTGCTGCAGGCTTCTGTGAAAGAAGCCGACCAACTACGAGTCCTTCGATCGGTCTCGCGGTTGATTGAAAGCCAGACCGGCACCACCATTGATTTTTCAGCATTGCTCGCAGGCGGTGTGTCCACGCTCAGGCCGCAGCATTTATATCCAGTAGGGCAGAAGTTCGCAGAAGTCGCTGCGAACGTTGCCAGCCGTTTGGGATGGCCGGGTGCCACGCAAGGGAGTTCAACCGGAACAACGGAAGTACCTGTTACTCAGATCCAGACACCGCCACCACCGCAGACTGAAAAAATTCCAGAGACGGCGGAGCCACCGCTTCGCCTGTATGTGTCTTTTACCAGGCATGATATTCGGCTGGTGCAGAAATTCAATGACCGCTTGAAGCAATTGGATCTCGAAGGCTGGACGAACACCCGGTCGTTGCTCGACCTCAAAGAGGGAGCGGAATTTCAGCAGCAACTCGATGCGCTTTTGCAAAGATCGAATGTGCTGGTAGCACTCTTAAGCCCTCAGTATGTCAGCTCAGAGTGGGGGATCAGGGAGTGCCAAGCCGCGATCGAAAAGGGCATGTTGATTGTTCCTGTATTTCTGGAGCCGGTCAGCATGCAGGGACACCCGGCTTTTCCGTATCTTCTCAATCCGGCCTCCCTGCCCATATCCTCTGCGAGTGATGAAGACCGCGCTATTGAAGAGATCATTGCTCGGCTGAGAGATATCTTCATCTCCAAAGTAAAGTCAGACGCGCTGGAAAAAGCACGCAAGGCTGTAGTCGCTGTCAGGGCTGGAGGCTATACCAGTTCCGGATTCCTCGTTAGCCCCCAGGGACATCTTCTCGTTTCGGGACAAGTAGGCCTTATGCAGTCGCCAATGATTTTTTTTGCAGATGGGTCCTCGGTTCCCGCTGTCGCTTTGACATCAAATCCTACGGCTGAATTGGCCCTCCTGAAGGTCGACTCAACTGCGCTTGTTCCGCACTCTCTACCTGAACCCCTCGTCTTCGGTCCCATCGCGGACATCGCTCAGGAGGTGATGGGAATTGACCCGCTCAGCACTGGATTCTCGGGGGATTGGTCGGGCCAGATCGTCGCACAGGATACCCTCTACCTGCATGCCAGCATAAACACATCACTGCTGCCCGGAATCGCGGGTGCTCCGCTGCTCGATCGCAAGGGACGCGTCGTTGCGATCTTTCAATTGTTCGATTCGCAATCGAATCAACATCTCTGCTGCCCCGGCCCACGCGCCGAGCTCTTCGTAACGAGCATACTGAATGCAGAATCGCCCTCGCGGTACAACTTGCAAGCGGCCGGCGTGCGGGTTCTGAGCAGAGGTGAGGAAATTGTCCGGCATGCAAGTGCAGGACTTCTGTCTGCTCGTCGCGCTGCGGTATCCGGATCGTATGCACGAGAACACATTTCAATCGGTCCCATAGATTGCAGGGCATCGCAATCGCTCAGATCAGCGACGGGATCGCCTGCGTTCGTGATGAATGCCTCTGTTGAGATGGCCCAAATCGTCGTAAGCGAAAGATTAACGATCGACAAAATCCAGATAATCATTCGCCAGGAGCCATCTCCCGATGGTGCCAGACGACCTCTTTTCTTCGACAGTGCGCTGATCGAAAACATGATGCTGGATGGTGCTCGAATCCATGTAGTCATTGGGCCGACCACGAACGGAAACGCATCGCTGGTACGGTTCATCAGCACAACACATACCGCTGTGGCGATCGACAGACATGTGCTGATGGTCAGCGGCCTTGGTCGCATTGAGATACTGCCCGTAGAAGAGTTTGGAACGAGCTCAAGCGTCTGCGGATTGCGCGTACGCATCGATAATGAGCCACAAACCGTCATCGAAGTCGGTTCGATCATTCTTACTGAATTGATCCAGGCAGCCGATGTTGACCCTGTTCCGCAGACAGCAAGCCGACTCGGCGTACTTGTAGTCGGCACTGGCTGGCTCCAGCTGCCGAAGCCGGTTCAATATGCGGCTGAACAAGTTGGCGCGGCGGTCGCAAACGCTGGCGGCATTCTCATTACGGGTGGCTGGCCTGGAGTAGATCACCTTGCCGCCAGGAGCTTCTCAGAAGCAATTGGCCAGGAGAACCCGCCAAGATTGGATGACCTCGTCCAAATAATAGAAGGCCAGGAAGCCGATTTTAAGGGTGGCAAAGTCATACGAGTTGAGCAAAATCGTAGGAGTGAAGAATCACTGAAGCATGCGGATGTAGTGATCTTGATTGGAGGCGCAGGCGGGACATGGGAAGCGTTTCGAAGCGCCCTGTCGCAGAAAAAGCTGGTCATTCCGTTCCTGAATACAGGAACAGACGCGCGTCACGCGGCTATCCTGCTGGAAGTCTTCGGCCAGAATGTACCAACGCCTCTTGTCAAGGCAGAATTCGGCGATGAAACCCAGGCGCAACAAGCAGGAAAGTTGCTGCAAGCGGTCCTTAGCGGTCTCGATACAAAAGCAGGTGCGCCTGAAGTAGACAATCAAGAGTTACTTTGGATGACTGAAACGGTCCTGTCCTCAGCTGACACCTACTTGCGAAGAAAGAGCGGCTTCGATGAGGAGGCCAATCGTATCTATCAGGAATTTAAGTCGCACGAACTGTCCCCAACAAAATGTGAGCAGTTGGTATTTGCACTGATTGAAGATGAGGACCCGGCATGGCGATGCACAGCATATCTGGCAATTGAGGCAGCACCTCACGAGAGATTCATAGCTCCTTTAATCAAAAGTCTGGCAACTGAGATGGCGTTTGCGCTCGCACGTACTGAGACTCGCCCTTTGTGGCGCTCGCTGTCGGCGACGAATCGATTGATAGACGCTTATCCTCAGTCGTTCCCTATGGATTTTTATGTAAGTCTCGAAAGCGCGGATCGAACAATAAGGACAAGACCGGAGGTAGATCCTGGAGGCGAATGCAAGGCTTCGATCTCCGGAATTCTCCAAAAACTGAGATCAGCCCTGACAAGCTCAGCATCAGGACAGCCGTTTTCAGAGCGGATCGCGACTCTCATCCATCAAACCGAAGAAATACGTGACCGCGCGTTCGATGACCTTCTCCAGTTGGGGAAGCGAGCGGTGCCGCTGTTTGAATCGTTACTGTCGAACGACAACGAGACCATGCGCATGATCGGGGCACGTTACTTAGGTCGATTAGGTCCTGTCGCAGAGGATGCTGTGACCGCGTTGGTGTCTGCGCTATCTGATAAAGACGAAGTTGTACGTCTGGAGACCGCAACAGCGCTTCGGGAAATCGGGCCTTCCGCCATGAAAGCAGTGCCCGCTCTAATCTTCGCTCTGCAGGATGTGAGCGGCGTCGTGCGGCAAAATGCAGTGCTGGCATTAGGAGGAATCGGTCCAGCGGCCCGGGACGCCGTGCCCGCGCTGCATGCTGCATTGCAAGACACCAGCCAGCTAGTGCGACAGAATGCAGAACTGGCTATTGGACAAATTGAAGTTGGCTCATCGAAGCAGGTGGTTCGGCCCGCCGCAAAACCAGGAAAGCAAAAGAGCGACACAAAGGATCTGGAGAATCCTGCCACTCTCGAGCGTGCGGAAGCCTGGATTTTAAGCGGCTCAATCGAAAGCCCATTTAACGCATCCATTCCCTCGCAGGGAACCGTAACGCTACCACAGCCAGGCGGACGTGTGGAGCAGAGCCTGGAGAATTTTCGGGTCAGGGACATCATATCCTTCACACGCGGTTCGTCGCACGCTTCAGGCGACAGGGATGACACAAGAGGTACTCAGAGCACGATCGTGCAAGCAACAATTGAAGGGCTGAACGTATTGGATGTCCTCACGGCTGACAAGGTAGTCGCGCAAATCTCGATTCAGCACTCGGCAGACGGGCTCCAGCCTACTGTTAATTTTCTTGGGACACGCTTCGAAGATCTTCGGATTGCAGGCCAGCCGATTCAGGTCGTCCTTTATTATTCATCTGCAGGTCAGATTTTTCGGAGAGGAGCAACCTCCATCCCGGGTTCGCTTGTCAGGAGCGTCAGTGGAAATCTTTCGTTCGGCCGGATCGTCGGCAACGTGATGGAGGTGCCCGACTATGGAGAGATTGTCCTGGCGGAATTAGTCTTCGACCTCGATTCTGTGCAACTCACGATGATCCGGGCCCAACTCACCGGAAAGATTCGGGGAAGCATTACGGCTTGTCGGGCAAGCGCTACCACGCATCATGAGGAACAGCAATAACGACATCCCTAGCGTAGGTCGTGCGTGAGCTGCACGCAGCATTCTTTGGGCTAATTTTCTTGAGCAACACTAAATCGAGGGAGTGGGTCAGCCGCTCAAATTTGCCGCTGGCCGGAAAATGCGCGGATCATTAACACCTGCCCATGATAGGAAATATGAATCGCCGTGTCGCGAACTGGGACGTAGGGTAGAGCAAAGGCAATCGTAGCCTCGATTTACAGGCTCAGTTCAGAATAGGTACTGGGAAACGCCCCAGCCTTGAGTAATGTCGGGTTTGTCGGCAATACGGACAATTCGACGGCAAACTTCCGGATTGCCGGTGATACAGCCGGAACGCCGGGTTTTCCTGAACTCGCTCAAGGTGACGGTTTTTGTTCATAGAGACGAGGCGTTGGTGCTGCGTGGGCGGGGTTCAGGGGAAATAGGGAGCGAGGTTGCTGAAGATCTGGTTGGTCTCGGCGGGGGTGAGACGCAGGTTGATGCGCAGCGTCGAGAAGTAGTCGCTGGCGGTCACAACCGGCCAGTCGGTGCCGAACAGGATGCGGGAGAGGCCGAAGCGGCGAAGATTGGCGGCGAGTCGATCAGGGCCGTCGGGGAAATGTTTTTGTTCGTCCCAGAGGAACCGGAGATCGCTGCCGGGCGCGGCATCGGCGTCGGTGGGAGCGAGGACAACGGCGGCGATATCGAAGTAGAGGTGGCGGCAACGGCCGGGATGGGCGACGCAGGCGTCGGCGAAGGTGGAGAGGCTGTCATCGGTGGTGCGATCGTAGCCGCCCCAGCCGCCGAGGTGCGCCACCTGCACGGGAATGTTGGGAGCCGAGGGCAGGACCTGATCCATGAAGATTTGCACGCTGCGTTTGGCGTCCCAGACGGCCGCGGAGCGCAGGTGAATCAGGATGGGCATGCGGAGGCGATCGGCGGCGGCGAAAACATCGCGCAGCTCACGGATCTGTGCCGGATCATCAAAGCGAAATTGCGCATTGGCGAGATGCAGTTTGAGTCCACCACGCAGACCGATGCGGGCGCAATGATCGATGGAGGCGAGAGCGTAAGGACGTGAGGGATTGACGCTGCAGAAGCCGACCAGACGCTGCGGATATAGCTGCACCTGGCGGAGAGTCCACTCATTCTCGGCATCGACAGCAGCGGCCTCGCCCGGGACATGCACGAAGGGAGAACCGAGACGGTAGGCGTCAGAGAGCGCGACGGAGCGCCGGATGCCGGCGGCATCGAGCTGGGCGATGAGGGCCGCGGCGGTATTGGTTTTTTCCTCTTCTTCGTTACCTGGTGCGCCAGGCAGGGGAATGGCGCCTTCATTGAGGAGACGGGCGGCGGTGGGGCTCTGCAGGTGAGCATGATGGTCGGCGACAGGGAGTGTCTGCGCAGTGATCGATGATCCGGGGAGCGCGAGAAGAATAAAGGCGGAGAACAGGAAACGCAGCGAGATCCCGGAAAGAGCCATAAGCTGGAGACAGGGTACAGGAAACGCTGCGCTCACGGATCGCGGCGCACGGTGCTTGCTGGAATTGGTGACGCGGCGGACTCTGCTTCGAAATGCAGGTTGCCGACCGGCCCCCCCCAGGGCGAGTGTGTGGAATCAATATGCCGTGTTGTGGTTGTATTGTCGCCCAACCGGAACTCAGAAATGCTCGCCTGGAGGCTCGATGCGTGCCTCGGTAATTTCCCGTCACGTTGTAGCATGGATCGTCTAGAAGCGGATCGCCAGAACGCCCCGAAGCTCTGGGACGGAAAACGACTCCGAAGGTCGGCAACCGGCGAGAAAGGCGTATGGTTTTGCCGTTTTCGAGTCCGAAGGGAAAGTCCGGATTATGAGTCTGACGGTCATTGTGGTGGCTCTGACCGCTGTTCTCCCCGCAGCTCCCGGAGGATCTTCAAAGATGAATCCCGGGGATGGTCTGACCTACCAATGGATACCGCCCGGCAGCTACTTTACGGGCTGCCTGCCGGGAGACGGGGAATGCTATGGCCTCGAACGGCACCGGGAGAAAATCGTCGTTGCCAGCGGCTTTTGGATCGCCCGCACCGAGGTGACCCAAGCGGCATACAAGCGGGTCATGAATGCTGCTCCCTCGTTCTACAAGGGAGCGGATCTTCCAGTGGACCGGGTTGGCTGGACGGACGCGACTGCCTATTGCAGCCGGATCGACATGCGGCTGCCGACCGAGTCGGAGTGGGAATGGGCCGCTTACGGTGGAATTGCAGAACTGCCGACAGAACCGCTCGGGTCTCTGGCGTGGTACGACCCAAACAGCAACGACACTACACATCCAGTGGCAACGAAGCTGCCTAACGGATTTGGACTGTGGGACATGCTGGGAAATGTCTGGGAATGGGTACAGGACGCCGGTAAAGAGGCAGGCGAGCACATCCTGAAGGGGAGTTCGTTCTATAACAGTACGCGAGATGTGCGAGTCTCAGGTCGGCTCAGCGCGCCACCCGATCTTCGCCACCGGGATATCGGCTTCCGTTGCGCCTCATCCGCGTGGCCGGAGGAGAAATCTTCAGGGGGCAGCGCGACGCACCAATGAAGACCTACTCTTATCGATGCTGAATCAGATCGGGATTGTGTAGCCGCAGCCACGCGACCGCGGCCCGCGCTTCAACCGGGGCAAACAGCCCAACGCCCTCATTGAGCTGTTCGCTGCCTTCTCAGTTCCGGTCGGATGGTGGCCAATCCGGAAGTCCCCCGTTGGGGGGAGCCAGCATGCATAACGAAGTGCATGCAAAACGGGATTTTGAGTAACTTGCCCGGATCCAACAGCCGCTGCGCCCTCAATTGATGAAAATCGCCATGCTTAAATTCCAGCGAGCACTCCGTGGAAACGCGGTATTTCGACGTCGATCTCCTTTCTTGGAACGGAACCCAAAGAACAGTGGAGTCGGGGCGTTCGTCACAAATGCCAATCCAGCAGGGCCTCGCAAATCCGCCGTTAGCTGTTGCCCAAATTTTGACACGGCAGAGGCAGTAGTTCGAATTCAAGCGCAGCCATCATCATCGCTAGAATACAATTTGGAAGCAGAAGTTGAAGTGCATGTTGTTTCGATGCCCTACTCGAATGTCAGATTGCCATCATAGGCCCAGCGAAGAACCTGCTTTTGCGTAGACTGGCGAAATCGAAGCGTTGACGATGAAATTCTCCCTCACGTTCCCCGTTCACTCGATCCCACTTTGGTTCCTCATCCTGTCGCTGTTCCTCCCGCGCCTCACTATCTTCGTCGCATGGCTCCAGCACAGCATGAGCCAGTTCATTCCCCCCTCGGTCGGCCTCATCCCTATCATCGTCTGGTTGCTGCTCCCCCGCATCCTCATCCTCTTTTGGATTTACCAGGACCAGGGCATCACCCTCTGGCTCTTGCTCCACATCATCGCTTTACTCTGCGCTTGGGGCGGTAGCGGCTCGCGTGTTGTGCGACGAAGGCGCGTCGATTTCGTCGATTAATTTCCCGATCACCAGCTAAAGTAGGTGAACAGGGACAACATTTCACTTTTAGAAATAAGGTATTAGCGACTGGCTGGGAGGTTGAGAATCCACACGCCCGGAGATATCAGGGGAAGTCTCTGTCCTGGGTTTGATTGCCGAAGGACAATGCCAACAAGCAGAGCGGATTCGGCGGGACGCAACTCTATGAAAAATACGAGGGCCAGTTGTGTTCTCTGACGCTAGCTACTAGAACTACGAAGCTGCCTCGTCCCCTTCCTCCGTTTCCTCATCCTGTTTGATTTCGGCCAGAATCTCGGCTTCTTCGTCCGAATCGTAGACCGAGTGTGACGCGCGCTAACTGGAGTGGGCATATCAAAAAGGCCACGCACCGTTGGCGGCTCTGTCCGCATCTGCTCGTCCTTCCCCACAGGCGCCGTGGCCGGAACAGTCTTCTTCGCGGTCTTCGACTTATTTCTCGCCTCATCTTGGGCCGCCTCCGCCGCTGTAGCCATTTCCTCTTTGGCGCGGTCGAGCGTGTTCTTCAATTCCAGATGACTGGCGACAAAGCTGACAATCGCATCCGGAAGTTGTGCATCGAGCTCGGCGGCGGTTCCGGTGAAACTCATCGGGGTGGTGAGGGCAGCGTTTTCGCCATCCGCCAGCTTCTTTGGTAGGACATTGACGCGGATCAGGTCTTCTTCGAGAGAGGTGACCGTCAAGAGGACGGACCTCTGGCGGAGGAGTGGAACGAGTTGGTGAAACATGGGCATCATGAGCGGGATTGGCGCAGAGCGCGGCGAAACCTGCCTTCACCAGAGCAGCGCCCAGATCGTAAAGCAGCTCCGCGTTGACTTCATGGTTGTATTCCGTTGGAACCGTCTCGAGGGTGGGAAGAGCCTGACCGAAAGCGGGCACGAGGGTTGTCATCCGAGAGGCGGAAGGAGTTCCGATGGACTCGAGAGCAGCATACTGTCTGTGCCCCCGAACCGGTCCATCGCCTGCCGGACGGCGCCGGCGAGACGTATTGATTCTTTGCATTGGAGATGCCTCACGAGTAATTTGTTCGCTTCCGGAGGCGGTGCGGCCGCCTTCATTGTAAATATCGCGACCAACTCCTCCCGTGTCAGCTCAGAGCGAAGCATGGCTTCACCCTTTTGAACCGATGGCTCTAGAGAGGGAGTAACGCACGCTCGTTCCTGTGTCCTCCGGCCCAGTCATCGTCGCAGTCGCAATTTCGGGGTAAGAAGGCGTAAGCAGGTCGCGGACCTGGTCGATGCTCATTTGTGGATCCGGGTCAGGAATACGTGACCCATTGAAGACAAATTCGCGAGGTAAGGTGCTGGTTTTCAGAGTGGTGGTGGACATTTTGTTTCTCCAAAACAATTGTGGAAGCGGGATTGGGTGATTGTCACAATGATCAAATCAAGCGATGCAGCTGTTGTACATGAACAACAGCGAGTGTCTGTCCATCCGCGCAGCGCTTTACGGGAGTTTCGGAAGATCAGTGAGTTAGTTAGTTTCCGGTTTGTCAGTGATCCGGGGGAACTGGTAGGCGCGGCATCGCAGATCGCTTCCGCTATGCCGACATGAACGAAGCCGCGGCGGCGGCGGACGCATCCGCGTGTTACTGAACTGACACTTGAGGCTACCGGGTAGCTTGGTGCGCAGAGAAGGAGGATTCTCTGTGAACCAACTACGCCAGCTCATGCTTGAGGAGTTGCGGCGTCGCAACTTCGCCGATACGACCATCCGCACTTACCTGCACGGTGTCGAGCACTTCAGCCGATACTTTCATCGCCGGCCCGATCAGCTTGGCCCCGAGGACATTCGCAAGTATCAGGCGATGCTTTTCACCAAGCTGAAGTTCAGTCCGAACACCGTAATCCTGCGGCTGGCGGCGCTGCGCTTCTTCTATATCCACGTGTTGAAGCGCGGCTGGAGCATCGCCGAGACGCCCTATCCGAAGAAGTTGCGACACCTTCCGCAGGTGCTCAGCCAGGAGGAGGTGGCACGCCTCATTGACGCAGCAGACTCGCAGTTTCATCGCATCCTGCTGATGACGCTCTATGCCACGGGTGCACGGCGCGCGGAAGCGGCCCACCTGAAGGTCGGTGACATCGACAGCCAGCGGATGGTGGTTCATATCCGGGAGGGCAAGGGCGGCAAGGACCGCGATGTCATGCTTAGCCCGAAGCTGCTCGATGCGCTGCGCCTCTACTGGCGCGGCCTCCGGCGCAAGCCGAAGGAGTGGCTCTTTCCCGGCAACCGCTGGCACACGGCAAGTTACCCTGTCACCACTAAGGTCCTCTGGGATGCCTGCCAGATCGCCGCCGAACGCGCCGGCCTCGACAACAGGCACATCCATCCGCATACTCTACGTCACTGCTTCGCCACACATCTTCTTGAAGCCGGCGCCGACCTGCGAACGATCCAGATACTGCTCGGTCACCGAGACCTCGAGGTCACTACCGTCTACCTGCATCTGTCCCAACGGCATCTCAGCGCAACTGCCAGCCCGCTTGATGCTCTCACGTTCTCTCGACAAGGAGGACGCAAGCACAGTTCATGAGCCGGCCTCCGCTGGAGATGGCCGACATTGTTCGCTGTGCAGGACACGCATTTCTTGAACACAGCCGTAAGTGGATCAACTGGCAACACCGAAAAGTGTTGCTGGCCATCACGCGCTGTCGCACCGCCGCGCTGGGCGGACATCGCGATCGCTGTACCGGCTGCGGACATACGACCAGGATCTCGTACAACTCCTGCCGAAACAGGCATTGCCCACGGTGCCAGGGCAACGCGCGCCTGCGCTGGCTCAAGGCGCGTGAACGAGAACTGCTGCCCACCCGCTATGTCCATGCCGTCTTCACTCTGCCGCGGGAACTGGCCCCGCTCGCTTTACAGAACAAGCGGCTCATCTATAACCTGCTCTTTCACGCCAGTGCCGAGACGCTGCGTGAGATTGCTCGCGACCCTCGACATCTTGGAGCCGAGATCGGTTTCTTCAGCGTGCTCCACTCCTGGAATCAGCGATTGCAGTTTCATCCCCATATCCACTGTGTCGTTGCCGCCGGCGGCCTCGCACCAGATCACTCCAGATGGATCTCCGCCCGGCCTTCCTTCTTCCTGCCCATCGGCGTGCTCAGCCGTGTCTTCCGCGGCAAGTTCGTCGCCGGACTCCGTAGCGCCTTCCATCGAGGCGAACTCCAGTTTTACGGCAACCTTCTGCCTCTTGCCCAGCCACGCACCTTCGCCGCATGGCTGCGTGTACTGTTCCGCCACGACTGGGTCGTCTACTCCAAGCCTCCCTTCGGCGGCCCTGAACACGTGCTGCGCTATCTCGGCGCCTATACCCATCGCGTCGCCATCTCCAACAGCAGGCTGGTTGCGCTCTCCGATGGCAACGTCACCTTCCGCTGGCGCGACTCTGCCCACGGCAACAAGAAGAGGCTCATGACTCTGGCCGTCGAAGAGTTCCTGCGCCGCTTCCTGCTCCATCTGCTGCCGCCAGGCTTCGTCCGCATCCGCAACTTCGGGTTCCTCGCCAACCGGAACCGCGCTACCCTGTTGCCGCTATGCTCTCGACTACTCAGCGGCTCAGAGCAAAAGGCTGCTTCGGCAGCTTCGATGTCCACTGAAGAGACCCATTTACTCTGGAACTGCCCAGTCTGTGGCGGAACCATGCGCGCTGTCGAACGGCTTTCCGCTGCGCAACTGCTGCTTCGTTCTCCACCTCAACCAAACCGGTGCGCAGCTTGAACCTCTATCCCCATCTTCGGCCTTTGCCCCTGCTTCGGCACGCATGCAGGTTCCTTGTCTCATCTGTCCCGGGACGCTCGGTCGCTCATCTCTTCAGCCCCCGCCGGATGCCACATTGCGATCCTTCACCGCTCCATCACGACTTAAAAGCCGCAGATCATGCCCAGATTAACGACTTGGTCAAACTTCTCCACCCGATCAGCGCCATTCAAAGTTCATAGCCTTCCATGGGGGCGGCTTCCTTCAAGTCGCTGTATCCGAAGCGCCCTGCTCTGAGAGCATGCAACTGCGCACTGCCGTCGCGGGGCGCTCCAGATACAGCACTAGGACATCTCGGGAGTAATCTCCCTAAGCCCAATCCTGGCCAGTGTCCGTATTGCGACAAATCGTCAACTACTCTCTATAACCATGTGTTCTTAACGATGCGGACCGATCAAGCGTCGGGGATGGGTCGATTTCAGGAACTGCTCGGCGTCCTACACTACCGACAATCGGGATTTGGTCGAGGGGCTATAATACCGAGACTTGGCCACAATAAACGTTCGACGCATACTGCCGATGCTACTTTTGAGCGCTTGTTTTATCTGGTGGCTCGGACTTATCTCTCCGACTGCGTCGGCCGAGTCGTGTGCTTCGAAGTGAAAGCCTAGCTGGAATTCAGATGAGATCAAAGTCTGGGCAGCGCTTTGTCGAGGGGAGAAGCTGGACTTCCAATCAAAGCAAGGCAAGTTGCGCGCTTTAGCGCGTGCGGCACGCGATGGATATCCTTCCGCCATACCTGTTCCAGGAGGCGATTGCCGACTTCATGCAGGAGGGGCACTTTGCGCGGCATATCCGGCGTATGCGCCAGCTCTACAGTGAGCGACGCAAGGTGCTGGTGGACCAGTTGAGAAGCACATTCGGCAACACGCTCGAGATACACGGCGCTGAAGCTGGGATGCACCTTACGGTCACTTTTTCCGCGAGGATCGATGATGTAGCCATCGCCGAACGGTCGGCGGAGTTGGGATTGTGGCTGTTCCCGTTATCCGGGAGTTATATGGCAAAGAATGTGCGCAAAGGGCTGGTTCTCGGGTACGGCAACGTGGCCGCGCAGACGATTCCGGGCGCGGTTGAGAAGCTGCGGACTGCGATTGCTAGCGTCTGAAGCAGGCACGCTCAGACCGCAGTTTGCATGACAGCCACGGGCGCGGGCTGTTTCTTCGGCAACGCTGACGCGAGGAGCAGGATGGTTCCACAGAAGAGCAGTGTATCGAAGATATAGTTGGCGGCTTCGATGAGCTGCATTCCGTCCTTTGCGGGGATGAGCAACGGCACGTAAACGACGAGGGTGAGCAGCAGCATCCAGAGGCCGAGCCAGGCAGTGGCGACGCGGGCATACCTGTCCACAAGAATCATCACCCCTGCGGTGAGCAGGATAAGCGCTGTGACGGTGGTCCACACGTGCGGCCAGAAGATCCAGGGCGGTGAGAGCTTTGCGAGTGGGACGCCCGGCGCATTTTCAGGATGCAGCACGTGCATGATGCTGAAGAAAAGATATGGGAGGGCCGCAGTGACGCGCCCGATGACGATGAGCGGCTTCGAGCGCGTGGCGTGAGTTCCGGCAAAGGCAAGAAAGCCGGAGGCGAAAGACGTTTCGCGGAGAACCACCGTCCAGCGGAAGCGGTCGTGCGGGTTCGCGATGGCTTCGGGGATGTGGAGCGTGAGGATAAAGATCAGGAACATGACGGCGGTCAGCGTGGCGGAGAGCCTGATGTATTTGTTAAGCACAAGGCTCAATGCGCTCGCGAGCAGGGCCAGCCCGAAAAAGACTACCCAGAAGGGATGAAAGGGAAGCCAGCGTGGAACCATGGGCGAGAAGGGGCCGATGTTCACCATGTGCTCGCCTCCGAAAGCGGCGAGTCCCGAGGCAGCGAAGACGCGTCCGAGAACGATGACTTTTTCGGTTCCGGAGGCGGAGATAAATTCGCCACGCACGGAGTAAAGGCCCATGAGCAGAAAGACGAGTCCGGTGAACCACGGCCAGAAGATGTAGTGCGAGAACAAAGTCGGCCCCTTTCTCGCGGAACACACAACCGCGACTTTCGCCGGAACGGAATTGGTCCGATGCTATCTGCCGAGTTGCGAGAGTGCCATAGCCACTTGACCGCGCATTTGGAGCATTTCCGGGGACACTTTTAGTCGCGGGTATTTCGGCGAATCGTGAGATCGAGACCCCGCCCTAGTGGCTATGTCAAATTGTCGTGGAGTGGATATTGCGGATGACCACCTTCGGCCGCAGTATTGGGTTGGGCGATAGAAACGGGAGTGGGAATCTGGCTGTCCGATTCTCGTGCACCCGAACCCAATCTTGCCACGCTAGGGACAATCCATGAGGAACACAATCAAAGGCAAAATCAAAGGAACCATAGCCATGCTGACCTTGCTGCCGTTGCTGGCGGTCCTGCAGACGGGCTTCGCGGCCCAGAATCAGCCCGCCAATGACGCAAAGGTGAAGGGCAAGGTCGTCTACGTATGCGCATGCCTAAAAAACAAGTCCTGCTCCTGCATGACCGAGGCTAAGACCGAGGGCCCATGCTCCTGCGGGACCGAAGGCGGCCCACCTATGAAGGCAGTGCCGCAAAATAGCGCCTGGGCTAAGGCTAACCGCGACGCGCTTGCGAACTAGTCCCTCGCTATAAAAACATTGTCAATCGTTCCTGTCAGCGAGCCCGATAGTAGGTTTGCGTTTGGAGGCGAGCATGAAACGAACTACCTTATGGGGCTTAGCCCTAATTGAGCGAAAATGTCGCGTATTTAGGATTAAGATGGCGAGAACCTATCTCGGACGTCACGTGTATGGATTGGCCGCAGTCGCCTTTGGCATCATCATCACTTTGGTCTGGCGTGACGTCAACAACTGGCAACAGATCCAGGCGCTTGGTGACGTTCATCAACGTGAGATTCTCGTATACATTGCGGCTGTGGTCCAGATTTTCGGGGGCATAGCGATTCAATGGCCTAGGACCGCGCGAGTCGGCGCTATCGTACTAGGCTCCATCTATCTGATTTTTGCGTTGCTTTGGGTGCCGCGCATTGTCACGGAACCGCGGGTTCGTGCGGCGATTGCGAGCGGTGTGCGGCGGTATCTACAGGAGTCGAGGAGTGATGCCGACAGGCCACTGCGTTTATTGCTCGATTTAATCTTGTTTTCCCGAATTCCGAACGTGTGGTCGCCAATCCGGAAGTTACTCCTCGGACCATTACGTCCGTGTAGCCGGTAGTCCGACCGGAACTGCGAAATCTGGCCAACTTTCCGCTCTAATTCTCGACGAGTGAGTTGGCGATAATGCGCGAATCGAGGTAAGGCACAGCCAGCTTGGGACTCGCCGTCACGCGCCCAAGACGAATGACGTGGGCGACAGGCCAGCCCGAGGCCATTAAAGAGTCGGAAGAGTTAGACCTGCCGCAATCACGTTTTTACTTGCATTGAAAAGCTGTCGACTGAGCCAAAGCGCAATCAGCTGATTAGAGCCGACAATAATTCCTTGACGCCTCACCGCGGCGACCGCCGTCCGGTAGTTGCTACTCCATGCGCAACGCCGTCATTGGGTCAAGACGCGAGGCTCGCCACGCCGGCACGGTACATGCCACTATTGCGGTTGCGAGCAACGTGACGCTAACGAGCATATAAACCACCGGATCGAGAGCCGGCGTTCCGTAAAGAATCGACTGGATCAGTTGCGCCGCTCCAGTACTGGCGATGAGCCCGAGCACTAGTCCGAGGACTGCCGGGCGAAGGCCGTCGCGGAGCATAAGCCGCATCACCTGCGGCCGCTGCGCTCCAAGGGCGATGCGAATGCCAATCTCGGCGGTGCGCTGGGCCACGATGTAGGAGAGCACACCGAAAAGACCTACCGCCGCCAGCACCAGCGATATCACCGCGAACGCGAACAGCAGCGTGGCGTCGAAGCTGGCGTCGATGGTGGACTGGCCAACGATCTGGTCCATGGTAAGAACGTTGGCCACGGCAATGCCTGGATCAATGCCGGCAATCGCCTGCTGCACAGAAAGCGCCATGCTCAATGGAGCCTGCTGTGCGCGGACCACCAGCGTTCCGGAGCGCTCCGAGCCTGCATAGAACGGATAATAGATGGCTGGGCGTGGGCTGCTGGAGACATCTTCCAGAGTGTCGGCCACAACACCCACAATCTGCAGTCCCGATTCTTCCCCGGGCAATTCGCCTCCCATCGAAACCTTGACGTGTTTGTCGAGGACGCTTTCTCCCTTCAGGAACTGCCGAGCAAAATCCTGATTGACGATTACTTCGCCGCTGCGGTCCAGCCGCTCGTCGGCCGCAAAGACGCGCCCCTGCAGCAACGGGATCTTCATCGCCGTGAAATAGTCAGGGTCGACAAAATAAGAAGCGGCGTCGAGCACCTGCCCCCTGGGCAGTGCAGGATGTTCGCGGATGGTGAACGTATCGTCGCGCTGGCGGCCTTCGCCGGGCAGCGTGGTGCTCACGGCGGCGGCCTGAACGCCCGGCAACTGCCGCACCCGGTCTGCCAGTTGCTCGTAAAAGGTGACGATCTGCGCGGGCGTCTTGTAGCTGCCCCTGGGAAGATTGATTTCCATGGTCAGTACGTCATGGGTTGCGCAGCCGATGTCCACCGAACGGAGCCGCGTATAGGTCTTGAGGAGCAAACCCGCGGAGGTAAGCAACACCACCGTCAGGCCCACTTGAAGTCCAAGCAGCACGCGCCGCAAGCGCACACCGCCCTGGGCGCCGCTATAACTCCGCGATGCCTCATGCAATGTCCTCAGGATCTGTTTGTCGTTCAACGAAAGCGCGGGAACCAGACCGGCAACGAGCCCGCAGACGAGCATCACGCCCATGGTGAACAGGACAACCATGCCATCAATATGAATGGAATCCGCGCGGGGAATGTCCTGCCGCACATGCATGAGCCAGAGCAGTGCAGTTTCCGTGAGCGCCAGGCCAATCGCTCCTCCCACAACAGAAAGGACCACGCTTTCAATCACCTGTCCGCGGATGAGGCGTGCCCTGCTGCCGCCGAGCGCGGTGCGCACCGCGGTCTCCTTGCGCCGTGTCGCCGCCCTTGCCACAAGAAGGTTGGCGATATTCAGGCAAGCGATGAGCAGCAGACAGCCTGTAGCCGCAAACATGGCGTAGAGGCCGGTCTTGAGTCGAAACACTTCGCCGTCGAGGATGGGCCGAATGTGGCATCGTTCACCGGTCCGTCAGGAAACAATGGTGTTCAGCTCCGCCGTCGCCTGATCGATTGTGACCCCGGGCTTGAGCCGCGCAATCGCATCGAGATTGTGCGCCGTGTGCAAGGCCATCACCGCCGGCGACCGCTCGTGATAGATCGGCGTCCACATCTGGATCTTGCTGTCGGGATAATTGAACCACGCGGGAAGAATCCCAATCACCGTGAAAGGTCGCGCGTCGAGCAGAATCGTCTTGCCGATGAGGCCGGGATCGCCTCCGTAGCGGCGCTTCCAAAGGCCCCAGCTCAGGATGACTGTGGCATTGGCTTGAGGACGATCGTCGCTTGGAAGAAAGAATCTTCCCAGGGCCGCATCCACACCAACTCACTGTGACTACTTTTTCCATGCCCCAAAACCGCATCGTCGTTCGGCATTGATTGTTTCCGAGTTGGAGACAATCCCCCGAAATCGTGCCCGCCCACATGGAGGATCGCCCGACAGGCTTGTGTGATAGAGTCTGGTTCCTGAAAACGGTCAACTGGGAAGTAAAAAAAGTTTGAACGAAAACCGACTAATGAGATGGTCCGCGTGCGCCTGTCCTTAGAAAGATGAATATAAGATCATTTTAGATATTTTCTATAGAAATTTCCCTCTGATTACTGCAATAATATGGGTCAATAAGAATTTAATTATCTCCTGAAGTTTGGGAAATTAGGCCTAACTGCACAGGAGAAGCTCCGGCTTGCGACAATCTGCGGCCTACGGAGAGCAAAGGAAAAGAATGCCGGAGAGTCTTCTCCTCGAGAAAAGAATGTCGGAAAACCCACTCGGCGAGCAACCTGCCCCGGTGCCCGGCAAGAGGCTCGCGTCCATCGATGCTTTGCGCGGATTTGATATGTTCTGGCTGATGCAGGAACAGTGTGGGTTGATTCTTGCACTGGCTGCTGTCCTTCATCTTCCGTGGCAAAATGTGTTGGCTAAGGAACTGGATCACACCCCGTGGGTTGGGTTCACGTTTTGGGACCTCATTGCTCCTCTGTTTCTGTTCATCGTAGGACTGAGCCTGCCGTTGGCGCTCGAGCGCAGAAGACAGCTTGGGCAGACGACCAGGACAATTGTGGGGCACATTCTGCGCCGAACGGCGATCCTGATTGCACTGGGCCTGGTGTTCAACGGAATTCTTCGCCTGGACTTTGCAGATTTTCGATATACCGGGGTACTGCAACGCATTGCGCTCTCCTATATCTTTGCCGCTCTGATCACTCTGTTTTGCAAGCTCCGGGGTCAGATTGCGTGGACGATAGGCCTCCTACTTGGATATTGGGCGATCATGGCCTTGATCCCAGTTCCCGGATTTGGGCACAATGTGCTCACCCCTCAAGGGAATCTCGAGGGCTACATCGACCGCCTCTTTCTGCCAGGAAAGTTCTGTTGCTACGTCTATGGAGACAATGAGGGATACCTGAGCACGATTCCCTCAGTCGCCACGGTGATGCTGGGTGTATTGTGCAGTCATCTGGTTCACGCCCGGCGATCCGAGCGATTTAAGGTAGTGGCCCTTGCGGCGGGCGGAGTGAGCTGTCTGGGATTGGGCCTTTTGTGGGGAATGGTCTTCCCGATCATCACCCGCCTTTGGACGAGTTCGTACACGGTGTACTCCAACGGCTGGTGCATGCTGCTGTTCGCACTCTTTTACTGGGTCATCGATGTGAAGGGATGGAAGAAGTGGTCCTTCTGGTTCATCGTCATCGGGTTGAATCCGCTGCTGATTTATGTTGTGCAGGAACTGTTTGACTTCAGTCAAGCCTCGAATATTCTATTCGGAGGGCTGGCCAGTCACGCAGGTCTGTTCAAAGTGCTGGTCTTAGCAGTGGGAACAGTTGCAACCAAGTGGCTGTTCCTGTATTTCCTCCACCGTCAGAAAATTTACCTGAAGACATAGGCGAGCCGATAAGTGGCTGCGGGGAACATGGCAGCCACTTATCGCGAATCAGCGATCGCGTAGCCCAGAGTATTGTCTAACGTACGGTCCATGCGGATTCAGGGAAGCGATGATCACGCTTGCGAGCTTCATGGACTTCAATCGCTCGTTCGAGGTTCTCCCAGCCATTCAGACGATAATAGCGTTGCTCGAGACGATTGTGTGGAGCATCAAAGAGCAGACCCGTTCCCCGCATTCCCTCAAAGTGCGAGGGAGTGTCATCGACTAGATAATCGACATCGAGAACGGATTTTTCTCCGCAGAAAATAATCCGATGCGTCGGAATAGAGGGAACGTAATGGGCCAGCCAGTTCATCTTGTCGCGGAATGAGTCGGGGAATTCAGTGGCAGCGCTTGCAATGTAGACACGATGTTTCCGACTGAGACGATCGATGCAGGCCAAGGCGCCTTGCATTGGGGCGATGTCAGCAAAAAAGCCTGGCTGATGCAACATTTCCAACACCCACTGACGATGGTTTTCCGGAACGATGTCCGCCAGTTCCAGACCATGCAGATCAGCCGGAGTAATGTTTGCGTCGTAGCGTTGATTGTAAGAAGCGAGCATCTTGCCCAGGGTGTCAACCAACACCTCATCCATGTCGATGGCCAAAGAAAGCTCGTCTGTAGCTCTATTATTCCAATGCAAGGTCAGAATCCTTAACGGGAGTGAATGCGGTCAAAACCCCTGGCATGGAGCGCGCCAGAGCGCGAACGATCAGGGCAAGATTCACGGCATCTGCTCCGGCGCTTGCGGGGCTCTCGCTCGGCTCAGAATGATTGCGGCAACAGCTAACAAAATACCGCAGTTGTTCCGCATAGGGGTCGATCTGGGGCAATGGGACTGGAGTGGAGTCGGAACTGGATTCTACCGTAAGTTGGTTGTCACGGTAGATTAGGTTGGCATGAGCAAACCGCGCATGAAAGCTCATCGCAAACGGGCGTTTGTCGGCGAACCAGCCGCCTTCAATCTGTACCGTGCAGGCAGGCCGAGAAGAAGAGGCGTCGTACTGCAAGAGGCAGCGAACAGTGTTCTCTGCCTCAATGGGCTCAGCAGAAACCCAATTGGGCGTGCCGAGCAGCCAGATGGATTGATCGAAATCGTGGATAAGCATATCGAAAATGGCGCCGCCGCTTTCTGTGTGGTTGGTCAGCCAGTCGGCCCATGTGGGAATGCCCGACCAACGTTTGAACTGGATCGAGAGAAGCTGTCCAAAGTGCAGGTCATGGATGGCCTGGGCCAATAGGCGATAAGCGGGGAAGAACCGCACAACGTGAGCCACCATAAAGACGCGGCCGCTGTTGCGAACGGATTCAAGAATACTGCCGCATTCGAGAAGATTGAGCGCCAGGGGTTTTTCGCAAATCACGTGCTTTCCTGCTTCCAAAGCAGCGATGGCTGCCCACGGATGCATGCGGGTTGGCAGGCAAATGTCGATCGCATCCAGGTCGGGCGCAGCGATGAGTGCGCGATAGAAGGATTCGCGATCGGGGAAGGCAGTAGATGCAAACGGCTCGGATGTACGCGTGACGACTGCGACATCAGGCATTGTGGCCAAGGCAGAGATGTGCTGTTGACCCATCATTCCTGATCCTAGTAATCCGAGTCTCATTCTCCTCCTTTTCTACTTCGAAAACTCTGCATAGTTGGGGCCTCAAAAACTATGTTTCGAATCCGCTCTCAATCCCAGTTGGTACATTGCGGAAACCGCGCGTGAGAAAAGCGAGGTAGGTGAGGCCCGCAGCGAACCATAGAGAGCCTACGACTTTGGCCATATTGCTGAGGTTCCACCAGATGATCAGGCAGAAGAGCACTCCGGAAAGCGGAAGCAAGAGGTCGGTGAGCAGGTTGCGGCGTGCCGGATCGCCACGGAAATAGAAGATGCGAACTACGCTGGCGTTGACGCCGATGAAGGCCAGAAATGCGCCGAAATTGATTAATTCGGCCGCCTTTTCGTAATTGAGCAATAGGCAACCGACAAAGGCCAGCAGGCCGACCAGAAGAATATTCCAGGAGGGAACGGCAGTGGTGGGATGAACGTAGCCAAAAACTCGTCGGGGCAGCACCCCGTCTCGACCCATTCCGTAAAGCAACCGTGAGACTCCAGCTTGTGCGGTCAGACTGGATCCCAGACTCGTAATGATCAGAATGACGGCCATTGCGCTAAACAGCCACGGCCCCCCGACGACTCGAGTTACATCCATAAACGCAGTTTCAACATTGGCAAAGTCGTTGTAGCCCGGATGCACTCTCTGAGCCAGATAGATCTGCAATCCTCCAAAGATGCCAGTAAAGACGCAGACAAAAACGGTGGCCAGCAGGATATTGCGCTGAGGGTTCTCGACTTCCTCTGAGAGTGTGCTGACGCCATCGAAGCCACCGTAGGTGAGAGCCGCCAAAGCGGTGCCCGCGGCAAGATGATTCCAGTGGAATGATTTCGGCGAGTAGAACGGGCGGAGAGAAAATAGTCCACCCCAGCCCTGACCAATAAAGAGCCAGCGAACAGCGAGCAACAGAAATGGAACAATCACGGCCATCGCAACTATCATCATGGCGAGGTTGGCATTCGCCGTAGAGCGGACGCCGAGCAAATTGACGGTGGTAATCACAGTGACGATGAGCAGGCACCATCCCCAGTAGGGAACTCCTGGAAGAACTCGACCGATCGTCAGTGACGCGTAAAGGATGCAAACAACGGGAACGAGTAGATAGTCCAACATCATCGCCCAGCCGGCGAGGAAGCCCGCATAAGCATTGAACCCATGACGCACAAACGTGTATGCGGACCCTGCAGCAGGATATCTGGCTGCGATACGTCCGTAACTGCTGGCCGTAAGCACCATGGCAACCATGGCCAGGAGAATGGCTGAGACCGCGTGCCCGGAGGACATTTGTTGTACGAGACCGAAGAGCGGAACAGCAGCAATCGGCATAATAAGCACGATGCCGTAGAGGATCAGATCCCACAGGGAAAGGGCGCGACGTAGTCCGCGCTGAGTATTGTTCATAGACTCGCTAATTGGGTATTCCTCTTGATGTTTAATGACGGAGAGCAGAACAGTCAAGAGAGAAGAGAACATTTTGACCCTTTTATCGCAGAGTTAAAAGGCCATTTAAGCAATATAAATAACATTTTTGCGATTAAATCGTTGACGGTGTTGGCCCACCCGTCGTAGGATCAAACTCGTTCCAATACACGGGCAGGCGGGAAGCCGAATCCCGCAATACAGCAAAGGCCATCTTGTGTGGAAATCACAGTTTAACAGTTCAGGACGGAGAAATGAACAAACTGGCTCATCTTGGCGGAACCCCCGCGCGACAAAAACCCTTCCCCTCCTGGCCCGTCTATGACGAGAGCGAAGAGCGAGCCCTGCTGGAGGTGTTGCGCAGCGGGCAGTGGTGGAGCGGAAATCAGTCGTACCAAAACGCGAATGAAGAAAAACCGCTATCGAAGGCAATGGCTTTTGAGCGCGAGTTTGCGGCATTTCACGGAGTTGGCTATGGGCTGGCTTGTTCCTCGGGGACCGCAGCGCTGGAGTTGGCGCTCAAGGCTGCCGGAGTGGGGCCGGGTGATGAGGTAATTGTTCCTCCGTATACCTTTTTGGCAACCGCCAGCGCGCCCTTGTTATTGGGTGCGATTCCTGTGTTTTGCGATATTCAGCCGGAAACCTTGAATCTGAATCCGGAGCGTCTGGAAGAGGCAATCACACCGCGAACCAAAGCCATTATTCCGGTTCACTTTGCCGGGCTAGCTGCTGATATGGAGCGAATCATCGCCATCGCCCGGCCACGAGGAATTTTCGTGCTGGAAGATGCTGCCCATGGACACGGAGGCAGCAGCCGGGGACGTCGATTGGGAGCTTTGGCGGATGCAAGCATCTTCAGCTTTCAGGCCTCGAAGAACATGACCGCCGGAGAGGGAGGCATCGTTCTGACCGACGATGCCGAGATCGCCGAACTGTGCAACTCGTATTTGTGGGCTGGACGTAAGGTCGGACGCCCATGGTACGAGCATTTTCGGTTAGGGTGGAATTACCGAATCACAGAATTTCAGGCCGCGATTCTTATTGAACAGCTGAGGCGGCTACCGGAACAAACGGCACGACGGGTGCAGAACGGACTGCGGCTAAGTGAGTTGCTGCGTGAAGTCCCTGGCATCGAGCCGCTGGCTATTCCGGAATGGGTAACAGAGCATGCATTTCATGTTTATATCTTCCGTCTGGACGCGCAGAGGTTTGGCCTTGATCGCGAACAATTTCTAGAGCTGTTGCAGGCCGAAGGTGTTCCCTGTTCTGGAGGGTACTCGCAGCCGCTCTACCGCAATCCTATGTTTGTAGAAAACAATTTCCATAGCAATGGCCACCCACTGGCCCCCTCGGGTCAGTATCTGGATTACCTCCAATATCGCGACAAGTGTCCGATTGCCGAGCGCGCATGCAAGGAAATGGTGTGGATCGAGCACAGAGTGCTGCTGGGAGACCTTGAGGATATGGAAGACGTAGCTCGGGCCATTCAGAAGATTTATGCATTCCAGCATGAAATAAAGGGTGTGAAGGCCTAAATGCCCCCACCTTGGCAGATATAAAATAACAATATGATCAGCTAGTTTTAAAATAAATAAACGAAATACTCGTATTTTGTACGTTTCCGTTAATAATTACTTGACGTTGATTCGCTGCCTGCCCCATACTTGGACAAAATCGCAAATCAATCGAAGTTGAATTTTTTGGAAGAGGGATTGGTGCTCCCCGCTGGTAGTGTGTCGCACCGAAACGCGGTGGCTGCAGGCTGCCGCGGGAAATTAACGATCAGGAGCCAGAATGCGGTTGTTAACACTCACCCCGGGTAGAGGGGTCGGATTGAAGTCTTTGGCCACGCTAGTGTCCATGTTGATGTTGTGTGCGGCATTCACCTTGCAAGCGTATGCGCAAGTGGACCGCGGCGGAATCGTTGGCTCAGTGGAAGACTCGAGTGGAGCTCGCGTCGCCGGGGCTCGCGTGACTGTGACCAATCTCTCCACGAATATTGCAGAAATGTTAACCAGTGACGCGCAAGGAGACTTCTCCGCGAACTCCCTGCAAATCGGGACCTATAGCGTGAAAGTTGACAAGAAGGGCTTTGCCGCGGCGGTGCAGCAGAGCGTACCGGTTTCCGTTGGGGAGATCGCGAAGATCAACTTCGTGCTCCAGCCGGGCTCGGATGCGCAGACTGTCCAGGTAACAGCAGGGGTGGTAGACCTTGACACTCAAAGTTCATCGCTGGGGACGGTCGAGACCGAGAAGAGAATTTCAGAATTGCCGCTCAACGGGCGCAACTTTATCGCGCTGGCCTACCTGGGGCCGGGCGCAAACAGTGGCGAAACCGGATCGAATGCAGCGGGCGGCGTCTTTGAGAATGAGCGTGGAAACGAAGCCATTTCGGTAAATGGTCTCCGCGTCTCGAATAATAATTTTCTGCTCAATGGTGTAGACAACAATGAATTCGGGCTTGGCGGAGTCATCATTCTGCCACCACCGGATGCCATTGAGGAGTTTCGCATCGAATCCAACTCGATGAGCGCAGAGTTCGGGCGGGGTGGAGCAGCAGTCAACGTAGTCGTGAAATCCGGCGCCAATCAGATACACGGCGGACTCTATGAGTTTATCCGCAACGACAAATTTGATGCACTGAACTATTTCGCCACCGGTCCAACCCAGTTCCAGCGCAACCAGTTTGGCGCCTTCTTTGGTGGCCCGATCGTGAAGAACCGAACCTTTTACTTCGGTAATTACGAAGGAACCAGACAGGTGCAGGGCGTGCCTTTTGTTTCCACGGTTCCGACTGATGCAGAACGGACCGGAGACTTTACGGACCGCTTAACGGGCCAGACTTTCTACCCCTGCGGCGCCGGCGCCGGTCCAAGCTTTGATACGGGAGCCGTCTTCGATCCGTACAGCACAACGAGCTATGCGTGCCCGAACGGTCAGGTGATCACGCTGCGCAATCAGCTCAGCTCTAACGGCGTTGGCAACGTCATTGATCCAAGCAAGATCAATTCTGTGGGCCAGAATGTGGTGAACCTGTATCCACGTGCCAACGTGGCGGGCCTGACAAATAATTACGCAGCCACGCAAAAGAATCTTAACGACCAGGACTCGTTCGACATTCGTGTGGATCACCTAATTTCGCAAGCCGATCACGCGTTTGCATCCTATGGCTTTGGCGATATTCGCAGTACACAACCGGCGGGGCTGGGCAAGTTAGGCGGAGCCGACTGCTGCGACAGTATCAGCCGCAGTCGCGCGCAGCATCTTGGCCTGGGTGAGACGCACATCTTCTCCCCAAATTCTCTCAACGATGTGCACGGCGGGTTTTTCCGGTACTCGGTCAATGCAGTGCCCTTCAACTACGGAACAGATGTCTCTACTCAGCTGGGGATTCCGAATGCCAACCGGGGGGATGTGAATTCGAGCGGCCTCACGAACCTTGACATCGCCGGGTTCACGCCAATGGGTGATTCAGAGTGGCTGCCGGAGCACGCCTATGAGAATATTTTTCAACTGGCAGACACAGTCACCCTGGTTCGTAACCTGCACACGCTGAAGTTTGGGGTTGATTTCCGTCGTCAGCAGAGGAACTTCTTCCAACTTGCCGTGCCGCGCGGGAATATGGCCTTCAATGGCGGCTACACGCAAGATCTCTCGACCGGAAACGGCGGCAATGGACTGGCGGACCTCTTCCTTGGAGTCGCACAGCATGTAGAGCAGGACACGCTCTCCGGAGTGGACACGACGCGGTATTGGGATGTGGCGGGATTTGCGCAGGATGATTACCGCGTGAGGCCGAACCTTACGCTGAATCTGGGCCTGCGGTACGATCTCACATCGCCGGCCAATGGCAGAGTGGCGAACTTCGATATGGATCGCGCAGTAATGGTGGCCGCCTATGGGCCTGAGGCGGTGTCGCACGCAGGAGTGAAGTTCGACACAGCGGATTTCGGTCCACGAGTAGGACTGGCCTGGACGCTGCCGAAGAATACCGTCGTGCACAGCGCGTTTGGGATCTTCTATTCGCCAGAAGCCAATACCTTTGACGATCTGGGCCTGAATCCTACGGCCTTGACCGACCTTGCGCACACTTACGCAACCAGCAACTTACCGGTAAGTTCGCAGCTGATCTCGACCGGATTTGCTTCGACCTTCCCGACACAGTCACTCAGTCAGCCGCAGGGGTCGGTAAAGACGACAGGATCCGAGCGATTCATGCCTCGCATTCTAGAGTGGAATCTCTCCGTCCAGCATGAAATCGCCAATAACTGGATTGCGCAAGTCGGCTACGTCGGCACGCACGCCTACCGGCTCTGGAACCATGAGGCCGATGATTTGAACCAGCCAGAGCAGCCTCTCGATACGAACTTCTCTGACGCGACCGGAAATATGGGCAGACCATACTTCGCTGTGCAGCCAGGACTCGCCTCCATTTATCCTCTGGACTATGCGCAGTTGAACCTTATGTATAACTCGCTGCAGGCTTCGTTGAACCGGCGCTTTAGCAATGGATTCAACGTGCTCTTTGCCTACACCTATGCCAAGGATCTGGGGAATGCGGACGGCAATGTGGCCGGGCTCATTCAGGATTCTCACCATCCGGAGCTGGAGCATGGACCTGTGAGCCCGGATCTTCACCACCGCTTTACGGCCAGCTACTTGTACGAGCTTCCATTTGGCCGTGGCCGGCACTTCTTTAGCAGCCTGAATCGCCCGACGAATTTGATTCTTGGGGGATGGGATGTGGCGGGAGTGACGGCGGCTCAGAGTGGCATGTCAGAAACGTCAACCGCATCGACTGATCTGAGCAATACGGGATCAGCAAGCTATCGCTACAATCAGGTCGCAAACCCAAATGGCTTTTCGTATGGCACGGCTACGCAGCAGTCGCTGGGATGCACAGGAAAACAGACCTTGAACTGCTGGTATAACCAGGCCGCTTTCGTGGCGCCTCCCCTGGCTCCCGGTCAGCAGTCTGCACATCAGTTTGGTGATGCGCGACTTGGGAATCTGCGCGGACCTGATTTTGTGAACTTTGACTTTGTGTTGCAGAAACATTTTGCGATCACAGAGGGCTATCAGTTCGAATTCCGGTCGGAGTTCTTTAACCTCTTCAACCATCCAAATTTTGGCCTTCCCGGCACACTGGTTGATGTTCCGGGCGGAGCAAGCATCACGAACACGGCGTCAAACAATAGACAAGTGGAGCTTGCTCTGAAGCTTAGCTTCTAGAGCGAATTCAGGCTAACCGTACTTAACAACGACTTCCAAGGTGCTGACTGCCTCCTACCCGAGGGATAACTCGCCTCGGGTGGAGGCCAGCACTTTAGGCCGTTTTCCATAGATACAGAGAGACTCACTTTGACTCCAGCGGTAAGCTGGCGAAAGAGGCACGATGCGCAATTTAGTTCTGGGTTTGACGGCGATCCTCGCGCTTACAGGCGGGGCTTACGCACAGCATACGCCGCTCGACCAATTGCACGACAAGGTCATTCTGGTATTCACACCGCATCCGGATGACGATGTGTTCGGCGCCGGAGGAACGATTGCACTGCTCAATAAGCACCACAACAAAGTGATCGTCGCCATTTACACCAATGATGACAAAGGGTCCTACGATCCGGAGATGACACGCGAAAGACTGGCCATGATACGGCGTCAAGAGGAAGAGACGTCCGAAGCCATCCTCGGGACTCCAAAAGAGAATCTTCTATGGATGGGCTATGACGACGGCATGCTCGAGTATGCGCCGCAACCTCACCTGGTTGAGCAGGCTACAGAAATTATTCGCCGCGTGCGTCCGGATGTGCTGTTGAGCGTGGACCCCGGAGAGTGGTATGAGCGCTGGCACAAAACAGATCATCGCATGGCGGCATTCAATACAGTTGACGCCGTTCGAGCTGCGGAGTTCGCGTTGTACTTTCCCAATCAGCGATTGCAGATGGGTCTTCAGCCATACCGGGTACCTGAGATGTACTTCTATTACGCTTCTGAGCAGGAAGCAAATACCTCGGTGAATGTCGATGAGACGATGGACCAGAAGCTGCATGCGGCAACAGTTCAGGTAAGCCAGTTCCCGCCCTCTGAGGATCACTATCGTCCGGACTGGGATGAGAAAGATTTGAAGGCGGCGGAGAGCAAATTGCGTAGCATGCAACCGCATAAGGATGGTCATGCATTCGAGTCGTTTCGGTATGCCACCGACTTCAACGATGAGTAGACCAGTGCTCGACTCCAAGGCGCTGCTGTCTCAAGTGATCACTAGAAAGGATGAAGGAATTGCATTCGATGATCTCCTCGCGGGGCGCCGCATGGTTGCTGGTTCTTGTTGCCGGTTCGCTGGCAAATAGCCCGGCACAGCAGATTCACCGGCACATACTGCCGGCCCCTCGTCAGGTGCAGTATGGAGCCGAACGTCTCGAGTTGAAAGAGATCGTAATTCACCTGAGTCCTGCGGCGGACGCAGACGATCGATTCAGCGCAGAAACGCTCGTAAGCTGCATGGGTACGTCGGCCCATGCCCGCATTGTGAATGATGACGAAGAGGCAGGGTCGAGAGCCATCATTCTGCATCGCACTGGGCCGAGTGATCCTCTGGCGGCTCCCGGAGAAAAACCAGGGTCCGATTCGCGCGAAGCATACGCCGTCCATATCGACTCCAATGGCGCAGAAATTCGCGCCCGCTCCTCAGCCGGCATTTACTACGGAGTGCAAACCGTTTGCCAGATGATCGAAGGAGGCGCGCCCGAATACCTGCCGGAGACGAACATAACCGACTGGCCGGAGATGGCCTTTCGGGGAACGATGGTGGACATGAGCGAGGGTCAGGTGTTGCGCGTTGCCGAAATCAAGCGGCAGATCGATCTGATGGCTCGCCTCAAGATGAACCAGTATTACTTCTACAACGAGACGACAATTGCTCTGGATGGACTTCCGCCCGCGGCTCCGGGCGCTCGCTTAAGCAAGAGCGATGTGCGCGAGATCGTCGCTTATGCGAGGCAGCGCCACATCGAGGTTGTTCCATGTCTCGAGCTCTATGGACATCTGCATGATCTGTTTCGCCGTGAGGAGTACTCAGAGCTGGCGGATTTTCCTCATGGCGTAGAGTTCAATCCTGAAAATCCCAAGGTTGCTGCGCTGCTCAAGCAGTGGGCGGCAGAGTACATGGATCTTTTCCCGGGGCCGTTTGTCCATGTAGGTTTCGATGAAACCTGGCAGCTGAGGCAGGCAGCCGAGCGAGGCTCCAACTCACCAGCGAGTTACTTTGTGCAACAACTGCAAAATGTGAGCGAGTTATTCACTTCCCATGGAAAGACGGTGCTGGCGTGGGCGGATATTATGGTCAAGTTTCCGGACATCATCGGCCAGCTTCCACCCGGAATAATCGCAGTTCCATGGTTTTATGATCCTGGCCCCGACCCGGAGTATAAGAAGTGGCTGCAACCACTGGCCCAACACAAGCAGCCCTTTCTGGTTGCTCCGGGAATCAACGGCTGGGTAGAGATTGCGCCGGACTACGCGCTGACCTTTGACAACATCGATACAATGCTTGCCGCTGGTCGAAAGTTATCGACGCTGGGAATGATCAATACAGTGTGGTCGGACGATCTGCAAATGCTCAAGCGTCCGGTGCTGCCGGGAATTGCATATGGTGCCGTGGCATCTTGGCAGCAAGGGCCTGTAGATCGGGAGCATTTCTTCGAGGACTATGCTTCGCTCGAGCACACCCCAGCGGTGGCCGCCAAGCTCAGTGACGCACTCAAGAAGCTGGCAGCGAGTGAGACCGCATTGCAGGAAGTTCTGGGTCAGGAGACGATGGTTGCACTCTGGCAGAGTCCATTTCTCCCCAGGCTCGAGCAAGCTGCCAGAACCCACGCCGAGAGCCTGCGCAGAAGCCGGTTGCAGGCAGAGTCGGCTGAGCGGGATTTGCTGGCGGCGATAGATGCAGGAGCCTCGGAATCCGACATAGAGGCTTATCTGGTTGAGTGTCGGCTGCTGGATTATACAGGCATGAAGGTTCAGTATGCAGGTGAGATTCGTGATGCATGGGACGCTCTTGGCCCCAAACCGGATAAAGACAAGCTGGGGAATGATTTTGACAATCTGGTGGTCTCACAGCTGCACGGGAAGATTCCCGACCTGATGGAGGCTATCACTGAGCTGAAGCCGCAGTACGAGAAAGCGTGGTTAGCCGAATTTACTAGCTATCGTATGGCGGCTCAGCTGGGTCGCTGGGATGCCGAATACGAATACTGGCGAAGGTTGCAGGCGAACCTCTTCCGCGTCCTGGAGGACTATGACCCAACGCGCGGGCTGCCACCATTCTCCAGTGTTCTGCCCTCGAATTAGGAAGGATATAATTCCGGTGAAGTGGCGGCGAAGCAGAGAGTTCTTCGTCGTTGGTCGAATCCTCTGTAAAGAAGGGCGTATTCATTGGCTAAAAAGGCAACGGGGCATCGGAAATCTGGTCCTCCTGATAACGACGCAGAAACGATGACGAAATTGCCTCGGAAGACCCTGCAGGACAAGCATCTGATCGAAGGTCTCATTCGCAGCCAAGGCCCGATATCGCGCGTTGAGATATTTAAACAGACCAAAATGCGCCGGAGCACGATCTCGCTGCTCACGCGGCAGTTAATTTCTGAGGGCAAGCTGGTTGAGGTTGGCTTCTCGAATAATCCTCTCGGACGCAAGCAGATTCTGCTCAAACATAATCCAAAGTTTGGATTTGTGGTTGGCATTGAGTTTGACGACAAGTCTCTGACCGCGGGCGTGATGGATCTTGAAACTGCAATTCTCCACTCTTTCACAGAGTCAACAAACCTGGCGCACGGTCAGGAGGGGTTACTCAAACAGCTTCAGCAGGCCGCTCATCGCGTCGTCAAAGAGTCAGGGTTTCCCTGGGCCAAAGTCCTCGGAGTTGGTATCGCAGATCCTGGGCTTGTCGACACGCGAGTGGGCGTAACTGCTTCGTGCTCGACAATCGATTTCTGGAACCAGGTGCCGGTCCGGAAATATCTTGAAGAGGCCTTGCAGGTCCCAACGCTGGTGGAAAGCAAGACCAGAACAAAGACCATCGCGGAAAGAATGCTCGGTGGCGGCGCGAAACAGCCCAACATGATTTACCTGGACTACGGCACCGGAATAGGGGCCGGTGTGATCGTTGACGGGAAGCTTCTCTACGGTCAGAACTGCGGAGCAGGCGAAGTTGGTCATACCCACATCCAAAGGTCTGGTCCAACCTGCAAGTGCGGAAGCACAGGGTGCCTGGAAGTCTTGGCAGGCGCCGATGCAATCGAGCATCGTGTTCGACGGGCAATTGAAGATGGAGTTACCTCTCCTGCGCTGGCAAATGAAGGGCCAGAAAGCATCACAGTGTGGAAAGTGTTTGAATCTGCTGCAACCGGCGACAAGCTCTGCTGGAACACCATGGCTGAGGTTGCCGAGGATCTCGGTATCGCTATGGCGAACCTGGTGAATTTGTTTAATCCCTCGCTGATTGTCCTGGATCAGCGCCTGAGTATAGCAGGGGATGAATTTCTGGGTATGGTCACCCACGTCATCAAGCGACAGGCATTGACCAGCTCCGCCCATTCAGTCTCGGTGCGCTATGCACAGTTGGGAAGTGACGCCGGGATTCGCGGGGTTGGTCTGCGCGTGCTGGATCATTATTTTGAACAGCGCCCGATACAGCATACGGAAGAACCTGCAGAGAAAGAGAAAACGGGGCAACGAGGGCGATCGACTAAGGACAAACCACGACGGCAGGATCTCTCTGAGCGCGATGCAGCACAATGAACATCTCTGTTCTTTCAATCGCGAGTGATTCAGAAGAAGGTCTGAATTACATCAATTACCTGATACTGAGCGTTCAGCACAGGAACAGTACGCCATTTGTCAAATGTTAAGCACGGGTGTGAGATGTCGAAGGCGATCATGTCGCCTACCTGTAGATCATCCTGCATCCCAATATGGAGGTACGCATGCTGGTCCATCATTTTGGTGAGCGTCCAGTGCGATGGAGAAGTCTTCGGCTCCGTGTCCCCCGGTCTGAAGTGGAGCGCGGGCGAAGGAAGGCCTGCGTCAAAAGCAACATCACGTTTCCCCATGCCAATAATCGCTTTCCTTGCTTCCGGCATTCCTTGCACATACGCCCAGACGTGAAGTGCAGGCAGGAGACCCGGGTGCATCCGGTGTGCAACCGAGTCGCGCTGCAGAATCTTCGACTGGGCGTCGCGATATGCGCCGACATCATGTGTGATATAGCAGCCTGGCCGCAGAACGATTTCGATAGTATCTTCGAACCGAGCAGTGGAAAAAACATCAGCGACAACGTCATACCACGCCGAGCCGGCTCCCGAAAGGATGATAGAAGTATTCTGAAACTGTTTTTCTTCGGCGAGCTTTCGGGTAACAACCACAGCCCAATGCAGAAAAGCGCGAATAGACGCTTCGTCGTCGAGGACTCCTTCGTAGATCTCCACTCCACTCAGGACCAGAGAATTTCTCCATCGGGATAGTGCAGCCAGGAGAGACTCTAGTTGCTCCTGATCGCGCACCCCACTGCGTCCGCCTGTGACGCCCAACTCAAGCAACACATTTAGACGCTGTCCTCGTACTGAATAAAACTCGCCTAGTTGGTCAACCTGCGGCGCCGAATCAACGAGGCAAAAGTATTCAAGAGCAGGGTCCCGCAGTAGCCGTGAGATGATTGCCATGTTCTCTTTCCCGATTAATTGGTTCGCCATCAGGATGCGGCGCACTCCATGCTGGTATGCGACCAGACTCTGGTGCGCAGTTGCGAGCGTGATTCCCCATGCTCCTTTCTGTAATTGCATTTGGAATAATTTGGGAGCCATTGTGGTTTTGCCATGTGGGGCAAGTTTGACCCCATGTGCAGTGATGAACTGCTGCATCCAATCTAGATTGTGCATTAGTCTGTCTTCATACAGGACCGCCGATGGCAGGCTGAGATCCTCGTGCAGCAGGTTCCAACCGAGAGATGCAATATCTTCCGGTTCAAGAGCCTCTTGGAGATATCCGAGGCCTTTATTCATCTCCGTGATCTTTGCAACGGCATACTTAGCAGTTTTCTTCATTCAACGTATGAGACTCCCGCAGTTCTGAGACAACATTACGACAAGACAAAACAAGCTATGGGGATATTCTAAAGGGAGCCAAATTGCGAAGTTGCGACACTCTGATCCGAAACGCCGGCGTTCTAGATGGCAGCGGCGCTGCCTCCGAACTCATGGATGTTGCCATTAGCGGCGACCAGATCTGCGAGATCGGACCATCACTGGATTACATTCCGTCGTTATCCGTTGATGCGGACGGACTTGTACTCGCCCCAGGCTTCATAGATGTTCACACACATGATGACACCAGTGTGATCCATGCGCCGACCATGCTGCCGAAGCTTTCGCAAGGGGTGACAACCGTCATCGTGGGTAACTGCGGGATCAGCGCAGCTCCGGTCCAATTGCGCGGAGAACCACCCGATCCAATGAACTTGCTCGGGAACGCGGACGTATTTCGCTATCCGACTTTTGCAGCCTACGTTGCAGCCATTCGTAATGCGCATCCGGCGGTTAATGTGGGCGCACTGGTTGGCCATACTTCTCTGCGCAATAACTATATGGATCGGCTCGATCGCACGGCAACCGAAGCCGAGATTGAGGCGATGCGCCAACAATTAAAAGAAGCCCTTGATGGCGGGGCTCTCGGACTTAGTTCCGGCCTGGCCTACCTTTCAGCCAATTCGGCCTCAACTGAAGAAGTTTTGGCCTTGGCGAAGCCGCTGGCATCTGCAGGCGCGGTGTACACCACCCACATTCGGAGTGAAGAGGAGGCCGTCCTACACGCGATGAACGAGGCGTTCGAGATCGGTCACCGGAATCATGTACCGGTCATCATTTCCCACCTAAAATGCGCCGGCATTGCCAATTGGGGACGCAGCGGGGAAGTGTTGGCTGCTCTGGAGGCGGCACGTAGGACGCAGCATGTCGGTTGTGATTGCTACCCATATGCAGCGGGTTCAAGCACGCTCGACCTGCGGCAGGTGGACGAGCGTATCAAGATTAGGATCACCTGGAGCACGCCGCACCCAGAAATAGCAGGACAAACGCTTGCGCAAATCGCAGAGGGTTGGGGAACGACGCAACTCGACGCGGCACGGCGGTTGCAGCCCGCCGGCGCTATTTATCACAGCATCTCCGAAGAAGACGTGCGAAAAATTCTGCAACACTCGGCAACAATGATCGGCTCCGATGGTCTGCCTAACGATCCTCTTCCGCATCCCCGTCTGTGGGGAACATTTCCTCGTGTGCTGGGCCGTTACAGTCGCGAAGAAAGACTGTTCTCCCTGCCGGAGGCGATCCACAAAATGACTGGAATGCCCGCGCAACGGTTCGGGCTCGAGAGGCGCGGACTGATACGCTCTGGCTATTTCGCTGACCTGGTGCTCTTCGACGCTGACAAAATCATCGACACCGCTACATTCTCTGATCCCGTGCGGCCAGCCGAAGGAATCGCGGCCATATGGGTAAACGGCGTTCTCTCCTATTCTGCACAAGGAGCTACAGGGAAGCGGAATGGGCGCTTTCTGTCTCGCGGTAAGACAGCATGGATTCAATAACTCAGAAAAAGGGAGGGAGTACAGGATGAGCATTAAGAGATATGGCGCGGAAGGTGGTAAGGGCACAGGGGGGCAGCACCTTCCGTTTGCGAGGGCAGTCGAGGCGGACGGCTGGCTCTATGTCTCGGGGCAGGTGCCGATGGTCGACGGTGAGGTGGTGGCAGGTAATATCATTGCGCAAGCCGAACAAGCTATTCGCAACCTTCTCTCGATCCTGGGCGAAGCCGGTTATGGGCCAGAGCATGTCGTTCGTTGCGGCGTCTGGCTCGAAGATCCGCGTGACTTCCATTCATTTAATGCTGTCTTCAAAAAGCATTTCGGTGAACATCCACCAGCACGGGCCTGCGTCGTGTCGAGCATGGTCGTGGACTGCAAAATCGAGATCGATTGTGTAGCCTACAAGGCCCCGAACGCTTGAACGGTAGCTTGAGGTTTCAACAGTCCCCACCCTTCATTGGAACGTCCCTGATCATCTGCCTATGATCGATCCTCACAGCATCTTTCTGCTCGTGTCGGCTCTTGTCGCAGTGGTTGGCTTAATTCTGCTGATTGCCGTTTTCAAGCTGAACCCCTTCATCACGCTGGTTCTTACTTCTCTTGCGCTGGCCGTGGTTACTCGCATGCCTCTCCATGCAATCGTCCATTCATTTGAAGTCGGTGTTGGCGGGACATTGGGGCATATTGCGATCGTCGTTGCGCTTGGAACTATGCTTGGCAAAATGATGGCGGAGTCGGGTGGCGCAAGGCAGATCGCACATACACTTATCCGCCTCTTCGGCGAGAAGAATGTCCACTGGGCCATGCTCACCATCGGGCTCATCATCGGCCTGCCTGCGTTCTTTGAAGTCGGTTTCGTGCTTCTGATTCCGATTGCGTATACCGTAGCCCGGAGGACCGGAAGATCGCTGATATTCGTCGGCCTGCCAATGGTAGCTGGGCTTTCCGTGGTCCACGGGCTCGTACCACCGCACCCCGCGGCCCTCCTTGCAGTGGCAACCTATAAAGCAGACGTCGGCCGCACGATCTTCTACGCATTGCTGGTTGGCATTCCTACTGCCGTTATAGCCGGACCGGTCTATGCCAAGCTGATTTCTCCGCGCATAGATCTTCCATCGGAGAACCCGATGGCTTCAGAGTTCGTGGATCACGGTGCTGAACAAAAGCTGCCGGGCTTCGGGCTAACTCTATTCACAATCCTTTTCCCAGTGTTTCTCATGCTGCTGGGGAGCTCCGCCGATGCGCTCTCCACGCCGAAGAGCAATTTAAACGAATGGTTGCGGCTGATCGGCAATGACAGCGTCGCTTTGCTGGTTGGCACTCTTTTCAGCTTTCTCACTTTAGGCAGAATGCAAGGCTTCACGCAGGAGACGATCCTCCGTTTCAGCAATGAGTGCCTTGCGCCAACGGCAACAATCACGCTTCTTGTGGGAGCGGGCGGCGGTTTCGGACGCATTCTGCAGGACAGTGGCGCCTCAGATGCCATCATTGCCATTGCTATGCACAGCCATATCCACATGTTGCTGCTCGCCTGGATACTCGCAGCGCTAATGCGCCTCGCGACAGGTTCGGCGACTGTGGCAATGACCACCGCCGCAGGCATCGTGGCGCCAATCGCCTTGCACAGTACTGGAATTGATCCCGCACTGCTGGCTATTGCCACCGGGGCAGGTTCTTTGATCTTTTCGCATGTCAATGACGGTGGTTTCTGGCTCGTCAAAGAGTACTTCAATATGAGCGTCACGCAAACGATCAAGACCTGGTCGGTTTGCGAAACGATCATCTCGGTCATCGCACTGGTTCTCACATTTGCTTTGTCCTTATCGTCAGATAGGTTCACCGACGAGTGTGACAGAGTGTGAGAGCTTTGACATGAGGGTTTGGAGGGGTATTTTGAGACGTGGGATTTCGGTTTGCTCGGCAAGATCAGTACGTGTTCTCCCGTCGGCGCGTAATAGCTGATCTGAGACGCGTTCCTCTCGATGGACCTGCCGCGAACCATACCCTGCCGACACCAGAAACTGTTAGACTGAACCCCGTTCACCTTTACTAATGCTCCCCTGTTAGCTGGACATTTGCCTGGAGTGTCGCTGCCTCGCAAGGCAGGGCCTAGTTGGTTCGTGTAGCCTTCACGAGCGTCTCCTCCGGTTCCTTGCCACCCTCTTCCCTATCCTTATTAATAGCTTCACCGCCCGGAAGAGCGCGAATTCTACCTCCGGCTTGCCATATCTTCAATCGGGATGAGCTGCGAAGGTTTGCGGATCCCGAAGATACTCAGTCCTGCGGGCTCGCCTTCTGGGCAGGGGATACGTTATGGCGCGCGCTACTTTCAAACGCTAAAGCCCCCGTCAATGATGTGGATCTGGCCCGTGGTGAAGCTGGATTCGTCAGACGCCAAATAAACAGCGAGAGCCGCAATCTCCTCGGGACGGCCCAACCGCCCCATCGGCTGCCGCGCGACAAACTCGGTATAGGCCTTCTCTATATTTCCCTGCGCTGCGATCCGCTGGTCCAGCGAAGGTGAGTGCACCGTGCCCGGGCAAATAGCATTGCAACGAATACCTTGGCGAATGAAGTCAGCAGCGATTGCCTTGGTCAGGCCAATCACGGCTGCCTTTGTGCTTCCATAGACAAACCGGTTGGGGGCAGCTTTGATGCTGGATGCGGCCGAGGACATATTGATGATGCTGCCCTTTCCAGCTTCCAGCATGGCCGGAAGAAAGGCACGGCAGGTGCGATACATGGATTTGACGTTCAAATCGAAGGAGAAATCCCAATCGCTTTCGGCGCATTCGAGAATGGTACCGTGATGAACAAAGCCGGCACAGTTAAACAGCACATCGAGGATTCCGACCTCGGCGGCAATGTTGTCAACCTCGTGCGATTCGCGGACATCCAGCCGGCGTGTTCGAATGCCAGGCCGATCATTGCATAGAATCCCCAGAGAAAGCTCGTTGATATCGGTGGCCCAGACCAAGGCTCCCTGATCGGCGAATGCGATGGCCGTGGCGCGTCCAATGCCTTGTCCCGCTGCAGTAACCAGAGCAACTTTTCCCGCAAGTCTACCACCCATTTTGGTCATCCTCTTCAGCGAGTTCGTCTACCCCAACTAAGATCGAGGTGCAGGCAGACCGGGCAGGGACCGATCGAAGCCACCTCATCAGTGCGACTCGCGCGGGACTTCGTGACCCCGACACCCAGTCAAGAAATCCAGGTCCGCGCCCACGTTCGCCTGCAGCACATGCTGGACGTACAGTTGTTTGTACCCGCCTTTGATCGGGCTTTCCGGCGGTCGCCATTCAGTACGCCGCTGCTCCAACTCCTGCTGCGAAACATCAAGATGCACCCTCCGGGCTTCCACATCCAGTTCTACAAAGTCACCATCCCGTACCAAAGCCAAGTTCCCACCGACCGTCGCTTCCGGACAGACGTGGAGTACTACCGTGCCGTACGCGGTGCCGCTCATACGCGCATCTGAAATGCGGACCATATCCGTTATTCCGCGCTTCAGCACCTTTGCGGGCAAACTCATATTGCCGACCTCGGCCATTCCGGGATAGCCTTTTGGACCGCAGTTTTTCAGTACGAGAACGCAATTTTCATCTACATCCAGGTCGGGATCGTCGATCCGTTCCTTGTAATGGTCAATACTCTCGAACACGACCGCGCGGCCGCGATGGCGCATGAGATGCGGCGAAGCCGCGGAAGGCTTGAGCACAGCGCCATCGGGTGCCAGATTTCCACGCAGCACGGCTATACCCCCGTGTGCCAACAGAGGCTTTTCGAGGGAACGAATCACTTCAGAGTTCCAATTGGGGGCGGTTTGGCAATTCTCCCAGATAGTCTTGCCATTAACAGTCAGAGCATCCCGATGGATCAGATTGCCCTCTCCGAGCGCGCGAAGGACCGCAGGCAGCCCTCCGGCATAGTAAAAATCCTCCATCAGGAAACGTCCGGATGGCATCAGATCGACGAGCGTGGGTACTTCCCGGCCGAGATGGTCCCAGTCGTCGAGCGTGACCTTTAGACCGATGCGTCCCGCTATGGCGAGGAGGTGAATGACGGCATTCGTCGAACCACCGACCGCGCCATTAACGCGAATCGCATTCTCGAATGCCTGACGCGTCAAAATGCGCGCGATACGCAAGTCGTCGCGAACCATTTCGACAATCCGGCGGCCTGCTACGTGCGCAAGAACCAAACGGCGTGAATCGACTGCCGGGATCGCGGCGTTATGAGGGAGTGCGAGGCCGAGCGCCTCAACCATACACGCCATAGTGGAGGCGGTTCCCATCGTCATGCAGTGGCCTGCCGAGCGCGACATGCACGCTTCGGCATCCATGAAGTCTTCCTGGCTCATCGTGCCGGCCTTCACTTTTTCGCTGAAGCGCAAAACGGCTGTTCCGGAACCGATATCCTGGCCTCGGTACTTGCCGTTGAGCATGGGGCCACCAGAAACGACCAGCGCAGGCACATCGCAGCTCGCGGCACCCATTACGAGAGAGGGTGTGGTCTTGTCGCAGCCACACAAAAGCACTACACCGTCAATCGGATTCGCTCGGATCGACTCTTCAACATCCATACTGACCAGGTTTCGGAAGAGCATCGCTGTCGGCCGAATGTTCGTCTCGCCAAGAGACGTCACAGGAAATTCAAGAGGTAAGCCGCCGGCCTCCCAGATCCCTCGTTTGACACGTTCGGCAATCTGCCGAAAATGTGCATTGCAGGGTGTTAGTTCCGACCATGTGTTGCAAATACCAATCACCGGCCGTCCATCGAATACGTCTCCAGGCAGGCCTTGGTTGCGCATCCAGCTGCGGTGTCCAAAACCGTCCCTGTCCTGCTTGCCGAACCAGGCGGCTGAGCGATAGTTGCGCTTCTCGTCGGACACTCGACTAATCCTTTCCTTCCTGCAAACGTTCCAATATTTCTACAATCGCCATGATTATTCCTGCGGTTTACGTCGTGAGGCCACAGACAAGAGATCTCGCGACACTAGCGGATCTTCTTGTACACAATAATCGCCGCCCCGGGAACCTCCGCAATTTCTATATGTAGCCCCTTCTGCAGCAAGTCTGCGCCGGAAACGGTGCTCTGCACTCCCTCGTCGAGATCCGTGACTTCATATGTGGCCGTTGGATCCAGCCCCCGCAAACGCATATCCTTGATTTCGTCATTGTTCTTATCTTGACGAAAGGCCTGGACCATTCCGTCGCCCTGTTCGGGACGATTGAACTGCCAGGCGGCCCATTCGAACGCTGTGCTGTGCTCATGGCTCGATTCCGTGGTGCAATCGGCATTCGAGTTACACGGTAATAAAGGATAGTAGTCACCGTAATAGTACGGCCGTACTCGTTTCAGTTGCTCCACCTGGGACCGGAGCCAGTCAAAGGGAAAGTCAGGCGGTATAAAACTACCTATCTGATCCTTTGTTCCCGCCACGTTGAAAAGAGCGAATCCCAGGCCGGGTGCAAATCCACTGCGGAAATGATAAGTATTGCGCGGCCGAATCTGGAGCAATGTTCCATAGTGCGGCCTCCAGTGGGAGAGGCCCAGCGTGCTGAGCTGATTGCCAAGTGGATCTGCATCTGGTGAAACCGGGTAGTCCGCCCTGCTCAGGTCAACGCCGCGCGATATGGTCTCCAGATCTCCTCGCTGAACAATATCCAGAATTAACTGGGGATGCCGCTGGCGCAGTTCATCCCAGAAATCGAGTAGACCCTCCACATAGCGAATTTCAGTGACTCCCTGACGATCAAGGGAATCCGCCTTTGACCAGAAAGGGGCGAGGGCGAAGTTGCAGTCCTGCCGAAAGATATCAATGCCTTCACTGGTGATAATTTCTGACATCGTGTCTATCATGTATCGTCTGGCTGCAGGATTGCCGAAATCAAACAGGCGGAACTTGACGAACGGTCTGGCGTCGTTTCCTTCAAAGTTGGTTCCGTCTTCTCCGATAAACCATTCGGGATGCGCGATCGTGATTGGCATTCCAACAACTGCGCGCTCCGGTTCGAACCAAAGAAGAAACTTCATTCCCTTCGCATGGACTGCGTCGCTGATCGGCCTTAGGCCATCCGGATGCGCAACTTTATTGACTCTCCAGTTCCCCGCGTGCAAAAACCAGTCCTCTCGACCGAATACCTGGAATTCCTCCACGTCGCGATCCGCGCCATACCATCCGGCATCCATCCAAAAGGTTTCATACCCGATCTTTTCCTTCGTGATCTGCTCCAGAAGCTGAAGGCTCGTCGTGGTCTTCATCCCGCCCCATCCCAGGTGAGACACCGGCAGAACGACAGGCTTTCCTTCGTATTGCGGCATGTGGTACTTCAGGACGTGCCTTCGCAAAATATTGTGCGCGTCGATGTCGTCCCCTTCCCATGGCAACAGCAGGATTTGCGGGGTTCGAATCTCCTCACCGGGATGTAGTGAGAGATGCGTCTTTTCCATGCCGGCTCTCACGACAATCGCGGCCTCTGTCGGCCGGGACATGGAAATGGCCCACGCTCCAGGCCATCCAATAGCACCGATCACACCACGCCCGGCCATCTGAATGTCGAAAAACGGAATGGTCTCCACAGTCTTGCCGCCGCCGTCATTCGAGAGGCGAAGCGATTCGAGTTGATTCAAGGGCTGTTTCCGTAACGCATAGGTGTCCATGCCACCGCATCCCCTGGAATAGAGGACCGTGGGAACGCCATCCCCTGTAAGTGGAACTGACATATCAAGCGCCTGGATATCCTCGAGAATCGGGGTATCAACCTTACCGTCGTTCGTGAAGTACGCCGTCCACTCCACAGCGGATGAGTCCGCGAAGTCTACGGCCGTCAGGTGAACCTGTAGGTTCGTCTTCGGATCGGTCCAGACGACCGCGTACTCTGTGCGCCCGCCGTCCAGTTGCCTGCTTGCCGACTTCTCCGGCCACGCTTTCAATAATGCTTCCGATGGCTGCCTGCCGTAGACGAACGAGAACGGCGGCTGAGAGTTGGAATTCAGCAGATGTTCCTGCAACCATGGGTTGGTCCGGCGCGCATTGGCCTGCTCGCCTCCATTTGCAGCTATCGCGTTGAGTGCGAGCGAACAGAATCCAAGGGCCACAATAGCGAACCACGCTACCCATCGGCGGCCGCCGACTCTGCGTGGTCCTTTGTTTTCGTAGCCCGCGCTCTTCCCCGGCATCCGTTTTAGGCTCGACGGCATCGCTGCTCTTCCCTGCTTGCATCACTCGCTTGATGGTGACGTTCGAGACGGGGAACCATTAACGCGCCTCCTCAAGATAGACGAGATCGCTGGTGTACCTGGCGGGCAACTGTATCGTCAGCCCCGTGCTCATTAAGTCCCTTCCGGAATATGTTGCCTCTGGAGTCGAATGATCTTCCGTCCGTACTTTGTATTTCGTGTCTGCTATAAGCCCCTTTAAAGGAATGCGTTCTGTGCTCCGCTCGCTGTTTGGACGGAAAATGTACAAGGTACCGCGCTTAAGGCTTGGACTCCAATAGAACATCCCGTCCCAGTGATAGCCGTCTGGCCGCGGCAGAATGTGGTGCACCTCGACATCCTGCAAAATAGGCCGGATCCAGGACTTGTAAATCTCCGTCGCCCTCTTTACCTTCGCACGCTGTTCTGGTGTCCAGGACGCACTGTGGGTAGGATCAATCTGCCATTGGTTCATCATCGAAGATCGCCAGAAATAGGGTTCTGGCGCGTCGGAGACCGTATCGTAAAAATTCTCGTACGTATAGTCCATGAGCGCCGCCGGCGGGAACGCAAAGGTTGAATCGTAGATAGCCTGACGGTTTGGCAAGGATGACAGCGTATCGTTTATCGCGATCGTGTGCACTCGCTGGATGTCCCCGAAGTCCTTTATGTGCCCGGACCCGGAACAGCCCTCATTGATCAGATCGGGAAATTTCTGCAGCAGTGCTTCCTGCACGGCATAGTAGCCGAGCGTAGACCAGTAGCTCACGTCCACACCGTAGTGGTGACGATGATTGGTCTGTTGGCATTGCGTAACAATCGGGCTGTAGTCGGTCTTGAAATAATCAATTCCGTATTCCGACACAACCCGTTGCGTGGCCTGCTCTGCCCAGTCCCGGGCCGGATCGTATCCCAAATCGATGAGCGCGTCCCAATTGATATGGCCCTCCGGATCCAGTTTCGGGGGGGCACTGAACCAATCAGGGTGCTCCTTGATATTCAACGCCCTCGGATCCGCTAAGCTGGAACCATGCGTATAGGCCATCCAAAGCCCGAACTTCATGCCATGGCTATGCAGATACTCCTCGATTGGTTGATGCCCGTGGGGAAAACGCTTCCGGTCCCAGAACCAGGCGCCTGACTGCGGAAACCACATCGCATCGACAACGAAGGTTTCAAAGCCTAACTCCTTGGCGAGAGCAGCACTCTGCAGTACGCCCTTTTCCTCCGCGTCCGCGCCTCCGCTGTCCAGATAGAGGTTGTAAGCCAGTGTGGGATAGACGTACCCTTTGGGAAATCTTGGAACGAGCTTCTCCATCACGAATCGATGCAAGCTATAGCTGCCATCGTCGATATCGCCTGTGTAGCAACCGACGAAAGCGGGTGGAACCAGGAAGGTCTCACCCGCCAAAAGATCCGTCTTGAATGCCGGGACGTTTCCCACCTCGATCCCTAACTGGGCCGCACCGGTCATCGGGCCTGTGACTGGCTGACTCGCGGCATTGGAAAGACTGTGAAAATGAATTCGCCCGATGCCGGAAAACTCCCAACCCACATATAGGCCGCGTGAAGCGCCGACCTGTAGAGCCAACCAGGGCACTGGGCTCGCTCCATCCGTAGGATCGCTGGTGAGAGTCTCATCGGAGTTTCGACCGACACTTCGAACTAGCGTCCCTCCTTCCTTGGTAGCATTGCTTGCACCGCGTTTGATTGACCAGGCATCCATCGAGTCGTCCGCGGGAATTGATACATTGCCGAGGACCAAGCTGTCCTGGTGACCAATCGTGATCGTCGCCCCGGATTGATTGGCAATGGTCAACCAATGTTCTATCGGTCCACGCCCCGGGCGAGCCCGCCAGATGGATTGCAGTTCCATAGCCGGAACGGAGTTGGAGAACCGCAAAACTAATTTGCCACTCTGTGGATCGAAAGCGCCGCCTTCGTAGTGCCATTTCGTCGCCAGTGAAGATCCCTGCTGTATGACTGAGGACGGCAGACCTTCCGGCACAGGTGCAAGCAGCCAATCCGAGCCACCCTTTGCAGATCCAAGCTGCGTCACAACTGGTATACCCTGGTCGACAATTACGGTTAATGCGGTGTCATCTGTGGACAAGCGCCAAGACTTATCGCTGTCAATGCACCATGCAAGGTTGCAGCAGCTGGCGATGCACGCGACCGCAATCAGCAAGTATTTCATCTGGAAATATCCCCCGAAGTCATGCAGGAACGGCGTCTTGAATTGCTCGTACTGTCAGCCGGAGCAGGCTAGAAGACTTCTTTGACTATTGTCAACACTAATGTCAACACAATAGACTTATCACGATCTGAGGGACGACACGCCGCATTCGATTTGAGCATTCATCCCAGCGTGTTCTGGGCACGCGTTGCTGAGCAGCAATAGAGCAAATCGCAGAAAGGGCACGCGCACTCAGCGTGCTGTTCGCTCCGGGAGCACCTGATAAATGGAAATTGACATAGAGAATTTTGATTCCTTGCGCCAATACCTTATCGGGAGAGGACATATAAAGCTAGACGAGACTATTTCATTCAAGAATCTCCTTGGCGGGGTCTCGAATCGGGTGGTCCGGGTTGGTTGGTCGGATGGCCGTGGCTGGGTCCTAAAACAGGCGTTAGCGAAATTGCGAGTCGACCTAGACTGGTTCAGCAATCCGGATAGGATCGGAGTGGAAGCGAAAGCCACGCGCTGGCTTAACTTGCTGGCCCCGAAAGGCACTACTCCCATGTTTATCTTTGAGGACATGGCGAATCATCTGATGGCCGTGGAGGCGATACCTGAAGAAAGCGAAAATTGGAAATCTGTTCTGCTCTCGAGCCGGATTGTTTCAGACCACTTCGAGCAGTTTGGTCTGCTTCTCGGAACCATTCATCGTCAGTCGTCAGAGGCCGCCCCCACAATCTTCAAGATCTTTGAAGATACTACCTATTTTGAGAGCCTACGGCTGGAACCGTATTACCTCTATGCCGCCGAAAAGGCCCCTGCTGCCGCCGTATTTCTAAATGCATTGGTACAAGAGACAATACGTCACAAAAACAGTCTGGTTCACGGTGATTTCAGTCCGAAAAATACGCTGATCTATCGGGGCAGATTAATCCTGCTTGATTACGAAGTGGTTCACTTCGGCGACCCGGGTTTCGATGTGGGGTTCGCTTTGACGCACTTTCTCAGTAAGGCGAACCATCTGAGGTCAGAACGTGATCGTATCGGTGCTGCTGCTGCGCTTTTCTGGAATGTTTACCGTAGGGCGATTGACTCCCTGGAGTGGGCACAGACGCTGGAGCCGCGCGCTGTACGCCACACGCTCGGCTGCCTTCTTGCTCGGGTGGTCGGAAAATCACCGTTAGAGTACCTGACTCACCGTGAAGCAGAGAGACAACAGGTGGTTGTTTTACAACTCATCGTCAACCCGCCTACCAGCATGAACGATCTGATTGCTGAGTTCATTCGAAAGATGGAAGCCGATGCCTAAAATTGAGCGACTCTCTGGCCGTGAAATTCTGGATAGCCGCGGCAGACCCACTGTTCGGGCAACATGCCTTTTGGAGGGCGGGATTTGTGCTGCTGCCTCTGTTCCGTCAGGAGCATCGACCGGTACGGCTGAGGCTTTTGAGCTTCGGGACGGAGATCCCAGGCGATACCAGGGGTTGGGCTGCCGTCGCGCGGCAGCGAATATAGACGGCGCGATTCACGACTCGCTCGCCGGCCGAGTGTTCACAGAGCAATTTGAATTGGACCGGGCGATGATCGCACTCGACGGGACACGCACAAAGTCGCGCATCGGCGCGAACGCTGTTCTGGCTGTATCGATCGCCTTCGCACGGGCTTGTGCCGCATACCGCGGAGTGCCTCTCTACCAACATTTCGCAGATATGCTGGGCTCTCCCGTTACCACACTGCCTCGCCTGACCATTAATCTCCTCAGTGGCGGAAAACATGCGGGAAATCAGGTTTCCATCCAGGATGTTTTGATCATTCCAATTTCGCCACAAACCATCGGCGAAGTCTTAGTGTCAGCCTTCGATATCTATCAGTCAGCAGCCGAGCTTGTACTTCAGAAATATGGAATGCGTCTCCTCACTGCGGACGAAGGCGGCTTGGGTCCGCCCTGCAAGTCCGCCGAGCTGATGCTGGATTTAGCAGTCGAAGCGATCGAGCGGGCCGGATATGCACCCGGCAGGGATGTGTTTCTTGGGGTCGATGTTGCCGCGACTCATTTTTATCAGGATCGCCGATACCGGCTCGATTCAGAGCTCCTCGATAGTCCCGCAATGATCAGGAGAATTGCGAAATGGATCGATCAGTATCCGATCTTGAGCGTGGAAGACGGGCTTGCAGAGGATGACTGGGAGAACTGGCCCAGGCTCCGCGAAATGATAGCTGGCAGAGCTCTCACTCTAGGCGACGACCTCCTGTGCACAAGCCCCGACCGCATCCGGCGGGCAGTCGAAGTTAACGCCTGTGACGCTTTGCTTCTGAAGGTCAACCAGATTGGGACACTCACAGAAGCGCTAGAAGCGTACAGGCAGGCACGCGCGGCGGGTTGGTCCGTAACCCTCAGCGTTCGCAGCGGAGAGACTGAAGACAATTGGGCAGCTGATTTGGCGATTGGTTGGCACGCCGATCAATTCAAGAACGGATCGATTCGACACTCTGAGCGCCTGGCTAAGTACAACCGCCTGCTTGAAATCGAGGAAACAACAAAGTTGACCCTCACTGGCTGGCCGGGCCGGGCATGAATGTATCATGCGGCAGACGCCCCACAATCCTGTTGCTGATTCTGTGCATGGCAGGCTCTTTGGCGTATCCACAGACCAGCCTCCAAATCGAGGATGGCTATGTTCGTCGCGATGGCAACGAATGGATTATTGGCACGTCTCTTGTGGAGAAAAGGATTCGCCTTGCGAACGGCCGATTCGGCTCGGTTTCACTTCGCAACAAGAAGTCCGGTCGAGAATATCAGAATGGAGACAGCGCTTCTGGGGAAATTCGCTTTTTCGCAAATGGCCAGGACGTCAATGCGGCCAATGGGTACTGGAAACTGCACGGTGAGCAAGCTGTTCGAGGTAAGCAAGGGGAAATTCAACTCGATATCGAACTCGAATCTGCAGTCGTAAACGTAACCAAACATTATGTAATTTACCCCGGAACTCCGGTCATTCGGGAGTGGCTGAGTTTAGAAAACGCCTCAGGCAAGCCGGTGCGAATTAGCGATGTAGATTTTCTACATACCAAGCTGCCTGGATCCGCCGCACGAGATTTCCAATTGAACTATCTGACGGGCGGAGGGAACTACAACGGTAGCCAGCTTTTGAAAACCGAGTCCATGAGCCCAGACTATAAGCGCATCCTGGATTCGAATGGAGGAATTCAGGCGGGAAGCTACAGTGGGTTCCTGCCGTTGGTATTTCTGCTCGAACAAAACCGGCCTGAGGGTTTGGCGTTGGGTTGGGATTACCTTGGACACTGGCGCTTCGAAGTCGGGAATGAGGATGGTCAGCGGTTGGTCCTGCGGTTGGAATTAGCTGGATTCGAGAAAGATCTGGCTCCCGGCGATCGGGTTGAAACGCCGAAAGCGTTCATAGCAGCGTTCTCAGGCGGAGTGGATGAGCTGGGGAATCAACTGCTCGATTGGCAATATGCTTATTTTTGGGACTTCACAAATCCTGAATACTTCGCCAAGACACGGTGGGCCGTCGATTGGCCGGAACCCTGGGTAGGTGAAGGCGGTACACCCAGCGCCGATAATTGGGGACGACGCCTGGCGCTCGATCTCCGCTATGTCGATCTTCTCCGAGAAACAGGCACGGATATCTTATGGGATGACGCAGGTTGGTACGACAAGTGGGGCACCTGGAATGGGCCCGAATGGCGGCGCACTAACGATTATCTTCGCAAGCACGATATGCGATGGGTGTTGTGGTATCCAACGTTCCTTGCGACCTCGGAATCGAAAGTTGGTCAGGAGCATCCCGAATGGTTGATTCCAGGACAGGAAACTCTGGAGCAATCAATTCCAGCAACGGCAGACTGGCAAGGCCGATTGCTCAACGACGGAGTTAGCGCGTGGGGAGATTTTCAGTGGCGCTACGATATCGCGCCTGCGGCTAGTGCCAACGACACGGACTCCCTCGCCGCCGATCAAAACTTCCGGCAATTGCTTCAGCAATTCAAGAGCAATCATCCCCAAAGCGGGATCGACGCATGTGACGGAGGTGGACGATGGATCAGCTACGACATCGCCCGCTTCGCGGAATCGGGCGAGTATACCGATGGAGGCGTTGGACCATACAGCGCCTATTACACGTCGCTGGTTGTTCCCCCCGACAAGCTTCATAACGTCGTGGATTACGATCAGACCTATTACACCGCCAGTGATCGTATACATCTTGCAATGAATCCCACATGGTACCGGGATCCTGGTGACGGTCCGGATGTGGAATCGATCCGGAAGGATTGGGAGATTTATCACTACCTCGTAGCGCAAGGAGTAGCTGGCCGCTGGAGTCACGTATTTCGTCCGAAGGTAGATCACGATAATGAAATCTGGTACTTCCAGCGGATGAATAGGGACGGCACGAAGGGCGTCATTCTTACAAAGCATGCAAAGCACGGTTCCACGTACTTTGTAACCAGCCGACTGGCAAAACATTCTACCGATTCGGCTGACCGATACCTTGGCGGAGCTGGGGACATGAATACGGTGTCGACCACCGCCGCGGCCGATTTGGAGACCGGAGTTTACGAGGACCCGATCGACGGGGCTACCCGGTTTTATGGAGTCCCCGGGCAGGAATTCGGTCCACTGAATGTGAAGTATCAGAAGGGCGCTACCGACGAGTCGCTTATTACCAAGGTTGTTAAGCGTGGTGCAGAGCGGCGTGCGCAAGATCGCTTCTTCGGAATGGCGCTTCAGATTGATGAACCCATGACTGTTACCCAGCTCGGTCAATTCGATCCCGGGTGCAGCCATGGAACGTATACCCTGTCGCTGGCCCGAGCGGAAGATAGCGCAGTGCTTGCCACCGTCGACCTCGATATGAGCCGAGCCCCGATAGACCCAATGGGGTTCAAATATGTCCGGTTGCCCCATCCTGTTCATTTGGATGTTTCGGCCAAGCCCGTTGTCATTTATCCGAGAGGACTCATGCCAAAGGAATTCTACGAGGTTCGAGCGAGCATCTCCGGCATACACCTTCGACAAACTGGTTCCAATCTGATGTCGGACGGCATCGCCCTCGATAAGATTGCTGCCGGAGAGCTGATCTTTCTCAACCTCCCCAACTTTCCTGGTTCTGGGACTGATCACGTCCCTCCCACCCCGCCATCCAAGGTAAAGAAGCGGTTGGGAACAAATCTTGGAGTGCAAGGAATTGAACTTTCATGGTTGCCTGGCACGGATGATCGTTGGATCTCCTACTATGAAGTCCTCAAAAATGGACGGCTCATTGGAAAAGCCGTCAAGGGAACTTTTTTCTTCGATCACTCCGACTCTGCTCGCAATGACATTAATGCAGTCTTCGAGATCAGGACAGTGGATGGGGATGGAAATCGCAGTCAGTCTGTGACCGCGCAGAAGACCGGAAGCCTATCGCAAACTTACGAAGCCCTGGGAGATTTCTCCCCCATACAATCCGGAAAACAATGGGCATATGAAGAGAAATTAGAGGATAGCTCTTACCGGGAATTGATCTGGGACAACGGAGGTTATGAAGGGCGCTGGACCGGATCGGGACTGGGGCGGATCGGAAGAATCTGGATGCAGCCTTCTGCTCAGTATGACCTATCACGGACATTCATCGTGCCCGCGGCAGGCATGGCGAGCACTTCCGGCGCGATACGCAAAGACCCCAGTGCGGAAAATCAGGCTTCCTGTTTTGTACGGATCCTGCTCAATTCCAAACAGGTCTGGCCGGCAGAGGGATGGGCGGAGGTAAGCCCAAGTTACGATAACGCAACTGCCTACGAGATTAAGAACCTTCGCGTATCGTCAGGCGACAAGCTGCGATTTATTTTGAAACACAACGGTCAGAACCGTGCCGACCCCATAGTGTGGAACCCATCGGTCGTCATTCAAGGCTCGGGCAACAATTAAGAAAAAACGCCACCGGGACATGCCTCGGCTTGCCCGGCCCGTGTCCGACCCGAAGCTAGTCAAGGCGCTTCAGTAGCAGGATGTCAGAGCCGTAATGCTGCTGGTCTGCAAATTCACTGTTAAACGCACCGTCGCCGTTGACCAGCCATTCGTTGGGCAGATGGACGGAGATGCCGCTGGTCAAGGCTTCTCCAGTCAAGACTCTCTCCCGGCCTGGGCGGTCATTCAAACTTGTGATGCGGTACTTGGCCTTCATATCTAAGCCCCGCAGGCGGATCGTGGTATCAGCCGTTTCGGACTTGTCACGAAAAATGTAGACAACGGACTCGGTGGAATCCTCCTTAACGTATTGAACCGAACTCCATCCGACGGCTCCGAGCTTTGGATGATAGACATCCTCCAACAGCAGATGTCGGTATTGCTTAAAGAACAGCAGATTGCGCTGGAAAGCCTCCACATAGCCCGCCGGGGCTGCGGAGAGAAATTGCGAGGACATGCCATTGATATTGCCGAACGTGACTCCATGTGTAAAGTGCTTACGCAGGTAATAATCGAGGGCCGAAGCGCTATACCACCGACCTGTCAGATTGTCTGCTCCCGCGTCGCCTATTCCCGCAGTTGCGAGTGAACCCCACACATTGGGGCTGACCATAGGCCCCGTGATGAACTCGTTGGTGTATCCCCCGGGAAGAAGACCTTGAGGTCCAGGATTGGTTCGCGAGTAAAAAAGCGAGGGGTCACATTCAAACCCGGAAAGGTTCGGAAAGCGCTCCAGCAGATAGCGAATTATCTCCAGCCGCCCGCGGTAGGCAGCATAGGCGCCGTCCGTCTTTCCATGACCGTGGTCGGTGCGATTGCACTCGTAACTCACGGTGGATGAAGGGTCCCATTTAATCCAATCAAGGTTGTACCTTTCAATCAGATCCACTAGTTGTTTCTCTATCCAGGAGACAACCTTGGGGTTGCCAAGGCAGAGTTGCTTTGTAGGAGAAAGAGAGGGGTGGGTGGCGCCCAGCGTCTTGCCATCAACCTCAGCCAGCCAGTCTGCCGGTATCTGGCCCGACTCCACGAGCACTGCGTCCACATTCCCCGGATCAATCCAGAGCCCGAACTTCATTCCCCTGGCATGTATTGCATCGGAAAGACTCTTGATGCCGTGTGGGAACTTCTCTTTACTCTCCTGGTAGTTGCCCAGTCCCTTCGTCCAGTCATTCATGCCTGGAACGACCGATGATCCCTCATACCAGGTGGCATCGTGGTAGAAAACGTCGAATCCGACGCGTTGCGCCAGATCAAGTTCCCGAAGGATTGGCTCTTCACTGTTCCTCTGTGTGAGCCAGATGCAATAGGTGACCAGCGGAGCGTCTGTGACAGGCGTGAGAAAGACGTATCGCTTCAAATAACGAAATGTTTCGTTTCCTGCGTCGTCTGTGTCACCTTTAGCGAGCGCGAAAAACGTGATCGGTGTTTCCACTGCCTCGCCCGCGGCAAGCTCAAAGACCGGAGAAGGACTGTTTGTTTTGTCTTTCAATAGCAGTGTTCCTGCACGAACTATGGTGCCAGCGGAAGAAGGACTGAGTCGTGGCCCTCCATTCGAGGACACCAAGGCCAGGTTCGCCACCGATGAGCGCTGACTCTCCCGCCGCGCCATTTTCAAGGACCATCCAATCGTGGAATTCTCGAGCACCCGACAGGTTGCCAGCCGGTTGAAATCCGTGTTGGCCTTGAACCGAAGAGTAAGGTTTCAGCCCTCCCGGCGGACTCGCTAGTGTGAGAAACAGCGGATCAATGTGGGAATCGAGAAGGAGGCTATGCTGGCCGAGATTTTCGAGTCTTGCAGACAACTCAATGACCGCGCCGGTTGGGTACAGCCTCAACATTAGAGAAAAAAGGCCACCGGAGTCGGACTTGAAACGCAGATTCAGTTGCTTGCCTTCTTTAGGCAGGTTGGAGATAGCGTCGTCTGAAAATCGATATTGATTGCTGGATTTCTCCGGAAATGACACGAGCGGCGAACCTGCTACAGCCCACTCGGCCCCGCCTTCCCGCTTCAGAGATTTCAGCTGCACGGTGTTTGACGAGCGGACCAATTCGACCTGGATACTTCCGTTAGTCATCTCCCAACCAGCAGCAGACTTCGTGATGGATACCTGGGCAGCAGCAAGATGGGCGACTAAGAGGCTAGAGAAGACTGCGAGGTGTAGGAATTTCATGAATCGAATCCTCCGCATGGGTCCTTGGGTCATCTCGAGACAGCAAGGCGCATCACAACGATGGAAGAGTCGGAAAAGCTGGTCAGATTGGACACGACGACATGGGTCAACCTAACTTCGATCGTCAACAACTGTGTCAACGATTGGAATGATGACGATTAGAGTTGTGCCCAGTAAGACTGGGCCCCGACAAACTAAAATTAGCTCATCCGTACCAAAATCACCTCCGACATGTGAGGCTGCTCAAGCGAAACAGTTATTCCCTTCGTGAGCAAGTCGTTACCTGTCAGCTTCAAATCAGGACGATTCCCGTTTGCGAAGTGTACGTCATAGTTCCCGTCACTCCGGAGTGCCCGGAGTGATAAATGAACCGTCTTCTGTGGGCTCTCGGCTCGAAATGCCAGAACGACTGCCTCCTGCTCGGAGGGCGAGACGAACTCGACGGCTAGCCAACCGCTCTGGCTTCTTCCCCGTGTCGAGAGGCGGCAGCAGTTGGTAGCAGTCATGCTGCAGCAGATGGCGATAGCGCTTGTATAACTCCATATTTCGCCGCGCGGCCGTGAGCACAGGCTCTGGATAGAGTGAGACCCGCTCCTTCAGTTGCCCGTTGATGGTGCCGAAGCCAAAGAGACTCATCATGCGACTCCGGAAGATCGTATCGAGCATTGCGGGATCGTTCGCGTAACGTTCAAGGAGATCCGGATCCTCCGAGACGATCCACGCACCGTTGTACGCGCTCGGATAGAGATGGCTCGCCACCATCGCGTTGTGGCGCACATGGTCCGAGGGATAACTGGCATCACTAAGCCAGTTCGACCGTATTGTTCGCGCCAGCCCATAGTCGAGCCGACTGCCATATCCGCACTGCTCCAGTACGAGATCGGGGAATGTCGCATGAAGATGGTTGAAGATCTCGTATTGCCCGACAAGCGCGGCGTAGCTTCCGTCGCCGGCTTGATGGCCGTGGTCTGCGCGATTGCAATTGGCCGGACTGGCCGGAATCCCCGAGTTGTCCCACTTGAGCCAATCGAGGTGAAATTCCCGGACAATGCGAGTCAATTCCTTCGTCAGGAAATCAAGATACTCGCGACAACCCAGACACACCTGATGCACCGAGCTTTCCCAGCCGGAGGGCTGGAGCGTCTGATCTTTTCCATCGACTTGCGCGATCCACAGCTTTGGAATCGTGGTTCCGACGATCCGGCTGTCCACCACATTCGGCCCCACCCACAAGCCGAACTTCATCCCAGATTCATGCACACGATGCGAGATGCTTGGCGAGTCCGATGGGATACTTCTGCCGGTCGTCTGCATAGTGGCCAAGCCCGCATCCCCAGTCGCCAGTCCCTTTCTTCGACGAGCCGAGATACCAAGAGGCATCCATGTTAAAGACATCCACGCCGAGCTTGGCCGCAAACTCCACTTCGTGCAGTAGTGCTTCCTCGACCCCCTCCGCTTCCGTCGCCCAAAAGTCGTACACAATCCACGGAGTGTTCTGCAGAGGAGCAGGGAAGACATGCTGCCGCATGTAATGCCGTGCGGTAAGGAAAGCCTGTTCGAGGTCACCGTGGGACAAGCCCAGAAATACTCGTGGTGCAGGGAGCCGTTCGCCGGGTGCCATATCGTAAGTCAGATCGGCAACATCCACGCTGAGCCATGTCCCATCGCCCTCCTTCTCGATGCGGTAGCGCCAGCCGCGCTCCCACTCGATTCCTATCAAAAGAAACTCTTCTTTGCCGACAGCCTCCAGGAGCAACAGTCCGCCATATTCGGGCGCATTCCAGCGTCCTCCAGACAATGCCACTGGGCCATTGACGGGGATTGATTCCAACCCATACTCGTTACGGCGGACAGCATGTACCTGCAGAGGCCCGAGGTCGTCCCGCAACGCGAAACGGAAGGGACCGAATGCCGTGATGCCCGCAACTGAAGTCTTCGAAGCATTCTGAAATTCAGCTTGAAATTCCAGAATAGGAAAGTCGGTAAAGGCTTGCAGCGCAATGTTCGCACTGAACCCTATTGCTCGGCCTGAGAAACAAATTCGAAGCGATCACCGGCAACATGGTGAGTGCGCGCGCCGGGCGAGGAAGTCCATCTCTGGGAAGGTCTCCCAGCTGCCGTGAACACCGGTTCGAGCGGGGTTTCCGCACGGGCCCATTCAAAGCCCGTATTTGGGTTGCGCAGCGAGCGGAGTTGCGCAGCACCCCCGGCTGGGAAATGTAAAGTGAGCGAAAGCCCGTCCGAAGTGCAAACGTCACATCCTCGCCTGCTACTGCCCTGGTGGTTCGCGTGGCAAGCATCGAGAGCAGCAGGCCGCTGCCTGCAAATTGGAGAAACTCGCGCCGATCCATGCCGACCGGTTTCAGCGGAATCGACATATCTTGCTCCCTGCGCACGCCTATTCATGAAATGGAGCCTTTGTCTCGAAACCACCAGTCGGCCGGAAGCGCCAGCTCTCGCAAATGCGACTCTCCATTGACTCCTCCATCCGGGTACACAAGCCAAGTGAGGTACTGAAATAAGAGTGGGCACACCAGATGAAACGGCTCGGAGCCTTCGTTAAAGTAAACCTGCTTCGACGAGTAGCCGAGGCAGGTCTGGTAAACGGGGAGGGGAAAGTTTCAGAAGGTCAACTGGGCTCCAATCTGCATACGCCTTTTGAAGTCCACAATGCCAGTGATTTGTCCTGCCGTACTGGTATCAACACTAGCGTTGGGATTTTGGAGATTGGTATGGTTGAACGCGTTGAACACATCCCACTTGAGGTCCAGGTGAACCTTTTCGGCGAACGCAAAAGTCTTTTGCAACGATAGATCGGCGGAGGAGAAGCGCGGGCCCAATAAAATATTGCGGCCCGAATCGCCATAGATATACAGAGCAGGCACTGTAAAGGCTGCCGGGTTGAACCACAGGAATCGATTAGGATTGGACACCTCCCGCACTTCCAATGCGATTTGGTCTTAGAGCCGATGGTGGAATTCAGTGAGGCGTTATTGGCGAGCGTCGGCGTAAAATAAAACCCACCTTCAAAGTTATAAATTCCACTGAGTATCCAGCCCCCGACAAGGCCTCCGCCGTGCGGTTCAAATCGCTTGCAAATGCCTTGCCATGGCCGAATGGAAGATTCCAGACCGCTGCGGTGATCCAGGAAAAGGGCCGTACGAAATCCGAATTTCCGTAGTTGCTTGCAAAATTGAATTGATTTGGAGGGCCGAAGGTTCCTTCATCAAGCGATTTGGCCCACGTGAAATTACTCAACAAGTTAAAGTCAGCTCCCGAAGCGCTTTTGAACTGAGGCCTGTAACGAGTTGTAGTTACTTTTGAGCTCCGGGTAGCCGTTAAGCTGGTTGTTCCGTTGGGTTTCACCGGTAGTCCATCCGAACTTAGAGAAATAAGGCCGTCGCGGATCGAAAGGCCCGGGTCCGGGAATGGGGGCATTCACATCAATGTTGTCCCACAGGTTGCGGCCGACGTTTCCGATGTAGGCAAGCGTGAGGGTAAAGTCGCGTGAAAACAGCTGCTCCCATGTTACATTCCATCCGTCGTTGTAGCTGTGGGGATAGTTTCCCGTGCCAGGGAAGATTTGACTGAAGCCGTTGGGAAGGGGAATCAGCCCGTTGGAGGGATAAGGAGGAAGTGGGGCAGGCAGGCCGGGGCCCTGATCAAGTGTGAAGGCTAGCGGCGAATACGCGTTCGCCGGACTAAACGATTGACTCTGCTTGATCGGCCAGCAGCAACCTTCTGTGCCAAAGGACGCCCCATATGGGTTAAGGAAGTAGCTCCGGCCATATCCACCGCGCAGGACCGTGTTGTTTGTCAACCGATACGACGCTCCGACTCGCGGCGAGAACTCCGTCTTCAGGGTCGTGACACCGGCATACTTACCGGCTAAGTTGGTCAACTCTACATTGCCCGTGTTCAAATTCAAATTTCCAACGCTCTGCCCCTCGGGCGTGTAAATCGGAGTAGTGTAGTCCCATCGCAGCCCTATCATGAGGTTGAACTTGGGCGTGACCTTCCAGGTATCTTCACCGTAGAAGGAGAGTCTCCACTGCTTTTCCTGCGGCTGAACCAGCGTTATGTCCCTGCCAAAGCTATCGCTGATGCCGAGTAGAAAGCTCGCCATACCCAGACCCGAGTTCGGCACATCCGCATCACCGGTAAGATTCTGAGAGAAATCGAAAGATCCACGGCCACTGACATCAGTCCGAATCCCGTAGAACTTATGGAAATCCCCGCCAAATTTGAAGGCATGGCGACCCATTGTTTTAGTCCAGGTGTCGTAAAACTCTAAGTTGGTTTCGTGCTCAAAAAACGGCAGCCCGATATCTCCCATGGTGAAAGCACTCGTTGGTCCGTCAACCCCCAGCGTCGGCAGCCCGCTTGTGTAGACCGTGCCGAGGTTGATATCAGGAATGCCTACCTTGGTCGCGGTGTCGAAAGCCGCATCCAGCTGTAGTTCCGAAATGACGATTCGCGAATAGGCGAAACGGAAGTCTTGCTGCAAAGACGGAGAAAATGTGCGCTGATAGTTAACCATCCCGCTATAGACGTCGTCATTCGAGTCTCCCGAGTTTGGGATACCACCCAGCGGTGGCCCGCCTCCCAGGACGCCGAATACATTGTTGGTCAGGAAGTGCGCATGAAAGTAGCTGAACTTGCCAAAAATGAGAGTCTTGGGAGAGCACAAAATAGTCTACACGCGCATCAACCTGATTCTGGTCGAAAATACCCGGGCGGGAAATCGTGTAGTTATTGTCAGCTGCATTCGGGTTCGTCGGCGCTGGCAGGAGTGCCAGAAGATTTGTCGTAGCCGGACTGATGCGACCGGGGCAAATCACGTTGAGAACACCGTTGCACGAGAACTGCGTTCGTCCGGTTCCGTCAGGGTTGCCCGTGGCCGGGTCATAGATCGGATTGGTTGCCTGCGACCGAACTGAAGTCCCCGATACGAAATGGGGCGATCGGCGACGTGTAGAGACTGGAAGTTGACAGATTGTTTCGCATACCTTGGTAATCGCTGAAGAAGAATAGCTTGTCCTTTAGGATTGGGCCCCCAATACTGCCGCCGAACTGATTCCAGACGTTGCCAGGCACGCCATTGGGCTGGCTAAAGGAATCTGCAGCAAAAAAACCGGCGGTGCGGTAATACTCGAACGCTGATCCATGGAAACTATTCGTGCCTGATTTGGTAGTGGTCTGAAAGACCCCACCACTAACGCCTCCGTATTCGGCGTCGTAGTTGCTCGTTGTGAACTTCACTTCCTGAACGGAGGCATTCGTGGGCACGAGGAGGGAGTAGCCTTGGATCACTTCGGTATTGTCAACGCCATCCAGTATGTGGGAGTTGTTATTAGGCTGACCTCCGTTGATATTCACGTTAAAGTCTTCGCCTGAATTTTCCGGATGGATGTCGAGTTGACCAGACGGCATAGACACCCCTGGGGCTAGAAGCGTCAGCCGGGTGATGTTGTTGCCGAACGTGGGAAGCTTGTTAATTTGGTTTGCCTGAATGGTTAGGCTGACTTCTACGGTATCGGTCTGAAGAATAGGAGCCTGACCGGTAACGGTCACTGTGGCGGTTGCTGCACCGATTGTTAACGTGGCGTCTATGGGGACGGCTGTTCCGGCCTCAACCGTGACATCCTGCCTGATGAATTTTTCGAAGCCGGCCTTTGTGACAGTGATCGAATATGTTCCTGGCAGAAGACTGGGAAATCGATACAGACCCACGAGGTTCGTAGTGGTCTGATCGGTCACTTCGGTGGCCGTGTTTGTCGCCTCCACTGTTACGTCAGTAAGCACAGCGCCGGAGGGGTCCTTAATATACCCTGTTATCGCTCCTGTGACCGCTGTTTGCGCGTGCAATGTGCCAATGCAAACGAGCGACAGGCTTGCCATCACAACTGCGACTCGATATACGGGGGAATTCATCATTGGTCTCCTTTTTGAAGGCGTGCTCTTTCGAGTTGGATCCCTTACTAGCTGTACCCGCACTATGTTTGCGCCGTTGAGTCTAAGGGCGACCGCGTTGGTCATGAACGTTGAATCAAAAGGGAGCGCAGATGCGGTGCAATACCTAGCGTCGCGAAAGTTACTCCAGCAGTCAGGCAAGTGTCAATAGAATTTTGTCAACACTACTGTCGACAATAATGCCACTGTCCGGTTGTGGCCAGATCGGCCCAGACGGCCGCGCGTTAGACTCTTGGCGCCATAGCTATCACGTCATCTTTCACTCTAGGGGAAGGAGAGCGATCATTTCGGAGAAGCTCTTATTTCCGTGGCAAAGGAGTCGCCTGAGCCGCTGTTCTCTACTCGCCCGCATCTCCAAACAAGCGCCTCGAAAGCGATCTCATCTGAACGCAGGCGCAGCTTTTGCAAGTTGATTCTTAGAGTTGTTGAGTACTGCTCGCTTCTAGCCAGGTTGAATAACAGGGAGTGAAAGTCGCCGATTTAGCGCATGCGGCATGTATAATCGACGATTCAATGCCAAACTCGAACTCAAAACTTGAGAAGCGGAGCCGCGATCTTCCTGCAACCCAGCGGGTTGAAGCACATCTCCGAAAGGCGATATTCGCAGGCAAATTGCGGCCCAGGCAGCGAATCATTGAGGGAGATCTCGCCGACGAACTGAGCGTGAGCCGCGGGCCGGTTCGCGAGGCCCTATTGCGATTGGAGCGTGATGGCCTGGTGGTGACTACATCGAGACGGGGAACATTTATACGCGATATTGCTCCGGCCGAAATTGGGGTGATTTTTCGGATGCGCGCCAAATTGGAAAGTCTGTGTGTGCTCTACATGCGTGAGAACACATCGATTCATCCGCAAGAGCTACTAAAGGAACCGCTAAGGAAGCTGAAGGCAGCGGTCGCAAAAAACAGCGAAGAGCAGTTTTTTCACGCTGACATGGAGCTGCACCGCACGATCTGGAAAGCTGCCGAGCAGCCGATGTTATACCGAACGCTGAATTCGATGATGAACCCCTACATTTTCATAATCGCTCGCGCATACTCATCCCGGATTCCTCTGTCTGTCCGCCGCGATAATCATGAGGACTATGTCCGGCTGGTTCTAAAGACTCCCAAATCTCGCGTAGAGAAGGAAGTCGAGTTATATTTCGAAAAGCTGTACCTTAAGGTTTTCAAGAGCGGCTCGCGGTTGGCCACATTCGATTCCGATCATTGGGCGCATGACGAATTAGCGCGACATTTTTAGCCGAAGGCCATCCTTACGTGCCTATACCTGGAGGCTTTGAGCCAATCGCATTCTTGTGCTTTCATCCGCAACTTCAAGGGTAAGACTCCACGCTCAGAGTCCTCGGTCGTCGCCTTCTCAACCCTGCCGATGGGGTTCTGCCTGAGAACGGGAGAAGATCGCAATATGGTTCATTAACATTGTAAACAACTATGTTGACAATTGGACCGTTGAATGCTCCAATGGCCGCGGTTGATTGCCCGGCATCCGCGAAATCATCAGCCCGTGACTTGACCCCGCAATTGAGAGCATATCCGAGGCGAGTTGGAGAACAGCATATTGAATTCACCTGCCATGCAAGCGGTCTTACTGGTTGTCATTGCTGCGATTATGAATGCCGCGTACGTGCTGCCGATGAAGCTGAATAAGAAGTGGCAATGGGAGCACTCCTGGTTCGCCTTCTCGATACTCGGCATTGCGCTGGTCCCTACGCTAATCGCCATGGCCACGGTGCCACAGCTCTGGTCCACTTATTCATCCATTTCTTTTAAGGTCTTGATCTTAATGGCGCTGTTCGGCGCCGGTTGGGGAGTCGCATTGGTCTTCGTAGGTCTGTCCTTGAGACGCTTGGGCCTGGCAATCACCTTCGCGGTCAGCTTGGGAACGTCCGCAGCGGTCGGCGCACTGACGCCCCTGGTCGCCCAGCATTCCGATCGCCTCATGACGAGTCAAGGTGGGCTGATTTTGATCGGCGTTCTCATCATCTTGGTCGGCGTAGGCTTGTGTGGGCTTGCGGGCTACAGGAGAGAGCTTGAGACTCAGCAGGGGAGACCCGTTCCACGCGAGGGTTATCAACGCGGATTATTCCTGGCTTTTCTTTCCGGAATATTGGGCTCCATGCTGAATCTTGGCCTCGCTTTCGGTGGCAGCATTCAACGCGCGGCACAACAACACGGAGCCAGTGTAGCCATGATGTCTAACGCCGTCTGGCTTCCATGCCTATACGCGGGGTTTGTTCCCGGAGCGGTTTATTGCTATTACCTCATGAAGCAGGGGAAAACTTTGGGCCAACTCGCACTAGCGGGGACATGGTATTACTGGCCTGTCTCCGCAAGCATGGGCTTTTTGTGGTTTGGCAGCATCATTCTCTACAGCATTTCAACCGTAAAATTGGGAGCTTTGGGACCTGTCATTGGATGGCCCCTCTTTCTTGGCGCCATTGTTATATCCAGTACTGCGCTGGGAGTAGCCACCGGCGAATGGGCAAACACCGGCAAGAATCCGATCAAGATCATGATCTTTGGTGTGAGTTGCCTGGTGCTTGCAATTGCAATTCTTGGCTACGCCAGCAATATCGGTATGACGAGAAGCGAAAGCATCCATCGTTTTTCGTCACCAGACTGGCTATCCGAATTGACCGGCGAACCTTTCACCCTTGGAGTCTTGAGCAATGAATATTGAGCCCACAGCTATTAGTAAACTATTTGATCTTAGCGGGTGCGTCGCATTGATTACTGGTGCTGGCGTTGGTTTTGGCGAGGCCATCTCACTCGGATTTGCTGACTATGGTTGCGATATCGCGGCCTCTGATCTCAATATTGACAACCCGCTGCGGACAGCGGACAGAGTACGCCAAAAGGGGAGACGTGCCATTGCCTTAAAGGCGAATGTTGCTGTTCCTGAGGACGTCTCTGCCATGGTAGACGAGACGGTTCGCCAACTTGGCGGCGTGGACATTCTCGTAAATTGTGCCGGGATTCCTCAACATGACCCCGCAGAGCTTACTTCAGTCGACACGTGGGATCGCGTTCTCAACATCAACCTGAGGGGAACATTCCTATGCTGCCAGGCTGCAGCTCGTGTCATGCTGCAAAAGGGTAGCGGCGCCATCCTCAATTTTTCTTCGATTGCCGGAGTGGTTGGAGTGGGTCGGGGTGCGAATGCTTATTGTGCCAGCAAGGGAGGCGTAAATGCCTTAACCAAGCAACTGGCACTCGAATGGGCTGACAGAGGAATTCGCGTGAATGCCATCGCCCCTTGCCAGTTTCGTACCCCAGGGTTAATCGATGTCATGGCCGATGGACAATTTGATGCTGAAAAGCTGATGCAGACCTGGGTTTCCAACATTCCGCTGGGGCGAGTCGGTGAGCCGGAAGAAATTGTCGGACCCGCGTTATTCCTTGCGTCGAATGCATCCTCTATGGTCACCGGCGTGGTTCTACCCGTCGATGGAGGCTACCTGGCCCGATGAGCGCATCGGAACTCGTCGCAACCTTTCACGGTACCTGCTGGTAACGCCCGCAAACCTTGATTGAGCCCCGCATCACTCTTCGTAATCCCTTTTTCTCTCCACAAAAATCCTTGCGAGTAGCATGAGGCAGCGGCTTCAATCCTCACCTGTCCAAAACGACCAACTAATGTCGACAAAAGTGTTGACTCTACCAAACTCTAGTCGGTACTATCTTGCGTGCAGCAGTAGGAACTCGGTGTCCTGTATGTGACACCGGGACATTCGAAGTACTTAAGAACATGCTCTGACTGACATCAAGAACGTTGTTCTGCTGATGTTGATTGCCGAATAAAGGTGAGCAACGCCTTATGGATATTTTTCCCAACACCTACCAAATTCGGTCACTCGTGGGAGATAGAAATCTATTTCAGTATTTGTTTGTAGGCGAGAAAATCGTTCTGCTGGATACCGGGGCATCATATACCCCAAACGAAACCATCATCCCGTTCCTTCGGCAAGCTGGGATTGAGCCCACGCGATTGACGATGGCAATTAATACTCACGCCGATGCAGATCATCACGGAGGAAACGCATCTCTGAAGGAAGCTGCAAGCGAAGTAATGTTGGGATGCGGCGAGCGCGACCGGGCGATCATCGAGGATCCCGATCGGCTCTTCGCCACGCGGTATGACCAGTGGATCCCCGATCATGGCGTGGGCCTTGGCTTGAATTCCGAGGCTACCGCGTGGGTGAGAAAGATGGTAGGGCTGCCGCAGCGAATCGATCTCACATTTTGCGGCGGCGAACACATTGCTATCGACGAGCATCGCTCGCTTCGAATCCTTCACGTTCCAGGACACAGCGATGGGCACCTAGCCATTTATGACTCTGTCAATCGAGCGGTCTTCGTGGGCGACGCGCTACATGGCAGATACTGCCCCGCGACAAGTGGCGAAGCATCGTTGCCACCCGCGTATTATTCAGTGCTTGCCTACCTGGGCACTCTGCAGTTCCTGGAAGCATTGGATATTGAATGGATCTATTCCGGGCACTGGCCTACGTTTCACGGTTCGCAAGTGGCGGAGTTTCTGGTGGAGTGCAGAAGATTTGTCGATAGCGCGGCGTCTTTGGTATGGCGTGCGCTCGAGCGGCATAAGGAAGGGGTCACGCTGAGCCTCTGCATAGAGGAGTGCGGACCAGCGTTGGGGAGTTGGCCGGCGAACAATCAATGGTTATTGATGTATCCGATGCACGGCCATCTTCTGTATTTGGAACAGCAAGGATTAATAACAAGGGCAAGCGGCGAAAGGCTTGTTCGCTGGAAAATGGCGGCCTGAACTGTGGAGGCGGTACATGACATCGAACTCGTCGAGTGAGTTGAAGCTTGAGCGGGTCGTTCAGATCGGAATTGTTGTACCTGATCTGGATAAGACGACGCGGCTGCTTGATTCTTTGTTTGGCATTGGCCCCTTTCGGTCGGTGGTGTGGCCAAACCGTCCGGAATCCAAGTATGAACATCGAGGCGTAGAAGAGCACATTCTGATAAGTCAGGCCTTTGTCCAATTGGGGCAGGTGGAGATCGAGTTAATTCAGCCCCTCGAAGGTGAACGCAATGCGTATAAGGAGTTCCTCGATCAAACGGGCGGCGGCATCCACCATGTTCTGTTCGAAGTAAAGGATATTGATCCGGTTCTTCAGGCATTGGCGGAGTCAGGAGTGACCGTACTGCAGTCTGGAACCGGGATTCGGCCCGGCACACGGTGGGCTCTCCTGGATACGCAAGAACAGCTTGGATTTCTTGTGGAGTTGCGCCATCGTCCGGGCGAGTCGGACGGCGCCTCTGTCTCTTGATCACGCTCCATAACCTCTGGGCACTATAAGTACCAGCTACTCATTCTCAACCCTGAAGGATCATGCAGAAGACACACTCAAACCGATTGAGAACCGCGATCGTCGGCTGCGGAAAGGTCGCCGACACCCACGCGCTCGCTTATCGAGAACTGCCGAACTCAGAGTTTGTCGCGGCATGCAGCAATTCTCCGCAGCGGGCACAGGCATTCGCTGCCAAGTGGGGGGTGAACGGCTATGCAGACCTCGCGCAGATGTTGGATCGTGAAAAGGTGGATGTGCTGTCGGTCTGCACTCCGCATACACAACACCCTGCGGCAGTCGAGATAGCCGCTGCTGCGGGCGTTCACGCGATTGTCGAAAAACCGCTGGCCGTTGACCTCGTTTCTTGTGATCGGGCGATCGCGGCAGCACGCGCCGCCGGGGTCAAGCTCGGCGTTATCAGCCAGCGTCGCTGGTATGAGCCCGTTCAAAGAATGAAAGAAGCTATTGACGCCGGAAAGCTCGGTAAGCCGGTTCTCATTCTGTACAGATGCTTGGCTGGCGCGAGCCTTCCTACTACCTTTCTGATCCTTGGCGTGGTACCTGGGCGGGTGAGGGCGGCGGGGTGGTAGTAAGTCAGGCTCCTCACTATCTCGATCTACTCAGCTGGTTCATGGGTCCGGCGATCGACCTGCATGGATATTGGGACAACTACAACCATCCCAGCATAGAAGTGGATGACACTGTGGTCGCTTCTGTCCGATTTCAAAATGGGGGAATGGGTTCGATCGTCCTCAGCAATTCGCAGCGTCCGGGACTCTTTGGGAAAATTCACGTTCATGGCTCTTCGGGCAGTTCGGTGGGAGCAGAGATCGACAGCGGATCGCCATTCATTTCAGGTGTTACAGCGACGATGGACCCGCCATTTAACGACATCTGGACCATACCTGGCGAAGAAAGCAAGCTCGAGCTTTGGAATCGCGAAGATCGCTCGCGCCCCTGGGATGTAATGACTCACTACCACAAGGTGCAACTTGCGGACTTCCTTGATGCCGTGTCAGAAGACCGCGAGCCCCTGGTGGGAGCCGAAGACGGGCGTCGAGTAGTTGAGTTATTCACTGCTGTCTATCGTTCACAACTCGAACACGCGTCCCAGCATTTGCCGCTGCCGCAATGAACCCCGTGGAGGCGTTAACTATGGCGAAACCAAGTCTTGCGAGAAAAGTCGATCACGAATTGCTTCTGAACGCCTACAGAAAGATGCTCGAACTAAGACTGTTTGAGCTCAAAGTGCAGGAGCTATATCGAAACGCGCGACTTCCTGGATTCGTACATTTGTACGTTGGCGAAGAAGCCGTAGCTGTCGGTGTGTGCATGAATCTCGTAAACAAAGACCTGGTGTTCAGCACTCATCGCGGTCACGGACACGCTCTGGCGAAAGGGGTGCCTGCCGATGTGGTGCTGGCCGAACTATGGGGCAAGGTGACAGGAAGCTCTGGTGGGCGTGGCGGGAGCATGCATATGTATGCTCCCGAGTGGGGCTTTATGGGCACGAATGGAATTGTGGGCGCTCCCATCCCTCTGGCAACGGGCGGAGCCCTGAGCGCCAAGCTGCGCCAGAACGGACAGGTCGTCGTCAGTTTCTTTGGCGAGGGCGCAGTAAACAGTGGCTCGTTTCACGAAGCAGTAAATATGGGCACTGTGTGGGATCTCCCGGTCGTATACGTCTGCGAGAACAATTTGTATGCCACGGAAATGGCATTTTCGCGCGCAACCAAGAACACCAGCGTAGCCCGGCGCGCGGAGTCGTACGGCCTTCCAGGAGTAGAAGTCGACGGTCAGGATGTCCTTGGCGTTCACCGGGTGGCAAAGACAGCGATCGACCGCGCTCGCGCAGGAGAGGGTCCCACCTTAATCGAATGTAAGACCTATCGGTACGTTGGCCACCACGAAGGCGATCCCGGTACTGACTATCGTACTCGCGAAGAGGTTCAGCATTGGAAAGAACAGGACCCTCTAAAACTCGCCCGTAAATTGCTGATTGAATCCGCGGTCGCGGATGAGAGCGAATTGCAGGCGGTGGATCATGAAGTGGAACGTCTTATCGATCAAGCCGTGGAATTCGCCGAAAAGAGTCCAGAGCCATCATCGGATTCTGTAGATGAGCATGTGTTTTGACCGAGGAGAAGCGAGGCATGTCAGAGCAAGGTCGCACGATCACATATACGGATGCTGGGGTCGAAGCTCTACGCGAAGAGATGCGCAGAGATGAAAGTATTGTCTACATCGGACAAGGGATCGGTCCCCGCGGAGGAAATTTTCGGCAAACGCGAGGACTTTGGAAAGAATTTGGAGATGACCGTCTGCGGGACACGGGCATCTGCGAATTGGGTGCAACCGGCGTGGCGATCGGCGCCGCCATGGCCGGCACGCGGACAATCGTGGACGAAGTCTTTCTTGACTTTGCCCTCGAAGCAATCACTCAGATTATTCAGCAAGCTGCGAACATTTCGTATATGTCGAATGGCAAGATCAAGGCGCCTGTCCTGATTCGAGGAGCCATGGGATCTGTGCGTAGTGCCGGAGCGCATCACTCGCATACTTTTTATAACTGGTTTGCCAATACACCGGGACTGAAAGTCGTGCTGCCGGCTACACCCTACGACGTCAAAGGGCTTTTCAAGACAGCTCTTCGAGAGCCGGGGCCCGTCGTTTTCATCGAACATAAATCTCTCTATAACACCAAAGGCATTGTGCCAGAAGAGGAGTACCTGATTCCGTTTGGCGATGCTCATACTGTGCGCGAAGGCCAGGATTTAACCATAATAGCGATGTCCCGCATGGTCGATCTCGCGGTCAAAGCCGCGGATTTGCTGGCGAAGCAAGGCATCTCGGCCGAAGTAATCGATCCACGCAGCATCGTTCCACTGGATCGCCAAAAGATCACAGAATCCATCAAGAAAACTGGGCGACTTATGGTGATCGATGAGTCACCATCATATTGCAGTTTTGCTGCGGAGCTTCTGGCAATTGCAGTAGAAGATTGCTTCGACGAAATGCACGTCACCCCGAAGCGAATCTGTTCGCTTACCGGTTCCGAATCCATTCAGTCCGGTTCTCGAAAATCAAATGATTCCGTCAGTCGACCGCATTGTCAACGAAGTTCATCTGATGATGAATAAATAGGAGAGGAAGCCGTCACAATGGCGTACAAAATTGTTATGCCTCAACTGGGTCTCACCATGGAAGAAGGTGCAGTGACAAGTTGGCTGAAGAAGCCGGGCGAGTGGGTTGAGAAGGGAGAGGCTTTGTTTACCGTTGAAACCGACAAGGTAGAGATGGAAGTCGAGTCAATGGGAAAGGGCTACCTGTCAGAAATCCAGGTCGCTCTTGGGCAAACGGTAAAAGTGGGCACATTAATCGCAGTGCTAAGCGACACTCCTTAAGCAGGATGTCTAGTAATCGCTCTTGCTCGACTCTCCCGTTGTCGTCTTGCCGAAGATAAAAAGCACACCAATTAGGCAAATCATCCTATGAGGGAACTATGAAAACCTGGCTGAAAACAAAATGCCTAGGCGGGCTGATTCTCATATTCGTGATGCCCACTCGGGCTCAAGTCTTCGACTTATCGGCTGATTTCTCCCTCACTAAGAACCCAAATGCGGTCTGGGAATATGGCTTCTCTGCTACCGACTCCTTAGCGGTCGACCAGTTTCGACTCAACCAGAAATCGTTGATGATTGGTCCCATTGGGTTTTGGCACCCGACCCAAGGCGACGGGCCTGGTCCCGGTTACTACCCTTACATCGCCTACAACAGCACTAAAGATACCCAAGTGGGGTCAAAAGGATGGGCCATAAGCGCCGGCGAGATCGCAATGGAAGGCAGTAATACTGGCCAGTATAGCCTCGTTCGCTTCGTGGCTCCGCGGGCAGGCAACTACTCGGTGAGCGCCAGATTCGCGGGCATTCATTTCGGTCTGTCTACGACCGACGTTCACGTATTGAAAAACGGCGGTTCTGTGTTCGACGCGGACATCGACGGCTACGGAGGAGACACGGCCTTCCACAAAATACAAGGATCAAATCCCACAGCCGAGTATTCCGGTCAGATGCACCTGAAGGCCAATGACACAATCACGTTTGCTGTGGGATACGGCAAGAACAAAACTAACTTTGGCGATACGACAGGCTTGTCCGTGCGAATCGTGCTACTCAACGAGACGAAATCTGGGAGGTGATATTCCGGATTGCTGATTGCCCCTAAACAATTCGACCTCGGGAATTCTGTTCATCGCACTAGATAGATGCAAGCTTCTTTAGCGCATCCGTACGAGTAAGTACTGCTTCACTCAGTTCGACGCCCAGGCCCGGCCCCGGGGGTAACGGCAACCCGCCATGTGCTTCAGGTACTAGCGATCGAGTAACCAATCCTTCATATTCTTCGAGATAATGACGTCGGACAGTTTCAAGAATGTTCAGGTTGGTCACGTTGGCTGCAAGATGTGCCGACGCAAAATGCAATATCGGACCACCACAGTTGTGCGGTGCGACGGGAAGGTAATAGGTCTCCGCCATGGTGGCAATTTTCTTTGCTTCAGAGAGGCCCCCGCACCAGGAGATGTCGAGCATGATGATCTGGGCGGCACGGTTTTCCAGAAGCTCACGAAATCCCCAACGCGTCATCAGTCGCTCACTCAGGCAAAGAGGCAAATCGGTGTAACGCGCCAACTCAGCATAGGAGCCCAAGTTATCTTGCGGCAGCATCTCCTCCAGCCACATGGGCTGATATGCTTTCAGGGCTGCCGCAATCTTGATTGCGCAGGGCAGGTTCCAGAAGCCATGAAATTCCACTGCCACGTCGATGGCATCGCCGAATTCCTCGCGTATAAGGGCCAAAGGTTCGATTGCGCGCTTCATTTGTTCAGCGGAAATATGGTTTCCGGCTGTTTCTTTGGCGATCGGGTCAAACGGCCAAATCTTCATGGCCCGGATGTTGCTGCTGAGAAGTTCCCTGGCAAGCCGGACAGGTTCGCGAAGGAAATCCACCCTGTCGTAGCAAGTGTTGTAGATGCGGATGAATTGTCGTGATGCGCCGCCCAGGAGTTTGTAGACCGGTTGCCCCGTGGCTTTGCCGAGCAGATCCCACAACGCGATATCGACCGCGCTGATGGCCCGCATTTCGGCGCCGCCCCAGCCACTGTAAGAGACGGCGAGAAACATATCGGCCCACAAGCGATCGATCTCACTCGGATCTCGCCCCAGCAGCACCGAAGCCAGACGGGTATGGACGACAGCGGCTTCCGCTTCGGCGTTCGGATAGCTCTCTCCGAGGCCAATCAGTCCTTCGTCGGTGTGAATCCGGACCCAGAGGTATTGAATGGCGCCGACATGAACTGTAACTCCCTTGGGGCAGGTAGATTGTCTCGATAGCAGTGATTTTCATGGGAAGGACTTGAGAGAGCCATCCACATTATTCAGAACCGCGCCATCGTAGTCAACATTATTGTTGACAACAATTATCCCTAAAACGTAACGTGTGCGTGCCATGGTCGGCGCCACATACCGGTTCCGCAATCAGTGCCGAGAGAAGAGTTGGAGGTGATATCGTAGCGTGGCGGGAGGCTGATGTGTCGAGCCCGAAGCGAAATGGGCCGCCACGACAATCCGCCCTACTCAAAAACTACGCAGGTTCACCAACATGGCTCAGGAACTAAAGTTACAAGGGCGAAGAGCCTTAGTAACCGGCTCCGACACCGGAATCGGACGCGAGATCGCGTTGGAATTCGCGCGCCAGGGGGCCGATGTCGTTTTCCACTATGTCCAAAACGACGCTTTTCCAGAGGCGGCCGTAGAGGAAGTAAGGCGTGCGGGTGCAAGACGACGGCATTTCAAGCGGATTTTGACGACTTGGAGCAGGTCACGGCCCTTGCGGATCAAGCCATCGAGTTTCTCGGAAGCATCAATTGTTTGGTCAACAATGCCGGGGTCACTATGAACCGCCCTTTTCTAAAAGTCACCCCAGAACAGTTCGACAAAATGTTCAACATCAATTTTCGTGGACAGTACTTCCTCACGCAGAAGATCGTGGAGGACATGCAGCGTCAGGGAGGCGGCGTCATTTGCAACATGTCCTCCGTTCATGGACTTCAGGGTGTACCGGAACACTCCGTTTACGCGGCCACGAAGGGGGCCATCATTGCGTACACGCGATCGTTAGCGGTGGAGTTAGCCTATAAAGGCATCCGCGTAAATGCGATCGCTCCGGGATGGATCACGGTCGAGAACTATTTCAAATGCATCCCGGGATTTACCGAAGAGATCGCTGCGGAGATCGGATACAAGGCAATCCCCGTCGCGCGCTGTGGCGAACCGCGGGACATCGCCAGGCTGGCTGCTTTCTTGTGCTCAGACGATGCCTCGTTCATCATTGGGCAAACCATCGTCGCTGATGGAGGAACAACAGCGCTCATGTCTTTGGTTTCCGACTTCAGAAAAGAGTCTACAAATACATTTGGCAGGGGATATATTCCAGGGTTATAGGCAGGAGATTATGCTTCAAGACCTCATCGCGACATTGAAAGCGGTCGGCAAGCCTACCGAGCTTTACGAAACTGACGATGGCACACGACTGCTGATTTTGCCATATGGCGGAAGGATTCTCGGAGTTTTCGCGCCCGGCAGTGATGAAAATTTCCTTTGGACAAACTCCGCGCTTAATAGCATCGAGTCAGCGCGAGCTTACTATGCGAGTGACGACTGGCAGAATTCCGGCGGCGATCGAACCTGGCTTGCGCCGGAAGTTGATTTCTTCTTTCCGGCTTTTCCAAACATCGATATTGCCGGCTATTGGCAACCCCGAGCCCTCGATCCCGGCAACTATGAAGTTGCCAGGACGGATCATGGCGTCAAACTGACCAATCGACTTAGCATCGAGGGTTTTCGGTCCAAGAAAAAAGCGGATCTGGAAATCACGAAGTCGGTTTCAACCGCACTCAATCCTTTGCGCCACGATGCCGCAATTCAGACCGGCGCAGTGGAATATGCTGGGCACACTCTTCTCACCTCTCTAAGGATCCTCGGTCCGAATCCGAACGATGCTCCGCTGGTTGGCCTCTGGAGCCTCACGCAGATGCCACACCAGGGGGAACTTTTCATCCCAACTTATTTCAAAAGCGAGCCAAGAATTTACTTCGGCCTGGTAGATACTCCTCCGGACGAGCTCGTAGTCGGTAATCATCTCATCCGCTTCCAGATGCGTGCGGCCGGCGAGCACAAAATCGGAGTACGTGCTCTGGCAACTACGGGCCGCGTTGGATATACGTATTCCATCGGCAGCAAGCAAGCCCTGATCATTCGCAATTTTTACGTCAATCCTTCCGGCGAGTATGCCGACGTACCCTGGACGGAGCCTGCCGACAGGGGATACTCAACCCAGGCGTGCAGTGTAAATAGCAAATGGGGAATGTTCAGTGAGTTGGAGTACCACGTTCCGGCCATTGGAGGTGAAACTGGACTGGGTTTCATTGAAGACCGGTCACAACTCTGGGCGTTTCGCGGAGCAGATGAAGACATTCTGAAAATCGCCCGGACATTGTTCTCAAATGAGATCGAATGCCTCTGAGACCCTCGATTGAACGCTTAGATAAAGAGCTAGCTAGCCAGAGTCTCCGAGGTACCGGCTGTTCATTCCCGGAGACCCTTCTGCGGAAATGGACGACTAGGCCGGACACCCGACCAACTGTTCGTTGCCGCTTTTCTTATGGAATCAACCATTTAGTTTCTAACAGGAATATGGCTCGACAGTTGCTGCACCGCCATCAGGCCGAATTCTCTTTTCGAGAGATGCTCATGCCTACCTTCCGGCAGGACCTTCGCTTCGCACTGCGCCAGATTCTCACTCATCCGGGCTTCGCTCTGGCGGCGATTTTGTCGCTCACACTCGGCATCGGCGCAACTGTGTCGGTATTCAGCATCATCTATGCCGTACTGATGAACCCCTGGCCCTATCCTGGAGCCGATCGCATTTGCCAGGTTTTTTTCCTAGATAAAGCAGGAAATGAGGATAGCTGGAATGGCCTTACTGGCCCTCAGGTACGACAGCTGGGCCACGCAGATGCTGTCGAAGACGTAATGGGCGTTACCGGATGGAGCCTGACCGTCACTGGCAGCGATGTGCCCGAAGATGTGCAGGGAATTTATCTGACCGGCAATGGCCTTCAATTCCTCGGTCTGCCGGCCATGCTCGGCCGCAATTTTCTTCCTTCGGATGCCCCGGACGGCCAGGAGCCGCAGCAAGCCGTTGTCCTGAGCTACAAATTCTGGCAGCGTCAGTTTAACGGCAATTCAATGGTCATCGGCAAACCCATTCAGCTTGCTCAAAAGACCTACACCATCCTGGGCGTGCTGCCGCCGCGCTTTACTTGGCTGGATGGCGACGTCTACCTGCCGCTTAAGCTCTCCACGTCAGAGGCGATGGAATACGGGGCGATGATCAAGATCAGGCCCGGCGTTTCGCGCGCAGCGGCAGCAGCCGAACTGGAGCCGCTCTTCGAGCAGTTCGCCAAAGAAACGCCAACTCATTTCCCGAAACAATACAAACTTGAATTGCGGAGCATTAGCTACCGCTATATGCATGAGCTAGGCGGCACGCTCGGTCTGCTGTTCGGAGCCGTGGGACTGCTACTCGCCATCGGCTGTGGCAATGTTTCCATTCTTCTGCTGGCGCGCGGAACGGCGCGGCAGCATGAGTTCGCTGTCCGGTCGGCAGTCGGAGCCAGCGGCTTTCGTATCGTACGTCAGCTTCTGACCGAATCGCTGCTATTGGCCCTCACCGGCGCCGGATTAGGCGTGCTTCTGGCCTATCGAAGCCTCGGATGGATCGTGGCTCGCTTGCCGGAGTACTCGTTTCCGCATGAAGCGGATTTCCACATCAATATTCCTGTTCTGTTGTTCAGTGTCTGTCTTGCTCTGCTCACCAGCGTGGTTTTTGGTTTGTTTCCGGCATTGCAGCTTGCCCGGCCGGACATCAGCCAGATCATGCAGTCGAGCACCCGCAAAGTGGCAGGAACGGTGCGCGGAAAGCACTGGCACACCGTCCTGATCGGGGGCCAGATCGCATTGACGCTATTGCTGATGTCGGCCGCGGGTACGGCCTTCCAGGGCTTTGTGCGCATGATGCGCATTCCCCTCGGCTACGATCCCCACCACGTCATGTCCGTCGGCATTCATTTACATGAAAACACCTATACGACCTTGACTGAGCGCCTAAATTACTTTGAGCAACTTCGGGAAAAAATAGCCGCATTACCCGATGTCGTCGCCACCGGAATCTCGACCAACGGGACCCCTCCAAATAACGGTTGGGATCAACCATTTGAATTTCTTGGGAAAGTTTCTGGCGAAGAAGAAAAAGGGAGAATCAACTTCGTCGATCCGGGTTATTTCAGCACCCTGCATATGCCATTGCTGCGGGGCCGCGTTTGGGATCCTACGGAAGTAGCGCACAGCGCGCCGTTGGCATTGGTGAATGAGACCTTCGCAAAACGCTATTATCCCCGCGGCGACATTCTGGGACATTCCTTGAAAATTCCGACGCTAAAGAATGAGCCGCCCTATACTCTGGCTGCGCCGGGAAGCGATGGTTGGATGCAAGTGGTTGGAGTTGTCGCCGATGCGGTCGATGACGGGCTCGACCAACCGGTAAAACCGGCGATCTTTCTCCCGTACTCGCTTCACATGTGGATGAGCACGCAGGTTCTGGTGCGGAGCCGGACAGACCCGCTCTCCATCTTGCACAGCGTTCGTCAGCAGATCGCCCTGGTTAATCCCGACCAGCAGGTCTCTGGTCGAGTGGACGACCTGGAAACATGGATCAGACGTGAGCCCGAGTTTGCCCGGGGACGTCTGGTGTCGATCCTCTTTGGAGCATTTTCTGTGCTGGCGCTTGTGCTGGCGGCAGTGGGCCTGTACAGCGTGGTCTCCTACTCGGTCGTGCAGCGGACAAACGAGTTTGGGATCCGCATGGCTTTTGGCGCGCAGAAGAAGCACGTATTGCAGATTGTGTTGGCCTCGGCTGGCGTAAGCGTTGGCTCCGGCCTCCTCGTTGGTCTGGCGCTCAGCTTTGGCCTGAACCGGCTAATCTCCCGCTGGGTGGCGAACAGCGCGTATGATCCATTGCTGATTCTCGGCGTCTCTCTCGTGATTCTTGCCGTCGCCGGACTGGCCTGCCTGGTCCCCTCTCGCAGAGCCTCGTCGGTTGATCCCATGACAGCACTGCGCTGCGAGTAGTAAGCACTAAATATCCTGAATATTCAACAAGAGAGTGCTCCGACCTTCCGACTAAGCGACGGAAGGAAGGTCACGTTCGTCGCGCATCCTGAACTTGCTCCCCCAACGAGATCGATTGTCTGGGCACATTCAGATGATCCTTCAGACACCGCAGGTGACCTGGCTTCTGCCACATGCTTGGGCCGTTTTTCTGGCGTGGGTTTGAGGTGTCTTAGGAGGCGATAACGATGACGCCGTTCTACTGGCACTTACGAGCGCGCGCAAATGGCCTGTGTAGTTTTTTTCATGCATCATTTGGCGCAGCCCTATTTGGATAGGTGGGATGTTTCCTATTATTGGAAGGCATACGAGAAGGCTGCTTTTAAAATCATCAGTCGTGGAGTTGAACCGTTCCCAGAATCTAATGGCGAGACCCCATGATCTCCCTCGCCCCATCGCCCTTCGACCTCTGGGCTCAAGCCAACGGCTACGACACAGCCCCCGCTCCTGGTTCAGATCCCATAATCGCCTCGAGTGAAGTCATCGGAGCGCTCTCGCTCCAGGGAGAGCTTATTCAGGTCAAAGTAGAGCTGTATCGTAAGCGTCAGACTAAGACACATCCCTATCAGTGGGTCCGATCAGGATCGCCAGTCTGGTTGTTGGCGTCAGCCAGGACGATGGTGTCTGTCGGAGAAAGGGTAATGCGATGGCGGTGGACGTCGTAGCGCCAGATCCCTTCAGCGATGAGTGCGCCAAGAAGCTTGAACTTATCAATCGAAACAAGTGTCAGCGGAGAGTAAAACTTCTGTCATCTGTTTGTCGGAGGCGCCAGGTCACAATCTTCCGGCTACGCTTACACAGTTTCTACATCAAACGTTAACGAGGGGTACGCTAACCTCTTCCCGACCGCTGGCGAATGCGGCGGTCCTAATGTCGTGCTGGTAAGCGAATGGATAGAATGCAGACGGTAGAAGAGATGAATAGCTACGGCGTCCTCAGCTCTGTAGGTTTCTCGGGGACCTCCCCACCCCCATCGACGAACCTACGCAAGTCGACTTTGCGCTACTTCCGCATGGCAGCGGCTTCCTAAACCGCGGGCGCGTGATCTCCTCGTCATCACCTCTCAATTGCTTAACTGCAGACCATTTAGAGGGCGCCAACGCTGGTACTGAAAACAGGCATGCAGATCCTTCAATTGATTATGGGTGATGTGATTGCCGTTCTTGAGGCCTCTACAGCATCCGTGACCTTATATTGGGGGAATCCCGGCTTTAGGAGACTTGTATTCATCTCCTTGACGAGTTCATGGTCAGAGTCCTCCGGCCGTAAGCGGATTGCACTGAGATTATTGCGCGAGGTGCGCGATGGCAGCGGTCGCAATGTCCCCACCCCAATTCCGCAAGCCAACGGCACCGGCAGATGAGACAAATGAGCGCGCCGTAAGCGTGTCGATAGGTTGACAGTTCCGCGGCCTCAGCGCTTAATAGCGCAGCCCGCCTTGAGGCTTAGTGTTTTGCTGCCGCCATACTCGCCATGCGCTCCTCGGCCTGGCGGGTAAGGTGGGGCACAATGCCGAGCTTCCGCTCGATGAGCATCAGCTGGCCACGATGGTGCATCTCGTGCTCCTTGGCACCGAGCAGTTGTTCAAAGCGCGACTTCGTACCTGAGCCATCGGCAACGGGGATCATTTCTGCGAGAAACTCGGGCGTCAGCGTTTCTAACCAACCAGCAAACTTGTCTTCCTCATCGCCTAGCAGATCGAGAATCTCAACTTTCGTTCGGGACTTGACTTCCTCTGCCTTCACCTCGCTGGCCATCCGAAGGAAATCAAAGCCGACCAGCGTTTTCACCCGCTGCTTGCCGTGGACCTCATACCACATCCGCGAAGAAACTGCGATGTGCGTCAACAGAGCGCCGATCGAGCGGCACTCAGGCGCGGGCACGAAGCCGTACTTCGATTCAGGAATATCTTGTGCAATCTGAAGAGTGTTATTGCGTACCACGCGAAATTGCCTGGCAAAATCTTTCCCGTCGTAAATGGTCAGCGTCATGGCTCGCTCCTCATGCTGGAGAATTCTACTCGATGGAGGAGCATATATCTGTTAACTTGTCCTTCCGTTTCTGAGTTCGCGCCGGCCCGATTGCCGCTCGGGCACGCCAATTGCCCCGGCTTCGAGATCCCGATTCAGGACGGATTTGCAGGACGGGTCCGCGCCTTTCGGGTTGATGATAGTCATTATGGAGAGTGACCGGCCCGATGCGCGAGTCGTGGGTTAGGCTGAGTTTGTTCGAAGAACACAGTCCAGAGCCACAAGCGGAAGGAGCCGGTCATGAGAGAGAAGTTACGATTTTTGGGCATGGATGTCCATGCCGAGACGATTGCCGTAGCTGTAGCGGAGCCAGATGGCGAAGTTCGGAGTCTGGGTACGATTGCTAACCGCGAAGAGTCGATCCGTAAATTCATCCGCAAGCTGGGCCCGGTGGAGCATTTGCATGCTTGCTATGAGGCCGGTCCAACAGGATTTGTCCTCTACTGGCAGCTGACGCAGTTGGGGGTTGACTGCGCTGTAGTAGCGCCCTCGCTTGTACCCACGAAACCCGGAGACCGGGTGAAGACGGATCGGCGGGATGCGTTGAAACTGGCGCGCAGCCATCGCTCCGGAGATCTGACCGCAGTGTGGGTGCCGGATGAAGGTTCGGAGGCGTTACGGGATCTTGTGCGAGCGCGGGAAGCAGCCAAGCAGGATCAGCTACGAGCACGACATCGCCTAACCAAGTTCCTGCTTCGCACCGGCCGGCGCCCCTTGCTGGGAGTAAAGGCGTGGACGGCGCGTTACGTGACCTGGCTTGAGCAAATCCACTACACCCAGCCGGCGCAGGAAGCTACCTTCGAGGATTGTTTGCATGAAGTTCGACACATGAACGAACGGGTTCGGCGCCTGGAACAAGCCATTGTAGAAGTGATGAAAGCGGCTCCGCAGCCGATGCAGGAACTGATCCGGGGCTTATAGGCATTGCGTGGTGTGGCCCACATCTCGGCGGTGACGATTGCCGTCGAATTGGGGAAGATTACCTCCCGGTTCGAAAACGCGCGGAAACTGATGGGCTACTGCGGGGCGATTCCGAGCCAAGACTCTCGATCACGATACGTCTCAGGTGCGCATTACCCGCCTTAGTAAGGCTCCCTTTTCTCTTGCGCTTGCCACTGGAATCGGCCTGGAGCTATCGGCATCGGCCATCGATTGGTGCTGGATTACGCAAGCGACAGGAAGGTGTGCCGGTAGAAATCTGGGATTCTATGTAAGTGGTTGCGGGGGCTGGATTTGAACCAGCGACCTTTGGGTTATGAGCCCAACTAATAAATGTTAAGTCCCATTGATTTCAATACCCTTAGCTCATACCAAAGCCTCAAAAAGCCATCAAATTCACCTAGTTTTGGACCCCAGTTGGACCCAAACTCTATCGGTTGAATTGACCGCCCTCCACGCTCGGCGGCGATTGAATCTCATGTAATTTCCCGAGCGTATTGGATTCCATTACAATGTAATATCAAGAATATGGCGACTACTCGCACTTCGCGCGTCTATACAATCAGCCTTCCGCCCGAGCTTGCCCAGAAAGCCGAGGCCCTTGCCAAGCGCGACAGCCGGACGATGAGCGAGCTCTTCCGCGAAGCCTTCCGCAGCTATTACGCACAGCAGGCGCGCAAAACGCTGGAGGAGATCGGCGAATATGCGGCCGTCCGCAATCCCGGCTACACAGAAGCCGACGTGCCGCGTCTCATTCAAGAGGTGCGCTCTAGGAAACCTACTCGTCGACGAAACCGCAACTCACAGTGATTGTTGTATTGGATACGAACGTCTGGATCTCGGCCCTTCAGTTCGCGAAGCATCGTGGCACGCCGACGCGAGCGCTCGAAAAGGCCATGACCGAGGACGTCATCGCAACTTGCACTGAAATCGAAATGGAAATACACCGCGTGCTGACTGAGAAATTCTCCTGGGAAGCCACTCGCGCTCGCGCTGCACTGGACTCGGTTCTGGCACGTGCGATTCGGGTAGAACTCCGAGGCATAGTGAAGGAGTGTCGCGACCCAAAGGACGATATGTTTCTAGAGTGCGCCATGCGTGCAAAGGCTAGTCTCATCATCGCTGGAGACAAAGACCTCCTGGTTCTCGGTTCCTACAAAGGGGCTCGCATCGTGACACCTTCGGATTATGTAGTTGGTACGTTCTAACCCAACTCCGTTGTAAGGCGATGCTGCCGGGAACTGAGGACGCTCGTATTTGATGGAGAGTGAAATGGGTCGCGGAAAATCTTCCGAAATGGACGCACCCGCCCAGATGGAGGATCGCTCGACAGGGTTCTGTGATACGGCGTAGATCCTGAGATCGGTCAACTGGAAGTAAAAAACCTTGAACGAAAACCGACTACACGGAGAAGTGCTTCCAACATTGCTCGCTGAGTTGTCAAGTGTCCGACAAGACGACTACACGGCAACTTGGACCGGTTAACAGTGTCCGTGAGCGCATTGGCGATTTACCACCAATAGAACAAAGCGATTCGTACCCGTCAGTTGTTCAAAAGTTCTTTATAACTGGCTGATTGCCGACCTCAAATAAGAAGTGAATTTGCGTGAGGGCACGCACGGAATTTCGCGTTCGACTTATTTCTTCCGGCATACCTCGCCATGCTCCGATTGGGTGGGGTCCGGTTTTTCCCCTGGTTTAGTTCCAGCGGACAGCCTATTTCACTGAGGGGCTGTCGTCCGCTTTCAGGTCGCCAACTGCGTATTGAATCCCGGCTCGAAGGTGCTCCAGCATCGGCGTCATGGCATACACACGATCGCTGTGGCCGTGCCCTTCGTAGAAGACTCGCCCGTTGCCCTCGCGGCGAATATAGCTCAAGGCATAATCGCCATCGGTTCGCGGATTCGCTTCCTTTGCCTTGTCTTCAGCGCTCATCTTGTCGTAGTCGATACTCGTCAACACATGCACGTTCTTGCGCGAAAAGGATTCCTGCTCGAACGTATATGTCTCGTCATGGATCTCGAACTCCTTGCCATGGAACATAGCCGTCAAAGGGCTGTTCGGATCATCGATCTTGACATAAATCAGTTGCGGATCGGGCCAATGAAATTTGAAGTAGCCGCCAATCAGGGTGTTGAACTCCGGCCATTGCAGCACAGGCTTCGACTCCAGGCCTAAACGACGCATCTCCAGCGGAGGTAACAACGAATTGAAATGTTCCACGAAATCGGCGCGGGAGACCTTTCCCGTATTCCCTGTATCCAACTTTTGGAACCAGGCGTCGGCAACGGCCGCCCACTCCTGCTGGCTGACGGTTCCGTCATCATCCTTATCGGCTGCTGTGACAAGCCGGGAAGCTAAAATCAACGCCCCTAGATTTAATGCCGGGGCCGCCCTTCGCCGCAGTCGCCTCACTTGCCAGGCAATCGGTGTGGTACGAGTCTGTCGCTGCGTGTATTGCGGCAACTCCTTTTCCACTTCTCACGAAATTCAGGAATGCCGCTCGCCGCGCGGCTGTCACGGCGGGGTCTGGGTCGTCAAGAAAACACGCAGTCGTGCTGTCCAGGAAGATGGCGTCGTATTTCTTGAGGTTATCGGTATTGATATCCGCCGCGTCGTAGCTGACCGTGGTAGTCCATAATCCGCCCTGGTTTCCCAGTGCTTCGACGGCCTTCGCAGCCAGGGGGATGGAGGCATGCACGAACCCGCCCGCGCCCGTATGCGCCATCACCAGCACCCTTCGCGGGTGCATCGGCGTGGCGCCGGGAGTAGTCGGTAAGGCTTTCATCATGGCGTCCACAGCAGCTTGAGAAACAGGGATCGGCGTCGAATTACCAGCCGGGTTGAAAGTATTGGCCTGTCCTGGTTTGACCGCGGGCGGGCGGCAGCAACGTACTGATTCCAGCCAAAATCTGCGGCTGGGTCAGGGTCCCGCTATGAGTCGTGTCCCAGGCTGTAAACCAGGATTGGAAGCCGGACTCAAGCTCGGGCCGTGTCAGCGTTCCATCCTTATCGGTATCGAGGGCGGCAAATAGCGCCTGAGCAGCTTGGCCACCGCCCGGTCCCTGCGCCCGCAAGCTCGCGATACCGGTCGTTAGTAGCACAGCAGCGCCAACCGAGATAAAGCTTATTGCGATGAATCCGGTTTGTCTCATAAATCTCATCGAAATGAGTCTATCTCCAATGTGATTTTCGCGTCGCTTCAAAATATCAGCAACCTCTTGATGAACGCTTCGTATGAGCATTTGATCGAATTCAGGGGTTAGCATTCAAGGCACAGTGTTCGAAGTTGAAATGGTGCATGCAGGGCAAAGCGCTCATTGACCTATTGAGATCGTTCCGGTTCTTCGGCCAGTTGCCTGGAACGGCTGGGGAAATGCACGCCAGCCGCTCCAGGCGTCGAGCGTCGAAAGCAATAAATACGGGTCACGCGCAGATCGGATCATGTACTATCTCAGCAATTCGTTTCAGCTTGCGCGCCCATGCTCCGCGAGTCGGCGATGTTCTTCAACATGGCAGCAAAGCGGGCCGTGCGGTGAGGTCGCAAAACAATGGCAATCGTAAATGCGGGCACCGCACGGACCCTGTCCGCTCATCCCGCCGACCATACGAACTACAGCGCGATGGCCATGGTCACCACGCTCTTCTTTGCGTGGGGCTTTTGCACCGTCCTGAATGATGCTGTTATTCCGCATCTTCAGTCTGTGTTTGATTTGAGCTACGTCCAGGCGTCTCTGATACAACTCGCGTTCTTTAGCTCGTATTTCGTCTTCGCCCTGCCGGCGGGCAAACTGGTCGAGTGGATCGGCTACCAGCGAACCATGGTCGTCGGCCTGGTCCTGATGGCCTCAGGTGCGCTGCTCTTCGTACCGGCCGCAAGCGTTGCCACTTACACGTTCTTCCTCTGTGCAGAGGTAGTGTTGGCGGCCGGCGTGACCGTCCTGCAGGTCGCAGCGAACCCGTATGTCACCATCCTGGGGCCTCCGGAAACAGCCTCAAGCCGGCTGAATCTGACTCAGGCCTTCAACACGCTTGGCGACAGTGTTGCGCCATACATCGGCGGCGTTTTGATTCTTGGCGGAGCCGCCGCAGCCCTACCGAGGGGCGAGCATCTCCAGGGAGCGGCCCTCACCGCCTATCGCATTCAGCAGGCCGCCAGCATCAAGCTGCCATTTATCGCGATTGCCAGCGCAGCGACGGTCCTCGCGCTCGCTGTCGCGCTCTATCGTTTCCCTCGCATCGCGATCACTCGCGAGTTTCGCCCGACAGATCTGAGTCTCAAGCAGGAACACGTGTGGAACCATCCCCACCTCTATCTCGGTGCGATCGGCATTTTTATCTACGTTGGCGCTGAGGTCTCCATCGGTAGCTACATGGTCAAATATTTTGCCGATCCCAAGATAGCCGGACTGCCCCTGGAAAGAGCCGCAAAGCTGGTTACCTTTTACTGGTTCGGCATGATGGTCGGACGATTCATCGGCTCGGCCGCCATGCAGCGCATCGCCGCGAATAAGATGCTTGCCTGGAGCGGCCTTGGAGCAGGCCTGCTGGTGTTGGCCTCGCTGCTAGGTACAGGTTACTTCGCCGTGGTCACGATCCTTGCCGTTGGTCTCTTCAACTCCATCATGTTTCCCACCATCTTCACGCTGGCGGTCGCCGAGTTGGGCCCCCTCACCGGGCGCGGGTCAGGCTTGCTGGTACAAGCTATCGTTGGCGGAGCGGTCTTTCCGGTGTTCATGGGATTCCTGGCCGACAAGTTCGGCATCCACCGCTCGCTGCTGATGCCGCTGCTCTGCTATCTATATGTGATTTATTACGGCTCGAGAGGCTACCGTATCCGGCCCACGGAACCCCAAACGCACCTTCAGGCACTCGCTGAGTAGCTACGCTCATTATTAGGCAAGCGGACGACTTGCCGACATCCAATACAGCCAAGTGGCGCCGAAGGCGTCTATCCCTCGCTGCAATAGGGGATGCGTCGGTGCCATGGTCAGCCCTCAGGCAGCTCCAGGACGGGCGAAGCAGGGAGTTACTGAAGACGTCGTTTGCGGGAAATATGACGCGGAAGTCAAGTCGCCGACCGCAGGATTATGTGCGAATAGTCGACAAAGCGAAGCCGCCTACATCTCCGGATGGGAGGGAACGCCTACGTCGCTATGAAAAATGCGTGGACGCGATTGACATCCGGTCCTATATTGATTCCGAAATATGATTTCGGAATCGAAGTAGCATTTCGCTTTTGGGCGTGATGCGCGTATGGCGAGAAAAAAACCAAAATCCCCTCCACGTACATATCCCGCTCATCGCGAGAGGCAACGAAAACGCATCCTCGACGCTGCCGAGAAGGTTTTCGCAGAGCGCGGCATAGACCGCGTAACCATGGGAGAACTTACGGCGGCGAGCGGGCTTCAGCCGTCGACGATGTATCAATACTTCTCGAAGAAAGATGACATTGTCTGGGCAATTGTCGGCGACATTATGGGGAAAGCTAGCGTTCGCTCCCGTGAAGCTGATGCAAGTGCAACGTCTGCACTGGATAAGATCATTGCCTTTCTTGAATACATGGCGGAAGAACTCGCCAATCAGCCAGCCCAGGTCCGTTTCATGGCGCAGTTCGACGCGATATATTCGCATGACTGGCCCGTCGAACGCCTACTGGCATTGGAAGCACAGAGCAGCAATTTTGGGAGCGAAGTCTTCCGCGACTTGATTGGGGAAGGTATCGCTGAGGGTTCGCTTCGTTCGGATCTGGATCCCGATTTGACGATGCAGGCAATAATCAACACCGCGATCGGCACGCAGCGACGCCTCGCGTCGCTCGGTAGAAAAGTGGAATTGGAATATGGGCAGTCGATAGATCGACTCTTTCGCGAAACAATCCGCGTTATCGTACTAGGGTTGCGAGCCGCTGGTTCCCTCGAAAACGAATCCTCGAAGCAACTGAAGGGTCGAAAAGTCACTTCCGCAAGGAGAGCCAAGTGAGCCGATCTTGCTGCTTATTGACCTCTCCTTCAGCCTTCCCAACTCGATGCATAGAAGGAGAGAAGTTATGTCGATGAGTTTCACCCGCAGGCACGCTCTTAAAGGGATTGCTGCAGTTTCCGTCGTTCCGCTCTTCCCGGCATACGCGTTTGCCGCGCCGGTAGACCGTGGAGAGGTCGCAACTACCAATTTCGACGATAGCTGGCTCTTTCTTCGAGGAGACGCCGCAGGTGCACACGAGGCGGGGTTTGACGCCTCAGCTTGGCGCAAGGTTCACCTGCCACACGATTGGTCGATCGAAGATCTTCCAACTCAAGCCGCAAGCAACGGATCTGAAGCCATCTGGCAGGACTGCAACTGCCCCGAAACGGTCGGGCCCTTCAGCAGGATGAAGAGTGAAGGAGAGGCGTCGACCGGCTGGGTAGTCGGTGGTATCGGATGGTATCGAAAGAGTTTTCCAACACCGCGCTTGCCGCGGGGAGGTCGCGCAATCCTGCTTTTCGATGGCGTCTATCGCAATTCAAAACTATGGGTCAATGGAACGGAGGCGGGCAAGCACCCCTATGGCTATACCGCCTTCTATTTCGACATAACCGATCTGCTCCATGAGACGGGCGACAATGTGCTGGCCGTCCAAGTCAGCAACACTGGCAGGAACAGTCGCTGGTATTCAGGCTCCGGCATCGACCGCCATGTACTACTGATGACAACCGGGCGTGTGAGCATTCCTATCTGGGGAGTACATGTGCAATCGTCCGATATTTCCGTCGCTGGCGCCACCATCCGCATCGCCGTGCAATTGGCAAATCATGACTCAAGTGCAGTAACGGCAACGGTCTCCTGTAAACTCCGTGACGAGCAGGGCAAGGTCGCAGCGACCCTCAGCGCAGATCAGCACTTGGACGCCAAAGGCAACGCCGAGGCTCTCCTGGTCGCAAAAGTCTCGCAACCACAACTGTGGTCACCAAATTCGCCTGCCCTCTACAGCTCCGAGGTCGAAGTCTCCTGCTCCGGGGTAGTCGTCGACCGCAACGTCACTTCGTTCGGAGTGCGCGAAATCAAAGTCGACGCGGAGCATGGACTGCGCATCAATGGTGAGTCCTACAAGCTCAAAGGCGCATGCGTCCACCATGACAACGGTCCCCTTGGGTCGGCGGCAATCGATCGCGCTGAGGAGCGACGCGTCGAGTTGCTCAAAGCAAACGGCTACAACGCAATTCGGTGCAGCCATAATCCGCCGTCTTCGGTGTTTCTCGACGTCTGCGATCGCTCGGGCGTGATGGTCATCGACGAAGCATTCGACATGTGGGAGCAACAAAAAAATCCCGATGACTACCATCTCGACTTCAAAGAGTGGTGGAAAAATGACATCGATGCAATGGTCCTTCGTGACCGCAATCACCCCAGCGTTATTATGTGGAGCATCGGTAACGAAATCTCGGAGCGATCGGACCCAGATGGTGTCCGGATCGCCAAGGACTTGTCCAGCCGGGTTCGGGAGCTCGATACAAGCCGACCCGTCACCATGGCCGTCCCCTTCTTCTTCGATGCCACCAAGCCACGCCCCTGGAGCGACACCGATGCCGCTTATCAGTTCCTCGATGTCTGTGGCTACAACTACACAAAGGACCACTACGAATCTGACCACCAATTGCATCCATCAAGGGTCATGATGGGAACGGAATCTTTCCCGGTGCAGGTCGCGGAGAATTGGGCGCTGGTCAACAAGCACAGCTACGTCATCGGAGACTTCGTATGGACAGGCATCGACTACATCGGTGAATCGGCACTTGGGGCTGCAGTGCTTGCGCCTGAGAGAAATCCATTTGGACCGCCAGCCCCCGCGGCCGCTGGAGCAGATGCGGCAGCAGCAATCCAGATAACTCTTCCGAAGAACAGCACCTTTGCCAGGCCGGGTTTTCCCTGGTTCATCAGCTATTGTGGCGACATTGATCTGATCGGCAACAAGAAGGCACCTAGCTATTTGCGCGATGTAGTTTGGGACCGCAGCCCGCTCGAGATGGCTGTCGTGCGGCCTCTGCCGCCGGGCCGCAAGGAGCAGATTATGCTCTGGGGCTTCTACGACGAACTGCGCAGTTGGACCTGGCCAGGCAACGAAGGCGTCGTCGTTACGGTGCGGGTCTACAGCAAGTCAGAGAAGGTAAACCTGACACTCAACGGCAAACCGATTGAGGTAGCGAAGGCTGAATTTCCGGCCCCTTTTGTCACTGAGTTTGCTCTGCCGTATGCCCCTGGCGAATTGAAAGCCTCGGCAATCGTTAATGGCAAGCTCGTGGAGCAAGTCCTTCGCACCACAGGAAATCCCAGCAGGATCGCGCTACGTGCAGATCGAGCGCATATCCGGCCAAGTCGCAACGACCTCTCCTACGTTATAGCCGAGCTCCAGGACGATGCCGGCAATCCGATAGAAGACGGAGTCGCAGAGATCCAGTTTGCAGTGAAGGGTCAAGGCGAACTAGCTGCGGTCGGCAATGCCAACCCTCACGAAATGGCCAGTTACCATCAACCCCATCGCATGACATTTCATGGCCGCTGCCTCGCAATCCTGCGGCCTAGCGGCGAGAAGGGCACCATCACGCTCGAAGCGCGAGGAGATAACCTTCGTTCAGGCAACATCAGTATCAATGTCAGCTAGTGAGCTGCGGCAAAGTCATCATGCCATCTGCTCCCCAATGACGACTTGTCCTGCGAAGTTGGCTTGTGTTGTTTGCGGAGGCGGCGGACCACTTGACCGATTAACCGGCTAACCTTGGCGACGGTCGCAAATGCGGAAAGTTCTGCGAGCTCGTTCCTTTTCATTGCTGAATCACACTCGCAAAGCTTTGCAATGGAACGTGGATTGTTGCAGAAGCCTTGGCACCTTAGAATCAGGTGGGTACGAGTGCTCTCGCCGTTGCGCCGGTTCACTGCACTCCCAAAATCCCGTTGAAGAGGTAGTCGACATGTTGCATCGCAAGTTAGGAAACACTGGTATCTCCGTTGGGAAGATTGCGCTTGGAACGATGTACTTCGGCTCCGAGACCCCTGAAGGCGATGCGTTCGCCATCCTCGACACGTTCCTCGAAGCCGGTGGCAACCTAGTCGATTCTGCAAATGTGTACGTGAATGGCGTTTCGGAGGAGATCATCGGCCGCTGGTTTGCGGCCCGTCCCAAAGACGTAACCGACCAGGTTGTGCTGGCCACAAAGGGCCGCTTCAACGCAAGCCAGGAGGTAAACTCGGCTGGCCTGACGCGTCGCTGGCTCCATCGTTCCTTGAACGCTTCTCTCAAACGGCTGGGCGTTGATACGATCGACCTCTATCAGCTCCACGCCTCTGACATGCACACGCCGGTCGAAGAAACGTTGTCGTTCCTCGATGACGCGGTGAAGGCCGGGAAGATTCATTACATCGGCCTGTCAAATTTCACGGGATGGCAACTGCAGCTCATCGTCTCCACGGCCAAGGCCATGGGCGTGCAGGTTCCGGTGACGCTGCAGCCGCAATATAGCTTGCTTTCTCGCGAAATCGAGTGGGAAGTGATTCCCGCCGCACTGCATAACGGGATTGGGCTCCTACCGTGGTCGCCATTGGCTGGCGGCTTCCTTACCGGCAAATACCAGCGTGGTGGCAAGGCGACCGCAGACACGCGGGCCGGTTCCGAAAAGCTCTCTATCAGTCAATCTCCGAAGAGTATGCGGTCGCCGATCGCAACTGGGACACCATTGATGCCGTCGTTCGCATTGCGAAGGAGATTGGCGTGCCGCCTGCGCAAGTCGCCTTGAGCTGGATCGCAGACCGACCAAGCGTTCTTGCCCCGATCGTCGGTGCCCGCACGGTCGAGCATCTGCGCAGCAATCTCGGCGCGGCCGAACTGACGCTGGACAAGGATGCGACGGAAGCTCTTGAGAAGGTCAGCCGTCCGCAGCCTGGTGGCTATCCCTATGGACTCTTTGGCCAATGGCAGCGTGGACGCGCGTTACAGGACGGGAACGATGCTCCTCCGTCTCCGGCCGTAGGCTCCACGAATACCCTGGGAAAGAAAATCAACGGATGACGACTGACACGATTGATCCGGAGCCAGCAGACTTTAGATAGGGAAGCGATCTACGCGATGGCGCTGTGCGTCTTCGTGTCGATCGCCTCCGAGTTTATGTCGGTCAGCGTGCTCAGCAAATCGTACACAGCAGCAGACGGATGATCCCGTGCTCGATGTCTGCTCACGGAAGCGAGAGACATGGAAGCAGCGAGTGGTTATGAAGCTTGAGAAGCTGAGTGGCGAAACCCGCCTGTATCCAATTATTGGCGATCCCATTAGCTTCGTGAAGTCACCTCAACGCCTAACGACCAAGCTCGAAGAATTGGGTCACAACGGTATCTGCGTTCCGATGCTGGTTTCGGAGGGGGCGCTTGAGAGTGTTGTGCGAGGTCTCGACTCCATCCCTAAGTTAATGTTCGTGGTCTCTTAATCACCATGCCGCACAAAAACGCCATGTTCGCCCATTGCGCCCCGTCATCTGAGACCTCCAGGCTATTGAGCGTGGTGAGCATAGCGCGTCGAAATGCAAATGGCTCCTGGCATGGCGACATGCTGGATGGCGTCGCTTTCGTCGCGGCCCTGAAAAAGGAGGGCTCGAGGTTGGAACGAGCGCGGATCCTTCAGGTCGGCGCTGGCGGAGCCGGAAGCGCCATCGCCATCGCGCTGCTGGATGCGGGTGTTGGGGAACTGGTGCTGCACGATGCCAATCAGTGGCGGCGTGATGAACTGGTTGAGCTCTTGTTGGGCCTGGGTCGTGGCCGCGTAGTCGCAGGACCATCCGACCCGACAGGGTGCAACATCGTGGTGAACGCAACCCCGATGGGCATGTCCCTAAACGATCCGCTGCCCGTTCCAACGCATCTGCTCACCTCATCAATGTTTGTCGCCGACGTCGTTGCGGGGCATGGAGTCACACCCCTCCTTCAAGCTGCCCGCGCCGTAGGCTGTAAGACGGCAGACGGCTTTCAGATGGTTGAGGCTGGGATCGAAATCATGCCTAACTTCCTCCTCTGCGAATAATTGGCAAGTCATTCACTGAGATTGCTTTGATCTCTAAACGCTTGGTTCTTGAATGAGGACCTGACTGGTTTAGCCATGTGTTCCAGTTCAAGTGGCCGAGAAACGTCAGGACCCTATCGGAGCTGCTCCGCGAGATCAGCTGCGCTCAGTAGACGGAGCGCGCGCGGAGCAGGTCGGATAGAGCGGTTTGAAGGAAGCTGCTGGCGTTTGCGGCGGATGCGGTTATGCTATGGGGATTGAATCGGCTACCGCCTGCAATAGGAAGAATAATAAAGAGTTAGAACAAAGAGACGAAAAGCGATTCAGGACGCTATGACCGCGCATGATGTCGGAAGTATCGCACGCGCAGCGTCCGTCGCGCCAGCGACTTCGTTCTAACCGGCTTTCCAGACAAACGCTTCGCTAATCGCCAAGTGGACGAGATGGCGACTAGAACGAAGCCGCTGGCGCGGCGGACACTGCCTTGGTGTGCAGCTATGAGCAGCAGTGGCTGCGGTAGGTTGATTCACAAGGAAGGAGATCCTTGTGACCAACTTACGCAAGCGGATGCTGGAAGAGCTCCAGCGGCGCAACTACTCCCGAGCAGACGATCCGCGGCTATTTACTTGCCGTTGAGCAGTTTGCTAAACACTTCGGAAAATCCCCAGACAAGCTGGGGCCAGACGAGCTCAGAAGCTATCAGGCCTATCTGCTCACGGAGCGCAAGCTGGCGGTGGGAAGTGTGGTGGGCCGCGTTGCCGCGTTGCGGTTCTTCTTTGTTCGCACCCTCAAGCGGCGCGAGTTCTGGGAAGAGTTGCCTTATCCGAAGGACTCGAAGGACCGGCGTCGACTACCGACGGTGCTCAGCCTGGACGAGGTCGCCCGGCTTATCGATGCCGCCGGCAACCTCATGCAACGCGCTCTGCTGATGACGCTTTACGGCACGGGCATGCGGCGGGCAGAAGTTTCGCTGCTCAAGGTGAGCGACATCGACAGCCGGCGCATGATGATCCGCGTGGAACGTGGCAAGGGTGGCGCCGGTCGCGACATCCCACTCAGCCCGGCTCTGTTGGAGACGCTGCGCGAGTACTGGCGCTGGAAGAAGCCTCGCAACTACCTTTTCCCCAGCCAGCCAGGTAATCGCGGTCCGGACAGCCCCATCTCGGATAAGATCGTCTGGTACACATGTAAAGAAGCCGCTCTCTATGCGCGTATCAAGAAGCATGTAACGCCTCACACACTGCGCCACAGCTGGGCGACCCACCTGCTCGAGGCAGGAACAGACCTGCGTACGATTCAGGTCCTGCTCGGCCATGTGGATCTCGAGACCACTGCCAGGTATCTCCATCTGTCGCAGCGACACTTGCAGGCAGTGCCGAACCCGCTGGAGCATTTGCAACTGTCCAGCGTTAGCCAGACATCCCGCGAGTATCACCGGATAAAAGATAAATGACTCGGCCTCCCGTGGAGGTGGCCGACATTCTTCGCATCCAGGGTGACTGCTTTCGAGAACAGAACCGTTCCTGGCTTGGCTACCAGCAACTCGAGCGTGTTGCGGGCCATCACCAGATGCCGCACGGCTGCGCTCGGAGGCCATCTGGATTCCTGCTCGCGATGCGATCTCCAGGCCATCTCTTATAACTCGTGCCGCAACAGGCACTGCCCGAAGTGTCAGGCTCAGGCGCGCCAGCGCTGGCTCGCACGGCGCGAGCAGGACCTGCTCCCCGTGCCCTACTTCCATGTCGTCTTTACTTTGCCTCATGCGTTAAATCCACTGTGTCAGCGACATCCTCGGCTACTCTACGATCTGCTCTTCCGCGCCACCGCCCAGACCATGCTTGAAGTCGCAGCCGACCCCAGGCATCTCGGAGCCAGGATCGGCTTCCTCAGCATCCTGCATACCTGGGGACAGAACCTGCGCTTGCATCCTCACCTCCACTGCGTCATTCCCGCCGGCGGTTTCGATCCAGATTACTCGCGCTGGGTTCATCCCAAGTATGCCTTCTTCCTGCCCGTGAAGGTGCTGAGCCGTGTCTTCCGCGGCAAGTACCTCGCTCTCCTCCAACAGGCGCTCCGGCAGCGCCGCATCGACTGTCCTTCAACACTCGTTCGCGCGCTGCTCAAGGATGACTGGGTGGTCTATGCCAAGCCTGCCTTCGGTGATCCTGCTCGCGTGCTGCGCTATCTCGGCCGCTACACCCACCGCGTCGCCATCAGCAATCGGCGCCTGCTCAGTTTCGATGGTCACCACGTAAGCTTCCGATGGAAAGACTATGCACACGGCAACAAGCAGCGCATCATGACGCTCTCCGCAAGCGAGTTCCTGCGCCGCTTCTGCCAGCATGTGCTGCCCAGAGGCTTCGTCCGCATCCGTCACTTCGGCTATCTCGCCAACGCACGCCGTGCGGCTCTCCTCGCGCTCGCTCGCCAGCAGCTTGCATGTCAGCCTCCGCCGAGATCGCATCTCACCAACTCCTCGTTAGCTTCCTGGCGTTGCCCGCGTTGCGGAGCCAACATGCTCATCGGGCCCAACCTCACCGCGCAACAACTGGCATTTCGATGCGACCTTCCCGACACTTCCTGATCCCAACTCTATACAAGGGCCAGCGAAGATGTGGCACCACGTCTCCGCCCACCTGCTGTCCTCAGTGCGAAAATGCGAACTCATGACCTGTTCCTGCTTACATGCAGTTCACGAGATCACTCGCCCTTGAGCGATCTATCTGCCTTCCCGCCTTATCCAGCCCGGGTCTTCCAGCTTCTCTGCCCAATTCATGCAAGGCCAATTCGCGCCCCTATCTCCATAGCAGCGCCCGCCACTGCCACCGTCTTCCTTCTAGTCTCCTTATCGAAAATGCCTCGGGGCAACAGCGGGGGAGGACGGTTTGGCTGCGAGGACTCGCCCCGAGGCATTTCCGATCAAGGCTAACGACTTTCGTCCATGTGGAGCACTTTCAATTGTCGATAACTGCGTAGGCGAGTTATCGCATCGAGATGGTAAACACATCGCTTCTTCTTGGCGCCCGGCGGGATAGATGACGGGATGCGCCTTTACCGGTACTGATGTATCTGCTGCAACAACACGAGTGACCGATCACATCACCTTTGTTGACCGGTGTGTTTCCCGCCAGTCGCTTGGCGGCATACCCTCCCAATTACGGAAAGCACGTCCGAAAGAGTTGGGATCTTCAAAACCCAACAAGTAGGCTGCTTCGTTCAACTCCAACGCTGAGTTGCTGAGGTAGTACCGCGCATCTGATGACGCGCTTCGTCCAAGACTCGCTGGAAGCTCGATCCCGAATCCCTGCAGACGACGCTGCAGGGTACGCGGTCCCATATGAAGGGCTTGCGAAATCGCGTCGATCGAGGGGCGATGCCCCGTAAGTTTGTCCTGAATGGTCCGGCGAACTAGTTCCAGGAAGCTGTCCTCTTCTTTGTACTGACGCAACTGCTCCTCAAATTTGCGGTGCAAGCAGATCGAGAAGTTCGGCGTTACGTGTGACGAATGGCTTCGTTGCATCTGAGGCGCGAAAGACAATCACATTGCGCGGGGCACCAATGGCGACTTCGCAGCCAAGGCTACGCTCGATTTGATGAATGTTGGGACGCTGCTGCACGTACTCGACTCTTAGAGGGTTCAGCGCAGTTCCGCTTCCATGCCGCGCCAATGAACGCATCCAGGAGTAGCAGTAGTCGGTAAGAGTACACGGCTCGTCATCGACGGCGAGCAGCCAACGGAAGCCGACTGTGAACTCCTCTTCGTCAAGTTCTACAAGGATTTCTTCTGGCGCCGTCAGCTTGTCTGTGTAACGTCAGTACTCTATCGGAGCTGCTCCGCAAGAAAAGCTGTGCGTAGTGGATGGAGCTAGAGCGGAGCAGGTCGGATAGAGCGGTTTGAAGGAAGGCGCTGGTGCGGCGGGCGAGGATGTTGGCGGCTATGGGTTTTTCATGTGCTGAGATGTGCCGAGGCAATCAGAAGAGAGATGCAGAGTGGAGTGGAAGTTCTCTGCAAGCAGGCGCAACAGATGCGGGGAGACGCTGGGGGACGCTGCGTTAGGTAGAGGAAAAGTGCTGTATTCGGGCCTGAGACACACTTCCAGTGAGCATGCTGCGAAGCATACGGTGAAGGCCGCTTTGCTCTGGCAGCTAGGAGGAGTCAAGCAGGTATACCTCCTTTCGTTGAGCGAAGAAGAGTTGTGCGACCGAGAGCCGTTCGACGAGATGCATGAGTCCATGGCAGCGCGGGCACTTCCATAGCGTGGGTTTTGCGCGCAGAGGTGTTTCGGTAGGAGGGGCCTGTTTGAGCAAAGCGCGGCAGAGTGGCAGCATGCGGGCTCGTCTGCGGTTGGCGAGGAAGCCGAAGTAGCGGATACGGGGAAAGCCCCGCGGCAGCACATGCTGTACGAAGCGGCGCAGGAACTCGTCAGAGGCAAGTGTCATGGTGCGCTGCTTGCTGTGATGAGCGTAGTCCTTCCAGCGGAAGCAGACCTGGGAAGCGGAGACCGAGAGCAGGCGATGGTTGGAGATGGCGACGCGATGCGTATAGCGCGCCAGGTAATGCAGCACATGCTCAGGGCCGCCGAAGGGCGGCTTGGCATAGACGACCCAGTCTTGCCGATAAAGCGTGCGCAGGAAGAGGGCGAAGTGCTTCTCCTCATGGAGTGGCATGCACTCGCCGAAGAAGCGCAACTGATGGCGGGCAAAGAGGCGCCGCAGTCCGGCGACGAACTTGCCGCGGAAGACGCGGCTGAGCACCTTGACCGGCAGCAGGAAGCTGGAACGGGAAGCGATCCAGCGCGCGTGGTCCGGCGCGAGTCCGCCACCAGGCACCACGCAGTGGATGTGCGGATGTGGAGTGAGTGTCTGTCCCCAGGTGTGCAGGATGGCCATGAAGCCAAGCTCTGCGCCGAGATGCTTCGGATCAACAGCGACGTCGAGCAGCGCGGCGGCACTGGCTTCGAACAGCAAGGAAAAGAGCTGCCTCTTGTTCTGCCACATCAACGGCACCAGCATATGCGGCACGCTGAAGACCAGGTGGTAGTAGCCGACGGCCAGCAGTTCCAGCTGTCGCTTGGCCAACCACTGATCGCGTGCACCGGTCTGGCATTTCGGGCAGTGCCGGTTGCGGCAGGAGTTATACGAGATGGCCTGATGTCCGCAGTTCACGCACGCATCACGATGACCACCGAGCGCAGCGGTACGGCAGCGAGCGATCGCATCGAGCACCTTGCGCTGCGGCCAGGTTAACGAAGCGCTATACCGTTGCCGGAAGCTGTCGCCAGTGATGCGAATGATGTCGGCCACCTCGAAGGGCGGCCGGCTCATCGCTTCCTGTCCTGCTGTTCTGTGCGAAGTGCGATCTGCTCCAGCGGGTTGATGGCGGCATGGAGGTGACGCCGCGAAAGCTGGAGGTAGACGGTTGTATCTTCGAGCCGCTCATGGCCCATCAGCAGCTGAATCGTGCGCAGGTCGGCGCCGGCTTCGAGCAGGTGCGTCGCGTAGCTGTGGCGTAGTGTATGCGGATGGATCTTCTTCGTGAGTCCTGCGTGCGTAGCCGCTGCGCGGCATGCGTGCCAGACGGTCTTGTCGGAGATGGACTGGTCCACGCCCCGCTGGCCCGCGGTGCTGGGAAAGAGATAGCCACGCGGCTTCTTCCACCGCCACCAGCTGCGCAGTTCTTCGAGCAGCTTCGGCGAGAGCGGCACATCCCGGTCTCTGGCGCCCTTGCCCTGGCGGATGTGGATGACCATGCGCTGGCTGTCGATGTCTTCCACCTTGATCCGCGCCGCTTCGGTCCTGCGCACTCCGGTGGCATAAAGCAGCACCAGGATCATGCGGTACAAGCGGTTGGGTGCGGCTTCGATCAGCCGCACGACTTCATCCTGGCTGAGCACCGTCGGCAGCTTGTGTGGCACCTTGGGGAAGATGAGATCGTCGAAGGCCAGATCACGCCGTTTCAGCGTGCGCTTGTACAGGAACCGCAGCGCCGAGATGCGCATCTCGACGGTGCTGGGCGCAAGCTTCTTCTCCTGCAGCAGGTATCGCTGATAGCCTCGCAGGTGCTCAGCCCCCAGTTGCTCCGGCGAGCAATGGAAGTGTTCGGCAAACTGTCGCACCGCACCGAGGTAGCCGCGGATCGTAGATGGGGAGTAGTTGCGCCGCTGAAGCTCGTGGAGCATGCGCTGGCGAAGTGGGGTCATAGAAACCTCCTCCTATGACCACTCACCCTAGCCCTGCAGGACTCCCTTCGCTAACCACCACTCTCAGTCCGTCGCGCCAGCGACTTCGTTCAAACCGGCAAATCGGAGAAGTGACATTGAGCCATACGGTGCAGATTTCGCCGAGGGCATTCGGTTCCACTTCAATACCTCCTCAGTTCGTTAAAACTATGGGGAAATAGAAGACAGCAGCTTGGATTTTGGCTCATGAAAAGGTGAACGCCACTGTCTTTGAGCAGTGGCGTTCGTGGTTGCGGGGGCTGCCACCGAATAGTATCTGTAAAGCATTGATAATAAAATTTAGCTTGAAGTCGACTTACTAGAGTTGCCCCCATAGTTGCCCCCCCTTTCATACGCGTATGGCTTCCATTGGTGTCAGTTGCCGGGCCGGGGCCGTCGATCGGCTGAGGCAGGAGTGGAAATTTTCTTTTAATGTGCGGACGTAAGACAGGGGCGCCTTGTGCAGCAGTTGGACTCGAACCTACAACCCTTCGGTTAACAGTTGCAGGGACAGTAAAACTGCCAATCACCGGCAATTGCGATTGACTCTGAAAATACGGCTCTTATGGTATTTCTAGGAGCGACTGAGTGCCGCCAATTCTGGAAGAGACTCCCTCAAAAAGGCCCCAAAGTGTTTTCGGCATCGGAACAGCCTTCAAAGCGCTACAGCACCTGGGCAGCGATTCAACTTTTGCAGATTACGGGAACGAGAAGATTCAAACTCCGGACCTCTACCGTGTCAAATCTTGGCCCCGAGTCAGATGGTGCGATACCGAAGTTGGGCCACCATCCACTTCCTGAAGCGAAGGCGATCAAGATTAGCTCGCTGCTCCCCTTTACTGAGAGTTGTGCCGCCATCGATCCTTGCGCCGGAACAGGGACTGCGCTCAACTTGATAACGCGTGGCGCTCTCGTCGACCGTCACGGAGTCGAGCTGGATACGGAACGGGCTGAACAAGCGCGGGCGGTTGGTGACCGGGTGACTCAAGGCAATGCATTCGAAGCCCATGCGAAGGCCCAGGGCCTCTCGCTGCTTTACCTCAATCCTCCTTACGATTCTGAGATCAATCGATTGAAAGGAAGAAACACCATGAGAATCCACCTGAAAATAGTCCTCTTGCTTCTGACAATGACGCTGGTCCTGTCAGCACAAGAAACCCGCCGGGACATCGTCAACCCTTCGAAAAATTCTGCCGACGATGCAAAGGCGAACAGCCCCAGTGTTCCGGATGTCTACACGCTCACGGGACACTTCGACCGCATCGTGGTCTTGCGATTCAAATTCAAAGCCAATCTCCTCGGAGGTATGGAAAAGATGGTGCAACAGGAGCACATTCAGAACGGCGTCATTCTTTCCGCCGTGGGATCGGTCCGCGGTTATGAGGTCCATCAAGTAAGCAATCGGGACTTCCCCTCCCACGATATTTTTACGAAGGACCCGACCCAACCTGCGGACCTTGTCAGCATGAATGGATATGTAATCAACGGCAAAATACACGCGCACATGACTTTAGCCACGCCCGACAAGGTCATTGGCGGACACCTCGAACACGGCACCGAGGTCTTCACCTTCGCCATCGTCACTGTCGGCGTCATGAATGACACCGATCTAGGCAAGGTGGATGACGAGACCTACCGGTAGGTTTGACGGCAGCCCATCTACTTCAACGCCTGTCGTCTCAGAAAGCCTCCTACCTGCCCCCTCCCGGGCAAGCTACGAGGAGCGACTTTCAAGTTCCCAGTCAGTGGTGGCCCTCCCGGAAGTTATCCTGCCACCGGCAATCTGAAGTTGCGTCGTAGCTCCTTGAAAACGGGCTTTCAGGTAGGATCGGTCGCCAATCTGCTGGGCGAGGCTTTGTTGCCGAGATTGTGGTTTCAAGTATTCTCCCAGGACAAGGGCTCTCTGACTCGGAAGACAACCTCGGCAGGGGCTAGACAACACAGCCGAGGCACTGGCCTCATCTGCTGTCAGCTTTATAGCTTGAAGAACGGTATGCAGAATCGTACGGTCTGACCGCCTTGTGACGTCATAAAGCTAGAGGCTGAAGACAGTCGGAAAACCGTGTGCGGGAAAACTGCATGCACGGTTTGATGAGGTGCCGCTGAGGAGATCGCTTCAAATCAGTGGCCAACTCTACGAGTGAGGCCATCGAAAGGCGAGAAACGGCGGAGTGGCAGATACTGCCACTCCTTCTTTGGTAGCTGGGCACCTCCACTCTCGACCTAAGGTTATGGGCGGATTCCTGTTGTGGTTTCCATCGCGATATCCGTGTGAACGCGGGCGCGTTCCAGCGCAGTGCCTATTCCTCTTCCTGATTCTCCCGTTCCAGTTCGCCGATTCGTGCCTTGGCTCCAAGAATCGCCGCGTTGTAAGTGGCAATATCGGCGCGTGCTTTAGCAACGGTCGGGTTTGTCTCAACGCAAACCCCCTGCCTCTTACAACAGGCTGTTGTTTCGTTTACCACTTGCTGCGTGCTATCCCGTACCAGTTCCCAGACGCGGATTGCCCTTTCCAGATCGTGAATGACTCGTAGATTTCCTAGGAGTTCTTCCGTCATGCGGGGAAGTCTAGCAGAATTCGACGGCGGGCAGGGGAGACGACAGCGCTCCCCCCTGCTCTGTTTCGGCTTGATGTGGCTGATAAATTCTGTTATCAGACGCGTGATTTAGAGCAAGCCCTCTCCCCTCATGTGTTTTAAGAGAGATTCGTTGTTCCGTTTGGAAAGCCAGTCCCGGCAGAGGAGCACCACATCAAATTGCCGTTGAAGGTATTTCGCAGTGACCCTCTTGCGGTGATGATCCTCTACATACCGGGCAGGGTGGGCCAGATTGCGGACCTGGCGAACCACTTCCGCGTAATCGCCAATTCGCGCCTTTCTACCGCTCCAGCCATCTTGCAGATCCAGGGCAGACGGGAGCCACTGCGCGGCTTTCGCGACTCTCAGCAATTCAATGAACTGCCAGTCCAGCAGCGGCTTCGGCCGGCCCTTCTTCATGGGAACCTTTCCGGTCTTCTCTGCCTCATCCGAATACACGTTGACCATGAGCGTAAGCAGTGTCTCCAGGGCGGAGCCCAGCATGACACACCCGGCGAGGTACGCCTTGGCTGACTCGCAGCGCTTCGCTTCCTGAAAGTAGAACTGGTTAAGCCGCGATAATTCTCTCTCTTGCTCGTCAGTAAGCGTCGTGAATGGCATTGTGATTTCCTTGCATCACACATTGCGAAATTTCTCGTGAATCATACAACTGGTTCGCCTTTGGGTATAGCGTGTGATAAAGGACGCTATCGCCAACATCGCGCATTCGCGGCAACTCTGCCCGAATAAGCCGTGTCGGTACGGAGTTCCATCACCCTTCAGAAGGGAACCTGGGATTGTTGGTGTTAACGTCCTTTATCATGCGCTATCTAGGTTGGCAAGCCCGCAACAGGTTTCTGGTCAATCGCCGCGTGGCGACCATTCGCTCAAGTACTTGGCCGCTGCGAAATGCGCCCATTGGCCTTCCTCTCGCGCGTTTCTCGGTACTAAACCCGGCGGGCGACCTGATAACTTCCGGGTTGACCGTTATTCGTCGGTGAACGCATCGTCCTCGCGGCTTTGCACCGCCTGCCCTTTCAGTTTCGCCCACATGTTTCGCAGTCTGCCCATCGTGTCACCCCTGTCTCTCGAGCTTCAGCATGCGCTCAATGACGCCCGCTACGCGCTGCCAGTTCTCGGCTTCCCGATCCAGCTGCTTCGCTCCCTGCTTTGTGATGGAGTAGAAGCGCGCCCGGCGGTTGTTCTCACTTGTTCCCCATTTCGAAGCGATCCACCCCTGCTGCTGCAGCCGAAGGAGCGCGGTATATACGGTTCCCTCGTTTAGATCCAGAACGCCTTCACTGACCTGTTCGATTCGCCGCGCGATTCCGAATCCGTGCTGTGGGCCCATGGCATAGAGCGTCTTTAATACCATGAGGTCCAGCGTTCCCTGCAACACTTCTGATTTACCTTTGCCCATGGGCACTCCTTTGGACATTCCATAGAAGTTACCACATTTCCCTATGCAGCGTCCATAGGAGAGATGGGTTCATGGATTCTGGGCTGATCATCTTTTGAAGACCACCAAAGTAATTGTTTTCGATTACAAGAATACGTTTAGGAAAAACTAAAGAGGTCTGGGCAAAGCGGGTGGCGATGGTTAGAGTTCAATCATTGAGTAGCACTTGGGGGAGGGCTACTGAATTGTGGCGCCAGTGAACAAACGGTTCACTGGCGTTTCGCATTCAGGGAGAGTGCGGGAACAAGAAATTACTTTGTAAAGGTGCCGCGCTTCTCTTCGTATTTTTGTTCGGTTTTCTGTGCTTTTTTCGCCGCGTCGTCGGCGGCGCGGTTGACGTTCTTTCCGGCAACGGATTTACGGCTCTTGGTTTTCGTTACGACTGAAAGATTTCTTTCCTTGGGCATATTGAGATCCCCCTCTCCCCTTGATGCCATCTCGACTCGGGAGTTACCGCCGGGCTGTCGTAGACTACGACCATGTGCGGCCGATACCAGCGCAGAGCCGATAAACAACGCATCGCGGAAGCCTTCCAGCTTGGCAACGTCGACGGCCTGGCGCTTGAATTTGCTCCGGATTACAACGCTGCCCCTCAATCCACGCAGCCGGTCATCGTCTGGGATAAGCAATTCGGTACGCGTTTGCTGCATATGATGTTCTGGCGCTTTCTGCCTCCCTACGTGACCGACCCAAAGAAGTTCAAGCTCGACACTATCAATGCAAAGGGTGAAACCCTGCTCGATAGCAACACGTGGCGTTATGCCTTCCTGCATCATCGCTGTCTCGTTCCCGTAGATTCATTCGTGGAATGGAAGCGTATTGGTGCAAAAACCAAGCTGCCGTGGATGTTCGCAATGCAGAATGACGAGCTGTTTGCCCTGGCTGGCGTCTACCGCCGATGGCGTTCACCCGACCGTAAATCAGAGATGGATACTTTCGCGATCATCACCACGGAACCGAATGAATTGCTGGCAGAAAAAACGGGCCATGACCGCATGCCGGTCATCATCAAGCGTTCTGATTATCAGAGATGGCTGGAGCCCGGAAGCGTGGAACAGCCTCCCATCGACCTGATTCGGCCATTTGATTCCGACAAGATGAAAGCCTGGCGTGTCGACAGACGCATCAACAATGCGAAGATCAACGAGCCATCCTTGGATCAGCCGATACAGGACGACGCTCCCATTCCTGAGAAGCCTAAGCGCGTGGAGAAACGAAAGCACCAAACAAAGTCCGATGATAGTGGGCAGCTTGGGATGTTTGGATAATCAAAGCAAACATCAGACAGTGGTTAATGCGTGCGAGTATACGGAGTTTCAATGATTATTGCCAGTTGGAACGTCAATTCCATTCGTGCTCGCGTCGAGCAGGTCACAGCATGGCTGAAAACCCACAATCCCGATGTCTTGCTACTCCAAGAACTCAAGGGTACAGAATTCCCGGCAGATCTGTTTAAAGCGCTTGGGTATGAAAGCGCCACCGTGACTCAAAAGACTTACAACGGGGTTGCCGTCCTGTCTCGCCACCCCATTCAGATCATCAGCACGACCTTTTTGGGCGACGAAGCGGATAGTCATGCTCGTTTTCTTGAAGTGATGGTGAAGGACATTCGTATCGCGAACATCTACCTGCCGAATGGCAATCCCGTGGGAAGTGAAAAGTTTGCATACAAGCTGGCGTGGATGGATCGCTTGGGCAGGCAGTTGGCTCTTTGGCTGCAAAGCGACGCGCCGACTGTGGTCGGTGGCGACTTCAATGTCATCCCGGAAGATATCGACTGTCACAAGCCGGCATCGTGGATCCACGATGCGCTGTTTCAACCTGAGCCTCGGGAGTGGTATCGGACTTATCTCAGTCTTGGGTACATCGATGCGTTCCGCACAATGCATCCTGGGCAAGGCGGCCAATTCACATTCTGGGATTATTTCCGGCAAGCGTTTGAGCATAACCGCGGAATTCGCATCGATCACTTTTTGCTATCGCCGCAGCTTTCCTCACGACTCGAGAACTGCGAAATAGACAAAGGCCCCCGCGCGCAAGCGAAGCCGTCCGATCACACACCGATCGTCCTTCAGTTACGCTAACGTGCGAACTTCTCGAAGGTGGACGTTTGCCCCAACCAGTCCGACTGTGACTCTGACCTCTGCCGTGACAGTCCAGCGTTTTGGCGTAACTTATTGAAACTAGGCGCCGCGGATGGCTTCTTTCAGCGCCCTGAGACACCCATGGTAATCGTTATTGGACCCTTATTGGACCCCCGACCGCTGCCCTCTAGACCTCTGCCCCCGTTGCCCTCGAACCTGGAAGTCCTCTCGTCGAACATGCACCTAAACCCTGAAATGGTCCGCCAACAGAACAGTGAAGCCGGCCGGGTTTTTCCGGCTTAAAGGGTGGAATTCCTTTGTTTTGCGATATAAGATTACCTTTTCCACGCATTTGCATGCTCACCCGCAAGCCGATTTGACCCACGCAAGGCCGTTCGGGGCTGACTTCGCGGCAGCTCCAAGGATGGGCCGTCATCACAGTTCTTGAGAAGCGTATCAGCGCGACTCCTGGATGCGAAATGGCCTGGGGCTCATGTTTGCTTCAGGTCGAGGGAATCCGCTTTCGATGGATAACTTTCGCAATCGCGTGCTGAATCCAATTCTTCGCCGACTGGGCATCGATAAGAAGCTGGCAGCGATGGGTATCAGCAGGTGTGGCAACTATGGTTTCCGCCACATGAACGCGACTGTAATGGACACGATCGACGCTCCGCTCAAGACCAGACAGCACAGGCTTGGGCACGCACAGATCGAAACCACAATGAAGCACTACACCCACAAGGTCGATGCCGATGACCGGCGGGTGGCAGATGCGATTGGATCGATGTTGTCACCGACGGTAGAAGCAGTGATGTAGAGAGTTTTGGACCCCAGTTGGACCCAAAGCTCTAAAAGATCCAACTTATAGTTTTGTAAGTGATTGATTCTGGTGAGTTTGATTGGTTGCGGGGGCTGGATTTGAACCAGCGACCTTTGGGTTATGAGCCCAACGAGCTACCAGGCTGCTCCACCCCGCACTTCAATATTAACAACCATTCATGAAGCGGGTCAAACCAGTCGGGAAGCTCCATTGTTCAATAACAGACGATGACGACGAGGCGCGCGCGAGCAATCATCGCCTATGCATCTCGTACTCTCAAAACAAAAGCTTTAAACCGAATTGAATCTGCCGGGAGGTCGTCGCTGTCGTTGTAATCACACCCGCTGTTGGCGAAGGCGTAGTCGATGCCGACGAGTAGACGACCGTATTCGGAGTGCCAAAGTTCGCGTGGTTAAAGATGTTGAAGAACTCGCTGCGGAACTGCAGATTGACTCGCTCCGAGATCGCTGTGTTCTTACGCAGTGAAAGGTCGAGTTCCGAAAGCCCAGGTCCATTCAATGTATTGCGTCCGAGATTGCCGTAAGTTCCAGAGAAAGGCACAACAAATGCCTCAGGATTGAAATACTGCGACGGTCCGCCCTCGATCACCTTGCCACGAAAATCGGGATTCACGGAAGGGCGTACCGGGTTGCGGCTGTCTCCATTGTTTGAGGGATTAAAGCCCAATTGAGGAGTAAAAGGCAGACCCGATTGCACACTGACGATGCCGCTCGTGCTCCAGCCGCTCACCAATCTTTCATTCCATGACGACAAGCCACGCAACCATGTTTTGCCGCTGCCGAACGGAAGCTCATATGTGCCGTTAAGAACCGCAAGATGGCGCACATCCGTATTTGCAGGCCCATAATCAAGCTGCGGTTCAGCGGGATACATCACGAATCCCGGCGCATTCGCTCCCACGCTGCTGTTCCACGCCGTTCCATTGTCGAGATTCTTCGAGAAGGTATAGACACCTCGGAACTGCAGCCCATTGTTGAAACGCCGGTTCACATCGACAATCAAACCGTTGTAAGAACTCACGCCTTCCGATATCCATGTCGTGCTGTTTGCCAGGTTCGGGTTCACGTACGGCGCGCCTTTGGGATAGTAGACCGTTCCAGCCGCCAGATTCGACGGGCACGGAGACGCCGGGCAGATCGTAGGAATAGGCTCATTCACATCTTCGGAAAGAATCTGATGGTAGCCACGCGAGCCAACATACCCGAGCGTAAGCGAAGTGCCGGGCGCAATCTGCTGCTCGATATTCAACGACCACGAGAGCAGCGTCGGGGTGTACGCATCCGGCTGAATACCGCTCGGCGAGATCAAGGTACCCGACGGAGGAGGCTGACCCGGAACAAAGTTCAACTTCGACACAGCAATGTTCTTGATACTCTGCGTCGTGTTGAACGGAGCATTCTGGTCGAGCCGGTAATCCAGGCTATCGAGCAGCGCGCGATAAATCCCGAAGCCCGCGTGCACGACAGTCCCACCCTTTGGTGACGGCGTCCAGGCGATGCCGATACGCGGTTCCGGTAAGAATTTTGCGCGATTGGTCGTAAATGCCGAAGAGCCGATGTGAGGCTGTGTCTCAAGCGCGCCATTCTCATCAAAAACGAAATTCGAAGCCCTGCCCTGCGCTTCGTTCCAGCCGTTCGTCGATTCAAAGCGGAAGCCAAGCCGCAATTCAAGATTCGGCCACAGCCGCAGGGTGTCTTGCGCAAACCCGGCGCCTTCGAGTGATCGCCAGCCGAGTTCCGTAGAAGAGGGAATGACCGTGAACGTGGAGACGGTGCCTTGCAGAAATGCGCTCAAGCTTCCGAATGAAGCCTGTCCGTACTGATACTGCGCGAGATCGCTGTTCGACTGCACCCGTTGCAGCCAGACTCCAGCTTCCAATTGGTTCCGTCCATGAGAGATATAGACGTGATCATCCCAGGTAAATAGATTGCGCACCGCGCGCAGATTGCTCCCGGCGTTTGTTCCAGCAAGGCTGATCTGAGACGCGCCATTCAGAGCCGTTCCACCGCCAATCACGATCGCGCCGATCGATCTGCCCGCAACCCAGCCTGGAAGATCGACGGGCGTCTCTCCGGTAAAAAAGTAACCGCCGCGTGAGAATCCAAACCGAAACGTGTTCAGCACTCGGGGCGAAAAAATATGCTGTTCCTGCGCGCTCAGCACCTGCTCGCGCAAGCTGGTGTCCACCGTGCTGAGCGGATTGACGGTCGGCGTATCTGCGGCGGAGTCGTCAATGGTATAAACCGCAAACGCAGAGTCCTTGGCGGAAATGTTGTCATCGAGCCGTGTCGTTCCAAAGTCTTCGCGGATGCGCTGCAGCGGGTGATTGAATGCTTCAGCAATCCCGCCGCCCAGCTCAGGCCCATTCTCTACCGGCCACAACGCAAGCAGCGGTTGCACGCTGGGCACCGCCTGAGTCCGCGCAGCATTATCCGGAACCAGCGTCACGTTGGACAATCCAAGATTCTGCCGGAATCCTTCGTAATTCCCAAACAGCAAGAGCTTGTTCTTCACCAAAGGACCACCAAGCGAACCGCCAAACTGGTTCCGCTGAAAGATCGGAATATCGCTTTGGTCAAAATAATTGCGGGCATCGAGCGCGCTGTTGCGAATAAATTCAAACGCACTGCCATGCAGCTGATTTGTGCCTGACGCAGTGACAATACTTACCTGTGCGCCGGTGCGCTTGCCATATTCCGCGCCGTAAGTATCGGAGACGACATTGAACTCGCGCACTGCATCGACGCCAAGTAACTGCCCGCTCGCCCCACCCGGCGTCACGTTGATCTCTGAAGCGCCAGTGTACTCAACGCCATTCAACAGAAAGAGATTATCCTGCGGACGGTGGCCCGCCACGGCAAACATATTTCCCGGCGAAGAATTCGATGTGCCAATAGAACCCGAACGCTGCCCGGTGTAATTCACGACGGCCGGATTCAGCGTAATCAGCTCGTCAAAGCTGCGGCCATTCAGCGGAAGTTCCTTCACCTGCCGCTCGCTCACTAACCCGGAAATCTGCTGTGTCGTCGGATTTAGCGTCTGTGGCGCATCCGTCACGGCCACCTGCTCGTTTACCTGGCCCACAGCAAGCGACAGATCAACGACCGCACTCTGCCCAATCACCAGATTCACGCCGCTGTGTGTCGACGTGCTGAAGCCTTCTTTCTCAGCCGTCACTTCATATCGGCCCACCGGAACCGACGGCGTCGCATAGTGTCCCTCGCCATCACTTTGCACTTTGCGCAAAGCGCCCGTTTCCAGGTTCCGTACCGTGATCGCAGCCTGGGGAACTGCCGCTCCGGAAGCATCGCGCACCGTGCCAGTGATCGAAGCTCCAACAATCTGAGCATCTGCATTGATAAAACTGGCGCTCGCAAAGATCGCAATCAATACAAAGAGTGCGAGAGAAATAGCGCGTGTATGTCCGCGTCTCATAAACAGCTCCTTACAAAATGTTCAAATCGAGATGGTTAGGGATGAATGGCGAGACAGGCGGGATCAACAACAACGCAGAGGCAGCTTGGCTGCCTGCAATATAGAGCCGGATTGGAAAAATCTTCGCTGCATCGTTTGCCGGAAAAGTAAAAAAGCCGCTCGGGAGATGCCCGGCGGCTGCGGTGGAAATAAAGCTTTACAACTGAAAGCTAATTCGCGTGCATACACGTGCGGGCGCAACAAGGGGGTGCGCTACAACAACGTGCCGTCTTCGAAACGCGAATCATCGTGCACGTAGTGTAAGGGCAAACGTCCTGCGGGTCAACTCCAGGTTTGACAGATGCCTCCAAATACGACATTCTGAATAACACATGGCTTCCACGCTTTGTACCTTCGCCTGTCGAATCGAGTGTCGCTGTTGTCCGAGCATCAGCGCATGTCGGCGAGGGTGCAAGCGCTGTCGATAGATTACCTATCCACATAGCTTAAGCAGGAATCAACCCACGCGACATAACTGAGCGTGAGTCTTCTATTTCCCGCTCAATCTCTAAATCACTCAAGAGATTTACAGCCATGGCAACAACGGTTTTCAATCCGTCTCTTTCTGTCGATCGAGTACAGGCGCGGCTCACGCATCTCCAGCTGCTCGAAGCCGAGAGTATCCACATCATTCGCGAGGTCGCGTCGGAATTTCAGAAGCCGGTAATGCTCTATTCCATTGGCAAAGATTCATCCGTAATGCTGCGCCTCGCGCAGAAAGCATTTTATCCAGCACAGATTCCGTTTCCGCTTCTTCATGTCGACACGGGTTACAAATTCCGCGAGATGCTCGACTTCCGCGATGCCTACACACGTGAGCTAGGCCTGAATCTCATCGTCTGGCGTAATGAAGATGCACTGGAGAAAGGCGCAAACCCAATCGCACTGGGAACGCAGCGCTGCTGCGGACTGCTGAAGACGCAGGCCCTGCTCGACGGTCTGCGGGCACACGGCTTCGACGCCGCATTCGGTGGAGCTCGTCGCGATGAAGAACGATCGCGAGCAAAAGAGCGCATCTTCTCCTTCCGCGACAACGCTGGACAATGGGACCCGAAGAACCAGCGCCCGGAATTGTGGAATCTCTACAACGGCCGCATCGGCCCCGGCGAAAGCATCCGCGTCTTCCCGCTGTCGAACTGGACGGAGCTCGACATCTGGCACTACATCCATTTGGAAAAGATTCCGATCGTGCCGCTCTACTTCGCGAAAGAGCGCCGCATGTTGGTGCGCGGCGATAGCCTCATCCCTATAGAGCAGCCGTTCGTCAAAGGCCTTCCCGGCGAAGAGCAGTGGGTACGCTGCCGTCTTCGCTCGCTCGGCTGCAGCCCGTGCACTGGAGCCATCCGCTCCGATGCAGACACCGTGCCGAAGATCATCGCCGAGCTGGTCTCGTTTCGTTCCTCCGAGCGCGCGAACCGCATCATCGACCACGACCAGGACGGCTCCATGGAAATCAAGAAACGCGAGGGCTACTTCTGATGTCGCAGGAATCGCCAGTGCTGGAAGATCTCTACGAAACTGCCGAGCCATTCGAAATCGAAGACTTCCTCGCCTCTGAGCAGAAGAAAGATCTACTGCGCTTCACCACCGCAGGAAGCGTCGATGACGGCAAGTCCACGCTCATCGGCCGCCTGCTCTACGATTCGCGTAGCGTATACGAGGACCAGGTTAAAGCCGCCACGCGCAGCCACGCTGGCGAAGCCTCATCGATAGACTTTGCGCAACTTACCGATGGTCTCCGCGCCGAACGCGAGCAGGGAATCACCATTGACGTAGCCTACCGCTTCTTTGCGACCGCGCAACGCAAGTTCATCATCGCCGACACGCCCGGTCATGAGCAGTACACGCGCAACATGGTCACCGGCGCTTCCACCGCGGAGTTGGCGATCGTCCTCGTCGACGCGCGCAAAGGCATCCTCACGCAATCGCGGCGTCACGCGTTCATCGCATCGCTGCTTGGCATTCGCCACGTCGTTGCCGCCATCAACAAGATGGACCTCGTCGATTTCTCCGAAGAGGTCTTCGCACAGCATCAGCGCGACCTGCTCTCACTTGCAGAAAAGCTCGAAATCCCGGACCTGCTCTGCATCCCCATTAGCGCGCTCGATGGAGACAACGTCGTAACACGCAGCGACGGCACGCCCTGGTACGACGGCCCAACACTGCTCGAACATCTCGAATCCGTGCCGGTAGCCGAGCGTCTGCCAAACGCGCCATTCCGTCTCCCCGTGCAGCGCGTCATTCGTCCGCATCAGCATTTTCGCGGCTTCGCCGGTCAGATTGCATCCGGCACCATCAAGCCTGGCGACACAATTATCGCGCTGCCCTCAGGCCAAACCAGCCGCGTGCAAGCTATTCACACCTTCAACGGCGAACTCGAAAGCGCATTCGCTCCGCAATCCATCACCCTCACCCTCGAAGATGAAATCGACATCAGCCGTGGAGACCTCATCGCGCACCAGGCAAACGCACCAATAAGCACGGCAGCTTTTGAAGCGTCCCTGGTATGGCTGCACGTCGAACCATTCACGACAAACAAGACCTTTTTACTGAAGCATGCGTCGCAATCCGTAAAAGCGCATCTGAGTGTGACGCACCGGCTCGATATAGAAACATTGGATCAGCAGTCCGCACAATCTCTCGCCCTGAACGAAATCGGCGAAGCCCGCGTAAAGACAAGCCGCCCTATCATCGTCGACGCCTACCGCGACAACCGCATCACCGGAAGCTTCATCCTCATCGATCCAGCAAACAATGCAACCGTCGGCGCCGGAATGGTGCGTCGTGTCTCGAAATCATTTGAAGGACAGAACACCCAGAAAAGCGGCGCGGTGATTCTCGTGCCGCAACCAGAACTCGTCGTCGCTCTGGAAAAAGCGCTACTCGCTTCCGGAGAAGATGTTGTCACCACCCACATACAAAAGCCGGAAATCTGGCGCACTCTTCTCCGCGCAGCCTTGACCGTTCTCGTTCATGCGCCCGCTAACACGCAAGTAGAGATCGTGAACCTCGACGAAACCGGAGAGTTCGCCAAACAAACTCTGCCGCAGCCCGGCACCGAAGCAATTCTGCAGAAACTTGAGCAACTGAGGAAAGGAGCCGATCAGGATGACCGTGAGTTCTGAACCCATCACCGATCTAGTGCCCGGACTCGAAGAAAAAATCGCGGCAGCGCAAGCGCTCATTGCCGCCCATGTGAGAGGCGCGTCAACCGAATGCGTCACCTGCAGCTTTCAGGCCGAAGACATGATCGTGTTGCAGATCGTGCGCGCCCTTCATCCCAATGTGCCTGTACTCTTCCTCGACACCGGATATCACTTCGCCGAAACATACGCCTACCGCGACCAGATGGCTGCCGCGTGGAACCTGAACCTGATGAACCTCACACCGCGCCAAACCGTTCCTGAGCAGGAAACACAATTCGGCATACTCCATCAAACCGCGCCGGACCAGTGCTGCAAGCTGCGCAAAGTAGAACCGCTATTCGCCGCGCTCTCCGACTACTCAATCTGGTTCACAGGCATGCGCCGCGAACAGGCAAAGAGCCGCGCACAACTGCAAGCCCTCGACCACTTCACGCTGCCCAGCGGCAAGCAGTTGCTGAAAGTCAGCCCGTTAGCGGACTGGACCACACGCGACGTTTGGTACTACGCGCAGGAACACAGCATCCCACTCCTGCCACTCTACGACAAAGGTTATTCAAGCATCGGATGCGAGCCATGCACCAGCCTGCCGACGGACCCGAATGACCCGCGCTCAGGCCGCTGGTCTGGCCGCAAGCAGGAGTGCGGCATCCACGTTCAGGCGCAGTAACAAGTCAGGATTGTATGGAACTGGCCATAGGTTTTCTCATAGCGTTCGCCATTGCAGTCACTGGAGTCGGCGCCGGCACCATCACAGCGCCGATCCTCGTGCTCTTCCTGCATGTGCCGCTTCCGCTTGCCGTGGGAACAGCCCTCGTCTACTCCGCCATCGTTAAACTCATCGTCGTCCCCATCCAGATGTGGCGTAAACAAGTGGCCTACCGCGCCGTCGGATACATGCTTCTCGGCGGCCTTCCCGGCGTTTTGATTGGAGTATGGCTCTTTCGCCGCGTCGTTCAGCATGGACACGAAAGCATCCTCTACGCCGCCCTCGGCAGCATCATCGTCATTAGTTCCAGCTGGCACCTGTACAGAACATTTCGCGGGAAGAGTAGGTCCCATGCGGAGCGCAATCATCCGAAATGGCTTGCCGTGCTCATGCTGCCCATCGGCGCGGAGGTCGGTTTCTCATCCTCCGGCGCAGGCGCGCTAGGCACCATCGCACTGCTTGGCCTCACAACCCTCAGCACATCGCAGATCGTAGGAACCGACCTCGCCTTCGGCCTCTGCCTCTCATTCGTCGGTGGAGGACTGCACTTGCTCAGCCAGAACCTCGACGCAGCATTGTTACTCAAGCTTCTCGCCGGCGGTCTCTTCGGAGCGTTGGCCGGAAGTGCCGTCGCCCCTCGCTTGCCAAATCAAAAACTCCGTCTTGTCCTTACCGCGTGGCTGCTCATGATCGGCGTACAGTTCTGCTATCAGGCCCTACATTCCCACGCAGAGGCACAGTCACGGGAAAAGCATCTCGCATCCAATCCCGCCGTCCAGCGCGCCATGCTGCATCCCCTCAAAATTACGAAACAATAATCCGCTTTCTTTTGCATACTTAAATCAGAGAAACGGAGAGAGCTTACCTTGAAGAAGTCCGCACATTGCCTGCTGACCGCCATCCTGCTCGTTCTCACCACTAATGCCCAGGCTCAGAACGCCTCCGACATCAAGCCATCTCCACAGCAAACAGCCTGGCAGGATCTCGAATTCGGCGTCATCATCCACTTCGGCACCAACACTTTTCTTGATCGCGAATGGGGCGATGGCACCGCCGATCCAAAAGTATTCAACCCTTCCAGCGTAGATACCGATCAATGGATGCAGGCCGTCAAAGCCGCCGGCGCAAAATATGCGGTACTCGTCGCCAAGCATCATGACGGATTCACCCTCTGGCCCAGCGAACAAACCGACTATGGCGTCAAGAGCAGTCCATGGATGAACGGCAAAGGCAACCTCGTGCGCATGGCTTCGGACTCGGCGCGCGCCAACGGATTGAAATTCGGCGTCTACCTCTCGCCCTGGGATCGCCACGAGCCAAAGTATAAAGATCCCAAAGCCTACGACGAGTACTACCTAAAGCAACTCGACGAGCTTTCAACCAACTACGGCAACCTCGTCGAGTTCTGGCTCGACGGAGCAGGCAGCGCGGGCCGCAAATACGACTTCGAGAGCATCATCAACGAGCTGCGCACCTACCAGCCCAACACCATGGTCTTCGCCGACGTCGCACTCTTCCAATTCGCAGACCTGCGCTGGGTAGGCACCGAGAGCGGCACCATCTCATACGAAAACTGGAACGTCATCGACCGCAGCGGCTATCTCCGCTGGCGCCCCATCGAAGCCGACACGCCCTTGCACAAGCTGCACTGGTTCTGGCACCCGAATGACGCAAGCACGCTCAAGAGTGTCAGCGAATTGGTCGAGGTTTACAACAACACCGTGGGCCACGGCGGCCAGCTTATGCTCGGCATCGCGCCCGACAACACAGGCCGCCTTCCCGAAGCCGACGTAACGCGCCTTAAGGAATTTGGCGACGCAATCCAACAGCAATACGGCCACAACCTCATCGTCGACGAGCACGCCATGCCAGCATCTTCTGATGAATACGCCGCCCTTGACAACGATCCCGACACCTTCTGGTCAGCGCCCGCAGGATCGCATCATTCCATGGTGGAAGCTTCATTTCCAAAGCCTGTCACATTTGACCGCGCGCTCACCATGGAGTGGCTTAACGAAGGCCAGCACATCCAGAAATACGCCATCGAAATTTACAAGGACGGCACATGGCAGCGCATCGTCGAAGCGCAAGCGATAGGCCACAAGAAGATCGACATCTTCCCAACCGTCACCGCGCAGCGCGTCCGCCTCAATCTGCTCTCCACCACTGCCGCGGCACACATCCGCGAGTTCCAGCTATTTGCGAACAATACGAATCGGAGCGGGGGCCGCTGAAGGTCCTGCCGTCTCGTCCACCTTCTGCGTGCCAACGATCGTCAACTTCTGTTCGAGCCCGGCATCCGTATCACCGGGCTGCGCGCCGCCAACAAATACTTTGTAATCGCCAGCCGTCATCGCGCGCTGCCCCTGCGTATCCACCATGCTCAACACACGCGCATCCAGATCAAACGCCACATGCCCCACCTGATGCGCCTCAACATGCACCCGCTTGAACCCTGCCAACCAGTGGTTCGGAGCACGCTGCCCGGCAGACGGCGTAATATAGACCTCGGCCAACTCATCCCCAGCCACAGCACTCGTATTTTCCACATCCACTGTTACATGTAATGAAGCCCCCACATTCAGCTTCGGAGCCGATAGGCGCATATTCTTGTATGCGAACTTCGAATAGCTCAGCCCATATCCAAACCCATAGAGCGGCTTCTGCCGAAAGTAGCGATACGTCCGCCCTTCCATCGCGTAGTTATCAAACGCAGGCAGTTGATCGACAGACTGATAAAACGTAACCGGCAGCCGCCCAGCGGGATTCGCGGTCCCGGTGAGCACATCCGCAATCGCTGTGCCCCCAGCCTGTCCCGGATACCACGCCTCCAGAATCGCCGCTGCATGCTGTTGCGCCCAGTCAACGCCCAGCGCGCTGCCGTTCAGCAGCACGACCACCAACGGCTTGCCCGTAGCCCCCAGCGCACTCAGCAAATCGCGCTGCACAGCCGGCAGAGCAATGTCCGTGCGGTCGCCGCCCGAGAAGCCCGGAATATGCACCGGCATCTCCTCGCCTTCGATCTCCGGAGACAGTCCAACAAAAGCCACAACCACGTCCGCCTGATTTGCGAGCTGAATCGCCTGCTGCCGCAGCTGTTCCGCGTCCGGCTTCCACTTCAGCCGAATCCCCGCGCCATAATCCGCGCCGTTGCGCGAGTACTCCATCTTGAACGGATGCGGCTTCGCATCATCAAAGTGAACGGTGAAAGTCAGCGGCCTTCCTTGGTCGTGAGGATCATTGCTCGAATCGCTCGCCACTTCTTTCCCGTCAAACGAAACGCTATAGGAATAAGTGGAAGCGCAGTGCGGCTCGCATCCCGCATGATCGACCGTGAATGACACATCGCCCGCAGCGAGCGGCTGGAAGTTCCCGCTCCAGCGCACGCTGAATCCCTTCGCCCCCTGCACCGGAACAGGCACCACGCGGTTCCAGTCGAAATCAATGTGCGCATCCTGCTGCGTTGTAGCCGTACCGCTGAAGTCAGGGTTTGCAAAATATTCCGCAGTCAACGCGCCTGCATGTCCATCCTTATCGGTGAAAACGCTGCTCGGCACAATCACCGGCAGCTCTGCCACCAAAGGCGACCCCTGCGAGAAAAGCACCTTTGGACCCTTGTCAGCAAACTTCGCCTGCAGTCCAGCCAGCGGAGTCACCGGATGCAGCGGCACGCCATTGTAATTTCCTTCAAGCGAAGTCAGCGACTCTGCATTTGGCCCAATCACCGCAACCGTCTTCACCGTGCCCACCAGTGGCAGCGCATTGTTGTCATTCTTCAGCAGAACCATCGCCTCATGCGCCGCCTGCAGCGCCAGCTCCGCATGCGCAGGTGTGGCGTTCTCACTCGGAGCAATCTGCGAATATGCATTCGATCCCTGAGGATCAAAGAGCCCAAGCTTAAAGCGCGCCGTGAACAGCCGCGCGACCGACTGGTTGATAGCCGCCTCGTCAATCAATCCCTGATGCACGGCATCCACCAGCGCAGCATATTCCGTGCCGCAGCTCAAATCATCGCCCGCCTTTACCGCGGCAGCCGAAGCATGCGCCGCATCAGGAGAAAAGTGATGGCTGTTGTCGCTGAAGAAATCGCTAATCGCTCCGCAATCGGAAACCACATATCCGTTAAACTTCCAATCGCCCCGCAATCTCTTCTCCAGCAGATCGTGGCTGGCGCACGCCGGCGAACCGTTTACGCTGTTATAAGCGCACATAATCGAATCGGCCTTCGCATCCACCATCGCCATGCGGAACTGAGGCAGATAGGTATCCTCCAGATCATGCGGCGACGGATCAATGTTCGCCGAGTGCCGCGTCGACTCAGGCCCGCTATGCACCGCATAGTGCTTGGCCGTCGCAATCGTCTTGAAAATCTTCGGATCATCCCCCTGCAGCCCCTTGATAAACGCGGCCCCCATCTGCCCCGTCAAATAAGGATCTTCGCCATACGTCTCCTGCCCGCGTCCCCAGCGCGGATCGCGAAAGATATTGATATTCGGCGACCAGAAATCCAGCCCGCGATAGATGCTGTGGTCACCCTCCGCCTGCGCCGCGTTGAACTTAGCCCGCGCCTCAGTCGAAATCGTGTCGGCGATCTTCCGTTCCAGATCGACATCCCACGTCGCCGCCAGCCCAATCGCCTGCGGAAAGACAGTCGCATATCCCGCGCGCGCCACGCCATGCAGCGCCTCGCTCCACCAGTCGTAATCGGGAACCTGCAGTCGCGGGATCGCCGCCGCATGGTTCTGCATCTGCGAAACTTTTTCTTCCAGCGTCATCTTCGAAACCAGGTCAGCAACACGCTTCTCCAATGGCTGTGATGGATCGAGATAGGCAGGCTTATCTGGAGTAGACTGGCTGAAACCATTGGTAACAGAAACCAGAGCGGCGAACGTGACAAGCGCAACGGCAGAAACAAGAACCGGACGAATCTTCATAGGTCTGATGAACTTCCCGCACCAGTGTACAGATGCCAGCAAATTAGTAAACCGATTTTCTTAATTTCTCAAACGAGGAAATTGTATTGCGGATTTCGCTCTTCATCACCTGTTACAACGACACGCTCTTTCCGGAGACCGGCAAGAGTGTCGTCCGCCTTCTTGAGCGTCTGGGCCATCAGGTCGAGTTCCCAATGGAGCAGACTTGCTGCGGCCAGATGCACTACAACACCGGCTACCAGCAGGAAGCAATGCCCCTCATGCAGCGCTTCGTCGAAATATTCAAAGACGCGAAAGTCGTCTGCATCCCATCCTCATCCTGCGTGGCCATGATTCGCGACCACTACCAAAAGATGGCCGAAACAGCGGGCGATCCCGCACTCGTCAAAGCAGTGGATGAATTGCTGCCGCGCGTCTACGAACTCACCGAATTGCTGGTGAAGAAGCTCTGCATCGACGACGTCAACGCCTACTACCCACACCGCGTCACCTACCACGCCAGCTGCCACTCCTTGCGCAGCCTGCATTTGAACGATTTGCCACTGCGTCTATTACGAAAGGTTCGCGGCATCGATCTGGTTGAGTTGCAGGGAATCGACCAGTGCTGCGGTTTCGGTGGTACATTCGCCGTCAAGAACGTCGACGTCTCTGCCGCAATGCTCGCCGACAAGCTCCGCTGCGTCGAAAACACCCGCGCCGAAGTCTGCACTGCGGTCGACAATTCGTGTCTCATGCACATCTTTGGCGGATTGCACCGTCAGCGCACCGGCGTCAAGACCCTGCACCTCGCAGAAATCCTGGCATCGACAGAGGACGAGACCCATTCATGAACATACGCGTAGGAGAAGCCGCCGAAGCGCCATCCTTCCAGCAAGCAGCATTCACGCTGCTCGACGACACACAGCTGCGCAAGAATGTCCGCCACGCCACTGACGTCATCACCGGCAAGCGCGCCATCGTCGTAAAGGAACAACAAGACTGGCAACAGCTTCGATCCACAGCCAGCGCTATCAAGCAGCACACACTCGCCCATCTCGATGAATATCTCCTGAATTTCGAAGCCGCCTGCACCGCCGCCGGAGGTCACGTGCACTGGGCCTCCGATGCCGACGACGCCGACCGTATCATCGTCGATCTGGTCAAGCAGTACGGCGGAAAAGAAGTCATCAAGGTCAAGACCATGACCTCAGACGAGATCGGCCTCAACAAAGCCCTCGAGGCCAACGGCATCCACCCGCACGAAACCGATCTCGCCGACATGATCGTCCAGCTCGGCCGCGACAAGCCTTCGCACATCGTCGCGCCCGCATTGCACAAAAACCGCCAGCAGGTACGCGAAATCTTCATGGAGGCGATGGGCCTTACAGAACTCACAGACAGGCCGGAAGACCTAACCAACACCGCGCGCCAGTATCTGCGCGAAAAATTCCTGAAGGTAAGAATCGGCTTCAGCGGGGCCAATTACCTCCTCGCCGATACCGGCGGTGTCTGCGTTGTCGAATCCGAAGGCAACGGCCGCATGTGCCTCACGCTACCCGATGTGCTCATCACCCTCGCGGGCATCGAAAAAGTCATTCCTTCATTCCGTGACCTCGAAGTCTTCCTGCAACTCCTGCCGCGTTCCGCAACCGGCGAGCGCATGAACCCCTACAATTCGCTCTGGACAGGTGCTCACAAAGGCGATGGCCCGCAGCATTTCCACGTCGTACTGCTCGACAACGGACGCACCCGCATCCTGGCTGACCCCGAAGCGCGCCAGACGCTGCACTGCATTCGCTGCGGCGCATGCCTCAACACCTGCCCCGTCTACCGCCAGACCGGCGGCCACGCCTACGGCTCCATCTACTCCGGACCCATCGGGGCCATCGTCACGCCGCAACTCTTCGATATGCAGCACTCGCAATCACTGCCCTACGCCTCGTCACTGTGCGGAGCCTGCTACGAAGTCTGCCCCGTCAAGATCAACATCCCGGAAGTCCTCATCCATCTGCGCGGCCGCGTCGTGCGCGAACAGCAAAGCGGCGCGAGCCTCGAAGCCATCGGGATGAAAGCGATGGCGCAAATCTTCTTGAGCGGCCGCCGTTTCGAAGCCGCGCAGCGCCTCGGTCACATATGCCAATGGCCCTTTGTTTCAGAAGGATGGATAAAGCATCTACCGGGCATGCTCGGCAACTGGACTGCCGCGCGCGATCTGCGCCCAATGCCGAAGCAATCCTTCCGCAGCTGGTGGCGCGAGCGCGAGAAAACATCCGCCAAAACACATTCAAGAGACTTGTCATCCTGAGCGGAGCGAAGGATCTGCTTTTCTTTTTTCGTTGGTGTAATTATGGTTTCAAAGGATCGAGCAAATGTCAGAAGCAACAAACGCCCGCGAAGCCATACTCGACCGCATCCGCGCAGCCAACATCACGGCAAGTGCGGCAGAGTACACAACCGACTATCAAACCATCGAGCGGAATTATCAGCAGACCTCGAACCTCAATCAAGAAACGATCCTGAAGGCCTTCCTCGATCACCTGCACGAATATGATGCGCACGTCGTCGAAGCAAAACCAGAAACACTGGCCTCCACCATCGCTGAGGTCATGAAATCGCACACCCAGAAATCCGCCATCGTAGCCGACAATTTCCCGGACGAAAACCTGCCCCCAGGCTTCGCGTGGCAACCCGAATCAGAAAGCACAAAGGACCAGCTGAACACAGCCGAAGGTGGAATCTCCGGCTGCGAAGTAGCCATCGCCCACACCGGTACGATCATTCTCAAAGGAGCGCGCAAGATGACGCTCCTGCCTGACCGCTTCCTCTGCGTCGTCTACGAAAATCAAATTGTCGATACAGTCCCCGAAGCTATCGCAAGGCTGGAGTCCTACAAAGCCGAGCCGTTAACCTTCGTCTCTGGCCCATCCGCCACAGCAGACATAGAAATGACGCGCATTCGCGGCGTCCACGGCCCGCGATTCCTCGATGTGATCGTGGTCAGAAACTAAACCGCGTGCCTCACGCGATATCCGCTCACCGCAAAATAAAGCACAAACAGATAGCAGACCAGCGGCACAAAAAACGCCACCTGAATATTCGAAGCATCCGAAATGCGCCCCATAAGAGCAGGGAAGACCGCGCCCCCAAGAATCGCCATCACCACCAGCGATGACCCGCGCTTCGTGTAGGACCCCAGGTGCCGAATGCTCAGCGCAAAGATCGTCGGAAACATGATCGAGTGAAAAAATCCCAGCAGAACGATCCCCGCCAACGCCGGCGCTCCACTCGTAAAGATCACAAGCAGAACCGACGCGACGCAACCGACCGCAAAACCGGCAAGCATGTGCGCCGGCTGAATCTTCTTCATCAGGGCTGATCCTGCAAAGCGCCCGATCATAAATCCCAGGAGATGCAGCTTTAGATAATTCGCCGCCTGTGTATCCAGCGTTCCCGGATGCGTGTGCTGCACAAAGCGAATCACAAAACTCGCGACACCGACCTGCGCCCCGATGTAGAAAAACTGGGCCGCCACGCCCTTCAACAGATGCGGGAATGCCCAAATTCCCGAGAGCTGCGGCGATTCCTCTTCCGCCGCTTCTTCCTGAATCACGGGCAGCTTCGCGAAATAAAGAATCAGCGTCATCACCGCGAAAATACCGACCATCACCAGGTACGGCCCGCGCACCACATCGGACTCAGACCCTGCAGGTGCGGCATGTGCGCGTGAAAGGATGAACATCGATCCAAGAATCGGAGTGATTACGGCACCCACGGCATTAAACGACTGCGCCACGTTCAAGCGCTGTTCAGCAGTTCCCGGCGGTCCCAGAAACGTCACATAAGGGTTCGCCGACACCTCAAGAAACGATTGACCGCACGCCATCACAAAAAGCCCGAGCAGAAACACGGCATACATCCGAACCGAGGCCGCCGGAATAAACAGAAACGCGCCGCAAGCACAGATCAACAATCCGCAAACAATCCCGCGCTGATAGCCGATCTTCTCCATCAACCGCCCTGCAGGCCACGCGGCAATAAAGTAGCCGCCAAAGAAGGCCACCTGCACGAAGGAAGATTGAAAATCCGTAAGATGAAACGCGCCCTTCAGGTGCGGAATCAGAATGTCATTCAGATTGACGCCGACCGCCCACAGAAAAAACAGGCTCGTGATCAAGATCAGTGGCAGAACATAGCGTCGTTCTGTAAGCGGGCCGCCTGTCTGTGGTGCCGATGATGAGGAGATGCGCGTGACTGCCATAGATACAGCTACTCTCCGGCGGCCACGGGATTCACCAACGCCCCCAGCCCGCTGACCTCAATCGCAATCGTCTCGCCTGCTTTCAGCCAGCGCTGCGGATTACGCCCCAGGCCCACGCCCGCAGGCGTGCCGGTACTGATAATATCCCCAGCCTGCAGTGGCGTGATCGAAGAAATGTATGCGATCAAATCAGGCAGCTTGAAAATCAGTTCACGCGTATTCGAATTCTGCAGAACCTCGCCATCAATTGAAAGCTTCACGTCCAGAGCATGCGGATCGGCAATCTCATCCTTCGTCACAATCGCAGGCCCCAACGGAGCGAATGTATGAAAGCTCTTCCCCAGCGTCCACTGCGACGTCGCGAGCTGCACATCGCGCGCGCTCACATCGTTCAGGATCGTGTAGCCGAAGATATGCTCCTGCCAGTCATCGCGAGCAATGCGGCTGCCGCCCTTGCCGATGACGCACGCAAACTCCGCTTCATAATCAGGCTGTTTTGAAATCGAAGGCAGCTCAATCGCCGCACCCGGACCCACCAGCGCCGACGCCAGCTTCATAAAAATCGTCGGCACCTTGGGAATCTCCATCTTCGATTCCACCGCATGATCACGATAATTCAGTCCCACGCAGAAAATTCGGGGCGGATCCTGTATCGGAGCCAGCAGCGTGACCTTATTCAACGGAATTCGCGAGCCAGAAATCAGCGACTCGGCAGCGCTTAACGCTTCGGCACTGCCATGAATCACCGAAAGCACGTTGCGAAAGCGCGATGAAATATCAACAACGGAGTCATCTACCAACAAACCTGGCCGCATCATTCCGCTAGCTTCAGAAAACGTAACGAACTTCATTCATTTCTCCAAAAACGTCCATCTGGATAGCTGTATTCGTCCAATGTGTCAGCGTAAATCTCCGCGCTGTAACCAGGCTTCTCCGGAAGCACATAATGCGCATTGCGAATCTTCACCGGGTCAACAAAATGCTCATGCAGGTGATCGACATATTCCGTTACCCTGTCCTCGAGCGTCGCAGAAACGCGCAGAAAATCGAACGCCGAAAGATGCTGCACATATTCGCACAAGCCTACACCGCCCGCATGCGGGCACAGCGGAATATTGAACTTCGCCGCCATCAGAATCACCGCCAGATTCTCATTCACGCCAGCAAGACGGCAACTGTCAATCTGGCAGACATCAATTGCCTCGGCCTGCATCAGCTGCTTGAACATCACGCGGTTGTGGCAATGCTCTCCCGTCGCGATCCGCACATTCGAAACCTCGCGCCGAATGCGCGCATGCCCCAGAATGTCATCCGGACTTGTCGGTTCCTCCATCCACCACGGATCGACCTCTGCGAGCCGCTTCGTGCGCTCGATCGCCTCGTCAATATCCCATTTCTGGTTGGCATCCATCATCAGCTTGCTGTCGTTGCCAATCATATTCCGCAATAGCCGCGCGCGCCGCAAGTCGTCTTCCGGTTTCCCGCCGACTTTCAATTTGAAATGCGTCCAGCCTTCCGCCAGCTCCTCGCTCGCCAGTCGCGCAATCTTCTCATCGCTATACCCAAACCATCCCGCGGACGTTGTATATGCCGGATATCCTGTCTCCTGCAATTGCTTGAGCCGCGAATCCATGCTGTCCTTGCGCGTGCGCAGAATCTCCAGGGCCTCTTCGCGCGTCAGCGCATCGGTGATGTAGCGAAAATCAATCGCGCGGACAATCTCCTCCGCATCCATATCGGACAACAGCTTCCAAAGCGGCTTCCCCTCTACGCGCGCATACAAGTCCCATACTGCATTGAGCAGCGCACCGGTCGCCAGATGAATCACACCCTTTTCCGGACCGAGCCAGCGAAACTGACTGTCCGAAGTCAACAACCGATAAAACTCTCCAAAATCATCGGTGATCGAAGACAGCGTCCGACCCACAGCAAAGCGCGAAAGATATCGCAACGCCTCGACGCACAACTCGGTTCCACGGCCCAGCGTGAACGTAAGGCCATACCCGTTCGGCCCATTCTCCGTCTCAAGAATGCAGTATGCAGCCGAGTAGTCCGGATCCACGTTCACAGCATCCGAACCTATGTGCTCCCGCGAAGTAGGAAAGCGCAGATCGATCACGTGCGCGTGTCTAATCTTCAGATCGCTCAATCGGAATCATTCTCCTTTCGCCCGCTCAAGCGGCGGTCCATCCGCCATCAATCGCAAGCAACGAACCCGTCATAAATTCCGCTTCCTCGGAACACACATAGCGAATCAGTGATGCAATCTCTTCCGGCTTTCCCACCCGCCCAATGGGCTGCCGCGCATTCAGCTCCGCGCGAATCTTGTCCTTCTCGTGCGCGTGATATTTATCGAGATATCCCTCCACAAAAGGGGTCTGCACCGTCCCCGGACAGATGCAGTTCACCCTCAATTCCTTCGGATACTCCACCGCCAGTTGCCGCGACATCGCCAGCACGGCGCCCTTTGTCGTGCAATAGGCAAAGCGCTGCTTGATACCCACCTGTCCCGCGACCGACCCGATATTCACAACCGAGCCGCGGACTTTCAGCAGCAAGGAAAGGAATGCGCGCGTCACCAGATAAACCGACTTCACATTTACGGTCATCATGCGGTCAAAATCGTTCGGCTCAACGTGCGCAATATCGCCGACATGCGCAATGCCCGCGTTGTTCACCAGAATGTCCAGCCGGTCGAGCTGTGACGCGACAGCATCTATCGAGTCGCGGCTCGTCACATCCATGTGCACAGCCTTCGCATTCAGCAGAGTCGCCGCCAGCGCCCGCGCAGCATCCAGATTAATATCGGCAACCACCACCGATGCTCCGGCGCGCGCCAGCTCCTTGCATGTAGCCTCGCCAATCCCGCTCGCGCCGCCGGTGACCAGCGCCACTTTCCCATCCAGCCGAAATGCATCTTCGCTACTCATCAAAAAGCGATCCTCTGCGCGTCAATACGCGCTTGTCCTTTGGCTAGAATCGCAGCCGAAGACTCATCCGTCTTCAGCGCCTCTATAACAACGTCATTCAGAATCTCCGCAAACGCCGGCAGATTCCGACTGCGCGGCAGTTTGCGCGCGCCCAGAGAAATTTCCTCAATCTTGGCGTACGCCGGAATCTGTTTCTGCACCTCAAGATTTCTCCACGTAGAAAGCCGCACGCCGACCGTGCCATGCTTGACGATCCCCAGATCCATCTCCGGCTGGGTCAGAAAATGGATAAAGTCATACGCCGTCTGCTTGTTCTTCGATCCCGTTCCAATACCCAGCGTCCAGAAGACCGAAAGAGAAGCCGGCGGCTTGCCTTCATCCGCAGGAATCGGCGCAATCGCAATCTTGCCTTGCAGCGGCGAACCCGGCCGGTCGCAGCGCGCCGCAAAGCCGAACCAGTTCACCATCATCGCAATCGCCCCGGACAAGACCACATCCCCCGATCGCGTCGAATCAAAATCCTCCGCTCCCGGATAACACATCGAAGCATCGCGAATCGTGTTGCGATAAAAATCCAGCGTGACCACGGCTTCAGGCGTATTCAAACTCGCCTTGCCGTGCGCGTCTTCAAACTCGCCGCCGCGGCTCCAGAGCTGCAGCGCAAAGTCATAGAGCGTATTGTGCCCATCCGGAAAGGCCGCGAACAGCGTGCCATAGAGATTCTCGGCAGGTCGCGTAAAGAAGCGCGCCATGTCTGAAAACTGCTTCCAGTTCACAGGCGGCTTTAATTCGTAACCGTATTGATTACGAAATTTCTCCTGCTCCCCCGTATCCTCAAAAAGATCCTGGCGATAGATCAGGCACTCAGGCCCATCATGCCAAGGCAGCGTATAAAGCTTGTCTCCAAACATCAGCGGCTCAACAATCGACTGGGCCCACTCCTGCGGCCAGTCCGCAACAGGCTTTTGCTTCATATGAGGAGTTAGCTCTTCAATCGCGCCCTCGTCCACAGCCTCGGCAAGCCAGTCAGTGCTGACGTACCCAATGTCCCACGTGCCGTTGCGCAGCCCGTTCTTTTCGAACATCTCGCCATGCAGCTTGTGCAGGTCCAACGGAACCGCCTCAAACTCCACCTCCGGATGCTGGTCGCGATAGATCGCAATCTCCTCGGCAAGCGCATTCTCAAAATCGGCAAATTCTCGAACAGCAATGCGCAGGCGTGTATTCGGCATAATCAGTTACCTATTCAGCGGAACCCCATCCCGCTCGTTTGAAATATAAGCAGCCTCAACTGTGCGCATGGTGTCGATCGCGTCTTCCACGCTTGTCTGTAGAGCCGGAGCGTCGCCCGTCACATACGCCTGCAGAGAACCCATCGACCCAATAAACGCATCCGGAAACCAGTTGCCCTCCGTCGGCAGCGTCTGCCAGGCTTCATTCGGTTTCGCGAAGCTCAGTGTATCGGGACGCCCCTTCGGATAATCCAGGTTTACGCCCATCACCGCATGCAGCGCGCCTTCCGTGCCTTCCCACTGCACATAGCTATGCTGCGAGTTCTTGAATTTATGCCCGTGATTGGTCGCAATGTAGACGCGCTTCCAGTCGCCATAATCCAGCGTGATCAGGCTCTTGGTCGCAGCCAGATTGGGGGTCTTGGGATGCCGCACCGTCTTCGCCAGAACCCGCTCCGGATTGCCGAACCACGAACGCACGAGGTCGACATAGTGAATGCTATGGTAAAGAATTTCCAGCCGTGGCGCGGCCGCCAGAAAACTCCAAAGCTCCCAAGGCATGAAGACATTCACTCTGACTTCTAGATCGTGCACCTCGCCCAGCAGTCCGGCATCGGTGATGTGCCGTGCCGCCAGCATCACCGGCGCATAGCGCAGCTGAAAATTCACCGCCGCGCTCAGCCCTTTTTTCCGGCAAAGCTGCAGAATCTGCTCGGCCTCCGCAAGCGTGTTCCCCATCGGTTTCTGAATCAGCGCAGCCGCCCCATCCGGAAGCAGCGGCAGTACATCCAGAATCCCCCCCGCAGGCACCGCGACATCGAAAATGCTGTCTTTCGGCGATTTCCCAATTGCCTCGTCGAGGGACGAAGTAGCCAGCGGAACAGAATACTTGCCAGCAAGCGTCGCGGCTCTCTCAGGATTCGCATCCACCAGCGCCGCCACCGGAAACCGGGCCTTCTGATACGCGGGAAGATGAGCGTCATGCACAATGCCGCCAGTGCCAACCACAATGATCGAACGAGGCTGCCGCGGCAGAGGCGGCTTCGCCTCGCGCAGAGCCCGCTCAAGACGGGATTGAGAATCCACACTCACAGAAGGAATGAAAATCAACTCAAACTTCAATTTAGAGTTAGTTCCTGCATTGCAGGAAACTAACATCCCGCGCTCTCTGAAAACCAATCACTCGCCAGTCGGAGAAATCTTAAAGCTATACGCATAGTCGCCGGGAGCCTGCCCCGGCACATCCAGATGCAGCCCATCGCTTTCCTGGGTGAAATGCACCGCCCCGCTCGACCCCAGCAGCGACACCGACTGCACCTTAAATCCGCTGCCATCTCCCAGCGAATGAATCACCAGCTTCCCATCCGAAGGCCAACCCAGCGCGATCGCATACAGTGTTTTGCCTTTCGTGGTGAAGCGAAAATCCTGCGCGGTATATGGCTTCGTCTCCGCATCATTAAACGATCCGGCCACCACCTTCGTCGGCCCCTCGCCATAGGAAGTCCACGGCCGTGTACCATAAATCGCCTCGCCATTCACCTTCAGCCACGCGCCCATGTGCTTCAAAATCGACTGCGCCTCTTCAGGAATCGTCCCATCCGACTTTGGCCCGATGTTCAGCAGCAGATTCCCGTTCTTGCTGACAATGTCGATCAGCTGCCAGACAATGCTCTTCGGCGATTTATACGTATCGCCCTTGATGTATCCCCACGACTGCTGGCTCACAGATGTATCCGTCTGCCAGTGCTGCACCCGAATTTTATCCAGTTGCCCGCGCTCAATATCCAGCACCGTCGTTCCATCCGGAAACGCATCGTTCTTCCGGAACAGCACCACCTGCTTCCCGGCCTTTGCCGCCTGGTTATAGTAGAACGCCGCAAACCGCTGCAAATAAGGCTGGAACGTATCCTGCTCCACCCACCAGTCGAAATACATCAGATCCGGGTGATACTTCTCGACAATCTCGCCGCTGCGCGCTAGCCAGTCATTCAGATATGCCGTGTCCGGGTGTCCCGTCTGGTTCCCGTCCGGATCAGGGCCAACATGCGCCGGTCCATAGAGCGAGGCATACTTCGGGTCCTGCACATCAGAAGGAAACGCCCGTCCGCCATTCATAAACCAGTAGTGCTCCGCCCTGTGCGACGACGCCCCAAAGTGAATCCCCTCAGCCAGAATCGCCGTCCGCAGTTCGCCGATAATATCCCGCTTCGGTCCCATCTTCGCCGCGCACCAGTCGCTCAGCTCTGAGTTGTACATCTGAAAGCCATCATGGTGCTCTGCCACCGGAATCACATATTGAGCGCCCGATTCTTTGAAGAGCGCCTCCCACACCTTGGCATCAAAATCCTGGGCTTTAAACTCAGGAATGAAGTCCTTGTATCCGAACTTCGTCTGCGGCCCATACGTCTCCACCTGATGCTTGAAATCCGGCTTCCCCTGTACATACGAGTTCCGGGGATACCACTCGCTCCCAAACGCCGGCACCGAATACACACCCCAGTGAATAAAGATCCCGAACTTCGCATCCTGATACCAATCCGGAATCTTGTATCCCTTCAGTGAATCCCAGTTCGGCTGGAACGGCCCCTCGCGTGCTTCCTTGTCCACGGCGGCTAGCACAGCCGCGCGCTGCTTGTCATACTTCGCAACCGACTTTTGCCAGACCAGATCGTCCGCATTCGGCTGCTGCGCCACAGCCGCCAGACCCGCACCCAGCACCAGTTCCCAGACAATCGATTTCAACCCGGCTCTAACAATCAATTTCACACTCCTGCTGAGGAGTCCTTTTTCCAGACCATCCTTTTATACGCTAAAAGACCTTTTGACGGGCAACACTAAATGGTTCTAGAGTCTTCCGTGACCGCCGGTTTACAATCACGGCAATCCCCGAGAAAAACCGAACTACGCGGGCATACACACTTTGAAGACAGTCAAACGACGCTACCCAACCCCGGCCCTCGAAAAAGGCCTCGATATCCTTGAACTTTTCGCGCACGAGCCATCCGGGCTCACTAAAAGCGACGTCGCCCGCCGCCTCAACCGCACCGTCTCAGAAATCTTCCGCATGCTCCTCTGCCTCGAAGAGCGCGGCTACATCACCCGCTCCGACGAAGACGACCGCTTCCACCTGAGCCTCAAAGTCTTCCGCATGGCGCTCGAATACCCACCGACGAAGCGCCTCGTCTCTGAAGCCCTGCCCATCATGCAGGACATGGTGCGTCAGCTCAATCAGTCCTGCCATCTCGGAGTGCTCGAGGGCGGCCACGTCGTCATCATCGCCCAGTCCGATTCGCCCGTGAGCCCCGGCTTCTACGTCAAAGCCGGCTCCATCGTCGACCTCATGCACGCCGCCACCGGCCACGTCATCCTCGCGCACATCCCGCAAGAGCAGCGCAACCGCGCCATCGAACTCTGGCAGCACCAGACCGGCAACCGCGTTCCAAAAGATTTAGAGGAGCACCTGCAAACGATACGTGAGCAGGGATACGAAGAGCGCGACAGCTACCAGATACGCGGCGTCATCAACATCACCTACCCGGTGCTCGACGAGAGCGGCAGCGCCGTAGCTGCCCTCACCGTCCCATATCTGGCCCGTCTCGAAGACCCAACCACTCCCAAGACCGTCCGCGCCGCCCTCCGCGAAGCCAGCCTCAAACTAACCGAAGCCGTAGGCGGCCTCCACCACGCCGCCCCCCAAAGAGAAAAGAAACCAGCAAAGAAAGAGCGCGCACCCCAGACTCAACCATCATGAGATGCCATCCTGAGCGGGGCGAAGGATCTGCTTTTTCTATGTAGCAGCACGAAAAAGGGTGCCCCATCTATCGCGCAATTTGCGATAGGGTGGTAGAGCACAATCTTGACTCGCCATCCTTAAGATGAACCACGAAAGAAGGTCCACCACGAAAACGGGTGCCCCGGGTTCGCGAAGCTAACCCGGGGATTTTAGGATGGTCGACCCTGCAAGGTCCTAGGCAATCTACTCATCCCGAAGAGCCACCACCGGCTCCACCGAAGAAGCCCTCCGCGCAGGAAAGAAAGCCGCCACCAACCCAGCCCCAATCAAGGCAAGCGTCAACCCAAGAATCCGCCCCGCATCATTGTCCATATGCAAGGCCACTACGGAGCTGATGTATTTCCGAGCAACAGCCGTAAGCAGCAATCCAATCACCACGCCACCACCCAGCATCCAACCAACCCGCCGATAAATGCCGGAAAGAATCTGCCCGCGAGAAGCCCCCAGCGCCATACGCACGCCAATATCGCGCGTTGAAAGCTCAACTTCGTGACTGATCAACCCATACAGCCCCACAATCGCGAGCAGCACCGCCAGCGCGGCAAACGTCCCAAACAGCCAGTTCTCCAGCCGCTCAAAGATCAGCGTGTCGGCAATCACGCTCCGCATCGTCTCCGGAGTGCGGAAGGGAAGCGTCGGGTCGACATCATGGAACGCGCTTCGCAGACTCGGAATGATGCTCTCCGGATCGACGCTTGTCGAAATCACCAATTGCGAGTTGCCCAGGTAATCGAGGCTGTCCTTCTGCTTCACCTGCGAAATCGGAAAATCCATCTCCGCCAGCGGCGGCTCATAAATGTTCTGCCGGATGTTCTTCACCACGCCCACAATCGTCGTGTTCGGAGTTTTGTCGTCACCATCGCTCAGCTGCATGCCGAGCGGGTCGCGCCCCTGCGGAACAAACTTCTTCACAAACGCCTCATTCACCACAATCACCGGATGCGATGTCGGCGTATCAAGACTCGGATCAAGCAACCGCCCCTGCACGAGGCGATCTCTGAACACTGCATAGTACCCCGGGGATACGAGCCGAAACTCCGCCAGCTGTTCAACATTCGGCGGAGCGGGCGGCGTTCCCACCAGGTGCACATCTGAGTTCCATCCCCAGTTCTGAACCGGCAGAAGCTGAATCGTTCCCACAGCATGCACTCCGGGAATCGCACGCACTTTATCCATCAGCGGCTGATAAAAATCGGAGACCACATCGCGCCCCTGGTAACGCCCCGGAGACAGATCAATCTCCGCCGTAAGAATGTAGTCCGGCGAGAAGCCCAGCTCCGTATTTCGCAGCCCACCCAGCATATGCATCAGCAGTCCGGAAACAACCAGCAGTGCCAACGCCAGGGCCACCTGCGTAATCACAAATGCGGCCCGCAGCCGGTGCTGCCCGCGTGAAGTTCCAGTACTGCCGCCCGTCCTCAGTGCCATCGTCGGAGAAATCCCCGACAGCCGAACCGCCGGGGCCAGTGCCGCCAAAATCGTAACCATCACAGCGACAAATAGCGCAGCTAGCAGAACCGGCACATTCAGATCCACTTCGGCGCCGCGCGCCAGGGCAGAAATCAGCAGCATGCGAATCACCCGCAGCAGTCCATATGCCAGCATCACGCCGCCAAGAGCACCGCACACGCCAAACAATAGCGCCTCCGTCAGCATCTGTCGCACAATGCGTCCGCGAGCCGCGCCCACCGCCGTGCGCAAGGCCACTTCGCGCTCGCGCTTTACTCCCCGCGCCAGTAGCAGCCCAGCCACGTTCACGCACCCAATCGCCAGTAGCGCCACTACCGCATACATCAGCAGCCGCAGCGAGTCGCTCGTATTGCCCAGGATCGACGTCCCCAGATCGACCAACTCCATCGCGCGGCCCTTGCTGTCCGGATAAGTCCGCCCCAGGTCCGTCAGCACTCCGGTCATGTCCGTCTGCGCCTGCTTCAGCGTCACGCCAGGCTTCAGCCGCGCCACCGTCTGCAGCCAATGGTCCCCGCGCTTTTCCCGCAGCCCGCGAATCATATGCAGCGGCGTGTATACCGCGTCCACTCGGCTGATCGGAAACCGGAACCCGGCCGGCATCACGCCAATCACCGTATAAGGACGCCCATCCAGCTTCACCTTCTGGCCAAGCACGCTGTCCTGGCTGCCAAAAAACTGCTGCCACACCTCATAGCTCAGGACCGCTACGTCATTCTTGCCGTCATCATCCTCGCCCGGAGCAAACGTGCGTCCCCGTATCGGCCTAACGCCAAACACATCAAAGAAATTGTCCGTCCCCTGCACAGAATGGAGCGCGATCGGTCCCGCCGGGCCTTCAAAATTCACGGTGCCGTACGAACTGTAGCCCGCCAGCGTCGAAAACCCGTGGTTCATCCGCCGCCAGTCCAGATACTCCGGGAACGAAGCCGGCTGCGTATACCCCTGCGGCGAGCGCGGACGCAGCGCCACGATGCTCTCCGGCTTGTGGTATGGCAAAGGCCGGATCAGCATTGCATACAGCACGCTGAAAACCGCCGCCGTAATCCCGATGCTCAAAGCCAGCGTTGCGATCACCGTAGCGCCAAATCCCGGCGACTTGCGCAGCTGCCTCGCGGCATAGCGAAGGTCCTGCAGGAAAGATTGCATGGGAAACTCCCGTCCGGAAACGGGCACGTGACCTGCCAATTCAGGGAAGGTGGCTTCGCTAGAAAAATGAGTAAGATACCTCACTCGGGCGACAGTTCTGCCGGAAAACGGTGCCCGATTCTGGAATCAGACGTTCGCTATTGGACAGCGGAGGCCCACTCCAAGCCGTCATCCCGACAACCATTCGGGCCCGGGCGGTGGGTCATTTTGAGACAGCGTCCCAAACACATCGTATTCAGTCTGTCCTGATCGAAAGGTGGTTTTTCACGGAAATCAAGAAACACAGGCGCGTTCGCCAGGACGAATCGTCTAATCAGTGACGCGCTGTATTCGCGCTCTCGGGATCATTGGGTTTCAAATCTGGCACAATTGCTTCTGCCGGAGAATCAAATGCGGAAGAACAATATCAGGATCACAGCTTTAGCATTCGTTGTTCTGGGCGTTTTATCCTGTCCCATCTGTCCACGAGCGCAGGTTGAAAAGGCTCCCTATCCGGCCATGGCTCCTCTCGATCAGTATTTGATTCCCGACGAGAATGCTGAGATCGCGCTGGCTCGCAGCGCTGCTCCAGCGTCGATTTCAGATGCGGCCGACGTGATGGTGCTGCGACGGGACGGCTATACAACTGCCGTGAAAGGATCGAGTGGCTTTATCTGCATTGTCGAGCGATCATGGGCTACCACGACCGATGATCCACAGTTCTGGAATCCCAAAATACGCGCCCCGCATTGCTTCAATCCGCCAGCCGCCAAAACTTTTCTGCCTGTTTTTCTTATGAAGACCAGGCTGGTGCTCGCCGGAAAATCGAAGGCGGAGATCGTCGCGACGATCTCTTCGGCACTGGAAAAGAAAGAACTGCCGGCGCTTGCGCCTGCGACGATGGTCTACATGATGTCGAAGCAGCAATATCTAAACGATACCGGCATGAGTTGGCATCCACATGTAATGTTTTATGGTTCGGGGGATGCTGAGAAAAGCTGGGGAGCGAATCTGCCAGGCTCGCCGGTTATGGCGGCATATGACCCTGAACAACGAGTAACCACGTTCTTTGTTGTGCTCGGCGAATGGTCTGACGGGACGCCGGGACCGCCGATTGGGCGCTGAGCTGCAACTCGAACCGGGTTGCTCATCAAGTCAGATAGCTGCCGAGTAGTCGGCTTGTGGCAACAATCCAAAGAAAGCTGCTTGTTCGAAAAATGGGCTAGTCGGACATGTGCTGTTTACGATGCTGGATTCAAACTGATCCACTAACGGTCCCCGGGTAGCGTCCTAATTTGCTTCATGCAGGGGTTTGCGCCTGGTGCGACAATTGCACGTACCGCCGTCAAGAGGTACCGTGAAAGTCGACTGGGACCGGGTTTTGAACCTCACGCTTTGGATTCTGCAATGCCTCTTGGCTCTGGCATTCCTATATTTCGGCGCAACCAAATTCAGCCCGCATGAAATTTTCTGGATAGAAGTGTTCGCAAAGATCGGAATCGGCCGATGGTTTCGTTATTTTACAGGTAGTCTCGAAGTAATTTGTGCGGTCTTATTGTTGATTCCTAGAACCTCGGCGATTGCCGCAGCTTTGTTAGCTTGCACGATGGCAGGCGCGATCCTCACGCACATCTTCATCCTCCGCGACGGGTACGTCGCTTTGTTCTCCGCATTCTTTCTGTTGATTCTCATCGCCGTTGCATGGAGGCGACGTTTTGGGTCTCGCGCGGTGAAAGAGAATTAGGACGCTAGCGGTCCCCGAGAAGCATTGACAGCAAAGTGGAAAAGACTCAAACTGCCCTCATGCGCTTCGCAGCCCTCTGCCTCCTCGCAACTGCTCTGTTACCGCCGCTTTGCCGGGCACAAGCTCCCGTTTTTGTGATCACGCCGGAAGTAAGCTCGATCAAGTTCTACGTGAAATCATCGGTCGACCTGACCGGCAATTTCGAAAAGTGGGACGCTACTCTGACGTTTCCATCGGCCGATGTCACGACCGGCATTTTGGATATCAAAATTCAGGCCGCCACCGTGAATACCGGCAGTGGCATGAAAGACGATAAGCTCAAGAGCAAAGACTTCTTTGACGTCCAGCAAGACCCCTTGATCACCTTCCACTCCACAAAAGTGGTGCAGACCAGTCCGGTCACCTTCGATGTTTCGGGTACCTTTACCATCCGCGGCGTCTCCAAACCCGAAACCCTGACGCTGTCAATTACCGGCAAAGGGACGGGTTCGGGCGAGATCAAGGGAACGATGGCCTTCGACCGCAAAGATTACGGAATGAACAGCGGCATCCCCTTCATCAAGATCGCCGACCGCGTCGAGGTGAATATCGATCTCAAGGCGAAACAAGTCAGCGGGCCCCGTCTGCATTACAAGGAATAGCGGGTAATCTCAGCACCCGATTACGAAAAATCTTCCTACGGAAACTAAATTGGGATGGCCGTCCCGATCAACAACTTGTATATTTCAATCATTGAGTAGCACTTGGGGGAGGGCTACTGAATTGTTAACGCCTGTGGATTAACTTCCACAGGCGTTTTGCATTTCAGCCTTGGCTTGCGTCAGGATGGGAATGTCGGGATCGGCGTTTTTCCAGATGGCTTCTCGATCAGAGTGATTTCTTACTTAGATTCTTGCAGGAGGACGACATCGGAATCGTAGTGCCCCCGCAGAACAGCAAAACTTTTGCCGTCCGGTGAAAAGCTCATCGACCAGATTTGCTCCGACTGGAAGTCGGTGATTGCATGACCCGCAGAACCGTCTAGGGGCTGCACCCACACGTTGTCCACACCGTTTTCCCGATTTGCAAAAGCCACGGACTTCCCGTCGGGAGTGAACTGCACGCCCCCTGAACGATGAGCAGCGTCGAGCAATCTCGGCTGACTCTGCGATCCAATCTCAAAGAGTGCAATCTTTACCGAGACTCCCTGCTCTTCCGTTTTGTGAACTGCTGCGGCGAGCGTTTTGCCGTCTGGAGAAACACTCAGTCCGCCCAAGTAATCTTGGGGAGAAGCGACTACTGCTTCGGCTTTGCCCGATCCGTCCAGTGGTACACGGTAGATTCTCTTGTCATCCCAGTTGATGTAATACACCCATTCGTGATCGGGCGAGCAAACCGGGAATAAATCGAGCTTTCCGTCCGTCAATCTGAGAGGATTTGAACCGTCCGCATCGGTGCGCCAGACTTCCATACCGGTCGTTCGGGCGTGAAGTGTCCAAGTTAGAACAAGATAATTCGCGCCACAAGAAGCGAGGTGGGAGATCGAGGCGTCGTTATCCGCCAAGAGTTGAGTTCGATTCTTCCCATCAGGTGTCAGTTTCACAACGCGGCTAAGGCTGTTAACAGCCAGATTACTATCAGGGAGCAAATTCAAACCGCTCCAGGCGTCAAATTCGTTTGGTTGCGCCTGCAACGTTCGGGCTTCCCTGAAGCCGCGCTCCGTGATTGAGAAGACGGAAATCGTTCCATAGCTCCTCATCAGAATCGTGGCGATGGTTCTTCCATCTGCGGAGAGCGAAAGAGTCCTATATTCGCTGGTGTCACGGGTAATCGGTTCAATCTCATTGCCTGTTCTCCGTAGGAATCCGATTTGCCCTCTTAAACGATTTGCTCCTGTTCGTCCATAGTTTGTATATAGCGTCTCCCCATCGGGCGACCACCGGATTTCATAGGGAAACTGGCTTTTGAAGGTGGCGAAGCGATGGGATTTACCCGTTCCAACGTCGAGACTCTCAATCGCGCCCACACCTTGCTTAGCCGAGTAGAGTGAGTAGTTGACTTCGTCACCCTTCGACGACCATGCCAGGGAGTTTGGATAAAAGGATGCAACTCCAATTTGCAAAGCGGTCTCACCGCCGCCATCCGACGAGGCGGTGAGGATCGTGTATTTGCCGACCTCCGGGCTGTTTAGCCGCAAATAGGCTATGCGATGTCCGTCAGGAGAAAACGAGATGTCACTGTCGATGTTCTGCACAATCGTTTGCGGCGTGCCTCCAAATATCGGAGCGCGGTAGAACATGAAGTAGGTATGAGTTGCGTTTTGAGCCTTGCGGAAGTAGATGTAGTTCCCGTCAGGTGAGAAAGCGAGGCTCGTGTAATACGAATCCGATGGCGGGAATACTTGGGTGTCGCTTTCAGTAGGAACGTTGCGGAGCGACAGGCTTTGCAGTCCGTTGTCATCGTTCACGCTGAGCACATACTTACCGTCTGGTGAGATAGCAGCCCTCGCCGCTTTGCCTGAGTTCGTAATTTGTGTGGCGGTGAATCTCTCGAAAGGCGTCGGAGCGGGGCGATGCAAGAGGGAGTAGACACCAAAGGCTGCCGCGCCGAGCACCATCACGACGATAAGAACGCCAGCCACGATTCCCAATTTGTGGCGCTTCGCCCCTGCGATGACTGCGGTACTGCTCGTTTGCGATGGACTGCTCGCCGAAGGTATAGCAGTCGCCGCATCTGCTGGGTGGGGTACCCCTTGGCGACCGGACTCTGTGTCCCGCTTCAGCCGTTGCAGATCGGTGCGCATGTCGGCAGCATGTTGATAGCGAAGGTTTCTGTCTTTCTCCAGACACTTGCTGATGATGTCTTCCAATTTGAGCGGAAGGTCGGGGTTCAGCCGCACGGCTGGCGTGGGCGTCCCGTCCAGGATGGTTTTGAAGACGACGCCAGAACTCTCGCCACGGAAAGGCAACGTGCCAGTCGCCATCTCATAGAGAACCGCACCGAATGAGAACAAGTCTGTGAGTGCATCCAGTTCTTTGGCGCGAACTTGTTCCGGGGACATGTAGGCGATGGTTCCAACCGCTTGAACAGGGCTAGTCAAGTGTTCTTCCAGTGCCACGGTCGAAGCGGCCGTCGCGCCAGCCTCGCCCAACTTGCCTGAGACAGACGTTACCTTTGCCAACCCAAAGTCCAGAATCTTGGCGTGCCCTCGTTTCATGACGAAAATATTGGCGGGCTTGATGTCTCGGTGGATTATTCCTGCAGAGTGGGCGGCATCGAGCGCGTCGGCTATCTCAATACCCAGCGATAGCACCGTCTCGACTTCTAGGAACTTGTTGAAATTCGTCTTGCTGTAGCGGATTTACTTGGGATTGGTGCTTGTCATGGGCTGAAATTCTGTTTCAAATCGTGCTTTGGAGCAGTGTATATCGAGTTGTGTGGTGATCGGGAAGACGAGCCTGATGGCCGCAACCAGGGTTGGGGCACACTACAGCCTGAGTCCTGCAGGTGTTGGTTGCGCCATCAGCCTCGGCAGGCGAAGCAGATTGTGGGCGGCGCAACTGAAAACGAACAGCCAATCTACTTTCTCCAGTCCGCGCAGCTTGACCTGGCGCAACGGCCCGGTCTGCTTCAGCCATCCGAAGCCCTTTTCGATCAGCCATCGGCGGCTCAGACTGATGACATAGCCGGGCTGCCGCGTGGTTCTGCGGTCCAGGTTGCTGGAGCGGTTTCTGTGGTTGCTGGTGATGTGTGGAGTGACATTCAACTCCCGCACGGTGCGCCAAAATCCTTCGTGTCGTAAGCTTTGTCGGCACCTACGGTAATGCGGCGTGCGCGGCCCTGCTGTTTCTTCTGAAGCATTAACAGCGCCGCATCGCGCTCGGCGTATCCATCGGCGTGAGTCACCATCGCGGCAGCAATCAGTCCATTACGGTTCTCCACCAGCGCATGGCCCAGGTAGCTCAGCTTCGATTCCTTCCCGTAGCTCTTCTTGTACAGGCGGGCATCGGGATCGGTGGTCGATGCATGTGTCTTGTTGCTCCGCTTCTGGCCGTGGAAGTTCGCGCCATCGTCATCATCGGAATCATCCTTCGAACGAAAGCTCTTCTGCGAGGCCCAGGCCTGGATCAGCGTGCCGTCCACGGTGAAGTGCTCATCCGACATGTATTGCTTCGCCTGCCGGTTCACCTCGGCAAAGAACCGCTGTGCAACCTCTGAGGTCAGCAACCGGTCACGGTTCTTCGAGAACACCGCATGATTCCATACCACATCGTCCATGCCCAGGCCCACGAACCAGCGAAACAACAGGTTGTAGTCGATCTGCTCGACCAGCAGTCGCTCGGAACGGATGGAAAAGAACACCTGCAGGAGCAAGGCCCGCAGCATGTACTCCGGCGCTACCGACGGCCGGCCGGAATCAGCGTAGAGTGCATCCAACTCCGGGCTCAGCGACCGTAGCACCGCATCGGTTAACTTGCGAACCTCACGCAACGGATGATCGGCCGGTACCCTCTGCTCCAACGACACATAGCTGAACATCCCGTCCTGAATCCGCTCGTCTCCACGCATATCGATAAGACGAACAGACCCTGTCCAATGCTGCAAAAGTCGTACCTATTTCAACAAGCTCCTAGTGTCCTGAGTCAGAGATTCGTTTAGAAAGCCTCTGGATTTTGCCAAGGATGAGATCGGCGTCAGCGGTCCACACAAAAGGTTTCGGTGCGCGATTGCGTTCTCGAAGATAGTTCAGCATGGCCTTCTCCAGCTGAGGGACTGCGGTATGGCTGCCGCGGCGGACACAGCGCTCGGTGATCTCGGCAAAGAGTCGCTCGACCAGGTTCAGCCAACTTCCGCTGGTGGGAGTGAAGTGCACATGATAGCGGGGATGGCGTGCGAACCAGTTCCGCACTTTATCGACTTTGTGCGTGCCGTAGTTGTCCATCACTAGATGCACCTCGATGTCGGCGGGGACGGCGGCATCGATCCGGGCCAGAAACTTCAGGAACTCCTGATGCCGATGGCGACGATGGCAGTTGCCGAGCGCCTCGCCGGTGGCCACATTCAGCGCGGCGAACAACGAAGTGACGCCATGCCGTTCGTAGTCATGGGACTGGCGGGCCGGCACGCCTGGCGCCAGGGGCAGAATCGGCTGCGTGCGGTTCAGAGCCTGTACTTGGCTCTTTTCATCCACGCACAGCACCATCGCGTGCTCCGGTGGATTCATATACAGCCCGACGATGTCCCTGACCTTCTCGACAAACTGCGGGTCTTTGGAGAATTTGAAGTTCTCCACCCGGTGCGGCTGGAGTCCAAAGGCGCGCCAGATGCGCACAATCGCAGTCTGCGACAGCCCAGTCTTCTGCGCCATCAGCCGCGTGCTCCAGTGCGTGCAGTTGGTGGGCATCGATTCCAGTGTCTGCGTGATCACCGCCTCGACCTTGGCATCGCTGATCGAGCGCGGAGCGCCCGGCCGCGGCTCATCGAGCAGCCCTTCCAGCCGGTTGACTCGAAAACGCTCGCGCCATTTGCATACAGTGGCTCCGGTGATATTCAGCTTCCTGGCCACAGCGCTGTTGCTCAGGCCGTCATCACAGCCCAGCACTATGCGGGCGCGCATGGCTGTGGCCTGCGAAGACTTCGGCCGACGCGCCAGCAGCGTCAATTTCTCCTTCTCCTCGGCGTTTACGTTGAGCGGTTTGGTAGGGCGGCCCAGTGCCATACTCAACTATGCCGCACCTAACTGTATTATTCAATCTATTTCTGACTCATGACACTAGAGGTTTCCCGGCAATCCGATGCTTGAGCGTCATCCCGTCGAGATATTCCATCGCGATGACGACTGCCCTTCGTGCTTGCCGATTTCGTAGATGGTGCAGATGTTCGGGTGATTCAATGCGGAAGCGGCACGCGCCTCGCGACGGAATCGTTCGAGTGCCTGCGGGTCTTGGGCTAGATCATCGGGCAAGAATTTCAGGGCGACGAAGCGGCCAAGCTCCGTGTCCTCAGCCTTGTACACCACGCCCATGCCACCGCCTCCGAGTTTCTCGATGATGCGGTAGTGCGAAATGGTCTGGTTGATCATGCGTCGGCGCAGGACTCAGGTTGCAATGTTAGGGATGTGAGGAAAACGAAGTCAATGAGGGACAATGCTGAGTTTCAACCCACCACCCGGCTCGCAGTAAGCTCCAGCAGATTAGAGCGCACTCCAAGGACAAGAATGCCTCGTGAATGTCCGCCCGTTTTTCGTAGCGCATCCGCAGTCGCCGGAATTGATTCAGCCAAGCGAAAAGTCCGTTCGACCACCCATCGCCATCGCCCCAATCCGCTAACATCTCTGCGGAAAATCTCGCGTCCGATCCCTGTCGATGTATGATTCTCGCGAAAATCCCCTTCAGTATTCCCAAATGCCGCACACAGGAGAATGATGCGATCCCGGTTGCTGAAAGCCCAGCTTGTTTGCCTGATTCTCTCGCTCGTCATCCCACTGTCTATCGCTGAAGACCGCTCCTATGGCCGTTCCATGGTGGTCACGCCTTATGGAATGGTGGCCACCAGCTACGTCCAGGCTTCGCAGGCCGGCGCCAGAATCCTCGAGGAGGGCGGTTCCGCCATTGACGCAGGCATTGCCGCCAACGCCGTCCTCGGCGTCGCCGAACCCATGACGAACGGCATCGGTGGTGACCTCTTCGCGATCTACTGGGAAGCCAGGACCGGCAAGCTCTACGGCCTCAATGCCAGCGGCTGGGCGCCGAAGGCGCTTACCATCGAGCATCTCCTCGGCAAGGGCTTCACCGGGATGCCGCAATCCGGGATCAATTCCGTCACCATCCCCGGCGCGGTCGATGGATGGACCAAGCTCCACGCCCGCTTCGGCAAGCTTCCCTGGGCCGCGCTCTTTCAACCCGCCATTTCCTATGCAAAGCAGGGCTACCCCTTGCCCGAGGTCCTGCAGTCCTATTGGGAAGATGCAGTACCGCGTCTGACAGACGACGCCGAGAGCCGCCGCATATTCCTGCCTGACGGTAAGCCGCCAGAACTGGGTCAGCTCTTCCGCAATCCCGACCTCGCCAAGGCGCTTACACTGATTGCGAACCAGGGCGAATCCTCCTTCTATAAAGGCGCGATCGCGCAGGCAATCCTCAAAACCTCAGCCGACAAGAGCGGTACCATGACCGCCGATGACCTCAGCGAGTTTTCCGCCCAGTGGGTCGAACCCGCCTCCACCACTTACCGCGATTGGAAGGTCTACGAGCTGCCCCCGAACGGCGACGGCATTGCCGCGCTCGAAATGCTCAATATCATGGAACAATCCCAGCCATCTCCCGCCGGGCCGCTCAGCACGGCCGAGTTGCACACTCGCATCGAAGCCATGAAGCTCGCCTATGCCGACGTCAAGGCCTATGACGGCGACCCGAAATTCAGCACCATCCCCGTACCCGAGCTGCTCTCCAAAACCTTTGCCGCCAAACGTGCCCGCCTTATCGATCCTGCCAAAGCCAACTGCGACGTCGCGCCCGGTGCGCTCTCCGGCAGCGACACGACCTACCTCACCGTCGTCGATCGCGAGGGCAACATCCTCTCGCTCATCCAGAGCATCTACTCTGGCTTCGGCTCCGGAGTTACCGTTCAGGGCATGGGCTTCATGCTCCAGAATCGTGGCGGCCTCTTTTCTCTCGACCCCAAATCGCCGAACGCCCTCGCCGGGCGCAAGCGTCCTTTTCATACCATCATCCCCGGCTTTATGGAGCATGGCACACAGCACATCGGCTTCGGCATCATGGGCGGCATGAACCAGCCGCTGGCCCACGCGCAGTTCGTTTCAAACGTCGTCGACTATCACATGAACGTTCAGGCTGCTATGGAGGAAGCCCGCTTTACCGTCAGCAGCAGACTCGGCTGTGACATCGTGATCGAGTCCCGCGTCCCGCCCGAAACCCTGCAGCAATTGACGGCTATGGGCCATGTGCTCAACGTGCGTAAGCAGTATTCGACGACGATGGGCCGCGGCCAGGCGATCCTCCACGACAGCGCCACCAACATCAACTACGGTGCCTCTGAACCGCGCGCCGATGGCGCCGCAATACCCGAATACCCTCCTAAGCCATAGCCCCCAAAGCGGTGCTGTGGAAATCGGCCGGGCGAAGCTTGTCAAGCCCCACGCGGTTTAACTTCTATGTAAATAATTTAAAATAAATAAGATACAGGAAGTGGGAGCGTGCCGGATTATATCGGCAAAATTGCTATCATGAAATAAGAGCCAAAAATCTCGCCGAAGTCATCATGAGCCACGGGCAAAATTGCATCGAATATTGGCTAAGTAGCTGAAAATAAACGATCCCCGTACAGGCATCTCACCTAAGTAGCTGAAAATAAACAATCTCCGTACAAAACGGGGGAGGGGGGTACCTATCAGCGAGGCAGGTACTTCAGCACATCACCAGGTTCAGGACGAACCCGAAAATCGGCATGAGCTTCGGCATAGACTACCGTCCCGTCCTGCGCCAGTACGTAAGTAGCAGGCAGAGGCAGCATCCAGCTTTCATCGCCATTCACAAAAGGAATATTCACGAGAATGCTGCGGAAGTATTTCTGATGAAACGGAGGAACCTTGTAAGCAAGCCCGAACTGCTGCGCCACGTCACAATGCGAGTCATGCAGCAAAGGAAAGGGAATCCCATGCTGCCCAGCGGTAAAGTCGCTCTGTCGCGCCGTCTGCGGAGAAATCCCAACCAGCAGCGCCCCCCGCTCTCGAACTACGGAATAGAGGTCGCGCCAAGCCTCCAGCTCCGTCATGCAATAAGGACACCAGCGCCCGCGGAAGAAGCTGACAACCAGCGGCCCCAGCGCCAGCAGATCAGAGGATCGAACCATCCGCCCCGAAGCATCCGGCAACGCAAACTCCGGAGCCTTCGCTCCAACCGGGAGAATCCGCTCCTCGATCCCGCTCGCAAAAAGATCAGCCACCGCCTGCTCTCCGATGGCCAGCCGCTCCGGCTGCACCAGGTTGCGCGTATTGGCAGTAATCTCGTCGAGCTGATCCTGCAAGCGGTGATCAAGGTCAATCATAGGAATCAAGGACGCACTTTAAAGTTAAAGGCTTTGAGTAAAAGCACGATGCGGGTGCCCCAGGTTCGCGAAGCTAACCTGGGTTAGTTGCGATCTTTTACGGAGCTACACTCTTAAGTCCAACGTGGAAGCTACCGTCCGCGCATACCGCCCAGCATCCCCATCGCGCGCCGCTGCAGCATTCCGCCCTTGCCAACATTCTTGAACATCTTGCGCATCTGCGCATACTGCCGCAGAAGCTGATTCACTTCCTGTACCGAAGTCCCGGAACCCGCCGCAATCCGCTTACGTCGGCTGCCGGAGATGATCTCATGATGATTCCGTTCCTTCGCCGTCATCGAATTGATGATCGCTTCGACGCGAACAAACTGCTTCTCATCGACCTGATCCGCCATCTGCTGCATTCCAGCCAGCGGGCCAACCGAAGGAAGCATCTTCATAATGCTCTGCAACGAACCAAGTTTGCGGATCTGCCGCAGCTGGTCGCGAAAGTCCTCCAGTGAGAACCCATCGCCCGAAAGCGCCTTCCGCGCAAACTCCTCAGACTTCTTGCGGTCCAGCTTCTCCTCGGCCTTCTCGATGAGCGTCATGATGTCGCCCATGCCGAGAATGCGGCTCACAATACGATCCGGATGGAACGGCTCAAACGCATCCGGCTTCTCGCCCATTCCGATAAACTTCACCGGCTGCCCCGTCACATGCCGAATCGACAGCGCTGCGCCACCACGCGCATCGCCATCCATCTTGGTCAGGATGATGCCCGTAAGCGCCAGCCGCTTGTGAAACTCGTCGGCGGATCGCACAGCATCCTGCCCAGTCATGGAATCGGCGATGAAGAGGATCTCCTGCGGACTAAGCAGCTTCTTGAGCGACTCCATCTCGCCCATCAGGTCCTCGTCAATGTGGAGACGACCAGCCGTATCGACAATCAGCGTGTCACAGCCAGAGATAACCGCTTCGCGCCGAGCCTCCTTCGCCAGCCGCTCGACAAGTGGCGTCCCAGCGGCCTCGCCCTTGAGATCGCCTTCATAGAGATTGGCCTTGATCGATTTGGCCACAACCTTCAACTGTTCCCGCGCTGCTGGACGGTAAACGTCCACCGATACCAGCATCGGACGATGACCGCCCTTCTGCAGCCACGCCGCCAGCTTCCCAGAAGTCGTCGTCTTACCTGACCCCTGCAGCCCAGCCATCAGGATCACCGTTGGAGGCTTCGAAGCAAACTGAAACCGCGCCGTGTCTTTACCAAGCAATGTGACCAACTCGTCGCGCACGATCTTGATGACCTGCTCGGTCGGTGAAAGCGCCGTCATCACTTCCTGCCCGACAGCTTTGGCCCGGATATGCTCGATCAGGTCCTTGACGACGTTGAGGTTGACGTCAGCTTCGAGCAGCGCGACGCGAATCTCGCGCAGGGCATCACTGATGTTCTCTTCGCTGATCGTGCCCTGCCCGCGAAGATTCTTAAACGCGCGCTGCAGTTTATCTGAGAGATTTTCAAACATAGCTTCACAACCAGTTTACCAGCCGGACGGAATCGCCATATCGTCGCGACCGTGCATCTCGGACCCTCGATCATGAATCTACTGCTTCGAAACCTATCAGGAGTGACTCATGGATTTGGGTTTAAAGCATAAGCGGGCGTTGGTTACCGGTTCCACAGCAGGCATCGGCTTTTCGATTGCCAAACTCTTGGCGCGTGAGGGAGCGTTCGTCTACGTGAACGGCCGCACCGAAGAGCGCGTGAACAAAGCCGTAGGCGAGATTGAGGGTAAGGTGGACGGCATTGCCGCCGACCTCACTACGAAGGAAGGCGCAGAAAAGCTCTTCGCCAGAGTGAAAGACCTCGACATCGTGGTAAACAATCTAGGAATCTTCGAAGCAAAGCCATTCCTCGGGATCGAGGATTCCGAATGGCTACGCTTTTTCGAGGCAAATGTCCTCTCCGGAATCCGCGTCACACGTCATTACCTGCCAGCGATGCTCCAGAAGAAATGGGGCCGCATCATCTTCATCTCCAGTGAATCCGCGCTTCAGATTCCCGCCGAAATGGTGCACTATGGCATGACGAAAACCGCGCAAATCGCCGTAGCCCGCGGTATCGCCGAGTCATTCCCAGCCAGCGGCATTACCGTCAACTCTGTATTGGCAGGACCAACAGAAAGCGAAGGCGTATCAACCTTCGTGGAAGGCTTGGCCACTCAGCAGGGCAAGACCAAAGAAGACGTAGCCCGCGACTTCTTTGAGCACATGCGGCCCACAAGCCTGCTGAAGCGCTTCGAAACGACCGATGAAATTGCCGCGATGGTCGCTTTCCTTTGCAGCGAGGCAGCTTCGGCAGTGACAGGCTCTCCCATCCGAGTCGATGGCGGCGTAGTCAGATCGATTGTCTAAGAAACCCGATCGAGTCCAGGTGCAGGTCTAGTCGACCTGCACCTGCTCAAACCCGAGCCCAAGCAGCATGGTCGTCAAGGTAGCGCTGGCATTCTTCCGCGCAGTATCGAGAATCCCATCAGCCATCGCCGACTGCTGCAGATCCTGCTGCGCCATCGCTCTAACCTCGGTCTCCAGGTTAGGATCGGCTGCGACAAAAAGCCCCGTTTCACGAGAGTAGACGCGAGTCTTCGCATTATCGATTGAAGTCGCGAAAACCTCAGGCTGCGGCAAGCGTATGCGAATAGACCGCCCCTGAATCTGTATATCGCTCGCCTGAAGACGGCTCAGGTCAACGCCCGCTATTGTCTGTCCATGAACCACGAGGAGCAGTTTGTCTCCAGCAATAAAGTCGGGAAGATAAGCATTCTCGCGCGAGCCTTCCACCACCTTGTCCATGTTGTAGACAACGGTCTCCAAACGCTCCAGCCGCTGAATTTTGCTGACAACCGTCGGCACCGAAGTATCAATGGAAAGGCTGCGCCCTGTTATCTTCGCGGCGACTTCATCCCAGACGCCTTTCGTGGCTTGGCGAACAAAGAGCACGAAACCGCCGAAGCCGAACACCAGGCCCAGCAACAAGGCGAGCAGAACCTTACCCACGTTGGAGGTTCGTGTCCTAGTCGGCGGCGGGACCGTTGGAGTGCTCATGGCAGTTTAGATGCGTCGGAAAAGCGACTACACGCCGCTCTCCTGTTTCAGTAAACGGGCTACGCTCTGTTGCAAATCTGCGCTGGACAAGTTCTCGCTGTCAATCCGGTTTGCATAGCTCGCCTTGATAAACGCGGTAAAGAGCGGATGCGGCTCAAGCGGCTTCGATTTGAATTCCGGATGGAACTGGCAACCAAGGAAGTAGGGATGATCTGGAATCTCAACGATCTCGACATAGGTTGCGTCAGGAGTCGTGCCCGTAATCCGCAGTCCACCTCCGGTCAGAAGAGCCTCATACTCCCGATTGAATTCATACCGGTGACGATGCCGTTCACTGATCTCAGTCTTGCCGTAAGACTTAGAAGCCAGCGAGTTTTCCTGCAGAATGCAGGTCCACGCGCCGAGACGCATCGTGCCGCCCATCTCCTCAACCCCGGTCAGCTCGCGCAGTTTGTAGATCACGCGATGCGGTGTCGCCGGGTCGAACTCGCTTGAATTCGCCCCATGCAGACCACAGACATTCCGCGCAAATTCAATGCAAGCCGTCTGCATGCCAAGGCAGATACCGAAATATGGGACCTTATTCTCGCGCGCATAGCGAATCGCATTTAACATGCCCTCAATGCCGCGCTTGCCAAAACCTCCGGGAACGAGAATTCCGTCAAAGTCTTTCAGCTGCTCTTCATAGTTCGGAACCTCGAGCCCTTCGGCTTCGATCCAGGTCACTTGAAGCTTCAAATTGTGCGCCAGCGAGCCATGCACCAGCGCTTCTTTCAGTGACTTGTAACTGTCCTCATACTCGACATACTTGCCGACAATTCCGATCGAGACTTCGTCCTGCGGGTTATAGCAGCGATCGACAAGGTCTCTCCAGCGACTCAGATCCGGCTCTCGCGTTTCAAGATGCAGATACCTGAGCGCCAGCGCGTCCACGCCTTCCTGCGCAAAACACAGCGGCACTTCGTAAATCGACTCCACATCCTTCGCTGTAATCACGGCCTTCTCTTCAAGATTGCAAAAAAGCGCAATCTTGCCCTTGATCTCGCGATTCAGAGCGCGATCGCTGCGGCAGAGCAGAATATCCGGCTGAATTCCAATCGAGAGCATTTCCTTAACCGAATGCTGCGTCGGCTTCGTCTTCAATTCCTGCGCTGCGCTGATCCATGGAACAAGCGTGACGTGAACAAACACGGTATTCTCGCGCCCCAGTTCTTGCCGCATCTGACGGATGGCCTCAAGAAAAGGCAGCGACTCAATATCACCTACGGTCCCGCCGATCTCCACAATGGCCACATCGCAGTCCGCCGCAACCTTACGCATCGCGTTCTTGATTTCATTCGTGACGTGGGGAATGACCTGGACGGTCTTTCCTAGATAGTCGCCACGGCGCTCTTTCGTAATGATCTGTTCGTAGATGCGCCCGGTAGTGAGGTTGTTGTCGCGGGTCAGGCGGGCATGGGTGAATCGTTCGTAATGCCCAAGGTCGAGATCGGTTTCTGCACCGTCGTCGGTGACGAAGACCTCGCCATGCTGAAAGGGCGACATCGTCCCCGGATCGACATTGAGGTAAGGGTCAAACTTCATCAGGTTGACCTTCAACCCTCGCGCTTCCAGCAGGCAGCCGATCGATGCAGCGGCTAAACCCTTTCCTAAGCTGGACACAACTCCGCCGGTCACAAAGATGTACTTTGCGGACATCGCTGCTTCACCTTTTTCTTGTTGTTTTGGTTGACGTACCAGGTAGGCACAATTGATTTTACCCGGAATGCGAAGAGAAAGAAATAGGAGAAAAAGAGGAGCAGAACCCAGGATTGAAACAGTTAGACTTGTGTCCAGGCAGGACTCAAGATCCGAGCACCACGGATCACTTTTGTGCGATATAACAGGGACACACGTGACCCGACCCGGCATATCTTCGTCTAAAAGACGGCCCATGAAGCGTTTGGCTCCCATCCTGATCGCGGTACTGGCCGTTTGCGTCCTGCCGAGTCTCGCCCAGAACGCGAACAAACGCCTCATTCTTAAGGACGGCTCCTTCCAGGTTGTATCCCAGTATCAGGTGGTGGGCGATCGCGTCCGCTACAAGAGCGCGGAGCGCGGCGGCGAATGGGAAGAGGTGCCGAAGGATCTGATCGACTGGCCAGCAACCGAAAAATGGAACAAGGAGCATGAGCCCGGAGCGCTGGCCGCCGCGGAAGCCGCCCGGGAGAAATCCGAAGCCGCCGAGATCGACACGGAAGAGCGGGCAGAGCGCTCCGCCGAAATGGCTCGCATGCCCGTTGTGTCCCCTGGCCTCCGGTTGCCGGACGAAAGCGGCGTCTGGGTGCTCGATAACTACCACGGGACGCCCGAACTGGTCCGACTGGAGCAAAGCAACGGAGACCTGAACAAGGATCTCGGCCACAACGTATTGAAAGCGACCATCAATCCCATGGGCGGCTCAAAACAACTCATCCAGATCGATGGCGCCCACGCCAAGGTCCAGTTGCACGTAAACCAGCCTGAGCTTTACGTCGCTCTTGATGTAGCCGGCGATGATACCGCCCCGGAAGACGCCCTGAAGGTCGACACGCACGGCGCAAGCTCCGCCAAGAAAGATAAGAACAACTACAGCTCGCCAACCAGCCACTACGTCATCGTGCGCGTACAGGCCCGCCGCAATCTAAGGGTCGTCGCTGCCATGAACATCAGCATGCTCGGCAAAGTTTCGCACTCAGAGGACATGGTCGAAACCAACACCCAGATTATGCCGGGCAACCACTGGATGAAGGTCGTGCCCAAGGAGCCGCTGAGCTTCGGCGAGTATGCCCTGATGGAAGTCCTTTCGCCGCAGGAAGTAAACCTCGATGTATGGGATTTTGGCGTCGATCCGCCATCGCCCGAGAATAAAAACGCGCTCAGCCCGATCCAGCCAGCGCGGTAGCCTTGCATCTCGCCTCAAACTCACGCATCGAATACAGTGGAAGAGTACATGGCGGTATCCCTGTCCAGTTTCGACCTGAATCAGGCCCAGCCGAACGGCCCCTCGCGGCTGATCGACAAGCACGGACGCGCCATCACAGACCTGCGCGTATCGGTAACTGACCGCTGCAATTACAAGTGTGTCTATTGTCGCACTGGCAACGATGGCGCCCAGTACTCCGAGCTTCCCATCGCCGACTACCTGCGCATCGTGCGCATCTTTGTAGATCTTGGCATTGAAAAGGTAAGGCTTACTGGCGGAGAACCACTTCTGCGCAAAGGCTTGCCGGATCTCATCCGCGAGCTTGCGAAATGGAAAACAGCCGCCGATAGTGAGCCGCTCGATCTCGCTCTAACCACAAACGGCCATTTACTGGCCGGGATGGCGCAGTCTCTCAAAGATGCCGGACTGACCCGCGTGACCATAAGCATGGATGCGGTCGATCCCGACATTTTCGCCCGCATAACCCGCGTCCCCGGCAGCTTTCACAAAGTCCGCGAAGGAATCCGTGCCGCGCAGCGTGCCGGGCTTGGCCCGGTGAAAGTGAACTGCGTGCTCCTCCGCGGCTTCAATGAAGACCAGATTGTCCCGTTCGCGAAATTCGCCCGCGATGAAGAAGTGATCGTCCGCTTCATCGAGTTCATGCCGCTTGAAGAGGACCGCCTGTGGACGCCGGCATCTGTAATCCCGATCCGCGAATTGCTGGATGTGCTCCGTACATTTCGCCCGGTCGTGTCGTTGCAGGCCAACGCTCCGAGTGAAACCGCGCAGCGCTACACCTTCGATGACGGCATCGGTGAGATCGGCATCATCGCTCCCGTCTCCCAGGCATTCTGCGGACATTGCAGCCGCATCCGCCTCACTTCCGACGGCAAAATCCGTACCTGCCTCTTTTCGCAGTTCGATCACGATCTTTACGGCCACATGCGCCGTGGCACGACCGACGACGAGATCGCTTCTTTCATCCGCGCTACCGTGGAACAGAAAGAAGCGCGTCACCACATCGGCGAGCCGGATTTCCTCAAGCCATCGCGCAGCATGGTCCACATCGGCGGCTGATCGATCTTTGCATCTCAACGCATCTGCTATGTAATTCGTTTCGCCATCCGCCGCACCTGAATGGAGTGGCCGTCTGGCAAGGGAACGTCAAACGCCTCAAGTGCCTCGTAACCGTGCGCGGCATACAAAGGAACGCCCGGTAATGTGGAAGCCATCTCCATACTCTGGAATCCAGCCTTGCGTGCCTCTTCTTCGCAATGCGCGAGCAATGCGCGGCCCACGCCTTTGCGCGCATACTTCGGGTGAGTGAAGAAAGCACGGATACGCGCCGGGTCGCGTGTAGGATCAAGCACTACATCGTTCCGGGAGTGATCGTAGTGGCTGGCTCCATAGAGCGTGCCGCGCTTGCTCCAACCGCCACATCCGGCCTTGTGCCCGCCAATCTCGGCGACGTAGTACGTGCCGTCATCGATGAGCTGCTCGTCTACCCCGAAAACGGAATGCACCGCCGCCTCAATCTGCTCCGGCGTATACCAGCCCGCCTGCAACTCGCGCACCGAACACTCGATCAATTCGCGCAAATCAGGGATATCATCCGCTGTAGCAGTACGTATGTAAATCGCAGTCATCAGGCCTACCCCAGCGCAGAAATGGCGCCCCAGCACGTCCACTGGACGCGAAGTCCCCTACATTCCATCATAGTTGGGGCCGCCGCCACCTTCCGGAGGCACCCAGTTGATGATCTGGTACGGGTCCATAATGTCACACGTCTTGCAGTGCACGCAGTTGGCAAAGTTAATATGCAGCTGCTTGCCTGAAGGCGTTTCACTCGACTCAACCATCTCATACACAGCTGCAGGGCAGAAGTATTGGCAGGGATTGCCAAATTCTTTGCCACAGCGATTGTTACAAATATCCAGGTCTTTGACGACTAGATGTACCGGCTGGTCGTCCTCATGCCGTGTGCCTGAGTGGTAGACATCAGTGAGCCGGTCAAAGGTCAACTTCCCATCGGCCTTCGCGTTACCAAGAAAATGCTCGCGGCCATCGCCATACGGACTCAGTGCATCGGCATGTTTCATGCGCAGATAGCCTGCTTCATTCTTATAGTCAGGCCCAAGATTACCGCCGCGCATCAGCTGCTGAATCCCAGCTCTGACGAGCCCATCGTAAAGTCCATGCTCAAATGCCTGATGAAAATTCCTCACTGGATAAAGCTCATCTTTGATCCAGCTCGCATCGACCGCGGCCTTATATTCGCTCAGCGTATCGGTTGAGCTGTCCCCGGAGAGCAGCGCGTCGAAAGCAGTCTCCGCAGCCACCATCCCGCTCTTGATCGCCAGATGAATCCCCTTGAGCCGCTGCGAATTCAGAAAGCTCGCCGAGTCGCCAAGAATCATCCAGCCATTGCCGTAAATGCGCGGCATCGTCAGCCATCCGCCATAGGGCAGCGTCTTCGCTCCATAGCGAATCAACTTGCCGCCCTCAAGCATCCGCCGGGCGAATGGGTGTTCTTTGAAATCCTGAAACACATGATGCGGATCTGTCCGCGGGTCTTCGTAATCAAGCCCCGTCACATACCCAACCGAAACTTCCGTGTCGGAGATTCCATAAATCCAGGCCCCGCCGTACTCTTTAGTCGTCAGCGGATACCCGAGCGTATAAATCACCTCGCCCTTGGCAACCCGCCCCGCCGGAATCTCCCAAAGCTCCTTAATGCCGACGCCGTACGTCTGCGCATGATAAAAGTCTTCAAGCTCCAGCCGCTCGATCAACTGCTTGACACAATTTCCGCGTGTGCCCTCAGCTAGAATCGTGATCTTCGCTCGCAGATCATACCCCGGCTCAAAGTTCGCCTTGGGCTGCCCCTGCTTATCGACGCCCTTATCATCGGTGCGAACGCCAGCCACACGCGCAATCTCCGGGTCGCAACTGTCATCTTCAAACAACAGTTCCGACCCCGCAAAGCCTGTAAAGGCAGTAATGCCGGCCTCTTCCACCTTCTGCCCAAGCCACTTCACAAACTTGTTAATCGAGATGACATAGTTGCCATGGTCGCGCAGCGGCGGCGGAACAATCGGAAACTTCCGCGCCTTGTCTTTCGAGAGAAAGTAAACCGACTCCTTCGTGACCTCAGCATCGAGAGGAGCCTCAGATTCAAATCCGGGCAGCAATTCACGCATCGAACGCGGGTCTAGAAGAGCGCCGGACAAACAATGCTGCCCCACCTCGCGCGCCTTTTCGAGAACGTAAATGTTGTCCTTAGAGAGCTGCGAATCCGGATGGTTCGCGTTGTGCTCATCAATTAGCTGGGAAAGCCGCAGCGCACAAGCCATCCCAGCTGGCCCTCCGCCGATGATGACAACATCGGCCTCCATTTGCGGCCGGTTAATGCCTTCAAGAGGTTTACGAAAAGTGATCATAGGCGACCGATCATCTTACTAGGAAATGTCTTAGTGTGATTCTCTGCTATTTCGATTCTGATGCATCTTGAACATCAGAGTCATTCCACTCCCGTCTACACGTATGACAAGTCCAGCGATTCTTTGGGAAGGGGATTGGAACAGCAACCAGAATGGACGCCAGCCCGACCTTCTCATTTAGAGCCTCAAAGCTGATATCGAGAGATGTGCAATAAAGACAACGTGGCTGCTCGTATACGTCGCCGTCTTCTAACTCAATAGTGGGCAGAACTTCTTGAGACAACAACTGTTCACCAGTTTCAACATCTTGAGGTCGTACTTGTAGACGAATTCCTCCGATCAGGTTTGACCATACCCATTGAATACGAACAGTGTTTTCGTCTTTCAGAAAGCAGGGAATATCAGCCGAGTCAAGAACACTCTTCGCCATGATGGCGTCTGAAGGATCACGGAACGTTCGTATTGTGACAAGCTCCTGAAGTTCCAATGAATCAGGAGGTTCTTCGAATTCTGGGGCTTCTAATGATCTTCGATCAAACTCCTCACGGAGGAGAATCTGCGCTTCGTCAGTCAACAAGTCAAACTGCGAACCAATCTTGATGAGTTCTTCATCAGTTAGTCCCGAGTAGAAGTTTGCCAGTCGATCGCGCTCGTTCATGGACAGGAAGTGGACTACGCTTTAGCCTTCTTAATCTCCTCAGTCAGCGCAGGCACCACATCAAACAAATTCCCCACCACACCCACATCCGCAATCTCAAAGATGGGAGCCTCAGGGTCTTTGTTGATAGCAACAATCGTCCGCGAACCCTTCATGCCGACAATGTGCTGAATCGCCCCGCTAATCCCCAGCGCCAGATAGAGCTTCGGAGCAACGGTCTGCCCAGAGCTGCCAATCTGCCGCTCCAGCGGAAGCCAGCCGTTATCGCAGATAGGCCGTGAAGCCGCAACCTCGCCGCCCAGCGCCTTGGCCAGATCCTCGGCGAGAGCAAGATTCTTCTGCTCCTTGATGCCGCGCCCGACCGCGACAATCACCTCAGACTGCGAAAGATCGACTGCCTGCTTCGCCTCCTGAAACACCTCATGTGGAGTAACCCGCGGCGAGCCTTCTGCAACTGCAGCGGTTAAATTTTCGACAGGCGCCGACCCAGCCTCAGCCTGTTCCCCGCGAAACGCGCCAATCTGGAAAGTAGCCAGCCAAGGCCCATCTGAACCAAACGAAACATCGGCCGCAAACTTCCCCTGAAACATCTGACGCGTAAACAACAGCTTGCCACTCTCGTATTTGTAACCAATTGCATCGGAGATGAGCGTCCGGTCAAGCGCCAGCGCCAGTCGAGGCGCAAAGTCGCGCACATGGTAGGTATGCGGAAAGAGCACCAGCTTCGGCTGCTTCTCCGCAATGAATTGCTTCAGCGCAAAAACATAAGCATCCGAGGTATACACAGCCAGCACCGAAGCCTCCAGCGCATAGACATGGGCCGCAGCCTTACCCGCCAGCTCCTGCGCGAGCGATCCGATGTCGCTGCCAGCCAGCACAACTTCCACCGGCCAGCCCGTCTCTTTTGAGATAGCCTGCGCACCCGCAATGGTTTCAAAGGAGACGCGGTTCAGTTTGCCTTCCCGCTGTTCCGCAACGACAAGAATAGTGTCTGCCATACACACCTCAGGGGAGCCGAAGCTCCCCTTGTGTCATTCAAAACTTGTCATCGCTGAGTGTAGCGAAGGATCTGCTTCTCAAATTACAAGCTGGAAAACTCTGGACGCCCGCGTTTCAGATACGTTCCATACCCGCCAATAACCACAGCCAGCACCCCGGTAAGAATGTTGTAGTACACCATCGGATGCACCCAACCCGGCGAATACGTCGCATCCGGCCCCGACCACACAGTCAGCAGCACCGCGAAAAAGGCAAACTGCCCGCCAATCACCTGACAAGTGACCCCCCACTGGCGGCGCTTATCGAGAGCCTCTACCTGATCAGGCGTCAAGTTGCGTTCCTCTACGGGAATATTCATGTTAGCCATGGAACTCAAATCTCCTGAAGTGTCTCTGACAATGATTAAATCACGCGCGCGGTATTTTTGAGATACTCCGTCACCTTCCTCGCCACTTCTGCGGCTGGACCCTCGACGATCTCGGTCTTTTTCTGCTTTGCCGGAACGTACAGTCGCTCAATCTGCTGCTGGTTCTTGCTCAGCTTTGGCTCAACTTCCGCCCAGGCGACCTTGCGCATCGGCTTGTTCTTAGCCTGCTTGATTCCGATCAGGCTGGCGTAGCGCAGCTTATTGATGCCGCTCTGGATCGTCAGCACCGCCGGCGTCGGCAGGTCGATGAACTGGTAGTGCCCTGCCTCCAGCTCCCGCTTCAGATGCAGCCCCGAATCAGTCTTTTCGATCCCGATAATGATCGTCGCGTGCGGCAGCCCCAGAATCTCAGCCAGTAGCACGCCCGTCTGCGCCGCGCCGAAATCATCCGACTGCAGCCCGGTAACGATCAGATCGAAATTTTCCTCAGCCACCGCCGCGGCAATTGCCCGCGCCGTATTGGCCGAATCAAGCTGAATGAACTTGTCGTCTTCCAGATGAATCGCGCGGTCCGCACCCTTGGCCAGCGCCTCGCGCAGCACCTGCTGCGCCCGCGCCGGGCCGGCAGTGATCACCACCACCTCGCCGCCATGCTTTTCCTTCTGCCGGAGCGCCTCTTCCAGCGCATAGGCATCCGGCTCATTCACTTCATAGGAAACATCCTCACGAATCCATGTCCCGGACTCGTTCAGCTTCAGCGGAGCATCCTTCTGCGGAACCTGCTTGATACAAACCAGAATCTTCATAGGTGAACGCGTCAGTATATCGGATTTATAGCGAGTCAGTCTTCGAGCCGAGTCACGCCACGAAAGCGGGTGCCCCGGGTTCGCGAAGCTAACCCGGGGTGGTCAGATCCGAGTGCTATCCTCCTGTCATCGTGCAAATGAAAATTTCAGCATGCATCGCGACAGCACTGCTCGCGGCCTCGCCAATTTCCCCCGCGCAGCAACTCTCAGCGCCTGAGCAGGTCATCGTCAGCTACATCAAAGCCAACGAGCAAGCCTCGAACGACTTCCTGCAAAAGCTGGTCGAAATCAACAGCGGAACCCGCAATCTCGAAGGCGTCCGAACCGTCGGCAAAATCATCACCGCACAGCTCGACGAGCTAGGCTTCCAAACCAAATGGATCTCCATGGACGAAGTCAAACGCGCCGGGGTTCTAATAGCCGACCACCCCTGCCCCGAACCCGGCAAATGCGGCAAGCGCATGCTGCTCATCGGCCACATGGACACGGTATTCGAAAAAGACAGTCCCTTCCAGAGCTACACCGTGAGCGGCAACATCGCAACCGGCCCCGGCACCAACGACATGAAGGGCGGCCTCGTCATCATGCTCTACGCCCTCAAAGCCATGCAGGCCGCTGGAGTGCTCAAGCAGACCGAAATCACCATCGTCCTCAGCGGAGATGAAGAAGCACATGGCGAACCCTCCAGCATCTCGCGCCGCGACATGATCGCCGCCGCCAAACACAGCGACGTGGCTCTCGAATTCGAAGGCACGCCGCGCTTCGACGGCGTGTTCTACGGTAGCGTGAGCCGTCGCAGCTCCATCACCTGGCGCATTAAAGCCACCGGCGAAAGCGGCCACTCGTCCGCCATCTTCTCGGACAGCAAAGGCTACGGGGCTATTTATGAAGTAGCCCGCATCCTCGATGCCTTCCGCACGCAACTCCCCGAAAAATACCTCACTTACAACGTAGGCCTCGTCCTCGGCGGCACAACCGTTGACGTTGGCCCTGAAGGCATCTCCGGGAGCGCCACCGGCAAAGACAACATCATCTCGCCAACCGCCTACGTCAGCGGCGACATCCGCACCATATCCAATGAACAAAGTGACCGCGTCGAAGCAAAGATGAAAGCCATCGTCGCCGAGCATCTGCCAAAAACGAACGCAAACATCGAATTCGGCGAAGGCTACCCGGCAATGGCTCCGACCGAGGACAGCCGCGCTCTCCTGCGCATGTTGAACGGAGTCAACAAGAGCCTCGGTTTTCCGGAAATGCCAGAACTAGACCCGATGAAGCGCGGCGCAGGAGACATTGCCTTCGTCGCCGAATACCTTCCCGGCCTCGCGGGCATCGGAGCCACCGGAGAAGGCGCGCACGCTCCCGGCGAGACCGTAGCCCTCTCTGCGCAGCCCATCAACACTGAGCGCGCCGCACTGCTCATGTACCGCCTCAGCAAAGTGGACGCGAAAGCCGACCTTAAATCTTTTTATCCCTCACAAGCTGTTAAATAAATAGAAGTAAAATCGCCCCATGCAAGACAATTCGCAATTTCCCGCAGCCCTTCTCGACCGCGCAAAAAAGATCAAGCTATTCCTCATGGACGTCGATGGCACCCTCACTGACGGCGGCGTGTGCCTCATCTCGCCGCCCGGTGGCGGCGAAATCCTCGAGATGAAGGTCTTCAACGCGAAGGACGGCGCAGGTCTGACGCTTGCCCACATCATGGGCATCAAAACCGGCTTCATCACCGGACGCAAATCTCCCGCCGTGCAGCAGCGCGCCCACGAGGTTCACGTGGACTACGTCTACCTCGGCCAAGCAAAGAAGACCGCCGCTTTCGAAGAGTGCATGCAAAAGGCCGGAGTCACCGAGGAAGAAACCGCCTACATGGGTGATGATCTGCCCGATCTCCCGCTCGCTCAGCGCGCAGGTCTGGCCGTCGCCGTGGCTGACGCAGCCGTCGAACTGAAAGCTGCTTGCCACTTCACCACTAACGCTCGCGGCGGCGAAGGCTCCGCGAGAGAAGTGATTGAGCTGATCCTGAAAGCCCAGGGCCGCTGGGAAGAAGCGATTCCTAAGGCGCTGGCTTAGTGGCTTCCGGCACAAGACGAACCGGCCCAAGTATCCCCGAAGGCGGGGGCTCCAAATGCTCCATATCCTGCGGAACAAACTTCTGTCCATAGCGCAAATTAAGCAGCCGATAATCCGGCAGCGACCGCACCGCAAGCATATTGATCGCCGTATTCGCAACCTCGATCTCCAGATGATTTCTGCCCGGGTGTAGAAGCGCCGTCACATCAAGTCGATAAGGCGGTCGCCAAACAGACCCAGCCTTTTGTCCATTGATAGAAATCAGCCCGACCTCACGAATCGGGCCCTCCAGGAGCGCGTACATTCCAGGCTTATTCAGGTCGCCCGGAGGCAGAGGCGTGCCTTCGCCAAAATCCAGAAAATAGTGACGACCGGATCCCAGCGCTTTCTCCTGAAGATCAAAATCACGCGTATAAACAGCTCTTCCGGAGAAATGGCGGGTCGCCTCAGCTTCTGTCCACGATCGCAGCGACGGCATTACGACGCTGCGATGCAGCTCCGGAAAAGCAACCTGCCAATCATGGCTCAGTTCAATCTCTTCGCTAGCGACAGCTTGCCCGCGCCACGGCTCGGGCAATGGAGGAGGGCCATCATGGAAAATCAGCACACGCGATTCATAGGGCGCAAGAATCAAATCTGCGTCAGCCCGATAGCTCTTGCCAGAGAAAACATCCCAAGTCTCCTTACCCGTCCACCGCGAGGCAAAATGAGCCTTCGCCGAAACCGCATGATTGCTGGTATTGGCAACGAAATAGACATCCGCAAAACGGAGCTTACGCCGAATAAATCCAATCTCGGAAACAGGCGTATCAAGCTGCATATCCGGCGCAACCGCCTCCTTCAGCAAGCTCCCAACCTCGGAATCGTTCGCCACAAACATCCAGTTCGAGCCCTGTGATAGCTGCTTGGAAACCGCCTCGACCTGCGGCGAATCACTTTTCGCCTCCCGCAATCCTGGAGCACGCTCAGGAAGCCGTCCCACGACAACCACTTTCCCGCCCTTCTGCACAAACGCAGCAATCTGCCGATATGTCGCAAGCGAAATCCGATCCACATGCGGCAGCACCAGCACCGGATAGCGAATCCCCAGCTTGCCGATCGCCTCCGCGTCGATGTAGTCAAAGTTGTAGCCCGCATCCAAAATGCTCGCCGTCAGCTCCGGTGTGATGTAGCGATGCATCTGCTCCGTGACGCCAACGTTGCCCGGAGTAAAGTCAGCCTGCGCATCGTCCGTAGGAACATACACCGCGACCTGGTTCGCCGGCTCACCCTGCCGCAGCAGAAAACTCAACCTCTGCAAATATGCCGCAATCTCCGGCATCACCGGCCACCACGGATTGTGCTCATTGAAAACCGCCGCCGCGTAGAACGAATACCCAGGCTCGCCCGCATAGGCTGGCGAGTATGGCCACCCATGCCCCATAAACTGGTTCACACCCTCAAGAAAAAACCGGTCCGCTTCCGCCTTCATATCCAGCGGCACCGCGCGAAATGCCGGCGAATGCAGCCACGTCCACGCCTCCGCTGAAGTAACCGTGCGCCCATAGAGATGGCTTGCCGACGTAGCCCACCGCGTGTAGGAAAAGCTGCGCCACTGCGGCCCCTCGCCCTCCGGCAGATCCACCAGCGCGTTGCTCGAAAGCGTAACCGCCGGCTCCCCATAGGTCTGCGAGCGAAACAGCGTGTGATGCTCGTGCGCCCACGCCGTCAGGGGCTCAAGATAGTTCTCGTCGACAAGCTCGCCAAGAGTCTCGCCCCAGTCATGGCGCACGCTCTTCGCCAATTCGTCGTTGCCTACAAACAGCTCCGGCAGATAGGGGGTTAAATCATACCCGCGCCGCCTCTCAAACTCGCTCAAGAAATTTGGAGTCCAATCCGATTCATAAACCTCCAGGCTGTCGCTGAAGACGGAAGCAGGCGGCTGATCACCAAATGCCCGCATCAGCCGTTCGCCCGCATAATGCAGATGATGTTCGATGGCAGCGCGATCAAAGTGGTCGAGCACAAATCCCTCAGCGCCAACCGCCGCGCGTTTCACCTGCTGCCCCGTGCGGCTGCTGATAAAAAACAACACTACCTGCTCAGCATCACTCACTTCTGGCACTGTCAAAGCCCGCGCCCCAACCTCAGGCAGTGAAACCCGCTTTGCCGCCAATGGATCATACTTCGCAGCCGTCCCCGCAACAACAAAAGCCGCAAGCAGCGACTCTCCATTTTCCAAAGCAGGCAACGCCATACGGTCCGCGCCCGCAGGCAAAGATGCCGTGGCCAATCGCAACTTGCCCGCAGCCTGCGTGACAGGAATATGCGGCCCGCCATAAGGCCATCCGCTGCCTAATGTAATGCTTACGCGAAGCCCAAGCTGGCGCGCCGCATGATTCGCAAAAGTGACTGACCGCAGAAAATCATCCGACAGATAAGACCCGTTGCGAATGCCTTTCCCGGGATCATCCAGCGCAAGCGCGTAAACAGGTTGAATCTCAACCCCGCCAATACCGCCCTCTTTCATCGTGCCCAGCTCGCGCGCCAGCTCCTCATCTTCCAGCGCCGGCCCAAACCACCACCAGCGCATCATGATGCGCGCATCGTCCGGAGGATTAAGAAATTCCTGCCGCAGCGAAGCGACCGAATCCGACTGCGCGTAACCACACGCAGCCCAAAAGACGGCGATCAGAATGGCAGACAGTAGAACGCAATTACGGCGGCGACCGTCAAAGCGCGCTCCCGTTTTCAGGGGTGTCACACCTGATCACGCGGACTGAAGAAACGCAACTGACTGCACCCCCGCCACCTCAAACCGCTTGCGGCAGCGGATATTCTTGCACGCAACCATATCGTCCTTGCGAACCATGTAGGACTGCGCCTTGGCAAAGCGCGCTCGGTCGCGCTCGTCGGCATGGCGAGGCAGTCCATCGCGCTTGCGCCGCACCAGCCACGAAAGCCGGTATTCGTCTGCTTTGCCGCAGTGCGGACAGCTAAGCATATGGGTGCGCTGTTCGTTCTGCTCAATGAAAAAGTCGCGTTCTTCCATAGCAAATAACCCCCGTCACTGACCACGAAAGTATTTCATACTGGTCGAGCAACAGGAAATCATCAATCCGGGCCAAATGCCGAAAGAGCAGACATGGTAAAAAAGAAAGCCAGGAAATTTTCAACGGTCAAAGCCGTTAAAGCCAACGCACGCGACCGTGTAGGGCAGCCCAAAGCAGAGCGCGTCATTGACGACAAGCCGCCCGAAGAACGACGCAAGGCGAAGTACAAACCAACACTGAGCGAAATTCTCAACAACGAGGAGTGAATCATGGCAAAGGCAATCGGCTTCGGCGGAGCATTTATCCGCGCGCGTGATCCCAAGGCGCTCTACGCCTGGTACGAGCAGCATCTCGGACTCAAGTCCCAAGGCTGCTTCATTTTCCCGGCAAAAGAACATCAGGCTGACACCGTAGTCTCTTTTTTCCGTCAGGACGACGCTTACTTCCCCACGCAACAACCAGCCATGCTCAACTTTCAGGTTGACGACCTCAACGCCGTGCTCGATGCTCTCATTGCCGCAGGCGCTGAGGTTGATTCAAAACGTCAGGACACGGATTACGGCCGCTTTGGCTGGTTTACCGATCCGGAAGGCAATCGCGTGGAATTGTGGCAGCCTGCGATGGCTTGATGTTGCCACGCAAGCTGAAGAAATCACTAGGTAAAAGGGCAGGCAGCGCGTATGCTGAATAAGCAAAGGGTGCTCCGCCCTTCTTCCTTCATCTGGCTGCCCTCGTTTCCGAGCGGCCTCTTGACCCGAGGCGATGCAATTTAAGAAACGAGGCAATATGCGCTCTGAGCTGGTGTACTCTGCGGCTGTAAAGGTCGAAAACCGTTTTCTATTAGCTACTTTGACCATACGTGCAGTAAGGCGTCTGCATATTATTTCCACGCGCACGGAAGATACGGCAAATAAAGTGCTTTCCGAATTGGCCGTCGGAAATTTCCTGGAAATCAAAACACCGGAACTGAAGCCGCTATTGCCGATTGATATCCTCTCCATCACACCCGCAGCCTGACCAGCTGGAGGGCACTGTCTTAAGAAAAGCTTCAGTTTGTCGTGATACGCTCAAATTTCGTGTATGTATTTCAGGCTGAAGCTCTTCCTCCTTTGTCTATGCTCTACATTCAGACTCGCGGCTCAAAGCACGCCCAGCGATGACTGTGGCCTCCATTCGATCAAGCCGTGCATCGTGCATGTCGCGCAGGACGAGGTAGGAATCGTCACCAGCCCGCTGCGAGTCACCGCGAAGGATTTTCTCTGGATTGCCCCCTTCGGAGTGGCCACCGGGCTGCTCCTTGAACACGACGCCCAGATCATGCGCGATCTGGGAATAAACCCCAGCCGTGAGGACAAGTTCAAAAAATTCTCAGACTACACCACCTACGCCGCCTCTGCCGCCCCCGTTGTCGGATACCTCGTCGGCGCCGTCAAAAAAGATGATTATTTGCAGGAGTCTTCTATCCTCGCGGGAGAAGCCACGCTCGACGCAATCATCCTGAATCAACCTTTGAAGTATGGCACTGACCGCCTACGCCCGTACCAGGGCAATGGAAACGGCGGCTTCTGGCCTCACGGCACATCAACGTGGCCCGACGGCCAGTCGATGCCATCGAATCACTGCATGATCATGTGGTCGTTTGCCCGCGTCATCGCCGGCCAGTACCACACGCCAGCCACCCAGATCACCGTCTATTCGCTGGCAACTGCTGTAACTGTCTCACGAGTCCTGGCCCGCCAACACTTCCCCTCAGATGTGGTCGTAGGTAGCACCTTCGGATACCTGATCGGCGACTACGTCTTCCGCCACCGCTCAAGGCAAGCCGCCCTCTTCTCGCTGTCGTCTGTAAGTACACTCAACGGAAAAGGCGTGCAAGTCGATATCAACCTCGGCCGCCACTGAAAATTGCCTTGTCATCCTGAGCGGAGCGAAGGATCTGCTTTTTCAATCCGGTAGCACGAAAATGGGTGCCCCATCCTTTGCGAAGCGAAGGGTGGGAAAGCACTCCCCTGAGTCTGTTTCGGAATTCTTCTGAGCGAAAAATCCGTACAATCTCATTCGTTTTTCATCGTAACCCGAGGTCACGTGGTTCTTTTGCAAACAATCGTCAGATGACTTGGGCCCGATTCTGAACTATTAAGCCTTGCCACACCCGGACTGAACAATTCAGAAGTATTCGGCGGATCGCTCGAGAATGATTGAAGAGTGAACCCCTTGTGACAAGAAAGATCAAGGTCTTCCTCTCCGTTCAGCGAAGGGTTAGCGTAGGTTCTCCAGGTCGGTGCGGTGAGTCTTTGCCGTCCACGCTCCAGACTCTACCTCGAAGCGGCAGATTGCGCTTTATATCTACGTAGACGGTGACACGATAGGCTTTTCAAGGCTGCTGGAAGATCCAATTTGTAAGGATTGGGCTCAATCGTGCGCGGTTTGCACGTGGGATCAGGCGTGATCACCGGATTGAAGATGTTAAGTTCTGAGGAATAATAATCTGTGACACTGTCGGAGACTGTGCCTCGCGCAGTGATGGCGCAGCCTACGAGCGATTTGGCTCTGACCCAATCCTCAAACTCACCAAATGCCAGTTCGATTTCCTTCTCACCGCAGGTTTCATGATCTGGAGCGATGCTTATCCATGAACGTGTCCCGTTGTGCAATCGTATTGTGCCATGAAGAGAGGACTGAGCAGGCGTATCGAGATTCTTCCCGTCCTCAGGAGGACAGCTTTGTCCTTGAACGACGATCGGCAACAGAACGAGGAATAAGCACAGCAGCCAAAAAATAGGGCCCAGAGCGATTCTTACCCGCATCTATTTCGCTCAGGCACGGGTTCTTGAATTCTTAGAAGCACGCTTTCGTGGAGCAAAACCAGAACTCGACGTAGTTTTCGAGCGTTTCTTTGCCTCAGTCGCGCCCATCTTCCCGCTCTTAGGCCGAACAGCCTTCCGCAGCGCCTCAACCTCATCCAGCGAAAGCTCCCGGACCTCGCCCGGGGCCACATCCAGCACCAGCGGTCCATAGCCCACGCGGCGAATCTTCTCCACATGATGTCCGATCTCCTCGAACATCTTGCGAATCTCCCGATTTCTTCCCTCGACGAGCGTCACTTCATACCAGGGATTCTCCGCGTCACGCATCAGTTTGATCCTAGCCGGAGCCGTCATTACGCGGCCCTCCCGCGTTCCCGGCTTCCCGCGCTCGATCATGATTCCCGATCGCAACTGATCCAGCCCAGCCTCGCTCGGTTTGCCGCTGACCTTCACTAGGTATACCTTCTCGACCTTCGCCGCCGCCCGCGTCAGCGCATTCGCCAGCTCGCCGTCATTGGTCATCAGCAGCAGGCCTTCGCTCTGGTAATCGAGACGCCCCACAGGAAAAACTCGCACACCAGCCCGTTCAACAAACTTCATCACAGTGGGGCGGCCTTCAGGATCGCTAGCCGTCGTGACATATCCTTTCGGTTTGTTCAGCATCAGGTAGCGATGCTGCTGCGCGCCCTGGAGCAACTTGCCATCCACGCGAATATGGTCGCGCTCCGGATCGGCCTTCGTGCCCAGCTCGGTTACGGTCTGCCCGTTCACCTGCACACGGCCTTCGAGAATCAATTCCTCCGCCTTGCGGCGCGAGACGATGCCCGCCTGGGCAATGATCTTCTGCAGTCTCACCGGATTCCCGACCGGCTCGCTCATGACTTATGTTCCGCCGGCTCTTCTGCTACTGGTTCCCCTTCTGCTACTGGTTCCCCTTCTGCTACTGGTTCATTGATAATCTCGGCCTCTTCGCCCTCAATCGCGACTTCGACGGCAATGCCCGGAATGTCCTCAGCATCGTCCTCCGTCTCATCCGCCAACTCGACGGCGGCATGCGCCCGAGCCTCTTCGTCTGCCTCGGCCCTCACCGCATCCTCAGACTCGGTTTCGACAATGCCCTCTTCATTTGGCACAGCCTTGGCTTCTCCAAAAGGCAGTTCTTCCGCCTCAGACAACTCGCCCGCCGCCATCTTCTCGAACTCTTCGATCGACGGCAGCTCGTTCAGATCCTTCAAGCCAAAACGCAGCAGAAATTCCTTGGTGGTCTTGTAGAGAATCGGCCTGCCGATCACCTGCTTGCGGCCGGCAGTGGTAATCAGCTTGCGGCTGATCAGCGACCCGATCACCCCCGCCGAATCCACGCCGCGAATCTCGCCCACTTCAGGCGCCGTGACGGGCTGCTTGTAAGCAATCACCGCCAGCGTCTCCAATGCCTGTAGAGACAGCTTCATCGGCGGCTTCAGGCTCTTCACAAACCCGCGCACTGCGTCGTGATACTCGGGTTTGGTGCCCACGCGATAACCGCCGGCGATCTCGCGAATCTCCATGCCTCGATCGTTCTCCGCGTAATCAGCCACCAGCTCGGAAACGACTCGGCGAAGCTCTTCGCGCACCTCGCGATCGCGCTGCCGCGCTACACGCTTCTCATCCTCAGCAGATGCCACAGCAGCCTCTTCTGGCTCAGTCGACGCCCCCGCGTTCTCTCCGGAAGCCTGAGCGGTCATCACAGCAGCTTCTTCCACCGTCAATGGAGCTGAATGTTCATCGGAAATCAGGCTGGCCTTTTCCATCGGAACCACGCCGTCGTCGGGCTCCAGGCTCTCAGCGCTGAGCACCACCGCCACTTCATTCGCAGGCTCAACCACTGCGCGGCAGCTTCCCGCGCGCGTTTCTCTTCCAGTGCCTCGTCGGCGAACAGGCCAGCAAGCTGCGCCAGCGTCACAGGTTCTTCTGCGGCGTAGATCACCGCTTCAATCTTTGCTTTTAGACTCATGCGTTCACGGGACAGGAAACGCCCGCAAATGAAAACGGCGCTCCGGTTCTCTTTGATACTACCGAAGCGCCGCGAATTGCGTTAGGTCTGGTGCGAAATCAGTGCATAAACTGCCGCATTACCCAGAAGAGGCACCCTGCCAGCAGCGCCGCCGCCGGCAGCGTAAACACCCACGCCATGGCGATATTTCGCATCGTCGACCACTGCAGTCCGCTCCCGTTTGCCATCATCGTTCCAGCAACACCCGACGAGAGCACGTGCGTCGTAGACACCGGCATCTTGAACTGGTCAGCCGCGATGATCGTGCACGCCGCCACGATCTCAGCCGACGCGCCTTGCGCGTACGTCAAATGCGCCTTGCCGATCTTCTCGCCTACCGTCACCACGATGCGCTTCCAGCCAACCATCGTGCCCAGACCCAGAGCCACCGCCACGGCCACCTTCACCCAGGTGGGAATGAACTTGGTCGCGTCATCCAGGTGCTGGCTGATAATTCGTCAGAATCGCAGTGTCCGCAGCGCTAAAGGCCGGCGTCTTGGCTTTCGCCATCAGCCGCAGCGTCTCGCTTTCCACATACATGTCGTTGCGGACGTTCTGCTGCTGCCCGGCCGGAATTGCCGCCAGAGCTTTGTACTGCTGCACCTCATTCGAGATTTCGATCGCCAGCTGTCGCGCCGCCAGTGCGGTGTTCGGCGTGAACTGCTTCGAGCGGATATAGTCTGTCAGGTCGGCGCGCGCATCGCCCATCAAAGCATCCGACGAAACATAGTTGTTCAGCACGTGCGCCGCCTGCTCGGAGACAGCCGCGAAATCTGCAGTCTGGCCAAAGCCGATCGCATGGTTCAGCGCATACGCCGTCGGGACGGTGCCAATCAGGATCAGCATGATCAGGCCCATGCCCTTCTGCCCGTCATTCGATCCATGACCGAAGCTCACGCCCGTGCACGTGAGAATCAGCAGCCCGCGAATCCAGAACGGTGGTGGCTCGTTTCCCTTGGGCGACTCATAGAGGGCCGGATCTTTGACCAGGACCTTAAGAAGCAGCAGCAGAAGTGCCGCGCACCCAAACCCAACCAGCGGCGAGATCAGCAGCACGCGAAACACATTCCTCACCTGTGCCCAGTCCACACCGCTCGTGCCATTGTGTCCGCCCATAAACTGGTTCGCAATGCCGACGCCGATAATCGATCCGATCAGCGTATGCGAACTCGACGCCGGCAGCCCCATCGCCCACGTGCTCAGGTTCCACATGATCGCCGAAATCAACAGCGCGAAGACCATCGCAAAGCCCGCGCCCTTGCCCACCTGCAGAATCAACTCCACCGGCAGCAGCGAGATGATCGAAAAAGCCACGCCGCCCGACGATGTGAGCACACCGATCAGGTTCCACATCCCCGACCACACCACCGCCACATGCGGTTCCAGCGAATGCGTGTAGATCACCGTCGCCACTGCATTCGCCGTGTCATGAAAACCGTTGACGAACTCAAATCCCAGCGCGATCACAAGCGCCGTGACCAACAGGACCCAGGGCCAGGTGCCTGCAAGGTGCGTCCCTGAAAGATCATCCACCAGATGAAAGCCGGCATAGCCCAGACCAACTACCAGGACAAGGCCAAAAATCAGAGAGCCGATCAGCCCCGGCGACTTATTCATTTTGTGTTCGAGAGCGCTTTTAGGAGGTACAACACCAGGGGGAAGTGCAACAGACGATGCTTCGTTCATGACTTCAGCTCCGGTTAAGATGCGGTGCAAGCACCCTATCAGGGCCGATAGTCGCTATGTGTAAAAAAGCCCCCGGAAAGATTGTTAATTTTCGATGAACGCTCCCTGGCGATTGGGCAAAATTTATAAACGGAAGTAATGGGGAAGAAGAAGCCGAAGAGCCTGCAGTTTCCAAGCAGCGGCGCGAAAAAGGGGTGCCTCATCCTTTTTCGGAGCAAGGGGTGGTTAAGCCCAGTCGTCCCGCATCTGGTTCATCCGCTCGGTCATCACCTGCTCAAAATCAGCATGTTTTTTGACGAAAATATCGCTGAAATTGTGCTCCTGGCGCAGCAAAATGGCCTGTAAACGCACCAATTCCAGCAGCGCCAGAAACATGGCGATCAGCGTCTTCTCGGATTTTGCGCTTCCTAGCAGCTTCTTCAGCGCTACCGGCTTGTCCTCGGTAATCAACCGCCGCCGCACATAATCGATCATCTGCCCCACCGTCACCGTGTCCTCTTCCACATCCAGCACCGGCCGCTGTTTCAGCCGGTCCAGAATCTCCTGGAAGACGCGTACCAGGTCGACCGTGTCCGCGGCAATCTCCTGCTCCGTCCCCTCGTCGTTCCTGAACTCCTTGAGCGACGGATTCGACCAGGTCGAGGCCTCGATCACCTGCTTCTGTGCCAGCATCTGAGCCGCATTCTTGAAGCGCTCATGCTCCAGCAGCCGCTCCACCAACTCGCGCCGCGGATCATCCGCCTCGCCCTCAGCGACCTCGACCGGCGACCGCGGCAGCAGCATCTTGCTCTTGATGTGAATCAGCAGCGAGGCCATATAGATGAACTCGCCCGCCGTATCCACATCCGTAGCCTTCAACTGCTCGACATAAGCCAGAAACTGCGCCGTAATCTTCGCAATCGGAATGTCGTAGATATCAATATCCTGCTTGCGAATCAGGTCCAGCAGCAGGTCCAGCGGCCCGTCATACACCTTGCCGACAGTCACCGAAAAGGGAGACGCGCTCTCTTCTTTCTTGTCTTTCTCAGCACCTTTTTTGGCGGGAGCAGGCACAGATGCAGATGGAGTCGATGCCTCCACCGGGCCTGAATCCTCAACACTAGGGTGCCCGATCCTCTCCGAAGGAGAGGGTGGGACCTTCGCAGAATTTTCCTCAGGCGACACTTCCGGATTCAGGCTATCGGATTTCAACTGATCGATCATCGCGTCACTTCACCCACCAGCTTTTCACTCAACCCCATCGCCGCCCGAACATCCTCCATCGTCTGTTCTGCCCGCGCCGCAGCCCGAGCCGATCCCGCATCCAGAATCCCCTGGACCAGGTTCAAATCCTGCTCGTACCGACAACGCCGCTCCTGAATCGGAGCCAGCTCCTTCACCACGGCATCCGCCACCCAGCTCTTGCACTCAATACAGCCAATCGAGGCCGTAGTACACCCTTCGTAAACCTTTGCCATCGTCTCCGGCGATGAGAAAACCTTATGCAGATCCCCCACCGGGCAAATATCCGGATTTCCCCGATCCGTCCGCCGCACACGCGCCGGGTCTGTGACCATGGGTTTCAGCTTCTGCCGCACGACAGGCTCCGGATCGGTCAGCAGAATCGTATTCCCATAGCTCTTCGACATCTTCCGCCCATCGGTACCAGGAAGCTTCGGCGAAGGCGTCAGCAATACCTGCGGTTCCGGAAGTATTTCTGAGCCCTGCGCAGGAGAAACATCAGTCCGCGGGTAAAACTGATTAAACCGCCTCGCCACCTCCCGAGTCAGCTCCACGTGTGCCACCTGATCCTGCCCGACCGGCACAAAATCCGCCTGATAGATCAAAATGTCAGCCGACTGCAGCAGCGGATACCCCAAAAAACCATACGTCGAAAGGTCTTTCCCGGAAAGATTCTCCTGCTGCTCCTTGTACGTCGGCACCCGCTCCAGCCACCCCAGAGGCGTAATCATTGAGAACAGAAGATGCAGCTCGGCATGCTGTTTCACATGGCTCTGGACAAAGAGCACGCACTTTTCCGGATCGAGCCCCGCCCCCAGCCAGTCGAGCGCCACGTCGAGCGTATTCTGCTTCACCAGCGAAGGATCGGCGTAGTCAGTCGTCAGCGCATGCCAGTCGGCGATAAAGAAGTAGCAAGCGTACTCATGCTGCAGCCGCACCCAGTTGTGCAGCGCGCCCATGTAATTGCCAAGATGGAGTTTGCCAGTCGGACGCATGCCGCTCAGCACGCGCTTCAAGGGAGGAGGAGAAGAATAAATCGACACCGTGTCCTTCAAGTAGGAATTTGCTTGCCCTATTGTACGGAACTTTCGTCCACGCTGATGTCCTCCTGAGTGAAGCGAAGGCGTAATTGAAAGACTTGTATCAAATTGGGCCCCGGAAGCGCAGCGTACAATGGTCGCCAACTATGCCCAGGCCTGATAGTGGAGCGGATCGAAATGCCCTCGTCATAGCAGGATTACGGATTGCGGTCGGCTGCTTATTTCTCATCTTTGGCCAATACAAAGTCCTCGGCTTGCAATTCACCTTGCACGGCGGATTTGAGTTCTGGATCAATCGCTTCCTGCAAAATGGAGCGGCCTATCCGTTCATGGTTCCGGTGCTGCAAGTATTTGTGCTGCCGCATGCGACAGCGATCGCTTTCCTCGTCGCATACGGCGAGTTAGCGATCGGGCTGGCGCTCATATTCGGAATTTGGGTGAGGATTGCCAGCGCTTTCGGGCTGGTCTACATGCTTTCGCTGTTGTTCTCTTCCAATTACCCCGGAGCTCACGCTCCGCTCTGGCAGTTCTTCGGAGCTTCGCTCGATCATTCTGTGCTCGCCCTTTGCTTCCTCACCTTCGTTGCAGGCCAAAGTGACGAGCGTTTATCGCTTAGGCAATTCCTGGCCAGGCACCGCTCAAGTGCCGGCAGATAGTCCCAGCGATCAGGCATGCCCAATTGCAGCGTGTTTCACTCCGGAAGCATCCCGATAGTCCTCAACCAAGCCTCCACCAGCTGAGGCCACCCCGTCACTGGAAGCTTCGTGCGCCGCAGCCCATACCCATGCACTCCCTCGGTATACAAATGCATCTCCACCGGCACCCCGGCGCTCTTCAGCGCAGCATAGTAGACCAGCGAACTCTCCACATGAGCCACGTGATCATCCTCAGTCTGTAAAAGAAATGTAGGCGGAGTATCGCTGGTGACATGAATATCCGGATTGGGCGCGAAGCCCTTGTCGGCAATCGCCAGATACCCCGGATAGATCACCACAGCAAAATCAGGACGGCAGCTGAGCTGGTCAGCCGCATCCACAGGTCGATAAAAACGCTGATCGAAATGCGTGCTAAGCGCCGCCGCCAGATGCGCACCTGCAGAAAACCCAAGCACCCCAATCTTATGCGGATCGATATGCCACTCGACGGCATGAAACCGTACCAGCCCTAATGTCCTCTGCGCATCCTCCAGAGCCGCCGGAGACTTAGGATACGGCCCCGAGTCGGGCACACGATACTTCAGCAGCACACAAGCAATTCCAGAAGAAGTCAGCCAGTCGCAGACTTCGCTGCCCTCGAGATCGATAGCCAGAATGTGATAGCCCCCGCCCGGAAACACAACCACCGCCGCGCCCGTGTTCTTTCCTTTCGGCGGATAGACGGTCATTGTCGGACGGGCAACATTGCCCAGGCGGATCACCGGCTTCCCGGCGATGAGGCCATTTTGAGCGGTCGTCGTATCGACCTCCGGCCCCGGCACTGGCTGCGCGTCAGGAACCGCCCCCGGCCAGATCGGCGTTTCCACGAGCCCAGCAGCCGGATGCCACCCAGGCTCTTGCGCGCTCAAACTGCCGGAAACACACGCAACACAAAGAGCAAAGACCAAAGGCTTCATCACAATCCCCGCAGCTTAACAGAAGCGATCGGTACCACGCCGACGCGAGACTTGGAGTGAACCGAAGGGTGGGGAGGTCACGATTCCTTACAGGTCTTCATTCCGGAATCATCCCGATCGTTCCCAACCACGTCTCCACTAACTCAGGCCACCCCGTGATCGGAAACCTCGTCCGCCTCAACCCGAACGCATGGCCGCCATGCGCATACATATGCATCTCCGAAGGAACCCCAGCCTTCACCAGCGCAAGGTAGTAGGCCAGCGGGAAGTAGACGCTGTCGACGTGATCATCCTGCGCCTGCACCAGTCCCAGCGTCCTTTGCGCATCTTCGAGCGCCATCGGCGATTCCGGATATGGCCCTGACTTCGGATATGGTCCCACATCAGTCACGCGGTATTTCAGCAACACACACGTAATCCCTTTGGGCGTCAGCCAATCGCAGACTTCTGATCCCTCAAGGTCGATAGCCAGCATCTGATAGCCCCCGCCGGGAAACACGACCACAGCGGCGCCTGTGTTTTTCCCTGTGGGTGAATAGACCGTCATCGTAGGCCGCGTCACATTGGTCACTCCCACCATTGGTTTTCCGGCAACCAGAAACGTTGGATCGGTCTCCATCGCCTCCGGCCCCGCAACAGATTGCGGATCAGGTGCCGCACCCGGCCAAATCGGAATCTGCGTATGTCCCGGCGACGGCTCCCAGAGAGACTGTTGCGCCTTCAGCGCTCCGGAAGCATACGCAACACACAAGGCGATAATCAGAACTCTTGTCACAATTCTGCTGCTTAGCAGAGGTATTGCTCCCCGTATTGCGGAGGGAGCATGGAGCGAACGCTGTCAAGACCCCAAACCACAAAATAATTCACAAGTGAAAGAAAAGAAATATACTTAGAGGCGCCTGGATTTGCCGATTATTTCGCTAAAACTGCTATTCTGAATATAGGGCTGAAATTTTGCCGTCTGAACCTGCCTCGCATCCTGAGCATTCCCATAAATCAAACAAAATGAGTAATTTAGCCGATTTCTAGCGCTAAAATGCGCGTAGATGCCTTTATTTGCAAGAATTTAGCTGAAATGGCAGGGGGTCACAGCGACAGCAGCACCCGGTTAAAGGCGTAAAGCGCCGGACTGACCATGAAATTCACCACTGGACCGCCGAAGAAGAGAATCAGGATCAGGCTGATCATCCCCAGGGAGTCATACACGCGCAGCGCGTTGTAGGGCAGCATGTGCCGGATGATGTGGGAGCCATCCAGCGGAGGCAGCGGTAGCAGGTTAAAGGCCGCGAGAAACAGGTTGAGCACAATTCCCATATAAAGCAGCACGACCAGGGGAAAGATCACCGGACTCGCCTGCATCAGCGAAGGGTCGAGCATGCCCATCGCCAGTTCCTTGACCACGATCGCGCCCACCGGTGTAGCCTTGGCGACGATCACCAGCCCGATCAGCGCCGCCACTGCCGCGGCGATATTGCTGACCGGCCCGGCCAGCGTCGTCAGGATGTCGTCCCGCACGACGCGCTTGAAGTTGCGCGTACTCACCGGGGTAGGCCGCGCCCAGCCGAACAGAAAGCGCCCCGACCCGGGCAGAAAGAGCATGGCCAGCGGAATCAGGACCGTACCGACCGGGTCAATATGCTTGATGGGATTGAGTGTCACGCGCCCGAGCATGCGCGCCGTCTGATCGCCCAGCCGGGAAGCCATCCACGCGTGTGCCGCCTCATGCAAGCTCAACGCAAAGAGGAGAACGACATACTGAAAAATCTTGAGAACGATCTCTTGCTGGCTCATACGACCAAGACTGATGGTAACAGGTGCGCGAAGCAAGGCAGCGAGTCAGCAAACGGGCCGATTTGCTGACTCGCTGTCTACTCGCAATGCTCGCCCGTAGGAGGCGGAGTCTTGTAAGTGCTGCGGTCCTTAAACGGCGTCGCCTGGTCCTTGGTCTTGAGCTGCTTCGCCGGAACGCCGCCAACAATGGCATGCGGCGGAATGTCTTTGGTAGCCACGCCCATCGCGCCAAGCATGGCATCTTCGCCAACGGTCACACCCGCCATCACAGAGGAGTGAACCGTAAGCCGCGCTTTCGGACCGATCTCAGTCTTGCGGTTCTCGACGATGCCGCCGTCAATCGGATCGTGCGCATGCGAATAAACCGAGGCATAGTCGGAAATGGAAGTGCCCTTGCGAATGATCAGCTCGCCGCGGTCATCGAGCATCACGTACTTGTGGATGACGCAGTCGTCCTCAATCGTCAGGTTGTAGCCGAAGCTGAACTCGACGCCGTGGAAGATCTTCACGTTTTTCCCGATGTGCTTGAAGATGTGCTTGCCCAGCATGGCGCGGAAACGGAAGCCGAGCCAGTGATTCAGTCCCACCGGCGAGCGGTCGAACATCTGCCAGAAATAAATGAGCGGCTTGATGCAGGCATACTTCTTCTCGTCGATGTCGCCGTAGTATTCCGGCTCCAGAGTGATGTTGGCCGAGTTGAACGAGAGCTGCAGCACGTTGAAAGGTAGCTCGCTTGTCAGGGTAAAGTTCAGTCGTCCGCCCTTGGGCTGGCCCAGCATCAGCTGGTGCAGATTGTCATGCACCAGCTCGGCGCGCAGATCAGGCTTCCTGTGCTTGGTGAACTCTTCATCCAGGTACTTGATCCAGCGCAGAAACACTTCCTCAGCTTCACGCGAGGGCCGCACATCACGGTATTCATAACGAGGCATGATTTATGTCCTAACCAGCAAAACTTGTCATCCTGAGCGAAGCACCAACCCTGTTTCGATGCGCCAGCTAGTTGTTCGACGCACTACTCAATGGCGAAGACCGCATACACCGTTGCTGACTCCTCAATCTGACGCGGATTAATCGCCAATGGAACAGCCGCCTGAGCAGCAGGCGCAGCCATAGCCTTCATCATCATCGGAAGAGGCCGCACTGGACTCTCAGGAGCCTGGTTGCTGGCATAGATTAATCCGGCAAGCTTCACGTTGAGCCCTTGAGCCATCTGCTGGGCGATCACCTGTGCCTTGGTAAGAGCATTCGCCGCAGCCTTGGCTTGCAGGCCGTTCATGTCCTGGTATTGCCAGTCGATCTGGCCACTCTGGTTCGCGCCAGCTTCAATGGCAAGGTGAAGAACCTTTGCTGCGTCATCGGGCTTCGTCTTCACCGTCCATGACTGGTTGAAGACAAACTGCTTATTCGCGCGATCCATCTCCGATTCCTTCGGATCGTGATAGTTGTTCGGCTGCAGGTTCTGGTTCTCGCTTTCGATGGCCTTGTCGGGGACTCCGGCCTTCTTCAGCGCATCGATGATGGCATTCGAGGTTGTCGAGCCGCTGGCGTAAGTCGATTGCTCGTTTATCCCAAAGACCTGAAAGCCGATATGCACAACCGCAAGATCCGCATCTGTCAGTGCTTTGTCACTCGCGGTGACCGCGATCGTTCGATTGTTTTTATCGACCTGGATGGTCTGCGAGTGAGCCACGGTCAACACCACCGCCGCTGCGGCAGCGATCGTTATGAGTCTTGCCAGGCTTCTAAGCTTCATGCAGGTGTTTCTCCTTTGCCCGAAGGGAATGTCTCCGAATGCTCGCAAAGTATATCTCTCTGCGCGAATGGATGGTTTGTTTGCCATCAGATCTTGTGCGCAAAGGCCCGCAGCTTCTTCACCGTGTCCTGCACTGCGCCGGAATCAATGGCTTCGGCAGCGCGCGCAACGCCCTCGCGCAAGTCCTTAGCAATGCTGCCCGCGACCAGCGCAGCTGCGGCATTCAGCAGCACAATGTCGCGCTTCGGCCCGTGCTCTCCGGCAAAGATGCCCTCCTGTATTGCGGCGTTCTCGGATGCACTCTCGCCGCCAGTCAGTTCGGCGAGCGGCGCACGCGAAAGCCCAGCATCTTCCGGGACGATTTGGGAGGCTTGCCAACCTCCTCCTACGCCGCGCACTTCCGCCACGTGACTGGGACCAGTGATCGTCAACTCGTCCAATCCATCGCTGCCATGCACGACGAAGGCATGGCGAATGCCCAGCCGCACCATTGTTTCGGCGACAAGGCTTACACGATCCGGAGCGAAGACCCCCATAATCTGCGCCGGAGCGCCAGCAGGATTCGTCAGCGGCCCCGCGAGATTGAAGATGGTACGGAAACCGAGCGCTTGTCTTACAGGAAGGACTCGCTTCATAGCCGGATGCAACGCCGGAGCGTAGAGGAACATGAACCCAGCGGTCCGTAGTGACTCGACCGCAAGCTCCGGAGGCAAAACAACCGCGATGCCCAGCGCCTCGAGGACATCTGCCGAGCCGCACTTTGAGGTAACGGCGCGGTTGCCATGCTTGGCGACCTTGGCTCCTGCCGCTGCCGCTACCAGCGCCGCGCCGGTCGAGATGTTGAAAGTCCCGCGATCATCGCCGCCGGTTCCACAGGTATCAATGAGCTGTGCGCGCTCTTCTTCGGAGAGAGGGACTGGAACAGCAAGCTCGCGCATCGTCTCGGTGAAGCCCGTCAGCTCGTCCACAGTTTCGCCGCGGCCTGCCATCGCGGTGAGGAGTGCTGCAATTTCGGCATCGCTCGTGTCGCCAATCAGCATCTCGCGCAGAGCAGTCCGAGCCTCATCGCGAGAGAGAGTGCGGTGGTCTTCTCCTACGGCGTGAAGGAGTTTTTCCAGAGTGGACATGCTGCTGCCATGGTATCGGAGGCGTGCATGACGAGCCACTTCCCAGGCTGATGCAAGCTATTTGCTGTTCAGCATACAAGCGTTGCATTGGATCTGGGGCAGGTTTTCGACGGCATATCTCAAGACCAGCTCCCATTCGCAAATTGGGAGTCGTTGATGCGAAATCTCTAATTGAGCAAACGATATTGTAGATTTATGGCATCTTACTTTCACCCGCATTGGACGCAACGTCGAGTCTATTTCTGTCCCTTGCTGAAAAGCCGGTACCACCTATGCTGATTCGCCTGGGATACGATCTACAATTCGAGGTGCCGGAACCGGTTGCCTTTGTGACCATGCTCCAAGTCCACCCATCGCGTGAATGCGATCTGCTTGAACCGGATGAGATGGAGATCGCTCCACAGACGCACTTCGATACTTACATCGACACGTTTGGGAATCGATGTGCGCGGTTCAAAGCAGTAGCTGGCATATTGCAGCTCAAAGGGTCGACGCTGGTAAGGGTTTCGGGAGATCCGGATCCCGTCCCAAGGAATGCCGCCGCGGTTCCTGTTGAAAACCTGCCCCATGAGACGTTGGTCTACCTCATGAATAGCCGCTATTGCGAGGTCGACCGGCTGTCGAGTATTGCGCTGGATCTGTTCGGCAACTTCGCACCTGGGCTCGAGAGGGTTCAGGCGATCAATAACTGGGTAAACAGTAAAGTCGTGTTTGGATACCCGTTCGCGCGGCCGACAAAGACAGCGCTCGATGTCTTTACTGAGCGTATGGGTGTCTGCCGCGACTTCCAGCACCTCGCTGTCACCTTTTGCCGCGCGCTCAATATTCCAGCACGCTATGCGACCGGCTATCTGGGCGACATCGGCGTGCCACTCGTGCTGCCGATGGATTTCAGCGCCTGGTACGAGGTGTATTTAGGCGATCGCTGGTGGACGTTTGATGCCCGTCACAATCGGCCTCGTATTGGCCGGGTCCTAATGGCGGTCGGGCGAGATGCGTCTGACGTTGCCATCACCACGTCATTCGGAGTCGCGAATCTGAGGTATTTTTATGTGGTGACCGACGAGGTAAAAGAAAACGAATAGCGCATTGTTGCCGCTTCATATTGCCTCTGCTGTGTTTGCCGCTGCCTCTGCCGTCCGATAGTATGAAATGTCATCCGCAATTCTGTCTCTCGGTGCGCGGAAGCATCCGTGCCTGACCCAGTCTGCGGCAGTTACAAGCTATGAAAATCCACGAGTATCAGGCGAAAGACATCCTGGCGAAATACGGCGTTGCCGTGCCGCGGGGTGAGGTGGCCAACACGCTCGACGAAGCGCTGGATGTGGCCAAGAAGCTCTTTACCGGCGGAGCAAGCGGCGTCGTGGTGAAGGCGCAGATTCATGCCGGAGGCCGCGGCAAGGGCGGCGGCGTGAAGGTCGCGAAGAACATCGATGAAGCCGAGCAGTATGCCAAGCAGATTCTGGGCATGCAGCTCATCACCCACCAGACTGGCCCGCAAGGCCAGAAAGTGCAGCGCCTGCTCATCGAAGAGACGGCAGCGATCAATCGCGAATTGTATCTCGGCATCGTGCTGGATCGTGCAGCTGCCAAGCTGGTCTTCATGGCTTCGCAGGCCGGCGGCATGGAGATCGAAGAGGTTGCCGCAAAGGACCCGAAGGCGATTCACAAAGCTTACATCGATCCGGCAGTTGGATTCCAGGCCTATCAGGCACGCCAGCTTGCTTTTGCGCTGGGACTGAAGTCGACACAGATCAACGAAGCGGTGAAGTTCATGATGGGCCTCTACAAGGCATACGTTGATACCGACGCCTCACTGCTCGAAATCAATCCCTTCATTACGACGAAGGACGACAAGCTTTTTGCCCTTGATTGCAAGATCAACTTCGACGACAACTCGATGTTCCGCCACAAGGAACTGAAAGAGCTGCGCGATGTAGCCGAAGAAGACCCGCTGGAAGTGGAAGCTTCGAAGTATGCGCTGAACTACATCAAGCTCGATGGCAACATCGCCTGCATGGTAAACGGCGCTGGTTTGGCCATGGCCACGATGGACATCATCCAGTACGCAGGCGGCAGCCCGGCCAACTTCTTGGACGTCGGTGGCGGCGCAAACCAGCAGCAGATTGAGCATGCTTTCGAAATTCTGCTTTCAGACAAGAACGTACAGGCGGTCTTCATCAATATCTTCGGCGGCATCCTGCGCGTCGACACGCTGGCGCAAGGCGTAGTTGAAGCAGCAAAGAAGACAAACGTAAAGGTTCCGGTTGTGCTGCGCCTTGAAGGTACGAATGTCGAACAGGGCCGCGAAATCCTGAAGCAGTCCGGGCTCAACTTCATCATCGGTGAAACCATGCAAGACGCGGCGCAGAAAGTTGTGAATGCGGCTAAGGGAGGCAAGTAAATGGCGGTTCTAGTCGATAAGAATACTCGCCTCATTGTGCAGGGCATCACCGGCAAGGAAGGCACATTCCACGCAAAAGGTTGCGCTGAATACGGCACGAAGGTTGTCGGCGGGGTCACTCCCGGAAAAGGTGGGTCGATTCACGAGGGCTGGCCGGTCTTCGATACGGTCGAGAAAGCAGTCGCGGAAACTGGCGCGAACGCGACCGTCATTTTTGTGCCGCCACCGTTTGCGGCCGATGCAATTCTCGAAGCAAATGAAGCGGGAATTCCTCTGATTATCTGCATCACGGAAGGCATTCCAGTCAATGATATGGTGAAGGTCTGGAGCGTGCTCAAGCACTCAAGGTCCACGCTCATCGGCCCGAACTGCCCAGGCGTCATCTCGCCCGGCAAGGCGAAGATTGGCATCATGCCCGGACGCATCCACAAAGAAGGTAATGTCGGCATCGTTTCCCGCTCGGGGACGCTGACGTATGAAGCGGTCTATCAGCTGACACAGCGCGGAATTGGGCAATCGACGGCGATCGGCATAGGCGGTGATCCTATCATCGGCACCACACACGTCGATGCCCTGAAGCTGCTGAACGAAGATCCCGAAACGGAAGCGATAATCCTGATTGGCGAAATTGGTGGCACCGCTGAAGAGACGGCTGCGGAGTATGTGAAGCGACACGTCAAAAAGCCGGTTGTTGGTTTTATCGCCGGACAAACCGCGCCTCCAGGGCGCCGCATGGGTCACGCCGGCGCAATCATCTCAGGTGGGCAGGGAACAGCTGCCGAAAAGATGAAGGCGCTCACTTCTGCTGGGATTCATGTTGTCGAAAGCCCGGCTGCGATTGGCGAGACAGTTGCCAAGGTGATGGGCAAGGCGTAAGAAGAACAGCATAAAAAAGAAAAGGGCAGGCGCAAAGCCTGCCCTTTTCTTTGAGCGAAAGACGATTATTCAGTAGCTGGATTGGCCCCAGTGTTGCGCGCAGTAGTGGTCTTCTGCGCGTCTGCCTTCTCGGCGGTCTGTTCGAGAGTGGTCGCCTGGGGTATGTAGGTCAGCGCCTGGTTGACCATCGGGTCCCACGCAGCGCGAACCTTCAAGCCCTCCACCTGACCGAATTGCGTGGTGAAGATTTCGGCCTTGATGTTTGCCTTAACCCAATCCATGACTGGGTTAAGTTCCTGGTCCGTATAGCTGACGTCCTGCGAACTGAGGAACTGCTTGAATTCAGTCAGAACGTTGTCGTCTACCTGGAAGTCTTTAGTGACGTTCCGATTGGCCAGGTAATGCTTGGCAAAATTAAAGAAAGCGTAGTGCGCCAGCAATTCTTCCTGAATGTGCGTGGACTTTGGCGTATCAACCTTGTAGTCCGGTGTGATGCCGCCGCCCCCGTAGACCGTGCGTCCGGAATCAGTCAGTTTGACTTCGCGGTCCTTTGCCTCCTGCGGCTGGTCGTGGTTGTAGTAGTAGTCGTAAAGCGATACGCCACTATAGTTCCGCTGGATCAGACGTCCGCTAGGCGTGTAATAGTGATAGGTGGTGAGCGCGAGTCCGGTGTTGTCTGAAAGCTGATAGACCGTCTGCACCAGGCCTTTGCCGAACGTCGTTTCACCGACGACAATTGCGCGATCATGATCCTGCAGTGCGCCGCTGACAATCTCAGCTGCCGATGCCGTCCCATGATTCACAAGTACAACGATGGGATAGTCCTTGCCGCCATTGCCGTGCATGGCATGGTAGGTCTGTTCGGGGAAGGCGCGTCCACGTTGCGAAACGATAACTTGCCCTTTCTTTAAGAACTTGTCGCATGTGGAGACTGCTTCGGTGAGCAGGCCGCCGGGGTTCCCGCGCAGGTCAAGGATAAGTCCCTTGAGGTCGGGACCGAAGCTGTCAAGAGCGTCCGCAACTTCGCGGCCCGTCGCTTCCTGAAACTGCGTGATGTGGATGTAGCCGATACCGGGACGAATCTCTTCCTTCAGATCGATGCTCGGGTGCGGAATCTCGTCACGGACGAGATCGAAGGCCAGCGGAGCCGCAGCGCCTTCTCGAGAAACAGTTAGATGAACATGCGTGCCCTTCGGGCCTTTGAGCATGTTCGCTACTTCTTCCGAGTTGAGGTTGTCAGTTGCTTTTCCGTCGACCGAGATGATGACATCGCCCGGCCGGACACCGGCCTTATAGGATGGCGTTCCCTCGTAGGGGTAGAGGACGACGATGCGCTGCGTACCGCCAACACTTTGCGGCTGGATGGTCATGCCCACGCCGTAATACTTGCCGTGTTGGTCCTCACGCATCCGCGCGTAAGCTTTAGGATCGTAGAAATTCGAGTGCGGATCGAGCACCCGCAGCATGCCTGGAATCGCGCCATCGTAAATGGCCTTGTCAGGTTTATCGCCATCGAGCGGCTCCGCATAGTTCTGCGCCACTACGTCATACACGCTGGTAAATGACTTGAGACTGTCGCGGAATTGCGATTCATCAGAGCTCGATTGCGCGCCAACCTTCTGGCTCACAATCATGCCTGCAAGACCACAGGCGGAAAAAAAGACTACTAAGGAGAAGACAGTGCGTCGAGTACGGGATGGCATGATTGCGAGGACCCTCTGGGCAATCCTTGTGGAAAGTATAGCAAGCCAGAAGAGAAAGAGCCGTCGGGCTGCCGCATTTTTGCTACCGATCCACGAAATCCGGCAGTCATTTCATTCAGGTTGATTCGCATTCGTCTACCTATAGTGTTTAGAATGGCGGAAGCGCGGTCCGAACGATTGAGGAGCGGCATCCCGAAATTGCGGCAGCGCTCAAGTTGAGACGTATACAGATGATTTATCGATCCTTACTCCTTCCGGCGGCGTTCGCTGCGGGCATCGTCCTCCTGGCACTTCCGGCTTTCGGTCAAACTGCGGCCAAGACGCCCGCTCCGGCCACTCAGCAGTCGCCGTATCAGGGCACGGTGGTCGAAGACATCGTGGCGCGCGTCAATGATCAGATCATCAGCAAGTCGGACTACCAGCGTGCCGATCAGGAACTGGCGACGCAGGCCCAGCAGCAGGGATGGTCGCAGCAACAGCTTTTTGAGGCGCGACACGATTTGTTGCGTGACCTTATTGACCAGCAGTTGCTTCTTTCCAAGGGTAAAGACCTGGGCATTACAGGCGAGACAGAGACGATCAAGCGGCTTGACGATATCCGCAAGCAGAATCATCTTGACAGCATGGACGACCTGCAGAAGGCAGCAGAGTCGCAGGGCGTTTCCTTTGAGGACTTTAAGCAGCACATACGCGACGGCATCGTCTCGTCTTCAGTGATTCGAGACGAGGTTGGAAGGCACCTCAACCTCAGCCAGTCCGATGTGCAGAAGTACTACGACGCACACAAGGCCGATTTTGACAGTCCCGAACAGGTGAAGCTCAGCGAAATTCTGATTCCAACTGCGAATCCGGACGACGCAGCGCAGGTAGCGGCCGCGCAGAAGAAGGCCGACGATCTTGCGGCAAAGTTGAAATCGGGTTCTGACTTCGCGCAATTGGCGAAGACTGAATCGGGCGGTTCTACGGCAGCCCAAGGCGGCGAACTGGGAGAGTTCAAACGCGGCCAGCTGGCCAAGGTTTTGGAAGACCAGACTTTTGTCCTGAAGCCGGGCGAATATACCCAGCCAATCCGGACCAAGCAAGGCTTCGTCATCCTCAAGGTGACGGAACATACGCCGGGTGGAGTGCAGCCCCTCAAAGATGTTGAGCCGCAGGTAGAAGACGCGCTCTACAGCCAGAAGATGGCTCCGGCCCTGCGCCAGTATCTAACCAGACTGCGCGAGGACTCATACGTAGAAATTAAGCAAGGGTACGAAGATTCGGCGGCGACGCCGAATGAAACGAAGCCGACAACGACATATAGCGCCTACGCGCCTCCAACCGGGAAGAAGAAAAAGCATGTAGAACTGACGCGCTACCGTCAAAAGTCGACGAAGGCAAAGCCTGCTACGGAAACGGCCAGCGCCCCGCCTGCCAATGCGCCTTCGCTGGCGGACGTGCCGCAGGGTAGTACAGCCCAGACGGCGACGACGGAAACGGCCAGCGCGACGACGCCAGCTGCTCCTGCACCCGCAACTCCCACACCCGCAACTCCCACACCCGCAACTCCTTCCACGAATTCCCAGGTGGCCAGTACCGGCGTTGAGAAGCCAGGCAAGAAGGAAAAGATTCGCTTTGGCCAGGCTCCGCGTGAGACGTTGCCTTCGGCTCCAACGAAAACCGAAGACGCCGGCGCCAACACCGAAGCGGGCGGCACTCAGGTGGCAACCAACAATGTCCCTCAGAATGTGCAGGTTGTAGGTCCCGATGGAACGGTAGACAACCAGCCCGTCGAAGAGAAGAAGGAAAAGACGAGATATTCTGCGCGAGCCAAGGAGCCGAAACAGAAAAAGAGTAAGGATAAAACTGATCCATTCGCTCCCACTCCGGAGAATCAGGATGAGTTTGCTACCCGTCAGGAACAGTCCACTCCATTGGGTCTGAACGGCGATACCTCCAAGGCGAAGAAAGCGCCCAAACCAACGGAGAAAACTCGTTATTCTGACAAGGCCAAGGAGAAACCCGAGAGCGATCAGCAGCCGAATCCGAGTACCGCGCCTGCGGACCAGACGCCAGCTGGCCAGCCCACTACGCCCTCAGCTCCTACTCCTTCTCCAGCACCCGGAAACACCGCTCCGCAGAAGTAGAGGGCGACTCGGGCCAAAGCAAATGAAAGACCTGTTCGTCTCCGATCTCGGGAAGTTTGAAAATCAGTCGGTGACCGGCTTCTTCGCTGTCACCATGAAACAAGTGCGCAGCAGGAAAGACGGCGCGCCGTACTTCGCCTTTGCACTCGGCGATTGTACCGGGCAGATTGAGTGCCGTATGTGGGAAGTTGCGGATGCTCGGGAGTTTGAGGCCGGAGATGTAGTCAAGGCCCGGGGCCAGGTTTCGCGTTACCAGGATCGGCTGCAGCTGACGCTCGACAAAATCCGCAGAGCCAATCCCGACGAATACGATCTCGGAGATTTTGTACCCAGGACCTCGCGCGATATTGAGGAGTTGTGGGCGGAGCTGAATGGCTACGTCGCAAGCTTCACGAATCCACATCTGCAAGGTCTGCTCCGCGCCTTCCTGGACGATCCACTGATTTCTTCCGCCCTCAAGAGTGCACCCGCCGCCAAGAACATGCACCATGCCTGGATTGGTGGTCTCCTGGAACACATCGTCTCACTGCTTGGCATCAGTGAGATGGCGGCACGTCATTATCCCGAGATCAATCGCGACCTGCTCCTTACCGGGGTAGTGCTCCATGATATCGGCAAACTGCACGAGCTTCGCTGGGGAACCAGCTTCGACTACACGCTCGAGGGACAACTTATCGGTCACATCTCGATCGGCATTGCCATGATCGAGAAAAAACTGGCAAATCTGCCGGATTTCCCAGAAAATCTACGCGTGCTGGTTGAGCACGTCATTTTGAGCCATCACGGTAAGTACGAGTTCGGTTCGCCCAAATTGCCCATGATTCCGGAAGCCCTGTTGCTGCACTATCTGGATGATCTGGACGCCAAGATGCAGACCATGCGCAGTGAGTTTGCCCGAGCCGAGGCACAAGGGCGTGCTCCGGGGCAGCTAACAGAGTGGGTGCGCGCTCTAGAGCGGCCGCTCCTGAATACAGCCGGATATCTGGATGAACAGGTGCCGACCGCGGAGCCAGAACCAGAGGAGGAAGCCAATGCCTTACCTGCTGAAGACTGAGCCTACTGTGTATTCGTTCAGCAATCTGGAGCACGACGATGAGACGATCTGGGATGGCGTAACCAATCCTGCGGCAGTAAAGTTTTTGCGCAGTATGAAGCCAGGAGAGAAGCTCGTGATCTATCACACGGGCGACGAACGCACCGCTGTCGGTACGGCGAAGGTCGTATCTGTGGATGCGGCGAATCCGAAAGTTCCAATGGTGCGTATTAAGGCTGGCAAGCCGGTAAAGACGCCGCACACCCTTACTGAGATCAAAGCGCATAAGATGTTTGCCGATTCGCCTCTGGTCAGCCAGGGAAGGCTGTCGGTCGTGCCTCTCACGGACGCGCAATTCGAGTGGCTTACGGGCGAATAGGGCCCAGCGCGCTGCGCTACAATCAAAGTTGGCACAGCACGCACATGTTACGTTTTTCTACTGCAGGTGAATCGCACGGCGAGAGTCTAATTGCTTTAGTTTCAGGGCTTCCCGCCGGTGTTGATATCGATACAAATTTCATCAATCGCGAACTGTGGCGCCGCCAGCAGGGATACGGTCGCGGCGGGCGCATGCGCATTGAGCAGGATACCGCCCACATTCTCTCCGGTGTGCGGCATGGCAAGACGATAGGCTCGCCAGTTGCAATAGAAATTAAAAACCGCGACTGGAAGAACTGGACCGACGCTCTCCCCGTAGAAGTTGGAGATCCCGCCAAGCATAAAGCCGTCGCATCGCCACGTCCTGGCCACGCGGATCTTGCAGGCGCGCTGAAATATGACTTCTCGGATGCGCGTTACGTTTTGGAGCGGGCCTCGGCACGAGAGTCAACGGGGCGCGTTGCCGCTGGTGCCTTAGCGAAGCAACTGCTTTTGCGATTGGGGATCGACGTTGCTAGCCATGTGATTCGTGTCGGCCATGTCGAACTGGAACGCGACGCGAATTGGGATGAAATTGCGGCGCTCCGCACAAAGGACGAGGTGCTTCTGGGCTGTGTTGATCCCGAGGCTGAAGAGCGCATGAAGGCGGAAGTCGACAAGGTGCTGCGTACGGGCGACACAGTTGGCGGCGTGTTTGAAGTAGTGATTCACGGAGCGCCGGCCGGTGTCGGGACGCATACGAACTGGGACGAGCGGCTGGACGGCATTCTGGCGCAGGCGGTTATGTCGTTGCAAGCTGTCAAGGCCGTCGAGATCGGCCGTGGCGTTACAGCTGCAGAATCCTTTGGTTCAGATGTTCACGATGCGATCGGCTACGGCAGCGAGCCTGCAAATGGCAGGTATACCCGCTTCACGCGAGACCATAACAATGCTGGTGGAGTTGAAGGGGGCATCTCAAACGGAGAAGACGTGATCGTCCGCGGCTACCTCAAGCCGATTTCTACATTGCGCAGACCATTGCAATCCGTTCGCTTTGACACGCGCGAGGTGACGAAAGCTGCCTACGAGCGAAGCGATGTCTGTGTGGTTCCAGCCGCGGGTGTCGCGGCGGAAGCCATGGTGGCGCTTGCGTTCGCGCGGCTGGTGCTGGAAAAATTTGGTGGCGATTCGCTGCGAGAGTTGAGACGTAACTATGATGGCTATCTGGAGCAGATTCGCGCCTATTGAGTTCTGGAAGAATGATTCGAGAGATCGTTAAATATCCCGACCCGATTTTGCAAAAACCGACCCAACCGGTGACCGAGTTCAATGACGAACTTCGGTCGCTGGTCGACGATATGTTTGAGTCGATGTACGCGGCGCAAGGCATCGGGTTGGCTGCACCGCAGGTTGGTATTTCCAAGCGGTTGACCGTGATCGATCTAAGCTTTAAGAAAAATCCGGAAGAAAAGATCGTTCTTATCAATCCCGAGGTCATTCACAAAGAAGGCAAGCAGAATGAGGAAGAAGGCTGCCTGAGCCTACCGGAGATTCGCGAAAAAGTGTCGCGCGCCGAAAAAGTGCGCGTTCGCGCTCAGGATGCCCAAGGAAAGTGGTTTGAAATAGACGGAGAAGAATTGCTGGCTCGGGCCTTTCAGCATGAGATCGATCATCTCGATGGAATCCTTTTCATCTTTCGCGTAAGCGCGCTGAAGCGGGATCTTCTTCTGCGCAAGATTCGCAAAATGCAGAAAAACGGCGAGTGGTAGGCCATGCGCCTCATCTTCTGCGGTACGCCGCAGTTCGCTGTTCCGACGCTGAAGATGCTGCTGAATGCGGGGCATGATATTCAACTCGTTGTTACGCAGCCAGACCGTCCTAGTGGACGCGGCATGCACCTTGTTGCTCCTGCGGTAAAGCAGGCAGCTCTCGATGCCGGCCTGGATATTGTGCAGCCAGAGAAAATCAAGAACAACTTGGAGTTTCGCGCGCAGCTGGAAGCGATCCAGCCGGAGGCGATCATCGTTGTTGCTTATGGACGCATCATTCCGAAATGGATGCTCGATCTGCCGCACTATGGCAACCTGAATCTGCACGCATCTTTGCTGCCCAGGTATCGCGGCGCGGCTCCGATTCAATGGGCAGTGGCAAACGGAGAGCCGATAACGGGCGCGACCACGATGCGTATCGACGAAGGCCTGGATACAGGCGTCATGCTTCTGCAGCGCGAACTGGCCATCGCTCCGGACCAGACGGCGGAGGATATCTTTCCGCTGCTGGCCGAAATGGGTGCGCCGTTAATGGCAGAAACGCTCGAGGGGCTGCAGACTGGCAGAATCGAGCCCAAAAAACAGGATGATTCACGAGCCACGCATGCTCCGATTCTGAAGCGAGAGGATGGGCAGGTTGATTTTGCGCGTTCGGCCATGGAGATCTATAACCGCTGGCGTGGCTTTCAGCCGTGGCCCGGAGCTTATACGTATTTCCGAGGTAAAAAACTGGTGCTGCACCGTCTGATTCCGATGGAGCCGGGCGGCGAGCAGGGGGTTCCAGGCGAAGCGCGTGTGGAGCGTGAGCGGCTCTTCGTCGATTGCGGTAACGGTAGCCGTATCGAAATCTTCGAAGTGCAGCCGGAAGGGAAGAAGCGCATGCCGGTGGCCGACTTCCTGCACGGTTATCAGCTGCAAAGTGGCGATCGTCTCGGATGAACAAAGTTGCGCCAGCGCGTGCTGCAGCCTTTGATGTTCTGTTGAGGTTGGAAAGCGGTTCGGGCCACAGCGATGAACTCTTACACCAACCTTCCGTCGGAGAGCTGTCCCCACAGGACCGCAATCTGGCGACAAACCTGGTAATGGGCGCTCTGAGATGGCAACTTACCCTCGATGCGCGCATTGCCAGCTTGTTAAATCGGCCCAGGACGCAGCTTGACCCCGCCGTGCGAGTGGCCCTGCGACTCGGCGCATTCCAATTGCTCTACCTCGATCGCGTGCCGGTGTATGCGGCAATTGGGGAGAGCGTCGAACTCGCCAAAAGCAAAGCCAACAAGTTCGCATCCGGCATGGTGAATGCGATTTTGCGCAAAATCGCGGCGCAGCCCATGCCAAAAGAAATATTCGAAGTCGCAAATGGTGCCGAACTGGCCTCTGCCTATGCGCATCCTCTGTGGCTTGTCGTACGCTGGGTCAGAAATTTCGGAATGCAATCGGCAAGGCAAATCTGCGAATACGACCAGCAACAAGCGCCCTTATTTGTGCGATTGATCAAACCGGAAGCAGAGCAGGAATTGCTGGAGGAAGGCATCGAGCTTGTTCCCGCAGGCTTTTTAGCGAATGCTCGTAGAGTGGTCAGTGGCGACATTTCATCTATCGCCCCCTTCCACAACGGTCTGGTGCGCATTCAGGATGAAGGTTCGCAACTGGTCGCAGAAATTGCGGGATCTGGCCGGCGAATACTTGATGCCTGCGCCGCTCCCGGAGGGAAAACAGCAATCCTCGCAGAGCGCAATGCAGGTGCCACGATCATGGCTTACGACATCAGCAAGAGACGCATTGCCCGGATGCAACGCCTGTTGCAGAACACCCCCTTCAGAGAGAAGATCACCATCGAGTTGGCGGACGTCGCAAGCTTGAAACTGAAACCAGAGTTTGATCTCGTTTTGTGTGACGCGCCATGCAGCGGTACAGGAACATTGGCTCGCAATCCGGAAATTCGCCATCGGCTCCGCCCGGAAGAGCTACAGCGTCAACATGACCGCCAGGTAGAGATCCTCTCTGCCGTAATGCTCGGGCTCAAGCCCGGCGGCCTATTGTTTTATTCCACCTGTTCTCTGGAGCCGGAAGAGAACGAAGCAGTCGTTCGGGAGTGTCTTGATCGTCGAGACGATTTTGAACTCGTGCGTATCGATCCGGAAATCGACCGGCTTGAGCGCGACGGTGTTCTTCACTACGAAGGTGCGGAAAAGTTACGCGCTACAGCGCTTGTCAACGGCTGCCTGCGAACGCTTCCCGGCGTTCACTCCTGCGATGGCTTCTTTGCCGCCATGCTCACGCGTCTGGACTAACGCGCGACCGTTAATTGGACTGGCGTACTAACATCGACACGATGGCCTGCGGTTGGAGATTGGTCCGTCACCGTACCCGGCGGCACGGGCGTCGTTGGAACTCGCGCTCCGTTTCCTGAAGTAACGGGTGGAATACCAGCTGACACGTCACGGGCCGGGGCCAGTTTGAGTCCGGCGCGCGTTACTGCTGAGGAGGCCGTTGCAAAAACCTGTCCGTAGAGGTCTGGCATCACGACCCCGTCTTCGGTAGCGGCCGTGGCATCTGCCACTAGCAAGCTCATACTGGGTCGTTCCACTCCTTCTGCATCCGGGGCCGGATTCTGGGCAATGACGGCGCCCGCAGAGGCACCGGCATAGGGCATATGCGTTACGTTGCCCAGGTCGAGTCCGGCACGGCGAATCGCAATCGTCGCCGCTCTCTCCGGTTGGCCAATTACGTTTGGAATCTCCAGCCGTTGTGGTCCCATACTCTGAGTAACGCGAATATGCCATTCGCGGCGAACAACGGTGCCCGAAGCCGGCGACTGCGCAAGAACGCGGCCAGACGGCATTTCTGCGCTGTAAAACCGATTGTCAACACTCAGATTCAGTTCCAGTGACGCAGCTTTGCGCATTGCGTCAACCACCGTAAGTCCTCTGAAGTCGGGTACGGAAACTTCCGCTCCATGGATGGCGAAGTGCATCGTGGTGACCGCCGACAGCAGAGCCACCACAGATAGGAGCAACACCACCAGCGCAAAGCGAAAGAAGTGAATCATTCGGCGGGAACCCCGTCAACATACTCGATGACGAAATCGATTTTTGCGCTCTTCTCTAACATTTTGGAGACGGAGCAATACTTGTTCTTCGACAAGGCCACGGCGTCCTCTGCCGCTTTTCTCGTGACAGTGCCTCCGATGCGATAAACCAGACGAATATCAGTGAAAACGCGCGGCGGTGCCGGTGATTGCTGTGCTTCTGCCGAAACTACGAGGCTGGTAATAGGCTCGCGCTTCTTTTGAAGGATGCTCACGACATCGACTGAAGTGCACGCGCACAGTGCTGTCAAGACAGCCTCCATCGGACTTGGCCCCATTGTGTGTGCCTTGTCCGTATCGAAGCGGATGATGTGGCCACTCTCGGAGCGCCCGTCATACTGCGGTCCCTCTTTCCATTCCGCGCTTGCGATCATAGAGATTTCCTTTTGGTGGTGATGATGGCACTGGCCGCCAAAATAGGCACCATAGCGACGGAACGCTTTTCAGTGCGGGCCGTGCTTACGGATGTTGTTGCCTGTGGCATAGCGTGTGAACCTTCAGGGTTTCATACCGCGATAGAGACCGGCAATACCGAAGCTATAAGGCTTCCATGAGACCGCTCTGAACCCGGCATCGTGCATCTCCTGCAGCATCTCGCCGGGTGGAGGAAAGCTGTGCACTGATGCAGGAAGATAAGCGTACGGTCCTGAGACGCCGGAGATGCGGGACCCGATTGCTGGCAGGATATGGCGAAAGTAAAACGCGTAGAGCCTCCCGAGCAGACCGCCGGGTTCGCCGAAATCGAGAATCCCGAATTGTCCGCCGGGCCGCATTACTCGATGAAATTCCTCCAGGCCTGCGCGGTAATTCGCAAGATTCCGAAAACCGAAAGCAGTCGTAATCAGATCCACGGAAGCACTCGCAAGCGGCAGTTGCAATGCATCGGCCTCGACTGCGAAAACATTGCGGCTGTCAAACTTGGCGTTGCCACGAATCAACATTTGGTGCGCAAAGTCTGCAGCAAGTATCGGCCTGCCGTTTGCAGGTCTATGCCGCAGCAGCGCCATCGTCATATCCCCTGTGCCGCAACAGATATCAAGAATGGTAGCGTCGGGCCGAGAGAGAACAGCGCGAAATTTGCGAGCTGTTCTCCACCACCACAGCCGATCGATGTTCATGGAGAGCACATGATTCAGAAAATCGTAACGTGGCGCAATACTGTCGAACATTTCGCGCACGGCGCGAGCGGCACTTTGCTGATCAGCAGTTCCGGCTGGTTGGGCTCCTTGAGTCTGCATTAGGATTCTCGGGCCCGCGTGAGCATCCAGTCCATAGCTGCACTTAGTTCGGCATCGGATACATTTTCAACAACAGAGGCGTTGCCAATACCTTCTGGCAGCACAAAGCGACGAACGCCTGCGCGGTTCTTCTTGTCGCGCGATGTTGCATTGAGCAATTTGTCAGCGCTAGTTTTGAATGAGGGAAGTGGGCCGTAAGCAAGAATCATACGTTCGACTCGCCCTGCTTGCGCTGGTGGGATCGTCCCGCGCATGCGCCCCAGCTGCAGAGCAGCCAGCATGCCCCAGGCGATCGCTTCGCCATGCAACAGCTGGCTGTAGCGTGTTGCCGCTTCTATAGCGTGACCAACCGTGTGACCGAAGTTCAGGACCATGCGGAGGCCGGTTTCTTTCTCGTCGATTCCCACAATATTGGCTTTCATTCGTATTGAAGCCGAGATGACGTATTCGAGCGCCTTGCTGTCGCGCTGAAGAATGGTCTCTGCGTTACGCTCCATGAAGCGAAAGAGACCTGCATCGCGAATCACGCCTGCCTTAATGCTTTCAAAGAGTCCGGCGCGCAATTCGCGGCCTGAAAGAGTCTGCAACAGATCGATGTCAGCAAAGACTGACAGCGGATGGTGAAAGCTGCCGATAAGATTCTTCCCCGCTGCAAGGTTCGCTCCGGTCTTGCCACCCACCGACGAATCCACTTGGGCTAGCAACGTGGATGGCATTTGTATGTAATCGATGCCGCGCATGTAGACGGCAGCAAGAAATCCGCCCATGTCGCCAATAACGCCGCCGCCAAAGGCAATCAGCAGCGAGCTGCGGTCAGCGCCCGAAACAGCCAGTTCGGAGGCCAGCCGTTCCACGTGAGCCATCCGCTTATATCGCTCACCAGCGGGCAAAAATAAGACAGAAGGCTGCTCCTGCTTCGGGAATGAAGCCAGGAAAGGCTTCGACCATAGCGCCCAAATCTCCGGCGAAGTAAGAACAAAAACATGATTTCGCTTTGGCAGTCGGCGATAAAGAGTTGGCAAAATACCGCTGCCGACAAGCACCGGATACTTGGCTGACGCCGTATTGACCTGAATCGTACGCACCTTCTCTTCATCGTATCGCACGCATGTTCACTGCACCTTTTGGTCGCGCAGCGGAGTCTAAGAGACTTACATGTATCGCACGATAGCCTCAAACGTTATGGAATTTCCCAGACAGGTGGACTATGTGATCGTAGGCGCGGGCATCGCTGGCCTGCGCGCGGCGATTGGTTTGTCAGATAGGGGCCGCGTTCTCGTTATCACGAAAGAACAGCTGGGTGAATCAAATACGAGCTATGCTCAGGGCGGCATCGCCGTTGCCATGGGCGGCGAAGAAGATGTGTCATTGCATCTGGAGGACACAATAAATGCCGGCGATGGTCTGGTAAATCGGGAGACCGCAAGAGTTCTCGTCGAAGAAGGGCCGCTGCGTGTAGACGAGCTTTTGCAGTGGGGCACTGGGTTTGATCGGCATAACGGCCAGTTGATGTTCACGCGAGAGGGCGCGCACAGCCGCAACCGTATTCTGCATGCCAACGGCGATGCGACAGGAGCGGAAATAGGTCGGTCTCTACTGTCACACGCGAGGGCTTTGAAAAACATCAGATTGCTCGAGTGGACGATGTGCCTAGATTTGTTGGTTGAGGAAGACGAAGTCGTCGGCTTGACCACCCTCAACAGCGACGGCGGGCGACACGCCATCTACGCGCGCGCAGTATTGCTGGCGAGTGGCGGGGCGGGGCAGGTATACAGCGATACGACGAATCCTGCCGTCGCAACTGGCGATGGGATTGCCATGGCTTACCGTGCTGGTGCTGACATCTCGGACATGGAGTTCTACCAGTTTCATCCCACCGCATTAAGCCTGCCCGGTGTGCCGCGCTTCCTGCTTTCTGAGGCGCTGCGTGGAGAGGGCGCTTATCTGCGCAACTCCCGAGGCGAACGCTTTATGGAGCGCTATCATACTCTGGAAGAGCTTGCACCGCGCGATGTGGTGGCTCGCGCTATGACGCGCGAGGGCATCGGTCGGAATGGCCAGCAATTGCCCGTCCATCTCGACATGCGGCAAGTGCAGGGAGTGGATCTGCGTACGCGTTTCCCCGGCATCTCCGCCTTTCTCGCTCGACACGGGCTTGATTTGAGTCGAGATCTCATTCCTGTCCGCCCGGCGGCTCACTACCTTATGGGAGGCGTACGGACGGATGTGAATGGAAAGACCTCCTTGAAGCGTCTTTATGCTGCAGGCGAAGTAGCCTGTGCAGGCGTCCACGGAGCCAATCGCCTTGCCAGCAACTCGCTTCTCGAAGGGCTGGTTTTCGGTGCACGCGCTGCGGAGGCGATGCGCGAGGAAAGAGAATTTACTGCGGTTGCGGGTCCTTTGAGCGACTCACCACCTGCTTCTCGGCTCGATCATGCCGGCAATCTTTTGCCGCTGTTACAACAGAACATGTGGGAAAAGGCTGGCTTGCTCCGCGATGCTTCCGGGTTGCAGCAAGCCCAGATCATACTCGAACAAATCGGTCCCGAGCTTCCGGTTATAACGGACCGTCCGTCACTGGAATTGCGGAACCTGCACGCAATCGGTGAATTGATCATCCGTTGCGCCCTAGCGCGAGAAGAAAGCCGCGGTGCACATTACCGCATTGATTTCCCCATCAGAGACGACGCACGCTTTCAGAAGCACTCTGTACTGAGCAAAAGCCAATACACGGTCCGATTCGATGCGGACTAGCCCGGCCTCTTCTCCGGAATAAGCTTGCCGGCAACTGCGAAAATCGCCAGCGTGGCCAGGATCACGGCTAACGACACGGTGACGGGAACTTCGATCCAGTGCGCCAGCAGCATCTTAAGTGCTACAAATGCCAGGATCACTGCGAGCCCATAGTGCAGCAGGCGTAGTTTATCGAGAAGTCCTGCAAGAACGAAAAACAAAGATCGCAATCCGAGAATTGCGAAAATGTTCGACGTATAAACGATGAATGGGTCGCGCGTGATGGCCAGCACGGCGGGGATAGAATCCAGCGCAAAGATCAGGTCGGTCGCTTCCACTGCGAGAATCACGAACAAGAGGACGGGCATCCCGAGTTTCACACCCGCTTCGCCACGATCCTCTACTCCGCGCAGGCAGAAGCGTTGCAGCCAGCTCATGATTCCAGGCGTTGACTCTTCTCCGGCTTTGTGACGTAGAAGGCGAATAGCGGCAATCAGCAGCACCGCCCCAAAAATATATTCCACCCACGCAAAGCGGTTCAGCAATGAGACACCGACTGCGATGAAGACCGCCCGCATCACGATGGCGCCCAGCACGCCCCAGAGCAGCACTCGCCGCTGCTCTTCTACATCGAGCCGGAGCGAGCGAAACATGAGCAGGAAGACGAAGAGGTTGTCGACACTCAGCGAGCCTTCGATCAGGTAGCTGGAGAAAAACTCAAGTCCCGGCTCTTTGCCTTGCGTTTTCGAAAGAAAGAGCGCGAAGCCGCAGGCGAGTGTAGCCAGAAAAATGGTCCACGCCCAGGCATTGCGTAGCCTTGTCGAGTACTTGCCTCGTTGCAAGACGGCGAGGTCTACGAGCAGCAGAGCGGCAACCAGTACATGGAACCCAATCCAGTACGGGATGGACGCTCCGCCAATCATGATCAGCGCAGATTCAGCAGCCGAATGGTTTCAAGCATCGTATTGCCGACGATGGAAATGCTTTTTGCGCTGATCTTGTCCATCGTGTCCTGAGCTGTGTGCCAATACGCGTTCTGATAGCCGTAATTGAGGTCGATGATATCTGCCGAAGGCACACCGCGTCGCACAAACGGAAGGTGATCGTCGGAGTCAGCAGTCTGCTCCTGAAAGAAATAGGACTGATCACCATTCTTCGCAGCCGCGCGTCGGATCAGATCCAGCAACCACGGTGTCGAGTTGGAGTCGCGCTGAATGTCGAGGTCCTTGTCGCCGATCATGTCGAGAATAATAAAAGCTTTGATGCGCTTCAGCGTTCCGTCGTTCTGCCATTTGGCTGCGAGATGGCGGCTGCCATAGGTGCTGTCTGAGTCGGACCACTCTTTGAACGCTTCTTCGCCGTCAAAGAATACGAGCCAGACGCTGTAACCGTCGAGCGTGCGGCCGCGCAGATGGTTTGCCATCTCGATCAGCAGGCCTGTCGAAGAACCGCCATCGTTTGCGCCAACGAAGTTGATGTTGCGCAGCGGATAGTTCGTTTCGTAGTGCGATGCCAGCACGATCGCCCCGTCTTTTTTGCCGGGGAAGCGGACGATGAAGTTGTGCATCTGCTCGGGGCCGGCGGGGGTGTTCATCGTAAAGGTATCGACTTCGAGATTGTCTTTCGCGAACTGCTTTTTCAGGAAAGCTTCAGCCTTGACATGGCCGGGACTGCCTACCCATCGCGGACCAATCGACACGAACTGACGGGTGTATTCGAGGGCTCTTTCGCCGTTGAAGGTGTCGGAGGCTGCATTTATCCGCGGAACAGAGGCGCCAAGAAAGATGAGCAGAAGAACAATTCGCCAGCGGCGCATCAGGATGCGGCCTCTTCTCTTTTCTTTCGGCGGCGGCTTGGGTGCACCATGAAGGCCACGCCGATGCTGAGGAGGTAGAGCACGAGCATGGGGGTGGCGAAGACGCACATGGTGAGGATGTCCGGCGTCGGCGTGATAATGGCCGCGATGATGAAGATGATGAGGATCGCATAACGCAGGTTCTTCCATAGAAAACGTGCGTTTACGATGCCAAAAAGCGCCAGAAACATGACCAGAATCGGCAATTCGAACGTCACTCCCAATCCGAGGATGACGGTCAGAAACAGGTCCGTGTATTCGTTGATCTCGATAAGCGGGTTGAAGTCTTTATTAAAGGTGAAGAGAAAATCGAGCGAGCCGGGGAAAACCCAGTGAAAGCCGAAGTACGCTCCGGCAAGAAACAGGCTCACTGTGGCAATCATGAAAGGGGTAACAAAGCGCTTTTCCTGCTTGTAGAGCCCCGGAGAGATGAAGAGCCACACCTGATACAGCACGAAGGGCGCGGCGAGGATGCAACCGGCCATAAAGCTGATCTTCAGGTACAGATTGAAGCCGTCGATGGGGTTGTGATAGTTCAGCAGCGGCGGCTGATGATGCTTGATCAATGCGTACTTGATCGGCTTCTCCATGATGCTGTAAAGCTTTTCATGAAAGCCGTAGGCGACGAAGAATCCGACCACAAGATAGATAACCGAGTGCACGATGCGGCGGCGGAGCTCTTCGAGGTGCTCGAGGAGACTCATGCCGGGGAGTTCTGCGCGTTCCGATACCGCCGACCGGGCGCGGTCTAGTAGATCAACCATGGTGGATCGGGGCCTGTTCGCTTTCCGAGGTTTCAGAGCCCGTTCCGTTTACGGCTTTGCGCGCGGCTTGCTCTTCTTTCACTACAGCTTCCTGGTAGCCGGGGTCGATTTCCGCTACCGGCAGGTCCTTGTTGTACGGCCACTCAATGGCGCTGACAGGCTCGCCCGTGCTTGGCGGCATGATGGTCGGCTGCGTTTCGGTGCTGGCTGGCGCGGCGTCCGTTTCGGCGGGGAGTTGGGGAGCTTCGGTCTGGGTCTTGGCGGCCTGGTCCAGCTGCTTTTGCCGTTCCTGCTGTTCCATGGCGCGCAATTCTTCGTCGATCTGCATCTTGAAGTCGTTGCTCGCGCGCCGGAACTCGGCCAGCAGCTTGCCGATCTGGCGGCCTATTTCGGGCAGCCGTTTCGGACCGAAGAGGACCAATGCCAGCAAGAAGATAAAGATGGAATCGCCGAAGTGCATCTGATTCCCCTCATGATACCTGCCGGAGCTTAGGGCTCACAAATATAGTGGTTTCTCGAGGTTTTGTTCTGATGGAATATGCACTGCACCCCCTATATTTTTGTAAATTCGTCCAAACAATGTCGTTAAGCGCATTGCATGAGCAAGTCAGCACTTCGCGTCAGCAAGTCAGTTTGGCCCGAACATTGCCGACATCAATACTTTTTTGCGCTCCTCCCCTATATTTTGTAAATTATTCCAAATACATATACTTACGTGCTATCCTGCGTGTGAAACGAAAAGGCCCGCGAGGTAAGCGGGCCTTTTCATCGTTCCTATTCTCAGAATACCAGATACGAAAATAATCGTAGATTGGTAGTTGTTGCAACAAAGATTATTTTTCTGTTGATATTCCTATTTTGGGGCGGTCAGGTGTTGGTATCCGCGGCAATCAATAATTCTCCGTGCGATGCAACTGCGAAAGTCACTCCAAAAGCGAACCTGCGCGTCTGGGTGACGTATATCCAGAACATTGTCGGCACAGTCTAGCCGGTGACTGAAACTGAGGCCTCGGACTCTAAGGTGGGGGCGACCGAGCTGGCCAATCTGCAGCGCAATACTCGTTTATCAACATCCTCGGCAGCGGACACGGCATTTGCAACTGCGGAGGGACTCCGGACTAATCTGGAATAACCGCAAAGCGCGCCCACCCTTTTTTATGGGTGCTAGAGCGGGGCTGAGGCCCCGCTCTTTTATCGCTGTCCTGCCATATGCCGCTTTTGCGCTATCCGTTGGTCAAATGGGAATTCGTTGCTCGGACAACGATTTCAGCGTGGGAAGATCTGAAATTGTTCGATTGCGATTTTGGGAGCTACCAGCGAGTGCCGCATGTCTGGGAGCATCGATATCGTAATCCGGTCAAATCTGCGCAACGACGTGTGAGCGGGAACCCAAAAGCTGAGCGTTTCGTGCTGGGGTTGGGCGCCGATTGAAGCGGGGGTTGTGAGCGATTTCGTACCGAGGCTGAGCGTGGGTCTACCGGGCAAGATTGAATCCGTTACAAAGACCGCCATGGTGATGGTTCCGGGTTCAGTGTCGTGGTTTTCTATCTGGATCTGAATTTCGCGGCAGCGTGCTATGTTGATGCTTCTACCAAGGCTCTGATGCGCTTGCATGATGAGGGGAATGGAGTTGTTCGACTTAATGTTTACGGACAGAGGCGTGCCATGGGCTTTGTGTGCCATGGGGCCGGGGCGAATGTCGGGCGGCTGCAGATACCAGTAAGGGCCGTCGAAGTGAATCACGAGCGGGTGTGATTTTTGCGGCGCGGTGAGTGATCCCGGAGCTGAGAAAGGAAAAATCAGATCTTTCTTTGCAGGCTGTGGCAGCAGAATCACGCTTTCGTACCCGTAGCTCGGAAGTGAAGCTGCTGATTTGATTTTGACACTTGTTTTCGCGATTGCGTTGGCCATTGCGCCGATGGAGCCAAGCTCGTTGTGATAGCTGACGTCGAGCATGGCCCAGAAAGTAACGAAGACGGCGGCCAACGCTACCAGGGTGAGTCTTAATACGGCGCCCTCACGTTCTTCTTTGTAGTCGAATGTCTCGCTCGGGACGAATCCCCATTTCCAAGCGATGAGGAAAGTCGCCACGGCTCCGAATGCGCTTGAGGCGAATGTGAAACCGTGAAAAAGCGCGTAGCCGGATGCGTAGATACACAACGCAATGACAAGGCCGTGTGCCTCGACCGGAGGCTGGTAGAGAGCCGTAGCGAAGAGGTCGCCTTTCCCGTATCCAAAGGAAGACAAGCCGGGTTGAGCAGGCGCGAGGACAACCGATGCCATACCGCGCAAACTTGTGGCCAGCAGTGCCGCACCCACGATGGCAATGAATGGCGCGACGGGCGAGTCCTGAAGAGACAAGAGCATGGCCGGAGGTGCCCAAACCCAGGTGGCCGAGCAGATGAGAACGAAGAGGCCGAACGATACGGGTGGAACGACGCGGAAGGGGCTGGACGGACGATTCCAATAAAGCCATGCGCCGATTGCGCCTCCCACGAGGCCAAACAGAACATAGATGAGCGCCCTGACGAAAAGCGAAACGAGTGACGGCGAACGGGATTCGGGCAAGTGGCAAAGCAGGTAGGCGGTGATCAAAGAATTCAGCAAACCGGCAGCCACGACGAGGACGAAGCACTGCTTCACGCTTAGTTCATCGGAACTGGAGTCGAGCAAAATTCCGTCGATGAGAGACATGGCCGATCTGCCTCGCATGGCAGGAATGGCTTCCATCTTTTGAGAGCGCGGAATGGCTTGCCACAGTGCGCAAAGCAGAGTGACGAGAAAAGGGATACGGATTGCGTTTGCCCACAGCCTCACGTCCATGAACTCGCCCAGCAGAGTCATCGTGCTGCGATCGACTTGCGGGCCGGGAAAGAAGTAGAGGTTCGTGACGATGAAGGTGGCCACGTAGGCTGGAAGGAATACGAAGGCCGCCAGGAGAAATGCGCGTGTTACCTGCCGCCGGGTGAAGCGCTTTGCGAAGCTCGGATGGGAAATGAAGTAGAAGAGAACTCCGGTCCAGAGAAAGATCACATTCAAAGTGAGCCAGACGGCGACGGTTGAAATCCCAGTAAAGGACAGATCCATGCGCCATGTGTGCCCGGGGCCGTGCATGATGCGTTCCTGCAGAGTTGTCCAGGCGGGAGCGAACATGGACCAGACAACGGCGAAGACCAAAACCATCTTGCGATCGCCGAGATACCGGAGCCATGCGGTGACACACGCGGCAAAGACCTGGCGCCAATACCATCGGTTGGAGCGGCCGGCGCGAAAATCTTCGAGGAGATCGCCAGCGAGAGCTTCATTCCGATCGCCGGGCGCCAGGTGCTCCAGTACCCAGGTAGCGAGCGGTGGAGGTTCGTAGCGCATCATGTGACCTCCTATTTCAAGGCGGGGAGTGTCTGCCACAACTTTGTCAGTACGCGGCGCGTCTCCTGGACCTGATGCAGGCCTTCTTTGGTGATCCGAAAATAACGTTTTGCTTTGCCGCCGCGCTCAGGGGTGGGATCGCCAAGGCTGGATGAGACGAGGCCTTTTGCTTCGAGACGCTCGAGCGCCGCATATACGCTGCCTACGGAAACGGTTTTGCCGCGATTCGCTTCGAGTTCGCGCGAGATGGGAACTCCGTAGGCGGCGTCGCCGAGATTGATGACGGCGAGGAGCAGCATGAGTTCGAATTCTCCGAGATAGCCTCGCTCTTGCATTAATTCAACAATAGCGAATAAATTGGCGATTCGCTACAGAAATTTTTGGGGATCAAGGCAGCAGGCTGAGGCGGCCCAGAAAATCCTGAAAGCGCCGATCCTCGCGGAAACGATCAAATACGGGGTCGACAGCGAGATACGACATCCACACGGCATGATCGTCATACGCCGCCTCGAGCCACTTGAAGGTTTGCTCTTTATTATTGAGAGAAGCGTAGATTTGCGCCAACCCGTAGGGTGACACATAGCTCTCGCGAGAAGCCTTTCGCAACTGAGCAACAATTCGAAGAGCTTCTGTGCTCTTTCCCGCCGCAGCCTGAGCGACTGCCACCTGAGCCAGATAAAGCGGGCTGCCTCCGGAAAGCGTGGCCGCCAGCTGTAGTTCAGCCAGACCTTGTTTGAGCAAACCAGCCTGCACGTAGCTGTCACCGAGCACCAGATGAGCGGCCGCGAAGTTTTGGTCCAAAGCAATTGTTCTCCGGCTCTGCTCAATTGCGAGATCATATTTGCGCGCCAGGTAGTAACGCAGTGCCACCCAGGTGCCAATCATGAGGTTGAGCGGATCGAGTTCCAAAGCCTGTCTTGCCTGGAGCAGCGCCTCAGCATGCCGTCCCTTTATCGAGAGATAGTCTCCATACCAATGGTGCGCATTTGCATATTGAGGGTCCAACTGCAGCGCGCGCTTGAACTCAGCCTCGGCTCCCGGCCAATCCCATTTGTGATCAAGAAGCAGCCCCAACGAGGCGTGGGCTTCAGCCGACTGTGGATCAAGTTCAATCGCTTTCAGCACCGCTGCTTGGGCTTTCGGAAGAGCGATATCGGGAGACACAAAACCGTGCCAGGCCAGTCCGCTATTGCAATCCGCTAGTCCGGAGTAGGCTGCAGCGTAGGCAGGGTCCTTTTCTATTGCTTGTTGGAAGTAAATCGCGCCCTTCTGCAGGCCGTCGACGGTTCGCTTGTTCCAGTAATAGCGGCCCTTAAGGTAAGCGTCGTGTGCCTCCGGATCAATGTGCTTTGCGCTTGTGAGTTCGGCTCGTGCGGCAGGGGTGAGGACGGTTCTGGTCTGGGACGCGATCTCGCGCGCGACATCGTCCTGCAGAGTGAGGACATCGCCGGCCGGCCCTTCGAATGACTGTGCCCAGAGATGCTTGTCGCTCCTGGTGTCGATCAGCTGGGCTGTGATGCGCACGCGATCACCCGAGCGCACGACTGATCCTTCGACAACGGCATCGACATTGAGTTCGCGCGCTAATTGGGCCAGCGGTTTGCGCGCTCCCTTATTCTGCATCACCGAGGTCCGCGAAACGACACGTAGGTTCGGGATTTTTGCCAGCTCGGTGATCAGCTCATCGGTCATGCCGTCGGCGAAATACTCTTCCCGCGTGCCTGGAGATAGATCGTCGAGCGGCAAGACGGCAAGTGAGCGGATCGGGGCTGCCTGCTGGTGGCGATGCCGGATCCACAGGTCCGTGAGGGCGACCAGGATCAGGCAGGCAATCAACAGCAGCCATCGCACATTTGGCCTTCTGGCCTTGTCCGTTGGCAGAACTGCTTGACTCGCTAGCATTACGGAAGCCGATGCCGCGTTTCCGTTCTGCGACTGCGCTGGCAGAATTTCGACTGGCGCGATGAAGCGGTAGCCGCGGGTGGGGACTGTTTCGATGATCTTCGAATCCCGGCTGCTGTCGCCCAACTCGCGCCTCAGGATGGCGATAATTCGGGTGAGCGTGTTCTCTTCGACGAAGGTGTCGGGCCAGACGGATGAGAGCAGTTCCTGTTTGTCTACCAGGTGTCCTGCGCGGCTTACCAGCAGCGTCAATGCGCGCAAGGCCTTTGGTTCCAGTGCGGTGCGCTGGCCTCCCCGGGTGAGGGTGAAATCTTCGTCGCTCAGTTCGAATTCAAGGAACCGGTAGCTGGCCATAGCTCCCTACAGCGCCCTCAGGAAAACCTCACAAAAGCATAACCGGAAAACAATGACTCGGGGCGGTAGTTGAAGCAAGCTTGGGCCGCATTCGGGTGGTCCAGCCGGGAAGGAAAGTCTGGGGTGCCCAGACCATGAGCATGGGGAAAGTCAAAGCCTTGCCACTGAAGCAATTACTAAGAATCGAGGAGAGAGGACGATGAAAAGGATGAGGAGGGTTATTCCACTAGGGATCGCTGTAGCGATCCTCGCATGTGCTTTCGCCAGAGATGCCAAAGCGCAAGACGCAATCGCCGCCTGGAACGAGATTGCCGAGAAAGCTGTGAAAACCGCGGGAGATCCACCCCCGGTTGCGGCGTTGGATTTTGCTATCGTTCACCTGGCGATTTACGACGCCGTGGAATCCATTGACCGCCGGTACCATCCGTATTACGCCTTTGTCCGCCATGCGAAGGGTTCGCCAATCGCCGCCGCGGCGAAGGCCGGTCACGACGCACTGGTCGGACTCTTCCCAATGCAGAGCACAACACTGGATCAGGAATATTCGGATTTTCTAGCGGCGAACTGGATTGATTCCTCTGACCCGGGAACGGAGGTAGGCGCTGAGGCTGCGACTGCCATTTTGACGCTGCGCTCGCACGACGGACGCTCTCCGCCGAACCCGCCGCCTTTTGTAGGGAGTGATGCGATTGGCCAGTGGCGGCCAACGCCGTCCCTCCTGCCTGGGCCACCACCTTCACTTGCGCCTGGACTTACTCCCTGGGTAGCCAAAGTCACTCCCTTTACACTGAAGAGCCCCTGGCAGTTCCGCCCGGGGCCGCCACCTGATCTCTCAAGCGAAAGATGGGCAAGAGATTACAACGAAATACAATCTGTGGGCGTGCTGACAAGCACCACGCGTACTCCTGAGCAGACGGATATGAGCTACTTTTGGGCCGACAGTGGTCCAATACTGTGGCAAAACGCCCTGCGCTATCTCTCCACCAATTACCTGAATGACATTGGCGACTCGGCTCGCATGTTTGCCCTGGCGGATGTGTCGCTTGCTGATGCCCAGATTGCCTGCTGGGATGGCAAGTATCATTACACGTTCTGGCGGCCGATCACCGCCATCCGGCTGGGCGATCAAGACAACAATCCAGCCACGAGCGTCGATCCAGACTGGCAGCCGCTCATCAACACGCCCAATTTCCCGGAATATCCCTCGGGGCACGCCACTATCAGTGGCGCGACTTCGTATGCGCTCCGGCTCTTTTTTGGTACGGATGTGCAGTATTTCCAAATGATCTCGACGACCGCGCTAGCACAACAGAAGACGCGCTCCTTCAACCGTTTTTCGCAGGCAGAGGACGAGGTTGTGGATGCGCGGGTTTTTTCGGGGATTCACTATCGCCACACTGACAATATCTCGCGAAAAATGGGGCGTCATGTGGCTCGCTGGGTCTTCGAGAACTACTTCCAGCCGATCTGCGACCAACGCCACGGCGAACACCATCCATGCGATGCACGAGAACGGCATCCTTGAAAGGCGATGCGCGCAGGCCGAACTGGGGTGGCTTACTTCGAAGCTACCCCGGCTCGGGCCTAACGTTCGTTAGGGGTCTGTAAGCCGAGAGGGTATTGTGGGCAGTTTCACTGTGTGGGATTTGTCTTGTTGGAGGTGGAAGTTTTCAACTAAGCTTGCGGCCATGAGCCGTGATTTATTTCGCCGCCTTTCGCTGTTTTGTTTTAGTGCTATCTACGGCGCGCTGCCGCTGGTGGTTGTGGCGCAGTCGATGCCGAATATGCCGGGGATGTCTGGAGGGCATCATCACCACGACGATGCGCCTGCCAGCACGGAGAAGCTGGGGCAGGTGCACTTTCCGGTGTCGTGCGCGGCCAAGTCGCAGGCGCCTTTCGAACGCGGGATCGCGCTGCTGCACTCGTTTGGATACACGCTGGCTGAGCAGCAGTTCCAGCAGATTGCCGAGAGCGATCCGACGTGCGCGATGGCGCACTGGGGGGTCGCCATGTCGCAGTATCACGAGCTATGGGGGCGTCCGGATGCGGATGCGTTGAAGACCGGCGCGAGCGAAATGCAGAAGGCGCGCGAGATTGCGGCGAAGACGAAGGTTACTTCGCGGGAACAGGCTTATATCGATGCTCTGAGTGATTTTTATCGGCTTGCGCCTCAGGGTTTTCAGCCTGCAGCAGATGCCTATGCTGCGGGGATGGGCAAGCTGCATGCTGCGTATCCGGATGATACGGAGGGCGCGGCGTTCTATGCGCTGTCGCTGATTGCGGATGTGGCTCCGAATGACACCTCGTTGACGAAGGAGCATCAGGCGCTGGCGATCCTTGTGCCACTGTTTGAGAAGTATCCCGACCACCCAGGGCTGGCGCACTACATCATTCACACCTGCGATACGCCGGCGCTGGCGAAGGATGGGCTGGCAGCGGCGAGGGAGTACGCGAAGATCGCGCCGTCATCCCCGCACGCACTGCATATGCCGAGCCACATTTTTTCGCGGGAGGGAATGTGGCAGGATTCCATTTCGTCGAATTTGGCATCGGCGGCGGCTTCGCAGAAGGATGAAGCTGAGCACAAGCCCGGCGTTGCCCACCAGATGCATGCGGATGAGTTCCTGGTCTACGCATATCTGCAGACGGGGCAGGATGAGAAAGCGCGCGAACTGGCGTACCAGATGCGGTCGATTGGCGAGCATATTGCGTCGCTGCCGGGGCACGATGACATGAAGGACGCAGGCGGGTATTTCGATAACGAGCTGCGGGTCATCTACAAGATGGAAATGCATGACTGGAAGACGCTGGCCGCGCTACAGCTTGCTCCGGGGAAGTCGCATGATAACCGCTTCTCGGAATTCGACATTTACTGGGGATGGGGCGTTGCGGCCGGGCACCTGCACGATGCGAAGCTGGCGGCGCAGGCGCTGGCGAAGTACGACGAAGCTCTGGACTGGCTGAAGAAATCGCCTTATGCCGATGATGCGGAGGGTGCACAGATCCGGCGGAACGAGATTGTGGGTTGGCAGGCGTTTATAGAAGGCAAGCCGGAGGCAGCAGTGGCGGCGATGACGAAAGCTGCCGATCAGCAGGACAAGCTGGGGCAGGGCGAGGTGGATATTCCGGCGCGCGAGATGCTGGGCGATCTGCTGCTGTCTCTCGACAAGCCGCAGGAGGCGCTGGCGGAGTACCAGGTGGCGTTAAAACTGAGTCCGAACCGTCTGAACGGATTACTAAGCGCGGGTACGGCAGCCGAAGCGGTGGGCGATCAGGCGCTGGCGAAGTCCTATTACGAGCAGGTTTCGCGCAATACGGACAATGGGGCGCATACCAACCGTCCAGCGGTGGCGCATGCGGTGCAGTTTGGGGAGGATCATCCGACGGTGGCGGCGAAGTAGCGATCCCACATCTCTTCGAGATGTGGACGTTGGCATTGGAACTGCCCCACTCAAGCGAAAAGAGGCTTGAATGGGCCACCCGCCCTGGGGGACGCCCCGTGCGATGGCCCCGGAACGCTGCGATACACTTGGTCAATGATCCGTCAGATCGCGCCTCAGTTCTTTACTACGGACATTCCCGGCACGCTCGCCTATTACAAGGACAAGCTTGGCTTCGAGTGTCTGGGAACGTGGCACGATCCGCCAGTCTACGCCATTGTGGCGCGTGATCAGCACGCGATTCATTTCCGCTGCGCCAATCCGCCCACAGCCAATCCGGACAAATATGCGGATGAACTGCTCGATGCATACCTCGTTGTCGAAGATGCAGACGCGCTTTACACCGAGTACGCAGCCAAGGGCGTGGAGTTCACACGGGAACCTGCCAACATGCCATGGCACTCGCGAGAGTTTGTAGTGAAAGATTGCGACGGTCGTCTGCTGGCCTTCGGCTCGAACTTATAGTTGCACTGTATTAAAATCGAATGAAATCGGTTTGTCCGGCAGGTTTTGCAATTTTGCGACGCTCGCTATAAGCGGCACATCGAATTAACAGGGTTGCAACATCCCCGTGGGTTGGGCGGCTGAACGCAGCGAATCCACTGCAACCATGATTGCTTTCAACATCCCCGTCCAAATTTATGGACTGAAGGCGGAAAAGGACTTGAGCATACTTACGGAAGAAATAGTGTCGGCCCCTGCTGTTGGGCAGGATGTTTGTTCTCTTGATAACTACCTGGCCCAGCCTGACCACGGCATGGATGAGCGCATTGCGGCAGCGCGGGCGAAGCTCGGCAAAAGCACGATTCTCCTGGGGCACCACTACCAGCGCGATGAAGTGATTCGGTTTGCCGATTTCACCGGCGATTCCTACAAACTCTCGAAGATTGCTGCTGAGACGGAGGCGAAGTATCTCGTTTTCTGCGGCGTGCACTTTATGGCGGAGAGCGCGGATGTGCTTGGCCGAAACGATAATCCGCCAGGAACAGGCCAACAGGTGATTTTGCCTGACCTGAATGCGGGCTGTTCGATGGCTGACATGGCGGAGATTGGGCAGGTCGAGGACTGCTGGGAGTCGCTGATGGCGGCTGGGCTGACGCCGGACGACATTCTGCCTATCACCTATATGAACTCGACGGCTGCGATCAAAGCTTTCTGCGGCGAGCGTGGCGGGCTTGTGTGCACTTCGTCGAATGCAGGGAATGCCTTCAACTGGGCCTTTGCGCGGGCGGAGAAGATTTTGTTTCTTCCGGATCAGCATCTCGGGCGCAATACTGCGTTTGCGATGGGCATTCCGATGCGTGAGATGGTGGTGTGGGATCCGTACCAGATCAACGGCGGTCTGACGCCTGCGCGGCTGAAGGCGGCGAAGATCATTCTGTGGAAAGGGCATTGCTCGGTGCATCAGCGCTTTCTTGCGGAGCATGTCGACAAGGTTCGCGCGAAGTATCCGGGGATTCAGGTGATCGTCCATCCGGAGTGCCGCTGGGAGGTCTGCCAGAGGGCCGATGCTCTCGGCTCGACGGAGCGGCTGATTCATCTGGTGCAGAGTGCGCCCGAGGGATCGATGTTTGCGATCGGGACGGAGATCCATCTGGTGAACCGCCTGGCGAAGGAGTTTGCGCCGAAGGGCAAGCGGATCATCACGCTCGATGACACGGGCTGCTTGTGCACGACGATGTACCGCATCAGTCCGCAACACCTGGCGTGGGCTCTGGAGAATCTGGTAGAAGGCAAGGTTGTGAACCGTATCCAGGTGCGCGAGGATGTGAAGCATTGGGCGCGGGTGGCGTTGGATCGCATGCTGGAGGTTCGGGCTTAGACGTATTTGGTGACGGATTTCTTGCTTTCGTGCGAGAAGCTTTACGCCATCCTGCCGCTCGATGCACCCGCTGGATTCTTCGGCGGATTGGGCCTCAGAATGACGGGTATCTTCGGGTCGTGCCAATGAACATGTTTATGGCGGATTCTTCATCACCTTCGTTGCACTCAGGGTTCCTCACGATGACGGTGGTCATTTATTAGGATAGGCGTTAAGACCTCTCGGAGATTTAGAATCTATCTATGAAGACCTTCAGCCTCGATGAGGCACAATCGTTGCTGCCGGTGCTTGAATCACTGCTGAAGCGGGCGCTTGAGGGCAAGAGAAGTGCGGAAGAGAAAGAGACGGCGCTGCAGGAACTGCGGCAGCGTATCTTTCTCTCCGGCGGCATGCAGGTGAATGTGATCTCTGTGACGCGCCAGCGGGCGGAGATCGAAAAGTTCGTACAGCAGGCGAAGGATGCTGTCGAAGAAATCGATTCGATCGGCGTGCAGGTGAAAGACCTGGATACGGGACTGCTTGATTTTCCCTGCATCCTCGATAGCGAGATTGTGCTCTTGTGCTGGAAGATGGGCGAATCGCGCATTGACTACTGGCACACGGTGGATGCCGGTTTCCGCGGGCGGCAGCCGCTGGATGAGCGCTTTGGGCGGAGCAAGCCGGAGCGGCCGAATTAGCAAGTGAGCTGCACGGCAGGTCGCATCCGTCGTCACCCTGAAGCACGCTGCCATCATCCTAAACCACGCTGCGAAGATCGCTGATTCCCTACCTTCCCGGCTTAGTCAAGGGCCCGCTTCGGCGGGCTTTTTCTTTTGGCGACGTGGAATTTATCGTCTTCAGGTATCGGGGTTGCGGGGTGCGGGTGTAGCATTCGCTCTGCGTGCGGGAGCATCGCCGGCGAAGCCTTTGTCCTGGTGCTTCCGTAATTCAGACGCAAATGAAAGGGAGAGCGATGAGCTTGCTCGGAGGAATTGGCGATCTTCTCAAGCAGTATACCGGCGGGTCTGGCGCGGCCCCGGCGAATGTAGAACAGCATTTCGATCAGGTGGCACAGGCGGTGCCGTCTTCATCCCTGGCTGGCGGGCTGGCAGAGGCTTTCCGGTCGGGCCAGACTCCGCCGTTTGCCCAGATAGCGGCGCAGCTGTTCTCGAATGGCAATGGTCAGCAGCAGGCCAGCATGTTGACGACGCTTATGTCTTCAGTGGGGCCTGAGGTGTTGGCAAAGTTCACGGGGAGCAATCCCAATTCGCCGTTGGCGGGACTTTTGCAGTCCGGTCAGACACAGGTGTCCGCGGAACAGGCGGCCAAGGTCGATCCGACGGAGGTGCAGGCACTGGCACAGCATGTGGAACAGAACAATCCTTCGATCATCGACCGCGTGAGCGAGGTGTATGCCGAGCATCCAGCGCTGATCAAGACACTGGGCGCAGCCGCCATGGCCATCGCCGTAGGGAAGATTGCCGAACAGCATGGGGCATAGGCTTCGCAAGCTGTGCAGACGAAATCACGACGTATCAAACCGCTGAGGAATACACATTATGGCAGACCTTAATCAGTTGACGCAGAAGTACGCGCCCGTCATTCAAACCATTGAAAAGTTCGGCGACGAAGGCGCGGCGGTGCAGGGAGTCAGCCTCGACGGAGAGCGGCTCTACCTGAAGGCAACGGTTCCTTCGCAGGTGGTGGCAAACCGGGTGTGGGACGCGATCAAGCAGGTAGATCCGCAGTATTCGGACCTGCACCACGAGATCGTCACGTCGGGCGGAGCGGAGCAGCCGTACACCATCAAGCCCGGCGATAATCTATCGAAGATCAGCCAGCGTTTTTATGGCTCGGCGAACCATTACCAGAAGATTGCCGAAGCGAACGGGATCGCAGATGCGAACAAGATCAGCGCGGGGCAGCAGATATCCATCCCTGTCCTCTAGTTTCACGTAAGAGTGTGGTTGCAAAGGCGCACGGGCGACATGCAAGCTAGTACCTGTGCCTGAGCTGCCTGATATTTCTGCATACATCACTGCACTGGAGGAGCGCATTGTTGGTCAGCCGCTCGAGCGGGTGCGGGTGGCCAGCGCTTTTCTATTGCGCACGGCACAGCCGCCTCTTGCCGAAGTCCAAGGCAGGAAGGTGCGCGAGTTGCGGCGCATCGGGAAACGCATTGCTATTGGATTCGAAGGCGACCTGTGGCTAGTGCTACACCTGATGATTGCAGGACGGCTGCATTGGCGCGGTCGAGAGGCTAAGCTCGCGGGGCGGCAGAATCTGGCGGCGTTCGACTTTCCTGATGGATCGCTGGTGCTGACGGAGGCGGGCACGAAACGGCGCGCTTCGCTGCATGTTTTTCAGGGCGAAGAGGCTTTGCGATCGGTTGACCCGGGCGGGATCGAGATCTTTTCGAGCGATCTGGATTCGTTTCGTTCGGCGCTTATGGCGGAGAACCGCACGCTGAAGAGGGCGCTGACCGATCCGCGTATCGTGAGCGGGATAGGGAACGCGTATTCGGATGAGATTCTGCATGCGGCGAAGATGTCGCCGATTGCCCTTACTCACAAGTTGAGTGCAGAGGAATGGGAACGGCTGTATGCGGCCGTGAGGGAGACGCTAACGCTTTGGATGAGCCGGCTGCAGCCGGAGGCGCGTGCGGCATTTCCGGAGAAGGTCACAGCGTTTCGGAAGGACATGGCAGTGCATGGGCGCTTTGGCGAGCCGTGTCCACGATGCAGCGAGAAAGTCCAGCGCATTCGCTATGCGGACAACGAGACGAACTACTGCGCGCGGTGCCAGACTGGCGGGAAGGTGCTTGCGGACCGGAGTTTATCACGATTATTAGGAAAGGATTGGCCGCGCACGCTGGATGAGTTGGAGGCGCTCAAGCGCCGATGAAGTTTAACTGGCTATTTTTCCGCGGTTCTCATGCGCTCGGTATAAGCGGCCTTGATGCTTTCGTACTTGGCCTGTAGTTCATCGAGCTCAAGATCGCTGAGGTTCTCAATATCGATCATCTGGTCGCCTGCTTTGTCGATGGCTCGAATCAATTCGTTCAGCTTGAGATTGATGGCGCGTGCATCGCGATTTTGCGTGTTCTGGATGAGAAAGACCATGAGGAAGGTGACGATCGTCGTGCCGGTATTGATGACCAGCTGCCAAGTGTCCGAATAGTGAAAGAGAAAGCCGGTGGCCGCCCACACGACGATGATCAGGACGGCTCCCGCGAAGGCCCATTTCGATCCCAGCCAGGCGGAGGCGTGGGCTGCAAAGTGGCCAAACCAATCGTTCGTAGTGCGGGTTTGCACTTCGATCGGGTTTTGGGGAGGTTTGGCGGCGAGAGGGTTTCCATTCCCTGTGCGTTTCGAAGTTTGAGTTGCTGTCATGCGGGTCTTGATCCTTGCCCAGTGTTTGCACCTGCGTTGGAGCGACCCGGAAATGATTCAGGGTTTACCGTTGGGGTTCCAGGCCGGTTTCCAGTCAGTATTGGCGAGCCATTGGATGGGTTTCACCATCGATGAGATCACCGTTGTCATGTATGGGATGTCGAGTTTGCTGATTTCGTCGCTTGGCTGGTGATAGTCCTTGTGCAGGTTGAAGCTGGAGACGGTCTGGGCGATGATGCCACGTTTGGCGAGGGCGTAGTTGTCGGAGCGCTGGAAGAACTTCTGGCCAGGATGCGGGTCGCCAACCAGGTGGGCTCCGTGTTTGGCGAGCGTGGGGCCGAGGTTCGAGCGTTCATATCCGGTTAGCCAGAAATTGCCTGCGGGAACGGCCGGGTCTGGGCGTCCGATCATTTCAATTTCCAGATTGGCGATGATGTGATCGAGCGAGACGGGTGGGTGCTCAAGAAAGTAGCGGTTGCCGAAGCCGCCGATTTCCTCTGAGCCGAAGAGTGCGAAGATGATGGTTCGCTTCGGGCGTTTGCCCTGGCTGAGGGTGCGGGCGAGTTCGATGACGGCGGTCGTGCCGGAAGCGTCGTCATCGGCTCCGTTGTAGATGGTGTCGCCGTTGACGGCGGGGCCTATGCCGAGGTGGTCGAGATGCGCCGTGAGCAGAATGGCGTCCTCCTGCGTCTTCGTGTCGGAGCCGCGAAGAACGGCTACGGCGTTCCAGGTTTCGGTGCGCGGCGTGTCTTCCCATTTCGAGATGTACTGTTTCAGGCGGTCAGGGAGCGGGTTCGGCAGGGGCGCTTTTTGGAGAAAAGTTCCGTTGTCGCCGCCGGGTTCGAGGCCGAAGCTCTCGAACTGCGACGCGGCCCAAGTAGCGACGATGTGTTCGTCGCGTGTGGCGCTGCCGCGTCCGTTCAAGGCGTCGGAGGCGAGGAAATTCTCGTCGGCTCGAACGCACTGGTTGCAGAAGGATGGACGGTCGGCGGCCTGGGCGACGCGACAAAACGGCGTAAGCAGTGATATCACCAAGATAAGGCGAAAATAAAAGCGCATAGTGTGAGCGCAGTATATCGAAGACACGCCGCGGTTTTTCCGCGGGGGACGGTTCTCAACCATGGAGCATGAGAACAAGAGAGAGTCATACGAGTGAGAGTGGCATTGAAGGCACGGGTTTTTCATCTGTTATGCATTACTGGTGTTCTTGCGTTGTCTTCGTGTGAGGGTGCGGGGAAGTTTTTTCCCGATCCCTGCAAGACGAACTGCACTACCACCACTAGTGGGGACTATATTTACGTTGCCAATTCGGCGACAGCTGCCAGTTCGGTTGCGGGCTTTACGATTGCGAGCGGTGCGCTGAACAACCTGCCGAACTCGCCATTTGCGACCGCATTGCCGCCGAATGCGCTGGCTGTTACGCCTAAGAATACATTTCTATATGTCGCCAGTATTTCCGGGGGTATTTACGCCTACACGATCAATACAAACGGAACGATTACGGTGGCAAACAGCGGAAGCCCAGTCGCGACTGGAGTAAGTCCGATCACGATGAAGGTGGACCCGACCGGGCAGTGGCTGGTCGCCGCCGACCTGAGCCCCTCGGCGTATGTGTTTGGCATCAATTCCAGCACCGGGGCTTTGACGACGCAGGGAAATGCCCTCGCGCTCGACAAAGGGGCCACGAGCAACCTGTACATCACGCCGAACGGGCAGTTTGTGTTTATTTCGCTGGGGGTGGGCGGGGTCGACATCCTGACCTTAAATACGACTACCGGCGTCATCACCAAGCTGAATCAGATTCTGAACCCCACTGCATCGACGAATGCCGATCTCGGCTTAGGCAGCGATCCGAACAGCACATATCTCTTTGTCACGGAGACGGGAATTAATTCGGTGCGAGTGTTCAACATCAACACCACCGGCAGCAGCGTGCTTACCGAGGTTGCGACCTCCCCGACCAAGACCGGACTTGGACCGTCGCAGGTGCTGGTGACTACCGATGGCAGTTACGTCTATGTAGCCAACCGGACGGACGGAACGATCAGCGGCTTTACCCTTGCCGCGAACGGATCGCTGACGGCTCTTTCGGGTTCGCCTTATACAACGGGCGCGGCTCCGGTCGATCTTGTGGAGGACCAATCTCATGCATACATTGGAGTGGCATGCGCGGGCGGAAATCCTGATTTGCAGGTCTTCAAGATTGATACGACCACGCCAGGGGTGCTGGATGCGTTTGCCAGCAAGACGACGGGAACTGACCCGGTGCTGGCGAGCGCGATTGTGGGCACGCATTAAGGCCCTTTCTCGTATGGCTGACAGGCCCGGTGGCGGGGAAGGAGGGGATCTGACGATGGTCTCCGGGAGAGAGTTGCGCAGAACTCGGCAAGCAGGTAACTGAACGGCTACCGCCCTGGATGAGAGGCCGGAGGAGCAGGCGCTTCGATGCTATGCTCTAGAAGTAGTGGGGAGTCAGCGGCCCGCTGCTTTCTTCTTACTGAATGCGCATGGTTTCTCGCCCGTCTCTTTCTCTGCTTCTACGCTTACTGCCGATTCTTCTGCTGCTCGCCGCGATGGGCGGATGCAATCGCCTGCGCCCGAAACCTCCCGCGGAGTATGTTTACGTCATCGCGAAAGAGACGTTTCTGCGCGACCGCGTGGCCGCCGTGTCGAATCGTGTCGCCAATGTCACGAACGGTGAGCGCCTTGAAGTAATCGAAAAGGGACGGCGTTTTCTAAAGGTAAAGACCGACAAAGGCGAGGTTGGGTGGATCGAAGAGCATGGCATTATCGATCAGGACACCTATCAGCAGTTTGCCGATCTCGCGAAGCAGCATGCGGCGGATCCGGTGGTTGCCACGGCGACGCTGCGCGACGATCTCTACCTCCACGTAAAGCCGGGACGGCAGACGGACCGTTTCTATTTACTTCCGGAGAACGACAAGCTGCAGATGCTGGTGCGGGCTTCGGTGCCGAAGGCGACGCCTCCGCAGGCTGTGCCGCCTGCTCGCAAGCCAGTGGTAAAGAAAGATGCGGCGAAGCCGGCTGATAATCCGATTGCGCCACAGCCTCCTCTCGCGCCGGAACCGCCGGCGCTGGAGGACTGGTGGCTGGTGCGCGACGCGCAGGGACGAGTCGGCTGGATGCTCTCGCGCCGTCTCGATGTCGACGCGCCGGATGCCATCGCCGGGTACGCCGAAGGTCAGCGCATGGTCGGGGCGTATCAGCTGACGACGGTAAACGATCCCGAGTCTAAGTTTCCGAACGGACAGGTGCCGGAATATGTGACGGTGATGAGTCCGTATAAGGACGGACTGCCGTATGACTTCGACCAGGTGCGCATTTTTACCTGGAACGTGAGAAAGCACCGCTACGAGACGGCTTACCGACAGCGCAACCTGCAGGGATATTTGCCGGTGCACGTTGGTACGCAGACCTTTGACAAGATCGGCACGGTACCTGTGTTTTCCCTGAAGACGGCGACGGATGACACGGTTGCCATCGATCCGGCAACCGGCGCGGCGCGGCCTGCGAATACAACGACGCTGACCTACCGGCTGGAAGGTGTTATCGTCAGGAAGGTCGAGCCATCGGGCGCTACTCCTCGGCCGCCACCGACGGCGAGTTCAGCAGAAAATGCCAAGAAGCCGGGCAAGCACCATGCGGCTGGGGCCAAGCATCATAAACATCATTAGAGCCGATCTTTTTGGGCTCGAAAATTTGTCGTCTGGTGACGCTGTAACGGATCGCGGTGAAGCGTCGCTATGAAAAGCTCGGGAAAGTTTCCGGGCCGCAGACATCCTTTGAACTTATTCAGCATCTCACTTCATCGTAGGTGTAGTTTGTCTTGTCGTTCGAGTTGAGATGAGATCAGGCGGAGCGATACGGCGGCGCGAAGAAACTGAAATCGCCGGATGGCTTGCCCGATCGATTGCAACCTCGTATTGTTCTTACAAACCTTGCATCGCCTTCGGGCATTGGCATGAGCTTTAGCATTGTGGTAGTCGAATCCCAACTCGCGGTGAAAAAATGATAGGAGATCGGCACATGGACAACAAGCCGGCACAAAACATCCAGGACACGTTTCTTAATACGGTCCGTAAAGATAAAACACCCATCACGATCTACCTGGTCAGCGGAGTGAAACTGACGGGAAAGATTCGCTCCTTCGATAAGTATTCCGTGCTATTGGAGAACAATAGCCAGGAACAGCTGATTTTCAAGCACGCCATCTCGACCGTGGTCAGTTCGCGTTCGGTGCTGCATACCGAACACAGGCCGCCGTCGGCGCATCCTGCCGGACACACAGGCGGGAGCGGTGCGGCTGCCTCCGGTTCTTCGACTCCAGAGTCACAGAGCGCATAACGGTCAGGGATTCTCAGGAACGGCGTTTCGTGGGTGAGCTTCAAAGCACAGTCACGGATGGCGCGGAAGAACGCGCGCTGCTGGTAGCGGTGGAGTTCGCCACACGGCGTTCTTCGCTGCCGCCGTCGGCGGTGCTTGCGCGGGATGCTGCCCGTCTCCTGGCGGACACGGAGGAAGCTGAGACGGCTTCTGTCACGTCCGTGCGGCCTGTCGGGTCAGTGTCTTTGGATCACGAATCCTCGCTCAGCGAATTTCGCGAGCTGGTCACGAGCGCCGGCGGGACGATTGCCGGGGAGGTAACGCAGCGCCGGCCCAAGGCCGATCCTGCAACGCTCGTCGGCAGCGGCAAGGTGGAAGAGCTGGCCGGTGTGGCCGCTTCGACGCATGCCGACGTCATCCTTTTTGACCACGACCTGACACCTACGCAGCTGCGAAACCTGGAGGAGCGGCTGCCTTGTCGCGTTCTTGACCGGACGCAGCTGATCCTCGACATCTTTGCCCGCCACGCGCGGACGCGGGAAGGCCAGTTGCAGATCGAGCTGGCGCAGCTCGAATACATGCTGCCACGACTGGCGGGGCGCGGGAAATCCATGTCGCAGCTGGGCGGCGGCATCGGCACGCGAGGCCCGGGCGAAACGCAGCTTGAAACCGACCGGCGCAAGATCCAGCGGCGTATTCTGCAGGTGAAAGAGGATCTGGAGGGAGTAAGGCGGGTTCGCGGGCAGCAGCGGCAGAGGCGCGAAACGGTGCCGGTACCAACCCTGGCGCTGGTGGGTTATACCAACGCCGGGAAGAGCACGCTGTTCAATACCCTGACCAAGGCCGGAGTGTTGGAGTCGGCGCGGATGTTTGCCACGCTAGATCCGAAGTTGAAGGCGATTCAGCTGCCTTCGCGGAGGAAAATTCTGCTCTCCGATACGGTGGGGTTTATCCGCAACCTGCCCCACACACTCGTTACCTCGTTTCGCGCGACGCTTGAGGAAGTACAGAAGGCTGAAGTCTTGCTGCACGTGCGGGACGCATCGAGCCCGGTACGGGATGAGCAAAAGGCCGAAGTCGAGAAGGTGCTGGGCGAGTTAGGCGTGTTGCATAAGCCTCGGCTTGAGGTGATGAACAAGGTCGACTTGCTTTCGGATGAAGAACGCGCAGAGCTGATGGCAAACGGGGCGATTGCTACTTCGGGCAAGCTGGGGCTGGGAATTGCTTGCTTGCTTGCCCGCATGGATGCGGAGCTGACGGCTGATCCGGTCATTGAGCAGACCTTTACGATTCCACAGACGAAGGGTGAAGTTTTGGCGGCTCTTGGTGCAGGTGCTGTGCTGCGCGATCGTCAGTTTATTGACAATACCGTGCGCATGACAGTAGCCGGGCCGGCTTCGCTGCTGGGGCGATATCGGGAATTTCGAGTGAATGCAAGTACGGACCGGGCGAAGGGGAGCGGTGGAGATTCCCAGTCGCCCGGTCCGTTGGACCCTGAACCGGGTCATAGGTGATGGCTTAAGTCTACGCCCGGTTTAAGGTGAGTCAAGCGCTTTTATGCAGAATTTCGCCGGTTGTGATACACCTGAGGGGTAAGGGTCTACCCGCGTTGACACCTTAATTTTCACTCTGTTACAACCATAGGTTCCGCAATACCTTCCATAATTAGACTTCCAAGGGCTTAAACAGGCAGCTGGAAAGCGCGCCGAGCGAGTCGCAAAGGTGTTGGAAAAGGTGTGGATAGGGCTGCGGTAAGCGAGAAATCAGCTGTCTGAAGGTGTCTACGAGATATTTCGGGAGATGCCTCTGGACAGCCTTCAAGAACCGGCGAAGCATGGACGAAATTCTCAAGCAACTCGGCGATCTGATTATCGGCTCGATTCCGACGGCGATCATTTTCATTCTTCTGGTGGTGGCCTACCGGGTTCTCTTGTATGGCCCGCTTACCCGTACGCTGGCTGAGCGGCGCGAGCGTACGCAGGGGGCGATGCAAAGGGCTGCGGACGCCATTGCCGCCGCCGACGCCAAATCGCAGGAATATGAGGCTAGGCTGAGGGCCGCGCGGGCAGAGATTTTCCGTCACCGTGAGCAGCTTATTCACCATTGGAATACCGAGCGCGACCACGCGCTGGCCTCTGCACGTCTGGCGGCTCAGGAGCGCGTCCGCGGCGCAGAGAGCGCGTTGACGCAACAGGCTGCCGATGCCCGGCGACAGATTGAAGGCTCGACAGAGCAATTAGCTTCACAGATTCTTCAGGCCATTCTTCCGGCAGGCATGGCTCCCGCGGAGCGTGCCCGTTGAAACGTAGTTGGAAGACCAGGTTTGCAATACTGTTTGCCGCATTGGCCCTGCTGGCGGGCGCGGCGCCGCGCGGCTTCAGCCAGGATCACGCGGAACCGGCCGGGAATGTCCATTCGAAGTACGAGAAGATGGACGCGCCCGTGAGTAACAGTCACGAAGAGCAGTACCTTCATTCGCATTCGGTTCAGGTCCTTGCCAGGTGGATGCACGTAGACACGGAGACGGCTGCGACGATTTTTCTGTACTTCAACGCGGCGATTATCTGGATTGCGATTATCTGGCTCCTGATGAAGACGCTCCCGAAAGCTTTCCGCAAGCGATCGGAGACGATCCAGAAGGATCTGGTCGAAGCGCGCTCTGCGACAGAGGATGCCCAAAAGCGGCTGAGCGCCGTCGAAGCTCGGCTGGCCAGACTCGATTCCGAGATCGAAGCCATCCGCAAGCATGCGGAGCAGGACAGCGTGGAAGACGAGAAGCGCATCAAGGCGTCGCTCGAAGAGGAGCGCAAGCGCATCATTGAGTCGGCCGAACAGGAAATTGAAGCTTTTGGCTCGGCAGCGCAGCGCGATCTGAAGCGCTTTGCCGCTGATCTTGCGGTCGAACGGGCAGCGCAGCAGATTCACCTCGGCGCGGAGGCGGATCGCATTCTGGTGCGGAATTTCGCCGCCGATCTGGGCAGCGCGCAGAGCAAGGGAGGAAAGAACTGATGGCCGCGATTGCCGCTCCCTATGCCCGCGCTTTTGCCGATGCGGTTTTTGATGCGCGGCTGAACACACATGAGGTCCAGCAGCAACTGGACAACTTCGTCGCCGCGTGGAAAGAAGGCTCCGATCTGCGCGAGGTCTTTCTCGACCCGTCCTTTCCCGCAGACCAGAAGGTCGCCATTCTGGACAAGCTGAATACGCGGATCGGGATGTCGGCGCTGGTGCGCAATTTCATTGCGGTATTGATCCAGCACGATCGTCTAAACCTGCTCGATGATGTTTTGGCTGATTATCGCAAAGAAGTGAACCAGCGGCTTGGCATCTCTTCAGTTCATGTGACGAGCGCGCGACTGCTCGAAGCCGATGAGCGGCGGGAAATTGAGCAGAAGGTGGCCGAGATGACCGGAACCCAGGTGCAGGCCACATATCACGAAGACAAGTCGCTGCTGGGCGGCGCGGTGGTGCGCGTCGGCAGCACGGTCTATGACGGGTCCGTCAAGGGAAGACTGGACCGGCTGAAAGAGCAGCTCGCCAGCTAAGGTGCGAAGCTCAAAACCAGATTCTGTTGGGAAAGTGAAGCATGGCTCAGATTAAAGCAGACGAAATTACACAGCTCCTGAAAGAGCAGATCCAGAATTATGACGCGAAAATTCGCGTGGATGAGGTGGGTACGGTCATTGCCCTTGGCGACGGTATCGCCCGTATCCACGGCCTCGACAAGGTGATGTATGGCGAGATGATCGAGTTTCCGCACGGCATTTTCGGACTCGCCATGAACCTCGAAGAAGAGCAGGTAGGCGCGGTGATCATGGGCGACTACACGGAGCTGCGCGAAGGCGATCAGGTCAAGCGAACTGGCAAGATTTTGAGCGTCCCGGTGGGCGAGGCCATGATCGGCCGCGTCGTGAATGCTCTGGGTGAGCCGATCGATGACAAAGGGCCTATCAACGCGACCGAAACTCTTCCCATCGAGCGTCTTGCGCCGGGCGTAGTTGATCGCCAGTCAGTGCGCGAGCCGATGATGACCGGTCTCAAGGCCATCGACAGCATGATTCCGATTGGCCGCGGACAGCGCGAGCTGATTATCGGCGATCGCCAGACCGGCAAGACCGCGATTGCGCTCGACACGATCATCAACAACGCGAAGAACGACCTCATCTGCATTTACTGCGCAATCGGGCAGAAGCGGTCTTCCGTTGCCCAGGTGGTGCAGACGCTGACCGACCACGGCGCGATGGATTACACCGTTGTCGTGGCCGCGACGGCATCGGAACCGGCCCCGATGCTTTATCAGGCACCGTATGCGGCGACGTCGATTGGCGAATACTTCCGCGATAAGGGGAAGCATGCGCTGGTGATCTATGACGATCTTTCGAAGCACGCTGTCGCGTATCGCGAAATCTCCTTGTTGCTCCGCCGTCCGCCGGGCCGCGAAGCCTATCCAGGCGATGTTTTCTATCTCCACTCACGCATGCTGGAACGCTCCTCGAAGCTGAGCAAGGAAAAGGGAGGCGGCTCGCTCACGGCTCTGCCGATTATCGAAACGCAGGCCGGTGATGTCTCGGCGTACATCCCGACGAACGTGATTTCGATCACGGACGGACAGATCTTTCTTGAAACCGATCTCTTCAACTCGGGCATTCGTCCCGCGGTGAACGTGGGACTTTCCGTGTCGCGTGTCGGATTCTCGGCGGCCATGAAAGCCATCAAGCAGGTGGGCGCGACGCTGAAACTCGATCTGGCGCAGTATCGTGAACTGGCGGCCTTCTCGCAGTTCGGCAGCGACCTGGACAAGGTGACACAGAACCAGCTCAACCGCGGTCAGCGCCTTACGGAGTTGCTAAAGCAGCAACAGTTCCAGCCGCTGACGGCCGAGCATCAGGTAGCGATTCTCTTTGCCGGAACACAGGGCCTGCTTGACGACGTGAAGGTGGAAGGTATTCACGCATTCGAGGACGGGTTCCACAAGTATCTGGATTCCGCGCAGACGGCGCTGCTCAAGGACATTGGCGAGAAGAGGGCGCTGGACGATGATCTCCGCAGCCGCCTGAAAGGCGCGGTCGACGAGTACAAGCAGAACTTCTTCGCCGAGCATCAGGACTCCCAGGTGGCGGGCTCTGAGAAGAAAGCAACGGATCAGCCGAAGTCATCGGAACCGGGACAGGCGCAGCCTGCCGGGGCCAAAAAGTAGCCTGGAACCAAAAGAATGGCAAACGTTCTCGATTTAAGAAGGCGCATCCGCAGTGTTAAGAACACGCGCCAGATCACCAAGGCCATGAAGATGGTGGCTGCGGCCAAGCTGCGTCGCGCGCAGGAGCGGACACTCGCGTCGCGACCGTATGTGGCGATGATGGAGAGCGTGCTGCAGTCGCTCAAGCGCCGCATTGAGATCGTCGATCCCGAGACGGGTGAAGTGCGTCATCCGCTGTTGCTGACGCGTCCGGAGAAAAACGTGCTCGTGGTGGTTGTCTCCGGTGAAGGCGGCTTTGCAGGGGCCTTCAACGCCAACATCGTCAAGACGGCGACGAACTTCATCACTGCGCATCCGGATCAGCAGATCGACATTGAAGCGATTGGCCGCAAGGGGCGCGATATTCTGCGGCGGCGGTATCCGGCAGCGCAGTACTTAGAAACGGCGCAAGAGCAACAGGATCGCCTGTCTCGTGGCGAGCGCAAGCGCGGCGGCGGGGTTGAGATAATGGATGCCCATTATCGCAACATACTGCACAAGATTACATTCGACGAGGTGCGCGAACTGGGTCGGGAGGTTGTCACGCTGTACACGCGCGAGAAGATCGACGCGGTATACGTGGTCTACAACGAGTTCAAGTCTGTGATCCAGCAGCGGGTTGTTGTGCAACGGATTCTGCCCATTGTGGAGATCGGCAAACAGCAGATCGCTGCTGCCGAAGAGATGACGCAGCGCGAGCGCGAGCGTGCGGCAGAAGCCGCTCAGTCGGCGGGCATCAGCCTGGAGGATGCGGTCGCGGCAGAGAAACAAGCTGAGGAAGAGGCGCATCGCTTTGGCACGGCGGAACTGGACTACATATACGAGCCGGATCCGAAAGAGCTGTTCAACGCGATCCTGCCGCGATATGTGGGCACGCTGCTCTATCACGCGATGGTGGAGTCAGCGGCGGCGGAGTTCGCTGCCCGCATGACGGCGATGGATTCGGCAACGAACAACGCGTCGGATCTGATCGATCACTACACGCTTCTTATGAACCGCGTGCGTCAGGCGGCGATTACCAAGGAACTGATTGAGATTGTGAGCGGCGCAGGCGCGCTGTAGAGAGAAAGAAATTTATATGGCAGAGAATATTGGGAAAGTCATTAAGATCGCCGGGCCCGCGGTCGACGTGCAGTTTGAAGAAGTAAACCTGCCGCCGATCTACCAGGCGCTGCGCGTAACCAGCGAGGGATTTACCGTTCCGGCTCCCGTCAACGTCATTCTTGAAGTGCAGCAACACCTGGGCGAAGGCCGCGCTCGCTGCGTTGCCATGCAGGCCACCGAAGGCATGGTGCGTGGCATGAACGCGCTTGATCTTGGCGGTCCGATCCGCGTTCCCGTGGGACATGAGACGCTGGGCCGCGTGCTGAACGTGATTGGCGAGCCTGTGGACGAGCTTGGGCCTATCAACGCAAAGACGTTTATGCCGATTCACCGTCAAGCTCCGGCGTTCGATGAGCAGTCAACGCACGAAGAGATGTTCGAGACCGGCGTGAAGGTTATCGATCTCATTCAGCCCTTCCTTAAGGGTGGCAAGATCGGTCTCTTCGGCGGCGCAGGCGTCGGCAAGACGGTCATCATTCAGGAGCTGATCAACAACGTCGCGCTCAAGCACGGCGGCTTTTCGGTCTTCGCCGGAGTCGGCGAGCGCACCCGTGAAGGAAACGATCTCTGGGTCGAGTTCCAGGAAGCGGGCGTTATTGACCTGAAGGATTTCAAGAAGTCGAAGGCTGCTCTGATCTATGGCCAGATGACCGAGCCGCCAGGTGCGCGTCTGCGCGTGGCCCTGACCGGCCTTACGGTCGCCGAATATTTCCGCGACAATGAGGGGACCGACACGTTGCTCTTCATCGATAACATCTTCCGCTTCACTCAGGCGGGCTCTGAAGTTTCGACGCTGCTGGGCCGCATGCCTTCGGCCGTCGGCTACCAACCGAACCTTTCGACGGAAATGGGCGAGCTGCAGGAGCGCATCACTTCGACCAAGAAGGGCTCGGTGACTTCGGTTCAGGCTGTGTATGTTCCGGCGGACGATCTTACCGATCCGGCTCCGGCGACGACCTTTGCCCACCTGGATGCGACGACCGTGCTCTCGCGTCCTCTGTCGGAGCTGGGCATCTATCCGGCTGTCGATCCGCTGGCTTCGACCTCGCGCATTCTGTCGCCGCGTATCGTAGGGCAGGAGCACTATGATGTGGCGCAGGGCGTTAAGCGTATTCTGCAGCGCTACAAGGACCTGCAGGATATCATCGCGATTCTCGGCATCGACGAGCTCTCGGAAGAGGACAAGATCACGGTGCAACGCGCGCGTAAGATTCAGCGCTTCCTCTCGCAGCCGTTTCACGTGGCCGAGCAGTTTACGGGCATTCCCGGCGCATACGTGAAGATTGAGGACACGGTTCGCAGCTTCAAGGAGGTGCTTGACGGCAAACATGACAGCGTTCCCGAGCAGGCCTTCTACCTGAAGGGCTCGATTGAAGACGTGCTCGAAGCGTCCGAGAAGATGAAGGCGAACGCATAGACTATGCCAGATCAACTGCAAGTACGGCTGGTGACTCCCGAACGCATCCTTGTCGATACGACGGCGGATGCGGTGGACCTGCCGTCTCGTTCCGGATATCTCGAAGTGCTGTTCGGGCACACGCCAATGCTGGCTGAACTGGGTGCGGGTGAGGTCAGGCTACGCGGCGGCCATGCGGGCGAGCAGCGGTATAACGTCAATTGGGGGTTCGCCGAGGTGCTTCCCGAGCGCGTTTCGATCCTTGCCGAGAGCGCATTGAAGCCGGAAGAGATTGACACTGGGCGCGCGCAGGAGCAGCTCGAACGCGGCCATAAGATGTGGAATGAGGCGGGCGAAGACGCCGAGAAGTATGAAGAGGCGAATCGCGTGATTGCCGAGGCGGAATCGAAGCTGGCAAGCGCTGCCTCAAGTTCGTAATGGGTTTTCGCCCCTGTTTGAGGCTGGCCGCGTGCCAGCCTTTTTACTTGTATGAGATGAGCCGGATGCGAAGCGTTGCTCAACCCGTGTATCGTGTTGAGTGCACCGTGAACCAGCTTTAGATTCGGGAATTTCATCATGCCTCAGGAACAGATGCTCGTGGAAGTAGCAGCGCTCACTGATGTCGGACGGGTTCGGTCCGCAAATGAAGATGCCTTCGGGCTGTGCCCCGAGGCTGGTCTTTTTGTAGTGTGCGATGGCATGGGCGGAGCGGCCGCTGGCGAAGTTGCAAGCCAGACGGCGGTAGCCGCGGTTACCGAGGCGCTTTGCGATCCTCTGCTGGCCGACAACACACGGCAAGCGCTTCAAAGCGGAATTGCGGAAGCAAACCGGCGCGTCCATTCGCGCGCCGACCGGGAACCATCACTGCACGGAATGGGCACGACGCTGGTAATGCTTCTGGTGCGCGAGGGCCGCGTCTGGATTGGGCATGTGGGCGACAGCCGCTGCTATCGCTTCCGGGCGGGCGCACTGGAACGCATGACGCAGGATCACTCCTTAGTCGATGAACAGGTGCGCATGGGGCAGATGACGCCGGCCGAGGCGGAGATGTCTCCCTTGCGCAATGTGATTACGCGAGCGATCGGGACGAGGGAGACGGTGATGCCAGATGTCGAGGAAGTGGCGACGGAACACGGAGATCTCTTCCTATTGTGTTCCGATGGGCTTACGAAAGAAGTGCCCGAGGCGCGTCTGGCTGAGTTGCTGGGACAGGATGCGTCGGACTTGCAGGGTCTTTGCCGGCGTCTAATTGAAGAGGCGAATGCCGCGGGCGGCAGCGACAATATCACCGCCGTTGCCGCACGAATTTCTTAGACAGTCAGAACTGCAGTCATTCTGAGGGTAGCGAAGAATCCATGGAGACCTGGCTCCAGCAAGAAAGCCACTAACTTTCTCGCAAGAAACCTGAAACGGTCTTGCTTATCGAAATATCTGGTGGATTCTTCGTCCCCTTCGTTCCACTCAGGGGCCTCAGAATGACATCTCCAGAAATCAAAACAAGATGTGCACAACTCTATTCTTTGCCCCTGATACACTCATCTGTTTTGAGGTGAGCTGAATGAGCAAGATCAGGACGGTCGGCGTACTTGGCGCGGGAACCATGGGGAATGGCATCGCGCACGTTTTGGCGCGGAGCGGGTTTGATGTGCGCCTGTGCGAGGTGGAGCAGCGGTTTCTCGATCGCGGCCTTGAGACGATCCGGAAAAACCTTGATCGCGAAGCGGCCAAAGGCAAGCTGACCGCGGACGAAGTAACAGCAGCGCTCCAGCGGATACAAGGCACGCTCAACCGCCAGTCGCTCGCGTCGTGCGATTTTGTCATTGAGGCGGCGACGGAGAAATTTGAAATCAAGAGCCAGCTCTTTGCGGAGTTGGATTCTGTTCTGCCGAAGCATGTGATCCTCGCGTCGAACACCTCGTCTATTTCCATTACGAAGTTAGCCGCGCGGACCAAGCGTGCGGAGCAAGTCATCGGCATGCACTTCTTCAATCCTGTGCCGGTGATGAAGCTGGTGGAAGTCATCCGAGGGCTCGCGACTTCGCAGGCGACCTATGATGCAGTGAAGGTGTTGGCCGAGAAACTGGGTAAGACTCCGGTCGAAGTGAACGATGCGCCGGGATTCGTTTCGAACCGTGTGCTTATGCCGTTGTTGAATGAAGCGATGTTTGCGGTGATGGAGGGGGTGGCGACTCCCGAGGCCGTGGACGAAGTCTTCAAGCTGGGGATGGCGCATTCCATGGGTCCGCTGACGCTGGCTGATTTTATCGGTCTCGATGTGTGCCTCGACATTATGCGCGTGCTGCACGACGGACTGGGCGATCCAAAGTACCGGCCATGCCCGCTGCTGATTCGCATGGTGGATGCCGGTTGGCTGGGGCGCAAGAGCGGACGCGGGTTTTATAAGTACGAGTGAGGTCCTAAGTCCCGTAACCGCGGTGTTCCATGGAACGCAGTTTTTCGCTGGTCGGCCACGATATGGTGAGCAGAAATGCGGAGTCGTCAAGCGACTCGACATCGTGCTTGATGGAAGGCCCGAGCGTAAAGAGCCCGGCTGTGCGCACTTCGCGCGCCTGTGCCTGTACGTTGATGCGGATAGCGCCCTTCAATACATGGATGGAGATGGTGCCGTCCGTGTGGTGTTCCTTCATGCGCGCACCGCGTTCCATCGTGATGAGCACGGTGCGGAAGTCAGCTCTCTTGTCGAGAGTCTTTGCGTAGAGACCCGATTGCCAGGGTTTTTTTCGCTCAGAATCGGCAATCTCGCTTAATAAATCGAAGTGCGCGGATTCGCTGACTTCTTTGGCCGAGTCGATTGTCATAAAGCAGATCTCCTGTAGCTGGAAGTTACCTCTTTCAGGTATTAGCGAGCGGGCCGGTCCACCGGAGTAAGAGTAGCGCATTTCTCCGGATGCGATCAAAAACAAGGATCTTCAGCCCGGGATGCCGCCATCCGATACAATCCAAAATCATCAGGAGGGCTCCTTTGGAAAGACGCCGCTTTCTCGCATCGTCCCTGGACGCATCGGCGCTCGCAATCGCGGGCAAATCCAGAGCACAGGTCTCAGGAGGCAAGCCGCGCGAGTATTACGAACCGCCGGAGAGTATCGAGAGAGCGTTGTGATCTAGGCGGCAAGAGTCGACAGACACGATGGACGTGTTCCCGCAACAATCCAGCCTGAAAAATAAAAATCAAGTAAAACCGGGAATAAATTCAGCGGAAAAAGAATCGACAAAACGATGACCGCGCCGTGACATTCGTTGTTCGCGCCGGGGCATAGGCTGTGTCAGGAATCCGGGCCGCAGCCCTCCCCGCCTGCGTTCCGGTCCAGCTGCCGGTCGACGTCGCGTCGAGCGGTGGCACTTCGTAAAGCGGGGTCTTTGAGAAACATCAGGAGTCTCGCACATGAAAAACCTACGATGCGTTGCGGCCAGTGCGGCAATCGCTTTGTGCGCAGGAACTGTGGCTTTTGGACAGCACTACAAGCAGACGAATCTCGTTGCCAACACGGCGGGAGTGGCTCCAGTCACCGATCCGAATCTCGTTAACCCCTGGGGGCTTTCGCGCGGATCGGGAAGTCCATGGTGGGTTTCGGACAATGCCACTGGACTGAGCACTCTGTACAACGGCCCGGGTGCAATACAGGGACTAGTGGTCACGATTCCTCCCGCCGATCCGACGAATCCAAAGACGCCACTAGGTACTCCCACAGGAACGATTTTTAACGGCAGCACAACGGACTTTCTGCTGGCGCCGAACGCTCCGGCTACTTTTCTTTTCTCCACCATCGACGGAACGATCGTAGGCTGGAATGCGACGATCAATGTAACGCAGGGCGCGAAGCCTCCTTCGACGCATGCGGTAACCGTGGCAAAGACCACGGACGGATCGACCTATACGGGCCTGACCAGCGCTTTCATTCAGGGAAAGCGCTATCTCTATGCCGCGAACTTTACCAAGGGCCGCGTGGATGTGTATGACAACGCATTTCACAGCGTGAAGCTGAGCAGTAACAACTACGACAAAGGCGGTGCGGACGATTTCGGCTTCGATGACGATCGTCACAGAGGCGACAACGAGCCGTTCGTCGATGAGCGTCTGCCACGCAATTTTGTTCCGTTTAACGTGCAGTCGATTGGGAACGACATTGTTGTGACCTACGCGCTGCACTTGCAGGGATCGCCATTTGAGACGGATGGGCCGGGCCTAGGCTATGTCGACATTTACAGCTCGACGGGACAGTTGCTGCGCCGGCTTGAACATGGATCGTGGCTCAACGCTCCCTGGGGCGTTGCGCAGGCGCCGCTCGATTTTGGACGATTCAGTCACGACCTGCTGATTGGGCAGTTTGCCGGTGGTGGTACGACGCAATCGAGTGGCTACATTGCTGCCTATGATCTGGCGACGGGTGAATTTGATGGGCTGCTCGAAGATGCGAGCGGGAATCCGATCGCGATCAACGGCATCTGGGCCATCAGTCCGGGCAACGTAAGCCCGACTAACAACGATCCTGCGGCCGCACCGGCAACGGAGCTATATTTCACGGCTGGTCCGAATCATGGTTCGGGCGGGCTGTTCGGTTATCTGTCAGCGGTTTCAACGGAATTGGTGAAAGGGAACGACCAGTAAGTTTCAGACCAATCAACCCATTGGTCTGGCCGGATGCTTGCGTGATCACACCACGGAGCATCCGGTTTTTCTTTTCGGGCGCGCGCTGCAGCCTTGGCTCCTTCGGTACAATCCAAGTGATCAGGAGGGCCCATTGGAAAGACGTAGCTTTCTTACTTCGTCTCTGGCCGCATCGACATTGGCATTCGCAGGCAAATCCATAGCGCAGGAATCTACTAGCAAGCAGCGTGAGTATTACGAGCTGCGGAAATATTTTATGCAGTCGGGTCCGCAGACGAAGCTGACGGAGAGCTATGTTTCGGGGGCGCTGATTCCGGCGCTGAATCGCATGGGAATTTCACCTGTGGGAGCGTTCAACCTCACCATCGGGTCGGAGACGCCGACGCTGTATGTGCTCATTCCGAGCACGTCGGTGGACGCGCTGGTGACGGCGGATCTGAAACTGGCGCAGGACAAGCAGTTTATGCAGGCGGCGGAGCCTTTTTGGAATGCTTCGGCGAAGGAGCCGCCGTATGTTCGCATTGAAAGCTCGTTGATGATTGCGTTTGAAGGCTGGCCGAAACTTACGGTTCCAGCGACTACAGCACAGCACGCAAAGCGTGTGTTCCAGTTGCGAACCTATGAAAGCCCGACGAACCAGGACCATGTGCGCAAGGTGGAGATGTTCCACAACGGCGAGTTTGGGATTTTCCAGAAGGCGGGCTTCGGGCAGGTCTTTTATGGGGATTCGCTGATCGGGCCACGCTTACCGAACCTGACTTATATGCTGACGTTTGGGGATATTGGCGAAATGAATGCCAAGTGGGCGGCTTTCGGCAGCGATCCGGACTGGAAGAAGCTGTCGGCGTCTCCGCGATATGCGTTTGAGCAGATTGTGAGCAACATTACGAATCTGATATTGACGCCTACGGATTTTTCGCAGATTTGATGGCGCTTTTTGAGCACTAAGGCAAGCAAAGAAAAGCTTCTGCATCGTGATCCGCTTCAGTTATAGTTGCGGCACGATTCGGAGGAACGAAATGCCACGTGGATTTGCTTTCCTTCTGCTCGTGTTCTGCGTTTCTGCTGTTGCTGTGCACGCACAGGAAAATACTCAACCTATACCCGCGCCGCAGAATTCGCCTGCTGCGTCGGTGTGCTCCCATGTGCCCGACGCCAATACCGACTCCGACGCGTACAACACCGGATTCGGCGAAGGATATAAGGCGGGATGCAAACATGCGTTGGCCAGCCAGCATAGTACGTCGGGTGGTGAAGTCGACGAATACGTGGCAGATACACCGGCGCCGGAGTCATCGCTTCACGAGGTAAGTGAGAACCTGCTCAAGCTTCTGGGGGACGTGTGCAAAGGTGCGGATACCAATGCGCGCAAGCAGGGTATAGGGAAAAGCGACAGTGCGAACGTGAAATATCGCATGGCACTTTTGACCCGACTGATTGAAAAGCCCCCGCCGGATTGCCAATGAAAGCTCTTTTAATCTTTATTCTTCTGTTTAGCTGTTGTTTCGCGGCCCCCGGACTGGGTCAAGCTTCCGATCAGGGAAGTGTTGCTGCGTCTCATCGTGAAAAACCGCGTGTTGGTGGAGCACGCCAGGCGAAAGCGGATTCACTCGCTCAGGCAGAAGCAGACGCTGCGGCTGCACAGGATCAGATTCCAACGGTGCCAGAACCGGTCAACTCGCGAGTAAGCCAAGCCCAGGCCGACTACAACGAAGCATATTGGAAATACCAGCGTGAGGTGATCGATCACACGCGCAAGGTTTACGCGTGGCAACACATTTCTTCGATCATTATTTTTTACGTTGTGATTTTTCTGGTGCTCATGGGTGTCCTCTTTTCCTGGCTCCAATTTAAAGCGGCGGCTTTCAAAGGGGAGTCGGAAGAACTGGACGCATCGATGAAAGGCGTCAAGATCACTTCATCTACACTGGGTGTTGTGATTCTTGTTCTTTCGATGTGCTTTTTCTATTTGTATTTACGTTACGTGTATCCCATCAACATGAACGAAGGGGCAAAGATCATCACAAGTTCTGAAAAGGAAGCCAGCCACTAACTGCCCGCCGCCTTCGATCCCCTATTGACTACACATCATTTCCGAGATGGAAGATGGGCTCAACGCCGGTAGCGCGAGCGATCAGCGCCCGTTCCTCGTGCGGTTCCAGAGGCTTGAAGTTCTGGGCCACGTCCATGGCCAGACGGAACCTGATCCTTAACGCCTGCGGACTACTCGCAGATATAGATTCAAGACTGATGCTCGTGCGCCAGTGTGCTCCACTGCTTTCAGTGTTTGACTACAACACTGGATGAGCCGCTCCCGGAGCCGGCTCCTTCGGGCCCGATTCCCTGGCTGAATTGTGAATCCATCCATGCTACGCGCTGCGTTAGCCAGCTTTTCAGGAAGTCGACTTCTCCCTGATAAGAGCCAGCCACTTCAGAGTTAGGCCAGACGGTTTCGCTCAGGATAGGCCAACGTTGAAAATTATTCTGCTGAGACTGATCTAAATAAGCCGCAGTCTGGTCAATGAAAGCGGGTAACGTGTCCAGTTGCGATGCTTTCACCTGCTTCCATCGCGCAATCACGGCATTCGTAAAATTCGGGTCCTGAAACAGTCGGGAGTACCAGGAAGCATTCGTTCCTACCCACCATATATCCGGATTGACGATGGCGTTATAGTTCACATTTCCCGAACTGATATCGAAGTCCCAGACTGGTCCCATATACAGCAGTGGATTGTTCTTGTCCTTATATACATAATCGCTGCTGAAAAACGCAGCGTCATTATTTCCCATAATTTCATTGACCAGATACCAGTTGACGAGAGTGTCCTGATCAAAATAAGCAGGCCAGCCAGTAGTTGGATCGTTGAAGGTGCTCGAATAGAGAGCATCTTCAGATTGTTGCACGTAGCTTTGAATGTAGGACGACTGTTCCGGCGTGGCGGGGTCAGGGTCTTGCAGGCCGAATGGCACTCCAATCGATGTCGTAAATACAAAGTCTTCGTCCTGATAGCCATCGATTTCCAGAAGGTATCCTCCGGTCAGCGCTTTACCGGAGTTATCTGTATCGTCCATTTCCGTGATGTTGACGCGGTTCTTGTCGATCTCTACTTCTTCCGTAAGTTCGTAATTGCCTTCATATTGGCCATTTAGGAACAACTCAACAAAGACTGAGCGTGGCGTCCATGGCATGCCCAGTCGCTTGCTCAATTCCAGTGCGACGTAGTTACGCGTGAGGGCCTTGTCGTCATAGTTTGCCAGCAGAATCCAGTTCTTATTCGAAGGCATACCCAACAGGCTTGCCTTCGAATTGAGCTTTACCTTGTAGGGCTTCTTGGGCATCAGTAGTGTGCTGTGCCCATGCAGGTGCACCTGCATCGTCCCGTTGTAAGGAGAATCGGTTGGATCGGAAGTTCCGGGAGTGATGGTGAGAGCGCCGGGCACATAGTCCGTCTTATCCAGAATAGGCGCCCCACCCTGTGTGGTCATTTGGATTACGGGCAGATTCATGGTCGACGGCACGAAGGATGGATTTTCAAGCGAGATCGTCAACGGAAAACTGGTAGTCGTATTGACTGCCTGATTGACCCCCGAGAGCGTAATCGTCGCGGTCATCGAATCGGGATTGGAGGGATCAGTTGCCGGGAACGAACTGAACGCAGCGTTAGGAGCTGCCTTGAAAGTGAGAGCCGCAGATGTTCCAACTACCACGTTCAGTGGTGAGGGAGAAGCGGTGACACCTGGAGGAAGCCCGCTGACCGCCACCGAGACAATTCCGCTCATGTTGCCGGTTGCCGAAATGGCAATTCTTGTCGCTGATCCAGGAGCCATGGTAACGGAGCTGACCGATGGACTTAAGCTGAGCTGGCTTGCGTTGCTGCCGCAACCAAATATCACTAACGCGAAACACGAAGCAATACAAACTTCAACTACCCTACGACGTACGACTTGCATTCTTACTGGCCGCCTGAGACTAACTTAGGGAATTAAGTTGAGCGCGAGAGAAATAGTCACGCTCTGTCAATAATATAGACGAAAGTTTGTTAGCAAGTTTACTTAATTCGTCATGAATATGCTGGTGGCTTATTACGTCTCCTAGGAGCTTGTTGAAATAGGTACGACTTTTGCAGCATTGGACAGGGTCTGTTCGTCTTATCGATATGCGTGGAGACGAGCGGATTCAGGACGGGATGTTCAGCTATGTGTCGTTGGAGCAGAGGGTACCGGCCGATCATCCGTTGCGTGAGGTTCGCAAGTTAACCGATGCGGTGCTACGGTCGCTGAGCCCGGAGTTGGATGCACTCTACGCTGATTCCGGCCGGCCGTCGGTAGCGCCGGAGTACATGCTGCGGGCCTTGCTCCTGCAGGTGTTCTTTTCCATCCGTTCCGAGCGACTGCTGGTCGAGCAGATCGACTACAACCTGTTGTTTCGCTGGTTCGTGGGCCTGGGCATGGACGATGTGGTATGGAATCATGCGGTGTTCTCGAAGAACCGTGACCGGTTGCTGACCTCAGAGGTTGCACAGCGGTTCTTTGCCGAGGTGAACCGGCAGGCGAAGCAATACATGTCGGATGAGCACTTCACCGTGGACGGCACGCTGATCCAGGCCTGGGCCTCGCAGAAGAGCTTTCGTTCGAAGGATGATTCCGATGATGACGATGGCGCGAACTTCCACGGCCAGAAGCGGAGCAACAAGACACATGCATCGACCACCGATCCCGATGCCCGCCTGTACAAGAAGAGCTACGGGAAGGAATCGAAGCTGAGCTACCTGGGCCATGCGCTGGTGGAGAACCGTAATGGACTGATTGCTGCCGCGATGGTGACTCACGCCGATGGATACGCCGAGCGCGATGCGGCGCTGTTAATGCTTCAGAAGAAACAGCAGGGCCGCGCACGCCGCATTACCGTAGGTGCCGACAAAGCTTACGACACGAAGGATTTTGTGCGCACCGTGCGGGAGTTCAATGTCACTCCACACATCACCAGCAACCACAGAAACCGCTCCAGCAACCTGGACCGCAGAACCACGCGGCAGCCCGGCTATGTCATCAGTCTGAGCCGCCGATGGCTGATCGAAAAGGGCTTCGGATGGCTGAAGCAGACCGGGCCGTTGCGCCAGGTCAAGCTGCGCGGACTGGAGAAAGTAGATTGGCTGTTCGTTTTCAGTTGCGCCGCCCACAATCTGCTTCGCCTGCCGAGGCTGATGGCGCAACCAACACCTGCAGGACTCAGGCTGTAGTGTGCCCCAACCCTGGTTGCGGCCATCAGGCTCGTCTTCCCGATCACCACACAACTCGATATACACTGCTCCAAAGCACGATTTGAAACAGAATTTCAGCCCATGACAAGCACCAATCCCAAGTAAATCCGCTACAGCAAGACGAATTTCAACAAGTTCCTAGACATCGTTCCCGAGATGAAAGATGGGCTCAACGCCGGTAGCGCGAGCGATCAGCGCCTGTTCCTCGTGCGGTTCCAGAGGCTTGTAGTTCTGGGCGACGTCCATGGCCAGACGGAAGTATTTTTCATCGCCCGGAGGCAGCGCGGCGGTGATGGGATGGCCAAGCGTCCAGCGCAGTCCGAGCGTGGCTTCATCGGGGAAGGCTGCGGGCTGATACCAGCACTTCGGCTCGGGATGGTTCTGCTTCTGATCGGTGGACCAGACCGTCTTTGCCATTGCCTTCAAGGCGAGGATGCCCATGCCTTTTTCCTGCGCCTTTTTGAGAATCTGTGGGCCGAAGTTTGCCTGCGAGAAGAGGACGAAATTGACGGGGAACAGGACGGTGTCAAAGTTGTAGCGGTTCATGGCTGCGACCGCTGTCTCGGCCGAGTGTACGGAGAAGCCGATGTAGCGGATCTTGCCTTCTTTCTTGGCGGCTTCCATCGTTTCCATCGCGCCGCCGGGGCCGAGGACCGTGTCGAGGTCGGTCATTTTGGTGAGCGCGTGGAACTGGTACAAATCGACGTGGTCGGTCTTGAGGAGGCGCAGGGATTCTTCCAGTTGCTTGCGCGAGTCGTCCTTCATGCGGCCTTCAGTCTTGCAGGCGAGGAAGCAGTTCTTGCGATAGGGCGCGAGCGCCGGGCCCAGCCGTTCCTGGGCATTGCCGTAGCTGGGCGCCACGTCAAAATAATTGATGCCGCGATCGACTGCCTCAGCCACGATGTTGTTCGAGGCGCCGGTTTCTTCGTTCATGACGACGATGCCGCCGAACCCGATCATTGAAAGGTGTTCGCCCGTTTTGCCCAGGGGACGGCGTGTAATAGGATTGGTTGGCGTCGAGGCCGAGAGCTTGGTGGTTGCGGCGGCAGCAGCGGTGAGAGCGCTCTGCTTCAGGAAGTCGCGGCGTTCCATAGAGGACCTCGTTGGAGGGAATGAAGGCGAGCAGACTTGCTGCATCTATTCTCCCAGATTTCGAGAGGTCTTACCACTGGCGAATATTAATTTTTACCCTTGCAATCGCAAGCCGGGCCTCAACTGTTCGGCGACTTTTTCGTCTAACAGAATGACACCCACTATGAAGTGCTCCAGGCCTACGCTTTTCCGTTTCGCGACCGTCTTCGGTTTGCTCGCTTCCAGCTCACTCATCGCCCAAACCGCTGCGCCGGATGCTGCCAAGGCGGCGACTCCTACAACGACTCTTTCGGTTGATGTAAAGGTGGTTACGCTGCCGGTCACGGTGCGCGACAAGAAGGGTCAGGTCGTCACCAATCTGACCAAGGATGATTTCACGCTGGTCGAAGACACCCGGCCGCAGACCATCAAATACTTCAACCTCGACACCAATCTGCCACTCACGCTGGGCCTGCTGGTCGACACCAGCATGAGCATGCGCAACGCGCTCGACCAGGAAAAGGCCTCGAGCAAGACCTTTCTGAACCAGATGCTGACTAAGCCCGAGGACAAGGCATTCCTCATCCACTTTGACCGCGAAGTGGAGTTGTTGCAGGACCTAACTCCTTCCAAGGAAAAGCTTTCGGCGGCGCTTGAAGACCTGGGGCCAACCCAGGAGTCCTACCAGACGACGTCAGACTCCGACCCCGGCCAGCAGCATGCTCATCGCGGAGGCGGCACACAGCTCTATGACGCCATCTATCTTGCCGGCGACGAACTGATGAAAAAGCAGCAGGGTCGGAAGGCGATTGTCGTGCTGAGCGACGGGCAGGACCGCGGGAGCCGGGAGTCGCTCAACTCGGCGATTGAAGCAGCGCAGCGCGCCAATACCGTCGTCTACACGATTTACTTTCAGGGCGAACAGCCGCATGACTATGAAAATCACGGCGGTGGTTATGGCCATCCTCGGATCGGGATGGGCGGCGGTGGTTATCCCGGTGGCGGGGGCTATCCCGGCGGAGGTTATCCCGGCGGTGGCCGCGGCGGACAGCCCCAATCCCAGGTGCCGCACGTCGATGGCAAGAAGATCATGGCGCAGATCGCCGAACAGACCGGCGGTCGCATGTTCGAAGTAAAGAAGAAGGAGAACTTCGACCAGGTTTACGCGAGCATTGCCGCGGAGATGCGCTCGCAGTACATGCTCGGCTACACGCCCGACAAGTCGAGCGCCGATGAGAGCTACCACAAGATCACTCTGACGGCCAAAAACAAGGACCTATTCGTGCAGACGCGCGAAGGCTACTACGCGGATAAATAGGAGGCTCTGGAAACCAGTAAGGCCTATTGCACCGTCTACTGTGCTCAATTGATCTAACGACTCGATTCTCAGCCCAGCGGTTTACACCCGAACTCGGATGCTTTAGCGTAAATAGGTTCCGCATCTCCCAACGAAGGATACTGCCGTGTCTACACCTGCCGTCGTACCCGCCCTTCGCAAGACAGCTCTGAATGCCGTTCACCGCCAGCTTGGCGCCAAAATGGTCGATTTCGGCGGGTGGGACATGCCCGTTGAATATTCAGGCCTGATCGCCGAACACATGGCGGTGCGTACTGGCGTTGGGCTCTTTGATGTCAGCCACATGGGCGACATCCAACTGCGCGGTCCGGAGTCGCTCGATGCGATTCAGCACATCTGCATGAACGATGCTTCGAAGCTGCAGGTGGGGCAGGCGCAGTATTCGGCGATGCTCTACCCGCAGGGGACGTTTGTGGACGATGTGATTGTGCACAAGCTTTCCGACAACGACTACCTGATTGTGATCAACGCCGGCACGCGGGAAAAAGACTTCGGCTGGGTCAAAAGCAACGCCCAGAAGTTTCACTGTCACGTGAGCGACTACAGCGACTACTACACGCAGCTCGCCATCCAAGGCCCGAAAGCAGTTGAGACGCTGCAAAAGCTCACCAACGTCGATCTCTCTATGATCAAGTTCTACTGGTTCAAGTGGGGTACCGTTTGCGGGCTGCCCAACACGCTTATCGCACGTACCGGATACACAGGCGAAGACGGCTTCGAGATTTACGTTCCTTCAGATGAGGCCACCAGCAAGCGCGTTTGGGAGGAAGTGCTGGAAGCCGGCAGGGAATTTGGCATCGTCCCCTGCGGTCTAGGTGCGCGCAATACGCTGCGTCTCGAATCGGCTCTGTCGCTTTATGGACATGAGATTTCGGAGACGATCAATGTCTTCGAAGCCGGGCTTGATCGCTTCTGCAAGCTTGAAAAAGGTCCTTTTATTGGTTCCGATACACTGCACCAAGTGCAAGCTGCCGGCGGACCGATGCGCAAGCTTGTGGGCCTGGAAGTGATTGAACGCGGTATCGCCCGCGATGGCTATTGCGTCTTCAACGAGGGCGGCACGCAGATTGGCGAGGTCGTCAGCGGCTCGCCCGCGCCATTCCTGAAGAAAAACATCGCTCTTGCCTTTGTTCCACGCGAATATGCCGCGATCGACAGCGAGGTTTTCGTTCAGGTGCGCAACACCATGGTGCGCGCCAAGGTTGTGCCCATTCCGTTCTACCGCCGTCTCAAAAAACAGTCCTGATCACCACAGACCGTACAATAGAGAGAGAAAGCACATGGCATACCCCGCGAATTACCGCTATACCCGCGAGCACGAGTGGATTGAGGTTGACGGCAAAACCGGCAAGATCGGCATCACTGACTATGCCCAGAACTCGCTCGGCGACATTGTCTTTGTGGAATCGCCCAAGGTGGGTGCAACAGTGAAGAAGGGCGAAGTCTTCGGCAGCGTCGAGTCGGTCAAGGCTGTCTCGGACCTGTACTCGCCGGTCACCGGAACTGTGACAGAGGTGAATGAGGAATTGGCGTCGGCTCCTGAGAAAATCAACACCGCCGCGCACGAGTCGTGGATCATGAAGGTCGAGCTGAGTGATCCGTCGGAAGTCGATTCGCTCCTGAGTGCAGCAGATTACGAGAAGTTCATCGCTGAAGAGACCGGGCACTAGAGATACAGCTTCGTTCGGAACAGCGTTCACAGTTTTTTAGTATGAAGATTCTCCCCCGCGAACCTTGGCGTCTTTAGCGTTCTTGGCGGTTGAATTTGTTTTAGCACTAAGGATTAAACAAACATGCGTTATCTACCCAAGTCACCTGCCGAGCGTGCTGAGATGCTGCGTGAGATTGGCGCGTCTAGCATCGACGATCTCTTTTCGACTATTCCGGAGGAATACCGCCTCGCGCGCGACCTTAGTATTCCCCGGCAGATGGGCGAGTCGGAAATCATCGACCATTTCAAGAATGCGGCAGCGCACAATGCTGTTGGCTACGCCAGCTTTCTTGGTGCTGGCGTGTACCGCCATTACCGTCCGGTGATTATCGATTCGCTGGTTCAGCGCGGTGAGTTTCTGACCTCGTATACGCCTTATCAAGCTGAGATCACCCAAGGAACGCTGCAGGCCATCTTCGAGTTCCAGTCGATGATCTGCGAGCTGACCGGCATGGATATCGCCAACGCCTCGATGTATGACGGATCGACGGGAGCGGCAGAAGCCGCGATGATGGCCGTCCGCGTCACCGGCCGCGATGGCGTGGTCGTGGCCCGCACCGTGCATCCTGAATACCGGGAGGTGATGGAAACCTACTCGCAGCATCAGGAGCACGCGGCGCACGAAGTCGGCTACGGAGCGGATGGGCGTGTCGATCTTGTTGCCCTCGATCAGGCTGTGACTGATAAGACTGCGTGTGTGATGGTGCAGTCGCCGAACTTTTTCGGTGTTGTCGAAGACATTCCCGCTATTGCCGAGATTGCGCACAAGAAAGGCGCTCTGCTGGTAGTGTCTATAGCCGAGGCGGTGTCGCTCGGCATTGTACGTCCTCCGGTCGAAGCCGATATCGTTTCGCTCGAAGCGCAGTCCTTTGGCGTTGCCTCAAGCTATGGCGGACCGTTCTGCGGTGTGCTTGCGGCGAAAGAAAAATATCTGCGGCAGATGCCTGGCCGCCTCGTCGGCGAGACCAAGGACAAGGACGGACGCCGCGGCTTCGTCCTAACGCTCTCGACCCGCGAGCAACACATTCGCCGTGAGAAAGCGACTTCGAATATTTGCACCAATCAGGCGCTGGTGGCCTTGATGGCGACGATCTTCATGACTGTCTACGGCAAAGAAGGAATCAAGGAATTAGCGGTGCAGAACCTCGCTAAGGCGCAGTATGCGGCCAAGACCCTGAGCGAAAGCGGCAAGCTGCTTTTCGCCAGATCTCCGCGCTTCAATGAGTTTGTGCTTGAAACAAGCGAAGCGCCCGAGCAGTTGAATGCGCGCCTCCTCGAAAGGAAGATTATCGGTGGAGTGTCGCTCAAGAAGTGGTATCCGGAGCTAGGCAACGCGACGCTTTGGTGCGCCACTGAACTGACGACGAAAGAACAGGTTGATCAAGCCGCTGCGGTCCTGGCCGAAGCGCCAGTTGCAGCATCCGCAAGGTAGCAATAAAGGAATTTGAAGATGGCAACAACAGAACAAGCTTTTGTCGGTACGCCGCGCAAGGTCACTGCGCATCTCACACAGAACGAAAAACTGTCTTTTGAAATTTCCTCGCCCGGCAAGAAGGCCTACAAGCTGCCTCCGCTTGACGTACCGGAAGTCGACCCTGCGCTACTGCTCGGCGAAGCTGCGCGCGAGAGCACAGGTACGCTGCCGGAGTTGAGCGAAATCGAAATCATCCGCCACTTCACCCGCCTGTCTACCTGGAACTACGCCATCGATCTCGGCATGTATCCGCTGGGCAGTTGCACGATGAAGTACAACCCCCGCGTGAATGAATTTGTCTCTCGCCTTGAGGGCATTGCCGAGGCCCATCCCTATCAGCCGGAGTCGCTTTCGCAAGGCTCGCTGCAGATCGTCAAGCTGCTGCAGGATTGCCTCATCGAAATCACCGGGATGGACACGATCACGCTCCAGCCCGCCGCCGGAGCGCACGGCGAGTTCACCGGCATCCTGCTCGCGCGCGCCTATCACAAGTCGAAGGGCAATCCGCGCAAGAGCATCATCATCCCCGATTCGGCTCACGGCACGAACCCCGCAACGGCGGCCATCTGCGGGTATCAGGTGATCAACCTCAAATCAAATTCGCAGGGCGGAATCGACGTTGCGGCGCTTGAGCAGATCGTCAACGAAGACACTGCCGCGCTGATGCTCACCAATCCATCGACGATCGGCGTTTTTGAAAACCAGATTCACAAGATTGCCGATATTCTCCACGCAAAGGGCGCGCTTCTTTACATGGACGGCGCCAACATGAATGCGCTCTGCGGCAAGACGCGGCCAGGCGATTTTGGCGTGGATGTGATGCACTTGAATCTACACAAGACTTTCTCGACACCTCATGGTGGTGGTGGTCCTGGGTCAGGTCCGGTGGCGTGCAAGAAGATTCTAGAGCCGTTTCTGCCGATCCCTGTTGTAGAAGAAGGAAGCGACGGCCAGCTTCACTGGAACTATGACCGTCCTGAATCCGTTGGCCGCGTACGCGCCTTCTACGGCAACTTCGGGATGTTCGTTCGCGCGCTTGCGTACACGCTTGCCAACGGCCCCGATGGCCTGCGCCAGACGACGGAAGATGCTGTGCTCAACGCGAACTACATCCGCAAAAAGCTCGAAGACCTTTACGATCTGCCCTACACGACGCCGTCGATGCACGAGGTTGTCTTCAGCGACCGCCGTCAGGTGAAGAACGGCATCAAGACGGGGGACATCGCCAAGCGCCTCATCGACTATGGCTTCCACCCTTACACGACGGCCTTCCCCTTGATCGTGCCCGGCGCGCTGATGATCGAGCCGACGGAGAGTGAATCGCGCGAGGAACTGGACCTCTTTATCGACGCCATGTGCCAGATCGCCCGCGAAGCCGATGAAAATCCGCAGCTTATTCTAAATGCGCCGCACTCGACGCGCGTCTCACGCTTGGATGAAACCACCGCCGCTCGCAAACCAGTGCTGCGCTGGAAACCACAGGCCCAGTGACGCCAGCTGAACTGAATACACTTACGGGGCAAGCGATTGAGGCTGCCATGACGGTGCACACAGCCCTTGGACCAGGTCTGCGTACCTTTCCGTTCACTCAGCTTCCTCTGCGGTGAAAAGCCTTTTGCAAACAGGAGCAACATGTCCATTTTTCACGACCGCCGTGACGAGCTTGAAAAGTACGAATTCATGATGGGTCCGGCGCGCGGGCGGCTTGCCGTATCGCTCGACGCGCTGACCGATGCGCTCATCCTCATCGGCCAGCACGGAGTCTATTGCACCTCAAGCCGTAATCCAACCAAGCCGGCGCTCGATCTTGAAACCGTCCTGAACGAAATCAATGGCGCCAAGGAACTGATCCAGTCCGTCATGCAGCAGATGGAGCAGGCAACGGAAGCCGGCCGGCCCTAAGGAACGGCGATCACTTCCACGCAGACGTCTGTTGTCTCCCACACCAGGTGCAGTTCAGTTACAAGGTCTTTGGTATGCGTGAACTTGATCTGGAAGGTCTCAACCGGGCTGCTCGGAATCACGCCTTCCGACATTTTGACGCGACCCAGGTCCTGGGTTTCATCGTATTTTGTGCCCCACTGACCCGTTTGCTTATTCACGATCAGCGTCCAGCCGCTCGTTGCAGGAATGGTGTACAGGGTGTACGTTCCGGGGGGCACACTGAGGCTACCGATCTTGAGGCTGATGTCGGTCTTGAGTGTCGTTGCCGAGTTCGCGCCGGTACGCCACCAATGATCATAGGGAACTAAGCCCCCAAATATCTTCCGCCCGCGCATGGAAGGCGCGCTGTAGTCGATGGTGACCGTCTTGCTGCCAAATTTCACGCTGGCCTGAGCCGGAGGACTGGCTGGCGGCTTCTGATCATTCTGCGCAAATGCCGAGGAGCCCGCAAAGGCCAGGGAACCAATGATGATTGCGAAGAGTGCGCAACAGAGTGTCTTTGTGAATGTCCTGCGCTGCATCTGGAAATCTCCTTTGTCATGCCTGAAGTGGCTTCTCCATCAAACCGTGAAGGGTCTCGCGTGTCAAAACCGCAAGGCGCGGCTGCCGGTATAGTATCCTATGGACATGCGCCCGTAGCTCAGCTGGATAGAGCGAATGCCTCCGGAGCATTAGGTCGGGAGTTCGAATCTCTCCGGGCGCACCAGATTTCCCCTTTCCCATCGATAAGTTGCGGCTGTTTTTCCTTCGCTGAAATCTCAGCAGTTTTCTGTGGACTGACCCCTTCAATTGAGACACTCGCAATTGGCACACTATGCAGGGAAAGGGACTGCGAGTGGCGAAGAAGCGAGCAGTGGGTCGTTACCCGAAGGCGTTTCGGAAGATGGCCGTGGAGCGGTTGAAGAGTTGCGACAACATCGTCGCGCTGTCGGAGGAGTTGGGCGTTCACCGGCGCCTGCTCTACAAGTGGCGAGATCAGCTGGAGCCGATCGGAGACGGCGAGGCGCCGCCAGCGAACTCCCGGGAACGTGAGTTGCGGCAGCAAGTTTCACGATTGAAGCGCCTGGTCGCCGACAAGACAATGGAGGCGGATTTTTTCAAAGGTGCCTTGCACAAAATCGAGGCTCGACGCCAGAGCAGAGGCAACTCTGGCGAGACGGCATCTACGAACAGATCAGAGAAGTGATGCCCATGCAAGGCAGCCTGAGTATCGAGCAGATGTGCCGGTTGAGCGGCGTCAGCCGGACCGGTTTCTATCGTAGCCTGCAAGAACGAATGCCGGTGGAGGAGGATATGGAAGTCCGGTCGGCGATTCAACAGATCGCCGTCGAGCACCGGCGGCGCTATGGCTACCGGAGGATTGCGGCCGAACTGCGGCGGCGCGGGATGCTGGTAAACCACAAGCGAGTGGCTCGGATCATGCGTGAGGATAACTTACTCGCGGTGCAGCCGAGAGCCTTCGTCGTAACCACGGACTCGCAACACGCCTTGGAGGTCTACCTGAATCTGGCTAGGCGGATGAAGCTGACCGGGATCAATCAGCTCTGGGTGGCTGACATCACCTATATCCGGCTGCATCGCGAGTTCGTCTATCTGGCCGTGATTCTCGATGCCTGGTCACGCAAAGTGGTGGGCTGGGAATTGGACCGAACGCTGGCGGCACGGCTGGCGATAGCAGCGCTGGAGAGAGCCATCGCGGAGCGAAAGCCGCTTCCGGGCCTGGTGCATCACTCCGACCGCGGAGTGCAGTATGCCAGCGACGACTACGTGAGACTCCTGCGCAAGCACGAGATGATCCCAAGCATGAGCCGGCCGGCGAATCCCTACGATAACGCCAGTTGCGAAAGCTTCATGAAGACTCTAAAAAGGGAAGAGATTTACGCCCACGAGTACCAGGACCTCGATGACCTGCGCACCAACATCGAGGGGTTCATCGAGCAGTATTACAATCGCCAGCGGCTCCACTCAGCGCTTGGCTACCGGCCGCCGGAAGAGTTCGAGCAGGTCATCGAGCCGGGGGCGGCATCGACCGGAGCGACGATGAGTTTTTTCAGGCATAAGGAGATCTTTCGATCCGATGTAGACTCTTTCGAAAGCGGGGAGACGGCCGAAACCGCCTCCCCGACTCATCGTCTCGATGAGTCTCCGGCTGGCTATTCCTTGGCGGGTTGGTCTCCACCAGAGCCCGCCTCCGCTTCACCAACCGAGGGCCATTCTGGAGGATGAGGCTGTTTGAGTAGGAAAATCCAGCGAACGGCAAGTGTGCCAATTGCAAATTGTCTCAACAGAGGGGTTCACCCCATTGAAGTGTGCCCAAAATTGTGCCCACCCAGCCTGGACATGGCATTCAAAACCGCATCTTCGGACGGGTGAACATAGCGACTGGAAATCGTGATCGACGAGTGTCCGGCGATCCGCGCGAGGGTCCACGCATCGCAACCAGATTCGCCCAAACGCGTCAGGAACGTGTGACGGAACGAGTACAAAACCCAAGTCTGAATCAGAGGCTCTTCCGTTGCGTTTTCCTTGTTTCGCTTCTTGATTTCAGCGTTCGCTAACTGAAACGCCCGCGCGTGCTGTTTCTTCAGGCTTGAGTGATCGACATGGCCGCCCTTTGTTGGCGCGGGCCACACCCAGCCGCTTAACGGCTTCTTGGCAATCTCCCATCGGGTCTCGAGGATGAACCGGACACGCGGAGTCATGGGAATGGACCGCCGCGCCGCAGCCGTTTTGCCGTGAGTGACCCGCATCGTACCGAACTTGCCATTGTTCCAATTCAACTCTTCCCAGCGCATCCGATAGCACTCTTCCGGACGAAGGCCAGTATCAGCAAGAACGGCCGCAATGAACTTAAGAGGTTCCGGAGCCTTGTCCAGATATGCGCTCTCATCTTCGAGAGTGACCACGCGTTCTCTGTGACGTTCGCCGGGAAGCAGCGAAATGATCGGAGCGGCATCTATCACTCCCCAGTCCTTCGCAAGCCTTAGAGCGCGTCGCAAAACACGTAGTGAGCTATTTACAGAGCTAACCTGCATGTGGTTCGACATGCGATGCCCCGCAAACTCCGCTGCGAGTTCGTTCGTGATCGTATCCAACTTGGCGTTTGCCAGCGGTTTGTAAGGAGAGCAGTGCGCGGATTCCCAGTCCGGAACCAGTACCAGTTGTTTACCGCGTTCTTTTCAAAGGAGGCTTTCGCCCAAGGCTCAAAGCGATCGTCGCAAAAGCTCTTCAGGGTTGGAGCCTGTTTCTTCTCGCGGATTCCGACGAGGCCATTAGCGAGGGCTGTGCGATGCGCTGATTCGATATTGCGAGCCTTCTTGTCGTTTCCTTGTTTTGTGGACTCGCGAATCATTTCCCCGTTCCACATGAACTTGTACCAGTAGACCTTACCGCGTTTAAAGATGGACGTTAGCGTTTTCTTCCTTTCTTCGGTTTATCCATAGCCCGTTTCTTCCTGAGAGGAACCAAGTGTCCACAATATTGAGAGCGGTACATCTTGCCCTTGTGCGCTACTTCGAATGGCATTGCGCAGTCCCAGCGTTTGCGGATGCCAAACTTGATGCCGCGCAGAAAGTCGAAGGTGATGGAATTCCTAATTGCATCTTGGCAATATTGATCCACATGTATGAAATGCGGAAATTCAGGCCGTAGTGAAAGCTCGAATTCTCGGAGCCTGGATGCAGTAGAAAACCAGCTCTTCGCGCTGCCGCCTAAGGCTTGACGAATGGCTCGCTGTTCATCCCAAACCAAGCGGGGAAATACGACTGCCAATTCCCGATCGACGATGATGGGATGATCTCTGTCCGTATACGGCCAGTTGTCTGGGTCTTCAGACCATGTGCCGTTTTGGGCAAGGAAATCTCTCAGAGCTTTGGTGTCGTGAGGAAGTCTCAGAAATTCGTCTCTCGCTCTCCAAGGATCTATCTTCACCCAGTGTCGCGGGGGACTAGCCGCCTGACAGAGAATGACTTCTATCTCCAGCTCAAGGCTTTCTAGGCTGCTTTTACCGCTCAAACTATCAGCCAGCAGAAGTTTCACCGATTCTTCAGGAAGGCATCTGCCGGTGACTGTCCAGGTGCATGGACGCCCCCCGTGATCGTAGATGTTGATTTCGATTACATCAGCGGAGGTACATGTGCCGAGACGAGCGGAAAGAAACACCACGAATGACTACCGCAATATCGACGTTCGCAGATGGCAGAGAGACGATTTACTTGCGCCGTTTCGCTACTTTGGATGGAGTTGGACCCGCAACGGAGAGCGTGTAGCGTCTATTGGCGTGCGCGTCCAAACTGAGAGTGTGACCCTCATCTACACGCATTCGCGCTGGGACTCCGAGCCACGCGCGATGGAATACGCGGTCACCCTTGAACGAACTCCCTGCAATTACGGGGGCGAGCGCGTGTGGTTTCGCTGTCCTGCACGCGAATGCGGCCGGCGCGTGGCGATACTGTATAGCGCCGGATATTTCGTTTGCCGCCATTGTCTCCAACTCGCATATGAGTCCCAGCGGGAGCAGTCGCACTATCGCGCGCTGCGCAAGGCGCAAAACATTCACGAGAAACTAGGCGGAACGGGCATCATTCATGAGCCGGTATTCAAACCCAAAGGAATGCACTGGCGGACCTACTCTCGACACATGGAACGGATGCAGGAAGCGGAATCTGGATCGTTTCCGCCGTGGATCTTGAGACGGTTTTTGAGTGTCTGAAGCTACCGGCGTCAGGCGTACAGGCTTTGCTGATTAGTGCAGGTCCTCAGCCAGGAATCAGCGCTCCGCGCTTGAATCGGTAAGGCACGAAGGGCCGTTGCATCGCGCGTTGACACGCGCGGGAACAAGGTAAAGAATGAAGCCATCGAAAGAACAAAAAAAAGAACAAAAAAGAACAAAAAGAAACAAAAAAGAACAAAAAACAGGGGCAGCATAAGAGAACTACCCCTAAGAGTCGCATTTTGTTCGTAGATTCGAGGCGTGCTCCCCAGCACGCCTCGGCGTCAATGATTTGACGCCACTCGTTTGATGCACTGAACAGAATCGCTCGTTGTCCATCAGCCGACGCGGCCATTTAGAAGGTGCAGAAACGGCTTTGTATCGTTGCTGCAATCACAATGTTGCGGGTGTTAGGCTTGCCTTACTTGCTTTACTGGAGGAGGGATGAGCATAACCGGAGCCGTAGCCGAACTAAACAAGGAAATTGAACGCCTAACAAAGATCCGTGACTCGCTTTTGCAGGGCATATCAGCCTTTGACGCTACGAGTACGGCAAAGGAGCCTGAGCCACAGAAGAAATCTGCTGGTCTCAGGGCAGTAGTCCCTGCGAAGACGTCCGTTCCTGCCAAGAAGAGAGTAATGTCCGCTGCCCAGAAAAAGAAGATCTCTGAGATGCTAACGGCGCGATGGGCGTCCGTTCCTGCTAAGAAGAGAGCAATGTCCGCTGCCCAGAAAAAGAAGATCTCTGAGACGCTAACGGCGCGATGGGCTGCGGCAAAGAAAGCCGGCGCGTAGCGATCTTGTATAGCGCCGGTTATTTCGTTTGCCGCCATTGTCTCCAACTCGCATATGAGTCCCAGCGGGAGCAGCCGCACTATCGGGCTCTGCACAAGGCGCAAGGCATCCACGAGAAACTAGGCGGAACGGGCGTCATTCATGAGCCGGTATTCAAACCCAAAGGAATGCACTGGCGAACCTACTCTCGACACATGGAACGGATGCAGGAAGCGGAATCTGGATCGTTTCCGCCCTGGATCTTGAGGCACCTTAATTTCGTTCAATGAGGCAACACCCGTGCCGCGTCAGAGAGTCATTGGCATTGGCGCACCTTGCAATGTTACGAACCTCTGAGGTTCACAACAGGCTTGGCCCAACCGTGCCAGATCGGCCTGCATGCTCCGGTCAGTCTCGAACGACTTGAGCGTTGCGTCAAGAATTGAGGCTGCTCTCGTGTCGTCTGGACGTTCGATTCGATAGTGCATCCATTTTCCTTCACGCCGTGCTTCTACGATTCCGGCACGACGAAGATAGGCGAGATGTCTTGAAATCTTAGGCTGGCTTTGGTTCAGAATCTCTACGAAGTAACAAACGCACACTTCCCGGCCGCTCATGAGGTTTAACAGCCGGAGGCGTGTTGGATCGGCGAGTGCGGCGAACAGCCGGACAAGATCGAACGGCTTCGGGTGACGTGCCATATCCACAAATATACGGCAGCCAGAATCCTGAAGCGAACAAATGCAGCGTGGTTGTTAATGTGAATTGCCGTTGATTTCAACGGTGGTAATCGGAATTTCCGCAGAGGTCCGCGCGCGTGAACGAAAATTGTTCCGCTAATATCACTTGGTTTTTTGTTGGTTACCGCTTTCATTCAGAGCATTCGACTCCGAATTTCGCCACAAATACGCGCGCGCGAAGACGGCTTTGAATAACGCGAAATTCAATCGGTTTTCAAGTGGTGGATGGCAGAACAGCGAGAGCTAACCTCTACAGTTCAGCCGCTTAGGCCCATTTTCTGTAACAGCAGCACGCAATCTGACAGGAAGAAATCAAGTTTTTCAAAACCCAAGGCGCAAAGAATTTTCCAACAAAATACGCGCGCGCGTGGCGGGGAGAGAAATAAATAGTCGGAAATTAAAAGTCTGGGTTGGACTCTCGGACGGTGGGGAGAAACATCCTTCCCGCGTGAGTTTCCCAGACGAGTTTAAGTGATCTGATGGGAAAATCCGAGAGGCTGCGGCGACCCCATTGCACATTCGCGGGATACTTTCAGCAGGTTTACTGGGCAATGATCATTTGGGAAGTGCTGCTTATACTCACGGTTTGGTTTTTCCAGAACGGGATCGAGAGAGGAAAAGTATAGGTGACGACCACATTCACTCCATTTGCTGGCGCATTAGAAGTTGTTGAGGAACAGGACGACCATGTAGCTGGTTGTGACGTGCTTACCTTGCACCACTTTGGGGTTATGGTGAGATTGCTGGAAGTGAAGCCGGGAAAGCCCAGGCCTTGAACATAGGCCTGGATTTCTGCGACGGTCGCGTTGCAGTTTGTCAGACTCGGGGTATTGGTACAGGAAGTTGAGCCGCGAACGATTGCGTAACGGGCAGCCTCTCGCGCTGCCTCAGAAACAAAGTCGTAGGTATAAAGTGCGAAGGCGATCTCAATGATGCCAAACAATAGAGCCAGTAGGGCTGCGGTAGAAAGTGCCGTCTCGACCAGCGATGAGCCTTCCTGGCTGCGGAGGCGGCGGAAGCCTTGTGCGGTGTAGCCTCCGATGGAGGCCACAATAGTCCTTACTGTAGGCACTTCTGTATTGCCTGTCCGGTTAGCGTGAAGGTCTTGGGTAATCCCGGCAGATGAATTCCGGGATCGAACGAAACTTGCGTGTTCACGGTGACGCTTTCTTCGATATTAGAAGTTGAGCAAGCGGAATTATCTGTGCACGAGGCGGCCGTGCCATCGGAGCAGATGCAGGAGATGGATGAGATGGTGCTGAGCCCCGTCAGATTGCCCGCATCGTTTGCGGCTGCATTCGAGATTCCGGTTGAATCGGAGGCCGTGGCGCCGTTCTGTGCCCCATATCTGGCTCCGGCGCTGGCTGCGTTCGAGACTTCAATAGCGGCATAGGCGAGTCGGCCGACCTCGGCAACACCCATGAGAATCACGACGAGGAGAGGCGCAACAAGTGCAAGTTCAAGGAGCGACTGACCGGAGTTGCAACTTAGTTTCCTGACCCATCTGCGGCGATCGAGCGTTGCGTTGGTCATCGTAGGGTCTTTTCTTCCTCCGCTTACTCCACCAGGGTGACCACTCTGAAAGGAGAGGTCGTGGGATGAACGTTGCTGTAATTGGGGATGGTGATGAGTGACGCATTGTCGTACATCGAATCCGCGATGATGCCGACGGCGGTTATGTTCCCGCCGTTGTCCTGCAAGTACACCTGCGCGCATGGAGCATAGATAATGCCGTCGAGCGAAGAACTGCTCCCGAAGACGAGCTGCAACTGCGTAGGATTGCTTGAATTGCAGGGATAGGAACTGTTGGTCGAGGGCACCATGAGAGAGATGCCATCGTACTTGTTGGTTACATCTGTGGATGCGGTGTAGTTGATTGTCGTGTTGCTTGGCTGATTGTAGGTGCCGCCTGCGATATCGATCGTCGCGCCGTTGGCGGTCACGGTCCCGCCGATGGTGACGCCATTGCCGAAAACGTAGGTTCCGGCACCCAGGGTCGCCCCGTTCAGCGTAACCGCCTTGGTATAACAGATGGCGTTACCAGCGCCCGGACCAGTAATGTTGCCGGTAATGGAGGTAGTGGTGCTATCGACGGAGGCGCAGCCGGAGCCGGTCGATGGGTTGGGGCTGGGAGGATGCAATGGCTCGCTTCTGGGAGCGGCATTCAGGGTGGGGGCTGTGGGCTGTGTGGTGTGATTCCCAGTGGCGTTACCCACAACGTCCAGGAAGGCGGCATTCATCGTGCCACCATTGCCGGTGATGCTGATGGCGTTAGAGGAAGGCGAGTTCACATAGATACCGCAGTCGGTGGCTTCGATATCATAGGCGCCTTTGAGCTTCAGACCGGTGCCTGAAGTGTCCATGAGCCATATGCAGGGTCCTCCTGACGTTGGGGCGCCTGCCACAGCCCGCGCGGACACGTTGACTGAACTGAGATTGAACAGCTTCATGAAGTATGTGGGGTTTGGGGTGGTGACGATCGCCTCCACGAAGCCTGTCGATCCTGCGTTAGGACCGTTGGACGCAGGAACATTCACGGTGACGATCGCTCCTCCGCTGCCGTCGGTTACACCGTTGAGGCTGGCCGCGGCCTGGCCTGCGGTTTGTGCCGACGTTGTCGATCCGTTATACAGATAATCGACCGCTCCGGCACTGGCAGCAGCGTCGGCGGCGATCTGCATATTGCGTTTGGTATGGAAGAGCATGCCTAAATCGGCCGCCAGGCCGGCCTACCCGATCTTTTGTACCAGTGAGATTGTTAGTGTAGCGCGGCGGGTTTTGTAGTTATCCCGTCGCAGTCGGGGGTGTGGAAAAGTGGGAAGCGTTGTTGGCTTTCCACTTTTCCATGCCCCTTGTTGTTTTCGATCTGCCAGGCAGTCGGTGCCGGTGGCCTGTAACCTAACGAGGAGTGTGGCCTCACGGTGTTGTAATGCACGCGCCACCGCTCGGCCAGCACCTGGAGCTCCTTCAGCGAGTAGAAGATCTCTCCGTTCAGGAACTGGTCCCGTAACTTGCTGTTGAACGATTCGCAGTAGCCGTTCTCCCAGGGAGAGCCGGGCTCGATGTAGAGTGTTTTCGCTCCCGAGCTAAGAAGCCACTTCCGCAGATCCTTGGCCATGAACTCCGGGCCGTTGTCCGAACGGATATGCTCCGGGATTCCGTACTCGATCATGGCGTCGGCTAATACCTCGATCACGTTCTGGCTGTTCAGCCTGCGCCGGGGACGGATCGCCAGGCATTCCCGAGTGAACTCATCGATCAGGTTTAACATCCGCACTGTCCTTCCATCCTGCGTAAACGTGCTGACGAAATCGTAGGCCCAGACGTGATTCGGCCGCTCCGGACGCAGCCGCACACATGATCCGTCATTGAGCCACAACCGTCCTCGTGGCTTCTGCTTCTGGGGAACCTTCAGCCCTTCGCGGCGCCAGATGCGTTCTACCCGGTCCTTGCCGACTCGCCAGCCCGCACGCTGCAAAAACACCGTGATGCGGCGATAGCCGTAGCGACCATACTGGCCGGCCAGCTCAATAATGGCCCGGGTCAATGCATCTTCGTCTTCACGCTGTGTCGGCTGGTAGCGTTGCGTGCCGCGTGGTTGATTCACCAGTTGGCACGCACGCCGCTCGCTCATGCCACGCTCTCGACTCGCATGGCTCACCGCACAACGCCGCCGTTCCGGGCTTAGAAGTTTCCCGAGGCGATGTCCTTCAACACCAGCTTATCCAGGCTCAACTCTGCCACCAGCCGCTTCAGCTTCGCGTTCTCCTGCTCCAGCTCCTTCAGCCGCCGTGCCTGGTCCACCCGCAAACCGCCATACTCTTTACGCCACCGGAAGTAGGTCTGCTCCACGATTCCCGCTTCCTTGCATGCTTGTGGCGTCGTCTTTCCGTTCGCCACGGCTACTTCGATCTGCCTCAGCAGATTCACAACCTGTTCTGCACTATGCTTCTTGCCTCGCGCCATCTTCCGCTCCTCTTGTTCCAGTTTGTCTCACCTCCACTGGCACAAATTGAGCCGGGCACTCCAGGCCCGCAAAGCCTAGAAGAATGGTTATGCTGAGTGCCGTCAGCACCAGTACCTGTCCACTTTCATTGTCTCGAATTCTCATCTAGGCCACCCCTGATACTCAGTCAGCAGCAACGCGGCGCGGTTGCAAGCTGCAAGTCATATTTGGGAAGAAGAATGTGTTTAAGGTATGGTTGCAAACGCAATGCGTCAACCGTTTGGATGAGTACAGAGGTCACAGAGTGAAGACCGTCGTAACTGATCTTCTTCAGCCTGTCTTAATGTTGATGTGCATTGAGCATGCACTTTATGCATGGCAAAAAAATCGATCACCATCCGCGATTTCGCAGCAAGTTATTTCACCAATGATGTGGTGCGCTTGTTACCCTCCTGTCGATCGATCTCCGACCCGACAGGGTAATCATAGGCAGCAGCGCTGATTGGAACACAATTCCTGCGGGAAAGTTGTTTGCGCGGAAAGATATGAGCAGGTAGACGGAGCAATAGTGCCTCAGCCGTCAAATCGGTGCCTTCTTAGGATGATGGGATTCTACGCGTGTTTTTGCGGGTGGCGCGGAGAGCGATTTGAGTGACCTCTTTGGCGAGGCATTGAGTTTATCGATTGCTGAGGACAAAGAGAGAAGCGTATACGTAACGTTAGCCAGTGCTGCATCTCTTAGCCCCGTCGACATTCTGGAGGCCTCCTCTCCTGACGACGAGGAAAGTAGGCGGGAGCCTCTGGCGAATAACGCCGCACGTTGCTCAAGGCAATTGCTGCGCTCAGCTTCACGTTCATTTGGGGTCATGGAAAATAGATCTTCGTTTTCCATGGAAAGGAGTATACAACGGTGGCCGGGCATTTTTCGTGCCTGGTCAATATAATTTTAGGAACGAGAACGAAACCGTCGTGACTTGCAGCTCGATGCATGACTAACCTCACAACGCCCCAGGGCCGATTCGACTATTTTGACACGGCAGAGGTCTCATCCACCACCTGCATGTTGCCGAGCACTCGGAGAGCTCTACGTCAGCATATTTGAAGACAATATTGTTGAGCTCGTCGGCCTTGTAGACACGGAGAAGAAAGCTTGAGTCGCAACCCAGGCGGCGTTCCGATTGTGCCCAATTTTGTGCCCAGTGGTGGCTTGTATACGCTTGTGCCGTGTGGCGAGTGCCAGCGAGAAACGCGTATAAATGCTAGCGAATCTCACTCCATACAAGCTGAGCTAAGTTGCTGATTCGTCGTGAGGTAAGTCCTCCGGAGCATTAGGTCGGGAGTTCGAATCTCTCCGGGCGCACCATTCCCTTACAGCACCACTGAGAGCAGTAAAGACGTGACTGGTCTTCAACCGCCCAGCGGCGAACAATGCACTAGATTGCTTTCTAGGCCGCGATCACTAGGCGATCATTGCAAGCGTGCAAATTGCGTGGATGCTATCGATTCGATCCCGATCGAAACCGATCGTGCTAAAGTCCAAATCTTTAGTAACTTGTGCCGCAAATAAACCTGTTGTGCTGCAGAAACCAGAAAAGATAAGGCCCCTGCCGAGGATGGAAGTAATGCACCAGTCTTCAATCCAACCCAAAAATTCAAAGATGCTCTTATCAGCACGATACGAATGCGGATATGCTCGTTCTCGTAGAGGTCCACGATTCGTGCTAGAACTCGTTCCACAGAGTTGGTTCTCCTGGAACTTCGCTGTCCTTCACGATGGTCGTCCCGTGGCCGGAATCGACATCTCACGATGGCGGGAGAAAGGCATGCTTGCGGTGGATGGCTCGAATTATCAGGTCTACCGCGAGGGCTTGATGAGCGGCGCGTTCATTCTGGAGTTGAATGGGAGAAGGATGGCTCGCGCCGAAAAACCGAGTGCGCTGGCGCGTTCCTTCAAGGTTGAATTTGCCGGGAGGATCTTTCGATGGGAAGGCAACGTATTCAGACGGTCCTTTGTTTTAGGCGAAAACTCGCGGACAGTAAGTTCGCTTACTCCAGCTGGGATATTCACGCGCAAAGCAGCGGCGGAGTTGCCGGACGATCTACCACTTCCGGTTAAGGTTTTTCTCATCTGGCTGGCACTCATTCTATGGAAACGGGATGCTGACTCGGGTGCGGTCACAGCGGCAGTATCAAGTTGAGTCGCTGATCACCGAGGCAGTAGCCCGACGCCAATGAACGCCTTGTACTGGTTTGTATGCCGCGCGTTCTCAATGGTTCTTTCCGCTTCGCGTCCCACACGGTCAGGCAGAGAACTCGTTTCATCGCTGTGTGCCAGCGAGGCCGCCGCGGCGTACGTACCCACCCAGCAGCTGACGCCGGTAGTTAAAGCATTCTTCAGGAATTCTCGCCTGCTCCAGATCACACATGTCTCCCCACAGTAGTGACGTGGGGAGACGATGCGTTACGACTCAGGCGATTTTAGATATGGCAGCTGGCCAGCCCGCGCTTTTCGAGATACTTCTGGTGATATTCCTCGGCGTGCCAGAAGGACTGCGCGGGAACCACCTGCGTAACAATCGGCTTCGAAAACTTCTTTTCTGCCGTCAGCTTCTCGATCACGCGTTTTGCCGTTGCTTCCTGTTCGAGTGAGTGAAAGAAGACGGCCGAGCGGTACTGTGTGCCCCAGTCCGGGCCCTGGCGATTGAGCTGCGTTGGATCGTGCAGCGAGAAGAATGCTTCGAGCAGTTGCTCGTAGCTGACCTTTGCAGGATCGAATGTCAGCTCGACGACTTCGGCGTGGCCGGTTGCATCCGTGCACACGTCCTTATAGGTGGGATTATCGAGCTTGCCGCCCTCATAACCCACCGCCGTTTCCAGAACTCCCGGAATCTGTCCGAAACTGACTTCCACTCCCCAGAAACATCCTGCGCCAAATGTTGCTTTTTCCATGTAACCCTCCGGATGCGGCCTATGCGCATCCCCTGATTTCTCTGATACACATACCCTTTAGATGTACTTGACCTGCATTAGGAACCAGAACCCCTAAGCGGGCTTCGCGGTGTACGAGGCCAGAATCTCCGCGACTTCCGTATGTCCCCGCTCACGCGCATAATCAGCGGCCGATTTGCCGCGGTCGCAGACGCAATCCGGCCGCGCGCTGTGTTCGAGCAGCAGCAGAACCAGATCTTTCTTCCCGGCTGCGGCGGCCTGCAGCAACGGGGTGTATCCGCCATGCTGGGTTGCGTTTACATCCGCGCCGCATTCGAGCAGGGCGAGGACTACCTCCACAGAGTTATTCAGCGCGATGCAGGCGTGCAGCGGCTGGTTGCGCAGCGGATTGTGCGAGAACTGGTGAACGTGTGCGCCATGCTCCAGCAGCAGCGTTACCGGCTCGGCGTTGGAGAAGGCAGCGGCGAGGTGCAGCGGCGTCCATCCGTCGGGCGAAACGGCGCGGGCGGACATGGCGTCTTCCGCGAGCAAGTGGCACAGGCGGTCGCAATCGCCAACGGCTGCGGCCTCGAAGATGTCCAGGTCCTTGAGGTGCGTCAGCAGGAAATCGCGGATCACCGGCTGCTGGGTGTACACGGCCAGCATGAGCGCTGAGATCCCCTGCGCATCGCGCGATCTGGCAACCGATGGCTGCGCCTCGACTGCTTCGGCGATTTCGGCAGTCTTTCCCTGGCGGATGAGGTCGAAGAAGTGCTGGCTCATGGGCCGAGTATAGCTCCCACGAGCCCGTTTTTCAGCCCACAGAAGCTTTTGAACTTATATCGCGTCTTCGTCATCTTTCTTCCATGTGCGTCTGACATAATTCAACGCCAAGGAGAGATTCTCATGCAGGCAAGATATGTACAGGTAGCCAAGGGTGGTGCGCCCCTGGAGGTGGTGACGCGAGACGTTCCTGAGCCGAAAGCGAAGGAAGTACGGATCCGCGTCCAGGCGTGTGGGGTTTGCCACAGCGATTCGGTCACAGTCCAGGGGCTTTTCCCGTCCATTACCTATCCGCGAGTGCCGGGACATGAGGTTGTCGGCACCGTGGATGCGGTCGGCGAAAACGTTCCGCAGTGGAAGGTGGGGCAGCGCGTCGGCGTTGGCTGGTATGGCGGCCATTGCGGGCGTTGCGAGCCTTGTCGTCGCGGTGATTTGGTCGCTTGTCAGAACGCGCTGATTCCCGGCATAACCTATGACGGCGGCTATGCCGACTACATCGTCGTCCCGGACGACGCGGTAGCGGCGGTTCCCGATTCGTTCAAGAGCGCCGAGGCTGCGCCTCTTCTATGTGCCGGGATCACCACCTTCAACTCGTTGCGCAATACCGGGGCAAAGCCGCCTGACATGGTTGCCATTCTCGGACTGGGCGGCCTTGGGCATCTCGGGGTGCAGTTTGCCGCCAAGATGGGCTTCAACACAGTTGCGATTGGCCGCGGGGCGGACAAGGCCAAATTTGCCCATGATCTGGGCGCACGGCAGTATATCGACAGCACAAGTGTGAACGTGGCCGAGGCGCTCCAAAAGCTGGGAGGCGCGAGAGTCATTTTGGCCACAGTGCCCGATAACGATGCGATGTCGGCAGCGATTGGCGGTCTGGGCTATGCAGGCGAGTTGGTGCTGCTAGGGGTGTCGATGACGCCGTTGCAGGTAACGACACTTCCGCTGATTCTGCAACGGCAATCTATCCATGGCTGGCCAAGCGGGACTTCCATCGAATCAGAGGACACGCTCAAATTCAGCGAATTGACTGGAGTGCTGCCGATAATCGAGAAGTATCCGCTGGAGAAGGCCGCTGATGCCTATGCACGCATGATGAGTGGTAAGGCGCGTTTTCGGGTGGTGGTGGAGACGGGAGCTTAAACATTCGTCACGAAAAGGCCCTGCGACCACTTGCCGCAGGGCCTTCGTATTTGCTGGCTACGTCTTTACCAGTTCGACCCGGCGGTTTTTCGCGCGGCCGTCGTCGGTCGCGTTGTCGGCGACCGGCTGGGTTGCGCCGAATCCTTTCGCGCTCAGGCGCGAGGCATTGATGCCTTTTGCCGTGAGCCACGCAACAACGGCCTGCGCCCGCTTCTCAGACAAGGACTGGTTGGCAGCCGCGGCGCCCTGGTTATCGGTGTGTCCCTCGATGCGCAGCTTCAAGTCGGGATTCTGCTGAAGGAGCTTTGCTATTTCAGCTAAGACCGGCTCAGAATCGGGCTGAATCACGGCTTTTCCGGTGTCAAAATGAATGCCGTAGACAGCGACATGGCCGGAACTTTGCAGAGAGTCGGCCAGCGAGGATGCGTCGGCGGTGACTTCCTGCTGCATGTCCTTCACGGTGACGATGGTCTGGGAGTAGTAGCCGTTGTTTCCTTCTGCGCTTTCGGAGTCAATCGCGAGCCAGGTATTTCCCTTGCGGGCGGTGATCAGATAGGGAGATTTCTCATAGACGATCGAGAAACCCCCGCGCTTCAGGGCCGTATCGAAATTCCGGAATACCTGAAGGGAGCTGATATTCGGCTGAACCTGGTATTCCCACTTGCTCACGTCTCCTTCGAGGGTTTTCGTCACATCCGTGCCATTGTTTGAGGCTGTGGTGACGTCGAACTGATCGAAATCCTTGTGGTCGCAGGTGGTGATGAAGGTGTTGGGAAAGCGGGTGACGAGCGGCGAGTCAACGCAGCCCTCAACGTCGTGCGGCTTGTCATCGTCTTGTGCTCGGATGTTGGTGGTGGCGCAAAGAGCGCTGGAAACAAGGCAAATCCCCAAAATGAACTTACGCAAGCAGTCTTCCCTCCTCAGTGATGCAAAAACCTCTTATAGCACGCGTTTGCTTGTTTGCTGTAGCAAACTAAAGTGAGTTACTCGCGGGTTTTCTGGTCACTTTGGGGGAAACGAGGCAATGTCGGCGGGTGATACCCCTTCCCTCCAGGGTAGGTTTGCGAAAATTCATAATCCACCTACAAAAGTGCCACATCGAATGGAAGTCTGACAGATTCGAACAAAATACCCGTCAGCCGAATCAGCGCGATAGCGAATTGCTTCAGCGAAAACAAAGGAGATTTCATGTCTAAGTTAACCGAGAAAGTAGCGCTCATTACCGGTGGCTCACGGGGCATTGGCGCAGCCATTGCCAAGCGTCTGGCCGCGGATGGAGCGAGCATAGCCATCACGTACGCGAAAGACGCCAGCGCGGCTTCCGCCGTGGTGAAAGCGATCGAAGGTAATAGTGGAAAGGCTGTCGCGATCCAGGCGGACGCGGCCGATGTCGAAGCTGTCAAGGGTGCGGTCGAAAAGGCCGTCGCAACCTTCGGCCGGCTCGACGTCCTTGTAAACAATGCCGGCACAGCCATTCCAAAAAGGTTCGAGGAAACCACGCTGGAGGAGATGGATCGCATGATTGACATCAACTTCCGCGGCATACTGGTCGCGACGCAGGCGGCGCTCAAGCACATGAAGAGCGGCGGCCGCATCATTATGATTGGCTCGTGCGTGGGTGAGCGTGTGCTGACGCCCGGGTTGGTGGCCTACTCGGCCACCAAGGGAGCCGTGAAGATGTTTACTCAGGGATTGTCCAGAGAAGTCGGAGGCCGGGGCATCACGGTCAACAACGTCCAGCCGGGTCCGATCGACACGGATCTGAATCCCGCTGCAGGCGATTGGGCGACACCTCAGAAGGCTGTCACAGCGCTCGACCGCTACGGGACTGTCGACGAGGTCGCCGCGCTGGTGTCGTTCGTCGCGGGTCCGGAGTCCTCGTATATTACAGGAGCGAATCTGACTGTTGATGGCGGCACGAACGCCTGATCCGAGGTACGGACGTGGTTGAAGGCCGATGAACTAACGGAGTCGGCTCTCCTGTGACGGCAAATGCCCACTCGTCTGTTTATTGCTCACAACCAAAAAGCGTCTTCACTCTGAAGAGGAGGAGGTTTCATGTGGCACTGCTGGCTTCGATGGCCCGTAATTGGGGACATTGGGGGTCAGTCTACGGCTGAAGAACTCCTGAAAGAGATTCACGGCGGCGCTACCTGCAATGCCGAGGAGCGCATTCTCGAAGGTCAGCGCCACCCCGTTGCGATCGCTTTCCGGGTAGTAGAGGTTCGAGATTCCGCCCGCCGCCATGCCACCGAGGATGCCCGAATAGTTTACTTGCCAATGTCCATTGTCGCCCTTGCACATGACCGACATTGCCATGGCATAGAGAGCTCGTGATCGAATTGTCCCGGTTCCTTTGTAGAAGTAGCGTGGATCCTGTTTCAGAAGGGATGGCAGTATGGCGCCACCTATCATCGTGCCGATGACGCCGTCGGAATAATTGGCTGCAAAGCGCTTGGCGTAGCCCTGCGCGCCTTGTCCGTACCCGCTGAATGTGTCGTTAGCCTGTTGAGCTCCTGCCCAGACTCCAGTCAACAGAAATGTAGCTGGGTCTATCGAAGTCTTCAAGGCCAGATTGAATTTCAGCTTCGTTGTGAGGGGAGGCGCGTTGGGTACGTAGGTGACGTAGAAGTTTGGTATGACGCCGATCAGACGCTGTTTTTCCTCTTCGTGAAACTGCTCCAGGGCAATCTCCTGCTCCGATGCAGTCACCCGCACTTCGCTCGTAGCGGTGGCGACAAGCAACACGATTGCTTTCGTTTCGTAGCCCTCGCCGGAGTGCAGCAAACCTGATACTACCTGGGTGGCAAACCCATGGGCGGAGATCGTCAGGTCGAATGCTCCGGGAGGGACGTCAGTGAAATTGAAGTGGCCCTCGCTGTCGGATCTTACGACTCTCGGGGACTGCGTCGTGGAGGCAGTCTGGCTGAGTGCGATGCTGACGCCTTCGTAGACGGATCCGTCTTGATTCACCACGACGCCGTGGATGCTGCCTGGCGAAGGCTGTTCGGGCATCTGTGGCGCCGGTGACGCCTGGGCTTCGGGGGCACTGGGTAAGGCAGCACCAGTTACCGGAATCGGCGAGGGAGACGAGGCCTGCTGCGACCGCGCATGGGCAGCGAGCCCGAATAGTGCCACGAAAACAAGGATGCGGCCTGATTCCAGGAGTCGACGGCGCGAGTCGTTCGACTCGCTATCCAAATTTGCCTCATTTCTGATCAGTCCCGCCCTCAGTTCCGAACCTATAGATGTCTTAATGATAACCGGCACGAAAGAGGCCACCTAAGAAATTAGACGAAGCACTGCGACGAGTAGACGAGAAGATGTGGGAGTTGGACGGGCCAACTTTCAACATTGAGCTATGGGGCGGGAGATTTGACCTGACAGGCTCCCAAAGACGAGCGCTCCGATCGTTAAGCGTTCCACTCCTGGACGGTGACCTCCCAGATTTCCGCGAGGTAGCGGCCTGAGACGAAGTCGCGCTCCTCGGTGCGGACCAGGCGCATTCCCTGCTTCTGAGAGATGCGGCGGGAGCCGATGTTCGGGATGGCCTTGGGTACGCGCAGGACGGGCATTTTAAGCGTGTTGAACCAGAAATCGGTGACGGCATCACAGGCCTCGGTCATGAGGCCCTGGCGCTGGTGCTCGGGGACGATCCAGAAGCCGCGGTTGTTTTCTTCACCGCGATAAAGGCTGATGGAGCCGATGATTTGCTCCGGCGTGGACTTAAGGCGAAGGCTCCAGACCCAGCGGTCGCCACGTTCGACGGCGGGTAGCAATTCGTCGCGGTAATGGGTGAGCGTGGCATCGGGCGGAAAGGGCCAGGGAACAATGGCGTTGAGATATTTCACGATTTCCCATTGCGGGAAAATGCGCTGGAACTCTTCGGCGTCGGCGAGGGCGGTGGGGAGGAGAAGCAGGCGCGGGGTTTCGAGGGTCGGGGTCATATATCCGATGGTCTCTCATAGGAAATTCTTGTCCCATTCCTCGCTCAGATCAACCAATACTGTTCGATTCAGCGCTGGTTTCGTGCATTTCTGTGCCGATAGCCGTCAGATGCACTTGGGATGCAACCGTTAGCGGCGCCTTGACCGGAATGAGGGCATCTGGCTGCAAATTGACCCGCCAAAGGGGCGCGTAAGCGTGTATATTGGCGAGGGTTTACACGGAGAACTGTCGCGCTCCTTGTGATCCGTTTGAGAGGTGTGCGCTATGCAGGGTCTCAAGCAAATACTGTCTGTCTGCCTCAGCATTACCTTGACACTAAGTGTGATCGACCTCGACGGCTGCGCCAAGAAGTCTGATCAGGGGCCAGCGACTCAAGGACAGACACCGGCGAGCCAGGCGCCGGCGACGACCTATGCAACTCCTACGCCTGACCAGCTCTATCAACTCGTCGCTCCCATTGCCCTGTTCCCTGACAATCTTCTGGCGCAAGTGCTGGCCGGTTCAACCTACCCGGACCAAGTCACCGCTGCTTACAACTGGATGAAGCAGAACGCGAACCTGAAGGGCCAGCAACTCATGGAGACGGTGAACCAGCAGCCATGGGACAACAGCATCAAAGGCCTGACACAGTTTCCGGACGTTCTGGGTCAACTAGCGACGAACCTGTCTTGGACTTCTGCTCTCGGAGATGCCTATTTCAACGTTCCTCAGGACGTTATGAACGCGGTGCAGGTGATGCGTCAGCGCGCCTACCAGGCCGGAAATCTAAAGAGCAACCAGCAGCAGAACGTGAGCGTGGAGAACCAGGCGCCGGGATCGGCGCCCGCTCCGGCAGCCTCAGGCGAGGCGCAGACTACGGTAGTGCAGCCTCCGCCGCAGACAATCGTGATTCAACCGTCGCAACCGGAAGTAGTCTATGTGCCCACCTACAACCCGACGGTCGTATACGGAGCGCCTGTGGCCACGTATCCTGGATATTCGACCGACGCACTGGTGGCAACGGGCCTGATCTCATTCGGGCTGGGCATCGCGGTAGGCGCGGCCATCAACAACAACGGTTGCTGCGGATGGGGTTATAACTCATGGGGATGCGGGTGGAACAACTCGTCCGTGACCTACAACCGCAACACCTATATTTCGACCTCCAACACATTCGTCAATCGCAACAATTATTACCGGAATGCGAACTACAACAACATCAATCGCAATAACATCAACACGAACGACATAAACCGCAACAACATTAATCGCAATAACATCAACACGAATGACATCAACCGCAACAACCGCACCAATAACTTCAATAACACTGCGCGAAACAACGGCAGCACGCCAAACTTTGGTCAGAAATACAATCAGCCGCAGTTTCAAAACAATCAGGCAGGTGCGGCGCAGAATAACCGGCAGCAATTGGGCGCGGGCAATCAAGCGAGAGTGAACCAGCCGGGTGCGAATCAAGGAAGGCTGAATCAGCAGCAGGGAGCCGGTCAGGGGCGACTCAATCAGCAGCCCGCCGGCGCAAACCAGAACCGTGGCGGCGGCAATTTGAATCAGCCGCAGCGCGACGCGGCCCGTGGATACGGACAACAGCCCAACCGCGGAACCAGCTCCAGCGCATTCAGCAACTACAGCCCGGGAGGCAATACCCGGACAAACAGCGCCCGCGGGCAGCAGAGTCTGCAGGGGAACCGCAATGCCGGCGGCGGCGGCGGCGCGCGACCAGCGCAAGCTTCACGACAAGCGTCGGCTTCGCGACCAGCTCCCCGCGCGGGCGGCCCCCATCGCTAACGGCCATGATCCAGCGAGTCAAATCAGGAGGGTAAGTTGATGGCATCGGAAACGCGCTCGTACAAATCGGTTCTGTTGGCGTGTATCGCCCTGATCGCAGGAGGGCTGGTTTTTCTATTGCCTGTGCATGCGCAGCAGAGCAACGAGAAGACGTTTGCTTCACCGGGCGACGCGGTGCTGGCGCTTTACAATGCCGTAAAGTCGAATAACGACCAGGCCATGTCCGAAATTTTCGGCTCGAATGCGAAGACCATCCTGCGTACTGGCGACGACGTTGCTGACAAGAAGATGGTCGCCGACTTTGTGCGACGCTACGATGAAATGCATCGCGTCGTCGTCGAACCCGACCAGACCGCGACTCTCTATATTGGCGCGGAAAACTGGCCCGGCCCCATTCCCCTTGTCAAGAACAGTAGCGGCGCCTGGTATTTCGATACTGAAGCTGGAGTGAAGGAAATTCTCTACCGCCGCGTCGGCACCAATGAGAACGACGCCATTGACATTCTGCATGGGCTCGTCGATGCGCAGCGCGAATATGCCTCGGAGATGCGCGATGGCGACAAGACAAAACATTTCGCGCTGCATTTCATCAGCGCTGAGGGCAAACAGGATGGGCTGTACTGGAAGTCAGAAGGCAATGAGCCGCCGAGTCCGATTGGGCCGCAAATCGTCGCCGCCGCAAGCGAAGGCTATGCCATGCAGCAGGGCCGCTTCGTACCCTTCCACGGATATTACTTCCGCATGCTGACGAAGCAGGGACCCGCGGCGAAAGGCGGCGCTCGCGATTACGTCGTCAACGGTCAGCTCACGCGCGGCTTCGCGTTTGTCGCTTTTCCCGCCGAATATCGCAACTCCGGGGTGATGACTTTTATCGTCAACCAGGATGGTGTGGTGTATGAGAAAGACCTCGGTTCGGATACCGTGCAGATGGGCGCCGCGATGTCAGAGTACAACCCGGACGGGACGTGGAACCGACAGGACTGACCTTTGAAACTGCTTATCTCCTAGAGAACAGCCGTGAAGCTCTTCGCTCACCCGCATCGTCTTCTTCTGCTTTCACCTTTACTGGGCTGCCTGAGTATCTCTGCACCCGCTCAGAATGGCTCGATGCTGGGCCAAAGCATTACATGGCGGCGCACTCAGTCCCCGTTTACTCCGGACTCTGCCAGCACTGTAATCCTGGCGGTCCGGGGAGCGATCCTAATCCTGGCACGCCGATGTACATTTGCCGCGCACGCGTTCAGGGAAGTCTGGTTCCCGGAAAGTGGGTTCAGGGCAACTGCAATGTAGCCTTTGGCGGGTCGGAACAGATTATGCGCTCGTACGAGGTCGCTTACGGGAGCGCACGCTGGGTCTCTTATCGCGGCAGTCCTTATGGTCTGGCGCAGACAGGAAGTGAAGCGGACGGAAGCCCGCTCTATTCGTGTCGCGTACACTATTACGCCGGCGGCACCGATTATGGCTACCAGCCCGGCAAGCTGGTATCGGACGGGACTTGCCATATTCCCATGGGCGGGGGCGAGGTTGCGCAGAATCCACCGTTTGAGGTTTTGTACGCAACAGGTGGCGGCCGTCCACCCATTCCATATCCGTATCCTTACCCGATCCGGTCCAGCCAGTGCAGCCGGCGCAACCATATCCACCGTGCCGGCTCAGCGATCCAACGGTGAAGCGGGAGATACAGGGAGGGACAAGCTGGCTTGTTGGACCGCGGTGCTCATCAACCGATGCTTTTGGCAACGTTGAGCCCAAGTATCCTCAACCTGGAGATGACGCGCCTCCTCCTCCGTATGACCCAGGACCAAGCTCGGTGACCTGGCAACCGGCACAAACACCCTTTGTTCCGGGAGACGATGCAGTGAAGGGAGGTCCGGGCAATGGCCCCAAGCCGGATTCGCCGCTTTACGTCTGCCGCGTTTACGACAATAACGCGCTCGTGCCTGGCAAGTGGGTTCAGGGGCAGTGCAATTATGTCAATGACGCGGGAAAGGAAGACTCATCGAAGACCTATGAGGTGGCTACCGGCCCGGCGGAGTGGCGCAATTTCGATGGCAACATAGGAGCGCTCGTGCCCGGCGGTTACCTTGCCGGCGGCATGCATCTTTACATCTGCCGCAAGCAGATCAGCTACTTCGGCAGCAAAAAGGGGTATCAGCCAGGGTTTCTGGCCAATGGCAAGTGTCACATTCCTTATGGGGTTGATAATGTCGTGGGGCCCCCTTTTGATGCCCTGTACAACGTCGTTTCGGCGCAACCTGCACAATCGCCTGCTCCCGCTGTGGGGGCTGCTCAACCACATGGAATTCTTATTTCATTCCTGAACGGCACTGGCGCGACTGCGGGTACGGTGACGGTTACGAACGGATCCTCGGGCAGCACGGTGACCAAACCATTGCCTCCCAATTCGACCGCGCAGCAATGCATGGAGATTGTGCAGCAGGCTGCATTTCAGGCTGGTCTCCAGATTCAGGCCCAACCGGATGGCAGTGGTCTGCGGGTCTTTGGGAGCAACAATGCGGTGAATGTTACGCAGGCGTCGGTTTCGGTGAGTCAGTTCTAAGAAGACGCTCTACGGAACCGGTGCCTGGCGATAAACAGTTCTTGGGAAACTCTTCGAGTTGCTGTATAGATGATCCGTCGCTTTCGCGTCGATTCTCACGTAGTGCGTATGGCGTACCCATTCCCTGTCCGGAGAGCCTGAGTGAAACGGATTTTTCTTGTTGTTCTGCTGTCGATTTCTGCGCCCCTCGCCGGTCAAAGCAATTCAAACTCCGGATCGAATCCGAAGGTCAGAGCGATCACCGGATTCGTTCGTATCAATCCAGACTCTTACCAAAAGCAAATCGCCGGCGCTCTTGTCGTTCTGGGTAAAGCGAAGGCCGCATTTGAGTCCGCCGGGTACGAAGTGGAGACACTAAGGGTGACGACGCAACCGCTCGCGGAACTCGTCAAGGGAATGTCCGAAGACCAGGCGCTGGCGTTTCTCAAGCAGCTTGACGACCTCTCGGTGAAAGAAAATTTCCTTCCCAATGTTGGGCCTGCAATGCTGCACGACGGCGACAATCCGGCGACGGTGCATCTACTGGAGCGCGCGCTCTCAACCTTGCCAAATATTGAGGCCAGCACCATCATTGCCGATGAGGCTGGCATTCATTGGAAGACGATTCATCTAACAGCGGAACTCGTGAAGTACGTGAGCGAGCACAGTCCTCGCAGCCAGGGAACGTTTAACTTCACCGCTACCGCGATGCTGAAACCATATTCGCCGTTCTTTCCCGGCTCATATCACACGGGCGAGGGGCAACAGTTTGCGGTTGGATTTGAAGGCGCGAACGTGGTGCGTGACGTTTTCGCGAAGGACAAGGGAAACTACGACGCCGCACTCGCCGACCTGACGGCGGCGCTCAGCAAACATGCATCGGTAGCGGATGCCATTGGCAAGAAGGTCGCTAAAGAAACGGGCTGGAGTTTTCTCGGGGTAGACCCGACGCCGGCACCGCTTGGCGATATCTCCATCGCATCCGCGATTGAAGCATACACGGGGGAGAAGTTCGGCTCGAGCGGCACGCTTACTGCGGCGCGCATCATCACGGCAGCGGTAAAGGCGGTGCCGGTGACCCAGGTGGGCTATTCGGGGCTGATGGTGCCGGTGATGGAGGATAAAGTTCTCGCGCAACGCTGGGCTGAATCGACCTATAACGTTGATTCGCTGCTGGCCTACTCGGCTGTTTGCGGCACGGGCCTAGATACGGTTCCGTTTCCGGGAGACATCAGTCTCGCGCAAATGGAACGCATCTTCAGCGATGTGGCCGTGCTCGCGACCAAATGGAACAAGCCGCTCTCGGCGCGGCTGCAGCCTGTTCCGGGCAAAAAGGCGGGCGATACGACAGAATTTGAGGACCCGTATTTGTTTAATACGACGCTGCATCCGCTGCCTTAGTTAAATCCATATAGAGATTGATTTCACGACGGCATTCTTGCCATGGAAATTAGCCAAAAAGTTTCCATTTCGGGGCCTACGCGGATAGCAATGGCACTGTTCGCTGGTTTACCTGGTCCGCCGGCTAAATGACTCCGCCGGTTTTACGGTGAGTCGACGGTATTCGTTGACTCCGGCTCAAAAATCCCGTATTCTAAGATCCTTGCGCAGTTCCGCGTCTGCCTGTCCGTATGTCTGCGACCATCTCGCAGATTGACTGGGCGCCGAACCCGGAAAACCCCAATCGGTTGAACCTGCGCCTAATCACCCCAACACGCGAACACCGCGCGCGTCGGGGCCCCGGATCTCACGCGTACAAGAAGTTCCGCCGTGGGTAAGTTTTGAATCCGCGCTGTGATTTGCGCGGGTGGATTGCGTTTGAACGCATGTTTTTGCTGGAGATAGAGAGATGTCGACGTACATTCCTAGCGCGAATGAGATTGAGCGCAAATGGTTCGTGGTGGACGCGAGCGGCAAGACCCTTGGCCGTCTTGCGACCGAAGCAGCCAGCGTGCTGAGCGGTAAGAGAAACCCCAAATACGTGCCCTACATTGACATGGGCGATCACGTCATCGTGATTAATGCCGAGAAGATTCGGCTGACCGGCCTAAAGAGCCAGCAGAAGGTCTATCGCCGCTACACAGGCTTCCCGGGTGGTCTGCGCGAGGAGTCTTTTGTTCGCCTGCTTGAGCGCAAGCCGGAAAAGATTGTGGAAGAGGCGATCTTGGGTATGCTGCCCAAGACCAAGATGGGCCGCAAGATGGGCTCGAAGCTGAACGTCTATCGCGGCGACCAGCACCCCCACCAAGCGCAGAAGCCGCAGCCTCTGGAAGTGAAGGCATAAAGATTTTCGGCCAGGATTGAAGACTGGCAAAAAGGATAAGCATGGCAGATTTGGTTCAGTATTACGGAACGGGACGCCGCAAGTCGGCGATTGCCCGCGTCTTTCTGCGCCCCGGCAGCGGCGAGTTCAAGGTCAACGGCAAGGCCTATGAGACCTATTTCGTTACCGAGCAGCAGCGTGTTTCCGCAAAGCGTCCGTTGGCGCTGACCGAAACCACCGCGACCTTTGACGTGTTGACGACTGTAGCCGGCGGCGGCGTGAATGCCCAAGCCGACGCGGTGAAGATGGGCATTGCCCGCGCCCTGCTTGAGTTCAACGCAGAACTGCGCAAGGCGCTGAAGAGTGACGGCCTGCTGACCCGTGACGCACGCGCTAAGGAGCGCAAGAAGTACGGTCAGAAGGGCGCTCGTAAGCGGTTCCAGTTCTCGAAGAGATAGTTTCGGTTTCAGGTACGTGGCGGTAGCCACCCAGGTTAGCTTCGCGAACCGGGGGCACTCGGCGAACCTGGGGCACCCAAGTTTTAGGTAGTTAAATCTTCCCAAATAGGGGAATCAATTCCGGCGACCTAACCATTGCCGGGATGCAGTCCACGAAGGAGGCTGTTTGGCCACGATCACCATGAAGGAGCTGCTCGAAGCGGGAGTCCACTTCGGGCACCAGACGAAGCGCTGGGACCCTCGCATGAAGGAATACATCTTCGGCGAGCGTAACGGCATTTACATCATCGACCTGCAGAAGACCCTGAAGATGTTCAAGGACGCGAGCAAGTTCGTGACCGACGTCACGGCTCAGGGCAAAGTGATTCTGTTTGTCGGCACCAAGCGCCAGGCACAGGACGCGATCGCTGAAGAAGCGACCCGCGCAGGGATGTTCTACATCAACAACCGCTGGCTGGGTGGATTGCTGACGAACTGGGTGACAGTGCAGAAGTCGGTGAAGCGCCTTCAGGAACTGGATGAGATGGCCACGGACGGCCGGTACGATCTGCTGACGAAGAAGGAAGTGATTCGTCTGGAGCGGGAGCGCAAGCACCTGCAGGCGAACCTCGCTGGCATCAAGAACATGAAGCGGTTGCCAGACGCGCTTTTCGTGATCGACTCGAACAACGAAGCCATTGCCGTGAAGGAAGCCCGCAAGCTCGGTATTCCGGTCGTTGCTGTCGTCGATACGAATTGCGATCCGACGGTGGTTGATTACGTGATTCCGGGCAACGATGACGCGCTGCGCGCGATCCGCCTCTTCGCTTCAAAGATCGCCGATTCGGCAGTCGAGGGCGTGCACATGGCAGGCGACAAGCAGGTTGCTGAAATCGCTGGCGTAAGTGCTGATGGCCAGATATCCGATGCTGAGGTTGGCACGATTGAAGGTATTCAGGCGGGAGCTCTCGATTCTCCGGAAGAGGAAGTTGACCTTGAAGCGGCATTGGGCGGAGTGATCCGCAAGGCTCCTACTGCGGTAGGCACGCTGGATGATGCCGAGGCAGCCGAAAGCAGCTTCTAAGGCGTGGAGACGATCTGCAAATTGCGTGCCGATCGTGAAAGTATTCTTCGGGAAGCGTGGCTGCAGTTCAGATCAGGCCACGCTTTCGCTGTGTTTAGGGTTGATTGGCGCGTAACGAGCGCGTGTTATAGAAGGGAATTGGAAAAAGGAATGTCGACTGTGAGTGAAAAGATTGATGCCAAGCTGGTAAAAGAGCTGCGCGAGAAGTCCGGCGCGCCGATCGGCGACTGTCTTAAGGCCCTGCAGGAATCGAGAGGCGACATGGAAGAGGCCTTCGTCATTCTGCGCAAGCGCGGCATGGCCTCGGCGCAGAAGAAGGCTTCGCGCACCACGAATGAGGGCGCGGTGGGCACCTACATCCACGCTGGCGGCAAGATCGGCGTGCTGGTGGAAGTGAACTGCGAGAGCGACTTCGTGGCCCGCACGGAAGACTTCCAGCAGTTGCTCAAGGACATCGCGATGCACATTGCCGCGACCGATCCCCGCTACATTCGGGCAGAAGATGTAACGGCGGAAGACCTGGAGCGCGAGAAGGATATTTTCCGCGCGCAGGCGGCTGCGACGGGCAAGCCGGCTCCGGTGATCGAAAAAATCGTCGAAGGCAAGATGAGCAAGTTCTACGAGGAAGTCTGTCTGCTGGACCAGCCGTTCATCAAGGAGCAGACGGTCTCGATCAAGGACCTGATCGCGCAGAAGGTCGGCAAGCTGGGCGAGAACATCACCGTCCGCCGCTTTGCCCGCTTCAAGGTGGGCGACCCGAACTGGACGGTCGCGCAGACGAAGCCGGCCACCGAAGAGGCGCAGGCATAGGCAACTCTGGCCGCAAGGTCATTGCCATTGGCCGCAGCATGGACATCCATGCTGCGGCGTACTTATTTTGGGACATCATTCTTCTGCACGGCGGAGACGCAGGATGAAGATTGCTCTCTTCTGCCCCACAGTTTCAGGCCGGGGCGGCATTGAAGCAGCCATCAAGAATCTGATGGCGGGCTTTCAGGCGATTGGAGATGATTGCCGGCTTTTCCTGCTGGGCGGCTCGCTGGACCGGGACTGGCTCAACGGCGTGGTCTATACGGCGATAGGAACGCCTCAAGACCCAAAGCTGCTGAGGCTGGCGAAATATGCGACACAGCCGGCCGTCGAACTGTGGCGATGGAAACCTGATGCCTTGATCGCTGCTGACGTTACAACGATTCGAATGGCAGTATTCGCGCGGCGGCTTTCGGGTCGCCGGGAAATGCCGATTGCTTCCTGGGTTCACTTTCCCGTAGCCAAACTTCGCATGAAGGAGCATCTCGGCGAGGCCAATTGCCACCTGGCCATCAGCGATGACATCGCCGACGATATTCGGGCATTTCTTCCCCAAAGCAAAGACCGCGTTTTCACCATCCACAACGGGATCGATGTAGACTCTGTGCCGCTGCTGCCGCGTGCGCAGACAGTGACATTTCTCTATGTCGGCCGCTTGACCTATGACGACCAGAAGCGGGTAAACGATATTCTTCAGGCCATTTCGCGGCTGAGGGGAGATTTTCGGGCAATGATCGTGGGCGAGGCGCCCCACCTGCGTCCCGACGATAAGGGGCGTCTGATTGCATTATCCAACGAGCTCGGCTTACAGGACCGCGTGGAGTGGCTCGGCTGGCAATCTGAGCCGTGGAAGGCTGCTGGAAGCGCTTCTGTTTTAATTCTTGCATCGGCCCACGAAGGTTTTCCGATGATTCTTCTTGAGGCTCTAAGCCGGGGCCTTCCCTGCATCAGCACCGATTGTAAGAGCGGGCCGTCGGAGATTATCGAACAAGGGAAGAACGGCTGGCTCTACCCCGTGGGCGATGTGGACCGGCTGGCTGCCCTGATGCAACAGATCATCGACCGCCCGGAAATCCTGCCAGAGCCAAATCTGGTGCGGGTGACGAGCCGCAGATTCTCCACCGAGGCCGTCGCGGAACGTGCGCGTCAGGCGTTTCTCTCGGTCATCGAGAAGTAGCGTCTGCCACTTTTGTATCCCATCACTCGTGGATCACGGTCACAATTTCGGCATCTGAGCTAGTCCACGCCGATGTTCCCTGGTGTGTCAGCTGGTGCGCCGTGTCGTTCCAATGCAGGCGAGTGATCTTCGCATCGCCCTTTTCATAGGCGTATGTGTTTCCGTCATCCTGGAAAAGCGTGAAGGCAGCGTCGGCTCCGGGGTAGACGCGGACCTTGGCGATCGTTTGCGCCTGGCCGGTGTTCTCGATGTAGGAGCCGGTCGGGATGATCGACCCAGCCCGGACAAACAGCGGGATGGTATCAATGGGTGCGTTGACGGTGATCGTCTGGCCGCCTTTTATGCGCTCATTGGTCCAGTAGTTGTACCAGTCGGCTCCTGCTGGAAGATAGACTTTGTGACTCGTCTCGCCCTGCTCTGTTACAGGCGCAACAAGAAACGCCGGACCGAGCATGTATTCGTCACGAATATCCGACACGTTCGGGTCGCCGGGAAAATCCATGAAGAGAGCGCGCATGAAGGGTGCGCCGGTCTGGTAGGTCTGGTAGCCGAGTGAGTAGATGTAGGGCAGCAGTTCGTATCTTAGCTTGAGATATTTTTCGAGAATCGGTTCGGCCTGTTTGCCATAAGACCACACCTCGTTGTAGCGGCGGCTTCCGTGCGTGCGGAAGATGGGCAGAAAGCTCGCATACTCGAACCAGCGCGTATAGAGCTCCGGATAGTCGTCGTAACCGCCTACGTTGTCGCGTACCTCTGAGGGATCGATCAGCGGCGGATGCTCGGGGTGGTGGACTGCGGGAAGCGGTTGCCAACCTCCGGTGTCGTTGCTCCAGTACGTCAGGCCAGAGGCGGCAAAGTCGAGCCCCGTCGGAACCTGACGCTTGAACGCGTCCCATGTTGCGGTAATGTCGGACGACCAGAAGATCGCTCCATTACGCTGCGCGCCGAGATAGGCATCGCGCGAGAGAACCAGCGCGCGGTGCGGTGTGTCGCGCCGGAAGCCGTCAGCAAGAGTGCCGGTGTGAAAGAGCGGATAGGCATTGAAATACTGCGTGCCGGGACCGATATGCAGGTAGCTGCCGTTCGGCGGCAGATCGGGCTCGGTTTCATCGGCCCAGATCGAATCGAAGCCTTTGCTCAGAATGTTTTCCTTGATCGTGTTCCAGTACCAGTGCGCCGCGTCGGGGTTTGTTGTGTCGATATCGGAGCCGGCCTTGTCGTAAGGCAGGCCGTTGGTCGGCGTGCCGTCGGCAAGGTGTTCGAACCAGCCTTTCTGCAACACGAAATCGTAGTAACGCGAGCCAGGCTCGAAGCGCGGCCACACGCTGATCATTGTCTGGAAGCCCATTTGATGGAGCTGCTGGTTCATGGCTGTGGGATTCGGCCAGAGGTCGGGCACAAAATCCATCTGCCCCATTTTGGTGTAGTAAAGCCAATCGACGACGATGACATCGGCAGGCAGGTGGCGCTCGCGATATCCCTTGGCGACGGCCAGTACTTCATCTTGTGAGCGATAGCGCTGTTTGCACTGGATGTATCCATAGGCGGCTTTGGGCAGGAGCGGCGTTGGCCCGGTCAACTGGCGATAGCCGGCGTAAATTTCATCGGTCGTTTTTCCCGCGATGAGAAAAAACGAAACGCGGTCACCGACTTCTGAAGTCCAGATGGTGCGTTCGTTGAAGTGCGGCGCTATGGTTGTCTTTGAAGGATTGTCCCAGACGATGCCGTAGCCGTAATTTGTAACCATGAAAGGCACACATACGCTCTGACCTCCGGGAGCGTTGTAGTCGTGCCAGCAGTGAATGACATGACCGCGATGATCGAGATAGCCTTCCTGATTCTGCCCGAGGCCGTAGTAGTGCTCATCGTCGGGCGAAGCGAAGTTCGCTCCCACCTGATAGAAATCAGGGTCGGTGGTTCGCTTGTCGTAGAGGATTTGCGAATTGCCGTCCTTGTGGTTCAGCACGGACATCGACCAGCCATTGAACTCGGCGAGTTGTTTGCCCTCTGCCGTTGCGAAGATAATGTCTGCGCCCGGTGTCGAGCCGCTGAAATACTTGCCCGGATCCATGACCGATTGTGGGGGAGGTGTCCCGCCTGCGCGCCGACCTTTCAATGTCACGACCAGACGCGATGATTTATAGACCTCGTCCACGCCGTCCTGCATGTGGCTCCAGCCTTCGGCTGAAGGCGAGGCGACGAAGCCGTATCCGGGAGCGGCAAGCGCCGGGTCTTTGAGCAGGCTGAGCGTCACTCGGATGATATTCGGAGCATACGGCTCGAAGACGATCGTTGAATTGCCGCGCTCGATCACGACGCGCTGATCGTTGCTCTGAGCGCGTGCGAAATTGGTCGCGGTGACAGTCAGCGCAGTAAGTAGAATTGCAGAAGATATCTTGCGAGTCATTTTTATCAATTTGTCCAGGGCCTTTTTTGTGTGACTCTTGCGCAGATGAGTATAAAGCGATTTAGCAGAGGCCGTCTTCATACTTTGTTGGCGACGATCCGCACCTGCTCGCGCAGCCATTGTTGCGCAGGCTCGGCTGTCAGGCGTGGATGCCACGCCATCATGTAGTTGAATCTGGGCAACTCGACTGGAGCTTCGATGGCGCGCACCGTTTGCATCGGAGCAACGATCTTCGCCAGACGTCGCGGAACGGTGACGAGGTAGTCTGTTCCGGAGATCGCCAGCACGGCGGGAACGAAGTACGGAACACTGAGCGCGACCTTTCGCCGCAGGCCGAGGTCGGCGAGGGGACGGTCTACCAAGGTTTGCTGGCCTGCGCGGACGTTGACCACGATGTGCCCGAGCTTCATGTATTCGGACAGTGCGAATCGCTTGCGGTGTGGCGGTCGCGATGCGCATTGCAGGCAGACGAAATCTTCTTCGAAGATGATCTGTGATTCGAGGCCAGCCGCAAATGTCGAGACTTCCATGGCGAGGTCGATTTTGCCGGACTCTACATCTTCAAAAACAGTGTCGTGATGAGGGACGATTTCGAGCTTCGCCTGGGGCGCGGTTTTGCTTAATCTACGGGCTAACCCGGGGAGCAACAGCACCGAGGCAAAGTCGGTCATCGAGATGCGGAAGCGCTCCTGGCTCTGCACGGGATCGAAGCTCTGGCCGCGCACCATGGCGTCGATGCGCGGCAGGATTGCTTCCAGTTCTCGCAGCAGTCGTTCACCGCGCACGGTACGCTCGTAACCGCGCCCGGAGCGGATCAGCAATTCATCCTGAAATGTCTCGCGCAGGCGTTCGAGAGCGCGGCTCATCGCGGATTGACTCAGAAAGCAACGCTTGGCAGCGCGGGTGACGTGGCGTTCTTCGAGCAATGCCTGCAGTGTGATGAGCAGGTTCAGGTCTATGTTCGATAGATGCGCTTGCTGCATGGTCATCATTCTAACAATGCATGAGCCAGATGATAGCTTCCCGATCTCTATTATGTGGAAGCAGAAAGGTAGGACCCGAAAATGGGTGACACACAAAAAGTAGCAATCGTAACTGGAGCATCGCGGGGGATCGGTCGAGCCGTGGCTGTCAGGCTGGCGAGCGAAGGATTTGCCGTCGTAGTGAATTATGCCGGCAGCCACGCGGAGGCAGCAAAGGCCGTTGAGGAAATTGAAAGCGTCGGTGGCAAGGCCATTGCGGTACAGGCTGACGTATCGAAGACGGCGGAGGTAGCGCGCCTCTTTGATGAAACAGAGAAGGCCTTCGGCGGCATCGATGTGCTGGTGAATAACGCGGGCGTCATGGCCATCAAGCCGATCGCTGAATTTGACGACGAAACATTCGACCACATCTTCGCGATCAATGTTCGCGGCACGTTCAACACCTTAAAGCAGGCGGCGAAAAAAATTCGCTCGGGTGGCCGCATAATCAACTTTTCCACGAGCGCGACCTTGCTGGCGCTGCCCGGCTATAGCGCTTATTGCGCGTCCAAGTCGGCCGTTGAAGTATTCACCAGCATCCTCACCAAAGAACTTCGCGGGCGTAATGTAGCAGTCAACACCGTGGCTCCCGGGCCAGTCGCTACGGAACTATTCTTCGAGGGAAAGACCCCGGAGCAGGTTGAGCGTCTGACCAAGCTGAACCCATTTGAGCGGTTGGGCCGACCAGACGACATCGCCAGTGTCGTTGCATTTCTGGCGGGCCCGGATGGAGCATGGGTAAACGGGCAGACGCTTCGCGCTAACGGCGGCATGGTTTAAGGAAAAAAGAGGAGATCATCATGCGAATTTTTATGACAGGAGCAAGTGGATACGTCGGCAGCGTAGTCGCCGAAAGGGCGGTCGAGCAAGGTCACACCGTAATTGGGCTCGCCCGCAGTCAGGCATCACAAGAGAAGCTGAAGAAGCTGGGCGTAACCCCGCTGCCGGGCGATCTTGAAGCGCTCGAACTGCTGACGCAGGCGGCTGCAGGTTCCGATGCGGTGCTGCATCTCGGCTTCGTGCACGAGTTCCATCGGCCTTACAGCGAACTGCTGGCGATTGACAAAGCTGCGATCCGGGCCATGGGTGAGGGGCTTGCAGGAACGGTCAAGCCTCTTATCATGACTTCGGGAACAGGCGTGACTCAACCGGACCCGAACAGTGGCGAAACGAATGAAGATTCGCCTCTGACAAGCGATGCTGGACTGCGGATGAGGACAGAGGCGGAGCAGGTCGCACTGGAGCTCCAGAAAGACGGACTGCGTCCCATTGTGATACGGCTTGCGCCCTATGTTTACGGGCGAGGCGGAAGCGTTTTCGTTCCTGCCTTGCTGAAAGCAGCGGCTGAGCATGGCTTTGCGCCGTATGTTGGCGACGGGACGCGGCTTACCTCTTCCGCCGATGTAGACGCAGCAGCGGAACTCTATTTGCTGGCTGCCGAAAAGGCTCCGGCAGGCTCAATCTTCAACTGCACGACGGAGACGGATATTCCGTTGCGTGCTCTTGCCGAAGCCATCGGCAAAGCGGTCGGCGTTCCGGCGAGAAGCGTATCTCGCAGCGACGCGGACGCAGTCATAGTGCCGTTCATCGCGCAGTTCATGGAGATTGCAAACCGCGGCTCGAGTGAAAAGGCTCGCCGTGTTCTGGGATGGAATCCGCAGCCGAGGTTTGGATTGCTCGAAGACATTACGCAGGGTTCGTATCGCCAACTGGCTGCGAGTTTACGTGTTCACGCATGATCAAGCCGGGTCCGGTTCTCAATCTGGAGTCGGGCACAGTATTCTCGCACGGATCTTCGCCAATTCAAGTTACTCGAGCGCAGGAGGGTTCATGATTGTGCGCGAGCCAAGCTCCTTCGTGATGAGATTCCTGAGCCAGACCTGCGCGGGATCGTCATTCCTTTGTCGGTGCCAAACCATTCTGAGGACGAAAGGCGGGAGTCCAAGAGGCTCGGGGCGGAAGACCAGTCCGAGACTTCGGCCAAAGGCGTTCACGACGGATTCCTGAATGCACGCGACAAGGTCGCTTGAAGCGACGGCGTGCAATACCGAAAGGCAATGCGGGAGCGCCAGCCTGAGACGCCGGCGCAGGCCGCGCGCGGCCAGTTCGTTGTCGATCAATCCCCAGGGCTGATTGCGATAGATCACCGCCGCATGTTCGAGCCTGGTAAATCTCTCGAGCGTAAGCCTGCGCTTCCAGACAGCGTGTCCGCGGCGGGCGATCACGACGTTGTTCTCTTCTGAGAGCGGCTCCATGATGAAGCCCGGCGAAAGGTAGCGCGCGTCCGGGAAGTAGCCAATCGCGACGTCTAGCGTTCCATTGCGAAGCTCGCTTTCGGGCACGGTAAAGAGCCAGTCCAGGCGGCGGGTCTGCATTTGTAACTCCCCGGAAAGCATCGAGCGGGCCAGCAGGGGCGCGAGGCGTAGTTCCACATCGTCGCTCAGTCCAATGCGAAATCGCTGCGCGCTGGCCGAGGGGTCAAAGGTCTGCGGCGCTTCGAAGGTCTGCCGAAGCTGCGCCAGAGCCGAGCGGATAGGCCCTGCGAGCCGCTCCGCTCGCGGGGTCGGCATCATGCCCTGTGAGGTGCGCACAAAGAGAGGATCTTCAAGCCGGGTGCGCAGTCGTGCAATGGCATTGCTGAAGGCCGGTTGGCTCAAACCGACCCGTTTCGCTGCGCGGCCGACATGACGCTCATCCACGAGCGACTCGAATGCGAGTAAAAGGTTAAGGTCTATGCCATTGATATTCATACATTGAATAGTACACATCACCAATATCCACTTCACGAATGCGCACGGACTCAGCTATACCAGCATCATGCTTAAGTTCTTCGCGGTCACGCTCGTTCTCCTGTCTGCGGTCGCTCTACCTGCCGCGCCCCCAGCCGATAGTCCGGTGCTTCAGGTCTTCAAGCAGTGGCTGGATGCGTTCAACTCCGCCGATGCCACGAAGATGGCCGCGTTCTGGCATACCTACGGGAAAAATGCGGCGGATGACCATTCGCCAAGCGATCTACGATTGCGACAAATGACGGAAGGAATGACGATCTTCAAGGTGGTGGAGGATACGGGGACGCACCTCGTCGTGCTCATGAAAGAAGGCCGCGGCATCTATTCCGAATCGACCATGGATCTCGCAACAACGAGCCCTCCGACAGTCGAGCGCATCTCAGGCCACCCGGTCCCGCCGCCAGTGAGCGAGGGGGACATAGCGACCAGCGACGAAGACCTTGCCAGCAAGGTGCGCGAGAGGGTTGCGAATGTGGAGGAACCCAACGCCTTCTCGGGAGCGGTGTTGATCGCGCACAACGGCAAGGTCGTTCTCGACGAGGCATGGGGCTTGGCCGACGACAGCAAGAAGATTCCGAACACGACGGACACGCAGTTCTGTCTCGGGTCGATGAACAAAATGTTTACTTCGGTGGCGATTCTTCAGCTCGTGCAAAAGGGCAAGCTCGCGCTGGACAAGCCGATCGCCACCTACTGGCCTGACTATCCAAATAAAGACCTTGCTGCGCGGGTGACCATACGCGAGTTGCTGAGTCATACGGGCGGCACAGGCGATATTTTCACGCCGGAGTACGAATCGCACCGCGGCGAGACGCGGACACTCGCGGACTACGTCAAGCTCTTCGGAAACCGCCCTGTCCAATTCGAACCAGGCACGCGGATGGAGTACTCCAACTATGGATTCATTCTGCTGGGGCGAATCATCGAGCTCGTCAGCGGCGAGTCGTATCAGGACTATGTGCGAACTCACATCTATCTGCCCGCCGGCATGCAGCACACCGACTCGCGTCCGGAGACGGACCAGGTGAAGGGACGGGCAACGGGCTACACACGCGGACCGAATGGGCTGGCGCCTAACACAGCCACCATGCCCTGGAGCGGAACATCGGCTGGGGGAGGATACTCAACAGTCCGCGATCTGTTTTTGTTTGCCGAAGCGCTCCAGTCGGGAAAGCTGCTGGATCCTGCGCTCCTGAAGGAAGCGACAACGGGGGCTGCGACCCATCCCGATTACGGCCTGGGATTCTACGTGCTGCCTGATGGAGCCTTTGGCCACGGCGGCGGAGCGCCGGGGATCAATGGCGAGCTGCACATGCTGCCGAAGAGGGATTATGTGCTTGTGGCTCTCGTGAACCGCGACCCGCCGATGGCCACCATGATGGTGAACCTGATCGAGGAGATTCTTCCACGACAATGATCGAGATTTTGACCGAAAACTACTCCTAAAACAGTGCTTCGCCGATTTCGCCCCCACCCCGTCCCCATGCGATACTCAGAAGGAATGTACAACCGCGTGGTTTTGAAACTCTCAGGAGAAGCGCTAGCTGCCGGGCGTGGCTTTGGCGTAGACGTAGATCGTGTGCACGAAATCGCCGGTGAGATTTCACAGGTGCGCGAACTGGGCGTAGACGTTGCCATTGTCGTCGGCGGGGGCAATTTCTTTCGCGGCGTTGCCGAGCAGGCCAAGGAGATGGACCGCGTGTCCGCCGACCACATGGGCATGCTTGGAACGGTTATCAATGCGCTGGCTATCCAGGACGCCCTGGAAAAGCAGGGCGCTCATGCCCGCGTGATGTCGGCCATTGAGATGCACCAGGTCTGCGAGCCTTATATCCGGCGCCGAGCTATCCGGCACCTCGAAAAGGGCCGCGTGGTGATTTTTGCCGCCGGAACCGGAAATCCGTACTTTTCCACAGATACGGCCGCATCTTTGCGCGCCATGGAGATTAAAGCAGACGTCTTACTGAAAGCGACCAAAGTGGAAGGCGTCTACGATGCCGACCCGGTCATCAAAACAGATGCGGTGAAATTCGAGCAGATTACCTACATGGACATACTGCGACTAGGGCTCAAGGTAATGGACACCACTGCCGTCAGCATGTGCAAGGACAACAATCTGCCCATGATTATCTTCAACATGAACCGGCCGGGGAATATCCGCCGCGTAATCAGCGGGGAGAAAGTCGGCTCACTGGTGACGGCCTGAGTGTAGAGAAGCAACCCGGATCATCCGCTGCTGTGCTGGAGCGGCCCGCAGAGATGCCGCATCCCTCCTCAGAGGCTGAAGTCCCCGTAGAAGTCGTAAAGCCAGCGAAAAAATCGATCCTGCCTGCGCTTTCCGGGCTGCGGGCTTTTGCTGCGCTGAATATCGTTTTTTACCACTTCTCCAACCCGAAGTGGTTCGGGCCGTTCGCCCCAATCGTCGACAACGGCTATACCTCGGTCAGCTTTTTCCTGCTGATGTCGGGCTTCATACTGGCCTACAATTACAGCGACCGCGCGCAGAGCGGCCACTTGAACATCCGGCATTTCTGGACGGCGCGCTTTTCGCGGCTCTATCCGGTATACATCTTTGGACTACTGGTTTCGCTGGGCATGCTGATGGCCGAGTGGCAGGTCCGCACCCACGGCGAATTTGCGCTCGGCGTCGTGCTGACGCCTTTGCTTCTTCAGGGATGGATTCCGAATCTGGCCACCTTCTGGAACACGCCTGCATGGACAATGTGCACGGAGGCCTTCTTCTATTTGATCTTTCCGGCTGTCGTGGTTTGGAAGCGTCCGCAGAGATGGCGCACCACGATTGGCCTTCTGGCGCTGCTGTGGGTCGCAGGCATGGTACTGCCTACCCTGTACACCGTATTGCAGCCGGACGGTCCAAATCCGGGCCGTTATACCGATAGCTTCTGGATGCGCGCGCTCAAGTTCTCGCCGCCGCCGCATGTGCCGTCTTTCCTGTTTGGGATTGTTCTGGCCGACGTGGATGCCCGCATCTCTCGCGCCAACCGCTGGCGGCTGTTATTGGGCATTCTCGGAGTGGGCGCAATCTACACCGTGCTCTACTATGGCGACCACATGCCGTTTGCCCTGATGCATGACGGCCTGATGATGCCGCTCTTCGGCCTCGCCATTCTCGGATTGGCCGGACACAACCTGATCGCCCGCTTCTTTGGCTTCTGGCCCTTCATGGCCGTAGGTCAGGCGAGCTACTGCCTCTACATCCTGCACTTCAATCTCTGGGACCTGATCCACAAATCGCATCTGCTGGAAATGACGCACCTGATCGCACTCGATCCGTGGATCAGTTATGCGTTGCTGGTAGCGGCGGCGCTGCTGACGATGAAGCTTATCGAGAAGCCCGCGCAGAAGTGGATCCGGAACCGCGCTTGAGCATAGCGTTTACAGAGCAATAGCGGATTCAGGCCACAGACATGCGGTGGTGCCGGCGTTCTTGTGTTGCCCAGCTGTTACACTAAGAAGTTTTGTTATGACCGAATCAACTACCCTTCAGCCCGCCCGCTGTCTGCGCGTTGCAGAGAGCATTACAGAACTCATGGGACAGACGCCGATGCTGCACCTGCGTCGTCTTGCAACAGCCAAGATGGCCGATGTCTATGCCAAGCTCGAGTTTCTCAATCCAGGCGGCAGCGTAAAGGATCGCGCCGCCTTCGGCATGATCCTCGACGCGGAATCACGCGGCCTCCTGAAACCCGGTTCGACCATCGTTGAAGCCACGGCGGGCAACACCGGCGTCGGCCTCGCCCTCGTCGGCGTCAATCGGGGATACAACGTCGTGCTCTTCGTGCCGGAAGGTTTCGCCGAAGAAAAATGCATCTTGATGCGCGGCTTTGGTGCAACAGTCGAACGAACGCCCGAGACGGAAGGCATGAGTGGGGCCATCCGGCGCGCGCTCGAATTTGCCAAGCACGACGCAAGCATCTTTCCCGCGATGCAGTTCGACAACCAGGCGAACCCGCAGTTTCACTACGACACGACAGCCCAGGAGCTTTGGGAGCAGATGGAGGGACGCGTCGACGCCTTTGTGAGCGGTGTGGGTACCGGCGGAACCTTCTCCGGCATCGCCCGGCTGCTGAAGGAAAAAGACCGCAATATCCTCACAGTCGCCGTCGAAACCGAAGGCTCCGTGCTGCAGGGTGGCCAGCCGGGACCACACAAGGTGGAAGGGATCGGTGCCTCCTTTATCCCCGGGACATTTCATCCTGAAGTCGCTGACGAAATCGTGCGCGTCACCGACGTCGACGCCTTCGCCATGGTCAAGCGTCTTGCGTCTGAAGAAGGCGTCCTCGCCGGATCAAGCGCTGGCGCCGCGGTACACGCCGCACTGAGCGTTGCAGCAAAGCTCGGGCCGGGCAAGCGCGTCACCACGATTGTCCCCGATTCAGCGGAGCGGTACCTTTCGAAGAAGGTTTTCGAAGGCGGAATCTAGCCGGGCATATTTCAGGAGCACTCAGGAATGACGAAGTCAACCTACGGATTCTCAACTCGCGCCATTCACGACGGACAGCCGTCCGATCCGCTTACAGGCGCCGTCAATGTGCCCATCTATCTCTCTTCCACCTACGCGCAGGAAGAGATCGGCAAGAACAAAGGCCATGAATACGCGCGCGTCTCGAACCCGACACGCGATGCTCTTGAAACAAACCTCGCCTCGCTTGAAGGCGGCACGAGCGCGCACGTCTTTGGCAGCGGCATGGCGGCCATCATGGCCATGGTTACGATGCTGAAGTCTGGCGACCATGTCATCTGCGGCGAGAACGTCTACGGCGGCACAACGCGCCTCTTCAATCAGATTGTCGTGAACTACGGCATTGAATTTACCTACGTCGATACGTCAGACGCCGATGGCGTGCGCCGCGCCATCAAACCGCAGACGAAGCTCGTACACATCGAAACGCCGACGAATCCAATCATGACCTTAACCGACATTCGCGCTGTCGCCGACATCTGCCATGAGCGCGTGGTCGAATTGAGCGTCGACAATACCTTCATGTCGCCCTACTTCCAGCGCCCCATCGAACTCGGCGCGGACATCGTCATGCACTCGACGACAAAGTTCCTCAACGGCCACAGCGACGGACTCGGCGGCGTGCTTGTCGGCACCACCCCGAAGCACAAAGAACAATTCGCCTTCGTGCAGAAGTGCACCGGAGGCATTCTCTCGCCGTTTGAAAGCTGGCTGATTTTGCGCGGCGTCAAGACGCTCGCCGTCCGCATGAAGCAGCACGACGAAAGCGGACGCAAGATCGCGGCTTACCTCATGCAGCACAAGAAAGTAAAGCAGGTCTTCTATCCCGGATTGCCAGACCATCCGCAGCACGAGCTTGCGAAGAAGCAGATGTCCGGCTTCGGCTCGATGATCTCGTTTGAGACCGGATCGCTCGAGAAAGCGAACGCGCTGCTCAAGAGCGTCCGCGTCTGCACGCTGGGTGAATCGCTGGGCGGCGTCGAAACACTCATCTCGCACCCGGCCACGATGACGCATGCCGCGGTCGGTGCAGAGGAGCGAGCGAGACTCGGCATCACCGACGGTCTCGTGCGTCTTTCGGTCGGCATCGAAGACGTGGACGACTTGCTCGCCGATCTCGATCAGGCACTAGCGCAGCTATGAAGAAAATCCTTGTCTCCTGGAGCAGCGGCAAAGACAGCGCCTGGGCACTCCATAGCCTCCTGCAGTCGGGCGAATACGAAATCGCCGGCCTGCTGACCACGGTGAATACTGCCTTCGATCGCGTGGCCATGCACGGCACGCGCCGCGAAATTCTCGAGGCGCAGGCTGAGGCTGCGGGCTTACCGCTCTGGACCGTTCCATTGCCCTGGCCCTGCTCCAACGCAGAATATGAAGCAGCCATGAGCAGCGTCTGCGCGCGTGCCGTGGCCGCAGGCTTCGAGGCCATCGCCTTCGGTGATCTCTTTCTCGCAGATGTGCGGCGGTATCGAGAGGAACGCCTCGCAGGCACGGGATTGCAACCCATTTTCCCGTTGTGGGGAATCAACACAGCAGAACTGGTACGAACGATGCTTCGCGCGGGAGTGAAAGCGCGCATCGTCTGCGTCGATACAAAGAAACTGCCGAGAGAATTCGCCGGATGCGATCTCGAGGAACCGCTATTACAAAAATTCTCACCCGACATAGACCCATGCGCTGAGAACGGCGAGTTCCACACCTGCGCATACGCAGGCCCGATGTTCAGGAAGCCGATTGCAATTAAAAGCGGGGAAGTGGTCGAGCGCGATGGATTCGTCTTTGCAGATGTGAAGCTGTCTCCGGATGCCGTGGGAGCATCCGGAGACGCATAGGGGCTTAGCGGCGCCCGTAGTAGGGATGATAGTACTGCGCATGATAGTACGGCCGCGCATAGTAAGGGTGATAATAGGCGCGATACGCCCAGCGTCCCGGCACCCAGACCGCACCGGCATAGTAGCCAGGAGCCCATATATAACCCGGTCCCGGGCAAGGCGTTGCATACACTGCGGCGGGGCCTACGCGGACTGCAACCCCAACCTGCGCGTGAGCAGCCGCAGTGGTGACTAAAGTACCAACGGCAAGGGCAAGAGTGTAAAGTGCGCGTTTCATCATGTTCATCCTCTTCAGCGCTCACTGGCTTCGCTTTGGGCTGCGAGCCTGAACGCTCATTCTTTCTATCAGTGTGAACAACAACCGCGCGTAAATGTTGCGGCGAATTTTTGGTGTGTGTATGCGTCCCACCACGCGAAAACCTGTATCGTTCCTGGTTTTCGTGCATCGCGCTGGTACAGTAGTCAAAGCGTTCTGAAACTATGTTTGCAAAAGCACAGCGCGTGCACTTCATCGGTATTGGCGGAATCGGCATGAGCGGGATTGCCGAAATCCTGCTGAATCTTGGCTACGCTGTCTCCGGCTCCGACCTGCGCAGATCTTCGATAACAGAACGTCTCGCAACGCTCGGCGCGATTGTCTTTGAAGGCCACGTCGCAGCCAACGTGGTCGGCTCAGGTGTCGTCGTCACCAGTTCGGCCGTGAATGAGCGCAACCCTGAAGTGATCGAAGCGCGCTCACGCAAGATCCCCGTCATCCAGCGCGCCGAGATGCTGGCCGAGCTGATGCGTCTGAAATACGGCATCGCCATCGCCGGCATGCACGGCAAGACAACGACGACTTCGATGATCGCAACCGTACTCGCCGCAGGGAATCTCGATCCGACGGTTGTTGTCGGCGGAAGAGTCGACGCGCTTGGCTCAAACGCGCGCTTGGGCAAATCACAATACCTGGTTGCCGAAGCTGACGAAAGCGACCGCTCCTTTCTCAAGCTCTCGCCTATCCTCGCCGTGGTGACTAATCTCGACCGCGAGCACATGGACTGCTACCGCGACATGGCCGACGTCGAGGATGCCTTCGTCGAATTCATGGACCGCGTGCCCTTTTACGGCAGCTGCGTCGCCTGCATCGACAATGAGCAACTCGGAGGTATTCTGCCCCGCGTGCGCAGGCGCGTCTTTACCTACGGGACCACGCCCAAGGCGGATTTTGTCACGCGCATGCTCCCGCCATGCGACGAAGCGCGTGCCCGGTTCGAAGTGGTTGCCGACGGCCAGGTTTTCGGCCCGTTCGCGCTGCACGTTCCCGGACGTCACAACGTACTCAATGCCACCGCCGCGGTCGCCATTGCCACACAACTTGAAATTGCGCCCGAGTCCATCGCAAAGGGGTTGCAGTCATTCCGCGGCGTGGACCGCCGCTTCCAGTTGAAGGGATGCGAGCGCGGCGTTGCCGTCATCGACGATTACGGTCATCACCCGACGGAAATTCGCGCTACTCTGCGCGCAGCGCGTGAATGCAACTACCGGCGCTTGCACGTCATCTTCCAGCCGCATCGCTATTCGCGCACACGCGACCTCATGCAGGAATTCCTGACAGCCTTCGAAGACGCGAACACGGTCGAAGTCCTCGACATCTACGCCGCAAGCGAAGAGCCGATTCCGGGCATCACCGCGAAGGCTATGGTGGAATCAATAAATCACCCATGCGCGGAATATGCGCCAACTCCAGAAGCAGCGATCAGCCGCGTTGTTGCCCGAGCCAGCGACGGGGATGCGATTCTCACTCTCGGCGCGGGCAATGTCTCACAGTTGGCGCCCCAAGTACTTGAAAAGTTGAAATCACACAATTAGAGCCTGTTAACGGCCCTAATTTCAGTGCGCACCAACCAGGACTCCCGATGCGATATCCTATTAGACAGTGATTTCCGCACGAATAACCGTCCTTCTGATGGGCATGGGTATCCTGGGCCTCATCAGCTCAACCGTCTTCAGTGGCCTCGTTGTTGCCGGTGCGTACCGTTTCGCAATGGCCCGGCGAAAGCGCCGCAAGATGGTGCAGGGAGACTTTCATCCGCACGTCAGCCTGCTCAAGCCGCTGTACGGAGACGAGCCGAACCTCGACGCGCATATCGCCAGCTTCTTCGAACAGGACTACCCCGGCTTCGAGATTCTCTTCTGCGCGCGCTACGTCAACGACGCCGGATTGCAGACTGCGCGCCGTGTCGCTGCAAGATATCCTTCGGTTCCGGTAAAATTTTTGACAACCGGCGAGCCCTCACACATCAACGCTAAAGTGTCTTCGCTTGAAAAGATGGCGGCTGCGGCGGCTTCGGACATCTTCATCATTAGCGACAGCGACGTGCGCGTCACGCCAAATTACATTCGCGAAGTGGTCGCGCCATTTGCCGACGCCAAGGTAGGCGCAGTCACCTGCCTCTATCGCGGCGTGGCCGACGAAGGCCCGTGGGCAAAGCTGGAAGCTGCAGGCATGTCGATCGAAATGACCTCAGGCGTACTCGTCGCCAATATGATGGAGGGCATGCATTTCACGCTCGGCCCCACCATGGCGGTGCGCCGCGGCTGTGTCAACGAAATGGGCGGATTTGCATTACTCGGCCCGTATTGCGCCGACGATTTTCTCCTTGGCAATCAGGTCGCGGCCCATGGACATAAAGTCGTCCTCTCCGACCATGTGATCGACCACATCGTTCTGAATCTCAGCTTCGCCGCATCGGTCAAGCATCAGGTTCGCTGGATGAAGTCCACGCGATTCTCGCGCCCTAAGGGCCACTTTGGAACATCGCTGACCTTCGCGGTACCCTTTGGATTGCTCGCAGGATTCGGGGCATGGTCCCTTCACATGCCCCGCCTTGCGTTGGCGTTCATTCTTTACAGCATCGTGGCCCGCGCAATTATGGCCGCAGTTGTAGGCAACGCTGTTGTTGAGGAGCGCCATCTGCTGCGCACAACTCTGCTCTATCCCTTGCGAGACACGCTCGGATTTTTTTATTGGGCAGCGAGCTACGCCAGCAGCAAGATACTGTGGCGCGGCCGGGTGTACCATCTCACCGAAGGCGGCCTGATGCAGCCCATCACAAACAGTGCGCAGCGCGAACACCAGACAGCGATGACAGCGTAGGGCCGTCAGCTAAAAGACGGTCAGCTAAGGACCTGCCCGCGATAAAGCGGTCAGCAAAAAATGGTCAGCGAAAAAGCGACTACGTCCGTTTCTTTGTCTGTGACGACCCGCGCTACTGACGCCCTCGAAACAGATCCTTACAACGGCTGGTCCGTGTACAGCGTGTTGTGAGAAAGCTCCTGCAGCTTGTACAGATGCCCGGCCAGGAGCGCTTCCACCTGGTCGTGTTGATCGCCCGGCACAAAGAGAAACTTGCGAGGCCCATTGCCCCAGGTCGCGACCAGGTCCTTGTCTTCAAGAAAGATGTGCGGCGCATCGGGATAGCACGATCCCCAGATCATCGATGAAGTCCTGCCATTCACTAGCAGGGCCTGCCGGTGCGTGTAAAAGATCACGGACGAGCCACTCGGCGGATCTCCATAGAGAATGAGCTGATCGCCCGGCGACGCCAGACGATTGATCGTGTCCGCCATCGCGCGCGAGGAAAGCAACGGTTCAAAGCGAACGAAGGCAATATGCGCCGCAATCAGAAAGATTGCGGCGGTAAAGGCGACTGACACAGTCGATTCAAACGAGTGCCCGCGCTTGCGCAGAATCCACGCCACCAGCGGCCCCACCAGCAGCGTGACCGCTGCCAGAGCAGCAGGCAGCCGCAGCGCCGCAAACGACGGCCCGGTGAGATCGAAGAAATGCGAAGTCGCGAGCGAGTAATCGGCTACATTGCGATGCGCCAGCAACGTGCCTATATCTGAGACATACGGTACATGCCGCGAGGCCCACAATCCACCCACCAGCGCAATGGCGGCAACGATGCCTAGCACCGCAAACACGGCATGCGCGCCCGTCAGCCACTTGCTTCGGGCATTGAGCCAGCGTCCGGCCTCGGGAGCCTCTTCAATCGCGCCCAGCGCGCCCGCGGTCAGTATCAGCAACGGAAGGTACGCGGGCCAGGTGTAGTACTCCTGGTTGGTCGAGACAGCAAAGAAGAGCAGAACGAACGCGGCATAGATCGACAGCAGCAGCCCGGTACGCGCGCGAAAGCGAACCCGCGCCGCCATTCTGGCCGCTTCAAACGCCGTGCCGCGTGCATCGAGAAAGTGCAGTGTATCGGATGCGTTGTAGCGCACATCTGCCCACGCCAGCTTGCGATTGCGCCACGCGCGGAGCAGCGCAACCGGGAAATACAGGCACCAGGGAAAGAGCCAGACCAGTTGGCCCACCCAGAAGATCCAGAATGGCTGCTTGTTGTAGTCGTGCGGATAGCGCTTGCCGAGAAAGCGCAGCACATGCTCGTTGATGAAGTAGAAGTAGAGGAATCCGTGCACGTGTCCGGGTGTCGGAACGTTACCGACAGGATTGCCGTAGTCAGGATTGCGAATCCCGGCAAGAATGTGCCAGGGTGCGGCGATCGCCAGAAAGAGCAGCATGCCTGTGAACAGACGCACCTGCCGCCACTTACGCCATTCGCCCGTGATGAAGAGATACGGAATTACCGCCGCCAGAAAAAATACAGGCGCGATCAATCCCTTCGCCAGCACCGCAATCGCCAGCGAGGCGTACATCAAGTAGATGCGCGCGGGCTTGCGGTCTTCAAGCCCTGTCAGAAAGCAGTAGAGCGCAAGCCCGATGAAAAATGTCAGGATCGATTCGGGAATAAAAAACCGCGTCCAGAGAAAAACTCCGAAGCTGGTCAGCATCGCGAGCGCGGCGTAAAACGCTGCCCGCTCACCATAGGCACGCCGCGCCCACAGCCACGCGAGCGCAGCACATGCCAGCACGCCCAACGCCATCGGCAGGTGCGTCGCGAAAACGTTGTAGCCAAAGATGTGATAATCGACTGCAACCATCCAATAAGGTAGCGGAGGCTTTTCAAGATAACGCACACCGTTGACGTAAAGCGTGACCCAGTCGCCGCTGGCAGCGATGTGCTGCGCGGCATTGGCGTGAGTCGCGTCGGCGTCATCTAACAGGGAAGGCGTAAACACCGCCGCAAAGTGAACGGCGAGAAAGACAAGCAAGAGCAGCGTCCAGGCCGTGGCCGGAGACGAAAGTAGTGCAGGTTTGCGAGGATTACTATCAGGCGGTATCGAATCACCCATTGATATGTCCAAGTCCCAGAATATCAGCGCAACGAAGCCGTCCAAAATCACGAGACAACGATCAGCAAGCCGCCCAGGGCCAGTGGATGCTCGTATCGAACACATGAGCAAGCTGACGGCAACCTTGCGCGGCAATCTCGAAAAGTGCGCGTTCAATCCGGATATCGATCCCGTGCACGACGTGCGCACCGGCACGCGCCGCCTGCAGGCCATGATCGAAGCCGTCTTGCGCGAGCGCGGCGACGATTCGCTGCAGGAGCCCGCAGACAAATGGATGGTCGCGCTCAAAAAGATGCGCCGCGCTGCCGCTCCTGTCCGTGATCTCGACGTGCACCGCAAACTCCTGCAAAAGCTGGTCAAGTATGGGAGCGAGGACGGAGTCGCATCCTTGACTGGCGCTGATGCCGCTTCCACTCCTGATCTCATCGAAGCGCCCGCGGCCGCACTTCCCACGCATCCTGAAGCGCACCAGGCCGAGCATCTGGACGCATGGCTCCATCACGCGCGCCAGCACAATGCAGCCTCTCTGAAAAAACGAGCTGTCAAGCTTCTTTCGAAATTCGACCATGAAGCCACAGCTTTTGAATCCGCCGTAAAGCAGGGACCGCGCACACGCCGCCGTCCGCGCAGCGCAGCGATCGTTGCGCTGGAATCCTTCGCCCGTCTCGTGCACGAGATGCAGCAGCTCGACGCCAACAACCTGCACGACTTCCGCAAAGGCGCAAAGAAGGCGCGCTACATTGCAGAATCGGCTGCCGAAGACGCGCACGCGCTCGCCGTCGGCAAGGCACTCAAGAAACTGCAGGACGAAATCGGAGACTGGCACGACTGGCTGGTGCTTAGCGACGAAGCCCGCGCCGCTCTGGGGGACGAGGGCAAAGCCCTCATCGCTCTGCTCGACGCCGAGCGCGACCGCCACTACGTGCTTTCGATGAAAACAGTGAATCGCCTGCGCGGAAGACTCCTGGGCGAATGGCTGGCCACGTCGCAGCCGCGCCGGCGCACGCCCGCTGCTGCGAAATCGCGACAAGTCAGTGCACAACAAAGGTTGTCGTCCTGAGCGGTATCGACCCTGAACGTAGCGAAAGGGAAGCGGAAGTCGAAGGATCTGCATTTCCCTTGGTATGTACACGCGTTTGTTGACTGACTCGTGTATCGTTCTTGAAGACCTAAAATAAATTCCAGAGCACACTCCCCAAGCATGCAGACGTTTGCCGCCATCGACATAGGTTCCAATTCCTGCCGACTCAAAATCGCCCTCGTTGTCCAGCACCAGCTCAAAGTCCTGCATGAAGATCGAGAAGTCACGCGACTCGGAGGCAGCGTCTTTGAAACAGGGTTAGTGTCGCCCGAATCCATGGCCGCCACGCTCGAAGCGCTTAAGCGTTTCTACCGCGCCACGCAGTTGCATGGAGCGGACAAGGTCCGCGCCGTCGCCACTGCCGCCATGCGCGATGCGCGCAATGCCCGCGCCTTCCTGGCCTGGGTGCGCGATGAAACGGGGTGGGACGTTGAAATCATCTCCGGCCTCGAAGAAGGCCGGCTGATTCATCGCGGCATTATGAACAACGAGCCCGGAACCGCCGGCCGCTGCCTCCTGATCGACGTCGGAGGTGGAAGCTGCGAAATTTCGCTCTCCGAGCACAAGCGCATTAAGGAGACGGTCAGTATCCCGCTCGGCGCCGTCCGCCTTACTGAAGAATTCCTGCAGAGCGATCCACCCTCGAAGGAAGACATCGCGCGCCTCAAACAGTTCATCGCCCGCGAACTGCGCAAAGCCGAACGCCGCGTGCACCCCGTACAGGTGCAGACAGTGATCGCCACTTCCGGCACCGCGGCCGCGCTCTCTGAAGCCAGCCATCTCGTCGAAAAGCAGCGCTCCGGGAAAAAGTCTGTTGTCACGCTTACGCAGAACGTGCGTAAGCTCACCGAAAAGCTCACCAAAATGAACAACGAAGCGCGCATGAGTGTGCAGGGTGTCGGCCCACGCAGATCAGAAATTATCGTTGCTGGCGCGCAGGTTTTTGCCGGGCTGCTCGAAGCCTACAAACTACCCGGCTTCCGCTATTCGCCAATGGGCCTGCGCGACGGCATCCTTGCGCAGATGCTTGCCGAGAAGGACCTACGCGCAACCGCCCACCAGCAGTTCGAGCGCGACCGCTGGGAGATCAGTGCTGGAAACCGCGCGTATGTATGGCGTCGATCCGCGCTGGGCTGAGCCAGTGCGCCAGCACGCCGCACAACTTTTTCGCGATCTCGAGCCCGTGCACAAACTCCCGGACGAATATCTGACCTGGCTGGAAGCGGCGGCCATTTTGCGCGACATCGGTAAGTTCATGAACTACCAGGGCCATCACCGGCACGCGCAGTACATCATCGCGAATTCGGAAATGGTGGGCTTCACGCCGGTGCAGCGCGTTGTCACGTCGGCGATCGCGCGCTATCTGGGCAAGAGCCGCCCGGAGCCGACGGGGCGCACCATGCGGCAGGTCCCGCCGGAAGAGCACGAGCACGTCCGGCGCGCTGTCGTCCTGTTGCGTCTGGCGGTGGCGCTCAACCAGGACCGCGCCAGCGATATTCTCCGGGTAAAGGTACTCGTCTATCCCAAGCAGGTCATCCTGGAGATCAGCCCCGGCCGCACCGGCGCAGCGCTCGAACTGTGGTCGCTGCGCAAGGAGTCAGCCTACTTCCGCGAAGTCTTCCGCAGAGACCTCTTCGTCACGTTGGTATAAACCCCGCGCAGGATCCGCGGATCGACCAGCCAGTGCAAAAGGCCTGGACGCCGAGTGCAATCCACGCGCGCAATCGCTCCCTTGCGCATGCGAACGTTCGCGTGTCCCGGCGAAACAATCAGCGAACCGAGAAACTGCGACAGGTTGGGGTTGTGCCCGACGATCAGCACATTTTCAATCCGCCCGAGGCTGGCAATGTACTCCTGGAATGCGACCACCGTGGCCCCCGGAGCCAGCGCATCGGTCACCTGAATCTTGGCGTCATAGCCAACTTCCGTCCCAACCAGCGACGCAGTCTGCAACGCGCGTTTTAGCGGACTGGAGGCAATCAGGTCTAACTGCACCCGCAAAGCATTCAGGTAGCTGCCAACCAGAATGCATTGCTGCTTGCCCTCCTTGTCCAGGGGACGTTTTACATCGAGTAGTGGATTTTCGCGGCTCGTGCCCGCGCTTGCGTGACGCAAAACGTACAGATTCATGAAGGTGGATTGTCCTTATCTAGAGCGAGTATGCGGGGAATCGATGTGCCTGGCCAGCATTTTAACCGAATTGTAACAATCGGGGCAATCTGGTGATGAGGGGATGTCTTTAAGTTACTGGCTCTGGTGAGGGCAGCGGTTCGACAGGGAAGCCAGGATCCGGAAAGCCAGTATCCGCGCCCGGGGTTCCTGGTTCAGAAGGCGGCAGTGGGTCGGGATCAGGGTCAGGTTCGGGCGCAATCCCGGGAAACGGCTCTGGCAACGTTCCGGGATCGACACCGGGGAGCCTATCCGAAACTGCCGGGTGCATCTGGGATAGTAACCAATGCGATAATGGGTCGGCCGTCGACATATCTACCTGCTATGGTAGAAGGTAGATCACCAGCTTTGGGTTGCACGGTCTCCGATTCAATGCTGCCAAAGTTCACTCACCAGTAGCCCCCGCAACCATTCCCGCTCGCTAAGTAGCCTAAAGCCAATGTTTTCCATACTCGCAGCGTGGTCGGGCAGCGATCGCACTTGTAGCCCGGTCAGCAGGCCAAAAGCCTTGTAAAGTCCTGTAATCATGCCCCGACCCATGATCGATCCAACCCTGCCGGGCGGCTGCGCAAACTCCGAAACGACCCAATAAGCCCCAGGCGCCAATAGCGGCACGACGCAGTCAACGAGTGCGGTCAGTTCTTGTTGAAACAGGCAATCGAAAAAGAAATGCGTCACCACCAGATCGTAACCCCTGCCCGGTGGCACGAAACTGCGAGCATCCGTCTGGTGCAGCGTGACGCGCTCGCGCCCTCCCGGCGTGAGCCGCTGGTCCAGAAGCCGCAGCATCGCCGGACTGATATCGACCACATCGGCCTCAAGATGCGGATTTCCTTTGAGCAGCCGCGCCAAAAACCGACCGTCGCCGTCGCCCAGCACGAGGGCGCGCCGCGCGCCGGCGTGCGCAGGAAGAAAGTGAAAACGGCAGCGCTCAAGAGCCGGCCCAAAGGTCAGGTATTCCATCCAGCGATAGGGCCGCGCCAGCGGATCGAAATTCAGCCTGCGGCTCAACGCATCCACGCCGCAAACAACAGCGGCGTCAGCAGGGCTGCGTCTGCAGCCACCCGCACCTGCATTGCGGTCAGGTGTTTCCTGCGGCGTGCCAGCCACAACAGCAAAGTCCCGCTCACCGCCGACGCCAGAAAAAGGCAGATGCGCGCGCCATTATGCAGATTGGCCGACGCCATCGCCAGGCAAAGCACAATCATCGCGAGGGCGAGACCCGGCAAATTCCGCCCCGCCCACACCGTTGTCTGATGCGCCGAGCCAGTCGAGCCTGGACTCTCCCAGCTTTCAATGGCCACGCAATTCAGCCAGCATAAAAGAGCGAAGACGGCGACCGCAGGCAAGAGCGGCCGCCGCCCGCCGACTGCACGTGCCCAGGCGGGCACCGCGGTTGCCGCGGCAAACAGCACGCCGACCGCAAGCTCCTTTGGTAGCCAGCGCTCCGCCACGCGTCCATGCACGTGCACCAGCAGGAAATAGAGCGCGGCCACAGCAAACACAGCAGCGTCTTCAAGCCGCGCTGCCGGAGACATACGGGTGAAGACAGTCCAGATGAAGACCGGGCTTACGATTGCTCCTGCAGTCAGAAAAGCCGTTCGATGCTGCATGTAGAAGTAGTGACGCTCCCGCAGTCGTTCGCGGTCAGCGGAGTCCAGTCCGTCAAGAATGCGGTCCGCAACATAGACCAGCCAGGTTCCCACCGCCAGCAGCAGCGGGGCAAGCCCTGGCAAGTCCATGTGCGCCACGCGGGCAAAACTCCAGCACCAGAGCGCAGCCACCGTCGGAGCATCCAGGCTGAGTAGATGCCAGTAAACTGCCAGCGTGGCCGGAACGCTCGTAGTTCGAGTTGTTTCGGAAATACAGGGAGCAGCAAGAGCCACACTTTTATTGTAGAAGGCAGACGTTTAGGTGCTGGTATCGTGCAATGAAGTGACTAGTCAGCAAAACCTTCAACCATTTCAATACCGCCCGCAACTGGGCTAATCCGCCGCAACCTTCCGCCGCGACACAGCCTTCTTCGCGCTCGCCTTCGGGTGAGGATGCTCTCCCTCAGGTTGCTTGGGAATATCATCCGCCGAAGCCTTGCCCTCGGCCACCTGCACGAAGAAATCCTGCGAACTGAAGGCAGGCAGCGATTTGCCGAGCGCCGTGTCCCGCGCCCGTGTATATTTCCCATCTCCGGAGAGCAGCCGCGTCTTCACCGTGTCAGCCAGATACGCGGCCAGGATCTCGTTGCGCAGCCGCGCGCAATGCTGCGCGTCCTTCACCGGAAAGACCACCTCGCAGCGCTCGAAGAGATTGCGCGGCATCCAGTCGGCGCTGCCGCAATAGAACTCCTCCTGGCCGCCATTCGCGAAATAGAAGATGCGGCTGTGTTCCAGGAACCGCCCCACCACGGAGCGCACGCGAATATTCTCGCTCACGCCCTTCAGCCCCGGACGGATCGCGCAGATGCCCCGGATGATCAGATCCACCTGCGCTCCGGCCTGCGACGCGGCATAGAGCGCCTCAATGACCCTCGGTTCCAGCAGGGAGTTCATTTTGGCAATGATGTGCGCGGGCCGACCCGCCTTGGCGTGTTCCGTCTCCCGCGCAATCAGCCGGATAAAGCTCTCAGCCAGCGTCAGCGGGGCCACAAGGAGCGGAGCATAATCATCCGACTCAGAGTGCGCCGTCAGGTAGTTGAAGACGTTGTGCACGCCGACCGTAATCGCAGGATCGGAAGTGAGCAGGCTGATGTCCGTATAGAAGCGTGCCGTCACGGGATTGTAATTGCCTGTGCCCAGATGAGCGTAGCGGCGAATCGCTCCATCGGGATCGCGCCGGACTAAAAGCGCCAGCTTGCAGTGGGTTTTCAACCCCACAATGCCGTGAAAAACCTGCACTCCGGCGTCTTCGAGATCACGCGCCCAGCGGATATTCGAAGCCTCATCGAAGCGCGCCATCAGCTCGACGACCACCGTAACCTCCTTGTTCTGCGCCGCGTCCACCAGGGCACGGAACATCGGCGAATCGGAGCTGGTGCGGTAAAGCGTCTGCTTGATCGAGATGACATTCGGGTCTGCGGCTCCCGCTTCGATATAGCCAACCACAGCGTCGTACGAATCATAGGGATGGTGCAGCAGAATGTCGCGATGGCGCAGCTCGTCAAACAGATCCACTGACTTGCGGTTCAGGCGCAGCTCATGCGGCACGAAGGGCGGGAACTTCAGGTCCGGACGCTCCGAATCGCTGTACAGGTTCATCAACCGCGATAGGTTCACCGGGCCATCAGTGCGATAGACCTGCGACTCGTCCAGTTCAAAATTGATACGCAGCCGGTCGATAATCTCAGGATCGGCGCGTTTCTCAATTTCCAGCCGCACAGCATCTCCCTTGCGGCGATTATGGAGCTCCGAGCGCACCGTCTCCAGCAGCGAGCGCGCCTCTTCTTCCTGAAAGTAGAGATTGCTGTTGCGCGTCACGCGAAATGCGGCTCTGGAAAGAATTTCGTAGCCGCGATACATGCCCGCGGCGTGCCTCTCAATCAGGTCGTGCAGAAAGATAAAGTCATGCGTGCCTTCCGTCGAAAGCAGAGGGACCAGGCGCGGCAGCGCGCGCGGCACCGTAACCACTCCCAGCACCGGCCCGGGCGCACCCTTGCGTTTGCGGCGCAGTAGCAAGGCGATACACAGAGCCTTATTCAGCACACGCGGGAAGGGGTGCGCCGGGTCAATCGTAATCGGGGTCAGCAGAGGATCGACTTCACGTTGGTAGAACGCCGTCGCTGCCGCCTGCGCTTCCGCGTCCAGTTCAGTCCATGTCAGCACGCGCACGCCCACTTCATGCAGAGCCGGATGCAGTTGCTCGTTCCAGCAGCCATACTGTTCCGTCATGTACGAGTGCATATCCACAGTCAGAGCATCGAGTGTCTGCTGGGGTGTTGTTCCCTCAGGGCCGGTATCGTTGTAGCCGTCTTCAATCCGTTGCAACAGTCCGGCGACCCTGATTTCCACAAACTCGTCCATGTTGCTCGCCGTGATGGCCAGAAACTTAACCCGCTCCAGCAATGGATTCGAGGTATCCTGCGCTTCTTCCAGTACGCGCCGGTTAAATTGCATCCAGGACTCATCCCGGCCAATCAAAAGGTTCTGCGGTTGCGTCGAACGTGCGCTCATGGCTTCGATCCGGGCTTAGATGGCAAGTGTACACAATCTGCTATACACCGGCGCATAGTCTCAGGATATGAAAGAGCTGCAAAAAGGCGGCTTATTCGGTCGATTTGACTCAGGAGAGGCCATTCCTTGAGGATAAAAGTAGCTGTCGGAGGAAACACGATGGAGAATCAGGGTTGTAGCGACGTACTGGTACAGGACACAGCGGCCAAGCTCTTTCAGACCGCGGCCCTCCTGCTGGGAGATGGGGACGAGGCAGTTCGCCTGGTTGAAGAGACCATGGCCGAAGCCGAAGTAGATCCGTGCGCCGATGGCAGCCAGGCGACAGCAGTTCTCCAGAACCAGCTCGTCCAGGCGGCCATCCGCGAACTCAGCCGGCGCGAACCCGGCTCCTTCGCTGTGGCGGAAACAGGCAGCGGCAACACGCTCTGCATCGAGGATGATGACCTCACCTCGGTAGGCATCACGTCTGCCCAGCTGAGCCAACTCCTTCTAGGTGAAGGCCGCGATCAGCTCCGTGATTGGCTCGAACACCTGCCCCCCACGCAGCGCGCCGTGTTTGTAGAACGGGCCCTGCTGGGCCGGGACAACGCCGCGACCGCCCAGACGCTCCGCGTCGCAGGAGGCGAAACCGCAGCAGGCTGGACGCCTGACAAGGTCAGTGGTGTCTTTCGCCAGGCGCTATGCTCTCTGGCGAACTCCCTTGTGCACTCCGGAGCGACAGCCTCAGTCGCATAATCTTCAGCATCGCCTCTTAGCCCGGCAAAGGCGAAAAGCTCCGTTGCCCTCTCGTTCCTCTGTGGGGAAATGCTTTTCTCCGTGTGCCGACAGGCTCGCGCGGAAACCAGACATCTTCGCAGGGCCGCTGTGTGACTCCTGCCTGCGAAAGCCATGTAAAATAAGCTTGTCCGGGGCGCAAAGTCTTGATTCCCTTGTTATTTTCTGAATTTTTCCTAGATTCTGCGGCATCGAATAACAGTAATCTTTTAACCAGCTCTATTCGCAGAAAATAAGGGTGAATTGTACGTGCGTATAACCAGAAATGGCTGGCGGTGGCGTATGGCTTCCGGCCTGCTGGCAGGCGGCGTTCTTCTTATGCCCGCGGCAGGCCTGCTGGCACAGGAGCCGGTGTCAACGGGTAGCTCCTCGTCTAGCTCCTTGTCGGCCATCCCCAGTCCGTATCAGATTTCGACGCCCCAGCAGGGCGGCAGCGGCTTTCAGGGCAGCGTCGTAGAAGACAAGCCTGTTGAAGGCGTGCTCCCGCTGTCCCTGGATGACGCCATCCAGCGCGGCCTGAAGCACAACCTCGGCTATATCCTCAGCACAGAGAACACGACAAATGTGAATGGCTCGCGCCTGCAGGAGCTGCAGGATCTTCTGCCGACAATCAAAGCCAGGGGGGAAGTCGCCGTCCAGGAAGTCAATCTCGCTGCGGAAGGTCTGCGCATCCCCGGTTTCCCCACTATCATCGGCCCCTACGGCTTTACCGACATTCGCGCCTTCCTTGACTGGTCACTGCTGAACATCGCCTCGCTCCGGAACTACCTGGCCGCCAAGCACAATTTCCAGGCTTCAAAGCTCTCCGTCGATGACGCCCGCGACATGGTCGTGCTCACCGTCGGAAACGCTTATCTGCTGGTCGACGCCGACAAGTCTCGGGTCCAAAGCGCGCAGCAGCAGGTAGACACCTCCAAAGTTTCTCTCGATCAGGCCGTGGCCAACCACCAGGCTGGAACCGCGCCCTTGCTCGATGAGCTGCGCGCCCGCGTCGACTACCAGACGCAGCAGCAGACGCTTATCTCCGCGCAGAACCAGTACGAAAAGGACAAGATCGCCCTCGCCCGGGTCATCGGCCTGCCGCTGGAACAGAAATTCGAACTCGCCGACCAGGCTCCCTACGCCGCCCTCGACAATCTTGATCCCGACGCGGCAGTCAAAGAGGCTCTCGACAATCGCAGTGACCTCAAAGCGTTGGCCGAACAGGTCCAGTCCGCGGAACAAGCCCGCTCCGCTGCGACGGCCGAGCGCTATCCGACCATCCGCTTCGCCGGTGACTACGGCGACATAGGCATCAACCCGGCAAACTCGCACGGCACCGGCAACGCCGCCGGCACGCTTTCGGTTCCCGTTCTAGAGGAAGGCAAATTGCGCGGCGATGCGCGTCAGGCGCAGGCGCAGCTTGAAACCAAGCGCGCGCAGTTCAGCGACATCCATGGACAGATCAGCGCCGATGTGCGTGACAGCATCCTCGATATCCGCGCCGCCGAAAAGCAGGTCGAGGTCTCGCGTAGCAACGTGCAGTTGGCAAATGAAGCATTGAGCGAAGCGCAGCAGCGCTACGCCGCCGGAGTATCGGACAACCTCGCAGTATCGCAGGCGCAGCAGTCTGTAGCCCAGGCAAACGATCAGTATGTGAGTAGCCTCTATCAGCACAACATCGCCAAGCTTTCGCTGGCACGCGCCCTTGGTGTTGCTCAAAAGAACTACAAGAGTTATGTGGGAGGGAAGTGAACGTGGCCGAGCAGGTAGCGGAACCAACAGAAAAAAATCGCATCGACACGCCTGAAGATCCGCCGCGGCAGAAGTCGAGTAAGCGGTTCATTGTGATCGGAGTCGTCGCCGTCCTGGTGATTGTCGGGTTCCTATGGTGGTGGCATTCCACCTATTACGAAGACACGGACGACGCGCAGGTCAACGGTCATCTCATTCAAGTCAGCTCGCGTATCCAGGGTCATGTCCTCAAGGTCAACGTAGACGAGAACCAGTACGTCGAAGCCGGCGCTGTGATCGCCGAACTCGACCCGAAGGACTTCGACACCGTCGTCCAGCAGGATCAGGCGAACCTTGAAGCTGCCGAAGCCACGTATGAAGCCGCGAAGGTCAACGTCCCCGTCACGAATATCAGCACCGGAAGCACGCTGACCTCAGCCGGCGCCGATGTTTCCAGTTCCTCGGCGCAAGTTTCGCAAGCGGAGCATCAGTTGCAGGCGGCACAAGCCGCCGTTGTCCAGGCCGAAGCCAACAACACCAAGGCGCAGCTCGATCTGGAGCGCTATAAACCGCTGGTTGAGAAGGACGTGATCTCCAAACAGCAGTTCGACGCAGCCGTAGCTGCTGCCGATGGCGACAAGGCTGCTCTTGAGCAGGCCAAAGACAACCTCGAAGCCGCAAATTCCGCAGTCCGGGTAGCGAAAGACAAGGTAGCCTCGGCGCAGGCATCTTATAAAAACGCTGAAACCGGACCCCAGCAGGTAGCCATTCAGAAGGCGAAAGCCGATCAGGCAGCCGCTCAAGTCCAGCAGTACCAGGCCGCGCTTGACCAGGCCAAGCTGAACCTCAGCTATACCAAAATCGTTGCTCCGACCGCAGGCATCATTACCAAGAAGAGCGTTGAGGTCGGCCAGAACGTGAGCGTCGGCCAGAACATGGCCACCCTCGTCTCACTCGACGACATCTGGATCACCGCCAACTTCAAGGAGACGCAGCTGGAACACATGCGCCAGGGGCAGCCCGTCACTATCAGCGTCGACGCCTACGGCGGCCGCAAGTATGACGGCAAGATCACCCAGATCGGCGGCGCTACCGGCTCCGTCCTCAGCCTCTTCCCGCCGGAAAACGCGACCGGAAACTATGTCAAAGTTGTCCAGCGCATCCCCGTGCGCATCGACCTTACAAACCACGAACAGAACTCCGACCACCTCTTGCGTCCCGGCATGTCGGTCGAGCCGAAGGTGCGGGTGAAGTAAGCTACCAGAAGCGCGAATCTCAGGTTAGTGCAAGCCTGCCCTGATCTGAGATTCGCTGACCAAAACCTTACAATCTCATGACAACCTCTGCGCAGCCCCCGGCAGATACTGGTTCGTGCCCACCATGGACGCCAGACCCGAAGAATACGCCGGCCCAAGCTGGACCGACGACTATCTCGATTCCCCATCCCCCCCTGAAATAAAAGCCCCCTGGTTCGACAACGAGCTGGGAGCATGGGTATTGAGCCGCTACGCCGACGTTCTCGCTGCCTTCCAATGCCCCGGCCTCATTCCGACAGGTGCCAGAAGCCGGACAGACAAGACAGCCCCCGACGAGATGCTGCGATCAAAAGTGCGCGCGGAAACGAGATTTGCGCTTTCACCCAGACATCTCCGGGAATGGCAGAAAATCCTCGCACCCAGGGTCAGCGCTCTAACCCTTAGCCTGCCCGCCGGCCTGCCCATCGATCTTGTCGCAGACTTCACACGCCCCTTGTGCCTCACTCTGGCTGTCGCTGTCACCAGAGCGGATCCTGCCGCCGCCGTGCGCCTCGTAGAATTAGCCGGGCACGTTTCCGCCGCCGCCGCCGAACCCTACAATGCGCATGTTCGCTCTCGTGCGGATGCCGCGAATGCCGAACTGCGGCCCTGTTTCCATGCCGGGCCCGAATCCCTGCGCGACTCCGGCTTTGTCGCCCTTTCGCACACGTTGCCCGGCTTGCTGGCGAATGCGTGGTTCGCCTTGATCGAGCATCCGCAATCATGGAGACGCCTGCATCAATGCCCCGTCCTCACCGTGAAAGCGGTGGAAGAGCTGCTGCGCTATGCAGGACTCACGCGCCTCCTCTTCCGCCGCGCAGTCGTTGACGTAAACCTCAACGCCATCCGGATCCGGAAAGGCGAACGCGTCATATTAAGGATCGCGGCTGCGAACCGAGATCCTGGGCGCTTCCCCCATTCCGGCCATCTCGACTGGACGCACCAGGGGAAAGGCCATCTCGCCCTCGGCGCCGGATTGCACTCCTGTGTGGGCGCTAATCTGATCCGTATGGCGGCCGTTACCATCATGCGCCCGCTGATCGAACGCTTTGCGCGAGCGGAAATCGACGGAACAGTCGGATGGCAAGGCGGCCCCGTCTTCCGCTCTCCGGCCAGATTGCCCGTACGGCTCTATGAGAACGCTCCCGGACCATCTTTGCACCCGTATTAAAATCCGGCGGTTCAGGTGCATAAGCGAAGTCTCCAGCAGCATCCTCTGACGCGATTGCATCTAACGTATGTAAGTGGAGGATCGCAGCATGAGCAAGACCGCACTGAAGGAAGTCAGCAGCAGAAACGACCACATCACACCCCACTGGCATCAGAACGCAAAGGAAATCCAGAAGTTCGGCACTGTCATCAGCGACATGCCCATTGGCCTTGATGAGAAGGTCCGCCTTGAAGTCACAGGCCGTCTCAATGTCCTTCTCGCCGACACCGCCAGCTTGCGCGACCTTTATAAGAAATCGCATTGGCACGTCTCGGGCCCGACCTTCTATCAGTTGCATCTTCTCTTCGATAAGCACTTTGACGAGCAGGTCGAGCTGGTCGACGGACTGGCCGAACGCATTCAGATGCTCGGCGGCGTCAGCATCGCCATGGCGCACGATATTGCAGAAACCACCCGCCTCGAGCGCCCGCCAAAGGGCCGCGAAGAGGTTCCGGTCATCATCTCGCGCCTGCTTGAAGCGCACCGCATCATCCTTGACGACGCCCGCAAGCTGGCGAAGCGCGCAAGCGAAGTCGGCGACGACGGCACCAACGATCTGCTCATCAGCGACGTCGTTCGCACCAACGAAATGCAGGTCTGGTTCATCAGCGAGCACCTGGTAGAAATGCCCCTCGTCTTCGCCAACAAGTAATCCAAACACGCTTCATACATAACCTGATAAGAAGGCCGAACCCGCGAAACTGGGTTCGGCCTTTTGGTTTGCTCTGCGTTGTCTAGACCGCACTTGATAACCGTCCCCAGTCTTCCACGTCAACCACTAAGAGACTAGACTTATCCCGTCTGGGAGGCAGCGTATGCCGTACCGCAGAAGTCTGACCGTTTCCATCTTGTTCCTGTTTTGCCTGGTTGCGGTTGCAAAGGACAAGAAAAAGGTTCCCCTGCCGGCTGACATTCTTCAAGCGCATAAGGTGTGGGTGATCGTCGATCCAGCAGCAGGAGTCGACGTCAAGGATCCGAACGCCAACGTCATCGCCCGCCAGGATGTGGAGAACGCGCTCAGAAAGTGGGGGCGACTCGATCCAGTAGCCGATGTTTCGACGGCCGAACTCATCATCACCGTGCGCAAAGGCAACGGCAAGCTAGTGCAACCAACCATCGCCGGTACGCCCATCAACGCTCCTCCGCCGGTGATCATGCAGCCGTCTGATTCAGGGATCAATGCAGCCGGCCGCGTAGGGCCTCAGCCTCCACCCGATCCGCATCCGCAAATGGAGATCGGCAGCACGCAGGACATGTTTGTCGTCTATCGCACTAGCCTCGGCCAGAGCCTTGACGAGTCGCTCGACTCCCCACCGGTATGGCGCTATACCTCAAAAGACGCGCTCACATCGCCAGGAGTCCCTGCAGTGGATGTGTTCCGCAAAGCCGTAAACGACTCGGAGAAGGCGCTGACCGGACCGTAGTCTGCCACCTGCTTGTGATCGAACCGAAGCACGGAGTACACTCTCGCATCTGAAGTACGTAACCGGCAAAATCGAGTTGCGAGGAGACGGCCTATGCGAGTTGTGCCTGCCACGCTCAGCGTGTGCGCAGTCCTGATGTGCGGCTGTGCGGCCAAGCCATCGATCCCAAAATCGCAAACAGCGAACGTAACCGCGTCAACTCCGCTGATCCTCGAGAAGAACGAAGGCGAGCGGCGAGTTGTGCGGGGCTGGCCGGGACACCCCGATCCCGGAGAGACTTTCATCCTGAAAGTTGACCCGAAGAATGGAGGGTCCTCGCATTTGGTCTTCATGACGGGAGACATCGCGCCGGGAGGGGCAATCCACGCACATCGACACCCCAATGCCGACGAGATCCTGTATCTGCAGACGGGAACCGCCCGGGTACATCTGGGAGACTCTGTGAGAGACGTGCATGCCGGTGCCACGGTGTTCATTCCAGCGAATACGTGGATCTCCGTCGATAACGTCGGAAGCGACGGCATCAGCATGATAGCCGTATTTTCCGCGCCAGGCTTCGAGGAGTACATGCGGGAAGGGTCAGTGCGCGAAGGAGAGAAAAACGTTCCGTTGACGGATGCCGAGAACGATCAAATCGAGAAGGAGCATTCACATGATGTGATTTACAAGGAACCGTAGAATGCATCCCGGTTGACCAGCTCACTCCACCCGCAGCATCGCCACCGGATCGATGCGCAATGCCCGCAGCACTGCCGGCACAGCCGCAATTACAACCGCGAAAAGAATCGTCAGGCAGGGAACTGCGAGCACGCCTGCATCGGTAGCCTTCACCTCATAGAGCAACGACTCGATATACCGCACCGAAGCCAGCCCCAGCGCAAGCCCGGCAACCGCACCAATCGCCACTGCAACGGAAATTCCCTTCATGACACGTCGGGCCACATCACCGATCGGCGCCCCCAGCGCCATGCGAATGCCAATCTCGCGCTGTTGTTGCACCACCGAATAATTCAGCACGCCATAGAGCCCAACACCAGCAAGCAGCAAAGCCACCGCGCCAAAGAAGAATGCCAGCGTTGCCAACAGCCGTTCGCGAATGGTTTGGCCCTGCTTTAATTCCAACTGTGTCCGCACATTCGTAACACGAAATTCCGGGCGCGCCTTTGACACTTCCTGCCGCAGCGTGGACGCCAAAGCCATCGGATTCGCCTCAGCCGTGCGCACGATGAACGTCTGGTATTTCAGCGCGTCCGATTCAAACGGAATGTAAACCACCGGCAGCATCGGCTCATGAAGGTCGCTGTAGGAAGCATTACCAGCTACGCCGATCACCTGCAAGCGATCGCGCCTGCCGTCATCGTGAGCCTTTGCAAAAATTCTGCCCACTGGATGCTCGTCATTCAGAAATTTCCTGGCAAACGCCTCATTCACAATGGCTGTGCCGGGAAACGTGTCCCCATGGCGAAAATCTCGTCCGGCAAGAAGGGGGATTTTCATCGTCTCCAGCCAGCCGGGCGAAACATTCAGGAAATAAGTGAGATCAAGGGTAGGGGGTCCATCATTGATTGAAATCGAACTGTCCCAGTCATTATTCTTCAACAATCCCCATCCCGCCTGCGAAACACGCTCCACGCCCGGCACTTCGCGTAGATGCTCCGCCACCTGATCCCAATAAATCTCCGTTTGTGGAGGTTTGCTCGTTGTTTCCAGCAGCAATAAACGATCTGCGGAAAATCCCATAGGCTTGTTCGAAAGACGTCCGAAGGTAGCCACAAACAATCCGGCAACAAACAGCACCAGGAAACAGAAGGCCACCTGCACTGCAATCATTCCGTGCATCAGCCGCTGCCGCGAATGCGGATTATCGCCCCCCTTCAGCACGCTTACCGGCTTCACCGATGAAGCACGCAGCGCAGGCAGTAAGCCAAAGAGCAGCACAACCGTTAGAGTCAAGCCCACGCCAAACCCCATCACCCGCCAATCCGCGGGCAGAATCAAACGCGCCGGATTATCGGGCGGATTGATCATGCTCACCACAAACGGAGCCGACCACCACGCAAACAGCGCTCCGCTTGCAGCAGCTAGGAACGCCAGCAATGCGCTTTCTACCAGCACCATCTGAACCAACCGCCATCGTCCTGCGCCAATCGAAACGCGCAGCGCCATCTCACGCGCCCGCGCCGCAGCCTGGGCCGTCATCAGGTTGGCTACATTCGCGCAGGCAATCAGCAGGACCATCAGCACAAGCACGGCAAGAGCAGCCAGCGCGCGGCTGTAATCCCTCTGCATCCCGGATGCGCCCGTAGGCGCAGGCCTCATCCGCACCTTATTGTTGAGATAATTCTTCAGCGTCTCCTGGGATAAACCTTTCTCGCCGCTCAAGCGGTTCGCTTCAAACGCATGGTTAACCGCCGACAGCCTTTCGCTTAGCGGCTCAACTGCAACCCCCGGATTCACAACAGCCAGTGTGCGTAGCCAGGTACAGTCCGCACGTGTCGCGCAGCGGTGCATCGTGATCGGCACGAAAATATCAACAACCGTGCCCGGCTCCGTACCGGTGAACTTCTTCTTGCTGACGCCAATGACCTGATAAACGCCATCGTCAAAGTGAATCGTCTTCCCGACGACGTGAGGATCGCGTCCAAAGCGCCGCGTCCAGTAGTCATACGAGAGCACAACATAGGGATGCGCTCCGGGCTTTTGATCGTCGTTTTCCGTGAACAAGCGGCCTGCGGAAGCTTCAATACCGAACGTGGGAAACATCCACCCGGAGACGTACTGCACATTCGCTTGCTCCATTTCAGCGTCGGTCTTGTAGGTCACATCCTCGCGGTTGGCAAACCCGATGGCAATCAACTCCGCCCGGCCTTTCGCTGCGATACGCATCAGTTGAAAATCCGGATACGCCCACGAATGCCGCTCACCCGGCTTGTTGTCAAAGCCCATTCCATACTCCGACAACACATACAACCGCTCTGGATGTTCAATCGACAAAGGCCGCAGCAAAAGAGCATCAATGAGTCGGAAAGCCGAGGTACAAGCCCCAATCGCCAGCGCCAGCGAAAGGATTGCGGCGATGGAGGTGACTTTATTCCGCCTCAGCTGCCGCCAACCGAAGACAAGATCAGCGCGCAGAGAATCCAGCCAGCCAACCACACGCGCATCATGGCTCTTCTGCCGCTGTTGCGCAGCCGCGCCGAGGGCGCGCCGCGCTTCATTGGGATCGCGTCCCTGCTCGATGGCTTCAGCAAGATGAGCTTCGTATTCTTCCTCGATCTCGCGGTTCAGGCGTTCGCCGCGAAATGCATTTGCGATGCGCGACCACACGCTCATATCAGACAGTCCTTTATTCCACTCGCAGCATCGCCACCGGATCGATGCGCAGTGCCCGCAGCACCGGGGGCACAGCAGCAATCACGACGGCGAGAAGAATCGTGAGGAAGGGGATGGCCAGCACGCCTGTATCCGTAGCCTTTACCTGATACAGCAGCGATTCAACATACTGCACCGAAGCAAGCCCAAGCGCCAGCCCGGCAACCGCCCCAATCGCCACGGCAACGGAAATCCCTGTCATGACGCGTCGCGCTACATCGCCAATCTGCGCGCCGAGCGCCATGCGAATACCAATCTCACGCTGTTGCTGCAGCACGGAATAATTCAGCACGCCGTAAAGCCCAACCCCGGCAAGCAGCAACGCAACGGCTCCGAAGAAGAAAGCCAGCGTAGCCAGCAGCCGCTCGCGAAACGTCTGTGCCTGGTTCAATTCAACCTGCGTTCTTGCATTTGAGACATGAAACTCGGAGCGCACCCGTGATACTTCCTGCCGCAGCGTCGAGGCCAGGGCCAACGGATTCGCTGCCGCAGTTCGCACTATAAACGTCTCTTCCTTTTCCGGAAGCATTTGGCCTTTCTCATCCTTGTGATGAAACGGAACAAATACAACCGGCAACATCGGCTCGCGGATATCGCGGTAGTAGGAATCGCGCATCACGCCGACGACTTGCATAGGCTGACGTTTGCCGTCGTCCGATGCGATCTCAAACGCCTCGCCCACCGGATTGTCATCATTCAGATATCTCCGGGCAAACGTCTCATTGACAATGGCCGTGTTGTTATAGAGGTCGCCGTCGCGAAGATCCCTCCCACCAATCAGCGGAATTCGCATCGTCTCCAGAAATCCCGGTGAGACATTCAAAAAGTAGGCGAGATCAACGCTCGGGGGCCCTCCATTCACTGAGATGGAATCATTCCAACCCACGCCCTTTAACAAAGGCCAGCTCGCCTGCGCCACGCGCTCAACACCCGGCATGGAACGCAGATGATCGGCCACTTGATCCCAGTAGAGCGGCGACCGCGCAGGCCGGCTCGTCGTTTCGAGCAGTAGAATGCGCTCCGCAGAGAATCCCGTAGGCTTGTTCGAAAGCCGCTTGAATGTAGTGACAAACAATCCAGCAATAAACAACACGAGGAAGCAGAAGGCCACCTGCAGCGCGATCATTCCATGCATCAACCGCTGCCGCGAATGAGGATCGTCCCCACCCTTCAAAATGCTGACCGGTCGCACCGACGAAGCACGCAGCGCAGGCAGCAATCCAAAGAGCAGAACCACAACCAACGTCAGCCCAATCCCAAATCCAAGCACGCGCCAGTCCGCGGGCAGAATCAACCGCGCCGGATTGTCCGGCGGATTGATCATGCTGACAACAAACGGCGCAGACCACCACGCAAATAGAGCCCCGCTCGCAGCCGCAAGAAAAGCGAGCATCGTACTCTCCACCAGAACCATCTGCACCAGCCGCCATCGTCCCGCGCCAATCGAAACACGCAGCGCCATCTCCCGCCCCCGCGCCGCAGCCTGTGCCGTCATCAGATTCGCTACATTTGCGCATGCGATCAGCAGAACCATCAGCACCAGCACTCCGAGCGCACCCAGCGCGCGGTTATATTCTTCCTGCATCCAGGAAACGCCCGTAGGCGCAGGCTTCAGCAGCGTCTCGTTGTTGAGCACATTTTTCAGTGTTTCCGGCGATAGGCCAGTCTCGCCGCTCAAGCGCTTCGCTTCAAACGCATGACTCACTGCCGCCAGCTTAGCGCGCAATGGTTCCACAGCGGTCCCAGGCGGCACCACAACCAGCATGCGAATCCATGTGGAGTCTTGCCGTGTGACGCGTTGATTCATCATCGTCGGAATGAAGATATCGATGATCGTCCCCGGCTCCGTGCCGGTGAATTTCTTCTCGCTCACGCCAATGATTTGATAAATGCCGTCATCGAAATGAAATGTCTGCCCAACCACATTGGGGTCGCGCCCAAAGCGACGGCTCCAGTAGTCATATGACAGCACCGCATACGGAGCCGCACCCGGCTTCAGGTCATCATTTTCCGTAAACAAGCGGCCTGCAGCCGGTTCAATTTCAAAGACTGGAAACATCCATCCGGAAACATGCTGCACATTCGCTTTTTCCATCTCCTGATCGGTCTTGAAAGTTATATCGGCTCGATCCGCATACGAAATGGCAATCAGTTCTGCGTGGCCCTTCACCGCGGCGCGCATCAGTTGAAAATCCGGATACGCCCACCCGTCGTAGGAGCCGAACTTGCCATTAAATCCGATCCCCTGGCGCGACAATGCATAGAGCCGTTCCGGATGATCCACCGGCAAAGGCCGCCACAACAAAGCATCGATCAACCGAAACGCCGAAGTGCAGGCCCCAATTGCCAGCGCAAGCGAAAGAATCGCCGCAATCGAAGTGACTTTATTTCGCCTCAGCTGCCGCCATCCGAAAACCAGATCAGCCCGCAGTGAATCCAGCCAGCCCACAACGCGGACGTCATGGCTCTCCTGCCGCTGCCGCATCGCCGCGCCCAGCGCCCGCCGCGCCTCTTCACGATCACGCCCCTGCGCAACCGCTTCGGCAACGTGCGCTTCAAACTCTTCCTCGATATCGCGATTCAGGTGTTCGCCGCGAAAGACATTCAAGATACGCGACCAGAACGACATATCACACCGTCCTCAAAATACGGTTCACCGCCGAAGTCACCGTCACCCAGCGCGACTCCTCGGCAGCCAGCTGCTTCTTGCCCGCCGCGGTCAGCTCGTAAATGCGCGCCCGGCGTCCCGTATCCTTCGTTATCCACTCCGCGCGAATCCATCCAGCCTCTTCCATCCGGTGCAGTGCCGGATAGAGCGAGCCTTCTTCGGCGCGCAGCACGTCGTCAGACATTTCACCGATCGCCGACATGATGGCGTAGCCATGCAGACGCGGCCTGCGCGAAAGAATCTTCAGCACAAGCAAATCGAGAGAACCTTGCAGAGAATCTTGTTTCGGCATACTCAGACAACTATATATGGATGTCTGAGTAGAATGTCAATAGAAAGACGAGGGAGCCAAAACCAGCCCGAAGGGGAAAAGGCCAAAAAGAGCCAGGCACATGACGCACTATCCAGTAATTCCCTAGGCTCATCATTTAGCAGGCCATATTTTGCGCCCGCCGTTGCCATCCGCGCATCTAAATGTCATCTTTATTACGGTCGGGGCAGTCATGCCAGTCGCGCTCAGTTTTTTCATGAAATATGGTTACTTCATCCTCTTCTTCTGGGTGATGACCGAGCAGTTTGGCGTGCCTATTCCTAGCGCTCCCCTCCTGATTACGGCTGGTACACTGACGGCAACCCACCGGCTCTCCCTGCCTCTCGTTCTCCTCTCCATTGTTCTGGGCTGCCTCGTGAGCGATACCACCTGGTATTTCATGGGCAAACGATACGGCGGCGCAGTCGTCCGCTTGCTCTGCCGCCTTTCGATGGAGAGTAACACCTGCGTCAAAAAGACTGAGGGTTACTTCACCCGCAACGGCGAGCGCTCCCTGCTGGTGTCGAAATTCATTCCCGGACTCGGTACCGTCGCCGCGCCTATCGCCGGCCAGACCAACATGCCGCTGCATCTATTTCTCACCTACGATGCAGCTGGCGCGCTGCTCTGGGCGCTGGCCTTCACGCTGGGCGGCCGCTTCTTCGGAGATTTCCTCAAGCACTCCAAACTCGTCTCCAGCGTCAGCCATACCGCGGGCGTCCTCTTCGTCCTGCTGCTGATCGGCTTCCTTATCTATCGCTTCACCCGACAGCGGGCCTTTATCAAGGAAATGCGCACCGCTCGTCTCGAACCCAACGAACTCAAGGAAATGCTCGACCGGCAACAGGACGTCTACATCGTCGACCTGCGCCACCCACTCGACTATCTGCCCGACCCGCGCACGCTTCCCGGCGCCGTTCTGTTCACGCCCGACACGCTCGTCGCACACACAGATGAGATCCCGCGCGACCGCGACGTTGTCCTCTTCTGCACCTGTCCCAGCGAAGCAACCGCGGCCAAGATGGCGCTCACCCTGCGCAAAATCGGCGTCTACCGGGTGCGTCCGCTACGCGGCGGCTTCGATGAATGGAAGCGCCTCGGCTACCCGCTTGAAGCCATTCCGGAAGCGATAACAGCAGCACACGCGCATTGAAATAGACAGATTTCAGCCGCACGCCTGCTCAAGCATTACTTCTCCCCCCAGCGGCGCAGCATCCCGGAATAAGTCAGGATCGTAAGCGAGACAACCACCCACCCCAGAACCGCATAGGCTGACTTGGCGAATTGCGCCCAGAGAACCGGAGCGTGGAATATCGCCCATAAGGAATGGGTTAATTTATGCCATAAGCTTCTTTGAGCAGCCCACTCCCGAAACGGATCGATCTCGCGCGCTTGAGAGGATCGGATATCGCAGCGCTCTTCTTGTCGAAGGTCCAGCAGCGGGATGAAGACATCGGCTGCATACAGTAGTCCATTGATCGCCGCACCGCACTTCAGCTCCTCGCTGTCGGCGCCCCTGGTAGCGCGAGGAAAGACAGCCGTAAGCTCACCGTTTGTACCCTTTGCCAGCAATGTCGCCGCCGCCGATGTGTTCTGTACGAGGTATCCCCGCTGATTCAGTTCGGTGACGCCAACCCATCCGAGCAGAAGGCAAAGGATGAAGGTTAGCGTAGCCCTTGCCCATGACAGGCCGTAGTTGAATCCCAGCTTGATAAAAGTCCAGAAAACCCAGGAACCCAGAAGGATCGGGAAATGCAAAGCCCCTTTTTCCCGCAGGGTCTGCCATTTTTCCTGTATCTCAAGATCGAACTTTCGTCTTTCGATTTCCTTGGCGCCGTCATTGTCTCCAGCCTCATTCAGAACGCTCGCCAGGTGAGCATATGGCTGCGGTAGGAAAGGATCGCTTTGCATGTGTCCGAGCCAATCCTGACGATCGGAAATTGCTGCGCGCCGTTTTTCGCTATACCAGAATTGCTCCTGAAACGGCCGTTTCCCTGAGATGAAAGGTTTGGGTATTCGGGCGCTCTTTTGGAAGAAGAATAGAAGCAATTTGGCGGTGCCGTTCAGCTTGATTGCTTTCGATTTGGGAGCATTGATTCTGGTGTATGTGAAGTTTTCCAGGCTAAGTGCGGATAGCTCTCGTCCCCAGGCACGGCCATCGGCGTCGTCAAGGCTGCCGCAGGTGGCATTCGTAAGATCGATCCTTGCTTCCTGGAATCCGACAATGCGCCTTTCCAGAAGTTCCAGCCATTCGGGTATGCGAAGAGTAAGCTCTAGGCGCGGGATAGTCTCGGATTGGAGGTCGCTCCTGTAATCGGAAGAGAAATTGTTCGTGGAGTGAGTTTGTCCGCGCAGTTTCGGCCTGGTGAATGGTCGCTCATAAATCGGGAGCTCCCTAGGATCAAGCTTCGTGACAGGATGGTCTTGCACCATAGCAATCCATCCTGTTCCGAATGGCTCAGGTCTGGTCGAAAGAGATTCTTGCAGGACCACGAACGTGACTCGAAAGAGGTTGGCTCCATAGCGGACGTGAGTCAGCGCCCTTACAGCGTGACGCTCAAAATCTTCCTTATACTTTGTCCATTCGGCATCGCTAGGTTGCGGGCTGATAAGCTTCCGGAGCTCTATCCAATCTTTCTCGGAAAAATCGGTATTGACTTCGATTTCCTGCAGGGCTTGCAGTTGTTCCTGAATCTCCGTGGGAAGATTGCTGTGAGGAATCTGCGATGCATTTTCGACAATGACAAAAGGTCCCTCTTCTCCCCAGACATAAGCGCCGAAAAAACGGATGTAGTCTTTAACGGATTCCGGAGTGTCTAAACGGAGCGCGCCACTTCGGGCAAGGCGATGTATCGGAGCGGATACTCCGTCGAGTAAAAGCGGTTTATCGCCAGGCTTGAAGAGTATCGAAGCACTTCCCCGCCCTCGCAGATAGAGCTCATAAAGAAAATAATCCGGCAGGCAATGCAACTTACGTCGATGGCAGGATTCCAGCTGCAGCAGCGGCGATGGTTCGGCGGCGAGCAGCAGTGAGTGGCCAATTTGGGCGTCTCTTAAGTTCAGTTGGAAGTCGCGGCGTTGTCCAGGATTTGGAGTGAAGAAGCGGAATCCTGACAAATCCAGGCTCCCTTTCAGATCGGCTCCCCCCAGATTCAGGCTCGAAGAAACCTGTATGGCAAGAGTGGTATCACCGCTGACCTTAATCAGGTTAGCGAGAATGTTTGTGCTGGATCCGGCAAGATAAACGCTGCCCTCCACGGAAAGCCCGGTAAGTGTAATGGTCCCGTCACAGGTCAGAGTGGATGGTCGGTCAGTCCACTCGACAGTGTCCGAAATGAGGCCCCCCTTCATCTTCCCGGTGCTCAAATTGAGGGCCGAGCCGCTGCTGTCTGGGCAGCTGAATCTGGCCCCCGAGAGGACAACGCTGCCCTTACTCTCGAATCCGAAAAAAGTAACCTCGCCGCTGGCAGTAAAACCATTGAGGCCACGATAGCTCTGAAAAAAAATATGCCCTCCGATATCGGCGCTGGTAGCCTCGATGGCGGAACGCGACCACAGACCACCCTGCTCGCGGTGCTTCGGATCGACGTCATCGCTCACATTGAGATCGGCGAATACGAGATCTCCGCCAATCCGGGCAGTTCGAACGCGGAGCCCGCCGCTCAGCGTTACATGAGGGAAGAGCTTCACATCGTTGCGGATCTCCGCGCCGTATAGATCGAGGGCATAATGTGCCGGCTCGTAGCTGCACGATCGATTGTCGCGGGGAGCTTTCAGCTCGGTTTCGCTGAGCCTTACACTCCCAGCCACGTGAATTCCAAATGCAAAGAGGCTGAGCAGATGGTTTTCATCGAGAGATTTCAGTCCTTCCAGCTTGAGGTCTCCCTCAACCCGCGTATTGTGGAGGCTGATCGAGATTTTGTGCCCCCAGTGCCCCGGAAAAACCCCAAAGCTGCACCCGAAAAAACTCAACCTCCTGATCACGGAATGATCGGCGGAGAAGCCTTCCGGAAACAGGCAGTCTTCAAATTCCAGAGGTGGCAGAGCGCCGCCCGAGCAGGCGCAATCGCTGAGATTGAGGTGACCGCTGAAGCGAGCGCCTTTGACGCGCCAGCGTCCGCACTTTCGTGACTTGGCGGTCGCCCGATCCCCCGCATATAGCTCACGGAAAAGGTCGACACTCAGGATCGGTTCCTCTCCATGATCCTCTTTGAATGCTTGGCGAGCCGCGGTGAAGTCAACCTGGCCGGTGGTCTGACTGGCTTCGATAAGCTTTTCGCCCCAGGTACCTGAGCCCGTGTCATCCATAAGGGTTCCTCATGGCGTGCGAAAGACGATTGATGCGCGGAGAGCAATTTCCAGCTGGAAAACCAAATTGGAGCACTGTGAGCGCCAAGTCAAGGACAAATTCGTAAATCAATCCCAACATGGCTGCTTTGAAGACGTGCTTTCGCCTGTGCTACCTTGCTCAAGAGCAATTCCCAACCGGAGCAACAAAGAATGGCGTTTACCGAGACGTTTCGCTGCGAAGTCTGCGGCAAGGCAAAGAGTGCAGAATCAGAAGATTGGTGGCTGGCCTGGGCCGAGGAATTCTCGCCCACACCCGGTTCGCCGGCGATGCCGCAACTCCGGTTTACGCCGTGGGACGTGCTTCTTTCCCATCAGGCCGAGGCTCGCCACCTCTGCGGCGCGCGCTGCGCCCAGACGCTCATGGACCGCTGGATGACCAGGAGCGAAGAACTCTAAACCGGATTCGCCCAGCCGCCATGGTGCTTCGTCAGACTGTCCGCCTCCGCAGGCCCCCAGGAACCCGGTTCATACGAATGCACGGGAGGCTTGTCCGCCAGCAGCGGATCCAGAATGCGCCACGCGGCTTCGACATAGTCCCTGCGCGCAAACCACGACTGTCTGCCGTGCATGGCATCTTCCAGCAGTTCCTCATAAGGAAGCAGTTCGTCCGTGCCGCATTGCTGTTGCGCCTCAAGCTCGACCAGGCAGCCGCGCAGCCGGTCCCCAGCCTCTTTCACCGATCCTGCGATCGCGATCTGCGGCGTGGGGCTCAACCGGAAGCGCACATAATTCTGCGGTGTCAAATGTTCTGAAAATACCGGAGGCGTCTGGCGCAGCTTGGCAATCACCTCGGTTGCGGTAACAGGCAGCGATTTCCCGGTGCGAATGAAGAAGGGAACATCCCGCCACCGCCATGAGTTGATATGCAGCCGCAGTGCGGCAAATGTCTCCATCGTCGATCCGGGTTTCACTCCCGGCTCATCCAGATAGCCTTTGAACTGCCCCAGCACCACATCCTTTTGCTCCAGCGTATGTATGCTCTTCAGCACCTTCATGCGCTCATCGCGCAGCGCCTCCACCTCCGTGCACGGAGGTGGCTCCATTGCAATGTTGCTCACCACCTGCAGCAGGTGATTCTGCACTACGTCGCGAATCGCGCCCACTCCGTCATAGAAGGCGCCGCGCCCCTGGATGCCGAACTGCTCCGACATCGTAATCTGTACGCTCTCCACATATTGCCGGTTCCAGAGCGGCTCCAGAAACGAGTTGGCAAAGCGGAAGAAGATCACGTTCTGGACAGAATTCTTTCCCAGATAGTGATCGATGCGGAAGATGTGGTCTTCGTCAAAGACCCGATCAATCTCCGCCGTCAGCGCCCGCGCCGATACTTGATCGTTCCCGAACGGCTTCTCGATCACGACCCGCCCGCCATCCGCCGACCCCGAGGCCTTCAACTGATCAATCACATGCCCGAACAAAAATGGCGGGATCGCTAGGTAGTGCAGCGGATGCTTCGCATTGCCTAGCTGCTGCCGCACCTGCCGAAACGTCTCCGGATCGTTGTAATCGCCATCGACATAGCGCAGGCAGTCAAGCAGCTTCGGCAGCCCTTCAGGATCGGCCCCGCCATGCTTCTCCACGCTGTCCTTCGCGCGCGCCTTGAATTGATCGAGGTTCCATCCGGCCTTCGCCACGCCCAGCACCGGCCCGACCAGCTTGCCCCGCTTGGCCAGCCGCTGCAGCGAAGGAAAAATCTGTTTGTAGGCAAGATCGCCGGTTGCGCCAAAGAATACCAATGCATCGGATTGCGTCTTATCCATATCGCCTCTGTATTGTTTAGAGATGCTTCAACCCGGACCCAGGAACCACGACAGTCAGTCTATCGCGGAATTGACAAAGAGGAATGAACGGACGGACGCCCACCGTTGACATACTGAATGAAGCGAAGAGCCTGCCCTGAGCCTGCGGAAGGCTTTTCTCGATCGTCGCACGAACCCTATCAGGAAACGGAAGCACCGCTATCTGCTTGAGAGCACGAACTCATTGCCATCGGGGTCTTTGAAGATCGCCATGGTTCCCCAGACTTCTTTCCGTGGCTCTAGCCCTTAGTTCCACTCCCTTAGACTGCAATACCTTCGCAGTGGCGAAAACGTCATCGCACCAGAATATCATCGGCTGAAAGCCGCCGATCCGGTCTTCATGACCATCCGGAGTAAAAGAGCAAGAGATGTATCCGCGCCTGGAATCTGCAGCTCGATCCAGCGCTGTTTGCCGTTAAAGGGCTGGTCGGTGGCGATCCTGAACCCCAGCTTTTCCGTGTAGAACTTCAGCGAAACATCCTGGTCCTTTACCGGGATGCTGACCAGTTTCACTCCGCGAATCATCGTGTCAATCCTCCATGATTGAGCTTTCCCGGAACATAGATCGCATGGGAGCCCGCTTGCAATCAGGTAGTAATTGCTATATTGATGATCGGAATAGCATGGCCAATATCGATGACTACGTGACCGATGTGCTGATGCGCGACCTGGTCGGGCATGACCGGAGGCCGGTAAGCTTTCTCGTCTACCTGTGGCTGCTGGCCGAACAGCAGCGTCGGAAATCCGGAGTCAGCATCAGCTATCAGGAGATCGCCGAATCCATCGGAGTCTCAAAAAGTTCGGCGCAGAGCGCCGTGGGCTGGCTTCTCAAGCGGAAGCTCCTGACCGTATTGAGGGCACATCCCACCGCAACACCTCATTACACGGTCGCGCAGCCATGGCGATCCAGGCTGCTCGTCCGCCCTAAGGCCTAAGCATCGTCATAATCCTCCGTCAGCGATTGCAGAAACGCCACCAGCGCCGCCACATCACTCTCCGACAACGACATATTCGCAAACTCCGGCGGAGCATTCCTCAGCGCCCCCTGCCGCGCCAGCCCCGAGCTGCGATAAGCCGGGGAAAGCCAAATTTTTCTGGAGCTTCAGGGCGGTAAATCCTCATTCCCGCCTGAAGTAAGACCACATGGTCCCACTTCGGCGTCAAGTTCTATTTCATAAAAAAATCTTGTTAATGACACACATAAACTCAGCCGCTTCGGCCAAAGAAGTGGCCAAAGTACCGAAGAGCTGAAATGCATACGCGAAGGGATTCCGTACAAAAAGACTGGAAAGGGCGCTATGACTGGATTGTCCTTCGCACTATAGATGCAGACGAAGCTTGATTATGGCAATCCTGGTAGTAGCCACGCCCTGGGCGCTGACCTGGGCTGATTTCAAAAAAACCGACACGAAACCCGTCGATTCGACAGGGGAATCTTTCGATGCCTTTACATCATTCGCCTGGGATGTTCCGGGCTTGACCTATAGCACTGGTAAGGACGGGCAACTGTTCTATACGGGTCTGAATGTAATTACGGTCACGCCGAATGCGCGGATTTTCAAATCATCCCCTCAGACGGCGGCTCTACTGTCGCATGAGCAGTTCCATTACGATGTTGGAATTGTTACAGCTCGGGCATTTGCGCTACAACTGATGGCGATGCGGGCCCCGAATCTTCGGGCTCTGCAAATGGCCCAGGATAAGGCTCAGCAACTTCACATTGAGACTCGTTCGGCCTTAATACAACGGCATTATGACCATGAAACTCACCACGGGACAGACGCGCATTATCAAAAAATCTGGAAAGATAGCATGGCTGCCTGTCTTGCCAATCCCCGCAACCTTCATCTTCAAGGCTTCTTGCTTTGAAATCCTGTCAAGTCTGGTTAATTCTGAAATGGTCATTAAGCACCATAAAATCAATCATTTAAATGCAGCCAGCGGGTTGCCGGGAATTATGCTGTAATTTGCTATCCTTGAAATAAGGGACCAAATTGTGCGGTCTCAGCCTTGCCGCCTCATAAGTCATTGAAAACAAATAATCTCCGTACAGTATTGAAGCCGTAAGTTGCTGAAAACAAACAATCTCCGTACAAAATGGGGAGGGGGTACCCGCTTTCGAGTAACATAATTGGTTGCCAAAGGGAGGCAAGGTGTGGCCTACGACGACCTGCGCGACTGGATCAAAGCCCTCGATAAAGCAAAGGAACTGAAGCGCATCCGCGAGGAGGTCGATCCCATCCTCGAAATCGCCGAGATCACCGACCGCGCCTCGAAATCCGTCAAGAACGGAGTCAAAGGCGGCCCGGCACTCCTCTTCGAGAACGTGAAAGGCCACCCAGGCGCCCAGGTCTTGATGAACCAGTTCGGTAGCGAGCGACGCATGAAGTTGGCCCTCGAAGTCGACTCGCTCGACGAAGTCGCAGGACGCATCCGCGCCCTGCTCGACGTGAAGTCTCCTGAAGGCTTCCTGGAAAAGCTGAAGATGCTTCCGATGCTCGCCGACATCGGCAAATTCTTCCCAAAAACCATCGCCGCCAAAGACGCCGCATGTAAAGAAGTCGTCTTAAAAGAGAACTTCAGCGTCCTCGACTTCCCCGTCCTCCAATGCTGGCCGCTCGACGGCGGCCGCTTCATCACCCTGCCCTGCGTCGTCACCCGCGACCCCAAAACCGGGAAGCGCAACGTCGGCATGTACCGCATGCAGGTCTACGACGGCCAGACCACGGGCATGCACTGGCAGCGTCAGAAAAACGCCGCCGAGCATCTCCGCGAACGCCTGCGCGCCGCCGCTGGAGATACGGCTGCAGCCCACGTCAGCGCCATGGCCGAAACAGCAGGCGGTACTCAGAACATTACGCTGACAAATCAGAAAGACGACCGCCTCGAAGTGGCCGTAGCCATCGGCACAGATCCGGCAACGACCTTCGCGGCAATCGTCCCCGCGCCGCCCGAGGTCGAAGAGTTCATGATCGCCGGATTCCTGCGCCAGAAGCCGGTCGAACTCGTCAAATGTGAAACCGTCGATCTCGAAGTCCCCGCGCACGCCGAAATCGTCTTGGAAGGCTACGTCAAACTCGACGAGCTGCGCCGCGAAGGCCCCTTTGGTGACCACACCGGCTTCTACACCATGGAAGAGGACTACCCGGTCTTCCACATCACCTGCATCACCCACCGCAAGAATCCGATCTATGCATCGACGATCGTAGGCAAGCCTCCCATGGAAGACGCCTGGATGGGCAAGGCCGTCGAGCGCATCTTCCTCCCGCTCATGCGCCTGACGCTGCCCGAAATCGTCGACGTCAACCTGCCAGTAGAAGCGGTCTTCCACAATCTGATGATTCTCTCAATTCGCAAGAGCTACGCCGGGCAAGCACGCAAAGTCATGAACGGAATTTGGGCGATGGGACAGGCCATGTTCACCAAAATCATCATTGTTGTCGACGAAGACTGCGACGTGCAGAACCTGACCGAAGTGACCCTGCGGGTAGCGAACAACATTGACCCCGAGCGCGACACCCAGTTCACTCTAGGCCCGATCGATTCGCTCGATCACTCCTCCCGCCTACCCAACTACGGCAGCAAGATGGGCATCGACGCCACCCGCAAATGGGCCGCCGAAGGCTTCACCCGCCCCTGGCCCCCCATGATCGAAATGGACGCAGCTACCAAATCCCGCATCGACGCAATCTGGAAAAAGCTGGCTCTGGACGGATTGTAAAAACCGTCACGAGCGACCTTAAATCGCGATCGAACGTCTATGGGTGAAGTGACAGCAGTTCACATTAGCAGCAAAATTGTGATCCCAAAATATGCGCATATTTTCCCGGCTGGATCGTGTATTGCTGCTTTTTTCTGCCGTTCTCGCTTTTCCTTCGCAAATGCGCGCGCAATCGCCTTTGCCGCCCCAATTGCCTTTGCCGCCCTTAGAGCAGCCATATGCGTTCCACCGCTCGTGGAGCCTATTTAGCGAGTACTCACCTGACTCGAGTCACATCTTTCTGGGTATTGCCGAGCAGAGGAAGTTTTTCAACATTGGCGGCGCATTTACGCAGCGCCTGTTTCTTAAGAGATATGTGGGCATGTCCTATATGGCGGAAGTGAAACCGATCATGCTGGAGAGCGACCCGACATTGAAGGAATTAATCACTACACTGAGCGACCCGTACGGAACTGTGCAGTTTGACGATAAGTTGCTGCCCGCGCTTCCCGTCATCAGCGTCGGTCCAAGCCTGATCACCAGCTCAAGGACACTCAATGGCGCCACATACACTGCCACGTATGAGCTTTTCTATTCCCGCCGCTGGACTTATGCTTTTGGTCTAAGTCCGATAGGATTGAGAACCACCCTCCGGCCGCACTCGCGCATCCAGCCAGATCTGACTTTGCTCGGTGGTTTTGTTGTTTCTCCGCGTGACATTCCAGTATTTGACAGTTCCGCCTTCAATTTCACCTTTTCCTTCGGGGCTGGGGTTGAATTGTTCCAGCGCTCGAAGCATGCAACGCGCCTCGAATACCGCATCCAGCACATGTCCAACAAAAACATAGGCGAGAACAATCCCGGCGTCGATTCGCAGATGATTCAAGCAAGCTATGTCTGGGGTAAATAGCAAAAGTGGCGCAAGAAAGTGTTCTACTCCGCCGCCTTCAACTCCAGCGAAACCAAGTTCCGCACCGACCGCGCTGGGCGCTTGTCATCCGAGACAACAAGCCGGAGCGGCCCGGTCCTGGCATCCAAAGGCTTGCCGTTCATCGTGTCGGCCACAAGCACGTCTCCGGGATGAAAATCCGGTTCTATTTCAGCCAGCGCCAGCACAGCCTTGTATCCGTCCGATCCGGTAGCCACGACATATTCCGCGAGCGACTTGCCACGAACATCTTTTCCCACCGGAGCCCCAACCTGCGTCAGCAAATCAATCAGCAGCACGCCAGAGTAGGTTTCGTCCGCATTCTCATGTGGATCGTGAACGGTGACAGTCTTGTGCGGAAGTGACTTCAGCGCGTCCAGCGAGACGCTGGTCTGCTGGCTGGCATTCTGTACCTTGAGCGATGCCTGCGCATGCAACGGCAAGCTGGCCAAAGTCGAAATCCATAGCAGAAACACAGACAGCCGTCGAATTTTCATCCGAAAATCTCCTCAAAACCTTGCCTACATCATACAGAGCGCCGACAGGGCGGTTGCCTGAACGGCCAGTCCTCGTATACTAGTGCCATGTCGATCGTGCGCAACATCGCCGCCATCAGCAAAGGCATGAGCATTACGTTCAGAGAGATCTTCCAGCCGACCGAGGTGGAGAACTACCCTGACGGCCCCGGCCCAAACCGCGGCGCAGTATTACAGGAGCGCTACCGCGGCGCGCACGTCCTGCAACGCGATGAGAATGGCCTGGAAAAGTGCGTAGCCTGTTACCTGTGCGCCGCGGCATGCCCATCGAACTGCATCTACATCGAAGCGGCGGAGAACACCGCCGAGAACCGCATCTCCAGCTCCGAACGTTATGCCAAGGTCTACAACATCGACTACAACCGCTGCATCTTCTGCGGCTACTGCGTCGAGGCCTGCCCAACCGACGCTATCACCCACGGCCACGGCTTCGAGCTAGCCACCCTGAACGCTACCAACCTGGTCATGCGCAAGGAAGATATGCTTGTGCACGCCGTCGGTGTTCCCAGCGCGATAGCTGCCAAGTCGGATTCGACAAAGTAGATCCACCTAGCCTGCGCCCGCTCTGGTATGCTACAGCGTGGTCGCGGGCTCCCCAACCATTCTCCACGTCTGCAGTCGCGATCTCATTCGCGAACTGCGCGACCGTATTCTCACTTTGCAGAGATACGACGTCGTATCAACGCTTTCCATTGCCGAAGCAGAAGACATCTTAGCGAAATCGCGCTTTGATCTGGTGTTGGTTGACGTCGAAGTTGACGGCCGCATTCCAGCGGCAGAGAAGCTCTGCGCAGATATAAAACATAAAAATCCGGAGCAGAAAGTAGCATTTATCTGCAACCATCGGGTGGGGAAAGAAAGCGACTGCCCCGACGAAATCATCCGCAGCGAATTCAACCCGGAAGCCATGGTTCAGGGCGTAAAGGAACTTCTCGGCTGAGATTCGCGGGAAACTACGGGACTAACTGGCTTTCCTAAGGGGCACCTTTACCCGCCGTGGCGCGAACCGCTTATACTCAGCCCGCAGTGCCGCCTCGCTCACGGGCTTCTCATGCAGCAGCAACTCGGTAGCCTGCAGTTCCGGATTCGCATGGAACCACTGCTTCGTCTTGTCCTCATCGAGCAGGTTGAGAATGGCCAGCAGGGACATGCCCTGATGGTGCGCCATCCACTCGCGCACCAGCTGAGGGTCGCGCATTGACTGGGAGTAGTCGATCGCCTCGTAAAATCCATACGCGCCCACCCATCCATGTCCCGACATCCTCTTCAGGTTCCGGAGAGCCTCCGCAGCATCAATGCCCAGCGCGAGAAAAGTGGAGTAGGGCGAAACAACCGGCCCTGCAGTCGCGTCCCATTTCATCGCGATCTGCGGAATGCCAAACGCCTGGTAGTGGTAATGTCCGTCCCCGGTCCGCGCCGCGTATCCGCACTCGGAGATGCCCCAGGGAATGCGGTGCTCGCGCGCAAATGCGCGTTGTACCTGGACTGTGGCCGCCAATGTGCGCGAAACTAGCGTATCCGGGTAGCTCTGCATCCACAAAGACGGCATGAGGTATTCAAACATCGTGCCCGTCCATGAGATCAGCACCGAGCGCCCGTATGCCATCGTATGCGTGCGTCCCATCTTGAACCAGACCTGTTGCGGAATGTCGCCCTTTGCAATCGCGACAAAAGCGGCGATGCGAGCCTCAGATGCCAGCAGATCATAGCAGGCAGGATGCACCTTCTTCGGCTCAATGTCGTAGCCGATCGAAAGCAACATACGGCCCTTCTGCAAAAGGAATGCGAAGTCCATGTCATCCGCCAGGCGGTATGCCTCGTCGGAAACTACGCGTAGGCTCTGCGCCAGGCTGTATAGTTTCTCCCTGGCCCGAGGCAGCATCGTGCGAAGCTGTTCACCCACGAAGACGTTTGCCTCATCTTCGCGTGTGGCCCACGCGCGTGACAACCGCGAATCAAGCTGGCCGGCAAACTCCGCTGCCCCTTCGAGGGAAGGAAACATTGTTTCTTCGCGCAGTCCAAGCTGCGGAATCTCCCGCAGGGCCTTGAATTCGGGCAGGAGCCAGGGCATATATTCGCGCAGTGTCGTCCCAAGTGCCGAGACACGCTGCCGCACCTCAGCGATCCACCATGCAGCTTCACCCTCGGCAGGGCCGGCATCAGTTAGCAACGAGTTCTCATTCTCGGTCAGCCAGGCGATCCATGTATCGAAGCCGGCATTCAAGTCAGGCGGTGCAAACGTGCCCTTATGCTTAAGTTCCGGAATATGTAACTGTAACAGTTCCCAATAGGTTTCGAGCCCGTCAAAAAGGCGTTGCGAAATAAGCGGCTCGCGCAGCAGGAACAACGCGCCCATGCGTAACGTATAGAGGGATGCCGCAAAGTTGCCGCTGTCAACCGATGAAACGGAAGCAGGTTTCAGTGGATCCAGCGTCTGCGTGTTGTACCAGTTGTAGAGGTGCCCATGCGACTTTTCCAGACGCGCAATCGTTTCAAAACTCGCGTGCGTAAGTTCGGCGAATTCAGGAACCGTCAGAAAGCCAAACTCGCACGCAGCCTGCCGCGCATTCAGCAGAAGCCCCAGGTTTGTCGGCGAGACACGGGCAGCCTCGAACAGCTCTTCTTCTTCCACGTTGTCGGGAATCAGGTAGTTGTGCGCCTCTCCACCGAATTGATAAAAGTAGCGCCAGATGCGCGCCGCGTGCTGTCGCAGAAAAGTATCTTCGTCAGGGGAAAGCTTCCGCCGCTGCTCGCGAGGAGCATGGTTGAGCCAAAGAATAATACTTCCGGAAAACCCCCACAACAACAACACGGGGGCCGCGACCACAAGCGACTTCGGGTCGAAGGCAAGGATGATGACAGCGATAATAATGGTCGCTAACGGAATGATAGCCAGATAGCGGTCCACCGGTGTGGTTCGCCGCGAAGCGCTTTCGGCTTCCGCTGCTGTCTCCCACTCCAGCAATCGCTGTCCGGTAATAAAGCGGCGCACAAGGGATCGGACAATCGCATCGATCGCAAGCATTGTATGGTGCGGTAGAAAAGTCAGATTCAGCAGCGTGATAAACGCTCCTTGCAGGAAGCCGGTAAAAGCTTCACGCATCGCGCCCTGCTGCTCGCTCGCCAACGCGCGTCCCATGGTGAAAATCAGCTGCACAAATGTCGGCAGAAACATCAGCAGCAGCGTGGCAATCGTCCAGTAGAGCGCGCCTCCAGGCAAACCCAGCCAGCCCGCGACAAGAAGGATCATCGTCAGCGGTTCCACCAGAGACCGGCGCAGATTGTCGAAGATCTTCCAGCGTGAGATCGTCGGAATAGGATTGCGCACGTAGCGCCCCGACTCATCCGGCACGCGTCCGAGCAGCCACTGCACAATCTGCCAGTCGCCGCGCACCCAGCGATGCTTGCGGCGCGTATACGCGGAGTAGTGCGAGGGGTAATCATCGATCACCTCGACATCCGTCGCGAGTCCAACCCGCGCGTAAGCGCCTTCGATCAGGTCGTGACTGAGCAGGGAATTGCGCGGGAAGCGCCGGTCCAGCACCGCATGCAATGTCGCGACTTCATAGATCCCCTTGCCGGTGAAAATGCCTTCGCCGTACAGGTCCTGGTACGTATCCGAAATAGCGCGAGTGTAGATATCGAAGCCCGTCTGTCCCGAGTAAATGGAGGCCAGTCGTGATTGCGATGCCGATCGAACGCTGACCCCGACGCGTGGCTGCAGAATGCCGTATCCATCGGTGACAATGCGTTTCTCCGGATCGATGATGGCCCGATTGAGCGGATGCGCCATCGCACCAATCATGGCATTGGCCGCACCGCGCGGCAATTGTGTATCGGAGTCGAGCGTAATGATGTACCGTACGCGCTTCAGCACATCCAGGTTTCCCGCCTTGACTGGAAACGCATCGAAGTCCCCAACCAGCAGTTTGTTCAGGTCGAGCAGCTTGCCACGCTTTCGCTCCCACCCCATCCACACGCCCTGGCGCGCATTGAAGATGCGATGGCGGTGCAGCAGAAAGAACGTTCCGTTCTTTGCTGAGGCGTAGCGCGCATTCAGGTCTTTGATCAGTTGGAGAGCCAGGTCAACCAGCGTGTCAGTGTCTTTCTCGCGCGGACGCGTGATCGAATCCGGCAGGTCGGTAAGCAGAGCAAAATGAAGATTTGGATCGGGGTTCGCTAAAAAACGGATTTCAAGTTCCTGCACCAGCTCGCGGGTCTGCTTTTCATTGATAAGCAGCGTCGGCACAGCCACCATCGTCGTATATTCCGGCGGAATGCGCTCGCTGAAGTCGAGTTTGGGCAGCGCGCGGGCTTTGAAAAGCGATGTGACAGTGTTGTTCACCAGGTCCACCGCTCCCTGCGTCACCGGCAACAGCATGAAGAGAAACGCCACCGTAAGGCCGCCGAAAATTGCGTAATTCGGAATGAGCGGCAGAAGAATCACAGCGATCAGCAGAACCGTGAGAATTTCAATCGAGCCGATATAAAAGTCATCCGCGTTGCGCTGTATCCCGATGCGCAGGCGATCGATAAGCTGCGGGCGATACGCGACGCGCCGCGCAAGATCGCTGAAGCCCTTATCCATCAGGTAGTAACCGATGTGCGTATGCCGCGTGCGCAATCGCTCGTCGGCGAACGGCTGCTGTTCGGCCTTTTGCGCCATGTCGAGAGCAGCTGCAGCTACCTGCGACTCCGTGCCTTCGGAATAGCGGGCGATCTCCGCGACGCGCTTGCGATATTGTTCACGGCTGTCAAAGTCCATCCGCGGGTAAGCTTTTGCCGGGTCTTGCTGCAGGATGGCTTCAAACGCAGCCATCTCTTCAATCAGAGATGCCCACGGTGCAAATCCAATGTCGCGCATGCTTTTGATGCGGGTGCGCAAGACTTCCGCTGACCCCGCCGCGGACGATTCAGGTGCATGGAGCCGCGCGTCGGCCTGTGTCAGAATCCACTCCAGAAGCAGAAATTTGAGCATGGTCGGTACAGCCCATAGCTCTTCCAGTTGCAGGGGATCGACCTGTTGTACTTCGTCAATGAAAGTATGAAAGGCATCCGGCGACCATCTGGAGTCCGCCGCATCCAGGTAGGCTGAGGCCAGAGCTGCAGCACGCGATTCCTCTCCTTGGCTCGGCAACAGGACGCGCGGCAAACGCTCCACCTTGCGGCGTACCGAGAACGCCTCCAGCACAACCGCTCGCAACAGGCGAGGATTTTCACGAATTTCAAGCAGAGGATCTGGCCCTGAAGACGGATCAGCCTTGAGCCCTTCCAACTCGGCTGAAAGCATATCGAGCGCATCGCGCGCGGCTTCCACGCGCTGCACGAAGCCGCTCTTTCCTTTCGGTTGATGCGTTACATGCCAGCCGGTCACGGCTCCATGCGCGGCCACGCGCATCCGTTCCGCGGGAATTTGCGGTTCCTGCTCCGTTGTTTGTACGTCGATGGGCGCTTGATCTGTCATGAATCTTCTTTTCTCTCTATCGGTAGCTGGCAGCCTGCATCTCAAACATCTCTGCATAGCGCCCACCCAGCGCGATAAGTTGCTGGTGGCTTCCTTCTTCAACCAGCCTTCCGCCTTCCAGCACGACAATGCGGTCTGCCATCCGCACCGTCGAGAAGCGATGCGAGATCAACAGCGCCATCTTGCCTTCCGTCAACTCCGCAAAACGCTCAAAGACCTCAAGCTCACTCTTCGCGTCGAGCGCCGCTGTTGGCTCATCGAGAATCAGCAGCTGCGCATCGCGCAGGTAGGCGCGCGCCAGTGCGATCTTCTGCCACTCGCCTCCCGAAAGATCGACGCCGCCTTCAAACCGGCGCCCTAATACCTGGTCATAGCCATGCTGCAGCTTGGCCACCACGCCCGCCGCAAGGCTCTTCTGCGCAGCGTTCTCGATTTCCGCTTGTGTGTGCGGAATCTCGACGCGCCCGATCGAGATGTTCTCCCGCGCCGTCATCTCGTAACGCATAAAGTCCTGAAAGATGACGCCGATCTCTTTGTGAAGGTCTTCAAGCGAGTACTCCCGCAGGTCCACGCCATCGAGAAGAATTTCACCCTCGGTCGGATCGTAAAGCCGGGTAATGAGTTTGACGACCGTCGTCTTACCCTGCCCGTTTTCGCCAATCAGGGCGATGCGCTCACCAGGCCGCAGCGCAAAATTGAAGTTCTTCAGCACCTTCCGCTCAGTCCCCGGATACGCGAACGAAACATTGCGGAATTCGAACCCTCGCCGCACCGGACGGGGCGCAGGAAGCGCATTTTGCTTCGACTGCACCATCGGTTTCATCTCGAAGAAAGCAATCAGGTCAGTCAGGAACAGCGCCTGGTCCGCAATGCCGGACGCAGTCGAGAAGACCTGCTGCAGGTTCGAGCTGGCCTGCACGATCGAGTTGGTGATGAAGTAAAACGTCCCGATATTGTAGGCGCCATGCACCGCCCGCCAGATCACGTAAGCATACGAGCCGTAATACCCCAGTGTGCCTAGAATTCCGAGCAGCCCGCCGCCGACCAGTTTCTTGCGCGACAGCGCAACGTTTTCCTTATAGATTTGCTCCGAAAGCCCGGCAAAGCGGTTTGTCAGATACTCATTCAGATTAAAAAGCTTCAGCTCTTTGGCAGCTTCCTTGCTGCCGCCCACCTGGCGCAGGTAGTCCATCAGCCGTTTTGCCGGAGTCTGGTGGAAATTCTTCGCGTATCCCAGAAACGCAAAGTGTGTCTCGCCGAGAAACGAGGGAATGATGCCGAGCGCGAGCAACACCATCAGCCAGGGTGAGTAGTAAAGCAAAGTCCCGGTGAAAACCAGGGTTGTGATGATCTGCTGGAAGAGCCGGCCCATCTGCTGAATCAGGACCAGCCGATCGGTGGCCTGAACCCGGGCGCGCTCCAGCCTGTCATAGTAGACAGGATCCTCATAAGTCGTCAGGTCGAGCTGGGCCGCCTGCCGCATGACCTCGATGCTCACGTGATGGGTGTATCGGTCCGCAAGCAGGGAATCGAAATAATCGATGGTCCGGGTCAGAATCCCCGTCAGAACAGCGAGTCCGACTTCAAGCCCGACAATCCACCAGAAGCGAGCAGGGAGGGCCTGATGCTGCAGTACGTGCTGCACCCCGTTGATGATCCAGGCGGCTACCCTGGCAATGGCCCACGGCATGAGCGCGACAAAGACGCGCAGAACCAGTCCCCACGCCACCACCCGCGGCCCCGACTCCCAAAGAATCTTCAGGACTGGCGGAACATTTTTCAGCGCACGAATGCGGTCTCCCCACGCATTCTGCGGGCTTTGGGTATGGTTTTGGTTCATGGGTCAGGCACTCAGCCTCATCCGCCCTCCAGGCATCCGCAGGCATGCCCAACGGTCTGAGGAGAAGTCTGATTGTGAGATGCAAACCCCTGTACTCGTGTTGTTTAGGGAAACCCCGGGAGCCTGCCCGCACCATCCTCCGCGTCTCGCCACCACGGGTTTTCGCGGCTTATTCATGGGAAATTCGTCTGATTTTAACAATTGACTGGGAATCTAGAGCAGGACAAGCGACATACCCCCAACACTGAAGACACTCGGTTCGCCGTTCCAGGGCAAAGCGATACGTGTGTCCGTAGATTTGGGGACGGTCTTTGCATCGTCCGGCAAGTTAACCCCTTGGCAGTCAATAGATAAAGAAACCCCGTTTGTTAAAGAGAGGTCAAATGAATACGAATTTGAAAGCGCTGGCGGGACTTGTGCTGGCATCGGCACTAGTTGCCGGGCACGCGCAAACCGCCACCACCCCGACGGTGCACGCGGCCAAAAAGAAAGCCGCTCCCGCCAAGCCTTCGGTGGAGTCGCAGATTGAAGAGCTTCGCGAGCAAATGAATTCCCAGAACTCCCAGATCCAATCGCTGAAACAGCAACTTTCCGACCGCGATACGCAACTGCAGCAGGCCCAGCAGGCTGCCTCGCAGGCACAGGCAGCAGCAGCCCAGGCGCAACAGGCAGCCCAGGCGCAGCAGGCCGCAATTGGCGAGAACACGCAGGCCGTCGCCAGCTTGCAGGGATCAGTCACCGACCTGAAGTCCAACACCCAGTCCATCGTGGCCACAGTGCAGGACCAGCAGGCGCAGGTGAAGAAGCAGATCGAAAATCCTGACGCCCTTCACTTCAAGGGCATCACGCTCTCGCCAACAGGCAGCTTCATTGAAGCCGCGACCGTCTGGCACAATCGTGCTCTGGCCGCTGACATCAACACGCCTTTCAACAATATTCCCTACGCGGGTGCGGACAACGCCAACACGACCGACTTCTACGGTTCTGGCCGTCAGTCGCGTGCGGCGATGCTGGCAGAAGGCAAACTCACCGACTGGACGCTCCGTGGCTACTACGAAGCTGACTGGCTCGGCACCGGCGTTACCTCCAACAACAACGAGAGCAACAGCTACGTCCTGCGTCAGCGCCAGCTCTGGGCGCAGGCCGAATCGACGAACGGGTTCATCTTCACCGCCGGTCAGCAGTGGTCTCTGGCCACCCAGAACCGTCAGGGCATAATCAACCGTACCGAACTGCTGCCCCAGACCATCGACGCGGCATATAACATCGGCTTCGTATGGGAACGCCAGTATGGCGCTCGCGTTGTGAAGAGCTTTATGAACAAGCAGCTCTGGGCTGGCTTCTCGGTCGAAAACGCGCAGACGCTCACCCCAAGCTGCGCGGCTACCGGGACTACAAATTCCGGCGCGGCGCTTGCCTGCCCGACGAATTATCTGATCGGAGCCACTGGCACCAACGGTGGTCTCTACAACGGCGCAGGTCAGCCGGGCGCAACTTCCTCGGCTCCGGTTACGACTTATTCTTACAACATCGCTCCCGACCTGATCGCCAAGATCGTGTATGAGAAGCCGGGCTTCGGGCACTATGAGCTGTTTGGCATTGCCAGCTTCTTCCGCAATCGTGTCTATCCGAATGCCACTTCCACGACGGTTCCGACCGGAACAGGTGCATACAATGACGCGATGGTAGGCGGCGGCATCGGTGGCAGCTTCTACATCCCGGCCACCAAGTACTTCGACCTCGGTCTCAGCGGGCTGTGGGGCGACGGTACGAACCGCTATGGGGATGCCCAGCTGCCTTCCGCGACCATCCGTCCCAGTGGCCAGCTTGCCCTGCTGCATGGCTACTCGGTTCTCGGCACGGCAGTCATGCACGCTTCACCCCGCTTGGACGTTTACTTCAACGCCGGCACCGACGGCAGTTTCCGCGACTACTTTGCCGATCAGAAAGGCGTGATTGGATATGGCCTGTATGGCACCAACGACAAGGGTTGTGGCATCGAGTTGGCGCCAGGTACGACTCCGCAAGTTGGTTATCAGCCGACGGCTCCAGGCAACTGCGGCAGCCCGACAAAGGATTTCCAGGAGTACACACTGGGCTACTGGTATGACTTTTATCGTGGACCAAAAGGCCGCTTCCGTCAGGGCATTCAGTACAGCTACATTGGGCGCTATGGCTGGTCCGGTTTGGGTGGAACTCCGAAGGGCAACGAGAACGAGCTATACACTTCGTTCCGTTACTACCTGCCGTAAGCAAACGTTCGACGACACGAGAAGGGCATCCGAAAAACGGATGCCCTTCTTCATTCAGTAGAAAAAAGCGCCGCAGCGGAAGAGCCGCTGCGGCGCGTTAATACAACACAACGCAAGATCATACCCCTGCAATCTGCTCCTGACCAGCCGCCGGCGACATTCTTTCGCTGCCGCTAGGTTTGCACCGCCGAATTTTCAGGACACTCATTCGATTGAATGGTTTAATTGGCCATGCTTCTCTCAGCACGTCGAAATATTCTGAGTTTCTTTGTCCTTTCTTTGTGGTTTGCCGCCAGCGGATGCAACTCGCAAACAGCAGCACCGCCGCAACAGCAGAGCGCTAATATCGATCAGGCCGCCGTCTCTTCGCGCCTGCATGAAATCGCCGCCAGCGGAAATCTCTCCGACCTCCACTGGCCCAATTTCACCGACTACCGCCTGCACTTCCAGCACATCTACGAATCGTCGAATTTCGCTCCCGTCTGGCTCAATAACGGCAAACCGACGCCGCAGGCCCTCGCCGTCATCCAGGCGCTTGAAGCCAGCCAGCAGAAGGGCCTGAGCCCAGACGACTACGACGCATCCCGCTGGCCCGACCGCCTCCATTCGCTTGACGGCTCGCCCACACCCGACACGCTCGCGCGCTTCGATGCCGCGCTCACCGTCGGTGTCATGCGCTACATCTCCGACCTGCACATCGGCCGCGTCAACCCCAAGCATTTCAGCTTCGGTATCGACATCGAACAGAAGAAATACGACCTGCCGCAGTTCGTAACCACCAATGTCATCCACGCAGCAAACGTTCAGACCGTGTTGGACGGAGTCGAGCCTCGTTACAACGGCTACAAAGCTACGGAAGCCATGCTGCAGCACTATCTCCAACTCGCCGCGCAAGGTGACGGGCCGCCCGTGCCGGATGTGCCGAAGACAGTAGCTCCTGGCGACACCTACGCAGGAATCAGCCAGCTCACGCAGCGCCTGCGTCTCTTCGGCGATCTCCACGCCGAAACCGTGATCGATACAAATGCAACAACTTACTCCGGGCCGCTGGTCGACGGAGTCAAGACCTTCCAGTCGCGTCACGGCCTCGCCGTAACCGGCAAGATTGACAAGGACACCGTCGGTCAGCTCAACACGCCGCTCGCTTTCCGGGTCAAACAGCTGCAGTACGCCCTCGAGCGCTGGCGCTGGTTGCCGCCACAGTTCCCGCAGCCTCCGGTCGTCGCCAATATTCCGGAGTTTATCGTGCGCGCCTATGGCCCGAATCAAAAGGTAGAGTTCTCCTCCAACGTCGTCGTAGGAAAGGCGATGCGTACGCAGACGCCAATCTTTGCCAAAGACATGCGCTACATCGTCTTCCGCCCCTACTGGAATGTTCCGACGGGAATTGTGCGCGGCGAAATTATCCCCGGCATCGTGCGTGACCGGCATTACATCCAGAAGAAGAACTTCGAAGTCACAGACTTCGACGGCAAAGTCATCACTGACGGCGTCATCAGTGATGATGTTCTCGCGCAACTGCGTGCCGGTAAACTCACCGTGCGGCAAAAGCCGGGACCAACGAACTCACTCGGATTGATCAAACTCATGTTTCCGAACGAGTACAACGTCTATCTGCACAGCACGCCGGCGCAGCAGCTCTTTTCGCAGTCGCGGCGCGACTTCAGCCATGGCTGCGTGCGCGTAGAGAAACCGGCTGAGTTGGCTGCGTATCTTCTGCGCAACCAGCCGCCATGGACGCTCGAAAAAGTCCAGCAGGCCATGCAGTCCGGCCCTGACAACCAGCAGGTGAACCTCACCACGCCAGTCCCTGTGCTGATCCTCTACGTGACGGCTGTCGTCGAAGAGGATGGCTCCGTCCACTTCTTCGACGACATCTACGGCTACGACAAAACGCTGGAAGCTGTGCTGGCGAATGGGCAGCCGTATCCCGGCTAGAGAAGAAGCAGGAAAAAAGGTGCCCCACCCTTCACGAAGTGAAGGGTGGGAAAGCAAAGACTTCAACAGACATGGTTACCAGCGCCGCACGCGGCCCACGTCAACGTGCACAAAATCAGACGACGCATAATACCCAACCCCGCCGCGCTGCATAGCGAGAGCTGTGTCCCGCACCTGGGCCGTAGCTACGCCGGGAACGCGAATGTCGATAGCCTTCGCGTCCATGTGCTGGCTGTGCAGTGCCACGCCGTGTCCATGTTCGCGCAGGTAGTTGTTGCTCCACGGGGTGCGATAACCGCAGACAATATCAATCTCGCCGTTGGGATGCCCCAGCCGCGCCATCAGGTCGTGGAGGAGGTCAAATTCCTTCACGTCGTAGTCTTTCTCGTCGCCTGTCCGATGGTCGCGCAGAAAACGGTCGAGCTGCGCCACCGCATCAGGAAGGTAGCGGTCGCCGACGCGATAGACCACGTCGATTCGCTCGCCCGTGTGCAGGTGGTAAAGACGGAGGCGGTATGGTTCGGCATTGGCCGGAGCATCGCCGCTTGCCGCGCGCAGGGACGAATCCGCGAGCAACATCAGACCAGCCACTACCCCGGCGCAGAAAGTTTTCTTGATTTGCATGAAGCGAAACACCAGTATTTATTATACGGTTGCTAGTCGCGCATCCGGCGAGAAATCCGATGTCCATAGCGCGTAGCCGGACGTTCGATCAGATAGTAGCTGGCGAGTGCGAAAGCGGGCATCAGGCACAAGAGCGGCAGTGTTTGCGCGATGCCTCGATAAGTGAAGAAGTACTGCTGCCAAACATATACGCTGTATGAGATTGTGCCGAGCCATACGATCCCAGATGCGGAAAGCGGTCGCGCGAGCATGGAATGTGGGCGAAGCACAGAACTTGCAATGAGCAACGCGATTGCGATGCATTCGTAAAGCGGTGGCAGCCAGTGGAAATAAGCGATAGAGAAGATCAAAACGGCCAGCGCTGGCGCCGTCCAGAACCTGGACCATCGGGCGGCAATCGCGCGATACTTTGAATCTGAAAGCAGCGTCGCGAGCAGGCAGCCGATCAGGATGGCATCTGCGCGCACCTGTGTTTGAAAGCTGAGCCACTGGCGATCATAGTGGGCCCAATGTGTGAAGCGATATGCAGCGCATGCTATGGCACACACGCCAGCCACCCAGCGTGCTCTCCGCAGTCCTGCGAGAGCCAGAAGACAAGGCCAGAACAGATAAAACTGTTCTTCCATGGATAGCGACCAGAAATGACCTGCGAAGATGCTGCGATCTTCCCCAAGAAAGTTGCGATAGAAGAACAGGCAAGAGAGCAACTCGCGCCCTGAGAGGACGTGGATATTAGATAGCGTGCCGTAGATCAAAAGTGCAGCCAGATATGCCCATGCCACCGGCATCAGGCGGAAGAAGCGCCGCACATAAAAGCGCTTTAAGTCGATCGGGGCTTCCAGCAGCTTGCTAGTAATCAGAAATCCGCTCAGCACAAAGAAAATCGTTACGCCATGCTGCCCAGTCTGCATCCACGGCTTCCAATAGCGCCTCAAGAGAGCTGCTTGGGTGTGATCGAACAGCACGAGCGCAATCGCGACTCCACGCCAGCCATCGAGGGATGGTATGCGCGGATGGCGGATAGCACTCGATGAATCCAACTGCGACTGTGCGGGCGATTGGAGGGTAGCTACAGCGCTCACTTTATCCTTTAGTTCAAGGGCTTCGGAGGAGCAAGGGCATCATAGCGCAAGCTTTGTGGAATGATCAGGTTACCTCGGTGCTCTGAATATACAGAAAATGGAATGCAGGAAACTATTGTCCTAACTCCCTGATTCCCTTCGGCTCTCAGAGCCCGCGATACGATCCGCCATCGACCAGCAGAGTCTGCCCGGTAATGGAAGCCGCCGGTTCCGACGCCAGCCAGACGATAGCTGCTGCCACCTCTTCCGGCGTAGCCATCCGGCGTATGGGAATTTCCTGATTCAGATCATGCTCAGCCTGTTCGACTGTGATGCCCATGGCGGCGGCGCGCTTCTCAATAATCTCCATGGCGCGGCCTGTCGAGGTAAATCCGGGGCCGACGTTGTTGACCGTGATACCGTCGGGGCCGAACTGTCCGGCGAGGGACCGTACCAGCCCCATCACTCCGGCGCGAATCGAATTGGAAAGCACCAGCTCCGGCACCGGCTGCTTCACAGTATAAGAGGTAAGCGTGACGATGCGTCCCCACTTCTGCTGCTGCATGTAGGGCAGCACGGCCTGGGCAAAAGAGACGATGCTGCGCAGATTAAGCTGCCAGGCTCGCTCCCACTCATCCATCGTCGTCGAAAGGAAGGGCTTGGCCGGCGGACCGCCCGCGTTGGTGACGCAGACGTCGATCCTGCCAAACTTCTGATGAGCAGCCCGGACGAAGCTGCGCACGGCTTCGTCGCCGCTCACATCGAAGGCGGCAGTGAAAGTCTGGATGCCGAAACGCTGAGATACTTCGCGGGCCACGGCTTCGAGCGGCCCTTGCTGGCGAGCACAGAGCGCAAGATGCGCGCCTTCAGACGCAAAGGCGAGCGCAGTGGCTTTGCCGATTCCCTGACTGGACGCGGCGACAAGGGCGACACGGTTCTTCAGACCTGTTTCCATGGCGATGGCTCCATACTATCCGAGGATTGAGTAAGATTGTCTCGCCGCCCCCGCCGATTTGTGGCTGACGTGAGAGAAATCTTTTCCGCAGGGGACACGAAGGTGCCAAGAGGTTCGCAAAGGGATATTTCATCGCACAGCGTGCACGAGAAGACGCTGGCGCGACCATATTTTGAAGGAGGACTTCATTTGTCGTCTCAATGGAAACACACACCTCTCTCTACCATTCCCGTCGAGCACCTCAACCCGCTGCTCGAACGGCAGTTTGTGCATGGTGAACAGGCGATGCTGGCGCGACTCCTTTTGCGCAAAGGCTGCCTGATTCCCGAGCACAGTCACCACAACGAGCAGATCACCTACGTTCTTGAAGGCGCCCTCCGCTTTATCCTCAACGGCGATGAGGTTGTAACCGTCAACGCCGGAGAGACGCTGGTGATTCCGCCTCATGTAAAGCACAGCGCGGAAGCTCTGATAGATACGATCGATCTGGATGTGTTCGCGCCGCCGCGAGCCGACTGGATCGGCGGGACGGATGCTTACCTGCGGAAGTAGCAAATATTGCTGGGCATACGCTCTCGAAGGAGCCTTCGATGAATGTCTCAGAACAGGACTGGATGCTGAGCGAACTCGCGGACGGGCGCACCGAACTGGTCTTCGATATTCTGGAAAGCGGATGCCGGGCAGACCACAAAGGGCCGGACGGCGTTTCCCTGGTCCGTCATTGTGCTTACTACGGCGATGTAAGTGCTATTCGGTATCTTCTCGCTCATGGTGAATCGCTGGTCTCGCTGGGTGAGAACTTTGGCCTGAATGGCGCTGCGTTCCACGGACATTGGAGGCTCTGCAAGTTTCTACTGGAGCAGGGCGCTGATGTAAACCAGGCCGAGGACGATACAGGCGAGACTCCTCTCCACGCAGCCTTGTGCAAGACAGATCGGTTAGTGTACGACCGCGTGCTTGAGGTGCTGTTATCGTTCGGAGCCAATCCGAATGTTGTGACCAGACCCGGGATTGAAACCGGCGGGTTCATGCGGGATTGCAGAACCAAGGGCGAGACCCCTCTGCATCGTGCAGCTGCCTTCGGCGAAGTAGAGACAATAAGCACCTTGATCAATGCGGGTGCAATGATCGACGCAAGGGATATGAACGGAGATACTCCACTAAGCTGGGCCAGTTGGTATCTGCGTCCCGATTCTATTCTGAGACAACTCCTCTATGGAGATTTCCGCATCCATCCGCAACGTCAAAGCATGCGGGCCTATCTGATCGGGAAACCTCACGCTTAGTTGTTATATATCTTATATATAGGGAGCACGACGTAGCCGTCGAGACGTCCGTTATCTGCCGCTTGATCCAAATCCCTTTGCCCCGCGCGAGCTTTCCGTAAGCTTTTCGACGGCTATGATCTCCAGATGAGTCATCGACCGGAATGGAGACATCTGCGCGATCTTATCGCCCTTGTGGATGGCGACGCTTGCATCGGTCTGTTCTAGTTCAGCATGCGTCAAAGCTCCCTGCGCATCGCGAACGACGCGCAGGGAATACTTCGGCTGATTGACATTAACCAGGCACACGAGTATCTCGCCTCGATAACCCGCATCAATCCGTCCTCCGGCATACGTGACTCCCTTGGCGGCCATCGAGGAACGGTCGCCAAGTACAAAGCCGCAGCCTTCCGGCCCTTCCACGGCAATGCCGGTCCGCACCCTGGCGGGGACACCGGGTTCGAGAACGACGTTTTCAATCGCGTACAGGTCGAAGCCCAGGTCGTTGCCTGCATAGTTCACCGTAGGCATACGGGCATCTGGGTGGAGGAGTTGTACCTTGATCATTTCGGAGGGGAGCTTTCTGGTTATTTCGTGCCGTTCGTGCTGACCTGCTTCTTCTGCTTCGCCCATCGGCGTTTTTGTGCGTCGGCAATCCGCTTGCGGGCTTCGGGGCTCAGGTAGCGCGTCTTGCGAACCCCGGAGAGGCTTCCGGAAGCAAAGAGCTTGTTGCCGCCAAAACCCTGCAGCAGCGAGCGTACCTTTTCCAGGCGGTTGATTTCTTCATCGATAGCAACAACGATTTCTTCTCTTGTCATTTTTTTGTCCTTGCTGAGTTAGGTAAAAGTCATTCATTTACTGGGGTAATGGGAACATCGGTAAATCTTAAATGAAACAACTGTTAAAAGCTTTCATAACTGGTGCCGACCTTTCAAGACAAAAATTTGGTCCAATGTGCCTATTATTTGCACGTTAGGGCTACTTTTCTCTGGTAGTCTTTGTTTTATCTTGAATTGACCTGATTGGAACATTCATCAGGAATTCGCAGCCTTTTCTCAAATCCTTAAAATTGTATTACCGTGTGCATAGCATCATGATGGCGTGTTTACCAATCTGCGCGCTATCAGGCCCCGTAAGTTAGCTTCTCCCGCGTCCGCACAGGTAAGCCTTTTTGACCTTGCCTCCGGAGGCTCCGCGGGGCTGCTAACGCCTCATATCTACCTGGAGCTCGGGAGATATCAGATCCGTCTTGCAACATCCGAAGCAGAACGAGACGCCGCATGCCGGCTGCGCTTCAAGGTCTTTAACCTGGAGCTGGGTGAAGGACTTATGTCGTCTTACTCGACGGGTCTCGATAAAGACCGCTTCGACTATGTATGTGATCACCTGATTGTCGAAGACCGCTCGTCCCGTGAAGTTGTCGGCACCTATCGCATGCAGTCAGGCAGCGAAGCGCGCAGGCACTGGGGCTACTACAGCGCGCAGGAGTTTGAATTTGCTCCTTACGAGTCGGCCCGTGACCAGGTGCTCGAGCTAGGTCGTGCTTCCATTGATCGCGACCATCGTACCAGCGAAGTGCTTACTCTGCTTTGGCGGGGAATCGCGCAGTATTCGAAATCCTATGGACTGCGTTATCTGATTGGCTGTTCTTCCCTGAATTCACAAGACCCGGCTGAAGGATGGACGATTTACGAACAGCTGTCGCCCTTTCTCGCATCCACCGAATTCCGCACCAGGCCGACGGCGGCCTACGCCCTGCCGCCCGTAAACGGGGTGCCGCAAAATTCACTAAAGATTCCGAAGCTGCTGAAGACGTATATTGGAGTGGGTGCGCGAATTTGTGGCGAGCCGGCGTGGGACCGGGAATTTGGCACGATCGACTTTCTCACCCTGCTGGACCTGCGACAGCTGACGCCCGCTGCGAGGAACCGATTTCTACCCGACGAAAATCATTAGAGAGCTTTTGCCGCAGCAGGCTCCGCATGGTTGGCCTGGTGCTTACTCTGCTGTTGTTGTTTGTACGGTTCGCTTGGCTGTGTGTGCGTAAGCGCCGGCTGACGCTAGCAGATCGCGCCCAATGGCTGCAGGTGTCGTGCGCTCGCGTGCTGCGCCGGCTCTCGATTTCTTTCACAACCGAGGGTCGCCTGCCCACGTCCGGGCTCATTGTCTCGAATCACCTGAGCTACCTGGATATCCTGGTGCATGCCGCCTCAGGCCCGCGGGTTTTTGTGTCAAAGGCCGAAGTGCGATCGTGGCCGCTCTTCGGCTGGCTGGCGCGCTGCGGGGGTACCATCTTCATCGTGCGCGGCAGCCGGTCAGCCGCCACCGAAGCGGCCATGGGAATTGAGTATGCTCTGCGATCGGGAATCACGGTGGTCCTTTTTCCGGAGGGCACCAGCACGGATGGAAGGACGCTGCTGCCGTTCCATTCATTTCTATTTGAGCCCGCGATCGAGGCCGAATCTCTTGTGACAGCATCGGCGCTCAATTACGAGGCCGATGGCGCTGAGGAGCGCGATCTTTGCTATTACGGCGATGTGCGCTTTGTGACCAATCTGCTGGAGATCATGGGACAGGAGAGCGTGCGCTGCAGAATCCGCTTCGATGGCAGGCCGCGCACCTACGCCAGCCGCAAGCTGGCCGCCAACGATACGTGGGAGCGCGTGGCGCGATTGCGACTGCACGCTAGCATCGATTCTCCTCAGGATCGGCGCCGATATACAACTCTGGCCGGCGAAGCCCGCTAAAGATCATAGTGTGGCGGATCTCGCCAAAGGAAACACCTCCGGCCTCTCTGCGTGCTCTGTGGTGAAAGATTTCCTTCCCTCTCCGCGCAAGAAAGAGGAAGTGATTGACGAGATGAAGTAAATGTTTTCTCATGCTCTGGCAGCCAAAATTCAAGAAGTTTCACTAGGTTTCTGAGGCACATATGCAGCGACGCGAATTCCTGAAAACCAGCGCCCTGGCTGGGTCCGTCTATTTTCTGTTCCGCAAGCAAGCTCTTGCAGCCACTGCGGACGCCCACATCGAAGTTTTGGTGAATGAGCCGATTGCAACCATCCCGCCCGAAATCTATGGACACTTCACCGAACACCTCGGCGGTGTGATCTACGACGGCGTCTGGGTCGGCGAGAAGTCGAGCATCCCCAATGTTCACGGCATTCGCAAAGAGCTGGTCGAGAAGCTGAAAGCCATTAAGGCCCCCGTCATTCGCTGGCCCGGCGGATGCTTCGCCGACAGCTATGACTGGAAAGACGGTATCGGTCCGCGCGACAAGCGCCCGCTCCGCACGAACTTCTGGGTCGATGATCAGCAAGGGAAAAAACTGCCCGGCAATTCCGTACAGAAATTTGAGCCGAACACCTTCGGCACCGATGAATTCGTCCAGTTCTGCAAGCTGAGCAACGCCGAGCCTTACATCGCCGCGAACCTGCGCGCCCTGCCGCCGCTGTCATTCGATCAGTGGGTGGAATACTGCAATTCTCCGGCGCACAGCACGACCTATGCCGACATCCGTGCCGCTGCTGGATACCCCGAGCCCTACAATGTGCGTTACTGGGGCATCGGCAACGAAAGCTGGGGCTGCGGCGGAAACTTCACGCCCGAGGAATATTCAAACGAATACCGCCGCTTCACGTCGTGGGTTCCCGGCTACGGAGTCGATCTGCGCTACGTCGCCTCCGGTCCCAACCAGGATGATGTCGACTGGACCACGCAGTTTTTCGAGGACATTCTCCATCGTCGCCCGATTCGTGCGCCCTTCGGCTGGTCTGTGCACAACTACACGAATGCTCTCGAAGCCCTGAACTTCAACGATCAGGATGCCTACTCGCTCTTCTACCACGGCACATCGACTGAGTCGATCATCCAGAACATGTGGACGGCAATGGGCGTCTACGACCGTGAGCACCTTACGCGCATGGTGGTGGACGAGTACGGCCCATGGTATGGGGTAGGGACCGAAGTTGACCCGACGCACATCTTCGGCCAGCAGATCACCATGCGCGACGCGATCGTCACCGCCTTCACCCTCGACATCTTCAACCGCCACGCGGAAAAGGTCTGCATGGCAAACTGCGCGCAATTGATCAACTGCATCGACTCGCTCTTCCTCGCGCATGAAGACAAGTTCGTCGTGACGCCGAACTTCAACGTCTTCGAAATGTACGCTGCCCATCAGGGCGCGAAAGCCGTACGCGCCGAATTCTCCGCGCCGTCGATCAGTTTCACAGACATCGTGAAACCGGACCGCTGGGGCCCACAGCGCGCAGGTGAGCGCTCCGTGCAGCGCACCCTGAACGGATTAATGGGCTCGGCATCTGTAGACGGCAAGCAATTGACGCTGACCGTCGTCAACCCGAACCTGACCGACGCGCTTGAAACGCAAGTAGCAATCCGCGGCGGCAGCGCAACGTCCGCCGCGGCGACCGTCCTCGCGGCATCCGACATTCACGCGCACAATACCTTCGAGCAACCGAACGCCGTAACTTCAAAATCCGCACAGGCAACAGCCAGCGGCTCAACAGTAAGCTTTGGCTTTCCTCCAATGTCGGTAACGAAGCTGGGAATCATACTGGCCTAGCTGCGGGCAGAGTGTGCGTGCTGTCCGCATCAATCAGCACGAAAAGTGGGTGCCCCTCCTTCACGAAGTGAAGGAGGGGCAAGTACCAACCTACACCGAACAAACGCAGATCTTACTCCGCGCTGAGTGCATACACCCGCACATAATCAACCAGCATCTCCTGAGGAAACCTGCTCGAAGCATCCGGCGGACCAGGCCAGTCGCCGCCAACAGCGAGATTCAGCAAAAAAAAGAACTTCCCATCGTCGAAAGGCCAGACTGCCCCTTTGGGCAGGCTCGATGGCGTAAACGAAGCATAGACGTGCGCAGGATCGTCAACGTAATACTCAATCTTGTGCGGCGACCAGAGCAGCCCGAAGATATGGAACGCATCGCCAAAAGCCTGATTGCGCGGCAGCGTAAAGGGCAAGCCGATCTGCGTACCCGTAAACCCGGTCCCGTGGATCGAACCGTAAATGGTACCCGGCTTCTTGCCGACGTTCTCCATGATGTCGAGCTCTCCGCATGCGGGCCATCGAACCTGCTCGATGTCGTCGCCAAGCATCCAGAAAGCCGGCCAGAAGCCTTGGCCCTGCGGAACCTTGATGCGCGCTTCAATGCGCCCATATTGAAAACTCTTCAAGCCTTCTGTCTTGATGCGTGCTGAGGAGTAGTGATCGTGGTCATCGCTGCGCGCAACGATATGCAGATAGCCGTCTTTGCCGACAAATGCATTCGGATGCGCAAGGTCGCATGGCGGCTGCGAAGATCCATAACTGCAGTACGTCTCAAGCTCCTGATTGCCGAAGCCGTTGCCGCCCGTCTCAAATCTCCAGATCGCAGGATCAGGCGCGGAGGGCGAAGCTGAGCTGTTAAATTCGTCGCTCCAGATCAGGCGCTCCTGCCGATCCTGCGCCTGAGCGATTCCCGCAACCAACATCAGCAATGCGCTCAGCATGAGCAGCGAGTTGTTCTGCGTCATTTGTGGCCCGCGCGGAGAAACTGTTCCGCTTTCCGCAATATATTTCATCTCAACGGATGAGAACCTTATCATATGTATATGCTTGTGCAATTTGATGCCGCGAACGTCATGAATGAGTCATCTATCGGAATACTGGTTGATCGCTTTTATGCGCGTGTTCGCCAGGACAACATCCTCGGCCCTATCTTCGCGGAGAAAATCGGTGACGATTGGGAACCGCATCTCGAAACGATGCGCGCCTTCTGGTCTTCGCTAATGCTGGCGAGCGGCCGCTATAAAGGCAATCCCATGCTGACGCATCTGTTGCGTGCCCCGCATCGGCTCGCAGCATTTCGAGCGCTGGCTGGACATCTGGAAGCAGACCACTGGCCGAACTGTTTCCGCCGGAGACCGCCGCGGTCTTCCTGAGCAAAGCGCAAAGTATGGCCGAGCGCTTGATGGAAACCATCGACATGTCACCACGACTTCGCTGGCGTGCTACAAACTAAGCCCGCACGACTCATAAATCCGACTAATCCATTCCATGTCGCGCAGTCCCTCTTCGCCGTTGGTCTTAGGCTCTTCATTTTTTAGAATGCAGTTGCTGAAGTAGTCGCCCATGCGGACAAAATGTGAAGGGTCTTTCGCGGGATTCGGCTCATCGAGACTGGTCTTGTCGTTGAGATTTGCAGTTAGATGCTGCCCTTCATAAGGGAATGCATACTCCACACTGAGCGCGCCCTTCGATCCGTGTACGCGGTAGAAGCCATTCATATTCGCGCCATAGGTCGTATTGCAACTAGCGACGATGCCTGAAGGAAACTTCATTGTCCACGAAGCATTCTCTTCTACCTGATCGAAGCGCCCATCGTGATCGATGGTGGTCGAGTAAGCCTTCACCTCCACCGGTTCCTCGCCCGTCAGATAGCGGCACGCATTCAGCGAGTAGATGCCCACATCGAGCAGCGGACCGCCGCCCGCCATCTTCTTGTTCAGCCGCCACTCGCCGGCTCGGATATTGAATCCGTTCGCGCTCTCAATCGCCTGCACCGTGCCCAGCTTGCCCTCGCGGATCAGAGAAATCGCCCGCAAATTCGTCGGCTCATATTGGCAGCGATAAGCAATCAGCAGCTTCACCTTCGCCTGCTTGCAGGCATCAATCATCGAGTGAGCATCGGCCACGCTCGTACACATCGGCTTCTCGCACAGCACATGCTTGCCCGCTTTTGCCGCGCGAATCGTGTATTCGCCATGCATGTTGTTAGGTAGCGCTATATATACGGCGTCGATCGCCTTGTTATCGCGCATCTGATCGCAATTCTCGTAGGTGTAAATCGAGCTTTCCGGAACACCGTATTGTGCAGCCATTTTGCGGGCCTTATCCGGATGTCCGCTAACAATCCCGGTAATCTTCGATTGGCTCGACATCTTCACCCCAGGCATGAAGTGGTCCATCGAGATGCGGCCCAGCCCAACAATGCAATAACCGATGCGCCGGTCATCGCCTTGCGCATTAGGTTCCGGCAGCGCGCTCGACAAGAGCGTTGCGCCCGCAAGCACGCTGAATTGGCGGCGATTCAGATTCATGCAATAGCTCCTCAGGAAAATAACTTCATGTATTCAGTCTGTTACTCATGAAAGGGTTTCAGGTAGAAGCACCGGGCTAAAGCCCGGTGAATCGATGCAGAAAATGAAAGGGCTTTAGCCCCGGTTTTTTCGCAATGCGGAACATGCTTCAAACCGCCAGTGGTGACACCTGCAATACTCGTGATTAGATGTAAGGCATGCGAACAGCAACAGAAAAGCTGCGCCTGAGCGAAATTTCCCCACGCATCATGCAATCGGAGATTCGCTCGATGACCGTGGAATGCGACCGCATCGGCGGGGTGAACCTCGCGCAGGGCGTGTGCGATACCGAGGTGCCCTCGCCTGTCATTGAGAACGCGATCAAGGCCATTCATGCCGGTCACAATATTTATACGCGCATGGATGGAATTACGCCGCTCCGTCAGGCCATCGCGCGCAAACTCGCACACTACAACGGCATCCACGCCGATCCCGAGTCAGAAGTGCTCGTGACATCAGGCGCGACAGCAGGTCTCTATGCCGCGTGCCTAGCGCTCTTCGATCCAGGCGATGAAGTCGTGCTCTTCGAGCCGTTCTACGGCTACCACGTCAATACGCTTCTGAGCCTGCGCATCCAACCCCGTGCCGTGCCCATGGCGATGCACACGTGGGAGATTGATTTCGACGTCCTGAACGCCTCCATCTCACCGCGTACCCGCGCCATCATCGTCAACTCGCCGTCAAACCCATGCGGCAAAGTCTTCACGCGGACGGAGTTTGAAAAGATCGCAGCCCTCGCTGAAGAGCACGATCTCTTCATCCTGACCGACGAAATTTACGAATACTTCCTCTTCGACGGCGCGGAACACATCTCGCCCGCATCGCTGCCGGGAATGGCCGAGCGCACCATCACCATCTCCGGCCTGTCAAAAACCTTCAGCATCACCGGATGGCGCATTGGCTACCTCGCAGCGGACAAGCGCTGGCTCGGATCTATCGCATACTTCCACGACCTGACCTACGTCTGCGCACCTTCGCCTTTTCAATACGGCTCCGTAACGGGACTCGTAGAACTCCCCGACAGCTTCTACGCACAACTGGCAACTGACTATCAGACCAAGCGCGACATGCTCTGCACCGCACTGCAGGACGCCGGTTTCAAGCCGTCGATCCCCCGGGGTGCCTACTACGTGCTCGCCGACGTCAGCGCGGTTCCGGGCGCAACCGCACGCGAAAAAGCCCACAAGCTACTCTCTGAAACAGGAGTGGCCGCAGTAGCAGGCACCGCCTTCTTCACCGGCGGCCGCGGCGAAGACTTACTGCGCTTCTGCTTCGCCAAACGCGACGAAGACCTGCAGCGAGCCTGCGACGCCCTTCGCAGCAATCGGGGCTGATTAGATAAAATTGTCATCCTGAGCGCAGCGCATAGCGCGCAGTCGAAGGACCTGTGGTTTCTCAGCGGTAGCATGAAAAAGGGTGCCCCATCCTGAGCCGAAGGGGATGGGTGGGAAAAGCATGGACCTCATCGGGGAACGGACGAAAACTCACCGCATCTGAAACTCAGGCGACCCCAGAATCATCGCCGACATCGTCTCCAGCGCCTGAGCCGCATCCCCAGGAACAGCCGCCTGCGCCAGCTGTTCCCGAATCACCGAGTTCGTTTTCGCCGAAACATCCCCAGCGATCAGCAATTGCTCCATCAACTCCAGAGCCTCGTCCTGTCCACTCGGCGCCACCGCCTTCTGTGTCATCACAGCAGGCTCAGCGATAGCCACGCGATGCAGCGAATCAGCGGGCGATGCAGGCCGAGCCAACAATCCCGCCGCAAGCAGATGCGGTGCGTCAAACTTCATCCCGCCCAGCTTGCCGGCAGTAAGCTGCATCGAGAAATTCAGCCGGTCAACCAGCGCCGCCGAGTTCATCCAGTGATCGGCAGTCATCGGATATCCAGTCGGCGGCTGCATCTGGTAAAGCGGCTCTCCCATGCGCGTCAGCGTTCCAGCCAGTGCTCCGGGGGTCGTGGGGTTCGTATCCGTAGCGCGAAACGCAGAGGCAACAAATTCAAGAGGCATCTTCACCTTGTTGCGATAATTCGCGCGCGACCAGAACTCCGGCGAGTGCACCATCGTCCGCAGCACCTGCCTGATATCGCCGTCTGAAGAAAGATACGTTTGCGCCATGCGATCGACCAGCGCCGGCAGCGGATCGTCGGCCACAAAACGCTGCGCCAATTTGTAACTGATAAAGTGCGCTGTCTGCGGCTGGGCAGCCAGCCATGTCAGCGCGCGCACGCCTTCATTGAAGCCGTCTTCCTTGATCGTCTGCCCAAACCATTTCTTCGTGCCCGGCTCGTGCCTGCGTGGATCGAAGACAAATGGTCCGCCAAGCTCCGGATGATCGATCGTCCATCCCGTAAAAATCTCTGCAAGATTGGTGACGTCCGCCTGGGTGTAGCCCCCGTTCACGCTGACTGTGTGCAGCTCCATTACCTCGCGGCCATAGTTTTCGTTCAGGCCGCGGTCAGCCCGCTTCGGGTTAGTCTTCTGCCGATTCGCGGCAAGCGAATCCGGCCCGATGCTAGTACGGTCGTCGAGGTAGTCAAGCATCGCCGGATGCTCCGCCGTCGCCAGCAGCAGATCTTTGAATTTCCCCAGCGCATGCTTGCGGATGGCGTTGCGCTCGTAGTCCGCCAGATAGTAGGTTTCAATCGCATTCTTGTGCAGAAAGACGTTGAAGTGATTGAACCAGAAATCGGTCATCACTTCTTCCAGCTGCCGCTCGCTTAAAATCGCGCGCAGAATCTTGGCCTGCTGCAGTTCGTTCTGCGCCACGTTGATGCCGGCGCTACCGCCGGCCATCATCTGGAAGAGTTCACGCTCTCGCGGACTGAAGTCATTCATCAACTGGCTGCGCTGCGGGTCGGCTGCACGGTGGCAGAGGATCATGCGTTGCTCCACCGGCAGACGCATGATTGCCTGCATGCGCAGATCTTTCCGGTAGCCCAGAATCTGGTTCGCCAGCATCTGCGCCGTGGGTCCGGCCTGGGGCCCCTCCTCCATATCGATCGGCGGAGGCGCCTGCATATCGTTCGCCTGAGTTGCCTGCATCGAACCAGCCGGAGATTGGGCCTGAGATTGGGCCTGAGCTTGGTTCGCCGCCGCGTCCTTCGCCTGCTTTCGGTTGTAGCGCTCCAACATCACCTCATACGTCCCCGCCAGCATCGGGTCCTGTGGCATCGTGAGCTTGCCCGCCGCAATCTGCCGAATCACGCCACCATCTGGAAAATTCATCGCCACCTGCGACGGTGTTATTGTCAGTGACGGATAGGCCGCCAGCCGTTTGTCGAGTTCGGTGTCTGGAATTGAGTCCGGACTCAGCTGCTTCTCGAACCACGCCTCCCATCCGATCTTCGTAACGGCGGCCACATCTCCAGGACGCGGTCCGAAGGTAAAGCGGCCAAGGATCTGCTGTGCCCGCTCCTCATTTGAAAGCGGAGGGAGCGCCGGTTCAGACTTGGCAGGGGACTTATGATGCGAAACCGCGTGCGCAGTACTTTGTCCGACAGCCGCAACCGGCAGCAGAGCGACGGCAACGAGGCTCAGAGATAGAGTCGTACGGATCACACCCGGCTCCTGACAATCTATATAACCTCAATTCGCGTTCAGAGTTGCGCTGGCTGGGCTTTTGTCGCTTTCGACCGCGAACCCTTGGTAACGTAGGCCAGAACCGTCTGCGAAAAGCAGAAGGAATTTGCGCACTTCAAGAAAACGGATACCTTAGCACTTGGGACAACTCAAAGGAGCAGCGAATGGTTACAGATAACCAGCACGTCGGGCCAAAACTTTCAGCACAGGAAAACGACCGCATGCGCCAGGCCTCGGAACTGCTGCTTGCAGCGCGGCGGGACTCGCAGCCTATTGAACTCCTGCCTGAAGAGCTGCGCCCTCGTACGCTCGATCAAGCCTATGCGCTGCAGGACATCATCGCCGAAGCCCTGGGACCGATAGGCGGCTGGAAAGTCGGCGCGCTATCTCCTGATGCGACACCAGCCTATGCCCCCATTCCCCTGCTTGGCGGCTTCGTGCACACCGGCCAGACACTCAGCGCATCGCACCGCCGCTACCGTGGCGTCGAAGCTGAAATCGCCTTCTGCATGGGCAAAGATCTGCCTCCTCGCGAGCAGCCCTACTCGCGCGAAGAAATCATCGAAGCGATCGCCAACGCGCACCCCGCCATCGAGTTGATGGAGCCTGCGTTTCGTGACCCTGACAAAGTTGACCGCCTCTCGATGATCGGCGATCTGCAGATGAATGGCGGATTCGCATATGGTCCCGCATTTCCCGCATGGCAAAGCGCCGACCTCACAAAAGAGTCCGTTGTCGTGACCATTGACGGAGCCGTGCGCTTCGAGGGCACCGCCTCAAACCCTGCCGGAACCGACTTGGTACGTCTGGTCACATGGCTCGCCAATGAAGGCCAGTACCGAACCGGCGGACTCAAAACAGGCGACTGGATCACAACCGGAAGCTGGTGCGGAAAATTCAACGCCAACTCCGGCTCGGAAGTACGTGTCACATTTTCAAGCTTCGGAACCGTGCAGGTTTATTTTGCCTGAGTTGCAAACGGCCACTCGCCCCGCCTGCGAGCGCGCGCAAAATATAAGACGCTGCCCGTCACGGCAATCACTCCCGCATAAACGAACTCCCGCGAAGCGTCCGGTCGCGAAAACAGAATGAAGAGAAATCCCGCCAGGGCCACCAATGGCGGTAAAGGATAGAGCCACAGCCGAAAAGGCCGAGGCATTTCCGGCTGCCGCACGCGCAGCAGGATCACGCCAATCTGCTGCAGCACGTACTGCAGAATAATACGGATCGCCACCAGCGCCGCAATCACATGCGACAGATCAAAAAAGCAAAAGATCGCAGCCACCACTCCCAGCGCAATCAACGAAACGTTAGGAAACCCATGCTTCGGATGCAGCTTCGCAAACGCGCGAAAATAGTTGCCATCCAGCGCCGCCGCATACGGCGCGCGTGAATACCCCAGCAGCAGGGAAAAGACCGAAGCAAACGCAGTCCACATCACCAGTACCGCCAGTATCCGCGCCGCAGTAAGACCAAACGTCCGCTGCATCAGCACCGCGACCACCGCATAGCGCCCGTCGCCGCTCTTTACCAGTTCCTGCCACGGAATCACGCCGAGCACGCTGATGTTCATCAGCAGATACAGCACCGCGACCACCGCAATCGAAAGCAGCACTGCGCGCGGAATCGTCCGTCCCGGATCGCGCACCTCGCCGCCGAGAAAGCAAACCGTGTAGTACCCCCAGTAGTCGTACGTTGCAATCAGCGTCGCCGCGCCCAGCCCTTGAAAGAACGCCGGAGTCAGATGGAATGCCCCTGCTGGCATGGCCAGCTGCGATGCATGAAAATGCGTCACACCTGCGATGATGACCGACCCGATGGTCAGCAGCACACCCGCCCACAGAATCCACGCAAGCCGCGTAATCGTGCTCAGGTTGCGATACAGCAGCGCCAGAATCAGCAGGCAGACACCGGCCGCCAGCAAGCTCGTGTAATGCAGGTGCGCGATACCCGGAACAGCGCGGCCCAAAGCAGGCCACAAATAAGCAGCATACTGCGCCAGCCCGATACACCCCGAAGCAATCGATAGCGGCGCGCTGAAACCAAGCTGCCAGATGTAGAGAAAAGAAGCCCACCGCCCCGCGCCGCCGCCTCCCCCGTTTTTACTCCCCCCGTTTTTACCGCCATAGATCTCGCGCAGGAAAGCATACGAGCCGCCCGCCTCCGGCATCGCCGCGCCCAGTTCAGCCCACACCAGCCCATCGCAGACAGCGATCAGCGCGCCCAGAATCCACCCCAGCATCGCCTGCGGCCCGCCCATCGCCATCACCACCAGCGGCAACGTGATAAACGGCCCCACGCCGATCATGTTCATCATGTTCAGCGAGACGGCATTTCCCAGGCCGACTTGTCGTTTCAGTTGCGACGGCATGCTTCGATAGTCATCTAATAGAAATCAGGCAGTGTCTCACGAATCTTGACCAGAGCTTTGGGTAGAAGCACCGGCCTTGATCGAGGCCTCCCCCACGCGTGATCTTTGCGCGTTGGGGTGATTTAGGCCGGTGAATATCGGCCCAAGAGCAATCGGGCTTTGGCCCCGGGTTCGTCAGACACTGCCTGGTGCGTGGATTGTACACTGTGATTTAGCCCCAATTTCCTGGAGACCAGACAAGTAGATGCAGCCTGTCAGCCGACGACTCAAGGTGATCGCCACCATCGCGCTCGCTGCCACCACCATGACTCAGGCCCAGACCGTCCCGTGGGCCACGCAGATTGCCGCCACTCCCAATGCGCAGACGCTGCCCGAAGATCGCGGCGCCGATGGCCTCTGGCAGACGCTGCGTAAACTGCACACCTGGGCGAGCGTTATGATGATCGTCGCTCACCCCGACGATGAAGATGGCGGTATGCTCACGCTTGAATCGCGTGGTGCCGGAGCGCGCGTCGCCATGCTCACGCTCACGCGTGGCGAAGGCGGCCAGAACGCCATGTCCGGCGAAGAGTACGACGCGCTCGGCCTCATCCGCACCAACGAACTCCTGCGCGCCGACGACTTCAGCGGAACGGAACAATACTGGTCGCGCGCCGCCGACTACGGTTTTTCAAAGACCATCGACGAAGCATTCGAGAAGTGGGGTCACGACCGCGTGCTCTATGATGTTGTTCGCGCCGTCCGTCTCAACCGCCCACTCGTCATCACCGCCGTGTTTACAGGAAACGTCACCGATGGCCACGGCCATCACCAGGTTTCCGGCGAGATGGCGCAGGAGGCCTTCAAGGCCGCAGGCGACCCGAATGTTTTCCCTGACCAGATCGCTGAAGGCCTGCGCCCGTGGTCGCCGCTCAAAATGTATGCGCGCGTGCCCGGCTTCTCCATCAATGCCGACGGCCCGCACAAAACCATGTTCGACTACGCCACCGGCAAATCGTCGCCGCTGCATCTCCACGACTACATCAACAACCGGTGGATGGACGACGTGCCCGCAACCAACGTCGTCATCCCCGAGGGCACCTTCGATCCTGTGCTCGGCCGCTCGTATGTGCAGATGTCGCGCCAGGGCTGGAGCGAGCAGAAGTCGCAGAACGGTGGAGGCAATCCACCGCTGCCCGGGCCCTTCGATGTTGACTACCACCGCTACGGCTCACGCGTCGAAACCACGGACGAAGAAAAATCTTTCTTCGACGGCATTGACGTATCGCTCGCCGGCATCGCCACGCTCGCACACGGCGACAATCAGTTCCTCAAAGACGGCCTCCGCGAAATCGACCGTCACGTCACGAAGGCCCTCTACGCCTACATCCCCTCCGACCCATCGAAGATCGTCCCCGACCTCCACGACGGCTACCTCAAGACGCAGCAGCTCATGGACGCCGTCAACGCCAGCGGGCTCAGCGTCGATGACAAAGCCAACGTCAACCACGAGCTCAATATCAAGCTCGCCCAGTTCAACACCGCGCTCGCTGAATCGCTCGGCCTGCAGGTGAACGCGCTGGTCACACCGAACCTGCAGACGGAGCGCAATCCCTTCGCAGGCAGCGCCGCCGCGCTAACCTTCCTTCACGCCACGCCCGGCATGGCCTTCAATGTGCGACTTCACATCACTAGCGCCGGACCGTGGACTCCCGGTGGCAAGCTCAAGCTCGCCAAAACATGGCTCGTCACGCCTGAAGGCGAGCACTGGCCAGTCGAACGCGCCGGAGGCCCTATCGCACCCAGCGCATCGGAAGCCGATATCCTCTTCAAACTCGAAGTCCCCAGCAAGGCCGCACCCACGCGCCCCTACTTCAGCCGCCCGTCAATCGAGCAGCCCTACTACAACATCGATGACAAGCGTTGGCTGAACCGGTCGTTTGCTCCGTACCCCGTCGAGGGCTGGGCCGAGTTCAACTACGACGGCGTGCCCATCCGCATCGGCCAGGTCGTCCAGACAGTCCACTGGGAACATGGTCCCGGCGGGGTCTATCAGCCCCTCGTTGTCCTGCCGCAGATTTCTGTCAGCATTGGCGCGGGCGCGGGTGTGGTGCCGCTCGGCGCAAAATCCTTCCCGCTCACTGTCACCCTTGCCAACGAGCAGCAAAGCACTGCTGATGGCGATCTGCACCTTCAGCTTCCCGAAGGCTGGACCGCCGAGCCCGCCACTGCGAAGTTCAATCTGCCGGTAAATGATCCTGCCACAGTTACATTTACTGTGCACCCGTCGTCATTGGGCGACGAAGCCTATACCATCAAGGCCGTGGCGCGCAGCGGCAACTTCGAGTTCAGCGAAGGCGTCGAGCAGGTCGGCTATCCCGGCGTGCGGCCCTATTACTATTACCATCCGGCCACGTACCGCGCGCGCGGCGTTGATGTGAAGGTCGCACCGGGCCTCAAGGTCGGCTATATCATGGGCACTGGTGACGATGTGCCGCAAGCGCTCGAACAGATCGGCGTTCACCCCCACCTGCTCACCGACGACGAAATCCTGCACGGCGACCTCGCCCAATACGACGTCATCGTCCTCGGCATCCGCACCTACGCTGCGCGCCCTGCGCTCGCCGCGGCCACCCAGCGCCTCCTCAGTTACGCACAAAACGGGGGTATGATTGTAGTCCAGTACAACTCAGGCGAGTACGACCGCAACTTCGGCCCGTACCCATACACGCTGGGGCGCTCGCCGGAGAAAGTAGTCGACGAGAAATCCAAGGTTGCAATTCTCGAACCTGGCAACCCGCTGATGACCTGGCCCAACAAGATCACCGAAGGCGATTTCGACGGCTGGGTCGAGGAGCGCGGCCACTCCTTCATGCAGTCATGGGACCCGCACTACACCGCGCTAACCGAGACGCAGGATCCCGGCCAGGACCCGCAGAAGGGCGGCCTGCTCTACGCCCGCTACGGCAAGGGCGCGTACATCTATGTGGCCTACGCTCTTTACCGCCAGATGACCGAGGCCGTCCCCGGCGCCTATCGGATTTTTGCGAACATGATCAGTTCTGGATCCGAACATAAAACTGAGAATACCCCGCACCAATAATGTCCGGAAAAACGCATCTGCATCGTGCAATCTAGACTTCTCAGGAAACGTGGGTCCAGTCCAGAATGACCTTGCCAGTCTGACCCGAAATCATCGCGTCGAATCCCGCCTCAAAGTCCTGGTAGCCGAAACGGTGAGTAATCACCGGTGAAATGTCGAGCCCCGACTCGGTCATGACGCTCATCTTGTACCAGGTTTCGTACATCTCCCGTCCGTAGATGCCTTTGATCGTCAGCATATTGAAGATCACCGCCCGCCAATCGATCGACATCGGCTTCGCGGGAATACCGAGCATGGCGATCTTGGCTCCGTGACTCATATTCGCGACCATCTCCTGCATAGCTGCGGAATTGCCGGACATCTCCAGCCCCACATCAAATCCTTCCCGCATTTGGAGTTGCTTCTGTACCTCTGCGAGAGGCGTTTCCTGAGTATTGACAGCGAGGGTTGCGCCCATTTTGCGCGCCAATTCCAAGCGAAAAGGATTTACGTCTGTGATCACGATATGGCGTGCGCCAGCATGCCGGACCACTGGAATGGCCATAATTCCGATTGGCCCGGCGCCGGTAATCAAGACATCTTCGCCGAGCACCGGAAATGAGAGAGCCGTGTGCACCGCGTTGCCAAAGGGATCGAAGATCGCGGCGACTTCCTGATTGATGCCTGGATCATGCCGCCAGATGTTGGTCATCGGCAGCGCGATCAATTCAGCGAATGCTCCAGGCCGATTGACTCCAACGCCTGACGTGTGCGCGCAAAGATGCCGTCTGCCTGCGAGACAATTTCGGCAGCGCCCACATGTGACATGGCCTTCACCGCTCACGATGTCGCCGGGATAGAAGTCGTTTACGTTCGATCCAACCTCGACAATCTCTCCGACAAACTCATGCCCGATGGCCATCGGCACCGGAATCGTCTTCTGTGCCCACTCGTCCCATTGATAGATGTGAACGTCGGTTCCGCAAATACCGGTACAGCGCACGCGGATCAACACATCATTGATGCCGATGGTGGGTTCTGCGATGTCTTCGAGCCATAGGCCGCGTTCTGCGCGGCTCTTTACCAATGCCTTCATGAATTCCTCAACCGAGACTTCTTATCATATAGCGTCTCCTGCCCCTGCACCGTATTGTCAATGAGCAGCGCGCGCGGCATTGCTCGCCGCTTTTCCAATTGAGTCCAGCTCTTCGACCGTCTCCGGAGACAGATTGAGTTCAGCCGCGGCGAGGTTCTCGCGCAAATGCTGGACGGCAGATGTGCCGGGAATCAGCAGCATGTTGGGGCTGCGCTGTAGCAACCAGGCGAGCGCAACTTGCATGGGCGTGGCGTGGAGCGCGGTTGCAGCCGAATCCAGCAGGGAAGATTGCAATGGAGTAAATCCTCCCAACGGGAAGAACGGCACGTAAGCAATACCTTGGGCGGCAAGATCGTCAACGAATCCGTCATCGTCGCGATGGGCGACGTTGTAAAAATTCTGAACGCACACAATCGGAGCGATCTTCTGCGCCACGGCAACTTGTGCGGCCGTCACGTTGCTCAGACCCAGCTCTCGAATCTTGCCCTGAGCCCTCAGTTCCGCCAGGGCCGTGAAGGGGGCTTCGATTGGTTCATCCCCCGGAGCGAATATTCCTCCGACCCGAAGATTCACCACATCCAGAGTGTCAACGCCAAGATTGCGAAGGTTGTCGTCGACGCCGTCGATCAGTTCCTGGCGGGAAAGAGCTGGAATCCAGGAAGCGTCGTCGCCTCGGCGAGCGCCAACCTTGGTCACGATCACCAAGCCCTCCCGATAGGGATGGAGCGCCTCTTTGATGATCTGATTGGTCACATGAGGGCCATAATAATCACTGGTGTCGATATGATTCACTCCGGCGCCGATTGCCTCTCGCAACACCGCCAGTGCCTGGTCCCTGTCGCGCGGAGGTCCCCAAACGTGCGGCCCGGCCAGCTGCATCGCACCATAACTCATGCGGTTGACGGTCATCGTCGTTCCAGAATAGGTAAAGTTGCCACCGAGGCGATTTTGGTTTGTCATTTTGCGTATCCCTCAATAGATTAGTCGCGTTTTTCTGCGTTCACGTGATGGTTAGATGAAGGAAGCTTCAGGTCAGGAGCTCGCCGATTGAGAACCTGGATCCGGCAGATTCTCCGCGGCCGCACACTCCTCGCAATCTGTTCAGGCTTCGAAGTAGCGCATTTGCTCGAGATCGGCAATTAGCCCAGGCCCGGTCGGGTGCCAACCCAGCCGTTGCTGTGTTTGCGCGCTTGAAGCGCGAAGGTCGAGACCAGCGAACGGGCCGAGCCATCCGAAATGGGCTGCCGCCTCCTCCGGAGACATGGCGACTACCGGTACCTTCAAGCCTCGGCCAATGACTTCAGCGATTTCCCGGAGCGGCACGCCCTCTTCAGCGACCGCGTGATACCGGGCGCCTGCCTCATGCTTCTCCAGTGCCAGCCTGTAGAGACGGGCAACATCGAGGACGTGCGCCGCCGCCCAGCGGTTGAGTCCGTCGCCCACGAACGCCGAGACGCCCTTCTCACGGGCCACACCGACCAGGTAGGTCACGAGCCCCTGCTTGACCGTGTTGTGAACCTGGGGAAGGCGCATCACCGAGACGTTTAGACCACGCGGTTCCAGCGAGGCAGCAGTTGTTTCCGAAACGCGGGGAAGCGAGGAGGAGCTTGGGACAGGTGCATCTTCCTCGGTTGCCGGGCGGCCCTGTGCCAACAGCGCAACCCCGGAGGTGACGAGCAAGGGGCGGTTGGATCCTTCGAGCTCAGAGCCGAGTGCCTCGATGGCGCGACCGTCCATCTCGCAGTTTTCCTTGAATTTCGAAAAGTCATGGTTGAATGCGGTGTGGATCACGCCATCCGACACAGCTGCTCCGCTGCGCAGGCTGTCGATGTCTTCCAGATCACCTCGATGCACCTCGGCGCCAGCGACGATAAGAGACTTGGCGCCCGCATCTGAGCGCGCAAGACCGAGCACCTGATGACCCGCGTTGATTAGCTCCGGAACAATCGCAGAACCGACAAAACCTGTAGCCCCGGTGACGAAAACACGCATTTCGACTTCTCCTTTACCTCATGACCGTGACCGCATTCGCAATCCGTTAAGATCAAAATAGGTGATCGCGAATATACGATCTATACTTTAGAGTCCGTATTATCTTCGCAATCGTCCGGAATCGCTCGATACGCTCCCGTTAATCGCTTATGGACCCACTCTCAGATGTACTCTCGCTGTTGAAACCGCGCACTTACATGGCCGGCGGCTTTGATGTAGGCGGCGAATGGTCCGTCCGGTTCGGCCCGCATGACGGCATCAAATGCTATGCCGTTGTGTCCGGTCAATGCTGGCTCTCCGTGGATGGCGTTCCTGACGCGGTACGCCTCGAGACCGGCGACTGCTTCCTGCTACCGCACGGGAGGCCTTTCCGCCTTGCAAGCGATCTAACCTTGACGCCTGTCGATGCCCTCACGATTCTTGCGACCGCAACGAGGAAGGGAGGCATTGCCTCAATCGATGGCGGCGGATGCTGTATCGTGGGTGCCCACTTCGCCTTTGCCGGCAATCATGCCGGCATCCTGCTCGGAGTGTTGCCCCCCATCGTGCATCTCCAGAAGGAATCGGATAAGGTGGCAATGCGCTGGTCTCTGGAGCGGATGAGGCAGGAGCTGCTCGCGCAACAGCCGGGCGGCTTTTTGATCGCACAGCAGCTCGCGCACCTGATCCTGGTGCAAGCCCTGCGGCTGCATCTGGCGGAAGGCTTGACCGGCGGCGTTGGCTGGCTCTTTGCAACGGCGGATAAACAAATGAGCGCGGCGATCGACTCGATACACGATGATCCGGCGCATCACTGGACATTGCAGGAGCTGGCGCAGCGTGCCGGCATGTCGCGATCGACCTTTGCCCTCAAATTCAAAGAGACGGTAGGAAAGTCACCCATGGAATACCTGACGCGCTGGCGAATGCTGCTGGCTGGGGACAGGCTGGCGAATTCCAGCGATCCCATTTCCGTCATTGCTCTGTCGCTCGGCTACGAATCCGAAAGCGCCTTCAGCACCGCCTTCAAGAGGGTCATGGGCTGCTCGCCAAGGCAATATAGCCGCGGCACGAATCAGGTTTCCTCTTCCCATCGCGAGGGAGAAGCCGCCTAGCCAGTCGGCACTCACCAACCCAACAAGATGTCATCCTGAGCGCGTGAAGCGCGCCGTCGAAGGACCCGCACGAACAAAGTTCATGCGAAGCCGACCGAAAGGTAGGCCGCGCGGTTCGCGTCGAGGCCTACACAATAGCCGAACGCTTCCTGCCAAAACCGGTCGCCTGTTCAAAGCCATGTGCCATTTGTAGAACGCTGAAGTCTGCTTTGTCGCGGCCGACGATCTGTATCCCGACCGGAAGGCCTTCTGGTGTGAAGCCCGCCGGCACGGATGCCGCGGGATTCCCCGTTGCCGAAATGTACCAGCAAGCCTTCATCCAGTCGATATAGTTGTCCACCTTCACGCCCGCAACCTCTGCCGGATAAGGCATGTTGACGTCGAACGGGGGCAACTGCGTGGTGGGCAGAATGAAATATTCGTGTTTCTCGAGGAAGGCCTGAAACCGCCGCCAGAGCTGGCTGTGAGCAACTTCGGCGTGAGCGATATCCTGACCGCTCAGCTGCAAGCCTCTCGCAATCTCCTCCTTGAGCCTGTCCTTAAAGGCGTCCGGGTGTTGATGCAACTGCGTGCCGTAATTAGTTGCCGCAGCCCATACGCGCATGGTGCGAAAAGAGATCTCGGCCGGAGAGAAGTCCGGCTCTGCCTGCTCAACGATGCATCCCAGCGACTCAAACGTCGCGCGATGCGCATCAATGACGGTTCGCACACGAACATCGAAGGGCACCCCGCCCAGGTCTTTGAACCAGGCAACACGCACACCGTTGAAGCTACGTTCGAGTGGACGCGCAAAGACCTCTCCTGGCTCGTTGATGGAGAGCGGTGCCCGCGAATCGGGCCCCGCAATCGTGCTCAGCGCAAACGCAAGGTCGCCCACCGATCGCCCCAGGCATCCCGACGTGCTGAGCGTTGACCACGCGAAGCCCGCCTTCGGATTAGGCACGCGCCCTATCGACGGCCTGAAGCCGACAACATTGCAGAATGCAGCAGGATTGCGCAGTGAACCCCCCGAATCGGAGCCGCTGGCAACGGGCACCATTCCGCAGGCCAACGCGACCGCCGCACCGCCGGAAGACCCCCCGCAGGTCTTTGTCAAATCGTAGGGGTTGCGTGTCGCGCCAAAGATGCTGTTAAACGTCTGCGATCCCGCCCCAAACTCCGGCGTATTGGTCTTTCCAACAATGATCGCCCCGGCGCGCCGCATGCGTGCCACAACAATATCGTCTTCGGTTGGAATGTAATTCCTGAAGAGCGGCGATCCATAGGTCGTACGGATCCCGCGCGTGTCGAACAGGTCCTTATGAGCAACCGGCAGGCCGTGCAGCGGCCCCAGCGTCTCATTGCGCGCTTGCATCTCATCGGCCTTCGCGGCGTCTTCAGCAGCCATCTCCTTCACCGGAGTCACGATGGCGTTGACCTTGGGATTCACGCGGTCGATCTGCTTCAGGTGCTCAGCAAGCGCTTCACGCGCCGACAGCTTCTTCGCACGAATGAGTTGGGCCATCTCAACGGCGCTCATGAAACAGAGCGGCGAAGCGGCCGACTCAGACTGCATAGAAGCAGTGAAGAGAGGTGCGGCTGCCATCCCGGCCAGGACTTCGCGGCGGGTTAATTGACCCTTGCTCATTTCGAGCAACTCTATCATCGGGAACCAAGATGCCGCTCAATATAGATGTTTGATCGATACAGAACAGAGCCTTGGACAAAGTATCGGAAACTGGCTTGTCAAAACCCTGTACACCGCACGCGCGTAATCGGAAGCTTCGCGTAAAAGAGCTGCTTCAGTTGTCCCATCTTCTCCGCAGTCGTCATCTGCTTCAATAGCTCAACGGCGCAACGAATATCCTTGGCCGAGGTGGGAGACTGTGCTTCCCTCGATCCGGAAAACAGCAGGCCAACGCAAGAGGATCGTAAAACAACACCGGAACGCGGAAACGAAACGAACGCCATATTCACTACTCACCGAACGGGGTGAAGACGACGCAAGTGTACCGCCCGCGAAGGCCAGGTCCGAATCCGAACAACAGAAGAGTGAGGAGCAGTCAAATGAAAGTGAATGAGAAGAATCGCTCACAAAAGACAGATCTCACGCCTGACAAGGTCAAACTGAACCCTATTCAGGCACAACGACTCTCGAATCTGACAAATATCAACGTGAAGGAAATTGAAGGCCGCGACATCGCGCAGCTTTCCGAATCGCTCAAGTGGCAGGTCGATCCCAACTTCTTTCTATTCCGGCGTGTTTGCGGACAGGTTGTCCGCTGGGATCCAGGCACGGGCCAATACCAGCCGGTTCCGTTTGCCACCGTGCACGTCATGGATACGGAGTGCGACTTCCTCGGTTATTTCCCCTACCAGGTGAAGTGGTCCTGGCTGTACCCGATCTTCTGCCGCCAGCATGAGATCACGGAAGTCGTGACGGACGAGTGCGGCAAATTCTGCGTATGGATTCCCTGGTTCGATATTGAATGGGTCATTCGCTGGCGCTTGGAGCGCTATTGTTTCCCCGAAGTCTTTGTCAAACCTAACCTGGGAGAACTGCTCCAATCTGTGGGCGTGATTCCCAAGCCGGGACCAGGGCCCGACCCCGGCCCGATCGAGCTTCGCAATGCAAACTTGTCACTGGATCGTCTCGCAGCCATCGCCGGACGCGAAAACGCGAGCCGCCTCATGTTGGCAACGCAATCAGCTGCCATCGGCAAGAACAACTCGGCGCTGAATGGTCTATTAAACCAGCCGGCGTTCCTCAATCCGGTGCCTCCGCCCACATCGCCCAAGTTGGATGCCTTGCAGCAGCAGAATGGAGCTGCAGGCCTCAGGGACCTTGTCAGAGGCAAAGCCGATCGCGAGTACAAGCTCGATCCGAAACGCTACATCGGGCCATTTCCCCTCTGGCGGTGCGAGTGGGTTATTGAGGAAGAGCTGGTGCCGATTCTCGAAGTGCCGGACATCACGTTCTGGGTTACCCAGGACATCGATGGTGACGGTGATCAGGAAACGATCTATTCCGATGGATATTTCCAGGTGGGCTGGAAGTCCGGCCCGCTTTCGGATGTGATCCTGCACTCTTCCCAGATTGCGCGCATCAACGGTCAATGCGAAGTGCCTCCTATGGGCGATTGCGAGCAGCCGGAAATTCTGTTTGCCGGCCTCATGCCCGCACGGGCTCCCTACATTGACACCTCCGTCAATCCAACTCGGGGCTTCGCGCTCCGCCCCAACCCGCCGCACGCCGATGGACTGATTCGCAGTTCGGTTTTTCCGCCATCGCCGACTCCAGATACTCCGGCCAACGCGCCCTTCATGGGAACGCTCCAACTGTACGGATGCAATCTGTTCGAGGGCGGACAGTACTACCGGTTGCTCTACTCGTACAACGGGGCACCCGCTGTTCCGTTCACGAATCTGCAATGGTATGTCGATCCGTGGCCGGGACCCGGACCCGCAATGCTCGTTGTACCTGACGCGCAAGGATGGTACCCCATACTCTCCGTGCCCGATGACTGGTTTCCGCCAAACGAATTGCTGGACTGGCCCACGAGCAACTTTGCCGACGGTCTTTATGACGTGACGATGGAAATTGGCGATGGGGCAAAGAACGTGATTTTTACCACTCCCAACGCGGTGCCATTCCAGGTTGACAATTCTGCACCACAGCCTTTGATCACAAGCCTGTCGTGGCGAGTGTTGCCGTCCGGATCATGGAATGTCTTCCCCGATCTGGTTTGCCCGCTCGTAAATCGGCCGGCAGGAAGCGACATTGAGTTCCAGGTTCAATACCAGGTCTCGGCCTCGCACCTGCTCAAGACATCACTCGCGAATTCCGGATGCGGCGTAGGAGTAATGCAGCCAAATCCCGAACCGAATGCGCTCCCCTACATGCACTGGCACACGAACGCCAGCGACAACTTCGTGTCGCAAACCGCGACCTTTGTTCTCCCTGGCACAGCTCTTGCAGGATGCTACGGCTTCAGCGTAAACGGCTACAGCCGGGCATTCAATCCTGCAGGAGGAGATCCCTCTGATCCACAAGCGAGCGATTGGTACTACGACGCTACGTGGCTCATCTGGAATCAGTTCAACCTGTCGGTGGCGGTGGTGGACGTCTAGGCCGTCAGCTCACCCCGCTCACGCTAAGCGGCGCGGGGTGAGCCCAGGGTGGATGATTTCTGACGAAGGCAGTCGCGAGAGCAGCCGAGGCTTGATTGTGGCATCCCATTTTTACTGGCTGGTGATTGGAACACTGGTGGTATGGCGCCTCACGCACCTGTTTTACGGCGAAGATGGCCCGTGGAACTTGCTGACCCGGTTGCGCCGCTTGGCCGGACGGGGCGTCTGGGGCGATCTCATGGACTGTTTTTATTGTTTGAGTCTCTGGATCGCGATTCCGTTCGGCTTCCTGCTTGGAGAAAATTGGAAGGAGCGCTTGCTGCTGTGGCCTGCCTTGTCGGGAGCGGCGATCTTACTCCAGCGCTTGAGCTCCAAAAACGAATCGAATCCAACCGTCATGGTTTCCGAGGACGAGGGAGAATCTTGAATGTGCTGTGGCAGAAACAGAACGCAACTGATGGGGTCGCCGGCGATTCCAAAGACGAGGCCGGCAACCGAGGCGGCGGTACAAAAAATGCCATCGAGCATCTCTTTTGTCTACATAGGAAACACGGCACTAACGGTGAAAGGACCGATCTCGGGCTTTGAGTACCGCTTCGACCGACCTGGAGTTCGAGTCGAAGTGGACTGGCGAGACCGCATCCTGCTCGCGTCCATTCGCCAGCTTCGACAGATTAAGTAGCCACTCAAAGCTCGGAGTCAAAGATGCTCGAGTGAGTTTCTCTTCCGAGTTCTGACGATTGCGTGTCAAGCCCCTCAACCGCCCACAGACAACCTGTAACTATCGAATGAGCCGATACTTACGCGACAAAGATAGTCCGCCGTCCTAGCTATGCTCGTCGGTTGTGGTCTGCGTAGGGCCGAAATCGTGACCGTCAAGGTCGAGGATTTCGAACTTCGAGAGGACCACTGGGAGTTGGCAGACCTCATCTGCAAAGGCGGCCACATGCGGACTGTCCCGATACCAAGTTGGGTCAAAGCTGCCGTCGACGTGTGGATGAGTTCTTGCTTGGGCATGTCTCGGTTCAGACCACCGAGCGCTATCTTGGGTGCAAGCAGCGGCTTCGGAACGCAGTCAACGACCGGATCGGCTTGGAGCCGGAGTCTTCGTGACCGGTGCTACTCCTCTCTAGCCGACATATGAGATTTATGGGCGCCGTTTCTGAAACCGCTTCCGAGGATGTTGTGTACCCTTGAATAACCGAATACGAAGCCGTAGTCCTTAGGTATAGGTCCAGATATAGGTATAGGTCCAGATATGTCGAGAATACGGGCATGGCTTTTGGTAGTGCCGTTCGCGACGACTTTCGGTGTTTGTCAGGCGCAGACGGTCGTACCTAATTCTCTCCCGGAACTAAACTATCCTCCGATTGCGAGAGCCGCTCATGTTCAGGGTGATGTCGTAGTGAGCTTCCGACAGACACCAGAAGGTAGAACTGTCGATGTTACGCCCGTGTCTGGTCCTGCGATGTTGCAAGGAATCGCGGTCGAAAACGTGAAGGCGTGGCACTTTGAACCGAAACCGGAGCTTGCGGGGCAAGCCTACAAGGTCACATTTCACTTTCAGCTCAATCCGCTTGACGATGGATACGACAATAGCCAGCCAGTGACGAAGGCGGTGCTAGATGGGACAGGACAAGTTCAGGTTATTTCGATCTCTACGACGGGGTTGGATCGCTCAGAATGTCCAACTGTCAGCGATCTCGTGCCTCCAGCAGCAGTGATAGATGGAGATTTTGAAGAACTGCAACGCTGGAATGAAGAAGTGAGAGTTGGTGCAGACGGCTCGGTTGTCTGGAAGCAGGGCGATCTTTCGCAGAGAGGACAGATCACACCGGCTGAAGCGAACTCTCTCCTAGAGCGCTTTCGCACTCCAGCTGTTTGGAGGCTGTGTGGCCGCTACGACCAGGCGGGGTTGCTGGATGGCGATGGTAGTTCGTTTTTAAGGTGCGTATCGGTGGGCAGGAAAAAAGCGTCGGTGAATATGGTGATGCCGCGCCGGCCATCTTCAGGGACGTGGAACAAGCTGTTGACGCATCCGCTAATACGCATCAGTGGCGACATGGTGATCCAAGCACCGAAGGTATCGCAGAGATCACCTTCGAATATCTGCTCAAGCCAGGCAAGACAAAGCTTATGGATGCGGCGCATCGCGGAGACAAGAAAGCTTTCCAAGCCGCATTAGCAGCGGGGGATAGGCTAACTGATGTCGACGCAAGCGGCTGGACGCCTCTGATGTATGCCGCTAGTTCTTATGGCGATTCGTCGTTGAGCGAAATAGTCAAAGCAGGAGCAGATGTGAATGCCCGTTCCAAGCGAGGCGAAACAGCGCTGATGGCATCTGCTGTCACGGGCATGGCCGATGAGGACCTTCTGAATGCGGGTGTCGAAGTGAATGCAGTCAACGATGTCGGCATGACCGCGCTCATGCTCTTGGTACAGCACGGAGATTCAGACGAGATCAAAACATTGTTGAGAGCTGGCGCCGATGCTCGAAAAAAGGATTCAGAGGGACGAACAGCTCTCGACTATCTCAATGCAGCCAATTGCGGGTCGCCGATTATTCACCCGAAAGACCCTCAATGGATGACAGTGGGATATTCGAGGTGCAATGCGCTTGATCATGACGATTATCAGAAGTCGAAGCGATTGTTAATCACTGCGGGAGCTAAAGAAACTCGACCCGCTCTGCCAAATGCACTGCAAACGCAGAGACACTGATCTCAGAGAAGCTGCATGATTAGTCCCGGGAAACGTTAGGTTCCTATCGGGACTGCCCGCGCGAGATGACCGCCAGCCGGGGCAAATTCTCCGGGCAGTTTCGATAGGATCGTTTGAAGTGAGCCGGTGCGGTTTGCGGCGGACGCGGTGATCTATGTACGTCTATGGAATTTCAATTGTAGCTATATGATTACAGAGTATTTGCGTGGAAACAGCGTAGTCGCATGATACGTGCCACTATGGTGAGGGTCATGGCCAGCCCAGTATAGCGACCAGCTGGGATTTTGACCAGACGCCGTGACTTCGATCATGGCCCACGCGGCAGCGTCCGCCGCGCAGCGGCTTAGTTCAAACGCGCTTGTGTTGATCGGTGAAGCCCTGGGCAAATATCGGAAGCCGAGCTTGTCAAGCCCCCAGCTGTCACAGACAAGACGTAACTATCGAAGGAATCAATACTTACGAGACAAAGAGAGTATGCCGACTATTACCGCAGAATTTGATAAACTGGATAAAGAGACAAATTCAGACCAGAAAGCCCGCTAAACGGCGGGTTTTCTGCATTTTAGGGGCAATCCTCATGACCCATGATCTTTCTTATATTTAGAACCTAAGCCAAACATAATAAAACACTTCCGCTCCAAGCAATTTCCTAAGCCGCTGAAAATAAAACACATCCTCAAAACCAGTGCAGGGGTACCCTCATGTACGATCGCTGCCGACACATCCGCGTCGACGGAGCGCGCTGCCGCGCCATGGCCGTCACCAACAAGGCTTTCTGCTACTTCCACCTGCACAACCGCCGCAAGACAGCCGCGAAACCGGCAACGCCGAACACCGCCGACTACGGAACCGTCCCCGTCAACCCGCCCGCCGCGCAAACCGCCCTCGACCTCGATCTGCCCCTGCTCGAAGACCGCTACGCCATCCAGGTCGGCATCACCCGGATCGCCCGCGCTCTCACCGCCAACGAAATCGACCCCAAACGCGCCGGCCTGCTCCTCTACGCCCTCCAGATCGCCTCGTCCAACCTCGGCGGCAATAGCTGTCTCCTCCCGGAAGACGTGCGCGGGGTTGTGCTCACCACCTCAGGCGACGAGATCGCCCCAGCCACGAACCATCTTCGAGAAAGAAGACCTGAGCGGCCACAAGAAGAACTGCTGCTGCGATGACTGCACCTACGTTCAGACTGACAACGAAGAACACGATGCCGATTGCAATTGCGGAGATTGCCCATCCTCGGCCACGCAAGGTGAGCAGCAAATAACGGAAGAGCCGGCACACCCGGCAGAGGGAACCGTCAGCCTCCAAGCCTGCGCCGACGAATCTTCAACCACCGTCCAAAGCCAGCGTTATTCTGAGCGAAGCGCGCAGCGCGCAGTCGAAGAACCTGCGGTTTCCTGGCAGGTGCTCGAAAACGGCAGATGTCACCCAACCAGACTTACCAGTCGATCTTCTCCGGGAAGTACTCACCGATCAGGTCGTCATAGTAAGGCTTCAGCTCTTTGAAGTTGGGCTTGGCCGCGCCTTTGGAATAGAGGTCGTAAGGATTGAACTTGCGCACCCAGTCGAACATCTCCTCGTCGTGCGCGGTCATCAGGTGCTTGTAGGCTCCGTGCTTGTGCGCGGGATAGAAGGAGTGGTAGCGCAGCATATAGAGCGCTGGCTCTGGCAGGTAAGGTTTGGCGACGTTGTAGATGTACTCGTCGTGTCCCCAGGAGAGATGCACGTTGTCGAGGCCGGAGTTCGGCTCGTAGATGCCGTATTTTGTCTGGTACTCGGGTATGTCGCTGTCGGGGTTGGCAGCGAAGTAGTTGCGGAAGACGATTTCGTCGGACTAGGCGCAGCCTACAGGGAAGGTGTCGCCAACGACCGCCCACTGCGGCTCGCCATACAGGCAAAGCACCTTGCCAAGATCATGAACTAGCCCGGTGAGGACCATCCAGCGCGGATGCCCGTCCCGGCGGATAGCCTCCGACGTCTGCAGCAGGTGCTCGATCTGGGTGAGATCGGTGTCAGGGTCACTGTCGTCAACCAGAGTGTTCAGATAATCCGCCGCTTCCCAGATGCTCTTCTTGCCGCGGTCAAGCGACAGAAACGCCTTCTCCTTCTGGAGAACGAAATCGACGGTCTGGTTTTGGTGGTTGAGCCGGTAGAACTCGGCCACACCCGGGTTTGCCTCGACGTCGTAGTTGCGGAACTCTTCTTCAGCCTTGCCTTCTTTGTAGCGGCCGGCGACGAAATCGTCCCAGTCGTCGAGGTGTTCCATGGGCTTTTCAGGAGTGATGGTGTGCATGGGAAGAGTCCTCCGTTGATTTGGATATTATAGGAGCGGGAGCCGACGACCGTCATGCAAATTCGCCAGATTTTTCAGGGCTGGTAGCGATTCCATCCGTTTCTGGAAATGGCTCGGCTCTGGTCAGGATATGCGGTGATTGAGCCGCACTTTGACAGCCTGGGAACGATGCCATTAGGTTTATGCAGATGCTGAAAGCAATTTTGACCGACGTGCAGTTCTGGATTCCGGTGTGTGTTCTGGCGGTGGGCGTGCTGCTGCTGGCATGGCTGCACTAATGAGCACACGTGCCAGCGTTCCTAAAACGACCCATGCGTCGATGCATGGGCTCGGGGTAGCCTGCGGCCTCGCCGCCGGAGTTTGGCTGGGCGGCGCCGAGGCTCCAACGAAGCTCGTGAATGTAGGCATTTCGCCGTTCGCGGTTTCGCTGGCGATGGTGCTCGGTGTCTTCGTCGCGCGGTGGACACTGCCTACCCTGCTGAAAGGAACGGAATACGTCTTTCGCGACCTTTTTGCCAAGCCACACCTGATCGTGTGGGCGGTGCTGGCCGGTGCCCTGTGGGCGGTCGCAAATACGCTGACGGTCTTCGCCATTCGCGATGTTGGGCTTGCGATTGCCTTCCCGCTGTGGAATGCAAACAGCCTGATCGGTATTTTCTGGGGCTGGCTACTCTTCCAGGAGATGCGTGGTGCAGGCTTCAAGACGGCCGCTCGCGTGCTCGGCGGCGCGCTGGCGATTGTGACGGCGGCGATCTTGCTGGCATTTGTAACTGTGCAGCACACAAATACGGCTGCATGCCCGCGCCGTGCATGGAATTCTGGCGGCGCTGGGTGCAAGCTTGCTGTGGGGCACGATGTATGTGCCATATCGCAAGGCCTATCTGAGTGGCATGAATCCGCTCTCGTTTGTGACGGTGTTTACGCTGGGCGAACTGGGCACAATGGCGTTGCTTGCGTCGACGTTTGGCGGCGGCATGGCGCACCTGCATGCCGAACTGCATCACGCGCGGCACGTCGTGTTCTGGATCTTTCTTGGCGGCTTCTGTTGGGTGATCGGCGATCTGTTCCAGCAGTACGCGACGAAGTACATCGGCATCGGGCGCGGGATACCGTTGTCGAATACGAACCAGCTTTGGGGCCTCGCGTGGGGCGCGCTAGTCTTTGGCGAACTGGCCCATGTAAGCGATGAAGGGCGCTGGCTGATTGTGCTGGGGTCGCTGCTGATGATCGCTGGCGCGGTGTTCATCAGTTCGGCGGCTGCTCCGGTGAGGGAGCAGGCTTCAGGGCGCGATGCGATCTCGCGCGAGTGCGAGAAGTATGGGCTGAGTTTTGAGGAATGCGTGGCGGCGCAGCTTGGAGCCGCGCACGGGCATCATGAAGCAGGCAGACGCCCCTGGTGGGATTTTGTAATTGTAGCGATTGCGGTTACGATTTTTCTCTGGCTGGGGCTTCAAGCCCGGGTTCCTCCGCTCGAAATGAATTTCCTGTGGACGAGCGTGTTGTGCGTGGTGCTGGGGTTGGCGGCGGTTGGGTCTGGCTGGCTGCTGTGGAAGCGCACCCGGTTCAGCTAGTCGCGAACGCCAGTGCCAGTTCGCATCATGCGCACTTGCTTACGGCTACCAGATGCGGACGCGATCGGGTGGAGCGAGATAGAGCTTTTCCCCTTGTTTTACGCCGAAGGCGGCATACCAGGCATCGATATTGCGCACGGTGTCGGCGCGGTATTCGCCGGGAGCATGTTCATTCGTCAGGACCTGCTGGCGAAGCGCGGCTTCACGCGTCTTTGATCCCCAGTTCTGACCAAAGGCGATAAAGAATTGCTGATCGCCGGTGAATCCGCTTTGCGCAAGCGCGGCCTTGCCGTTGAGCGATGCGCGGTAGCCGTCGTAGGCGGCGGCGATTCCGGCTACGTCGGCAATGTTTTCACCGAGCGTCTGCTTGCCGTTGACGTGCAGATCGGGAAAGGGGAAGTAGGTGTCATACTGCGCGGCGAGCTTCGCTGTCGACGCGTTGAAGTGGGCGAGATCCTCAGGGGTCCACCAGTTGCGCACGCGGCCCTTCGAGTCAAAAGCGGCACCCTCCGAATCGAAAGTGTGGCTGATTTCGTGTCCGATGACCGTGCCGATGGCTCCATAGTTTGCGGCGGCGGGCGCCAGTGGATCAAAGAAAGGCGGCTGCAGGATGGCAGCGGGGAAGTTGAGTCCGTTATGCAGCGGCATGTTGACGGCATTGACTGTTTGCGGAGTCATGCACCAGTCGTGACGATCGACGGCGGTGTCGAGGCGCGCAACCTGTCGATGGTATTTGGCGAGGCTCCCGCGCCAGAGGTTTCCGAAAATATCGTCCGGCTTGACTTCGTAGTTGGAGTAATCCTCCCACTTTTCGGGGTAGCCGATGCCGACGTAAAGCGTATCGAGCTTGGCCTGGGCTTCGGCTTTGGTTGCAGGGGCCATCCAGGTGAGAGCATCGATGCGTTTATGGAAGGCCGCGATCAGGTTGGCTACCATGATTTGTGCCTGTTGCTTCGCCTCTGGCGGGAAGTAGCGCTGGGCATATAGCTTGCCTACTTCGTCGCCGAGCTGGCCGTTTACGATGGCGACACCGCGCTGCCAGCGCGGGAGCTGTTGCGGCGTGCCGGAGAGCGTCTGGCCGAGGAAGGCGAAGCGTTCGTCGGCCAAGGCTTTCGGCAGGGCGTAAGCGTAGTCCTTGATGAGGTGGTAGGCGAGCCAGTCCTTCCATGCGTCGAGCGACGTGGAGGCGACGAGCGCCGACTCGCCGGTGAAAGCTGTCGGTTGCCAAACGATGAAGCTGGACTGCTTATCGAGTCCTGCGGCGCGGAAGAATTCGGTCCAGTCGAGGCCAGGAGCTTTGGCGGCAAAGTCGGACGGTTGCCAAGTATTGTTGGCTTTATGGATGTCCTGATCTTCCTCAAGCGGGATGTGCTTTTCGGCGATGGAGTGCTCGAGTGCGACGACATTTGCAGCGCGGGTCTCGGCATTGTCGAATCCGGCGAGCTTGAACATGGCTGCGATATGCGCCTGGTATTTCGCGCGCAGGTCGCTCATGCGCGGGTTGTCGCTTAGGTAGTATTCACGTTCGGGAAGCCCAAGGCCACCCTGCAGCAGATAGGCGGTGTAGTGGTCGGAGTCGTTGAAGCCGGGCGCGACCCAGAGACCGAACAGATTCGACGTGTGGAAGTTGGTATTGTTGAGGGCGTCGACGTCAGCGCGCAGACTTTCGCCAAGAGCGCGGGCGAGATCGGTTTTGTTCTTGATTGCGGCGATAGCGTCGAGGTGCGGACGCAGCGGGGTAAGACCCTTGGCTTCGATGCCCGCCTCATCCATATAGGAGTTGTAGAGGTCGGCGATTTTGCGCTGGCCGGAGCCTGTGGCGGCGTTTGATTTGGCGGACTCCTCGATGATGTCAGCGGTGCGCTTATTGCTGAGGTCGGCGAGCGCGGAGAAGACGCCGATGCTGCCGCGGTCGGCCGGGATCTCGGTGCGTTTGATCCAGTTGCCGTTGGCGTAAAGATAGAAGTTGTCGCCCGGCTTGACCGTGGTGTCGATGTTGGCGACCGCGATGCCGTGGCTTTCCTGCGCGTGGGCAGCGAAAGTTAGAAGAAAAAGGGCGGCGCAGGCTACTAGTTTAAGAACGCGGTTCATTCAGGTGTGTGCTCCGGTGACAGGTTGACGCAAACATCGAGCGTACCATGCGGGACGGTGATCCCTGGCTGACGTGTGACGACGGCGATATTGGGTGGGACGAGTGGACCCGCTCGGCAGATATATCTCCCCTTCAGAGAATGTTCACAGCCCGCGCTGCCAGCAGAGCGACGGTGGCAAAGGAGATGAGTGCCTGCACCATCATCAGGAGCTTGGCCCATCGCGAGAGAACCGGCACATCCGTAGGTGAGAACGCCGTGCTGGTGTTGAAGGCCAGAAACAGGTAGTCGACAAAGCCCGGGCTCCAGCATTGCTCGCCCATTTCGCGTTTCGCCTGCTGGTTGAGCGTCATCTGGGGAAAGAGGAAGGCACCGTCGGTGTGGACGCCGCGCAACTCTCTCTCTCGCGGGCCTCCGGCGTCGAGCCGCCAATACCACGACGCAAAGACAAGGATGTTCGCCAGCCAGAGCGCCCCCGCCGAGCGCAGTAGGTCCGGTGGCGCTTCTTTGTGCGAGGGCAGCGCAGCGATGAGCAGGCAAAGCGACCAGACCATGTCGAGCGTAACGATTGAGGTTAGCACATATCCCAGAATCTTGTTCGTCGTGTCCATTCCGCGATAGCGAGCCCATACAGTGGGAATCATTAGCACCGCAACGACAGTAATGAGTAGCCACGCCGGGCCTACAGACAAGGAATCGGGCAGAGCAAGGCGCAGTCCGCCGACTGCAAGCAGGGCGAGCATTGCGGGCCAGCGAGGTTCCAAGTGCTTGGGAGCGTCATTCATCCTGTCTTCCCCTCATGCAAAACGCCGCTTCTTGATCATCCTAACCTGTAGCTCCACTGTCCGAATTGGACAGCGTGTTCCACTTTGGTACTTGTCGTGCTGCTGGTGGCAGTATTCGCTCGTTCCTCTATCAGAACGTAAACAAATGTACACACGCGATAACGAAGATACGACGCGATAAGAGAGGGCAATGGGGATGATAAGGCGGCCAAAACCAAAGCTTATGTATGTGCCGTGGGATGCCGACGCTCTGGTTGATGCTTTGTTTGAGACAGACGATTTATACCAGGCTCGGGTTCTGGCAAAAGCTCTGGCAGTCAAGATGCTGGACGATACCAAGGCGAGTCAGCCTCCGGTTAAGTATCTGAAAGAGAACAAGGTTGAGGAGCGAGCCCAGGAGAAGACCTTGACTGACGCTCTGATGCAGCAATGGATGCGTCCTCTCCTAGAATCGATGGGCGGAGAAGAGTCTTACTCTCTGAGGGCTAAGTGCCTGGAATCTTAGGATCACGCATAAGTTAGGTTCGGACGCAACCAAGGTTACAAAGGCAGCGTCCACCTCTTATAATGATGAGGATTTATGGACCCCTCCCCCCAGCTGTTGAAAGACTGCATTCCCCCCGAGCCATTGTCCGGCGGACGCGAAGATAAGCTTTGTACGATCGGCTTTCTGCTCAATTTACAACATGCAGAAGCGCAATCGAGAGAAACCGCCGCGGATGCCGATATGGATGAAGCGTCTGATACTGCCAGCCGCCTGGAGCAGTTCGGGCGTCTGAAAGCGGCAGTTGTTGAGCGACATGAGATTATGCGAGAGCAATTCAGCCATGTTAAGGATTGCTTTGTCTGCTCCGTGGCCTTCGGGCTGACTCCTGCGCCAGATGTCAGGCCAGATCGCGGGCCCTTCGTCGACCTTCTGGCGAGATTCAAGAATACCGGGTTGCTCTCAAAGATGAAGGCCGGGCTTCAACGAATTTAGACGGTGTAACCCTGGGGTTACGGTCAACTATGTATCCTCTCTCGTCTGTTGATGACGAGCGCTTCGCCCAGGTTCTAAAGAGGGGCCCCAAGGCGGAATCAAGCGTCAATCTTCCCATCCGATCCTATTCGCCCGACGACCTCGATTGTTTTCCTGACCAGACTGCTGCGGGGCTGAGCGGCCTGTCGATACGCGCTCTTTGCGTGGGCGTCCATTTCACAGAGAAGCGGGTCGATTTGCAGGGTAGCAGGTCGGATTTAGCGGAACGCGTGTCGGCGGCGGCCTGAAATTGCGGGAGCGTGATACTGACTGGTTGATTGGCTTCGGCGGCTTCTTGCTGGGCTTGCCGTTCGGCTTCCCGTTCAGCCTTCATGGCTTCGGCTTCGCGGAGGAGGATTTCGCCGAGGCTGGGGCTTCGTTTTTCGGGGATTTCTTCGGGGTCGGGGGTCTGTTTGGGCGGGGCGATGAGGGTGCCGTCTTCGTGCTCGTGGATCTCGCGGACGATGGCCGCGGCGTCCTGCAAACCCACGTTAGCTGCGCCTTCGGCTCCGCGAACATGGGGCACCCGTCGGTGGTGGTTCTGGGAGGCGACCTGCAGTCCGTAGATGAGGATGCGGGCTCGGCGCGAGTCGATGCGATTGGCAGCCAGTGCAAGGACTACATCGGAGAGGGCGAGTTGGATGGCGTCGGCATCTTCAAGGGCGGTAAGGGCCAGGGCGGTTTCCTGCGGCGAGGTGTAGGGCTCGTAGGGTTGGTCTTTGGGCATGGGGCGGCGGTTGGTCTGATGGAAGTAGCAGAGAAGTTCTGGTCGCGGAGCGCGGGCGACTGGCACTTTTTCCCGCTGGTGAAGATGTGACGGCACTCGTTGTACATGCTGGTGACCCCTCGGTATGTTCTTGTAAATTCCTGAGAGGGCGTGAGTTAGGGGATAGGGAAACCTCAGGGTCTAAAGCCCCCTGTTTTGTTGATCTTGATTGCGAGGGCTGAAGCCCCTCGCCTACCTGACCCCTAAAACACGAAAGCCCGACGCAAGGCCGGGCTTTTTTCTCTCTATATCTTTTTTCTCTCCATATCTAGTTTAACAATTCAGGGGGAAATAGTCGGCGAAATCGGCGCAGTTTTTTATCTTTGGATTGTGTGGGTTAGAAGATTTCTTTCGCTTTAGGGGCTTGACAAGCTGAGGAATGCCCCACTCAAGCCAAAAGCGGGCTTGAACGGGCCACCCGTCCGATTAGTCGACTTCCGGTTTGCCGACATCTATGTAAGTTAAAGTCAAGAGAAAAAACACGAGGCCTGAGGGCGCGCTCCGGAGGGCGCGCATTGCGTGGATCAGGATCCTTCACTGCGCACAAGTGCCTCTCGGCTGGTGGTCCCTGTACCCTGCAGGACCGGACATCTATTTGCTGTCTCGGGCTCGAAGACCCGTCACAGAAGATTGAGTTGGTGTTCTCTGCCAGTCCCGAAACAATCCGTAGGGGCCTGGGATCTGATCCCTCGCCCAGTCGGCAATCGGCGGGACCTGGCAGCCTGCGCGTTCATGAATCCCGATGTTTTTCTTTCCCTTTAGAAGGGAAGGTCTTTTACGCTGCGACCGTGCGGCTGAACTCTTCGGCAGGCACGAAGTCCTGCTGTCTGCGCTCTACGGCGAGCATGTAGCAGACCATCTTCCTGGCAACAGCCAACGTGGCGCGGTTCCGATGTCCTCTCTCCAGTTCTCTGGCGTGGATCAGGGCGAGTTCGTGAGACTGTCTGGGCGCCAGCTTGGCAGCCTCGATCAGCACTCGCTGGATGTGCTTGTTCCGCTGCTTGGAAATCGGCATGCGCATCACCTTGTCGGCTGAGCTCTTCTCCTCACCGCACAAGCCGCAGTAGCTGATGGCTTGTTTGATCGATGAGAACCGCGTGTAATCGCCAATCTCCAGAGCCCACGTCAGTGCCGTGATTGGACCCACGCCCGGAACCGTTCTCAGTCGGCGCAGCCGCTCCTGCAGGAGTGGATCTCGCTCCAGAGAACTGACCAACGCGTACTCCAGCTTCTGCGACCGGCTGATCATGTCCCGGCTCAGCTTCAGTAGCGGCCGGATGCTCTGCTGCACTTCCTTGTTGGTCGTCATCAGCTCGCCGAAGTAGCCCACCTTGTGCAGCCGCTGCTTGTTGTAGCTCACCCCGGTCTCCATCAGCAGACCGGAGACACGGTTCTTCATCTGCACCATCTGCTTGATCACCAGGTTCCGGTAGCGCAGCGTGCGTCGCCGGTCCCGGATCTCCCGCGTCGCCATGTGGCACTCCGGCAAGAAGTCGCACCGTAGACAGTCGGCGATCTTGCCGGCATCGATCCGGTCGTTCTTCTTCTTGGACGCGGCGATGGCGCGCAGCATCAGGGGATGCGCCACCTTCACCTTTTCCGCATGCGGAAGCAGATGATCATAAATCCACCCGGTGAAAATCGTCGCTTCCATGGCGATCATCCGGGGTTGTGGAAGGGTCTTGATCCACGCATCCAGCTCACGCCGCATGGAACCGATCTTGCCTTCACTGTGCACATGACCAGCTGCGTCCTTCACGCAATAGCTGATCGTCCTCTTGTGAACATCCAATCCGATGTAATACATAGTCTCTGAGGAGCCTCCGAGGTTGTTCTCTGAATCAGCGCACCGCTGAGTTCAGCTCTTTGTAACACCTCGTGCTCCTCCTCGACTTAGCATTCAAACAATCCAGAAGTAAATGACAACAAGAGCATTTGCGATTTAAAAATTCGCTAGCCTTCGTGGGTGCGTTGATATTCTGGCTCAACTAAACAGCGTGCCATTGCTGTGTTCATTTGCCGTCACATCTTCGATAGCGTTGGTCGGAGCGAGCCGTTTTTAATCAAGGTAGCGACAGCTCGAGTAAAGTTACTGCGGAGCATTTTGCCCCTTATCGGGTACCTGTTCGAAGCCAGGCAGGACGCGGGCTTTCCCGCTAAACATATGGTACTGGTCAAAGGTGAAAACGTTCATCTGCGTTTCGTAGGGTCCCCAAGTGGCGAAACCTATATTCCATTGAAGAACCGTCGCAACTGAGCGACTTCTCCAAATATTGACGCTGCGAAGCGGCACAACGTACATCTTGCCGCCGATCTCCACAGGACCGTAGCTGACCATCATGTCCGATCGTTTCGTCGGAACGAAGCCGGGCAAATCAGATTCTGTCTGAACGCGGAGTATCGCGCCAGTTCCAGGATCGATAACAAATTCTCCATGCGAATTGGCTGAAATTGTGGTCCGAGCGCCCTGACTACCATTCGGATAGCAGCATCCACTTAGATCCAAAGTTGGGGCACCAGCTAGGCGGTAACGAAATCCAGCGCGGCGCCCGTTGGTGCTCTGCTCCCAAGATTCCCAGGTGACATCGCCCGGCGACTTCGATACGAATTGCAGCAAACCGAGAATCGGGCCAAAGGTGCCATATGTTCGCAAAGGCTGTACCTCGGTCCCGGCGTGCGGTGATGCACTACTTACGATCTCTTCGCCCTTGCGATAGAGTACGGTCTCTTTCAATTGCTGCTCAGCATGAAGAGGCTCCGACACATTTGTTGTGGTGAGCCCTGGATCAGAAGCGACCTCGCCGTAGTAAAGCGCCGTACGGGTCGCGAAGAAATCGGGCAGCCTTGGAATAACGCGGTCCAAATAATCGGCGGCAGCCTTCAGTATTCGCTGTTGCTCAGCCTGATCCGGCGGCGGATCAGCGGATAGCTCCGCAGGCGGTGGATCAAGAAATGTGGATTCATCGGCGATCAGCTCAAGTGAATCGCGGAGCTTCTTGTCATGCAACTCTGGCAAGAGTGACTGTAGCTTTATATGGCTAAGGCGCTCAGTCAGCACGATGCCTGAAAGCTGCCGCGCAGCGGATGCGCCGCCGTGGATCGCCTGAAGAATCTGCTCAAGCTGTGATACCGTGACGCCCTGGATCCCCGGGTCGGGTGGGTCGTTATAAAACGGTTGATTATAGTAACCAGTGGATGTTTCAGCAGTCAGAGTTGGCTGACTCATCTCCACTTTCACGGAGTGATATTCGTTCACGTGCTCCGCGAGAGGCGGATCGAACGTGAAGGAGTAAAAGATCCGGGCGTTCTCGATGCTGTCGTTCATCGGTCGAACCAAGCCATTGGATGAAGGCAGGATTCGACCGCCGCTCTGCACGGCCAAAACGTTCTTGAATAGGTTCATCCAGCTTGCTTGTTGGGCCGAAGGAACAACTGTGAGAAACTTGCTCCAGGCGTCCGCCGCGGGCTCGTCTTCACCTAGGGAAAAACAGTCGAGCGCGACACGAACCTGGCGCAGGAGTATGGAGAACCAGCAAATCTTTTGAAAGAGATCGCGCTTTACTTCTTCACCCTTCTTACCGGAAGTGGAATAACCAAACGACGCGCCTTTAGTGGAATGTTCTAATAGGCCTTTGCCATCAGAAACAAATGCTCCAGTTCCGCGAATACCTAGACCGGGCCCGATCCAGAAAAGCAATTTTCTGCCAGGGCGGCTAGCCTCTGCAGTGGCGATGGTCCATAGTGCCCTTAGTCCCGTTAAAGCCGGGAAGCTGTCAAGCGAAGGCTCGACGACTGCCTTCAACGGCGAATGTACTTTGGGAGCAAGGAAGTATGCTTCAACTTTGTTATCGGAAGCGACATCCGTGGCAAGCGCCTCTCCGTCAGTCGACGCCTTCGATGTAAGAAAGAATCCCGAATCTTCCAACGAGTAAATGGTCACTGGCTGAGCCAGTTTGCCGGAGTTCTGCCGCAGGAATTGCGCCGCCTGTTGCCGTTCGAAGGCAGCAAGGTCCGATGGCAGGTCCAAAGTGTCAAGGAGCAGGATGACGGAAAGCGAATCATCGGCGCTAGCCGAACGGCTTGTCGACGCGCGGAAAGCAATGATCCTCTGCGGCTGGCCATTGTCGAGCAGTCTGAAATCAATGCGCTGAAGTCCGGCTACTGCCTTACCTGTTTGATCAGTTACTGTTGCGTCGAGACGGATGAGCCCTTCGGTGCTGACCGCTTCACTCGGAAGCTCCTTTCGTTGTCTGAGCTCCAGATTTCCCGTGCCAATGGCAGTCGGCTTGTCCGTAGATGCGACTGAACGTTGTCCCAGAGCAGCAGCGAGGATTAGCAAAAAACCGAATCCGGCCAGAGTTAATCGGAAGGATCTGCGCACCGCCTTTTTTCGCCTCCAGATCGCACGAGCGAGTATAACGGCTTTCGTTTAGCACCCGTCTGTCGCAGCCGATTCGACAGGTCAATACGCACGGGATCGTCACCGTCTCTCCGATCGCGCCCGGATCAGCGGCTACTCGGAGAGCGCCGGGATAAACCGGCATGTTGTAGGGGGTGCAAGTCCCCTACAGGAAAGGAAGTAGCGAATCCATCCTGACCTCGAGTCTTGCTGGAGACATCGCGAGGTGTCACTTGAAGCGTAGACAGGGGGGAGCAGCCGACAAGGCTGTGAATCTTGCAAGGTGAAAGTCCTTGTGCCGTCAATTGCCTGTATTCGGACGGCTAGCATATCCGGTGCGTGCGGAGGTAACGAAGCACGTTCTGCCCGGATGTAAAAGTCTCGGCTGCCCTGCGGCAATATGCGCAGCGGTAGGAACGACCTGGGAGACGAGCAAACTCGGAGGCCTGAACATAAAGAAATGTCTGCAGCCTCGAAAAACGCTTCCGCGAGAAGTCGTGTTCGCGGGTTTAAGCGGGAAGCCGACCCACGCCTCTGTTGGGGAAGGCCGATGACACGGGGGAAGAAACAGGTATATGCACTTCGTGGAACCGCCGTGGCAAGGGACCAGGCATCCGAGGAAAGATTCGCAGAGATAACGTCGGGAAGATCCCGGTGGCAGCAGGGGCTGGTAGCAACCTGCAAAGACTTCTTGCACGAGGCTAAGGCTGAAGGAAAGAAGAGGCAACGGGATTGGCGAATGAGTCCGTAGGAGCGATGACCGAGGAGTAATGTCCTCGGAGGAGGTGGCGTATACGCCTCCCCGATGGGGGAAACACCAACATTGGGCAAAGGGACTCTGGGCACTTGGCGGTTCCATCGAGCAGCGCGGCGGCCAGACACAGTGCTGGCGTGAAGCCGACGTTTGCTGTGGGACGAAGCTATGGGCGAACCGCGGAAGTCGGGGTGTATGCGTACCAGCGCTTAAGCCTCGCCAAGCTGGGAAGGCACATGGAGGAAAGGCCAAGGCTTCAAACCGGACCCGGGAAATCCGGCAGTCCGGCATTATAGGGGGGCCTCGGGAAACGTGGCCATGGTGGAATTGTGAACCCACCTCGCAACCGAAAGGGCGAGGCTGGTAACCCTCCACCTGAAAGGCGGGCGCGCCCGAGCTCTATCCCGACCATT
>CAWGND010000027.1:0-48317 GCA_963823845.1 Terriglobales bacterium
GGGCTCCGGCGGTGGTTTTGTCGCCAACGTGGTCCTGATTGTGGTCTATCTCTTCTTTCTGATTCCACTCTGGATGACGGGATTAGTGTCGCTGCTTCGCAGTGCCACCCTGCGGCCCATCGGGATCGCGTGCCTGCTTCCTCTCATCCTTTTCCTGTTCGTGGGCAAGTCCTCACTACTGGTGGGCACCGTGCCGATCGCCCTTGCTCAAGGGCTCATGGCTATTGCCCGCGTCAAGCGGCCGAAGCTGCGCATAGGTTTCGAGATCGCAGTCGCAGTTGCCTGCGCGCTCCAGCTCCTCACGTTTGCTCAGCTGACTCTACCCATAACGCCGCCGGACCGGATTCATTCGCTCGGCCTCGACGCCAAAAACGAGCTCTTCGCGGACAGCGTGGGATGGGAGGGCGTCGCCCACCAGGTCGAATCGATATACGGCCAGCTCCCCAGCTCGGAGCGAAATGGAACGATCATTATCTCGGCGTATTACGGTGTTCCAGGCGCGCTTCGAGATCTACGGCGACAGGAGATCGCTCCCCGCCGTCGTCAGCCCCCAGTTGAGCGACTGGTACTGGCTTCCCAACGACCTGGTGGCGACGAATGCGCTGATGATCGACTACCAGCCGTCGGACGTCGACTGGACGTGCTCATCTCTACTGTTGTGGTGAGATCTGGACCGTTCCGTATGGCGTGCATGGGCTAGAGCAAGGCGCACCGGTCACGTTCTGCGCTCTCAACGCTCCGATCCAACAGCATTCGCGCCGGCTCCGCATTCTCTCCCTGAGGGTTGGTTGCATGCGGCGGTGTTTGCGGCATCTCAGGAGGAAGAAATTTTAGGACTTAGTCGTTCTTGGCGTAGGCTTTTCACGCTTGATTGTCGGCTGATGCATACAGCCAGCCCGATGCACTCATTGACTTGGAACGAAGTGCGTTTTTTGTATGTTCTGGGTGAGTTGTGACCCGAGTCGGAAGTTTCCAGTGAGCCGGATCACCGAAGTGCCCGCCCGAACTGGCTGCAATTGAATTTTGGTCATTCCCGGAGACTCCGGCAGGTCTGGCAGATGGCCGCACAATTCTGGAACGGGTGGCAGCTTATCACCATTGCCAGCAATCGTTGCACAGGGCAGTCAAATTGAGCGATGATACTTATGGCTGCCATTGCCGGGTGCCCTGAGGTGCGTCGCGCGTTCCATCGGCGCGTAGAATCTCGGCCGCAAATCACGGTAGATAATCCTTCGAAGACATAGGCCGCACGAAAGCCGACCAAAACGGGGACATTCTGCCGGGTGACGTCTTCCTCGGCCTCTTCCTTCTGGCGTTTGACCCCGACGATCGGAGCAAGAATGCGGATGCCTTTCTCGCCCTTCTTTACCCTGCGGCCAAGCTGGTTCCATGTATAGAATCCGGCAACGTGGGTTGCATCCGGCTTCTGCAAAGCACTCACACACTGCCCATGTTTTGTCGACGATTCACTATCCGCATCACCCGCATTACGGCGAGACGGTGACGTGGTGCGAAGTGTTCCTCCTTCGGACTGCACCAAGTACAGGTGGCGCTTCCGAGTGGCGATCAGCTTCTGATCCCGGAGTGGATGCTGGATGAGGATCGCTGCCATGGGATGGAGATCGTGGAACATCCGACTCTGGCAATGCCGCTCTCTTCGCGTTTCGCGAACTGGTCGATGCACAGCGCGTGCCTCTTCAACGCCTAGGCCCGGTAGCTTCAGAAGCATCTTCGCCAGGAGGTGCGTCTATGAGCCCACCACGCCAGGGAGTTCTTCTCTGGGAGATTCCCCACACACCGGAGTTCCCGCAGACAGCGCAGCGTTGCCGCGAGTTACTAAGTCACATGCTGCTGGCAGCCGTGAGCCCAACAACAGAGGAGGAGAGCGATGAGCGAGAAGATCCAACCGAGTCACATTGAGCGTGAGGCCTGCGTCTATATCCGGCAGTCGACGATGCAGCAGGTGCGCACACGCCTGGAAGGACAACGACGCCAGTATGATTTGCGGGAACGGGCGCAGTGCGCTCGGCTTCCAGCGTGTGGTGGTCATCGATGAAGACCAGGGCCGCTCCGGAACTGGCTCCGTCGAGCGTCCGGGCTTCGGCCGGCTGCTGACTGCAGTATGCTCCGGGAAAGTGGGTGCGGTGTTGGCGTTCGAAGCATCGCGTCTGGCCAGGAACAACCGCGACTGGCACCATCTGATCGATCTCTGCGCCATGGCCGGCACACTGGTCATCGATCATGACGGCATCTATGATCCCAGCCTGCTCAACGACCGGCTTCTACTTGGCCTCAAGGGCACCATGAGCGAGTTCGAGATAAGCTTGCTTCGCCAGCGCGCGATGGAAGCACGCCGACAGAAGGTGGGGCGCGGCCTGGTGCTGACCCAGGTTCCCGTCGGTTATGTCCGCACGGAAGACGAAGGCATGGAGAAGACACCGGATCGTCAGATACAGGAAGCCATCGCGGGCATCTTCCGCAAGTTTCGCGAATTGGGCAGTGTGCGCCAGGTTCTGCTTTGGTATCGCGACGAGAAACTGCTGATCCCGGCACTCTCACGCGAGTCCGGTCACCGCAAGGTGATCTGGATCGAACCGATCTACCCTCGTATTTTCGGCCTCCTCAAAAACCCGACCTATGCCGGTGTTTTCGTCTGGGGAAGGAAGCATACTCGCACCTCCATCGTGGATGGCCGCGCGCGTAAGACACGCGGTCACGCTCGTCCGCAGGAACAGTGGGAAGTTACGATCCCCGACCACCACGAGGGGTATATTACGTGGGAAGAGTATATGCGCAACCAGCAACAGATCCGCGCCAACGCCGGTTGGAACGCACGCATGGGCAGAGCCAATGGCGCAGTCAGAAACGGTCCCGCATTGCTGGCGGGACTGTTGCGCTGCGGTCGTTGTGGACGCGCACTCCAGGTGACTTATACTCGCAGCAAACAACATGGCCCGTTGCCGCGCTATTGGTGTAGCGGAGATCGAGGTCGGCAGATGGTTCGCAGTTGCATTACCTTCGCGGGCACGCGCGTGGACCAGGTAGTTGCCGTCGAAGTCCTCGAAGCGCTGCGGCCACTGGGCGTGCAGGCCGCGTTCGACGCACTGGATCATAGCCAGAACCAGACCGATGAAAAGCGGCGCTCGCTGGAGCTTGCCCTTCAGAAGGCGCGCTATGAGGCCAGCCGCATCGAGCGGCAGTATCAGGCAACAGAACCGGAGAACCGTCTGGTTGCTGCCGAACTGGAAAAGCGATGGAACAACGCCTTGACCCACGTCACCGAGATGGAGCGACGTTTGGAAGAGGCCGGCCATCGCGCTCCACAACTCACCGCCGAACAGCGCCAACAACTGCTGGCGCTGGGCGATGACCTGGAGCAGCTCTGGGATCATCCTCAGTTCGCCGGTCACCTTGAAGAAACGCATTCTGCGCACCGTCCTGCAAGAAGTCATCGCGGATACAACGGACGATCCTCCTTCCGTCCATCTCAAGCTGCACTGGGCTGGGGGTTCACACACCGAGCTCACCGTGCGCAAGAACCGGACCGGCTATCACAACCACATCAACTCCCAAGAAGTAACGGAGTTGATTCGTGAGCTTGCTTTGGTCTGTGAAGACAGCGCGATTGTTTCTATCCTGAACCGGCTGGGCTATCGCACTGGCAACGGCAACACTTGGACGGAGAAGCGCGTGCAACATGTTCGCCATACAAATGGCTTTCCTGCCTGTCCACCACCAGATCAGCGGCTGTGGATCACCATGCAACAGGCCGCTGCAGCGCTCGGGTCAGCGATGGTTGTCCGCAGACTAATCGCGCAGAAAAGTCTTCCGGCGAAGCAGATCGTGAAGTTCGCTCCCTGGATGATCGAACGCGCCATCTCGACCTGCCCGCCGTCCGCAGAGCGATTCGTCTCGTCCATACCGGTCGACGCGACCCATCGCGTATGACTAACGATGCGCAGACCCGCATGTTTTTTAATCCAGAAGAGCAATTGGGCGAGATTTGATCCGATAGAGGCGACCGGCCCTTCGCCGCAGCGTTTCCTTCTTGACATACCTATACATCTATGGGTACGGTCACTTGTATACCAAGTCGTATAGGGGTCCGCGGGAGATGGCAAAGATCGAGTTACAAGGGTCACTGGACCTACTGGTGCTCAAGACCCTTTCCCAAAGAGGAGAGCTTCACGGCTACGGCATCGTGGTGCATATCCAGCGAGCATCCGGTGAACGGTTGTGCGTCGAAGAAGGTTCCCTGTACCCCGCTCTTCACCGCATGGAGCAGAGCGGCTGGATCAGTGCAGCATGGGCGCAGACCGAAACAGGCCGCAGGGCGAAGTACTACAAGCTCACCTCCGCCGGCAGGAAACAATTGCAGGAAGCGGAGAAACATTTCGAGCACCTGGTCAAAGGCGTTCGAACCATCTTGCGGTACGCGTGAGGTAAACATCGCATGGCGCTGATTCGACGCATTCGAAATCTGCTTTCTCGCAGCAAGATGGAGCGCGAGATCAACGCGGAACTGCAAGCGCACATTGAGATGCGTATCGAAGACAACCTCGCCGAAGGCATGTCTCGCGAGCAAGCTCGCCGCGATGCATTCGTTCGTTTTGGCAGTCCGACGGCTACAAAAGAGCGTGTCGCCGGGATGGATGCGGCCCTAGGGCTCGACAGCATTTGGTCCGACATTCGCTTTTCCTCTCGACAGCTCCTCAGAAACCCGGGCTTCGCCGTCGTAGCGATCCTGGTATTCGCTCTCGGGATGGGAGCGAGTGTGGCCATCTTCGCGTTTGTGGATGCTGCATTGATCAGACCCCTGCCTTACAAAGACCCAGGCCGCCTGGTCAGTGTCTATGAGGTCGTCAACACTTGCCCACTTTGCAACATCTCGTACATGAACTACCAGGACTGGAAACGGAGCGACCTGCCGTTCAGTTCAATTGAAGCGTGGGGCTGGGCCTCGTATCTTTTGCGCAGCTCAGAGGCCACCGAGCCCGTGCAAGGCGCCCGTGTCAGCGACGGCTTCTTCCATACTCTGGGAGTCACTCCTATACTGGGTCGCGACTTCCGCCTGACGAGGACAGGCCCGGCAGTCCGCATACCATCCTCATCACCTATGGGTCCTGGCAAAGGCGCTTCGGCAAAAATCCCGGGGTCGTTGGCCGGCAGATCGTGCTCAATAATATTTCCTACACAATCATTGGAGTGCTGCCCAGGGAGTTTCATTTCGCCCCCATCGGCGCGGCCGAATTCTGGGCGGCACTCAATGATCCGAACTCCTGCGACCAGCGGCGCGGCTGTCATGGTCTCTTTGGCGTCGCGCGCCTTAAGGACGGCGTAAGCCTGCAAACTGCCGCGGCTGCCATGCAGACGGTTGCGCAACAGCTGGCAAAAGAGTACCCCGATTCCAACAAGGGCTTGGGCGCAACAGCAACTTCGTTGAGCGATTCCATTGTCGGAAAAATACGTGGCGTTCTACTCGTCTTGCTCGGTGGCGCCTCGCTGCTTCTGTTAATTGCACTGGTCAACGTAACCAACCTGGTGCTGGTTCGCGCTGAGAGGCGCAAGCGTGAAACGGCTGTCAGAGGCGCCCTCGGCGCATCGACTGCTCGTCTGCTGAGGCAGTTTGTCATCGAAGCGCTGGTTCTTGTCTTTGCCGGCTCTTTCCTCGCCGTCTGGGCCGCGTACCTTGGAATGAGCCTGCTCATCAAACTGATCCCTGCGCAACAAATGGAAGGGATGCCGTACCTCCTGAACCTCGGGTTGAATCCGCGTGTCTGCGCATTCGCAGGACTGTTGTCCTTGCTCGCGACAGCTCTCATCGCCCTCTTGCCAGCGCTGCGCCTCCAGCGTCGGGATTTGCGCGGCGATCTTGCCAATGGGGCGTGCGGGGCCGCAGGCAGCGCCTGGCGCCGCCTTGGGCCGCGTTTGATCGTGCTGGAGTTGGCCACTGCCGTCGTGTTGCTTGTGGGGGCAGGCCTGCTGGCCAAGAGCTTCTATCTACTTCTTCATGTGGACCTGGGTTTCAAGCCCGATCATTTGGCAACAATCATAGTGGAAGCGCCGAAGTCCTATGCGGATGGTGACAGGCTGATGGTTCTTGAAAGGCAGATCCTGAGCCAAATCGGCAGTCTTCCGGGGGTACACTCGGCTGCCATCTCCAGCCACCTTCCCGTCCGGAACTGGGATGGCGGCGTCTGGATCGTCGTTCCCGGCCGCCCCTCTACTGGAGAACGCAATGACCTGCCGGAAAGGGATGTGAGCTTCGGCTACCTGGAAACACTGGGCGCACGCTTGCTGGGCGGACGCTACTTCACTGAAGACGAAGACGACGGAAACAAGCGCCGCGTCGTTGTCGTCAACCATACGCTGGCTAAGCAGTTGTTTCCCGGTGAAAACCCCATCGGCAGGCACCTTGCGTACCAGGGCGGAAAAGAGACCATGGAGATCATCGGCGAAATCGGAGACGTCAAGGAAGGCCCATTGGACTCGGCCAACCGTCCGGTGATCTACGTTCCTTTCAACCAGGACTCCTCTCGATCGTTCTACATCGTCGTGCGAACCTCCCAGGCGGAACAATCCTTGCTTCCAACAATCGCCGCCGCCGTTCATCGGATTGATCAGAACCTTGCCACCACAGATCCAGCGACGATGTCCCAGGTGATCGACAATTCGCCATCCGCTTACCTCCATCGCGCCTCCGCCTGGCTGGCGGCATCCTTCGGCGGCTTGGCCTTGCTGCTCAGCGTAGTGGGACTGTACGGCGTCATTTCATATTCGGTGAACCAGAGGACGCGCGAGATTGGTGTGCGCATGGCCCTGGGCGCCGCGCGCGGCTCCGTCTACAGTCTGGTGCTTCGAGAGGCAGGCCGTCTAACTGCCCTTGGCATCGTCACTGGCTTGCTTTGCTCGGTTGCAGGCGCTACCTTGATGCGCAAACTGCTTTTCGGCACCGAGCCTTGGGATGCGCCTACCCTCGGCGCCGTAGCTGTCTCACTCACGATTTTTGCCATGCTCGCCAGCTTCATCCCCGCGCGTCGCGCTGCGTCAGTCAACCCCGTAGATACGCTGCGCACCGAATAGCTTGCTGCCTCGGTCGACGACAACGGGCAACGCACTCATCAAGATCTGTGACAGTCATGCGTACCGAAAGGACCCCGACGTCACCTTGATGTTGCTCTCGGATTCAATCACGGGTACTCTGTTTACGATCCACGAGGCCGATCAAATTGGCGCGAACTGCCACAAGCCTTCCATCTCGCGTCTCCAACGGCGCGCAGCCTCTTATATTTATTGACTCCAGCGAGGTGAAGCAGTATGTCACTGCTCTCTGCCGCGCTATTTCGAGAATGTTGCCGAAAGAGTAGTTATGAAAGCGGCTCATGGCGGTGAGGTAGGCTGTCAGCGCTTCGCTCTTACCTTGCTCAAGCTGCTCGATGAGATGTTGCACGTTGGCGGCGATTACTTCTTTCGCCGTCTGCCGTTGTTGTTGCCCTTGCTCTCTTCCTTCCATTGTTTTTGCCTCCTGGCTGCCCGGTCGGGCGTTTTTGTTTCTCACCAGCGCAGCGAGACAAAAACGGCTGAACGGTCAGACAGGACAGAACGACGACCGGGCCCGGGCGTAGTCTCGAGTGGCAGGCGAGGCCAGTGACAAAGTTGTTTTGTGACTTTGGCGCGCAGTCGGCGCTCGCCCAAAGGGGCGGCCCGGAGCGGCCAAGCGGAGGGTACGACGGGGATCGGCGAAGTGGCCGTAAGTTGCGTCAGCCACCTTGCCCTTCGTTCTTTTAGCAGATACAAAAAACGCTATGCCCAAGAAGTCCCTAGTGTAGTGCGTCACGCAGACAGGCGTTTATTGAGGGCAGTCTGAGCGCGAGTAACCTTTTCCAGGATGTCGTTGGCTTTGGCGGTCCAGATGAAGGGCTTGGGGTTGTCGTTGTGGCGGTCGATATAGTCGCCGATAGCCATGATCAGTTGTTCGAGATCCCGGAAGACGCCACGACGGATGCGATTGGCCGTCAGGTCGCGGAAAAAGCGCTCGATCATGTTCAGCCACGAGGCCGAGGTGGGCGTGAAGTGCAGATGGAACCGCTTGTGGCTGTGCAGCCACCGTTGGACGCGCGGATGTTTGTGGGTGGCGTAGTTGTCGCAGATGATGTGGATTGTCCTGTCGGCGGCCACGGTCTTGTCGATCAGGCGCAGGAACTTCAGCCACTCCTGATGACGATGCCGCTGCTGGCATAAGTGGTAGACCTCGCCGGTGGCCGTGTTGAGGGCGGCAAACAAGGTGGTCGTGCCGTTGCGCTTGTAGTCGTGCGTCATCGTCTGGCCGCGCCCCTTCTTTAGGGGCAGGCCGGGCTGGGTGCGATCCAGCGCCTGGATCTGGCTCTTTTCATCGACCGACAGCACCAGCGCATGCTCGGGCGGATTCAGATAAAGGCCAACCACATCCTCCAGCTTCGCGGCGAAGTCAGGATCGTTACTGACTTTGAAGCTCTCGACGCGGTGAGGCCTGAGCCCGTGGGCGTGCCAGATGCGGCGCACGCTGGCTTCCGAAATGCCTGCTGCACGCGCCATCGAGCGCGTAGACCAATGCGTGGCATTGGCCGGAGCGCTCTGCGTGGTCTTTTCGATCACTTGTTCGACAACCGATGCGGAAATCGATCGTGTGCGTCCCGGCCGCGGAGCATCCTCCAGCAATCCCTTTACGCCAAGCCGGAGAAAGCGACTGCGCCACAAACCCGCCATCCGCGTGCTGACGCCGAGTCGTTCGGCGATCTGCTTGTTCTGCATCCCGCCTGCGGCCAGCAGAATGATACGGCTGCGCACCACAACCCGCGCCGCCATCGAACGCCTGCGGCTGAGCCGCTCCAGTTCGCCGCGGGTGGTTCCGTCGATCACAATGGCTGGGGCTACACGCATGACGAGGCCTCCTCATCATAGGATGTACCTCGCTGCATATGTGATCCTATTTATGACGCACTACACTAGCGACGTCGCGAAATATAGGCTTCATCGAAACCATGGATTGCTTGTCAGTCTCGAAACTACCCGAGGGATCGGAATGGACGTACGAAATCTTATGTGACCCACCACATAATGCAGAGCGTTTTTAGCGTAGCGGCGCGTCGCAGAAATGCACATGGAATTGATGGATGATGAATGGCGCGCCGGTGCGCTAAAAACGGATTGGGCTAAGCCGCTCCACGATGCTCGCCCTATGGGTATTGAATGGTTGGCAGAGCACTGAGTGAAGTGGAAAACGCCCGTTGAAGGTGGTTGTTTACAGTTGATGCTGTTGATCGGTAGTTTGGCTGTGGAAATCCGTTATCTTGCGCGATCGACTTGAGAACATGCCATCGAATGCGGCGAGAGACAAGGGTCCCTTGTAGCGTCGGTGGAACCGACCTCGTTGCGGGCGGGATCTGGGAGGTGCTGACGCTGCTCATGAGGTGTCCTTGATGGCCGGCGTTCTTAGTGGCTTTAGCAGTTCCACGATGACCATGTGGCCACGGCGACAAAGCGGACATGTGCGCAATGATGTCCCGGTGAGTTCTTCGTACCGGTCATGAAAGTCCGAATGCGCAGACTGCTTCGGGGTCACTTGCGGTACCGTCATGCCAAGCAACTGTCGGCATCGGGCCAGTTTCTCCTGCCGGAATCGATTGCCGAGGAAGCCGTAATAGCGGATGCGGTGGAACCCGTGTGGCAAAACGTGGAGGAGGAAACGCCGGATGAATTCCTCTGCGGAAAGGGTCATCGTTCTTTGCTGGTTTGAGTGCCGATAGTCCTTGTATCGAAAACTCACTTGACCACCATCAATGCCCAGCAATCGATTGTTAGAGATCGCAACACGATGAGTGTAGCGGCCAACGTAATCCAGCACCTGTTCAGGTCCAGCGAAGGGTCGCTTGGCGTAGACGACCCACTTCGACTTGCTTACAGATTCCAGGTAACGGGCAAACTCGCGGCGATCCCGGAGGTTTTCCAGTGCAGTGAAGAATCGTAGTCTGCCTGAGTCGAAAGCATTCTGGAGAAGCTGGAGAAACAGGCGGCGGAACAAGCGCGACAACACGCGCACAGACAAGAAGAATCCAGGCCTGCACGGAACCCAGCGGGTGCCGTCAGGCGAGAGCCCACCGCCGGGGACCACGCAATGCAAATGTGGGTGATGCATCAAACTCGATCCCCAACTATGCAGGACGGCGAAGAAGCCGATCTCTGCGCCCAGGTGTTTGGGATCATTCGCTATAGTGCGTAAGGTTTCGGCGGTGGCCCGGAAGAGGATGTTGTAAACCACCTTCTTGTTTTGGTAAGCGATCGCGGCAATCCGATCTGGCACAGTGAAGACGACGTGGTAGTACTCGCTGTTGAGAAGTTCTGCCTGGCGATGTTCGGTCCACTCTGCGCGCGCCAGCGACTGACACTTGTTGCAATGACGATTGCGGCAGGATCGGTAGCAAATGCGTCGCTGACCGCATGCATCGCACTTTTCGATCTGTCCCCCGAGAGCCGCCGTCCGGCACACTTCAATGGCGGTCATGACACGTCGCTGCGCTGTAGACATCGACGCGCCGTGCATCTCTCGATAGGCGTGGCCGTAGCGGCGGAAGATGTCCGCCACTTCCAGCTTCGGACCATCCATGGCCGCGCGGTTTAGAAGTACTGGGGCGCGGCGGGTTTGGAATCAGCGCAGACTGGATGAGGCAGCAGATCGAGCGGACTGGAAGTCGAGCAAACCTTGTTGGTAGCGATCCGCAGATAGCGAGCGGTGGTCGCCAGACTGCGGTGGCCGAGCAATAACTGGATCGTGCGAACATCCGTGCTGGATTCCAGCAAGTGAACAGCGAACGCGTGTCGAAGAGAATGAGGTGAAATGGGTTTATGGATGCCGGAAAGACGACGGGCCTTCTGACAAGCGTGTTCGACGGCGCTTCTGTCGATCGGCTTGCTGGGCACATCCCCCTCGAAGAGCCACGTTTTCGGCCGCCCTGTTCGCCAATACGCACGCAGAGTCTGCAGTAGCTGAGGCGAGAGCATCGTGTATCGATCCTTCTGGCCCTTACCCTGTTCGACGCGGATGACCATCCGCTTGCTGTCGATGTCCGTGGGTCTCAGGCGGACAGCTTCGGAGATGCGCAGACCAGCGGCATAGCAGGTGGTAAGAATCGTTCTATGCTTCGTGTTGCCTATACAGCGGAGAAACTCAAGAACTTCCTCCGGACTCAACACAACTGGCAGCTTCTGTGGCTTCTTCGGCGCCGGGATGACCTCATCGAAAGGCCACTCCCTCTTGAGTGAAACCTTGTAGAGAAACCGCAGGGCTGCGACGGCGATGAGGACAGAGCCCGGCGCCAGCTTCTTTTCGTTGGTGAGGTAGACCTGGTAAGCGCGGATCTCCTCCGGCCCCAACTCCTCTGGGGATCTGTTGAAGTAGCGGGCGAACAGCGATACCTGTTGTACGTACGATGTCTGAGTGTTCAGGGCGAGATTCCGCACCTGCATGTCTTCAGTCATGCGTTGGCGAAGGGAAGTCATCACGAGCTCCTTGTGCGAAGTGGAATGTGCTGCAAGCAGCACTTCCATGCTTTCGCAATGGAGCACGCGTCAGGAATCTGTCCGGGTGAAGAACTCCTTACCGATACAGCAGCTCTGAAGTTGGAGGATGGGAAGGTCGTCTCACATGAATACCGCGTAGCGGTTTAGTCCAAAATTTCTTATGTTGCGCTCGAAGTTATGTTGCGTAACAGATAACGATCAACACATCTATTAGCGGGTCCGCTTCAAGTGCGCAACATAATGTCGAACAACATCACTCTCCGCTCACCCTTCCACAAAGGGAAACGATTGCCGACGATACTCTCAGCACCTCCGAACGGACGAGGCCCCCGCCGCTCATATGCGCGCTTCGATACAAGCCGGTGTTCGACGGGGAAGTCAGGCTCAATGAGTGCTTGGACTTTAGCTGGCAACTGACACTCAAGTTCCGGTTTGCCTGTAATTCAGGCCAGAATAACGTCAGGCGAGAGCCCGGTGCGGAGCGGGACCTGTCTTGCTATCCTTCCAGATATGTCCCTCGGCATGAAGGGCTCTTCCTGTCCTATGTTCTGGAATCGATTGGCAACAGTAACGTGCCTGGCTTTCATGGCAAGCGCCGTCTTCGCGCAGAGCAGTTCCAGTGCTGCTGCGATTGACGCCTACATCCAGCCATACGTTCGCAGCGCGAACTTTGCGGGCCAGGTTCTCGTTGAAAAGAATGGTAAAGGCGTATGGCTTCGCCGATCGGGGGCACCATGTTGCCAACACCACTGCAACTCAGTTCCACATTGCTTCCATGTCCATGCAGTTCACCGCTGCAGCTGTCTTGCGCCTCGTGGATTCAGGTTCGATCAGCCTGGACGATAATGTAGGGGATTACGCCCCGGGCATCGAGGGAGCCGATAAGATCACCGTTCGTGATCTTCTCACGGAGCGTTCCGGGTTGCCGGATATCAACGCACTGCCTGGCTACGATGATGTCCTGCAACGTCACCAAACGCCCTCCAGCCTGGTAACCAGGATTGAAGGACAACCTCTGCTCTTTCCACCTGGATCGAAGTTTTTGCATGAGGAGCATTCCGCCTACAATCTTCTAGCCCTCATCGTAGAAAAGAAGACCGGCCTTCCATTTGCAGCTGCCGTCAAGCGATTCAGGCCAATGGGCTTGACCGCATCGGGCATCGACGACGACTCTCCGACGCACTCCACGCGCATCGCAAAGGGCTATGAGCCAGAGGGAGTATACGGATTAAAGGCAGCGACTTCCATCCATTGGTCAGCAAAGACGGGGAATGCTTCGGTATATACCACGGCTCGCGATGAGGCCCGTTTGGTAGATGCTTTGTTTCGAGGCCATCAGATTAGCGCGTCGTCGAGGGCAGCAGTACTTGATACCTCCTTAAGGGTGGGTTACGGCTGGTTCAAGGGTACGAACAAGCGGTTCGGCGAAACCGCCTATTCGATGAATGGCAGAGCACCTGGCTTCGCGTCTTTCGTCCTGTATCTGCCGCAGGCTCAAACGACCGTGGTGATGCTAAGTAATATCTATTCCTCCGCAACTACGACAATCGGCTATGACGTCGCAGCCGTGTCACTCGGTTCTTCGTGTGAGCCGTTTCGTTTTCGAGATCCGGCACCGGATCTGACCGAGCTGAAGAACTGTACAGGCATATTCCGATTTGGCTCGGAATTTTACCAACCAAACGCGGAGGTCGCTTTGACCACGGATGGTTCAGGTCTTTTCATGCGTTGGCCGTCGGGTGACCTTTCAGCGTTAGTACCTTTAGCAGAGGATCATTTTGTCGATCGAGCTTACTGGGAAGGAGTCACTCTTCAACGCGACACCTCCGGGCATCCTGATGGACTTCTCTACGGCCAATTCCAGGGGAAACTGTCCAGTCGACCGGAGTGACAGCGCGGCGAGTTCGAGTGGATAATCGCAAAGTCAATTGTTGCGAAGTCGCCGAGCCGCTCGTCGAGGTTGGATCAATGACAGGCAGCCGGTTTCTCGTCATAAATCCTGACTTCTGTACTCCCAAACGAGTTTCGTAACAGTCTCGTGCCGTTCAAATCCGAGGTCAATCCGAATGTGTTGAAGCGAACTGAACTCTGTCGAAGGGTTATAAGAAAGCTATATCCTTACACTCTACAGACTCCAATGCGCATATCAATTGATCACCCTTTGCAGTTGCATGGCGGCGACCGCTGGCGAGGCTCGATAGGCCCTGCTTGAATCGCACCATGAGTAGATCTCGGCGTTTTGCCCAACCCTGACTCAGCAATCCACAATTCAATCCTGCCCTATAGAACTCGACAATATAGCCAAGAGCGTGGACGGCGAGAAAGACGTTCCGCAGCGAACGTGGCTCAGCCCTTAATGGGGAGTAATAAAGGTCCCGATGTACTGGGTCGACGAATCGACTTGCTGTCTCGGCGATCGTGAAATGGTGGTGTGCCGACTCGTGTACCAGGCCTTCCAGAGCAAGCACAGGCCCAGACAGCCCTGCGATATGGATTAGGCCAGGAACCTCAGGGTTGGATCCGGAGGCTGAAGTGGACACTCCTTCATGCAACGGAACGACTACCTGAGTGACCGCGCGGGCCCAGGCGGCGCATTCCGGCAACTTACTAGCCAGTAACGTCAGCGCGTGGGCCGTTTCACGAGCGATCATCGCCAAAAGAGAGTCCTCCGCTCGATCCGCGAACTCAATCCAACTGTGGGGCAACGGTGAACCTAGAGATCTGCAATACGGATCGAGTGCGATCCCGTGTTCACCCCCTAACGTGTCATTGGCGACCAACTCGTTCAGGTCGTGACGTCCGGGTGGTATCCCAACCGCCGCGCCCGCAGCGGTCCATCGCCAAGATGGCCTTTCGATGATCAGCGGACCCAACGGTGTGTCGGAGCGGACCGCTGCCCAAGTGATCAATCGGATATCACGTTCCAGCAGGTGGTCAACATGAGAAGATGTGAGCCGGTTCAAGCAGGGATGTACCAACCAGGATTCTTTGGCAGCTGAAGCATTTTCAATGGTCTCAATGATCCACTCTTTCTCGGCGCCCAGAGAGGGATGAGGCTCCCATCGCGCAACCTTTTCCGCAAGCCTCGCACACCAGGGACTCAGGTCTGGTCGATGATCCCATAATCCCGATGTGGGCATATCACACCGGCCATTCCCGAGGCTCTGGTTGTAGAAGACCAGCAAGTGCTAATGCGTCATAACCTGTTTCTAGGAGATACCGTTCAATGTGATCATGCACAGCGGTGGTTATTGGGCAGCCCACCGACGGAGCCACCGTGAAAGGTTCGGCGTGGACTGGATAGCCGTTGCAAAAGCCGTAATGGGAGCACCTCTGGCAAAATCGTTCAGTTTTTTGGTCGGTGCGGTTCAGAGATTCGTTGTACGACTCGCTTGCGAGAATCTGTTCAATTGTCTGCGTCATAACGTTTCCCAGACGAAGTGCGGGATCGCCGCGCTCATCCGTCTGATAGAGATCGCCGCTCGTTTCAACGAGCAAGACGCTCTCACCTCTGCTTCTTCGATCGTAGACCGGACGTCTCTGCTTAAGGATTTTCCGGAGTACATTTTGAAGCCATTCCGAAAGCGGAAGCACATCAATGACGGCGCCATTTTCGATCCAATGATCGAATAGGTCGCACATCGCGACAGCGAGGTCATCATCTGAGACCTCGAATAATCCTTCGGGTCGGCTATCCGGCCCTTCAAAAAGCGGCAGTATACGAAAATCAATCCGTCGGTTTGCCCAAAAATCGTGTACAGCCTTCAGCTGTCGATGGTTGTGTTTCGCCAAAACGGTGATCGCACCGTAACCAACGCCACGCCGTTCGAGCAAGTCCAGGTTAGCAACGACGGCGTCTTCGGTCTCGTTCCTTCGCACGTCCCGACGTACACCTCCGATGACGTCCATCGACACACCTAAGCCGACGTCGTGCCGTTTAAGCAAGTACAACATTTCATCGGTCAATCGATACAGATTGCTTTGGACTAGTATCCGGTGGTTTAGATCCTGCAGCATCTCGTGTTGAAGCGCCATGGCTCGGTCAAGGTAAGTAATCGGGAGCGCTAGCGGTTCACCGCCATGCCAGATCAGGCGAGACTGTACGTCGACCCCCAACTGTTGCTCAAGCATTAGATGGTAGCTACGGATTGCGCGGAGTATCCGCTCCCATCCATCTATCGAAATTCGAGATCGGTCGGAGAGACTATTCCACTCGTAACAGTATGCGCAACGAAGATTGCAAAACTTAGAAGCCTTAACCACCCACTCCAGTTTTTTCACACGCACCGCCGAAGTCGCTAGGGTGGCTACCGCGGTAAGCGAGTGCTTTGGTGGGCAAAAGCCTTAAAGTTGGCGAGAGAATCAGGATGCACCTCGCCGTTTGCCACCTTATAGGTCTTTTCACCCGGCAGGGAATATTCGCCGTCAGCAAGAGGCTGGAGCGCGTGATTGACAACGACGTACGCCTTATACGGCTGATCGACACCTTTCTGAACCGCGTAGTAGCTATTGGCATCCGGTGCAACAAATCGGACAATGTCGGTTATCAGCAATGGATCAGGCAAGGAGAAAATGGGATTGTCGATTGCGACTACTTCTCTCCAGGCACCATATTGGCGGAACGGTTCGACTCCATCCGGGTCAGCCAAGACAGCGTCAAAGTCAATTTTGCCTCCAGATACTCGAAACGGCGCTCCATCTTTGAGCAAATAATCGCCGTCCTTGAGAGGCTCGGGGTTACCATCCTGGTCCAGGCGAAAAGCTTCCGAAACCTGAATCGCGCTGGCACGGCGCTCAAAAACGACATTGGTGCCGTCTTCGAGACGCGCATTGAAAACTTCAGAAACTGTATCCCCCTCCGAGGTCAGGCGCGGAAAAAGACTGAGTGGTGTACCGCGCACCGCCTTATGTAGTGCACTCAGAATCGCCTTGTCTCGAGCTTCCTGACTCATTGGGAGACCCTCCTTGTTGCTCAATACTTTACATGAAATGTCGGGAAAAAAGTGCACCGATTCACGCGGGGCACCTCGTCTCCCGTTGTCACACTGGAGCTGGCGCTGGGACTATCGCGGTTGCGTCGTGCGCACGCACGGATTGATTGAGCGTGGAGGGATCGACACCTCGACGTGTAGCCCAATCCGACAGGTTCCTGGGCCGGTATGTTTCATCACTTCGCCAACGGTCGAAGACGGTCGCATCAATGGTTTCGTTGATGGTGGATGTCACCGCGTCACCGGTGTCTAAGGGCTCGGCCCCGATGGGCCTGTAGTAATGCTTTCCAAGGGTCAATGCTTCATAGATGCCGTGAGCCATTTCAGCCAGGGAGTCACGGATGGGACTGGTATTTTCATTGCCATCGATGACAACACTGTCGTTGAATTGGAGTCCATGAGAGACGGCTTTGGTCATCAACCACTCAAGGGGGATTTGAGCCAGCAGGTCGTCCTCGTAGCCGCCACCGACATTCGCATGGGCTCCCACGAACCAGCGCTGTTCAACGTGGTCAAGGTCGCGGTCAGGATACGTATCTCCGTGCTTCGGAGTGCTCCTCACCCAAAGTGTGGGCGCGAAGGCTTCTCGATGCTCGTCGATGGCCAGTGCGTGGTACGCATGGGTATCGTTGATTCGCAAGTCCGTTTCGAGAAATGCGAAATCTGAACGGCTGACCTTGGGGACGCACGGAAGAGGTACGCCCAGGGCTCCAACGGTGTCCCATACGCCCTGGAACCAGATTGGAATCGCGCGAGAATATTCCTTGATCCATTTGTCTTCTAGAGGCAATCCGCTTTCAGTCACTTTACCCAGCGCTCGCACCGACTGAGCCGTGCCTTTGCGGTATCGTTCATAGAGCTGCTTCATAGAGACCGGAGATCCGGGCTTCAACAAACCACATTTGGATATGAAGCCTGCCAAGCTTCGGGCCGTGAACGCCCCTCGGCTAAAACCGAAGATGAACAACTGAGCATCCTGTTCGTAATGTTCAACCAACCATTCGTAGGCGCTGATGACCTCCTCGTTGATACCAATGCCGAACATTCCTCCCGAGATGTGCTGGCCAGACTGCGTTCCGACTCCCGCGCTGTAATAGACCAGCTGTTCGGAAGATTTGGTGCACAAGGACTTCAATCGCCAGACGTTAGTATTGTCGCTAACGTTGTTCCAAGTGCCGTCCAAAAACAGGCCTACGCGCTTGTTGTCGGTCATGCGGCCCTCCATTGGAATGGTAAGCGTTCAACGAACAGTCGTTTGAGATGTTGCGGCAACCTGATCGACGGCGGATTCAACATCTCGCCGTCGTAGTTAATGGTACGGCAACTTGGCGGATGCCAGAGAGCTGGTGTTTCAGTCGCACGAACTATACGGGCGGGTGCCCGGGTTCCTCTTGGGGAGCCGGAATCAGCCCAGACGGCATGGCCGTAGCCCGCGTTGTTTAAACGCGATAACCTCCTTTAGGAATGGCTGTTTAGAACAACCATTGATCCCGAGCTTCGTTGGGATCGATAAGCGACTTGGCGCTTTCGCGTCAATCGAGTTCTTTAAATGGCGGCCCAAACTTCCGCATTGCCAACAAACCGGACATTGACTCAACCCTAGAGCGTTTTCCGGGACTAATGCTAGTGTTGGCGCGTATCTCCTGTTCACTGAGTGCATTGCCCTGGAGTCTACATTTTGAAGTTCTGTAATTGTTGTTGTGCGATGAGCTATATGCGGCGCACGCGGGCTAGGGACGAAGGGATAACGCATTCCCGAGATCCAATCAGACTTGGATTATGGAAAGCGGGACTTCTCTTCGTCGGTTACGGAAGTCCCACGCTCCGCAGCAGGTTCTGAAAGCGCGGGTCTGATCGAACTGGATCAAAGTCCGGATCCACTTTCAGCCGCGACAGTCCCGGATGGCGGCGTTTGTGATAGTCCTCAAGCAAGCTGAACGCCAGATCTTTTTCGCCTATCTGGACGTAACAACGTGCGGCATCAAAGAGTGCGCCTGCTCTTTGATAGGCCTCCGCCTCGGTGCGGAGAACGCCGGGGAGACCGCCTTCCCGATAAGCCCGCTCAATCGTCTGTGCCTCTTCCGCGTCCGCAGTGGCAAGGCGAGCGCGGACTGACAGATCTGCCATGCCCTTATGCCGGTATGCCCGCTCCAAAAAGATTGAAGCTGCGCGGTATTTTGGGTCGAGCTTCAGCGTCTCCTTAGCCTGCATGATTGCCCGATCAAACTGGCGCGCATAGTAAAAAGCCTTCGCCAGATTTGCGTTTATCAATGGCGAAAATAGGTCGACAGCCCGTGCGTGTTCCTGTTCGTCGATCGCCTCCTGAAAGCGACCCATCGTCAACAGGTAGTTGCTGTACCACTGTCGGCCCAGGGCATCATTGGGATCCAGCTCCAAACCCCGTCGGAATTCCTTTTCCGCATCCTGCCATCGCCATTCCTGAAAGTGGGCGGCCGCCATTACGAAATGTGCGCTGGGCAGTTGATCGTCCAGTTCCAGCGCCTTCCTCGCCTCCGCCGTTCCTTTCGGCAACTCCTCGGGTGGCAAGGCTTCCCATCCGACCCCAGCGAGGTACGAAGCAGCTAATCCGACGTGGCCGGGAGCAAAGGCTGGATCACCTTCGATGGCCTCATTAAAGTATTCGATAGATTTCTGCCAACCCTCCTTCGTATATCGGTAGAACTCGTAACGCCCTTTGAGGTAAGCCACGTAGGCATCTGGATTGACGAGCCGAGTGGAATGAATTGGTTTCACTATGGTACTTACCTGCCGAGCAATATCGGTCGCCACGTCTTTCTGTAACTTCAGGATGCTGCTTAGATCCTGCTCGTAACTCTCTGCCCAAAGATGAGAGTCGGTTGACACCTGGATCAACTGTGCAGTGATACGAACGCGATTACCTGCGCGCTGTACCGTCCCTTCTATAACCGCATCCACATTCAGTTCCTGCGCGATCTCCTTGAGAGTCTCCCGGCTCCGTTTGTAATGCATTACCGAGGTACGAGAGACGACGCGTGCGTGGCTGATCTTGGCGAGGTTGGTGATCAATTCATCCGTCATGCCATCGGCAAAATACTCTTGCTCGGGATCGCGAGAAAGGTTTTCCAGGGGAATGACTGCGAGGGCAGTGATTTGCGAACTGGGCCGCAACCGATTTGTCATCCAGCGGCGGAGCCCGCCGAGATTTGTTGCCAGCACAATGCTTAATGCCCCGAGCACGGCCAACGTGGCGATCCAGCGACGACCTGATCGGGAAGCGGATACCAGATGCGACGACGTTGGCACAGCTGAGCATTCCTGCTGATCGGAATCGACGGGCGCTATGAAACGGTAGCCTTTGCGCGGAAGGGTTTCGACGAAGTGCGGATTCTCGGCAGAATCACCAAGAGCTTCGCGGAGGCTGAGGACCGCTTTATTGAGGCCGCGGTCGAAATCGACAAACGTGCCCTCTGGCCATAGGCGGCGGACGAGATCCTCTCGCGTAACCAATTCGCTGGGTTTCTCAAGCAGGGCTAACAGTATTTGGAAGGGCTGTTCGCGGAGTTGGGTCTTCGTGCCATCGCTAAAGATCTCACCGGTACGTGAATCCAGCATGAATGTCCCAAAACGATAGACCGGAGGTTTGGACGGAGTATCTTCCATTGGCCGCACCTTGGAGACATTTGGGGAAAGTGTATCACCGGGTCGCTGCGGGCGAATGGCGGTTGTCGTGTGCAGGTCTAACTCATTCATAAATCTGAAGGAGTGTCGAAGGTGACGTCACGTGCACTGAATGGTGACCGTGGAGCGGTGGAGCGTTTCCATGTTCGCGAATATGCCGGGAATCTATATTCCACCAGCAGGGAATCTCTGCGGAATTGATTCCGGATTCGGCTTGCGACAAAGTGCAACCTGGTTCGAACGTCCTGGTGAGATTCCAATCAGCAAGTCGTCGAGAGGACGCGATAAGTTGGGTGGTCGCAGCAGACGTACTCGAACAAAATCCAAATTCTTGTTTAGGAGTGAGTATGATACTGCACGACATTCTTCAGGCATTGAACGACTACGTTGACAACACGATCGTGGTCACGGTCACAAGCGCGGGCGTTCCATCGGGTCAGGGCGAATTTAACCCTGGCGAAAAGGTTAAGTATGATTTGAGTGTGACCAATGGAACCTCGGCAAACGGCGTCCAGGTCGATAACATTCGATTGCATTTACAGGCGGGTACAGCGGGTATTTTTAATTTCATCGTGCCCCCCACAAGCAAGGCCACTGCTTTTCCGGATGCAACATCAACCAGCCCCTTGACCCCCAATTCTGAACAAACCGCGATGTTCCTTGAGACGACATCGCTGACAACGCTTACCCCAGGTGAAGTTTCCACAATATCCGGTCTTGAGGTAATCGGAAAAGCTGCGGGGACTTCAATATTGCAGGCGCATGTTCATGCAACCGTGAAGGTGGACACGCTCTTGCCTCCTAACACGACTGGAAGAGATGGCACGAAATCACTCACTGTAAAGACCTAAGCCAAAGAATAGGTGGGCTCTCAGCAGCAGACCCGAGCGCGGTCCAGATCAGGACTTTAGTTCGGGTTTTGCAAAAAGCAGCTGCGCTCAGGCGCCAACATCGACGTGCTTCCGTATACCCAGGTTGTTTCGGCTGAAGGCGCCGGAGCCGTACGCCATAACTCCATTAAACGAGTATCGAGTGGAGTGGGTGAAGGCAGCATGACCATCGCTTTTTATCCATCAATACCTGGCCCTATAGGCTTCATCGTTCAGTCAGCAATGCTCGGCGGGATCGATCCGATACGGCTGCGAAGGGCATTGAGGGCTTGATCTCCAGCCGGCCGCTTCCACGCCGCTGATGTCAGGAAGCGTTACTACCCATAAGTCCTAGTGCTGTATCTGGAGCGCCCCGCGACGGCAGTGCGCAGTTGCATGCTCTCAGAGCAGGGCGCTTCGGATACAGCGACTTGAAGGAAGCCGCCCCCATGGAAGGCTATGAACTTTGAATGGCGCTGATCGGGTGGAGAAGTTTGACCAAGTCGTTAATCTGGGCATGATCTGCGGCTTTTAAGTCGTGATGGAGCGGTGAAGGATCGCAATGTGGCATCCGGCGGGGGCTGAAGAGATGAGCGACCGAGCGTCCCGGGACAGATGAGACAAGGAACCTGCATGCGTGCCGAAGCAGGGGCAAAGGCCGAAGATGGGGATAGAGGTTCAAGCTGCGCACCGGTTTGGTTGAGGTGGAGAACGAAGCAGCAGTTGCGCAGCGGAAAGCCGTTCGACAGCGCGCATGGTTCCGCCACAGACTGGGCAGTTCCAGAGTAAATGGGTCTCTTCAGTGGACATCGAAGCTGCCGAAGCAGCCTTTTGCTCTGAGCCGCTGAGTAGTCGAGAGCATAGCGGCAACAGGGTAGCGCGGTTCCGGTTGGCGAGGAACCCGAAGTTGCGGATGCGGACGAAGCCTGGCGGCAGCAGATGGAGCAGGAAGCGGCGCAGGAACTCTTCGACGGCCAGAGTCATGAGCCTCTTCTTGTTGCCGTGGGCAGAGTCGCGCCAGCGGAAGGTGACGTTGCCATCGGAGAGCGCAACCAGCCTGCTGTTGGAGATGGCGACGCGATGGGTATAGGCGCCGAGATAGCGCAGCACGTGTTCAGGGCCGCCGAAGGGAGGCTTGGAGTAGACGACCCAGTCGTGGCGGAACAGTACACGCAGCCATGCGGCGAAGGTGCGTGGCTGGGCAAGAGGCAGAAGGTTGCCGTAAAACTGGAGTTCGCCTCGATGGAAGGCGCTACGGAGTCCGGCGACGAACTTGCCGCGGAAGACACGGCTGAGCACGCCGATGGGCAGGAAGAAGGAAGGCCGGGCGGAGATCCATCTGGAGTGATCTGGTGCGAGGCCGCCGGCGGCAACGACACAGTGGATATGGGGATGAAACTGCAATCGCTGATTCCAGGAGTGGAGCACGCTGAAGAAACCGATCTCGGCTCCAAGATGTCGAGGGTCGCGAGCAATCTCACGCAGCGTCTCGGCACTGGCGTGAAAGAGCAGGTTATAGATGAGCCGCTTGTTCTGTAAAGCGAGCGGGGCCAGTTCCCGCGGCAGAGTGAAGACGGCATGGACATAGCGGGTGGGCAGCAGTTCTCGTTCACGCGCCTTGAGCCAGCGCAGGCGCGCGTTGCCCTGGCACCGTGGGCAATGCCTGTTTCGGCAGGAGTTGTACGAGATCCTGGTCGTATGTCCGCAGCCGGTACAGCGATCGCGATGTCCGCCCAGCGCGGCGGTGCGACAGCGCGTGATGGCCAGCAACACTTTTCGGTGTTGCCAGTTGATCCACTTACGGCTGTGTTCAAGAAATGCGTGTCCTGCACAGCGAACAATGTCGGCCATCTCCAGCGGAGGCCGGCTCATGAACTGTGCTTGCGTCCTCCTTGTCGAGAGAACGTGAGAGCATCAAGCGGGCTGGCAGTTGCGCTGAGATGCCGTTGGGACAGATGCAGGTAGACGGTAGTGACCTCGAGGTCTCGGTGACCGAGCAGTATCTGGATCGTTCGCAGGTCGGCGCCGGCTTCAAGAAGATGTGTGGCGAAGCAGTGACGTAGAGTATGCGGATGGATGTGCCTGTTGTCGAGGCCGGCGCGTTCGGCGGCGATCTGGCAGGCATCCCAGAGGACCTTAGTGGTGACAGGGTAACTTGCCGTGTGCCAGCGGTTGCCGGGAAAGAGCCACTCCTTCGGCTTGCGCCGGAGGCCGCGCCAGTAGAGGCGCAGCGCATCGAGCAGCTTCGGGCTAAGCATGACATCGCGGTCCTTGCCGCCCTTGCCCTCCCGGATATGAACCACCATCCGCTGGCTGTCGATGTCACCGACCTTCAGGTGGGCCGCTTCCGCGCGCCGTGCACCCGTGGCATAGAGCGTCATCAGCAGGATGCGATGAAACTGCGAGTCTGCTGCGTCAATGAGGCGTGCCACCTCCTCCTGGCTGAGCACCTGCGGAAGGTGTCGCAACTTCTTCGGATAGGGCGTCTCGGCGATGCTCCAGCCGCGCTTCAACACGTGGATATAGAAGAAGCGCAGCGCCGCCAGCCGCAGGATTACGGTGTTCGGACTGAACTTCAGCTTGGTGAAAAGCATCGCCTGATACTTGCGAATGTCCTCGGGGCCAAGCTGATCGGGCCGGCGATGAAAGTATCGGCTGAAGTGCTCGACACCGTGCAGGTAAGTGCGGATGGTCGTATCGGCGAAGTTGCGACGCCGCAACTCCTCAAGCATGAGCTGGCGTAGTTGGTTCACAGAGAATCCTCCTTCTCTGCGCACCAAGCTACCCGGTAGCCTCAAGTGTCAGTTCAGTAACACGCGGATGCGTCCGCCGCCGCCGCGGCTTCGTTCATGTCGGCTAGGCTCCCGTAATTCGGAAATGGCGTATCGCAGAAGGCTGGGGCGTTTTTCGGTGCTAATCGGCCTTTCGGCCCACAAATTATTCTCAATGAGTCCTATAAGAGGGGATGTCAAGAAAGAAATCCCCCACTTGCTCTCTAGAGGGAGACGGAGTGGCTTGCATCCAGCCCAATCTCAGTTCTGGAGAGGCTGTAAGCTCGCGGCGTATTAGGGACAGGTCAGGCAGTTGTCGGTTTGAACTCGATGGTTTCATGACGTTCTTGTCGTTCGATGCCTTCGGTTCTGGAAGCTACGCAAGCAGAGGTGTTGGCTTTAACGGGCCAACCATGGTCCTATCTGAGACTCGAGGCCTACAGCTTTTTTGGGTTATGCGAAGGGGCATACGGTGCTAATGGAGGCTCGGTGCTGAACGACTGCACGCAGGGCCTAGCTCATTGATTGATACTCACCCTCGACCCCGAGCGTCGCAAGAACCGATGGGCTAACCATCGGGTAAGTAAACCTGGATTTGCCTGGTTCCTGCAGACGCTCAAGCTGCTTGCGATTTCAGATGTTCGGCGTCGAAACGTTCTCCTTTCTTCCAAAGTGTCAACGTGATGGCCGCGATCTTGCGTGCGAGCGTAAGGCGAGCCATTTCCGGCTTCATGCCTTTGGCCAGCAATCCTGCGTAAAAGTCCTGCAGGGGCCCGGCGCAACGGCTGGCGCTCATGGCTGTACTCTTGAAGAGCTTCTTCATCTCGTGGTTGTGATTTTGATTCAGACCGCGGATCTGTTGTGGCTTTTTGGAACGTTGCAATTGTCCGTCTACATAACGATGCTGCGCGCTGTCGTGCGTCTCCACTCCCAGACCACTGTAGGTCCACAGCTGCCTCTTGCTGCGGAACCGGTAGGGCGTCTGCATCAGGGCCAGCAGCAGGGTAGCCCGCAGAGGGCCGATCAAGGGAATCTGGCGCAATATTTTCACGGCCGGATGTTTCCGGCTCTCGGCTAAAAGTTCTCCTCGCACGGTGTGCCGCACCACCGACAGTCCATCCATCTGCTGATAGAGCAGCTCTGCTCGGCGGCGCACGCCGGGTTGCGTAATCCTGCTCAGCCAGCGGTCGCGATGGCGTGGGGCATAGACCTGCCTACCCGAGCAGGGAATGCCCCAGCTTCGATACAGCGCCTTGAGCCGACTCATCACCCGCGCCTGGTCTTTGCTGATGGTCAGATAACTACGCGCCAACTCCCGCAGCGTCCCCAGTCCGTTCTCTCCGTGGTAGACCGCGCGCAGCATTCCACTCCGCAGCAGCTCGGCCAGCCTTCGCGCATCGATCTTGTCGCTCTTGCTGCCTTCTTTCAATAAGGCGTTGCGACGTGGATTGCAGACCACGATATCCGCGACATGAGGCCTGAGCACGTCGTACAGCCAGGCCGCCCAGGTCCCTTCTTCCAACGTCACATGGAGCTCTCCGCGCAGCCCATGCAGGAAATCGAGCAGAGTGCTGGCTTTGGTTTCGACGATCGATTCCATCACCAACTTGCCGGCGCCATTCAGAACCGCAATTGCAACGGCTTCCTTGTGAACATCCAAGCCGATATACTTCACATTGCTACTCAGCATGCTGAGTACCTCCTTGGGGGGAAAGGTGATTCTTCGCTTGGACCACTTTCCCCCAAGGTTTTAGTGTCATCCCTTCAGAACCCACTGCAAAGATCCGCCTCTTATCTCTCCGCAGTAGAATGAGCCCGAACTGAGCGGAGGATAAGGCAATGCTGGGAAGCAACCCGAGCGCCGTCTCAGTGGCCTCGACCGATCGATAAGGCGGGATGCTTCGGCATCCCCCTTTTTCATCCGTTTTCCTGCAGCGAGCCCAGCATCGGGAGAGGCACCAAGCGATAAATCCTGGGGGTGCGGGGGCAAAGCCCCTGCGACCTGCGCCGGCCACAAAGCTCATTCCGAAACAGGGCGACCTCTGATAATGCGTGCTAAGCCCTGATATCGTCAGTTGAGATATCGGGCGACCCGACGGATTGCCCTAGCATTCGGCCATGGCCGCGATCGAGACTCTCATGCCGGGGGTCCGAACCGGTAACTTCGCACCTTGGCGCGCAGGTTGGTTCGCCGGAAACCACTTAATCCACTCTTCATTCATTCCGGCGAAATCGCTTTCCTCAAGAAGAATGACCGTGGCACTCACGATCCTATCCAGGGAAGTACCTGCGGCCTCGAGGACGGCAGACACATTTTTCAAGCACTGTCTGGTCTGCTCCTTGAATGATCCGGTAACTGGGAAGCTTGTCGGGGATACGTACGTAGGGGGAGGAGACGGGGCGTTAGGCGTTCGAATGATTTCCCTTGCCATGAATCCCTCCAGATCTGAGTGGAACAGCCATTTTCGCCAACTCTAACACTACTGATCGGGGATACAGGAGTCATTTGGCTCCTTGTCCCTATGCGCGAAATCGCCGATGCGGTGCGCCGGGATAAACCGGCATGAAGCAGGGAATGAAAGAGTCCCACGAGAAAGGAGTAGCGAACCGCTCGGCCCCGAGTTTTGCGTTGCACACCGCGAGGTGTTCGGCGAAGCGTAAACAGGGGGGAGCAGCCGACAAGGCTGTGAATCTTGCAAGGTGAAAGTCCTTGTGCCGTCAATTGCCTGTATTCGGACGGCTAGCATATCCGGTGCGTGCGGAGGTAACGAAGCACGTTCTGCCCGGATGTAAAAGTCTCGGCTGCCCTGCGGCAATATGCGCAGCGGTAGGAACGACCTGGGAGACGAGCAAACTCGGAGGCCTGAACATAAAGAAATGTCTGCAGCCTCGAAAAACGCTTCCGCGAGAAGTCGTGTTCGCGGGTTTAAGCGGGAAGCCGACCCACGCCTCTGTTGGGGAAGGCCGATGACACGGGGGAAGAAACAGGTATATGCACTTCGTGGAACCGCCGTGGCAAGGGACCAGGCATCCGAGGAAAGATTCGCAGAGATAACGTCGGGAAGATCCCGGTGGCAGCAGGGGCTGGTAGCAACCTGCAAAGACTTCTTGCACGAGGCTAAGGCTGAAGGAAAGAAGAGGCAACGGGATTGGCGAATGAGTCCGTAGGAGCGATGACCGAGGAGTAATGTCCTCGGAGGAGGTGGCGTATACGCCTCCCCGATGGGGGAAACACCAACATTGGGCAAAGGGACTCTGGGCACTTGGCGGTTCCATCGAGCAGCGCGGCGGCCAGACACAGTGCTGGCGTGAAGCCGACGTTTGCTGTGGGACGAAGCTATGGGCGAACCGCGGAAGTCGGGGTGTATGCGTACCAGCGCTTAAGCCTCGCCAAGCTGGGAAGGCACATGGAGGAAAGGCCAAGGCTTCAAACCGGACCCGGGAAATCCGGCAGTCCGGCATTATAGGGGGGCCTCGGGAAACGTGGCCATGGTGGAATTGTGAACCCACCTCGCAACCGAAAGGGCGAGGCTGGTAACCCTCCACCTGAAAGGCGGGCGCGCCCGAGCTCTATCCCGACTACAGGTGGGCTGGGTATTGAGCTCCGGCATGTCCAGTGAAGAAAGAAAGGCTGATGTGTTCAGTGGGAGGTAAACCCATCGAGGAAAAAGTCAGGAACCTCGTAGCTTGGATAGAGGAGAGAAGGGAAACCGAATCTCTTAAGTCTATCGACAAAGCCACCTTAAGGGTGGTGAGCAAGTCATCGGGCCGTAATGATCGTAAACGCAAAGTAGCCTCGAAAAATAGTCGCCCCAAAGGCCGAATCCTTCGGAGCTGGATGAAGGCAGCATGGTACGTCGCAAACTGACTGAAGCGTCGAACCACTTTGGCGGGGTGTCAGCGACAGCACGATGACAAGGACATATTAAGCAACTGGAGAAGCCCTCCTCGTCCCAGAGCGAAATCTTTGGAGCAGGTCCGACCTATAACCGGCGACACCGGGAAATGGAAGGACGGCGAGAGGGTGGCGGGCGGGCCTGTAGTAGCGATGAAGCGGCGTAACGGCCGTGGAGCCAAGGAGCCCTGCTGTTCGTAATGACTCTGACAAAAAGGAAGGCAAGGGTGGAATGACAAATACGCCCATCAGTTTGCAGGACCTGCGAAGGAGTCTATACGTCAAGGCGAAAGCTGAATCGGCTTGGCGCTTTTGGGGACTATACGTTCATGTCTGCAAAACGGAAACACTCCAAGAAGCTTACCTGATGGCGAAGAGTAATGACGGGGCTCCGGGAATTGACGGAGTTACGTTTGCGTCCATCGAGGAAAGCGGACGGGAGAGTTTTCTGAAACAGATACAGAATGAGCTGGTCGACAAAACGTATCAGCCCATGCGAGTACGAAAGAAGGAGATTCCGAAGGACGGGGGAAGTAAGGTACGCGTTCTTTCGATTCCTGCAATTCGTGATCGTGTGGTCCAGGGTGCGCTCAAGCTCATCTTGGAGCCTATCTTTGTCGCGTTGGGAAAAGCTCGGAGGAGGGGGAACTGATAATAAGACAGTGAAACCTCTTGATCCAGCCTAGCGGGTGCAAATCCCGTCTGATCAAAGTCGAGCAAGACAGGTCAGTAACGAGTGTTGCCATTCACTGGGTGACTGGTGGGTGCGAAGCGTACACAGTGAGGAAGCAGGCCGTGAGGGTTCAACACCGAAATCGGTTCACAGTTCCGATGCCGACGCTTTCGAAGAGGCGGAAGGCAGCACTCAGCAGCAACCGCTATTGCGAGGTTGTGCTGGGATCGGCGGTGTCTTTAGCCCGGGGCACGTTTCCAAAGAGGTTGGCCGGGAACCCAAGAGAGCTCCCCATCCTCTCCCACACCAGAAGGAACGCCTTTGGATCGGGTCGGGAGATACGTGCAACCAAGGGTAGACCGAAGGAAGCACGGAAGGATAGTTGAGCAGTCTTACAACCCCATAGTACCGGTGAAGGTGGGGAACCGCAGGGCTTCCGCAAGGAGCGGCCACGGGACCCACTGGAGGGAAGGGGGGAGCAAGCGTACGAATCTGTTGAAAGGAGACATAGTCGAGACTCAGAACTCGAATCGTTATGTGCACAGACATCGACAGAATAGCCGAACTCGCCAAGGAAGATCCGAAGCGACAGTTCTACTCCATCGCTCACCTGATTACAGTGGAGAAGTTGTATGAGGCATTTCGAAGTCTACGAAAGAATGCCAGCGCGGGGATCGACGGGGTCACGTATCTGGAGTACGAGATCAACGCCGAGGAGAACGTCCGCCAGTTGCATCGGCGGCTCGTGACAGGCAAGTACCAGGTACAACCGCTGCGCCGAGTCTATATCCCCAAGGAGAACGGGAAACAGAGGCCAATCTCGATTCCCAGCCTTGAGGATAAGATCGGGCAGAAAGTGGTGGTTGATCTGATGAATGCCATCTACGAGCAGGATTTTCTCGATTGCTCGTACGGGTTTAGGCCCGGACGCAGTCAACATCAGGCTCTGGACGAAGTGAGACGGGTGATCTGCACCCGGCCCACGGGATGGATTCTGGAGATAGACATCAGCTCATACTTCGACAAAATTGTTAGGGGCATCCTCATCGAGATGGTGGAGAAGCGCGTAAGTGACGGCAGCGTGCTCCGTCTGATTCAGAAATGGATCAAGGTCGGGGTCATTGAAGACGGCAAGCTGCTTGTGAGCGAAACGGGGACAGGACAGGGGCAGCCGATCAGTCCGCTCCTGGCCAACATCTACCTGCACCATGCACTCGATGAGTGGTTCGAGGATGTGGTGCGGCCCCGTCTGAAAGGGGAAGCTTACGAGATCCGTTTTGCTGATGATGCCATCCTGTGTTTCCAGCACAGGGCGGACGCGGAAAAGGTGATGAGGGTCCTACCGAAGCGATTCGAGAAGTACGGTCTGACCCTGCACCCGGAGAAGACGCGGCGGATTGAATTCGGGCGCCATGCAGCGAGGAATGCGAAGAAGCAGGGGAAACAACCCGAGAGCTTCGATTTCCTTGGATTCAAGCACCTCTGCGCCCGTAGCCGGAAGGGTGGATTCACAGTGCATGTGAAGACGTTAGCCCAACGGCTCCGTAGAGGGCTGAAGGCAATAGCCGACTGGTGTAAACAACATCGGCGCACGCCAGTGAACCAGCAACAGGAAGCCCTGAACGCCAAACTCCGCGGCCACTACCAGTACTATGGACGCCCGACGAACTATTACAGCATCTGGCAGTTCTATCGACGCGTATGTCGTATCTGGCGCGAGTGGCTGGGTCGTCGAACACGCGGGCGGCCGCTGACGTGGGATAGATATAACGCTATCCTGCGGCAGCATCCACTGTTGTTACCTCGGATCACACACGCCTGGGTCGGGGCGGGGAGTCACGCCTGAAGAACCCGCTGCGGGAAATCTGCACGGCGGGGTCCGTGAGGGGGGAGAATCCGGTGAGCCATGGTGAACTTAAACGGGCACGAAGCTGGAAACGGCGGACACAGCCAAAGAACACCTAAAGCACACCGGGGACTCCTCTACTCGGAAAGCAGATTTCGAAGAGGGGTCCTATGGATACCGACCGAAGAAGACAGCCCAGGAGGCGGTGCTTCGAGTGGACAAAGCGATCATGGAGGGAAAGACCCACATCATTGATCTTGATCTGCGAGCCTACTTCGACAATGTTCAGCATTATCTGCTGCTTGAGAAGGTAGCTCGACGTGTGCAGGACCCGATGGTGATGAGACTACTCAACCAGATCCTAAAGTCGACAGGGAAGCAAGGAGTTCCGCAAGGCGGTGTGATCTCACCTTTGCTCAGCAACATCTATCTCACTGAGGTAGACAAAATGCTGGAGAAGGCGATAGCCACCACGAGGCGCGGAAGATACAACCATGCGCAATACGCGCGATTTGCGGATGACATGGTGATCTTAATCGACTCCCATCCGCGGAATGACTGGTTGAAAAGGGCGGTAAACAAACGACTGCGACAAGAACTGGCGAAGCTACGAGTGGAGATCAACGAAGAAAAGAGTCGGACAATTGACCTGACAAAAGGCGAAAGCTTTGCGTTCCTGGGTTTTGAATATCGCCTCGTTCTGGGCCGTAACAGGAAGTGGCGACCGCAATTTGTGCCAAAGATGAAGAAGCAAACGGCGCTCTTTGCCAAGCTCAGAGACGTCTTCCGGCAGCACATCAGCCAGCCAGTGGAGGCGGTGATAGAGATAATCAATCCCATCCTCCGGGGCTGGGTGAACTACTTTCGGATCGGTCATGCAAGCCGATGTTTTTCGAAGGTCAGAGACTGGGTAGAGATGAAGATCAGGCGACATCTGATGCGATCCAGATTGCGCAAAGGCAAAGGATGGAAACGGTGGAGTAGTGAGTGGATGAATCGGCAGCTCGGACTATACAACGACTATAGGCTGAAACGCCCACCACTTTCGAAAGCGGCTCCCATCCCTGAGGGCATATAAACCTTGCCGTGAAGCGAACAGGAGAGCGTAGTGCGGGAAATCCGCATGCTGCGTTCGAAGTGGCGGGGACTGGAAACCAACTTACGGTTTTACTAGTGAGGCACTCCCAGAGGAAACGGGGAGCAACGGCTAGGCCAAACCTACGGAGCATGGCGCCAGTCCTCGACCCTACAAAACAAGCAATCAGGACGTCGACGCTTTCTAACAGGCGGAAGACAACACGAGCAGGTGCGATATCGCGAGTCCCTGCTCGGTCCTGCGTAGTCGAAGACCCCAGACACGCCTGGAAGCTTCATGCACGAGAACCGGGAGACCTCGGAGAGGCCTGCTGTCAAACCAGATACCAGGACGGCGGGTGAAGGCTTAGGCCGTATGGCCCGCATGCACATCTCCGAGGAGTCGGACAGCGGTACAGTACCTATGAATCAGTCGAACAAAGACGAGAAATTGTTGGCGGAGATTGAGGAGGGAAGGCCGCTGATCGAGGAGAACACTCTTCAACCTAACACGCGCTCGACACAGAGCGAGGCACGCGTGTCACAGGGGTTGGCGGGTGTGCGGAAAGCAGCAAGGGAAAACAAGGAGGGAGTCCGCCCGCATATCGAAGTTCCCGCAAAACGGGGCGGTCTCAACCGGCGTTTCAGGTAAGTTCGTTTCTGACGCGGCGAACTTACTCAAAAGCCGACTTTTCGGGCGGTGTACCTGAAGACTTATCGATTACCGAATAGTCTCTTCCGAAACGTGGGTCCGCCAGGAACGGGGTTAGCGTTCAACTCAATGTATGTAAATATGCCGAGGATTTTCTCGACATGTCCCGTGGTTCCACCGTTTGGTTCTGTCTCTTGACCCGGGTGCGTTCCGGTTGACTATTGTGGAACTGATGCGAGAGGTTGAGGGATGAGTCCACTCGATGAGTGCCGCTAGTTTTTGTAGAGGCCTGTTTCATTGTCTTCAGGCGGCACCACTACCGGGAAATATGCACGATACTCCTGTGTCGAGCGACTCAATCGGAAGGGATTTCAATTTCACCTATTTCAAGCAGGCTCTTCCCGATATTGCCTTTGAGGATCTTTTCGACCTGTAAAGCGTCGCTCTTATCAGGTGCTTCAAAATCGTACTTATGGTCGTCACGATCGAAAGAACAGACAAACGTCACCCAATTGTGGTGCGATATCACCACATCCTTCAAAATCGCCTGCTCTCTTGTTGGCGCCCTGTAGGAGCCCATATGAAACCCGCTGGGTTGGGGTGGCCAACCTTCTAGCTCTCTGACTTTCATTGATACCTCCGTAAGAATGATAGTCAATCCCAAGACGCTCCCGTACAGCGTCGATCCGCCTGGAATTGTGGCCGCACAGGAAGGCATGCGCGTAGTTACTGAAAAGCTGACTTTTCAGGCGCTCCGAGGATTGCGATTGATGCTGAGATTGTCACACTGCAGAAGTAGGAGACGCGGAGGTGACTCAGCAGGAAGATCGGCGATGCAAGTGTGATGCGCCAGGGAACGAGATAGCTATGCTCTCATTTATTCAAAAAATGGCGAAGAAATAAAAAAAGAAAGCAAGACTCCTTTCCAAAGTGGCCATTACCAAATTCCCATGCAACCAGCTATAGGGTGCGTTTGAACAGAGGTGTTGCGATCAAAAGCGTTACGATCCCAAACCCAAACAAGAAGAGGAGGTCCGTGCGGATCGCGGCAAGGCCGCCATCCTTGAGAAGGATGGCCTTGAAGCCGTGGACGGCATAGGTAAAGGGGTCGGCGACGGCAATGGCGCGCAGCCACTTTGGGAACCCTGAGACGGGAGAGATGGCTCCGCTGGGAAAGAACAGCAGCGTATTCAGAACTCCAAACATGGCGCGCGGCACGAGAGGATCTTCGACGCGCACCATCATCAAAAACATCATGCCGTTGAAGGCGATGGAGGTCGAGAGGATGAGCAGGAAGAGGAGCACGGCTGATATCGGATGAAAGATGACGCCCAGCCCTGCGAGCAGAGAGCCGATCACAGTGAGACAGACGCCTGACAGCACTGCCTTGATGGCGCCTGCGAGGTTCAGTCCCAGGACCAGTTCCAGTTTCGTGATGGGAGTTACTAGATAACCTTCATGAACACCCCGTGCCTTGTCATCGATATACAGCATGCCTCCGCCGATCATGACGGCCACGTACATGGCGAGTGATATTGAGCCGGCGAGCAGATACTTCATATATTCGACATAAGGATAGAGTTCGACGATTTCGAGCGCGATCTGCTGCACCACTTTCTGCTGGATGACGGGAGCATTTAAGGCATCGATCAGGGCCTGCATCTCTGCTTCAAGGCTGCTGCTCATAGTCTGGTCGGAGTTGTCGACCACCAGGCCAATGGCCGGAGAATCGGCGGCGAGCACCCGCCGCGAATACTGCATCGGAATGATCACTGCTCCATCAATTTTGCCGGTGCGCACATCTTCGCGCGCCTTTTGTTCATCGTCGTACTGAACTGTGGTGAAAGTGCGAATATTCACGGCGATGGAGTCGAAGGCCTCGTGGATCTTGAGCGCCTGAGAGCCGCGGTCGTAGTCGACTACGCCCATCCGCGCGCCGCGAATCTTACCGCCGAAAGCATTGCCTAGAACAATCAGCTGGACGAGCGGAAGCGTCATCGAGACCATCATTAAGGCCGGTGAGCGAAAGAACTTCCGCATTTCCCGTTCTACAATCGCCATCATTCGTTTCATGGTTGCACCCCTGGCCGTGGCGGCATGACAAATCCAAGCGCCTTGACCTGTTCGTCACGGAGTTGACGCCCCGTGTAGTGAACGAAGACGTCATCGAGCGTGGTGTTCTGAACGCTCAACGACTTGATGGTTTCCCCGCTGTTGACCGCCATCTCCACCAACTGCGTTGTAGTAAGCGAGCCGTTGGAGGTGAGCAGCCTGTACATTCCCGCGCTCTGTGATTCGACTGCAGTCACACCGGAAAGCTGCTTCAATCGCGCAGGCCACTCGCCGGATTCGCGTGTGAACTGCGCTTCTACAACATTGGTTCCCGGAACACTGGCTTTGAGCGCCATGGGAGTATCGAGCGCCACCAGCTTTCCGTGATCGACGATGGCGATGCGGTCGCACAGGCGATCGGCTTCGTCCATATAGTGCGTCGTAATCAGCATGGTGAGATGGCGCGTGTTTTTCAGGTGATTCAGCATTTCCCACACTGCCACGCGCGATACCGGGTCGAGTCCCGTAGTCGGCTCGTCGAGGAAGAAGATCCGCGGATTGTGGACAAGGCCGCGCGCGATCTCAAGCCGGCGGCGCATTCCGCCGGAAAGCGTTTTTGTTTGTGCGCCGCGCCACTTCAGCAGATCCACTGCTTCCAGCAGCTCTTCGATATTGCGTTGGCGATCGACTTTCGGTACCTCGTAGAGCTTGGCATAGATGGAGAGATTTTCTTCCACGGTCAGATCGACATCGCTGGTGAGCGCCTGGGGAATGACACCGATTACTCGCCTTACTGCATCGGATTCGCGCGAGACATCATGCCCCGCGATGATTGCCTTCCCGGCGGTGACCGGAATTAGCGTCGTCATCATGCGAATGAGCGTGCTTTTGCCCGCGCCATTCGGCCCGAGCAGCCCGAAGATTTCTCCATCTGCGACTTCAAAGGTGATGCCGCCGACGGCTTCGAAATCTCCATAGCGCTTCACGATGTTTTCAACAGCAATCGCCGTGCGTGGCTTCGCGGCATTCATCGTGCCACCAGCTTGCTTTTCGGGACATAGACCTCGGCGATCATTCCAGGCACATATCGCATTCCGGGGTTATCGATCAGCAGCTTCAGGCGGATGGTTTTGATGTCCCGCTTGCGCCGGCTCACGTCACGCTGCGTGGCAAAGTCTGCTTCGGCCGATTTAACAATCACCTTTCCCTCGATGGCGGCGCCGCTCGGCATCACTACGCGCAGGCTATCGCCTAGCTGCACGCCATCGGCTTCAGTCTCAGGCAATGGCGCATAGATCCAGGTCTGCGTCAGATCCGTAATGGTCACGATCGGCGTTCCCGCCGAAACCACTTCGCCCTGCCGCGCCGCCCTTACATTGACCTTGCCTGCAATCGGTGAAACGACGCGCGCATAATCTAATTGGATCTGCGCCTGACTCAAAAGAGCTTGCGCATTTTGGACTTCGCCACGCGTTGCGGCCACTGTTTTGGCCGCCGCCTGGGCCTGAATCGTATTCGCCACCGCAAGCTTGAGCGACGCTTCCGCAGCGGCAACATTCTCTTTCGCTGAATCGACAGCGGCATGCGCGGCGCGGAGGGAGGTGGCCGCTTCGTCCCGTGCCTGCTGGCTCATGACTCCTTGTTCCGCCAATGCGACGGTGCGCGAGGTATCGGCCTCTTGATGCTCGTATTGTGCCTGCGCTTGCGTGAGAGCGGCCCTCGCTGCCCGCAGTTGCGCCTCGGCATTCGTTACCTGGCTTGATGTGCCGCCTCGTGTCTGGCGTTCGGTGTCGCTTGCTTCTAGCAGCTTGTATTGTTGACTGCTCGCTGTCGCCTCGGCAGCCTTGCGCGCCGCTGCCAGATCGTCACTCTCGATGGTGGCGATCAGTTGCCCTGTCTGCACGTCGTCGCCTTCATCGACGACAAGGGTCTGTATGCGGCCCGCAATGCGCGAGCTGATGACTACTTCATTGGCGTCTACCGTGCCAATTAGCTGGAGATCGTCCGAGCGCTCCACCGTAAAGAAGTACCAGCAGAGCGCGACCACCAGCAGCACTCCGATCAAGACAAATATCTTGTTACGTGCATTCATAAGCACTTTCTCCAAAGCCGAGCTTTTTTGATTTGAGGCATGGGCATTTCGGCGAGGACACGCTTCGCAAGCTTCGCGCCGTAGGCACGATCAACGAACAGGGCATTACCGAGGAAGAGCACTCCTGCGTGGCGCCGTGATTCTATCGCTTTGATATCGAATGGATGGAACGGCAATGCCAAGCGCATCATGGGCGCACTGAGAAAGTAAAAAACATTTGCGCCGAACATGGAATACACCACCTGAAGCCAATCCATCTGGCATAACTCGCCTGTCTTGACGCCTTCGCAGACGGTCTCCTGAACTTTCTCAATCAAGGGCTTGAAGAGCTTCTCCATGAGGAGCGGCATTGCTTCGCTCTCGCCCAGTCGAACCCGGACCATTTCCTGCTGCATGAGGCTTTGGAATTCACGCTGTGTGAGAATCCGGTCGAAATGATTCAGCGCGGTGCGCAGCAGGCGTTCTCCCGGGCTATATCCCGGGTCGAGGGCTGCCAACGTGCGCTCGACAACAATTCCGGAGACCTCTTCAAGCGCTGCCGCGTAGAGGCCGCTCTTACTTTTGAAGTAGTAGTAGAGGAGCGCCTTGTTAACTTTGGCTGACTCCGCAATCGCATCGGTACGCGCCCCCGCCAGGCCGTGCGTACTGAACTCGCGAATGGCCGCACGAAGAATGGTCATCCGTGTCTGGTCGGCGCGGTCTCGATGGTTGGGTTTTGAAGGTTTGATCGCCATTGATTAACCAGTTAGTTAAAATATACTAGCAACGCGAAAGATGGCCTTCAAGAAAGTTGCATAGTCCAATGACCGATCAGCTTTGTCACGAAGACGATTACTCAGCGGGCACGCTCTTTTGCTTCAACGCTCTTCCTGCGTCGTTTATGACTTCTCGACGCCGTGAGAGCGCAGCCACTTACGAAAACGACTTCGGATCAACTCGCTGTCGAAGCGCCTGCAAAACGATGTTTTGAGTAACTTCAACTCTCTGGGCGCGGCGATACGGCTAGTGTAGTGCGTCATAAATAGGATCACATATGCAGCGAGGTACATCCTATGATGAGGAGGCCTCGTCATGCGTGTAGCCCCAGCCATTGTGATCGACGGAACCACCCGCGGCGAACTGGAGCGGCTCAGCCGCAGGCGTTCGATGGCGGCGCGGGTTGTGGTGCGCAGCCGTATCATTCTGCTGGCCGCAGGCGGGATGCAGAACAAGCAGATCGCCGAACGACTCGGCGTCAGCACGCGGATGGCGGGTTTGTGGCGCAGTCGCTTTCTCCGGCTTGGCGTAAAGGGATTGCTGGAGGATGCTCCGCGGCCGGGACGCACACGATCGATTTCCGCATCGGTTGTCGAACAAGTGATCGAAAAGACCACGCAGAGCGCTCCGGCCAATGCCACGCATTGGTCTACGCGCTCGATGGCGCGTGCAGCAGGCATTTCGGAAGCCAGCGTGCGCCGCATCTGGCACGCCCACGGGCTCAGGCCTCACCGCGTCGAGAGCTTCAAAGTCAGTAACGATCCTGACTTCGCCGCGAAGCTGGAGGATGTGGTTGGCCTTTATCTGAATCCGCCCGAGCATGCGCTGGTGCTGTCGGTCGATGAAAAGAGCCAGATCCAGGCGCTGGATCGCACCCAGCCCGGCCTGCCCCTAAAGAAGGGGCGCGGCCAGACGATGACGCACGACTACAAGCGCAACGGCACGACCACCTTGTTTGCCGCCCTCAACACGGCAACCGGCGAGGTCTACCACTTATGCCAGCAGCGGCATCGTCATCAGGAGTGGCTGAAGTTCCTGCGCCTGATCGACAAGACCGTGGCCGCCGACAGGACAATCCACATCATCTGCGACAACTACGCCACCCACAAACATCCGCGCGTCCAACGGTGGCTGCACAGCCACAAGCGGTTCCATCTGCACTTCACGCCCACCTCGGCCTCGTGGCTGAACATGATCGAGCGCTTTTTCCGCGACCTGACGGCCAATCGCATCCGTCGTGGCGTCTTCCGGGATCTCGAACAACTGATCATGGCTATCGGCGACTATATCGACCGCCACAACGACAACCCCAAGCCCTTCATCTGGACCGCCAAAGCCAACGACATCCTGGAAAAGGTTACTCGCGCTCAGACTGCCCTCAATAAACGCCTGTCTGCGTGACGCACTACACTAGTTACCGAAAAGCGGACATGAACGAAGCCGCGGCGGCGGCGGACGCATCCGCGTGTTACTGAACTGACACTTGAGGCTACCGGGTAGCTTGGTGCGCAGAGAAGGAGGATTCTCTGTGAACCAACTACGCCAGCTCATGCTTGAGGAGTTGCGGCGTCGCAACTTCGCCGATACGACCATCCGCACTTACCTGCACGGTGTCGAGCACTTCAGCCGATACTTTCATCGCCGGCCCGATCAGCTTGGCCCCGAGGACATTCGCAAGTATCAGGCGATGCTTTTCACCAAGCTGAAGTTCAGTCCGAACACCGTAATCCTGCGGCTGGCGGCGCTGCGCTTCTTCTATATCCACGTGTTGAAGCGCGGCTGGAGCATCGCCGAGACGCCCTATCCGAAGAAGTTGCGACACCTTCCGCAGGTGCTCAGCCAGGAGGAGGTGGCACGCCTCATTGACGCAGCAGACTCGCAGTTTCATCGCATCCTGCTGATGACGCTCTATGCCACGGGTGCACGGCGCGCGGAAGCGGCCCACCTGAAGGTCGGTGACATCGACAGCCAGCGGATGGTGGTTCATATCCGGGAGGGCAAGGGCGGCAAGGACCGCGATGTCATGCTTAGCCCGAAGCTGCTCGATGCGCTGCGCCTCTACTGGCGCGGCCTCCGGCGCAAGCCGAAGGAGTGGCTCTTTCCCGGCAACCGCTGGCACACGGCAAGTTACCCTGTCACCACTAAGGTCCTCTGGGATGCCTGCCAGATCGCCGCCGAACGCGCCGGCCTCGACAACAGGCACATCCATCCGCATACTCTACGTCACTGCTTCGCCACACATCTTCTTGAAGCCGGCGCCGACCTGCGAACGATCCAGATACTGCTCGGTCACCGAGACCTCGAGGTCACTACCGTCTACCTGCATCTGTCCCAACGGCATCTCAGCGCAACTGCCAGCCCGCTTGATGCTCTCACGTTCTCTCGACAAGGAGGACGCAAGCACAGTTCATGAGCCGGCCTCCGCTGGAGATGGCCGACATTGTTCGCTGTGCAGGACACGCATTTCTTGAACACAGCCGTAAGTGGATCAACTGGCAACACCGAAAAGTGTTGCTGGCCATCACGCGCTGTCGCACCGCCGCGCTGGGCGGACATCGCGATCGCTGTACCGGCTGCGGACATACGACCAGGATCTCGTACAACTCCTGCCGAAACAGGCATTGCCCACGGTGCCAGGGCAACGCGCGCCTGCGCTGGCTCAAGGCGCGTGAACGAGAACTGCTGCCCACCCGCTATGTCCATGCCGTCTTCACTCTGCCGCGGGAACTGGCCCCGCTCGCTTTACAGAACAAGCGGCTCATCTATAACCTGCTCTTTCACGCCAGTGCCGAGACGCTGCGTGAGATTGCTCGCGACCCTCGACATCTTGGAGCCGAGATCGGTTTCTTCAGCGTGCTCCACTCCTGGAATCAGCGATTGCAGTTTCATCCCCATATCCACTGTGTCGTTGCCGCCGGCGGCCTCGCACCAGATCACTCCAGATGGATCTCCGCCCGGCCTTCCTTCTTCCTGCCCATCGGCGTGCTCAGCCGTGTCTTCCGCGGCAAGTTCGTCGCCGGACTCCGTAGCGCCTTCCATCGAGGCGAACTCCAGTTTTACGGCAACCTTCTGCCTCTTGCCCAGCCACGCACCTTCGCCGCATGGCTGCGTGTACTGTTCCGCCACGACTGGGTCGTCTACTCCAAGCCTCCCTTCGGCGGCCCTGAACACGTGCTGCGCTATCTCGGCGCCTATACCCATCGCGTCGCCATCTCCAACAGCAGGCTGGTTGCGCTCTCCGATGGCAACGTCACCTTCCGCTGGCGCGACTCTGCCCACGGCAACAAGAAGAGGCTCATGACTCTGGCCGTCGAAGAGTTCCTGCGCCGCTTCCTGCTCCATCTGCTGCCGCCAGGCTTCGTCCGCATCCGCAACTTCGGGTTCCTCGCCAACCGGAACCGCGCTACCCTGTTGCCGCTATGCTCTCGACTACTCAGCGGCTCAGAGCAAAAGGCTGCTTCGGCAGCTTCGATGTCCACTGAAGAGACCCATTTACTCTGGAACTGCCCAGTCTGTGGCGGAACCATGCGCGCTGTCGAACGGCTTTCCGCTGCGCAACTGCTGCTTCGTTCTCCACCTCAACCAAACCGGTGCGCAGCTTGAACCTCTATCCCCATCTTCGGCCTTTGCCCCTGCTTCGGCACGCATGCAGGTTCCTTGTCTCATCTGTCCCGGGACGCTCGGTCGCTCATCTCTTCAGCCCCCGCCGGATGCCACATTGCGATCCTTCACCGCTCCATCACGACTTAAAAGCCGCAGATCATGCCCAGATTAACGACTTGGTCAAACTTCTCCACCCGATCAGCGCCATTCAAAGTTCATAGCCTTCCATGGGGGCGGCTTCCTTCAAGTCGCTGTATCCGAAGCGCCCTGCTCTGAGAGCATGCAACTGCGCACTGCCGTCGCGGGGCGCTCCAGATACAGCACTAGGACTTCACAGGCATTTTCGGGATTACTTCCGTATTGCCGGTAAGAACGAAGCCGCAGGCGCCGCGGTCTCTGCGGTTGTGGCTGTCGAGCAGTCTTGAGGCCGGGATAGGGTGTGAGTCACAGGAGGTACCCCACTGTGACTCGTCTTCGCAAAATGATGCTCGAGGAACTCGAGCGCCGCAACTACTCTGATGGAACGATCCGCCACTATCTACGATTTGTAGAGGAGTTTGCTCAACACTTCGGCAAGTCCCCGGACAAGCTGGGTGTCGATCAGCTGCGTAGTTATCAGGCCTATCTGCTCAAGCGGCGCAAGCTTTCCCCGGGATCGGTCGAACACCGCATCTCTGCATTGCGATTCTTGTTTGTGCGCACGCTTCATCGCCAGGAGTTCCGCCAGTTTCTGCCTTATCCCAAGGTGGCAAGGAAGCTGCCCAACATTCTCAGCCAGGAAGAAGTCACACGTCTGATCAACGCCGGCAGCGATCTGTTCCAGCGCACGCTGCTGATGGTTCTCTACGGCACCGGCATGCGCCGATCGGAGATCGTCCGGCTGAAGATCAGCGACATCGACAGCCAGCGCATGGTCATTCACGTAGTCAACGGCAAGGGTGGCAAGGACCGCGATCTGCCTCTCAGCCCGGCACTGCTCGAGGCCCTGCGCACATATTGGCGATGGCTCAAGCCACGCATCTACCTGTTCCCCTCACGCATGCATCGAGACCAGGAACGGCCCATCAGCGATAAAACCGTGTGGCATGCGTGCACGCATGCCGCGAAGAAGGCCGGCATTCGCAAGAAAACGAGCCCGCACCTGATTCGCCATAGTTGGGCCACACACTTACTTGAAGCCGGTACCGACCTGCGCACCATCCAGTTGCTGCTCGGTCATGAGGACCTGGAAGTTACAGCCCGTTATCTGCATTTATCGCAGCAGCACCTGCACCAGGTCGCCAACCCCTTCGAGGAGCTGAAGCTCGCCAGCGTCGAGCTGAGCCGCCGCCTCTATCATCGTCCGCGCCGCCCATGACGCGGCCGGCCATCGAAGTGGCCGACATCGTCCGCGCAAAGGGCAGGCAGTATCTCGAACACTACCAGTCCAGTGTCAGCTATCAGCAGCTGAAGGCATTTCGGGCTGTGGAGCGCTGCCGCACCGCTGCTCTCGGCGGACACAAGGACAAGTGTGTCAACTGCCAGTACGAAGCACCGCACTCCTATAACTCCTGCCGATCACGATGCTGTCCCAAGTGCCAGGCGCAGGAGCGCCGGCGATGGCTCGAAGCCCAGCAGCGGGATCTACTCAACACCAACTACTTTCACGTTGTCTTCACCGTGCCCCACGAACTGAACCCGCTGGCACTGACTTCCCCCAGGCCATTTCTCGACCTGCTCTTCGACGCCAGCTCCCAGGCCCTGCTCGAAGTCGCTGCCGATCCAAAATGGCTCGGCGCAGAGATTGGATTCCTCTCCATCCTGCATACCTGGAGTCAGACCCTGCTGGGCCATTACCACGTCCATTGCGTCGTCCCCGGCGGTGGACTGTCCCGAGATCATCAGCGCTGGATTTCGACCAGCCACCCACTGTTCCTCCTGCCCATTCGAGTACTGCACACCGTCTTCCGTAAGAAGTTCCTTGCCGGACTTCGCCAGCTCTACCGCAAAAGCCTGCTGGATTGCCGTGGTCCCGCCGCTGATTTCCGTCATCCCGCGTGGTTCGAACAACTGATCGAGGAGCTGGGCGATAAGGACTGGTACGTCTATGCCAAGCCGCCCTTCGGAGGACCGGAACATGTCCTCGGCTATCTCGGCCGCTACACCCATCGCATGGCCATATCGAACCACCGCATCATCGCCTTCGACGGCGAGCACGTCAGCTTCCGCTGGCGCGATTATCTGCACGGCGGAAAGCAGCGTGTCATGCCCCTCGACGCCGTGGAGTTCCTGCGCCGCTTCTTCACGCACGTTTTGCCCAGGGGTTTCGTGCGCATCCGCCACTACGGACTGTTGTCGAATCGCTTCCGCAAACAACTGCTGCCCCTGGCGCGCACACTGCTAGCCGTCCAGGACCGCGAGACGATGCCTCTGCCGCCAGCACCGGACTGCGGCATTTGGCACTGCCCCCGCTGCGGCGCACCTATGCGCGTCGTTGAGCGCTTCTCCGCCGCACAACTCTATTTCGCAGGCTTAGATTCTTCATGACCGTCGCTGCCAACCCGCTCTGCCGGTTTGCTTCATGCATGCGTTCCCAATCGTGTGTCCACCTGACCCGACAACTCTTCACAACCAGGTCAACCCGCATAGAGCAACGCCGGGATCGAAGACAGCGCTTGCAACTGCTCAACTGTTTCCAGCACCAGCGGCGACGATGATCGACAACAAAAATCTTTACTCAACCATGAAATAGCATTCAATATCCATAATCCCAGCCAGGATCACCGCGACCGCGGCAAACACCTGCCGCTTCCTTCTTACCTCCAAATCGAAAACGCCTCGGACTTAGTTCACAGCTTCTCTCCAAAATTCGTTTCCGAGGCGTTTCCGATCTTGCGTAGCGGTAATACGTCCGCGACGCGATCTAAGGGCCTTGATCGTTTTTCGACGAGCGCTCGATTTCCGCGTTGATCACTGCTCCGATAAGCAGCGCTAGCCCGGTCGCATAGAGCCAGACCAAGAGAATCATCAACGCACCCAATGACCCGTACGAGACGCTGTAATTATCAAAAAAATGCAGGTAGATACGGAATCCAAACGAAGCCGCCAGCCATATTAAACCCACCAAATGCCGCTCCAGGCGTAAACCAATGCCAGCGACGGCGCTCTTTCAAGTCGGGACCGTAGCGATAAATCAACGAACACGATAGGGCAACGAAGAAGATAGCAGCCGGCCACTGAATAGCCTTCCAGACGAGGACGACGACGATATGCCGCACAATTATGCTACGCCAGTCGTCTCTGCCACGGCGCCATCGGAAAAGGTGTGAACGACTACGACAAGATCTTTTTTACTCTCAACTCCGTTGGGTTCGGCTCGTGGATTTCGATCGAAGATGGTGTGAATGGGATAGACGAGCTGCGGGAATCGATACGTTTTCTTAGAGGGAAAATCAACCAGTATTTCAGCGATTAAGAATGCTGGTCATCCGCCATCAAGCGGAGCCAGTCTCAATCAAACTCAGCATGAAAACCATCGTACAAATCTCGCTAGACCTCATCACCATCTCCGAAGCTCTCGAAACCGCACGACTCGCCCTGAACTCGGGTGTTGACTGGTTGGAGGCAGGCACGCCACTGATCATCGCCGAGGGAATTAATGGCGTTCGCGCTCTGCGCGCCGAGTTTCCTGATGTTCCCATTGTCGCTGACCTGAAAATCATGGATGGTGGTTGGCTTGAGGCCCAAATGATGGCAAAAGCCGGAGCTACCCATGTCGTGGTCATGGAGCGGGCCCATCCTGGCACAACCATGATGGATAGACAACCCAAAAAAAGAAGCGGGCAGCAAACCGTACCGACCGAGCCAGAAATTCTGAAAGTCATTGGCGAACAATCACGGCGCAATGGTACAGATAAACTAACGAGCCGCCAGATCGACGAGACTGTCAAGGCTTACCGGAAAACAAAGAAGAAGGCTAGAGCCTTACAGATCCACTGATCATTGATAGGCAAGTAGCCTATTTGATCGTGTAGCGCGCGCCGCGTCCTTTACCGAGCTGTATGAGGTAGTGCTGCTCTGCCAGCTTTTTCACATGCACCTTGATGGTGTTGCGGTTTGCGCCTGTCGAATCCTCGATGTCCTTGACGGTAACTTCGCCGCGGGTTTTAGCGAGCTCCAGTATCTGGCGGGAAAGAGCGGGTAGAGACGCGCGAAGCGCCTGCTCCTCTTTCACCTTGGCTGCCAGATTGTCTTTCTGCTTGGCCATCGTTTTCAAAAAGAACACCAGCCAGGCTTCCCAGTTCTGCTCTTCTTTCCGGATGGTCTGCTGGGTACGGCGAAGTGCCAGATAATAGCTGTCCTTGTTCTGCTCGATGACGCCTTCCATCGAGCTGTAGGGGACATATCCATATCCGGCGCGCAGCAGAAGCAAGGTCGTCAGCACGCGCGAGAGCCTACCATTGCCATCCTTGAACGGGTGAATGGCCAGGAACACGACAATGAAAATCCCAATCAGTATCAGAGGATGATGGCTTTCTTCCTCCACGGACCGGTTGAACCAATCCACGAGGTCTTTCATCCATCCGGGGGTCTCAAATGGCGTAGCGGTCTCAAAAATGACGCCCAGGCTCTTGCCGTCGGGTCCGAAGGCCTCGACATGGTTCGTCACCTTCTTGTATTCGCCGCGATGTTCCTGATCCTTGGTGCTGTGTTTGAGCAATACGCCGTGCAGCTGCCTGATGTGATTTTCGGTGGGAGTGATGGCTTCATTGCCCTCGAAAATCATATCCATTGCGTCGGCATAGCCCGCCACTTCCTGCTCATCGCGGCTGGCAAAGCTCTTTGTCTGCAGGCCGGATAGAAGTTTCTCCACCTCCGCGTCGCTGAGCTTGGAGCCCTCGATGCGCGTGGACGAGCCCACGCTCTCAATGGTGGCAATACGCCGCAGGCTGATCAGCCTCTCCGGAGCAAGGGTCTCAATGACCTTCCAGCGTCCCTTGAACTCATCGATATCCGCAATGAGCTTGAGGACCTCCGGGGTGATTGTGATGTTTTTAATCTCGCGCATGAGGTGATATCCATTTTCACCCATTTATAGCCATTTCGCACCCAATGGCAAGGAATATCCATTTATACCCATTTTTAGCCAGTGGATATCCGATTGCGGGAGCACCAAAGTTCGAAGCTAAAGCGCTGCAATGAAAGCGTTTTGCCCGTCGCAATCCCCAAGCCGGATACAATCATACTTTTCAAGGAAAATGACAGCAGGAAGCGGGTCTGGTAGATGTCTTTGATCGCAATCAAAGATGCAAAGCGATAGCCTCGGCTTCGGTTTCCCGTACGACCTTGGTGGTTGAAGTGCGACGGTCGGCCTTGTGCAACATCTCGTGGGCCAACTCATGCACTAGAGTCGAAAACTCTTCCGCCTTCGATTGTCCCGGCAACAGAACGACGATCGTGATCGCTTGTATGTGCTCGAGAATACGACCGGAGCCAGCAATCTGTTTCCCACGCCGATGACCGGCGAGATCATTCGCTTCGATCATGACGGATCGCGTCACGTAATTGTGACAGGCCTCTTCCTGCCAACCGCGATGATCATGGGGCCCGATGGGAACATCTACGTCTCGAACGTTGGATTCGGCCCACCACCCGGAGGATTGGGCCAAGTCCTAAAGGTTGAATTGAATGACCATGACTATGATCGTTGATAGTCCAAAACGGCGGGCAGGCGGCTCCGGTATCAAGGCGAGGCACCTGCCCGGCCACCCTCGGTAAGTGCGTCGCCTGACCACCCGGTAGCGGGCCACTGCTAGTCGAACAATAGACGCTACTGCAAGCACGAGAATAGACGATAGGTAATGAGAAGTGTGCGTCCAGCGAAGGCTGGCATGATCAGTGGGAGCCAGTCCCACCGGGGTAAGAGTCCAGGCCCCGTAGCTTGAATAGCAGGAAGGAAGGCAACTGAACATCCTGAAGCCTATTGACGAAGCCATCTAAAAGGATGGTGAGCGAGTCGCCGGGCCGTAACGCAAGTAAACCCGTATGGCCTCGAGAGTACTGCAATCCGAAGGCCGAGCCCTCACTTTTCGGGCGAAGGCAGCATGGAGCGTCGCAAGGACTGATGCGGTGAAACACTTCGGCGGGGTTGGTAGGGACAGCACGGTGACAAGGTCATGCTAAGCAACTGGAGAAACCCTCCTCGTCCCGTCGCGAAATCGGCGGAGCAGGGAAGCCGTATAACCGGTGACCCCGGGAAGGCGGTGGAAGGCGAGAGGGATTCGGCCGGGTCTGTAGTAGCGAGGAAGCGGAGTAACGTCCGTGGAGCGAAGAGGCCCTGCTGTTTGTAATGGCTCTAACAAAACGGGAGGCAAGGGTGAGATGACAAAAGCGCCCATCAGTTTGCAGGACCTGAGAAGGAGTCTATATGTCAAGGCGAAGGCAGAACCGTCTTGGCGTTTCTGGGGACTATACGTCCACGTCTGCAAGATGGAGACTTTGCGGGAAGCCTACCAGACGGCAAGAAGTAATGACGGGGCACCGGGTATTGACGGAGTCACGTTTGAAGCCATCGAAGAAGGCGGAGCGGAGAGTTTTCTCGATCAGATTCGGGATGAGTTAGTAACTAACACGTATCGACCCATGCGGGCACGGAAAAAGGAGATACCAAAGGATGGGGGCAAGAAAGTCCGCGTCCTTTCGATTCCTGCAATCCGTGATCGAGTAGTCCAGGGGGCGCTGAAGCTCATCCTGGAGCCGATCTTCGTCGCGTTGGGAAAAGCTCGGAGGAGGGGGAACTGATAATAAGACAGTGAAACCTCTTGATCCAGCCTAGCGGGTGCAAATCCCGTCTGATCAAAGTCGAGCAAGACAGGTCAGTAGCGAGTGTTGCCATTCACTGGGTGACTGGTGGGTGCGAAGCGTACACAGTGAGGAAGCAGGCCGTGAGGGTTCAACACCGAAATCGGTTCACAGTTCCGATGCCGACGTTTTCGAAGAGGCGGAAGGCAGCATTCAGCAGCAACCGCTATTGCGAGGTTGTGCTGGGATCGGCGGTGTCTTTAGCCCGGGGCATGTTTCCAAAGAGGTTGGCCGGGAACCCAAGAGAGCTCCCCATCCTCTCCCACACCAGGAGGAACGCCCTTTGGATCGGGTCGGGAGATACGTGCAACCAAGGGTAGACCGAAGGAAGCACGGAAGGATGGTTGAGCAGTCTTACAACCCCATAGTACCGGTGAAGGTGGGGAACCGCAGGGCTTCCGCAAGGAGCGGCCACGGGACCCACTGGAGGGAAGGGGGGAGCAAGCGTACGAATCTGTTGAAAGGAGACATAGTCGAGACTCAGAACTCGAATCGTTATGTGCACAGACATCGACAGAATAGCCGAACTCGCCAAGGAAGATCCGAAGCGACAGTTCTACTCCATCGCTCACCTGATTACAGTGGAGAAGTTGTATGAGGCATTTCGAAGTCTACGAAAGAATGCCAGCGCCGGGATCGACGGGGTCACGTATCTGGAGTACGAGATCAACGCCGAGGAGAACGTCCGCCAGTTGCATCGGCGGCTCGTGACAGGCAAGTACCAGGTACAACCGCTGCGCCGAGTCTATATCCCCAAGGAGAACGGGAAACAGAGGCCAATCTCGATTCCCAGCCTTGAGGACAAGATCGGGCAGAAAGTGGTGGTTGATCTGATGAATGCCATCTACGAGCAGGATTTTCTCGATTGCTCGTACGGGTTTAGGCCCGGACGCAGTCAACATCAGGCTCTGGACGAAGTGAGACGGGTGATCTGCACCCGGCCCACGGGATGGATTCTGGAGATAGACATCAGCTCATACTTCGACA
>CAWGND010000028.1:0-21237 GCA_963823845.1 Terriglobales bacterium
AGTGCTGTATCTGGAGCGCCCCGCGACGGCAGTGCGCAGTTGCATGCTCTCAGAGCAGGGCGCTTCGGATACAGCGACTTGAAGGAAGCCGCCCCCATGGAAGGCTATGAACTTTGAATGGCGCTGATCGGGTGGAGAAGTTTGACCAAGTCGTTAATCTGGGCATGATCTGCGGCTTTTAAGTCGTGATGGAGCGGTGAAGGATCGCAATGTGGCATCCGGCGGGGGCTGAAGAGATGAGCGACCGAGCGTCCCGGGACAGATGAGACAAGGAACCTGCATGCGTGCCGAAGCAGGGGCAAAGGCCGAAGATGGGGATAGAGGTTCAAGCTGCGCACCGGTTTGGTTGAGGTGGAGAACGAAGCAGCAGTTGCGCAGCGGAAAGCCGTTCGACAGCGCGCATGGTTCCGCCACAGACTGGGCAGTTCCAGAGTAAATGGGTCTCTTCAGTGGACATCGAAGCTGCCGAAGCAGCCTTTTGCTCTGAGCCGCTGAGTAGTCGAGAGCATAGCGGCAACAGGGTAGCGCGGTTCCGGTTGGCGAGGAACCCGAAGTTGCGGATGCGGACGAAGCCTGGCGGCAGCAGATGGAGCAGGAAGCGGCGCAGGAACTCTTCGACGGCCAGAGTCATGAGCCTCTTCTTGTTGCCGTGGGCAGAGTCGCGCCAGCGGAAGGTGACGTTGCCATCGGAGAGCGCAACCAGCCTGCTGTTGGAGATGGCGACGCGATGGGTATAGGCGCCGAGATAGCGCAGCACGTGTTCAGGGCCGCCGAAGGGAGGCTTGGAGTAGACGACCCAGTCGTGGCGGAACAGTACACGCAGCCATGCGGCGAAGGTGCGTGGCTGGGCAAGAGGCAGAAGGTTGCCGTAAAACTGGAGTTCGCCTCGATGGAAGGCGCTACGGAGTCCGGCGACGAACTTGCCGCGGAAGACACGGCTGAGCACGCCGATGGGCAGGAAGAAGGAAGGCCGGGCGGAGATCCATCTGGAGTGATCTGGTGCGAGGCCGCCGGCGGCAACGACACAGTGGATATGGGGATGAAACTGCAATCGCTGATTCCAGGAGTGGAGCACGCTGAAGAAACCGATCTCGGCTCCAAGATGTCGAGGGTCGCGAGCAATCTCACGCAGCGTCTCGGCACTGGCGTGAAAGAGCAGGTTATAGATGAGCCGCTTGTTCTGTAAAGCGAGCGGGGCCAGTTCCCGCGGCAGAGTGAAGACGGCATGGACATAGCGGGTGGGCAGCAGTTCTCGTTCACGCGCCTTGAGCCAGCGCAGGCGCGCGTTGCCCTGGCACCGTGGGCAATGCCTGTTTCGGCAGGAGTTGTACGAGATCCTGGTCGTATGTCCGCAGCCGGTACAGCGATCGCGATGTCCGCCCAGCGCGGCGGTGCGACAGCGCGTGATGGCCAGCAACACTTTTCGGTGTTGCCAGTTGATCCACTTACGGCTGTGTTCAAGAAATGCGTGTCCTGCACAGCGAACAATGTCGGCCATCTCCAGCGGAGGCCGGCTCATGAACTGTGCTTGCGTCCTCCTTGTCGAGAGAACGTGAGAGCATCAAGCGGGCTGGCAGTTGCGCTGAGATGCCGTTGGGACAGATGCAGGTAGACGGTAGTGACCTCGAGGTCTCGGTGACCGAGCAGTATCTGGATCGTTCGCAGGTCGGCGCCGGCTTCAAGAAGATGTGTGGCGAAGCAGTGACGTAGAGTATGCGGATGGATGTGCCTGTTGTCGAGGCCGGCGCGTTCGGCGGCGATCTGGCAGGCATCCCAGAGGACCTTAGTGGTGACAGGGTAACTTGCCGTGTGCCAGCGGTTGCCGGGAAAGAGCCACTCCTTCGGCTTGCGCCGGAGGCCGCGCCAGTAGAGGCGCAGCGCATCGAGCAGCTTCGGGCTAAGCATGACATCGCGGTCCTTGCCGCCCTTGCCCTCCCGGATATGAACCACCATCCGCTGGCTGTCGATGTCACCGACCTTCAGGTGGGCCGCTTCCGCGCGCCGTGCACCCGTGGCATAGAGCGTCATCAGCAGGATGCGATGAAACTGCGAGTCTGCTGCGTCAATGAGGCGTGCCACCTCCTCCTGGCTGAGCACCTGCGGAAGGTGTCGCAACTTCTTCGGATAGGGCGTCTCGGCGATGCTCCAGCCGCGCTTCAACACGTGGATATAGAAGAAGCGCAGCGCCGCCAGCCGCAGGATTACGGTGTTCGGACTGAACTTCAGCTTGGTGAAAAGCATCGCCTGATACTTGCGAATGTCCTCGGGGCCAAGCTGATCGGGCCGGCGATGAAAGTATCGGCTGAAGTGCTCGACACCGTGCAGGTAAGTGCGGATGGTCGTATCGGCGAAGTTGCGACGCCGCAACTCCTCAAGCATGAGCTGGCGTAGTTGGTTCACAGAGAATCCTCCTTCTCTGCGCACCAAGCTACCCGGTAGCCTCAAGTGTCAGTTCAGTAACACGCGGATGCGTCCGCCGCCGCCGCGGCTTCGTTCATGTCCCCCAGGCTCCGGTAATTCGGAAGTGGCGTATCGCGGAAGGCTGCGGCGTTTATGAGGAGTAAAAGTCTCAACGACTGGAAAATGGCAGCTCGGGCTAAGCTCAGCTAACTTTTTGTCGAATGTTTATGGGAAAATGACATATTTATGTGACAATCACCAGGGTCCAATGGGCACTCACTGCTTCTCCCAATTTTTCTGCACAAACTGCGCCAGCGACTGTGGAGTGATCACGCCCACCACATGCTGGGAATTGCTACGGCTTACCACCGGCAGAAGCCCCGGACTCTTTCCAAGCCGGTCGATCACCACTTCCAGTGAGTGATCCGGATGCACGTGCCCGAACTCCGATATCACCAAATCCTGAATCCTCTCGTCGGCCCTATTCGACTGCAACTCCTGATCAATGCGCGCGCGCGTCACAAGTCCCGACACCGTCCCGTCATCGCCGACTAGAAAGCATTTCGCGTTCGTCGCCGAGAGTGCGTCCGACACACTTGCCACTGAAGCATTCGGAGAAATCATCGTGAATTCTGGTGTCATCACCTCCCGCGCCCGCCGCGACGGAGTCGCCGCCCGCGCCGCCGCACCAGGCAGGTGCACATGGTCCTGTTCCAGCAAAGCGCGATACAGCGGCACCGGCTGGAACTGCCTCGATATCGCGAAGCTGATCATATTTGCAACCATCAGGGGTACAAATACCTGGTAGTCCTGAGTCAGCTCGAAGATCATGAACACCGACGTCATCGGAGCGCGAATGATTCCCGCAAATACGGCCCCCATGCCCACAAGCGCATACGCACCTGGATCACCAGCAGGAAAGAGCGCCAGCTTGTGCACAATCATCCCCACCGCTCCGCCTGCCATCGCGCCCAGATACAAGGTTGGCGAAAAGATCCCGCCCGCATTGCCTGATGCATACGAAATAATCGTCGCCACCAGTTTCACCACGCACAGCACCAGCATTGTCTTGAGCAGCAACCCGCTGTTGAGCGCCTGGTTCACAATCTCATAGCCGACGCCCATGACCTGCGGAAAGAAAATCAGGATCGCGCCGATGATCAGGCCACCCGCCGCCGGTTGAAAGAGACCTGTGCGGGCTGGCATTTGAAAAAAGAGCTTTCGTGCGCGCAACAGCCCCTTGCAGAAAGCCAGGGATACAACTCCGCCGATGACGCCAAGCAGCAGATATGCGATCAGTTCCGCCGGACTCACTAGCTTGTATTGCGGAACGTGAAAGACAGGGCTGTTGCCCAGCACCGAACGCTCCACAATTACCGCCGACACCGACGCCACAACCGCTGAGCCGATTAGCGGCGCATTCATGTCGCCGATAATCTCCTCGAGCGCAAACAGTACAGCCGCAACCGGAGTATTGAACGCCCCCGCCAGCGCCGCCGCCGCGGCAACCGGAACCAAACTCCGCGCCCTTGCCGGCGAAAGCCGGAACCATCTCCCAATGGCCGACGCCATCCCCGCGGCAATCTGCACTGACGGACCTTCGCGTCCCATCGAATGTCCGCACCCGATGCACATCACGCCGGTGACAAATTTTCCGAACGCAACGCGTCCCGGAACATAGCCGTCCTGAAGATGATATGCAGCCTCGGTCTGAGGAACCCCGCTGCCGCGAGCCTCCGGGAAATACCTCTTCAACAGAAATCCTGCGACAAAGCTCACTACCGTCGGGACAATTAGAAATCGCACGGCCGAGGGCGAAATGCCAAACAGCAGATATGTTGTCCCCTTGATGGCCAGCGTGAACAACACCGCCGCCAGCCCGGAAAGGATGCCGATCATTATCACCAGGACAAGAAAAATCTGGTTCTCACGCACCCGAAGACTTTGTCCCAGAGACAGAGCCGAAACCTTCATTGCGTATCCCCGTGTTTGCGGCCAATCAGCAGCAGAGCCTCATCCGCACCCGTCGCGGGTCCACAGCGTGCATTCACTGCGTCCTCGATGCGGTAAATCAATCCCAAGCCGGATGAGATCAAGCCGGGATCATGGAACCCCTTCGTGGAATTGATCTCGCCCTGCATGGCCTCGGCGTCGCCTTTGAGCGCCTCCAGATCCGGCGTGCTTGCCTTGCTCCGGCACTCGTCAAGTCTCTGCGTTGCCTGATCGAGGCTCGCCGAAAGCCTTCGCTGCCGCTCCTTCGCTGTGAGACCCAGGGCAAGCGGATCGTAAGACGTAACCATCCTTGCCAGAGAAAGCATCTGAGCCGTCTCCGCTGAGGTTTCGCCCTGCTCCGTTGCCTCCTCCAGGTAATGCCGCGCTTTTCGATAATCTCCCAACCGGAATTCCGCTTCACCTGCCCCCGCCAGTGCCTCCACATTGTGCGGATCAAGCCTGATCGCCTCGGAGAAATCGTTCAGTGCATGCTTTGAGTCGTCCGCTTTCAGAAACAGCTTTCCCGCCTCAACGTGCAAATCTGCCGAATCGGGAAGCTCGCTGTCGAGCACAAGCAGTTCTGAGAGCACCCTGTTCTCGTCGTGCCGCTCGATCAGAAAATGGATCAGCTCCTCACGAACATTTCTGCGACGCTCCGCAATATCAGGCCCTGTCCACAGCCCATCGAGCGCGCCGTGGTAGTAAATCACAGCGTCCGGAGCGTTGCCGGTCTTCACCGCCAGTCGTGCTAGATGAAGATTGACTTCCGCATTTGTCGGGTCCGACTCGCGCAGGCGAAGCAGCGCCTGTTTTGCCTGCGTGTTGTGGTTGCCGGCGGCCAGGGAATCGGCGAGGGCCAACACGTATGTCCGGTTCTCGCGGTCGATTGCAGTGGACTTTCTGAAGGATTCAATCGCACCATCGATCGCGCCGGCATGGAACTTGCGCAAGCCATCCTGATACCAGGTCTCTGCCACGCGGCTCTCGATGGCTCCCTCGCGCGCGGCCACCGCCCTCGTCAGTAAGAACAGACCAACTGCGCACACCCCGAGAATCGACAACAGCAGAACATCTCTGCGCAGGATGCGAACTGTTTCTTCTTCACTCACCTGCCGCTTCCGGAAAATGAACCGGTTGAATTAGCCCTTGTCTTTCACCTCCTGAAGCTGAATTTTCAGAAGGTGTAGAGCGTTGAACAAAGTCCATCGTCATAATAGACGACCACGGGGCCACATGCAGATACCTGGCTTCATGCACACACTGGGAGTAAGCTTATTTTTACCCACATGCAGCAAGGGCTATGTTGACCTGTACCGTGAAGACCCGCCAATGACTGCAGCCGACCAGCTCCGACCGCCTTCCATCCTGCTGAAGAAGATTCTGTGCGCAGTAGACTTCCTGCCTGGCTCCCTCCAGGCATTCCCATTCGCGGCGAGTATTGCAAGACACTACGATGGCCGGCTTCTGCTCGAATATGTCGAGCCCGACAGCGAACCTGGAAGGCATCAAAGTAAGATGCCGCCAACCTCACGCCGCAGTCAGTCTGAGATCGAAGCGGCCCTGGCGCGCGTTGAAGACAACCTCGATGACATCCCTCATGAAGTGCTTTTCGATCACGGCGACGTCTGTTCGAAGCTGCTCGCCACCGCCAGAGAACTCCACATGGATCTCATCGTCGTCGGCACCCAGGGGCTGCGCGGGATGAAAAAGCTGCTGAAAGGATCGACCGCCGAACAGATTGTCGTTCTCGCCTCATGTCCGGTCCTCACTGCAGGACCCAGGGTCGATCGAAAGGCCGATTTCAAGCGCATCCTCTGCGCCACCGAGTTGTCCCCCGCGTCCGAGCACGCCATTCCTTACGCACTGTCTCTTGCCGAGACGTACAACGCATCGCTCATCTTCCTGCACGTCAATGACTGGAGCAGCAACGAAACCCCAGTGGACGCACGCCCCCGCACCTACAGCTTCGTCCGCGAGCAGCTTTATAAATCCGGCCATGGCCCCGCTCTGGAAGCCCGGTCGCGCGTCAAAGTCGACTTCGGCCCCCGCGCTGCCCTCATCCTCGAAACCGCCGCCGACAGCGAAGCTGACATCATCGTCATGGGCCTCCACACCGAGAAGGGAATCCACGCCCGCATCTCCGCACATATGCCCGGCTCCATGATGTACGACCTCATCTCTCAGGCACCGTGCCCCGTCCTCACCGTGCCCCTGCCGCGCGCCGCTTGAATCCATCGCCTCTGAGTCAGTAAGCACCGCCTCGCAACATCTTGCTTCGCCCTTTTCAGACAAGCCCACGCCCCAAAACCACAGCCAGCTTCATGTTTTTTCAGCCATTGCTAGCGCTTCGATGAGCGCGCGAGCGACGACGCGTCGATCGAATTACACTATCGAGGTGGAGACTAGTCCCTATAAACGTTAGGTTCCTATCGGGACTGCCCGCGCGAGATGACTGCCAGCCGGGGCAATTTCTCCGGGCAGTTTCGATAGGATCGTTTGAAGTGAGCCGGTGCGGTTTGCGGCGGACGCGCTGATCTATGTACGTCTATGGAATTTCAATTGTAGCTATATGATTACAGAGTATTTGCGTGGAAACAGCGTAGTCGCATGTACGTGCCACTATGGTGAGGGTCATGGCCAGCCCAGTATAGCGACCAGCTGGGATTTTGACCAGACGCCGTGACTTCGATCATGGCCCACGCGGCAGCGTCCGCCGCGCAGCGGCTTAGTTCAAACGCCCTTCGCTTCAGTAGTTTCCGGGTAGTCGGCAAGCCGGCGGTTTACCTTCGAGTTAACATCTCCTGTGAACTGGCAAGTGCTTCACGCAAATCCCAGATCGCACGCCAGCTCAGCATCAGCCGCACCTGCGTGCACCGTATCCTTGCTGCCTCATTGCCGGACCCGGGCCGCTAACAGAGACTATCGGAGATGCCGTTAATGGCACGCTGTCTTATGAAATGACCAAACATCTCTGGGGCGGCAGCAACGGATGTTTTCTGAAGCAAATCACCGATCCGAAGATCAACGGCCTAAATATTTCGAATTCTCCGGAACAGGTAAAGGCTATTGGGCCAGGTATGGTCTGGAATCACGGAGAGTGGTTCCTGTATGTGAATGGCCATTACGAGTTCGAGGCAGAGAACCGTGCGATCCACAGCTCGTACAAAGGGACGTCCCCGTTCGCCGGTTTCACATCGCGTAATCATTTCGCCGGAGGAAAGCAGTAAGACGTGCGGAAAACCGTGATTCCGCTGGCTACGGGCGATTGCGGGGCAGGGGATTTGTGCCTAGATTGTGCCTGCGAGGCATGCATTTGATCCGTGGAGCGAGCCCCACTAACTTTTCGCCAGCTCCGGGATAACGGATCAGTCCGAATGCACCGCCGCTGCCAATTCGGATTAAATCTCTGAGGATTTCAGCTCTTGATGATCTGACCAGCAACCTCCGGTTTGTGGTCCAACCGTACAGAATCCAGAATTTCGCGTTCTGTCCGGTTGGACGGTGATACGTCCGGAAAGACGGTCGATGAGTGAGTTGGCGATTATGCTGGGCAGGTGTTGCCTTGTACTTCTTTCGACGCTATACGCTGTCCTCATGGATTGCACTAGCGACCGTAATCATTCTGTGGGTGTACAAAATTGGCTGGTAACGGCGGCTCACTTAGACGATTGAGCCGAAGTCGAGCAGACCGTCCCGGGTCAATCAGCGCATTATGGCAATGATGCGCTCACTCATAGCAGCTAACGGATCTGTTGAACGCACGACTCACCTTACATCGCAGTAGAAGTGCGATGAGTTTCACGCCAATCGCTTGGCGGTACGCCTTCCCAGGCGCGAAAGGCACGACCAAATGAATTCGGGTCTTCAAAGCCCAACAGGTAAGCCGCTTCATTCAGTTCCAGCGGCTGATGCGGAGCGTTGCGCAATTGGAAATCAACGCCGCTCACCACTCTCAACTCTCCAACAGGATCATCCACACAAGTCCAGACTTTAGTGCATTATCGATCCTGTATGCACGCGGCTCTCCTCAAAATCAAGTTCTCTCTGCAATGTGCGCAACACTTCGTCGTCGATTCGTCCTTCATTCCGTAACCGAATCAGCGCCTCTCGCTCCACCTGCAGCACGGCTAGAATCGCATCGTTCCGTCGAGTCTGATCTACAAGCCCCTGGATGCGCTGCTCGCGTTCCGCCGGCAGGGCATCCAATTTTCGTTGATATCCCGCGATTAACTCGCTAAACAGCGTCGATTGATCCCGATTCTTCGACCGCTTCCTGTCCAGATGCACCAACGCCTCTCGCAACAAGACACGCCTCGCCTCTTGCTCCTCGTCATCTATACGACCTGAGTCGGACAGCCCCAGTCGTCGAATCAGCCAGGGCAGAGTCAGTCCTTGCACTACCAGCGTCGCCACGATCAGGCAAAACGTCAGAAAGATAATCATGCTCCGCTGCGGAAACGTTCTTCCGTCCGGCAGCGCATACGGCAACGACACCGCGGCCGCCAACGACAACACTCCGCGCATTCCTCCCCAACCGATCACAAACAGCTGTCGTGGTTCTGGCTCCGTCACGTCCAGCTTCTGCACCCACCGACTGACGGCATATGCAATATACGTTTCGCCATATACCCACGCCATCCGTACCATGATCATTACTACGCTGAAGCCAACGCCATATTCCAGCAAGACAATACGGCTCATACCACCAATCTGTGCGATCACATACGGCAATTGAAGTCCGATGAGCACAAACACAATCCCGTTGAGCACAAACGTCAGTGCATCCCAGACTGCGGTTGTCCGCAGCCGCACCTGCGGTGACAAATACTCGGGACTTTTCCGGCTCATATACATGCCGCATGCAATCACAGCGATCACGCCCGAGACATGAACTCGAGCGCCTATGAGGTAAGTCGCATACGGCACCAGGATGCTAATCACAATCTCAATCTGGCCGTCATCCACCCATCTCTCAAACCACGCCACTACGACGCCGATCGCCAACCCGACAAGCACCCCGCCCCCGGTCAAAAAAACGAGTCGCCCAACCCCTTCTACTATTGAGGGGGTTCGGCCTGTCATCAACATGAGTAGGCCAAACTGCAGCGCCAGCAACCCGGTTCCGTCGTTGACCAGGCTCTCGGCTTCCAGAATGCCCACTAATCGCTGCGGAAGTCCTACCCTTCGCGCGATCGATGTAGCTGCAATCGCATCTGTCGCTGCCACCGCCGCGCCCAACAGAACTGCAGACTTCCAATCGAATCCGGGTAACCATGACCCAGCTGCCAGTGCCAGCCCAACGATCGTGAACAGCACGAGTCCCACCGCAAGCATTGCAATGTCCGCAAAATTTCGCTGGAATTCTCTCCACGACAGCGTCCACGCCGCCGAATACAGAAGGGGAGGCAGAAAAACCAGAAACACCAAATCTGGATCAAGCCCAATCCGTGGCATCCCCGGCAGAAAGCTCAATAGTAGTCCTGCAATCACCAACAGGATCGGATACGGTACCTTGAGCCGCCGCGCCAGCCCAGCGAACACAGCCACAAACAACAGCAGTAGCAGGAAGACCGCTTGGACAGCCTGTATACCGACACCAGAGGCCATTAACGCGAGCACCTAACGGGATGGACTGGCACACAGATGGCACTGAGGCTGAATACGAGGAGCATGCTTTATTATCCCCTTGCAGTACGCCCCAAAAAGGCTCGATCAACAGCGCATCCGCTTCTGAGATCACGGTACGTCAAACGCCTATTCTGCATACTCGCTTATGTAGCTGTGTCAAACCTGCACCGCAAAGAACGTAGCCAGGTGACCAGCTCTTTCACAGGACTACGGCTTTGGAAGACGTATTTCAAGCTCGGAGTTAACGCCGGATGGAATACATTTTCCGAAACAGGAAGCTAAGACGTATGACGTTCCTCATCGAAATGCGGCCCCCCTGCTAAGGATCAAGAAACCCGTAAGGCTCTGATCGCACCGCGTAACAAGGAGAAGCTAGTGGAGCGCTTTTGCTACCTTTGCCGGTGCCTGCCGGAATCCAGTTGCAGGTGGTAGAGGACCCAGATGAGGAAGACAATGCCGCAGGCAGCGAACGCCACAAGAAAGAGCAGAGCGAATAGGTGGGCAGGCATGGTGGAAGTCCCCGCTCACCTAATTCAAGACGAGAGGGCATAAGGGGGACGTAAAACATTTATAAAGTATCGATAAAACAGAAATATCTCCACTGCGGTCATTGGTCTCGGCCTTCTTCATCACGTGAACGCGTCGGTTTATCGTTGCTTTATTTTTGGGCCACGATCAGCCACCACAATTGATCGTCCGCTGCGCGATTAATAAACCGATCCTGTCGAAGGATGACCTTAAATCCTGCGTTGCCAACCTCTTCCTCAACCAAGTCCGGGCGCAGTTCGTGATGTTCTGCCTGAGTGTCACGAGACTCTGCGGTACCGGAACGCGGACCTCGATCAAGGATGACTAGCCGCGCGCCCGGCTTTAATGAATCGGCCAGATGGCGCAGGATCAGCTGTGGCTCAGTCAGTTCGTGATAGGTATTCGATATCAAAATCGCGTCTGCAAAATCTATGGGGAGTCGGGGATCATCAACTTCTCCGCGAATAGTCTTGACGTTGTGCTCGCCGCGTAGGAACGCTCGAATTTCAAGGAAGACTAATGGCTCCTGGCGGATGTCCTCCGCCACAACGATGCCATTCTTGCCGACCAAAGGAGAGAGTTTAAGTGTGAAGTAGCCAACTCCAGAACCTAGATCTGCCACAACGCTGCCTTCGCGGAGATTGAGTGTCTGGATCACGTCAGTTGGGCGTTGCCATTGATCTCGCTCATTCTCTATCTGGTCCAGTGCGTGAAGAGTCTGAATGCCTTGGTAAAGGTAGCTCAACGCTAAGACCAGAAGCACAGCACCGAGCAGGAACAGTGCTATGCGAACTCGATACGTTCGTCGGACACAGTCATCGGATATCGGCTTCATCCTAAGTCACTAGAGATCCATGTTGACGCTGAAGTGGGCCAGCTCATAAACCAAGATCACACTTCGCAGTTGGCTTTGGTGGCCCGCACGTGGCGTCTCAATCTCGGCTGTCATCAGATAAATCCCCGATCACGCGCATCTTCTTCGAAATATCGTTTCACGCGAGGTCGAGTCAGAAAAAATAGAAAGGCGCCAGCAATCAAAACCCCGGAGCCGCCCCTCACGAGGTCTCGGGCCAGAAGTAAGGTGACTACGTCTCCCAGGCCACTGATTGTGAATATGGCCAAGGCAATCCACCAAGCCCACTTCTTGCGCCTGAGCAAGCCTGCCCCAGCAAGGCCGGCGGTTATTCCCAGGGCCAGCAGCAACACGCCCGGGATTTTTCCCAGCGTCTCAAACGCCATGTACGCAGGCCTGTTTAGGTCCCACATCCGGTTCCACAATGGATTCGGGAATAGCAGCGACGCCGCAGTGACCAATGCAAGGGCTACTGAAAGAAAGAGAAATGTTGCTACCACTGCAACCGTTCTCGGTCTGCGGACCATCGGGATAAATTCGTCGGCTTTCTCACTTCGATTCATTCTCGGGCTGCCTGCTTGAAGACTTCTGGCAGCCCGCGGTAGCTGATCATATCACTCGATACACGTATGATTCTTCTGTTCGAGCCCGATGTTGGCATCGCGAAAGACTTCGCTGACGAAGATGCGATCCTTGCGCAAGCTCATATCTCCAGCCAATCTGCCCGCAGTTCACTTTGCCGCACAGTTCGCCGCGTAGCTTACTCAGGCGAGCACGTTTCAACAGGAGCTTTACTTTGACAGCTACAATTGACCGACATCCGGCAAAGTCGCTCTTCGATGGACAAATCCGTAGGAGCTATTGATATGGGTCTCCTGGCAAATTTCAAAATTCGGACTAAGGTTCTTATCGCGCTGTTGCCGTTGGTTGTTATGGTCATAGTGGCTGCCATGTACGCGTCGATTGAGATGGACCAAATCGACAGTTGGTATAGCGATCTGATCGGTAAAGATGTCAAGGCCCTTCACAACCTGACTGTCGCGCGGGTGCTGAACAACCGATTCGGCCAACTCCTCTATCAGGAGATTGCTGAGCCAGACCCTGTCAGACTGCGAGCAATCGACACGGATCTCGACGAGACGGTCACGGAATTTCACTCATCCGTCGAGGACGCAAAGGCCGAAATGCCGAGCCTGGCTCCCAAGATCAGTGCAGTCACGGTCCTCTTCGACGAGGCGGTTTCCGACGCCCGCCCTATTCGGGCTGAGGCCTTGATCAACAACAATGACCAAGCCATAAAGCTGACACATGACGCCTTTGATCCTGTATTGAAGAGGGGTCGACAAGCTTTGATTGAGTTAGCTGACGAATTGCAGGCGACAGTTGACCAACGTTCGGGTGAACTCACTATCAGGACACGCCGCACGATCCTGATCACATGGATCGTGATCACACTCGGCCTGATAGCATCTTTTACCATTGCGCTCTTCATCGTGCAGGTTGAAGTCGTAAAAGTTGTGCTGTCGTTTCGAGGCCGGATTCTGGACGTGGCGCAAGGGCGATTGGACCAGCCTATTACGAATCTCAACCGTCCCAATGAGATTGGCGAGATGAGCCGCGCGCTGCAGGCTTTGCAGGCGGCTGCTCGTGAACGTGAAACACTGGGATGGATCAAAGCCGAGGTCGCGGCTACCGTCGAGAAGTTGCAGTCGTCAGAAGACTCCGACGAGTTCGCCGCAATCCTGCTCTCACGGATTTCGGAATCGCTCGATCTGCTGTATGGTGCATTCTATCTTGCTGATCAAGACCAAATGCGCTTCACTCGCGTGGGTGCCTTCGCAACGGACGTCTCGACCGAGCCGCGAGAGTTTGCGCTCGGTGAAGCCCTGGTGGGGCAAGCCGCTGTTGAGCGGCGCTGTCTTCAGATTGTTTCTACAGCAGACAAGCCAATCCAGGTTTCCGCGGGTGTTGGGACGGTGACTCCAGCATGCGTTCTTTTTGTTCCTGTGATCAATCAGGATGCCGTGCTGGCGGTGATCGAGTTGGCGCCTTCGGCTTCGGTCTCAGTTCCCCAGCAGGCACTGCTCGACGCGCTGCTACCGACCGTGGCTCTCAATACTAAAATTCTCCTGAGCAAGCTTGAGACAAGGAAACTGCTAGAACAAACGCAGGCGCAGGCGGCGGAGCTGGCGGTAGCTAAAGAAGCCGCGGAAGCCGCCACGAGAGCCAAGTCTGATTTTCTGGCCAACATGAGCCATGAAATCCGTACACCGATGAACGCTATCATCGGGATGACGCATCTGGCGCTGAAAACTGATCTCTCTCCCAAGCAGGAAGACTATCTGACTAAGGTGAAATCCGCGGCTCAGTCACTGCTCGGGATCATCAACGACATCCTCGACTTCTCGAAGATCGAAGCGGGCAAGCTCGATATCGAGAAGACAGACTTCAGGCTGGAGGATGTCCTCGACAATCTATCGACGATTGTTGGCCAGAAGGCTCACGACAAGAACATCGAATTCCTGATCGCAGCTCAGCACGACATCCCGCCGAATCTGGTCGGGGACTCTCTGCGTCTCGGACAAATCCTGATCAACCTGGTGAACAATGCGGTCAAGTTCACCGAACGCGGCGAGGTGGTGGTGACAGTTGCGTCGGAGGAGCAGCTGGCAGATCGGGTTAAGCTGAGGTTTTCTGTCCGCGACAGCGGCATCGGCATGACACCGGAGCAGAGCGCCCGACTCTTCCAGGCGTTCGCGCAGGCAGACACTTCGACGACGCGAAAGTACGGTGGCACTGGGCTTGGACTTTCCATTTCCAAACGCCTGGTTGAGATGATGGAGGGCAACATTTGGGCCGAGAGCGAACCTGGCGTGGGCAGCACTTTCCATTTCAATGCCTGGTTTGGCATCGGAACAGAGGAGAAACGCAAACACTTCATCCCTGATCTGGCGGGGGTCCGCGCCCTGGTTGTCGACGACAACGCACAGGCGTGCGAGATTTTGACCGATGCACTTCGCGTATTTGCACTCAGGGCTGAATCGGTTTCGTCTGGGGAGGACGCCGTGCGGGAAATAGCTACCGCTGACTCCCATGATCCTTATCGGCTGGTGCTGATGGATTGGCACATGCCGGGAATGGACGGCCTGGAGGCGAGCCGCATTATCAAGCGCGACGACAGACTGCAGCATATTCCAAAAATCGTGATGGTGACTGCCTTCGGACGAGAAGATATCAGGGTGAAAGCCGAGGAAATTGGAATCGACAGTTACTTGCTGAAGCCTGTAAATTCTTCGCTGCTCTACGACACCCTGGTTGACCTGTTCGGGGTTGCCGGGCTCGAGGAACACCGCTCTCGTGCGCGGAAAGTCGACGCCGATGTGCACGACGCGACCGGTATCCGGATCCTGTTGGTTGAAGACAACGAGATGAACCAACAGGTTGCGACGGAATTGCTGGAAAGCGCCGGAGCTATCGTAATCTTAGCCAACCATGGTGGAGAAGCAGTAAAAATCTTGACCGAAGGCGATCAGCCTCCGCCGTTCGATGTTGTGTTCATGGACCTGCAGATGCCCGAGGTGGACGGCATCACAGCAACCAAACTGCTGCGTCAGGATCCCCGTTTGCAGAAGTTTCCGATCATTGCAATGACGGCCCATGCTCTTGTGGAAGAGCGCCAACGCTGTCTTGATGCGGGCATGAACGATCATGTGTCGAAACCGATTGACCCTGACGCCCTGTTTTCTACTCTGCTGCGATGGGCAAAGCCCAGGCCTAAGCAAACAACCGACCGGCAAGCGGCACCCGCAAACGCAGGCGATGAAGTGACTCTGCCGGAAATCGCGGGTATCAATGTAGCTGATGGCGTGAAGCGGGTCGCCGGCAATAAGCCCCTCTATCGCGATCTGCTGACGCAGTTTGCAGCGAAACAAAGTGACACTGCCGCCGAGATCTCTGCCTCAATCACGAACGGAGACCTCAAGCTGGCCGAGCGTATTGCGCACACCGTGAAGGGGGTCGCCGGAAACATTGGAATTACGGAGGTGCAGTCTGCGGCTCAGAGGCTGGAGAAAGCAATACGCGAGCAGTCTGATTCTGTTCCCTTGCTGCTCGACGAGTTCGCAACATCGTTGAGCACTCAAGTTGATGCTATTCGGCGAGCGCTGTACGAGTCAGCACCCACCACGCCACAGGAGACGCGCACGTCGCCTTTCAATGGCGAAGCGGCATCCGGCGCGATTACACGGCTCCGAACCTTGCTTGATGCGAGTGATGCCGCTGCAGAAGATGCATTTCATAGTCTTCAGGCAGCAGTAGGAGGCGCGGTAGAGAAGTCAGAACTAGACGCCCTAAGGGCGTTCATCAACGACTTCGATTTCGAGGCGGCGCTGGTGAAGCTCGATGAGATCGCCAAAGTTTGCGCACGAAATGGGGACAAGTGAGAGGCTGCCCACATTCAAGTCGTGAATTCAGTCCTGAAGGACACCTACAAAATGCGCATAGAATCTGGTTGAGTTGATCTGATTGTCTGCTGACTTCAACTAGTGGGTGTGCAGTGAGTGTGACAGACTAATCAGATTTTGCGGAACTACGCGAATGACTCCTCTACGCGGGCTATCGATGTCGGCGATGAAAAAGAATGCGAGCGAGACAAGCAGCGGAAAAGCAGTAAATAACACGATTCCCGCTCGACGCGCGCCATAACCAGTCAAAATACAGCAGCCGATTGCGAGAGCTACCATCAGACTCCATGCTCCAACTGGAATACGATTCCACCAGGCAGCCTGAGTGTAGCCCTGCCTGTTCAAGACATCGTTCATTCCGGCAACTGCGAGGGCCACTGTTGGGGTCGGCTGTGTCTTGGCTGTACTCTGAACCGCCGACCACATCTCAGTCTGCAATCGTGTTGTCTCGTTGTCGATCGATTCCAGCTGATTCGGGTCACGGCTAGTGTAAAACAATAGGCGTTGATCAAGATATTGCGCCAGCAGCCGTCTGACTTTAGCTGCCTCAATGGCGGGCAGAAGATCGCCGCGCACGTACTCTGTGCCGATCGCGTTGGCCTCTTCCTCCTCGTAATTCTTGCGTTGATCGTAGCGGCTCACAGCCATTGAAAAGCTGAATCCGATGATAAGAGCCAGCATCGTCAAACTTGCGCTCATGACGAGTGTGAGATCATCTCTTTCCTCGTCTTTAACAGGTCGTAGCTTGCTGGCGAGAGTGACACCGATTTTTACTGATAGCCACAGAACCACCAAGGAAACGACTAAAACCACAAATGGGAATCGCAGCATAATGGTCTAAGCTTATCCTCTCTTGAAAAAAGGATAAGGCTATGGAGCAAATCACAAGTTGTAATTCTTCGAGTCGAGAGCGCGCGCCGTCACGTCAGTTCAGTCATAGGGCATGATTTCAGCCAGTCTCTCGTGAGTAACCGCGAGTTGGGTTGCCCTGTTCGCCTCCTTGGAGTAGTAGGCGGCCAGTTGCCGGCAGTGCTGGAGCATGCCGCCACCGTAGCCAGTCTTGGGCTCAAACAGAGTGCGATTTGCATACCGATCCGCCAGATCGTTTTGTTCCTGGGCCTGGTGAGCGAGTTCTTTCGCCCGCTCGCGGTAATACATTGCTATACGCTGTTCATCTGTGGAAGTCGGGCATTCTTGAGCAGTGACCTAAGTTCGTGTCTGCTCAGAGCATGTCGCTCCTGTTGCGTTGCATCATGGATTGGTGGATCATTTTCCATGCACAATCCAGAGGCCAGCCGAAGGATAAAAAGAAAACCAAACAATAGCACCGCCACTCTGTCCATTAGGCGACTCTCTTGTTCAACGTTGCCGGATTCGATTTCGTCCGGGCCAAAGCGTGTGCTTCGGCCCGATCTGGTCTTTGCGAAATCAAAAGTCGATTCTAAGTGCGACTTGGCCGGTACGGTTGCCGGTGTTTTCAGCAGTCTGCGGAGCACTGAGAACACCGAAGGTTGTTGTGTTATCAATTTGCGTCGCAGGGGGAGCAAAGTTGGTGTGGTTGAGGACGTTGGTGAAGGTGGATTCGAAGCGAAGCTTGACTCCCTCAGTCAGGGGGGAAGCTCTTTGCAAGTCCCGGCGAAACGCCGGTTGTGCCCGGGCGCTGAAGGATGCCGACGCGAGCGTTGCCGAAGCGTCCCGCTCCTGCCGGAGTGGGAGAAAAGGCTGCCAGGTTGAAATACTGTGCCCGCGATTGTCCCCTGGTGAGTTGTTCGATACGACGTCAGGACGGAGGGTTGCGCCGCGGTTGACGACGTTGGTGTTCGACTGATCGAGCGAGGTGCTGATGCTGGGGGTTAGCCACGGGCCGGTTTCGAGCAGGGTTACGGTGTTCATCTCCCAGTCACCGCGCAGTACGTTCTTCCAGCCTCCTGAGTTCAGGAAGGTGCGCCCAGTGCCGAAGGGTAGCTGGTACAGGCCGGTGAGCAGGAAGCGATTGCGGCGGGTGCCTTCCACGTTGCCGTAGTCGCTGGCGATATCGAATCGATTGGTGATCGGAATTCCGAAGTTGACCTCACCGGCGAAGGCGGTCGGAGTGCTGCCCTGGTTGTCAGCCAAATTTTTAGCCAGCGTGTAATTCGCGTCGAAATACAGTCCATGCGACATGCGGTGCGTTGCTTCGACTTCCACTGCCTCGTAGTTTGCCGGGCCGGCGTTGAAGGTGCTGTAGAGCGTGAACCAGTTCCGGTAAGGCGCACGCGGATCGAGGTAAGGACTGGCAGCGGTTGTTTGATAGGGTGTCGTGCTGGCCGGAATCTGGTTCAGATCTTCGGTGATGTTTAGCCGGTAGGAGTGCATGCCGACGTAGCTGACGCGCAGTGTGTCATTGCTGGTGAGCTGGCGCTCCACGGTGAGGTTCCACTGGTTCGACTGAGGGTCGCGGTAATTAGGAATCGACGCCCTGGTCGAGCCCGCCGCCGCCGTACTGAATGCCCACGGTTGGCGGCGCGGTGTTCGGAAACTGAATGAGAGGTGAACCGCCTGCTGTAGTGGTGTTGGTGTAGGTGTGGAGATTGGATGTCGGGTTGCCGCTGTTGTTGAAGGAGAGCGGCCCGAGGTTCGTCATGGTGAAGATGCCGAAGCCTGCGCGGATGACGGTTTTGGTGTCGTTGAATGGACGATTGGCCAATGAGAAACGCGGCTGGAAATTGCCCTTGTATGTGTTGCGTAGTCCTTGCGGCAGATGGTCCTGGCTTGCCGTTACGTAGTTTGTGCAAGGCAAAGCCGTCTGACCAAGGTTGCAGCCGTTAAGGACTGCTGAAAGGCCTGGTTCGAGCTCTGGAGGTTATTTTTCGCCAAGTAGGACGACAATTGATCCGGCACAACGATGGAATTATTTCTCTGGTCGAAGTTTGCCAGGTTGCCGCCGTCCTCCTGCATGGCGGGCAGAACCTGCCAGCGCAGGCCGTAGTTGATGGTCAGCTTGCTGTTTAGTTGAAATTCATCCTGCGCGAAGAGGCCATATTGCCATGCGGTGCGGCTTACGTCGGGACTGGAGACGGCAAAGAATATGTTTGTCGGCGTGCCCTGGAGGAAGTCTCCGAAGGCGTTGCCGGTGAAGGTGGGCTGGAAGGTGAACTGTCCGAAATCATCGGAAGGCAGGAATAGCTCAACGTCGAAGTAGCGGACGCGGCGCGCGTCGATTCTCGGCGCAAGTAAACCCAACGGATCAGGGGATTTCCCTGAATTCGCATAGAATGATGGTACTAGGGGAATTAGCGCTGGATTCTCTGTGCAGAATACGCTCTCTCAGGCTGACTACACCGGTTCATGCTGCCCCATGGCACGACGTCATCTCCAAACCGATTCGAACCCGCACAATGGAAGCTTCGGATTGCTCGGCTGGTCCAGTTTCTTCTTTGCACTTCTTCAAAGTGTCTGCACGTTTTTCATCGCGGTAAGCGGTCTTCGTCTGTTGATTGGAATAACTTCCCTAACTGTGAGCGCAGGTTTCGCCGCGGCGCTGGATCGATTCCACATGAATTGGATTCGCATTCCCATGATCGCGCTCGCGCTCGCGGGCGCACTGCTGAATCTGGTCGTTCTTGCACAAGTCCGATATCTTCGGAGCCGTCCAGCTTCGCAATGGCGTATAAAGCCACCCAGTCTCCGCACGCTGAGGATGGAACGCATACAGTTTGTTCTCTCCATCGCCACTCTGATCCTTATCGGACTGGAAGAATATTTTCATATCCACCACAGTCACACGTTGTGACTACCACAGCATTTGCTCTGAGGGGTGCCGCACTCGATTGAAGGCGCGGGGCCACGATTCAGTGGCCCCGCGCTCGCGCAATCTGTTTAGATAGCGGCGAGTATTACCCATCTCTTTCCCACACCCGAGGTCTTAGCCAATGCGGACCTTGAATCGATCAGATTGCCGCGATTGAAAGCCGATGCCAATCGGGCGCTCGCGGTGGCGTTCGTGACGGACAGATCGGTTTTGAAAAAGTTGCAGACTCGGGTGCGCTCCTCACTCGGCTTTATGAAATCCCCGGAATTAGGCGCTACGCGGCGCAATGGGTACGTGAGACAGGACGGGATTTAGTGTTGTATTTCTGCTCTACGTCACCTCTGTTGAAGAGGCGAAGTCCCTCCTGGAAAAGTTACCCCTGGGGCAGACCGGGCTCATGGAGCTCGACTTGATGCTGCTCAGGCCACTAAATCCGCTCCGCCTTTTGCTCTCGAAATAACACTAGCGAACGGCTGACTGTTTTAGAGGAAGCCGATTACCGTCCCTTCATGAGCTGAGCGGCCACAGGCATCGCTTCGGTTGGAGCCGGGGAAAAGACCCGGCCGTCTAGCAGACACCTGCATCCTCGAGGCGTATCGACGCGTCAGATGGTTCGCGAGTCTCTGTGAGAGGTGGTACGAATGTCGTCCAAGATTGTGATTTTCGGATCAGGAGGCGTCGGTGGGTATTTTGGCGCCCGGCTGGCAGCCGCAGGCAGCGACGTAACTTTTGTTGCCCGAGGCGCACATTTCGAAGCGATGCAGAGGCATGGACTTCGCGTCATTAGCCCTTTAGGCGAGATTTCTCTGCCGGAGGTGAAGGTTGTCGATGGGGTGGCACATGTTGAGCACGCCGACTTCGTCTTTCTCACAGTCAAACTCTGGGATACGCAACAAGCAGTTCCAGAGCTCGTCCCTTTGGCGGAACGAGGCGCAGCGGTCATATCCTTTCAGAACGGAGTTCAGAAGGATGAGCTTCTCTTGAAGTCCCTTCCTGCTCGGTCCGTCATGGGAGGAGTGAGCTATATCTCCGCCGCCATCCAAGAGCCTGGCATCATCCGACATTTCGGTCCAATTCAAAATCTCGTTTTCGGAGAATTTGACGGTGTGCTCTCACAGAGAGTACGAGATCTCCTTAGCGACTGCGAGAGCGCCGGCATCGGGACCAGGATCAGTAACGAGATCGAACGGGAGATTTGGCAGAAGTTCGTCTTTCTTGTCGGTTTGTCAGCTACAACGACCGCCATGCGTCAACCGATCGGAGCGATCAGGGGTAACGCACAGGCCCGAAACTTCCTGCTTGGCGTCATGCGGGAAGCCGTGAACGTCGGACGTGCTCGAGGGATGGTGCTGCCTGAGGATTATGCAGAACAACGATTGGAATTTTGCGACACTCTGCCTTCTGAAATGACAGCTTCGATGTACCAGGATCTCCTTCGCGGGAATCGCCTCGAGTTGCCCTGGCTAAGTGGAGCGGTTGCGAAGTTGGGAGAGCAGACCGGCGTCCCCGTACCCCTGAACAGAGCCGTGACCGACATTCTTGCACTCTACGTCGACGGTAACAAATCAAAATAATCGCCACTC
>CAWGND010000029.1:0-147613 GCA_963823845.1 Terriglobales bacterium
GGATTGAGGCGATTCCGGTGAAGATGGTTTGGAACTAATCAAGAACCGCTCACGCCGGGTCAGATGACGCTTGTTTGAGATTCGGCTTACAGCAGAAATTATGCTGTAAGCTGCGAACATGCCGGAAGGAAATGAAATCCATCGCTTTGCGGAGCAGCACTCTGCGGCTTTTGCCGGGAAGCGCGTGCGGGTGGATTCGCCGAATGGCGGGTTTGCGGACGCGGAGATTCTGGACCGGCGCAAACTGCTGCGCATCGAGGCCGTCGGCAAGCATCTCGGCTACAGCTTCGGGCGGGATCTGATTCTGCATGTTCATCTGGGCATGTATGGGAATTTTCATCAGGGCAAGATGCCCTTCCCTCCGGTCAAAGGCGCTCTGCGTCTGCGCGTCTCCACAAAAACGGATTGGATTGAGCTCCGCGGCGGAACCGACACCTCGATCTTTACGCAGGCAAAGTGGGAGTCGCTGCTTAGGCGGCTCGGGCCTGATCCCCTAATTCCCGGCTCTGATCCAAAACCGGCGTTTGAGAAGATCGCGAAGAGAAGCACTCCCATTGGGGCGCTCTTGATGGATCAGTCGGTAATTGCCGGAATCGGCAATATCTACCGCGCTGAGCTGTTATACCGGGCGCGTTTACATCCGCTGCATCCGGGGAAAGATGTCGATCGCGCCGTTCTCCAAGGCCTCTGGAAGGATGCAAAGAAGCTGATGAGCGAAGGCGTGAAGGACACGCGCTATGTGACGACTCTTGCGAAGGACCGACCGCATGAGCGTGGGCCTGTGCCTGAAGATGAGGAGCGGTATGTCTACCGCAGGCATGGCCAGCCTTGCTTCGTTTGCGGCACGAAGATCGAGCGCGCTGACCTGGCGGGACGGACCGTCTACTGGTGTCCTTATTGCCAGAAGAAATAAAGCTCCTTTTGCGTGATTTCCCCGTAGACTGATTTTTCCGGGGGAAATGTGCTGCGATTCTATTTGCTTCTGCCTGCTTTGGCATTATTCATCACGCCCATCGCCATGTATGCGCAGGCATCGGACTTTCAAAGCCATTACAAAGGCACTCCATATGAGGACGCCCGCTACAAAGGCGGAGCACAGGCGATTCCAGGCCGTGTGCAGTGCGCGTACTACGATCGCGGCGGCCCGGGCGTGGCCTATTTCGATACGACAGAAAAGAATCTGGGCAGCGGCGGATTGAATCCGGCAGATGGTACTTACCTGAACCAGTTCCGCATGGATGAGGGCGTCGACACCTCCTACACGAAGTTTCACGATCAGATCGACAACAATCCTTACAACATAGTGAAACCGCCGGAAAACCAGCTTTATGTGGGATGGACCGAGCCGGGCGAGTGGTTCAACATCACGGTGAAAACCAAACGTGCAGGGACGTACAAGGCCGACCTTCTCTACACTTCCAATCGCGGCGGAGTGATTTCGATGGACGTGAATGGATTTCCGGCGACGGGACCCCTGGAGATCGTGTCGACCTTCAACAAATCCGATCCCATAGCGTGGCGGCAATGGCACCACTGGAATGTGCAGCAGGATTTTGCGCGGGTTGAGCTTCCAGCGGGAGAGAGTGTTCTGACGATTCACATTCTTACGCAGGGCAATATGAATCTCGCGTACTTTGACTTCAAAGAAATCCGATAAATCTTTTCCTCATTCCATCGCGCCCCGGATACCATGACTGCGTGCGAATAACGCAAAATGTTGTTGAAACCAGATGGACACAGCGCGTGAGCTTTGCGCGGTTTCTCGTTTTGCTTCTTCTTGCGGGTGCCCTGCGGGCTCAGGCCGAAGCTCCGCCGCAGTTGCCGCTTCACACAAGCGGTTATCAGATTGTCGACGCCGGGAATTCTCCGGTTCGATTGAAGTCGGTGAACTGGTATGGCTTTGATCAGAAGGAACATGTTCCGGGCGGACTGGACCACGCGCCGCTGGCGACCATTGTTGGCCTGATCAAGAGCATGGGGTTCAACTCGGTTCGACTGCCGTGGGCGAATGAGACGCTCGAGAAGAATCCTGTTGTAGTAGATTATGCGATTAAAGCCAATCCGCAATTTCACGGCAAGCGTGCGATGGAGGTGATGGACGCCGTGATCGATGCGCTGGCGAAAGCGCAGATCATGGTGATTCTCGACAATCACGTGAGCCGCGCCGACTGGTGCTGCAAGGACGATGACGGCAATGGGCTCTGGTACAGCAAAGAGTATCCGGAGAGCGCGTGGCTCGCTGACTGGATGACGATTGTGCGGCGCTATCGCAAGCAGCCGTGGGTTGTTAGCGTTGACCTGCGCAATGAGCTTCGCAGCGGTGCGGCCTGGGGCGGCACGGACAAGAAGCTCGACTGGCATGCGGCCGCCGAGCGTGGCGGCAATGCCGTGCTCGCGGTGAATCCGAAGCTGCTGGTGATGGTCGAGGGGCCGCAATACTCGACTGATTTTCGCGGCGCTGAGAAGCTCCCCATTGTCTTCAAGGTGCCGAACCGCGCGGTCTATTCACCGCATGCGTATGCTTTCCCCGGCGGTCAGGAACCGGACTATGCTGAGCTGAAGCAGGCCTTCGATGAGCGCGCGGGATTCCTGTTGCATACGACGCCTGCGATTCCGCTATGGATTGGAGAGTTCGGAACTTGCCAGACGCTGACGCCATGCGAAGGCGATCCAAAAGGCACGTGGATTCGCGGCTTTGTTCGCTATGTGAAGGAGCATCCGGAGCTGGGGTGGAGCTACTGGGCGCTGAACGGAACGCAATCGAGCGGATACAGCCGCAAGTATGACAATCCGGAGACGTTCGGGCTGCTCACGACCGATTACCAGCATATTGCGGCGCCGAAGCTGCTGGAGTTGTTTCGCTCGATCGGGTTGCAGCCGCAAGAGTAGATTGGTGGAGCGGAAAGATATTCCACCGCAGATGTAAACCTGTATATACTGCTTTCACCCTTTGAATTCCTGGAAACCGAGAGAAGCGCATGTCACTGACCCTGGCGGACTGGCTGGTCATAGCCGGTTATCTGCTATTTAACCTGCTGATTGGCCTCTACTACCGCAGCCGTTCAAGCGGCTCGACGGAAGACTTTTTTGTTTCCGGGCGCGATGTTTCCTGGTGGCTCGCTGGAACCTCGATGGTGGCGACGACCTTTGCCGCGGATACACCTCTGCTGGTGTGTGGGCTGGTAGCGACGCAGGGCATTTCGGGCAACTGGATCTGGTGGAGCTTGTGCCTGAGCGGCATGACGACGGTCTTCTTTTTTGCGCGCTACTGGCGGCGAGCGGAGATTCTTACGGACGTAGAGCTGGTTGAGATTCGCTACGGCGGTAAGCCGGCTGCGTTCCTGCGTGGCTTCAAGGCGATTTATCTTGGGCTGTTGATGAACTGCTTCATCCTGGGCTGGGTGACACGGGCGATGGTGGACATCATTTCTGTGGTGCTGGGCCCGGTGATTGCCGAGGGACGCGTGCTGCAACTCAGCGTCGGCGGTCACGTACTGTTGCATTACACGCTCGGTGACCCGCGGCATACGGCGCTGGCCATCTGCATCTTCATTCTGGTTCCCTTTACCGGGCTTTATACATTCATCGGCGGATTGTGGGGCGTGCTCGTTACTGACTTGTTCCAGTTCGCGCTGAAGATGACGATGATCGTTGTGCTGGCCTGGCTGGCGGTCTCGCAAATGGGCGGCATGCAGGCGTTGAAACTGCAGCTTGCCGTGGTTGGCGAAGCGACGCGCGCGGCGGGTCAGCCAACTTCCAACGTCATGTCGTTCCTGCCGGACTTCCATGCCGGGCTGACGACTTCGAATATATGGACGCTACCGCTGCTGACGTTCTTGATGTACATCGGGGTGCAGTGGTGGGCGGCGTGGTATCCGGGCGCGGAGCCGGGCGGTGGCGGCTACGTGGCGCAGCGCATGTTCAGCGCGAAGAACGAACAGCATTCCCTCGGCGCGACGCTCTGGTTCAACATTGCGCACTATGCGCTGCGGCCATGGCCCTGGATCGTGACCGGGCTGGTTGCGCTGGCGGTGTATTCGCCGCATGGCGGACTGCATCCGAGCGCGGCCTATGCTGCCAACCCGCAGCAAGGTTACGTGATGGTGCTCCGCGACTATCTGCCTCCGGCTTTGCGCGGGTTGATGGTGGCTGCGTTTCTTGCGGCGTATATGTCGACGATTGGCACGCAGTTGAACTGGGGCACTTCGTACCTAGTGAATGATTTCTATCGCCGCTTCTGGGTGCGTCAGGGAAGTGAAAAGCATTACGTATTCGTCAGCAAGATCATTACTGTGATTCTGGTGCTCGCGAGCGGCTACGTCGCCAGCCAGCTGACTTCCATCAGCGCAGGGTGGGAGCTGGTGTTGAATCTGGGCGCGGGCACGGGTGCGGTTTATATCCTGCGCTGGTTCTGGTGGCGCGTGAATGCGTGGAGCGAGATTTCGGCGATGATCGTTGCTGCTGTTGTCGCGCTTGGATTGTCGCGCGTTTCGTTCACCGGAAATGACGCGGTTGTCTTTGCAAAGTCCACCCTTATTACTGCCGGGATCACGACGATTGCATGGATCGTCGCAACGTTTGTCACGCCTGCCGAGAAAGAATCGACGCTGTTGAATTTCTACCGGCGCGTGCATCCGGCGGCTTACGGCTGGAGGCGAATTGCGAAGCTTGCTCCTGAACTGCCTGAGGTGCACGACTTTGCGGCGAATGCCTTCGATACGGTGATGGGATGTGTACTTGTCTATGGCACGCTTTTTGGGTTGGGTAAGTTTATCTTCGGCAACTGGATCGCCGGGACGGTGCTGATCGCGCTGGCCGCAGTGGCTGGGTATCTGATCTGGTGGGACCTGTCGCGGCGCGGATGGGAGACGTTGTCGGGCGTGAAGATGAAAGAGCCGGTGGTGGAAGGGCGCTAGGTTGGCTCCTTGCGAGGCAAACTAAGTCATGACCAAGGAAGAAACCGTTAATAATTGCGACCGAGCCGACATTGCATGGATTCTTTCCTTCGGCTTTGCTCAGGACAGGCTCGCCCGCTGGTCGTCAGAATGACGGCTTAGAAAGATAGTCGAAAAAGCGCCGGCTTAATTTGCCGACGCTTTTCTTTGTGACGTGCTGTCGGCGGTCTTGTTCTTGTTGTCGATCTTCGGGTAGTAGCCGCTGCGAGTGCGGACACTGAGCTTGCCATGTCCGGGAGCAGCAGCCTGGACCTTCACGATGCGGTAGCCGCCCTGGCTGGCGGGCTTCGTCGAGTGGTAGCCGATGGTGTACTGGTTGCGGATATCGTGCGCAACTTCAGCGCAGATCTGGTCTACGTTGTCGAGTGACTTGGGAAAGTAGGCGATGCCGCCGGTTTCACTGGAAAGCAGTTGCAAGGCGCGCTTGGCGCGGTGGGCTTCGCGGCCTCCGCCTTCCTCGCCGAAGAGCAAGCCGATAGAGTAGACGACTGGTCCCTGCAGATCCTGAATGCGGCGAATGGTCTGTTCGAGGCTTAGGCTCGATGCGTTGTCTTCGCCGTCGGTGACGATCAGCAATACCTGCTTCGGCCGCTTGGCGCCTCTAGCGAGCTGATCGGCTGACGCCACGACGGCGTCGTAGAGAGCTGTTCCGCCTTTGGAGTCGATGTGGGCGAGACCGTCGCGCAGCTTTCCTACGTCAGAGGTGAAGTCCTGGTCGATGAAGGCTTCATCGGAGAAGTTGACGACAAAGGCTTCATCCTGCGGGTTGGACGCTCTGACGAGGTCCAGAGCGGCCGTATTCACGGCTTGCCGCTTATCGCGCATGGAGCCGGAGTTGTCGATGAGCATGCCGATGGAAACGGGAATGTCCTGATGCTGGAAAGCGCGGATGGTCTGCGGCACGCCGTCTTCGAAGACGTGGAAGTTATCCTCCTTCAGATCGTTGACGATGTGGCCGCCGTCGTCGAGGACGCTGGCGTTGAGCACGACTTCATCGACATCACGATGGAAGGTAAAGCCTCCCTTTTCGCGCTCCAATGAGGTGCCGGGCTTGGGAGTGTTGGGATTCGACGGGCTGACAGGTTGATTGTCCGCTGCGTCAGGCGAAACGATGGGGTCGCGGTCCACAGAAAGCGTAGGCTGCTGTTCCGGCCTGGTGGGAGATGGCTGCGCCGGTTGCGGAGGAGCAGGTGCCTGGGCCCAGACTGCAAGCGAAGACGCGACGAGGAAGAAAAAAAATAAAATATGCCGTTTATTGCAGAGGCGCATAGTATCCGGTGCGAGCATGAACGGTAAGCTGGGGCAGTCCGGGAGGCGGCACCAGCTTTACTTTCACTTTACGCCACTTGCCGTCCTTCCGTTCGTCGTCCGGCTTGTATCCAAGCACGTACTCGTTGCGCAGCTCGGCGCTGATTTTCTCGGCAATGTCGCCCATCTCGGATATGTCGTCGACGCGGAAGAGACGCCCGCCGGTCTCAGAGGAGATGTCGTTGAGCAGCATGGGGCCTAGGCGCTCCTCGGTGGTGGCGGCGTATGGATCGAAAATGCCGATCGAGTAAATCTGCACATCCGACTCGCGCACCGTGGAGCGAACCTCGTTTTCCGTGTACCGGCTGCGGTTGTCTCCGCCGTCGGAGACGATGAGCAGGGCGCGCCGCTCGTATTTGGCCTGCTTCATTTTGCTCAGGCCAAAATAGATGGCGTCGAGCAGCGCCGTGCGGTGCTCGGCGTGGATGGTGGCCAGGCGTGCTTCGATGTCCTGGGGCGAAGAGGTGAAGTCTTCGATCAGCTCGGGACGATCGTTGAAGCCGATCACGAAGAATTCGTCCTGCGGGTTGGCCGTGTGCATGAACTGCAGGATGGAATCTCGCGCGCGGAGCACCTTATTGGCCATGCTGCCGCTCAGGTCGAAGATAATGCCGATCGAAACCGGGGCGTCTTCCTGCGAAAAGGTCTTGATGGTCTGAAGTTTGTTGGCCTCGTAGAGGAAGAAGTTTTCCTTTTCGAGACCGGTCACGAGACGGTCCATGGGGTCGGTCACGATAAGCGGAACGAGCACGAGGTTCACATCGACACGAATGCGTTCGTTGCGGCGGGCGGTCATCGCAGCCTCGCCTGAGAGCAGAGGCGGTTGCGGCTGCGTGGCGGGGTCAGGTTTGGGTTCTGGCGGCTGAACGTGAACCTTGTTCAGTTCGTCTTCCTGTGCGCGGGCCTTAGGCACACAGAATGTAAAGCCAATTGTGAGCACTATCAGGGGAATGACTGCAAAGTGGCTATATGCAGTTCCGGGGGTCGAGCGAGCGTTTTTTCGCCCCATCGAGAGCGCCATCCTTATGTACCCTCGTTCTTCCTGACCAGAATCGTAGCACGGTGCATTGATGCCCCGTCTATCAAGATTTCGATGCTATGAGAACGAATACGGTGAAGCGTTCGATTCCGGAGGCGAAAGGTTTCGCGCTGGCCAGCGAATCGTCGGCGACGCGGAAATTCCTTAAAATGCCTGGGATACAATGGGGTAGCGCCACATTATCAGCCACATACGCTGGATTTCCGGCAACTTTCTGGAGTTACAACCGCTCGCATGGCCCGCATTTATCCGTTTCGCGCATTACGCTATAACCCCTCCCTGGTTCGCGTTGAAGACTGCGTCACGCAACCCTATGACAAGATCACTCCTGCCATGCAGCAGGCCTATTACCAGAAAAGCCCCTATAACCTGGTTCGCATCATTCTGGGGCTGCCGGAACTCTTCGATGGCGAGACGACCGGCGACGTCTATACCCGGGCAGCGCGTGATTTTGAGGCGTGGCGCGAGAATGACATTCTGGCGCAGGAGTCCGAGCCTTGCGTTTTTGCTTATTCGCAGAAATTCCCAGTGCCGGGTTCCGAGGGCAAAGTGTTGGAGCGGCGGGGCTTTATCGCGCTCGGGGGCCTGCATGATTACAGCGAAGGCGTCGTCTTTCGGCATGAGCAGACCTTGTCCAAGCCAAAATCGGACCGCCTCAACCTGCTGCGGGCCACCCGGGCGCACTTCGGGCAGATTTTCATGCTCTATTCCGACCCCGGACTGACGGCGGAAAAGCTCCTCTTCAACGAAGACGCCACGCCCGATATTGAAGTGACGGATGAGTACGATGTGCTGCATCGCGTGTGGAAGATCAGCGATGAAAGCACGATCAATATTCTGACCAGCGAGCTGGCGGACAAGAAGCTGATCATTGCCGACGGGCACCATCGCTATGAAACAGCGCTGAATTACTCGAAGGAACATGCGCCTGCCCGGCCAGCATTGAGTGAGCGCAACAGCTACTCGCTGCCGCAGCCCCAGTATCCGGAAGCAGCCGTGATGATGACTTTTGTCAACATGGATGCCGAGGGGCTGGTGATTTTGCCAACGCATCGCGTGGTCTTCGGACTGAAGAACTTCAACCCCGGCGCGTTCGTCGATCAAGCAAAAGCCTACTTTGACGTTGAGCAAATTACCTCTTCCGAGATGGCAGACCTGAAGGCGACGCTCGCCGCCGCGGGCAGGGGAAAGACTGCTCTGCTGGCGGTAACAAAGAGCGGCAACTATCTGTTGACGGCAAAGCCGAATGCGGTAGCTAAAGCGCTCGGCAATCTTTCCGAACGGCAGCGCCAGCTGGATGTGGCGCAGCTGCACGGGCTGGTGCTGGAGCAGTTGATTGGCATTACGCCGGAAGCCATTCGCGAACAGACGAACCTGCGCTATCTGCGAGATGCCGGAGAGGCCGCCGAGCAGGTTGCGCGCGGCGATGCGGATGTGGCGTTCCTTATGAATCCGGTCACGATGGCGCAGCTGCGCGAGGTGGCGTTTGCGGGCGAGGTAATGCCGCAGAAATCTACCGACTTTTTCCCTAAACTGTTGAGTGGCCTTGCGATTTATCCACTGGACTGATTTCCGGAAAACGCTTCTGAGCTTGTGTGTCCTGCTCGCCGTTGCTACGGCGGCCGCACAGGAGGCACCGCCCCCATCGAGTCTGCCTGACATGGGCAAGTTGCCGGCAGTGCCTTCGGCGCAGAGGGCACAGGTGCAGCCGCAATACGTCGTCGTGCTGGATGCGGCGCATGGCGGCAGCGATGTAGGCGCGCGCTTCACAGACACGCTGCTCGAGAAAAATTTGTCGCTTGGCTTTTCCGTGCGGCTGCGGCAGGCGCTTGCATCGGATGGCATTCAGGTGGTTACCACGCGCGATGCCGACATCGATCTCCCAATGGTGACGCGCGGCGAGACGGCCAACCATGCCATGGCTGCTGCCTGCATTACGCTGCATGCCACGGCGACGGGAAGCGGCGTGCATCTGTTTACTTCGTCGCTAGCGCCTACTCCATATACAAAATTTCTACCGTGGCAGAGCGCGCAATCCGCTTATGTGACGCAGAGCCTGCGGCTGTCTTCGGAGATAAGCACGGCGCTCGGGCACACTGCTGTTCCGGCCACGCAGGGTCGTACATCGCTACAGCCTATGGATAGCTTTGCCTGTCCGGCGGTTGCGGTGGAGATTGCTCCGATGGTTGGAGGCAATACGACGCAGGCCATACCTCTGACGGATGTCAACTATCAGAACAAGATCATTGATGCGCTGAGCGCTGCCCTGACCCAGTGGAAGAACGACTGGAGGCAGCCGTGATTCCGCGCTTCCAGCGCTTTCTGTTCGGTGCAATGCTGCTTGCCGCGGTGGTGATGGCTGTCGTGCTGATCCGCATGCGAGAGCGCGCGCATGACCGCCTGATGATGGCGGCTGACAGCCAGCCTGGGAGTGAACTATCGGCACTGTCGGCTGCTCCGGTAGAGACGATCACGCTGCTGGTCGCAAACGATCTCGATGGCTCGCTGATTCCAGCCGAGCGCAGCTTTCCCATGCCGAAAGATCCGAATGCGCGTGCGCGTGTGCTGATGCAAAAGCTGCTGGAGGAGTATGCCGCGCCGAAATCGACGCATCCAATTGCAAATGCTTCAGGTGTGGACGAGGTGTTTCTGATGCCGGTACAGCAACCGAAAGGCGCAACCGGACCGCCAGGAGAGATGGCGGTGGTGAATCTGAACGCCGCGTTTGTGCAGGCGCAGCCGTCGGGAATCGAGCCGGAGACGCTGACGCTGCTCTCGATGATTGCGACACTGCATGCGAATCTGCCGCAAATCACAGAAGTGCGATTTCTGGTCGATGGGCGGCAGAAAGACACGCTGGCCGGGCACGCCGATCTGACCCGCGTCTATCTTGCTTCTGACACGCAGACGGCGGTGCGGCAATGAGGATCGGCGTCTTTGATTCCGGTGTAGGCGGATTGACGGTGTTGGGCGCGCTTCTCAGAAAGCTTCCGGCAGCAGACTACATTTACCTGGGCGACACGGCGCGGCTCCCTTATGGGTCAAAGTCGCAGGCGACGATCGCGCGCTACGCCGTTTCGAGCGCGCGCTTCCTGGTCGAGGAGGGTGCGGAGTTTCTTGTGATCGCGTGCAACACCGCGAGCGCACTGGCTCTTGATGCGATCAAGGACGCGGTGCGGGTTCCGGTGCTGGGCGTGATTGAGACGGGCGCGAATGCGGCGCAGGTTTCGTCGCTGACTGGCGATGTGCTGGTGATTGCGACGGATGCAACGGTGCAGAGCCATGCCTACGAGCGAGCCTGCGCAGAGCATGGTCTGCGAGCGCTTGAAAGAGCCTGCCCGTTACTCGTTCCGCTGGTCGAGGAAGGGTGGATCGAGCATCCGGTGACGCTGGAGGTGCTACGGATTTATCTCTCGGAATTACTGGAAAAAGCGCAAGGCTCCGGTCTGAAGCCGGATACGCTAGTGCTGGGGTGTACGCACTATCCGCTGCTGCGAGCGCAGATTGAGCGCACCGTTCCGGATTTGCAGGTGATCGATTCGGCCGAAGTAACCGCAGCGCAGGTGTCGGCAGCACTGATTGATTACGTGCATGATGGCACTGGTGTGCGGAGATTCTATGCGACCGATTCAGTAGAGAAATTCAAACGCCTGGGCACCCGCTTTCTGGGAGACGCGATTGACTGCGTCGGGCTTGTTGACCTTGGCGGCTGATATCCTTACGTGTTCGGAGGAAAGAGCTGCATGTTGAATCTTGAAGGTCGGGTTGCCGTTGTTTTTGGAGTCGCGAACAAGCGCAGCATTGCCTGGGCGATCGTGCAGAAGCTGCACGAAGCCGGCGCGAAGTTGGCCATCGGCTACCAGAACGAACGATTGAAGGCGGAGGCCGACGGATTGATTGCGGACTTACCGGGCGCAGAGGCCTTCCAGTGCGATGTGTCGAATGACGCGGAGATCGCGCAGGTTTTCGCGCAGCTAAAGGAGCGGTATGGAAAGCTGCATGTGCTGGTGCACAGCGTTGCCTTCGCTCCTGCCGAGGAATTGAAGAACGATTTCCTGCAAACCTCGCGCGAGGGTTTCAGGATGGCTCACGATGTGAGCGTGTATTCGCTGATTGCATTGAGCCGTGCCGCCGCTCCACTGATGACCGAGGGCGGCAGCATCATGACCATGACATATTACGGCGCAGAAAAAGTTGTTCCGCATTACAACGTGATGGGCGTGGCCAAGGCGGCGCTCGAAGCGACGGTCCGTTATCTGGCATCGGATTTAGGCAAGCTGAACATTCGCGTGAACGCGATCTCGGCTGGGCCGATCAAGACGCTCGCTGCGCGCGGCATCGGCGGATTGAGCGACATGCTGAAGGCACATGCAGATCGCGCACCTCTGCATCGCAATGTGGAGCAGGCCGAAGTTGGCGGCACGGCCCTCTTTCTTGCATCGGATTTGGCAAGCGGCGTGACCGGCGAGACGATATACGTCGATTGCGGCTACAACATCATGGGTTTCTGAGCTTTCGTTCAGCCGCAAAGCGACGCGCACGGTTGCATTTCTGGAGGTTCAGAATGCCTGATTTACGAATACAGGGTGCTCAAGGGTGATCCCAAGTCTGGCAACTTATCTCCTGATTCGCATCCACACTACTTGATCAATGTGGATGCGGGCGGGGCGACATTTCAGGTTGCGGTCAACATCGAATCGACCGACGGATCGCAGGTTCTCTACTTCATCAATGAAAACTTCACGCCGCCAGATGCTGGCGCGCTCGATGCTCTGGCAGCAGGCATGACGCAATTGACCGTGCAAGGCAATCCTGCGGTGGATTATGTGCGCAGCAGGGCGAACGGCCAGCCCATCGTAACGCTCGCCGAAATGCAATTGCTGCCTTTACCCGGACAATCGGCCTCTTCGAATCTGCAGAATGCGGTGATTCAGTTTTTGAATCAGGCGATTGCTGATGACAACGGCACCATCTATGCGTTTGGCAGCCAATACACCGACGGCACCGGCATCCATGACATCCACATGAACCAGGGCAATCCACCGGGCAGCTTTGAGAAAGACAATGGCATCTGGCAGGATGGCATGCTGGTCTTTGAACTTCCTGCGAGCGGAACATGGGCAGCAATCTTTATCGCGTTCCAGACAGAATCATGGACGACGGACAACAACGGCAACCCCATGTGACGTTGTCAGGGCAGTGCCGGCTGATCGCTTTCATCTTTGAGTGTTACGCCCGACTGGCCCGTGCTCCGCGCTGCGAGCATCAGGTGATGCAGCTTGTGCGCAGCGGCGTCGTAGCTCAAGCCTTCCGGCCGCACATTGGAGATGCAGTTTCGTCGGCGTCGGTGCAGCCTATGCGCGGATTGTAAGTCAGATACATGCCGAGGCTGTCAGGCGAACTGAGGCCGGGGCGCTCGCCGATCAGCATCACCGTCATTTCGGCGCCGAGAAGCTCACCAATTTCGTCGCCAAGGCCAACGCGGGCTTGCGTTGCAATGATGATGGGTGCGATCGTCCAGTTTTCAAGTTTGCTGGTGATTTCACGCAGGATGGGTACTGCATGTCGCTCAGGCGCGATGGCAGAGAGACCGTCAGCGATGATGAAGACGGTGGATGCCGCAGGTTCTTCGACTGCGCGCTCTGCGCTCCGCTCAGAATTTAGACGGGAGCGGCTTTGATCGTTCAGTCTGCGGCCGAGATCGGGGCGTCGAAGATATTCGGCGCGATCGCGTGCTGCGCTTTGTACCATGATCGATTCAAAGCCGGCTGCGGCGAGATTCTTCGCAACGCTTTCTACATCAAGCGCATTGTGAACAGCGTCGCGGGCTTGTGCGTGGGCGAGGCTGAATGCCAAAACTTCACTCGTCGGCAGGCTGTCTCCGGCGCGTCCCAGTGCGAGACGTGCGCTGGTGAAGTTGCGCAGGCGCGTCCACGGATTCCGGATGATCTCGCTCATGCACTTTCAAGCAGCCGTGCAGCGCTGGGAGGCAGTCGGTCGGCAAGACTGCCTTCGCGGTTGATGATGCCCATTTTTTCCAGCCACGATTCAAATTCCGGTGCGCGTTTGAGTCCGAGGACGCGGCGCGCGTAGAGCGCGTCGTGAAACGAAGTGCTCTGGTAGTTGAGCATGATGTCGTCGGCGCCGGGAACGCCCATGATGAAGTTCACGCCGGCGACGGCAAGCAGCGTCAGCAGCGTGTCCATGTCGTCCTGATCGGCCTCGGCGTGGTTGGTGTAGCAGATGTCGCAGCCCATGGGCAGGCCGAGCAGCTTGCCGCAGAAATGGTCTTCGAGTCCGGCGCGCGTGATCTGCTTGCCGTCGTACAAATATTCCGGCCCGATGAAGCCGACTACAGTGTTGACCAAAAGCGGTTTGAATGCGCGGGCCACGGCGTAGGCACGAGCTTCGCAGGTCTGCTGGTCGACTCCATGATGCGCGCCTGCGGAGAGCGCGCTTCCCTGCCCGGTTTCGAAATACATCACGTTGTCGCCGACTGTGCCGCGACGAAGTGCGAGCGCGGCTTCACGCGCTTCTTTGAGCAATGCGAGATTTACGCCAAAGCTGGCGTTGGCTTTCTCCGTTCCTGCGATGGACTGGAAGACGAGATCGACGGGCGCGCCCTGCTCGATGGCCGCATCGTCGTCGTGACATGCGTGAGGACGCAGGACTGGCGTCGGAACTTCATAACGCTCGCGAAATTCGTCGAGCATATGGAGCAATGTGGTGGCGGCTGTGAGGCTGTCGCTGGCTGGATTGATGCCGATGACCGCGTCACCACAGCCGTAGAGCAGGCCATCGAGCATCGATGCGGCGATGCCCTTTGCGTCATCTGTGGGGTGATTCGGTTGCAGGCGCACCGACATGCGGCCCCGTAAACCAATGGTGTTGCGGAAGCGCGTGACGACGCTGCATTTCTGCGCGGCGAGGATCAGGTCCTGGTTGCGCATCAGCTTTGAGACGGCTGCGGCCATCTCCGGCGTTATGGCTGGCGCGGCGCGGGTGAGTTTTTCGGTATCGGTGCTCGTGCTGAGAAGCCAGTTGCGGAAATCGGCTACAGCGAGATGGCTGATTTCTGCGAAGGCGTTTGCATTGTGACTGTCGATGATGAGGCGCGTGACTTCATCGGACTCGTACGGAATGACGGCTTCTTCGAGGAAACGCTTGAGCGGAATATCGGCCAGCGCCATGCGCGCGGCGATGCGCTCTTCTTCGCTCTGGGCAGAGATCCTTGCAAGCTCATCACCGGATCGCGTCGGGCTGGCTTTCGCAAGCAGCGTCTTCAGGTCATCGAAGCGATATGTGCGGCTCCCGATGGTGTGCGCGTAGGGCATCGTTGGGTTGTAGTTTAAAGCGGATCGACTACGCACGCAGGATTTTCGGGACTGTTTGAGCGGTCGGAGCTCAGGTCGAACGCAAATGACGGTCGCGACTACGCGAGCATCCCATGGATTCTTCCCTTTCGTTCCTCGGGTCAGAGTGACAAGAGTTGGTTAATCCTTGAGCGTCAGGGTGATTTTGCGCGAATCTCCGCCCGTGGTTTTCATCACGATTTCGCCGTTGCTGCGCTTGGCCACGCTGGGGAATTTGTCACCCCATTCGACGAGGACGATGCTGTTCGGTGTCGCGATCTCGTCCAGGCCAAGCGAGTCGAGCTGGCGCTCCTGCTCAATGCGATAAAGATCGAGATGGTAGAGCATTACCGGCTCATCTGTGCCGTTCTCGTGGCGCGTGCCCTCATATTCGTGCATGAGCGTGAAGGTGGGGCTGGTGACCTCGTCCGGGTCGGCGGCATCGAGGGCCTCGGCGATGCCTTTGACCAGCGTGGTCTTGCCCGCTCCGAGGTCGCCTTTCAGGATGAGGAACTTTGGCGGTGTGAGCAGTTTGGCGATTTCACGGCCGACGCGAATGGTGTCAGCGGCGGTACTGGTCTCGAATTCGTGAACCTTCGTGCCTGTCGCCTGTGTCATCGCGGCATCCCCTGTATCCAAACATACCCGCCTTTGTCCTCGGAGCGGAAGCGAAAAGCTGTTGAAAGATGCGCAATCGTGTCGGTGGCTAGGAGGGTGTGTTCGTCCTGCTCGCGCACGGCTAAGTCGGCGGCGAGACCGTGGAGGTAGACAGCCGCGTTGACTGCTTCGCCGGCCAGATGGGGGTATTGCGCCAGCATGGCCGCTATGATGCCGGTGAGGATGTCTCCGCTGCCTCCCTTGGCCATGCCTGGATTTCCGGTTGTGTTGATAGCAATGGAGCCGTCAGAGTGTGCGATGAGGGTACGCCAGCCTTTGAGCACGAGTGTAACGTGATTTTTCATCGAAAATTCACTTGCCAGCGTTTCGCGCTTGGACTGCACTTCGCTGATGCTGATGCTGGCGAGTCGAGCCATCTCGCCTGGATGCGGCGTCAGAACGAGCAGGCGGTTGTGGCCATTGAGCTTGTCTGGATGCTTCGCGAGGATGTTCAGCGCGTCAGCATCGAGGACCACAGGCAGATCGGTTTTTTCGAGCAGGCCAAGAAGGAATTTCTCCGTTTCCGGGGATTGGCCGAGGCCCGGACCAATGGCAAGCACTGTTTTCTTGTCAAGAAGCTCTTTGAGGGTATCGTCGTCGAGGTTGCTGCTGCTGATTTCGCCCTTGTCGCCTGCGCGGAGCGGGATCGTCATCAACTCGGGCGTGATTCTGGCCACGGCATCAAGGATTGGTTGGGCCACGGCGGCGGTTACCAGGCCAGCTCCGGTTCGCAGGGCCGCGAGCGAAGTCATGGAGGGAGCGCCCGCTTTTCCGTAAGAGCCACCGATGACAAGCACGTGGCCATATTTGCCCTTATTGCTTTCTGCAGGGCGCGGGGTGTCGGTGATTTTTTTGGACGCTCCGGCCCAAGCGAGATTCAGGCCGGATTCGATGGCCTCGGCCGGTGAACCAATGGGGGCGACGACGATGGGCTTGCAGGCGCTGTCGGTCAGATTGCCGCAGACGTGAGCGAGTTTCGGCGCTGTGAAGGTGACCACTGCGTCGGCCCGATAGGCTCCGTTAACGAGGTATTCGCGCGAATCGGCATCCCACCCGGAAGGCAGATCAACAGCGACGACAGGTGCGTCGAGGCTGCTGATTCGATTCCTCAGAGCGAGTGCTACCCCCTTGAGCGGAGGCTTGAAGCCGGTGCCGACGATCGCATCGAGAAAGAGGTGCGAGTCTGCGAGCAATTCGCCGACTCGCACAGTGCCGAGCGCTGCTTCATCGGCGGCAATGGTCGGAGCAATCTCAAGCCGCTCGAACATTGCTTTTGCGTCGCCTTTCAGTTCGTCCGGATGGCCGAGCAGCAGCAATTGGACCTTGCGGCCGGCCTCCGTCAGGATGCGCGCTGCCACAAAGCCGTCGCCGCCATTGTTCCCTTTGCCGCAGAGAGCAGTCACATGTAGCGCTTCAGGGAACTCGCGCAACACGAAGCGCGCCACGGCGCGGCCCGCGTGCTCCATCAACTGGAGGGACGGAATGCCGTAGCGGTCTGTGCTTACGCGGTCGGTCGTACGCATCTCATCTGCGGTGAGAATTTTCATGACCCTCGCTGCCTCGCTCCATGTTCAGCGTACACAGTTAAAGAAAGCTCTTTGCGAGCTATCAAAGCATACACAACCAGATTCTTTCGCCTTCACTGCGAACGGCCTCAGGATGATAGCAGAATGAAAAACGGCCTCTATTAGGAGGCCGTTGATGTCGAGAAATGAGATGCGTTATTCAGTGACGCCGATGGCTGTTTTTGTCGCCGTTTCCGCGGGCTGCTTGGCCACGAAGTAGCTCTTGTCCCATAGATTGCGGTAGAAGAGGCCGGTCAGTTCAGCGGCCTTGGGGCCGAAGGTCGGGCGTCCGCCCTCGAGGAAGAAGACGGTCACGATGCGGCCGTATTGCGTGTCGGCGTAGGAAGCGAACCATCCGAAGCGGGTGCCATTGTTCGAGCAGGTGCCGGTCTTGCCCATCACCGGAAACTGGTTGAAGTTGGCGCGCAGCGAGCGGGCGGTGCCGTACTGGACAGCAGCGTGCATGCCGTCCTGAATCTCAGGGATGAGTTTTGCGATATCAAGCGTGCGCTTGATGCGCGGCTGGTAGTTTACGACTTCTTCGGGACTGGTCGGGTGCTGCAGGTAGTAGAGCGTTCCGCCGTTAGCGATCGAGGCAACCAGCGCGCCGAGCTGCAGCGGAGTCATCGAGACGCTCTCGCCAAAGGAGCACATACGGCCGACACCGCCCTGGCTCTCGGGCAGTTCCTGATCAGGGTAAACACCAAGTTGCTCGTTGGCAATGTTGTAGCCGGCCAGCTCGCCCAATCCAAACTGGTTGGCGTAATGGCGGACGCGCTCAAATCCGAGGCGTCGGCCCAGTGTTTCGAAGTAAAGATTGTTCGAGTGCGCCAACGCTTCGGTGAGGTTCATGTGATAGGAGCCACCGAGGTTGACCGGGGTGTCCTTGGTAATGATCCCTTCGTCGAGCGCAGCGAGAGCGACGGAGACCTTGATGGTCGAGCAGGGCTCGGCGCCACTTGAAAGCGCGAGCTTCTGATTCACCATTGCCAGGATGCGACCGTTGCTGGGATCGATGGCGACGACCGTGCCATTCATGTTGCCCAATGCATCGAGGGCAGCCTGACGGACGACCGGGTCTTCTCCGCCGATGAGGTCGCCATTGGTCAGATCGACATCGGTGAATGAGTTGCCCGTAAAGCGCTCATAGGAATGATGACGGCGCACGGCGAGGTTAGCATGGGTCACGTGTCCACGGCTGGTCGTCATCGAAACGGTGCTGACGTGGGCGCGGTGGCTGTGTTGCAAATGCGAGATGTGCTGCTGCGCGCTGGCCGATTCCTGCACATGCGCGCGCGTGTGACGCGTGGAGTGGTGTGGTGGTGGTGGCTGTATCACCAGCTACAAGCGATGCGGGGAGCGCAATCATTCCCAACAGGAAAGCGACGTGAGCTATGTGTTTCATCAATCGTTTCATCCTGAGCCCGGTTACTCTTCAAGGGCCATTTTATTCTTATCGGCCTTCATGCGGCTTGCGCATAGTAACAGCCTGTAGTTCTCACCAATAATTTTGTTACCCAACCCAATGGTTCCGAAACAGTCTGACTCGTTTCTGTTTAGATCTTCCAACGTGCATCCCGGCTGCAAATATAAACCCGCCCGCGGCCGGAAATACGCCACACGATTTCTCTTGACTACTCTACTTCAGGATGGGTTTTTGTCGAGTGATATCTTCACTTTACCCATCCTTTTTCATTTTACAAACCTCCGCGCCGCATGAAAGCCGGAATATCCAGGTTTTCGCCCGGCTCGTCCTCGTGCACGTTACTAAAGATATGTGTAGGCGGAACTGGCTCGGCAACAGCGACCGCTACCGGTTCGGGTTCGGCGTCCATGTCCGGCTCCGGGACATAAACCGGTTCTGGCGCGGACGCCGTCGGCTGAACGACAACGGGCTGCACCGGGATAGAGATCGACCTGCGCGGCGATTCTTCTTCCTCGCTCATAAAGCGGGGCGTTTCGACGGTGGCCTCTACGCGGGTGTGCACGTGTACCCGGGGCAGAACCGGTTCGCGCAGCGCGGCGGTCAGCATGCGCTCGCGGCGCTCGGGCATTTCCTGGCGGAAGCCGGTGGCGATGACGGTAATTTTTACGTCGTCGCCCATCGACTCATCGAGAACAGCGCCAAAGATGATGTTCGCATCTTCGTGTGCAGCGTTTTGAATCAGCGTGGACGCTTCGTTTACTTCGCTCAGCTTCAGCGAACTCGACCCGCTGATGTTGATCAGGATGCCCTTGGCTCCGTCGATGGCGCCGTCTTCAAGCAGCGGCGACGCCATCGCCGCTTGCGCCGCTTCGATGGCGCGGTTCTCGCCTCCGCGCATGGCCGTGCCCATCACGGCGTAGCCCATGCCTGCCATCGTGGTCTTCACGTCGGCAAAGTCGCGGTTGATGATGCCGGGGATGGTGATGATGTCCGAGATTCCCTGCACGCCTTGGCGCAGCACATCGTCGGCAATGCGGAAGGACTCGAAGAAGCCCGCATCCTTCGCTACGGCGAGCAGCTTCTCGTTGGGAATCACGATCATCGTGTCGACCGAATCAAGCAGTTCCTGCATGCCGCGGTCGGCCTGCATCATGCGGCGCTTGCCTTCGAATCCAAATGGCCGGGTCACGACGGCAACCGTCAGCGCGCCCATTTCGCTGGCCAGAGATGCGATGACCGGGGCAGCGCCCGTGCCTGTGCCGCCGCCCATTCCGGCGGTGACGAAGACCATGTCCGCGCCTTCCAGCGCCTCGATGATCTTCTCGGAGTCTTCGAGCGCGGCGCGACGGCCCACGTCCGGGTTAGCGCCGGCGCCCAGGCCGCTGGTCAGCTTCATGCCGAGCTGCAGCTTGACCGGCGCCTGCGACAGTTGCAGCGCCTGCGCGTCGGTGTTGGCGGTGATGAATTCGACGCCCTCGACGCGCGCGGCAGATCATGCGGTTGACGGCGTTGCCGCCGCCACCGCCCACGCCGATGACCTTGATCTTCGCTCCGCGCGGGAGCTGTTCGTGATACTGAATGCGGATTTCGTCTGATGGATTCATGGCTATGGCTCCTACAAGCTTCCTGCGAAGATGGCGCGCAGCTTGGCACGCAGTCCCTGGTCATCCGCCGCACGGGTCACGCTGGTGCGGTGGGCATACAAAAGCATTCCAACTAACGTGGCATTTTCCGGCGCCACCAATTCTTCCGGCATACGCGAGAGCGGCACCGGCGTTCCAATGCGTGCCGGTACGCGCAGCAGGCTCTCGGCTGTGTCGAGCAGTCCGGGCAAGCACGAGCCGCCGCCGGTGAGCACACAGCCAGCACCGAGAGCTTCGAGCACTCCGCCCTGGCGGAGATTGTCGCGCAGCAACTGGAAGAGCTCGCGCGCGCGTGGCTCCAGAATTTCGCTGACATAGCGCTGCCGGACCATGCGCGGCGCGTGGCCAGGCATTCCCTGCAATTCAATTTCGTTCGACGATGAAACGCTGGTGACGACCGCGTGCCCATAGTTGCACTTGATCCATTCAGCTTCGGGCGCGGAGATGTGCAGGCCCACAGCGAGGTCATTCGTGAAGTGATCGCCGCCGATGGGAATAACCGAGGTGTGCGCGACGGAGCCTTCGAAGAAAACGACCAGCTCTGTTGACCCCGCACCAATATCAATGAGGCACGAGCCCAACTCGCGCTCGTCAGCAGAAACTGTAGCCTCAGCTGCGGCGATGGCTTCAAAGACGGATTCGGTCACTTCGAGGCCCGCTTTGTTGGCGCAGGTGACGACGCTCTGCAGCGCGCTGGCCGAGGCGGTCGAGATGTGCAGGTTCACCTCAAGACGGTTGCCGACCATGCCGACCGGGTCGTGAATGCCCGGCTGCTCGTCGAGGATGAACTGCTGAGGCAGCAGGTGGATGATCTCGCGGTCGGAGGGCAGCGAGACCGAGCGGGCGCGATCGACAGCGGCACGAACGTCTTCACGCGTGATCTCGCGCAAGCGCGATCCCAGACTGACCCCGCCACGGCTGTTCAGGCCGCGGATGTGCTGGCCTCCGATACCGACGACGCAGTAGTCGATTGTTCCCTCTGCCATGCTCTCGGCCGCGGTCGCAGCCTTGTTGATGCAGTGCGTGGCCTGCTTCAGGTCGGCAATCAGGCCCTTGCGCATGCCGGTGGAATCGGCGATACCATGCCCACGATAACGAAGCGCGCCGTCATGCAGCTCCGCCACCAGCACGCGCGCCTTCGCGCTTCCCACGTCGAGCACCGTCAACAGCTGTTCGGTCTTCTGGCTCATGCTCTGTTCCTGTGGGGACGGGCTAAGGGCCGGGCTTTCGCGTCCGGCTGCTTTGGTGTTGGTACGGCAGCGGCTGGCGCGTCGGTCGCCGCCGGAGCAGCCGCTGGTGCATTGTCCATCTTCAGCACCACCTGGCGGTCGTACCGCAGGTCCACGGATGCCAGGTGCGGGTACTGCTGCTTCCATTCGGCCAGATGCGACTGGTATTCACGCCAGCGGTTGAGGAAGTTGTCTTCGCCGAAGTGGAGCAGGATATCGGATTTATCCGACGAAACCACTCCCTGTACGTCTTCCGGGTCGGAAATGTCGATCTCGCTGAGTTGCTGCGAAAGCTTTTCGCCGCTCGAATCGATCTCATCCATAAATTTCTGGTAAATACGCATGCGCGGGCGGCGAACGGAAAGCGGATCGTGCGGATTGATGCCGGATACGACCGGAAACGAGTAGTGCTTTGCCGCCAGCGCCGCAGGCTGCATGTCGAGGATCACGCCATCGGCGTCGACCAGCTTGATCTGGTTGCCGACGCGGGCGAAGGCGATCGGCACACGCTCCGCGATGGCCACGCGCAGTTGGTTCGGCCACAGACGCATGACCGTGGCATGCGCTACCCACGGCACCTGTTCGAGCTCTTTGCGGCGTACTGTCAGGGGGACGAAAAAGAGATTGCGGCCGATGTCGGCGCCGAAGACGGTGAGCAATTCGGCCCGCGTCAGCTGGCTGTTTCCGTCGATCTGGATGGACGAAGCCGAGTCGATGCGGAAACGAGGATCGTGATCGAGGAAGTCTTTTACTGCCAGCCCCGCAAGAACAAAAAGTGCGATCACGACCAGAGCCAAAATACCGCAAAATGACGCGCCCGGCCGTGGTCTTCGTGAAAAACGCTGGCAAAATGCCTTTTCGTACCGGCACACGCTTGCGCGAACGCAAAAAGACCTCTTCGCCGTCTGCCTCATCTTCCTGTCGAGAATCCGGGCGTTGGGGTCGCGTGCGCGGAGATACGGCGGGACGCAGAAACTCGTCCACCGGATCGTCCTCGGCTAGCGCCGTGCTATTTCTGTATGCGTCAGTCTTCGCCACGCCCGAGCAAGGTCGTGAGAGTCGCCACCCAAACTATAACGTGAGGGCGTCTGTGGATTCCCGGTATATTCGGCGGGGAACCTCGGAGGGTAATCCCGAAAGAAAACTTCTCGCCAGAACTATGCCGTGGAGCGTAGAGTTTATCGGGAAAGGGCACACCTCTTTCTCCCCTCGACATCGTGATAACGTTTTCAGTGGCATCCTCGGCCAGGAAAGCGCAGTTCATCCAGCATGAGTGTTTATTCGATCGGCATTGACCTTGGCGGTACCAACCTGCGTATCGCTGCCTTTACTTCAGATTGGGAACGGCGCGCGGCGATCACTATCCCGACGCGGGTGCACGACGGTCCTGGCGCCGTGCTGGGCGACATGTGCGCTGCGGTCGAGAAACTTGTTGTTGATTTTGGAGGGCGTGGAGAGCTGGCCGGCGTGGGACTGGGAAGCCCAGGTCCGCTCGAATTGCCGTCTGGACGGCTTTTGCAGCCACCGAATCTTCCGGGATTTGAAGACCTGGAGCTCAAGATCGAGCTTGAAAATCGTCTGCAGGTGACGGTTGTGGTTGAATGCGATGCCAATGCCGCTGCGCTGGCCGAGTGCCACGCCGGGTCCGGCAAAACGTCAGGCTATCACTCACTCTGCATGCTGACGCTCGGCACCGGCGTCGGCAGCGGGATCATTCTCAGTGGGCGCGTCTGGCACGGCTTTGCCGGGATGGGCGGTGAAGCAGGTCATGTGCCTGTCTATCGCGATGGCCTCATGTGCGGTTGCGGCACACGCGGGTGCCTTGAACAGTACGCATCTGCGACAGCCATTGCACGCGCGGGACAGAATCTCGTTCATGCCAAAGCACAGAACGGTTCTGGAACGATAACGGCGCGGAGTATTGCCGAGGCTGCGCTCGCCGGAGATGCGGAGTCAAAGCGCATCTATCACGGCGTCGGTGAAGCGCTCGGCATTGGCCTCGCAAACCTGGTAAGCACGCTGAACCTGCCTCTCTATGTGATCGGCGGAGGCGTCGTCGCGGCCTGGGATCTCTTTGCCCCGTCAATGTTCGCGGAACTCGAGCGCGGCAGCTACATCTACCGGCTCACGAGGCCAGCGAACTCGGCTGTGCCAGAAGCGGGGAAGACGAACGTCCTTCCCGCCGAGCTTGGCCCGGATTCTGGGTTGCTGGGTGCGGCGATGCTTCCCTTCTTCCAATCGCTCAGCAGTTGACGCTCTTTCACGTCGTTGCGATGGTCGTGTCGTTTGCTTTTTCCTTCGTGACGTGTATGCTTTTGCACTTCGATGAGAATCGGTTCCAAGGGACGAGAACTTACCGCAGGGGTGCTTGCCGGGCTCTGCTTTGCTCTTTGCGATTCGCTTGCGGGCCAGCCGCTTCCGGCCACTCACGTCGACGAGTTCACCGGACATCCGCGCGTCATCGTGATCAGCGATATCGGCAACGAGCCCGACGACCAGATGTCGTTCACTCGCCTGCTGCTTTATTCGAACGAACTCGATATTGAAGCCCTGATCGCTGCGACTTCAACCTGGCAGAAGACGGTCACCCATGCCGAGACGATGCACAAGCTGATCGCGGCTTATGGAGAAGTCCGCGCCAATCTGCTGCTTCACGCGCAGGGCTGGCCTGCCCGTGAAGAGTTAGACAATCGCGTTTTCACCGGGCAGCCTGCTTACGGAATGGCAGCCACCGGCCCTGACAAGATCTCCGACGGCGCAAAGGCGATTCTGAGCGCGGCCGACCGTGACGATCCGCGTCCGCTTTGGATCTGCGTATGGGGTGGTGCAAATACGCTGGCCGAGGCGTTGCTGTATGCGCGCGCGCATCGCCAACCAGACGAGATGAAGAAGCTTGTGGGAAAGCTGCGGGTGTATTCGATTTCAGACCAGGACGATGCCGGGCCGTGGATTCGCCGCGAATTTCCCGACCTGTTCTATATCGTCCACCCATCAACGCCGACCAGCGGCGAATATTACTACGCGACATGGACGGGGATCAGCGGCGACAGGTATTACCGCAACGGCGCGGGCGCGGACTTTACGACTGTCACGAATGAATGGCTCGATGCGAACATTCGCAGCAAAGGGCCGATGGGAAAGCTCTATCCGAAATTCATGTTCATTATGGAGGGAGACACGCCGTCTTTTCTGAACTTGATCGACAACGGCCTGAGCGCATGGCGCAGGCCCGACTGGGGAGGCTGGGGCGGGCGCTACATCTACCGAGTGCCTTACGGCGAGACGCATCCCATCTGGACGCAGGGAGGCGATCTGTTCGCGCGCGTGACCTCGCAGGACACGGTCATCGGCGTGGATGGGCAGCAGTATGTCTCCGATCAGGCAACGATCTGGCGCTGGCGCGAGGCGTTCCAAAATGATTTCGCTGCACGCATGGATTGGACCGTCGCCGACTACGCGCATGCCAACCACAACCCGATCGTCGAGGTGAATGGGCAGGGCGGGACAACTCCGATTGTGATCGATGCGGAGGTGGGAAAGCCCGTCGTGCTCGACGCGAGCGGCACACGCGATCCTGACGGCCAGAACCTGCGCTATCACTGGTTTCACTACGCGGAAGCCGGCATTGTGGATGGGAACCTTGCCGAAGTAAGCATAGCCGGAGAGGAGACAGCGAAGGCCGTCGTCACGCCGACTGCGGTGTGCGGTGCCAAGTGGCTGCCTCTTGGGCCTCCGTGCTCAGGCGATGGTGTGGCGCACGTGATTCTGGCGGTTACAGATGATGGATCGCCGAAGTTAACTTCGTACCGGCGAGTGATTTTGCGGGTGCATGCGGCGAAGTGAGTCTAAAACTTCCCCACTCAAGCCAGCAGAAGGCTTGGGCACCCACCGCCTCAATACGCAGAGTGTTGATAGCCACGGTTGGGATCGTAGGAAAGCTTTACGAGTCCGTCGCGGTAGTCAATGCTCATTGTGAGCTGACCCAGTGCGGTAATCCCGATGAGGCCTGACACCTCCATGTTGAGGTCTTTGCTTAATTGCGGCGAGTCGAAAGTTACGACGCCCCGAACTTTCTGGGAGACGTGGCCGAATCGAAAGGTGATTTCATCAGCCGCGTAGACCTTATTGACTTCTCCGCTGATCCCCTTCACTGGGATACTGCCGTCAGAGTGGACCTTGGTGACTTCGCGTGCTGCGGCCGGTGAGATGGTTGCGGTGAAGGCGCCAGTGTCGAGGACGAAGGTCTTCAATGCCGAGTTATTGAGGGATGTTGGAATCAGGAGGTTGTGCGCGATGCGATAGACCGGAGTCCAGTCCTTCATCTCGGGCGCGATGTAGCGGTCGTGCGGTGCTGGGGACGTGGCCTTTGAGGAAGAAGATGGTAGCTCGTTCGTTGTGCCGTTTGAGCCGGCATCCAGATCGGCGGCGTCTGCGTTGCTATCAGTTTCCAGTGAGGGTTTGTTGGGCGTGGTGTCGCCGGGGCGTAGCGGAAGAGGGCCGAGAATCAGCTTGTGCATAGGGTAGTCGAGGGTGACGAGGAAGCGCGAGAAGACATCCATGCCAATCAACCCCTCGATGCCAGCGACATTGCCTTTGTCGATGACCTCGACTTCACAGTCCCGGAACTCTAGTGAGCCGATCTTGATGTCGTCAGCATATGTTGTATAGCTACCGACGCGGCCCTTGTCTCCGATGCCCTCTGTCTCGAACCGGCTGAACACTTTCAGGCCTGCCCGCTCGGCTACGGAGCGGCTTATGACTAAGCCTCCTGCACCAGTGTCGATCTCAAGACGGGTGCTCTTGTTGTTGAGCTTGACGTCCAAACCGAAACCGAGGATGTGGCTGGGATCGCGCAGTATGAGCGCGAATGGGATGTTAGCCGCCTGAGTGTCCGAGGCGAGCCGGCAGGCTTTATGGGGTTCAACGATCCGCTGCTTCAAATAGTCCAGTTGGAAGTGAAGGTCCCTCGTATCTTCAGCGTCGTCGCCGTTTGGCTGGGCGAGGTAGGATTCTAGCTCGGCGGCGCGCTGCTTCAGAGGAAGCGTTCCAAGCCATTGGAAATGAATCTCGGGGTCGTGCGGGTCGAGGGCATAAGCCGTCGCGACGGCGTTTGCGGACGCAGCGTACAGGGAGTTGAGCCGCGCTATCCGGGCGACAAGTAGATACAGTCGCGGGTAACAGGGGTCGGCCTTCATCGCATTCGCTGCCGAGTCAGCCGCAAGCCAGGGTGTGCCCTCGCGGTACTGCACCTCGCCGAGCATTGTCAGAAACGCGACGGAGTTCGGATCCTGAGCTAGGGCATTGTGAATAAGAGCGTCGGCGTCGGAGATCTTTTGCTGCTTGAGAAATACCCTGGCCAGCTTTACGGTGAGCTCCGGGTCGCGGGGCTTCTGCTGAAGCTCCTGCTGATAGAGTGTCGCAGCGTGGTTGTAGTCGCTGTGGAGAAAAGCGGTGTCAGCCTCGGACGGTGTGGCTGCTGTGGCAACTTTGCAGGTGACCGCGAGCGCAGTGGTTGCAGTAGTACATGCGATTACAGTAAGGGCGACCGTCCGGATTGGACGGAGGAAGGCGCGGAACAGAGCGAACGTCAAGGTCGAGAGCCACCGGCAGAAAAGTTTTTCAATGGAAAATGCACTTCGAGTATAGCGTGCACCTCTCTCTGGCGATCACTTTATTCCGGGGACTGAAATATCTGGAGTGTGCTCTTCTTGCTGGAGTAAGCGGCCATGTGTTGGAAACTTGAACTACCCTACAAGCCGGCAGAAGGCTTGAATGGGCCACCCCGCCTGCAGATTGATTTCGGATGATTGATGCACCGCCGCTCAGTCAGCAGTTCCTCGAGGGTCGCCTTCTTTCTTGCGAAAGCTCCGATCATCATCGGTCCGACAATTACACTTTGCTTTTGTGTGGCCTCTTCGCGAACGAGGCTTTCGCGATTATCTTTAAACAACAGGAAACCGCACATCGTGAACACATCCGCTTCTCAAACCCACACGCGGCATCTCGGCTTCGATCTTCTGCGCGTCATCGCAATTTACATGGTCATGCAGATCCACACCGGCGAGTTCGAGTACATAGCACCAGACGGAACCGTGCTGCACACGGCGGGATCCTGGGCTGTGGGATGGACGAACTCGCTCCTGCGCGTCTGCGTGCCGCTCTTTGTCATGATTACTGGATTCTTCCTTTTCCCCGTCGAGGACGAGCGCAAATTCTTCCGGAAGCGCTTCACCCGCGTGGTGATCCCCTTCGTGATCTGGTGCGCAGTCTACGCATTCTATTACTACGTGCAAGGAGCGATCTCTCTTCGGACTGCCTTGCTCAACATCGCAAAAATTCCCGTCAACTACGGCACTGAAGTCGGCCATCTGTGGTTTGTCTATATGCTGATGGCGATCTATCTCATCGCACCTGTCTTCTCGCCGTGGATCGTTTCGGCAAGCCGGAAGAGCATGGAGTTCTTTCTGACGCTTTGGGGCGTGACCCTGTTGCTGCCCTTCATTCATCTCTACTTCCCACAGGTATGGGGCGAGTGTTATTGGAATGCAACGCCGACTCTCTACTACTTCTCAGGCTTTATCGGCTATGCGGTGCTCGCCGCCTATATCAAGCGATTCTGGATGGCTCCGTCGTTGCGTCTCGACTGGCTCGCAATCGGCATGGTTTTTGTGGGTTGCTCCGCTACCCTTGCAGGGTTTCTATACAGACTTCGTTACGAGCACCAAGTAAAGAGCCTCGAGTTGACGTGGAACTTCACCACGCTGAACGTTGCGGTCATGACAGCAGGATTATTTCTGCTCTTCCGAAACATTCATGCGAATCGCAGCAACAGTCTCGTATGGCGACTGGTAGACGATCTTTCGCGTATGAGCTACGGCATGTATCTAGCGCACATCATCGTACTCAATGCGATTCACTCTCTCCTGGCGCCTCTTCTTGGGAATGCGTTTTTGCGCATACCAACAATCGCGTTGACCACCTTCGTAATCACCTATCTTGCGGTCAAGCTGATATCGCTGTTGCCGGGGAACAAATACCTCATCGGCTAAAGCCTCCAAACACCGGATGCGCGGCGTTCTCTTAAAAGGCGCGCTATTGAGATCGAGACCCGTCTTCGGGTCAAGCCTCGCCTGCAATCCTCCCTATTTGATACCATCCAAAATCGATCCAACGATGCCGCCGACGACTCCGCCTTCGGTTGCGGCTCGGGCCTCGCCTTGGGGCATGTAGTGCATGAGCTGGTGTGCGAGCTTCGAGATAGGCAGCGTTTGCAGCCACACTCGGCCTGGGCCGGTGAGCATGGCGAGAAAGATGCCGTCGCCGCCGAAAATCATGTTCTTGATGCCGGGGATGCGGGTGATCTGAAATGAGACCGTGCCCTGGAATGCTCCGACGTGGCCGGGATGGACGCGCAGCATTTCGCCCGGAGCGAGGTCTTTCACGATCACCTCGCCTGAAAGTTCGAGCCATGCCACACCCTGTCCGCTGACCTTCTGCAGCAGGAATCCGTCGCCGCCGAAGATGCCGGCGCCGAGCGATTGCTGGAAGCCGACGCCGAGGTCAATCTGCGAGGTGGCGCAGAGGAAGCCGTGGCGATGAATTATGTATTGATGGCCGCCGTTGACCTCAACCGGAACGATATGTCCGGGGACTCTGGTTGCGAAGGCGACTTCTCCGCTTGCGCCGACGGCGCGGTATTCGGTCATGAAGAGGCTGCCGCCTCCGGCGACACGACGTATCGCTCCAAAGAAACCACCCCCGCCCGCCATCTGTGTGTGAGTCATCATCTGGATCGAGTTGCTCATCCAGGAAAGCTCTCCGGCTTCTGAAATAACGGCCTCGTTCGGCTCAAGCAGCAGTTCGAGAACGGGCATCGTGGTTCCCGTGATACGGCTTTGCATTACGCTGGGGCTCCTGTTTCGACGGGTTAAGAATCACTCTCGAATCGAATGGTACACGACGTCGCGTGCACCTTCCCTTGTGATTTATCCGCGCTGGTAGCCCTTGCCATAGCCGCGCACATACGCATCGCGATACGCCGACTGATACTGCCAGAACGGCCCACCAAGCTGCGAGGAATAGCCGGGAGTATTCGCATATCGATTGCTGTAAGTTGGTCGGAAGCTGTGGCCTTCCACGCGGTCTCGCTCGCCATTCTGTAAGCCGTCGGCGAATCCGTTCTGGTGAGCAGTTTGCATGAGCAGAGGCTCGGCATACGCTGCCTGGGGCGGCGGCGGAGCTACGTAATATGCCGGGTGGCTGGCGCATCCGGCAAGCAGGGCAACGGCTGAGAGCAAGAGCAGTCCGGCAGTGGTGTATCTCATAAGCATCGACTCCTGTATCACGCATACGTAAACTCAACGCCGCGCAACAGGTTGTCGAAGTCTTTTTCCTGCGCTGCGCCTGCCGCAACGTCCGCTCGATCCCTCCAACCGGCGCATCTCGCTCATCGTGCAATATCTGGATTCGAGCGGCGCAACCGTGCCCATCAGCCCTGTGACGCTCAAATAAACCAGGCTAATTCGGCGCCGCGGATACGCGGACACGATGCGCGGAGCGCTGGAGGGCACGAGGAAAAACGTCGAGCAGTCATTTCCGACACGGGCGCAATCCGATCTCTAAACCCGGTTCTTCTGGTCAGCATAGCCGCGCACCTGCGAAACCTGGTTCGTCCTTAGACCTGCATCCTGCATCATGCGGCGGGCGGCGTTGGCACGATCGGTGGAAAGCTCCCAGTTCGAATAGCCGCTCGTTGCGCTGAAGGGCTTCGAATCGGTGTGCCCTTCAATCGAGATCGAGTTGGGAATCTTTCCCAGCTGCGCTGCCAGCAGCTTCAGCAGTTCCACTCCATTCGCGTTGAGCTGGCTGCCGCTTTCAAAGAACGTCCCGTTCTTCGATTCCAGCAAATCAATGCGCAGGCCTTCGGGCGTTACCGTCATCTCGACCTGATTGGAAATGCTTTTCAGGTCGTTCATTTTGCGAATCGAATTTTCGAGGCGATCTTTCAGCTGCGCAATGTTCGCTTTGGTGATGGGCAGATTGTCGGCGGCGCCGGAACGGTCCGTCCCTGCATCTGCCGAGTGTCCGCGCGGGTCATTGAAGTATCCGGCGACTGCCTTGCGTACAGGATCGCTGCTGCTCATGAGCCAGAGGACGATGAAGAGCGCCATCATGGCGGTGACGAAGTCGGCGTAAGCGACCTTCCAGGCGCCTCCATGATGCGGGGAATGCGCAGCCTTGCGCTTGACGATGATGGGCGGCGGGGCCATGGCCTTGTCTCCGGTCTAGTCTTATTACGCAGCTGGCACAGGCTCGCCTTGTGCACCTTTTTCCGTAGGAGCAGCAGCGCCTTCACCGCGGCAGACGGCTTCCACTTCGGCAAATGACGGCCGTTCGTGCAGAGGAATGGCGCGGCGGCCCATTTCGATGGCGATGATCGGGGGATCACCTTTGATCGCCGCGATCATCAGCACCCGCAGTACATGCAGGAAGTCGCGCTCTTCTTCGCCGATTTTCGTCATGAGCGAGCCGATGGGACCGATAAAGCCGTAGCACAGCAGGATGCCGAGAAAGGTCCCGACGAGCGCCGCCGCGACCTTATGCCCAATCGCCTCGGGAGGTCCGCCGAGTGCGCTCATGGTAATCACCACGCCCAGCACGGCGGCCACGATGCCCAGGCCGGGCAGCGAATCCGCCATGGCGCTGAACGCGCCGGCGGATTCGGTCGCGCCGTGCTGGCGGACTTCCATATCGAGTTCGAGCATCTGGTCAACGGCGAAAGGCTCCGCGTTATTGCTGACTGCCAGACGCAGGGTGTCGCATACAAAATCGCAAATGTGCCTTTGCTTCAGAAATTCCGGATTCGCCTGGAAGATAGGGCTGTCGGCTGGCGCTTCAATGTCAGCCTCGATCTCAAGCATTCCGGCGCGGCGTGCCTTGGTGAGCAGCTCATACATCATCCTGAAGGCCGCCAGATACGCTTCCTTGCCGTAATGCGATTTGCCAAAGACGCCGACCGCGCGCGCGGCGATCTCCTTCAGCAATCGCATGGGATTCGCGATCAGCAACGTCCCCGCAGCTGCGCCTCCGATGATGATCAGCTCAGCAGGCTGCATTAATACCAGCAGGGGCCCTCGCTCCATGAGGAAGCCGCCAAGGACCGCCGCGATTACGAGAAACATTCCAATAATGACAAACACGACCGTCGCCACTCCAGACAAAGCCTTGGCGTGAGACACGCTTCCTAAACGCTCTCGACGCATTGCTTTCTTTATCGGAGGAAAGCGGCCTGAATCTTGATCGGAAGGTGATGCGCCGGCTTCGAGGACCGGGCCTGTTCCCGGATCGGGAAGGGATGAAGACTACTTTTCCGGCGGGCTGAGAACCGGAATCTTCACCACGAATTCTGTCCTGCCGGGCTCGCTGGTAAAGCCGATCTGGCCGCCGTAGTGGCCGGTGACGACGCGGTGCGCGATATCGAGACCGAGACCGGTTCCAATGCCCATCGGCTTCGTCGTGAAGAAAGGCTCGAAGACTTTCGCGCGATGCTCGGGTGGAATGCCGGAGCCCTGATCGGCGATTCCGACACAGACCCACTCGCCCTCCATCCATGTGCGCACCGTGATTTTCCCCGGCTCAGGAGATGCGTCGATCGCGTTGTCCAGTATGTTCGTCCAGACTTGGCTGATACCTGAGCCGCAGGTTGTGAGCACGGGAATGCCGGGAGCGAATTGCTTTTCTATGGTGATCTGTTTCTGGCGGAATTTGTGACCGAGGATTGTGAGAGTGCTCTGGATGGTGTCGTGGATATCGAGCTTATGTTGCTTGTTTTTGTCTTCGTAGGCGTATTTCTTGACCGCCATGACCAGCTCGGTAACGCGCGCGATGCTTTCTTCGATGGTCCCGACCAGCTGCATATTTGAAATCAGGGCTTCGAGGTAGTTCATTGCATCGGAGAGCACGTTCGCAGGAAACGACTCCTTTGCGCATTCAACATCGCCGCGCGTCCAGCCTGCGGCTACCAGCGTGGGACCCATCTTCCAGGCGTTTTCAACGCCGATGCCTTCCAGCCACTCGGTAAGCGCTTCCTCAGCATCGCTTTGTTCGAGCGAACTCATAGACTGAGCTTTGGGAGGGCCGAAAACTTCCTCCTGCAACTCCGCAAGGCATTCGAGCTGATCGGGGGTAAGTTGTGCGCGGGTCATGCTCAGGCTTAGTTTCTGCTGACGCGTCATGTTCTCGCGCAACTGAGATGCAGCGCGCCTGGCCGCTGCTCCGGGATTGTTCAGCTCGTGCATCAATCCCGCGGCAAGGGTGCCGAGCGAGATAAGCTTTTCTCGATGCAGCGTAAGAGCGGTATAGGCCTCCAGCCTGTGCGACATGTTTTCGAGGACCACCTTGCGCACAATCGGGCAAGTAGACATGAGGCTCCAGAAATTTTCCGGTCGAATCCGTCCCAAGGTGCAGTCGGTGACCGTTTCACAGGTAGCCGTCGAGGCGGTGTGCCCCATCAGAATCGCGACTTCGCCGAAGCTGTCGCCTTCTTTGACCGCGGGGAGATAGATCAGCGAACCGTCACTGTCGGGCTTGTGCGCGCGCACCTCGCCATGCAGCACGATCCAGAAATAGATCGGCGTGGCGCCCTGTGTGTACAAGATCGTACCCGCGGGCACATCCAGCAGTTCTATCTCACCAAGACAATCCAGGTCCTCCTCCGAGGATTGAGCGAAGGCAGACATTTTGTGCAGTTCCGGGTAAAGCTCCCGGGCAGTGACTTTTCTTGCAGCGGCGGTAACGAGTTCGGCCATCTTGTTGTTATCGAGTCCCTAAAAACGAGCGAGATACTGATGCATAAACTGAACGGAAATTGAGCCCTCGCCTACGGCCGAGGCGCAGCGCTTCACCGAGCCATGCCGCACATCGCCAGCAACGAAGATACCGGGCGTGCTGGTTTCCAGCAGATACGGCGGGCGGCTCTCCTTCCATATCTTCGGCAATTTGCCTTCTATCTGGAGGTCTGAGCCCGAGAGCACGAAGCCATAGGGGTCGCGCATCACCGTATCAGGCAACCAGTCGGTTTGCGGCGCCGCTCCTATAAAGATATAGAGCGAAGAAGCTGAGCAGACTCTGTCTCCTGTCCGATTGTGCACCTTAATGCACTCCAGATGGCCGTTGCCTTGCACTTCCCTTATCTCAGCCTCCGTCTGAACCTCAATGTTAGATGTCGCAGCAATCTGATCGATCAAATATTTCGACATGCTCTTTTCGAGCGGAGACCGCACCAGCATCGTAACCTTATGAGCGTACTTGGAAAAGTGCATTGCGGCCTGTCCCGCTGAGTTGGCACCACCGACGATATAAACATCTTCGTTACGACAGGAAATTGCTTCACCCTGGGCGGCCCCATAATAGACGCCGGCCCCGGTAAGCTGGTCTAGTCCAGGAATGTCAAGCTTGCGGTAGTTGACTCCGACGGCGATGAGCGCCACGTGGCAGGAGACTTCCCGGCCGTCAGCCAGCTGGATGAAGTGATAATTTGCTTCCGTGCGTATGCGGGTGGCTTTCTGCGTAAGGAACTCGACACCGAAGCGCGATGCCTGAGCGTAGGCGCGGCGTGCCAGGTCGGCGCCGCTCAAACCTGACGGGAAGCCGAGATAGTTTTCAATCCGCGAGCTGCTGCCCGCCTGTCCCCCCGGAGCGTCCGGTTCAATCAGTAGCGCTCTCAGTCCCTCCGAGGCAGCATAGACTCCCGCCGCCAAACCCGCCGGACCGGCCCCAACGATGACCAGATCATAGAACTCTTTCTGCGCCTGGGTTCGCAGGCCGATACGCTGGGCCAGTTCGGTCTGGGTGGGCTGCATGAGCGATGTGCCATCCGGAAAGAGCACGGCCGGCAGCTTGTGGTCGTCGACCTTGTAGCGCTCCAGCAACTGAATGGCCTCGTCGCTTTTTTCCGGATCAAGCCATACATAAGGAATTTGATTGCGTGAAAGGAAATCGCGCACCAGGTAATCATTCTGCGACCACCGAGGGCCAATGACCTTCAAGCCCTCAAATGGAGGCTTGTAATCTTCCTTCCAGCTCTCTAGCAGATCGTCGAGAACCGGATAGAGCTTCTCCTCTGGCGGGTCCCAGGGCTTGGTGAGGTAGTAGTTGATCTTCGCCGTGTTGATTGCCTTGATCGCCACCTCGGTGTCAGCATAGGCGGTCAACAGGGCGCGCTTTGCCTCAGGGTACAGAACTTGCGCCTTTTCCAGGAATTCAACGCCGCTCATGCCGGGCATACGTTGGTCGGACAAAAAGAGTGCGACCGCGTCGCCGCGCTGCTGCAGTTGCGCGCACGTGTCGAGAGCCGCCTGCCCGGAGCCTGCGCGCAGAATGCGGTAGTTTGCCCCGTACTGGCGGCGCAGATCCTGAATCACGGCTTCAAGGACGCTGATGTCGTCGTCTACTGCAAGAATGACCGGCTTCGGCATGCTTCTCTAGTGTAAGGGGTCAGGCATTCATCAATAATCCGCAGCGGCGAGCTGCGGGAGACAATGGCATGAACTAAACAATTGGACGCGCAAGTAGTTTGAGACGATGCTGGATTTTCGCGGCTTATAAGGTCGGAATGGCCGCTATCGGGAGCGTTCCCTGTGCCTACACGGACGGATAAACCATAGTAACTATCGATGGTAATTTAATTGAGAGTGCCCCTAAATTTTTCTTTCCAAAACGGTATTTCGTCATGTAGGCTTGCTTTCACTAAACCAAAAAGTTGTTGACACAGGTCAGTTTTTCGGGAATAAAACGATTTTTCCGGATCCTAAATGTCTCTCAAAAGGACACTTAGGTAATGGAGTACTCTGCCGTGGTCGATGAAGTCATGGCGGCCTGAAATGGTTGACAGGTTGCTTGGAAAGTTTCACAAACTTAAGGGGACCTTTAGACCTTTCGTTTTTGGGCCAGCCAATGCCTTCGTTAAACGGGGAAAACGGACGCACGCTAAAAAAATATGAACAAGATCATTCTTGCGGATAATCAGGCAATTTTTCGCGCTGGCACTGCGAAAATTCTGGCCATGGAAGAAGATTTTCGCATCATTGCTCAGTGCCCGGATTCAGATCGGCTATATCAGGCCATTGATGCTTTTCGTGGCGTGGTGCTGATGTTTGCAGCCACGTTGAAAACAGACCTCAAAATATTGATGGACCGGATGGCCATTGCTGGCAGCCGCTCGATCGCCATTCTTGAGAATTCTGACTCACCTCAGCCCTTTCTAGCGGCAGGTATCGAAGGGCTGATCTATCGTAATGTGAGCGGTTCTTCTTTGTTGGACTGCGCACGGCGCGTTGCCGGGGGCGAACGCTTCCAGCAGCCGGCAGTCGGCAACTTCGAACTGATGGAAGAGGACGCAGTAGGCGCGCGCGTTCGCGACCGTCTGACCGCAAAAGAAATGAAAATTGTCGCTCTTATCTCGCAGGGTTGCAAAAACAAGGAAATCGCCATGCGGCTGGGAACGACAGAGCAGGTGGTGAAGAACTACCTGCGCAGCATTTATGACAAGACCGGAGTTTCAGACCGGCTGGAACTGGCTCTCTTCACCATGCACCACAAAATACTGGCGGAGGCTGCAGCAGCCGTCGGCGATCAGATGATGGAAGTATTGGTCTAACCCCCGTTTTGAATTCGACGTATTCCTGACTGATAAGGACCGAGTTTTCATCGGCCCTTATTCTTTCTAGCGCAGCTTTTCAGCAACCGACTTGGCCTGGGTAAACAGGTAGAGGTAGTCAGGGCCGCCGGCCTTCGAATCGGTGCCTGACATATTGAATCCGCCGAAGGGGTGCGCGCCTACCATCGCTCCCGTGCACTTGCGATTGAAATAAAGATTGCCCACGTGAAACGCGCGGCGCGCGTGATTCAGCTTTTCGCGGTCATTGGTGTAGACAGCGCCGGTCAGGCCATATTCGGTGTTGTTGGCGATGGCCAGAGCGTCGTCGTAGTCCTTCGCCTTGATAATCGCCAGCACCGGCCCGAAGATCTCTTCCTGCGCGATGCGAGCGTCGGGCGCTACGTCGGCGAAGACTGTTGGTTCCAGGAAGTAGCCCTTTTCCGGAGTTTCGACGACGTCACCACCTACAATGAGGCGGCCTTCCTTCTTGCCGGTTTCGATGTAGCTCTGAATCTTGTGCATGGCTGTGGCGTTGACGACGGGTCCCATATTCGGGTTCTTTGCGGGATCGCCAATCGTCAGCTCAGGAACGCGCTCGCGGATGCGTTCGATGAAAACGTCGTAGAGCGGCTCCTCGACGATGGCGCGGGAGCAGGCCGAGCACTTCTGGCCGCTGAATCCGAAGGCTGCGGCAATGACTCCGCTGACGGCTTCGTCCAGTTCGGCGTCGGCGCTAACGATGATCGAGTCCTTCCCGCCCAGTTCGAGAATCGTACGCTTGATCCAGATCTGGCCAGGCTGGGTTTTCGCGGCGCGTTCATGAATTTCAAGACCGACCTTCTTCGAGCCGGTAAAAGCGATGAAGCGCGTCTTTGGATGCTCGACCATGGCCTGGCCGAGTGCGGGGCCACCCTGGCATAGATTTACGACGCCGGGCGGAAGGCCTGCTTCCTCGAGCACGTCAAGGAAACGGGCGGCGATAGTGGGCGCGTCTGTCGAAGGCTTCAGGATAACGGTGTTGCCGGTGACGATAGACGCCGCCGTCATGCCTGCCATGATGGCGAAGGGAAAATTCCACGGCGAGATCACCGCGCCTACGCCGAGCGGCATATAGAGCAGCTGATTGCGTTCGCCGGGGAGTTGGATCGGCGTTGTGGCCTTTGAGAGCCGCAGTGCTTCGCGGGCGTAGAACTCCAGGAAGTCGATGGTCTCGGCTACGTCGGCGTCGGCCTCGGCCCAGTTCTTGCCGACCTCGTAGGTCAGCCATGCGCAGAACTCAAACTTACGCTCACGGATGATGTGCGCCGCATTGAGCAGCAGCGAGACGCGTTCCTCGACCGGCGTGTACTGCCACGTCTCAAATGCTTTGAGCGCAGCCTGCATAGCCTTTTCGGCGTGCTCGGGACCACCCTGCTGATGGATGCCTACCACCTGTGTGGGGTTTGCGGGATTGTGCGATTCGACCTTGGCCGCTGTGCGCAGGCGCTCGCTGCCGATGACAAGCTCGTACTCGTGACCAAGAAGATCGCCCACCTGCTCCAGAGCTTCCTTCATGGCGTGCGCGTTTTCGTGCTTCGAGAAGTCGACGAAAGGCTCGTTGCGAAATTCGCCCTCGGGCGAACGCGGCAGGATGACGGTGGAGATTTGTGCAGTAGCCATAACTGTTCAGTTTATCGCAATATTCAGCCCAGCAACGGCGTCGAAAAATGATCTCTTCGCCGCTCGGGCAAGCCTCGCTCTAGGGACTTTGCTATAACATGCTGCGATGAAGGGCTGGCGAAAGGAACCCCGGCGATGAACGCAGACCAATTTGCCCGTTACCCGAGTCTCCGTGAGCGAGTAGTGCTCATCACCGGAGGCGGGTCGGGGATCGGCGCATCCATGGTCGAGCATTTTGCGCATCAGGGCGCAAGGGTAGCCTTCCTCGACGTAGCTGAAGACGCTTCGAAAGCGCTGGTAGACGGGCTCGCCGGCAAAGTTGAGCACGCGCCTCTCTTCATTCCCTGCGACCTGACCGATATTCAAGCGCTGCGGTTAGCCATTCAGAAAGCCGAAGCCAGCCCTGGCCCCGTTGAAGTGCTGGTGAATAATGCGGCAAACGACGAGCGCCACGCCTGGGAAGAAACCACTCCGGAATACTGGGACAACATGATGGCGGTCAACCTGCGCCATCATTTCTTTGCGATTCAGGCGGTTGCGCCAGGTATGAAGGCCCGCGGACAAGGCTCGATCATCAATATGAGCTCAATTTCCTGGATGATTCCCAGCACCGGATTCCCCGCCTATACTACTGCGAAGGCTGGTATCGTCGGCCTTACACGGACCTTGGCTCGCGAACTGGGCCCTTCGGGAATCCGGGTGAATTGCGTATTGCCAGGGGGGATTCTCACAGAACGGCAGCGCCGCTTGTGGTGGACTCCCGAATATGAGCAGAGGATCATGAGCGGACAAAGCATCAAGCGCACCCTCATGCCTGACGATGTTTCCCGTCTCGTTCTCTTTCTTGCGGCAGACGATTCCTCGGCGATTACCAGCCAGAGCCACATCATTGACGGAGGCTGGGTTTGAGTTCCTGCGTCAGGGATTCCCGATGACCAGCGCAATGGCGAAGCCGTCATAGCCCTTGCTGCCCACCGTTTGCTGGGCCGTGCATAGCACACGCGGTTCAGCGGCCATTCTTTCAAACAGACTGCGAATTCCCTGAATGTCAGCGTCCGTGCTTTCGGCTTCGATTACGCGACCGTCCCGCACTACATTGTCCACAATGATCAGACTGCCTTTGTGCGAGAGCCGGAGCGCCCATTCAAAGTATTGGGGATTGTTGCACTTGTCGGCGTCGATAAAAATAAGATCGAAGGCTTCAAGGCCTTCAGCCGCCAGCTCGGGCAAAAGATCCAGAGCTTTGCCCTCGCGCAGCTCAACCATATCCGCGAGCCCTGCATTGGCAACGTTTTCGCCCGCGATCAGCGCGTGTTTCGGATCGAATTCCATGGTGATGAGCCGTCCGTCAGGGGGCAAAGCGCGCGCCAGCCAAATGGTGCTGTAGCCGCCCAGCGTACCGATTTCGAGAATATTCTTCGCGCCCAGCAAGCGAGCCAGCAGGTGCAGCAGCTTTCCCTGGCTGGGCGTAACGCTGATCGCGGGCAAATCAGCTTCAACACAGGCAGCGAGTGCCCCATCGAGCGCGGGATCGGAAGGCACAAGCTGCTGATGGATGTATTCGTCGACTGCAGTCCACATTTCATTGGTCATAGTCTTTTCTCGAATCAAAGTGGCAGGCGAAGGAACGCTCCTTTGCGCTCGAACGCCACGCCTGCCAGCGCGATGAGCATGGGAAAACATTCGAGCGTGTAGCGTGGCTCCGGCGCTTCGATGGTCGCCAGCAGTGCGCAGCGCAGCAGGATGAAGAACAGCATGGCTCCGGCAAAACGCGGCCAGCGGTAAAGTCCAATCAGAGCCAGAACGATATAGGCGAGATTGAGCGCGGCATAGGCGATGGCAAACTCGGTCTCGGCGTTGTGCTTGGAATACTCCCACCAGCGCAGCTCGATCCAGAGCAGCTCCGTGCGCGGGCGGAGCCCCATATCGGCCAGACGCAGCAGCGGCATCGCAATGTAATAGCGGAATGGACTGGCGTTCACGCGCTCCTGAGCCAGCTCGGCAAAGCGCTCGTCAATCTCGGGGCTGAGCGTCATCGTTTCGTTGTAGTCGGCGAAGAGATGCTTGGTCTTCGTGTATTGCGCACGCGAGTCAAACGCACGCGAGGGCAGGTGGTCGAATGGCATCACGTCGCTGTTCGCGTTCCAGTAAATTTCCCAGGTGCAGGTGAGATCGGCGCAGACGGTCTTCGTCCAGCGGTTGAAGCCGGGACTGGTGAATTCGCCCGGGTCCATCGCGTAGCGCGGAGCCAGCGGCTGAATCACATGGAAGGTCTTCCAGTTGCGGATGGCCCATGGGATAAAAGGCAGCACGGAGAGCAATCCGCAGACGACGGCCATTCGCAGCATCAATCGCATGCCCCACAGCTTTGTTCCGTAGAAGACAATCGCCGGGCAGAGGGCCACAGCCAGCAGCGCACCGTCCGGCCGGAGAATCGCAGCGCAGCTAAACGCAAAAGCGAGCAGCAACACCCAAAGCCATTCCGGGTTCTCTAAAAGGCGCGCAAAGCTGAAGAGGGCGAGCGCAATAGAGAAAAGTTCCAGTGTTTCCGTAAGAGGCGTGGCTGCGTAGTTCGCTGTAAAGGGACAAAGCGCGGCGAGCCCCAGAGCAATCCAGGCTGCGCGGCGCGACGCAATCTTCGCGGTGAATGCGGCAATGAGCAGGCAGGTGATCAGATCGATCACCGTCTGCATATACATCACCGCGTGGTAGTGCTCCATGCCGAAGAGCCGGAAGCACAGCACCAGAAACAGCGGATAGCCGGGCAGGCGGATGAGCGTAGGACGGATGCCTTCAGGACTCGATAGACCGTAGATGCCATGCAGGGTCCAGTTCTTGGCAATGTCTCCGTAGATGAGCGGATCGCCCTGCACTTCAGGATAGGCATGGATGAACCAGAACCGCAGCGCGGCTCCAGCAGCGAGCGCAAAAAGAGCAATCCACCATTTGCGAGGAAGCGCAGCCAACATGCAAATGAATCATACAGGGCAGTGGCGCTTACGAAGAGCGCAAACCAATACAATAGAGACGTAGCTGAGAAGACTCGGGAGCGAATGAAACAGGTTTTTTACGATCCGCAGCGGAAACGCTGGAAGCGGCTGCGACGCGTTCTTGACGTGGCGGCCGTGGTGCTGACTCTGGTGCTCGCCGTTTTCGCATTCAGCGTGATCAAACGACAGTCTCTGCCCGAGCTATTACTGCCCACGCAGAAGCGAAACTACAAGGCTCTGAAAACCCAGCCGGACCTGAAGAAGACAGCGCAGCAGCATCCAACCCGGCGCCGGACCCACCGCAAGCCATCAGAGATTCCGTTGAACGCAGATGAAGGTTTACGCGCCGCATTCTATGTCAACGATCCGCAGAGCTACTCTTCGCTCAAGGCACACATCCATCAGATCGATCTGCTTTTTCCGGATTGGCTGCATGTAAGTACCGCCAATGGAAAACTGAGCGCCGCTACGTCGCTCTTTCCAGTAAGCATCTACGACGTTGTCGATGCGAATGGCGTCCACGGCGTCGATCCGGAGAATGGCGTGGCCCACGCCATTGCCGACGCCAAGGAAGATACCGAAATCTTTCCCATGGTGAACGATTACGACGTTGCTGGGGGGCAGTGGAACGGCGACGCGATTGGAAAGATGCTGGAAAATCCGGCGGCGCGGGAACGCCTGCACGCGCAGCTCGACAAGTTTCTTTTTGCAAATCCAAGCTATCGTGGCATCTGCCTGGACTTTGAACAGGTCCCAGAAGAAGACGCAAAGCTATACGCCGCCTGGATCGGAGAAATTTATAACGACTTCCGTGGCAAGAATCTGCGCCTGTATGTGAACGTGCAGGTCAGCACACCGGACGACGTCCTGAAGGCGATTGCAAAAAACAGCGACGGCGTCATCCTGATGAACTATGACCAGCACGAAGAAACCAGCGAACCCGGCCCGATTGCGGCGCAGAATTGGTTTGAAGGCAACCTCGCTCACCTGCTCAAGCTGATTCCGAAGCAGAAAATTATCTGTGCGCTCGGGAATTACGGATACGACTGGTCTACGCCTTTGCCGGAAAAAGGCAAGAAGCCAAGCAACAAGGTTCTGGATACGGACGATTTGACCGTCCAGGAGGCTTGGCAGCTCGCCTCTGACGCCGACGCCGACGTGCATCTGGAAGGCGATGAGCTGAATCCGCACTTCGCCTACGACGATGAGGATGCGCATGTGCGTCATCAGGTGTGGTTCCTCGATGGCGTGACCACACTCAATGAATTGCGCGCCGCCCGGCAGATGGGACTCAGGACCTTCGCTCTGTGGCGGCTGGGCTCTGAAGACGGCTCGATGTGGGCGGTATGGGACCACCCCGGTGCGCCCGACGCGCCCCAGCTTTTACAAGACGTGCCTCCCGGCCAGGGTGTAAGCACGGAAGGCGAAGGCGACATTCTGCGGATTGTCGCTCGTCCCGAACGAGGCAGCCGCACGGTTAGCATGGACGCGGATAACTTTACGGTTACCGATGAACATATGGTGGCGCTGCCCCACTCCTACACGATCGGGCAGTACGGTTATCAGCCCAAAAAACTGGCTCTTTCTTTTGATGACGGCCCCGATCCCAAGTGGACGCCGAAAATCCTGGATGTTCTGAAGCAATACAACGTGAAGGGCGCTTTCATGGTAATCGGCGAGCAGGCAGAGGAGAATGCCGGTCTGCTGAAGCGCTACGTACGTGAAGGCCACGAGATCGGCAATCATACTTTTACGCATCCCGACATCAGCGAAATTTCGCAGCGGCAGCTCGACCTCGAATTGAACCTGACGGAGCGTCTCTTCGCGGCCGAAACAGGGGTACAGCCGCTCTACTTCCGGCCTCCTTACTCGATCGACCAGGAACCCGAAACGAACGATCAGGCCGCGCCTGCCGATCGCATTGAGCAGATGGGCTACATCATCGTCGGCAACAAGATCGACACCGACGACTGGAATGAGCATCCACGGAAGACGCCGCAGGAAATCGTCGATAACGTGCTGGCGGCGATAGCGGCCATGAAGGACAGACCAGATTTTCGCGGCAGCATCATCCTGCTGCACGACGGCGGCGGCGATCGCTCGGTAACGGTTGCAGCGCTTCCGCTGCTCATTACCACACTCCGGGCCAAAGGATATGAATTCGTTCCTGTCTCCGAGTTGATGGGCAAAACCACCGCCGAGGTTATGCCGCCCATCGCTCCGCGGCTACGCTGGCAGGCGCGCATCGATTCGGTCGCGTTCTTTATCTTCGGCTTCTTCAGCCATTTCGTCGTAATGGTCTTTTTCGCCGGCGACGTGCTGATGAGCGCGCGTCTGATTCTCGTTGGCCTTTTCGCATTGATCGAGCGGCTGCGTCACCGCGTGACACCCGATATCGGTGTATTTGAGCCGCGCGTCGCAGTGCTAATTCCGGCCTATAACGAAGAAAAAGTGATTGTGCGCACGGTGCGGTCGGTGATGAATTCGACGTACAAAAATCTGCGCATCGTCGTCATCGACGACGGCTCAAAGGACCGCACGTATGACGTTGTGCGCGAGGCGTATCCGGAAGAGATCGCCTCTGGCCTCATCACCGTCCTGACCAAGCCCAATGCCGGCAAGGCTGAAGCGCTCAACTACGGACTCGAGCGTCTTGAGGAAGAGATTTATGTCGGCATCGATGCCGATACCGTCATCGCTCCGGATGCAGTCTCGAAACTGGTTTGCCATTTTGCAGACGAGCGCATTGGCGCAGTTGCGGGGAATGCCAAGGTCGGCAACAAGGTCAATCTGTGGACGCGCTGGCAGGCGCTTGAATACATTACGAGCCAGAACTTTGAACGCCGCGCCCTCGATCTCTTCAACATAGTCATAGTCGTTCCCGGAGCCATTGGTGCATGGCGCACGAGCGCGGTCATCAACGGCGGAGGCTATCCAATCAACACCGTGGCGGAAGACGCCGACCTGACCATGAACCTGCTCGAACAGGGCTACAAAGTCATTTATGAAGACCGCGCGCTTGCCTTCACGGAAGCACCGACAACGATGAATGGCCTCATGCGGCAGCGCTTCCGCTGGTCGTTTGGAATTCTTCAGGCAGTCTTCAAGCACAAGCAGGCCTTCAGGACGAACCGCGCCATGGGCCTCTTCGCGCTGCCGAACATCCTCATCTTCCAGATTCTGCTGCCGCTGGTTTCGCCCTTCATCGACATCATGTTCGCCGCGGGCATCGTGCAGTACTGGTGGAACAAGCATTACCATCCGGAAGCAGCCAGCCCGGCAAGCTTTGAGAAGTTGCTGGTTTACTTCCTCGCGTTCCTGCTTATCGACTTCGTCACATCGATCCTGGCCTTCGCGCTCGAGCGGCGTCATCCCGCCAACAAGGGCGATGGCTGGCTGCTCTTCCACATCTGGCTGCAGCGCTTCTCCTACCGGCAGATCTTTTCGCTTGTGTTGTTCAAGACGCTGAAGCGCGCCATCGACGGCCGCCCCTTCAACTGGGACAAGCTCGAACGCACGGCAACGATGTCGCGGCAGACGGAGAAGATCGCTGCGGGAGGATGAGGATACCGACGCCGTGCCCGTCTTGAGCCATGCGGTCCAGTCGGCGCGCATACGCGGCCGCGGTCTTACTTGCGAACCGTCTGCGTGCCAGACGCTGTCTTAATGGCAAAGGCGCTCGCCGGAACCTGATTCATCTGAATGTTCGAGTAGACCGCGGTGCGCGTGTCGCCGCTCTCCTGAAAAAATATCTGTTTGAGCGAGATCGCACGAGCCGGATCGATCCAGATGGTGATGTGCGTGAACATCTGGTTGCTGCCCGCCTGCTTCGGCGTCAGATCGAGCTTCGCCGTCTGCGTGCCGTTGATGGCTTCCATTCCCTGAAAGTTGATATTCCACATATCAGCCAGGTCCTTGCCGCTGCCGCCGAAGCCGAGCGTCAGAAAGCCTTCATACTGCCGGCGGTTGGCTCCCGCTGAAAAAATCGTCTGCTGCTTGATCGTCGGCTGATAGTAGGCTAACTCGCCGTTCTTGTACAAAATATCTTTTGGCGCGGGCTGGCCGTTGTCGGTCTTCACATGCGCGATCATCTCCGTACTGCTGCCCGCGCGGCGGAAGGCAATTGTACCGGTCGTGATCTCGTGGCTCTGGACTACAGCGGTGAGCTGGTCCCAGTTGAAGTCTGCCTGCGCGCTCTGGAACTTCTGCGATGCGGCGTCCATCTGACCGAGAACCTTCTGCAGGTCAGCACTCTGCGCAAAAGCAGGAATTGAGATCGCTGCAAGCAGAGCTGTGACGATTGAACGACTGATCTTGATTCGATTCATAGTTCCTTCAGGCCAACACGATTGCATTGGATGCAGTTCGAGCGCTAGCGGTGTGCCCAGACCTTATAGGCCGTCACTTTGCCGCTCGCGTCCTTCAGCGTGTCGAAGTGGTCAATCACCATCGGACCGGAGATGCGCTGGATGCTCTGCTCCAGGCGGTCTGAAAATGGCATCGAAGAATTGCCGCGGACCTGTTCCGCGGGAATCTGGTAGGTGAAAGCATTCTCGCCCGCCGATCGCACGACGACTTCGCTCGGTGCAAAGCTGCCGACAGATGGATGATCGCCGTAGTTCCAGAAGTGCGGCGTGATGAAGATGAACGCAAGGATCAGCGTCACCATCACGTCATAGTGGAAGCTGCCGCGCTCGTACGTCCAGAAAATATAACTCTTTAAAATACGACCCATAGGGGAACTCTCTAATTCATTCTACTTGGGCGCAATAACCGTCTGCCCGCCCATATATGGCAACAGCACTTCTGGCATACGCACCGATCCATCGGCCTGCTGATAGTTTTCAAGAATCGCAAGCCACGTCCGACCAGTCGCCAATCCGCTGCCGTTGAGCGTGTGCAGAAACTCGGTCTTGCCTTTGCCCTGCGGGCGGTAGCGGATATTTGCACGCCTCGCCTGAAAGGCTTCGAAGTTCGAGCAGGAAGAAATTTCGCGGTACAGGTTCTGCCCAGGCAGCCAGACTTCGAGATCGTAAGTCTTCGCCGAGCTGAAGCCCATGTCCCCGGTGCATAGCAGCATGCGCCGGTACGGCAGGCCGAGTTTTTCCAAGATAGCTTCGGCATTCGCCGTCAGCTTTTCCAGTTCGTCGAAGCTTTCTTCAGGCTTGGCGAACTTCACCAGTTCGATCTTCTGGAATTGATGTTGGCGGATGATGCCGCGCACGTCCTTGCCATAGGAACCGGCCTCAGAGCGGAAGCACGGCGTGTAGGCGGTCAGCGAAACCGGCAGCTTTGCTTCGTCAAGAGTCTCGTCGCGATAGAGATTCGTCAAGGGGACTTCCGCCGTGGGGATGAGCCAGTGATCGTTTTCACGGTACTCGCCCTCTTTGTAGCCCTGATCATCCACGCAGCGAAAGAGGTCTTCGGCAAACTTCGGCAGCTGACCTGTTCCGAAGAGCGACTTGCTGTTGACCATGAACGGCGGCAGGACCTCGGTGTATCCATATTCGCGCGTATGCGTATCGAGCATGAAGTTGATGAGCGCCCGCTCCAGTCGCGCTCCCTCAGCCCAGTACACGGCAAAGCGAGCGCCAGAGAGCTTCGCCGCGCGCTCCAGATCAAGAATGCCCAGTGCTTCGCCAATCTCCCAATGCGGCTTCGGCTGAAATGCAAACTTCCGACGCTCGCCCCAGCGCTTCATCTCAACGTTGTCATGCTCAGACTTGCCGATGGGAACAGACTCATGCGGCAGATTCGGAATGCGCTGCAGGATCGTGCGCAACTGCTCTTCAGCCTCGCTCGCGGCGGCATCGAGCGACTCCATCTTTTCCTTCAGCGTCCGCGTCTCTTCCATGACGGCAGTCGCATCCTGCCCTGACCGCTTCAGCTTTCCGACTTCCTCGCTCAGCTTATTGCGCTGCGCTTTCAGTTGTTCCACTTCCGTAATGCGCTCGCGGCGGCGAGCGTCAATCGCAAGAAAATCCCCAAGCACCGCGGCCGGATGCTGCCCGCGCGCGCGCAGCTTTTCTTCGACTAACGGGAGATTGGCCCTCACAAAGGCAAGATCGAGCATAAGCTTCTAGCTTACTAGAGTGAGTCCCTGCCTCAAACAGAGGGCATCTCAGAGCAGTTCATCCGGCAGACGCTTTTCTCGCAACAACGATTGGCTGATAGAACGACGTGACGTGCGGCTCGAGCCATTCCACACCAGTGAAACCCGTTGCCAGTAACGCGTCGTTCAGCTCCGCACGCAGGAGGGCGCGGTACCTGGAAACAAAGTGTCTGACGCTCCATCCATCCTCTGCCTGCACTGTGATGTAGAGATGAAACACATAACTGTTGTTATCCCACTGCCATACCTGATGAACGATGCGTGTCCTTCCCTCCTGCACATAAAATGCTGGAGGCTGCACCGACGGCCGGCTGGCAATCAGCGCGTCATAATCTCTCAGGGTGACGACAACGACTCCCGAATCCCCAACTTTCGCCCATATCTGGGCGAGCGCCCGCTCAAGTTCCGCTTGTCTCATCAGATGCGGCAGGGCATTGTCGGCAACTAGAACCGCATCGAAGCCGCTCTCGGCAACAACGCTCAGGTTCTGCATGTCCGCAACATAAAACGGAATGTCCAGGCCTCGCTGCTGGGCCTCCGTTCTCGCGCGTTCCACAGCCGTCCGACTCAGGTCCGAGCCAACCAGAAGATGCCCCCGCTGAGCCAAGCCGAGCGTCTGCTTCCCGATTCCGCAGGCGCAGTCCAGAACGCAAGGCGAACCTTCCCTGTTATGCGCTCAAGGAGTGGACCGAGCACCGCAGCTTGCCGAGCAATGCTCTGGTCCCAATCCTCGAAAATCAAATGATAGGAGGCGGCAAGATCGTTGTAGAGATCCTCTGGCGATGTTCCCATTCTCGCTCCTGCACGGCAAGCAGCTAGACCACGACAGGCACTTCGGTTATTCCCACCATGCCGAAAACGCGCCGGTAGCGCTCGATCTCATCCTGCGGCCCGAGAACTTTCTTGAAATTGTCGGAGAGCTTGACCGCTGGTCGGCCATCGGCGTCGTTGAGCTTGCAGACCAGGCTCGCCGGATCGAAGGCGACATCGCCGCGCGGGTTGCAGTTGCGGAAGTCATTTGTCAGCAGCGTGCCCCATCCGGCACTGAAGCGGATGCGCCGCTCCGGAAGCCACTTCTTCTCATCGAGAAAATCGCTGGCGTCGTGAAAATCCTTGGGCGATGCACCCTTGCGCAATGTTCCCGCAAAATACGCATGCAGGCCGAGAATCGCATCTACATCGAGCGAATCGGAGGCGATGAAAAGCTTCTGCTTCGGATCGCGTCCTCTTGCCTCAAGCCATGCAATATATTCATCGCCAGCAACAAATGGATCTTTGCTGTCGGCGCGCTGCCCGGTCCAGTTCGCGACCCAATCGGGAGCATGGCGCAGAAACTGCGTTGTCCCAAAGGTATCCGGCAAAAGAATGAGCAGCTCACCCTGATAGGTCTGTTGCCAGAGATCGAGCAGCTTGTATTGCGACGCTTTCAACTCCTCATCGTCACGCGCCATTGCGGCCAACGCCATCGGCAGCTCATGCGCATTGGTGCCAATGGCTTCCAGATCGTGCTTATAGGCGAGATAGGTATTCGATGTTCCGGTAAAACTCTCGCCCAGCACGTTGTGCATCGCAGTGACGACATACTCCTGCCATAGGAAACTGTGCCGCCGCCGTGTCCCAAAGTCGCTCACGCGCAGGCAGGGAACGCCGCGCAGCCGCGCCATCTTTTCCCAAAGCCGCGTTTTCGCGCGGGCGTAGAGAATGTCCAGCTCCAGTTCCGTCAGGTCTTTCAGCGCAGCCCGCGTTCGCAACTCGTTAATCGTGGAGAGTGTGTAAATTTCCCATAAAGTTGTCTCGGTCCAGAGACCATGGAAGTTCAGCGACACCTGACCATCGTGCGTCGAAAGTTCATATTCCGAGAGTCTAAAATCGCGCCCCAGCCACTCCAGAAACGCCGGCTCAAAGATTCCCCGGCGGCCGTAGAACGTATTACCCGCAAGCCAGATCAGCTCCGACTTGTGAAAACGCAGGCTTCTTGTCTGTTCCAGCTGCTCCCGTAGTTCGTTGACGTCGATCACCTCAGTAAGCCGCACCTGGCTCGACCGGTTGATGAACGAGAACGATGCTTTCGTCTTCGGGAAATGCTTCCAGATGAACTGCAGCATCAGCAGCTTGTAGAAATCGGTGTCGAGCAGGGAGCGGGTGATCGGGTCCAGCTCCCAGTTATGGTTGTGCGCGCGACGCGCCAGGTTGATGATCACGATGGGATTACTTTAATTCAAGCCTATTTCAAGCGCTCATCGAAGCCGCTGTTTTTGGACCTTGTTACGATAGATTTTGGGCCTAACAACCTACAAAATCACCATGCCAATGCTGAAGCGTCTTTGCTCCCTCCTTGTAGTCTTCGCTCTTACTACCGTGCTGGCTCCCCGCGCGAACGCCAGCGCTTATGACGCGCACCCGAAACTGGTCGTCATCCTGGTCATTGACCAGTTCCGCGAGGACTACATGCAGCGCTACCGTGCCGACTTTAAGCCGAAGGGGCTGCGCCTCTTCCTCGACCATGGCGCGTACTTCCCCGACTGCTATTACAACTATTCGAATCTGTTGACTGCGCCCGGACATACGACCATCGGCACCGGCGCATACACTGACGGGCACGGCATCGGCTCAAATGCGTGGTGGGATCTCGACCGCAACAAGGACCGCCCCGTTACTTCGGTCGAAGACGAACGCTACGCCATCGTCGGCTTACCCATGGGCAGCGAGACCGGCCCCGGACGCTCGCCGCGCAACCTGCTCGCCTCAACCGTGGGCGATGAACTTCGACTCAACACAAAGGGTGAGGCGAAGGTCTTCGGCGTATCGCTCAAAGACCGCGCCGCCATTCTGCCCGCAGGCGCCGCTGCAAATGGCGCGTTCTGGGTCGATGAAGCAACCGGCCGCTTTGAGACTTCGACCTACTACATGCCGCAGCTGCCCGACTGGGCCACGGCCTTCAATGCAAGCGGGCGTCTCAATCAGGCGGATCAGGAAGCCAACCAGCCCAACACAAAGAATTTCGAAAATGACGTTGGCAGCACGTCGGCAAGCATTACCTACGAGTTCGACTTTGCCAAAGCGCTGATCACGGGCGAGCAGATGGGCAAACACGATGTAACCGACATGCTGACCCTCAGCATCTCCGGCACGGACATTCTCGGGCATCGCGTCGGACCAGACGCCGATGAGCAGCGGGCAATCGTGGACGCGCTAGATACGGACCTCGACGGGTTCTTCGCCTGGCTCGATAAGAATGTCGAAGGCGGCCTCGGCAACGTCTGGATTGCCATCACTGGCGATCATGGCGTCGCGCCATCTCCTGCTATTGCGGCGCAGCTGGGCATGAACGCCGCGCAGATTGATACAAAAAAGCTCGTGGACGAGCTGAACGACGCGATGAATCAGAAATTCTCGCCCGGCGAGAAAGTCGTCTACGTGCTCCCAAAACAGGAGCTGCCCTACCTCTCGCTGAATCGGCCGTCCTTCGAGCGCGCCGGAATCAATGAGCAGGAAGCCGAACAGGCGGTGCAGGATGCCTTAGAACCTGCCTTTCAGTCGCTCACAAAACCAAGCGATATAAAGCTACCGGCACAGTCCAAGCTGCCGCCGCGTCCGATGCTTTATCGCAGCTATACCCGCCTGCAACTTACAGCGGGTGATTTGCCGCACACTGAATTCGGCGAGCTACTCGCGCACAGTTTCACAACAAACGGTGGATGGTATGTGCGCGTCGTTCCGGCAGCTTTCCAGATGGGCCTGATGAAGGCCAATGGCACGACCCACTTCACGCCGTATTCTTATGACCGCCATGTGCCGCTCGGTTTCTACGGCGCGCCCTTCGCCACCGGCATCTATCACGGACGCGTTGAGCCGGTCGACATCGCTGCAACCTTCGCATCGCTGTTGGGCGTCAATCAGCCTTCGGCTTCGGTCGGGCATATTTTGACGCAGGCACTCAAACCAGCGGCACAAGTGATCTATCCCAAGCCAATTCCTGTGCGCACGCACCGAGCCACACACGGCGCCGCAAGCATGCCGGTGAAAGAAAGGCCAGCCCCAGCAAAAGCTCCAGCCAAAGCACCGACGGAGCAGCCGCAACCGTGAAGCCAGACATGAAAGTCCGCTTTGCCGGAATCGAGTTGCGCAATCCAGTGATCGCGGCCAGCGGAACATTTGCTTACGGGATTGAATTTGAAGATATCGTTTCGTTAGACCGAATTGGTGGCTTCGTATCGAAAGGGCTGTCGCGCGACCCCATGGCCGGCAACCAGTCGCCGCGCATCATCGAAACAGCCGCCGGCATGATCAACGCCATCGGGCTGCAGAACATCGGCGTCAAGGCGTTTCTCGAGACCAAGCTGCCCGCGCTGGCCCGTTATCCTTCCTGCGGTGTCATCGCGAATGTCTTCGGCTATGAGGTGGAAGACTACGTCGCCGTGATCGAAGCATTGAATGAAGCGCGCGGCATCGCAGCCTACGAGCTGAACGCATCCTGTCCGAATACCAAACACGGAGGCCAGGTCTTCGGCACAGACTGGCGGCTGCTGGGCGAACTCGTCGTCCGCGCAAAGGAAGTTGCCCGTCAGCCGCTGATCGTCAAGCTCTCGCCCAACGTGACGTCTATTTCTGCAATGGCGCGTTGCGCCGAAGATGCGGGCGCCGACGCCATCTCGCTCATCAATACTTTCGTTTCCCTTTCGATTGACGTCGAGTCCCGCCGCCCGCGCATCGCCAACGTTACCGGAGGGCTCTCAGGCCCGGCGATCAAGCCCATCGCTGTCCGCATGGTCTGGGAGGCGGCGAAAGCCGTGCACATCCCGGTCATCGGCATGGGTGGAATTACTACCCCGGAAGATGCTGTCGAGTTCCTGCTCGCCGGAGCCACTGCAGTCCAGGTAGGAACAGCCAGTTACGCCGATCCACGCGCCGTCGAGCGTATCGCGTTGGGTCTCGAGTCCTGGTGCGCGCGCCATCATATCGAGCGCGTCTCGAGCCTCATCGGCGCGGTGAACATGATTCCGGCGGAAAAGGAACCGGAGCCCGCTCGCTAACGTGTCTGCGAAAATCAGAGTATGACGATTCCTGCCAACGAGGCGATCACCGTCACCGGGCCGGTACAGGACCTCTCCACGCATCGTCTCCCGCCAAACTTTCGCGGTCGTCCCGCATGGTTCGTGCAGCTCTGGTGGCTGGTGCAGTCGCTGCTCTTTCACACCTCGCCGCAGGCCATGTATGGATGGAGACGCTTTCTGCTGAAGCTCTTCGGGGCAAAGATCGGGAAAAATGTGATGCTCCGCCCCAGCGTGACCGTGACCTATCCGTGGAAGCTAACCATCGGCGAGGACTGCTGGATCGGCGACCACGTCACGCTTTACACCCTTGGCCCCATCGTGATTGGCCGGGATGCGGTGATCTCGCAGCATTCCTATCTCGCCGCCGCCTCGCACGACTACACCCGTCCCTCATTCGATATCTTTCAGAAACAAATCACGATTGAAGACGAAGCCTGGGTCGCCGCGCACTGTTTCATCGGCCCTGGGGTGACCGTGGGGCGGGGCGCGGTCGTAGGCGCCTGCAGCGTGGCTTTCAAGGACGTTCCCGCGATGATGGTCTGCATGGGCAATCCTCTCAATGTCATACGGCCGAGAGTTGGCACGGACACGCCGCACCGCTGACGAATGGGAACTTCTTCGCCGGAACCAGCGTATTCTTTGGCAAAGCGCAGGAGTGTGTCGCTTATGATTAAGTTTCTTCTCTGGTGTGTCCTCTTCTTCTTTTGCTGGCCGCTGGCCCTGCTCGCCCTGATTGCCTACCCCTTTGTCTGGCTGCTGCTGTTGCCCTTCCGCATCGTCGGAATTGCCGTGCACGGGGCGCTCGATCTGGTGGCCGCACTCATCTTCCTGCCCGCTCGCGTATTGCGGGCGATTTAAGCGTCCTCCCAAAGCAAAAGCCCTCGCCGGAGCGAGGGCTTTCTCATGCAGATTCAGCAATTAAGCAGCTCTTCGCGGCAACCGTCCGCGGTTCTGGAGTTCGCGCGCCTGGGTCATGGCCATATCGGTGAGATATACAGGGGCGGGAGTCGCAATCGCCACAAGAATCCATGCCAACGCCGACACCAGCAATCCAACCACAGCAGCAGCCTGCAGGGTCAGCACCATATCAGTCCGGTGAAGATGGAGATTCATCACTGCCCAGTTGCGCAGCGGTTCCACGCGGTGAATGACCGACAACGCCAGCAGAAACACCAACATAGAAAGTGTCGCCACCCCAATCAACGTGACGTCGACAGTGCGGTGCAGACGCTGCCGCGAGCGACAGTGCTGGCATTCCACCAGATGTTGTTCATAATCAATGCGCATCTCCGGTGAGATTCCGGAAATGTCATATCTCCAACTGGAAAGTATATCGCCGATAACTTGATCGGTACAAGGTGTCATGTGAGTCCGTTCTCCGCCCTAACGTTCTATCTGCGGGTCACAGTCTTCCTCAGAGCCCTTTCGGCCCGAAGGAAACTGCAAACCAGGAGCGGCCAGGGAATCTTATTTCTAGTATAAATCACCCACGCTATAACACAATAGATTCTGTTGCCGTTCGTTGTTCCGCCAATACTAACCTGTTTCCCAGCAAGCTCATACGGTCGCGCAAAGCCTGCTCTGCGGCCACCCGGGCAAGCTCTGGAAGGTTGTTACTCTCTGATAGATGCGCCAGAACAACATAGGACGCTTGTCCATCGTAATGCGTTTCAAGAAATTTGGCGGCGGCGTCATTCGACAGGTGTCCCACTCGCGACATGACCCGCTGCTTTACCGACCACGGATATGGCCCATCCCGCAGCATCTCCAGGTCATGGTTGGATTCCAGCATCAAAACATCGCATCCGCGAAGCTGGAGATTAACGTTCGGCGGCATGTAGCCGAGGTCCGTAGCAATCGCGATGCGAAGGCCCTCCGCCTGGAAGACAAAGCCAACCGGATCAACCGCGTCGTGCGGAATGGTGAAGGCGCTGATCGAAATATCGCCAATCGAAAAGTGGCTTCCGGCGCGGAAGTATTCAACGCCCGGAAGCGCGCAGGGATCAGCCTCTAATTTCTCGTTCCCTATCTTCAGATCCTCTTCCTCGGCCGCGCACTCGGCCAGCTCCGCTTCGCGATAGAAGGGATTTTCCGCATCGGCATCGAGAAGAGTCTCGCTGGCCTCAGCCTCAGCCTTTTTCTTTGCGGCCTCCTGCTGGCGCTGCTCCAGCCACTCGGCGTAAGTAAGCCGCTTGCGGGGAGTCATCCAGCGTACCCATTCGCGGTGCGTCGCCTCGGTAAAGTAGACGGGAATCCCCAGCTTGCGGGCGGTCACCTGCAGCCCCTGCACATGATCCTGATGCTCGTGCGTAATGAGGATGGCGTCCAGCGTCTCCGGGTCTTCACCTACCGAGCGCATGCGCTTGAAAATCTCGCGGCAGGACATTCCTGCATCCACCAAAATCCGCGTGCGCGTGCTGGAGATGACCGTGCTGTTGCCTTTCGAGCCGCTGGCGAGCACCGTCATCCGAACCATGTCGTTCAGAATACGCCCGCCGCGTGTGGAAGACGCGGCGGAAACTTCGCGGGAACCAGCTTTGGCACTTATCTTTTGGCCAAAGCGGTTTTACATCTCGCTGAGGGACGGGAGGAAACCGATCATTGCTCTACGCGCCTCCAGCTGGCATCGGGATCGAACTCGGTCATCGCAGTCACTGTCTCGGTCGTGGTCTTGCCCAAATCTTTTTGTAGCAGCACGCCATCCTGGTTGACCATAAACGTCATCACCCCGGAGTTGCCGTATTCCACGGGATAAGCGACGAAGGCGAATCCGCCCGTCATCTTCCCATTGACCACATACTCCTTCGCGCCGCCCGGCGCTTTGTCGGTTTGTCCCTTCAGCATGTGGAAGTAGTAGCCGTGGAATGCCGTGTGCCCGGTCGGGTTTGCCTTATATCCCTCGCCGCTTGCGAACGCCGCAAGCGGGCCGAGCGGACTGACGGGTTGTCCTTCGGTCGACTTCCAGTAGAGGCCGTTCTGCTTGCCATCGTCGCTAATGAACTTCATCGCGTATTGTTTGGCCGGTTGGCCGTCGTGCGAGCTGGCGTAGTAGTCGGCCTGAGCATCGACGATTGCTCCACAGGCCTCGATCATCGCCAATTCATTCCGGCCAACACGGCGCGACAGAATCTCATCCTTTCCTGCGGCCGTATCAAAGAACCACTGTCCATCAGCATTCTTCTTCAACGGGATCGGGAAAGGAAAATTGTCGGCTCCGACGAGTAGGATCTCCGAACTATCCGGCATCTTGCGCCAGCGGTGCATGGTCCCATACCTGGCCACGAACGCGTTGGCGACATTCTTGTCCTGCACGGCGTCGCCGGAGGAGATTACTTCTTTCGAATCCGGACCGAAAATTGCAAGAAGAGCGCTTTGATCGCCCGTTTTTGCCGCCGCCACCAGCGCATTTCCCGCGTCGTCAGGAGAAGCAAATGATTGGATCGAAGGCTTCTCGGTCGCCTTGTTGTTGCATGCGGCAAGGGGCATGACAAGCGCAAGAATCAGCAACCGCGTCATAAATACAATTCTGAGGTGCTTGGGCGGCATTCCATCCTCCGGGACTTTGTCTGTAAGCTCTACCAACACCAGCGTTCTAGTCGGCTATGTTGCAGCACCGGTGGCTTCACCTGCGCCAGCCGCCACCACCGCCGCGGCTTTCCGCACCACGGGCACTCGCCTCCCTGGATTGCCAGCCGCTTGCGCCTGCGCCAAAGGCGGATGACCCGCTATGCTCCTGAGTGCCATAGCCGCGAGAGGCAGCAGAGTTGGTTGTGTTGTGGGGCGTGCCTTGGGTTTGACTCCAACCGCTCCCGGTATTCTTGTAGACATTGCCGTTTGCCGCCGCATACTTGTTGCCATTTGCGGTTTGGCCCGCGGCAGCATTGCCATACGCGTTCGACCCGGCAACACCCTTGCCACCCGCCGAAGTTTGTACCGTTCCCACTGATCCTTGCGCGGTGGTTTGATGCTGCGTGTAGGCGGTGTTCCCGTTCTTTGAGACAACCGAGCTTCCATAGCTCCCATAGGCGTTGGAGGCCTGATGCGTGGCGCCGTAGGCTCCCGTGCTTGGGTTGTACGCCTGACCAGCTTTTTGGGTGCCATACGGCGTGACTGTCTCGGCGCCACGGGCGTACGTCCCCGTCGACGGATTGTAGGCTGTCCCAGCTCGCGCGGCGCCGTTCGGGCCGTAGGCGGTTACGCTGGAACCATAGTAGCCGCCGTGCCATGCGCTGTTTCCGTAATAGCTGTTGCTTCGGTATACGACAGCGCCACCATGCCAATTGCAGTTCCAGTAGCTGTACCCCCAGCTATTGCTCATCGCGACGCCCAGTGCGATTCCAGCTCCGAACATAAGCAAGCCGGTCGTAACCACAGCAGCCGTGCTGTACCCCGGCGTCACATACGGGGTGCCGTAGACAACCGTAGGGTTGTACTGCGGAACGTACACCACCTGTGGGTTGGTAGGCTGAATCACGATCACCTGCGGCGACTGTTGCACGACCGTAATCTGTGAGCCCGACTTCAGGTTGCCGGCAGCTTTTGCTTGGGCACGCAATACCTGGACCGCCGACATAACGTCAGCGGCCTGCGTGCCGTATGCCTCCCCCAATGCGGAGGTCCAACTGAGGTTCTTCGCCAGGTTGTCGAGGACGGATGGAAATTGTGTGAGCGCCTTCACACTGGGATCCCAGGGCTGCCCATCAACGGCATTGGTTAGTGCCTGGCCGGTGAGATTCGTGTTCTGCTGGAGCCAGCCGCTGGCGGAAGTAACCTGGTCAGGAAAGGTCGAGGCTCCAAGAATCTGGGCAACCAGGGCGTCCGGGTACAGGGCGATGGGGGCTACCAGCTTTTGCAGGTCATCCGCAGACAGGGGCGCGCCCTGTCCCGAATATCCGGTCGATCCCGTGGGTGCCGGTTGTTGACCTTGAGCCTCCATTGGCACGGTGACAATGACCAGCACGGAAGATAGCGCGGTTGACAAAAGCTTTTTCACGAAAGTCCTGATCATTTTCCCCTCCATCCAATGCGAGGCTCGGCCAAAGGCCGGGGCCGGATCGTGTTCTTCAGAATACTCCGCCGCGTGTAGAAGACGCGTCAGAAACTTCGCGGGAACCCGTTCGCTACCTGACGGTCCGGATCCCACCTACTGTCCCAAATGCGCCAGTGCATCGCGCAGAGGAGCGCTCGAGATCTGAATCAGTCCGTGGAAGGGTGTGTACATCTCCAACATCAGCAGGAGCGCGGCGGAAACGGATAGCGCGCAGACGAACAAGCTGGCCAGAACAGTTGGGTTGGGAGGGGTATAGAGACCAAAACTGATGAAGATGATAGTGAACCAGAACACCAGTATGACCAGGAACGGCAGAGAGACCGCGTTGTGCGTCTCTTCAGCCATCAACCAGCGCGTTTGTCCCACATCCATCGCCAAGGCGGCCGCTCGGTCGCGGAGTATGCGTTGAACATCGTTCGTTGGCGATAGCCGCAGAATCTGGTCGTACAGAGCTTCGTTGCCGCTCGGCGCTGCCAACGCCAATTGGGCAGGCGATGAACTTTGCGGCGACCATACGCGATCAAGCGCCCGCTGAACGACTGTGCGCAGCAGCTCGCGGGTTTCCTGGGTCTCGGGTCCATAGTGAGCCAGGACGCGATCGAGCAGGATGATCTTCGCCGACATAACTGTCAGGTCGCTTTTTTGTGTGTCATACGAGTTCTTTGCCGAAGAGACCAGCATGCCAAGAACGATGGCAGACATGGTTCCGATGAGCCCCGTACCCAGCATGACCAGGCTTCTGGAATCTGCGCTGACATGCTGATCGGGCAAAACCTTCCGAAGAAACATGCCCAGCAGGGCGCCGCCGAAGACGAATGCGAGCGCGATCAGGCTGATTGTTACGGAATTCAACGTGCATTTCTCCTTGGCGCGAGGAAGAGGGCCGATGAAACTCGGCTGCAAGCCATCTCACACCACCGCAGATTCGCAGATTTTTCCGGCTCCATGGAACTGGGTGCGAGCCCGATTGTGAATATTGCCACAAAGCGCAGGCAATAGCTACCAGCAAGACTTGCAGTGGTCGGCCATATCCGCTGACAAGCATTTGGGAGGAAAAATCAGCTCCGCCCATATCGTTCACGGCAGACCGCCATCCATTCCGCAGCCCGCTCCCGCCGATCTGGAAATCTCGTGGAGAGAATCGCGCCGAACACTGCCCCCTGAAGATCGCGCGCGTCAAAGAATGGCTCCAGCCGTTCGAGATCAACATTGCCGCCGTAGCCCGCCAGCGCCGTCTCTCTGTTTTCACCCGAAGTGCGAATAAAACAGGCAAGATCCCACTCGATTGGCCCATAACAGGCATCTTCAAAATCCGTCCACACCAGACTTCTGCTTGTTCTCAGTAGATTCTTCCTGTGAGCATCGCCATGCAGGGGCTGCTCCGGCAAGTCCAGCGCGTTGATGCGCGCGGCAATCTCGGCATATCCGCGACGCAGCATGGCAAGATCTGCGCCGTCCAGCGCATTCCACGATTCCATCTCATCGAGCCACTGCGAAATCTCAAAGAAAGGACTCAGCCGCCGCAGCTTGCCCCGATACTCCCGCAGTGCCGCATGCAACTCGCGCAGCGGCGGCCCTGTTTCCGCCGCGCTGGCCACATGGCTGCGATCGTGATCGACAAACTCCCAGAAGCTGAGCGCCAGGCCGTCGTGCACATGCGGACCCTGCGGAAGCTCAGCGCTTGGCGGGACCACGGGGAAATTCTTCGCCACGAGAAAGCCGGCGAGATCGAGATCGAGCGCCAGCCACTCCTCTACCGGCTTACGAACCAGCCCAGTGGTCGTGGCCACCCGCGCTACCACCGGTGCGGGCTTCAGATGCACCAGCACATTGCTTCCGTCGGCAAGTATCTCGGGCGCATCCGCGTGACTCAGGCCCAGCTTTTGCGCAACCGAAATGGCAGCCGCGACGGCTCGCGCACTCAGCGTATCCATCTGCCCATCGTACCTGCGAATATGGAATGAATCGGCGCGCCATCCTGCTCTGAATGGCCCGAACCACGAGTCAGATCACAACTGATTCCTGATACTCCCCGAACACCTCACGCATCGCGGCAGCGATTTCGCCAACCGTTGCGTAACTCTGAACTGCTTCAAGAATCGCAGGCATAAGATTCTCGCCTGACCTCGCATGATCTTTCACGCGCTCAATTGCCGATAGCCAGCGGCGCGGTTCACGGCGATGTCGTAGCGCCTGTACGCGCTCAACCTGCTTGCGCTCCAATGCTTCGTCGATCCGCTGAATAGGGATAGACGGCTCATCTTCGCGCATAAAGCGATTGACGCCGACAACGGTTGCCTCGCCTGAATCAACTGCGCGCTGATATTGGTAAGCAGCGTTTTGGATCTCTTGCTGCACCCAGCCCTGTTCGATGGCGCGGAGCATGCCGCCGAGGGCTTCGATGCGGTCGAGGTACACCTTAACCTGCTGCTCAATTTCGTGCGTCAGCGATTCGACAAAATACGAACCCGCAAATGGATCGATGGTATGCGCGACTCCGGACTCAGAGGCAATAATCTGCTGCGTGCGCAACGCAATGCGCGCAGCCTCTTCGGTCGGAAGGGCCAGCGCCTCGTCGTAGCCGTTGGTGTGTAGCGACTGCGTTCCTCCCAGCACCGCCGACAGCGCCTGGATGGCCGTGCGGACAATATTGTTCTCCGGCTGCTGCGCGGTGAGCGTAGATCCGGCAGTCTGGGTATGGAAGCGCAACATCCACGAGCGCGGGTTCCTAGCGCCGAAGTGGTCGCGCATGAGGTGAGCCCAGACGCGACGGGCGCAGCGGAACTTTGCAACTTCTTCGAGAAAATTGTTGTGCGCATTGAAGAAGAACGACAGGCGCGGCGCGAATTTGTCCACGTCAAGCCCGGCATCGATAGCAGCCTGCACATACGTTGTGCCATTGGCCAGCGTGAACGCGACTTCCTGCGAGGCCGTCGATCCCGCCTCGCGCATGTGGTAGCCCGAGATGGAAATGGTGTTCCACTCGGGCGCCTCGTCATTCGCCCAGGCGAACATGTCGGTAATAATGCGCATGGCGTGGCCGATGGGATAGATATAGGTCCCGCGCGCAATGTATTCCTTCAGGATGTCGTTCTGCACCGTGCCCGACAGCTTTTTCACGTCGGCTCCCGTGCGCTTGGCAACCGCAACATAGAGCGCCAGCAGAATACTCGCGGTCGCGTTGATGGTCATCGAGGTGGAAATCTTGTCAAGCGGGATGCCGTCGAAGAGCCGCTCGATATCTTCGATCGAATCGATGGCAACGCCCACCTTGCCAACTTCCCCAATCGACATTGGATCGTCGGAGTCATAGCCGATTTGTGTCGGCAGATCGAAGGCAACGGACAATCCAGCCGTCCCGTGTTCCAACAGAAACTTGTAGCGGCGATTGCTCTCCTCGGCATCGCCCATCCCGGCATACTGGCGCATGGTCCAGAGTCGTCCGCGATACATTGTCGGCTGGATGCCGCGCGTGAAGGGGAACTCGCCGGGGAAGCCAAGGTCTTTAACCGGATCAAAGCCGATGGCTTCGAGGTCTTCGCGCGAATAGACGGGCTTCAAGTTTTCTTCAGCAGACATGAGTGAACGGAAAAAGGATACCTTCTCCTCAACGCTTTCGCTAATTGTCCCGAAGATTAGCGACCTGCCATCCGTTTCAGCTTTTCTTTCTTTCGGGCGCGATAGAACGAACTGAACGTGAAGTACGCAAATATCAAAGTGACAACCGTATACACAAGAAAACGCTGATGATCGGGGCCGATGGCCCATTCGTGGCGCAGCTTGTATGTATTGATTCCGAAAAACAGCGTGAAGATGCCGAAGAAGAGCCCTGTCACCTCAAGCCACAGAACTCCGCTGGCGTGCGCGAACGGTCCCCATAACGCTTCGCCGAATTTGCGACTTCCCTTGGCGACAGCCTTCCGGCGTGCGGCGTACACTTGAGACTTAGGCATGGCCTGTTGCGCTGGCGCGGCAACATCAGCGGCGGCGGGTGGAGGGCTGCCCTGAACTGCGCGATCAAGCAGTGCTTTCGAAGCGATGCGAACGCCGATTCCGAATTTGCGGCCGACCGTATTCGGCTCCATAAGGAAAAGTTTAGCAGCCGCGCTGATTCCGGTTGCCCTCCGCGAACATCAGAAGTAAGGTAAAGAACAATTCCAGCGCGCTTCAGGCCGGTCGGTGGCGGGGAGCAACGGAGACACACCTTGAATGCAAAGCTGCGAAAACTCGTTCAGCAGTTGGGAGAAGCCATCCACGAAACGGTCTCCGAATCAGAGCATATTGCCGGCGTCGTACAGGACATTCGCAAGCAGGGGTTTGACGTCCTGCTGATGCTTGAGGCAACCATCGGACTCAACGAACTGGAGCAGCAGCCCGAAGCGATGCTTGACCCTTCGCATGGCGCTGGTCAGCTGGAGGAAGGTCGCTCAGGCAAAGCGTTTTCTTCTCAGGATGTGCATTTTCTGCGTTCCCTCCGCATCGCCATCCAGGGAGACGAACGTAACGATTGACCCCTGCCATCAAACAGGTTTAGACGTTACCTACGTATTGACTCCTTTGTACGCATCAATATGCTAGTATCGCCAGTTCCGGCGAGGGGTACCGGCTTGTGTATCGAAACCTGCCGATACCGCCAGGCTTGGAAGGGAACACCCGGCGAAAAGGGGCGTCTAACCTATGAAAGATACACTCGGAGTACTTTTAGCAGGCGGCGCAGGCGAGCGCCTTTTCCCGCTGACCCGCGATCGCGCCAAACCGGCAGTTCCCTTTGGCGGCAACTACCGGATCATCGACATTACCCTCTCCAACTGTATCAACTCCGATCTGCGTCACGTCTACATCCTCACGCAGTATAAGGCGCTCTCTCTCAACCGCCATATCCGCGAGGGCTGGACCAGCGTCGTAGCCCAGGAGCTGGGCGAATTCATTGAGATTCTTCCGCCCATGCAGCGTGTCAGTGCCAACTGGTACATGGGCACCGCCGACGCGGTCTACCAGAACATCTATTCCATCGGCTCCGAGCAGCCGAAGCATGTGCTCATCCTCTCCGGCGACCACATCTACAAAATGGACTACGGCAAGATGCTGCAACACCACAATGAGTCCGGCGCTGACGTGACGCTGGCCACGTTGTCGATTGACCCATCGGAGGTGTCGCGCTTCGGCGTCGTCGAAGTGGCCCGCTCGGGCGCGATCATCGGCTTTCATGAGAAGCCAAAAACCACCGACCTGCGCTCGCCCTTTAATCCGACTATGGTGGACGCCTCGATGGGCATCTACCTCTTTAATACCGATGTGCTGCTGCCCGCGCTGATGAAGGATGCCGAAGACCCGACCTCGAAACACGACTTCGGACACAATATCCTGCCTTCATTGCTCGACAAGTACAAGATGTACGCTTACAACTTTGTCGACGAAAACGGCAAGGACGCGCTCTACTGGCGCGACGTGGGAACACTCGACGCCTACTTCGACGCCAACATGGATATCGCTTCGGTATCCCCTACTTTCAACTTGTATGACAGCAACTGGCCCATGCGGACGCGCGTGCGCCAGTATCCTCCCGCGAAGTTTGTATTCGGCGAGCCGGGACGCACCGGCATGGCCATCAATTCCATCGTCTCCGCCGGCTGCATCGTCTCCGGCGCCGTGGTGCGCAATAGCGTGCTCTCGCAGGACGTCCGCGTGAACTCCTATTCGGAACTCGATTCAAGCATCGTCTTCTCGCACGTCAACATTGGCCGCCATTGCCGCATCAAAAAGGCCATCATCGACCGCGATGTGCATCTGCCGGAAGGCACGGTCATCGGCTACGACCAGAACGAGGACAAGCGCAACTACTTCGTTACACCGTCCGGACTTACGGTCGTCACGCGCGATTACTCGCTCTACGAGAACCCGGTCGCCGCAGATTTTCTGCAGCCGGTCTAACTCTTCACTTCGTCATTCTGACGACCGGAGGAAGGAAGAATCTCAGCCATACCAGCGGGACGAAATCACTGAGTTCTTCCTTTCACTCAATTCAAAGACAGAATGACTCAATGAAAACCTACTCGTAAGCCAGAGCGTCAATAGGATCCTTCCGCGCCGCCTTCAGCGCCGGATAGAGCGCGCCCAGAATCGCCCCGATAAAGGCGATCAGCGTGGCGTTGATGCGCCAGCCAAGACTGATAGGAAACGGCAGCGTCGGGAACTTGTAGTTCAACCCGATCTTCAGCAGATAGGTCAGACCAACGCCCAGAGCGATTCCAAGAATTGAGATCAGCGCCGCCTCGCGCAGGACCACGTTCGCAATGTACCCGCGCGAAGCGCCCAGCGATTTCAGTATCCCGATCTCGCGCGTGCGCTCCATCACCGCCGTATACATCGTCTGGAAAACGACAATGAAGCCAACGATGACGGCGATGCCGATCACACTGCGGAGCGCCGCGTTGAATCCCGGAAGGTGTTCAGGTGTCATCAACGACATCCATTCAGCCAGCGTCTGTACCTGATAGGTGCTTAGGCCGGGCGTTGCCAGGATCTCACTCCGGATGAGGTCTTGATTCCGTAAATCGTCGCTTCGTAGGTAAAAGAGGGATGCATTATCAGGATTGCCAATCATTGTCCCCAATGTATGAATTGGCACAAACTTGCGGCCGCCTCTGCCGTGCTCCACGATGCCACAGATGCGAAAGGTATAGTTCTTGATCTGGATCGTTTCGCCGAGATGATGGCCATGGTCGGCGCGCGCGAAGACATCGTCGACAATCGCGTCATGCGGGCCCTGAAAAGGTCCTCCGGCAAGGAAAACAAAGGGCTTCAGCGCATTGAAGCTGTCGTAATCGATGCCCCAGATAATTTCTGGTGAACCGGCCAGGCTGAAGTCCTGAATCACCGGCGTGGCCACGGCCACGTGGGGTACCTTGGCCAGAACAGTGGCAATTTTTGCCGGCACCGGCGCCCCGCCGACTCCGCTGATGAAACTGGCGTTCGATGGCCGCACGATCAGATCGGCGCCAATGCCGCCCGTCTGTTCGCGGGAATTCGAGACTTGTCCGATGAAGATGCCAACAATGGAGAGAATCATGACCACCTCCACGGCAACGGCAAAGATGCCGATCACACTGCGCAAAGGACGGTGGAGGAGGTTTCCGAGCACAAGCTTGTTCATTTAGGGTCCTGAGAAGGTCCGCCTGGGAGCAGAATTACCGTTCCCAAATCGGGAAAGGCGAAAATCCTTCGAAATTCGAGTTTAACAAAGCGGGCCAGGTTGCCGATAATCAGGAGACGAGAGCAAGGCGACGGCATCGAAGAGCTATCCGACGGCCTCCTGCTGGTTTACTTTAGATTCATGAAAGGAAAAGGATAGTGCCTTTTTCCTTTGACTTGTTTTGCACAGAGTTTTATGGTTTGCCCTTAAGGTTGTGCATCGGCGCTGTTTCCGGGTACAACATCTTTTTGCACGAATTTGTTAACCGCACGGTGTATCTGCGCAGGAACAGAAACATGGGTCAGTTCGGCGAAGATTTGCGCAAAGAGCGGGTAACCCGCGGCGTCGCGATCGAGGCGATCACAGAAGTGACCAAGATCAGCAGCCGCCACCTGCTCGCGCTGGAACAAGAACATTTCGATGCCCTCCCCGGCGGTGTTTTCAACAAGGGCATCATGCGAGGTTACGCCCGCGTGGTTGGCCTGGACGAGGACGCCTGGGTCGGACGCTACATGTCCGCCTACCAGCAAAGCGGCCAGCTCAAGGACGACGACGTTAGCTGGATCGAATTCGCGGAAAACGTGGGCAAGAGCCGCGATGACAATACTCTGCGCACCGATGTGCGCCTCCGCTGGGCAGGGGTCGGCGTGCTTCTGGTTCTGCTCTCAGCCCTCGGCTGGTTTGTCTGGCACTACGTGAGCAACCGCGTTGCGGCAACAAACGGCGCCCAGCACTGGTCCGTGTCCACGACTGAACCGGCCACTGCCGCGTTAACACCCGCCAATAAATGAATTCCCGCCATTCGTAATATTTCTCTTCCAGCCGAATCAGGCGCGCCCGCTGCCGGGTTCAACAACTATAAGTTTTACTAGGTGCGCGCAGAAGCTGTGCCGGGCTAGAATCACGCCATCGCTCATTCCGCAGGATGTGTGCCTGCTTCATGCGCGAGAGAGGACTCTGGTGGTTGGCAAGAGTCCGCTTCAGCATCGCAGCCTCAGGAGGGCGAGGGAATGGCATATAGCAAGGATTCAAAATCGGCAAACCGCAGATTTGGTTATCGCTGTCTTCTACTCGTTACTCTGCTGCTTATCGCGATTACGTCCCCGTCTCAAGGGAACGGGAAATCGGCGACCATTGACGCTACCGCAATGGGTACCAGCACCCAGCTCGGTAAGAACGTCAGCGTCAAGGTGATAATCAACCGCTTCTCTACCGAGGAAGAAAGGCAACAACTCATCGCTGCATTCAAGAAAGGACAAAGCCCGGGATTGGTGAAGGCTCTCAGCGACATGCAGCCCGCGGGCCGAATCGCCATCACCGGCACGGTTGGTTACGACCTCGCTTTTATCGGCCTGGTTCGTACCCCCACAGGCCGCAGGATCCGGTTCGCAACAAACCGCGTGATCAGGTTCGGTGAAGCCTACCACAACACCCAAAGCACGGCCTATGACCTTACTGCAGGCGAATTCGACCTGAACGATGCGGACAAAAACAAAAGCACCGGCGTTCTATATCCTGCTTCTCAGCTGATCATCAATAAGAAAGGTGAGCTTCAGTTTGAGCTCCGCAAAAACCCGTGGAAGCTGGTGAACATTATTGACTGGAATCAGGCAGGCAGCGAAAAGCAGTGAGTTGAAGGATCGCGGTATTTGAGGCACCGGATTCTGCGCTTCTGCAAATCTTCGATCTGAGCTTGCTTCTGACGGGTGCGCTATCCTTTGCGAAGCTAAGCGTGGGCACGCAATTCCAGAAACGGCCGGCAGCTTCGCCGCTGTTTATGCGGTTCTGCACCCTGCGTCAGGTGCTGAAGTTACTTCCTCGGACTAGGGCGGTAGGAGCATCCGCGGCTGCTGACTGTTCTGCTCAAAGACTTCTGGTCCGAACCGAGCTCAATCGAATCTGGAGACGCGCTCGCCTCGTGACGATACCCCGCTCGCCTCCGGAGGTTCCCATGATCTGGTTCTACGAAGCTTTCTTTCCCGCCGTCTGGATCACCTTCTTAATCTACTGGCAGATCAAGGCCTTCAATACCAAAAACACCCAGCGCCTCGAACCGGCCATTTCGCGCATCCTTCGTGCCCTAACCTTCCTTGTCGCGATCGTCCTCCTCTCGACAACCCGCATCCCACTGCACTGGCTTTACCGCCCTCTCTGGCGGCAAGGACTCTGGCCCTTCTGGCTGGGAGCGGCCCTCACCGTCGGCGGCCTTCTCTTTGCCGTCTGGGCGCGTGAGCACCTCGGCCGCAACTGGAGCCGCTCCGTCAGCATTAAGCAGGATCACAAGCTGATCACTACCGGTCCGTACGCCGTCTTGCGCCATCCCATCTACACTGGCATTTTGGCCGGATTCCTCGGCGTCGCGATCGCCATCTCCGAGGTGCGCGGGTTCGTCGTTTTCGTCCTCATCTTTCTCGTGTTCTGGGTCAAGCTCAGCATGGAGGAGCAGTGGATGCGTTCTCAGTTTGGAGAGACGTATGCCACCTATGTCCGTCGGACCGCCGCCCTGGTGCCTTACCTCTTCTGATCGCCAGTGCCTTGATCCAAGCGTCACCAAAGGCGACTACCTCACTGCCGTAGGCCCGAGCGTAGGCGTAGCCGAAGCGACCTGGTTTCTATCAAAGACCCGCGCAGCAGGGAAGTGCGGATCGCAAGCCATCGTGGCACCGTGATATGCTTTTCGACCATGTCCACTTCCGGGCAATCCCTTCAGCAAATTCGCGCAGCAATGGCGGAGACGAATCATCTCTTCAACGCAGAGGTGTTCGGCAAGCGTAACTTTAACGTTCTCGATAGCATTTACACCGCCGACGCCCGCATCCTTCCACCTGGAGCACCGATGATCGCTGGCCGCACGGCGATCAAGGAGTTCTGGTCGAGCATGATTCAATCAGCCAACGCAAAATCCGCTGTACTCGAATCCGTCGACGTGATGCCGGCAGGCGATGGCGCTGTCGAGATCGGTCTTGCCGTCCTCACCGTCCAGCCCGAAGGACAGGCTGAGAGCCAAATCGAGGTGAAATACGTCGTGTACTGGCAGCCGGAAGGCGGGCTCTGGAAGTGGCATGTCGATATCTGGAACCCGAATGCCTGACTCCCCGCTATCGCGGTAGCCAGGTCTCAGCGACGCTGTCAAGCCCCTAAAGCGAAAGAAATCTTCTAACCCACACATTCTAAAAAGAAAAACCCTGCGCCAATTTCCGCCGACTATTTTCCCCTAAATTGCTAAACTAGATAAATTGCTAAACTAGATATAGAGAGAAAAAGGTCCGCCGGGTTCCGGCGGCCTTTCGTGTTCTAGGGGTAAGGTAGGCGAGGGCTTCAGCCCCGGAGGTAAGTCCGCTCCCTAACCAGCGCTCTATCAATAATTTACAAGAAACATACCGGGGGGGTCACCATGTATCACGAGGGCCGTCACATCTTCACCAGCGGCAAGAAGTGCATGCGGGCGGGCGGGTGCCCCATTCAAGCCAAAAGAAGGCTTGAAAGGGCAGTACTCACATCCATAATACCTAACACCCAATAAAAAGAAGAATTTACCCAAAATATACCGGGGGCCCATGTATAACGAGCGCCGACACACTTCACCAGCGGACACTGGCGCCGAAGGCGCGTTTCGCTGGACGCGCAGTCCCGTTCGCTGGTCCATTTCTCCGCTGAAATCTTCCACATCCCCTTTGGGCGAAGTGTTTTGCCCTGCCTCCCACGGTCTAGTACCATCTAGCCAGATGCCTGTGCGCGGGAGGGCCAACCATGTTGCTCCTCCGCTCCGCACTTTTCGTGACAGGCTATCCGCCAAAAAATCAAGGGAGGACTGTTTTGTCCATACGCGACAAGTTTCTATTCACCTCTGAGTCGGTGACTGAAGGCCATCCCGACAAAATCGCAGACCAGATTTCAGACGCCATCCTCGACGCCTGTCTCGAACACGATCCCTACAGCCGCGTTGCCTGCGAAACATTAACCGCCACCGGCCTCGTCGTCATCGCCGGTGAGATCACCACCAAGGCCTACGTTGATTTCCAGACCCTCGTTCGCGGCGTCGTAGCAGCGATCGGATACGACAACGCGCTCTACGGCTTCGATTCGAATACCTGCGCCGTGATCTCTTCGATCAACAAGCAGTCGGGCGACATCGCCATGGGCGTGGACACCGGCGGCGCCGGCGACCAGGGCATGATGTTCGGCTACGCCACCAACGAGACCGAAGAGCTGATGCCGGCTCCCATCTCGTTTGCCCACAAGCTCGCCAAGCGGCTGAGCGAAGTCCGCAAGAGCGGCAAAATGTCGTATCTCCGTCCCGACGGCAAGAGCCAGGTCACGGTCGAGTACAGCGCTGAAGGCAAGCCAGTCCGCATCGACGCCATCGTCATCTCGACGCAGCACGCCGAAACCATCTCAAACGAAGAGCTCCGCGCCGACATCCTCAAGCACGTCATCCAGGCCGTCCTCCCCGCCGAACTCCTCGACGAAAACACCAAGTACCACATCAACCCGACGGGCCGCTTCGTTATCGGCGGACCGATGGGCGACTCGGGCCTGACGGGCCGCAAGATCATCGTCGACACCTACGGAGGCATGGGCCGTCATGGCGGCGGCGCCTTCAGCGGAAAGGATCCGACAAAGGTCGACCGCTCCGCAGCCTACATGGCGCGTTACATTGCCAAGAACATCGTGGCCTCCGGCCTCGCCGAGCGCTGCGAAGTCCAGCTCGCCTACGCCATTGGCGTCGCCGAGCCGGTCAGCGTGCTCGTGGACACCTTCGGCACCGGCACGGTTGACTCAGGGAAACTTGAGGATCTGGTTCGCGCCAACTTCAAGCTGACGCCCAAGGGCATCATCGAAAGCCTGAACCTGCGCCGTCCGATCTACCGGAAGACCGCAGCCTACGGCCACTTTGGCCGCTCCGACAAGGAGTTCACCTGGGAAGCAACCGACAAGGCCGCTGCTCTGCGTGAGCAAGCCGCAACAACAACCGCAGCAGCGAAATAGCAAGTCAGCTCTGCGCAAGCAAGTCAGCAAAGGGCAAGCCTTCGGGCTTGCCCTTTCGTTTTTATCAGGACTGCTTCCCATATATCGAGATATATGTAAAATACATATATCTCAATGCAGAGGTTGACCTATGGCTGCGCCATTCAAGAAAACAAAAGAACCTGCCGCGTCAAAGCGCGGGACTGCACGTGCCGGACGGGAACGCATACTGATTGAATTCCCGGTAAGCCTGCTTCAGCGTGCTGACAGCGCCGCGGCCACGCTTGAGAAAAACAGGAGCGAGTTCATCCGCACGGCAGTAGAACAACTTCTAAACGACATGGAAAAAGAGAAGTTCGAGTTAGAGCTGGCAGCCGCCTATGCAGCAAACGCTCCGATTAACCTCAGCCTAGCCAAAGAATTTGCTCATGTGGACAGAGAAGGCTTTGATGATCAGTAAGCCCTTTCGAGGGATGGTTGTCGAAGTCAGCCTGGATCCGGTTATTGGACGTGAGCAGGGACGATCGCGGCCCTGCGTTGTTGTCCAGAATGATATCGGCAATCGATTTTCCTCAACCACCATCGTTGTTCCGCTGACGGATGCTGCTCACATCAACAAGCCGTCGCCCATTTACGTGCTTGTCAAGAAGGGTGATGGAGGAACAACGAAGGACAGCTATGCTCTCTGCGATCAGATTCGAACAGTCGATCAGCGCAGATTCCGGGGCATCTACGGCACGCTGGCGCCACAAACTATGGCGTTTATTGATGAGGCTCTGCGTATCAGTCTGGGATTATGAAAACAAAGTTTGACGGCAAGAACCGGAGTGCCGCCGCCAGCCCAAACACGCGAAGATCGAAACAGCATCAGGAGGAAGATATGAGTGCTGTTCAGGTTTCGCATCAGGTTTGGGACCGGGTATGGCAGATGGTGGAGGAGCGCAAACCCGCTGCGGACATGCTTTTTGTCTACGCAGTGCGGACGACCGGCATCTACTGCCGCCCGTCCTGCCCTAGCCGCAGGCCGCTGCGGTCATCGGTTGAATTCTTTGCCACCAGTGAACTCGCCGAGCGCGCCGGGTTCAGGGCGTGCAAACGCTGCGCACCCGGCGAGGCGCATCCGCAGGCGCACATACTGACGCAGGCGTGCGAATACATCGAGCGGAACATCGACATCACCATCAAGCTCGAAAAGCTGGGAAAGACCGTAGGCATGAGCGCCTTTCACACGCAGAGACTCTTCCGGCGTTACCTCGGCATTTCTCCGCGCCAATACCAGCAGGCCCGCCGCATGGAGCACTTCCGGAACCACCTGCACACAAACGACAGCGTAACCACAGCGATGTACGAGGCGGGCTTTACATCCAGCAGCCGCCTCTATGAATCAGCCAAACAGCACCTCGGAATGACTCCGACCGAATTCCGTCGCGGAGGCAAAGATGTCGCGATTCGCTACACGATCGCCGATTCTCCACTGGGCAAAATGCTCGTAGCCTCGACCGACGCCGGCTTATGCGCGGTGACCTTCGGATCGCTCGAAAGCGAGCTGGAGGATGATCTCGTGTCGCGTTTCCCTACATCCGACCGCAAACGCGACGATGTCAATCTGGGCACGATGGTGAAGCAAATCCTAGCACAGATGACGGAGCACCCAGTGACACTGGAGCTGCCGATCGATGTGCGCGCGACGGTTTTCCAGAGGCGCGTCTGGGAGGCCCTGCGGAGGATTCCACGCGGTCAAACTCGCACCTATTCGCAGATCGCGCAGGAAATCGGACAGCCAACTGCGGTCCGCGCCGTGGCCCGCGCCTGCGCAACGAATCCGATAGCCGTCGTAGTTCCCTGCCACCGCGTCATCGGCAGCGACGGCACACTTACCGGCTACCGCTGGGGAGTCGAACGCAAGAAGAAATTGCTTGAACTGGAAAATGACGGCAATGAAAAGGGCCGCTAAGAAGCGGCCCTGAGCCTTACCGCAAACCGCCGGAGGCAACCAATAATTCCCCAGTCAGCCACGCCGAATCCGCCGAAGCGAGAAAGACTGCAATCGATGAGATATCTTCCGGCTGGCCGATGCGGCCAAGCGGAGTCTGCGCCTCAAATTGCTTTTGAAAATCGCTGCCGATGAAACCGGCGGCATGAACGCCTTCCGTCTCCACCATTCCCGGATTGATCGAGTTCACGCGGATCTTTTTCGGGCCCAGTTCCTTTGAAAGCGTGCGAGTGATGGCATCCACAGCGCCTTTGGTTCCCGTATAAACCGCAGTCGTAGGCGGCGTCAACTCGGTTACGGCCGAACCGACATTGATGATGCTCCCGCCATCGCCATTGAAATGCTTCACTGCTTCCTTCGTTGTCAGAAGAAGCCCCAACACGTTGGTATTAAAGATGCGATGGTAGTGCTCTTCCGTCACCTCTTCAATTGGTGAAAACTCATAAACGCCTGCGTTGTTGACCAGAACATCTACCTTGCCGAAAGCCTTCTTTGTCTCCGAAAAAATGCGCTCGACATCTGCCCCTTTCGCGACGCTTCCCTGCACCGCAATGGCTTTGCCGCCTTTGCTGGTAATGTCTTTCACGACGCGATCAGCGCCTTCCTTACTGGAGGAGTAGTTCACTACGACGGCCGCGCCTTCCGCAGCCAGACTCTTCGCGATTCCCGCGCCAATCCCCTTCGATGCGCCGGTAACAACGGCGACTTTACCCTGAAGCTTGCCCATCTTTTTTGCTCCTGTATCGGAATGTCTTCATTTCGACATTTCGATGAATATCTAACTGATGAGTTGAAGCTGAATTGGTCGCAAATCTCTTTTATTAAATTGTGGATAATTGATCGAGGTAGGCCTGCCAAACATCTCGGCAGAGGGAGAGATTCGCGAATTTTCCTTCACGCTCAATCGTGATCAACCCCGCTGTCTCCAACTCCTTGATATGGTGGGACAACGTCGCTGCCGTAATTGGCAGACAATCCCGTAAGTCACCGCAGGGCAGCATCTTTCCAGAAGCGCTGATCTGCTTGAGTATTTGGAAGCGGCGCGGATCGGCGAGAGCGCGCGAAATCAGCGTAATCTGACGCGCGGTAAGCCGGGGATTTTTCCCGGTGGCCATGTGCAAATGTTACAGGACTTTATCGTTGATTCGCCTCATCAAGCGATTGGAAGAGTGGTGGCGATGTATGCTCTAGAAAGCACCGGGAGGGTCTGCCCCCAATAGTTTTATTCTCTGACCAGGTGACTTTGGAGAAGATATGGCGACGGCGACACTGCACCACGTAAAAAATCTTGACCTGGCCGACCAGGGACGCAAGCGTATCGAATGGGCGAACCAGTCGATGCCTGTCTTGCAGACCATACGCAAAGAATTCATCAAGCATCAGCCGCTTAAGGGGATTCGCGTCGCGGCCTGCTTGCACGTAACCACCGAAACAGCGAACCTGATGATCGCGCTGCGCGACGGCGGCGCCGATGTCGCACTCTGCGCCTCGAACCCGCTTTCCACCCAGGATGACGTGGCTGCATCGCTTGCACGCGACTTTAACATCCAGACATATGCCATTAAGGGTGAGGGCAACGACAGCTATTACTCGCACATCCTCGCAGCCATCGACCACAAGCCGCACCTGACGATGGACGACGGTTGCGACCTGGTTCACCTGCTGCACACCAAGCGCCAGGATGCCCTTGAAGGCGTCATCGCCGGAACCGAGGAAACCACGACCGGCGTGATCCGTCTGCGCGCCATGGCCAAGGACGGCGTACTCCGCTACCCGGTCGTCGCAGTCAACGATGCCCTGACCAAGCACCTCTTTGACAACCGCTATGGCACGGGCCAATCGACGATCGACGGTGTCATCCGCTGCACCAATGTGCTGCTCGCCGGATCGAAGTTCGTCGTTGCAGGCTATGGCTGGTGCGGGCGTGGGCTCGCGATGCGCGCACGTGGCATGGGCGCTGAAGTGATCGTCACCGAAGTCGACCCAACCAAAGCGTTGGAAGCAGTCATGGACGGCTACCGCGTCATGACCATGATCGAAGCAGCCAAGCAGGGCGACGTCTTCGTGACCGTAACCGGAAACAAGAGCGTCATCCGCCAGGAGCACTTCGAAGTGATGAAGAATGGCGCGATCATCGCCAACTCCGGCCACTTCAATGTCGAGATCGACATTCCCGCCCTTGCGCGCATCGCCTCATCCAAGCGTGCAACCCGCGAATTTGTCGACGAATACGCAATGCGCGACGGCCGCAAAATTTATCTGCTTGGCGAAGGCCGCCTCATCAACCTCGCCGCCGCCGAAGGCCATCCGGCATCGGTGATGGACATGAGCTTCGCCAACCAGGCGCTCTCCGCCGAGTACCTCATCAAGAACCACGCCAGCCTTGAGAAGAAGGTCTACTCGGTTCCGCAGGAACTCGACAAGCGCGTTGCCCGCTTGAAGCTCGAAGCAATGAGCATCGGCATCGACCGCCTCTCGTCGGAGCAGGAAGAATACCTGGCTAGCTGGTCGGAAGGCACCTAGTCCGAAACCAAACCCGCACACAAAGCCTCGATCGAATCGGTCGCGGCTTTTTCTTTGCATCCTTGCCAAATCTTGTGCAGAAACCAGCAAAAGCGTGATGATGGATGCCTTAGCCGTTTTGCCCGGCGGCAACGTCATAAGATTTATGAACCATAAGAGCTTTTTCCGGAGCACCCTAATTCTGTCGGGCGCTTGCCTTGCGCTTTCGAGAGTTGCCGGCAGCCAACAACCAGCATCTGCCACAGTGGTACCACCCGGTGTGCAGGTCATTGAAATGAAGGCGCCCGACGCAAGCGTTCTATCCTCCCGCAAAGGCTCCTATTCTTTCAAAGTACCTGCCGGAGACTGGACCGACACCGGCGTTACAGTGACGCTCGGCGATCAGATCGATTTTACTGCAACCGGGACAGTTACGATTTCCGATGGGCATTCTGCCACGGCCGACGGCAACGCGCGCGGCTGGAAAGACCTGATCCGCCAGTTTCCCCTCAACAGCGCCAACAGCGGCGCGCTGATCGGGCGCATCAGCAACGGCGACTCCTCCGTGCCCTTCCTAATCGGCGCCAGCAAGCAAATGGACGTAACCACCAGCGGCAAGCTCTATCTCAGCGTGAACCTGAGCAGCGACCTGACCGGCGACGGCAGCTACTCGGTAAAGATGAAGCTCGAAAAATCGCAGGCGGCCGCCGCCCCTGCAGCGACCGTCAATCTCGCCGGCTCGCTGTCGCCGGATTTGTTCGCCAATATCCCGCGCAGGGTACAGGACCTGCAAGGCAATCCGGGCGACATGGTGAATTTCGCCATCATCGGCACACAGGATCAGCTACAGAAAGCCTTTGTCGCTGCCGGCTGGACGGCGGTCGACAAAACGACGCAGGACGCAGTCGTTCACGGTTTGTTGTCAACGCTTTCGCACGAAGCGTATACCGAGATGCCGATGAGCATCCTCTATCTCTTTGGCCGTCCGCAGGACTTCTCCTATGCGCGCGCCGATCCTCTCGCCGTCGCAGCCATCCGGCATCATCTGCGCGTATGGAAGTCGACCGAAACAGTGGACGGCAAACCCTTGTGGGTAGGCTCCGCCACACATGATAACGGCTTCGAAAAAGACCAGCGCAACGGCGGCGTAACGCATCACATCGACCCCAACATCGATGAAGAGCGCGACTTCATCGAGCAGGGCTTTGCCGCCGCGGGCGCCATCACGGGTGCTGCTTACGTTTCGCCGAGCAATCCCCTAAAGACCGCGCTCACCGCAACCGGCGGAAGCTTCCACTCCGATGGCCGCATCGTAGTGATGGCGCTACGCTGATTCCATGGTTTCTTCATCCGCTGTCCCCGAAAACCGGGTACGATGAGGGCGCAGCCGTGATCTGAAATAAACATATGCGAACACTTGACCTGCTCTTTGGCCGTCCGTTACCCACGTCAGAAGAACGCGCAGAGCAGATCGGCCCATCCGCCGGTCTTCCGATCTTCGGGCTCGACGCTCTCAGCTCTGCCGCGTATGGACCAGAAGCAGCGCTCACGCTCCTGATACCGCTCGGCGTTACCGGCGTCCACCACATTGTGCGGGTGACCACGGCGATCATCATTCTGCTGATCATCGTCTATTTTTCCTACCGGCAGACCATCGAGGCTTACCCGCATGGCGGTGGCTCCTACACCGTGGCCACGGAAAACCTGGGCAAAGGACCGGGCCTCCTGGCCGCGGCTGCGCTCATGATCGACTACATTCTGACAGCGGCCGTCGGTATCTCGGCTGGCGTAGGCGCATTGATCTCCGCCGTGCCCAGCCTGCACCAGCACACGCTGGTAATCTGCCTGGGCATCCTCCTTATTCTTACTCTGGTCAATATGCGCGGCGTCCGCGATACCGGCGTCGCATTTCTGGTGCCGACCTATCTTTTTCTGGGAACACTGCTCATCGTCATCCTTCTCGGCGGATTTCATGTGCTCGTAGACAAAGGCCATCCGGTGCCCGTTGTCCCACCTCCAGCCCTGCCGCCCGTGACCACCGCGCTCACCTGGTGGCTCCTGCTCAAGGTATTTTCCAGCGGCTGTACTGCCATGACCGGAGTGGAAGCTGTCAGCAACGGAGTAATGGCGTTTCGCGAGCCGACGACGAAGAACGCGAAGACCACTCTCACCATCATCATTGCCCTGCTCATCGTCCTGCTGGCCGGCATCGCTTTCCTCTGCCGCGCTTACGGCATCGGCGCAACCGACCCGGGCAGCGCCGGCTACCAGAGCGTCCTTTCACAGCTGACGGCGGCCGTAGCCGGAAAGGGCATCTTCTACTGGATCACCATCGGATCGATCCTGCTCGTGCTCTCGCTCTCCGCGAACACTGCGTTCGCGGACTTCCCGCGCCTCACCCGCGCCATTGCGCTCAATAACTACCTGCCGCACGTTTTTATCCTGCGCGGACGGAGATTGCTCTTCTCTTATGGCATTGTTGCGCTGGTGATATTCACCGGCGCGCTACTGATCCTCTTTGGCGGCGTGACCGACCGGCTCATCCCGCTCTATGCAATCGGCGCTTTCCTTGCCTTCACGCTATCCCAGGCTGGCATGGTGGTGCACTGGTACAAGCAGGGCAATGCCACGGGCCGCATGATCGTAAACGGAATCGGCGCAGCCGCAACCGGCCTGACCCTGCTGGTGGTGCTGGTAGCCAAGTTTCTGGATGGCGCCTGGGTAACCGCCCTCCTGGTCCCTGCAATGATCCTGCTTATGAGCCTCGTCCGCAAACACTACGACCACACCTCGAAAGAGACCGCTTACCCCCAGCCCCTGCGGGTCGACGGGTTGCGCCCTCCGCGCATGATTATCCCCATGGACAAGTGGAACCGCATCAGCGAAAAAGGTTTGCGCTTCGCATTGGCCATCTCTCCCGACGTAGAGGTGGTCCACGTTGAGTGCGGCGAAGATGAGGACAGCGTCTGCCAGCAATGGGATGAGATGGTAATGCCGCCGATTCGCGCTGCCGGCCTGCCCGAACCGCGATTGACCACGATCAAATCGCCTTATCGCTTCGTCATCCAGCCTTTTGTGGATCATGTTCTGGCCGAGCAGAAAAAATCGGGTGACAGGCAAATCGCCGTTCTCGTGCCGGAGCTGGTGGTGAAACACTGGTATGAAAATCTGCTGCACAATCAGCGAGCCAATATGTTGAAGCTCATGCTGCTGGTCCGAGGCAACGAAAAGGTCATCGTGATCAACATTCCCTGGTACCTACACAAATAAGCAGCTGTCATACACCGCAACCGGGCAGAGATAGCATTCTTCCGGATTTCCATATATGTTTTCTACGAAGCAAAATCGGGGGTGTACGCTCTCATGTCATGGGGTAAGGTGTTTCTCCTCTCTGGGCTTTTAGTGCCGTCCATGTATACGCATACATTCGCGCAAGGCAATCACATTCAATTCGATCAGCAGGCCCGCGTCTTTCGGATCGACGGCAATAATGTGACGTACGCATTCGGCATCAACGAAGAAAACGCATTGCAGCCTCTCTATTGGGGAGCCCGCCTCGGCGGCAATGACACCCTTGGCCCGGCACGTGTAGATACGGTCCCTGCCTCCTTCGACCTGCCGTCAGGCGCCACGCCGCAGGAGTTTCAAGGCTGGGGGGCAGGCTTATTCTACGAGCCAGCACTCAAGATCATGTTCCCTGATGGCAACCGTGACCTGGTCCTGCATTACATTGACCACTACATTGACGGCGACACACTCACCATCCAGCTCAAAGATATTACGCGCGACGTTACGGTTGGTCTGAAATACCAGATTGATCCTGACACCGGAGTCCTCGGCCGTTCAGCAGTCATCACGAATAAGACAAAAGAACCCGTACTCATCGAGCAGGCCGCGGCGGCCTCATGGTCACTGCCCGCAGGCACGGACTATTGGCTCTACTACCTGACCGGTCGATGGGCGGGTGAGATGAATGTGCAGCACGAGGCCGTTCGTCCAGGCACACGCTTGATCGAAAGCCGCCGCGGATCGACCGGCCACCAGAACAATCCGTGGTTCGCGATCGAGCGAGGCGACAGCGGCGATCAGGATACCGGTGACGTGTGGTTCGGGGCGCTCGCGTGGAGCGGCTCGTGGCGAATCACCGTCGAACAGGACACCTTGCGCCAGGTCAGGATCACCGGCGGCTACAATCCCTTCGACTTCGGCTACAAGCTCGCGCCGAACGAGCAACTCGAAACACCTGTTTTCTTCGGCGGCTATTCGCACCATGGCATCGGCGGCGCATCGCGCCTGCTGCATCAATTCGAGATCAGCAAGGTTTTGCCGCAAGCCCCGAAGCCGCGTCCACGGCCTGTTCTCTACAACTCGTGGGAAGCAACGGAATTCAACGTAACCGAACAGGGCCAGGAAGAACTCGCACAGAAAGCGGCGAAGATCGGCGTCGAGCGTTTTGTCATGGACGACGGCTGGTTCGGCCAGCGCAAGGATGACCACGCGGGCCTCGGCGACTGGTATGTGAACAAGGAAAAGTTTCCGAATGGCCTCAAGCCCCTCATCGACAAAGTACATTCCCTCGGCATGGACTTCGGACTCTGGGTGGAACCGGAGATGGTCAACCCGAACAGTGATCTCTATCGCAATCACCCTGACTGGGTTTTGAATTTCACCGGCCGCCCGCGCACCGAAGGCCGAAACCAGCTGGTTCTGAATCTGGCGCGGCAGGATGTGCGCGATTACGTCTTCGGTTTCCTCGACAAGCTGCTCAACGAGAACGACATCGCCTTCCTCAAGTGGGACTACAACCGCAACTGGTCCGAGCCGGGCTGGCCCGCCGTCACGCCCGATGAGCAGAAGAAGGTCTACATAAAGTACATCGACAACCTGTACTCGATCTTGAAAGAACTGCGCGAGAAACACCCCAAAGTCGAAATCGAATCATGCTCCGGCGGCGGTGGCCGCGTCGACCTCGGCATCCTGCGCTATACCGACGAAGTGTGGCCCTCCGACAACACCGATCCATTCGACCGTCTCTCGATCCAGAATGGATTCACCTACGCGTACACGCCGGGCGTCATGATGGCCTGGGTCACGGAGTCCCCAAGCGGCGCGAATCACAGCCCAAGATCGACCGAATACCGCTTCCTCTCGTCCATGCAAGGCGCTCTTGCCGTCGGCGCAAACCTGAACCACTGGGCGGATGCCGATTTCAACGCCGCGCAGCATCTGATATCCGAATACAAAGCGATCCGCGAAACGGTCCAGCACGGCGCCCTCTATCGGCTGATATCGCCGGCAAACGGGAGCGAGTTTTCCGCAACGGAATCAGTCGCGGCAGACGGCAGTCAGGCCGCGGTTTTTGCCTTTCTGCATTCCAGCCAGTTTGGATATCCCTACCCGCGCCTGTTCCTGCGTGGGCTCGACAAAGATGCGCAGTACAAGCTTCACTGGATCACCGAAAAACCCGGTGGCACACTACCGGCAACAGCAAGTGGCGCCTACTGGATGGGGCAGGGCGTCGACCTGAATCTGGACGGCGATTTTCAGGCTACGGCTTTTCAACTGGAGAAAGCGCACTAGCAAGACGCAATCGTCGATACGATGCGTAATAGACAGCGAAGCCTGCGGCCACCAGGAACAGCGTCGAGCCAATCACCTTCGCGACCGCTAGCGGCTTGTTCGGCTCTTCGTCTGGCGGAATGACCGAGAGCACAATCGTCAACAGCGTCGTCAATAACCCGAGCGAAGCCAGCAAAACGACCACCGGCTTGCCTCCGGGAACGCGTATGGTTCCAGCGGCCGCGGGCTCGCGCTGCAAGCGGATCATCGAAGCGAAAAGAAAAGCAAAAGGGATGAAGTAAGTAATGATCGACATGCTCACCAGCACATCGTATGCGCTGCGCACAGTAGTTCCGGCCTGGCTGAGCAGCGCGCACAGCATGCCAACGATGCCGTATGCTCCGATGGCGATCCAAGGCGTTCGCCAGCGTGGATGCACATGCCCGAAGACCGGTGGCAGATAACGATCGATGCCAGCGACAAATGGCAGCCTCGACGTCGAAGAAAGATATGTGGCCGCGCCGCCGACACTGTTCAACACCACTAGCAGCGCGACAGGAGCAATCAGCCATCCCAGGCTTAGCTTCGTGCACATCAGGGAAATCGCGCTGACAAATCCGCCCACGCCGCTGATGGCAGAGTTGGGCAGCGCAATCAGCATCGCAATGGTTCCGGCGATGTAGCATGCCGCGATCAAAATTCCCGCGACGATGAGCGCTCGCGGAATCGTGCGGCGTGCATCTTTGATCTCCTCGCCCATGAACGAGCCGGTTTCAACGCCGCCGAAGGCAAAGAAAATTGTGGACCAGAAGATGGCGTTCTTCAGGTCAGCGTGCGGAACGAGATTCACTGCAGAAAAGTCGGTCGCCGAACCATACCGTCCGGCAAAGATTGCCGCCAGCGACAGCAGGATTGCAATCGGAATCCATGCGCCCATCGAGCAACAGTTGTTCAGCCATTTGGCCTGTTTCAACCCCAGAATGTTCAGCACCGTAATCAGTGCAAGCCATGCAAGCGCAAAGAGCATGTAATACGTGGCGTTGTTGGTCAGGTGCTCGCCACGTTTTCCCAAGGCGAAGAGCGCACTGCCTGCGCCAAAGTAAAGCACCGCGGGAAAATACGGCAGATTGCTCATCCAGTACGTCCACGCTGCAATAAAGCCGGAAAAATCCCCGAAGGCCCGCTGCGTCCACACATACAGGCCGCCCTCCTGCGGATAGCGTGACGACAATTCAAGCACGCACGCGGCAAGAGGCACAAAGAAACATAGGCAGGCAAATATCCAGATGATGATGGTGCTCGGACCAGCGGCCGCTGCCGTCGCAATCCAGCGAAGGCTCAGCCCTCCCGCCAAGTAAAAGAGGACGAGATCGAGGACACCGAGTTCACGCTTGAGTGCAGGGGTGGAGATTTTCTCCGGCATGCTTTCGCGCAGCATACCTGCAGCAGCGCGCGAAGACCAGAACTATTTCTCAGCCATGTCTTTTAACACAGCCATCGCAGCGTTGCGCCCGTTAATTCCGATCACGCTTCCGCCCGGGTGCGTGCACGCTCCGCAGAGATAAACTCCAGGCATCGGCGTCCGCGCACTCAGGCGGTTCGACCACATGTATTGCGGCAGGCATTCGCCTTGAAAAATGTGGCCGCCAGTGAGACCGACCTTCTCTTCAATATCCGGAGGCCCTAGCACCTGCGCGTCAATCAGTGCTGTATCCATGTTGCTGCAAAAGCGGCCAATGGAGTCGAGCGCCAGCTTTCGCACTTCAGCACGTCGATCGTCCCACGAGCCTTTCTCAAAGCGGTACGGCACATACTGCGCAAACACGCTCATCGTATGCTGCCCATCGGGAACAACGCTCGGATCGTGCGCGCTCTGGAAATAAAGTTCGCACCAGAGATGCTCCGGCAAGCGCTTGGCGCGCGCTGCCGCGTAGCTTTCCGTCCATTCAGCCTTTGTGAGCGGCGCATTGATCTGGCCGAGGTGATGCGCCTCCTGCGTTCCCGGACGCGAAGTGAAGTTCGGCAACTCGCTCAGCAGCACGTTCAGCTTCACCGTGCAGCCTTCGATCGGCACTGATTCGATCTTCGCCATCCAGGCAGTATCGGCAGCACTATCAAGCATAAGCAGCGTCCGTCGCGGATCCGCATTGGAAATCACGACCGGCGCGGCAATGCGCTCCCCGCCTTCGAGCATTACGCCCTCACCGGGACGAATGCCGGCCACCGGAACTCCAGCAGCAACAACTGCTCCTGCCTCACGCGCAGCGTCGCAAAAGTAGAACGAGACCATGCCCATTCCACCCTTCACGTATCCCCACATACCGGGCATGCCGCCCAGCCGGCCTGAAGAGTGGTGAAAGCGAATCGACGCCGTGCCAGCATCGAAGGGACTGGCATTGGTGCCGATCACGCCTTGTCCCAGATACGCGACCTGCAACCGCTCGTCCCGCAAATAGTGCTCCACCAGTTCCGCCATCGACCACTCGAAGAGCAGCTTTCGAGCATCCTCGTCGTCGCCCAGCCGCTCTTCAATCTGCTCTCGCGTCGGAGCATCGCCAATCCACGCATCGCCATCGCCTGCCGGACGCAGCGTGTCGCGTAGACGCCGGATGACATCGCTCATCGCGCGCCAGCCTTCTACATCGCGACTGCTGAACCTGCGAATCTCTTCCTCGCACTGCGCATCATCATCCCAAAGCTGAATGCTGCTGCCATCGAGAAAAGGTACAAAGAGACCGTTCACCGCAGGCGTCCAGGCAAAACCACGCCGCGGCAGATTCAGTTCCTCCACCACCAGTGGATGCAGGAGTCCCGCGAGATACGCGCAGGGCGACATGCGCACCCCGGGAAACGGCTCTTCAATTGTGCAGGCGCCCCCAACGCGCTCGCGGCTTTCGAGCACCAGCACGCGCTTGCCCGCGCGCCCCAGGTACGCTGCGCACGCCAGTCCATTATGGCCAGCGCCGACAATGATGGCGTCCCATGAGCGCTGAGCCAGTTCTTTGATCGGCGCGGGCAGGCCAATCTTTCCTAGAGATTCTGCTGCAGGTGAGAAGTGATTATTGGTCATCGAAAACAAATCTGCGGGTATAAAGTGCAGCTTACATGAGTGGAAAGCGTTCGCGCACCTCATAGCTCGATCCCGCGGGATCGGTGAAGCTCTGATAGAGCAGGAATTCCTTTGCTTGAAAGGAAGGCAAGCTGGCAGCTGGCACCCACCGTACCGCCTTTTGCAGCCGGGCAAAGTCCGGCGATGGCCCGCGTCCCTTTCTGCGCGCCAGCGTAATATGCGGTGAAAAGGCACGCGCTTCCGGCTCAAACCCGCACGGCAACAATGCCTGCTCAATCTCATGATGCAGCGCCACGAGTGAAGCTGTCAGGCCCACAGAAATATGAAAGACTCCGGCACGTTCAAAAAAGCTCGGCTCCCCCAGTTGGATATCAGCGGCCCGCGCGCGAATTTTCCGCAGCTGTTCGGAGACACAGGAACACCCCGCTTCATCCGTCTCGCCAAGAAACTGCAGGGTCACGTGCCATTGTTCAGGCGACGACCACCGTAAACGAAGGAATGCTTCGCGCAGTTCACGCGTCCACGTCGCGATCGCCTGCTGCACTTCATCAGTAAGACAAATCCCCACAAAGAGACGCACAGCATTACTTTACCTGCAGAGAATGCTCCGCCATAAACTGCTGCATCGCAACGCGGTTCTGAAAAGCCGCTACGCCTCCGATCGCAGTTGTCGAATACGCTCCCGCGAGATTTCCGTATCGCAAACAATGTTCAATCGGCCATCCCCGAACATATCCGTGCAGAAATCCTGCATTGAAACTATCGCCGGCGCCCACCGCATCGATCGCCTGCACCTTCATCGCTAGTGCTGTATGGCGATGCGCGCGCGTGCACGCAATGGCGCCTTCAGCGCCACGCTTCACAACCACGAGCGGCACATATTGCAGAGTCCATTCAATCGCGTCATCCAGATTCGCGACATGCGCAAGCTTGCACGCCTCCTGCTCATTTGGCAGCAAAAGGTCTGTATGGCGCAGGACGTCCGTGATGGAGAAGTCCCAGCGCTCATCAGGATCATCATTCGTGTCCAGAGAAATAGTGAGACCCGCTTCCTTCATCAGCGCAAAGAGCCGCGGCACGTCCTTCTTCAGCGACGTCTGCAGGAAATACGAAGACAGATGAAAGTGCCTTGACGACATCAGATACTCGAGATCCAGATCGTCAAAGCAAAGCTGCGTGGTTGTACCCGGATACGTCAGCATGCGGCGAACGTGTTCGTGCTGCAGGAGCACAGTCAGGCCTGTGCCGGTGCCATCCGTCACATGCCGCGTTCGCGAAAGATCGACGCCGGCCGCATCCATCTCCTGCATGCATTGTGTGGCAAACGCATCCTTTGCAGACAAAGAGATAAAACCCACGCGGTTGCCAAGCGCCGCCAGATTGTGTGCAGTAATCGCGGGCGAGCCGCCAAGTACCATCTCAGCACGATCAGCGAGCAGTTCTCGTTCAACCGGAAGCTCTTCCGGAAGCCCGTAAAGCAGTAGGTCAAGATTGAACTCCCCGACCAGTGCAACGTCGAACGTTTTGGATGCCGCCGTCATGCCGTAGCATCCGGCAAATGAATTTGCCTGCGGCGCCAAACCCACAGAACGATTCCAACTGCGGCCCATGCGGTGCCCGCGATGCGCGCAAGCGGACCGAGATTGGTCCAGATGAATAGACATGTCAGGAAGCCCGCTGTCGACATCAGCATCGGGACCCAATGCGCCCACTTGCCGGTACGCCATCCCAGGACAACAGACGAAACATTCACGCCCATGAACGCCAGCAGTGCTCCGTAGTTGAGCATCTCAGTTCCCAGCTGATAACTGAAGATCAGTGCGCCAACCAGACAAATTGCGCCAATCAGCACAACGTTATTGCGGGGAATGCGGTTCTTCGGGTGAATCGCGCCGAAAAAGCGCTTCGGCAGCGCGCCATCCTGTCCCATGGCCAGCAGTAGGCGCGCCGCACCCAGGTGTGACGCCATTCCCGAACCCAGATTCGCCAAGAGAAGCGCTCCATTCACGATCATGAACAGGATCGGCCCACCGGCACGGCCGGAAATGTGTACGTAGGCTGTATCGACATCGGGAAAGGCCTGCCCACGAGGCCACACCAACTGCCCAAGATAGACCTCGATGGAAGCGAGCACACCAGTAGCGAAGCACGCCATCACAATCGCGCGAGGAATATTGCGCGCTGGGTCCTTCGCTTCGTCAGTAAGCGTGGAGATGCCGTCGAAGCCGATATAAGAGAGCACGGCAATCGAAGTGCCGCGTAAAAGGCCGCTGCGAGAAAACGTGGCCGGGTCATAAAAGGGGTGCGTGTAAAACGACGATGGCTGCGGCGGCAGATGAATCAGATAGCGTATGACCGCAATCACAACTAGAACGACGACGATGCCAAGCGCAGCAGCCATCCCAGCATTGATTCGCGCCGAGGTCTCGACACCATTCAGGTTAAGCAGCGTAAAAAAGACGGCGAAAAGAACGACAAACACAACATATGGAATTTCCGGAAGAAAGTTCTGCGCCGCCTTGCTGCACCAGATGATACAGATCAGCGGATTCAGAACGTAGTCCATCACCAGGCACCATCCGGTCATGTAACCAAGGCTCGAGTGCAGCTCCTTGCCGACATAGATAAAGGCCGAACCCCCGTGAGGATAGACGCGAGCCATGCGCCCGTAACTCACTGAGGTGAAGAGCATGGCGACCATCGCGCACAGTATTGCCGTAACAACGTGGCCGCGCGCCTCCTGATAGATGACGCCAAAAACCGGCATCGGTGCCGTGGGCTGAATAAGGACGATGCCATAGAGCAGCAGATCCCAGAAGCTGAGGCTTCGCCTCAGCGTTACCTGTCCCCCACTCGTGGTTGCGGCCTCACTGGACATTTGTTTCTTCCTTCACTCTGCCGCAGATCCCGCGGCCCCGGTTCCTTTTTCTACAGAGAGGTGCACTGTCTGCTCGGGAATGTTCCATCCGGACAGGACCACGGCTGAGTTCGCCAGCCCATGCGAAGGAGCTGTAGCAGTCAGGACCCGCGTCTCCCCGGGCATCAGCTCTATGTAATTATCGGACCAGAGGGCGGGCAAAATGTCTTCGCCATGGCCGTCACGCAAAGCAACCGCAACTTGAAAGGCCAGCGCCTTGGATTCATTATGTAACCGTACCTGTAGCGTTTTGTCGTCTGCGGCGGTTGTCACATGGGCTTCAACCCTCGCCTTAGGCAGCGACATCATTTCCGTCATATCTTCGTGCTGAATCGCCGGCGTATGAGTGTAGTCCGTCTTGCTCCAATCAAACGTAGTCAGAGTAGCAGGCACCCAGTAGAAGTTGCGGCTAACCATTTCTCCTGAGGCATCCTTCAGCGTCAGATCCACAAAATACACTTTCGAAGATGCCGCGAACGAGGCGTCGGGAATCGCGATCGCGCGTTGAGAGGTATCCGCATCCACCGCGAGCTCCATCTGCTTGCTGAAGAGCTCCTTCAGGTTGAAGTTATAGAGCTTCGCCGTCACCTGAAGACGAGGCGAAGGCTGATAGGTGCTATTCACTACGACGACGCTGTGATCGTCGTAGGAATATTGCACATGCAATGGTTCGCAAGCTTTCTTTGTGCCGTAATACCCACCTCCGGCGTCGAGATAGTAGTCATACAAATGCCAGATATTCGAAGGCCACGCATTATTCAGCATCCACTGGATCACTCCCGTCGATGTGTATTTATTCCGGGTGTAGGCTTCGAACATGGCTCGCTCGCCGTTGTAAGTCATTGCCTGCGCAATGCGAACGTAGTCTTCCAGATTCTCAGGTGTACTGTAGGTCGCCTTCATTGCGTCGTCAAAGACAGTCAGTGTCTTGAATCCACCACCGCCGTTATGCAGCATCCACGAGGCGCTCGTCGGCGGCCACAACTGATCTTCCGGCACATATTTGCGCAGACTGCTCATGCCTGGAATTGCCGGCCCCGGGCTCGTCTCCGTATTGAAGCCATAACCGCCGCCATGCTGGTCTTTGTCCACATACCAGTAAGAGGGAGCCACATAGTCATACGGCCCACTCATTTTCACGCCGCTCTTCCCGGTCACGGTAGTCGGCGTTGTAGATGCGGAAGAGAGAATCGGATTCGGCCAGTGCATCTGCGTTTCAACATCCAGGTACATCTGCTCCACATCAGCCGGCGGAGGATTGTCGCTTCCATTCAGCCACACCAGAAGACTCGCATGATGACGGATCCGCAGCATCTGCGACTGCAGCGACGCCTTCGCCACCTGATAGTTCTCCGGCGTCCAATTCTTCCAGTGCTCCCATTGATCGCAGCAGCACCAGCCCAGCATCACAAGAATTCCCTGCTCATCTGCGAGCTGAAAAAAATCTTCCGTCTCCAGCTTGCCTTCCAGTCGAATTGTGTTTAGGTGCATATCGCGCACCAGCACGAATTGATCGCGTAGCCGCTTCGGTTCCTCGCGCAGAAGCATGTCCTGCGACCATCCGGCGCCGCGAATCAGAATCGGCTTGCCGTTCACGCGAAAGAGCCGATAACCCTTGTCCGTGAACTCAGACGTAATCTCGCGAATCCCGAACGGCACGGATTTTTCATCCGAGATTTTGCCGCCTTCGGTAAAGCGCAGCGTAAGCGTCTCCAGATGCGGTGTTCCCATCTGGTAGGGCCACCAGACCTTGGGATTGCTGACCTGCAGCTGCTTATAGCTGTCCGGATCAAACACAATCGTCTTGTCTTCACGCGCCGCGAGATCGACTGGCTGCTCAATGCGGATTCCTGCAACCGCGCCGGTTACAGTTCCGTGCACTGCCTTGTCGCTGGTATTGTGCAATTCAGCGTAGACGGTCAGATTTGCCTGCTTCAGTGAAGCATCGGTAAAGTGCGTTACCGCCAGTGGCGAACGCAATGCGACGGGACCGCTGGAGACAAGATCGACCGGTCCCCACAAGCCCGTATTCTTATCTGGCGGACAGGGGTTCCAGTCTACCCAGTTGATTCCAAGATCGGTCTCAGTCGGCGCGAAAGTTTCAACCGCGACAACATTCGGCTTGCCCACATCAACGGCATCAGTCACATCAAATTCATACGTCCGATATGCACCCGCCACTTGTGAAGAATCGGCAATACGCTTGCCGTTGACCCATATGTTTGCGCGATAATTAATGCCCCCGAAGCGCAACCAGAGTGTGCGCCCCTTCTCCGCTGCGGGCACGACGAATTCTTTGCGATACCACCAGCCGCAGTGATAAGGGCTGTCCGGTGACATGGGGAGTCTCGCGAAGATGCCTCCGACCGGATATGTCATTCCCGGAAGGTCGCGCAGGTTGGTGCCGAAATAAGGATCTTTATAGATGCCGGCAGCCACCTGCACAGCCAGCACCGTGGCCGGCACAGTCGCCGCATACCAGCCCTCAGGATCGTAGGCCATCGTCGAGATAGCCTCGCCCGCAGCTTGCAGCTTGCAGGCCGACTGCACGCGCCAGCCCTCCCGAAGCGCTGTTGCAGAAGAAGCATCCGCATGCGCATCGAACGGCAACATTGCAGCCAACACCAGAACGCCAAAACAACGCGCCAACTTTCGCAGCATGCGCCCACCTTCCTCCAATAACCCGTCTAATTCTTGAACTTCAATGCGCGGCTCCTGCGCGCCCAGGCCTGTTTCATACTTTGCACCGTCGTACACGGTTGCGTCGATTCCAGAGTAACTGGCGTACCGCAAATCCATTTGTTTCTTCTTTGAAGATCAAAGATATTGAAACGTTTGAATCTTGCAGATATAGCGTATGAACGGCTCTTGTCAAGTGAAAAATAAAACTATGACGAATGCTTATATCGGCCGCGTTGAGTCGCGAACAACAATAGCCGCAGGCAAAAGCTTCAAAACAGGCGCGGCTGGACCGCTCTCCTCATCCTTCTCGAGCGACTTCAGCACCCATTCGGTGCCGATCGTACCCATTTCTTCCATGGGCTGGCAGATCGTCGTGATTGCCGGAGTGCTGAACGCCGCGGGCGGAACACCGTCAAAGCCAATCACGGAACAATCTTCCGGTACGCGCACACCGGCCTGCGTCAGCGCGCGCAAGGCTCCGAGAGCCGTGAGATCGTCAAAAGCCATGAGCGCCGTAAATTTGCGCCGCGATCGAATTAGGTCAGAGGTCAACTCTATGCCGCCATCGAAGCCGGAATTCGCGTCCAGCATCTCCGGCAGTTGCCGGATCAGTTTCGGATCAAGTTCCAGTCCATGCTCGCCGGCAAATTTCTCAATGCCCCGCCAGCGGTTCACGCTGTCATGCAAGCTCCCCGGCCCGCGGATAAATGCAATCTTTCTGTGACTAAGCTGATAAAGGTGATCAAGTGCGGCATAGGCTCCGGCCGCGTTGTCCACTAGAACCGAGCTGATCCGGCTCGGCGTCAGGTCGCGGCCGATCACCACGGTTGGAATATTGTGCTTCTCCATGTCGGCCAATAGATCGGTTTCCGCAAAGAGCCAGTTGGCAACCACGATCAGCCCTTCCACGCGGCGGTCGAGCAGCATCGCAAGATAGCCCTCAAACTGCTTCCGCTCGTTGTTTGCATCCATGATGATCGGCAGATATTCCGTCGGATGCAGCGTCTTCTCAATGCCGCGCAGAATCAGCGTGCAGAATGGGTCGGAGATATCGAAGATCATCACGCCAATCGTGTGACTGCGCCGGCTCCGCAGCGAGCGCGCAAAGGCGTCAGGCCGGTAGCCCAGCGCCAGCGCCGTCTTGCGAATATGCTCTTTGGTGGTGGCCGCTACATAACGTGAAAGCGGTGCCTCGTTCAGGACAATCGAAACGGTGGAGGCAGAGAATCCGCTCTTCCGGGCCACGTCAAGTATCGTTACGCGGTTGTTTGCCTGCTTGCGACCAGCCAACGAAGTTCGTCCTTAAAAAAATAAATGCGCGTGAATCACAAAGCATAGCACCCGCGCCGCATGTTTTTCAGAACTTCCTCGAAGGCGCTCGGCCATCAACCGCTACACCGTTTCCGCAGCCGCAGGCCGAATCGTAATCTCCACCGTCTGGCTTCCCAGCCTGGGATGCTTCGCCGTAAGCCGCACCGTGCCCGCTTCTTCCTTCGCACGAACCCACACCGCGCCCGTTCCGCCAATCAGGCCAAATGGATTGTCCCCAATCAGATGCGCAGGCCCTTCGAGCGTGAGCATAATCGGATCATTCGCATACGGGCGAATCGCGTCGAACTCATCGGTCACCCGCAGCACAACGCGCGTCGTATCGGCCCCGTCAGCATTCAGTTCATGATCATCCGCAAGAATCGTAAACTTCTGATCGACGCCCAGCCCCGAGAGCATCTTCGAAGCCACCTGCTTGCCATTCAGGTAGCCATCAATGCGCAGATCGCCCCACGTATTGTCATATTTCTTCCAGTCAACACTGAATGGCGCGTACTTCAGATGATCGAACTGCGCGCGGTCCGGTTCCACCTCAGCAAACTGCTTCCACTCACCCTTGTTCTTCACTGAGAGCTTCAGATGATCGCAGTTCGAGCAGATCATCGCAACGGTGAAGCCTACAGACTCGTCGCCCGCGGCCCAGTGAAATGCGGGCTCCAGCACAATCTCTTCTTCCGGATCACACTGTGATTTGTAGAATCCCGCCGCACACTTGGGCTCGCGAAAGATGTCGAAGACGCCGTGATAGCAGATACGATCACCCGAGCCGAAATCAGAATGCGTATTGTAGTCGAAGGCGCACCACGCAATCCCGCCCGCATACTGTGCATTCGAGGCCAGCTGATTATGCACCCGCGCATGGCGAATCGTATGCTCACGCTGCCGCGAATCTTCATCAATAGTTTTCGTCGGAAAAGTATGCCCAACAAACTCCGTGTTCAGGTAGCGCGGATGATTCGGCGACTTCAGCGGCCAGCCGAAATCGTTCATCGTAAACACGTCTTCCAGAAATTCCGATTCCTGAAAATACCGAATACCGCCTGTCTGCCTCGTCGGATCGAGCTTGTGCGCCATCGTATTCGTCCGCGAGTAGAACTCGTGATTATCGCGCGACTCATTGATGCGCACACCCCACAACACGATCGAAGGACGATTCCAGTCGCGACGGATCATGCGGGTGAGAAAATCAACAGAAATATCCTGCCACCTGCCGTCGCCGATATGCTGCCAGCCCGGAATCTCTTCGAGCACCAGCAGGCCGTACTCATCACAAGCGTCGAGGAAATGCCGCGATTGCGGATAATGCGACGTGCGCACGATATTGCAGTGATACTGCTTGCGCAGAATATAAGCATCGCGCCGCTGCACGCGCCCCGGCATCGCCTGGCCTACAAACGGAAACGTTTGATGCCGATCGAGCCCCCGCAACTTAATGATCTTGCCATTCAGTTCAAATCCGTGATCGGTAAACTGCGCCTCGCGAAATCCAATGCGTCGCGTATCTTCATCCACTAACTCCGAGCCCCGCAGCAGCCGCACCTTCACCGTATAGAGCTTCGGACTCTTCAGATCCCACAGCGAAATACCGCTCAACTTCCCGAACGTAACCAGGTGACTCACCGGCTCCGCGGCGGCCGCCGAAGCCGGAACCTTCTGCGTAGCCTTGGCAACCACCGAATCGCCATCCAGCAGCGTGGCCTCCAGCGCCAGCCCCTCGCGCGACGCCTCCAGATGCTGCACAAAGCACTGCACATCGAGCGAAGGACTTCCGCTCATCACATCCTTGGGCTGCGCAAAGATATTCTCGATAAACGTAGACGGCACCACGCGCAGCGACACCTCGCGATAGAGCCCGCCAAACGTCAAATAATCGATCTGATATCCAAACGGAGGAATATCCGGCCGCTCCGTCGAATCCACATCGACGGCAAGCACATTGTCGCCGTCGAAGTTCAAATGCTGTGTCAACTCAAACGAGAACGGCGTATATCCGCCCTTGTATTCGCCCAGCCGCTGTCCGTTGATCCACACCGTCGAAGCCGTCATCACGCCTTCAAAATCAACAAAGACGTGCTTCCCCTTCGCCTCCGCCGGCAAGCGAAACTTTCTGCGATACAGAGAGACAAACTCATAGTCCTTGTCATCGAACCCGTGCCATGGCAGCGGAATATTCGTATGAGGCACCACCACGCGATCGAACTTTGAGTCGTCGAACCCCGCCTCATGCCCGCCTTCCACAAACTTCGGGCTGTATCGCCAGCCGCGATTCATCGCGAGCACCATCCGCCCACCCGCACTCTGTTCCTGGGCAAAAATATCGCCGCTGCCAACCGCCACTCCCGCAAGCAGCGCACCGCTCGTCTTCATAAAATCCCGTCGATCCATATCTCATCCTTACCGATGAAACCGTTTTCAAACCAGCCAACTGAACAATAAATGATGGGAAACACAATCTGCAAAGAGCCTCGCGAAGCCGATCCCCAAAGTGCGCCTGCTTGCTGGGGCATGCAAATCCTGGGTTACACTTCTCTGCATGCCACGTTTCACTTCAGCATTGCTGGCAGCCTTTGCCTTCACGTCGATTGCGGTTGCGCAGAAGCAGCCCCAGCCTATGCCCGTGCCGATGCCGCCTCCCATCGCAACGCCGGTAGATACGGCGTATCCCGGCTCGATTCAGCTCTCGGTCGACATCACCGACATCACCGACCGCGTCGAGAAGGTCCACGAAGACATTCCCGTGGAGCCGGGCGCGAAGGAAATGGTGCTGCTCTATCCGGAGTGGGTCCCCGGCGACCATTCACCGACAGGGCCGATCTCAGCCCTTGCCGGAATCGTGACGACGGTGGACGGCAAGAGCGTGCAGTGGGTGCGCGACCGCGTGAATATCAACGCCTTCCACGTGCCGCTGAGCGAGGGCGCGAAGACGGTGACCCTGGACTTCGACTATCTCTCGCCCATCAAGCCGAGTGCAGGCCGCGTCGAGGTCTCCGACGCGATTGCCGACCTTGCATGGAACGAGGTGCTGATGTATCCCGCCGGATACTTTTCGCGCGGTATTTCACTGGATACAACATTGAAGCTTCCCACCGGATGGAAGTATGCGACGGCGCTCGAAACAGTGTCGAACCAGGGCGATACAGCGGGGGGCAATACGGTCCGCTTCGAACGGACAACGCTCAATACGCTAGTGGATTCGCCGCTATACGCAGGTCTCTATTCCAGCCGGATCGATCTGTCTCCCGCTCCGACCGACAAGGTGTACTTGAACATCTTCGCCGATAAGCCGGAAGACCTGAAGATGACGCCCGAGCAACTGCAGGCGCACAAGAATCTGGCCGCCGAGGCCGACAAGCTTTACGGCTCTCACCACTACAAGCACTACGATTTTCTGCTGCTGCTGAGCGACAAGGTGGGCGGCATTGGCCTCGAACATCATCAGTCCAGCGAAGACGGAGTGGACCCGGATTACCTGACTGACTGGGCAAACGGCTTGCTGGAACGCGACCTGCTGGGGCACGAGTACACGCATTCATGGAACGGCAAGTTCCGCCGGCCCGCCGATCTGTGGACGCCGAATTTCAACGTCCCCATGCGCAATGACCTGCTCTGGGTATACGAGGGTATGACCCAGTACTGGGGCAACGTGCTAACAGCCCGTGCCGGCATGCGCACGCCAGAGCAGACCCGCGACATCCTGGCCGCCACGGCAGCAGGTTATGCAATCAGCCGCGGACGGGACTGGCGGCCTCTGGTGGACACAACCAATCAGCCCATCGTTTCGCAGCGGCGCCCTGTCAGCTGGGTTAGCTATCAGCGCCCGGAGGATTACTACGAGGAAGGCATGCTGATCTGGCTGGACGCGGATACGAAGATTCGCGAGTTGAGCGGCGGTCAAAAGTCGCTGGATGACTTCTGCAAGAAGTTCTTTGGCGTGTACAACGGCAGCTTTATCACGTATCAGTACACCCTTGAGGATCTCGTCAAAGACCTGAACGAGGTCGCCCCTTACGACTGGCAAGGCTTCCTTGAGCAGAGGGTCTACGATCTACACCCCGAAGTGCCGATGAACGGCTTTACGCAAGGCGGCTACAAACTTGTGTACACAGACAAGCCGGTGGAGTGGGCGGATAAGGAACTGGCAAAAAACGGAATTGTGGACTTCACGGCGTCGCTGGGGTTTTCTCTGGGCTCGTTTGGGAGCAAAAGCGCGACCGAACCCAAAACGATTGGGGGTGTCGTTTGGGGCAGCCCGGCGTTCAAGGCGGGAGTAACACCGACGATGGAACTGGTTTCGGTGAACGGCACAGAATACACGGCAAAGGTTCTGAAAGACGCCATTTTAGCGGCTGAGAAAAATAAGCAACCGCTGCAGTTGCAATTTCACAAAGACGATCGATTCATCACCATTGCCTTTCCTTACTACGACGGGCTGCGGAACCCATCGCTCGAACGCGTCGAGGGAACACCGGACCGCCTCGACGATATCCTGGCGCCCAGCAAGAGTCCCTTGCCTCCAATGTAGACACGCGGGCACTCCCAGCCGCTCGGCGCGGGCGGCTGGAGCGGCGGAATTCGACAGGTGACGACAAAACAGTCCCGCCTCTCTCACGTTACAATGAACTTCGCCCACTCAAACAGCAGCAGGACTTTCAGGTGCCAATCGAACCAACCCCCATCGCATCCTCCTTTTTCTCCGAAGATCAAAGACCAAATCACCGTTCACTTTGGAGCGTACCGCGCAAAGTCTCCGCCTGCCTTCTCCTCGCCGGCCAGGTCTTCGCGCAGGCGCACAGCCCCGCCTCGCCACCGCCAGCAGGAGTCCAATCGCGCGTCTGCAAAGACCGCATTATCCCCCAACTCGTTGATGTAACAAAAAAATCCGGCATCACCTTCACGCATCTTTCCGCACCCGAGAAGAAGTACATCGTTGAATCCATGAGTGGCGGTGTCCTCATCATCGATTACGACCGCGACGGCTGGCCTGACATCTATTTCACCAACGCGCCCACCGTCGACATGGCCCTCAAAGGCGAGAAGGCCCGCAGCGCGCTCTACCACAACAACCACGACGGCACCTTCACCGACGTTACCGACAAGGCCGGAGTTGCCAAACCCTGCTTCGCTATGGGCGGAGCCGTCGGCGATTACAACAACGACGGTTGGCCCGATATCTACGTCACCTGCCTGGGCGGCAACGTCCTCTACAAGAACAACGGCAATGGCACCTTCACCGACGTCACCAAACAAGCAGGCGTGGCCGACGGGCGCTGGTCCACCGGTGCAGCCTTCGGCGACTACGACGGCGACGGATTTGTAGACCTCATCGTTACAAATTACGTCGACTTCAAACTCACCGACCTGCCCGGCTTCGGCAACAAGCCCACCTGCAAATACCGCGGCATCGACGTGCAGTGCGGACCGCGTGGCCTAAAAGGCGCCGGCGACGCGCTCTTCCACAACAACGGTGACGGCACCTTCACCGACGTCTCAAAATCCGCGGGCGTCGACGACCCCGGCGGCTTCTATGGCCTCGGAGTCGTCTGGTCTGACTTCAACAACACCGGCCGGCCCGACATCTACGTCGCCAACGACTCCACTCCAAACTTCCTCTACAAAAACGAGGGCAAAGGGAAGTTCACCGAGATCGGCCTCGAATCCGGCACCGCCGTGAGCAATGACGGCTCCGAGCAAGGCTCTATGGGCGTCGCCATCGGCGACTACAACCACACCGGCCGCTTCTCCATCTACGTCACCAACTTCGTCGATGAGAACAGTGCCCTGTACGAGAACCTCGGCAACTATGACTTCCGCGAAGTCTCCTACGATGCTGGTCTCGGCCTGCCCTCGCTTCCGTGGATCAAGTGGGGCGACGCCTTCGTCGACCTCGACAACGACGGGTGGGAAGACCTCATCGCCGTCAACGGCCAGGTCTACCCGCAGGTCGACACGCTACCCTCCGGCGCGCGCTACCATCAGCCGAAAAACCTCTTCATGAATGAGCGCAACGGCAATTTCTGCGACGCCAGCCAGCAGGCCGGGCCGGCCCTCGCAGAACCGCGGGTCAGCCGAGGCCTCGCAGTCGCCGACCTCGATAACGACGGCAATGTCGACATCGTCGTCTCGGATGTGGACGGCTCGCCCATGATCCTGCACAATAACGGCATCCCCGGCACGCACTGGGTCAGCTTTGAACTGGAGGGAACCAAGAGCAACCGCCTCGCCCTCGGCGCCCGCGTGACCGTCACCGCCGGAGGCATGACGCAAACCGATGAGGTCCGCAGCGGGGGCAGCTACATCTCCCAGAACGATCTGCGCCTGCACTTCGGCCTTGCCAACGCAGCCAAGATCGATTCTGTCGAGATCCGCTGGCCCTCCGGCGTGGTAGAAAAGCTGACCAATGTGGCCACCGATCACTTCTACGGCGTCCTTGAGGGTTCCGGAATCGTCAGCCCTGACAAGATCCGCCCTGCGAAATGATTCCATTTCACAGGTGAAAATATGAACCTAAACCAAAGTAATATGCAGTAAAATATGCAATAAATATAATGGTTGTATCGCTATTGCCTAATGGCTTTGGCGTTATGAAAAAGACGGCAGCACCGCTGGAACACATCTCTGCCGCTTTCCGACCTGCGCCACCTCGGATATCCCAGAATCAAACGATTAAGTAGACAAAAATCTGCCATTCACATCGTCAACAATACATTTCGCCCCGCTATAAATCGATTGGACAGGCTCAACCTACTCAGAAGGGCAGGGCCAGTCTTCTAAATTTTACTTAAACGATTTACTTTGGGATGTAAAGCAGGTGTTCTCAGGCCAACAAGCGATACCCGGCAAATCCAGGCCCCTCTGCTGTTCACTTACTTGACAATCGTAACATCGATAGCGCCTAATAGTGACCGCAGAGATTTATGTTCTGCACTGCATCACTCAAACCGTTTACTAAACGATATTTTCCGAGTATTTCTCATTTTCACAAATGATTTCAATGTTAGAAATTTGATACGTTTTGAAAATGATTCACTGTCGACAAGTATAGACAGGTTAACAACTTAAGGCACGAACCTGCACCAGTTCGCAGGGGCAAGCTTTTTGACGTATTCAGGGAGGCTAATTCACATGAGACGATCACGAGTTCTTCTCGTGCTCTTCGCCCTCGCCGCGGCTCTATTGTCGTGGCATCCGGCACATGCACAGAAAATCACCGGTTCCATCGCTGGCACCGTCACCGATTCCAGCGGCGCAGCCGTTCCCGGCGCAGCCGTCACCGTCACCAACACCGCAACCAACAAGATCTATAGAGTCACTACCGACGCCCAGGGTGGCTACACTGTCGCCGAACTGCCGGAATCCACCTACCAGGTGGAAGTCAAGGCCACCGGCTTCCAGGACTCCATCACCAAGGGCGCCGTTGTCCACGTCGCCACCACCACCAATGTCAACGCGCTGATTCAGCTCGGCAGCGTCAGCCAATCCGTCACCGTGCAGGCAAACGCCATCCAGGTGCAGACTGACAGCGCCGCGCTCGGTGCCGTCGTCGACAGCAGCCAGGTCAAGGAGCTGCCCCTCAACGGCCGCAACTTCGTCGAGCTCACCCAGCTGCAGCCCGGTGTGTCCGCCGCCAACAACTTCGTCAATACCGGCAAGGGCCTCAACGGTGGCGTGGATATGTCGATCAACGGCAACCCCACCACCAACAACCTCTTCCTCGTTGACGGCGTCAACAACAACGACGTAGGCTCGAATCGCACCATCCTTATCTATCCGTCGAACGAGGCCATCTCCGAGTTCAAGATGCTGCTCAATAGCTATGGTCCGGAATATGGTCAGGCCTCCGGCGGCGTCATCAGCATCGTTACCCGCAGCGGAACCAACGCCTTCCACGGCAGCGCATTTTATAACGGCCGCAATGATTCTCTCGACGCCTATACCTTCTTCTCCGCGCCCAACGCCGGCCAGGGCCTGCCCCTCAACGGCAAGGACAAGGAGCGCCGCAACGACTGGGGTTACTCCATCGGCGGTCCCATCATCAAGAACAAGCTCTTCTTCTTCTGGAGCCAGGAGTGGAACCACGAAATCAAGGGCCGTCAGGTCAGCGCCTGCGTCCCCACCTGCGGCCGAGCTCGCCGGTGACTTCTCCACCCTGGGTTGCAACACGGCCAACTTCCCTGACTTCAGCAAAGTGCCCGCCAACATGCTGGCTGGCCCACACACGCTGGCAGCAGTCGATCCATCCACAGCCACCATGATGCAGATGCTTCCCCTGCCCACCACGCAGAACGGCGCTCTGAACTCCAACGGTCAGAACTGGTCAGCATCGCTCCCGACCGGCCTCTTCTGGCGCGAAGAGAACGCCCGCGGCGACTACGACCTCAACCAGAAGAACCACATCATGGGCCGCTACACGCAGGATTCCTGGTCGAACCCAGCCTTCAACGCTGGCTACTGGGGTGACACCGTTTATCCTGCGCTGAACAGCAACTGGGCCCAGCCGTCCAAGTCCATCACCGCGCACTGGACCTCGACCATCAGCAATTCGCTGGTCAATGACGCAGCCTTCAATTACTCCAACAACCGCATCGACATCACTGCAGGCGGCACCGATCCTGGCCTTCTGCCGCAGGTTACCGCTGCTATTCCCACGCTCTATCCCGAGTCCCTGAAGCGCGCCTCCGAAGGCGTTCCAGCCGTCAACTTCGGCTCCTACGGCGGCAGCACTTCGCTGCAGGCACCGTGGCAGAACCAGCTCGACATCTACTCCTTCCGCGACGACCTCTCCTGGATCAAGGGTCAGCACCAACTTGAAGTTCGGCGCCTTACTCGGCTACAACGGCAAGGATGAAGACGTCAACAGCTCCACCGGCGAGCGCCCGAGTATCGGCTCCGTCGCCACCGGTTCCGGCGGCATCGAAACCAACGACACCCTCGCCAACCTTGAGTTGACCGGAAACATCTTCAACATCAGCGAAACCTCGACCAATATTCGTGCCCAGCTCCGCTGGCGTGATTACGAGTTCTACGCTGGCGATACCTGGAAGATGTCTCCGCGACTCACGCTGACCTACGGCGCGCGTTACTCTTTGCTGCTCCAGCCCTTCCAGCCCGAAAATCAGATCACCAGCTTCCAGCCTTCGCTGTACGATCCCACCAAGCCCGCTTCAGACGCCTGCAACGGCCTCTGGGTGGCTCCTGGTACCGATCCCTGCGGAGCAGCCAACAAGCAGTTCGGCACCAGCTTCTCGAGCGGCACGCCCGGTCCCAATCGCTCGCTCATCAAGAACGGCTATCACAACATCGCTCCGCGCGCCGGCGTGATCTGGGATCCTACCGGCACAGGACGTACGGTTGTACGCGCCGGGGCTGGCCAGTTCTTCCAGCGTGAGCGTGTTTCCCGCTACACCCTGGTGGCCAACGCTCCTTTCGCGCTTAACACCAACAACTACCCGCGCACTCTGAGCGGTGCCACGCCTTCCGGCATCGCCGGTACTGCTAGCCCCTCCGGCGGTGAAGAGCCAGACGCGGACATTCCCAACTCCTGGCAATGGAACTTCACTGTGGAGCAGGCCATCGGCTCCAACACCACCTTCCAGGTTGGATACGTGGGCAACCGCGGTCTCCACCTGACCGACTCCTACGACGTGAACACCATCGCCCCGCAGAACTGGCTGACGGCTACCTTTGCCAATGCCGGAGCGGACACCAACAATCTCCGTCCCTACCCGGCCGGCGGCAACAACGGCACGCTCACCTACTGGACGCATAATGGTGGCTCCAACTACAACGCCCTTCAGGCCGTCGTAAAGAGCCGCATCGGCGCCAATCTCACCTGGGGAGCGGCATACACCTGGTCGCATACGCTTGCTGACGTCATCGTCGACGACTCCGGCGGCGGCATAGGCCAGCAGTCCCGCACCTACTATCCCAACTCGCGCCTCGACTACGGATCTTCGGACGTCAACCGCCCGAACATGTTCGTAGCCAACGCGGCCTACTACCTGCCCAAACTGCAGGGTGCCAACCTCATGGAACGCAGTGTTCTTGGCGGCTGGGAAACAACCGCCATCATCACCGCGCAGAACGGCAACAACTTCACTCTCTACCAGGGCGCGCACGAAGCCAACCTGGTCGCGGGTGCAAACAGCCAGCTGAACCAGAACGGAGCACTCGCTGAGACCGGCTTCACCTCGCCGCAGCGTCCGCTTCTCACAGGACAGAGCTGCGTCAGCGGCCGTAACTCAAACCAGGTCGCAAACTCCGGAGCCTTCACGCTCATCGGCTACGCGCTTGGCACGCTGCCCAGCAACATGGAGCCGCGCGGCTTCTGCGGCGGCCCCAACTTCAACAACACTGACTTTGGAGTCCGCAAGAACTGGCAGGTCAAGGAGAAGCTGCAGATCCAGTTCAACTTCGACTTCTTCAACTTCTTCAACCATCCGAACTTCAGCCCCGCCACGCAGTCGCCGATCCAGGCCATTAACTGCGGCGCGGCAGCTGGCACCGACCCAACCACGGGCCACAGCCTCTACAACCCCTGCAGCGCGACGAACAACATCGTCTCCGCACAGGACTTGACCCCTGGATTCGGCACGTCCACAAGTCTGCTGAGCACTCCTGCTCGCCAGCTCCAGTACGGTCTGCACTTCAACTTCTAACAGTTCTCCTAAGCAACACTTGCTGCGGCAGGTTCCGAACCCGGAACCTGCCGTTTTTCTTTCTCCACCAGAGCACGCAGCACGTACGGAAGCAGAATTAACCGAAAGATAGGTTGTACTTGACCAGGCGTGATGGGCATCGTAAAGACAGGGTGGTCGAAAACATTTGGCCTCTCACGATGAGGTGTGTCAATTTATGAATCCCTGCCCCAAGTGCCCAGACCTCAAAACCACATGGTTAAAAGCCAATCAGGAGCGAACAATAGCGCTCTCGCAATATGGAGTTTTATCGAGAGAAGCAGTCCTCGCAGAAAAAGCCGAAATGAAAGCTCGCAGAAAGTTGGTAGCACACAGCGTGGGATTCGGAATGGCTGCCGAACTCACGAGACTCATCTCATCCGAGCGGAAAAAGAAGACCTACACCCCGTCACGAACAGCGCCTTAAAAATTCGATCGATTGCGGATTCTGCACCACGCGAGCCAAACCTCAAGCGAATTTGCTCCAGACATGGCACAGCTCCCAACGCGCGAGTTAGTCTTACTTAAGAGATGAGCTCGATGATCCGTATCTCCGCCAGGCTGTGCCCAATGGCTTCCATACTTCTGGCCATCTTGATTTTTGCTGCGTTTACACCCGCTTGCGCCTGGGCGATCAACGCTGGAGCATCGGGCCAGCCGTCTCAGGACGATCCCGACGAGTATTCCCGCCTCATGGTGACCGCTGACTTTAACCAGGATGGAATCCCCGACACAGCCCAGGTGACGCGACCGGATGAAGATCATCCCGGACCCGGCGTTTTGACCGTGTCGCTGGGACAGGCAGGCGACACCTTCAAACTGATAGCCTCCTATCCCGTACTTGGCGACGCTCCCCGGGCGCTCGTCGTCGGCGACTTCAACAAGGACGGCATTCCAGATCTGATCGTAGGAGATGATGACGGATCACTGAAGTTGTTCCTCGGCGACGGAACCGGCAACATGGCTCCCGCTGGCGAGGTAGGCCGCCTCAGTTCGGTCGTGTCGATCGCGGTAGGTGACTTCAACCATGATGGGATTCCCGACATGGCCGTCTCCGACTGGCGCGGGAGTGCGGTGACAACCTTTCTTGGCGTCGGTGATGGCTCATTCCGGCGCGGATGGTCCTTCCCCCTGCGAATGCCCGGGACCGTTCCACACATCGCCACAGCCGACTTCAACGGCGACGGAATCCCCGATTTGGTGGTGATATACGGTGACGACGGAGAGTACACCTTCGATGTCATGCTAGGAAACGGCAAAGGCTCCTTCACCCACGCGCCCAAGCTGAGCTTCACCAAAGACCCCAACGCCCAATGCCCTACCTAGACTCGGCACGTATAGTACGTTGATGATTCGACCCTCATAGATTGGTAAAGCAACAGACGAAAATGTCAGCAGTGCATGCCGGTGCTACAATCCGCACGGAAGAGTGAGCTACGGTCGGGAAGCAATCTATGATTCGAACCTTGATCAAAAGCTGGTGGCTGCTGGCACTGTGCGGCGTTCTTTACGCGACACTTTCCGTCGTGATCCTTTTTGTTCTGAGCCCGGACGGTTCCCCGATTCTGCGGGCACTTGTGTACGGCAGAAGCGCGGCTGAACAGTTCGGCCTGCTCGCACTGGCAGCGGGGCTGTGCACCATTGCAGCGGGCATTTGGAATTTAACACGAAGTTACTCGTGGCTTCTGGTGCTGAATGGTCTTGCTTGTAGCGCCCTTGGCTTGATGGTCAGGTCAAACAGACCAGTCGCCTTTCGTACCGTTGCGCTCTTCATTGTCGTGATGGCAGTGAGCATCGGCATCTATGAATTGGCAGCTGCAGGAGCGCTGCGCAGGCAAATGGAGAAATGGCTTCTGGATGCCGCCGGAATCGTCTCGCTTGGTTTTGCCCTGGCGTTTCTGGCTTTCGCGCTTCGCTGGCTCAAACTGGACCCGAGCCCGTCCGCCCAGACGTTCAATTGGCTGGGTGCGTACTTTTCTTTCAGCGCGATCTGTATGCTGTGGTTCGCCTTCCGCCAGTTCATGCCGAAAATTGCCGACTCCAATAGCGCATTGCCCGCGAGCTAATCCTGCATAAGTCGTCATTCTGACTCTGAGGCACGAAGGGGAGGAATTTCATGCGACGAAGATCAGCCGCACAGTATGAAGCCTTCTGCCACAAGAAACGGCCAACTAGAACAAGAACTCTCGGCGTCTCTAATGAAAAGCAATTCGTCCAAAAAACCCTTGTCAAGCCCACAAGCTAAAAATCCATCGCAACCCACTCATTCTAAAGATAAAAAACAGCGCGGAACTTGCCGAATTTCCCATTCGGTTTCGTTAAAATAGAAATAGGACAAATTTTCAGGATAGGCGCGTGTTTAAACCCGCCCGCGCGCTTGCATAGCCCGAAATGAGGGGCCCCGAGCCGCTGAGGTAACACAATCCATTGATTCCAGATACTTTATGATCAACTCTAGCAAAATCAATACTTTACCGTTACCAGCCACCACACGATGAGCGTTTTCAATAACTTAGCAACCCGGGGGGTAGTCGGGATACTCCTCTGCCTGGCACTGGCGATGGCAGCCCAGACCCCGGACACAGCCACCCAACAACTGCAACAGCTCATCGACGCGCAGCAGACCGCGAAACAATCCGGCGATCCAGTCCAGGTCATCGCCTCTTCCGAGAAGCTCACCGCCCTCGCCGCCCAACAGGAGACCGCCACAACCCAGGCCCTGAAACAGCCCCATTTAGCGCCGGAAAAAGCCGAGCAACTCAAGAAGCGCGACCAGCAACTCCACCAGATCCTAAGCAACGGATTCAATGACTGGGGCACCGCCCAGGCCCGTCAGCAGCAGTACCAGCCCGCCCTCGCCCACTTCCAGCAGGCCGAAAAATGGGACCCAGCCACGCCCGGCCTGATGCGCAACCTCGGCACCGCCGCCTTCCTGCTCCAGGACTACCCGGAAAGCGCCCGCGCCCTCACTTCCGTCGTCGCGCAGGACCCCACCGACCAACGCTCATGCTTGATGCTGGCGATGTCCCTCTTCACCATCGAAAAGTTCGCCGACGCGGCAACAAACTTCGCCCGGATTAGCGGCCTCGCCATGCAGGACACGCGCTCTGCCTATGCCTGGGCCTTCTCGCTCGCCCGCACCAACCAGCAGCAGCAAGCCAACCAGATCGCCGACACCCTCGCCGCGCGCGACCTCGCACCGGATGTGCGCATGCTTGTCTGCCAGCTCTACAACACTACCGAGAATTATGAGCATGCCGTCCCCTGCTTTCGCCGTCTGGCCGAAGAAAACCCCACCATGCCCCATGCTCACTTCGAGACCGGAGCCACACTCGTCCATCTCGACCGTCCCGCCGACGCCATCCCTGAGCTGCGCGCCGAGCTCAGGCTCAACCCACAGGACGTGGACACGCAGTACTACCTTGCCTTCGCATTACTGGAAACCTCGCAGAAGGACGAAGCCATGCCTCTGCTGCGAACCGTAATCGCCGAAAAGCCCGACCACGCACAAGCCCAATATCAGTTAGGAAAAGTCCTGCTCGAAGACGGCAAAAACGAGGAAGCCATTCCGCACTTCGAAATCGCCTCCAAGCTGGACCCAAACTCCGATTACATCCATTACCAGCTGCAAGCCGCCTATCGCCGTGCCGGCCGAACCGACGATGCCAACCGCGAACTAACAATCTACAAGCAGATCAAAGCCACCCACCGCGATACCAGCCCGGCCCACGAAAGCCCCGGGACTACTCAGCCCGCAGCGCCACCATCGGATCAACCTGCGCCGCCCGCCACGCCGGAGCCAGCGCCGCAACCGCAGCCGTGATCAGCAGCAACCCCGTAGCAACCAGCAGACTTACCGGATCAACCGCCCGAACCCCAACCAGCATGCTCGTAATCAGCCGCGTCAGCACAAAGCTCAAGACCAGCCCAAGCGCAATCCCCCAGCAAGCCAGCTTCGCCGCATGCACCAGGATCATCCGCAGAATTGTCTTCTTCTCCGCGCCAAAAGCCATGCGCACGCCAATCTCAAACCTCCGCTGCGCCACCGAATACGCCATCGTCCCGTAAACGCCCAGCATTGCCAGCAGCAGCCCAACACCGGCAAAAGACGAAATCAGCACCGACCGAAAGCGCTCAGCGGCAATTGACTCGCCCACCATCGTGTCCATGGTGGTGAACTTCGTCGCAATCTGCGAGTTCGTCCGCAAAATCTCAGACTGCACAGCATTCATCAGCGTCAGCGGAGCAACTCTCGTCCGCAGCACAATGTAAATCTCTGACGCGAAGAACGGATGCTGCGCCATCGGCATGTAAAGAATCGGACCCGGATTAGCAGCGGGCGAATCCTGGCGCACATCACCCGCCACGCCCACCACCGTCATCCACTTCTCGGAATCGAGGCCGCATTGAATCTGCTTGCCAACCGGATTGGCGTTGCCAAAGCTTTGCCGCGCAAGCGATTCGCTGATGATCGCCACGAACTGCCCGTCATAGTTGTCCTGAGCGCTGAAGTCGCGTCCCATCTTCAGCGGAATCCCCATCGTCTGGAAGTATCCAGGACTCGAGAGACTGAAATTCGCCCACGGAGCATGTTCCGAGGTAGCTGGCACACCGCCCCTCACGCTGTAATTGCCATTCGATCCAAGATCGGCTGTCGGCAGCCCAAAGATTCCCGCTACATGCTCCACGCCCGGCAACGCCGCCAGCTTCGGAAACAGCTCGTCATACTGCCGCAAAACCTTCAGCCCATCCTCTTTCGTATAACCGGCAGGCGATGCGGCATCCACCGCCAACACGCGTGTGGTCTCATACCCGAGATCACGCGTCATCAGCGTCACCAGCGTACGCAGCAGAAGCCCAGCGCCAACCGCCAGCACAAATGTCGCGGCCACCTCGGCAATCACCAGACCATTCCGCAGAGCCGAGGCGCCATGCCCGGCGAGACCCCGCGAGCTATCCTGCTTCAAGGCCTCCGCGGGATCGACCTTCGCCGCCTTCCGCGCCGGAACCAGCGAGGACGCCACCGTAGCCAGCAGCGAGAGACCCAGCGTAAATGCCAGAACCCAGCCATTCAGGTGAATCTCCGCCGCGCGCGGCAGGCCCTCAGGAGCCATCGCCACCAGCACTCGCACGGCCGGTCCCGCCAAAGCAACCCCCAACACCGCCCCTGCCAGTGAAATCAACAGGCTTTCAGCAACCACCAGTCGTCTCAACTCCCAGCGCGACGACCCCAGCGCCGTCCGAATGGCCAGTTCGCGCTGCCGCTCAATCGAGCGTGCCAGCTCAAGATGCGTCACATTGACGCACGCAATCAGTAGAATCATGCCTACCGCCGCGGAAAGCATCAGCAGCATCGGACGCGCCTTGCCCGTCAGCTCCTCCTGCAGCGGCACAACGATCATCTGTTTATGCCGGTTGGCATTCGGATACGCCGCCGTCAGCCGCTGCGAGATCGCCGCCAGTTCAGCCCGGGCCGCATCGACAGAAACCCCGGAACGCAGTTTGGCGACAGCCTTGTAGTTGTACGACGTCCTGTCCTCCGTCTCCGGCTTGAACAGGTATTCCACCCATACCTGCGACTTCTCAGGAAAATTAAATGACGCTGGCAGGACGCCGGTAATCTGCAGCGGCTTATTTTCAAAATTCAACGTCTGCCCCAGCGCCGCCTGCACGCTCCCAAAGTTATCGCGGGCAAACTGCTCGCCCACCAGCACCGCGCGGCCTACTTCTTCGGGACCAAACGCGCGTCCGGCAACTGGCCCAGGCGTGAAGACACGCACAAAGTTGGCATCCACTGCCGTGACCGGGGTAAATACGGCATGGTCGCGCAACTGCACGCCTTGCAGTCCACTCTCGTACAGGCTCACCGCTTCGAGACTCCGTGCCTGTGCCCGCACATCGACGGCATCGGGCCCGGTCACGCGGGAATGCACGCGCCCTTTATCCACAAAGTACGTATCGAGCGCCATGATGCGGCTTGCATCCGTATAAGGCAACGGCGCCAGCAGAATCGACTGCACTACCGTGAAAATGGCTGTATTCGCGCCAATCCCCAGTGCGAGCGTCAAAACCGCCGTCACCGTGAACGCCGGATGCTTCCACAACTGCCGCGCCGCATAGCGCACACCCTGGGAGAAGTTATTCATCATCCCCTCCTCGCAACCTACCGATAGAACACGATCCTAACTCAATCAGCCGGTCACATCTCAATTTCTATACGTAGCGGTGAACCGCCTATGTTCCCCGAATACCCTGAAATACTCGCAGCAACCGCTCATTTCCCGTATCGCGCACCGTTGCTTCCAGGCGACCTCTCACCTCCGGTGACGGAACTGCATTCCACATCACCGGAATCGCCTCTGCCGCGAAGCGTGACTCCTCGCGGACCATCTCCAGCAGAAATTCGAATGCCTCATCGCGTCGTGTGAGCGCAATCGCTGACAGCAGCACTTCGCCAAACCCTGACAGCAGCACTTCGCCAAACCAATGATCTGTGTGCTCGCAAAAAGCCTTCCGCAGAGCATCCAGCGCCTCCGAGCTTCGCGTCTGCCCTAATGCCAGCGCCGCCTCCGCAGCCATCTCATCTTCCTGCGTCAGAAACTGCTCGATCCACGCAATGGCTCGAGTTTCCCTCAATCGCCAGAACTCCAGCAAAACAGCCGGCCAGAACTTCCGGCTCATCGTTGCCCACAGTCGCACGCAACCGCAACAGCAGAGAGGCAGCATCAGAACCAACCTGCGCCACCGCACGCGCCGCCTCGGCACGAACCGCCTTGTCCTTGTCGCGAAACAGTTCGATGAGCAATGCCAATAGCTCCGGCTCCCGTAACTCACGGCAGCCCACAAGAGCCTGCGCACATGTGGATCGCAGCGTTCCCGCTGTATCCGAGCGCCCACCCCAGACCGGCTCCATCTGAATATGTCGCATCCCACGAAGGAACACCGCCGAATCCTGAAACTCAAACTCAGCCAACGCCCGGCTCAGGGCATTCTTCGCCCAGCACTGCGGATCACGAGTCTCAGCATCGATAAAGAAGTGATCGAAGGCAGCGCATAAATCAGGAGTCAGCTCTTTCATCCCCAGCTTGCGGGCCAGCTCCGCAGCTTTAGCTACGAGATAGTTATTGGGATTCTTAAGCGCCGCTTGCAGTGCTGAGGATGCTTCCTCGCGCGAAAGGGACGAAACCGCATCCAGCTCTGCCAGCTTATCTTCAAAGGATCGTTTCGCCATCGCAACCAGCCTACCGCGACTCGGTATTCGATGGATATCCGGTCTGCGATACTGAAGAAATGGAACTTCGCTTCGCCGACACAACCGACCTGCCGGCCATCACGCAACTCATCAATCAGGCATTTTCTGTGGAGCTTTTCTTCAAAGCCGGCGACCGCATCACCATTGACGAAGTACAGCGCCTCTTTGAGAAAGGCCGCTTCATGGTGCTCGAAGAAAACGGTGAGATTCAGGGCGCCGTCTACATCGAGCTGCGCGGAGAGCGCTCTTACCTCGGCCTGCTCTCAACCAATCCCAACCGTCAGCGCTCCGGCATCGGAACGCGCTTGACAATCGCAGCAGAAGAATTCGCACGTGAGTCAGGCTCCCGGTTCATGGACCTGCGCATCGTCAACCTGCGCGAAGAGCTTCCTGTGATCTACCAGAAATTCGGCTATCAGATCACCGGAACCGAGGAAGTTGCGGTAGAAGTCGGGCAACACTTCACCCAGCCCGCTCACTTCATCACCATGTCCAAGGAGCTCGGACACAGATAACAACGTGTGCCCCCATCCTTCGCGATCGAAAGATGGGGCATACGGCCAAAAACCTACATCGAAGGCGGAGTAATCACTCCACACGCAATCCGAGCACCCGCATTCCCCGTCGGATCGGTCATCATGTCATCGGCCTTCTCATGAACGACCATCGAAGTCCCGCCATTCGCAAAGACTGAGTTCGACGCGCTCGGATCGAGCGTGATATCCGGCGCCAGGAAACTCTTCTTCACCTTGCCATTCGCACCAACCGTGAGGTTCAACGGCAGGTCGCCATTGTGATGTCCATCAGGATTCTTGGTGCCATGCTTCTTGCCCGCAGGATTGAAATGGCCGCCAGCCGACTTGAAATCCGGCGGATCGCACTTCGCATTCTGGTGAATATGAATCGCATGCTCGCCCGGCGGCAGGTTCTCAAGCGCGACCTTAATCTCCACGCCCGACTTCTTGCCCGACAGTACCGCCGTCCCCGCATCTTTTCCATCCGCGGTCTTCAGCTCAACTTTTACCTCTTTGGGAGCCTTCTGTGCCAGCACCGGCACAACGCCCCACGCGGCTGCTGCCGTCAACAACACAATCCTCGACAGATGTTTCATCCTCGCTCCTCGTCAACGGGCTAAAAAAGAATTACCCGCACGCCTGCAAGAATACTCCATTTGCAAAAAATGAAGTGACTCAGTAAGCCAGTATCACCAGAGAACGTCGAGGTCTTTTTTTGTGGAATGGATCGCACACGCAAAGCCAAGTTTTGGTGTTTGGTGGAGCTAGTCGGGCTCGAACCGACGACCTCCTCGTTGCGAACGAGGCGCTCTCCCAGCTGAGCTATAGCCCCTTTTCAGGCGGGAACCACTCCATACAGTTTACCAGCGCATTGCCGATTCGCAAAGCGTGCCGACACTGGGTTCCCTTCTCATCTCAACTTGTAGACACGCGCTTCCCAACCCGAAAGATGAAGCGTATTCGCGCCTTGTTCCTGGCTAGGCAGATTGCCTAAAACCAGAGCGCCAGCCTCAAGTGCGTTCGGCAATTTGTAATTATTCGCGGCTTCGGAAAAATTGAGCACAACAAGGAAGCGATCCGTGCCAAGGCTGCGCGTATAGGCATAGATGGACCGATTCTCGGGATCAATATCCTTGTAGTCACCGTAGACAAACGCCGGGTGCGCATGACGCAGAGCGATGGCCCGCTTCGTGTAGCTGTAGACAGAGTCAGCGTCCGCAATCTGCGCGGCGGCATTAATCTCTTTGTAATTCGGATTCACCGCAAGCCACGCCTTCGACGCCGTCGTAAAGCCGCCGTTAGGCGACCCGTCCCACTGCATCGGCGTGCGCGAGTTGTCGCGGCTCGTCGTCCTTAGATCAGCGATGAACGTCGCTTCAGGAATCTGCCCGGTGAGCACCTTCGCTTTATACGCGTTCTTCACCTCGATATCGTTGAAGTCTCCAATCAATTGGAACGGATAGTTGGTCATTCCCAGCTCATCGCCCTGATACAAAAACGTCGTGCCGCGCAGCGTAAGCAGCATCGTCTGCAGCAACTTCGCCGAGCGCGCACGAAACTGCGGCGAATCATCGCCAAAGGTAGACACCAGCCGCGGATTATCGTGGTTCGCAAGAAAGACCGTGTCCCAGCTATGCGTATCCAGTTGCACCGCGTGCCGCGTGTAGATCGCCTTCAAGGTCGGCAGATCAAAGGGCTTCAATTTGATCCCGTCGCGGTTAAAGCGGACAGCGTCAAAATTGAAAATCATATTTAATTCGTGACGATCATCACCCACAATGAGCGGAGTCTGTTCGAGCGAAATTCCCAGCGCCTCGCCTACCGTCATCAGGTCATATTTTGCCATCACATTGCGGTTCATCTCCTGCAGATACTCATGCATGTGCAGACCGTTCGCGTACGCGTTGCCAATATTCTTCAACTGCTCCGGCGTGAGATCAGGAAACGCAGGATTCTTCGAGATCAGCGGAATCACGTCCATGCGAAAGCCATCCACGCCCTTATCGAGCCAGAAGCGCATGAGGCTGTAAACCTCTTCGCGCACTTTCGAATTGTCCCAGTTCAAATCAGGCTGCTTCACCGCGAAATAATGCAGGTAAAACTGATTCGTCTGCGGATCGAACTGCCACGCCGATCCGGAAAAGAACGAAGGATCATTATTCGGAGGCAGAAGCGTAGGCTTGCCGTCCGCCCCGGCAGGCCCCGGCTTGCCGTCGCGCCAGAAATAAAAGTCGCGGTAAGGATTGTCCTTCGAACTGCGGCTCTCGACGAACCAGCGATGCTCATCCGAAGTGTGATTCACCACAAGGTCAACAATGAGCCGCATGTGGCGCTCCGTGATCCCCGCCAGCATCTTGTCAAAGTCGGCCATCGTGCCGAACTCGCTCATCACCTTGCGATAGTCGCGAATGTCATAGCCGTTATCTGCGTTAGGCGAGTCGTAGTGCGGGCTCAGCCAGATCACATTCACGCCGAGTTGCTGCAGATAGTCGAGCTTGGATGTGATGCCCGGAATATCACCGATGCCATCGCCATTCGAGTCCTTGAATGACCGCGGATAAATCTGGTAGACAACCGCTTCCTTCCACCATGTCGGCTCATAGCCGTTGACGGTAGCAGCTGGCTTCGCAGAATTCGCAGTTTGCCCATCGATCGTCGCAGAGAACGAAGACATAAGAATGAAAACCAGCGCAATCAGTTGCCGAATCATCACCGCCTCATAGTCCGCGCACACATTCCTTTAAGTCAAGAGGCGTGGATGATCGACATCTGCTCTTCCGCCGCCAGTCGGAAAAGCATCCAGGTTTGCCGCCCTGCCGTCGATCCGTACCTGCCGATGCTAAACTTTCTCACGAAATGCCAACGCGGCTAAGCTTGCGTACAAGGGAGAGAGGATGACCGCCGGCCAAGAAGCAGCACAGCGAGTCCAGCGTAACTTGGACAAGGCATTAGCGACCACATTGGCCACGCAACAAGCCGAGGATCGTTACTTCATCGGCGAAGCCTTGCTTGCGGCGATCACCCTCTTCCTGTTGAATCGGTATGCTGGCGCCTACGTTGACAAGCTGGGTCTCAAGCCGTTGGCGGAGTCTCACGCAGAGAAGACAAAGGCTTATCTGGGTCGCATCCGCGCCAAAGAAATTGCCCCATCCGACACCGTCGATCAGGAGCAACTTCTTCAGGAAGCCATTTTGACGGTTCGCAAGCTGGGCCGGCAGCAGAATGCCGAGGAAGCAGCGAACCAGGCTCTGGTACTCGAGCTAACTCAGGCAGGAGCGCTGCGCGCACAGGCTACGACGACAGTTGCAAGCGTTGCTGCCGCATTCAACGAAGCGGTTCGGAAATCAGATGGCTGATTTCGACGAGGCTGAGCGGCCGATCCTGCACACCTGGTTAAGCGTGTGCCGGCAGCTTATGTTCGCAAGTCCGGTGGAGGGCGTGCTGCTCGACCAGATCACCCTCAAAGGCCAGGCGGGACTGAAGCCGGGATGGAATAAAGAAGATTTAGGGCCAGAATGGCAGACAGGCTACCTCTTTCTGGAACCGGGCAAACACGCACACCGCACCCCCAGGCTTCCCGAAGGTGTGGATGAAAGCAGCGTCAACATCATTCGTCCGGTTGTGCCTGCCGATGCACGCAACTCGGAGCTTTGGGCCATTGCAAACAAGATCGCTCCCTTCGTGGAGATGCTTGGCCCCTTGCCGACAGGGCTTCCCTCTGTCCAGGCCGTTATGAATTCCATCGAAAGCTTCTCCGCAGTGCAGCGATCCAAAGATGCGCTTATGCCATCTTCGGCCAAAATCATTCAAGAGCTTTTCGCGACCGAAATGAACCTCGGAGATCCAGATGGCCTCGATCCGGCCATGAAAATTGCGGAACAGTACATGCGCTTCGAAGTTCCAGGAATCGTGGCCCGCTATCTGCTGAGTGCGCTTTATCATTCGCTTTACGAGAAGGTTCCTCGCCTTTTCAAGAAGTCTGCGCCGCCCATCAAGCGTTACCTGACGGAGAAAATCGAGGAACTCGCCGACGTCACGTATCAGCTTGCGACCGAACGCCACAAATACGATGTCAGCGGATTCTTCAACGCGTCTTACCTCGCGTGCCTCTGCGGGGGCACTGTGATCGTCATGTGCAGCAATGAAGATAACAGCCTCACCAAGCTGGGTTTTTCAGCAGAGGAGCAGAAGCGCCTGCAACGGGTGCGCCAGAATGTGGATGAGATTCTCGCCCACCATCTGTCCGGAGCTTTCGTTTTACCGGCTCACTTCGTGCCCGCGCAAATCCTCTTCTATGTCCGCTCGATGGCTGCCGCGCAAGGCCGTCCGCTTCACGTGTTGGCTGAGGAAAGCTCTCTTCATCCCGCCCTGGCTGCAATATTGGATCAGCCGGGCGCCGAGGCGATGAATGTAGATCAGGTCCTGGAGCACTACCTGACAAACATCGAGAATCTACCGCACCTGGGCATGAAAACCGTTTTGCAGCGGGCGTCGGATGCTTTGAAAGTCAGACTCTACGATTGGGTCCAATAGTTTGATCCGATCCTCATGGGCGCAATCGGTCTTCGAAACTAACGAGTCATCTGCTCTTGTCTTCGCGCCACCGCGCCGCGCACAGCGTCAGTGATGGCATCAAGCAAGACGGTTGGGTCACCAGATATCTGTCCCTGGGCAAGATCGGGCGATCCGCCCCCACGCAGTCCAAAGCTGGCCAGCGCTTCCTTCATCAGGTTGCCCGCATGAAAATCAAGATCTCCGCTACGCGCCAGCACCACGAATGCAGGCTCCTGCTGCGCTGATACGAGCAACGCGACCGTCTGCGGAACGGTAGCCACCAGACGAGAAGCCAGCAGCTTCACATAGTCAACATCGCGTTCGGAAAATGTCCTTCGCACCAGGCGCAGGTGATCGTCAATTTGCTCTTCCACCGCCAGCCGGATTGCGTGATACGTCGCCAGTTCCTCGCGAAGCTTCTGCTGTTCCTTCGCGCCCGCCTTCGCATCGGCAACAAGCCGTTCAACGCCGGCAGGCACTTCCGCGCGCGGCGTTGAAAGCAAAGCCGCGCTGCGCGTGAGCACCGAAAAATCCTGACGTGCCGCCGCCACAGCCCGCAGCCCGCAGACAAACTCCACCCGAACGCCTTGTCGGACACGCTCCACGCTCCGAATCAACAGACCGCCAATCTGCCCGGTCGAGCGCACATGCGTTCCGCCGCATGCATTCAAATCGCAGTCGGCAATCTCAATCAGACGAATCGTCCCCGCGCGCTCCGGCAGCTTGCGCAGCGCGCCGGAGGCGAGTAAAGCATCCGCCTCACCGCGATCGACAATCCGCAGCGTCACCGCGCGGTCTTCAGCAATCAGCTCGTTCGCGATGCGTTCCACCCGCTCCAGACTGTGATGCGCGAGTGCTTCTACAGCAAGGTCAATGGTCGATGACGATTCTCCCAGATGAAAAGAAACGGTAGTCGCCCGCAGCTCCCGCGCGAACACGGCCGACAGCAGATGCTGCCCTGAATGCTGCTGCATGTGGTCAAGCCGCCGCGCCCAGTCGATCTCGCCCCGGACCTCTGTACCGGTAAGCAGTGGTTTCAGCGTCTGGTGCCATACCTCGCCGTTCTCATCTTCTTCGACAGCGATGACCGGAACTTCCAACACCGCTCCGCTGCGGGAAGTAGCCCTTAGAACTCCGAGATCATGCGGCTGGCCGCCGCTCGTTGGATAGAAGGCTGTGCGCTCGAGCGCAATCTGCCAAACGGACTCTCCGTCAGTTCGCGAGAGTTCGCGGATGTCCGTCACGCGCGAAGAGAAACCGGGCAGAAAGGAATCGGAATAATAAAGCCGTTCGGTCATACAGTAGATTGCTTGAATGTATAGTTTATCGAACCATCGTCCCAGTCCGATGGTTTATTCTGCCGTTCCAATCCACTTTATGAAAAAAAAGATTTTTTATGAAGACTTTTTCCTCATGACGGAGTTTGATCAAACACCAGCCTATGTTTCTCCGCCGCTTCAGCTACGCGTTTCTCGCCTTCGGACTGGCCGTTGGCTCCGTAACTGCCAGAGCGCAGCAAAACGACGACTGGGTGCCGCACAACATGGACGCCGTCGGCCAGCACGCGGCTTTCCGTACTGATTTCACCTTCGATCGCACCATGCTGGCCCTGGCCAACAATTTCATAGACGATGAGGACACCCGCCGCGTCGTCGCCCGGCTCAACGGCATCTCCGTGCACAGCTACAAATTCTCGATGCCCGGGCTGTACGATCCCAACAGCCTCGAAGCGGTTCGGCGGCAGTATCGTGACCGCGGCTGGAAGCATCTGGTCACTGCTCATTCAAACCACGACCCCGACAATGTAAGCCGAACAGATGTCTGGATACGTTTCGAAGGAACCAACGTAGCAGGCGCCGTCGTCATGCTCGCCAGCCCCACTAATATCAACCTCGTCGCGATCAACGGAACACTCAGCCCGCTCGACCTCCTCCACCTGCGCGGACACTTCGGCATTCCAAAATTCGCAGGCGATCATCTGGTCGAACAGAACAACTAAGGCTTATTTCAGGGAATCCACCGCCTGCAATTCCGCCGCAACCACATCGCGCGGCAGCGGCACATACCCCAACGACGAACACTGCTTCTGCCCGGCGCTCAGCATCCACCGCAGAAATCCCGCGATCGCGGCCCGCTTTTGCGCATCCCCCGTCTTCGGCGCCAGAATCCAAGTAAACGAGCTGATCGGGTAAGCATCTTTCTCCTGCGAATCGAGCAGCGAAACGCGAAAATCGCCGCCCTTTGCGTGAGCCTTGGCAGCAGCGGCGGCAGAAAGACTCGCCAGATCGGCCTTGATAAACCTTCCTGCCGGATTGCGCACCGCGGCATAGTTCAGATCATGCTGGATGGCATACGTCATCTCGACATAGCCAATTGAATTCGGCGTCTTCGCCACAATCTCCACGACGCCCTCATTCCCTTCGGCAGCCGTACCCACCGGCCACTCCACGCGCGCGCCTTCACCCACCTTGCTCTTCCACGCGGGACTGGCCAGCGATAAGTAGCTCGTCCACGCGTAAGTCGTCCCGCTGCCATCCGAGCGGTGGACCACAGCAATCTCCGCGTCGGGCAAACGCGCACCGCCGTTCGCTTCGCGAATGCGCGAGTCATTCCACTTGCGAATCGTGCCCGCATAAATGTCCGCGAGCACTTGCGGCGTCATATTCAGCGTGTGGCCAACATCCGGCAGGTTGTAGATAGGAACCACCCCGCCCACCACCGTCGGGAAATAAAAGGCGTCCGGCTGCGGTCCCTCCATCTCGCGAATGTCCGAGGCGGCAAAATCAAGCTTACCTTCCCGCAACGCGTCCACCCCCGCCTCCGATCCAACAGCATCGTAGGAGATAGGAAATCCACTCGCAGTCTGCTGAAAAGTCTCGAACCACCTCATATAGATAGGCACGGGAAACGTTGACCCGCCCCCATGGAGAGACACATGCACTCCGGGACCTGTGGCCGCAGGCACTGAAGCAGCCGGCACGCCACCCTTCATATCTGCCTGCAGTTTCGCCACAATCTGATCGGCAAGATCATCGACGATACTCGCGGTGCGAAAACGTCCCGGCGTCGCCAGATATGACCACAGTATCCGGCTCGACGCGTCCGCAAGCTCTACCGACAAATAACCCTGGTAAACCTGCTGCCGCGAGTTGTTCGAGCGAAGACTGTTCGAGATCGTTCCCGTCACCCAGATGACTGCCTTGCCATGCAAAGTGGCATCGGCGGCGTCCGCCTTGTCGACCACGCGGACTCCGTCGCTCTTCAGCCGGTCCGCCACCCGCCTGCGCACAGCCTCTGCATTATTGCCTGCGCCAAACGAGCCGACAAAAACCGTGTGCACCGCCTGCAGATTCTGATCCGCGCCCGCCGACACAGGCGTCAGCAGGATTGGCAGCCATAGAGCACACAGCAACCGCATCCAGTCCCGCGCGGCAGAGTCTCGGCGGACCCACATAGATCGACCTCGAAGCCGCATTTTCATCGCCCTCAGTAGCTTGCATCATTCTCAATGGAAATTGGATGAAAAGAAATGGCCGCTAAAATCCGAATGTCGCAGTCGGACATAATGGATGCATGCCCGCATCCAGCCCCAGGCGCCCCGATGTTCCCCGCAACCTCAAGCCTTATTTCCTCTGCCTGCTAAAAAAAGGCCCGCGCTGGAACATCACCGAAGGCAATGAAGACCTGATGCCGAACTATCTCGCATGGCTGCGCCGCGAAACCGAAGCCCGCCGCATCCTCTTCGCTGGCCCGATAACCGACGACGGCGACATCATCGCGACCGTCATCCTTGAAGCCCCAACCGCCGAGGAAGCCGCAGCAGCCATCCACGCCAACCCCGGCACAGAATCAGGCCACTTCCTCGCCGAGATCCATCCCTGCTACCTGCCCGCGCTCGATGCCGTTCGGGTAGAGTACTAGCTCACTCGTACCGCAAAGCCTCCATCGGCTCAACCCTCGCCGCCCGCCGCGCCGGAATATATGCCGCCAGCGCAGCCACGCCAATCAGGAAAAGAGCGGCCCCTCCATAAATCAGCGGATCAGTCGCGCTCACGCCTAGCAGCCTGCCGCCGCTCCCCATCGCCGAGCCGGCAAACGAAATCGCCGAAAGGCTCCGCGCCACCGCCATCGCCAGCAAAAAGCCAACCAGCAAGCCCACCGAGGCCAGCGTCAGCCCCTGCCGCACTACCAGCCGAAGCACATCGTCAGGACGAGCCCCGAGAGCCATCCGGATGCCAATTTCATGCGTCCTCTGCACCACCGAATACGACATCACGCTGTACAGCCCGACCGCTGCCAGCACCACCGCCAGTGCACCCAGCACCGTCAGCAGGCTCGCCGCGATCTTCTGCGCATACAGCGACGCGCCAATGTATTCCGTGAGCGGCACCGCATCAAAAACGTTTACGTTCGGGTCGATCTCGAGGACCATTTCCCGCACCAGCGGCAGCGCCGTTTTCGCATCGCCCGCAGTCCGCACATAGAACGCCAGCTGCATGTCGGCGCGATAAATCTGGCGGAACGGCACGTAGAAATAAGGCAGCGGAGCCTCGCCCGGATAGTGATACTTGCTGTCCTGCGCCACGCCGACCACCGTGAACCATTCTCCCCACCCACGCACGCGCCGTCCGACGGGATCGCGTCCCGCAAAGAAGCGCTTCGCGAAAGTCTGGTTCACGATCATCACCGGATTCGTTTTCTCATCGTCGTGCTCGGTAAAATCACGCCCATCGACCAGCGGAATACGCATCAACGAAAAATATCCGGGCGAAATCACATTCCGGAATAACTTCATGTTTTCCGCCGGCCCCGGCGCATAGCCCTCGATGGTCAGGTCCTCCCACCAGCTCGGCTCGAATCCGAGCGGCACTCCATCGGAGTACGCGACGTTCTTCACGCCCGGCGCCGACTCCAGCTTCTCCCTGAGCCTGAAAGAGAATTGCTTTCTCTGCTCCAGGTTGTATCCGTTCGTCGACAGATAAAACTGCGAAAGCAGCACATGGTTCGGATCGAAGCCCGGCTTGATCTCCCGCAGCGCCTCAAAGCTCCGCGCAAACAGCCCTGCGGCAATCAGCGCAACCAGCGCCAGCGATACCTCCGCCGTAATCAGCACCGATCGCATCCGATGCGACCGCGCCCCCGTCATGCCGCTCTTGCCCGCCTCGTTGAGCCGTTCGCTCAGCGCCGTCTCCTTCAGCTGCAGCGCCGGAAGAACCCCGGTCAAAAACGCGACCAGCCCGCAAAGCGCCATCGTGAACAGCAGCACACGTCCGTTCATCGGCTGCTGCATGGCCATCGACATCTGTCCCGCAGGCAGCAGCAAAACCAGTGCGCGTCCCAGCCACTGCGTCGCGATGAGTCCCGCCAATCCCGCAGCCCCAGCCAGCACCAGGCTCTCCACAAACACCTGCTGCGCCACCCGCCCATGCCCGGCGCCTAAAGCCATGCGCGTGCTGAACTCCTTCTGCCTCGCCGTCGTGCGCGCCAGCAGCAGGTTCGCCACATTGGCGCAGACAATCAGCAGAACCACCGCGCATACTCCCAGCAGCAGCCGCAGCGGAGCCAGCAACAAACTCTGCGGCCCGAAATGCGATTTCGCCATCGGCAGATACGTCGCGCTCATGCCTTCATTCGTGTCCGCATCCGCCACGGACATGAATTTCGCCAGCGCTGCCAGCTCCTGTTGCGCCTGCTCCAGCGTCACGCCCGGCTTCAACCGCGCGATCCCGAGCATATTGCGGTCTTTGCGATCGCGCAGCATCCATTCGCCAACGCCGTTCAGGACGGGCTGCATCATATAAGGCACCCACAGGTCCTGCGCTTCGCCCGGCACCGAGCCGCGAAATTCCGGCGCGGCCACGCCCACAATCGTCAGCTCATGCTGGTTGATGCGGATCGTCTTCCCGGCAATCTGAGGGTCCACGTTAAAGTGCGAGCGCCAGAAGCGGTCGCTGATCACCACCACCGGAAACGCTCCCGGCTTGTCGCCATATTCCTCGGGCAGAAACGTCCGCCCCAGCTCCGCCTTCGTGCCCAGCACTGAGAAGAAGTTCCCCGAAACCAGCTCACCCCACACCCGCTCGGCATGCTCTTCCTGCCCGACGCTAAAGGCCGCCGGGTGCGTCACCGCAATCCCGCTCACCAGCTTCAGGCGATCGCGAAAGTCGATATAGTCCGGATAGGAATTGGTGACAAACGCCCCGCCCGGCGCCAAGGTTTCAAGAGCAACCAGCCGATCCGGCTGCTCGACCCCCGGCAGCGGATGCAGCAGGATCGCGTCCACCCAACCAAAAACCGTCGAGCTCGTCGCGATTCCCAGCGCTAGTGTAAAAATCGTGACCGCGGCAAAGCCCGGATTGCGCCGTATCATGCGCATCGCGTGTTGCAGATCCTGAAGCAGGCTGTTCATGGCGAACCTATTTCTCCACGTCTGTAGTCCGCAATCCATCAGCCAATTTGCCGACCACACAAGTAGCTGAAAAGAATAGGAGAAAGGAAACTGCTACCCAGGTGAGTGTTCGTTTCCGAACAACTACGTTCAGGAATGGGCATCGGCAAGCAAGAACGTGAGCAAGCGGGAGAAAAAAGAAAACGCCCGCTCTTAAGCGGGCACCCATGGAAACAAGAAATCTATAGCGAATTCATATTCATCAGAAACTCATTGTTATTTCGTGTCTTGCCCAGCTTATCGACAAGAAGCTCCATCGCTTCCACCGGAGACAGCGGATTGAGCACCTTGCGCAGCACCCAGATACGCTGCAGGTCTTCCTTCGGAATCAGCAGCTCTTCCTTACGCGTGCCTGAGCGTTGAATATCGATCGCCGGGAAGACGCGCTTATCGACCAGCTTGCGGTCGAGGATGATTTCCATGTTGCCCGTGCCCTTGAATTCTTCAAAGATCACTTCATCCATACGCGAGCCTGTATCGACCAGCGCTGTGGCGATAATGGTCAAAGACCCGCCTTCTTCAATGTTGCGCGCCGCGCCGAAAAATCGCTTCGGCCGCTGCAGAGCGTTTGAATCCACACCGCCCGAGAGGACTTTGCCCGACGGCGGCACGATGGTGTTGTAAGCGCGCGCCAGTCGCGTGATCGAGTCGAGCAGAATCACCACGTCGCGCTTGTGCTCGACCAGGCGCTTCGCCTTTTCGATGACCATTTCGGCCACCTGCACGTGGCGAGCCGCCGGCTCGTCAAAGGTCGAGCTGATCACTTCGCCCTTCACCGACCTCTGCATGTCCGTCACTTCTTCTGGACGCTCGTCGATCAGCAGAACGATGAGAACGACTTCAGGATGATTCGAGGTGATCGAGTTGGCAATCGCCTGCAGCAGCATCGTCTTGCCGGTGCGCGGCGGAGCGACGATCAATCCACGTTGCCCCTTGCCCACCGGGGTGAGCAGGTCCATCACGCGCCCGCTGATGTTCTCGCGGACGGTCTCGCTCTTGAGGCGCTCCTGCGGATAGAGCGGCGTCAGGTTGTCAAAAAGTATCTTGTTGCGCGTCTCTTCCGGCGATTCAAAGTTGATGGCCTCGATTTTGACCAGAGCAAAATACTTTTCACCCTCATGCGGCGGACGCACATTGCCGCTGATCGTGTCACCGGTCTTGAGGTCGAACTTGCGAATCTGGGATGGGGAAACGTAAATGTCGTCAGGACCTGGCAGATAGTTGTAATCCGGCGAGCGCAGGAAGCCGTAGCCGTCAGGCAGGATTTCCAGTACGCCTTCGGCGAAGATGTGGCCTTCTTTTTCGCTCTGCGCCTGCAGAATCTTGAAGATAAGATCTTGCTTACGGAGCCCGCTCGCGCCCGGAATTTCGAGCTGGCGCGCAATTTTGCTCAGTTCTGTAATGTTTTTTTCTTTTAATTCGGAGATGGTCATTGTCACCTGCGGTAGGAGGGTTGTTGTGGCGGGTCGGTCTTGATAGGAAGGAATCTCGGGATATGGCAGAATGTTTCAGCTAAACGGGGAAGGCCTGCACAGCAGGCCGCGCTTATGCTGCGCGGCGCTGCTGCTGAACCTTTGCCTTCTCTTCAGCGATGGGGGTTACCGCCACAGGGTTCTGGTAGCGGAAGCGAACCATAACATCATTCGTAGTGTCCTGCACACGCGTGTTCGGCTTGTGCAGCTTACGGGTCGCTTTGGAAGCCAGCTGACAGAGCTGGTAGCGATTGGAAACGTGGGTCAGAGCCCCAAATATCAGGTCAGAACGCATCATATTCTCCTTCATCTTTCAGACAGTTCCACGATCCTTAGCGCGTAAAAACCGGCAGTGGATCGTCGGGAATAGAAACACCCTGTCGCCAAGGCTGACTTTCGTTTCGCTTCCCTAATCGGAAACTTCATCTTTTAAGACGCATCCATATGCGTCTTAGATCAATTTTTTTTGCTCTTTCTTCAACTTTTTCAGTCAATTCCTCTGCGGCACGGCATTGTACTCCGGTCTGCATTCCGTTCAACTGTTTGCTGAGATTGAGCGCACTATCATCACCCGAAGCGACAGGGCACACCCTAGCGCCTGGGGCCAAAGACCAAAACATCTGCTTGGATCTGGGATTAAAAAGATTACGGCAGACGCGCGTGAAACAAATCTTGAACTCTTACTCTTGCTTCTTCAATGGAATCGGCACTTTTGAAATTAAACCGAATGCACCAAGAGGTCAACATTTTTTTTCATAGATTGCGCGAGGTTCTTATCCAGTAAATGGGAGCCTATTGTCACAGGTGCAAATCTGCCTGTCCTTCTACTCTACTTAACCGATTTTTCTCATAGGAATCATCAACCTGCCACCATATCCAATTTTTCATAGACTCGCATCGGCCACCAGAAAAAGATTGACAATCCAGCTAATTGTACTATTGTACTAATACAAAATGCTTATCCATGTCCAAGCCGGTCTCGGCACACCGATTTACCTCCAGATTGAGTCGCAGATGAAGCACGCCATCGCCGCCGGAGCCCTCCGCCAGGACGACATCCTGCCTCCGGTCCGCAAACTCGCCGCAGAGCTCCGCATCAATCCAAATACTGTAGCGCGGGCTTACCAGAACCTGGAACGCGACGGCATCCTGCGCACCGTTCCCGGAGGCGGCTGTTACGTGAACGGGCAAAGCCCCGGCCTGCTCCGATCCGAGAAGCTCCGCCGTCTCAAGCCGCTGGCAACACAGCTCGCCGTCGAAGCGAAACAGCTGAGGCTGACGCGACAAGATCTCCTCGCATTGCTCGAAAAGTCCTACGACGAACTCGAAGAGGCGCAATAAGCGATCTCGCAATTCTTCCGCCTGCAGCCGTCACTTGGCTGGCGATGTCGCAACATCGCGCGTCGATTGCCAGGCAATCTGCTGCCATCGGCCGTCGCGCCTCGCATACACGGTCAGAATGAAAATATTGATATCGAACGGAGCAGACTGCACCCGGGAGTCCATCACCCGCACCGCATACTCGCCATCGATCACCGCACCATCTCCCACGAGGCGCACCTGCAGATTTTTGGGCTGCCATGAGATGTAGTGCAGCTGGCCCGAGCGAATCGCGTCCAGGTAGCTTTTCTTTGTATCTACTTTGCCGCTCGCGTGGATATAAGTGACGTCATCGGCCATGATCCGCTCCAGTGCTGTCACATCGGAATGATCCAGCGCGGTGGTGCGCGCCGCTTCGGTCGCGACGACATCTTTTTCGGCCGGGCTGTCTCCAGACGGCGCCGGCGCGGCCAGCAGTGCGCTGGCTGCCCATACAAGACTCAACAAGAACCAGGATTTTCTCATGAGCCTCCTTCCTCTCCTCAACACTTACCCCGGCCGTCAGCCTGCTTTCTTATCTTCGTTCTGCATAAGCCGCATCTTCACCATCTTCTTGACGAGTGCAGTTGGCAGCGGCCTGTCGATTGGGAACTGAATGGTGCCTTTGGATGTGGAGAAGCGCGTCAGCTCGTCCTTGAAAGCCTCGATCACTGAGGCGGTGGGGAAGAAACTGCAGTGATTCGAAAACGCGGCGTACCAGACCAGAACCTTTTTGTACTTGAACGCAGGCATGCCGTAGCTGATGGTCTCTGTAGTCTCCGGTGGCACGGCGGACCGAATCGCCGCGCGAATCTTGTTCAGAGTGCTGCGGGCAGGTTCGGGGATGCTGGCAAGGTATTCATCAACGGATTTTGGAGCGTTGCTTTGAGTGCCGGATTTGTCTTTTTTCACGGTGGCAGTCCTGAAAGAACTTAGACTTCGAGTCCATCGAGAGCGCGTGCTATGCTCACGGTACTCCCCGGAAAATCGTAGCTCAAGGTGCATTCGCAGATCTGGCGCGAGGAGAGGCGGCTTGTGTCGACCATCGAGCAGTTATCTCCCGCGTCCTCTCTGCCGCCATTGTCCGATGAATCCGTGGGCCGGTCCGCTGTGCGCAAGGCAAGCTGGCGACTGCTGCCCCTCATTGCGCTGGGGTACGGCACGGCCTACATGGACCGCGTCAACATCAGCTTTGCATCGCTGCAGATGAACCGCGACCTGCATTTCAGCGCAACCGTCTATGGCCTTGGCGCGGGGTTCTTCTTTCTCAGCTATGCCGCGTGCGAGATTCCGTCCAACCTGCTGCTCTTGCGCTTCGGCGCGCGCCGCTGGCTTGCCCGGATCATGCTGACCTGGGGAGCACTGGCTGTGGCCATGATGTTCGTGAGAACGCCCGTCCAGTTCTACGTGGTGCGATTCTTCCTGGGCATGGCGGAGGCTGGGTTCTTTCCCGGGGTGCTCTTTTATCTCATGCAGTGGTTCCCGCCGGAGATGCGCGCCCGTGCAGTGAGCCGCTTTTACGTATCGCTGCCGCTCAGCTCGGTGGTCATGGGTCTGATTGCCGGCGCGCTACTCAACCTGCAGGGCCGCCTCGGCCTGGCGGGCTGGCAGTGGCTTTTCCTGGTCGAGGGCCTGCCTGCGATTGCGCTCGGCATCGTCTTCCTGCTTTGCCTGCCCGATACGCCGGCACATGCCGCATGGCTTGCTCCCGAGGAGCAAGCCTGGCTTCTTACGCAAATTCGCGAAGATGCGGCCGCAGGCGGTCACACGGAGAATTTTGGCCGTGCGCTGCGCGACCCGCGCGTCTGGCAGCTCGGCTTGCTCTCTCTCTGCATGCTTGGCTCCAACTACGCCTACACCTTCTCAGCGCCCGCCATTCTGAAAAAGCTTACCGGGTTCAGCGTCACGAACGTCGGCTTCCTGATTGCCGCCATGAACTTGCTCGGCGCCGCCGGCATGATCCTGAACGCCATCCATTCCGACCGCGTCCGCGAGCGGTACTGGCATGTCATCGTTCCATTTCTGGTGATCGCTGCCGGCTTCTTCGTCGGCGGTTCTTCCCTGCTGCCGTGGATTGCGGTGCCCGCGCTGGCGGTCGCAGTCATCAGCCACAGTTCCCTGCAGGGGCCGCTGCTGTCGATTCCGGCAATCTTCCTCAAGGGAAGATCTGCCGCGGCTGGCATTGCAGCCATGAATACGATCGGGATGCTCGGCGGCTTCATCGGCCCTTACTGGATGGGGCTGGCGAAGGACTTCACGGGCGACTATCAGCGCGGCTTGCTGACCCTGACCATCCCGGGTCTTACCGCCGCCGCCATCATGTTTAGCATGTTGCGGAGCGCTCAGAAACAGCGCGATGCTGCGAACGCCAGCTGAAGCCTAGTATCAGGCCGGTTTCTTGGCGACTTCGTGGAATCCGAGAACGTTTCCTTCGGTATCCTTGAAGGCGGCGATCCAGCCCATGCCCTGGCCGATTTCCTGCTTCGGCAGGATGACGGTGCCACCGGCGTTCTCAACCTTTTTGCAGGCGTCCTCGATGGAGGCGACGCTGATGTAGTTCATGAAGGGCTGTCCCGGATTCCGGCGCGGCATCAGACCTCCGTTGATCCCAACTTCACCTTCTGCCCGGGTCTCGACGAGGAAGTAATTCATCTTCCAGGGATCGCTGATCTTCCAGCCGAAAGCTTCTTCGTAGAACTTCTTGGCGCGCTGCACGTCGTCGGCAGGTATCTCGAAATGAACGATAGCATTTGGCATAGCCTGAGGATCATAACCGAAGGGAGGACAGGCCGTCGAAAGAATTGTGACGCCTGGATTCACCCGGAGTAAGGTCCGCCTCTCGGTTTTAGGGCCTGTTAACAGGCCCTAATTCACTTATAAGCAACTACAAGGCGATTGATGCCGATCTCCGAAGGCGAAAGCTCAACTCGTGCAAAGCCGGCATCTTTCGAAATGCTCTCGAGCTCTGCGAAAGTGTAAGCGTCGCCGGCGGGCGTAGTGGCCAGCATCATCATGCTGAAGGCAGCCGCCATGGGCGGCGAAACGCGGTCAGGGTTCGGAACGAACTCTACAATTGCCGCGCGACCTCCCGGCTCAAGGGCGGCATGCACCTTACGCATGAAAACGGTGCACGTGGGCGGGTCGAAATGGTGCAGGAAGTTGGGGACAAGCACCAGATCGTAGCCGCTGCCAAAATCAGTTTCGAAGGCGTCGCCCGGAAGCAGGTGATAGCGATCGGCAACTCCCATGGCTTGCGCATTCCTGCTTGCAACTTCCAGCACATTCTTCCAGTCGGAGGCGTAGACATGTGCGGCGGGATTCTGTTTTGCGACGGAAATTCCATAGATGCCGTGACTGGCGGCAACATCCAGAACCTTGTGCACCTCGCCGCCTCTGCGGAGCTCAGCAGCCATCATCCCGGCTGGCATATGCACCATCGGCATCATGGCCTGCGCGAACTTCACCCAATCGGGATTTTCCGGCTCCAGCGTTCCTTTGCCTAGCGCGCTGCCTCCGCCGCGGACGGCCTCGGTTAGCCGCTCGTTCGCTTCGCGGATGCGCGCAGTGAGCAGAAACTCGACGGCGCCGCCGACGTATGCCGGCGAATGCCGATCAAGAAACAAAGCTGCATCCGGCGCAAGACTATAATGTTCTGCTTCTTTGGTCAGAAAGCCATGAATGGTCAAGAAATCGCACAGGATGCGCACGCCGCGTTCGGAAGCTTTGCAGCGTTTAGCAATTGTTATCGCGGTCGTATTGCCTTCGGCGATGGCGGTGAAAAGTTCCAGCTCAAGGGCAGCCTTCATTGCCTCGGTCCGCTGATGGGCGTTGATGATGTCGAAGAAGCGCTGCGGAGTGGGCTGCTGCTGCGGTGCTGCTGTGGTCATGGATTCTCCCGTTCGATTAAATCAGTAGCTAATGATTGACTAGAAGTCGAAGGTCCCGATTGAGTCGGCCGTCGGAGGGGAGTTGACCGTCAGTGAACTCTACGTCACCGCAACCACCGTGTCCACCATCATTCCGTTCAGGAAGGCTGTCGGCGGAACGGAGAGGCGCGTGCGCCGCCGCCTGTCAAGCCCCTTCCTGGCGGAGAAATCCGTAACAGACTCAATCGCAATCACTTACGACCTGGCATCCGGTGCCGGGAATTATGGCTTGATTTGCTTTACTAGAATAAAGGACATGGCATGGGTTTGATACCCATGCCTTTTTATTTGTGCCACGGCTTTGTTTCAGGCTAACTCGCTTAAATAGAGTAATTTATGGGATTACTCATCAAAAATAGAACTAAATACCTGCTAAATAAAAATAGAACTAAATACCTGCTAAATGAAGAATTTAGCGAAAGAGGCCGGGGGATCTGCAACCCGAACACGCGCCCGGTCGCGACAGGTGTCACCTCAAATGCAGCTAAGTCGAATGACAAGAGTAATTTAGTCCGGCTAGGAGCCAGAAAACAACCCTAACTACCTGTATTTTGAATAATTTAGCGAAAACAGGGGAGGGTCAGCCGAGCAGGTGCTCCAGACGGTGGAGATCCAAGGATCGTGACTCGGTTATCGACGACAATCGTCGGAGTCACCCAGCTTCTGCAGAAGATCCGCTGAGGGCATGTCGCCTTGCACCCGCAGCGCTCATCTGCAACACTGACTTCGGTTCACCGACAATGGTTCGTCATTACCTCATCAAAGGCCGCGTCCAGGGAGTCGGCTTCCGCTGGTTCGTCCATCGCGAAGCCGCAACGCTGGGCCTGCGCGGCTGGGTGCGGAACACCGAAGACGGCCATGTCGAAGTCCTTGCCGCAGGCGAGCCGGACGACCTCGCCACCCTGCGGCTGTTGCTCGATCGTGGATCGCGCGGCAGCCGCGTCGATGCCGTCACCGAGCACAAGCTCGACGACTCCGAGGACAAGGACCTCGAAACATTTCAGATTGAAGGAGCCTGGTAAACCCCAGCTATGGATCACTTTTTAGATTGCGAGCCGCTGAAAGCGCTCGTCCGCACTGTCCCTGACTTCCCCAAGCCCGGGATCCTGTTCTACGACATTACGACCCTGTTGAAAGATAAGATTGGCTTCGCACAGCTCACCGACGCGCTGGCCGCGCACTACATCGGCAGGGATATCGACCTCGTCCTCGGCATCGAGGCGCGCGGCTTCATCTTCGGCCCTGCCCTCGCCTACCGCCTCAATGCCGGATTCGTCCCCGTCCGCAAGCCGCGCAAGTTGCCGGCTCCGGTAGCACGCGTCACCTATGACCTCGAATACGGAGCCGACTCCCTTGAGATTCACCTTGACGCCATCGAGCCAGGGCAAAACGTGATCATCGTCGATGACCTGCTCGCCACCGGCGGAACGATGGAAGCAACGGTGAAGCTGGTCCGGCAACTAGGTGGTCACATCAGTGGCCTGGGATTCGCCGTGGAACTCGACTTCCTGAAAGGCCGCGACAAATTCAAGGAATACGACGTCTTCAGCCTCTTGCACTACAACGAATAGAAAAAGGCGCCGCTTCAACGGCGCCTTTAGACTTTAGCTGCTGTGCCTCGCGCAAAATGCATGATGATCGAAATCACCGCAAGGATCAGCAGTATGTGAATAAAAAATCCAGCCACGTGAAAAACCACAAATCCGGCAATCCAGGCCAATACCAGAACTAGGGAAAGAATCAAGAACATGCGATCTTACCTCGCTTCCTCCTTCTTTCGATGCCCTTTATTGTTCGAACGTTGGCCTGGGATCAATATGGAAATGCGACGCCGGCATATTTGTAACTATGCCGCGAACAAAATCACGCCGCCTCGGCTTTCATATTCACTGTTCTGGAAATTTTGGTGAGCTTCTGGTCGGCAGACTTCTCTTCTTCAAGCGTCTGGTCCAGCAGTTTCGCCACTTCGGTTTCCTTCAACAATTCTGCGTAGGTGCGAGCCGAGCCATAAGCCGCGATTTCGTAATGCTCGACACGCTGCGCCGCGGAGATGAGCCCCGCATCCACAACCTCGGACTCGCCACCCTCTTTGATCCGCTCTTCACCCTCTTTGAGCAAGCCCTTCATGCCCTCACAGGTCTTGCCCTTTGAGTCTTCTTTCAAGTGCTTGAATATCTTTTCCAGACGCTGCACATGTCCTTCCGTCTCCTGAAGATGGCTGTCAAACGCCTGCTTCAGATCCGGACTTGTCGATGCCTTGACCATCTTGGGTAAGGCCTTCGTAATCTGCGTCTCAGCTGAATAAAGATCCTGCAGTTCGTCCAGCAGAAGCTCCTTCATGGTTTCCAATTTCATGACATACCTCGGTATAGAAAGATTGACGAACAGTAAGTGGGATGCGGCGAATGCAATCTTCGTAAACCGGATTTGGTTCTTCGCCGCATGAAATGCAGACTACGTAAAAGGGTTGCCCAGGTTGCAGCGGGATGCTGCCATAGCGCCCAATGCGCCGTCTCACCAAAGGCTTCGCGGTTGTTCTCGAATACTATCCGTTCTTCCGAAGATCGCCGCTTTGGTGCTCTACGACGCGCAGTTGCTCATTAGGCTTGATATAACCTTTGCGCCGGAACCAATCTTCCATCGCAGATTGCAAACGGTCGATCGGTACGCGACAGCCCGCCTCAAGCACGCCATCCGCAACGGGCAGCGTGTCATCGAAGACAGCATCGTTGGTAAAGTTGCGCATGGCAAAGTTGTCGATCCACGCGATCGGGCACGGATGCGTTTCCCCGCCGTCAGTCACGCGTTCAACTTGCAGCCTGCGAGCAAACATCGCAGTTTAGCCGCGCCCCGTCGGGCCAGCGGCGCGCACATTCTCCGGAGCATCGAGCTTGGCGAAATTCTCGTCAAACTTCGCCGCAAGCAGCCGAGCCTGCGCATCGTATGCCTGCTTGTCCGTCCATGCGTTGCGTGGATGAAGCAACTCGGTGGGAACATCGGGACAGGAAGTGGGAATCGATAGGCCAAACGCTTCTTCTGTGACGTACTCAGCCCTCGCGAGCCTTCCATCCAGCGCCGCATGCACCATCGCGCGTGTATGCTTCAGGCTCATGCGCTTCCCAACGCCAAAGGCACCGCCTGTCCAGCCCGTATTGACGAGCCAGCACTGCGCATTGTGCTCCTTCAGGCGGCGGCCAAGCATTTCCGCATACACTCTTGGAGCAAGCGGCAAGAACGGCGACCCAAAACACGCTGAAAACTCGGGCACGGGCTCGCTTCCCAGTCCCGCTTCGGTTCCGGCCAGCTTCGCCGTGTAGCCGGAAAGGAAGTGATACATCGCCTGCTCCGGCGTCAGCTTTGCAATCGGCGGAAGCACGCCGAAGGCGTCAGCCGCCAAAAAGAGCACATTCTTTGGGTGGCCGCCCACTCCCGGAATCACGGCATTCTCAATAAATTCGATCGGATAAGCCGCGCGCGTGTTTTCCGTAAAGCGAATATCAGAGTAATCCGGTACACCCGTCACCGGATCGATCACAACATTTTCAAGCACCGACCCAAATCGAATCGCGTGATAAATCTGCGGCTCTTTTTCCTCCGACAGATCGACGCACTTGGCATAACAGCCGCCTTCAAAGTTGAAAACTCCTGCCGGACTCCAGCCATGCTCGTCATCTCCAATCAATCGCCGCAGCGGGTCCGCCGAAAGCGTCGTCTTGCCCGTTCCAGAAAGCCCGAAGAACAAAGCTGTCTCACCGTTTGCGCCAATGTTCGCTGAGCAGTGCATCGGAAAAACATCGCGCTCCGGCAATAAATAATTCATCACGCCGAAGATCGACTTCTTCATCTCGCCCGCGTATTTTGTGCCGCCGATGAGAATGATCTTGCGCGTGAAGTCGGCAAGAATAAACGTTCCCGACTTGGTACCGTCGCGTTCGGGAACGGCTTCAAATTCCGGCGACGCAATCACTGTGAACTCGGCCACATGGCGACTGAGTTCGGACAACTGCGGACGCACGAAGAGTTGCTTTACAAAAAGCGCGTGCCACGCATATTCCGCAATCACCGTGATCGGAAGTTGATATGCCGGATTGGCTCCGGCACAAAGGTCCATGACATACAGGTCACGCTCGGCCATGTGCTTGACCACGCGATCAAGCAACGCTTCAAACTTCGCCGGATCGAAACGCTGATTCACCTTGCCCCAGTCCACACGGCCGCGCGTCGCATCATCCTCGACCGTGAACTTGTCTTTGGGAGAACGCCCGGTGCGCGCGCCCGTGAATGCCACCAGCGCGCCATTTGCGGCAAGCCTGCCTTCGCCGCGCGCAATGGCAGTCTCCACCAGTTGCGGCGTCGACAAATTCCGGTGAACATGAGGGCCTTCAATCAGAGTTCGCAGGCCGGTTGCCATCGTGGCAGATCCCATAAACTATGCTCCCTGGGGCAAACCGTTTATTGTGCCATCCGGCAGTGTTGGATGGCAAAACGTTATCTGCGAAGACCGCCGCTTCTGCATCATCATGTTCATATAGGAGTCTAAAATGAGTCCATCGCACTTATCGGAGCGTCCGGCAGCGTTGGCAAGTCCATAACCGCCGCGCTCAGCACAAAATCCACTCCGTACGGCGTCATCGGAAGATCAGAATCTTCACATACCCAATTGCCGGAAAAACCACGCTCCGTCTTGTTGGTCTCTTCAACCACAAGGTGAGGGAGCTTGTCGAGATGCATTATCTTCAGATGTCTCCGGTAATTCTGGACGGCACCCGCCTGAAAGACCTTCTGGGAGAACTGCCCAAAATGCCCTATAAACAGGGCATTCGGAAGACTCTGGCTTCTATTTTAAGTACTCGGGTGTCCGGGAAGTGCAATAATAGGCTCGATTCACTAACCGCTGCTCAGACTTTCTGACAATCTCCTCCAGGGTACCGAGTAGATAAGCGAAACAGGCGCAGGAACTCTCCAGACGGGATGAACTACAACGAAGGAGCTACTATGACTGGGGACCTGCAACTCACTTGCAGCGACTGTGGACAGGAATTCACCTTTACTGCGGCCGATCAGGCCTTTTTCCGCGAGCGCGGCTACTCTGCGCCGAAGCGGTGTAAGGCGTGCCGTCAGGCGAAAAAGAATGACCACCAGGGCGGTGGCGGCGGCGGCGGATACGGCGGAGGGGGCGGCGGCGGATACCGATCGAACGCGACGCAGGGAACATCCGTGATCTGCGCTGGATGCGGCCAACAAACCACGGTCCCATTTGAGCCAAGAGGCGATCGTCCCGTCTTTTGCAAGACCTGCTACCAGGCCCAGTCCGGCGGACGCGATAGCAGAAGGCCCCGCGGCGGCGGACGTTACTAGACCAAGACAAAGCCACCTGCGAGTACAGACGACACAGAGCCGCTTACGTGGCTCTGTGTCATTTACCGCGTCTTCTGATTTTTCTACGGAACCGGCTGCGCGTCGTCGTTGGCAGGCAAGGTCGGCAGCTTGCTCGTGTGCCCCGCCTCGTGCAGCACGACGTCCAGGTGCTCCAGCACTTCCTCGATGGTCATCGTGTACATCTCGCGGCCGTTGTCATAGCCGGACTCAATCGCTTGCTTCAAATAATGTCCCGCTATCTGCGCGGCCAACTGGTCGGTAATCACGTGACCGGTCCGCTTCTTCTGCTCGACCCATGCCTCGCATGGCATCGCAATCCATACGGGACGCTTATTGACCTCGAAGCGCACATCCACCGCGTCAGCATGGCGGGTAGCGATGGCAACGATATTTGCCTTCCACCGGCAGTAGAGATCCTCGCCGGTCCAGCGATCAATCACGTGAAAATCTTCGTACATGGTGCCTCTAGCGTATACGGCAGGCGCTACGGTATCAAGCGGGGCGCTGTAGGCTGCTTCGGAGAAATGTAAATTTACACAGCGATGAGACAAATCTTTTTCCCTGAATCCTGCGTCCAATATTTGTCTCGCAAGGAAGAGAGAGGATGCATCACGCAAAGGAGTTCAGGTAAAGTGACACAATCTCCCCAAAACGCACGGCGGCTTGAAGAGAAGCTGCGCGAGCAGCAGGCCCTACTAGAGCGCTCCATGCTGACGGCCGTAGAACAAGGCAGACAGACCGGCTCTGACGAAACGCAGGACGTTGCCGACCAGGCAGTTTCTTCCTATCAAAAGGAGTTGTTATTTACCCATGGGACAAACGGGCATACCCAGCTATCGCAGATCCGCCGTGCTCTTGAACGGATTGGCGAAGGCAGCTACGGGGAATGCCTGCAATGCGGCAACCCTATTGGCGTGAAACGCCTTGAGGCTGTGCCGTGGGCCCCGTTTTGTATCGAGTGTCAGGAAAAAATCGAAAACGGCGAGATCGAAGATCCCGTCCGCGCGGCGTAAGGATGCAGGACACCGCCCGGTGTCCTGCAACGCCTCTCTTCACAACGACCTCAATGCCTCAGTGCAAGAACCGAACAGGCTCAACCCCTTAAAACCACTCTTCCCATAGAAGTACGAGTGGAGTATACTTCTCTCGCATAGATGTTCGAGTGGAGCATCCCGCGTGCGCATAAGACGATAAGGGGAAAAGTCGATGGGTCTAAGTAAGTTTTTCCGGCGGAACTACTGGGACTTGGAGCGCACCCGCGAACTTGAGGCGCACATCGCGTTCGAAACTGACGAGAACATCGCGCGCGGTATGACCCCGGACGAAGCCAGGCGCACCGCTTATATCAACTTCGGCAGCCCGACGCGTGTGCGCGAGGAGATATGGCGCAGCAACAGTCTCGCCACGCTGGAACACTTCCTGCGCGACCTCCAATACGCATGGCGCACGCTGAGTAGAAATCCCGGATACGCTCTCGTTGCCGTATTAACGCTGGGATTGGGCATTGGCGCCAACACTGCGATATTCACCGTCGTCAACGGAGTGCTCCTGCGCCCTCTGCCTTATGCGGAATCAGGAAGGATTGTGCATCTCCAGCAGAAGGCTCCCAAGGTCAGCCCCGATCCGTTTGGCTTTTCGGTGCTGGAGATCAAGGACTACCGTGAGCAGGGTCGCGCATTCTCTGACCTGGCCGAGTATCACTCGATGACCTTCACCGTGCTGGGTACAAACGTGCCGGAACGTGTGGCAACCGGAGTGGTATCCGCAAACTTTTTGGATGTGCTTGGCGTGAAACCAATTCTCGGCCGTGCGCTGACTCCCGCAGACGAGACTATGACAGCTCCGCCCGTCATGGTCCTGAGCTATGAATACTGGATGAAAGAGTTCGGCGGCGATAAGAATGTCCTGGGCCGGTCATTCGAACTCAATGACCGGATGCACACGGTAGTTGGCGTTCTGCCTCCACTGCCTGCATATCCGGGCACTGACGACCTCTACATGCCAACGACATCCTGCCCGTTCCGCTCCGGAAAAGAAATGATGAGCGACCGGGGAGACCGAATGATGGATGTCTTTGCGCGACTGGAACCAGGGATAACGCCTGAACAGGCGACAAACAATCTGCAGACCATCGCAAACCGTTTGCAGATGGAGTATCCCAAGTTCTACCCGAAGAATTCCGGCTTCACAGCTGACTTCCTTCCCATTGAACGCGAGCTCACGCACGCCGCGCGCCCGACGTTCCTTACACTCCTCGGCGCCTCCGGACTCGTACTTCTGCTCGCATGCGCAAATCTGGCGAACTTCGCATTTTCGCGGCATCTGAGCCGTTCGCGTGAAATCGCAATTCGCATTGCGACCGGAGCCAGCCGCGCTCAGGTCTTCCGCCAACTGATGACGGAGAGTCTGCTGCTTGCGTCAGCAGGAGGCTTGCTCGGGGTGCTGATCGCTGCCCTTGGTTCACGACTTCTGATTGAATACGCTGCCCGCTTGACGCCGCTCTCAGGCGAGATTCACCTTGACGCAACCGTGCTGTTGTTCGCAACCGGCACTTCCCTGCTTGCCGGGATCTTCTTCGGCGTGCTACCCAGCCTGGTCGCCAGCCGCACTCGTCTCGAGTCGCTCAACGATTCCGGCGAGCGCGCAACAGGCGGAGAAAGCAGCATGCGCATGCGCAATCTGCTGGTGGTGTTGCAGGTGACGCTGTCTTTTCTGTTGCTGACAGGCGCGGGCCTGATGATGCGCAGCCTCTACAACCTGCTGACCGTCGATCCCGGCTTTAAAACGCAGAATGTCCTGTCGATGGCGATCAATCTGAACTGGACGAAGTATCAGAAGCAGGAGTCGAGAAATGAGTTCTATCGCGAGATCATGACTCGCGTGCAAAGCACGCCTTCTGTGACCAATGCCGCCATAAGTATGACCGTGCCTCTTAACGGCGATATGGGGTCGATGCAGAACGGCATACTCATTGAGGGGCAGCCCGTTCATCCCGGTGAACCGGTGCCGCAGGCCGATTTCCGCGTCGTCAGCGCCGATTATTTCCGAGTGCTTGGCGTGCCTGTTCTGGATGGACGCGCATTCACTGACCGGGATATCCAACACGCGCCAGCAGTCGTCATTGTGAACAACTTGATGGCGCGCCATTACTGGCCGAATGAAAACCCCATCGGCCGCCGTATCTCTACTGACGAAGGAAAGACCTGGGCGACGGTCGTGGGCGTTGTCAGCAATGTGCACCAGTATGGACTGGACAAAGACTCCGTGTACGAAGCCTATTTCCCGCTGGAACAGGCTTCGTTGACGGGAGCGCACTTACTGGTGCGGACCCGCGGTGAGCCCTTTCAACTCTCAAATCAAATTGTTCGGACGATTCACGAAATCGATCCACAACAGCCAGTGACAGACATCAAGACATTGGCGCAAATACGCGAATCGTTGCTGGGCACTCCGCGGGTGACAGCTGTGCTGCTTGGATTGTTCGCTGCCGTCGCGCTGTTCATCACCATCGTCGGCGTAAGCGGCACTTTGGCCCTCTTCGTCGCGCACAGGACAAAAGAGATCGGCATCCGCATCGCACTCGGAGCAACGCAGGAAGCGATACTGCGCCATATTCTCTACCGCGGCATGGCTCCTGTGCTGGCCGGCATGGTCATCGGCATCGTCGCCGCAATCTTCTGCACGCGTGCACTGGCAGGAATGCTCTTCGCCGTCAAAGCCACCGACCCAATAACCTTTGTCGCGATCGCTTTCGTTCTCGCTCTGGTGGCGCTTGTCGCCTGCTGCATCCCCGGACGCCGGGCGACGCGCATCGATCCAATGAAAGCCCTGCGAATGGATTGAGGCGCGAGACACGCCCACTTGCCTGTCAGGCGGTCCTTCGCCGCGTCTTAAGGTTGTCTTAAGTAATTCATCTTTAACAACTTGAGAACATCACATGACAAAAATGTCTCTAAAAGCGAACAACCGCTGCCTGCTTGCTGCGGCCACGGCCCTCCTTTCCCTGGGTTATCTTGTCGGTGGCTTCCCATCCCACGCACAGGATTTCCATCGCGATCACGACCGCGATCGTCAGTTCTGGCCAGGCAATCTGGTAGTGAGTCGCACTGTCTATGACAACAACCCGAACAATGTGAAAGTCGGAACTGTGCTGCCCCCAAACTGCGCAGCTACGACCGGCGGATGCAGTGCAGCCAGCGGCGCGCCGTACAACGGCTCTTATCCTCTCGTCTGGAACAACGACATCTACGATGCCAGCTTCGGCATCACCTCCAAAATTTATCTTGACCAGCTCACACCGTATGGTTGGCTCATCAACTCGCTCGAAGTGCCCAACAACTCGCAGCGCGGCCTTAGCAGCAAGAGCGATCAACTCGTCACCAGCTTCAGCTCCAAGTCCGAGATCGCTCTCAACCTCTCGACCGATGGCCGTTATCTCACCTTCATGGGCTATGTCTCACCCATCGACGCAATCGACGTATCCAACTCGAATACGCCTGGCGCCGTGGATTCGACAAACCCTGTCGGTGTGAATGTCAGTCGCGCTGTAGCTCGCGTCGATGCGTTCGGACGCTTCCACTTCACGGAAACCAATGCCTATAGTGGGAATAACGGTCGTGCAGCCGCGCTCTATAACAGCGATGGTGAGAACCTCATCTTTACCGCTGGCAACGCTGGAAACGGCGGCAACCCGCAGCCTGCTGGCATCGTTCTTGGAGCTGGGACGCAGATCATCGACGCATTGAAAGAGCCCGAAGCCGAGCAAAATCCCGGCACCCCAACGCCGGTGGGCAGCTTCTCCGTCACGCTGCTCGGAGCAGAAGCTGACAAGGTCGGCAAGGATGACAACTACCGCGTCCTCACCATCTTCAACAACGTGCTGTATTACACCAAAGGCAGCGGCAGCAATGGCGTGAACACCGTCTATTTCCTGGACACGACCGGAACCGCATGTCCGAAGAAGTCGGACTGCCCTCCAGTTCCGCTGCGCTCCCCACATCTCCTCTGACCTACGATCCGGCGACCCTGGTATCGACTGGCCTGCCCAGCAACATGTGTATTCTTTCTGGCTTTCCCTCGACGCCAAACAAGTCTCTAACAACCATCACAGCTTTTCCCTTCGGCATATGGTTCGCAGATGCGAACACTGTCTATGTGGCTGACGAAGGCGATGGCTATACGGGGGGAACCGACCTCTACACCCACGCTGCAGCGCAAACGACCGCTGGCCTGCAGAAGTGGTTTTTCAACGGCACCACCTGGACGCTCGCCTATACCCTCCAAAGTGGACTTGGTCTCGGTAGCGCGTATCAAATACATGGTTATCCCACGGGCAACAATCCCGCCACGAGCCTCCCCTGGGCTCCTGCAACCGACGGCCTTCGCAACATCACAGGTCGCGTAAACCACGACGGCACAGTTACGATCTGGGCCATCACCTCCACCATTAGCGGCAATGGCGATACCGGCGCCGATCCGAACCGGCTTGTTGCTATTACTGATCGGCTAAAGAACACAGACGCCACACAGGCTGCGAAGGAGAAATTCGTCACACTTCGCCAAGCGGGTTTTGCGGAAGCACTACGCGGCGTGTCCCTCACGCCAGATACGGATACGGCAAGACGCGGCTGGTAAGTAACTCAACAAGCCTTACTCTCGCAGGGCAGCGATCCGTCGCTGCCCTGTCTTATCCGCGACGAGGCACTGTTACAGGTTTGACCCGCCTATATCTCGCTGCTAGACTTAAGTATCTAAGCAGACAACATTATTTGCCTGCCAGTTCCCCTTCCTCAAAGGATCTCGAAGGAAACTCGTGGATACACAAACACGTCACGCGCTTAAGCAGGACAGTTTCGTTCAGGCGACCGCCTCCAGCATCAACTGGGTGGATGCCCACCGCTCGACCCTGATCAAAGCGTCAATTGCCGCAATCGCCCTCATCGTCATCGTCCTGGCAGGCGTCATCGCATACAACAGCCGCTCCGAGCGCGCCGAAAATCTCTTCGGCCAGGCCATGGACATTTACAACACGCCGTTAACCCAACCCAGCCAGCCAGCCGAGCCCGGCGCGAAGACCTACGCCTCCGCAGCAGACCGCGCCAAGGACGCCCATCCACTCTTTGAGCAAGTGGCCAACAACTATAGCTGGTTCAAGGCAGGCGCAAATGCACGCTATCTCGCAGGAATGACCGCTATTGACATGGGACAGACCTCCGCCGGTGAAAATGACCTGAAGCTGGCTGCCGACTCCCATGACCACAGCGTCGGCGCACTCGCTAAACTTGCGCTTGCGGGACTCTATCATCAGACGGGCCGCGACTCGCAGGCCATCGAACTGTATCAGCAGCTCATCGCCAGGCCCACCCTTACTGTGCCGGCCAGCATGGCCAAGCTGCAACTCGCCAGCCTCTATGAAACCACCAAGCCGGCGGAAGCAAAGCGCCTTTATGCTGAGATCAAGGACCAGGACAAGACCACCGCAGCAGGTCAGATCGCCACGCAAAAGCTCCAAGGCCCAACCGCTCAGCCGCAACAGCAACCGTAGATTTGCCCACCCCAAAAACAACAGGCCCGCGCATTGCAGGCCTTTGTTATTCCGCCAACAGCGCCGCGGGCACGAGCTCCTCGTCTGCCGAGACAGGCTTAATGGGCCTGCCGATCAGATAGGCGATCCCAATTCTTCCGCTGTGTTCCTCGCCAAGTTCCCAGCGATACTCGTCGCCGCCAAGGCCGTCAATCAGCTCCCGGAAATCCTCCAACGAATACGCTCGTAAGCACGACAAAACTCCATCAACAAACAGAGTAAACGGCACAACCGGCAGCAAATACGTCCAAAAGAAACGCGACCAGCGAAACGGCCGAAGCCGTGGCGTAACGTACCAGCAGAGGCGGCACCGCTGCCGTGGCGATCATAGTCCGAATGCTGCGCTTGGCGCTTCAAAAACTGCAATGCCCTGTTGACGCATTACCGCATCGGCCAGAATGGCGCGTGCCGCCTCGGGATCGAAGTGGTGAAAGGAAGAAAAAATCGTACGGAAGCCGTCGAGGTCGGCGGGAACACGACGAGCATCAACTGGCAAAGAATAAAATTTAATTCCCGCCTTAGTTTGTCTCCTTCGACGCCCTCTGGTTGGGGAATTTGTCGGTCAGCGAAATGCTGACGTGAAACTCCTCTGTCGTCGCAAACTGCTCGTGCAGGCGACTCCACGGTCCGCCTCCGCCAGAACACAAATCCACGATGTGGCGTGTCCCGGTGTCTTCCATCGCCGCGCGGAGGCGTGGCACAATGACCCGATAGCTGTCTGTGCAGTTCCAGATCCCCTCCAGAGCATCCGTCACCTGGTCGCGCAGGAAGCCCGGATACAGCCTATGATCATGCAGCTCAAACCACTCTTTTCGTCGCATCGTACCCGCACAAGCATAGCAGGCTAGTCGAGACAATCAACTTAGGGACGTTCCCCGCTTTTTCATGAGCGCAAAAGCCTTGTTCCCCGTCAGTCCCAGTAGAGAGAATGAGTTCCTTCGAAGCACAAGTTGCCGACTGGTTTTACACTCAACCTGTCTTGAAGACCCGGGAAGACGTGAGCGAAATCATCACCGCGCTCGTCGCCGAATATTCGACGACCCTCTATCGCGTCGCCTATTCGGTCACGCGCAACGCCGCCGAAGCGGAAGATATCGTGCAGGAGACGTTCCTTCGCGTCCTCAAACACCAGAACAAGCTGGGTGAGATCCGCGACGCACGCGTGTGGCTTGTCCGTATCGCCTGGAATCTCGCACTCGATCGCAAGCGCCGCAGCAAAGCGCGTCCTGAAACGGAAGATATCGCCGACCTAGTACGCACGCTGCCTTCAGCCGAACGACGCGCCGACGACGAGGTCATCTCATCGCAGGAACACGCGCGTGTGCTCGCGCTCATCGATCAGCTGCCTGCAAAAGAACGCCAGGCGCTGCTACTCTCGGCACTCGAAGAGCTGTCGACAACCGCGATCGCCAGCGTCTGCTCCACCACAGAATCATCCATCCGCTCCCGCATTTTTCGCGCGCGCCGCGAACTTGCCGAGCTGCTCACAAAACAGAGGAGTAGCCGATGAGCACACATTCAAATCCGACAGGTAACACCGACAAGCAAATCGACGCGACGTTGCGCCTCTTCGCGCACGCACAACCTCCGCCTAATCTCGAGCAGCGCATCCATGCGCGCTTGTATCGGAAACCCGCGCAGGCTCATAAAGACTTTACTGACAGGTTCGGCAGCTTCTTAGTTGCGCAGCGAATTGTCTTCGCTTCAGTTGCTGCTGCACTTGCCTGCTGCGCTATCGTTATCGGGAGCGTCCAGCATTCGCGTCAGAGTGCGTTCCCGGCGATCGGGATTCATGTGGCCGCTCCCGCCAGCGGACTCGGCGCAGCGTCAGGCGCGCGCATTGCGCCTCAACCGGTTCCGGCACCGGATCACACCCGCTCTCGCTCGGAACGAAAGGCCACAGGAGGCCGCGCCACGGTCTCCCGGGACAGTCACAAACCGAAGGGTGTGGCCGTGCCTGAATCCACTGAACCGGAAAAGCCTTAGGGCCAGTTCGCTCACTTCGACAACCCTTCAAACAGCATGTGCAGAAGCGCCAGCACATCGCGCCAATAAATGCGGCGCCAAAAGTATTCACATAGAATCCCGGCACCACGCCGCTGGCCAGCTTTAGGATCAGCGCGTTAATCACCAGGAAAAACAACCCAAGCGTGAGAATCCCCAGGGGCAAGGTAATCAATTTCAACAGAAGCCCAAGCGTTACGTTTAGCAGGCCAATCACGATCACTGCGATCAGCGCCGACGTCAGACTTGATACCTTGAAACCCGGCACCAGCCACGCAACAATCAGAAGAGCCCCCGCGTCAAGAATCCATCTCATCAGCAACCGCAGCATATCTTTCTGTCACCCTTTCTTTTTCATGCGCTGAACGTCTCTTAACAGGGAACAACCTTAACCGTACCAGCGTACCCTGATATAGACGTTTTATGAAGCTCCGCTTCCTGCTGATCCTTCCGGCCCTCGCCGCAGCCATCTCCTTTGCGCAGGCGACGCAGCCTCCGCTGCCGGACGTACCCACGCTCATGAAGCAGGTCGAAGACCATCAACACAAGCTGGACCAGGTGCGCGAAAACTATACTTACCACGAAGTCGTGATCACGCACGAACTCGACAAGAACGGCAACATCAAGAAGAACGAGAGCGAAGAGAACGACGTCTTCTTCGTAAACGGCCACGAGATCAACCGGAAGACGAAGAAGAACGGCAAGGAACTGAGCGCCGACGAGCAGAAAAAGGAACAGGAACGGGTACAGAAAGAAGTAGAGAAAGCTTCGAAAACACCTCCAGGCCAAGCGCTGGACAAAGACGAAGTGAGCGTCAGCCGCCTGCTGCAAATCATGAAGGTCTCAAACCCGCGGCGCGAGCGAATGGACAACCGCAGCGTTATTGCCTTCGATTTCGTGGGCGACCCACACGCCAAAACACATGGCATGGCAGAGGATGCTTCAAAGAAACTCTCCGGCACGATCTGGATCGACGAAAACGACCGTCAAGTGCGACGCATGATCGCCCACTTCGACGATAACTTCCATCTCGGCTTCGGATTATTCAGCGTCGGCAAAGGAAGCAGCTTCACCTTCGATCAGAAACTCGTCAACAACGAGCTTTGGCTTCCAACCGATGCACAGGCCCATGTTATTGCGCATGCCATTGGCATCCTCGGCTGGCGTGGAGACATTGCGGTTACTGATAATGACTACAAGAAGTTCCACACCGACGCCGAGCAGCAGGCCGGAGCAACGGTCGTCAATCCGTCGCATTAGAAGGCCTCACTTACAAAAAGACCGCCCGGCAAAGGGCGGTCTTTTTGTAACTATATTAGATACAGACTACTGTTGAGGTTGAGCTTGCGGCGCGGCTCCTGCTCCACCCTGCATCCTCTGCTGCATCCGTTCCTGCATCTTCTGCTGCATGGCTTCGTATTTCTGCTTCTGATCAGGGTTCAGCACGGCTTCAATCTTGCTGGTCGAGTCTTCGTGCAGGCTCTTCGCCTTCGCCATCTTATCGTCACGCGACAGCGACTGATCCTGATGAAGCTGCATCATCTGCTGTTGCTGATTCTCAAGAATCGGCTTGATCTGGGTCTGCTGATCCGAGGTCAGATTCAGCGCCTTAGTCAGATGGGCTAGCTGCTCTTCCGGATTCATCCCGCGCGGTCCGTGCATTGGCGGAGGGGTTGATGGGGTTGATTGATCCTGCGCGAATGCCGTCATTCCGAGCCCAAGAAGGCCAGTGAGCGCTATCGTACAGAGTGTTTTTCGCATAGTGGGTAATTCCTCCAACACTTATTCAGAACACCGTCTGGCGTGCTGGGTTGCGCTCATCGCCGCGGGAACGAATGTACGCTTCCAATCCAGATAGACGCAGAAATCAGCTTCCAAGGCGACTTGGTACGCAACTTTTATCTGCCGCCGTGGTCGTCCGTATCACTTCGACGGGGGTGCGATCCCGCCAGCGGGGGCATCACCACCGGGCCTGAGCGCAGCCCGCAGCCGAGGAGCCCGTCGGCATGTTCCTGAGGATGGGGGACATAGGCGTAGGCGAAGACAGCCCGGTACTCGTGCTCGCCCGGGTAGTTACAGATAGCGCAGCCTGGACGATAGGCGATCGACGGATGATCGCGAACCGTTTCGGTCCATTCATGCGAGGCGTGCGCGGGCACCGTCACGTATTCGGGGTGCTGCGGTGGTTCTTTCGGCTGATAGGCAAAGACCTCGCCTTTCTCGTTGTCGGCGTCCACGAAACTGCCACCTGAGCCGCTCGATGCGCGCCACAGCCACTTCTGGCCGACATGCGCATACCAGTGCGCACTCGATGGAACGGGTCGGCGAGGCGAATGTTGTTATTCGTATCGTTCCTGATTACAAATACGAATCCCGGACCGTTGCCCGGTTCAGCCTCGGCCAGGTAGCTTGCCGTGAGGGCGATGTGCGAGCAGAGCGGCACATACGGGCCAGGATGATGGGTGACGGCTTCACCGGTTGACACGGCCATGGCTGCAAGTGCGGCGAAGATCGCTTTGCATATGTTCATCAAAACCAGACTATCGTGGGCTTAGGCTATTCGCCCGAAGCTGTTTCGTGATCAGAGCGCTTTGGCGGCGAGCTGCAGCAAGGTGATCAGAGCCTGCGCGCGGTAGACGCTGATGGAGTCATCGGCGAGCGCCTGGATGGTCCGCGAGAGCACGCGTTGCACCGCCTCTCGGTCCGTAATCTCGGGCAATGGGCCGAGGAGGCTGGTCTGCCGCATCACATAGGGCCGCGTCGCTTTTCGCTTGCGGTTGCGGACGTGATGGCGGCAGAGCGCTTTGTCGCGCAGGGCAATGGCGCGGCCCTTCTTTCCGCTGGACAGCATGTGCTGGCATTCGGGAACCATGGTGCTCCTTCGGAATCGGGCTACCCCGGGGCTAGGGGGTGTTCGGGATCTTCCTGAAAACAAACGCCCTTCCGAAAGATAGCGCTAACTATCAGTAGTTATTGGGTTTATCTGTACATAATTGATTCTGCGGCAGTTACGGGCAATTAAAAGCACGCCGGTTTGGGGCGGGCTTTTCTCCTTACTAGTTCTATTTCACTCCAACAGGCCGTAATTATCTGTAGGTTTCCCCTGCTATTTACGCTTTGGAATCAATGATTTATAACTTCATTTCGCGCTGGGGGCTTGATACGCCCCACCGTCACCCGATGACTTACTGCGCCTCCAGAGGGCGCACGAGTCCACAACATCTTTCTGGAGCGGTTTTGATTGGGAGGTTTGAAGGAGAGCGCGGGCGTGGACGCGGTTTCCGGTTCGGGTTCTCTCTTTTTGCCGGCCGAGCGCTTTCCTCAAAAGTGGTACTAAATCGTAGCTATATCTGGGGTTGTTTACAGACGATCTACGATCCATCATCAAGGTGTTGATCAAAAAGGAGCTAGCATGAGCGCGGTCGAATGTGTACTGACACCGCCATCGACATTTATGAGCGCGATATTGCCGGTGGCAGTTGAGCAGCCTAGCGCAGCCCTGGAAGCATTGGTAGCACGTTATGAAAAGGCATCGTACCTTTCCCAATCCATTGCTTCGATGACATTCGAGAGCCTTTCGCTCAATCTGGTTTCGATTCTTCGTCCTATATTCCCCTGCGATTTTGCGGAACTGACGGTCTTCCATCATCAAAGTCGCGGAAATGTTTACGGCAGAACGCTCGATGGGAGGAGACTTCTCCATCCGGATATTCCCATCGACGAAACGACCGTGTGGTCCGTCGACCAAGAGCAGAAGCCTCTTTGGGTTGAGGACTGGCAACAAGATGAGCGGCCGGATGTGCGTAAGGAGGCAGAATCTACGGCCGGTGCTGGATACCGCTCCCTATGCCGCCTGCCGCTGCGTACACCAGAAGGCTGTGCCGGTGTACTCAGCCTTGCCACTTCACGACCATATAGATATTCCGACGATGACATTCGATTGTTATTGCTGGTGTCGACCCAGGTCGCGATGATTGTCGACAACTTCCAACTCCGTGCCGAACTGCAAGAACTCAAGATCGAACTTGAGGGGGGCAAAAGCTGTGTCGACGATGAACTGCTTACCGAACCTACTTTTGAAGGGATCGTAGGCAGAGCCCGGCACTGCAACGGGTCTTGAGGGATGCGGAAATTGTGGCTCCAACCGACTCCAGCGTTTTGATCCAGGGAGAAACGGGCACCGGCAAAAAACTCATCGCACAGGAATTCACAATCGAAGCACCCGGCGTGATCGGCCATTCATAAAGGTAAACTGCGCTGCTATTCCGGCCGGACTACTGGAAAGCGAGTTGTTCGGCCACGAGAAGGGCGCCTTTACCGGTGCCGTCATACGAAAGCCGGGACGATTCGAAGTAGCAGACAAAGGAACAATATTTTTGGATGAAGTCGGGGACATTCCACTCGAACTGCAATCCAAGCTATTGCGAGTTCTACAAGAGCATGAATTTGAAAGGTTGGGCAGCACGCGTACGCAGCAAGTAGATGTGCGCATCATCGCGGCAACTCATCGAGACCTGAAAAAGATGGTTGAAGAGGGGACTTTCCGCAGTGATCTTTACTACCGATTGCATGTTTTCCCGGTGATGGTTCCTCCTTTGCGGGAGCGTCGCGCGGACGTGCCGCTTCTTGTCCGCCATTACGTCGAAAAGTATGCCCGGCGAATGAATCGGTGCATCGATACGATTCCGACTCGGGCCATGGAGGTGTTGGCGAATTATTCGTGGCCAGGAAATGTACGGGAATTGCAGAACTTCGTAGAGCGAGCCGTGATTCTTTCCTCTGGAAGGTGGCTTCGCGCGCCGCTGGAAGAATCGAAGCCAAACCCTTGATAATTCTCGCACCCAAACCTAGAGACCCTTGAAGAGATGGAACGCGAACATGTGCTGCGCACTCTTCGGGAATGTAATTGGGTGACAGGGGGACCGAATGGAGCAGCAGCTCGACTCGGCATGAAGCGACGTACCCTGGCCTATCGAATCCGTAAGTTGAATATCCCATGCCGGCCAGAGTGAGTAAGATGGGTCACATCTTATAGTTAAGACACCTATCGTCGGCCTTGGAGGGCGAGATGAACGAGCCAGCGAAAGTCACTGAGCAGCCGTCCAAGCCTGGGGCACCTACCACCAACCCATACGTGGGAATCCTAGCGGTCTTTCTTGGCGCTGCGCTTGCTACCTTGAACAGCCGGCTACTTAGCATCGGCCTGCCGGACCTGCGGGGAGCTCTCGGCCTTAGTTTTGACGATGCCTCATGGCTCCCGACCGCGCTTAACATGGCAATGATGTTCAGTGGCGTCTTCGTTGTTTTCCTGAACGCGTTCTGGGGGCCGCGCCGAATCCTGCTTCCTATGGCCGGAGTTTTTATGGCGGCTTCGCTAGTGCTGCCTTTTGCATCCGGCTACTGGGCAATGCTGCTCTTGCTGATCATCGCGGGCATCTCCTCCGGTACCTTCTACTCACTCACGATGACCTTCGTGTTGACCGCGCTTCCAAAGCGATTGATCATCTTCGGAATTGCAGCCTATGCGGCCGACATCGTCTTCATTAGCAACATTGCGTCCTTGCTGGAAGGGTGGTACATCGAACACCTGTCCTGGCACTGGATCTTCTGGACTGCCTCCGTCACTCGTCCTTGTGACGACGGTATGCGTCCACTATGGTATTACGCGCCGCCCTGCGGCCGTGGAGCAGAAGCCCAGTTGGCGTGGGTTCATGTATTTCAGCCTGGCACTGGCTCTGCTGTATGGCGCCATGGATCAGGGCGAGCGGCTCGACTGGTTCAATTCGGGCACAATTGTCGCCATGACAGTCACGGGAGTCTTCCTGCTGGGCGCAGCCCTTTTCAGGCGAATCTCACAGCCAAACCCGGTCCTGACTCTCCAGTTCCTCAACACGCGGAACATCATCATCCTGGCGCTATCCATTTTTGTGTTCAAGTTCATGCACTTGGCGGCAATCGTGCTTGTTCCCGGATTCCTGGGCAACATTCAACGTTATCGGCCCCTTGAAACTGGCCACACTCTTGCCTGGGTGGCTCTACCCATGTTCATCTTCGTGTGGCTGGTTGCGATTTCGCAACTACCTCACTCGAGGGTAGTTCGGCGGTGGGACTGGGACTGGGCGGTGTGTGCTGCTGGCTCTGGTCGCATGTGGATACTTCCTGGGCTGGAAACAGCTTTCAGATCATAGAACTCGTAATGTCCGCGGCCCTGGCCTGCGCATACATTGGGCTGGTGAGCAGCATCGTTCTCGAAGGGCTCGAAGCAGGTGCATTGAAGAGCACCACAAATGCCGCTACGTTTTCCGGGTTCATGCACTTTATCCGCATTTTTGGCGGTCAAGTTGGCGTGGCCGTTATGACCCGCGTCCTTACGGTGCGGGAGAAGTTCCACTCGACATATGAGTCCAGATGAACCAGGAGCTTATTGCTAAGCGGGTGCACCGGCTCACGGCGGGACTGCTGGCTCATTCTACGGGCGTAGAAGAAGCGCAGAAACGGGCAGTCGCGATTCTGAGCCAACAGGTGCGAGCACAGGCCTACACACTGGCAACCTCTGATGGGTTCATCCTGATCACGTGGGTGGTGCTAGCTCATCATCTTCTGATGTTGGCGCTGAGACCCGCCAACATCACCTTCATGGACTTGAAGAAGATGCCGTAGGCTTCGGCAGGCATCCATTCGTAATTTGAGGTATCGCTTGCACGGGACACTCGTACTTGTCCCGGAGCTTTTAGCGCTCCAATATTGCTCGGACGCTCGCCACAAGGGCCTCATCGTCGAACGGCTTTATCAAGATGTCACTGCTGCTTCCGCAAAGGATGAACGAACTGCCATTCTTGCTCGCAATAGCCTTGATTTGACAGCCGCCACCGATATCCCCAGCGCTTGGGCGATCTCACTCGTGGAATACTCTTGCGTATGTCGCAGCTCTACCACCTCCCGAAATATAGTTGGCAACCGGAGAATTGCCTTCTGAGCAAGTCTTCTCTCTCCTGACGGGCGTAGCGGTTTTCCGGCGTTTCGGCTCGATCCTCCGGCTCCCAAGTTGACGAAGTTTGAGAATCATCCTGGATGCGGTCAATTGAAATATCCAATCTATGCCTTTTTCGCAATTGCATAAGAGCACAGTTGATCGCGATACTCGTAAGCCAAGACGAGAACTTCGATCTACCTTCGAAGCTCTCCAAGTGAACAAAGGCCTTCACCAAGGAATCTTGTAGAACATCCTCGGCGTCCTCCCAATTCTTCGTGATTCGGTAGACCCTTGGGAGAATCTTCTTAGAATAGCGGTTGCAGAGCTCAACGAAAGCACTGCGGTCACCGTTCTGGCAGCTGCTACCAGCAATTCGTCGCTTATTTCTTTCATGCCTGTGCTCGTCTCCGTGTTGTTTCGTTTTGCGATGAACGGGTTCATTCCATTACCTCCCGCCGACAATCTGGACTCCAGCTTTGAAATACTCGCTCCGAGTATCTCGTCCGCGCTCTCACCCTCAGTTGCTCAGCTAGCCGCCACGACAATTCCGCGAATCCACCACCTGACAATCGCGACGGTATCCAAATTAGTGCTACCAACCGCAGCGATGTGATCACAATGCGATCACCAATACACGCCAACAGAGCATCATGCTTTCCTGAAAGGGAAATTACCTGACCCCTGGTGAGGTCAGTGCCACCAGGTATAATCCGGTCCACACAAGGAGCAAAATCGTAACCATTTGAATCTGACGTTCTGTCATACGAATCAGCCGCCTCATCCCTTCGCTTTGGGGAAAGACGTAATTGCGAGCCTCATACCCACTGCCACAAATGCGACAAACAAGACCTGCCAGTCCAACGTCATGCTTCCTCCCCCGTCCCCAATACCTGCACCTACAAGGAATGCAAATCAGAGACCAGCCTCAAAATCATCTAAAACGGGAGCCGAATGCTACGCTTCGCCTGACGGACTGTTGGCAACTGCCAAAGGATCAGCAGTCGCGTGTAGGTCACTGTTAGTACATGGCTGCTGTGCGAAGTGACATGCTGGCCCGGTCGCCCCGGGTAAATCCGTCGCGCGCTACGACCTGCATCAGCGTGGCAACTCTCCGATGGTTCTTCTCAAGATCAGCTTGGGCCAGCAACAAGCCTAGACTGGCTTCGAGCGAGGATGCCTTCGCCGAGATCACCTTTGCATGCACCTCAGAGCGTGCAGAAGCAAGGGCCGCAGTCTGTTCCAAAAACCGCAGCCACTCGCCAGACGCGCGGCTTCAGTTCTCACTTTCAGGACTTCTTCCGCGACTCCGACCAGGTCCTGCAATTGTTCAACCTTGTCGTAGGCTTTTTCCACCTGAACATCTACTTCGTCCTCCACCTTGGTGAGATTGAGTTCAGCTTGATTCAGCAATGTCCGCGAATCGTTGATCTCAGCGTTACGCTTCCCCCCATCGAAGAGATCATAAGAGAACGTGAAACCGAACGTGCCGAAGTTGTGGACAAGGAAAGGAATTCCGCTTTGATAGCTGTATCGTGCAAGGCCGGTGATGTCGGGAATATAGGCGTCTT
>CAWGND010000030.1:0-59868 GCA_963823845.1 Terriglobales bacterium
CCGGCAATGCTGGGCCGCACACTTTCTCAGGACGAAGACCGGAAGGAAGGGCCGCGCGTAGTTGTGCTCGCATATCCGTTCTGGCGAGACCATCTCGGAAGCGACCTGAACATCGTCGGCAAGACGCTCACACTGAGCGGCAGAGGCTATATGGTGATCGGGGTCATGCCTAGGAGTTTCGGAGTGCCCGAGCTCAACCTCGATCTCTTCGTTTCATTGTGGGTGGCCTACCCGGAAGCAGCAGCCTACCGAGGTGTCCATTTTATGCGCTCCTATTGGCGTCTCAAGCCGGGCGTGACTCTTCAGCAGGCACGAGCCAAGATGACGACGATCGATGCACGGCTCAGCGCGGACTACCCTTCGGAGGAAAAAGGCCGTCACGTTGTCCCCGTACCCCTACAGGAATTTGTAACCGGAAACGTCAGGCCCGCCCTTCGAATCCTTTTCGGAGCGGTCTGCGTTGTGCTGCTGATTGCCTGCGCGAATTTCGCAGGTCTGCTAACGGCTCGCGGTGTGAGCCGCCGGCGCGAAATGGTCGTTAGAGCAGCCCTTGGGGGCAAGCGATGCCGACTGATCCGGCAGGCGCTCATTGAGAGCGTCATGCTTGCTTTATTTGGTGGTGCAGCAGGGATAGCCTTGGCGATTTTAGCGACGCGCCTAATAGTTGCCGCCAAACCTGGAGCACTAACCTATGCCACTGGCGTTTCAGTGGATTCCAAGGTCCTGCTTTTTGCCCTGCTGGTATCCATTCTGACGGGAGTTATCTTCGGCCTAGCTCCAGCCTGGAGCGCTTCGGCCGTAGGTGTTGCCGATGCATTGAGGCAGGAGACGCGAACTGTTACAACCGGGATCGCTGGAATAGGTTTCCGCAAGGTTCTTGTGGTCGGTCAGCTCGCTCTGGCCGTGATCCTGCTCGCAGGGGCTGGTTTGCTCATCAAAAGCTTCGTGCGGCTGAATTCAGTGAATCCCGGTTTTGATCCACAACATGTGACTTCCATTCCAATTCAGCTTCCTGAGGCACGCTACGACGAGATCCCGAAACAGACCTTGTTCCGCCGCGAACTTCTCAGTCGACTGAATTCTCTTCCTGAAGTGCAGGCTGCGATGGTCGGTGATGTTCCGCTAAACGGGAATGAAGTGACACACGGCGTTGCCATTGAGGGGCGGCAGATCGCGGCCGGCAATGAAGCTGAGGTAGACACGTTTTGTGTGATGGGGGACTACTTTGGTGTGATGCGGATTCCGATCAAAGCCGGCCGTAGCTTGATGGATACGGACCGCGAAGGCCATCCTCTTGTGGCGGTGATTAATCAGGCAATGGCGAGTGAACTCTTTGCCGGTCAAAATCCGATTGGCCAGCGCATTCGTTGGTCTCACGACGTCGGGGCACCCAGGTGGATGATGATCGTCGGCGTGGTTGCGGACGTCAAGCAGTTTTCACTTGCTGAGCCACCGTACCCGGCCGTGTTTACGCCCTTTTCCCAATCGGACGAAGCGTGGAGGCGCTGGATGTCCGTTGTCGTGAGGTCGCCGGATAATTCGGTAGACCTGCTACTGAGATCAAGCCTCAGATCTGGTCCCTTGACAACAGAATCCCGATTGATCGGGTAGTGAGCATGGACGCACTGCTGGGCTTATCGCTGAGTGAGCGCCGTCTCAACACGACATTACTCGCGCTGTTTGCCGGACTCGCGCTGATCCTTGCGTCCGTTGGAATTTACAGCGTTACGTCCTACACAGTGAGCCAAAGAGCCCAGGAAATCGGCATCCGCATGGCGGTTGGCGCGAACCGCAGGGATGTGCTGGGGCTGGTCATAGGTCAAAGCGCTCGTCTTGCGGCAATCGGGCTTGCCGCTGGCATTTTTGGCGTATTCGTATTCACTCGCATCATGTCGAGTCTCCTCTTTGAAGTTGCGCCAACCGACACTGCCACGATCGTAGGCACGACGATAGTAATGGCATTGTGGTTCTCTTAGCTTGTTTTGCCCCCGCTCGGCGCGCCATGCGGGTCGATCCGGTGGTGGCATTGCGCTGCGAATAGCCTTTCATTTCGGCAGCCGAGCACGACGTCGGAGATGACCGATGTCGCACGGGTTGTGAGCCACTCGACCGCACGCACGTTGTGCAGAGTGAACGTGAGACAGTTGACTCCGAGATTATGCTCAGTTCTGCTTTGGGGTGAGAATCAACATGCATCGCCAACTTTCGGAAGCTTGCACCATAGTTGGCGAGTCAGCTCCTGAGGATTCCGAAGTCCCGAAGGGTTTGAATCAGGTGGTGATGGTTTAGATAAACAAGAATCGAGCGTATCGGTGTTGTAGTCCATCTTGATGCAGCCCACGCCATATTCATTTACGAGTCGTTCGACGACGTTATCGAGATAGCTGCGCACTTCGGGATTGCGAAAGTAGAGGAGAAGACGGGAGTTCTTAATGACCCGCTGGCTGTGTCGCAAGAAGAACCAGCTGTCGGGCTTCTCCGCAAGCGTAGAGTGTTTTCCCGCCACCTCCGGCTCGAGCCAAAGGCCCGGAACCATTCCCTTTTCGCGAATCCGATCAAGGACGAAACGGATGCCGCGCGGCCACCGCGTCTTCGATGGCTGCCAAGCCCCGACTGTCGACGACCAGTCCTCGTTTCGCTCCGCGTACCAGCCGGCATCGATCACGAAGTACTCGCATCCGGCTTCAGCGGCAGCATCAATCAGGGGAAGCTCTTTCTCTTCGGTCGGATCACCCCAGAGGCAATTCATGTAGTCGTTGAAGATGACTGGACAGGTGATATGCTGTGCCGGCCGCTTCCGTATACAGATCTGCTCTCGGTAACTCGTCAGCGCCTGCACTGCCTCCTGAAATCCACCGCGCACACAACCGATCGCAACCGGCACCGTCTTGTAGGCCTTGCCGGGCTCCAGGTTCTTCCATGCCTGGGAGTGGAGCTGATCGGGCCCTCCGAGATAGGCGTAAACGTCCGAGGCGCGAATTCCTCTCTCGGCGATGTTCGAGATCTCCCAATACCACGAGCCGTTATGTTCGATCTGCCAAAACCACGCGACACCAAGTTTGGTGTTCTCGACCACTGCCATAGGAAGATATTTTTCCGTTGACCAGCTTCCGACACTCGCTGCTGATGCCTGCGACCAGCTTGTGCGCATGTTCTCTACGAAGCCTAGCTCCGATGGGCTAAAGCTGTGCCACTGGCCTTCTGCCATCCAGCTGTTGTAAGCGAGCCAGATTTTCAGTTCGCGATCATAGTGGACTGGATCAGCCAGGGCGTGGAGCATAGCCGAACTGAGATACTCGATTCCGACCGGCCCTTGGCCTGGATTGCTGACCTCAACACGACGTCGCACGACCGACAGACCGTCGAATGCTTCGTAGTGGGACTCAAGATCCAGATGTAGGTCGGCATCCGTATGCCGCAGGGTCAGAGTGTTTCCTCGATCGCTTCGCCGCTCATCCTTTGCGACAAACTTCAGGCGCTGCCCGGGGGATCCGACAGACTGCTTCATTCCGGAATCAGGCGAATCTTCGCCGGTGCACAGAAGCGCTGACTCTACGCCCGCCCACTGCAGCGATTCGCGAGGAGACTCGACACCGACGGGCAGAATCAGATGCTGTCGGAGCCGCCCTTCCACAACGGAAAACTCAAACTGAAGTTTACCGGTATTCCAGGAGAACCTCTCCGCAGAGTCCGTCTCCGCGGTATTGCCAACTGCAGGCGCCGGTAGCAGGGCTCCGACACCCGCGGCACCCGACGAAATAAGAAACGTGCGACGATTCATGAGTTCATCCGTGCAGGAAAGAAGGAGATTCGTATGCTCTCATGACAGACTCAGTTTGAGAGCGGCTGCGTAGTCCGTCTTCGGACGATAGCTCTTAGGCAGTTCTACGCGAAGAACGTCTGCCTGCTGTTTCCAATCAACACTTGCGCCAGTTCCCAGAAGTTCGACGCGGGTAATTTTGCCCGGGCTGGTCGCTGCCGACAATCCCAGCGAACGTACAAGAATCGGCTCTGCGGGCCAACCGAGCACGATGGCGTAGACAACGCTGTTCGCCTTGTTGCGAGTAAAGCGAACGTCCTTTTGGCCGAGCTTGTTGACGCTCTCGCCTTGGAAGGAGCCGGCCTTGACCATGTTGGGCCCTTCGCCGGAGATCTTCCACGGCCGCGTCTCGTAGATAGCTTCACCGTTGACATCCATCCAGGAGGCTATGCCATCGAGCACTGCGATCTCTTTGCTGTCGATCGTTCCGTCTGGTCTTCCAGGTACATTGAGAATGAACGTGCCGTTCTTACTCACAGTATCAATGAGCCAGTGAATCACTTCTCTTGGATTTTGATAGCCGCCGTATTCGCCCGGCTTCTCATACAGGAAACGCAGGTAGTGCCAGGCGCCGATGCAGGTTTCCGACTGCCACGGATACTTCATGATGTCGGCGGTCAAGCCACGCTCATAGTCGGCAACCACTGCTTTCACAAGCCGGTCAGGAACGTCTTTGACGTTCAGAACCGCGTCCATCTTGTCGCCGTTCCTCTTCAGGCTGTTGTTGTAGAAGTACGCGCCGATGTTCATGCCGGCCCAGCCGAGCGGAAGGAGCGAGTCGTCGAAGTAGAGAAGGTCGGGATTGTGCTGGTCGATCAGATCGCGGGTTCGATCGTAGAAGTTCTTCACGTAGGAAACATCCGGTAGCGCGTCGCCTGGATGCTTCACGCAGTAGAGGCGCTGCGGATCGAGCCCTTCCCACCACTGTCCCTTGCCCTGTGCCTCGGTAAGAGCGCCATCGTATGGAACGCCGGCCAGCGGCCCTGATTTGTCCGCACCATGAGAGGGCTGAAACCACCACCAATTGCGGGCCTGGTGCACAGTGACCCCGAAGCGCAATTCCTGCTTTCGAGCTGCGGTGGCCCAGGCGCCGACGACATCCCGGTGTGGACCGACGACCGAGGAGTTCCAAGGGTGATGCTTCGAATCCCAGGCGTCGAAGTTGCAATGATGATTCGCCAGCGCCACGAAGATTCTCGCGCCCGCCTTTTTGTAGCGCGTGATCAACTCGTCGGGATCCCAGTTGAGCAGCGTCCATTGCGCGCAGAGCTCTTTGTATCCGAAGCGCGATGCCGGCCCGTAATGATCGAGGTGATACTTGTACTGCCGCTGCCCCTCAACGTAGACATTACGTGCGTACCAGTCTCCGGCCTCGGCCACGCACTGCGGGCTCCAATGAGCCCAGATCCCGAACTTAGCGTCGCGGTACCAGTCCGGCGCTTCGTATTCGAGCAATGAATCCCATGTGGGTTTGAAGGGACCGTCTCCGGCAAGATTGGGAATCGAGCGAAGCCAGCGGCACGTCGTCCCACATGCCCCCAGCGATCTGCGATGGAGCCGGGCTGTAATTCCAGGCCGGCTGCTGCCAGTTGGCTTCGTCCAGTTTTGTCGGTGACGATCTTGCCCTCAGCCACTTTGTAAAAGACCCTTTTCTCTGGCGGCAGCGCACAGAAGGCAGCGTAGTCTTGCGTGTATCGATTGAACTCTGACGGTGAGTCGGATTGACCGGCGAGAGAACTCCAGCCGTAGGACGGTAACGCCATCGACGTGGCCGTCATCGCTAGGGATTTGCAGAACTGTCTTCTTTGCATGGCTTCCTTCGCCCTTCGTTACACAATTCAGCGCGGTTATGGCGAGCAAGGTAACCGGACTCATTGCTGGTGGGCAATGAGCCTCGGGTCAGCTATCGAGAGGCGTCAGCCGACTGAAACAGCCGCGGCGCGAAGTCTTTCAGGTCGCGCCGCCATGTCTGCCACTCGTGATCGGTACCGGGCGATTTGTAAAAGACATGCTTCACATCTCCCTCGTCAAGCGAAGTGTGCAGGCTTTCCAATCCAGACTTCATGCGTTCGGGCTCATTCGTGCCCACGCCGATCCACAGCAGGTGCACGCGCTTTGCGAATGCGGACGGGTCGGCCAGCGCTCCGTTGTACGCGGTCTTGACGTCGAACTTGGTACCTGTAAGGAATGGATTGCCTGCACCGCTGAACCCGCCGATGTAAGAGAAAAGGTCCAGGTGATTGAATGTGACCTGAAATGTCTCCATGCCGCCCATGGAAAGTCCGGCCATGGCGCGGTGATCGCGATCGTGAATGGTGCGGAATGTCTTGTCGACAAATGGGATCAGCGCTTGGGTCATATCGTCTTCGAATGCGCCCATCCGCTCCTGCATGACTTTGATGAAATCAGGCCCAAGAAACGGTTTGTCCGTGAGGTCGGGCACGACATAGCCGGCACGAGTCGCATAGCCATTCGCCATGACGACGATCATCGGTTTGGTGTTGCCGCTGGCAATCAGGTTGTCGAGGATGAAGTTCGCCTTGCCCTGACGGATCCATCCAGTCTCATCCTCGCCTCCGCCATGCTGCAGATAGAGCACCGGATAGCGAGTCTTTGCGGTGTCATAGTCCGGCGGCAGGTATACGAGCGCGTGCCGCCAGGTGCCCGTCACACTGGAGTGATACCAGATCTGGCGAACCTGGCCGTGCGGCACTTCTCTAGGCAGGTAGTAGTTGACGCCGGCTTCGGGAACCTCGACAGCGCTCGCCCATTTGCTGCCGCCGAAGTAAGCCGTGCTTCCGGGATCGCTGACTTCGGCGCCATCGACAATGATGGTGTAGTAGTGAAGGCCGGGAGCTAACTGCGGAGTGGTGAAGGTCCAGAAACCATCCGCCTGCTTTTCCATGTCGGCTTTGGGACCGCTCCAGAAATTGAGCTTCACCTCGGTGGCGTCAGGCGCTTTAAACCGAATCTGCACGCGCGAGTTGCCGTCGACCTTCGGATACTGCGCATCCAAAACGTTCGATGTTGCGGGCTTGAAATCACCCGGGACCTGGGCAAAACAGAAGCTCGCTGCCAGTAGCATTGCAAATGCAATCACTTTCAAAATGCACCTCCGAGCGGACAGGTTTGAGAGCGAGAGCCAGCTTGGCGCGGGACAGATCAGATCTCTCGAGCCATGCGCATAGTAAACGATTACTGCTCATAAATAAAGCGATTTATTGGACTTGTTCGCGTTGGCTCGCTCTGTGTATATTCGAGGGTTCCGGAACGGCATGCGAGAACGATGGCCGAAAATTGCGAGCCAGCTCCAACGCGGCGCGCCGGCCCCTGCGCTCCATTGCCTTCCGGTTGAGCGGAGGCTTGTGTGGTGCGTCGCGTCCTTGCGGTTTTTTGCTTGCTGGCCCTCTCTTCGTCAGCGCCTTTGATGGCTGCCGACAACGTGATTCATCTCTCCGTTGACGCGTCGAAGCCTGGTGCGAAAATCGATCGAAACATCTTCGGTCAGTTCGCTGAGAATCTTGGCCATGGTCTCTACGAAGGCATTTGGGTCGGGCCCGATTCATCCATCCCCAATACACGCGGAATCCGCAACGATGTAGTGGCCGCACTCAAGGAACTCAAGGTGCCGAACGTCCGCTGGCCGGGCGGCTGCTTTGCCGACCAGTATCACTGGCGCAAGGGAGTGGGACCACGCGACAAGCGCCCGGCAACGGTGAACTCGGCCTGGGGCGACGTTATCGATACGAATGCCTTTGGCACCGATGAATTCATGGATTTCATCCAGCAGATCGGCAGCACACCCTACGTGTCCATCAATGTCGGCTCCGGCACGACGCAGGAAGCCGCCGAGTGGCTGGAATACATGACGGCCGCTGCCCCCACGGCTCTTGCCAAAGAGCGAGCCGCCAATGGCCCCCCCGAGCCTTATAAGGTCGGCTTTCTCGGCCTCGGCAACGAGAGCTGGGACTGCGGCGGCGCGATGACGCCCGACTACTACGTGAGCCTGATGAAGGTTTACAGTCGTTTCGTTCTCAACATGAATCCCGCGCAACGCAGCAAGGACCAAATGCTCAAGATTGCGGTCGGCCCTGGCACGGCAGACACTGCGTGGACTGAAGCCGTGATGCAAGCCTGGAAGAAGCACACCTGGGCGTGGGATATAAACGGCGTCTCACTGCACTGGTATACGGTGCCAAACGGGTGGCCGCCGTCGACATCTTCGGAGAAGTTCGGAATTGACGATTACGTCAGGATGTTGAAATCGACTCTGTTCATGGATGAGTTCCTACGCAAGCAGGAAGTGGTGATGGACAAGTACGATCCGGGAAAGAAAGTGACCTTGTCTGTGGATGAGTGGGGAGCTTGGCATGCGCCGTTGTCCGGCTCCAATCCGGCTTTCCTCGTCCAGCAGAACAGCGTTCGCGATGCTATTCTCGCCTCCCTAAACCTGAACATCTTCGCCCGCCTCGCCGATCGCGTGCGCATGGCCAACATTGCCCAGATGATCAATGTGCTGCAGGCGATGATTCTTACGGACAAGGAGAAAATGGTCCTGACGCCCACCTATTACGTCTTCAAAATGTACGTTCCGTTTCAAGATGCCACGTTCATTCCTGTCGCCTTCGATGCGGGAACCTACACCCATGGAAGCGTAATCCTGCCCCACGTCGACGCGATTGCGGCAATGGGGGCAGACGGGAAGCTGCCGCTTGAGATCACTAACCTCGATGCGGAAAACCCAGCAACGATCGATGTAGATGTTGCCGGCATCGTGGCAAAGTCGGCGAAGACGGAGACGTTAACGGGAGTTGCAGTGGACAGTATCAATACATTCGAATCTCCAAATTCTGTCGTTCCGAAGTCGACAGCTGTGAAGGTTCAGAACGGCAAGCTTTCGCTCACGGTAGCACCTCGATCAGTGACCGTCATCTCGATTGAGCCGTAAGCAGCGAACTGCGCTCGATCGAGAGCCGTGGACGCTACTGGCACTCGATTCGAAATTCAACGACGGGCGGTTGTACGCACATTTTGCTCCATCCAGTATTGGGGGAAACGGACCATGCATCTGCTCCTGAAGATCGTTGCGAAAACGCTTACTCAAAAACCGGCAGTGTGCCTCCTGCTACTGCTTTCGCTGCCCTCCGCTCTCTCATCCCAGACTCGCATTGTCACCGCAACCATCGATACCTCGAAGACCGGCGCTCCCATCTCGAAGAACATCTACGGCCAGTTTCTTGAGCACGGCGGCGACATCGTCAACACTGGCATTTGGTCTGAGATGCTGGTCGATCGCAAGTTCTTCTACCCGGTCGCCATCAGCGCGCCGACGCCACCGCCCATGATGGGCAATGCTGCCGGCAATCCCCGCTTTCGCCGCGTTCCTACGCGCTGGTGGTCTCCCATTGGCGGTCGTGACGTGGTCACCATGGACACCATGCGTGCCTACACTGGTGATCATTCGCCGTTGGTCAAGCTAGATGCAAAAGAGGCGCACGGCTTGGGCCAATCCGGAATCGCAGTCCGCAAAGGCGTGGCCTACACAGGGCGGATCGTTCTCGCAGGCTCTCCCGGCGCGGTGGTTAAAGCAACGCTCATCTGGGGTAAGGAGCCCGCCGATCGTCAGACCGTCATCATCGCAAGGCTCGGCGCCACGTACAGCAAGTTTCCGCTGCGCTATACCGCCAAAGCCGACACCGACGAAGCCACTCTTGAGATCACTGGCACAGGCTCAGGCTCCTTTCACGTAGGCGCGGTCTCGCTCATGCCCGCGGACAATATTGAAGGCTTTCGTCCCGAGGTCGTAGCAGCGCTCAAGCAACTGCGTTTCGGCGTCCTGCGCTTTCCGGGCGGCAACTTTGTCTCCGCATATGAATGGCGCGACGGCGTAGGTGACATCGATAAGCGGCCGCCCATCTTCGATCCCGTCTGGCACGCCGTACAGCCCAACGATGTAGGCACGGATGAGTTCCTCGCTCTCTGCCGTCATCTTGGCGTCGATCCTTACATCACCGTCAATGCGGGCTTCGGCGACGCGTGGTCGGCGCGGGAACTGGTTGAATACACGAACGGAGCCGCCACCACGCCCATGGGAAAATGGCGAGCCGCAAATGGCCACCCGGCTCCTTATCACGTGCAGTGGTGGGGAGTTGGTAACGAACCCTGGGGCGACTACCAGATGGGCTCGACGTCGCTTCCTCAATTTGAGTTGAAGCACAACCTCTTCGCGAAAGAGATGAAGAGGGTCGATCCGTCCATTAAACTCATCGCTGGCGGAGCCATGCCCGACGTGATGGAAGGAGCCGACCAGGCGAGGCGTATTAACGGCCAGTATGTTCCTGATTATCTTTCGCCGGCCGACTGGACCGGCCAGATGCTCCTCAACTGTCTCGAGAACATCGACATGGTCAGCGAGCATTACTACGCATCGGGCACGCAACATACAGACATCAAGCTTCAAAAGAAGGTGCCCATCGAGCCTCCTCTATCGCTGCTCGAATGGGAACGCGCACCCGCCGTCCAGGTTCGCGCGAAATATGAGCACTATCAGGAGTACCTGAAGCGCATCCCAGCGCTACGTGCCAAACCGGTCCCCATCGCCATCGATGAGTGGGCTTACTTCGGCGGTAATCGCGACGGATATAAGGTCGTTCCGGCTTATGCGTGGGCCTTCCACGAGATGTTCCGCCACTCGGACATCTTTCAGATGGGCGCATTCACTTTTGCAACCGCGATGATGAGCCAGAACCGAACTGAAGCCGTCCTCAATCCTACCGGGATGTTGTTCAAGATGTACCGCGATCACTTCGGCACCATCCCTATAGAGGTGACCGGAGACTCTCCGCAGCCGAAGCCAGCGTTTCCAGCAGGTGGGGATCAACCCGCAGTCAACCCCGGCAGCGACACGTATCCGCTGGATGTTAGCGCCGCGCTCAGTGAAGACCGCAAGACTCTCGCCATTGCCGTGCTCAATCCTTCTGACTCTGAACACAGCATCAGGATTGCGATCAATGGAACGATGCTTGTGAGTGCAGGGAAGGTGTGGCGTATGGCTCCCGACTCCATCGATGCAACTGTTCAAGTGGACAAGAAGCCTGAGGTTCAAGTCGAAGAACAGACGCTCGGTGCGCTGCCTGCCACCATCACGGTGCGCCCCTTCAGCGTGAACATTTATTCCTACCCGGTGCAGTAGCCAGGTCTTTCGAGAGGGTCTAGATGAAATCAACGAAGCTGTTCATTGCGTGCGCAATCACATTGGCAGTTGCACCTGGTTCATGGCTCGCGGCGCAGGTGCAGACAAACGTTCCCGAAGTTGTCTCTGGCGCAAAGCCTGTGGCAGTGGAGCACATCAAGATCCACGGTGCGGCGCTTGAAGGAAATCTCGAAGGCGACGCCGTCGATCGTGACGTCATCGTTTTTCTGCCGCCGAGTTACGAGAAAGACAAAAAGCGCCGTTATCCCGTGGTCTACGCGCTCCACGGGTATTCCATCGGCGCTGAACAGTGGACGCACGAGATCCACGTTCCGCAGACCGTCGAAGGTGCGTTCGCGCTAGGCTCGCAGGAGATGATCGTTGTGTTGCCCGATTCCAAAACCGTTTACAACGGCTCGATGTATTCAAGCTCGGTTACCACCGGCGACTTCGAGAAGTTCATATGGCACGACGTTGTGTCTTACGTAGACGCGCACTATCGCACCATCCCCGATCGCACCAGCCGCGGCCTTGTCGGCCACTCCATGGGTGGCTATGGTGCGTCGCGCATCGGTATGAAGCATCCTGACGTCTTCGGCGCTCTCTACATCATGAGCCCATGCTGCATGTCTTCGATGGTCGGGAGCGGTCCGGGCACCGCCGATCAGATCAAGGAGCGGGCGATCGCCAGCGAGAAGAAGGTTGCGGCGGCCACATCTCCAGCAGATCTGGCAGCGCAGTCGCCGGGCTTCGCTGCCGCACAGTATGCAACAGCAGCGGCGTGGGCGCCCAATCCCAAGAACCCTCCGCTCTACTTCGATTTGCCAACCAAGAACGGCGTTCTGCAACCGGAGATCGTAGCGAAATACACGTCTAACTCCCCGCTTGCATTCGTCGATCAGTACGTCGGCAATCTCAAGCAGTACCGCGCCATCTCTATGGATGTGGGCGATCAGGACGGATTGCGATTCGATGCTACCAAGCTGCAAACCATCCTCGATAACTACGGAATCGCAAACAGCTTTGAGATCTACTCGGGCACGCATGTCAGTGCGGTCGCCGACCGATTCCAGAACCATGTGCTGCCGTTCTTCAGTAAGAACCTCTGCTTCACAGCAGATTGCAAGTGAGCAGAATGTGCAGGAGCATCGCCAGATGAACAGTTCGCGCCGCAGCTTTATGAAAACATCCGCAAAGATGGCAGGTCTCTGCCTGACCGGGCCATCGACATCATTGCATGCCTTGATTGCTCACGAGCCCGAGAAGCCGGGGGGTAGGCTTGAGCCGTTCCCGCTGGCCTGGGTCCGTCTCGGCCCTGGAATCTTTAGGGAGCAGGAAGAAATCAACGCGCGCTACCTCGACTCGCTCGGCGTCGACAGGCTACTGCATACATTCCGCATCACTGCGGGGATTCCCTCCGCCGCAACGCCGTACAAAGGTTGGGAGGATCCGACTTGCGAGTTGCGCGGGCATTTCGCCGGCGGCCACTTTCTCTCCGCCGTGGCGCTGGCCTACGCAGGTTCTGCAAATGACGACTTGAAGAAGAGAGGCGATGAACTTGTTGCCGGCCTCACCGCATGCCAATCGAAGATCGGGACCGGCTATTTGAGCGCGTATCCCACCGAACTCTTCGAACGGCTCGCGCAGGGCAAGCCGGTCTGGGCGCCCTTCTACACCTATCACAAAATCATGGCTGGTCTGCTCGATATGTATCTCCTCACCGGCAATTCCGACGCGCTCAGAATCGTCGAGGGCATGGCCGCGTGGGCGCAGGATTTTATGGGAAGCTTCAGCATCGATCAACGCCTAAGGATGCTGCGCACCGAGTACGGCGGCATGAACGAAGTTCTGGTGAATCTTGCCTCAGTCACAAAGAAGGATCGCTACATCGAGGCCGCTCACCTCTTTGAACAGCCTGGCTTTCTTGATCCGCTCGCCGCACGCCGCGATGAACTCGAAGGCCTGCATGCAAATACGCATGTTCCCAAGATCATCGGCGCGGCCCGCATGTATGAGGTGACGGGCGACCGCCGCTATCGCGAAATTGCCGAGTACTTTCTTGCAGAAGTGCTCAACGCGCGCAACTACGCAATCGGCAACACGAGTCTCGACGAACATTGGACCACGCCTGCGAATCAGCTTAAAGGCACACTGGCATGGACAAATGCGGAGTGCTGCGTGGCCTACAACCTGATGAAGCTCCAACGCCATACTTTCGGATGGACCGCCGATGCGCGCTGGATGGATGAGTACGAGCGCGCCCTCTTCAATTGCAGACTGGGCACGCAGAATGTGCAAGGCCTCAAGCAGTACTTCTTCCCACTTGGCGCGGGCTACTGGCGTGCGTACAACTCAGTCTGAGGAATCGTTCTGGTGTTGTACCGGCACGGGCGCCGAGGAATTCGCCAAATTGACGGATACGATTTACTTCCGCCGTGACCGCGACATCTTTGTTAACCAGTTCATAGCTTCCACGCTTACCTGGAAAGAGGAAGACATTGTATTGGAGCAGGTCACGCAATTCCCGCAGGAGCAGGTCACCAAGCTCAAGATCAAGTCCTCGCGGCCGGCGGCCCGCGCCATCCACATTCGTATTCCTGGCTGGACAACCGCAGAAGCTCAGGTGAAGATCAACGGCCGGCCGATGGAAGTGATCGCAGATCCGGGTTCGTATCTGTCCATTCGAAGAATCTGGCAGGATGGCGACACGATCAGCATCGAACTCCCGATGAAACTTCGCCAGGAGCCGCTGCCCGGCGATGACTCGGTGGTCGCCGCGTTGTACGGCCCGCTCGTACTTGCAGCCGATCTCGGTGCGGGCCCGATCGATGGCCCGATGCGGGTAATTCGCAGCGGTGAAACAGTACCCAAGAATCTGCCCGCGGCATCTCCGATTCCAATCGTTGGGGCCGCGCAGGATGCGGATACGAAACAGTGGATTCAGGTTGAATCCCCGTCTGAGCTCACCTTCGCGGCTGCCGGAGAAAACGAGAAACATCATCTAATCCCGATGTACCAGATTCGAGATCAACGTTACTCAATTTATTGGCAAACCAGAAATTCCAAATCCACGCCTAGCGTGTGAAAGCCTGATCACCGCGCTTCACTCATTGGAGTGTAAGCAGTGACGAACGGAAAGCTGCGAATCGATGAAGCTTCGAATTACTGCTGGGGAGGTGGTGAGACGCATGTCAATCAATGTTATTCGGGCCATTTCGATCTTGCCCATCTTCTTAGGGACAGTCAGCCTTTCGGGGCAAATGCCCGGACAAAAGGCGCCTGGTCCTCCGCCCGCGCAAATCGAGCAGACAAGCCACAGCATCCGCGCTACAGCGGGAAGGGAAGTCCTCGAGGTCATTGTATGTTCTGACTCGGTGATTCACGTCGTTGCTACGCCGGAACCTTCCGCCCCGGCCTCGCCGCGCCCGTGGATGCTCGACGCACAGCAATCCTGCCCCGGAGCGCCGTTCACATTTGCTCAGGACGCGAAAGCGGCAAGTTTGAAGACTGCTCAGCTTGAGGTGATGGTCAACATCGAACGCGGCAATCTCTCATTTCGCACCATCAGTGGAGAATCGCTTCTGAACGAGGGCAACAGCATCCCGCGCACCTACGAGGCAGTCGAGCTCAATGGAGAACACACCTACCGCGTCACGGACCGCTTTTCTCCCTCGATCACCGAAGCGGTCTATGGACTCGGGCAGCACCAGAACGGCATGTTCAACTATCGCGGCGCAACCGTGGAACTGGGGCAAAACAACACTGATGTTGCGATACCCATGCTGATTTCGAGCAAGGGATATGGGCTGATGTGGAACACGGCGGCACTCACTTATTTTGACAATCGATTCCCGCTTGATATGAAGCTGACGTCAATCGCCGGCAAGTCAATCGATTACTACTTCCTCTACGGCCCGGAGATCGACTCCGTTCTCCACGAGTACCGCAGCATGACCGGTCACTCGCCCATGCTGCCGAAGTGGGCCTATGGCTTTTTTCAATCGAAGGACCGCTACGTATCACTCGACGAGATTCGCGGGATCGCAGAGCGCTATCGCAGGGAACATATTCCGCTCGACGCCATGGTGCAGGATTGGTTCTGGTGGACGACCGAGGGCGATCCAGTCTTCAATTCCAACTATCACGACGTCGCACAGGATCTAGAGGCCCTGCACAAGGAAAACGTGCACGCCATGATTTCCGTCTGGGGCCTGCTCGATCCCAACTCCGAAACCTACAAGATCCTCGACGCAAAGCATGAGCTTGTGTCCGATGCTCACGTCTACGACGCCACCAGCCCCGAAGCGCGCGACATGTATTGGCAGCACCTTCCCGGCAAACTGCTAGCGCAGGGATGGGACGCATTCTGGCTCGACAGCGCCGAGCCTGAAGAATACTGGCCGCACATGGGCGACGCCATCCTCAGCAGTCGCCAGATCGCCATCGGCAACGGCGCGGAATTCACCAATGTCTTTCCCCTTGCGCACACCCTCGGTGTGCAGGATCATTGGAAGGCTCAGAACCCGGCCAAACGCGTCTTCCTGCTCACGCGCTCCGCATTCCTAGGCCAGCAGCGCGTAGGTGCCACCGTCTGGTCGGGAGATGTCTACGGTACTTACTGGGGCTTGAGCCACCAGGTCCCAGCCGGTCTGAATTTCGCGCTGTCTGGGTACCCATATTGGACCACCGACATTGGCGGATACTGGCCGCCCCACGACGACCCTCTGGCCGATCCCGCTTTCCAGGAGCTCTACGCGCGCTGGTTCGAGTACGGCACGTTCTGTCCCATCTTCCGCACCCACGGTCATCGGCCTCACAACGAGTTTTGGAGCTTCGACAAAGTCGAGCCCATCTTGGTGAACTACGACAAGCTTCGTTATCGCCTGATGCCCTACATCTACTCGTTGGCCTGGAAGGTAACGAGCGAGGACTACACCATTCAACGTCCGCTCGTGATGGATTGGCGCACGGACCCGAAGACTTGGAACCTGGGCGACGAGTTTATGTTTGGCCCTTCCATTCTGGTTAACCCGGTGCTCAAAGCCGACGCGACCAGGCGCAATGTCTACTTACCCGAAGCCGCTGCATGGTACGACTTCTGGACTGGCAAATCGCTCAACGGCGGACAGGAGATCGAAGCCGATGCGCCACTCGATCGTATTCCGCTCTTCGTGCGCGCCGGTTCCATCCTTCCCATGGGCCCGCAGATCGAGTACGCCACGCAGGATCCCGCGGGGCCCATTGAGCTTCGCATTTATCGCGGTGCAGATGGAAAATTCGATCTTTATGAAGACGCCGGTGACGGTTACGAGTACGAGAAGGGGCAGCATTCCATCATCCCCATCCGCTGGGATGATCGCAGTTCGTCTCTCACCATTGGCGCTCGCCGAGGCTCGTATCCCGCTATGATCGAACGCCGCAAATTCCGTGTAGTCCTGGTCGCAGGCGGACATGGAACAAGCGTGGATGTGACCAACACGGCAAACGCGGAGATCAGTTACGAAGGCAACGAAGTTCACGCAACCATCAAGTGATTCGGCGCAGCGCCGGGCTTCGCAAGACAAATAGTCCACGCAACGCTAACATCTGTTCACGGAAAAGAAGGTCGGCTATGACGAAATGCAAACTCTCGCTTCTGTTGGTGAGTGCGCTGTGTGCGCCTTTGTCTTCCCAGTCGCAATCGGCTGAAAGCTGCGCCGCTCTCGCAGGCCTCAAGATCGACGCCGTGGAAATCACCAAGGCCGCGCTCGTTCCCGCCGGAGTCACTGTCCCGCCGCCGTATCCCGGCGCTTCTTCCATTGGCCCGCTTCCAGCGCATTGCCGCGTCGACGGCGTTATCAATCGACGCAAGGGCGTCGACGGTCAGGAGTTCGGCATCGGCTTTGCTCTTGCACTGCCTGAAAATGCGGCCTGGAACGGTGACTTCATGATGCAGGGCGGCGGTGGGGGCAATGGCATCATCGCGTACCCCGCCGGCGCGAACTACGCAGGCGACAAGCCTGCGCTCTCCCGCGGATTCGCAGTGGCCAGCACCGATACAGGGCACAAGGCCAAAACGGGCGCCTTCGACTTTACTTTCATGCGCGACCAGCAGGCCTATCTCGATTTCGCCTTCCTCGCCAACGCTGCAGTCGCTGCAGTCGCCAAGCAGATCATCGCGCACTACTATGCAAAGCCTGCGGCGTTCTCCTACTTTGTCGGCTGCTCCACAGGCGGGCGCGAAGGCATGATCCTCTCGCAGCGCTATCCCACCGTGTTCAACGGGATCGTCTCCGGTGACCCGGCCATGCGTACCGGCCTGTCTAATCTTGCCATCGCGCAATGGATCCCAGTGGCTTACAACCAGGCCGCTCCCAAAGACGCCTCCGGCAAGCCGCAGATCGATAAGTTCCTCACCGACGACGATCGAAAGCTCTTTATGGATGCGCTGTTGAAACAATGCGACGCGAAAGACGGCGTAGCCGACGGCATGATCTCCGATCCGCTAGGATGCAATTTTGATCCCGCAGTCCTTGCCTGCAAACCCGGCCAGTCCGACGCTTGCATCGCTCCTGAAAAAACCGCCGCAATCAAGAAAGCCTTCGCCGGGCCGAAGAATGCATATGGCACCCAGGTTTATCGGGGCTTCCTTTATGACGCGGGGATTGCGTCGAAAGGCTTCGTTTCAGGTTTACTGGCCTTGGGACCAAGTGGCCTCTTCGGCCCTTACACCACTGCAACTGAACTCGACGTCGACAAGGCGGCGCTGGATGCCTCCGATCCGCTCGTCGAACCTGCGTCCACCAATCTCTCCACGTTCTCACTCAGCGGCGGCAAGCTCGTCTTCTTCCACGGCGACAGCGATCCGTGGTTCTCGCCGCTCGACACGCTCGGCTATTACCAATCACTTGCCGCGACTAACGGCGGTGCCGAGAAGGTTTCTGAATGGAGCCGTATGTTTCTCGTTCCCGGCATGGCACACTGCGGCGGCGGTCCCGCTCTCGATCACTTCGACATGCTCACCGCAGTCGTCAGTTGGGTTGAGAAAGGCACTGCGCCCGACGCGGTGATCGCCACCGGTCAGGCATTCCCAGGTCGCAGCCGACCGCTGTGCGCTTATCCAAAACACGCGCAGTACACCGGAACCGGTGACACCCAGGATGCCCGCAACTTCCGGTGCCAGGACCTTGGCCCGGTAAAATGGAGGGACGCTGAACCACCGAAAAGACGCGTGGTGATGGACGGCCGATGTGCTCCTCCCTCGCAATAGTTCTCTCAAGCACCGGTGTGCCTTCCAGACGGGACTTGGATACCAGATTTGTGAGCAAGATCGCGCGTTTCCAGTTTGCTCAGGGGACGGAGGTTGCGCAACGAACGGACTGGGCTTGAGGTCTCCCGTTCAAGCTCCGCGATATACCGTTCAAGAGCAGACTTGAGTTCCCTCGCAAGAGGGGCATCTTCCTCGCGATGAGGGTAGAGCTCAATCAATTGCAGGGTCAACCTCGTGTATTCAAGCAACTCAGCTGTAGAACGATGGCTCATGCTCACGCTCGGATGGATCACCTTCGCTCAGAGCGGTTTGTTGATCGCACACAATCATCACGCCTTTGTTTTGAAGGACCGAAGGCCATTCAGCACGACGCTATTCCGTCCGTAATCGGATATGTATTACGACCCACTAACAAGATAGTTACCGCCATGCCCAAGCTATGACGGAAGAGAAGCATCAAACTCCGCGCGCCCCTTCTAAATTTGCCCTGCGCGAATTGTCCGCTGCCGCCTGACCTGCATCGACCGCCATGCCGGTGAAGCCATGTCAAGAAAACACTGGTTCAAGGATTTTGGAACCTCGAACCAATACTTCCTCCACCCTGTTGCTCATCAGCCTGCTCCACGGTGTCTTAACCCAAATCGAGATTAATGAGTGTAACCGTCACTCCCGGCTCGTTCCGACAGGCCGTGGCATCAGAACATGTGCTGACGGTGAACGATTGTGATCACGCACCGTCAGCATTGCGCCTCCCCCTTTACTTTCCGCGATTAAAGTTGGTATTCACGGTGAACGTCCCGTACTCGTAGGTGTTCGCGGTCCACGGCGCCGTAATCGTCCATTGTGCGTTGGGGTTGCAATTCGCAGTAAGGCTGATCTTGAACGACGCAGACGCGGTTCCCTTCGCTGTTAGGTCACCCAAAGCAATCGGGAACGCGCCCGGAGCAGTCACAACTGGCGTGCACGACGGACCCGAGAGCTGCGTCAGCGTGAACCCGGTGATCTCCGTTGCCCACGCCGTTCCCACGTTGCCGTTGGTCGCGGTCAGCGTGACGGTCCGTGTGTCCTGCGTGCCGGCAGTCACGCTCGAAGTGAAGGTCAGTCCGTAACCCGGCAACTGGGTCTTGTCGACGATACCCCAATATGCGGGCTTCGCTTGCAGGCCCATGTCGAACGGCAGCGGGTAGTCGGTGCGGTTCACCGGGAAGCTGTCCAGCCAGGTGTCATCATCGGCCATGCCCCAGATTGTCACGCGGCTGATCTTGCCTGCCAGTTGCTTGAACGCATCGAACGTGTTCGCGTAGAGCCAGCCCTGCTCAGCAAGCACCGACGGCGGAATGTTGTTCCCGTAATTCGATTTCGAGTCGCCCGCGCTGTAGACGCTCTCATCGTATTCCGTTACCTGCTGATCCAGAACCGGGAAGTCCGTCGCAATCGTGTTGACCGAATTCACCATCGCGCTCACCGACGGATAGTTGATGGCATTGTGGAACTCGTGCCCCACGCCATCCAGCGGTATCCCGCGCGATTGCAGGTCGCTGACCACCTGCACTAGGCATGCCAGCCGGTTGGGATCGGCTGTGCTGTAGTCGTTGATGAACAGCTTTGTGCCCGCAGGCGCATACTGCCGCGCCGCCTCCAGGGCAACATCGATGTAGCTCTTGCCGAGCACCTGGTAAAACGGGCCGTGCACAAGGCAATCGGGCTGGTTGGGATCTAGCGGCTCGTTCACCACATCCCACACCGTGACCTTGTTGCCGAAATGCTGCACCTCGTTCTGGATGTGCTCCTGGATGTTCGCGATCACCGTTGCCTGGTTGGCAGGCGAGTTGGTTCCGTCGCCGGTAGCGTAGGAAGGCGTCTGCGCGCCCGTCGCCCACACCAGGTTGTGCCCGCGGACGAGCATGTTGTTGCAGACCGCCACGCCGACTTCGGCATCGGCCTGACCGTAGGTGAAGCTGCCCTTCGTGCTCTCCACCGAGCTCCACTTCATGTCGTTGCCCGAAGTCATGCTGTTGAAGTGCATCGTCATCAGCTGTTCATGCGGGCCGGAGAGATCCGTCGCATCCACAGCCATGCCGACCGGGAAGAACGGCGACAGCGTCTGGAAGATCGACGGAATGTTGGTCTGGATCGTCGCGGGCGCCACGTACGTGAGCTGGAAGTCGTCAATGTAGAACGAGACGAAGTCGTTGCCCGAAGGCGGCACCGTCTGGAAGTAAAGCGTTGCCTGTCCCTGGTCGTAAGCGCTCGACATGTTGTAGCCCATCACGTTGACCTGGTGCCACTGCCCGTCCGCCGGCACAGTCACGCCCGGATAACCGGTCACGCTCGGGTAGCTTGTGTTCCCGCTGAGCGTGGTCTGCAGGCTGATGTTGATCACGTGGCTCGAGCCGTCCATCGGCAGCAGCATCACCCATCCGCTAATGTTGTACACCGAGCCTGGATACATCTTGTCGTTGATGCTGATAGTCGGGCCGTCCCAGTTGCCGATGCGGCCGGTCGTCAGCAGGCTGTGCGTGCCCGTGTGAGCCGCGGCCGTCGAGTTGGTCACGGTCGACGACCCCGAGCGCGAGGACCATCCATCCAGGCCGCCGTCCTCAAAGTTTGTGCTGATGCCAGTGTTGTCCTGTTGGCTCGGGTTCGGCGGCGGCGGAGCAAGTTCGCTGATCGCGACATTGCTGATGAAGAACGAGTCCGTGGCGCTGCTCGACTGGAAGTACAGCGTGAGTCCTGTTGGCGGCCCGGGCTGATCGCTGAAGCTGAACGTGCCCTGCACCTTCGTCCACGCGGTGCTCGAAAGCGCGGCCGATGTTGCCAGATTGCTGTACGTTCCTGAAGTTGCACAGTCGGCCAGCTTGGTTGACATCGTCACAGTCGGATTACTGCTGTCAGGCGTGGCCAGAAGCACATACGCGCTCACCTGGTACGTCGCTCCTGCCTGCAGATTGTTCACGCTGAGCAGATTCAGGGCCGGCCCCATATACGTCGCAGTCCGATTCGTCGTCAGCAGGCTGCGTGGATTGCTGTTGGGATCGAGGAGAGGCGGAGCGGCATTGGTGAGCGTCGGAGAGCCGAACGTGAACCAGCCGTCCAGTCCGCCATCGGACCACGTATAGGTCACCACCGGGGTCCCGCCTGGAGGCGGCGCCGTCTCGGTAATCACCACGTCGTCGAGATAGAACGACTCGGCGCTCGTCGCCCCGACGAGTTGCGCATAGAGCAGCAGACCGGTCTCGGTTGTAGTGGCCGTAAAGTTGCCGCCGATCTGCGCCCATCCTGAATCGCTCACCGGCACCTGATAAGTGCCGATCGTGTCGTAACAGGTTCCGCCGGAACACGTCGGATCGGTTCGCGCCATTGTGAAGTTGGCGTTGGCGGTTCCCTCTCCACTTGTCAGCCGGAGATAGCCGGTGATCGTGTACTTTGCACCCGGCAGCAACACGCTGCTCAGTGAGATGGATGGGCCGCCCGTGCCTGTGGAACTGGTGGTGGTAAGCAGGCTGTACGAGCCTGCGTACGCCGCGGCGTTAGTCGCAACAGGTGTGGAGGCGCCAAAGAACGAGACCCATCCATCGGCGGTCCCGTCCTCGAAATTGTATGTCGCAATAGTCTGCGCATCTGCCCGCCACGCGCATAAGCACACAACGCTAAGCCAGCAGAGAAAAAGGTTAACTCGATTTCGTGACACGAAATTGCTGATTCGGATGATGCAAAGCATGGCGGTCGCTCCTTGATTTCAGCGATTTAGCCCGGAAAGCCCCGCGCTCTTGCATATAGGGAGTCGTACGAGAAAGTGCCGCCTGACTTACTGCGGATAGTAATTCGATTTACTCAAAACACGGCCGGAGTATAGTCATGCCCTCTCAAGACTGTCAAGAGCTCGTTTTTCCCTTCGTCCTGGTGCGCCGAAGCTCTCCGATTGCCTTGGGCGCGCAGCTGACCGCGCTCGGCCTGCGCCCCTCCCCGCGGCAATCCAGTTGCGATTCTCCTGCGTCGGGCGGCTTAGACAACGCGCCGAGGCCGCTAATAGTACCGGTCGTGAAACAAGTCGCCGTCATCGGAGATAGCTCGAATTCGGCATTTTTGCGATTTGGGGGCGTTGGCGGGTTAGTTCGATCCCGGCAGGGAAGTTGATTATTCGTCGACTGCTCCCTTGCTCAATCTGCGCCTTATTTCATCCGGCAGGTCAGGTGTAATCGCAATATTCCGCCTCTTGCCCTTCGGCTGCTTCGCCGACGGCGATACGGCTATTCCTCGCGCAGGGCTACCATGGGATCTACCTTGCTGGCCCGCCAGGCTGGGATGACCGTGGCGGCGAATGCCACAACAGCTAACAAGGCGGGAACTGCCAGGAACGTCGCGGCGTCCGTCGTGGTCACGCCGAACAACAGGCTGGCGATCACGCGCGTGAGGGCGACCGCGCCCAACAGTCCTGCGAAGATGCCGATCAACGTCAGTTGCATCCCCTGCCGGACGACGAGAGTGAGAATATTTTCGCGCCGCGCACCCAGGGCGACGAGAATGCCGATGTCGCGGGTGCTCTGAGTGACCAGGTACGACAGGACGCCGTAGAGGCCCACGGCGGCCAGCAGCAAAGCGAACGCCGCAAATGCACCCAGCATGGTGCTGGAGAAGCGCTGGCGCGCCAGCGAATCATGCAGACGGTCCTGCATGGTCCGTATTCCATAGACGACAACGGAAGGATCGACCGCGTGGATCTCGCTGACGATGGCGGTGGCGAGTCCCGCTTCATCGGAGGTGGCGCGAGCCACCAGGAACGTTCCTCGGTCAAGCCCCTGCTGCAAGGGGAAGTATGTCGCGATTTTGCCGTCGGTATCGAGGCCGTATTGTTTGACCGCCCCGACGACGCCGACGATGGTGATGGGCTTTTTGGGATCGAACCAGAGATGTTTTCCGACGGCGTCGTTGTGCGGCCAGAATCGCTTTGCGAAATTCTCGTCGATGATGACGACCTGCGGCGTGTCCAGGCGGTCGTTATCGGAGAAGAAGCGGCCCGCGACCAGAGGAATCTGCATGGCGCGGAAATAGTCCGTGCTTGCCGTGCGCAGATCGACCTGCAACTCCTGCCCTGGCGGCGGCGTGTATCCCTCCACATGGATTCCTCCCCATCCCACCGTTCCGGTCAGCGGGAGCGCCGAAACCGCGCCTTCGGCGACGACGCCCGGCAAGTGGGCGATGCGGGCTTCAACTTCGCGGTAGAAAGCGGCGAGCACTTTGTCGTCGTGGTACTTGGGGTCGTTCACCATGATCTGCATGGTGAGTGACGTGGTCCGCGGAGAATCCTGGAGGTACGCTCTGCAGGCGGATGAAGCTGCGGATCAGCAGTCCGGCGCCGATCAGCAGAACAAGCGAAATGGCGAGTTCGGAAACGATGAGCAAGCCACGCAGACGGTGGCGTTTCAGATAAAGACCGCCATCGGACTGTCCGCTGCGGCCGCCGGCCTTGAGGGACGAGTTTGGATCGAGCTTGATGGCGCGCCATGCCGGAGCGAGGCCGAAGAGCACGCCCGTGGCGAGCGAGAGGCCAAATGTGAAGGCCAGAACCGTGCCGTTGATTCCGATCTCATCGAGGCGGGGAATATTGCCGGGATTCATGGTGCGCACTACCACAAGGCTGAGTCGCGCTACAAGGAGTCCGGCGGCGCCGCCGAGGAGGCCGAGGAGAATGCTCTCCGTCAATAATTGCCGCGCCAGGCGGTGCCAGCCCGCTCCCAGAGCGGTGCGGATGGCGACTTCCTTTTCGCGTCCCGCTGCGCGGGCGAGCAGAAGGTTGGCCACGTTGGCACAGGCGATCAACAGGACGAGCGCGACCGAGCCCAGCAGCACGAGCAGAGAGCGGCGCACGTCGCCGACTACCTGCTTCTGCAAGCCGATGACATCCATGCCGTAGCTGGCGTCGCGCTTGTCTTTGATGCGGATGCCGCTGGCGATGACGTCGATGTCCGCCTGGGCCTGTTGCACGGAGACGCCGGGCTTGAGGCGGACGACGATGTTGTAGTTTTCGTCGCCCCGGCGCTGTGCGGCATCGGGTCCCAGGGGCAAGGGGAGAAAGATGTCCACCTTGTCCATCGGTCCTTCCGAGGGCATCACTTCAGCGTTGAGCATAAAGCCGCGCTGCAGCACGCCCGCGACAGTGAATGGCTTTCCGTTGAGCGTGATGGTCCTGCCGACGATGGCGGGGTCGGAGTTGAACAGGCGCACCCAGGCGCCGTTGCTGAGAATGGCGACCGCCGGTTTGCCCGGCTTGTCCTCTTCCGGCAACAGCGTGCGGCCAAGCAGAGGCTTCGCGCCGAACATGGTCAGGAGGCTCGACTGCGTGCTGAGCACGTCAACCCGCTCCGGCTGCTCGCGGCCGGTGAGCGTGAAGGTGCGGCTCTGCGCGATGGCCATCTGGTCGAACGAATGGTTCTGGTTCTGAATGTCGATGTACTGGCCGGGAGAGGGCCAATCGCGCAGAATGCCGATTGCGGGAGAATGCAGCCAGACGGCCGCGAGCCGGTCGGGATGCGGATAGGGAAGCGGACGCAACAGCAGCGCGTCGACCACGCTGAAGATGGCGGAATTGGCGCCGATGCCGATGGCCAGAGAGGCCACGATCACCAGAGTCAGCACCACGTTCTTGCGAAGCATGCGAAAGGCGTAGCGAAAATCCTGGAACCAGAGGCTCATGAAATCCTCCCGCGCTGGAGAGTCGATGATATGACGGGACGTGGAGGTGTGGTCAACAATACTAATCTCAAGCGGGATTATTGGTACCGGAATGCCGGCAAGTGTTCGCAAACGTGTTCGCCGCGCGTGCGAAAAACAGGCTCTTGAACAAGTGACCGAAAACCTGATGCAGTTTGCGAATTCAGGTAGTAAATGATAAAGGACACTATCACTAACCGGTGACCCTGTGTAGGTCACTGACTGGCCATCAGTAGACATCGACCTGGAAAGCCGCGCTTGGTCTTTGGATGGACTCGTGCAGGCCAAGCGCCAGCCGATTTCGCATCGCCCGACGCCTTTGAATCTCAGTGACGTCTGCACAGTATGCGGTCCCGCAAATGTGAACGAGGTATACCCAACTCCTCACCGGTTGATCACCGCAAGCGCCACGGGGCTGCAGGCGCTAATTCCGTGCGCATCTGGTGACCGTCTGGTGAGTGCGTCAGCACCTTAAATCCTTGACTCGGAACAATCCGGCAACGTGTTCGCTCCCGGCGTAGACTTTCAGGCATGGGAACAATTATTCCGTACCTCACTCCCGCCAAGGACCGCATGGGGAGATTTTCGGGCTATTACCGGTGTTCTCATTGCAACTCAGAGTTTCGCTCGAATCTTGAGCACCTTGGAGAAATGGCAACCTTCTTCGCTGCCCACGTACGGCTCTCGCATTGCGATGATCAGACGACCCACAAGGACCGGAAACCGAATCGACGGATGGATTGAGAAAGAAGATGCAGAGAACTAGATGGACAATCTTGAGACATTGAATGCGCTGCTCGACATGGCGAAGGAAGCAGAGGAATTGGCTTCAGATGTTGAGAAGCCGGAACGCCTCAGATCGCTAGTCGCAGAAATTAGACAGAAGGCAAAAGATGAATACAAGAGGCTGACACGAGATCGACGAAAGATAGAAACACGCTATCAACTCTGCATAATAGACATACTTGAGGAATGCGATTTCGGGAGGGCGTCCTGGCTGAATGTAACGGACCTGGATGTCAGGTTATGGCGAATTCGAGAAGAGATTCAACGAACCATCAAAGAGATAAAATCCAGCCGGACGATCATGTAGCAACATCAGGTCGTGGCCTTCCTCCAGGCTGACCATCGCTTGCGCTGTGCGGCTGCAATCTTGGCACGCGCCTCTGTGCTCATCTTGCGCTTGCGCTTCTTTGCGACCGGTTTGGCATCAGGTGAGTGTGCGCTGTCGTTTGCTAACAGTTTGCGAACTTGCTGGAGGCGTGCAATTTCAGCATCGATTGCGGAGATGATTTTGTCTACGGTCATGTTCGCAGTTTATAGCCTCATGCCAGGTAGATTTCTTGCAGTCCTTTGCCATAATATGCTCCTGCGGGCGACCATCGCTCCTGACGGTCGATTCTCTTGCAACGAATCGTCCATGATGCCCAAGCCGGAGGAATCGGCAAATAGACAGACGAACCGGGTGCTAGTGTAGAGGAACTTACAAATTCGATTTGCGGTTGCTGGTCGCGTATCTCATATTCACCGTTCCAATAAGACGCCTGAAATGCCGTACCTTTTCCGCGATTGACAAGTTTACTGTTCCTCATCTGTGGACGATCATCCGCCTCGGCAACTAACAGATCGTTCCGAGTGGATTGTGGGCGCTCGGACTTGCGTTCGGCAGATACGCGCGCGAAGTGCTCAGACGTGACGCGCACGCGCATACGCGATATTTGTTGCAAACTCTCGGAGGATAACAAGCCTTGAGTCCATTGTTCTTTAGTGGTGATCTTGTTTGTGCCGCCAGTCCCAATATTCCTTCTGCTCATCTTTGTTGCGTTTCTCTAGATTCACATGCTCCCGGTGAGTGTCATGCTCCCATTGGCTGTAGTAGACAACCTCGCCGTCTACCGCGTGGTGGTCGTGATAATACGGATCATCATAGTATCCCGCGTGGACTGTGCAGCCAATGGTGAGCCCTGCAATAGATAATGCTGACGCATATAGGCACAGAATGCCAAGGTTTCTTATAAGCATAGATATTTCCTTTCGTGCTCTAAGTGTTACGACTTAGGGGTAGATGCGAAAATCGATAAGTCGGTTGTATTTAGGTTATGTTTCACTGAATGTCTTGCATACTTCAGGCAAGCCAAAATGCGCCGCTTGGGCGGGTCCAAAGTTCTTTGATGATAGTGGGTGCGATGCTGATGCAGCTTGGCGTCAGGATGGTTTGTAAATGAGGCCGATGGCTGCGCCGACGATGACCCACTGAATGAAGTAGGCGATGCTCTGATAAAGGGTGAGCGTAAGGCCGATGTTGAGGTTGACGTAGTTGTGGATGACGAAAATGCAGACCGAGAATAGGCCGATGAGTGCGCCAAGAGAGGCGCCGGATACGATGCCGCCGGCAGCGGGATAGATTTTTGCGTAGAGAATGGCGACGGCCACGATACCGATGAGGATGGCGACCATGCCGTAGGGCATCACCTTCATGAGTTCTGCCCGCGGGCGATAGACGTTGGGGTACTTCATGAATTCGGTTTTCATGGAGGGCCACGCGGCGAACATGACGAAGCCGTAGACGAAGTAGGCGACCGTGGCCCCGAGGGAGGCAAAAGCAATGTAGGCGTAGTTCATGTGCATACCTCGCGAATCGAAAACGGATTTCGTTTGTTGCGCGCTATTCTATGTGCTTGTTGCATATGCGTCAACATAATCCGAGGTCGCACGGTTCGGCCCGGCGATCACCTCGTTCTGAAGAAGGGCGCGTCTGATCTCTTCGATCTTCCCGTCGCAGAGCAATTGCTTATCAATGAAATGGGCAAATTGGCTTATGTAAATATAAGGTCCAACGGATTCGCCCCCCCAGTCGGCCAATTATGTTGCCCACGTCTCCGCGAAGCGAAGAAACCCTTGTCGAAACCGGATCATCAGGGCTCGTCTGGCATTTTCCAGTGCAATGTCTTCCGTGTTGTCATCAGCAGTTAGGTCTGGCTTCCAGGCTGGCAAGTCGTGAGGTTCGGTGACGTTGACTTTCGGTCGGTTTGTGGGCAATCCGGACAAATCGGACATAACCCCGATTCCGAGTTCTGTCCGATTTGTGACCTCAGGACCAAGCCAGAATTCGCGGGAATAAGAACGATGCTAGAATGCTGGCAAAGCGGAGGCTTATGAGCATTGCTCGTCAAATGCATTGGTCTTTAAGGATGGCGACGACATTGGTGGTCGTTGGTCTAACTGATGCGCTGGTAGTCATGTTCGCGTCTCACCCATTGCCGTGGGCAGTCTTGATTCCGGCGCTCATTCCTTTACTTACAGCAACGTTTGTCATTGTTCCGATCATGAATGCCCCGAAGCCGTAATCACCCCAGACGACGCGCTAGAGTATGGTGCAAATGCGCGATCGGCGAACACGTCGCACTAAGCGCAGCCCAGACAGTCTCACGGAGTGGGCACGGGATACAGGCGTAGGATGGCGAATCGCGTCCAACAGTACCTAGATGCAGTCGCGCAATTGCACGCTGGTGGTGCGTTTTCTCTCGTGAGCGTGATCCTCTTCGGTAGTGCAGCGAGCAGTGTCTTGTCGATGTCATCCGACGTGGATATTATTATCGTGATTCCCGACGAAACATCCCAAGAGGATAGGCGCCTCCTTCGCGGTGCCGTCACAGATCTCGAAATCAGGCACGGTCTTCGATTGCCCGAAGGACGACCCAAGAACCCGTTGGAAATGTTCGCTGAGCACGCCGGGGGGCACGCGCACTCCTGCTTTTTCTGCACCCGCGGCGACCTTCTTTCGGGGGACGTAGCGCGGGTCTTCGGCCTGCGCGCAGCCGAAGAGATATTCCTTGAGCGCATGTTTCTTGCCAGTGTGATTGTTTCAGCCAGGACTGCCTGGGGCGAAGAGTTGCTGAGCCTTGTGCCTTTACCGTCCCTCCGGCGCCTCGACGTGTTCAAAGCACTTTTCCGATTGACAGGCTTGGTCCTGTTCAGCGCTGCTGCGTTCCCGGTGCTCGCCGACGCGACCAGGTATGCGATGGGTGCGCTCAAGCACTCGCTGCACAGTTGCTATTTCTGCTATCACCTGAGGACCGCTCCCCTCGACGAGGAAGTTGAATTCTTCAACTCCCAGCTGGGCCGAAGTATGACGCTGTTGGAGTTGCTGAACCAGCGACAAGAGTACCATCGGTCGTTCGCATTCGTGCTGCGCTGTGTGCCGATTCTCTTTCGGCTGCACCTGCGGACCGTGTGGGATAACCAGTTCCCTCGCGCGGTGGCCAGGGCATAGATCAGGCCAAACTCATCGAACGCGCTCATCCAGGCTGGCAGGAGGTCAATTTTGGGATTACTTACGGGTAGGCGGTGATTCGGGCGCAAGTGGAAGTTTAGATCCCAGAGAAGGGATGCGGCTGCTGCTTCGTTGCGGTCTCGACCGACAATAACTCCAGATATAAAATCTGTATCCGTGAAGTCGATTCTGATGATCAGCGTCCTTGCAGTCCTCGGGGTGGGATGCACGGCGGCAACCGATCTTCCATCGACTGGTCAGATGGTCGATATCGGGGGGCGCAAGCTTCACATCCAATGCATCGGGAATGGCGCTCCAACGGTAATCGTCGAAAACGGCGGTGCGGCATTCTCGTTTGATTGGGAACTCGTTCAACCCGAAGTAGCACGGCTCACAAGAATCTGTACCTATGATCGCGCGGGTTACGCTTGGAGCGACGTTGGGCCGGAATTTGACACGTTCGACCAGTCCGTCCACGATCTTCATTTGTTGCTCTCCAAGGCTGGCAATGCCGGGCCTTACGTGATGGTCGGTCATTCATACGGCGGACTGTTGGTGCGCTTTTATCAGGCAACATACCCGAAGGATGTCGTTGGAATGGTATTGGTGGATAGTTCGCACGAGGAGAGCTTTCAACAAGTCGGACCAAAGGTTGTGCGCATTGCGGAACTCACGGCGGACCAATACACAGCTCTTATCGATGAAGGCAAAGCAAATCGTCCAAAGAACCCGGAGCCTGATCTCATTCCAGAGACGATCTTCCCGCCTTACGATAAGCTCCCCGCACAGTTTCAGAAGCTTCATTTATGGGCTCTGAGAAGGGTGCTCCCACTGGTCAAGACGTGGGGACTCAATCTCCAATATGATCTTAGCCGCCTGAATAAAGCACGCGCCGACAACCCGCATCCTCTGGGGAACATTCCACTGGTTGTATTGACCGCCTCCGATTTTAATGTGGCTCAAGTGCCAGGAATGCCTTTATACGAAGTGAGGCAAGACCATCTTCGATTGCAGGATGATCTGGCGAGTCTTTCAACTGACAGCAAGCATGTGATGGTTGCCGGTAGCGGACATGAGATTTATCTATATAAGCCTGCGGCCGTAGTTCAATCGATCTCTTCAGTTGTGACCGCAGTTCGAAATCATTCGCGATTGCCTGCGATCAACTAACGACCGGGCGAATAGAGTCTCCGATGACGACGTGAGAGTCTTTGAGTGTGGGGTTTCTGCGCTCATTCACGCAAGTACTGGTTCGATTACCTTTCGCTTTGCTGGCAGAAGCGCCAACAGGACTCCGCCGACCACAAGGAATACGATCACATCAGTAAAGTTCCTGTGGAAGCCGTGAATCCAGGCTTCCACGCTTTGAATAGCCATCACTACGTCATGGGAGATGTGCCACCAAGCGGCCAGAGCAATCATCGAGCGATGCTCAGATGGTCTCCTTGCGGCCACGAGTAGGAAGACCCCGACCGGAATAAAGAAGCTCAGAAACATCGGCTCGACCTCGTTCTTCTGCTCCAAAAGCCAGCTGGAATGCCGCAGGTCCATATATAGCGGATAGATGATCGCCAGATTCAAAAGCCCCACGATCACAAGGACGATCTGTGTTAGGCGTTCTCTTTTCACATTGACCTCGTGTGAGCGAACTTGTTGCGAGCGCAGCAGCAGCTACGCAGAGGATTCACAAACTAGCACACACGCAAGCAAAAGACAAAATCTGCATCACGCGCTGATTCATCGCGTGGAGGTGCTCAAACGACAGAAAACTGTCGTGAATTCAACGAGGGCATGGCCTGATTAGAATTCCCCTCGCGGCTTCGTCCGTGCGATGGTCGATCACGAATTCAGTCCAATGTGCATCCGAGCTATCGCGCAGCGCCGCGTATTGTGCGGCCGTTGTCACTCCGAAGCGACTGAAGTAATGTCGGCGATTTGCTGAGAGCAATGGATAGATGCTTTGATAGTCCTGTGCTTGCTCGAACGCTATGTACGAGTGCAGCACCAGGGCATCTGCGCTCAATTTGACAGTGCTCAAGTCGCTGCCCTGCGAAGTCCGTTGACCACCAGCACCGATGCTAAACAAAAGGACAGCCAAGCCAACACAAACAGCGGCATTCAGTCCGTGACTCTGAATTCTAGGTCTCACTTTGGTCAAGGATACCGCGCTCCCAATGATCGTGGTCGGATCGTGGCCTATCCGGAAATTACATTTTCGGCAAATACTACGGATCGCTGTTGCACAAAGAGTAATTTCTGGGTTGGCAGTAATTCGCCCCCAACGTTCGAACGAGAGTCGCCTAGCCGACATTGTCGACCGCCTCGACCTCCTGTGACAACAATCACCAAACAAAATAGCCACTGAACACCGATTCGTGTCACGATGCAATTAATTGAAAGTGAGCATTCAGCCTACGTCCGATTTGCTCACCGCACTGCGAGCGAACCTTGCGCGTATAGATGGACTCGTCGAGGAAGACCAAACACCCGCAGCTCTTGAACTTCGAGCGCTTCTGCTCCGGCGCATTGCAATCATCGATCCGGGCCCGCCACGCACCGCTGCACCGTCACTCTGAAGTCCGAGCCGAAAGGCCGTGACAAATGATGGATCATCGAACACCTCAGCCTGTGTCCACCGATACCCTGCTCGCATCTCTGCGCGGCACGGTGCAGCGCATGGAACAATCCGAGAACCCTGAGAACTTTGCACTAATCAAGCAAGTTATTCTCGATCGCATTGCCGATATTGAAGCCGAAGCCGAACAAGAGCCGCCCGCCCATTCCTAACCGCGCCCGTCATTTGTGACCGCCCTCACATCTCACGCCGCACAATTCGTGCGAATCTCCATGTACCATGCGGCATTCGTCTCCGGTCAAAGCGACATTCATCCTCCGGGTCACCTCCACCTGTGAGGACCTGCACGCATTGACGACGGAGACGGACCAGCATGACCTAAGCCGGCTTCTCCGCTACCGCCTCGCGGTGCTGGAAGCTGCCTTGCGACGTGTCGAAGAGTTGCGACGCAAGGCAGCCAAAGCTTTGGACGCAGAACAATGCAGTCCATCGATTCACTGATTCAGAACTATCTCGCCGCGCTCCGCATCCTCGCCTCGAAGGTCCATCCGTCCTCGGCCAGGAAGCCACCGTTGCATACTGCCGCCGTCTTCTCCCGCGCATCACCAAGCTTGACCAGCGCACCAGCAACCCTGCGCCAGGACAGCCCCCAGAAGAACCATAGATACAACCCACCTAGATAAAGCGCTAGCTAGAAAAGCTATAGATTCTACAAGGAGGTCGGTCGCTTCGCTCCCGCGGACTGTTCACCGGCCAGGCGTCGGCGTGCGCGCCGCCGCACCACCCCACCCTCCGGGTCACGCTCTGTTTATCCATCGGCAGTTGACAGCGGGTAGAACGACGCGTAGCGTCATCGCACGGGCTGCCCCTTTCACTTGTTCTCGATGCCTCTCGCAAAAGAGGGGCTTTCGTGCGCTGTCCACCGTCAGCCCCCCACAGCGCAGGGCAAGGCCTGAGCGAAAGATTTCTTTAAGGTATTTTGACCCGCCAATAATGACCGCTCACCATTCGTACCGTCCGTAAATGGCCTCAGACCTGGAAAGGACAGATCATGTCATACACTCGAGAGCCAATCAGAATGTCGGGGATTCTGCGCAGCAGCAATGGGCAGTCGTCAAATTGCATGGTGTCAGCATTACGGGTGACTTTGGAAGGTACGAGACTGTTCAAAGACTGCCAGCATTCGATCGTGTGGCTTTCAAGGTCTCTGCCAGACGGCGATTACAGACTGTCGTTTGGCGGTAAGATCATCGGCATGCGCCTCTCAAAGGAAGGCTGGCGCACGGTCCCGGGTTGCCCTGACGGGGTTGCAAGCGGGTTGCGGGCAAACCAACCAGGTCCCTGAATTTTCCAGTTCTGTCCGAGATGGCGGTGACTCGACCAGGCGTGAGCTTCAGCATTTGTCAACTATCGTAGCGCAGCGGTTTGTTGCGCATTCTGCCCGTTTCTGGTGTTGTGGCCAACTCGGACATAACCCGATTTTGGGATTACTTCCGGTTAGGCGGTGATCCATTCCCAATCATTTAGAATCGGGCCATTCCCATGACTTCACGCGTAGTAAGAACCAGCGTCGTGCTCACGGCATTCGTCATCGTGCTTTGCGTCTGGGGAATGGCTGCATTCAATTATGGCGATGACGTTGCGGTCGGTACATATCACTTCGCTCAAGCCAGAGTGACTTGCGAACTTGTTCTTAAACCAGACCACACCTTTGCACAAAAGTTGGAATCTGCAGGAAGCGCCGCTCGTGCGCAGGGAACTTGGCGTCGCGTGGGCGAAGGTGGCATTTCCTTCTCTAATGCGTTCCTGGCGGTTCCGGGTACGATGATTGAACCCGATGGGACAACTTTCGCTGACATGCACAAGGCACTCGGGCTCTTTGTCACCTTGCGTATGCGGCGATATCACGTCTTATGGTACGGCAGACCCGCCCCTCAATCTGGCACCTCGCCAGTGGGCATATACGACGGAGATGAGGAGGGAGTGAAAGCAACGCTGACTCTTCATCCTGACCATTCTTTTGAACAAGAGATCATACGTCCCGGCGTTTCGGCCACCGCGAGGGGAACTTGGGCTACGGATCAGAACGGCGGAATAACATTCTCCAAAGCATTTCTCAAGACATCGGCTAAACCTCTGGAAGAGGGAGAATCAGCCACTGCCGACGATCCCGGCGATTCAAACCTTCAGATCGTGGTTGCGAACACGTCCTCGTCTGGAGAGCCGATTTTCCGAAAGAAGCATTTTTGGTAGGCGTCGGCACGAGCCAATCTGAAGTTCCGAGCGTATGGTGGCCAGCACGTCAGTTCCCGACCAGTAACGTCCGGGTATGCATTGGTTTGGAGAGTTGCGGACCTCAGCCGTTCGACGCGCACTTGGCCCGCACGATGAAGCGAATTGACAACACCAGCAGCACCACCTGAAACCCCAGGCATACAAAACCGACGGCCGGATGGCCGTGGGAGATCGTCAGGACCGGGATTGCAGCCAGCGCAGCAGAGGAAGAGCCGCACACCGCGGCCATCCGTCGATCGAGATTTAACTTTGTTTGTGCCATTTCCGAGAAGTATACCGGATTGAATTCGCCAAAAAAATTACAAGTCTCCCGTAAGTCTTCGAAACCAGCCGTAGGAGAACCCTGCGACGGTTAGCCAACTGAATGCTCCGGGTCTCGCGAGATTCGGCGATTTCGCACGGTCTTGAGCCTGTGCGCTGTGAACTGTCGCGGTCATGAGAGTATCGTGGGCTACTCGATAACCCCATTTTTGAGTATTGTCCGGTTAGGCGGTGACTCACCGGAAGCTGGCAATTTCTCCGGAATTGCGCGAGGGCGCGAGTGCGATTACGACGGCACGATCATCAGCCACCCCGATCAGTTCTCCACGTGCGACCATGTTTCGATATGCCTGGGGCTTGATCGCAAGTGGATACGATTTCTTGGGACAATTGGTTCGTGCTCACTTCTTACTAAATCTAGTGAGCTGCGAAAACGTGCACAGCCATCGCCCATTTTGCTTCACAAAAACATCTGTCACCCGCTCCTGCGTGGTGAAGACTTGTCCGCTGAATTTACCCTTGGTTGTCGTCAGCGCCGTGACAATAGCGGTGTTGCCGTAGATGCGAACTCTAGTGTCATCGGATTCCATCATCTCGTGAGTGAGAACACCTGACTCAATTGTGCCAAGAAAGCTGGCCCTGTCGATGATGCCTCCATCCGGGTCAATGATGATCCAGTCGTCGGCAAGGAATCGTCCGACTGCCCCGGCATCATTTTTTACAATCGCTTGCGAGAATTCTTTTTCGAGTTTTGATACTTCTTCTTGCATCATATTCTTCCCAATCTGACCGGCAGGGAGAGAAGACGCTACAAGTGCTAACGTGATGACAATTAAGGCTCGATTCAATGGCGTCACCTCACTTACAGCAGTTGTCTGTACCCATGGATTCTACGCTGAACATTGTTGACGTAACATCGTTGACCCGGTCGGCCCAAACGTCAACGAGCTGCTATCGCTCCCACCCAGGCGAGAACGATTCGGCCTGCTCCACTTTTTCTTGCCTAGGATTCCGGGTCCGAGATTATTGCCGGGCGCGCCCAGCGTCCGCATCGACCTTCAGCGCAGACGATATCTCCCGGCTGCAACGGAGCACATGTTGGGCAATCGCGGGAACGCAATGTGCAGCTAGACGAGTGGCAGAACCGGAGATGCTGACTGCCGCAATCGGACGGCCTGCCGCATCCAGAATTGCCGCGCCTACACAACGCGTTCCGGTTTCCATCTCTTCGTCGTCGACGGCGTATCCGCGACGCCGCACCCGCTCCAATGCTTCGAGAAGCTCGTCGGGAGACGTAAGCGTCTTCGTAGTAAATCCGGTGAACTGAATTTTCGCGACAGTTTTTGCCACCTATAGACCACTCTCGTTTTATGCAGAACTCCCAGATGGACGGTCTCGCCGACTCTGAGCGCGAGCTTGCGCAGGTGCGGGTGGACGCGCGATCGCAGGTCGATCTGCTCAACGACGCGGCTGCCCATGTCGTAGAGCTTCAGGCCAAGTCGGTAGCGGCTTGCCGGGGCGCGCTCGATCATGCCGGTGCGCTCCAGCGCCATCAGGGCGCGATGCGCCGTGCTTTTGTGCAGGCCCATGCGCTGACATATTTCGGCGAGGCTCAGCGAATTATCGCTTGCGCCAAGCAGATCGAGAATCGCCACAACCCGGTCCAGGCCCTGTAACTGATACGGATCGTCGTGTTCGGATCGCGCAGTCCCGTTTGTAGCGGACGACGACTGAAGCTTCTTCGGTCGCTTCAAAACTGCCCGCGGCGCAGTAGCGGAGGACGCCGGCCGATGCTTTGATTTCCCATTTCGGGCGGTACTGCTCTGCATAGACTCCAGATTGACGCGCCCGCCGGCCGCTCGCGTAAAGGTGAGCCACGCCTGATTCGCCGTCGACGCGCTGAAGGTGTGCACCTCGCTGACGTTGGCGTTTGTCTGATCGGTGAAGGACTGATTGATATCCCACGGGATGGGCCCGTTGCCAAAGGCGTTTTGGGTGGTTCTCACGAAGAAATACGTCACTGAGACGTGGTCATTGTCGCCGATCGATTGATCGTATTTGCCTAGATACTCATCGTCCTGAGTGGGGCCGGTGAAGAAGCCGACATAGGTATTTCCGGAGCTGTTTGGCAGCGGAATTAACTTGGATGTGTTCAGAATGTTCGCAGCGGTGGCATCGAGCAGGCTCTGAGGAATGCAGTTCGGTTTCGCGGACTGGCAATTTGGAGCGGTATTTGTTCCAGCAACCTGCGCTTTGGTACCCGGCGCGTACACCTTGAATGAATCGGCAGTAAAATCTCCCAGCCGCTCTGCGGCTGTTGGCATAACTCCGCCCGTGAGCTGTTGTCCCACAACCTGGCGCAGACCGGCGTAGCTGAACAGGAAGAACGTCCTATCGCGCTTGATCGGACCGCCGATTACGCCGCCGAAGTTGTTGCGGTGGTAAGGCGCCTTCGACATCGAATTCCAGGGAGTCGCATTGAAGTCGGTATTGCGATTGAACTCGAACAGCGACCCGTGGAACCTGTTTGTGCCCGACTTGGTAACCGCCGTAATTACGGCGCTGGATATATGGCCGTATTGCGCAGAAAAGTTGCTGGTCTCCACCCGAAATTCCTCGATTGCGTCCGGGTTGGGTAGCTGGTTGCCGTAATTTCGAATTCCGGTTATGTTGCTGCCGCCGTCCAGGTAAAACGACACCTCGGGATTGCCGCCGTCGATCGAGCCATTGATCTGCACTGCTGCGGAGGGGAGGCCGATAACAAAATTGGGGGTACCGTTGGGATTCGAACTGGGACTTGCGCTGTTGGCCTGCACGCCAGGCGTAAGAGACAGCTGCGCATAGGCATTGCGATTGACCAAGGGCAGCCCGATTATTTCAGCAGGGTCGATGGTCCTGCCTAACACCGCGGTGCTCGTGTCCACGGTGGGCGGCGCTTCCGTGACGGTCACGGTCTGCGATTGAGCGCCGATTGCCAGGGTGACGGAGACTGTCTGCGTCTGGTCAACCAATAAAGCGATATTCTGTTGCAGATAGCGCTTGAATCCGTTCGCATCGACCTCGAGCATATAGGTGCCGACAGGCAGATAGTCAATTCGGTACTGCCCATATCCGTTCGCTGTTACCACCCGGGAAAATGCGGTTGCGGTGTTGGTTGCTTTCACGATTGCACCGGAAATGACTGCCCCTTGCGGGTCATTCACCGTGCCGACAATCGTGCCGGTAATCTGTTGTGCGTGCATGAGCGATGCCGCCAGGATGAGGAGCAGGGCGAGGCATGCGACCCCGAGTGCCCGATACCCTTTCTTCTCTCTGTCTTGACGGTGCAGCGACCTCCGAAGACTGATCATGATCTGCTCCTTCGCGTGACCTGGCTTCAACAGTGTTTGCCGGTTCTTTGGCGCTAAAACAAGGGAAGGCGTCGGGAGTATTCTGCGAATCACGTAGTTGCAGTGTCAACGAACATCAACGCTTCCGTTCCGCTGGCAGGGACGGCGGTCATAAATTTAATTGCAAGCTGCAACAATCTCTTCTGTGGGGGGGGGTAGATGAAGACAATCGATTGGTCGAGACGCGACATGTTGTTTCGACAGGAGCACGAAACGTCGGCTTGCAAAGTTCATTCATTTCGGCGTCTACTCCACCATTGGGCGTCACGAGTGGGCGATGGAGGACGAAGGGATTCCGGTTTTGGAATACGCGCCATTTTCATTACCGGCGGCGGATCGGGTATTGGTCGAGGGCTGGCCGAGGAAGTGCACAAACGGGGAAACAGTCATCATCTCAGGCATAGTAGTCCAAGAATCTGCACAACGACGAAGGTGATCAGCACAGTGCGCTTCTTCAAAGGCGCAGGAAACAAGGCGAACTCGTCTGGAGCATCTTGCATGGGATTTACCGAACACAGTTTACAAGTGGGGGCGAAGATGTGAGGCTCCCTAACGCTACATCTTTCCCGAGTTGTGGCCCATCCGGAAGTTGATATGGTGTGACCTGTCAATATCTGCAATCGTTGGGGTTGTTTTTGTCGTTGTACTTCGAGGACAAGGTCAGCAGCAGCCGTGGCAGGTAATGGCGACGATTGATCAAGCTGATATTCGCGGGTCGGAACCGCATAATCATGATCCGTCGGGAGCTGCCTCTGACTACATACGCGAGTCCGGCTGAGCCTGTCGCAAACTTCCGCCGAGGATTCTCCTTCGTGCTTGCTCCGGCTGCGGCTGACCCTGTCCTCGAATTGGATAGCGTTGTTCATGGGTTGATGTGTTTTTGCTTTTTCCTTATTTGGAAAGTTCTTGCTTTTGTTCTTTCGTTATCGTCATGCCGCCATTTGTTGCTTGCATGACGCTTCGGCTTTGATCCCGATGGCCCAGATGAAGCCCAACAATTCGCGTGCCACTGCCGTCATGGTCTTTCTCTGTTCTTTGCCTCGCGCCATCAGCGCCATGTAGCGTTTGTGCAGACGGTTCTGTGCTTTCCATGCAATATCGGTGATCTCTGCTGGCAGTCCTTCCTGGCGCCTGCGTAACCTGGCTCCGACCGCTGGCCGGTGTCGATAGCTCCACGCCGATTCGACAATGATTCGTCTGAGGTGCGCGTTGCCGGACTTGGTAATGCCTCCTCTTCGAACACGCTTGCCGCTGGAGTCTTCGTCCGGAAATGCTCCGCTGTATCCCATCAGATCCCGTGCGTGCTCGAAGCGGGAGGTGATGTTACCCAGCTCGACAGCAATCGTGACTGCCGAGATGTGTGCGATGCCGCGCAATGCCTGTAAACCACGAATTACTTCCTGCATCGACGCGGGAGCCAGCTGAATCACTTCCACAATCGAGTTCTCCAACCGCTTGACTCGTTCGGCCATGTGCTGAACTTCGTGCAAACAATCGAGCAACGTTGCTTCCTGCGCAGGATGTGTGTAGCGAACCTGCTGGAGCCACTCCGCATGACGTTCCGTCCAGACCTTTACTCCCAGTGGAGGACGGCGACCGGTACGCAGCAGGAACTTGGTGAGCCGGTGTTGCGCCCGCAACTGATCGCGCTTGGCCGCCTCTCGCGCACGGACAAGATCGCGTAATGCTTCTGAAGCTTCATCCGGTATCCATACCGCGGTCAGATCACCGGAGCGGTGACTGCGCGCAAGCTTCAACGCATCCCGTCGATCCGTCTTGACACGATCTCCCGGCTTCTTCGGAACCAGCGACGGCGCAATCACATCGCACCGGACTCCCAGCTGCGTCAGTTGCCAGTACAGTACGAAGCCCGTTGGGCCGGCTTCGTAGCAGGCCCGCAGATGCTCGGGCGAACCAAGCTTGCGGATGAACTTGCGAATCGAATCTTCGCGGTTGGCGATCGTGCCCAGGCTGCGAACCTCACCATCCGGTTCGGCTACGGCTACAGCTATCGTTTCGGCATGGACATCCATGCCCAAAAATCGTAACTTCTCTCTCATGACCGGTTCCCTCCGCTTGTGGCTCTGGACTGGCGTTCTTAACAAACTCAGCCTAACCCACGACTAGCGCATCGAACCGGTCACACCATAATGACTACTAGTTGAGTAATCCTTCCGACGATGTGTCCTCAGTAGTAATTTCCGGTTAGGCGGCTGTCGTTAGCACATAATATGTCCGGTGTTTATAGCAAGTGAAATGTCCGGTTTTCGGGCGGTGAGGATGAAGCCATGCGCGAGAGCATGGAGATCATCTATCCGAGGACCGCAGCGGAGCGGGCGATGAAGTTGCAGGAAGTGTTGTTACGAGCCACAGCTGGGAAGATCAAGTGGTGGCAGGCAGCGGAGCTGGTCGGCATCAGCGAGCGGCAGATGCGTCGCTGGCGGAAGCGGCTTGAGGACGAAGGCCCTCAGGGATTACTGGATCGGCGACGGCGCAAGCCAAGCAGCAGGCGGGTGGCGAAGGAGCAGGCGGAAGAGGTTCTGAGCTTATATCGGGACAAGTACTTCGATCTAAACGTGCGGCACTTCCATGAGAAGCTCGGCGAGGACCATCAGATCGGGCTGAGCTACACGTGGGTCAAGCAGGCCCTGCAAGCGGCTGGACTAGTGAAGCGCAAGTCCAGGCGGGGCGTGCATCGCAAGCAGCGAGAGCGGCGTCCACTGGCGGGGATGATGTTGCACGTCGACGGCAGCGATCACCCGTGGTTTCAGGATGAGCGACGGCACGATCTGATCGTGATCCTGGACGACGCCACCAGCGAGATCTACTATGCGCAGCTGGCGCCGGAGGAATCGACCGCGACCGTGATGGCCGGGCTGCGGGCAGTGATCGAACGGAAAGGGCTGTTCCGTTCGCTCTATTCCGACCGCGGAGCCCATTTCTGGTACACACCGAAGAGCGGTGGCAAGGTCGATTATGAGCGCCCTACACAAGTGGGTCGTGCGATGAAGGAACTGGGAGTGCACATGATCCCGTCCTACTCTCCCCAGGCCCGGGGACGCTCGGAGCGCAACTTCTCTACCTGGCAGGGACGGCTCCCGCAGGAGCTGCGGCTGCGCGGGATCCGCACCCTGGAAGGGGCCAACAAGTTTTTAAATGAGCACTACATCGCCGAGTTCAACCGCCGCTTCACAGTTCCGGCTGCCGAGCGCGGAACGGCATTCATATCCTGCCGGCACAGGAACCTGGAAATGGTGTTCACCGAACGCCACGAGCGAACCGTGGATCGGGATAACACGGTGAGCTTTTACAACGTACTTATGCAGCTCGAGCGTGCCGAGTGGCGCCCCACCCTGGCTGGATGCAAGGTGATCATCCATCAGCACCTGGACAATACCTTGACCCTCATGATCGCAGGACACCGCGTCGGTCACTACAGTGCGGACGGAAAGCTGTTGACGCCGCTGACCAAAAAACAAATCAAGGCCGTGGAAAAGACGTTGAGAGGAAAAGTCCAAAAGCAGACTTTCCCTCTCAACTTGCAAATCCCACACACGACGCGGGATTCGCACTTTCCTGCCGCCTCTAACGGCTACTAACTTATGAAACCGGACATTTCACTTGCTACGAAAAGCGGACATTTCTACTTGCTAACGACATTTCCGGATCGGCGGTCACTTGCCCGCAATGGATCAACCTCAAATGGAAGCCAGGGGTTGAGCGCACAAACTGAGCGTATTGCAGCGCCGTAGGTCCAACCGGGCAATGGACCTTCGCTAGTGGCGCCCCTTTTGTTTCGGCCGTATGCTGACATTCATCGTGCAGAGGCCAATGACTCATGAACATCGAGTGGGTGAAGATTCTCGTGTCCGCAACGGCCGGCATGTTCACCGGCATGATTGCTGATCCGATACGCGACCTCATTCAATCGCGCATCGATATTGCAAAGATTCAGAACGCCATCCTGTGGGATCTTTCCGCCCTTTCGCAGAGCGCGATACGCGTTCACGACGGCGAGTTGCAAGCGGGGGAGTTATGGCTCTCCGCCGAGTTGCCTGCATTCGATCATTACTGGGATAGAAATCGCGAACTGTTCTACACCAGTGAAAGACTAGTGTCGCTTAGACCTCATTGCCAGGTGGTGCAACGTTTGAAGGCTCTAGTAGAAAACAAACGGCAGACCCCAGATGAAGCCATGGAAAAACTGTGGGAGACGCTCCTACTCTTGAAGGTCGTGAAGCTCGTCCACGAGGATTCAATTTGGGAGCGAGTCACTGAGAGAATCTTTCGTCGCAAACAATCACACTGCATTGCCGAGTAACGCCCGTGCCGCGGCCTCGTCCATCGCCATCTGTAACACATTCTGCAACTGTGTACTGAGTCATCCTTGTCCAAGACAGCGATTCTGTAGATTCACGCAGTTGATTTCATAGGACATGGGCATCTTCCCCACCGTTGGCGGCGGGTTTGGCCGAGGGATCGATCTGGATGGATTTCTATGTGCTCGGTGTTCCTGCTGTCCAAGTAGTTGGTGTGTAAGTGCTGAGCTATTGGATTATCTGACTTTTATTCTTTCGCTGCTGTCCAAGTCTTGCTCACCACGTCATCGGCATCGGTAACTGTTCGCAGAGTTGCCTTGCGGCGGGCGGTCCTTCCAGAGGAGTGTTGAGCCAAGCCCACAAGTCTCTGAAGATGAACAGCTGTTGGCGCAGCAGAGCAGCCAGATTGGAAAGCGACCAACCGAAGCTGGATTTCATCTGCAGGTACTTCAGGATCAGCATGGCGATTAATGCCGTCCATATCTGCGTCTTGACCGCATTGGCGCTGGTGCCGAGGAACGACTTCACTTTTGCTGTCTGTTTCAGTGCTTTGAAAAACAGTTCTATTTGCCAGCGGTCTTTGTAGATCGCGGCCACCGTCGAGGCCGCCAGGTGGAGCAGGTTGGTGAAGAAGACCAGGATCTCTTGCTTGTCCGCGTTCCAGTACTCGATGCGCCGGAACAGCACCGGCGTCTCGCTATGCCTGCGCAAAGAAGGCACAGAGATGATCTGGTCACTGAGCACGTTGCCCTTTTCTGGAACCGCACACACCTCAACGGTCGTGTAGACCGTGTTGGTCTTCATCCGCGTGACGAAGAAGACCCCGGCCCGCGTCAACTGCCCGAACCACACATAATCGTTGTAGCCGCGGTCAACGGCCAGGATCGTACCCGCCTTCAGGCGCAAGTCCCGCGCTACGTTCAACTCGCTATACTTTCCCTCCGTCACCACCGCGAACGTGGGCAGGTAGCCGTCATGATCCAGCAACAGGTGCAGCTTGATCGCGCCCTTCTGTTGCGTGTATTTGGCCCAATCAAACATGGTCGCCGACAGCTCGATGACACTGCCGTCCAGACTCATCAGCTTGTTCTTGAAACGGAACTTGCGACGGCTGTGCGCCGCCGTCTCCAACTGACACTTTTCCAGCAGCTGCATGAAAATCGACTCGTACAGTTCCCACGGACGGTTGGCGTTGGCATACGCCAAGGTCGATTTCTTCGGCGTGGTGCTTATCCCAAGATGCTTCAGCGGGGATTCACAACTGGCCAGGCCCATGCATACTTCGCGCAGCGAGTTCAAATGCGCCAACTGGCAAAACAGCATGGCCACAAATTGCTCCCAACTGCTGAAGCCTTTGGCATTGCGCTCGGCTTGATGGTGCTTGACCGCACGAGCGAACTGCCCACGCGAAAACAGTTGCAAAAGCTGCGAGTACACACTGCATACTTGAAGCATGGCTGATCCTTTCTTCTCTGAAGGTGGTCCTGTCAGGGAGCCCACTTCAGAGTAACTGGGGATCAGCCTCCTCTAATATTCCTCGCGTCAAATAGATATCCGCTGTTTTGGACAGCAATGGTACTGAGTAGTAAGTTCTTGGTAGTTAAACGACCCTGAAGTACTCTTCAAGCATCCCCGGCTTGACTCTCTTTGCTACAGAAGAAAAGATCCTGCCAGGACGAGCACAAGCAGCAAAGGGTAGACAAATCGTGATCGCAGTTCCACTCGACGCACTAAGTATGGCTTTCTCTTAATCAGCGTCGCGCCACCCACGGTCTGAAGAAGACCGAAGAATACCAAACAAACCGACCCGACAAGGAAACGATCCATCCGTGTGACATATGGGACTCGAGGCAGCAACGCGGCAACCGTGAATATATATGCGACGAGAGTCAAAAAAGCTGTCATAGAGACTCCTATATTTGTGCCCAGGGTTTCGGCGTCGAGCCAGCGCGGCAGCCACGAAATCACGACAATGAGGCAAAGTGGAATGATGATCTTCAACACATAATAAGAATGCCGCCGCCGCACGTTAATCTGTATCTCATAGCCAGACACGGATCGCACCCCTGGAGCAGGAGAGTAAGAAAAGGGGAATGATTGCGAAGACACTATTTCGAAATCCGGGGCCGATATGGCCCTCACCCCGGATTGTTTTTGCTCGCTCGGATCAAAGGACGTCAGTCTGGCCCCACTATTGATGGCGACGATTGGGACCTCCAGGGTCTCTCGGTCAAAGGGAAAATCGGTGAGATCGAGACGTTGGGAAAATCTGGCCCAGACTTTCTGGCGATAGACTACTTCTCCTCCAGGAAGTATCTGCACCGACTCGGGAAAGGCTTTCCATATCTGCTGATGATTGAGAAAAACCAGGTAGGGGTTCCAGATCTTGGCCAAGTCCACTTGAGTCGGTTCAGCCACCTTGGGAACAAGACTTAGATCGTTCCACTGCGCGAGGTAAAAGACGCTTGCGGTGAAACTTTGACTGGCGGTGTCGACCTCATCGAGGTCGATTATGGAAATCATGATCTTGACTTCTCGTTCCTTACCTGCCTCTCGAGCTTGATCTGCTTCAATTTCCGATCTCTTGGGCGGCTGCGCGACACTGACGACGCTCACGGTAACGGCAAGAAGAACCATGCACGAAAGCGCTTGTAAAACCTCGCGTGGAATCATGGAACGGTCCGAAGAATCTGCTTCGCCGACAAAGAACAGAACGTCGCTATCGCGGCAGTGGAAGTGTAGATAGCGTTGAAGTGCATACACTGGCGCTTGCCTAAAGCATCGAGTCCGTAAGATGCCGAATGACGCTTAGCTGTCGCTTGAACACCTCCCGCCGGACCTTAAGACGCTTGGCTACTTGTCGGCTATAGGGGAAATATGCCGAATTTTCGCCTTTTGCGGGTTATTTCCGTATAGGCGGTGACTCGACAACAACCTTTCATTTTGGCCTGTCGTTCTCCTTTGCTCCGCCGATTCCTCGGCTGACTGGCTCACCGTCATCGTGGTCTTCAATGCGTTCTGCAAAAGCCTTGAGGAAAACCGCAATCATGTCAATTATCAGAGCGAAGACGAGACCAACACCTTCCCCGAAGATACGATCAACGTTGGCAAACTCGTGAAGGGCACGTCCGCCCCACCGAAACGAAAAGACTGCCACCACGCCAAGGAGCAACGCCACCCGTTTGCTTTGGTCAGGCTTTTGGCTCAGCGGCTCGAACCATTTCCACGAGCACTTTGCGTGCCTCGTCCGAGTTTTGGACTTCGTGTAGGAAGTTGATGCGCGTCCCTTTCATGCCATCGTCGGTCTTCAGCCGAAGGTGAAATCCAAGCCGGTCGACCGCTGTCATTGTGGCCTCAGTCGCGTCGAGGCCAGCATGAACTCTAGCCAGCAGGATCATTGCGGGGACGTGATCCGAGTTCATGTGTCCGAGAATCTTTGGAGCTGCGTCGGCCAGAGGATCAATCTTCGCGGACTGGTATTCCTCCGTGGTCACCCATCCCATGACCCCAAAGCCGCCGACATAGTAGATGTCCAGGGGCTGCAGGCGGTAAAAGCCAAAGTCTTTGAAGTCTACCCATGAGCGGCTGTTCTCGTAGCGCGACAGATAGCGTTGGCGAGCCTCGCCAACTTCATCCTCCGATATGGGAAGGACATCACCGACAAGCGTTGCCCGCGCGGTGCCGAGCGGATCGCCGTCGCCCCCTTGACCCACAAAGAGACTTGCCCGATGGTCAGCTTGAATGTTCTGGGTATGCATCGCCATATTGCTGATCAGAAAGATAGGCCGCCCGGTTCCGTCGATCGCATAAGGCATGAGAGAACCAAACGGATATCCCGAGCGCTTTCGAGAGACGGTTGAGAGAGTCGCAATTGTGCAGAGGGAAACGAGAGTGCGGACGCGCTCGGCGTAGGTCGGCTCTGGAAGTTGCGGTATAGCCGGCATCCGTGTATGCGTGCTTGCGGGAAGAATTCATCTCTGCGGTAGACATTGGTCTTCTACTCCCTAAGACTATGGTACGGCGATCTCGCCCCGAAGACTCAAACCAGCGCGAAGAGTCGATAGGTTCAACTCAATAACTCAGCCCAAGGCGGCATTACTCTGGTGTCCGACTTCCGAGCTGCCTGACGGAGGGCAGGCGGCTCGATTGATGTTGCCGATAACCCGACTTTTTCAGGCACTATGGATCGCTCCCGGGTAGACCGTCAACAGGGCTGAAGCCGCGATCGCCCCGCGCTCCATTGGCAGACACTTCGCGACATATCAGGGATCTATCTTGAAGCCCGGTCGTTATCCATTTTAGGTTTTCTTGCCTGCAGAAGTCTTCCTCACTCCGCTAACGATCCGCCTCGCTCGCCGATAGCGATGGGGGACCGACAAACTCGACTGCGCGGTGATGAAAGGCCGGGGACGTTCGGGCTTCGCCGATGCGGAATTGGACTACAATCACGAGCAAGCAGGGTGGGACGCACGGGCACTCGCTGGATGGCAGCGGGTAGAGGAGGGCTCAACGATGAGCTCAACGCAAAGCGTTCTTGGTTCGATCGTTTCTCTCTGGCGGTACCCAGTCAAGTCCATGATGGGAGAAGAGCTGAATGCTGCAGAGGTCACCACGGGCGGCCTTCTCGGAGATCGCGCCTACGCGCTCATCGACACCTCCGATGGAAAAGTTGCAACCGCCAAGAACCCGCGGAAGTGGCCGCAGTTGTTCGACTTTCGCGCCGCGCTGACTGACGACCCAAAAACCGGTATGAAGGCGCCACCGGTCCGCATCACCCTGCCGGATGGCGCCATCGTCAACAGCGAGCAACCCAACCTCCATCAGGCCCTCTCGAAGGTGCTCAAGCGTGAGGTGACACTTGATGGAACCGTGTACGTTCCTCAGGAAACAGGTGAATCCACATCGCCCAATCTGCGGACGGCTACAGCGGAAGAATACTGGGCAGATATCGAAGGCCTCGAGCACCGGGACACGATCACCGACTTCGGCTTGCCCGATGGGACTTTTTTCGACTGTGCCGTCGTGCATCTGCTGACCACGGCTACACTCGATCGGCTACGCGAGTTGTATCCACCGGGGCGCTTCGAGGTTCGGCGATTTCGCCCAAATATCGTGGTAGAGACCGCGGAGGGCGAAAGGAACTTCGTGGAGGACGCCTGGATCGGGCGAATCCTCGCGATCGGGGACTCCGTTCGCCTGAGCATTACTGGGCCGTGCGGCCGCTGCGTGATGACCACGCTCTCCCAGGGAGATCTCCCACGGGATATAGGTGTCCTGCGCACAGCGGCCCAGCACAACCGGGCTAACGTTGGGGTCTATGCCTCGGTCTTGCAGCGTGGCAAGGTCCGCCGTGGTGATTCCGTCAGACTGGAGTAGGCCCACGCTTAGCGACTGTCTTGGTCGGCAAGCGGGCGCGACTATGCAGAGTTTGTTCCTCCACGAAGGCCGGCCCGTCTCGTGCACAACTCATGCACAAGGAGATTCAGAATGCCCAATGCAGAGCGGCCCTCTCTCTACGATCGACTTGGTGGCGTCTATAGCATCGCTACGGTGGTAGACGACTTCATTAACCGGATCATGATCGACCTGAGACTAAACTCCAACCCAATGGTGGACGCAGCGCATCATCGCGTGCCGCCTGCGGGATTCAAGTACCTCGTGACCGAGATGGTCTGCTGGGCTTCAGGCGGCCCGCAGAAGTATACGGGCAAGTCGATGGCGGAATCGCACAAGGACCTGAAGATCACGAGCAAGGAGTGGGAGGCGTTCCTGGACGATTTTCAGCAGACGCTGGATAAGTTTGAAGTCCCCACCGAAGAGCAAACCGAACTGAAGACTATCGTCAACAGCACACGATCGGATATTGTTGTCGACTAACCAATGCCCGCATCCACGCCACAAGAGATTCACTTCCTTTTAGAACGCGCCTTCAATATTGGAGATGTCGAAGCGATACTGGCCCTTTACGAGACCGGCGCGGTCCTTGTTGCGGTTGGCAAGCCAGTTACCGGCCATGACCGCAACTGTGTACTGCGTTCACTCGCCACGCCGTCTCAGGGTATGTGGCTGAGTGCATCGGAGATTTTGCATCAATGACACGCCTTTGGTTTGCCACTCCAAATCACCAGAGAGGTCTTCAGCCCGCTGAAACGCCAAAAGTGCCAAGCGGTTGCAAGCCGATGTTCCGTGTTTGCGACCGGAGTTTCGTGGGGACCGAATCGAAGTTGAATTCTAGTTTTTGCCGAAAAAGTGATTTGCCTGTGCGAGTTCCGGAAGATCTGAATCGGCGTGGCTGCAGTTAGCGAGCAACCTGCGGTAGTGCTGCTCCTCGGCAGGCCGCAGTCCTGCCTCCTGGGCGGAGACAGCGGCACCGTATTCCGCTCTGAGGCGCCCTGGGGTGGATTTCAGGGCCGATTCATAGGCCGCCAACGCGAGCGTCGGCTGCTTTGCCAAAAGCAACATATCGCCCAGCATCTCCGGCGCGGGAGCGATGGAACCTGGACTGACAGGCGATTTTTCAGTTGCATCTTCCATTGCTGCGGCCGTTCTCATCTCTTGCAAGGCCGCACTGTGATCACCTTCTGCCCACATGATCCAGGCGGTCACAATCTTCATTTGAATATCCACCTCATCCGCATCGTTGTCGCCGCGCTGTGCTAGTACATCGCGCAACAAGAGCTGTTGTTGCATGGCCGCCTGCGCCGCCTTGATGTCCCCGGACCTGGCTGCGCCAAGTGCGCGGGCGAAATAAAGCGCGGCCTCAGTCGACGCGTAGGCGTCCCCTGGGGAGGTGCACAGCGGCAATGGAAGGGCTGCGGCAGCACTCCACTGCCTGCGTTCGATCAAATAACGGGCTGGCATGGCCGCTGTCGCGTACAGCCCGGCATATCTGGCCGCATCGCCCGGTTCGACGACAGGAAGTTGTTGGGTTAGTTTGCGGGCTTCCGTTACGCGTCCGGTTTGCAGATACGCATACAGGAGCTTCAGCAATTTCTGGTTTATTGAACCCGACCAGAAACTGCACATCCATTTCGAACCTGGCACGCGCTTCAGCTATTCGGGTGAAGGGATGATCCTGTTGCAGTTCGTGATTGAACACGGGAGCACGGCGCAGGGGTTGGGGCTGGACGTCGGCGATCTGGCCAAGGCAGATTTCAACCGCCTGGGGATGACCCGCACAAGCCTCGTGTGGAAGAACGGTTCCGACCCAAACGTGGCGGATGGCTGGAACGATCAGGGCCAACCGCAGCCCCATGAGAAGCGCAGCAAGGTGCGCGTGGCGGGGTCGATGAATACCAGCATCTCCGACCTATCAAAGTTTGCCGCAGCGCTGGTAAGAGGCGATGGCTTGAGCCCGGCCTCGCGCGCCGAAATGACAAAGCCAAGCTTGCATATCACGACTGCCGGTCTGTTCCCGCTTTTTCAACCCGACTTGCCTCTGAGTGAACAGCGCAAGGACCTGGCTTCGGGGCTAGGTGTCACTGTATTTGACGGCCCGCAGGGCCACGGCTTCTTTAAGGGGGGCCACGATGGGCAGACCGCCAATACTCTGATCTGTATAGAGGCCAGTCAGCGCTGCGTGTTGATCCTTTCGAACGATGTTCGCTCGAGAAGCCCGCTTGTCCCTGGTGAGGTTTATCCTCGGACATGGCGAGCTAGTTGGAATATGGCGATCAGCGGAAAGCGTAGTTCCGGTTGGATAGTGGGCAATCGGGAAATTACCTTTTCGGCGATACTAGGATCTCGCAACGGCGAATCAATGACGCAGTTTCTTCCCGATACCTGCGAGGGCCTTGCAGATGACCCACGTGATCCCGAAGTAAAGTACGAAGTTAATTGCCGCGCCCATCCCCAGACTGAAGGCGTGTGCATTTCCGGTCACTGCCACAGAGCCAAGAATTCCCGGAAATAGAACTGCGGAAAGTACCCGACCTGCACTTCCCATCAAGGGCGTATAGAGGCTGAACGTCAATGCAGCTGCAATGATCCCCACTGCGAGCGCGATTGATGTTGCCCAACGCGAGGACAGGAGTTCTCGTTCGGCCATAGCCTTCAATTCAATTCCTTGTTGGTTATCCGTAGGCTTTTCGACCTTTCCAAAGGATACGGCACAATGTGGCCGCTCTGTTGAAGCCTGGGTCGTTCTTGAGGGGAACGTGCTAGTTAGCTCCGCTAGGTGGAATCGCACCACAAGCAGTGACAACCGTTTTGAGGTTCCAGATCATCACATCGGTCCCTTTCCGTCCTGTGGACATAGCCAAAAGTTCATCATTAGGGCTTAGCGCAGCTACATTGCTCCCCAAATTCGGCTCTAAACAGTATTTTCTGCCGTCGGTGCCCCAAACGCCAAAACCAGCCTCCGTGTAGTCGAAAAACAGCGTTCCGAGTCGATCACGACTACGTCGAAGCGCCCCGTTCGCAAAAGGATATGCGACCCGAGAGAACGGCACTGAAGGTGATCGCGACGCACATCGAGCACTGTCTTGAAGAGGTGCGGAGCTTCTACACGCTCACTTTCAATCCCCCGCACACCTACCAGATGGATTCCACGACCTCCGTGAGCAGGTGGATCGTCCTGCCCTGATGGTCCGCGCTCCCACGGGCTACTACACAACGAGCCTGTGTATTTCGACAATCCCCGGCGTGGGATAGAAAGGCAGAGCACGCCCCGGCTCAAGGCACTGTTGAGCGAGATCCACAGCGAACGGGAACGCCCGGCGATGCCGAGAATCAGACATCGAGTCTGAGATACACGACCAGGAGTATAACCGAACGCTTTGGCCAAACCGGGCTATGATTCGCGTACCGATTCATCGTCGTCGACTACAGACACAAGAGGCCCAGCCATTTTGCCCGCGTCAAAGCCGACCTACGGCGCTTGCTTCCTCCAGGATTCGGCCGACAACAACTTGAGCTTTTCCACGTAATCCGCGCTGATGTCGCCCTTTACGTCCTCTCCACGCATCACCGCAAAGAGCTTTTCCGACAACACAGAACCAATCGCATGGATGGCTTCGTGACGGTCGAGCCCTTCATTCATCAACCGAATAAGCACAGCCTTTGCCGGAAATGCGTCTCCGAGCGCGACCTGGTTCTCGACGATCACATGTATCGTTGCATGGATGGCTTCATTGGGAAGCCGGATTCGCGGCCGCCTGTGGTACCGCGCGACGAGCTGCATGCGTTCTGATTCATCGAGCTCGAGCCAAGCATCTGAGGTGAAGTGCTTGTCTGGGTCGTACCGCAACGGCGCCATATGATTCTCTCCGCGTAATGATTTCAGAGTTGGCGGTTACACGACAAGAACACGTTACAGTACCAACTCCTCCCACCGCCGAACAATAAAATGAGCGGAAAAGGGTCGTTTGATGCAACAGCGATTAACCTTTAAGAGTCGCACGACTGTGATCGAAATGAAGATCTTGGTACTCGCAATGTTGCTGTTTTCATCGTCACCTCCATGTGTCGAACAGCACGTCGATGTTTTTCGGCGTCTGCATTTGGATTTATCTTCCTGTCTCAGTAAGTCTGTTCCACGCCTTCCACGCCGCCCAACTGAATGCTACAGCCGAGGCGGCGATCCCAATCGCCGCGAACACTGGAGAGGGTATGCGACGATGTCGCGGCCCGCAGCTTGCTTCCTCACGAACATGCTCTGGGCGCGCACCAATTCCCACCGCGTATCCCACCGCGCGATGAATGCCAGGAATCTTCATCGCTGTCTTCAACTGCCATGGAGCCCGGATCGGCCCAGGATTTTCAAACACGCGAGCGAAGCCGCGATGAGCAAATAGCTGGATCGCCTGCGTAACGCGCGTGGGAAAATCGCGCCTCTTTTGCACTGCGGCTAAAGCCGCTACTGGAACGCACCGCGCCTGAAGAGGTCTGGTCAATAAGTTGGCGGCGGCGACGGCATCCTGAATCGCCAGGTTAATTCCCACTCCACCAGCGGGTGACATGGCGTGGGCGGCATCTCCGATGCACAGCAGGCCCGATCGATACCAACGCTGAAGCCGATTGATTTGCACTGTTAGGATCTTGATCTGCTCCCAATCCTGCAGTTCGTTCACTCGTTCGCTCAGGTACGGAGCGATCTGGCGAACGTCGGCGCGGAACGCCTCGATGCCGCGCGCTTGGATCTCATCAGATGAGCCCTTTTTCACGATGAGGCCGGCCTGGAAATAATCCGAACGATTGATCAGGATCAACGCTTTTCCGAAGTTCACGTTGCCGAGCACCTGTGCCGAATCGTCCGGCGTGCGGCTGATCCGGAACCACAATACGTCGATGGGCACTCCGTGTTCGATCACTTCCAGTCCGGCCGCTCTGCGAGTGAGGGAATGACGGCCATCGCAGCCCACCACGAGATCCGCACGGATTTGCATCTCACGCCCTTGGTTCTCCACCACAACTCCCGTAATCCGTTCGCCATCCTTCACCAGATCTCTGGCTTCGTGTTGCGTGAGCAACTGAAACGAGGGAAACTTCTTTGCTTTAGCCGAAAGAAAGTTGAGGAAGTCCCATTGCGGCATAAGTGCGACGAATTTGCAGGTCACCGGCACATGCCGAAAATCGACTACATCGAATAGGGAATCTCCGACGATCACTCCGAGCGACTCTACCTTCTCATGCGGTAAATCGAGGAACTCCTCCAAGAGCCCAAGCTCGTTCAGCACCTCGAGAGTGGATGGGTGCACCGTGTCACCGCGAAAATCACGAAAGAAATCCTGGTGCTTTTCCAGCACCGCAACCTGGACACCCTTACGCGCCAGAAGGTATCCGAGCATTATGCCAGCGGGCCCACCACCAACCACACAGCAAGTAGTTTCCAAGACCTCAAGTGCCATACCTGAATCGGCTCCTTCCTCAAATCCGCTCAAGTTCTTCGATGCTGAATGGATCGTTACCGTGGCTATGCCGCTGCGGTGTTGACTGAAAGCGATAGTTGAGGAGCACTCGCTTGGACTGCCGGTTGAGCGATCTCAAGGACGGCGGATAGGTTTGAATTCCTGGCAAGTTATTGGTTTGTTAGCGGAAACAACAAGCGGGGGGCGACAATAGGAGTGAGCAGGAGGAGCGATGAACGCAACTCAGGAACTCCAGAATCTCGGACAAAGCTTGTGGCTCGACAATATTACGCGCGACTTGCTGGACAACGGAACACTTAAGCGCTATATCGATGAGTTTTCCATCACTGGGCTTACATCGAATCCAACCATCTTTGAGCACGCCATCTCAAAGAGCAAATCCTATGACGCGGAAATTGGCCGCCTGCTTTCATCAGGCCTCTCAGGCGAAGAGCTTTTCTTCGAGCTGGCGCTGCAGGACCTGACCCGTGCCGCGGACCTTTTCGCCCAAGTGCACGAACGAACGGCAGGCAATGATGGCTTCGTATCTCTTGAAGTGTCTCCTCTTCTCGCTTATGACACCAAAGGATCTGTGGCCGCAGCGACCTCCTTGCACAAGAAAGCGAATCGCTCGAACCTTTTCATCAAGATTCCGGGGACGAAGGAAGGAAATCCCGCAATCGAAGAAGCAATTGCGGGTGGTGTGGCCATCAACGTGACGCTTCTTTTCTCTCGTGAGCACTACCTGGCGTCAGCGGACGCGTACATGCGGGGGCTGGAACGGCGTATTGCATCGGGTCTCAGTCCCGATGTTCGTTCGGTGGCCTCGGTCTTCCTGAGTCGATGGGATGGTGCGACGATGGACAAAGTCCCCGATCAACTCCTGGACAAACTCGGCATCGCCATCGGTCAGCAGACCTACAAGGCTTACCGCGATACGCTGGCCTCGGATCGCTGGCAGCGCTTGGCCAATTTTGGCGCGCGGCCGCAAAGGCTCTTGTTTGCCAGCACCGGTACCAAGGACCCAAAGGCTTCTGACGTTCTCTATATTGCCGCTCTTGCCGCGCCAAACACGATCGACACCATACCTGAGAAAACTCTTCTGGCCTTTGCTGATCATGGCAAACTGGCCGGAACTCTTCCACGCGATGGAGGAGATTGCGAAACTGTTCTGGACCTCTTTCGAAAAGCGGGAATCGATCTCGAACGACTCACGGCCGACCTGCAATCACAGGGCGCCCAGTCCTTCGATGAATCGTGGCAAAGCCTGCTCGGTGCAATCGAGACCAAGGGCAAGGAGTTGCAGCACGCTTCCTAAGAGTGGAGCTCTTGCTCGCCTTGGAGCGGGGCGATTCTGACGAGCCGCACATGACTGGATTCGCACCATGTGGTCGCTTTTGACCGGCGCACGTATCCTGCGCTGGTTAAACTTCATCCCAATGAGAGATCGGCAATCCTTGACGAGCTGCGCAACTCTCGCGATTGCAAGGTATAGGAGGGGACGCGACAGATGGAAGTCTTTCTCAAGAGAGCGTATGAAGAGCCAGCTGGCACAGATGGTTTTCGCGTTCTCGTTGACCGGCTGTGGCCACGCGGGAAAAAGAAAGTCGATTTGCGCCTGAATGCCTGGGTGAAGGAGATCGCACCCAGCACTGAGCTAAGGAAGTGGTTTGATCACGATCCGAAGCGCTGGCTGGAATTTTGCAAGCGGTACAGAGTGGAGCTAAAGAGCCCAAAGGCGAAAACGGCAATTGCCGACACCGTGCACGTTGCACAGAAGTATTCCGCGATCACTTTGATCTACGCAGCGAAGGATACAGAACACAATGAAGCGGTCGTACTTCGAACTCTCTTCAAAAGGAAGGCGGGAGCATGACGATTCCACTTGTAGCAGATGACGGGACGATGACAGCTGATCTTGCGCACTTTGACCTGGCACATGAAATGGCGGAGTTCGAACATCACAAACCGTGGCCCAAAGGAGTTCACTCCAAGACCCTTTTCAAAAAGAAAGACTTTCGGGTTGTGCTGATTTGCATGGAAGCCGCAGCCCGCATAGAAGAACACCATGCAGACGGCACAAGCTCAGTCCAAGTGTTGAAGGGCGCACTCCGTTACAAAACACGGGGGCAAATCTACGACCTGCAGACTGGGAGTCTCCTGACACTTGGCGCTTCGATCAAGCACGACGTTGAAGCAGTTGTTGAATCGGGATTTCTCCTGACCATCTCCTGGCCAGATAATCAGGAGTTGCTCGCCATGCCGCATCGTGGCTACGGCACCTAATCATTGTTACAGGCCGGACTTATGGATGTTTCTCAGGAGCCGCTCAATGATTTCGTTCGACGCGCCACATGCTGCCGTTCATTACCCGCCTGATCGGCGGTTTCGAATCTGGATACGGCCTTCGATCCTCATTGCCACAGCAATGCTGGTGGCGGTGCCCGTGCTTGCTGCCTGGATTGAGGTTCTACTTATGGGACTCCCTCATATTCCGCCTGTCCCCCAGATCTCTCCCAACAACTTCGCAGGTCCGCATGGCTTTCCAGTGTGGGTGCGGTATTGTCACTTTTTCAACTTCCTTTTCGTTACGATGCTGATCCGAAGCGGGTTGTCGATTCTTGCCGATCATCCGCGTCTCTACTTCAACAATCACTGCACCCCGGGTAGCGAGTGGATTCGGTTGACGCCGATCATAGTTCCCAAGGACCGTGTCTGGACCGCGAAGGATGATGCGCGCTACGTTTCGCCACTCGTTGCCACGCCCGGCTACCGGCATACCATTGGTCTGGCCAGGTGTTGGCACTTTCTCAATGTCTACGGCTTTATTATCACGGGATTCTTCTTCGTCATCATGCTCTTCGATACCGAGCAGTGGCGGCGGCTCGTACCCCAATCGCCGTTGGTGCTGTTGCAGGCCTGGAATACGTGGGTACACTATGCGACATTCCACCTGCCGACGGAGCTCAATGGGTTTTACGGATACAACGCGCTGCAGCAGATCGCCTATTTCTCGGTCGTCTTTGTGTTCGGTCCAACAGCGATCCTCACCGGCATCGCCATGTCGCCCGCAGCCGTCAATCGCTTTCACCGGTACGCAAAGCTGTTCGGCGGCAGGCAATCGGCGCGCTCCATTCACTTTCTCACGATGCTCAGTTTCTTTGCCTTCATCGTCGTGCACGTGACGTTGATCGTGATGACCGGCTTTGTTCGCAACATGAATCACATCGTGATGGGCACCGACGATCTGAACCACAGGGGAATGATCCTCGGCTTTGTTGGCATTGGTGTTGTCGTGCTCTCGTGGGTCGCCGCGCATTACATCTCGTGGATATATCCGCGCATTCTGCAGCATGTGCAGAAGTTCATCACCTACCCACTAATGCTGACTACGCTTAACCGCCTCTCTCCGAGCGAGCACTTCACCGAGGCGGATATCTCTCCACGCTTTTGGCCTAATGGCAAGATGCCTGAACGCGACGATTGGAAACGGATGGCCGGGAATGGATTCCTGGACTACAAGCTGAAGGTGAGCGGCCTCGTGGAGAACCCGGTCGACCTTTCTCTCGCGGACATCGAGCGCCTGGCCAAAGCCGAGGAAATCACCATGCATCACTGCATCCAGGGCTGGACTGGCATTGCCAAATGGGGTGGGCTACCCATGAAGTCTCTGGTTGAACTCGTCCGGCCCAGGCCAAACGCCCAGGTCGTGGCGTTCTTCTCCTATGGAGGCTCGCTCTATGGCGGCGCTTACTACGATACGCAGAGCCTTGAGAATGTGCTCAAGGCCCAATGCCTGCTTGCAACCGAAATGAATGGGAAGCCCCTCACCGAGGTCTATGGGGCCCCGCTGCGCCTGCGTGTCGAGAATCAGCTTGGTTACAAGATGGTCAAGTGGATTGAGCGAATTGAATTCATCGAGACGGAAAAAACTGTCGGCCTCGGAGAGGGCGGTAAGAACGAAGATGATGAATACTTCGATCTGCTCCCCAACATCTGATGACTTTGGTAAATGAACATCACGATGCACGCGCTGAGCACAGCGGATTCGAGCATGTCGGGGTCCTGCTTACGCACATGCGGATGGAATGGCTCGTGCAGCACTTTCCTCCACGTCTTGTGTGGGCAGTCTATGTCTGCATAAATGGCTTCATTACTATCGGACTGCTCGGCTTGCTCGCTCTTCTGACTGGAAGCCCGTTTGTCTTTCCTTCGCTCGGCCCCACTGCATATCTCTTCTTCTTTTCCCCACTGGCTGAAGTCTCCAGCCCGCGTAATACAATCCTTGGGCACGCGATTGGGCTCATCTGTGGCTACGCCGCATTCGTGCTTGCGGTGGCCTCGAGTCCGCCTTTTGGCATGAACGCCGGAGTCCATGGTCCAAGGTTGCTGGCCGCGGCGCTCTCGCTCTCGGCTACTGGAGCGCTCATGGCACTCTTGCGGGTTAGTCATCCGCCCGCCGGGGCCACGACTCTCATTGTCTCGCTTGGCATCATCTCTCAACCCAAGGAGCTTGTCATTATCGAGGTCGCCGTGATCCTGCTTACGGTTCAAGCCTTCGCAATTAACCGGCTTGCTGGTATACCGTACCCTGTTTGGAGCAAGTACAAGTCCGAGTGAATCGCGCCTTAGCGTGGCATTGGTTTGCAGCCTACCCAAGCAGAACACCAAACAGTTCACGGGTGTTCCAGCGCGGGATCGCCGAATTCATCGGAATCGGGAATCGAAAGAACAGTCCTATAAACGCGCTTTGCGGAAGTAATCCACATTCGTTTCCCGGCTCGATGAGTGACTTGGCCTGTTCATGTCAACGCACAATGAAGACCCACCGGGCGGAGATCGGTTTCTGGCCTGTGAAATCCGGTTGCCCTTCTCGCCAATCAATTGGAGGCCGCCGCGCACACGCCGAATTCGCGCAATTCGAGTCGAGTCCGAACTGCGGCTTACAACTCGCGAATCGCGGTCACGGGGTTCCGGCGCATCGCTCGATGTGCCGGAAGGTAGGATGCTACCAACGACATTGCTCCCAGGAGCGTGACGACGGAAACGACGGTGACTGGATCGTTGGCGCCGATTCCGTACAACAGCCGGACGATGATACGTGTCAGTCCCAATGCAAACGCCAATCCCAGCGCCAGCCCAATGCCTGTGAGCCACATTCCCTGCAACAGCACGAGTCTCATCACATCGACGCGCGAAGCGCCCAGAGCCATTCGTACTCCGATCTCGTGGGTTCGCATTTGGGTTCGATAGGCCACGACTCCATAGATCCCGGTTACCGCAAGAACCAGCCCAATCAGCGCGAACATCCCCGCCAGGGTGCTCTGTATGACGGCGAAACTGCTCGCCATCTGGGTACTCTCTCGCATGGAACGTACATCGAAAACCGGCAGCCGTGTATCGATTTCGTGGATGGCGTTTTGCACCGCTGGCGCCAGGTCGACCGGATTTCCCTCGGTCTTCACCTGCACGATCGTTTCGTACCCCGCCTGGAAAAAGCTCATATACACCATAGGCTCCGGTGACTCATTTACGAATGTATGTGTTGAATTCCTCACAACGCCGATTACCGTGAAAAGGCTGCCCCACACCCTGAGCTTCTTTCCCAGCGGATCCTGCCCTGGCCAGTAGCGCCTCGCCGCGGTCTGATCCACGATGAGTACCCTCGGGGCCTTTTCATCGTCATCCGGTGTAAACTCTCGTCCTTCCAAAATGGGTATATGAAGGGATTCGAAATACCGCGGGGACACCTCGGCATGCAGCACCTGCAAAGATTCATGGGGGTGCGGCACATACCCTTCCGGATACGCATCCTCCCCCTTGTGGCCCAGGGTCATCGGAATCCAGTCGGTCAGAGACGCAACTTCCACGCCAGGCAATGCCAACACGCGATCAAGAATCTTGTGACGGATCACCTGTTCCTCGTCGTGGCTGTAGCCGGCAATATTCAGCCCCACGGACGCAGTGAGAATGTGGTCCTGCTCAAATCCGGGATTCGCGCCGGCGAGATTCCGCAGTGTTCGCAGAAGTAGCCCGGAGCACAACAGCAGAGGAAGTGAAAGCGCGATTTGCGCCACCACCAGCCCGCTGAGCAATTTCCGGTTGCGTGAGCCGCCGGAGATACTTGCAGACTCTGCCTTGAGTACCTCAACTGCCGGCGCGTGGGACGAACGCCAGGCGGGGAGCGCGCCGCAGAGCATGCCGGCCAACAGGGACGACACCGCAATCCCGATTACCACCTTATGGTCCATGCTCCCGTTGAGTATGAGGGGATTCGAGTTCGCCGGAAAGAACCATGCGAATGTCTTCGAAGTCCACGATGTCAACAGAAGGGCCACGGCTCCTGCAACGATGGAAAGCACCACGCCCTCCAGCACCATCTGCCGCACCAGTTGAATACGATTCGCCCCGAGCGACTGCCGGATCGCAAGTTCACGCCGCCGGGATACAAACCGCACCAGCGTGAGCGTAGCCACGTTCGCGCAGGTCAGCAACAGCACCACAGCAGAGAAGGCCAGCAGAATTGGCAGCGTCGCCGCCATGTATCCGTTGGCGCCGAATGGCGAGCGCCACATGGGATCCAGCGTGATCCGGTTCTCGCCCAGATGATCGTCCGGGAACGCCGCCACAATATGATGCATCAGGGTATCGAGATCCTGGGCTGCCGTGCCAAGGCTCACGCCGGGCCGCAATCTTCCAATTACGTTCAGCCAGACCGCACCACCACTGCGATGCGTCATCCGCCACACATCCGTCCCCAGGGGATCGAGCGTTACCCACAGATCCTCACGGATCCCGGGCATTGCTCCGACAACCCCCTCCGGCGCCACACCGATCACCGTCACAGGATGCCGGGCGATCTCGATCGACTTGCCCACAATTGCCGGGTCTTCGGCATAACGCGTCTTCCAAAGCGAATAGCCCAGGACCACGTTGG
>CAWGND010000031.1:0-23372 GCA_963823845.1 Terriglobales bacterium
TCCATACTTCTCTTTCGCGGGACCCCGTTGCTCGATGGATCGGGAGACGTTGTCAAATGGTATGGAACGAATACCGATCTCGAAGACCGAAAGCGCGCGGAAGAAAAGCTGGGACCCAGCTCGCACGATCAAGAGACGATCAAACAGACCACTCACCTGGCGAGAGTTGCAGTTGAACGCAAACTGACACAGGAGGCTCTGCAGCGAAGCGAACACAATCTTAACCTGATCATTAATACGATCCCTGTCCTGGCATGGTCGGCTCGTCCAGACGGTTCGGCGGATTTCTTTAACCAGCATTACCTTGACTTTGTGGGTCTCTCCGCGGAGCAGGTGCAGGGTTGGGGGTGGACGGTTACGGTCCACCCGGACGACCTCAACAGCCTCGCTGGTGCGTGGCGGTCCATTATGGCTTCTGGTAAGGCAGGGGAAGCCGAAGCGCGACTGCGCCGCTTCGACGGAGTGTATCGTTGGTTTCTGTTCCGTGCTAACCCGTTGCACAACGAATCCGGCGACATCGTCGAATGGTTTGGGACAAACACTGATATTGAGGACCGGAAACGCGTGGAAGTGAAGCTGCAACGAAGCGAAGCAGATTTGCTTGAGGCGCAGAGAATAAGCCAAACCGGCAGCTGGAAACTTGATCTTTCATCGGGGACAGTCACAGGCTCGCCGCAAATGTTGCGAATATACGGTGTGAAACCTGATGAGGACACGTCGAACTTTGAATTGTGGTTTGGCAGAACTCATCCCGAGGACCGGAAGCGCATGCTGGATCTCTTCGAAAGATCCAAAATTCAGAAAACAGACTATGCCGCGGACTACCGAATTGTTCTTCCCGATGGAGCCGTGAAGCACATCCAAACTATCGGGCATCCAGTCTTAAACGAGTCGGGCGACTTGTAGAATTTGTCGGGACCAATATGGAAATCACCGAGCGAAAGCACGCAGAAGAGGCCCTATGGCGGAGTGAGGGTTACTTGGCTGACGCACAGAGGTTGGCCCATATCGGTGTTTGGGCTCGGAACGTGGGCTCTAGTAATAGTGTCTACCGGTCACAGGAAATTTACCGCTTGTTTGGCTTCGATCTAGAATCGGGCCTACCGTCAGATGAAGCGTTTTACAGCCGCATTCATCCCGAGGATCGACATAGGTTGAGCATAAAAGCGTTTCATGAGAGGACGCCCAAAGGCGGCGATTTTGACTTGGAGTTCCGAGTCGTTCTTCCCGATGGAGGAATTAAGTACATTCGCTCGGCAGGTCGTCCCGTTCGTAACATCGTCAGGCGAAGTCACTGAATACGTCGGCATATCCATGGACGTGACGGAACGCAAGCGTGCGGAAGACGAGCTGCGTGCCAGCGAGTATAGGCACCGGCACATCTTTCAGGCGAATTACGTCTCAATCTGGGAAGAGGACTGGTCATTAGTCAAAGCGGCCATCGACGATCTGGCAACGCAGGGCATCCGCGACTTTCGCCAGTATGTGGAGGCACATCCCGAGTTCGTCAGACAGGCGGTCGCGATGGTCAGGGTCCTTGACGTCAACGAGGCAACTGTCAGGTTGTTTGGTGCGGAACGAAAGCAACAGCTGCTATCGTCGCTCGATCGGATCTTCGCATCGCAGTCCGAAGACATCTTCGCGGAGGAGTTAATCGCGATTGCGGAGGGGCGAACCTCGTTTGAAGCCGAGACCGTTCTTCGCACGCTGCAAGGTGACGATATCGCCGTGCTGTTCACTATCACGTTTCCTCACCCGTCGACGCTCGAGACCGTTCTCGTGAGCATCATCGACATAACCCAGCGAAAGCAGGCGGAAGAGAAAATCCGGGAAAAGGAAGTGGAGCTCCGTCAGGTTCTGGACGCCGCACCCCAATTTTTGTTTGTGCTAGGGAGCGACGGAAGCCGTATTTATGCCAACCAATCCGTCCTCGAGTTCCGCGGTCTTACGGTTGAAGAGTGGCAGAAGCTCAAGTTTCGCGAGCGCTTTCATCCAGACGATGTGGAACGTATGGCTCGCGAAAGGGAGCAAGCACTTTCAAGCGGGTCTCCGCTTGAGACCGAAGCACGAATGCTTAGACATGACGGCAAATATCGTTGGTTCCTCTTCCGTTACAAGCCGCTGAAGGATCAGCTGGGACGCATTACGCGTTGGGTTGTCCCGGCGATTGACATTGACGATCGCAAACGATCGGAAGAGAGACTGCAGCATGAGAACGTTGCGTTGCGCGAAGAAATCGATAAAGCATCGATGTTCGAGGAAATCGTTGGAACTTCTCCGGCTCTCCAAACGGTGCTTTCCCGCGTGTCCAAGGTCGCTGCCACGGATTCCACCGTTTTGATCACCGGCGAAACGGGCACCGGCAAGGAACTGGTTGCCCGCGCGATACACCGGCGCTCTCCGCGCTCCTCATACGCCTTTGTGAGTGTGAACTGCGCAGCCATCCCGCGCGACTTGATCGCCTCGGAATTGTTCGGCCATGAGAAAGGCGCCTTCACTGGGGCAACTCAGCGGCGTTTGGGACGCTTTGAGCTGGCCGAAGAGGCACGATCTTCCTCGACGAAATCGGAGAACTTCCTGCCGAGACCCAGATCGCTCTGTTGCGCGTTCTGCAGGAACACGAATTTGAGCGTGTCGGTGGAACTGGATCCATCCGAACTGATGTTCGGGTTATTGCGGCTACTAACCGCGACTTGGAGGCTGCCATCGCCGCGGGCACGTTTCGAAGCGACCTGTTCTACCGGCTCAACGTTTTCCAATCGAGGTGCCTCCTCTGCGGGAACGAAGAGAAGACATTCCACTGCTGGTCGAGTACTTCATTGATCGTTACGCAAGGAAAGCAGGAAAGAGTTTTCAGGCGGTAAACAAAAAGAGCACTTGATCTGCTCCAGTCGTACCCCTGGCCGGGTAATATTCGCGAATTGCAGAACGTCATAGAGCGATCTGTAATCGTCTGCGACACGGAGAATTTCTCGGTCGATGAGAGTTGGCTTTCGCGGCAGCCGCTTGGAATCGAGCCAAAAAGCCGACTGGACCTATCTCGAAGGCTTGCTTCCCAGGAGAAAGAGATGATTGAGGCTGCCCTTCGCGAAAGCGGAGGACGGGTGTCCGGACCATCAGGCGCGGCTGCCAAACTGGCTATTCCAGGTCCTACCCTGGAGTCGAAGATCAGGTCACTAAAGATCGACAAGAATCGCTTTCAAAACTACGGTATCGTCGTCTAATCGTAGTAAGTAATACCTTTTCCCCACAGCTAAGTACATATGTTCATCAATTTTCACAAATTTGTGAAAATTCGTAACAGAGCGCCGCTTTAAAAGACACATTTTCAATAGCTTATCATGGGCGTGGAATTGCAGTAAGACACAACGTTCGTCTGAAAAGCTGGGCAGCTGAGAAATACTTTAAAGCGGGGCAGATGCTGAAGATCCGGAGAGCAGCGAATGGAGAAGTTGTTTTTACAGTGAGCGGTTGCATGGACGCCGAAAACATAGGTGAGATGAAATCATTATTTCAATCCGAAGGGAAGGGTCGACGTCTAGTCTTGGATTTACGAGACCTGACGCTCGTGGATCAAGCGGCTGTCAGTTTTCTTGAGCGCTGCGAAGCTGACGGCGTCCGGCTGGAGAACTGCCCAGCATACATCCGCGAGTGGATCAGGAGAGACCGACGTGGTAGTTAACCCCAACGACCACCAACCCGCAGTTCATCGAAAATGCCAGTCACGTTGCGAGTCGCAATTGAGCGCCACATGAAGCTAGAAGAGCATCAACAAACCTGGGTGGAGCTGGAGAAAGCCTTAGACGAGATCAAGATTCTCAAGGACCAACTCTATGGGGAGAATCTTGTAATCAAAGAGAAGGCTCACCGAGCTCCTATATTTGAGGAAATTGTTGGTTCCTCAGAGCCATTAAGACGAGTTCTGACACAAGTCGCAAAGGTCGCTCCAACCGATTCCACAGTTTTGATTCTAGGGGAGACGGGAACAGGCAAAGAGCTGGTCTCGCGCGCGATTCATAAACGATCGCATCGCTCGCAACGGGCGTTCATTCGAGTCAACTGCACAGCGATTCCGCAATCTCTTATCAATTCCGAACTATTCGGTCATGAAAAGGGGGCCTTCACCGGAGCAACGCAGCGCCGTCTCGGGCGGTTTGAGGCGGCAGACGGCGGAACGCTGTTCCTGGATGAGGTAGGCGAGCTGCCAATGGAAACGCAAATCGTTCTACTGCGGATTCTGCAAGAAAGAGAGTTTGAACGTGTAGGCGGCAATCAAACGATTTCGGTAAATGTGCGCCTCATCGCAGCCACGAATCGCGACCTCACAGCGGCCGCAGCTGCCGGTACATTCCGTCGCGATCTTTTTTACAGGCTCAACGTATTTCCGGTTGTGCTGCCACCATTGCGTGACCGAACTGACGATATCCCTTTGCTTGTCGAGTACCTGATCGATCGCTACGGAAAGAAAACCGGAAAATGGTACAGCAGCATAAAGAAGACAACACTTGAAGCGTTTCAGGCGTACGACTGGCCTGGCAATATTCGCGAATTGCAGAACGTTATTGAGCGTGCGGCCATTTTGTGTGAGGGGGATGTCTTTTCGATCGACGAGACATGGCTAAAGCGGGAAATCCCGCAAGGGTCCGGCCCGCCTGTTCCACTTGTTATGACAATTGCTGACAGAGAGCGTGAGATTATCGAGGCGGCTCTTGGGGAGAGCGGCGGACGGGTTGCTGGCCCCAAGGGGGCAGCGGCAAAGTTGGGGATTCCGCGCCAGACACTTGATTCGAAGATTGCAAGCCTGGGCATCGATAAACGGCGTTTTCAAAATCTAACTCGATATGCTCAGTTACTCAGAGCCTCGAACTTCGTGCCCGCAACCGCTGACGAAACACGATAGCGTGTATGAGGGGACCGTCCTTCATTTCCAGCAAGCGAGATACCTGCTCGCCATTTCTCTGAGCTCTACTCGATGATGTTTGTGAAGGTTGTCGGGATCATGCCCGAACACTCCTGTAGTTTCGCGCTGCGCGCAATCTTCCTCAGTGATAGTTCGAATCCCATCATTTTGACGCGCGCGTAAACTCGTTTTGATCTGCACCACAGGCTAAGCCTGCTCCTTCGCGTTCTGATTCGTTCCCTCTGAAATTTCGGCACTTCAGAATTTTCGGCACGCTCTTTCGCAGCAAGAGCAGTGGATTCAGCGCCATCGCATTGGCCGCTCGATTGCATTTGTATGGGGCGGTTGTCAAGAGTTTGAGGAGTAGTTATGGCAGTACACAAATCGCGCAGGTCGATTCTTTCGTTGAAGAGCTGGCTGTTCACGCCCGCGACGAAAGCCGATCGGTTTGGCCGCGCCGCTGAGGTACACGCCGACGCACTCATCATCGATCTCGAAGATGCCGTCGCCCTCTCGGACAAGCAAAGGCTCGCACTTGCCGCTCTTCAATATCTTGAGCAGCCCGCCGGAAGTAGGTTGCCCGGCGCGCTCCGGATCGATGCCCCCACAACTCGGACTGGAATCGACAAAACTTGGCCACTAAGCGGATGAATAGACAAAGGTGAAAACAAAATGACGGAAATTCGCAAGGAAACCGACAGCCTCGGCGAAGTAGATGTTCCGGCTGACAAACTCTGGGGCGCGCAGACTCAGCGCTCGCTTGAGCACTTCAGCATCGGCAAGGATTTGATTCCCCGCGAAATGATCACCGCCTACGCCATCTTGAAGAAAGCCGCCGCCAATGCCAACCATGCCGGCAAGCGGCTCGACCAGAAGCGCCACGATCTGATCGTTCAAGTCTGCGACGAGATCCTCGCGGGCCAGCATCACGACATGTTCCCGCTGCACGTTTGGATGACGGGCAGCGGCACGCAATTCAACATGAACGTGAACGAAGTGATCTCCAACCGATGCTGCCAGCTCGCGGGCACGCCGCTGGGGAGCAAGACGCCAGTTCATCCCAACGATCACGTCAACATGTCGCAGTCCTCCAACGACTCGTTTCCCTCCGCAATGAACATCGCGGCGGCGGTCAATGTGAAGCAGCGGCTGATCCCGGCGGTGAAGGCGCTGCACGATGCGATCGCTGCGAAGGTCGAGCGAGTGGAAGGACGTCATCAAGATCGGCCGCACGCACATGCAAGACGCCACGCCGCTCACTCTCGGGCAGGAGTGGTCGGGCTATGAGGGCATGCTCGCGGACGATCTCGATCGGATCGAAGATGCGCTGAAGGGCGTCTACCGTCTCGCGCTCGGCGGCACGGCGGTGGGCACCGGCATCAATTCGGCGCCCGGCTTCGCGCGAGGCAGCGGCGGCCGAGATCGCCAAGCTCACCGGGCTTGCCGTTCGTCACGCGCGCCAAACAAATTCGCAGTGCAGGGCGCTCACGACGCTCTGGTACAGCTTTCCGGCACGCTGCGCACGCTGGCCGTGTCGCTCTACAAGATCGCCAACGACATCCGCCTGATGTCCTGCGGCCCGCGAGCTGGCTTCGCCGAGCTGGTGATTCCGGAGAACGAGCCGGGCTCGTCGATCATGCCGGGCAAGGTGAACCCGACGCAGGCCGAGGCGCTCACGATGATCGCCGTGCAGGTGATGGCGAACGACGTGGCGGTGGGCTTCGGCGGCGCCGGCGGTTATCTCGAGATGAACGTCTACAAGCCTCTGATCATCTTTCAACGTCACGCACTCGATCACGATCCTGACCGACGGATGCACGAACTTCCGCAAGTTCCTGGTCGAGGGGACAAAGCCCAATCTGAAGAAGATCAACGAATATGTCGAGCGTTCGCTGATGCTGGTGACGGCGCTCTCGCCGGTCATTGGCTACGACAAGGCTTCGAAGATCGCGCACTACGCGATGGACAACGACCTCACGCTGAAGGCCGCCGCGTTGAAGCTCGGCTTCGTGACCGAGGCCGAATTCGATCGCGTCGTCGATCCGAAAAAAATGGTCACACGCTTATGTGGCGACTGCTGCTGCCTAATGCTGAGGTAAAAGATCACCGGCCCTGATTCAAAAAAACGAAAGGGAGGTAAATCAAAATGACTAGCACTGCCAAGCACGGAATCGAATTGCTTCACGATCCATCGCTCAACAAATCCACCGCCTTCACCGAGGCCGAAAAACAAGCCCTCGGACTCGTTGGGCTCGTTCCCGACGTAACCGAGACCGAGGAACTCCAGTTCAGCGCGTGAATTTGCAGCTCGCGCAAAAGCCCACCGATCTCGAACGCTACATTTACTTGATCAATCTGCTCGATCACAACGAGACGCTCTTCTATCGAACCGTCATGTCCGACCCGGCGCGCTTTCTTCCGATTGTCTACGATCCCACCATCGGCGAGGCGTGCCTGAAGTTCGGCCATATCTACCGCCAGCCGCGTGGCATGTATCTTTCGATCACGCGGCGCGGCAACGTAAAGGAAATTCTGAAAAACTGGCCGCAGAGAGACGTTCGGTTCATCTGCGTCACCGACGGCGGCCGGATCCTCGGCCTCGGCGATCTCGGCGCAAACGGCGCCGGCATTCCCATCGGCAAGTTGCAGCTCTATACCGCCTGCGCCGGCGTGCCTCCGCAGTATCTGCTCCCCATGTACCTCGATGCGGGCACCAATAACGAGCAGTACCTGCACGATCCTTTGTATTTGGGAATGCGCAAGCCACGCCCGGCGACCGAGGATCTTTATTCTTTCGTTGACGAGTTCGTCCAAGCAGTGCAGGAAGTGTTCCCGAAGTGCTGCATTCACTTCGAAGATTGGACGGGTAAGGACGCCGTGCATCTGCTGAAGCGCTATCGCGACAAGTATTGCGTATACAACGACGACGTGCAAGGTACGGCCGGGATCACCCTCGCCGGGATGATCAACGCGGCCAAGGTCAAGGGGACAAAACTGAAGGATGAAAAGTACTTGTTCCTCGGCGCCGGCTCGGCAGGCATTGGCCTTGCCGATTTGCTCTGTTCCGCGCTTGTTGAGCAAGGAATGAGTCTCAAGGAAGCGCAGTCCCGGGTCTACATGTTCGATATCAACGGCCTGCTGGAATCGACCCGCAAGGATCTCTTCGATTTCCAGTTGCCGTATGCGCACCAGCATGCGCCAACGCGGGATTTCGTCGCCGCCATTGAGAGCATCAAGCCCACGACGATCATCGGCGTCAGCACGATCGGCGGCGCATTCAATCAGAAAGTGATCGAGGCGATGGCGAAGAATCAACGAGCGTCCTGTAATTCTTGCGCTGTCGAACCCCACCGAGCATGCCGAATGCACGCCCGAGCAGGCCTACACTGGTCGAAGGGCAAAGCGATCTATGCAGCCGGTGTACAGTTCCCTCCGGTCCACTACAACGGCCAGACATTCCTGCCGGGTCAAGCAAACAACTTCTACATCTTCCCGGCAGTCGGTATGGCGATCTTCGCCACGCAGGCGAAGCGCAGTCACAGACGAGATGTTCATCGAGGCCGGGCAGGCAGTCGCGGATCAGGTGCCATCCGAGCTGCTCAAGCAGGGCCTCTTGTATCCGCTGCAATCGAATATTCTCGAGTCCGAGATCCAGACAGCTGCGCGAGTTGCCAAACTCGTCTTCGACTCCGGTCTGGCTACGGTCCCTCGTCCAACTGACATGGTCGCGTTTATCCGCAAGCACGTTTACAAGCCGGAATATGTGAACGAGGCGGCGGGATTAACGGCCACAGCCTGAGATCGTGTGGCGAACTCGCCGGGTTCGCTGTCGAAACGCCAGATGAATCATCTTGGCATCTTGGGCGGTGGGAGATGTCTTGCTTGTGCGGTCTGCGATGGCGGTTTCTGTTATGGCTTGGCTCTTGGCAGTTTGCTTATTTGCTTTCCGGCTCGTTCGCAGACAGCGCAACAGGAACCGCTTCCCGGCCCGGACAGTCACGAAACAGGTCAGGGCCCGCACGGGCACCTCTTCGGGACAGTGGGGAGGCGAACGCACGCGCCTGCAAGAGCGTGGAGTGACTTTCGATTTTCAGTATGTCAGCGATTCGCTCTGGGACCTGAAGAGCGTGCAGCCAGAGCGCTTTGCAAGTTGGAACAGATTCCGCGGAACCGTGGACATTGACTTTGGAAAGCTGACTGGCTGGCACGATCTATATTTCCACGCGACAGCTCTCTGGCAGGGTGGTGGCAATCTCGGGGACATATCTCGGACTTACTGACGAGTCCGAGCGGCATGTCCAGCAGGATACATGCCGTCTGGATTCATGGTGGATCGAGAAGCGCTGGTTGGATGCACGCATCACCGCTCGCGTAGGGCAATTCGCAGGTCAAGATTTCTATGGCGCGCAACACTACGCTGCGTCTTTTATCTTCGAGCCGATGGGTTATGCGCTCGGGAATTTATTTACGGACCTATGAGTCTTCGATCCTCCCTCGACGCCTGCGATGGAAGTTCGCGTCGTGCCCATTCACAACCTCTATGTGAAATCGATGGTGCATGGCAGCCGGTCCGCTCGCCTTTTTCACAGAACCCAACCGGGCTGGTTCCGCAGTTCAATGGAGTTCCCATGAGCGTTTCGGAAATTGGCTTTACTCCGGGTAGGGACACATCGTCTGTGCGGGCCTTTGACGACGTCGAGGGCCGAAAGGGATATTCAGGACTTTATCAGTTCGGCGCTTCCTACAATCCTGGAAAATTCACGTCGCCGACAAGTGCGGCGCCGCGGTCAGGGGAATTACCTCTTGTACTGGATGGCGAGCCAAGCCCTCTGGAGGGTGGACCCAAAAGAGGCCAAGGGTTTGGATGGGACGCTTGCGTACGACTGGAGTCCTCCGAACATCAATCGCAACAACACGCAGCTGACGGCGGGGTTACGTTTCAATGAGCCGCTGCCCCTGCACATTCACAACACGATGTCGCTGGGCTACGTGCAAAACCAATTGAGTCAGCAGTTCGACCACAAGGACGTCCCATTTAAGCCCGAGCAGGCGTTGAATTCAACACGCTGCTGGATCCCTTACCGATGCTCGCTGCTGCAGCCTGTGATGCAGTACTACGCAAACGTGGGAGGCGGCGCGCGCAGCGCGCGTAGTTTTCGGATTCCGAACGAAAGTGGAGTTCTAGGCCCACAGCCGATCGCTAAAGGGAGATCGTCCATGAACATCGGCGGACTTGTAAGCGCACTGCTTCCGGTATTTTTTGTTCTCGCGTTGGGATATTTCGCGGGCAAGCGCAATGCATTCGATGCGGATCAAGCCGCGGGGTTGAGCAAGCTCGCGCTGTCCTTCGCTCTACCGGCTTCTTTGTTTGTCAGTATGACCGACATCCCGAAGGACCTCCTTTTGCAGCAGGGCCGTCTCGTCCTGGCATTGATTCTGTCTCACGCCGGGCTTTTCCTGGTCGCATGGCTCGGTCTAGGCTTCGTGAAGTCTTTGCACGGAACGCCTGCGATCATCTATGCGCTGATGCTGTCGACATCTGCGACTCCCGTATTTGGCCTGGCGGTTCTCGGACCTATTCTGGGTCCTACCAGCGCGGGGACCGTGGGACTCGTGGCCCTGGCGATCAATCTGACGGTACCGCCTGCGGTGATTTTGCTGGAGATGGATGCCGCGGCAAAGAATCAGACAGGCCTCCAAGGATCCTTCGAAACCAAGCGCCGTGCTAACCGGGTTTGAACGCTGGCCTGAAATCGCCACTGTTATGGGCGCCGATTCTTGGAATTGCCGTCGTCCTGGAGGGCGTCCATCTTCCAGCTGTGGTGGGAGGCTGTTTTGAGTTGATTGGCTCGTGCACTTCCGGCGTGGCTGTTTTTGCCGTTGGCCTCGTATTGGCAGCTCATCCAATTCGCCTTTCGCCCGGAGTCTTTGCGGGTTCACTTGCTCGGATCACTGTCCAATCCGCGATTTTGTTCGTACTCTGCAACTCTTGCACGTCGTTAGCCCATTCGCGCGCGAGGCGTTGGTATGTTGCAGCTTTCCCTTGGCCACCGTCGTCGTGCTCTTTGCATCGCGATATAAAGCGGCCCAATCTGAGACGGCGGCCATGCTTATAATTTCGACCCTCGCCCTGGCGATCACGGTGCCGGCAATTCTTTGGATCAGTAGGTAACTGAACTTCTAAAGATGGAAGCTGCGCAAGCTCAAAGGGAAGTCGTGCCTACAAACATTCGCCTGACTGACACGTGGCTCTCGTTCGGCCTTGCCTTTGTTGGAGGGTATGGCGACGCGGCCGGCTTCGTCCTCGCAAAGACGTTCACTGGACACGTGACCGGCAATCTGGTGCTAGGGGCAATTGCGGTAGCCGGTCGCGATTGGCGGGCTGCACTCGGACATCTCTCGGCCATTGTCGCTTTTTTGATCGGAGTTCTGCTGAGTTCGCTGATCGCACGCCCTCTCAAAGTTTTGCCGTCGTGGTTGTTGCTGCCGAGCGTCACGGGGATAGAAGTGATCCTGATAGTGGCCGCTTCTTTGACGCTGGCATCACATATAGTGCACGGAGTTGAAATATTTGTGATCTTCGTGTCTCTGGCGCTCGGGTTGCAAAATGGAGCATTTCGTCGGGCGGGTGGCGTTAGTGTTCATACGACGTATCTCACAGGGATGATTACAAGCCTAATCTCCACGGAAACTGAAAAATACGCTTCTGGAGAGGCGCCTCCGCCGATGAGAGCTCCCGACCCCAAAATGCGCCTTCTCTGCGGAATTTGGGCTGCTTTTGTCTTGGGTGCTGGGACGGGAGCGGCAATGGTCCTTCATTTTAAAGTGCTTGGGATGCTCGGGGCCGCGCTGCTTTTGATCATACTGATACTGCGCGATTGCTTAAGGCGCACACTCCGCCCGAAAAGCGTGAGGAGGCGGTATTCGCGATCGTCAATCAGTTGAACCGCGGAGCCGAACTCGTCACGTCGGAAGACGAGCGCTTCCAGTTGGCTGAGCTCAACCTCATCGCCGGCAAGCGGGCAACCTTCACAAACATCATCGAGTAGAGCTCAAAGAAATGGCGTAGTTCGAACCCCATCATTTTGACGCGCGCGTAAACTCGTTTTGATCTGCACCACAGGCTAAGCCTGCTCCTTCGCGTTCTGATTCGTTCCTTCTGAAATTTCGGCACTTCAGAATTTTCGGCACGCTCTTTCGCAGCAAGAGCAGTGGATTCAGCGCCATCGCATTGGCCGCTCGATTGCATTTGTATGGGGCGGTTGTCAAGAGTTTGAGGAGTAGTTATGGCAGTACACAAATCGCGCAGGTCGATTCTTTCGTTGAAGAGCTGGCTGTTCACGCCCGCGACGAAAGCCGATCGGTTTGGCCGCGCCGCTGAGGTATGCCTCCCAGGGAGGAATGTCCTTCATCGCCTTCCAGTCTGCGATCAAGGACGGCAAGATCAGCAAGGTTGTCCCTCGGCTTTCCGATCCTGTCACGACACCTCGCACAGATGTTCATTATGTAGTTACCGAAAACGGCCTCACGAATCTGAAGGGCCTCTCCTCCAGGGAGAGGGCGCAAGCTTTGATCGCGTTGGCGCACCCAGACTTTCAAGAGGGGCTCACAGCAGTTGCTGAGGAGATGCACCTTTTATGAGTCTGAGAAATTTGGCCAAGGCAGAGAGTATGAACGACCGATACGCGTATCCAAACACATCGACTATCGATTCCGATGTCCATAGCGAAATGTTCAGCACGATTGCCATGCGACACGGGGAAATGAATGCGATCTCCGCATTGCTCACTCCCCCAGCCAAAGAGCATCTCCGGCTAGGAAGAGGAGAGTGAAAGGCCGTGCTAGACATTATTTTGAGCGCACTCCTGCCAATGGTCGTCACTTTCCTACTCGGTTTCGTGGCGGCGCGGCGACACGATTTTGGTTCGAAGGATGCCCCAATCCTGAATCGGATGGTGCTGCAGTACGCCGTGCCCCTGGCGCTTTTTGCTGGAACCGTTACAACGTCACGCGCCGCACTCAGTAAGGACATCCCGCTGGTGATCGCCTTGTGCGCGGGCATCATTGGATTCTATGGTGTGGTGTTTCTGTTCTCCCGTATCGTTCTTCGCATGCAAGTGAGCACGAGCGCACTCGCAGCGCTCACAGCCTCCGCGCCGGCGGTGCCGTTCGTAGGTCCAGCTGTGCTCGGCGATTTGTTCGGGGGGCTCAGCGCCATTCCGATCGCGCTCGGCAGTCTCGTTATTAACCTCACCGTCGTACCAATCACGATTCTGCTTCTCGCACTGAACTCGACCGGGAGAGAACCAAGGAAAACACTCCCGCCGCGCAGGGAGAAGAGCAATCGGAATCGTCTCCCAGGTCGTACGTTTCGGTATTCGCTGCCAAACTCGTGGAAACTGTCAAAGAACCGATCGTATGGGCACCTGTTATTGCTTTCGTTATCGTGCTCATTGGTCTTCACATTTCTCAAGTCATCGTCCACTCGCTTTCCCTGCTGGGCCAGGCATCCGGAGGCGTCGCGCTCTTTGCCTGCGGGATCGTGCTTGCATCTGGCAAAATCAAAGTCACCTGGCAGATCTTGTTTTTCGTATTCCTGAAAAACGTCATACAGCCCGCGCTCGTGCTCGGTGGTTTGCGATGGCTCGGCTATGGCAGTCCCGTCGTGAGCGAGGCGGTTCTTACGACGGCGATTCCGACCATGCCGATTGTGATCATGTTTGCTCTGCAGTATCGCATCGCGCAGGCGGAGGCCGCTTCCGCCGTGTTCTTCAGCGTGATGGGCTCGGTCGTAACGATGGGGGTTTTCATCGCCCTAACACGATAGACGAGTGACCTCACGGAATAGAAAAGGAGGATTGAAATGACGACTCAAGTTGAAGCGCTTGCAAAGTACGCCGCGCGCGCCGGATTCGCGGACCTCTCGCAGGAGTCGCGCAGGCAATTGCCGATTCACATCCTTGATTCGCTGGGTTGCAGTATCGCTGCGCTGGGTGCGGGCCCGGTGCAGGCGTGTCGCGAGCAAGTCGCCGAGTTCGGCGGCAGCGGCCCGTGTGCGCTGACCGGCGGCGGACAGGCGAACCCGATCTACGCGGCGTTCTGGCACACGGCACTGGTGCGCTATGTGGACTTCATGGATAACTTCCTGGCGCCGACCGAGACTTGCCACACGGCGGATAATTTCGGCGTGGCTTTGACCATCACCGACTACGTGGGCGGCAGCGGCCGTGACTTGATGCTGGGCGTGGCTCTGGGCTACACGGTGCAGTCACGATTCGTCGATCACGCCAATTTCATGAGCAGCGGTTTCGACCACACTTCGCAACTGGCCTTCTCACATAATGCCGCAGCTGGACGGCTACTCGGCCTGAGCGAGCAGCAGATCGCGAACGCCATCGCTATGGCTGCGGTCAGCGATGCGTCCTTCGCTGTCGTTCGCGCGAAGCCGCTTTCGCAATGGAAAGGACTCGCCTCGGCACAGTCGGCGCTCGGCTCGATGAACGCGCTGTTCCTCGCACGACGAGGTGTGGAGGGTCCCCTGCAAGTGATCGAGGGCCCACTGGGCATCGACCATCTCCTGAGAATGAAGATCAACATTGACTGGGACAAGCAGGGGTACGAGGGCGTCGTCGAGAGCACCATTAAGAAATACAACTCGATGATCCACACGCAGTCCGCCGTGCATTGCATGGTCGAACTCGCTGCGCAGAACAAGATCGATCCCGGTAAGGTGATTTCCATTGAGGCTGAGGTTTTCCAACTCGCTTACGACTTCGCCGGCGGCGGCCTCTACGGCGTGGACAAATTCATCCGCACCAAGGAACAGGCGGATCACAGCCTGCCGTACCTGCTCGCTGTGGCGCTGCTGGATGGCGACGTGATGCCCGCGCAATTCCAGCCGGAGCGCATTGCGAGAGCTGACGTGCAGACATTGTTGAAGAAAGTTTCGGTCCGCCCGAACCAGGAATACACGGCTGAATATCCAGCGAAGATGCCTGCCAAGATCACCGTGCGGCTGGTGGACGGAAAAATCATCGAGCACGAAGTACAGGCCTATCCGGGACTCGCGTCCGAACCGTTCACATGGGAAGAATCCGTGGAGAAGTTCGATCGGCTCGTGGCCGGGCGTGCCGATGAAGCGCTTTGCGGCGAAATCAAGGACGCCGTACGGTCGGTGGAAAATATCCAGGTGAGGGACCTGACGAAGCTGCTTGGGGCCGTCAAAGCGAGCCAGCGCGGCGCCGCGTCATCCGGAAGTAGCAGATGAACCACAAGAAAGGAGAAATGAGATGGCCATTACATCCGAGCGTGTTCGCGAGATTTTCAAGGGGCTGGAGCAGGGCGATGGCGCCGCGTTTTTTGAGCATGTAGCCGACAAAGTGGACTGGATTGTGGAGGGAACGCACCCGCTTGCCGGTCATTACCTCAGCAAGCAGGCATTCATCGCAGGTACCTTCGCCAAACTGGCCAAGGTGCTGCCGGAGGGCACGGAGCTGCATGTTGAAAATGTACTCGTGAGCGGAGATTGGGCGGTAGTTGAACTGCATTCCCTGGCCACCGCGAAGAACGGGCTCAGATTCGATAATCGTTACTGCTGGGTCTGCCGGTTCGCGGGCGGCGAGATCGCGCAAGTACGTGCGTATCTGGATTCGGCTCTCGTGGCTCGGCTCTTTCAGGAGAACCCAATTCCAAACCAAGATAACCCAATAATTGACGGCAAAACCCGAACGGCTGGACGCACAACTGGATGACCGTCGTGCGCTTCAAAAATCTGAACGTTGGCCGCTCCAGGCCTTCCAATAAATTTCAAACGCATTGCATCGGCAACGAAAATCTCGGCTACAACAAGGAGGATACATGGCTATCTATTCTGGCAAGGACATGCCCAAGGAAGTCGGTCGTACAACAATGGATCCCGAGGTCAAGAGTTGGCTCAAGGACGGCCCCGTCCTTGGCTCGCACGAACCGATACATGTGCAGCGCGCGGCACACGATCGGTTTATCGACACCAACAAACCCCCGATCGGGAAAGTTGAACATCTGGGCCTCGACGGTCCGCACGGCACCATCCCGATTCGCTGCTATCATCCATCGAAACCCGGCATCGCCGAAGGCGCCGCACTGGTGTACCTGCACGGCGGCGGTTATATCGTCGGGTCGCTCGATCAGTTCGACACCGCAATGCGGCTCTTCGCCGAGAACAGTGGGGCGCAAGTCTACGCCGTCGACTACAAGCTCGCGCCGGAATACCAGTTTCCGGTTCAGATCGAGGAAGATGAGTTCGTCGTTCGCTGGCTCCACGAGCACGCGCACGAGCGCGGCATCGACCCCACACGCGTCGCGCTCGGCGGCGACTCGGCCGGCGGCAACCAGACGTGCGTGGTGGCCCTCAAGCTCCGCGACGAGGGCGGTCCCAAGCTTGCGCTGCAAATGCCGATCTATCCTGAGGCCGCGCTGCCGTTCGACACTCGCGCCGGTATTGAGAACCGTAGCGGCTCGTACGTCGATACCGCCGGCGTGCTTCTCTTCGCCTGGTGTTATATTCCGCAAGGGGTCGACTACTCGCAGCCGTACATCACGCCCCTAAACGCACCCAGCCACGCCGCTCTGCCCAAGACGCTGCTCGTCACCTGCGGTTTCGACATGCTCCGCGACGTTGCACATGCGTATGGGTTAAAGCTCGCCGCCGCAGGCAACGACCTTACGTACGTGCATTACGACGACCTGCCGCATGGTTTTATTCAGATGACGCGACACTCGAAGCGCTGCCTGGAGTCGACATTGGAGATTGCGCTACTTCTCGGCGAAGCGCTCAAAAAGACGCGCGCCGCCGCGGCCAGGCGCTGAAAGCGCCCTGAGAAATCCACGTTTGGTTGAAAGCAGCCTGGGAAATTGCAGAAAACAGGCGGCTGCAGAAGTTCGCCAGGCCGGGATGACAAGCCTTTCACACGCAGCTATGGGAAACGCGTCGCAACCTTTGATCAGAGCGTAACGAAAGGAGAATCAAAATGAGTAATTCGATGAAGCTTACGCAAGCTGTACGAGGAATCTCCCAGTCCGTCTGCATCGTTTTCTTGCTCTTGACCTGCGGCGTGCTCTCAGCGCAGAACCAAGAGCATCGCATTAGAGATATTGTTCTGGTCCACGGCGCCTGGGCCGATGGTTCTGGCTGGAAAGGCGTTTACGACATTCTTGTCAAGGACGGCTACAACGTCAGCATCGTCCAAGAGCCGGAGACGTCCTTTAAAGAGGATGTGGCTGCCACAAAGCGCGTCCTCGCTCTACAAGATGGCCCGTGCATTCTTGTCGCTCACAGCTATGGCGGATCCGTGATCACGGAAGCGGGCACGGATCCGTCGGTTGCGGGGCTGGTGTACGTCGCGGCGCACATGCCAGATGCTGGAGAGAAAGAGGCGGAAGATGGAAAGCGCTTCCCAAGTGACCTCGCCAAATCGGGCGCGATAAAAAAGACGCCGGACGGTTTCACGTATATCGACCCGGCGCGAATTTCATGAATTGTTCGCGGCTGACGTTCCCGCCGACCGGGCTGCATTCATGGCGCGCTCGCAGGTGCTCAACTTTGCGGACAATTTCTCAGCGACGATCACCACGGCTGCCTGGAGAACCAAACCGAGCTGGATGGTGGTGGCGGGAAGCGATCGAACCATCAACCCGGATTTGGAACGTTGGTATGCCCAGCGGGCCAAAAGCCACACAATCGAAGTCGCGGGCGCCAGCCATGCGTCTACGTCTCGCATCCCAAGGAAGTCGCAGATGTAATTGAGAGTGCGGCACGTGCGGCCTCGAAGTAGTGCGGACTCTGCAAGGAGTCTCCACACTCGGAGGGACCAAGTGAAACTTCTCGAAATTCAGTCGTCACCAAGAGGCGAATCTTCCGACTCGATCACTCTCACCAAATCGTTCGTCGAGGCGTGCAAGTCCGCCAACCCCTCGATAGTTGTGGATACGTTGAACGTCTGGCATGAACGGCTGCCGGAGTTCGACGAGGAAGCAATTGGAGCCAAGTACAAGGCAGTGAAGCACGAAACAATGACGGAGGCAGAGTGCAAACTATGGGAGCGTATTCAATCGTTGACCCAACGCTTTCAGAATACCGATCGCATCGTCTTAGGAACTCCCATGTGGAACTTTGGCCTGCCTTACAAGCTCAAACAACTGATTGATCTCGTAGCGCAGCGCAACTATCTGTTTACTTACGACGGCAAACAGTACGGCCCTCTCTTGCACGTCGAAAAGGCAATCGCGGTCTATACGCGCGGTTCGCGTTTCCTGGAGGGCACTCCTATACCGCCCTCACGATTCGATTACCAAGCCACCTATTTGAATTTTTGGCTGCAGCTTATAGGTGTTCGAGATCTTCGCAGCGTGATTGTGGACAACGCCTGGAATCGAGATCGTCAGGAATCAGAAGCGAGCCTAGCGAAGGGCAAAGCGACTCTGGAACGACTCGTTGAGTGGTTTCTTAATTAGTAGCAGAGCTGCAGCAACGTGCTATGACCGTGATTTGAGGATAGGAGGAGGGATTGCAGCAGGTCCGCGAACATCGTCTCATGCAGTTGCGGGAGGATATCGAGCAAACCGGAGTTGGCTGCGTTTTCGGGATTCGTACCGACAAACGCGCTTGTGTTGACTCGTCAGGGGCTCACTGTGCACATTCTCTCAGAAATCGCTGGAGTGAACCCCTAAAGTGAGACAGTTTCACGATGCACACTTTGCGAAATCGCAAAACGGGCCGGAAAAGTCCGCGGCGGCGTTTCACAGAAGCGCGACGTAAGTCCCAGACCACCGTTTCTCCGCATCTCGCAGGCGCGATCCAGCACTCTAATTCACATTTCCAGGTCTTTGTGGGCTTCAAAACCAGAGTGTGATGCACACATTTGTCTCAACTTGGGGTTCACTTCCCAGAATTTTCGGTTAGCCAAGTGTCTCTACGTGTGTGCTACTTCCGGTTGTCGTCCGTCCGAACCCGTTAAGAGGCCGACGCGGCTGTGAACCGCCAAGCATGTCGCATATACTATGTAGGCGAACAAAAAGCGAATATGCTACACTGCCTAGATTGGCTCGATTTTCTTCGGGCCGTTTCTCAGATCCGAATTCTCATTCAATTTAAGGAGAGACCAATGAAGAGGCGTTTCACCGCTCTCACGTCTATGGCGCTTTTGCTTGGCCTTGCGTTATCGGCCCGAGTCCAGACGGAGACGCCGAAGCCCGCGCAGGAGCTAAGGAAACTAGATTACTTCGCCGGCACATGGGCCACGGAAGGCGAAATCAAGCCGGGGCCCATGGGCCCGGGAGGCAAATTCACCGGAACGAACCACGTGCAGTGGATGGACGGCGCATTCTTCCTGGTGACCAACTCCGAGTTCCATGGCGCCGTGGGCAAAGGCTCGGAAACGTCCTACATGGGCTACGACAGCGAGGATAAGACGTACACTTACGACTCCTTCAACACCCTGGGCGAAGCCGATCACGCCAAAGGCAATGTGGACGGAGACACCTGGACCTGGCTAAGCCAGACAACGGTGGGCTCACAGACGATCAAAGGACGACTCACCCAGAAGGTCGTTTCGGCCACGGCCTACAGCTTTAAGTTCGAAGTGTCGCCCGATGGCGCTACCTGGACAACCATACTGGAAGGCAAAGACACGAAGAAATAGATAACCGCCGAAACTTCGGGATGGAGCGGTGCCAACATGAGGAGGCGCATATATGCACCTTCAAGGCGCGAAACCTTCGCGGCTACTGCCACCGCCTACTCGGCCATTCGAGCAACGCTAATCTATGGTCCCAAGTAAACTGTTAGTTGGTTACCAGAAATGACGGACAACGAAAACCTCCGCAACACCGCCAAACGTGGGGATCAGACTCTCGATGAGCATCTGACTACGGTCTGTTCGCTCTGTGGGAACAAGATCCGTCGTCTCGATACCTTCATCTCCGACGTGGAGATGCTCAATGCGTTCTTTGTCTTTGGAATTGTCGCGAACGTCTGCAGGGTGGTGAGAGCATCTGCCTAGTGAGCAGGCGCTTATGGTATGGAAGCAATAGAGCGAATGGAGGTGTAGTTATCTTGAAATCGAGCGTTCCGCGAAGAGAGGATGCCTCGTGAGCAGCACGTTTTCACCCGCCCTAAGGACCGCGCGTCCAGGGGTAAAATCGTTCTAGTCCGGTAGATCTTTGATTTTCGAAAATTCGGACTTCGCTTGTTAAGCTGCGAACTGCCGCAAGTGATTGTCGATGTGAATCTGCAGGAGCTTGCCCCACTCGGTTGGGGTCATCTTGCCGAACATTGGATGCGGCTTCCAAGCGTCGGCAGTTCTGGCATTCCAGTCCGCCTCCAAAATCTTCAGCAGCTGAGCCTTTTCGTAGGCGAAGTCGAATCTCTGCGCATGCGGAATTTTGAAGCCCGTCGGGAGGCGCAAGCCGAGCGGCTGCTCCGGATACCAATCAACGAGAATCCATTTGAAAATAGTTCGGGAAATCAGATAACTCTCGTCCGGAAGATTGTAGAAGCCCTGCGAGCCTCCGCTTGCAAGGTTGAGATGGTGAAGCATCTGGTCGACTTCCATGGTTCCCCACCGACGCTGCGAGCCTGGCGTCAAACTCTCGACACGCCGCCGATACTCTTGCCGTTTCTCCTCCGTGAAAAAGAGATTCCCATGGATTTGCTGCATGTGAAATGCCCGAAGGATATAACGAGCTATCGCAATTCCCGTCATCCAGAAGTCGCTGGAAAGCGCTGCGCGGAACACATTCATGAACGGATATCCTTGCTAAAACAACTACTCAGAAAACGGTGAGTGTGCGACGAGGTCCGCGAAGTTCGGAGGAGTGAAACCCTCGACGTATCGAGTGCCGAAATCCCGAAGTATGTTGTCAAAGCTGGTTGCTGGTTTGCGACGAACGATATTGCACAGGGACGATTGGAATTGGCTCTTGAGCGCCAGGCGAGGAAACGCCGAGAGGATCGCCTGTTGCTTGTCCGGCGGGATTCGATCCAGACCGGCTCCAAGTACGTCCACGGCGATTCCTGAATGCGTCATTGCGACTTCAGCTTCTTTGTGAAGGGCGATCGAGCGGGTGGTGTGAAGTGCGATAGCGTCCCACACGACTTGTGTCTGTGGCATCGGAATACCGCGCTCCTTCATAAACGCTCGCGCTGCGTTGGCGCCGTCTACCTCGAACCGTTCCTCCGCCGAGAAGCGGTCGGTCAGACCCAGGTCGTGCAAAACGGTGGATACGGCCAAGAGTTCAGGATCCGGAGCCGGCTTGGCGTTTTCTGAAAGCACAACGCTAAATAGCCAGGAACGCATCACATGGTTGAAGAGAAATGGCTGCGATGAACTCCGGGCCAAGTCAATCGCGTCGCGCACAAGACGCGTATCGGGCACTTTGGTTCCAGCGAACACCATATTTTCACCTCGCTTCAGTATTCAAACCACTGACTGAGCGCTTTGACCTTCTCCGCAGTGTAGGGCGGGAACAAATGTTCGATCGCCACGTCAGGCGGCGAGATGAGAACCGATTTTGCGTGCGTAAGGGCGTCAAAACCTGCCTTGCCGTAGTAGTGGCCGATGCCCGAGAATCCGACGCCTCCGAAAGGCATCGTTTCAATGAAGAGATGAATGTTCACTTGGTTGATCGCGCCACCGCCGAAGGACAAGCTCGAGAGGAAATGGTCGATCGCCTTCTGGTCACTGCTGAAAAGGAAACCGGAAAGAGGTTTCGGACGCTGCTTAACCTCACGAATGGCAGCATCCATGTCTTTATAGGTGAGGATTGGGAGAATCGGCCCGAAGATTTCGTCCTCCATGATCGGGTCGTCCCACGTGACGGGATACAAGATCGTGGGATCGAGGTAGCGCGCTTCGCGGTCGGCAGAACCTCCGGCCACAACCTTACTCTGATCAATTAGGGATACGAACCTGTCAACGGCTTTCGGGCTTATGATGCGCGAGTAGTCGTCGGATCTGCTCTTCGGGTCGGTTCCGTACAACTCGATCACGGCCTTCTTGGATTCGCTTACAAACTCCTCAGCAATCGATTCGTGCACATAGGCGTACCCGGGTGAGGTGCACCACTGCCCGCCCCAGGCTGTTGCGCCCCACACAATTTTCTTGGCCGCGTCCGGGATGTTCGCGGTGGGATCAACGAAAGCGGGATTCTGTCCGCCAAGCTCCAGAAGAATGGGAGTTAGGTTCTTTGCAGCCGCCTCCATCACGATCTTCCCCACCTTGACGCTGCCGGTGAAAAAGATGAAGTCAAACGGGAGCTTGAGCAGTTCCGTCACCTCGTCCTTACTTCCGGTGACGGCAGTAACGGCCCGAGGATCGAAGTATTTCGGAATTAGGCCCAGTAAAACCTTGCTAGTAGCGGGCAAATCTTCGGAGAGTTTGAGAATGCACGGATTGCCCGCCGCAAGAACTTGGCACGCCGGATCGAAAAGCAGGGTCAAAGGCCCGTTGAACGGACCAATCACCAAAGTCACACCGTACGGTTCTCGATAGACCTTGGCAGTATGCCCGCTCTCACGAAGGGCTTTCGGCACGACGACATCTACAGGCTTCATCCACTCTTTCAGTTCTTGCTTTGCGAAGGCGGCGGTTCCGACTGGCGCCATAATCTCGAAAACTTTTTCCTGGCTGGCGGTCTTGAAGTCGCTGCTCATCGCGGCTTCAAGAGCTTCGGAGTTCTCATTGCACAAGTTCGCAAGGCGCGTCAGCTGATCGATGCGCCACTCATACGATTTGGTCGCGTCCGAATCGAAGTACGCCTTCTGTTTGTTAAAGATTTCCTGGAATGAATTCATCCAAGTCTCCCTCTGGAAAACGTACTTGCTTAGCTCATGGTGAGCACTACTCGAAAGCGTGCCTTGCCATCCATCATTCGTTTGTATCCTTCCTCGGCTTTTGCTAGCGGAAGTGTTTCGATGATTGGACGGACGTCGGTGAGTACGCTGAAATTAAGAGTGTCTTGAGTTTCGATAGCTCTTCCGGTGAGACTGCCGACCAGTGAGCGTCCGCCGAAGATAAGCGGTACGCCGTTGACCGGGATGGCATCACCCGAAACTCCGACAGCGACCAATTTGCCGCGAATTTTAAGACCGGTAAGCAAACTTCCGATTGCGGCCCCGCTTGGCGCGGTCGCAAGGATGACATCGGCGCCTCCGAGCTTTTGCAGAGCCGCCGCCGCGTCCTGTGCTTTGGCATCGATGTAGATGTGCGCTCCTAATTTCTGCGCCAAGTGCTCTTTGTCAGGGCCTCCACCAATGGCGACGGTGCGCAGGCCCATTTTTCGCGCAAATTGCACGCCAAGGTGGCCCAGTCCACCGACGCCCTGAATGGCAACGGTGTCGCCGGCACGTGCGGCGTTACGAAGCGCGTTGAAGGTCGTTATGCCGGCACATACCAAGGGGGCCGCATCCTCTGACTTGAGTTCGTCCGGTATGAGA
>CAWGND010000032.1:0-10103 GCA_963823845.1 Terriglobales bacterium
CGGCTTCTCGTCAGTGATTCCTCAACTGGCGAGAAGCGCATTTATGAGGACTCAAGCCACTCATTCTTCAGCGATGCATAAAGAGTAGGTATCACGCTAGACGTTTCGCTTCAACGCGGCTTTCAGACACTACCGGCGCCCCTTCTGATCGCGAGATTAGGATTTAAGCGAAATGCCAATCTGCCCTACTGTTTCGGTCCGCCGTTTGGATAATCCACGCGAATGGTCAAAATCTCGTAGGGATGGATCGGAGTCTTGACGACATCGCCTTCAACAGCCAGCGGGCTCCCTCCGCCGTCTCCTGCATGTTGGTCACGGTTGCGCCGGTCGCTCCGTGGGCACATGGAATTCCGCCGTCGCATCCTTCCCCGCCCACTCATACACGCGGAAAATCAGCCCCTGCGCGTCTTCGGCTTTCTTCACCGCCGTCAGCACCACGTTCTCCGGCGCGACTGATGCAAACGAGTGCTCCGCCGGCAGCGAGCCGGCATGAGCAGTGGTCACCACCGCCGTCAGCGGATAGTTGTACTCATACCCATGCCGCACCGTCAGCGCATCCTTCCATGTGCCCGCGTGCGGATAGAGCGCGTAATGGAAATGATGGTGCCCGCGGTCGGCCTCCGGGTCGGGATCGATGGGCGAGCGCAGCAGCGTGAGCCGCAGCACATTGCCCACCGCGTCGTAGCCGTATTTGGAATTATTGAGGATGCTCAGCCCAGTGCTTGCCGCTCGCCCAGATCGGCCCAGCGCATCGCCGGAACCTCAAACTGCGCCTTCTCCCAGGAATTGTTCCGCGTAGTCGGCCGCTCGATGGTGCCGTAAGGAATTTCGAACGTAGCGAACGGCCCCGACGCCGCCAGCGGGAATGCCGCCTTGAGCAGCACATGCGTTTCGTGCCAGTCGATGTCGTTCTCGATGTCGACTTGCGGCGCCATTCTGTCGAAGCGAATCGTCTGCACAAGTTTCGAGGTCTGCCAGGTTTGTGTCACGCGCACAGCGTCGTCGCCCACCAGCTCAACCTTCTCAGGATGCGTTAGCAATGTCGGCGGCTGGTCGAGCGTGCCGGGATCGATGTTCCACGCGTCGTAATCCTTCGGCTTGTCGTTGAATGCCTGAAGCTGGTTTCCGCACGCTCCGGCTGCAAGAGTTTCAAAGTTTGCATGCTTGTCGAAAAGGCTGGTGATGCATCCGGTCTTCTTGTCGATCGCCACGCGCAGATAGCCATTTTCCAGCACGAATCCGCCGCTCTCGTCGCGCGCCTCGGGCCCATGTCCGCCCACCGAGTGTCCGTCCGCTGCCGGCGCGGTAATTTGCAGCACCTCGTAGCCGAGCGCCGGCACATCCGCAAGCGGAACCCGATACTGCTGCACTCCATCATGAGTTTCGACTGGAAGCTCCGTGCTCTCGTGTTTGACTCCGTTCTCGGGATCGCGAATCTCGAAACCGTTCGGGTAGCCGGTTGCAGGAACCAGCACTTCGCCGCTCCGCGTCCATCCCAGCGGATTGAAGACGACCACCGACTGCCCCTTCGTGATCTTGCCCGCATCCGACGTATCGATCTGCTGCGCCACCGTCTTCAGCGCGTCGGCACTGATTTCATTCGTCGACCAGCGCACCACGTCGTAATCCTTCTGCGCATCCTTATAGATGACGCCGATTCCCGACCCCGCCGCCAGATCGTGGAACTGGTTGAAGAGCACCTTCTTCCAGTCTTCGGTCAAATCGCTGGCAGGGTACGCCCGTCCGGCCAGGACCCATGCCAGCGACGACCACTTCTCCGCGTCCAGCACTTCGACTTCCGCGTCGCGCATGTTGCGCTTGTGGTTGGCCTGCGTGGTGTAGATGCCGCGGTGATATTCGAGATAGAGATCGCTGGTCCAGGTCGGAATGGAGACCTTGCCCGGCACTGCGCGGCGGCAGACTGTATCCCTTGGCAATCGACTGGTAATTCCACGACGGGCTCTCCGGCGCGATCTGCTTTTCGATGGAGGAGAAGAACGGCTGCGCCAAGCCAAACTCGTACTTGGGAACGATGTGGTCTTCGCCGTCCGCAGCCTTGCCGGCCCAGTGGAAGCCTTCGTCGAGCAGCGCCCGCGTGGGTCCGCCGCCGTGATCGCCTACGCCGTAGATGTCCATCATCTCCGTCGTGCCGGGCGCCATCTTCCGCCGCTCGACAAAATCGTTGCTCTCGCGCAGCGGGTTCAAATCCGTGCTCAATCCCGGCGGAAAGTACGTGAGCACCTTCGACCCATCGGGCGACTGCCACCAGAAGAGCTTGAACGGCAGCTGATTGGTGTCGTTCCAGGTCATCTTGGTGGTCACAAAGTAATCCACGCCGCTCTTCTTGTAGATCTGCGGGAGTTGTGCCGTATATCCGAACGAATCCGGATTCCAACCGATGCGCACGTCTACGCCATAGGCCTGCTTGAACCAGCGCTTGCCCACCAGCAGTTGCCGCACAATCGATTCGCCGTCGGGCAGGTTGAGGTCGGGCTCAACCCACATGCCGCCCGACCGCTTCCCAGCGGCCTTCCTTGATGCGCTGCGCAATCTCGGCATTCATGTCGGGATATTTCTGCGCCATCCACTCGTAGTAAGCCGCCGCCGACTGCGAATAAGTGTACTGCGGATATTCATACATCAGTTGCAGCGCAGTGCCGAACGTTCGCTTCACCACGTCCACCGTTTCCGTCCACGGCCACAGCCACGCCGCATCCATGTGCGATTGGCCGGTGAGGTGGAAGGTGACCTGCTGCAGCAGCGGCTTCAGCGGCTCAAGCTTTCATGCGCGGTCTTCAGGCTGGCGTCGAATTTGGCCTGGTCGTGCGCGTCCAGTGCAGCTCACATCCACTGCGCTAATGGCGTCGTTCACAGCCGCCATGGGCGCTGGGTCTCCCGCGCACCAGCGAGGGCACGAGCCGCTTGGCCGTCAGCAATTCCAGCCGGAAGTCTTGGGGATCGGGCCGGCTTGACGCTGCTTCCACCCGGAGGGTTGCGCCAAAGACGCTCTTTACTTTCGTCGTGTGCAACATCTTCATCGCTACGGTCACCGTGTCGCCGGGCTTGGCACTTTCGAACATCACCACCGGCTCCAGATCATCGCCCATGGCTACACGCCGTCCATCGAAATAGAGAATTTCGGGGATCGGCGAGTCCGCGTTGGCGTTCAAGTGAAACCATATCCGCGCCCCGGTCAAGTCGTAGCCATTCAGATCAGCGGGTACACGATAGGTCTGGCGAAGCCACACCGCATCCGTGCCTACTTTGCCATCCTTGGTCAGCGGCTGCCAGTCCGATTCATTCAGGCTCACGGCTTCGCCGTGCGCTACATCGCCGGCATGCGTCTTCCAGATACCATCAGGTACGGCCTGCAAGGCAGACAGACGGCCGATCACAGCCGAAATTACACCCGACTGTGCAGGGGCGCGCTTCCAGTTGAGCGGAAAAGATTGACCTTGCGTAAAGCTGCCGTCGATCTGGCTGCCGTCTTTGCTGAGCATGCCTTCATAGGTCACGTGGTAAGCGTCGATCGAGAAGGTGAGTTTGGAGTCTTTGAAAGTTGTCATCGTGGTCGCGGTGCCGTATTCACCCTGATCGATGCTGTCCACCGTCGAGGTGAGGTTGCCGTCTCGTTCGGCAACGATGTGCAGCGCCAGGTGAAGCTCGGTGCCGTCGACGCTCAGCGCGGCAGCCCAGTCGCCCGCAATTCCTGCACCGTCGCTTGTCCTCTGGGCCGCGCCCCGATTCGCACAGAGGAGACTGACGAAAAGAACGATTACAACGAGAGGAATGCGAGAGCAAGTCGTCAAGGTTCAAATTCCCCCAGGGAGCATACTAACCCCTGAGGACCAGCGTAGTGCGCTAAACCGTGACGGACCGATGAAAGGACGCGGGCAGGTTCCCTGGGAACATGGCCACTATACGCAAACTTATCCAACGGCACAACAGATCGGGCGTTCGAGCCTCCATCGATGCGATCGATTTGTGCAGCTTAATCCGCCCATGGGCTTTGTGCACTGGGTGTGCGGGCGTTTGTCCCTTCCCGAGATCTTCTGAAGGCAAGCGCGTCGGCGATCTGCGGGCCGTAACATCCACTCAGAGGAGGTCGAGTCAAAGAGATTTCTCACAGAGGTCGTGCGCTGGGGGACACTATTCGCTCGTCGTGGTGAGTCTAGAGACTATTCACGATCTACCGTCGGGCTCCGATTCGCGAGTCGAACCTAGGAGCTTGTTGAAAAACTCATTTAGGCACTTACTTTAGACTCCGAAAAAGTGACCAGAAATGTATACAGAGGGCGGATCGGCGCGTTGCAGGCCATTTTTGCGCGACGCTGATTTGTCCTGGCTGGCTGCATTGGATAGCCGGAATCGTTTTTCAACAAGTTGTATTCACGATCTACCGTCGGGCTCCGATTCGGAGTTGACCTAGATCACCTTCAATTCGGGAATAACTACTTCAGGAACAGCCGAGCATACGGATTGGCTCCGCAGCCGATCGATATGTTTACCAACTCGGATTGCTGAAGAGAAGCGTGTTTGTATGAGCAGGTCACCGATGTCAACGGCCTTTCCTCATCAGAGTCCTTTTTGCTGTTGTGTTCGCATTCGATGCTGCTCTCCGTCGGGTTTGCATTCGGACTCTGATGAGCTGATCGTGATCTGAGCTCGGTACCGGTTGGGGTTCCAGAGGAGAGTCGATGCTGCTATTTCTCGGGGGGGCCTCGGCATGCACTCGACTTCTGTATGGCTTTACAGGAAGGACCATACAATCCATCGCGGCTCCAACTGAGCTGACTTAGTAAGATTTCTTATGCGAAACCTGATGACAGGTCAAAGTAGTCAACAGAAGGAATGACATGCAGCGGAGAGAATTCTGCAAGCTAATAGGACTATCGGCAACTGGACTGCGGTCGGTGCGGCGGGAGCAACCGAGAAGAGCGACTCATATGTGCCTGTGACTGATTCACTTGTTCTGCGCAAGCTTGATCGGTGGCAGGATTGGAAGTTCGGTTTCATGATGCACTGGGGGGCCATACAGTCAGTGGGGCGTGGTCGAATCGTGGTCCATCTGTTCTGAGGATTGGATCAAGCGGCCAGCCGGCCTCAGCTACGTGGATAACGGCCCCGAAACTTCCGTGATTGCCGACATCTATGTAAGTCAAAGTCAAGAGAAAAAACACGAGGCCTATGGGCGCGCTCCTGAGGGCGCGCATTGCGTAGATCAGGATCCTTCACTGCGCACAAGTGCCTCTCGGCTGGTGGTCCCTGCAGGACCGGACATCCATTTGCAGTCTCGGGCTCGAAGAGCCGTCACAGAAGATTGAGTTGGTGTTCTCTGCCAGTCCCGAAACAATCCGTAGGGGCCTGGGATCTGATCCCTCGCCCAGTCGGCAATCGGCGGGACCTGGCAGCCTGCGCGTTCATGAATCCCGATGTTTTTCTTTCCCTTTAGAAGGGAAGGTCTTTTACGCTGCGACCGTGCGGCGGAACTCTGCGGCAGGCACGAAGTCCTGCTGTCTGCGCTCTACGGCGAGCATGTAGCAGACCATCTTCCTGGCAACAGCCAACGTGGCGCGGTTCCGATGTCCTCTCTCCAGTTCTCTGGCGTGGATCAGGGCGAGTTCGTGAGACTGCCTGGGCGCCAGCTTGGCAGCCTCGATCAGCACTCGCTGGATGTGCTTGTTCCGCTGCTTGGAAATCGGCATGCGCATCCCCTTGTCGGCTGAGCTCTTCTCCTCACCGCACAAGCCGCAGTAGCTGATGGCTTGTTTAATCGATGAGAACCGCGTGTAATCGCCCATCTCCAGAGCCCACGTCCGTGCCGTGATTGGACCCACGCCCGGAACCGTTCTCAGTCGGCGCAGCCGCTCCTGCAGGAGTGGATCTCGCTCCAGAGAACTGATCAACGCGTACTCCAGCTTCTGCGACCGGCTGATCATGTCCCGGCTCAGCTTCAGTAGCGGCCGGATGCTCTGCTGCACTTCCTTGTTGGTCGTCATCAGCTCGCCGAAGTAGCCCCCCTTGTGCAGCCGCTGCTTGTTGTAGCTCACCCCGGTCTCCATCAGCAGACCGGAGACACGGTTCTTCATCTGCACCATCTGCTTGACCACCAGACTACGGTAGCGCAGCGTGCGTCGCCGGTCCCGGATCTCCCGCGTCGCCATGTGGCACTCCGGCAAGAAGTCGCACCGTAGACAGTCGGCGATCTTGCCGGCATCGATCCGGTCGTTCTTCTTCTTGGACGCGGCGATGGCGCGCAGCATCAGGGGATGCGCCACCTTCACCTTTTCCGCATGCGGAAGCAGATGATCATATATCCACCCGGTGAAAATCGTCGCTTCCATGGCGATCATCCGGGGTTGTGGGAGGGTCTTGATCCACGCATCCAGCTCACCCCGGCTGGATCCCATCTTGCCTTCACTGTGCACCTGACCAGCTGCGTCCTTCACGCAATAGCTGATCGTCCTCTTGTGTACATCCAATCCGATGTAATACATAGTCTCTGAGGAGCCTCCGAGGTTGTTCTCTGAATCAGCGCACCGCTGAGTTCACCTCTTTGTAACACCTCGTGCTCCTCCTCGACTTAGCATTCAAACATACAGCCACAAGCTGCTCAGTTGGCGTCAGGGCAACTCGTAGGGCCGTCGCAGCAATTGCTGGGCTTCATCGAGTGCGCCACGCGTGTTGTCGTTGGCCTTGATTGCGCATTGATACTCGATCAGGGCCCGTCCCCGCTGATCTGTGACGTCAAAAATCTTACCGAGTCCGATGTAACTCCAGACCATGGTTCGTAGTCTTTACTCAATCGTCTATTACGTCGGAGACGCTCATCGATATCGCCGCCATTCGCCTCATGCTGAACCGTCGTGCACAGACATAACACTTTTCAAACACCCGCTCAGGTCTTCTCAAGCTAATCATCTGTTCTTAGACAGACTCAGCGTGAATATCGTCCATTCTTGATTCGATTCCTCGAGCCAGACGCTACCACCGTGCTCTTCAGCGATTCGCCGAGCCAGGGTGAGCCCAAGACCTGTTCCGTTGGGTTTTCCTGCGGTCACGAACGGCTCGAACAACGCTTTCCGAATAGAGGCAGGTATCCCGGGACCATTGTCCAGGATGGTGACGTAGATCCGTTCATCGACTTCCGTAAGCTGGACCCTCATCTCAGGCGCGTGAGTTGAGCGTATCGCCGCCTGGCAGGCATTGAGTAGCAAGTTATATATGGCACTTTCAAGATTTCTGGCATCGATGACGGCCTCCGCTGGCGGTAACTTGCCAACTGTGATGGGTACGTTCTGCCCGTCTGGATGAAACTTCACAGCCGCAACGGCTCTCTCAACCACCGAGGAAACCCGCTCACGGACAAGCGGATTTATCCGTCCGCTACAACCGAATTGCAAAAGTGAATCAAGGCGCTCCGTCATCGCGAGCACCGCTTCTTGAATTTCGAGCAGCAGACCAGCCCGCACGCTTGCGCCTATATCGCGGCGCTCGAGAAACTCCGCGTTCGCAAAGATCGCCGTGAGCGAGTGGCGCATATCGTGGGATATAGAGCATGCCATCCTGCCGATTGCCGACATCCTCTCTGCCTCAATCAGTTGGCTTTGTGCACGCGGATGCGGCTCCTTTCGCAGATCCAGATCAACGCCCTTATCTAACATAAGGATATTGCCTCGGCCTGAAATCTCTGTTTTCCCAGGGTGTGTACTCACTGTTTCCCCTTGTGATCTGGAGACATAGATCGAATGACTGGCGCCTGCGACTTCGAGTGTGTGGTTCCCGGCTCGTGCGGCATACCACCGTTCGAGGTCAGGGGTTGATCGTTCTATCTTTTTTTCGCTACCACTGCTTTGAAATTGTTGACTGCGTTGAATACTGCGATCGTGCTATACGGTGGCCAGCTCAGCAGGAAGATCGGCTGCAAAGCACTCTTGCAATCGTACCCATGGCTGGGTCGCCATGAAATTCTCAGGTCTTTGTACCTATTCATGGTGAGTCCAAAACTAAAGGTCACCTATGCGTCGTGACAACCTGTCAATGCGGAAATGGGCGGAGTTATGCTAAGACGATCAATCGCATACGTTACAAGTCCTTGCACCTCAGATGGCGACAGGCCGAGAAACTTCGCAACCTCTGTTTCAGACGAACGGATGATCAATCTCAGCATGAATGCCAGGCGGGGGAGATCGGGCAAGCTACCAATAGAACCCGGCTGAACAAACTGGTTCTCATCTTCCTCTCTGCGCGCGTCCGACAGTACAGCAATCGCTTGAGTGATGAGAACGTCTCGCGCCTGACTGTAAGCGAGTGCTGGAATGGAAGATTCAAATGCAGTCATATCGAGCTTCGCCATCGTGCGCGCGAATGTGTCTTCGACGAGCTTGCCATCTGCTACGAGATACCAAACCAGCGTCGCGAATTCATCCAGGTGCTCGAGCAGCAGGAAGCACCATGATGCGCTTTTCGGTGATGGGGTAAATGATACGGATGTGAATGAAGTTGCCATGGTTGTTACTCCTAGCTTCGTAAGGGGGAGGGCTGAAATCTAATTGACTGCGGGACGTCATGCAGCACGGCCTTCCGAACTGCTGGCCGCCTCCGCAGCACGGCGGTCTGCTCTTGGTTTTGAGCAGCCGAACCGCTCGAACACGTCGTTCATCGTATCCTGCAACCGGGTGTTAGGGCGATGCAGTTTGCGGGTTGCCTTCGCTATCAGCCGAGCGAGTAAATAGCGACTCGATTCATGGGCGAGAGCCCTAAATGTTAAGTCAGCACGCATGGTGTTCCTCCGGAAGCCCGATCTTAGTTGCAGATGTTTAACTTCAGGATTGATGATCTGCAGTATGACGATGGCGGCCCTTTTTGAGGCGCACCATTATGGGTAGGTACGACCAGCGATTTCGGTCGCTGCGCCTGATCTCGATTTGTGTGTGTTCGTTCCTTGAGCCACGACCGCATGCTGAACGCGTATACGCCGATGCAAAACAGGTTCGCGGGAATAAAGCCAAGCTGTGACGTTCGCAATCCAATTACACAGACGATCAAGCTGTTGGCTATTGCGACAAGGAGTCCGATCCAGGATTTTCGTGCGAGCAGTATTGTCGCTAGGATGGTGAAGAAACAAGAGAGATAATCCAAATGGAACATCGCGAAAACCGAGCCTCCAATTGAAGCTTCACCCGATTCAGAGAATCGATGATTCGTGATTCTCTGATCTGCCTTCCGTGCTCGATACTGCTGAAGTGACTATGAAGGAAGACTCGGACGATTGCATCCCGCCAAGGAAGGTATTTTCAATGCCGCCGACGGATGGGTATCGGATACCACTATTTAGGGGGATTTGATGCCCAGGCATGGGAACAACTGTTTGCGTTCAATCTCAATGAAGTGCGGAATTTTCCTGAGAATCATCGACGAGTTGAACGCGGCCTTCAGGAATAATGATTTCGCGACGACCGAAGAGACGCGCATCAAGTGAAAAAGCGCCCGGGCCAAGCAAGACAAGCGCGGCGGATATCGCAGCCAGATTGAATGCAGCTAACGCACTGATGTGGTTGTTCGCTTCAGTCATCAAAGACGGCGAAACGCCCGTCATGAGATAACCGACTGTTGCCGCGGCACTTGCAGCGGGTGTGAGAAAGCCGACGAAAATCGCCGCTCCAACGGCGATTGCGAGCGATCCAACGGCCCAAAAGCTAATCGCATGACTGTTGGGTCCAACGAGCGCGTCAATTGCGCAAATGATTGCATTGACAGCAATAGTAAGCCGCAGAAAGATGAGGCCGATGCCTGGCCAACCCTCCGGGAAGCTGGAAAAGAGCCTTTGCAGCTGGTGCCTCCTCAGGCACAAAGACGCGCCAGAAAAAGGCTAGCTTCTTTCGCTGCGAATTAGACCCCCAGAACGAGTGCTTTTTCTATACCACTTGGAAACTCCAGGGCACTCGGAAGTGTGGGTAAAACTAGAGATGTATGATCCCGCGTCTAATTCCGACAGCGACGGCCTCGGTGCGATCGCTTGCGCCGAGTTTTTCCATGATGTGCTTGATATGTCCCTTGACCGTTTCTTCAGAGATGAAAAGGAGCGCTGCGATGTCGCTGTT
>CAWGND010000033.1:0-27130 GCA_963823845.1 Terriglobales bacterium
GTTGTTCAAATCAGCGCCCCTTGACAAAGGGCACATATGAGGAGTACGGAGTATATGAGTATGACAATTCACAATCAAGAAGACTTCCACCGGGTCCAGCGCCTGGTCTGGGGCAAGCTGTTCGGCCTTTTCATCCAGAAAGGTCGTGAGAAGAGAGGATGCACGGTCGAGGAAGTAGCCCGCCTGGCCGGAATGGAACCGTCAGCATGGCTGGCTGTTGAAGCCGGCCGTGTTCCGGAGTCTGCGGCACAGTTACGCTTGATGGCCGCGGCCCTCCAGTTCAGCAACGTACAGCTAGCCACCATTATCCAGATCTGCCGGGTTGCCTGGAAGGCATAGCCCTGCTCTGCCGCCGCCCCGGACCTGCCGGGGCACTGGCGGCGGGTACTCACAATCCCATATGCTCACCTCCAGAGGAAGGAGGTGAGTAAGATCAAGACCAAGGAAGGAATAGGGTTAAAGCGCTTGAACATCAATGTCCCCGAACAGCTTCACCGCAGCTTCAAATCCGCAACCGCAGCGCGGGGCCTGGAGATGACCGATGTGTTGATGGAGTTCATCCAGCAGTATGTGGCGAAGAACGGCCCCGTCGCTCCCAAGAAGGGACGGCGCGCGTGAAGCGCGCCGCGCTGTACTTGCGCGTCTCCACACTCGACCAGCATCCCGAAACCCAGTTGCTTGATCTACGCCAGATGGCTGCTCAGCGCGGCTATGAGATCGTGCAGGAGTATACAGACCGACTCTCCGGCGTGAAGGCACGCCGGCCAGGGCTGGATCAGATGATGGCCGATGCTCGGCGCGGCCGGTTCGATGTTGTCCTGACCTGGTCCTGCGATCGCATCGCCAGGTCCACGAGGCACCTGCTAGAAACCCTTGACGAGCTCAATCGAATCGGAGTCGAGTTCGTCAGCTTCCGGGAACAGATCGACACCGGCGGACCGTTGGGCCGCGCCATCATCGTGATCGTCGGCGCTGTCGCCGAGCTGGAAAGGTCGCTGATCGTCGAGCGAGTCCGCGCCGGCATGAGGCGTGCCCGTTTGGACGGCCAACGAATCGGCCGAGCTCCCCTGGTGCTGGACACTGCCGCGATCCAACAAGATCGCCAACGCGGTCAGAGTATCCGCCAGATCGCCAGAGGCCACAACATCTCGACGGCCACCGTACAGCGCGTGCTACAAAGGCACGCGTCTACCAATCAGGAGCATGCCGCATGATCGAGCAACCAGCAGACTTCATACCAATATGGATGTTGCTGTCGGCGGCCTTCGGGTTCATCGTCGGTGAGGCTTATGGCGACCAGGCTCGTCATCGGAAGTCTCTCGAACAGGCCAATGCGGATCTTCGCGATCGGCTCCAAACTGCTCACACTTGCTCGCCGTCCATGCAGGCCCTCGATCAGCAGCGCCGCGTCATCAACGACATCCACAAGCGCATGATCGCTGTGACAAAAGGCCTCGAAAAATACCCCTCCCAAACCCCACAAAATCAACAGCCGGATCTACTCGATCGGCTATGACAAAAACTATAGCTTCAGACACAACGCAGATTGCCAACATCAGGCCAACGATGGGATCAGCCAAATAGTAGTCATTATGGTGTGACCGGCTCGATGCGCTAGTCGTGGGTTAGGCTGAGTTTGTTAAGAACGCCAGTCCAGAGCCACAAGCGGAGGGAACCGGTCATGAGAGAGAAGTTACGATTTTTGGGCATGGATGTCCATGCCGAAACGATAGCTGTTGCCGTAGCCGAACCGGATGGCGAGGTTCGCAGCCTGGGAACGATCGCCAACCGCGAAGATTCGATCCGCAAGTTCATCCGCAAGCTTGGATTCGCCCGAGCATCTGCGGGTCTGCTATGAAGCCGGCCCGACGGGCTTCGTACTGTACTGGCAACTGACGCAGCTGGGAGTACAGTGCGATGTGATTGCGCCGTCGCTGGTTCCGAAGAAGCCGGGAGATCGTGTCAAGACGGACCGGCGGGATGCGTTGAAGCTTGCGCGCAGTCACCGCTCCGGTGATCTGACCGCGGTATGGATACCGGATGAAGCTTCAGAAGCATTACGCGATCTTGTCCGTGCGCGAGAGGCGGCCAAGCGCGATCAGTTGCGGGCGCAACACCGGCTGACCAAGTTCCTGCTGCGTACGGGCCGACGTCCTCCACTGGGAGTGAAGGCGTGGACGGAACGTCATGCGGAGTGGCTCCAGCAGGTTCGCTACACACATCCTGCGCAGGAAGCCACGTTGCTCGATTGTCTGCACGAAGTTCAGCACATGGACGAACGAGTCAAGCGGTTGGAGAAGTCGATTGTGGAAGTGATTCAGCTGGCTCCCGCGTCGATGCAGGAAGTAATTCGTGGTTTACAGGCATTGCGCGGCATCGCGCACCTCTCGGCAGTCACGATTGCTGTCGAGCTGGGCAACATCACCTCCCGCTTCGAGCACGCGCGGGATCTGATGGGATATAGCGGAGCATTTCCGGACGAAAACTCCAGCGGCAAGCGTATTCGAAGAGGAGGCATTACCAAGTCAGGCAACGCGCACCTCAGACGCATCGTAGTCGAATCGGCCTGGAGCTATCGCCACCGACCAGCGATCGGAGCCCGGTTGCGCAGGCGACAGGAAGGGCTTCCGGCAGAGATCACCGAGATTGCATGGAAAGCGCAGAACCGTCTGCACAAGCGCTACATGGCGCTGACGGCTCGAGGCAAGGAGCAGAGAAAGACCATGACGGCGATCGCGCGCGAACTGTTGGGCTTTATCTGGGCCATCGGGATCAAGGCCGAAGCGTCGGTCTGCAAACAACAAATGGCGGCATGACGAGAACCGAAAGAACAAAAGCAAGAACTTTCCAAATAAGGAAAAAGCAAAAACAAATCAACCCATGAACAACGTTATCCAACTCGAGGACAGGGTCAGCCGCAGCCGGAGCAAGCACGAAGGAGAATCCTCGGCGGAAATTTGCGACAGGCTCAGCCGGACTCGCGTTAGTAGTCAGAGGCAGCTCCCGACGGATCATGATTATGCGGTTCCGACCCGCGAATATCAGCTTGATCAATCGTCGCCATTACCTGCCACGGCTGCTGCTGACCTTGTCCTCGAAGTACAACGACAAAAACAACCCCAGCGATTTGCAGATATTGACAGGTCACACCATATCAACTTCCGGATTGCCCACATCCATGTAAGTCATCTGTCAAGAAAAAGCACGAGGTTTCTGGGCGCGCTCAGGAGAGCGCGCGGTTGATCTGATCAGAATCTGCCGTTACGCAACAGTGCCTCTCGGCCGATGATTCCTGCATCCAGCAGAACCACACATCCATTTGCTGTCTGAGACTCCGAAGAGTCCGCACAGAAGATTGAGTTTGTGTTCTCTGCCAGCCCCGAAACAATTCGTGGTGAGCCTCCAGAGGTTGACCTCCTTCGCACAGTGGCCTACTTGCAGGACCTGGCAGTCTGCGCACGGAAGAATCCTGATGTTTTTTCATTCATGGGCAGGCTTTTACGCCGCCGCCGTGCCTCCGGGTTGATCGGCAGACACGAAATCTTGTTTTCTCCGTTCCACTGCGAGCAGATAGGCAACGATCTTCCTCGCCACGGCCAGCGTGGCCCGATTGCGATTGCCTCTCTGCATCTCTTTTTCATAGATCAGGGCCAGGTCGTGGTTCAGCCTGGGCGCCAGCTTCGCAGCTTCGACCAGCACGTGCTGGATATGCTTGTTGCGCTGCTTGGAAATCGGCGTACGCATGACCTTGTCGGCTGAACTCCTCTCGGCGCCGCACAGTCCGCAATAACTGATGGCCTGTTTGATCGACCGGAACCGCGTGACATCGCCGATCTCCAGTGCCCACGTCAGCGCCGTAATCGGACCGACCCCGGGAACCGTTCTGAGCCGCTTGAGCCGCTCCGCCAGCAAAGGGTCGCGCTCAAGCGAACTGACCAGCGCATAGTCGAGCTTCTGCGCACGAACGATGTGCTCGCGGCTCAGCTTCAGCAGTGGCCGGATGCTCGCATCGATCTCCTTGCTCTCCGACATCAACTCGGCGAAGTAGCCCACCTTGTGCAGTCGCCGCTTAGTATGAGTCACGCCCTTTTCCATCAGCAGCCCGGATACCCGGTTCTTCATCTGCACCATCTGCTTGACCAGCAACTCTCGATAGCGCAGCGTCCGCCGGCGGTCGCGGATCTCGGTTGATGCCATGTGGCACTCCGGCAGGAAATCACAACGAAGGCAGTCGGCGATCTTGCTGGCATCGATCTTGTCGTTCTTCCGCTTGGCTGCGGCGATGGCTCGCAGCATCAGGGGATGGGCAACCTTCACCTTCTCGGCATGAGGAAGTAGGTGGTCGTAAATCCAGCCGGTGAAGATCGTCGCTTCCATGGCGATCGTCCGGGGTTGGGGAAGCGTCTTGATCCAGCCGTCCAGCTCGCGCCGCGTGGATCCGATCTTGCCCTCCAGGTGCACACAACCAGCCGCGTCCTTCACACAGTAGCTGATCGTCCTCTTGTGAACATCAAGTCCGATGTAATACATAGTCTCTGAGGAGCCTCCGAGGTAGTTCTCTGAATCAGCCTCACAGCTGAGTTCAGCCTTTTGCAACACCTCGTGCTCCTCGATGACTTAGCATTCAAACAATCCACCAGGAACTGGAAATGAGCGGCCAACAGGCTTGAGCGCAAAGGGACTTCGGCAACGACTGCGATGGAATGGCCAAAATTGCGGCTTCCGTGGAATCTAGAGACTTTTCAGCCGCTTTCCGATTGCGTGGCACTTTTGACCGTGAAACGATGGTGCGTCATGCTTCCCTGTGTTCGTCCTGGCTTCGCGGCTGCCTTGCTCGCGGTATTGACGATCCTCTGCGCAAACCGTGGTCACGGCCAGACGTTCAATCTTGAGAACGATCGTGTGCAAATGGCCGAGTTTCGCGGTATGTTGCGGTTTCATACTGGCGACGACCCAGATGGCAAGCTGGGGTGGGTCGATCCGGGATTTGACGACTCCTCGTGGCAGTTGTTGCGTTCCGACACTCCCTGGAACTTGCAGGGCTACGCGGGATACGGAGGCATGGCGTGGTACCGGCTTCAGGTGATCCTGCCCGCAAAACACCCGCCATTGGCACTCCACATTCCTGGCTTCCAGACCAGCTACCAGGTATTCGCTGACGGCCGCTTGATCGGGCAGTGGGGCGGATTGCCCCCGCACGAGAAAGTGCTATTCGGTTTTGCGGAAGGACAAATCGTATCCCTACCATCCGATATTGCATCCCGCGGTGGTCCATTAACGATAGCCATCCGGGTCTGGCACTGGCCGCACTGGTCAATGATCTATGGAGGCGGCCCATCATCACCCATTCGTATCGGGGACGCCGGACTTCTGAGCGAATGGATGACTCTTCGGACCAGGGATGCGTTCTGGTCTGTTTCCGCGCGCAGTATCTTGCTGCTTGGATATCTTCTTGCAGGCTTTGCCGGTTTGGGCCTCTTCCTGCTGCGCCCCGTCGAACGCGAGTATCTATGGTTCGCCGCAACTGAGTTCCTTAGCGCGGCGTTCTTCGCCTGGGATGTCTACGCTGCTTTCCACCCCGCCGGGTTTTGGACTTATCTAACACTGGTAGCTTGCCTGCAAGATGCTTCGGGAATTTGCCTTCTCGTGTTTATTGTTGCCCTGTTAAAGGAGCGCAAGGCTACGCTTTACTGGCTTGCGATTGCCACCCTCGCAATACACATTGTCATGTTGATTCCCGGCGAGTTGGAATGGCTCAGTCTCCCGAAGTGGGATGCCCTCGGGATCATCAACTGGATGCCGTTCGAGGTGTGCGTGCTGCTGATCCTGTTCTTCGCTGCCAGGCGGGGCAATTTGGATGCGCGCCTGCTGCTTGGCCCCGTTGGTCTTTCGTACGGGGTAGCTCTCGTGAACGGCGTCCTATTCCAGATGTTTCTCACCGGCCACACCGGGCTCGAGATGTACCGGCTGAGGTCCGACCGTCTCTTCACCTGGCCATTTCCCATCTCCGCTCAGAACGTCGCCGACTTCCTGATGCAGATATCGATTCTCGCTATCCTGGTGCTGCGCTTCGCCCGCACCCGCCGCAACGAGGAGCGCAACGCTCCGAACTTGAGGCCGCGCGTGCCGTTCAGCAGGTGCTTGTCCCCGAATGAGATCCCGACCATCCCCGGCTTCGAGATTCAGAGCGTTTACAAGCCCGCCGGCCAGGTTGGCGGCGACTTCTTCCAGATTCTTCCCGCACCACGGCGGACGGAGTTCTCGTGGTGATCGGCGACGTCAGCGGCAAAGGCATGCCTGCGGCCATGACCGTTTCGCTGCTGGTAGGAACCATCCGCACCTTGGCGCACTACACCCAAAGCCCCGGCGAAATCCTCGCCGCCATGAATCAGCGCATGCTCGGCTCGCAGCAGCGGCGGATTTACTACCTGCCTGGTTCTCCGCTGCGACGCGGATGGGAAGCTGACGATCGCCAACGCAGGGCACATCGCGCCGTACGTTGAGGGCAAAGAGTTGCAGCTTGAAAATGGCTTGCCGCTTGGCCTCGCCGTCCGACACAACCTACGCCGAGCGCTCCCTTCCAACTCGATGCCAGGCCAGCAGCTCACCCTGCTCACAGACGGCGTGGTCGAAGCCCGCGACAAAACCGGCTCGTTGCTTGGCTTTGAACGTTCGGCGGCGCTCAGTATCCAATCGGCAGAAGCAATCGCTCGCGCAGCACAGGCATTTGGACAGGACGATGACATCACCGTCTTGACGCTGTCTTATGCGGGCGTTCCAGCTTCTGCCTGAGGCCCTTGCGTGCTGGAGAAAAGGATGAAATCGAGGTTCGATCTTTCGTGTTCTGGGTGAGTCACCGCCAATCCGGAATGTATGGTCCGCCGCCGCATTGCAAGCGAAAAATGAAAATGACATTGTAGGTCTGCGCGAATGTATCCGGCCTTTGTGTGAGCTACTGCTCTGGCCCTTGATGGAATACGCTGCACTCTTGTCCTATTTAGTAACGCAGGCTTTTAAGCCTATTCCGGATTACAGGTTTCAAGAGTGCCGGGTTCGACCGTTGTGCCATCGTCATGTTTCGCCAGCAAACCTGGCAGGAAAATCAAACATCTCCTCTCAGCCGCCGCTGGTCTGTAATGGTGGGAATCGCGAATGCGATTTCCAAGCCTGGCGCTTGTGCCGGGCGTCAATTGCAGGCCAGTGTTTCAAACTGCGGCAGTTTCAATCCAAAGCGGAGGGCGATAGGCTTCTCCTTTTGAGAGCACAGCCCAGACCATCCGCGCCATCTTGTTGGCCAGGGCAACCGCCGCCACTTGAATGCGCTTGCGGGAGGTGAGCTGAGCCAGCCACGTGTTCAGGCCGTTCGATTGTTTCATCCTCTGTTGCAACACGGCATGAGCACCCTGGACGAAGAGCTTGCGCAGATATCTGTTCCCGCGCCTGCTGGTGTCAGTAAGTGTTTGCTTGCCGCCGGTGGAGTGCTCTCCGGGTACCACGCCCAACCAGGCAGCAAATCCTCGGCCCTTCTTGAACGCCGATCCGTTGCCAATCGCGGCGATCGTGGCGGTGGCTGTCATCGGTCCGATTCCCGGAACCGCCTGCATCCTTCGGCAGTCGTCGAGTTCGTCGGCGATCCGCAGGATCAGCTTGTCACACTCGTCGACCTGCCTCTGCAGGTATTGCATCTCCAGTCGCAGTTGGGTCAGCAATACACGCAATGCGCCTGACAGCTTGTTGTCGGCATCTACCAGGATCCCAGGCAGAGACTCTTCGATATGACGACGTCCCTTGCGAATCGTGATGCCTCTCTCCAGCAGCAATCCACGCATCTGATTGATCACCGCCGTGCGACCCGATACCCAGCGCTCGCGCACCCGGTGAAGAGACTGCAGATCCAGTTGATCGTCCGTCTTGATCGGCACGAAGCGCATCCTCGCACGACCGACAGCTTCCGCGATAGCTTCCGCATCGATGTAGTCGTTCTTGTTCGTCTTCACGTACGGCTTCACATACTTGGCCGGCATCAGCCTTGCGTCATGTCCCTGTTCGCGCAGGGCACGAGCCAGAAAGTGTGCTCCTCCGCAGGCTTCCATCCCGATCAACGACACTTGCAGGTTCGCAGTGAAACGCAGGATCTGATCGCGCGAACACTTCTTGCGCACCACCACTTCGCCGCGCACGTTAAGACCAACCAGGTGAAAGACTGTCTTGCCAAGATCAATGCCGATGGTGTGAATTTCCATGGGACGCCTCCTGTTCTCCCCTTATACCTCCGTGGAGGTTAAGGCGGCGGACCATGCCAGTAGTAACCCAAAACGAGGTTATGTTCGGATGGCCCACCATCCTCCCGGAACTCGGGAAGAACCGTCCGCTGTTCGTTCAACGAATACACCGGCCTGTTATCGATTCAACGATTCGAGAATTGCTCCCGGTTGATAGTCACTCGCTTGAGACTGGGAAGACTCGCACTCGGTGCCACTCCTTGCTCGGTTTCGTGGATTGCAAAGCCCTCAGGTGAAGGCCGGAACCCGGGCAGAGGTGAGGGTGATGACCGTAATGTCGTCGTCTTGGCCAAATTCCTGCGCGGTCTGCGCGATGGTTTCGGCGGGTTGGACGCTCAGGGCGGCCGTACGCTCAAAGCCGTAGAGCGTACCGGTTTTGTTGCGGGCCTCGACTACGCCATCGGTGATCAGCGTAAGCTGCCCGCTGGGGGGCAGTTGACATGCGGATTCGGGGTACGTTGTGTCCGCATCCAGACCCAACGGAAGGCCATTGTTCAGCGGCAGTTCTTTGCCGTCAAGATAAGGAGAGATATGCCCGGCGTTGGCAATGGTGAACGTGCCGTCTGGGTCTGCCCGCAATACCAGGCAGGTCGTGAATCCTCCCTGGCTCCGCGCCAGCATCCTCCGGTTCATCGCTGCCAGAATCTCGCCTGGGCTCGCGGTGTAATGGGCCAGGGTGCGAAATGTGCCGACAAGGAGCGACACCGTCATCGCGGCTGGCATTCCTTTGCCGCTCACATCGCCGATCACGACGAGAACCCCGCCACCCGTCAAGGGAAGAATCTGGAAGAAGTCTCCGCCTACCTGGCCAGCAGGTCGATACACGCTCTCGATCTTGAATCCAGGCACACTCGGAATTTCGTCCGGGATCAGCACCTGCTGCACGGCTCGGGCGGCTTCCAACTCGGTCTCCGCGCGAAGCTGGCGGGCTCCCTCCGTGTTGATGTGCTTGGTCGTTACGAATGCGCTGGCCAGAAAGGAGGCAAAGATAGAGAAAGCGTCGAAGCGATAGGCTGCAGCTGCGGTGGAAGATGGCAGATCGACGTCGTGCCGGTGAAGTATTGCGATTCCATAAAGAATGAAAACGATCGGTAAGACAATAAGCAATCGCTGAAAGGGAGGACGGTGGCGTAGCAACAGAACCACCGGCCCACAGAGGCCAAACAGCAAAGCGAAGAGCAAAACAAGTGGCCGCGACATACGTCCGCCGAGGACCACATCCACCAGAAAGCCAACGGTGGCCATGCGAAGAAATCGCGCGGTCAAAAGATATTTAAGACGCCTGACGGGCAAATCCTGGAGATGGCTGCCGAACCAGTCAACGCCCATTCTTCGGAACAGTAGCCACCCCAGCAGTATCACAATAGCGAAGCCCAAGGCGATTCCAAGAAGCAATGGCTCTATGGACATCATCGGCTCCTTACCCACTTACGCAGCGGTCACCCTAGTTATCAAGTAAGGTCCGGGTACCCCTCTTCACTTGATAAAGGTGCGGATATACAGGTTCACCTCCGCCGGTTTCTCGTGGACCACCCAGTGCGAACCCTCGGGAACTCGTTTGATGATCACGTTGGGAACAAACTCGTGGAGATGATTCAGGTTGCGGGCGACGAGAGCGGTATCCTTTTCGCCCCAGATGACCAGAGTTGGAATCTTGACAACCATGCTTGCTGACCCAACGCCGAAGTCGTTCGTGGACGGGCCAATCTCCGCTGCAATTTGAGGTGAAGCGGGTGGACCGAGATGATTCGCCCGGTAGTAGTTGAGCCCTCCGGTTAGCGCTCCCGGCCGGGACCACGCTTTCAGGTAGGCTTCCTTTTCAGTTTCGGTGAACGCCCCTGATTTCAGTAGCGGATCCAGCACGTGCTCTGTCAGCGATGCATAGTTGTTCGCCGAGAGAATCGCCTCAGCCTTCGAACTCCGAAACATGAACATGTACTGACTGGCCTTCTGCTGCTCAGCGTCGGACGCCAGAAGGCGTTCAAATATGGCCGGGTGAGGTGCATTGATGATCACTAGTTTGTCGAGGTACTCAGGATGTGCGATTGCAAAAGCCCACGCTAATCCTCCACCCCAATCATGACCAACCAAAATGAACTTTCTCTTGTGTCGAAAATGATCCGCAAGCTCGCGAATATCCTCCAGAAGAATCTCGCTTCGATAGTCCGAAAGCTCGCTCGGTTTGTCGGAAAGATTGTAGCCAGGTAAATCGGGAGCGACTGCAAGATAGTCCTTACCGAATTCCTGCAGTTGGTCTTTCCATTCGTACCAAAATTCTGGGAAACCGTGCAGGAAGAGGATCAGGGGTCCCTTGCCCGCGGTGATACAGTGCAAGCGAATCCCGTTCACTTTCACGTATGTTTCGTGAAGGTGCATCCTCCGCTCGGCGGCCTGAAGGCGAGGAGAAAAGTCTCCCGCCAAGATAAGCATTCCTAACAAGTAGCCGAGATGTCGCTTCCGCACCCTGCAAAGATATACCCGCTGTCGAAACGAATCAATAGCGGCCCAATCGCCGTGAAATGCAGCCGATCAATCGAGCCGGGCCGCACCGGCTAAGAACCGTCGAACTCAATCAATTCGCGAATGCGGGGTTCGATCCAAGCGCCTGTGCTTATAATGCTGAGAATGAACCGTCGAGGGTTGATCTCCGCCCTGGGAGTGGCTTCTGTCAGCTCACTCACAAGGGGTACAACGCTCCTCGCCCAGGGCGAGAGGCAACCTTCCACCACGGCGATCGTTCCACCCGGCGGGAATCGATACAAGTACACAGAGGCACTAGCTGCCAAAGTAGCTCCCTGTAAAGTGACGAGCCATGACAGCGGAGGCGTTCTCAGTGCGTTCGAAAATGTGACTCCACCCAAACAAGGACCACCATTACACCTTCACCATCGAGAGGACGAATGGTTTTACGTCGCGACAGGAACATTCGTTTTTGAAATCGATGGAAAGAGGACACAATTTGGACAAGGTGGCAGTATTTTTGCTCCGCGTGAACTGCCCCATCGATGGGCCAATACTGGAGATGAACCAGCAATCTTGCTCGTGACGCTCTTTCCGGGAGGCTTCGAGACTTTCTTTGACGAAATGTCGGAAGCGTTGGCTAAAGGTCCTGTGTCACACGATCAGCAGAAAGCGATCTATATGAGCCATCAGATGGACCTTCTGGGTCCAAAGATCTTCGCATGAGAACCTACTAATCCCTCAGTCAACTCCTTCGGAAAACCTCAGTTATTCCATGCAATTCTGAGTTGCGGGTGTATTACCGCCCACACTTCAATAACTCATTCTTGGCGCAAATAGTGGTTGTGCCGACGATCTCCTAAGGTGAACCATGCCGAAAAAGTTGGTAAGCTAAAGCGGATCTTCGCAAGGGGAGACTCTTACATGAAGCCATTATTCTTCCGGGTTCTCTTGCTGCCGCTCGCCCTAGCGGCAGTTGTTGGAACCCAGGCGCAGGACTCTATGCCTCGTGCTGCTTTTGCCGCGAAGACTATCGCCATTCTCAACAACACGAAGACGGGAGAAGTCTCGGATGGCGCGCTGGAGCAGTTGAAGCGCTGGGGCCATTTTACTGTTGTGGACGATGCCGACAGCGCCGACATCGTTCTTCGTTTCGACAAGAAGACAGACCGGGAGAAGCAAAACAACCAGTCTACCGACGAGAAGGGCACTACCACATATTCGGGGACGTTGACCTTTTCGTCCCAGGTACATATGCGCGCCTACCTGAAGGGTTCAGCCTCACCGTTTTACACCTCGAAAACCGACGATTCAAAGAAGAAAGCCGGTGTAAGCTGCGTGACAAGTTTCCAGAAGGCTTGGATCGAGGCGCGGTAGCGATAGCCCCGACTCTATCGCTGCAAATCGGAACGATCCGAGAACAAAGTCGAGATTGTAGCCGGGTCAACGCCAACCCAAAGTAATTCGAAAAAGGGTTATGCATTATGAGAGTGCGCCCTTACTTCTGCAGGAAGCTTTGGGCGGCGAAGCCGACGGGGGCTTTGCCCCCGCACCCCCAGGATTTAACGCTTTGGTGCCTCTCCCGATAGAGAGTTTCTGCGAGCAGATGGCGAAAAGGGGATGCCGTAGCATCCCCTTCAATCGGTCGAGGCCACTGAGTCGGCGCTCGGGTTGCTTCCCGGCATGGCCCTATCCTCCGCTCAGTTCAAGACAGATACTACTGCGGTCGGAAGAGAGCTGCATCTTTGGATGGGTTTTAAAAGTACGAGACTACTTAGGGGGAAGTGTTCTGGCTGAAGGATCACGTTCCCCCCAAGGAGGCACTCAACATGCGGAGTAGCAATGTCAAGTATATCGGGCTGGACGTTCACAAAGAAGCGATTTCGATTGCGGTTCTGAATGAGGCCGGGAAGCTGGTCATGGAATCGATCATCGAAACCAAGGCGAGCACTCTGGTGCAGTTCCTCGATGGTCTGCGGGGAGAGCTGCATGTGACGTTGGAAGAAGGAACCTGGGCGGCCTGGCTGTACGACGTGCTCAAACCACACGTGCGGGAAATTGTAGTCTGCAACTCGCGCCGTAATGCCTTATTGAAAGAGGGCAGCAAGAGCGACAAGGTTGACGCGCGCAAGCTGGCCGAGTTGCTGCGCTCTGGAATGCTGCGCGCGGTCTACCACGGAGAGAATGGACTTCGGACGTTGCGGGAGCTAGCGCGCAGCTATCAGGTGATCAGCAAAGACTTGAATCGAGTGATGAACCGGCTCAAGGCGCTATATCGCGGCTGGGGTATTCCCTGCACGGGAACGCAGGTCTATAGCCGGCGCCATCGGGAGCAGTGGCTGAAGAAGATTCTGGAGCCTGGCGTGCACCGCCGCGCGGAGCTGTTCTATCAGCAATTGGATGCATTGCAGGTTTTGCGGCGCACGGTACGAGGAGAGCTCTTAGCCGAAAGCCGGAAGCATCAGGCCGTGAAAGTCTTGCGTGAAATTCCTTTCATCGGCCCGCTTCGGGCCGCGCAACTGGTGGCCCTTATGCAGACACCGCACCGGTTCCGGAGCAAGCGGCAGCTGTGGACTTATAGTGGCCTGGCAGTCGAGACATACGACAGCGCGCAATATCGTTACGTGGATGGACAGCTGCAACGATCAAAGAAGCCGCAGCAGGTTCGCGGTCTCAATCAGAATCACAACCACGCAATGAAAGAGATCTTCAAAAGTGCGGCCCTGAGCGCCTCTGGTCGTGCGGGACCATTTCAGAATTTTTATGAAGGCCTGCTGGCCAGGGGAATGAAGGCGGAGTTGGCCCGCGTCACACTCGCGCGCAAGATCGCAGCCATTACGCTAACGCTTTGGAAGAAAGGAGAACATTTCGACGCAAAATATGTGAAGTCACAAGCAGCTTGAGCGTCAATCGAAGATCAAGGCCATTGCTCAGGTTTTTCCTCGTCGATGGTAGCCTTTCGGTTTTCGTGACGCTCGGGGTCGAGGGTGAGTATCTATCCGGACATTAGGCGCCTTCGTGTGCTGCCAGTCAGCACCGAAGTCTCCCGGTTATCCTATGCCCCCTCGCACAACCCAATAAAGCTATAGGCCTCGAGTCACACATAGGATCATGGTTGGCAGGTTATCTGGAGCCAACAGTCCTGCTTGCGCAGCTTCACGAGCCGGAGGCGTCGAACCACCATCGCAAAATGAAACCGAGAAGACAAAACCCGCAACTGGCTGAGTCACGCTCAAGAAATATGCGGCTAGCCCACAGCGTTGGGCTGGATGCAATGCGAACAGCTTCCCCTCACAGGGGAGCAAGGGAGAGTTTTTCTCTTGACATCCCCTCTCATAGGATGTCCGGATCGTCCACGATACGCCCACGACCTCATTTGGACCGGCAAGTGTGGCCTTTTAGTGCGTCGCTCCTGCTAGAATCTCCGCTTAACGACACAACCGGGAGAAACGTGCGATGTCAAGAATCTATCTTGGCGTGATTTGCGGTCTGGTCTTCGGCGGTCTGGATGCCGCGATGATGATCCCTCTCAGTTTTCCCGGCAAGCGAGCCGCGCTGCTTGGCGCGTTCATCGCACGCTTTGGCCTAGGATTCGTGATCTGCAACGTAAAGCTCCCTTGGCCGGGCTGGATTGTCGGATTGCTCCTCGGAATCTTGCTGAGTCTGCCCGACGCCATCATTACGAAAGCGATGGTTCCGATTCTGGTCTCGGGAGCGATTGGTGGATTGATCATTGGAGCAATCGCTGCGAAGTTTGGTTCCTAGACGCTCTTTGCTACGTTGCGGTCGGATAACCGCCTTCTATGAGAAGGTCAAAAATGTCAAGGCCGACGTGACGGCCGTTCTAATCTGAACACAGAATCCTCCGGCAGAGGTGTTGAACAGTGTCAAGGGCGTCCGTCAGGACGTTCATCTTGACCCTTGACAGTGTTCAACACCTCCGACACTCGATCAGGGAACGAAGCGGAACGTGTTTCAGTTCAGCTTCGTTCCTTATTTGAAGTGGGAGTTTTCCCACGGACATCATCTGATTCGTTCTCAACCATTGTTCCCGAGACTGCATTGACGTCACCCACGTTGCCTGCCTTCTATCCGCACTCTGATGGGCCACTGTGGGCCCGGTGCATACTGGGGTCCGATCTAAAGCCCAGGTCCATCACAACGATGATGAACCTGGGCTTGTTGGGACGCTGCCATCTAACCGGCGATCTCTAAAGGATCAGGCGGTTACGCGCAGTCGTCCGAACAAGGCGGTGGATGTCATTGTTAATCAACCTCGAGAAGCAGATTGCTTTGGAACGAACAAAAACAGATTTGTGTTTCCCTCTACGCCGCGGCCGATTCGGTTGTTGTCTTTCCGTATCCAAGTGGCTCATAGACTTCGCCGCTCGACCAGAGCCGATGCAGTAAGACGGCGAGTTTTCGTGCCACTGCGACAGAAGCTCGCTTCTTGGCGTTCTTTCCTCCACGCTCGCAGAGTTTCATTCCGAATCGTCGTAAGTCGGTGTCCGGCCCGAACGGGCCCAGGATGTAATGCGCGCTGCCCACCAGCAGTTTGCGCAGCATCCTGTCGCCAGCCTTGCTGATCCCCAACTGCGGCTGGCTGTCGCCGGAATCCTCCTGCTGGGGCACTAAGCCCAGGTACGGACCAACATCGCGACTCTTCTTAAATCGTTGCGGAGTTTCCAGCGTCAACACATAGGCCAGCGAGGTGACAGGCCCAACTCCATTCACCTGCCGTAATAATTTCGTGTCCATGTATTTCTCATTGCCCAGCTTTTCGATGCGATTCTCGTAGTTCTTGATTTCCTCGCTCAGCGTCTGGATCAGACGCAATAGCGGTTCGAGGGTTTCTCGCACTTCGGGGGGAATCTGGTCTGCCGCTTTCCCGGAGAAGCTTACGCTGGAACAGCCCGCCACCCGCGCTCCCATGGTCTTTACCATCCCGCGCACCGTACTGATTAATTTCGTTCGCGACTCGACCAGCGAATCGCGAACTCGAATTACCAGCAGGTCCTCGCGGACTTCAGTGCTGCGATGTTCAATCGGATACAGCGATTTCGGATCCACGCGTCCCAGCCTGGCCAGCTTGGCAGCATCGATCCGGTCATTCTTGCGCCGGCGCCGCTTTCTTCCTTCCATCCGTTGCGCATTGGCAACCAATACTTCATGTCCAAGGCCGGCGATCACTTCCCCTACCCACGCCGAATGCGTTCCCACTTCGATAACCACACGAGAAATCGCCAGGCCTTGAAAGAACTCTCCAACTTCCTGCCGCCTCGTCCGAAACTGGCCCTCGCGAAGGGTCTCCCCACCTAAACCCAGAATGCAGTAGTTGCTCCACTGATCTCCAAGATCCACTCCCACCGTCAGACGATCCAGGTTCGGACGCACCGCATCGCACTCGTCTCCTGTTGAGTCAGAAGCCGGAACACTCTTCACTTCCAGCTGCTGCCGCAGTTGTGAAACCAGCTCCGACATCACTTCGCTTGAATCCCGCCGCTCTTCGGCTCGCGAGGTCCTGCGCTTCATCGGGGATTCACTCTTCTTCACAGAATTGCTATGCTTCTTCACGGGTCGGCCTCCATCCTTCGGGATTGCACCTTTGAGTGCGTTGATCTACGTCAGCTTAATGCTGGCTACGATCGGGGTCGACCTTCTCATCCCATCTAACCGGAAATAGCTACTTGAGCAACACTCGCCGCGCGGTGTTGCCAAAGATATAACTTCCGGTTTGGCCACTGTCGTTAGCACATAATATGTCCGGTGTTTATAGCAAGTAATATGTCCGCTTTTCGAGCGGTGAGGATGGAGCCATGCGCGAGAGCATGGCGATCTATCCGATCACCGCGATGGAGCGGGCGATGAAGCTACAGGAAGTGTTGTTACGAGCCACAACGGGGAAGATCAAGTGGTGGCAGGCAGCGGAGTTGATCGGCATCAGCGAGCGGCAGATGCGTCGCTGGCGGAAGCGCTATGAGGAAGAAGGCTACCAGGGCTTGCTGGACCGGCGACGGCGGAAGCCAAGCAGCAGACGAGTGGCGAAGGAGCAGGCCGAAGCGGTTCTGAGCCTGTATCGGGACAAGTACTTCGATCTGAACGTGCGGCACTTTCATGAGAAGCTCGGCGAAGAACATCAGATCGGGTTGAGCTATACGTGGGTGAAGCAGGCCCTGCAGGCAGCCGGTCTGGTGAAGCGCAAGGCCAGGCGGGGCGTGCATCGCAAGCGGCGGGAGCGGCGTCCCCTGCCGGGGATGATGCTGCACATCGACGGCAGCGATCATCAGTGGTTTCAGGATGAGCGCCGGCACGACCTGATCGTGATCCTGGACGACGCCACCAGCGAGATCTACTATGCGCAACTGGCCGAGGAAGAGACGACCGCCACGGTGATGGCCGGGCTACGGGCAGTGATCGAACGGAAGGGATTGTTCTGTTCGCTCTATTCCGACCGCGGAGCCCATTTCTGGCTGACGCCGAAGAGCGGCGGCAAGGTCGATTATGAGCGTCCCACCCAGGTGGGCCGTGCCATGAAGGAGTTGGGAGTGCATATGATTCCGTCCTACTCTCCGCAGGCGCGGGGACGCTCCGAACGCAGCTTCTCCACCTGGCAGGGCCGGTTGCCGCAGGAGTTGCGATTGCGCAGGATCCGAACCCTGCTACGAGCGCACCGTGGATCGGGATAACACGGTTAGCTTTTACAACGTGATTATGCAGCTCGAACGCGCCCACTGGCGCCACACCCTGGCTGGATCGAAGGCGATCATCCATCAGCATCTGGACCAAACACTGACCCTCATGATCGCAGGACATCGCATCGGACACTACAGCGCGGAAGGAAAGCTGTTGACGCCGCTGACCAAAAAACAGATGAAGGCCGTGGAAAAGACGTTGCGAGGAAAAGTCACAAAACAGACTTTCCCTCCCAACTTGCAAATCCCGCACAATACGCGGGATTCGCACTTTCCCACCGCCTCTACGGCTACTCATTTATGAATCCGGACATTTCACTTGTTCTCAAAAGCGGACATTTCTACTTGCCAACGACACTTCCGGTTTGGCCACCGTTCGCCCACGAGCTGCCGGAACGCGGGAAAACCCTCAGTGAAGGCGCAGACAGTCGAACTCCTGCTTGTACTTGTTGTGGCCCCGAGCGCGGCTATTGCAGCTTCGCGTACTCTGCTTTGGCTTGCTTCAGGATGGGGATATCGGAATCGGCGTCCTTCCAGAGGATAATGAATTCTTTGTAGGCGGCTTTCGCTTTGGCCGTATCCCCTGTCATCACATAAGCCCGGCCAATTTGAAGGTGCGCGAGTGATCCAACGATGGAGTTGAGCACGATAGCCCGATGGTCGAGCAATTTCTGGAACTCAAAGGCTGCCGCTGTGCCGTTGTGCGCTAGTAAATAGGCTTGGCCCCGCACGTATGCCGGGTATAGGTTTGCTACCCAACTCACTTCGTAAGGAGTAGCCGATTCAAGAGACATGAGCGCTTGAGACGAGTGTCCCTTGTTGATGTCGATCGCGGCGTTGATCGTTGGTAGCCAGTAGACCTTCAGGAGGTCATAAGTTGGGTAGTTCCTCTCCAGATCGTCAACTAGCGCAATGGCTTGGGTATTATCCCCGATGCGAGCCAACGTTAGGGCTGCCGACGCCTTCACATCTCGCCCCCGAGATAGCCCCAAGGCTGCCGTAACTCCTTGCCTCGCTGCCACTTTGTTTCCCACTTCGGCCTCACGCTGGGCCGCATTGATCTGCCACGAAGCTGCGGTTTCTTCGGCGTCAGAGCGGATCGCCGAGTCCACCGCTCGGCGCGAGAAATCCCGCGCTTGGCTCAGACGTCCATAGTAGGCGTCGGTATCAGACTGCTTTGACAATAGCCAGTCGTCGTCGTTTCCGGGTTTGTCACCAGACCAAGCTAACTGCTTTTGCATCTGCGCAGAATCTCCCCGCAGAAAGGCAAGATCGTACATATTCAGCCGCAGAAACCCACTGTCCAGCTTGTGCGCGAATGCCTGATCGAAGGTGGCACTTGCCTCATCGAGGCGGTTCAAGTGGATGTAGGCTTCTCCGAGTGCCGCATAGGCGGTGACGTTGTCCGGATCAAGCCGCAACGCTTCCTGAGCCTCAGCAAGCGTCTTTTCATTTTGCCCCATGGCAGCACAGTCTGCTCCTATGTCAAGGTGCGGAATCGAATCACGAGGATAGTTTGCCGCCCAGAGCTCGTAGACCTCGGTCGCCCTCTCGAATTCTCCTCTGGCAACAAAATAAGCGGCAGAGATACGTAGTTTTTCCCGTTCGTTGGCACGGTCGCGCAATTGGTAAGCCTTGGTCGCACATTCCACCGCGAGTGACGATTGGCCGATATTGGTGTAGCTGATAGCCAACCCAGCGTAGGCCATCGGGAAATTGGGGTCTAGTTCAATCGCGCGCTTGAGAAAGGGTATGCTCGGTGCGTCTCCATGTTCCTCCTTCAATTTGACGGCCATGCTGTAGTTTTTCAGGGCTTCGAGGGAAGATGTCGTAGCTTCAATCGGAACATCAAACTTCTGCACCGATGGCAGCGACTCGCCCAAAGCGCCCCTTAAGGCGGAAGACGCTCGGCTCAGAGCCTTCAGAACATCTTCTTTGCTTGTAGCCTCGGCCTGTTCTTTGGCCAAGGTGTCGCCCGTAGCGCATCCAACGGCATTCAGGTCAATGAGGTAATGGCTTCCAAGCGCGGATATTGTCCCTCCCAGCAGAGCTTTGCTTCCAGTCCTCAGGCAAAGCTCCCGGCCGACATCGACCGTGATGGGTTCGCTCTTGCTGCGACCCATCATCCGCAAGATCTCATTGATTTTTCGATCAGAGAGCACATTCAGGAAGGGAGACTGTCCCAGTTCCACTGCCAACCCCTGCTTGAGTGCATCATCAAAGACCGCATCCCCAGTCCTGTTGTCGAAGTCGACGAGGACGATGGTGTCCTTCTCGGTGAGTGGCTTGGTGTTATGGGATCGATAATAAAGCCATCCCCCGATCAGTGCGATGGATACCACGATGGCCGCTGTGAGCACAGGCATCCGGAGCTTCCTCATCGGAGCGGCAGCAGATCCTTCGGCCATCGTATTGGATCTCGTTGCCGCCATGCGCCCACTCTGCGTGTCTCGCATGAGCCGTTGCAAGTCGCTGCCAATCTCCGAAGCGTTCTGGTATCGAAGGTTGCGATCTTTTTCCAGACACTTGTTGATGATATCTTCCAGCCTAGGCGGAAGATCGGGATTCAGCCGCACGGCTGGCGTGGGCGTCCCGTCCAGAATGGCTTTGAAGATCACACCTGAACTCTCGCCCCGGAAAGGCAATATGCCCGTCGCCATCTCGTACAAAACTGCGCCGAACGAAAACAAATCAGTCCGGGCGTCTAATTCCTTTGTACGAACTTGCTCTGGTGACATATAGACAATGGTCCCAACGGCAGTTCCCGGACGTGTCAACTGCTCGACACTTGGCCCGGCGGTGGGGGCATTTCCGTCTGCACCTGCTCGTGACGCAGCTGACACCTTCGCGAGCCCAAAGTCTAGAATCTTGGCGTGCCGGCGCTCGGTGACAAACAAATTCGCAGGCTTGATATCGCGATGGACTATCCCTTTGGAATGGGCTGCGTCCAGCGCGTCGGCGATCTCAATTCCAAGCGACAGTATGTCGTCAATCTCCATCGGTTTGCCACCGATCCGATGCTTGAGCGTCATCCCGTCCAGATACTCCATGGCGATGAAGTTCTGACCCGCCCACTCGTCAATCTCGAAAACCGTACAGATGTTCGGATGATTCAGTGCGGAAGCGGCCTGCGCTTCGCGTTGGAAACGGGCTAGAGCTTGCGTATCCTTAGCAACCTCGTCAGGTAGGAACTTTAGGGCGACGAATCGGTGCAGCTTTACGTCCTCAGCCTTGTACACCACACCCATGCCGCCGCCGCCAAGTTTCTCGACGATGCGGTAGTGCGAGATGATCTGGTCGATCATGGAGTCGTCCAATGATAGGTCGGGCACGAGAGGGGGTCAACGTACTGCGGGCACACCTAAACTGTCACCGCCGCCTCGCATGCAACAAGCTGCAGCAGATGAGAGCATGCCCCGAGGACAAGAATGCCTCATAAATGTCAGCACGTTTTTTATATGGAACACGCCGCCGGTACTTATTCAGCCAAGCGAAGGTCCACCCAAAACTTGCGATTTATCACGGTTTCGCAATGGGTGATGAAAAAGGCATTCTTCCAGATAAATTCCCTGGGCGATTGTTAAGGCGAACGAATGAGTGGGGAATATAGTTAATGATGTTACGCGTGAGTTCACCTGTACAGTTCTGGTCATATCACCGTCAATCTGGACAGAACTCAAAAACCGGGGTTATGTCCGGGTAGGCCACGTCCATGTAAGTCATCTGTCAAGAAAAAGCACGAGGTTTCTGGGCGCGCTCGGGAGAGCGCGCGGTTGATCTGATCAGGATGCGCCGTTACGCAACTTTGCCTCTCGGCCGCGGTTCCTGCTAGCAGCAGAACCATACATCCATTTGCTGCCTCGGGCTCCGAAGAGCCTTCGCAGAAGATTGAGTTTGTGTTCTCTGCCAGTCCCGAAACAATTCGTGGTGAGCCTCCAGAGGTTGACCTCCTTCGCACAGTGGCCTACTTGCAGGACCTGGCAGTCTGCGCACGGAAGAATCCTGATGTTTTTTCATTCATGGGCAGGCTTTTACGCCGCCGCCGTGCCTCCGGGTTGATCGGCAGACACGAAATCTTGTTTTCTCCGTTCCACTGCGAGCAGATAGGCAACGATCTTCCTCGCCACGGCCAGCGTGGCCCGATTGCGATTGCCTCTCTGCATCTCTTTTTCATAGATCAGGGCCAGGTCGTGGTTCAGCCTGGGCGCCAGCTTCGCAGCTTCGACCAGCACGTGCTGGATATGCTTGTTGCGCTGCTTGGAAATCGGCGTACGCATGACCTTGTCGGCTGAACTCCTCTCGGCGCCGCACAGTCCGCAATAACTGATGGCCTGTTTGATCGACCGGAACCGCGTGACATCGCCGATCTCCAGTGCCCACGTCAGCGCCGTAATCGGACCGACCCCGGGAACCGTTCTGAGCCGCTTGAGCCGCTCCGCCAGCAAAGGGTCGCGCTCAAGCGAACTGACCAGCGCATAGTCGAGCTTCTGCGCACGAACGATGTGCTCGCGGCTCAGCTTCAGCAGTGGCCGGATGCTCGCATCGATCTCCTTGCTCTCCGACAGCAACTCGGCGAAGTAGCCCACCTTGTGCAGTCGCCGCTTAGTATGAGTCACGCCCTTTTCCATCAGCAGCCCGGATACCCGGTTCTTCATCTGCACCATCTGCTTGACCAGCAACTCTCGATAGCGCAGCGTCCGCCGGCGGTCGCGGATCTCGGTTGATGCCATGTGGCACTCCGGCAGGAAATCACAACGAAGGCAGTCGGCGATCTTGCTGGCATCGATCTTGTCGTTCTTCCGCTTGGCTGCGGCGATGGCTCGCAGCATCAGGGGATGGGCAACCTTCACCTTCTCGGCATGAGGAAGTAGGTGGTCGTAAATCCAGCCGGTGAAGATCGTCGCTTCCATGGCGATCGTCCGGGGTTGGGGAAGCGTCTTGATCCAGCCGTCCAGCTCGCGCCGCGTGGATCCGATCTTGCCCTCCAGGTGCACACAACCAGCCGCGTCCTTCACACAGTAGCTGATCGTCCTCTTGTGAACATCAAGTCCGATGTAATACATAGTCTCTGAGGAGCCTCCGAGGTAGTTCTCTGAATCAGCCTCACAGCTGAGTTCAGCCTTTTGCAACACCTCGTGCTCCTCGATGACTTAGCATTCAAACAATTCACCCGAACCCGCCAAAAAACTCTCTGCGGTCCAGTTCGATTGACATCGTCGGCTGTTGAAAGCCGCTCGCCTCTATTTAGGCTGCGATTCGCGGTCCGATCTGCAAACGCAGGTCACGCGTCGAGCCAGTCAGCACCGAGCGAGACCCGCGATTGCCAATGAGAATTCAACTTATTCAACGCTCTGGTATCCAGTGTCCATGGTCACTCTGGTTCCGATGACTTTGCCCTGAATGTGAGCAAGCAGGTTGCCCGACTCGTCGTACTGGTCGATGCTAAATGTTCCCGAGGTTGCCATCCCTTTGTCATCAAGAGTCAGCCATTGCTGAATGCGGGCGGGGCCGACCAGGTTTTGGCCTGTTGAGTCGTACGAGATTCCAAAGTGGTTCAGGCGATAGGTCTTCGCGCCGGTTTTTACCCATTGGCCGAGGCAGACGTCGCCGGTCATGGGAGTGCGCAGGCCAGAGACGTTGATTTCGGTGCCGTCGCTGTGCCACTGAGCGTAGCCAGCGTCAATCTCGGTACCGTCCGGGATTCCATCGGTGCCTTCGGAGACCCAATGCTCTTTCCAGGTTCCCACCATCGTCGGTTCGGCTGGAGCGGCGTCGTCATCGTTGAATGCCGCCCGCAATAGCCGCGGCGAACCGAACGAATGTTGCGAACTGGCATCGAATGACGCCGGACGATACTGGCCGCAGCCGGCGTGTGCATAAGGAACGACGATAGTGGCGAGAGCCAAGGCACCTACCACCGGCACGATTCTCATTGTTAGCGATTTCATCATTTCCTCCAAGGCCGGGGAACTTGCCGGCGTGGATTTGATACAACGCAAATTCGAGGGTAGGAACAATAGAGGAAGGTAAATTTAGAGGTGAAGAAAGGTGAGGACGTAAGTACTTCAATCTAGAAGGGAACGATCGGTAATAGATCTAGCCGATGCTATACTTCATCCACCTTCGGGAGGGAACAGGTGCCCTTTGCCGTCCATCGATTCGGCGAGTTCAGCCTTCATTGCGGCAAATTTGAGCTCAGCCGCAACGGCCGCAGGCTCAAGCTCGAGCGAAAGCCTCTCGAACTCCTCATCCTTCTGGTCACCAGACATGGACAGGTTGTTACCAGGGAAGAAATTGCCCAGCGCTTATGGGACCGTGAAGTCTTCGTAGATATCGAACACGGGATCAACACGGCTATCCGGAAGATTCGCCAAACTCTTGGCGACAGCGCCGACCTACCGCAATTTGTGCTGACAGTCTCCGGCTCCGGTTACCGGTTCATCGCAACCGTTACGGACGTTGAGCCAGACGTCGCCGAGCCGACCCAGTCTCCTGATGTTCCAATCGAGCCTCCCCCTACTCCGCCTGGGATCTCTTCTGCGCACTCCATCCTGTCGGCTGTTAAGCTCCGGCACAGGCTCTGGGTGGTCACCGTGCTCTGCGCATCCGTGCTCGTTGCCATATTGACGCTCACCATGGGTCCACATCCGCTCGCCGCTGCGTTCCTCCATCGCGACAGTCGCGCCGCCATCGGCTCGATTGCCGTTCTTCCTCTTCAGAACCTCTCCGGCGACCCGTCCCAGGAGTACTTCGCCGACGGCATGACCGACGAGCTCACTACTCAGCTGGCGCGCATCGCCAATCTTCGCGTCGTCTCACGCACCTCCGTCATGGCCAACAAGGGCTCCCGACGCCCACTCCCTGATATCGCCCGTCAGCTTGGCGTCGACGCCATCGTCGAGGGCTCCATCGTGCGCTCCGGAGACCGCATCCGCATCACCGCCCAGCTCATCGACGCTCGCACTGACCGCCACCTCTGGGCACAGTCTTTTGAAGGATCCGCATCCGATGTCCTCTCCCTCCAGGACAGCGTCGCCAAGCAGATCGCCACCCAGGCCCGCCTGGTCCTCTCCCCTCCCTCGCCGCGCGCGCCGGTCAACCCCGCCGCGCACGATGCCTACCTGCGTGGACGCTACTTTTTTAATAAGCAGGACTTCTCTCACAGCCTCGAGTACTTTCAGCAGGCTGTTGCCCTTGATCCCGGCTACGCCTCCGCGCAGGCCGGCTACGCCTCCGCGCTCGATGCCGCCACCACCTACAGCATTGGCCCGCCCGATCAGCTCATGCCCAAAGCCCGCGCCGCCGCCCTGCGCGCCATCCAGCTCGACCCCCAGAACGGCGAAGCCTACACCGAGCTCGGTAGCGTTCAAACCATCTACGAGTGGGACTGGACTGCAGCGGAGCAGAACCTGGCCCGCGGCATCTCCCTAAATCCCAACGACTCTATTGCAGAGTTCAAGTACGCTATCTACCTCGACGCCGTAGACCGCCCGCAGGATGCTGTTACTCACATGCGGCGCGCACTTCAGCTCGATCCGCTATCCTTCCTCGTCAACCGCCGGCTGGGCGTTGCTCTTTACTATGACCGCCAATACGATGCCGCACTTGCTCAACTAAAGCTCTCCGCCGAGATGGAGCAAGGATCCGGTTCCATCGAACATTACGCTGGTCTCATCTATGAGCAGAAGGGCGACCACGACGAGGCCGTACGGCAGAATCTCATTGCACTGCACGAGGACCTGCCTCAACTCGATAACGCCGCTCTTCTTAACGTGTATCGGCAGCGCGGATGGGACGCCTATTGGCGCGCGCGCTCCCGCGCTCTCCCCACCACCTCGGCCCGCTCCTGCACTGCCTATGAGATCGGCCTAGATGATCTTCGCGTCAAGGAACTCGACCATGCCTTCGAATCATTTCAACGCGCGATGGACAACCACTGCTTCAGCATGGCATTCATCCGCGTAGACCCGCTCTTCGACTCCGTTCGTCACGATTCCCGCTACGCAGCTCTCCTGACGCGCATGCATCAGTAGGCGATCCGCGTCTTGGAGATTGCTACCGGGCTAAACGAGCATCAGTCCCGCGATCTGCCGCGGGTATCCAATCAGCACAAAATCACCAACTCACTCATTGAGTGTTGAAGCAGCTGCGTTGTGTCTGAAGCTATAGTTTTTGTCATAGCCGATCGAGTAGATCCGGCTGTTGATTTTGTGGGGTTTGGGAGGGGTATTTTTCGAGGCCTTTTGTCACAGCGATCATGCGCTTGTGGATGTCGTTGATGACGCGGCGCTGCTGATCGAGGGCCTGCATGGACGGCGAGCAAGTGTGAGCAGTTTGGAGCCGATCGCGAAGATCCGCATTGGCCTGTTCGAGAGACTTCCGATGACGAGCCTGGTCGCCATAAGCCTCACCGACGATGAACCCGAAGGCCGCCGACAGCAACATCCATATTGGGATGAAGTCTGCTGGTTGCTCGATCATGCGGCATGCTCCTGATTGGTAGACGCGTGCCTTTGGAGCACGCGCTGTACGGTGGCCGTCGAGATGCTGTGGCCTCTGGCGATCTGGCGGATACTCTGGCCGCGTTGGCGATCTTGTTGGATCGCGGCAGTGTCCAGCACCAGGGGAGCTCGGCCGATTCGTTGGCCGTCCAAACGGGCACGCCTCATGCCGGCGCGGACTCGTTCGACGATCAGCGACCTTTCCAGCTCGGCGACAGCGCCGACGATCACGATGATGGCGCGGCCCAACGGTCCGCCGGTGTCGATCTGTTCCCGGAAGCTGACGAACTCGACTCCGATCCGGTTGAGTTCGTCGAGCACATCCAAGAAGTGCTTCACCGACCGGGCGATCCGATCGAAGCGCCAGACCAGGACAACATCGAACCGGCCGCGGCGGGCATCGGCCATCATCTGATCCAGCCCTGGCCGGCGTGCCTTCGCGCCGGAGAGTCGGTCTGTATACTCCTGCACGATCTCATAGCCGCGCTGAGCAGCCATCTGGCGCAGATCAAGCAACTGGGTTTCGGGATGCTGATCGAGCGTGGAGACGCGCAAGTACAGCGCGGCGCGCTTCACGCGCGCCGTCCCTTCTTGGGAGCGACGGGGCCGTTCTTCGCCACATACTGCTGGATGAACTCCATCAACACATCGGTCATCTCCAGGCCCCGCGCTGCGGTTGCGGATTTGAAGCTGCGGTGAAGCTGTTCGGGGACATTGATGTTCAAGCGCTTTAACCCTGTTCCTTCCTTGGTCTTGATTGGTCTCACCTCCTTCCTCTGGAGGTGAGCATATGGGATTGTGAGTACCCGCCGCCAGTGCCCCGGCTGGTCCGGGGCGGCGGCAGAGCAGGGCTATGCCTTCCAGGCAACCCGGCAGATCTGGATAATGGTGGCTAGCTGCACGTTGCTGAACTGGAGGGCGGCGGCCATCAAGCGTAACTGTGCCGCAGACTCCGGAACACGGCCGGCTTCAACAGCCAGCCATGCTGACGGTTCCATTCCGGCCAGGCGGGCTACTTCCTCCACCGTGCATCCTCTCTTCTCGCGGCCTTTCTGGATGAAAAGGCCGAACAGCTTGCCCCAGACCAGGCGCTGGACCCGGTGGAAGTCTTCTTGATTGTTAATTGTCATACTCATATACTCCGTACTCCTCATATGCGCCCTTTGTCAAGGGTGCGCTGATTTGAACAACATAA
>CAWGND010000034.1:0-36678 GCA_963823845.1 Terriglobales bacterium
ACCCGCTCGCAAGTTCGACCTGCTCGACTTCGCCCTCCGCCACCGCCTCAGCGAAAGCACCACCCCACACCGCACCCACACCGTCGACTACGTCCTCACTCAACTCGACCGCTCACCCGGCACCATCACCATCGCCCAGCTCACCCGCGACACGGGAATCGGCCCACGCCGCCTCTCCCAACTCTTCCGCGATCACGTCGGCGTCTCCCCCAAACTCTATTGCCGCATCCAGCGCTTCCAGCAGGCCGTCCAGCACATGCACCGCGGCGACGACGTCCACTGGCCCGAGCTCGCCCTCACCTGCGGCTACTACGACCAGTCCCACTTCATTAACGACTTCCACGCCTTCTCCGGCCTAAGCCCCACGCACTATTCCGCCACTCAACGCCGCTGGAGCAATCACGTCCCCCTAGATTAAAACCACGACGGGTGCCCCATGATCCCCGCAGGGTATCGTGGGGTCAGTCACCAGTAGCCAAATAGATGAAGTCTTATCCCAGATATCTCGACTGGATACGCTACCTGTCCGCGTGGCTGCTCTTTACGTATGGGCTCAGTAAGCTGGCCGGAGTCCAGTTCAGACTTCCCCCCGACATCGCACAGAGACCCATCGGTTCGCTCAGCGGCTTTCAACTCACCTGGTACTACTATAGCTATTCGCATTTCTACGCAATCATCCTCGGACTGACCCAGCTTGCCGGCGGCGCGTTGCTGCTGTTCCGAAAGACCGCACTGCTGGGAGCGGCCATCATGGCACCCGTCATGGCGAACATCCTGATGATCAATCTGTTCTTCGATATCGCAGTGGGCGCCGAGTGCACGGCGGCATTCATCTTTGCGTCTACGCTGGCGCTGCTGTGGCAGGAGCGAAGCGCATTCGTAGGCTTGTTCTGGAGCCAGCAGGCTACTGAGCCAGTCAGCTCTCGGAGCTTCCACCGCTCGATGGCGACGCTGGTCGTACTAGTCGTTATTGCCCAGGCAGTATTTAGCCTGCTCTACTGGCTCAAGACTTCAAACTGACCCACGACCCCCGGCCGACACCGCAAGCAAAACCGCAAATCAGTCATCACCTTCGCCGGCTGCGAAGTCTTAACCGTGCCCTTAAGCAAGACCTTGAGCCTGGCTGACTACCCTTTCTTGCTGTGATGTTGGCATTCAACCGGGTCTCGGGCATGGCGTCATCCGGGCCATCCAGCTTGAAGGTCTTGCTTAAGGGCACGGCTTCAGCCGTGCTGCAAACGAAACTGAAAACAGCTGCGGCTTTAGCCGCTGAGGTACGCTAGGCCGACCCACGACCCGGAAAAAATCTTGGCTATTTGTCTTTGCCGTTCTTGTTGACGTCCCCGAAGGGCCTGCCCTGAGCGAAGCCGAATTGGGGAATCTGCCGTCGCAGTTGCTCGCACAGCCAAAGATTCACTCCTCAACCAACAACGGAAGGGCCCGACTTCAGTCGGGCCACCCAAAAAACGCGCAACGCGCCTCCGCTCTGCGCTGAGCAGCGTCGAAGGGCTGGAGCGAAGCCCAACGGGCGAAGCGACTGATTTAATTGCCTTTGCATTTGTATTATTTTTCTTTTGCCATTTTCCGCCCAGAAATCGCATGTCAAGTCCAAAAACCACCTAACTCTTTACAATTCATAAACATCCACGTGGCATTTTAGTTATCTCCAAACCGCTATACTGGAGATATAGATCAGAAAACAAGCAGCCCCGGCCAAAAGCCTGGGCTAACTCATTTAGAAAGACGATTTTAGCCATAACCCCTTTGTCATGACGATTTTGCAGCCTCACGCATCCCGTAAATAAATGAAAACAAAAGAATTCGCTAAAAAGGGAGGAGGGGGTACCCCCGGGCCGATTCTTCCAAGACACCACCCAACCAAGGTGACACTCTTAGAGCCATGACCAACCAAGCCAAAGCCTGCCGCTCCACCATCGTCCCCAGCCTCCGCTACCGCAACGCCCTCGTCGCCATCGACTGGCTCATCCGCGCCTTCGGCTTCGAAAAGCAAGCCGTCTACCTCGGCCCCGACAACACCACCGTCATGCACGCCCAACTTACCTTCGGCAACGGCATGGTCATGCTCGGCTCCGTCGACAACGGCGGGGAAGTCGGCAAGCTCATAGTCCAACCCGAAGAGATCGGCCTCCGCGAGACCAAAGGTATCTACCTCATCGTCACCGACGCCGACGCAGTCCACGCCACCGCCAAGGCCGCCGGCGCCGAGATGGTCCTCGACATCCGCGACATGGACTACGGCGGCCGCGCCTTCACCTGTCGCGACCTCGAAGGCCATCTCTGGAGCATCGGTACCTACGATCCATGGGACACGGCCAGGCCCGAATAGAGGGGGGAGTCAAAACCACGCGCCCGCCCACCGTGGTATTTTCTCCACATGGAACTAAATCCGTACGCCAAGTACCTTAACGGCCAGGATCCCGTCCCAGTGCTCTCCTCCACGGCCACGCGCCTCCACACTCTCACCGCCGGCCTCTCCGGCGCGCAGATCAACGCCCGGCCCGCCCCGCGCAAGTGGAGCGTCCGCGAGATCGCCGCCCACCTCGCCGACTGCGAGATCGTCTTCTCCTTCCGCCTCCGCCAGACCCTCGCCCCCACGCTCGACCAACCCCACTCCATCATCCAGCCCTTCGACCAGGAGGCCTGGGCCAAACGCTACGAGGCCTACCAGTTCGAACCCGCACTCGCCCTCTTTCGGGCAGCTCGCAACTGGAACCTGCTCTACCTCAACACCGTCTCCTACGAAGACCGCCACCGCCGCACCACCCATCCCGAACGCGGCACCATGACATTCTGGACCATCGTCGAAACCATGGCCGGCCACGACATCAACCACCTTCAACAAATCGAACGCCTCGCCGCAACGTCCTAGGCCATCATAAAAATCTACAAACCCAGCGCCTCATTCACATCCCGCACCAGATTCCGCAGATAGCTCCGCTTATTCAGCAGCGCAACCATCGCCTCTTTGGCCCGGGCCTTCACCGCCTCATCCCCCGCATCCACACCAGCGTCCCAGGCCGACCAAAGCCCCTCCAACTCCGCCTGCGTCTCCACCATCTTCGCGTCAAAGGCGTCCTTCGCGGTCATCAGATCCCGCCGCAGCTCGGGCTCGTCCTCACCCATCTTGTTGGCCGCACGCATCTCCTGCAGCTGCATATTCAGCTCAAAGACCTCCTCCAGCAACTCCGGAGGAACGACCTGCTTCTTCTGCTCACCCGAAGCCCGCGCAGCCTCCGTCGCCGCCTTCGACTGCTCCTCCAGCTCCACCCCCTCCAACTTCAGCAGATACTGCGTCCGCAAGATGGGTCCTTCAGCGTCCGATACGCATCGTTCAGCAGCGATGACTGCGCCAGTGCCGCCTCCTGCTCCGCCCGGCTTCGCCGCAAACCGGTCCGGGTGCAGCCGGCGCATCGTGTAAAACTGCTTCTCCAACGCCACAACATCCAGCGTCAGCTTCCAGGCAATTGAAAAACTGAAAATAATCCATCGGTTTTATTTTAGGCCGCGTCAGAAAGGGCCGTGCGTCTTGACGTTCGCAATCACGGCCTCAGCGGCGCCGTCTGCTTCTTATACGCAGCCAGAATGCACTTCTTGTCGGGCCGCATTTATCGCGCACTCAGGAAAGCCTGCTGCGAATCCTGAAGATCGCCGCGCACGCCCATGCCAACAAACTGCGTCGCAATCTCGAAGTAAGCAGTCATCCGCGCATCCGCCTGAACAGCGAAGGTGTACTGCAGATGGTGCTTTCCGTGACTCGAGCCTTCGCGCAATCAATCGGCGAAGCCGCATGAGCAGTCAGAGTAAAGAAGTTGTAGTAAGCGTCGTGACTTTCATCGCTCCGTACGTTTCGAAGCATCGCCTACGCCGAAAAGCTCGACCCGCACCCACAACTCTTCGTCGAGTTCGGATTGATGAAGTTGAACCCCTGCCGCATCAGCGTCTCTTCAAAGTCCAGCACCATCCCGTGCAGATAGATAAAGCTCTTCGGATCGACAAAGATGCGGATCGGCGCTCCATTCGTCGGATCGCCCGCCGTCTGGATCCCTTCACCAAATGAATACACGCGGTCGCGCTCGCGAGGCTGCGTATCGAATCGGATGTTGTAGCTCAACCCCGAGCAGCCCCCGCCCTGGATTCCCACCCGCAACCCACCGGCAGTCGGCGAAACGCCCTCTTTCGCCATCGCCACGCGGATCCGCTTCAGCGCCTTCTCGGTAATCTGGATGCCCTTCTGTCCCGGCTCCTGCCCCTGCGCGGTCAGCACATTCATACCCGCCAGCGGGTCTTTCTTCTCACCTGCAGCAGACGAAGCTCGCGCTGCCTCCATCTCCGCCGCGGTTTGTAGTGTCACCATCGCCATGTCTCTGTCCTTGCCGCTAATACAACACGGTAGCAACGCGACTCAAAAGGCGCACCGCTACCGTTGTTCTTGCCCTACAAGTCCATTAGTGAGCTGAAGCCGCAACCGCCGATGTCTCGGCAACATTGTTCTTCTTCTTCCAGTCGCCAATCGCAGCGCGGATCGCGTCTTCCGCGAGCACCGAGCAGTGGATCTTCACCGGAGGAAGCGCAAGCTCCTTCACAATGTCTGTGTTCGAGATCGCCATCGCCTCGTCGATCGTCTTGCCCTTCACCCACTCTGTCGCGAGCGAGCTCGAAGCAATCGCCGAACCGCAACCGAAGGTCTTGAACTTGGCGTCTTCGATCACGTTCGTCTCGGGGTTCACGCGAATCTGCAAACGCATAACGTCGCCGCACTCTGGCGCGCCAACCAGGCCGGTTCCGACCTCGGCCGCGCTTTTGTCCATCGTGCCCACGTTGCGGGGATTGTTGTAATGGTCTACGACCTTATCGCTATATGCCATGGTGCTTCTCCTCTATTAGCCAATACCTTAGTTTAGATGCTAGCCGGTGCTGATAGTGCCTTACCAGTCCCTCTTAGTGCGCCGCCCACTCAATCTTCGAGAGGTCGATCCCTTCCTTCACCATCTCGTACAGCGGGCTCAACTCCCGCAGCTTCGAAACCACATCAATCAACTTGTCCGAAACATAATCCACCTCGGCCTTAGTGTTGAATCGTCCAAGCCCAAACCGGATCGAGCTGTGCGCCACATCGTCACCGAGCCCAAGCGCCTTAAGCACATAGCTGGGCTCGAGCGTGGCCGAAGTACAAGCCGAACCAGAAGAAACCGCAATGTCATTGATGCCCATCAGCAGGCTCTCGCCCTCGACATACACAAAGCTCATGTTCAGGTTCCCCGGAAGATGGTGCTCCATGTTGCCGTTCACATGGACATAGTCGAGCGCCTTCTCAAACTTCGTCCGCAGATAGTCGCGAAGCTCCTTCTCACGCTTCGCCTCGGCCGCCATCTCTTCGCCGCAGATCTCGCAAGCCGCACCCAGCCCAACGATCCCCGGAACATTCAGCGTGCCCGACCGCATCCCGCGCTCATGCCCGCCGCCATTGATCTGCTCCGAAATCTGCACACGCGGATTGCGGCGCCGCACATAAAGCGCACCTACACCCTTCGGCCCATAGATCTTGTGTCCCGAGAGCGAAAGCACATCTATGTTGTCCTTCTGCACATCGACCGGAACCTTGCCAACAGCTTGTACCGCGTCCGTGTGGAAGATCACGCCCTTCTCGTGACACAGCTTCCCGATCTCCGCGATCGGCTGGATGACGCCAATCTCGTTGTTCGCATACATGATCGAAACCAGGATCGTCTTATCGTCCATCGCCCGCTTCAGGTCTTCAAGATCGATCAGACCGTCCGCCTGCACCGGCAGATACGTCACGCGGAATCCTTGCTTCTCAAGCTTCTTACACGTATCCAGAACGGCCTTATGCTCGGTGACCTGCGTGATGATATGGTTCCCACGCTCACGGTACATCTCCGCGATGCCCTTCAGGGCAAGGTTGTTTGACTCCGTCGCGCCCGAGGTAAAGATGATCTCCTTGCTCGTCGCGCCGATCAGCTTCGCAATCTGCTCCCGCGCCTTCTCCACCGCTTTCTCGGCCTCCCACCCAAACGAGTGGTTACGGCTTGCCGCATTCCCAAAGGTCGAGGTGAAGTAAGGCATCATCGCCTCCAGCACCCGCGGGTCCAGCGGCGTCGTCGCATGATTGTCCATGTAGATCGGCAGCTTCACGCCCGCGGGCAGTGGTGTTGCGGACTCGCTGATCACTACGCCGTTATTGCTCATATCGTTGCTCATCGTCTCTCCCGAAACCTGTACTCCTGAATCCTGTTGCAAAAAAATCGCAGATCGTTAACCCATTATCTCTAGATCGCAATACTTACAAGCCCTCCACCCACCGGAGCGCCCGTCCCCGCCTGCTCCCCGTCCGCCTCAATCAAATCGGCGATGTGGATGCCACTCAACAATTCCTTGATGCTGTCATTCACCTTGCGCAATGGTTCTTTGATGGTGCAAGTACTCGTCAGGTCGCAAGCCCCGTGGATCGTAATGCAGCTCGTAATAAAAAGCGGCCCGTCAATCGCCCGGATCACCTCAAACGCCGTAATTTCCTTCGAGCTCCGAGAAAGCGCATACCCACCGTTCGTCCCGGCATGAGAGACCAGCAGCCCGGCCTTCGCCAGTGTCTGCAGTATCTTCGCCAGCAGCTGCGGAGGGATATGGTAGGCCTCGGCAATGTCCTTGGCGCTGTGCGCACTACCGTCCGTCTGCTCTGCCAGGTACTTCAGGGCCATCAGGCCGTAGTCCGCTTTTTTGGTCAGACGCAGCATGTCGGTTTCAAGGCTCCCGCCCACCTGAAAATCGTCGAATGTCAGACAATTCCAGTCCTAGATAGTGTACGTCCAGAATCCTGCGCTTGCAACCACGCTTTACCACCCATTCCGCCACGAATTCACCACAACTTGACCACGAATTTTCACCACAAAAACCAGAGAAATCCCAGTTGACAAGCTCGCCGGAGACGGGCAGAATCCATACCATTCGCGATTTCCTCCCCCAAATGACCGCCAAATGCAAACATCCCATCGTCAAGATCGTCGCCCGCGAGGAAGACGCAGAGTTTGTTGAGTGCCAGAACTGCGGCGAAGTTTTTGATTCAGCAGAGTTTAGCGACATCGCCATTGAGGAAGAAGAGGCCCTCGCCGAAACCCCAGCCGAAGAATAGACCGCCTAAACCACCGTCTGCGCAGGAGGTGTGTTCATCCTCCGAAACACAATCCATGCATACTGCGCCGCCGAAAGCGGAGCCAGCACCGCAATCGCCCGCACCAGCACATCGCTCAGCGTCGCCAACTGGGTGGAAACAAATATCTTCTGACAAAGCACAGCGATCAAAGCAAGGATCTGTACGAGCGTATTCAGCTTCCCAAAGAGGCTAGGCCGGAAGTCCCGTAACGCATTGGTGACATACAACAGCGTTGAAATCAGCAGAATCCCTACGTCCCGGCTGAAGACCAGCACCGTCACGTATTGCGGAATCATCCCGACATGTGTGAGCACCACAAAAAGGGTACTCAGCAGCAGTTTGTCCGCAATCGGATCGAGATACTGTCCCAACGTCGTCTTCTGGCTCAGCCACCTCGCCAGCAACCCATCCAGTGCATCGCTGATCCCGGCAAGAATAAACAGCGCAAACGATATGCGGTAATGCCCGTCCAGAATCTCAATCACAAGGAAGGGGATAATGAACAGCCGCATCAGCGTAAGCAGGTTCGGCGCGGCGCGAAATTGGCTCAGGAAGGGCACAGTGCAGGTTCAAACAATCGTAACCCAATCAACCGCAGGTTGCCCCAGCCTGCTCTTCCGTTTAGACTTGAAACAACGCACAGGCGCGTAGCTCAGTTGGTTAGAGCGCTACCTTGACACGGTAGAGGTCAGGAGTTCGAGTCTCCTCGTGCCTACCATCCCTTTCAATCACATACAGCGAAAACAAAAGGAACAATAAGAAATCCGTGGGGACGGAAGGGAACACTATGCGTCTAGTGCTGCCTTTCCCGTCGGACGATTGGTGAGAGGAGTCATCGCTTCTGCTGGATCAACACAAGCTTCTGCTGGATCAACACAACAAGAGGACAGAGGGAAAAACGCTGAGAGTAATCCAAAGTCAGCCTGTCGATGTTCGCTTGCCGTCAAGAACGCTGGAGCCGGGAGGCCCGGTTCACAGTCATTGTGCAAGACGCGTAGTATTTCTGTTCTCCGGGAGGAGATCGCGTGATGCGGAAGTTGTTGCTCGCGTTATTGCTGGCGGGAACTGCTCTGCCCGCGGTTGCGGCCAGGCGAGTCACGGTGGAAGAGCTGCAGCAGGTACTTGCCGCGACCCACGGTAAACAGGACGTGAAGGTGGCCCAACAGCTGTCTGAGCTGGAGCTGACGGAACGGCTAAGCGCCGCGAGGTTTTCCGATTTGGAGGCGTCCTTACCAGGCCCTGAATCACGTCGGTCTTTGGTGGTGCTGGCCGATGTGTCGGGGTTCCTCGATCCTCCCGCCGCTGAAGTTCCTGCTACTGCTCCGCCGGATCTAGCCACGCAGCGACAGATGATAGCGCTGACCATCAAGTACACCGGCACAACTATCTCCGGATTGCCTAATTTCTTTGCGAAACGGGACACGATCCGTTTCGAGGACACTCCGCAGAGTTATCGAGCAGATATGTCCGCGGTACCTCATCAATCGTTGCACGCGGTGGGCAGGTCGAGCGACACGGTGCTTTATCGCGACGGCCATGAAGTAGTGGATTCGGTGGCGGCGAAAGGTGAGCGGACAGAACCGGTAGCCCAGGGGTTGACCACCTCGGGCGTGTTCGGGCCTATCCTGGGCAGGGTGCTGGTGGACGCGGCGCAGGGCGGCAAGCTGGTTTGGAGCCGCTGGGAGCAGGGTGCATTTGGACCGCAGGCGGTGTTCCGTTACACGGTGCCGAGGGAGAAGTCGCATTACCAGGTGGAGTATTGCTGTGTCTTTTCGGGCAACGAGAGTCGTGTCTTTCAGCAATTTTCCGGCTATCACGGTTTGATCGCTGTCGATCCGACTAACGGTGCGATCCTTCGTGTGACATTGCAGGCTGACCTAAAGCCGTCCGATCCGCTGGTCAGGTCCGACATTCTGGTCGAATACAGCCCAGTGGAGATCGGGGGCAAAACGTATATCTGTCCAGTGAAGAGTGTCTCCATCTCGCTTGCGCCAGCGCTGCCTACTAATGCCTACGAGATACAGCGTTACCGAAACACAGTCGTCGAAAAGCAGACCTCGCGGGAAAACCTTCAGACTTTTCTAAATGATGTTGTCTTTGCGCAATATCATTTGTTTCGAGCAGAATCACGAATACTCAGCGCGGACAGCGGGGGGACGAACGTGATTCCACCTGCTTCGGCCGCAGCCAGCGCCAGCCATGAGGGGCCCGGAGAAATCGAGAAGCCGAGTTCGCCTGGCGCTGTCGCGGCACCGGCGAATGCGGTTTCTTTGGAGGGCCCCGCTACGGTCGTTGCCGCCGAGATTCCGGCTGCGGCGCCTCCGCTAACAACAACTCCACCGCCGGAGTCGGCGACCACGGAGATCAGCGTGGCGGAGGCGACGGGACTGCCGGAATCTGATGCAACTCCACGCCCGGCGCTGGGGAAGGGACTTACCCTGCACGTGACGACGCGGCTTGTGGACGTAGACGTGATGGCAAATGACAAAAAGGGCAATCCTGTGACGGACCTGAAACCGGAGGAGTTCGAGATATATGACAACGGACGAAGGCAGGAGGTTCGGTTCTTCAGCAAGGCAAGTCGCGCGTCGGCAGGGGACTCGCCCAAAGCGCCTGTTCAAACGATCTTTTCCAACCGCGGCGCCGCAGCTGGAGACGCTAAATCTGGTACTGAAGCTACGGAAGGCAACGTGACGGTCCTGCTGATCGACGCGGGCAATCTTGCATGGGGCGACCTCAACAATGCTCGTGTGGAGATGTTGAAGTTCCTGCAGACGGTCCCGGCTAACCAGCGCGTGGGTCTCTATGCCATGAAGTCCCGAGGTTTTCAGGTCCTGGAGGAAGGAACTGTCGATCACGCCTTACTTGGGTCGAAGTTGCGTCAATGGATGCTCAGTGCGCAAGACCTGGACCGCTCGAAGGAGTTGGAACAGCGCAACCGGCAGCAGTTTGATGAGGTGCTTAACCCGACAGACCTGCAATACGTGAATGGAAACAACGGCAGTGCACCCGAGACGGCCAATCCGGTCGATCCCAAACTGCGTGACAATGGCAGTAATTCTGGACGCGATGCGATGCCAATTCTGGCCGGGGTGGCCCGGCATCTGGCCGCGGTGCCCGGACACAAGAACCTCGTGTGGATCACCAGTGATAACGTGCTGGCGAACTGGACCGACAGGATGGTGAGCAACGACAAAGGCAGCGAGAACATTGAAGGGTTCGCCCTGCACGCACAGGAGGCGCTAAACGACGCCCACGTCAGCGTGTATCCCCTGGACGCCTCGCAGCTAGAGACCCAGGCCATCGACCCCAGTCTCAAGAATCGGAATATCGAGTTGTCGCCAAGTGTTACCGCGCCACCACAGGCCCAGGGAACGGAACAGGCCGGCGGCCGCACTACCGCTGAGATGCAGCAGGACCTGCACCCGATTCAGATTGCCATACAAGATATGGCGGCGGCGACCGGCGGCCGTGCCTTTTCCCGCTCCGGTAACATTGCAGCCGAACTCAACGGAGTGGTCGCGGATGGACAGGCTGCGTACCTGCTCGGCTTCACGCCCAACGCACCTGCCGATGATCAGTACCACAAGCTGATCGTGAAACTCGCCGGACGGCGCGGAGTTACGCTGCGATGCCGTACCGGCTATCTCTACTCAAAGGAACCAGCCATGCTCAAGGACCGCTTCCGGCAGGCGATATGGCAGCAGCACGAAGCGAGCGAGATCGCGGTCAGCGCAAACCCACTACCGGCATCGGCGGGAACGACGCTCAAGCTCAGCATCGCAACCAACGACCTGGCGATGAAGCAACAGGACGATCGATGGGTCGACAAGCTGGATATCTTCGTGGTCCAACGAGACGACGCAGCGCTCGATGCACAGATTACCGGGCAAACTCTGAGTTTGACATTGAAGCCCGCCACTTACGAGAGGTTGCTGCAAGAAGGAATCCAATTCGACCAGATGCTGCCCAGTAAGCAAGACACCCGGTCGGTGCGGATCGTGGTGGTGGATGAGACCTCGGGCCGCATAGGATCGGTCACCGTTCCGGCCTCGGCGCTGCAAGACAAGAGATGATTCAAGCGAAAGCCGAAGATACCGCCAAAGCAAGTCCTTGACCTAAATAGAAATTTGACCGTCTTCGTTGTCTATTGTGACGAGGCGATATCTCAAGTTCGCGCGATAATGGCAAAGCGCTGAAGGACCCCGAACCATGCCCACTCAAACTACGCGCCGCACTTTTGTACAGCTGACTACCGCGGCCGCTTCGGTTACCGCTGTTGAGTTGTCTTATGCCCTGCCGACCGGTAAGGCAATTGCGGTGGTCATCGACTCGGGTTCGGCGCTCGCCGCCAGAGAGCCAGTCCAGTGGGCAGTGGAAATGTTCCGTCAAGCATTCACGGCCAAAGGAATTACTTCATCCGATCGCAGCGGCACGCTGACCGTCATTGTGTCACCGGTTAGCGGTCCAATCGCGAAGACGTTCGGCAATGTCCCTGCCATTACGCAATCCGAGACAACCGCCCTCATTCCTGGGAACTATAACAATGCGCCCGCGATCCTCGTCACAGGCATCGACGTTCGCGGCATCGTCTACGGTCTTCTTGAGCTGACGGAACGAATACGGTTGAACGACGACCCGTTCACCGCGCTGTATCTGTCCGAGCCTGTAATTGAAATCACGCCGAACAAGGTTCGTAGCGTGGCCCGTGCGTTCCTTTCTGAAATTGAAGATAAATCCTGGTATTACGACCGTGCCTTCTGGAGAAACTACCTGGACGGCCTCGCACTCGCTCGTTTCAACCGCTTCAACCTGGCGCTCGGTTTCGGCTACGACTTCCCGCGCGGTGTCACTGGTGACTACCTTCACTTTCCCTATCCGTATCTCGTTGAAGTGCCTGGATACGAACAGGTGAGTGTGGCGCCGCCGCTCCAACCTGGCGAACGTCAGCGCAATCTTGAAACTCTACAGTTCATAGCCGCAGAAACCGCGCGTCGCGGTCTCGACTTCCAACTCGGCATTTGGACGCATGCCTACCAGTGGACGGATAGTCCCAATTCCAATCACCACATCAACGGCCTTACGCCCGAAATACATGCCGCCTACTGCCGCGAAGCCCTGGCCGCCGTGCTTGAGGCCTGCCCGCAAATCACCGGACTCACCCTGCGCATTCACGGCGAGAGCGGCATACCCGAGGGCAGTTATCCGTTTTGGCAGACGCTGTTCGAGGCAATCTCCGGGGCAGGGCGCGTTATCGAGATCGACATGCATGCCAAGGGGCTAAATCAAGTCATGATCGACATGGCTCGCAAGACCGGAATGCCGGTAAAGGCCGGCGCTAAGTTCTGGGCCGAGCATCTGGGGCTGGGGTATCAACAAGCCGACATTCGTGAAGCGGAGTATCCACGCAAAGGTGTGACCGGGACTTTTGCCGTCTCCAGCGGGGAACGCAACTTCACCCGCTATGGCTACGGGGACTTCTACGGACAGCGCTCGGAGATTGAAATTCTCTACCGTGCGTGGCCAGGCACGCAGCGGCATCTGCTTTGGGGTGACCCTGCTCTCGCAGCGGGATATGGGCGCGCGGCCAACTTCTGCGGAGCTGCGGGCATGGAGCTCTGCGAACCGCTGACGTTCAAGGGCCGCGAAGGGTCAGGCCACCCCGGCGGACGGAACTCCTATGCAGACTCTTCGCTTGCGAACGTCAATCGCGACACCAACAAATTTGCCATCACTTATCTGCTGTGGGGACGCTACCTTTACAATCCCGACACCGCTCCAGAGGTGCATCACCGATTCTTCCGCCAGGCCTTTGGCCGATCTGGCCCCGCACTGGAAGCGGCACTCGCCAGTTCGAGCCGAATTCTGCCACTTGTCACTACCGCGTGGCTGCCTTCTGCTTCGAACCACAGCTTCTGGCCGGAACTCTACACTCCTATCTCCATCCTTCCGCCGACTGGAAAGCCGCTCTACGGCGACTCGCCTGCCCCGCACAACGTGAGCGCCATCAGCCCGCTCGATCCACAGTTGTTCAGCACGATCGACCAGCATGCGAAGGCCTTTTAAGCGGCACAAAGAACGCTCGATATAGCCCCGGCGAGGTCATCGAGTGGCTCGAGACAATGGTTCGCACATCAACTACATCGCTTGCAGCCGCACCCGTTAACACAGGTTCGCGCGCGAAGTCGCCTGAGTTCAGGCAAGTAGAAGAAGACATTCTCATCCTCAATGGCCTCGGGCTCTACTACGCGAATCTCTTTCGTGCGGCCATCTTCTATTCGATTTACGAGCAAACTGGCGATGCGGTCGCGGCCACGCAGTCGCTTGCTGCCTATCGCAAAGCTCGCGATTCCTGGGCCAGCATGGCCAAACGGGGCGATAAGGTCTACACGGCTGACATTAGTTACGGCGATATCCCCATTCGACGTGGCCACTGGGCCGGCCGACTGTCCGCGGTTGATCAGGACCTGGCTGCGCTCGAAAAGCATTTCGACGAAAAGCCTATCCAAAGGTCTTCGGCTGGAAGAGCGATTCAGTTAGCCACCAAAGCCTCTCCACGCCCCGCGGTCGCTGCAGAACACACGGTTCCCGAGACATTCCATACCGGCGGCAACCTCTCTCTTACGATCGCCACTCCCGCAATAGTCTCCGAGTCGATCCTCTGGTACCGACACGTGAATCAGGGAGAACGTTGGTCTTCCATACCAATGCAAAAGGTTGGCAATACATACAGCGCCTTCATTCCCGGCGGTTACACGAACTCACCTTACCCTTTGCAGTACTACTTCGAATTACACGCGGCGGATGCTGCTACCCTCCATCCGCCGTTCAATCCAACCCTAAGCAATCAGCCCTACTACACCATCATGCCAGTAAAGTAATCGACCCCCGTCGGGTCATGGCTCCGGTGCGAGATAACTCTATTTGGGCAGTTGAGCGTTGCCGGTGACGGTGAACTTTCCGGTTTGAGATGAGGTGGTTCCATCTGGCTGTGCGCCGCCCAGAAAAACGGTGTAGTCGCCTGGCAGTGTTACGCGAGTGCCCTTCGAGTCGACTTGGGCGATCGAGCGCGGGTCAATAGTCAGACCGATATGGGCGGACTTGCCTGGGCCAAGGTGGACGCGCGTGAAGCCGACGAGCACGCGGATGGGAGTATCAGAGGCCTTTGGTTGCGTGAGGTAGAGCTCGACCACCTCGTCACCGGTCGTGGAGCCGTTGTTCTTGACGTCGGCTTCAACGGTGACCGGATCGCCCGCCTTGATATTGGAGGCAGGAAGCTTGAGGCCGCTGTACCCGAAGCTGGTGTAGCTGAGGCCGAACCCAAAGGTGTAGAGCGGCTTGTCGGAGAAGTAGCGGTAGGTGCGGCCTTTCATGGAATAGTCCTTGAAGGACGGCAATTGGCTGAGCGAAGAATAGAAGGTCAATGGGAGACGTCCGGCCGGGTTGTTATCGCCGGCGAGCGTTTCTGCGATAGCTGTCCCGCCCTCCTCTCCGGGATACCAGGCCTCGAGTATGGCGTTGGCGTGCTCCTGGGCCCAATTGACGGCGAGGGCGCTGCCGTTCTGAAGGACGACGACCAGCGGCTTGCCGGTGGCGGCCACCGCCTTCAGGAGCTCCTCCTGCACAGCAGGAAGATCGATCGCCGTACGGTCACCGCCGCTGAAACCTTCGAGCTTGACGGGCATCTCCTCTCCTTCGAGGGAGGGGGAGAGTCCGACGAATGCAATGATGACATCGGATTGTTTTGCTGCCTGGATCGCCTCGTCGCGCAAGGCGGCGGCTGGCGGGTCCCATGTGAGGTCGATACCGGCGCTGCCCGCACCGTGGAGGTATTCGAGGCGAATGGGATGGGGCTTCGCGTCGTCGAAGTGTACTGGGGCCTGGATGACGGCGCCGCGTTCGCCTGTGCCTTTGGCACCGCTTTCGACTAACACCTTTCCGTCAAGATAGAGGCGAAACCCTTCGGCGTTTTCGCAGGCGTAGCAGTAATTCACGCGTACGCCGAGCTTGTAGTCGCCCGGAGCGGGTGGTGTGAAAGTGCCAGTCCAGCGGACGGAGTAGTTGTCCCGCTGGAGGCCACTGACGGGAACGACCTTGTCCCAGTTGAAATTGATGTTGCGGTCGGTGCGTGTGAGCACAGGCTGGCTCGTGTCCCTCGAGTTGAAATATTCGCCGGTAAGGCCGTCGCCAGGGCCTCTGGCGGGGTGCAGCGCCGTGTGTTCGATCGGCATGGCCAGCCCTTCAACGAGACTGGAGCCCTGAGCATAGGAGATTTTGGACGAGGCGAAACGCTTTTCAATTCCATTGAGCGGATAGACGGGCGACGGTGGTGGGCCGTTGTAGTTGCCCTGAAGGGATTGCACGAGCTCGGCGGTGGGGCCGATGACTGCGATGCGACCGATCCTGGATTTGAGAGGAAGCGCTCTGTCCTCGTTTTTGAGGAGCACCATGGATTCGCGTGCAGCCTGAAGAGAGAGCTGGCGATGCTGCAATGAGTTGTTTTCGCTGATAGGAATGCGACCGTAAGCGTAGCTGGAAGGTGGATCGAACATGCCTAAACGGAAGCGCGCGGTGAAGAGCCGGCGCAGTGCAGTGTCGATTTCCGCTTCTGTGATGAGGTCCTGATGTACCGCGTCAACAAGGGCCGGATATGCTTGCCCTTTGCCGAAGCCGCACTCGATATCAGTACCAGCTTTCACTGCGGCGGCAGCGGCGTGGGCCATGTCCGGAGCGAAGTGGTGACCGGTATTGACGTCGGCGACAGCAGCGCAATCGCTGACGACGTAGCCGTCAAAGTGCCACGCGTCGCGCAGGTGATCGCGGAGGAGCATTGTGTTCGCGCAGGCGGGTGCTCCGTCGATTGCGTTGTACGCGCACATCACCGATTGAGCGTGGGCCTCCGTGACGGAGGCGCGGAAGGCAGGCAGATACGTGTCCTCGAGATCGTGCCACGACACGTCGACATTGTCCTGATGGCGTGTAGGCTCGGGGCCGCTGTGCACGGCATAGTGCTTGGGAGTTGAGACTAATTTCAGGTATTTGGGATCGTCGCCTTGAATACCGGTGACGAATGCTACACCCATTCGGCCGGTGAGAAAAGGATCTTCGCCGTAGGTCTCCTGGCCACGACCCCAGCGCGGGTCGCGAAAGATGTTGATGTTGGGGGCCCAGAAGGTGAGGCCGAAGAACATCTCATGATGGTCTTCGCGCATCGCCTGGTTGTACTTGGCGCGCGCTTCGGTGGAGATGGTCTCGCCCATTTGGTGCACGAGGCTGGTGTCCCAAGTAGCCGCCATTCCGATGACCTGAGGGAAGTTAGTGGCATAGCCGGCGAAGGCGACACCGTGAAGACCTTCGTTCCACCAATCGTATTTAGGAACGCCCAGGCGATCGATTGCGGGGGCGTGATCGCGCATCTGCGAGACTTTCTCCTCAAGGGTCATGCGACTGATGAGGTCATTGACCCGTTGTTCGATCGGGAGTGCGGTGTTCATGAATCGGAAAGACTGGGTGCCCGCTTGCTGCTGCGCCTGCACCTGCACCGGCAGTATGGCGAAGGCGACGACGAGGCTTACAAGAGGGCGGAGGCGGAGGATAGACAAGCGCATAACATTCTCCTGTAATCGTGAAGGGGGAGGGTCTCTGGACGGGCCAATTATATGCGGTAGGAGTGGAGTTGAATACGACAAATCGCCACGTAAATCAAGGCAATTTGTGCTCTCGAGTGTTTGCCATCGGTGTTGGCAAACGGCGCGTGGCGGCATGGCCTGAGCTTGTCCTTCCAATCGCAATGTGGTTTAGCGGATAATCCACCTGACATGATTTTCCCGTCCACGATGTCACGAAGTTGGCCGGCGCTGCGCCCTGCTTTTCGGAGCGGACTGAAGCACCGCGCTCCGAGCCAGGGACTTATCTCGGCCCAGTGGCCCAGCTACTATTTGGCGTTGGTTTTTCTGCTCTCGGCCGGGGTCGTCATGCCTTTGAATGCACAGAACGATCTCGCTTCCCAGGCTACGGAGCTGATGCGAGCGGGAAAGTTCCATGATGCCGAACTCTTGTGGCGGCAACTGGAGCAGCAATATCCCAGGAATGCCACCATCCACGGCAACCTGGGGGTCGTACTCGCACAGCAAGGGAAGCTCGAGCCGGCGGCGGCCGAATATCACAAGTCGCTTGCCATAAAGCCAGACCAGCCGGACGTTTCATACAACCTGGGCGTTGCCGAGTTTAAGCAAGGACATTTCTCAGCCGCCATCCCGGCATTTGAAATGGCGGCCAAGGAAGTGCCCGAAGACCATCGCAGCACGATCCTTCTGGGGATGAGCTATTTTGGGCTTCGTGATTATGCAAGGGCGAGTGAGTACTTGCAGAGAGCTCTCCAGTACGATCCTTCCAATCTGGAACTGCACAATGTCCTGGCCCAGAGTTGTTTGTGGAGCCGTCAGTACGACTGTGCATTGACGGAGTACAAGAACATTCTGGCTGTTAATCCCGACGCGGTCCAGGCACACATGCTTATGGCAGAGGCGCTTGACGCGATGGGAAAGACAGAGGACGCGATCAAGGAGCTTGAGGCGGCAGCACGCATCTCGCCGAATGAGCCTGTGCTCCACTTCGAGCTAGGCTACCTCTACTACAAACAGCGAGACTACGATAAAGCGACGCCGGAGTTCCAACTGGAGGTCAAGAACAATCCTGGCTACGCACAGGCATACTTATATCTGGGTGATATCGCGCTACACACCAATGACGACAAGGCGGCGGAGCCGCTGTTGCAGAAGGCACTTCAGTTGCAGAACGAAAGCCGGTTGGCCTACTTCGACCTTGGTTGCGTTTACGCGGACCAAAGCCAAAAACCAGGAGGCAGTTGCCGCACTGGAACATGCGGTGAAACTGGATCCGTCGCAACCCGATGCTCATTACCGCCTTGCGCGCCTGTATACGGCTCTTGGGCAAAAAGAGAAAGCCGCGCAGGAGTTCGCCGAGACCAAGGAACTTCATAACAAGACAGATGATTCGCTCATTGAGAAGGTGTCTGGTGGCGCTGTGCCGAAGTAGCGAATGAATGCTGAATAATAAACGACAGGCCTAACCAACAATGAGCCAAGCGAAGACCCACATCTCACGCCGAGATTTTCTATGGATGACCGCCGCATCGACAATAGGTTTTCCCCAGGGCGTCTCCACTCGAAATTTGAAGCCTCTGCCGAGAGGTAAGCCATCCGGTATCCCGTTTCTTGCTAAATTCACTGATGTTGCGGCCCAGGCGGGGCTGACCTTCCCAGTTGTCTACGGCGGCCTCAAACATAAAAACTACATCATCGAGACTGTGGGTTGCGGCGTCGCCTTCCTGGATTATGACAATGACGGATGGCTGGACATCTTTGTATTGTGCGGCACACGTATGGACGGGCCCGTTCCAGATTCGAGCAATCGCCTCTACAAAAACAATCGAGATGGAACGTTTACCGATGTCACAGAGGGGGCTGGGCTCATACGTTCCGGATGGGCCAGTGGAGTGACGGTCGGGGACTATAACAACGACGGCTTTGAGGACATCTTCGTCACTTATTACGGCCAGAATGTTCTCTATCGCAATAATGGCAATGGCACCTTCACCGATGTGACCCAGCAGGCAGGGCTGATCTACGAAGGCAACACACGCTGGGGATCTGGATGCACATTTCTCGACTACGACCGCGACGGGCATCTGGATCTCTTCGTTGCCAACTATGTCGACCTGCATCTGGATCGCTTGCCAAAACCCGGGGCGAATCCGTACTGCAATTTCAAAGGTGTTGCGGTCAACTGCGGGCCCAGGGGGTTGCCGATGCCACGCAACTACCTCTATCGAAACCAGGGCGATGGAACCTTCAGCGATGTCTCTCAGGAAACCGGCATCGCAAAAGCGCAGCGCACCTATTCGATGACCAGTGTAGCTGCAGACTTCAGCAACGATGGCTGGAGCGACCTCTATGTGGCATCGGACTCGACCCCAAGTCTTCTCTTTCGAAACCAACATAACTCTACTTTCTCCGAAGAGGGCGCCGAGCGTGGCATAGCCTTCAGCGCAGACGGCGCGGAGCAGGCTGGCATGGGTGTCGCAGTCGGCGATTACAATCTGGACGGAAATCTCGATATCTTCAAAACCCACTTTTCGGACGACACGAACGTTCTCTATCGAAATGATGGAGCCGCTAACTTCACAGATGTAACGATTGCTGCCGGCTTCGGGGTTGAAACCCGCTACATCTCCTGGGGGACTGGCTTCGCCGATTTCGACAATAATGGCTGGCCAGACCTCGCGGTCGTTACTGGGTCCGTTTACCCGGAGGTCGAAGCGGAGTTTCCGGAATACCCGCTGAAGACACCACGGTTCATATTCCGAAATCTCGGCAATGGTAAGTTCGAAGAATTGATCGAAGAAGCGGGTCCGGGAATTTCAGCCGTACATTGCAGTAGAGGTTGTGCCTTCGGTGATTTTGACAACGACGGCGACGTCGACATGGTGATCGTCAACCTAAACGAACCTCCATCTCTGCTTCGAAACGATCTCAAGAGCGATTTGAACTGGCTGAAGGTGTTCCTCATCGGGACGAGGTCGAACCGCAGCGCGATCGGATCCAGGGTCGTGGCCAAATATGGTGGCAAGGTACAGGCCCAGGCTGTGATGGCGCAATCGAGCTTCTATTCAGTGAATGATCGCAGGCTCCACTTCGGACTTGGGCGGAGCACCCATGCCGATCTTGAGATCCATTGGACGAACGGGCTAGTCGAGCGCTTTCCGACTGTCGAACATAATCAGTTGGTGACTATCAAGGAAGGCCAGGGTATCTTCAAGTCTTCGTTGCCAGGTATGAAGAGCCCATCGAAGCAAGGGCCGTCGAATACCAGGAAATAAAAGGGACGCCATCGCGATGAAGCCATGGCGTCCTTGGTATGCACAGATTTCTGTCAGAACGAGAGCTTCCCCCCAAGCTGCAGTACGCGAGGATCGTAGGCAGACGTCACCTGCCCGAAGTTCCCATCATTAAAGCCCGAATCTATACCGTTAAATTCCGTGTGGTTGAAGGTGTTGAATGTCTCAAGCCTGAATTGGAATTTAAAGCTTTCCGTGAATGAGAAGGTTTTGAAGAGGGCCATATTGAAGTTGAAAAGCCCGGGCAGAATGACTACGTCTTTCTTAGCGTTGCCCCAGCCTTGATTCGGCCCCCCATTCCAAGGGGCGACTGGAGCTGCAAAAGCACTCTTGTTAAACCAGGCCAGTCGCGTCTTGGGGTAGGAAATGGCAGCTACCTGGTTCGGACGGTTGGAGGTGCCGCCGCCCAGACCGAGAGTGTCGGCGCCGTTATAGTTAATCGATTGCGGGACTCCCGACTGCACGAACGTCACTCCGGACAGTTCCCAGCCTCCCAGTGCCACCTTCTCGAACGTGTTGCCGCTCTTTGCGAAGAATGGGAAGACATAAATGTAGTTAACGTTGAAGATTTGACGTCGGTCGAGCGCGCCCGACCCATAGTCATACCTTATATTGAACGGATCGGAGACGCCCCCGAGATCATTGCTCTGCGAATCCATCTCATGAGAGTAGGTGTACGCCATTTGGAAGGTAAGTCCATGCTTGTTCTCCATGCGTAGACCTATCTGGAGGGCGTTATAGTTGAAATTGGTTTCGTTCTCTTCCTGCTCAATACCGCTAAAACCCGGGTTCTGTCGATACAAGTTCGCGTTCAGCTTGCCTGTAGCAACGCCCTGTCGAAGGTCATAGGGATTTGCCGTATTTTTTGAATCTGTTAATGGTAAGGTGTTGATCGCCCGATCGTTGTTCTGGTTCCAACCCAAAGTGCCAACGTACTGCACCACCCCGATGAGCGATGGAGCGATCTGCCGTTGAATTCCGAGGCTGAACTGCGCTGTCCCTGGCGGTTTGTACTGATATTGAATGTTAGTTAGCGTGGAGGGAAAGGCCTGAGTCGTTGTTTGTCCGCTCAGCGCGCTGGTGTTTGGATTTGAGAAGTAAACGTTGGTGGCGGAAGGTTGGTACGCAAAAGGCGGATTTTGAGCAGCGTTGTAAACATCGTTGCCTTGGACGCGTTCATAGAACATTCCAAAGCCACCTCTGAGTACAGTGGCTCCCTTGCCGGGGAGGTTGTAAGCGAAGCCAACTCTCGGTTGGAAGGTGTAGTAGTAATTCTGGACCACTCCACGGGGGAAACCATTGACGCCAGCTTCCCTCATACCGTTGAGATAGAACGGCGAACCATTGAATTGCGTAAGCGAAGCCGGGTTCAGGGTACCGTCCGGGTTGAGAGGATAAGCCAGCGACGTGTTGTAGTCTGCCGCAACGAAGTTTGCGAACTGGTTGAATCGCTCATAGGTGTGAGGCAACGCGTCATAACGAAGCCCGAGGTTGAGAGTCAATCGGGGAATGATATGCCAGTTGTCATTAGCGTAGCCGCCATAGTTGTTCTGGACCCAATGTTTGCCTGCAAGGAACTCCAGTTGAGTAAAGGAGGCAGCGTCGCCGAGCAGGAAATTTACGTAGGAATCGTCGGAAAATGAGCTATTGTTGAATACCGCGGTGCCCTGCGTGTTGGCCTGCAGTTGCTGGTTCTTGGGGGCGTGCAGCCAGCTGAAGCCGAATTTGAACTGGTGCAATCCCTTGCTCCAGGATAGATCGTCCCGGGTCTCATAGCCTTCGTAGGAGTTCTTCCAGGGGAAGTAGCTTGAACTCCAGGTTGTACTGTAGGGCGCACCCAACTGGATCTCTGGCATGCGACTCCCTACATTGTTGGCGAGCGGGAAGAAGCTGGTAGCTGTCCACCCGGATGGCTGAGCCGAAATGCCCACAGGACTGAGGTGGATCGTGTTGCCGCTGTATAGGAAGGCGGTTTCATTAAGCAAGTTGGGTGAAAGCGTCTGTGTGAGTTTGATAGTCGCCGACCAGGACGGATTGAGCATCGCGGTGCCCACCGTTGGATAGGTACTGTCACCCCACAACGGCGGGTAATACGTCTGAGTGACCGCGTCATGTAAGTAATGGCCCATCAGCTGCAACTTGCTATTGATCGCATGGTCGATGCGCACGACGTCTTCACGGACATCGGTTGGTTGAGGAATGGACGAAATGTATTGGTTCGTGCCTAAGTTCGGATGTGGGAAGGTGCCCGCGTTCAGTTCGAGGACCGCATTAGAGTCGATCAATTGTTTCGGGATGATGTTGCCTGGAAACGGTTGTCCCGGGGTCAAACCTCGTTGGCCATAGATCGCCAGCTTGGCTGGGTCGGTGGTGACCGGGACAATTGGAACCACGCCGTTGGATGGAACGGTGTATGCCAGATCTTGTCCTGCCGCTGGGAAATTGCTGGCCAGGATCGTATTTTTGACCGCGGGCGCACTTCCTTGAATAAGCTTTCGCCACTCTTCATTCACAAAGAAGAACGTCCTCTTGCGCGAATCGTTGTAGACATGCGGGATCCACACTGGTCCGCCAAAATTTCCGCCGAAAACGTTCAGATCAAACTTTGACCGCGGCTGTCCCGCGAGGTTGCTGAAGTAATTATTGGCGTTGTAGTCTGCATTCCTGTTGAACTCCCATAGTCCTCCATGAAAATTACTGGTACCGGATTTGAGGACCATGAGGATAGTTCCGCCGGAACCGATGCCGTAATCGGGCCCGTAGTTACTGTCGAGAGTCTGAAACTCCGCGAGCGCGTCGACCGAGGGTAAAGAGCTGAAGCAGCCGCCGCAGCCGCGATCGTTCAGTTCTCCTCCATCTAACAGGTAAATGTTGTGGTTCACACGGGGCCCGTTAAAGCTGATGCCGTTAGCGGATGTTAGAGCATTCACGCCGCCAAAAGCGGGCAAGTTGTTGGACACTCCCATGCCCAGCGCTGCGAGCGAGACCACATTACGGCCGTTGGTCGCCAGCTGGGTTATCTGGGCACCGCTGATGAGAGTGCTGAGCTCGTTAGTCTCCGACTGAAGTTGCAGAGCATCAGCCTCGACCGTAACCGTCTGTGCTTCGCTGCCGACCGTGAGGCTGATGTCCTCCTTCAAGGTCTGATCCGTATTCACAACGATGTCTGTCCGGATGTATTTCTGAAACCCCTTTGCAGTCGCGTCCAGCGTGAAGTGGCCGACGCCTACGTTGACGAAGGTATAGATTCCGGCGCTGTTCGAAGTTACCTTTCTCTCCTGGCTGGTTGCGCTATTGGTCAGAGTGATTTCGGCGTTCGGGACCGCCGCGCTGGTAGAATCCATCACTGTTCCAACGATAGTTGCGTTTTCCTGGGCCCCCGCGCATGGAATAAGCAACAGAGCCATACCTAACAGAACTGTCAATGCAAACCTAGTACGACGCATAATGCAGCCTCCGAATTTGATTAAATGCACTGAAGAAAGCCTTGTAGCCTTTACCATCCAAACGATTCGTATATTCACATTTCTCTTCGTTCGGGGAGAGCAAATGCAAAGCCTGTAAACGTTTTCTCAAGACACCTGGATCTAGTAGAAATAAGCGAAACACTAAGCTGCAATGTTGATATATTCTGTTCGAGCCCGCAAGAACTTCAATTGCCAAAGCAACATTTCAAAGAAATGAAATCGTTTTCTCAAAAAAGAAATCGCTGCGCTTCTTGACCGCCCCGAAGCCTACTCGAGCCTCGCTAAAGTTGTCAAGAGTTTCTCCAACTAAAGACTGATTTCTTTTCCAACCCGCCTTGAACGTTCCAAAAACGGGCCAAGTCCTTAGCCTGCTGGGCTTTACCGAGTCCCGTACGGGTAGGGCCGCAATTTCCCTCTGGCAAATACTTTTGACAGGAAAGAAAAGCGACGGCCCGCAAAGGACGCGCCACCTGATGGCATCTGCCAGACTGACCGTCCCGTTCTCGTCTGGGGCACAGCGTTCGTGGACGTTCGATAATGACAGTTGGAACATGTGTGTAGTGGTCAAGTTCAAACTTGACCACTGCCAAGGTATGATCAGCCTTGCCTAGCCATCGAGAGCCAGGGAGATCCTCCAGCACGCCTCGATCTGATCACCGTCTTCTTCAGCAGACGGGAGCCTGGGGAAGAATACTAAAGACCATGTACAGGTCTGTCTTCAATCGTGGATAGAGTTTTTCAGCCCCTACGCACGCGCTGACAAACGCAATCCTGTTATATTTCGTCGAAAACCTAATCCAGTGTCAGTGCGCACAGATGTCCCATCTCCTTGAATGCGAGTTTAGACTTAGTTGAGTAAGCGTTTTCCTGCCCGGCGCAACAAAAACGGTGAAAGGTTGATTTATGCGCACATCTTCAAAATTCATCAGACTCGCAACTCCGAGGACACCGCACGTGATTGCAAAGATTGCGCTCTCAGCGATAGCCATCCTGCTACCCGGGGTTTGCATTGCTCAGCCGACGACGGTCACACTCAACATACAGTTGGATAAACCCCTTCACGCCGTGAGCCCAACACTCTATGGGTTGATGACTGAGGAGATTAATTACTCGTACGACGGCGGCCTATACGCAGAGATGGTGCGCAACCGGACATTTCAGGATCACGGCTTTGGGGGAGTGGCACACTGGAACATCGAGCATTTGGGAAATGCCATTGCAACAATGGCCATCGATCATACGGAAGGCCCTAGCTCCGCACTCGAACACAGCCTCGCGATCGATGTGAAGCAGGCCGACCCGACTAATCGGGCCGGCGTACGGAACGAAGGCTATTGGGGAATGGCCCTGCGACCAAATACGACGTATAAGGGATCGCTCTATGCGAAAACCGATTCAGCGGACGTACGACCATTGATCGCCGATTTGATCAACGACAACTCCGGTAAATCGGTGGCCACAGCAACAGTGCCGGGGCTTTCCACCGATTGGAAGCGATACGAGTTCACCCTCACGACGGGAAATATCGAGACATCGTCGGAAAACCACCTTCTGCTCACCGTTGGCCATGCGGGCAAACTGTGGATCGACTTGGTGTCTCTCTTCCCGCCTACTTACAAAAACCGTGAAAATGGAAACCGTCCTGATCTGATGGAGATGATGGCGGCAATGCATCCAAAATTTTTGCGGCTTCCGGGCGGCAACTATCTTGAGGGTGATCAGATTGACGAAAGATTCGACTGGAAAAATACGATCGGACCACTTGTCGATCGACCCACACACCGAAGCCCCTGGAACTACCAGTCATCCGACGGAATGGGCTTGCTTGAATTTCTCGAGTGGGCCGAGGACTTGAAGATTCAGACCGTGCTGGCAGTTTATGCGGGATACTCGTTGAAGGGTGACCACATCAACCCCGGACCAGCGCTAGTCCCATTCTTGCAGGATGCGCTCGATGAGATTGAGTTCGCGACGGGTGATACGTCCACAAAATGGGGCGCAGTGAGGGCAAAGCTTGGTCATCCAGCGCCATTTCCAGTGAAGTATGTCGAGATTGGCAATGAAGACTGGTTCGACCGATCCGGCAGCTATGAAGGCCGCTATGCACAATTCTACAAGGCGATCAAGGCCCAATATCCGCAGCTCGAACTGATTGCGACAGCGCCGCTCAAGAGAATGAAGCCTGATGTTCTCGACGATCATTACTACAAGCGTGCGGACGAGTTCTTTGCCGACGTGAAGCACTATGACAATGTGGATCGGAACGGTCCCAAGATATTTGTCGGAGAGTGGGCGACACGCGAAGGGTCACCAACCACAAACATGGGCGCAGCGCTTGGTGATGCAGCGTGGATGACGGGGATGGAGAGAAACAGCGACCTGATTGTCATGGCGTCGTATGCACCCCTGTTCGTCAACGTAAATCCTGGAGGGATGCAGTGGGAGTCGGACCTCATCGGATACGACGCACTTAGCAGCTATGGATCGCCTGGATATTACGCGCAGACGATGTTTGCCAAATACCTTGGGACTGAAGTGCCGGCATCCTCTGTCAACGGCAACGTTGATCGGTTCTTTTACTCGGTGACACGCGATCCTGAGAAGGGCGCAGTCTATCTGAAACTCGTCAATGCATCCTCCGTTGCGCAGCGGGTCGAAATTGAAATGACAGGTGCAAGCAGCGTCGCGGATGCGGGCACGCTGGAGACATTAACGGGTGCCAGTTTGGCACAGACGAACAACATCTCGTCTCCAACCCGCATTGTGCCAGTGCAAACAACAATTAAGAAAGTTGGAATGAAGTTTAGCCATACGGTGCCAGCTTATTCGATACAGGTGATCCAGTTGCAAGCTAAGTAACTCGATCGATGAGGGCAACGCCGCCTCATCCTATCCGTGCGGGCCCTCAGTCAGCTAGTGAGATAAGGCCCCGCTCTGTTTCATGATTCCCGCCAATGCATGCATACGGTACGCATCCGCCGGTGTCTTCGCCCTGGCCGCATCCTTGTCGAGGCTCGCCGCCGTGGCAAGAAGCTGTGCGACATTCTTCGGCTTAGACTGGGATGCCTCTGCCTTGGCGATTGCCTCGCTAAGTGCCGCCAATCGTTTGGCATCAAGGGCATTGCTGCGAGTCAGTTGGTCGATGTAGGCCTTAGCAGTCACAAAATTCGCAGGCCAGACAAATTTCTGCTGGTTCTGCACATTGAGTTCGGCAACTTGAACCTGACTCGCTGCGTCAATCTCGTTTTGCGTGATGTATTTGTTCGGCACCAGCTTGAATACATCAACGCCGCGTGCAATCTCCGAGCCGTAGATGTAGCCGTTGTACCAATAGGTCGACCACTGGCCGCCCATTGCGTGCTTGGTGCCATCGACCGGCCCGCGATCAAAGTAGCCGATCTCGATAGGATGCGTGATATCGGTAAAGTCGACAATCGAGACGCCGCCCTGGTACCAGGACTGCACTTCTACGTCGCGACCGGGAATCGGGATCAGCGACCCGTTGTGGGCCACGCAGTTCTCCAGCTCGGTCTGCGGCGCCGGCATCTTGTAGTAGGAGGCCAGTGTCAGTTTGCCGTTCTTCAGATTGAAGATGGCATCAGCGCCCCAGTTCATCGGATCGGTCGCACGGCAGCGTGGCTGGCCTCCGCCACCCCACTCGTCCGTAAATAGCACTTTGGTGCCGTCGTTGCTGAAGTTGGCGGAGTGCCAGAATGCATAGTTCGGATCGGTTACGGCGTCGACGCGGACGGGATGCACAGGATCGGATATGTTCAGCAAGATCCCATTTCCCGAGCAAGCCCCAGCCGCAAGCCCTAAGTCTGAACGGACGGTGATGTCGTGGCAGCCCCTGGTCATCGAGGTCGTCTGAGTTCCTTCGCCGTGGTTGCCGCCCTTCCAGAGCCCGTTCATATTGCCAGTCTCCGGATCGGTAAAGATGCGTGGGCTGGCTACGACCTTCGCCAACTCCGGATGCGCCAGCGGCACCTTAATGATGACAATGGTGAACAACGCCGTGTCAGGGTCCTTATCCGGGTCGCCACCTGAACATCCTCTCAACTCCTCCGCCGGACGCACACCTGCGGACCCTGAGATATAGACATAAATATTGTCCTTGTCTTTGGGGTCGATTACGAGCGTATGCGTATGCGACCCGCGGCAGGTCTGCACCTCAGCGACCTGCTTTGGCTGCGAGACGTCGGTTATGTCGAAGATGCGGATGCCTTTGATCCGGTCAGGACTGGGAGGTGGCGGTGGTGGCCGCCGCGACCGCCGGTCGCGGCATCAGCATTGGCCGAATCGGCAGGCGGTGGCGGAGTCACAGTTGCGGCCGCCGGCGTTGGAAATCCCTGTGTGCCACAGTCAAGCCGGCCATTGGCCGCTTCCACCGACATGAACAGAAGATGGCCATACACCGATACATCTCCCTGGCCGCCGGGACAGACCACCGACGTGATCAGCTTGATCTTCGCCGGGTTGGAGATGTCATAGAAATTAATGCCGCTGTAGTTCCCAACAAAGAGGGTGGTTCCGCCGAATGCGAGGTCGGAGTTGGTACCGCCGTAATTCGCGCGAGGGCCACTCTGCGGCCCACGCGCTGGCGGAGTCCCGGCAGGTGGCGGTGGGGGAGCAGGAGTAGCATCGAAGGCTGCGATCGAAGCAAGATCCGGAGCGAAGCCGGCCGGCTTCGGCAAAGAGATGAGCCGCTCCATACCAAACGATGCTTCGCCCGCATCGTACAGACCCGCTTTCAGTCCTACACGCGGATCGTCGGCCCCTGCACGCGGGTTGGTGTAGACCGATGGACTGTTTTGTCCGACACATAGGGACGGAAGAGCGACAGACAGTGCAACCGCGATGGTCAAGGCACCGCGCGAAAACCGTGAGGTCATTTCAGCGATCATCATTTCTCCTTTAGCATGTGCCGCATGATGTCAATTTCCGCCTGTTGGGTGTTGTCCACATCGCTGGCAAAATCAAACAACTGAGGGTCCTGGCCTGCCCCAGGGCTCGCGAAGAGGCCCTTCACCATCGTCAGGGCGCCGGTGTGATGTTGAATCATGCCAGTCAAAAAGAGGTGGTCGAAGGCCGGGCCTGCCGCCGCCGCCAAAGCCTTCATCTGCTCCGGCGTCAACATGCCGGGCATCATTGGCATAGCGCCCATATCCATGTGCGTCCATGCCGGCCATGTCCATTCCCGCCATGTCCATCGAGCCATTCCCGGAGAGGGGTAAACCGCGATCGGTCAACCACTGCTTCATGAACCTCATCTCGTCAGTCTGCGAGATGCTGATGCGTTTGCCCAACGCCTGGATCTCTGTGTTCTGGCTCCGCGTACGCAACAGCTCCGTCATCTCGACTGCCTGCGCATGGTGCATGATCATGCCCTGCATGAACTTGATGTCGGCCTCCGAGGGCCTTCGTGGCGCGGCGCTGGCAGTCTCTGGCGTGAGGGTCTTGTTGCTCTGTCCTGGTGCGCCCGGTTGCACGATGGACACGCCGCCAGATGTGGTTTTTGCCTGCTGGCACGGTGCATTGGTCGCGCTCAGAGAAACTAGTCCGGCAGTAAACAACAGAAACCTGAACAACATGATCTTCCTCTTTGCGCAAACGCGCCACGATTTGAATCGGCAATATCAATGACGAAACACCCGTGGCATAAGACTCATAATTCATGCGTCATCATCAGCGCATTTCGCTCTCCAATTCACGCTAAGCCGTGTTCCGATCAACGACTCTAAAAGAACTATAAGGAAGCTTACAGCCAAATTCTCTATCGATATTTCCTAAATAAGATTATTGCGGCCTTAGGCCTGAATCACGTTGCTGGGGCAATCTCCCAACTAGATTACGTCAACAAAAAATTGTCCCGACTTTGATTGGCGGCAATTTGACCCATCTGGCCTCTTGCAAGACTGCGTTCCCCCTGCACCGGTTCTAATTCGATACGCTAATCCAAATTTGGCAATGTGGGGGAACTTCCATCTCCAGACAGACCTTCCGCGCTGATACATTTCACGATTGGCTATTTGACTACAGCCAGTGCAGCAATAGATTCGGTGCGCAGCCAAGTAGCACTACGCTAAGCGCAATCAGGCACAAAACGACTTGGCGGAGAACTGAGACGTGGATCGGAGCAGTGTCGGTTGGCGGATCGCTCACATAAATGGACTTCAGCACTTTCAGGTAGTAGTAGAGCGACACCGCACTCATCGCGATGGCCAGAACCACCAGCCAAAGCAACCCGAGCGACCCGGGTGTCGAGGTGAGCACGACAGAGAACAGATAGAATTTCCCGAAAAATCCGGCCAGCGGTGGAATGCCCGCCAGCGATAACATAAATATCATCATGCAAAAGGACGGAACCGGCGCTCGTCGGCTGAGCCCCGCAAAGTCGGATAGCCGGTCGCCGCCTGTTACCTCCTCTACCAGATCCACAACACCGAACGCCCCGAGGACCGTCAACGCATAAGTAATGGCGTAGTAAAGCAGCGCTCGAAAACTCTGGTCGGTATGCGACAGGATGCCCAGCAACATGTAGCCTGCGTGCGCAATTGCCGAATACGCGAGCAATCGCCGTACGCTGGTCTGCAGAATCGCCACGAGGTTTCCCAGCACCATGGAGAGCGTGGCGAAAATGGCAACGACTGGAACCCATCCAGAGGCGTAACCGTGCCAGACACTACTCCCTTCCGCACCTGTCAATCCAATCACCGTGACCTGGTAAAAAATGAAGAAGCCCGCGACCTTGGAGCCAGACGCGATCAAGGCTGCGCTGGTGACCGGTGCACCCTGATACACGTCCGGCGCCCAGAAATGAAATGGGACGGCGGCCACCTTGAATCCAAGTCCAACCAGCGTCATCACGATGGCAACGACTAACAGCGGATCCAGGAATGGGCCTTGAATGCTGCGGGCAATGCGCACAAGATTTGTCGAGTTGGAACAGCCGTACAGGAGACTGAATCCGAACAACAAGAACGCCGCCGAAATTCCGCCGAAGACAAAATACTTCAATGCGGCTTCCGCTGACCGGACGCTGCGCTTGTTAAAAGCAGTGAGGATGTAGAGCGACAAACTGAGCAGCTCAAGTGATAGAAAAATCAGAAGAAGGTTCTGGGTGCTGACAAGGAACATCATGCTGACCGTCGCCAGCATGATAAGTGCCAGATATTCGCTAACGTGCTGAGTGAAAGTCGATCCGATGAAGATCAGGACCGTCAGCATCGTCAGAATGAGCAGTGCGACTTGCACTCGTTGCGCAAGAGGATTCAACACGAGCATTCCGTCAAGAACATTTGCAGATTCCGGAGTATGCAGGATCCAGGCAACCGCCGCTGCGCACCCGGCAAGCGACAGTAGCGCGCCAACGGAGCCTCGGGCCGCGGCTCTGACGTCCGCAGCAACATGAGATCCAAGGACAGCACACAGAGCGCAGCGATAACGACAATCACCTCCGGCACTACCAGATGCAGCATATCCAGATAACTGAAGTTGCTCATCGCCCGCCTCCTTTCCACAGGCCTTCGAACATCGGCGAGTGCAAGGCGGGGACAATAATGCGCAAAAGCAACTGGGGGTAGATTCCGATGATAACGCTGGTGCCTATCAGGATGAAGGCACCAATGCGCTCAGGAACGGAGATGGCTGGAAGTCGAGACGTCGCGGTATCAGCACGCTGGTCAGCTGCTCCGAAGAATGCTTTCTGCATGGCTCGCCACGTATAGGCGATGCCGATCACGATGCCCGCTCCGGCGAAGACCGCAAACAGTGGGAACGCGCGCCACGCTCCGATGAGGACTTGTAGCTCCGCCACAAAACCGCTGAAGCCCGGTAGACCAATGGAAGCCATGCCCCCAAGGACGAACGTCGCGGCTGCAAACGGAATGGCCTTGCTCAGATGCATCGTCTCCAGTTCTGACAAATCGCGCGTGTGCGTTCGGTCATAGACCATGCGTCCAACGACCGCAAACAACAATCCTGCAAGGATGCCATGCGAAAACATTTGCAGGACCGCGCCGTCCAGACCTATCTGCTGCAGGGTCATCAGTCCAAGCAGCACAAAGCCCATGTGGCTGACGCTCGAATAGCCGATGACAAATTTGAAGTCCTTCTGCACCAGCGCCACCATCGCGCCGTACACAATGCCGATAAGCGCAAGCAGCGCGAAGACATCGCGCCACGAACCAAAGCCGAGTACGTGAAAGCCCCACGCGTCCAGTCCACGCGGAAACAACGTCATCGCTACACGCAAACAGCCATAAGCCCCCAGCTTCATCACCACCCCAGCGAGTAGCATAGAAGCCGCAGTGGGTGCTGCGACGTGGCCGGTAGGCGCCCATGTGTGAAATGGCCAAAGACCGGCAAGAATTCCAAAGCCCACAAACACCAGCGGAAACGCCCACATTTGAAAATGGATTGGAAATGGAAACTGAGCGAGCTGCACTAGATCCATCGTCTTGGCTCCGGCCATCACGTATGCCGCGATCAATCCGATCAGCACCATCGCGCTACCGACAAACGAATAGAGCGCGAGCTTCATGGCGGCATACTCACGCCGTGTGGAACCCCAGATCGCAATCAGAAAATACTTAGGGATGATCGCGATCTCGTAGAAGACGAACAGTAGCAACAAATCGAAGCTTAGAAATACGCCGTACACGCCGCCGATCAACGCCAGATAGAACGCGAAAAATTCTTTGGCCCGATGATCGATGTTCCAGGAAAACAGAACGCCTGAGATCGCCACGATTCCCGTGAGCAGGAGCAGAGTCATGCTAATTCCATCTGCTGCGAGGTGATACTCGACGCCGAGCGATGGAACCCAGGCGGCCCGTGCAACCGTCACCAGCTCTCCCGATTGCTGTTGTGCAAATTCCCACAGAGTCACGGCGAATCCCGCCACTGCCGCCAGCAGGGCGAGGATTCGTGCTGCGCGAACGGAGCCCTTCGGCAGGAGCAGAAGCACCGGAACGCCGAGAAACGAGATGTAGATGGACCAAGCCAGCATAGTTAGGTTGCCATGACCAGGCGGACCCGCCGACCGACACGGTGTGCCCATCCTGCCGTTCTTAATATGTCTCTATTCCCGAACATCTTTTATCTAGAACCTCAGTTGCTGCACCATTTGCATGGCCGTACTGTTGATGACGCCAAGCACGAGTTGCGGATACAACCCCAGTGCAAACATCAGCGCCATGACGGGCAGCAGAGCGAACCGCTCCCCAAGAGTGAGATCAGGCATCCGTGACCATTTTTCTTGGAGTGGCCCAGAGAAGACACGCTGCAATATTGTCAGGATGAAAATTGCTGTGAGGAGTAGACCAAGGACGGACACGGACGCCGCCCATGCCGCCAGCGGAAACGTGCCTTTGAAGATCAGGAATTCGCCGACGAAGCCGTTAAGCCCTGGCAGTCCCAGCGACGAGAACAGCGCGATACCCATGAGACCGCAGAACACGGGAACGACTTTGCGCAGCCCACCGAAATCATTAAGGCCGCGCAACCCGCCACTGCGCTTCTCCAGCAGGGCCACAAACCAAAACAGCGTTGCGGCCGTAATGCCATGGTTGAACATCTGCAAAAATACGCCGTTGAGTGCCGCGGCCTTTTCGGTTGCGAGCGCGGGATCTTCGCCGGTGAACTTCAAGATGGAAAAAATGCCAAGCATGCAATAGCCGAGGTGGTTGATGGAAGAGTAGGCGAAGATGCGCTTCAGGTCCTTTTGTGCCAGGGCGGCGAATGCAGAAAGGACAATCGTGGCCACAGCAAGCCACAACAACAGCGTTCTCAGGGATTGCAGCGGCACATAAAAAATTGGGAGCAGTATCCGAAGGAAGCCATAAACACCCATCTTCGACATGATGCCCGTAAGCAGCATCGTGGTGCCTGTCGGGGCCTCTGCATAGGTGGAGGGTAGCCATGTATGAAAGGGGACGAGCGGCACCTTCACGGCGAAGCCAAGAAATGCTCCGAAGCAAAGAACCAGTGCAATCTTTTCCGTGGTAAATCTGTGCCAGTCCGAGATAGCGGCGAATGCCTGAAGGAGTTGCCCATTCCTCGCCAAGTTGGCAAGCTCAATGAAGTCAAAGTTTCCTGTGCATAAATAGATGGCCAGAAATGCCAGCAGCAACGCGACGCTTCCGACCATCGTGTAGAGAAAAAACTGGGTCGCCGCTGTGGCGCGTTGTGGTCCACCCCAAAGCCGAATCAGGAAAAACGCCGGAATGAGGCTGAGTTCCCAGAAGAGAAACCAATGAAAGAAATTCAGCGCGGTAAATGTCCCAAACAGGCCTGCTTCAAGCATCAGAACGAGCGCGAAATAGAGTGGGCCTCTCTCCTGAATCTGTGACGACGCCGCCATCGCCATGGGGACGACTATGGCAGACAGGAGCAGCATCAGCAGGCCCAGACCGTCGATGCCTACGTGGTACTGCACACTAAGTGCCGGAATCCAGCCGTGTACTTCCTCAAACTGAAGGCCCCCGAAGGCGGGGTCGAATCGATGCCACAAGACAAGGGTGATCGCAAGCGCAAAAAAAGCAAAGATGAAAGCGAGTCTGCGTGCCAGCTTTTCGCTTTTCGCGCCGAAGGTGAGGACGCAATCGCTCCAAGCAGCGGCACAATCGTCAGGCAGGAGATGGGCGGAAGCACGTTCATCGCGTCCCACTCCAGATCAGTAATATGACCAGCACCGCGAACGCAAAACCAACCAGCCGTAGATAATTCTGCGTGAGACCATTTTGCAGTCGCGCTAGTAGCTTGCCTCCGGCAGTTACCGTGTGGCACCCTTCGTCGAAGCCGGAATTTACGACGTATGTGTCCGCAGATCGGGCAAGCCAGGAAAGGCCAAGCACGAGATAAGACACGCCCCACACTGCACCGTTCCAAATCCTTCGATCGAACCAGTCGCTGACTCGCGACAGCCACCAGTTCCAACGGATGAAGGTGGCCTGATAAAACTCGTCCACATAGAACTTATGGCGCAAGAGATGAAATATCTGTGGTTGCAGGCGCTCTAATGCGTCTGGAACTTCAGCGTTGACGATTGGTCTGCGGCCATAGAACCACCAGCCCAAGCCCAAGCCCGCAAAAACGATGATCGAGGAAGAGAACATCACGGGCAGAATGCCACCTTCAAAGAACTCCGCGAAATTCAAGACCGCTGGCTGGCCCTTCAGAAATGAATCGAACCATGGCCAAGCTGGTGTGCCAATTACACCCAAAAAGATTGCGAACGCAGCCAGGATCACCAGCGGCATCGTCATGACGGCCGTACTCTCGTGCGGAGGGGAAGAGATGCTGTGCTTCTGGGGCCCGGCACCTACGGCGTGAGACGGATCCGGGCCCGCTGCCAAACGAGGCTCGCCAAAAAAAACGTAGTAGACCTGGCGCGTCATGTAGAAGGCCGTCAACAGCGCACCAAAACTCCCGAGATAAAACGGCGCGCGCGAGATACTCCAGGCGTGCGCGGCGTGCAGGATCGCGTCCTTGCTCCAAAAGCCCGAGAAGAACAGGGGAAATCCGCACAATGCGAGCATGCCGACCGCATAGGTAGCAAAGGTGATCGGCATGAATCTCTTCAATCCGCCCATGCGCCGGATGTCTTGCTCTTCGTGGCAACCGTGAATGACCGATCCCGCCCCCAGAAAGAGCAGCGCCTTGAAAAAGGCATGCGTGATGAGATGAAACGTCCCGACCGCCACTCCGCCAACGCCTAGGCCCATCATCATGTAACCCAACTGCGAAATCGTCGAATACGCAAGGATGCGTTTGATGTCATCCTGTGCGACCGCAATCAGAGCGGCAAAGACGGCCGTAATAGCACCGATCCAGGTAATAGCCTGCAGGGCCGTAGTTGATGAGGTGGCGAGATCGATGCCGAGATGGGCCGCCATGAGCGGATATACGCGCGCCACGAGAAACACACCAGCCGCCACCATGGTTGCGGCGTGAATCAGCGCGCTCACTGGCGTCGGCCCTTCCATGGCGTCCGGCAGCCAGACATGCAGGGGCACCTGGCCAGACTTGCCAACCGCACCGGCGAAGATCAACAGCGCAATGCCAGTCGTAACCCCCATGCCAATGCCAGTGGTCAACACAACCAGATGCGCAAGCGCGGAGTGTTCCAGAAACCCGGCACCATGGTCATAGAAAAGCAGCGTACCAGCTTGCGAATAGAGCCAGACCATTCCAACAAGAAATGCAAGATCACCAATGCGCGTCGTGATGAATGCCTTCTTGGCTGCTGCCGCGGCAGCGGGTTTCTGATACCAGAATCCGATGAGCAAATAAGACGTAAGGCCAACCAACTCCCAGCACATGAAGAGCAACAACAGACTGTTCGCAATCACCACGCCCAGCATCGCGGCCGCAAAGAGCGACAAGAAGCAGAAGAAGCGAGTGAAATTTTCATCATGGGACATGTAGCCCGTGCTGTAGATAAAGATCAGCAGGCCGACAAACGAGACCATGACCAGCATCACCGCGGTCAGCGGATCGAGCATCCAGCCGAGCTTTAGCCATTCACTCCCATACTGAAGCCAGGGAAAGTTGAAGACCTGCACCGTCTCTCCCTGGCCGCTGGATCGCAGTACGTTCGCAAACGCACAAAGGGAAAGTAAAAACGCGAGCCCCATCGAACAGATCGCAAGCGAAGCTACGAACCTGCGATTCCGCTGTTTGGCGAGAGCACTCAGCCCCGCCGCGAGGCCCGGGAGTGCGGGAATCAGCCAAAGATTTCGGACAATCCAGGTCATGTCGTCTCAACAAAGAGTTACAAGGTAGATGCAGATTTGATTGCCGTCCCTTCGAGGAAGGTCTACCGTCAAAGAGCAATGCGGTATTGCTTCGTGGCCTATCCTCTCATGGAATTTACCTCGTCGATATTGGTGGTCTTGATATGGCGGTAAAGCGAGATGATCAGAGCCAGACCGACAGCTGCTTCTGCCGCCGCAACGCCGATAGAAAAGATGACAAACATCATCCCGGTCAACGCTTCGGGGTTCGGGCCATAACGCCAGAACGCAATGAAATTGAGGTTCGCGGCGTTGAGCATCAGTTCGATCCCGATAAGCACTAGAATAGCGTTGCGGCGAATCAGC
>CAWGND010000035.1:0-11793 GCA_963823845.1 Terriglobales bacterium
GTACTCCGGCGAGACCTATGAGTCCGAATACCGAATTCTCGGCAGCCACGGACAATACCGTTGGTTCCGGGCTCGGGCGGTACCGCTTCGGGATGAAGGCGGCAGCATCGTCAAATGGTATGGGACTTGCTCCGACATCCATGACAGCAAGCTGCTCGAACAATCGATTCGTGACAGTGCCATCGAATTGGAAAGAATGGTGGACGTCCGGACGGCCGAACTTCGACGCCTCTCCAGCCGCCTGATGACCTTGCAGGACGAAGAGCGTCGCCGCATCGCCCGCGAAATTCACGATGGACTGGGGCAAGAACTTGCTGCGGCAAAAATGATCATGGACGGAATCCTTTCCAAGGATTCCTCACCTTCGGGCCAGCAGGCGGCCGCCGACGCCAGCCAATTAGTGGACCGCGCGATCCGGCAGGTCCGAACCATCTCGCATCTTCTGCATCCTCCGCTCCTCGACGAGGTCGGGCTCGTCTCCGCGCTTCGCTGGTATCTGGAGGGCCTTTCCGAACGCAGCGGAATCGAAATTCAGCTGGAGATCGATCCCGCCGATCTTCGTCGACTCAAGCCGGAGCTGGAGACCGCTATTTTTCGCATCATCCAGGAGGCCTTGACCAACATGTTCCGTCATTCCGGGGCGCGGAATGGACGAGTCAGTCTCACCGAGAGTGAGGGTGACATCGTGGTCAGAGTGCGCGATGACGGAAAGGGGATCGAAGAGCAGGTAATTCAACTGCGGCCCGAAAGCGTTGGCGTCGGCATCGGCGGCATGCGACAGCGAGTCAACGAACTCGGCGGAAGGTTGCGGTTGGCAAACGCCAATCCGGGTACGATCGTTGAGGTGGTTATTCCGTCCCGGGCGGCATGAACCGCGGCGAGTGCCCGTTACCGCCTGAGCCCTCAGGCGGCTTTCCGGTCATCCAGATGCGCAGGTCAACTTCGTGTACAGCATCGTGCACGTCGGCCTTCTGCTCGTCGGCCTTGATTTCAACCTGTTCATGCTTAATGTCGAGTCGCAGCCGGTTGTAAATGCTCATGTATAGGTTCGCAACCCAGACGAGCGCGAAAAGACGCCACCAGATATCCTCGCCAGTCCAAGAAAAGCAGCTTGTAGCGCGAGATAGCTAAGAACCCTGCCGCCACGTAGTGGCTGAAACAATATTCGCAAGTAAACAAATAAAAGAATTTGCGGCGAACAATCGACTTCGCCCGCGCAGCCTGAAACAGGCAATATTGGCGGGGCTCACGCAGCACTTCTTCGTGGGTCACGGTCCATGCAATCGACGCCACCGGAAAACCCAACACCAAAAGCCAAACGAGTTGCAAACCTAGCGTCATCAGGCCCACTTGGATGCGCTGGGAACAAACGTTCAACGGCAAAATAATTTGTCGCGAATAAGTTCCCGGACGAGTCTGATGTATCAGCATTCGACACCTGCCTCTTACAGTTTCCACCGATTTCCGCGACAGAAGCCCTTCGCTATTCTGCATCGAAGGATGCCGGCGGCCATGTCCTTTTCGGAGTGACTGCACACGGCGGCCCTCGTCGGGCCTTTGCAGTTTGACCGACTTGGAAGCCGTCCGTGGCCGCCACGCATCCATCTCGCGCTCATCCGTTTCGCGCCTCTGTTACCGGAATCTTCTCCCGCTCTACGGTGTCGAGTCGATGTTGCCGGAAGCATCGGCAGGCACAGTGGAATTACGCACAGCCGTCAGAATTCTTAGTGGGTGAGTCTGACAAAATAGTTCGTGAAGACGCGGAACCAAGGAGAACCATGAAAACGACCAAATCCATTTCAATCGCATTCGCTACTTGCGCGATCGCACTGACAATGGCTTGCTCCGACAGGCCCCCGAAGGCTCCTGACGTCACCGCCAACATTCGGCACTCTCTCGATCAGGCCGGCCTGAACGATGTGAGCGTCAGCCAGGACCGGGAGAAGAGTGTAGTTACTCTCACCGGCAACGTCGGGACTGACGACGACAAAGCTCGCGCTGAATCAATCGCCAGATCGATCGCTGGCGCGGAAGTGGTGTCGAACGAAATTGGCGTGCGGCCGGCAAACGACAGCACCGCGAAGAAAATTGACTCCGAAATCGACTCCGGCATCGATAAGAATCTGGATGCGACGCTGATTCAACACCGCCTCAAGCGAGACGTGAAGTATGACGTGACGAATGGCGTCGTCACCTTAAAGGGTGACGTGCCTTCTCAATCGCAGCGTGCTTCCGTGGAGAAATTGGCGGAACAGGTGCCCAACGTCAAACAGGTGGTGAATGAGCTTGAAGTCACACACCAGAAGGCGACTGCATCCCGCTAGCTCACTGCCGTCAGGAGGCAGGCATTCAGCAGGTCGGCTTTTGATTGTTCGTGAAGCCGCCTGGTGGAGTGCAAGCTTGAGAGTGTAGGGCACTTCATACGAACGCTTCGCGGAAAACCGTAGCCCAGGGGATCGTCGAAAAGGCAGGCACGAAATGGCGGGGAATCGAGATGCCGAAAATCCGAGAGCGGTGTCCTCGTCTGCCAATACGATTCGCTTCGCTTCGCTGGTTCTGATATTCATCACGATCGTCGCGTTGGCTGCAGTCGCTTACTTCACTGAGCGGGGAATCGTTGTCAGTCGAGATTGGGTAGTCCACACTTATCACGTGCGATCTCAACTCAACGATCTTGAGCTGGAACTGGTTCGCGCCGAGACCAATGCAGCAACAAATTTTATGCCGGGCAGGCAGCAGTTGCCACCCGGGGACGAGGTCGCGTTCGCCCGGCAAACGGTCGATCAGCTTCGCACCTCAACCAAAGATAACCCTCGACAGCAACTTCGGCTCGATCAACTCGGCCATCTGCTGGATGAAAGCTCTCCCCTGTTCGAGAACAGCTCAGATTCGCGTGAACTGCCCCTCTCGCCCAGCGAACGCAAGCGACAACAGGAGATTGGGGACCGAGAGAAGCGGATCGCTTCGGTCGTCAGTAGCATGCAGGATGAAGAGGAGTCCTTACTCGATCAGCGCTTGCAGGCCTGGGATTATCTATTTAAACGAAACGTGCTGATGCTCGGGCTGGCATTTGCAATCGTAACGTTGATGCTCGCATACAATTTTCGCCTCCTCGTGACCGAAGTGGCTCGAACTCGAGACACAGAACAACTATCACGGGCCAACGCTGACTCTTACCGCTTAATGAGTGCTCGCATCCTTGAACTCCAGGATCTGGAACGCCGCCGCATCGCGCGTGAACTCCATGACAGCGTCGGCCAATATCTTGCGGGTCTTAAGATCAACCTGAATCAGCTGGAGACTGAAAGCCAGGCCGATCGGTCGGCCCTGTTGCGCGAGACAATTGGGTTGATTGACTGTGCCATCCAGGAAGTGCGTACAATTTCCCATCTTCTGCATCCTCCGCTGCTGGAAGAACTGGGATTCTTATCGGCGGCTCGCTGGTACCTCGACGAGTACGGAAAACGCGGCCAAATCAGAGTGTCGCTGCATGTGGATGAGCCCATCGAGCGCTTGCCAAGAGAAATTGAGATTGCGTTGTTTCGGGTCTTGCAGGAATCACTGACCAACGTCTACCGTCACGCGGAAGCGGAATCGGTGGACGTCCGAATCGTGTGCCGCGACGGCCACGTTACTCTTACCGTCACGGATGACGGTACCGGTATTCCCCAGGAAGTGTTGGCCAAGTTCCGAGGGGGTGCAGCGTCCGGCATTGGACTGGCAGGCATGAGGGAAAGGCTGGCGGAGTTCGGCGGAGAAATTCAAAGTGCAATTCTTCGAGTGCAGGCTCCGTCGTGGAGGCAGTGATTCCCACCAACTCTTTCATTGCGGAAAGACATGACGCTGCCGACACAGGTCGGGCTTAATGCAAAGGCTTGACTTCGACATCCTGACTGATTCAACCAGGGGCCTTCGACGAAGGCCCCTGGTTATCAGCAATTCTTATCCAGCAATTCCGGTTTTTAGTTCAGTGATCTGCGTCCGCTTCCCAAATGAGCGATCAGCGAGACCAGAAACAGCACCAGGAAGACCACAAACAGCACCTTCGAAATGCCCGCGGCGGCGACGGCCACCCCCGTGAAACCAAAGACTCCCGCGATCAGCGCTACGACCAGAAACATCAATGCCCAGTAAAGCATGATTTGCCTCCGAGTTGATTTTTGCCTCTTCAATCCTAGGCGGCAGACTGCTCTCCCAGAATCCGAGCCAGACTGTAATTGGCGAACTCAGTCGCAGTAGGCGCTTCGAGAATGTTCGCTGCAGATGCCCTAGGAAGGAGCGGGCGCCAGTCCGTCCCAGAGGACCGGCACCCGCTTTGGGGGCGTTGTGTCGAGTAGAGATTGCAGGCTATCTGGCTGCCTCCAACTCACAATACTGTGGAAGCTGTATGGCGAGCGCGGAAAATGCCTCAGCTGTGGCCGCGAATGGAACTCCTGTCGTTCCGGCGAGTCCGGTCCTCAGGAAACTTCTCAGGCGGTTTACTGCCTCCGCTGGATAGAAGGCACCGCCCTCTGCGATTAACGTTGTTCTCGCAAGAAACAAATAGCAGGTGCTCGCGTGGAGCACAGAAGAGGACAAGACAATATGAATCGAATTTCTTCAGTATTGCCCAAATGTCTCCTGGTGCTGAGCATTTGTTCAATCTTCGTCGGTGTGAGTTGGCCGCCGATAAGGACGACTCCGACATCGCCAAAAGGATCGACGCGTCCGCCAAAGTTCTGAACGAGATCATGGCGACGCCGGACAAAGCAATTCCTGACAAGGTTATGCACGACGCCAAGTGCATCGCCGTAATCCCTTCCATGGTGAAGATCGCCGTCGGTTTCGGCGGCAATCATGGCAAGGGCATCGCCACTTGCCGGACCGGAGTCGGGCTGGAGCGCTCCTGCCCCCATCACGATTACCGGCGGCAGCTGGGGTCTGCAGCTCGGCGGCCAGGCCGTCGATCTGGTAATGATCGTGACCAACGATCAGGGTATGCAGCACTTACTTTCCAGCAAGTTCAAACTCGGTGGTGACGCTTCGGCCGCGGCTGGGCCGGTCGGGCGGGACGCCGCGGCGGACACTGACATCAAGATGCGAGCAGAAGTACTGACCTATTCTCGCGCCCGCGGTCTGTTTGCCGGAATCGATCTGAATGGCTCGGCGATTACTCAGGACAAGGACGAAACCCGCTTGCTCTACGGCAGCTTCGTGCCGTTCTCCGACATTCTGAGCGGGAAAGTGCAGCCCACGGCTGCCAGCGAGTCGTTCCTCGCCGCGGTCCGCAGATATTCCATGCAGAGCAAAGAATCCAGCAGAAATGACAACACGGGCGCAGCGATTTCAGCGTCCAAATAAGCGTTGGCTGTAAACCATTCGCCGGCTCGGTTAAATCGGGCCGGCGCAGGTTCCATACGCTCGGATAGCGAATCTTTAACGGAGGACGCCTAATGTTCACGATTCTTCTGGTGGTTCTGATCTTGATGTTACTGGGCGCATTGCCCACCTGGCCCTACAGCCGTTCTTGGGGATATTACCCGAGCGGCGGATTGGGCTTGGTTGTCGTCGTCGTTCTTGTCCTTCTTCTTGCCGGTCGTTTATGACGGCTGGTTTGACGCTTGAGTTTTGTCAGTCGCAGAACAGTGAGACTGGCCCAAATGGTGGGAACTGGCTTTATCCCACCGTTTGCTTTTTCAGGGTTCGTTTCATGGTCTTCGAGGAGCAGTCATGTCGAGTCATCAGAATTCTGTCTTCCAAGGTGAGTCCGCATTTGAGCTGGTACCGCAGAACTCTGTCCAGAACCCGACATCCAATCGACTCGCGCGCAAGGCGTCCGGAGTCGTTCTCAACCCCGCGGATTTCGCGAGCTCCTGACGAGATATGGGGGCACTACAACAACTATCGCTCCAACGGCGTGGCGATCTCCGCGATTATCCACGTCGCTCTGCTGGGCTTGCTTTTGAGCGGGGCTCTGTTTAGTCACCAGATTGTCCAGGCGGTCGCAAAGCATGAGACCGTGACACTGATCGCCCCGCCGCCGGATTCCTACGCTTTGCCAACTTCCAAGAAGTTGGTGAGCGGTGGAGGAGGCGGTGGCGATCACGATCGGCTTCCTGCGCCGAAGGGACGCTTGCCGAAGGTGGCGATGCAACAGATCACGCCGCCTGAAATCGTCATGCGAAATGAAAAACCACGTTTGCCGGTTGCAACCCACCGTTGTGGTTCCACCGCAAGTTCATGTCGCGGAGAATCACATGCCCAATCTCGGCACTTCAGCAGCCGCAGTTATGCCGGCGGCGCCACCATCGAACGGCACCGGTTCTGGCGGTGGCATTGGTTCCGGTTCTGGTGGTGGCGTCGGCGTAGGCCACGGACCGGGCGTTGGTGCGGGAAGCGGCGGTGGCATTGGCGGCGGCGTCTACAAAGTGGGCGGCGGCATCTCGGCACCGCAAGCCATATCCTCGCCCGATCCCGCCTATACCGAAGAAGCCCGCCAGGCCAAGAGGCAAGGAACCTGCGTTCTCTGGTTGATCGTCGATGCTGCCGGGCATCCGCGGGACATCAAGGTCGTCCGCGGTTTGGGTCTGGGGCTGGATGCCAAGGCACTCGAGGCCGTGCGCCAGTGGCGCTTTCAACCCGCTCTCAAAGATGGGAAGCCAGTGGACGTGCAGATCAGCGTGGAAGTCGAATTCCACCTTTACTGATGCCTGGATGTCAATGGGTATGTTGCCCTACACCGCAGAACTATTTTCCTGCACAAGTTCCCAAGCAAGGCCAGATCCGCGCCCAGCGCGGATCTTCGCCTTACATGATACCTGCCAGCCTTACAGCGTCTCCTGCAACCGTTTACAGATGTGACCTGATAGAAGGTTTGCCCTCTTTTTTCTACTCTGTCATTCGTGCTCGCGAAGAAGTGATCGACGAGCGAATTTTCTGGCAATTGAAAAGGAGATCAAACGTGGCGACTTGTGCGATTTCTGCAACCGAAGCGAACGTCATCCCCGCGACCAGAGTGAAGGGTCGCGATGACTCCCAGATCAACCTGGTGAAGCGCGCGCAGTCAGGCGACGAGCATGCCTTTGCGACACTGTTTCAGCAGCACAAGAACCGCGTTTATTCGGTCTGCCTCCTGATGACGAAAGATGTCGCCGAAGCCGAGGATCTGACTCAGGAAGCCTTCCTGCAGGTGTTTCGCACGGTCGGTTCGTTTCGTGGGGACGCGGCCTTTTCCACCTGGCTCTATCGGGTCGCAGTGAACACGGTTCTGATGAAGCTTCGCCGGCGCAAATCTCCGCCCACCGTTTCGCTCGACGAGCCGGTCAATCCTGAGTCTCCTTCGCTGCATCGCGACTACGGGAAGAGCGATCCGGAGTTGACTGGAGTGGTCGATCGTATCGCTCTGCGCCGCGCGCTGCTGGAACTTCCAGAAGGGTGCCGGACGATTTTCGCCCTGCATGAAGTTGAGGGCTACCAGCACCACGAGATTGCGCAATTGCTCGACTGCTCCATCGGAAACTCCAAGTCGCAACTGCACAAGGCGAAGCTGAAAATGCGCGCGCTGTTGTTTCCGAAAACAAAAATACGCCGGCGCCCGGTGAAGAACCAATCCGCTGACCGTGCAAGCGGAATACTGGAGCTTCGCCAAAGTACCGGCAAGTAAGAATTCAGTCGCAGAGGCGGAGCAAAACGACTAAGAAGGCGGAATCGGTGCTCAGCGCGATCATCATCGTCGGACCAGAAACTCGAGGGCAGGAGGAAGGCGGCGTACCGGCCGCGCCTGTAACTGCAGGTTTGTCGCTCGCTGAAAAGCACTGGCGTGGAACTCCGCTGGTATGCGTGGACGTTCTGGGCCGGTCTGTAGCAGTGCGGTTGATGGATGAAATGCGTCGTGCGGGCATCGACATGATTTCTCTGGTTGGAGATGTATCTGACGTCCCGGCATCCACTATCGATCCGGGAGTCAGCCTGATGCCCTGCTCCACCGAAGTTGCATGGCGTACCGCCAGGCAGGATCTGATCACCGGCCAGCAGAGCGGGGTTGAGGCAATGTTGATCATCCGCGCCGGCGCATATGTGGACTTGGATCTTAAAGACGCCCTGCAAGCACACAATGACCAGGGACAAGCCACCACGCGCGTGTTTGACAAGCAGGGACCGCTGAATATGTGGATCGTTGATCCGGCCCGATTCAGCGGAAGTCAAGATCTGTTGATCGATCTTCAGGAAGACCCGTCCGCCCGCTACTTCGTAAGTGGCTACGTGAACCGATTGGAGCGCCCTCGGGATCTGCGCCAACTCGTCGTGGACGGACTTACTTCCCGTTGCGGCCTGCGGCCGCAAGGAACAGAGATTCGGTCACGGCGTGTGGATCGGCCATGAGGCCCAGATCCACAAGGATGCTCGAGTTGTTGCGCCAGCCTTCATTGGCCGTGGCACAAAGATCGCAGAGCAGTGCCTGATTACCCGTTGCAGCAACATTGAAAGTGATTGCCGAGTGGATTTCGGAACCGTGGTAGAAGACAGCTCGATTCTTTCGAACAGTTACGTCGGCATCGGCCTCGACCTGTCTCACGCCATTGTCGAGGGCAGCAACCTCTTCAATCTTCAGCACGATGTCACTCTGGAAATTGCTGACCCTTGCATCATCCGGCAGAACACAGAACTGCATCAGGAAGCCAATTTTCCGTCGCCCGCCGGGTTTGTATTTGGGGACGGCCAGTTTGCGCAGGCTGAGGAAGGTTGACGCTAAGAACGCAGACATACGGATGTGATTCGAAGGTAAAAGCTGTAGACAAAAGCTGTAACGAGAGAGTCAATTTCAAAGGAGTGGACCAATGCTGACCAGTGGGCCCGTAGTTGTCATGCAAATGCCGGAGCAACTTAACCTGGATGGAGCTCAGAGCTTCCTGCAGGAGTTCCAACCACTCCTCGAATGCCACCGTCCACGGGTAGTTCTCGATGCTTCCCAGGTTCGTTACATCGACAGCGCCGGTGTGGAGATGATGCTGCATTGCCTGGAAGAGGCGATGAAACGGGACGGCGATCTGAAGTTGGCAGCTTTGTCCCACGAATCAGAAGTAGTTCTCGAACTCATGCGAGTGTCTCGTGTGTTTGAGGCCTTCGCGACAGCCGATGAAGCAGTACGCAGCTTCAACCCGCTTCCCCTGGAAACGGTTCCCCAAGATGCGCCCTGGTACGCGAAATGTATTCGGAGAAATGGGAGCCCTGAAACAGGCCAGCTAGTGCTGAGGGCTTAAAAGCCGGAGATGACGATGCAACTGTTGAATACCGCTCAATTGAACAGGACTCTGTTGCTGGTGGTGTGCTTCGGGCTCGCGCTCGGCCTGCCAGGAAAAATTTTGGCTCAGGCTGAACCCGGGCAACCTGTCGCCGTCGCTACCTCTGAACTTCCTGACAGTCCCGGCGTCGCCTGGGCCCGAGCGCAGGATAATTCGGCTTCGCAGAACTCAGCGCAGTCCGCAAATCCGCCATCAACTCAAACTGGAACCTCACAACCGAGTATTACGGAGGAACAAACTCAAGAGCCGCAGCCGCCGGTCGGGACGGCCGCTGCGGAGGCGCCTAAGGTAAACGGCGTAGCCGCGGCACAACCCGCTGGAGTGGCGATCGCTCCCGGCAAACAGCATCGTGTCCGGACACTCGTGATCAAGGTCGGCGCGATCGTAGGAGCAGCCGCGGCCGTGGGTACGGTGATCGCATTGTCGGAAGCCACACCGAGCCGACCGCCGGGCGTGCACTAGAAACCAAAGCACGAACGGATATTGTACTGCGCAATTCTGGCCAAATCGTCATGAGAGCGGATAGCGTCAAGGTCATTAGTTTCTCCGGGATCGACGGCGCGGGCAAAAGCACGCAAATCGAAGCTCTCAGAGCTCATCTGCGCGACTTAGGGCTGCGTTCCGTCCTCTATACATTTTGGGATAACGTCGTGGTCCTTCCTGGCCTGCGGGAACAGTTGAGTTCGAAGGCCTTCAACGGCGACCAAGGCGTCGGAAGCCCGGACAAGCCCATCACGCCGCCGCGATAAGAATGTCACTTCGTGGTACATGACGCGCAGTCCGCTTCATCCTTTATTTGCTCGACGCCTATAGTCTGCGCGTGGCCGTATCCGGAACTTCGTATGGCGATACGGATTTCATCATCTTCGATCGGTACATCTACGACGAGCTTGCCAATCTGCCACTCGATCGCCGTCCAGTGCGGTTCTATGCGCGACTGCTGACTGCGTTCACTCCGAAGCCTGATATCGCATTTGTTGTGGATGCCGAACCCGAGGCTGCACATACTCGCAAACCAGAGTATCCGCTGGATTTTGTCCGCAAGAACCGCGACGCATACCTCAAGCTCAGCCGCCTGGTGCGGAAGCGTGACCGTTCTCGCCCCACTCTCTCCAGAGGAAACAACCGAACGTGATCAAGGAATCGATTGCGAAGAAGTGCGCTGCGGGCAGATTCTGGCGCAGAACAGTTCTTCCTCGCAGCTTCTCTGCCGGCGCATGCCGAGCGAAAACTCCGAACGCCTGAATCTGTTTCTTTCTTAGCCGCGCCTGCCAACATCTTCTTCCGAAAGCACATCGAACTCCTAGCGCTTGCAAAGCGGGAGGCGAATGAAGATCTGTCTGGTAACAACCTTTCCTCCCAAGCACCGGAGGATTGAGTGAATACGGATTCCACCTTGCGCAAGAGTTGCAGCGCAATCCGTTTCTCAGCCTGACCGTCCTGGCCGATGAACTGCCGCAGGCCACATGCAGAGCCCGAAGGATTTACTGTTCTGCGCTGCTGGTCTTTCGATGATCCCGGCAGCACATTCCGATTGCTGAAGACCCTCCACCGGCTCAAGCCGGATGTCGTCTGGTTCAATCTGCTGTTCAGTACGTTCGGCCGTAATCCGCTCATCGCCTTTTCGGGCCTGATGACGCCGCTGCTGGCTCGCCTGAGCGGCCGCTATCACCCACGTCACGCTGCATCACTTGATGGACACGGTGGAACTCAAGGATGTTGGAGTTCGCCACGAGGGGTTGTATCGCATTGCAGGCGCCGTGGCGACGCGCATGCTGCTGCTCTCGAACTCGGTCTCAGTGCTCATGCCCGGATATCGCAAGATTCTGAATGACAAATACGGACGAGACAACGTCCACTTGCGCGCGCACGGGATTCTCGCTCGCCGGCCGGAGTTGCCCGATTTCTCGCGCCGGCAGCGCTCCCGCCCAACGAATTCTGGCGTTCGGCAAATGGGGCACCTATAAACGCCTTGAACTCATGATCGAAGCGTTCGATCTCGTCGCGGCGAGAATTCCCGAGGCAAAACTTGTGATTGCCGGCGGCGATCACCCTCAGGCTGCAGGTTACACGGAATCGATCAAACAACAGTGCGCCGGCAATCCTCGAATCGAATTCCGCGGTTATGTTCCGGAAGACGGTCTGCCGGATCTTTTTCAGAGTTCCAGCGTCGCCGTGATGCCCTATTCCTCATCGACGGGATGCAGTGGCGTCGCGCATCTCGCCTGCGCCTATGGGGTTCCCATTGTCTGTGCGGATCTGGCTGATTTTCGCCAGATGGCGCAAGGCGAGGAACTTGCGATCGAGTTTTATCCACCGGGGAACGCGCAAGGTCTCGCCGACTGCCTGGTGCAATTGCTGCAGGATTCGAAGAAGCAGCAGGCCATGGCGATGCAGAATTTCTCTGCGGGGCTGCGCATGACCATGCCCAACGTCGTGCAGAAATACTTGCGCCACTTCGAGCTTCAGCAGCGGGTTCAGACTCTGCGGTACGTCGGCCAGATTCGTCGGC
>CAWGND010000036.1:0-10612 GCA_963823845.1 Terriglobales bacterium
GCGCCAATATTGCGTTCTCGATCGCCTCAGGAGTGGCATGCGAACAGCTATGAGGCTTACTGCTGAGATTTAGCAGCCCTTCGGGACCGTTCTCTTTGTAGCGATTGATCCATCGATAGCCGGTTGGTCGTGACACTCCGAACTCGCGGCAGAGTTCTGAAACGGACATTTCTTCCTTTTGGTAGCTCGACAGAAATTGCAGACGTTGATCCACGATACGACTCTCTTTCCAGGGCATACCGCATCATCGTGCGTAAGACCAAAGCTCAAGAACCATAAGGGTCCCACGTCCTATGTAACGCAGGTCCTTGGTCTGTTTTGTAACGCAAGTGCTAAGTACGCTCAGGAGCTCCGCCCCTCGCGCCCGCAAGGGGTATCCCCAATCTTCCGCGCTTCGCTTGTGCAGACCTCCGCTACGCTCCGCCCTTTCGATTCCGCTTCGCTCCATTGCAAGGGTGGGGAGACCCCTCAGCTTGCAGTTGCTACCCCCCGCGTTCGCCAGGTGGCGTTCGGCATGTATGTCACACACCACGAACCACAACAACGGCAACAGCAACCCACAGGGAGGAAGCACCCATGAACAAGAAAGCACCGGCTACCACAAAACCCAGCGTCTACCAGATCGTTACCGACCGCATCATCGCAAGTCGGCAGGAGTGATTCCGTGGGAGAAGCCTTGGCAAACTCCCCATTTCACGGGAGGCCCTTTTCCCCGAAATTTCCGCACGGGTACCGCAGGGACAAGGGTAATTTCATTGCTGAACGTTCCCTGGTGTATTTGCCGCTAAAGACGTTTCCATGATCGCTACCTTTAGGCACGCAAGAGGGATTTCGTGAAGGCTGCTGGTCAGATGGCTTTGCCTTCCACCCGGCAGATGAAGTTCATTTTCTTTCTGAAGGCGATCCTCGCTTCAACGGATTCCGGCTGCAGCAGCTCTTGAGCGTAGGACTCAATGACTTCCTTAAGCAGGTCATGAAAACGATGAACGTTGACGACGATACTCTTTTGATCGGCTGTGAGAGCGACCAGCGGCAGGGGGCCTCGCTTGATCCGCGACGTACCTTCCGCCTCTGACTGATGTAGCAGCCCACAGCGAATCTCGGTGTAGAAGATCTTTGCGGTCTCTTTAGTGAAGTGCTGAGCGAACGCAGTTCCGGTAAGAAAATCGATGAAGTACTGCTGCCCCTTGCCGTAGGGGGTGTTTTTTACTCCGTTGCGGAACTGCTGCATGGTTTCCACGAGTACACAATCGAGCGACAGGACTGCGAATCCGCTAGTCTTGCGGCTGATTAGGAGGTTGATATGGTCGAGATACCGCGTCTTCAGCCTGTCCTTGAACATGTCGACGGCAAGCTCCCAATCGACCTCGCTGCTGAAGGCCAGACCCTTCCAGTCATCAACTGTGTAGCTCGCAGAAATTCTCATCGAATTGGTTCTCTCGCCCATGTTTGCGTTATTCCGTCGCCGCCCCTGGAGTCCTTCAATATAAAGATAGGGTTTCGCCCTCTTGAATCATCCTGTAGATGTCGCGAAAGATTTCATCGTCCATCAGCATGGGGAAGGCTGCGATGAGCTTCTCGATCTCCTCGTTTTGCTCTTTTGAGTGCGTCAGCGCAAGTGAAGCGGCGCGTAACGCCTGCTCTGTCTCGCCTTCCTCGATAAGCAAAGCTATCGTCATGTGCAGCTTAGCAACGAGGTGTGGATCTTCGTAGAGCAGTACGTCGAGAGACTGACCCAACGTCCCGCGGCCCCAATCTTCGACGTCAATGACCTTGAACATCTTGGCGAGCTCCTCGGGCGCCCATCGGAACGAGGGCGTGACCAGATCAGAAACGCTTTCAGGAATCCAGTTCTTGCTTGTCCAGAAAATGTCGGGATGGGCTCCTGCGTGCGCGAGGAGATGAATCGCGCGCTGCAGAGCGCGTGGCTCGTAGTCAAGGATGAAGCGGCGAATGATGAGCAGGTACTTCGAATCTGACCGCCCAAGCGCCCATGCGTCATAGACTGCGTCGGTCTGCACGTCTCCGGAAGCGAGCAGGTTCGTGGCAATCGTTCCAAATCTGCCTGCGTATTCCGCGAGGGCTGACGTGAAAGCGCCTCGAAGGTTTGCTTCTGTCAGAATCGCCTCGCGGGTCACGGGAACATTGCCGGTCTGCTTTTGCGGGTTCGCTCGAAGATGCCCGGTGATGTCGATCCAGCGCATCAGTTGGTCGTCCGGGTCATATACAACCCCGAAGATCGGCACTGTGGAATGGCGCCAGTTGTGGGCGTGGTCATCGATTGGAATGAAATAGTCGCCCTTGGCCGTGCGGTATGAGACACCGGACTTCACCTGGATAGCGACGCAGAGAAACGAGACAGATCCGTAGTCGCCGATGTCCACGTAGGCATCTTTTCCGAAGTCATTCTGTTGAGCGACTTCCTGAAAGACGCACCCATGGCGCTCGAAGAACGTCTGAGCTGCGTTGATACCTTCGCGGGCAGTGATGCGCTCTGGGGAATTCCTCACGGTTTGGAAATGATAGCGTGCTTCGCTGACCTGAAAGAGTTCTTTTTAGGCCTTCGGTCATGCAGCTTCTGGAGGGTACTTCCCTCCCATGAGGAATGAGTGTCACGTCCGCGGCAGCCTTTCGATCCTCGATGAGTGGATTGGCGATTTGCACTAACCCGCTAGCGCGGGAGGTTATGCCTTTGTGGCATTTGGATAGAGTGTTGGACACCCAAGGAGGTGTCCATGACTCATCTACGCCAGCGCATGCAGGAAGATCTCCGGCTACGCAACTTCTCCGAACGCACGATTCGCCGCTACACCCATATCGTTGCAGAGTTCGCAAAGTACTTCCACAAGTCACCCGATCAACTCGGGCCCGGAGCATGTTCGGACATTTCTGCTGCATCTGCTCAACGAACGCAAGCTTGCCTGGGGAACGATTCAGGGGGCCGGTCAGCGCTGAAGTTCCTCTACACGCGGACGCTGAAGCAGACCTGGTTTGATCAGGAGGTCATCAAGCCCAAGGTACGGCGCAAGCTGCCCACAGTCTGGAGCCGGGAAGAAGTCTGCGCTTTGCTGGATGCGAGATGAACACCAAGCATCGTGCGCTGCTGGCCCTGTACTACAGCGCCGGGCTTCGCTGTCAGGAAGCGCTGGATCTGAAGGTCACTGATATCGACAGCAAGCGGATGGTCATCCACGTCCGCGAGGGCAAGGGCAAGTTCCCGCGCCAGGTGATGCTGTCGCCGAAGCTGCTCGAAATCCTGCGCGTGTACTGGCGCGGGCGTAAGCCCAAGGACTGGCTCTTTCCCGGCAAGCGAGCCGGGCCAGCCACTGAAGGCCAACGCGGTTCGTGTCGCCTGCCAGAAGCTGCGCGAGCAACTCGGCATCTCTAAGCCTCTCAGCCCGCATGTACTGCGCCACTCTTTCGCTACCCATCTGCTCGATGCCGGCACCGATCTGCGCAGCATCCAGCTGTTGCTCGGCCATCGCGACCTGGAGACTACGTCGCGATACCTGCATGTTTCCGAAGCCAGGCTACACGCACGCCGAGTCCGCTCGACGATCTGCCCATCCGCATCCACCGAACTGCTCAGGGAGGGAACAGAACCGCATGACCGGATATCGGCTCGAAGTGGCCGATGTCTTCCATGCTCATCAGCACGAGTTCCTTCAGCGCTGGGGCTATGCTCTGTCGGACCAGCAACGGAAGGTGCTGCGCGATATCGGCCAGTGCCGCACGGCGGCACTGGGCACTCATCTGGAGCGATGCGACCGCTGCAGTTATGAGACTGTCGCTTACGACTCGTGCCGCAACCGGCACTGTCCCAAGTGTCAGTCCTCGGCACGCGATCGCTGGCTCCTGAAGCAGGCTGCGAGTCTGCTGCCGGTGCCCTATGCCCATGTGGTCTTCACCGTGCCCGAACAACTGGCGCTGCTCGCACTGCGCAACCAGCGGCTCTTCTACACCCTGCTGTTTCGCGCAGCTTCCGAGACCCTGCTCCAGATCGCTGCCGATCCCCGCCATCTCGGTGCACGCATCGGTGTGCTCGCCGTCCTGCACACCTGGTGTCAGAACCTGAGCATCATCCGCATCTGCACTGTCTCGTTCCCGCTGGCGGAATGGCCCTCGATAACGCGCGCTGGGTTGCAACGAGACGACGAGGATTCTTCCTCCCGGTGCGCGTACTCAGCCGCATGTTTCGCGGCAAGCTGCTGGCCTTCCTCAAGCAGAGCTATCGGCGCAGCGAACTGTGCTTCGCCGGCAAGCTGGCTGAACTATCTACACCACGCGCATTTCACTCCCTGCTTGGCTCCCTGCGCCGAAGAGAGTGGGTGGTCTACTCCAAGCCTCCCTTCGGAGGACCCGAACATGTGCTGAAGTACCTGGCCCGCTACACGCATCGGGTCGCCATCCCAACGGAAGACTTCTCAGCCTTGAAAACGGCCAGGTATGCTTCCGCTGGCGGGACTCCCGACATAACAACCGAAGCAGCGTCATGAGGCTCGATGCGGTGGAGTTCATCCGCCGCTTTCTGCTCCATGTTCTGCCTTCAGGCTTTGTCAAGATACGCCACTTCGGATTGCTCGCCAATCGCAACCGCCGTCAGGCGCTGGCGCTCTGCAGGCTCCATCTGAGAGCCACCGCCGCAGACATAAAGACGTTGCTCACCGAACAGCAGAGGTCAGCACTCAACCGGTCTTGTCCCCGGTGCCGATGCGGAACCCTGCACGTCATCGCGCATTATTCCGCTGCCACCTTAGTAGCACCGGCCTGGCGCCTCACTGCTCCACCATCGACTCCTCATGAGGGAACTATGCTGCCTGTCCATCCCAACCCGACCCCACGCTGCAGTGGCTTTCACTCCGTCCTCGCGCTGCTATGCTTCAATCGGCTCCGCACCGTTCACGAAAGCCATCCAGCCGCACAATCACGTCGCAACCGCATCGCGGACCCGGCTAGCCAGGCTGATTTCGGCTGCTCCCCGTGCCCGGTCGACCGTCTCAGCTCTCCGCAGGGGCTATTCAATCCCCATACATCCACCGCGCTAGCGGCTTACTGCAAATCGCCGTATCCACACCGCTCCGCACCAGCAGCCGGCAACCGCAAATCTCTGCTCGCGGAGCACTGTCGATACGGCACTAGTCATCATGGAGTGACCGGTCCCAATGCGCTGACCGTGGGTTAGGCTGTGAGTTCTGGAAGGAGCCACAGTTCAGAGCCACAAGCGGAAAGGAACCGGTCATGAAGGAAAAGGTACGATTTTTGGGTTTGGATGTCCATGCCGAGACGATTGCCGTCGCGGTTGCAGAGCCGGATGGCGAGGTGCGCAGCCTGGGAACGATTGCCAACCGCGCGGAGTCGATCCGCAAGCTGGTGAAGAAGCTGGGTCCGGTGGAGCAGTTGCGGGCCTGCTATGAAGCTGGTCCAACGGGCTATGTACTCTACTGGCAGTTGGCGGAGCTGGGCGTCAAGTGCGAGGTGATCGCGCCGACGCTGGTGCCGATGAAGGCCGGCGACCGGGTGAAGACGGATCGGCGGGATGCCGAGAAGCTGGCGCGCAGTTATCGTGCCGGCGATCTGACGGCGGTGTGGGTTCCGGACGAGGGCTCCGAGGCGCTGCGGGATCTGGTGCGGGCGCGCGAGGCGGCCAAGCAGGATCAGTTGCGGGCGCGTCATCGGCTGAGCAAGTTTCTGCTGCGCTCGGGCCAGCGTCCGGCAGCAGGGCTGAAGGCGTGGACGCAGCTCTACATGGCCTGGGTGCGGCAGTTGCGCTTTCAGCAGGTGGCTCAGGAATCGACGCGGCTGGATTATCTTCACGAGGTCGAGCACATGGCCGAGCGGGTGATGCGGCTGGAGCAGGCGATCGCGGAAGCGGTCAAGCTGGCCTCGCCGGAACTGCAGGAAGTTGTCAAAGGCTTGCAGGCATTGCGTGGCATCGCGCAGATTTCGGCGGTGACGATTGCCGCCGAGTTAGGCAACATCATCCCGCTTTGAAGGCGCTCGGCAGTTGATGGGTTACAGCGGCGCTGTTCCCAGCGAGGACTCCAGCGGCGAGCGAACCCAGCGCGGCAGCATCACCAAAACCGGCAACGCGCATCTGCGACGAATCGCCGTCGAAGCGGCCTGGAGCTATCGGCTGCGACCAGGCGTCGGACCCGCGTTGCGCAAGCGACAAGAAGGCGTTCCGGAAGAGATCAAGGAGATCGCCTGGAAGGCGCAGCATCGCTTGCACAAGCGCTACTCCAGGCTGGCGGCGGCAGGCAAGGATCAGCGCAAGATCATCACCGCAGTGGGACGCGAACTGCTGGGCTTCATCTGGGCCATCGGGATCAAGGCGGAAACGGCAGCCAGGCAGCGGATGGCGGCCTGACGAAGAACAAGAACAAAGGCAAAAGCAAAAACTTTCCAAGGAATGAAAAAACAAAAACCTCGCCAATGAACAGCATCGCCCAATTCGAGGACAGAGCCAGCGGCAGGCGGAGCAAGCACGAAGGAGAATCCTCGATCGCTCTATGCGACAGGCTCAGCCGGACTCGCGACTCTAGTCAGAGGCAGCTCCCGACGGATCAAGATTATGCGGTTTCGACCCGCGAATATCAGACTGATCAATCGTCGCTCAAAACTGCCCCGACTGCTGCTGGCCCTGTCCTCGATACATGGCAAAAGCAACGACAACAGCAAAAACAACCCCACAGATGTGCAGAGGTTGACAGGGTCACTCCATATCAGAGATTTATCCCTCGTTGAAGCTCCGTTGATCGACAATGGCCCGAGACCAAAGAAAGCAGAGAGAGCATGCCACGCGCAATATGCGATCGGTTGATCCGGCTGAACGCTTCGGTGGGTGCGTTCTTCTGGTTCAATGTCAGGAAGAGGTCAATCAATGAAATTGATGAAGCTCAGACTGTCTAACTTTCAGTCGTTTTCACCTGGGCCCACAGAAATCGATCTTGCATCAGTAACATATTTGTTGGGACCAAACGGATCTGGAAAGACCGCTGTCCTACAGGCACTCTCGCGCTTGTTCGGTTTCGAGCGCTCCATGCGCACCATCCGCCGAACCGATTTTCACGTACTTAATCAGCGCGAACAGAACAGACTCTGCGCCTCTGGATCGAAGCGCACTTTGAGTTCCCTGAACTGAGGGATGCTTCCGGCCAGTACGCGACGATCCCGTCCAACTTCACGCATATGAAACTGCTGACCGCTGACGGTATCCCCTGTATCCGTATTCGGCTGACAGCCGAAATGGACGCCGATGGAGAGATTGAGGAACAGTGTCTTTGGGTGCTCGAAACCAATGCCTCGGGTGAGCCAACCCGAACAAGTATCGTTTCACGCAGCCAACGAAACAGCTTCCACGTGCACTATCTGCCTGCACGACGCGATCCTGCAGATCATGTCTCATATGCCGCGACGACGCTGCTTGGCCGGGCGCTGCGGGCAGCCAATTGGACCAGCGAGCGAGACAATATTTCGAACCTGTCAAACAACATCAGCCAAGAGTTGGCGAACAATGCGGCAATTGCTGCGATTAGCGCTCAAATCACAGCATCCTGGATGGTCCTCCATAGAGGCCATTACTACTCAGCGCCATCGATCTCATTCATCTCTGGCGAGATGGAACAGCTGATGCGTCACCTGAGTATCGGCTTCAGCCCAGGGGAAACCGAGACTACCGTTGATTTCTCCCGCCTCAGCGATGGTCAGAAAGTCTCTTCTTTACTTTTCCCTGGTTCTTGCCATGCAGGCCATCGGGCGCAAGGTTCTGAGGCAGGAAACAGCTGCCTTCGATATCGAAAGCTTCGGCCCGCAGTTTTTACGTTGATCGCTCTTGAGGAACCCGAGAATAGCCTGTCGCCGCACTACCTTGGGCGGATCTTGAAGTGCTTGCGAGAGATGTCTACCAATGAGGATGCTCAGGCTGTGGTTGTTACACATTCGCCTTCAGTCATCAGGCGTGTCCCACCGGAAGATATCCGCTACCTGCGTCTCGATCCGCAACGCTCGACGGTCGTCAGTGGAATCGTCCTGCCCCCAAAGAGCGATGAAGCCCACAAATTCGTACGCGAAGCGGTTCAGGCCTATCCGGAACTCTACTTTTCCCGTTTGGTGATTCTGGGTGAGGGCGATAGTGAGGAAGTCGTCCTGCAACGGCTCTTGCAGGCACAAGGCACCGGAGACGACGAATCATCGATCTCGATTGTTCCCCTTGGAGGAAGGCACGTAAATCATTTCTGGCGCCTCCTCTGGGCTCTGGGAATCCCTCACCTCACGTTGTTGGATCTCGACCTGGCACGCTATCAGGGCGGATGGGGACGAGTACACTATGCGTCCAAGGAGTTGCAAAAGTACTTAGCGCCGGGCTCCGTATTCACCGACCAAAACATCGGCCAGATACCGGCGTGGAATGCCGCCACGAGACTGCTGGAACAGCTGCAACAAGGGACGATTGGCTTGGCCACCTGGAAGCGAACGGAGTGTATTTTTCCTATCCCCTCGACCTAGATTTTGCCATGCTCTCTTCCTTTCCGGACCAGTACGCAGCACCCCCACCGGCGTGCTCGTACGCCCCCCGACGATGCCACCTTGAAATCTGTCCTAGGTAAGAGTCATTCGGATTCGGCCCAATACACGACGGAGCAACTCGGTCTGTTCGCTTCGTATCATTCGTTTTTCAAGGTCGGAAGCAAACCCGCCGCACACCTGGCTGCTTTGGTCAACATCTCCTATGAATCATTGGGAGGTAGCGCACCTTCATCTCTGAGCAGATTGACGCAGAGAGTGCAGGCTGTTCTCGCGGGGTTGCCAGAATGATCCCAAGCTCGGCATGGCAGCCCGTAGGTATTCTCACACTTGAGCCGAACGCGCTTAGCGCAGTGCTTGAGTCCGAGCGCAGTCTGGCGCTTACGGCAGGGCCAGGCGCGGGAAAGACAGAATGCTCGCACAACGAGCCGACTACCTCTTGCGAACTGGTGATTGTCGCTATCCGCGCCGAATATTAGCGATTGCATTCAAGGTCGACGCCAGCAGCAATCTCCGCGAACGAGTAAAACTTCGATCCGGAACTCGAATTCAGAGAGATTCGATTGAAACGTTCCACAGCTTTGCGAAAAGGCTCATCGATACCTTCCGGCCAGTCTTGACAGGGCTCGATGCGCTCGATGCGGACGGCACAATCGGCGAGGTCCGCGTCACGAGAAAGCAAATCACTTTTCGAGATCTAGTACCTCTGGCTTTGGAGGTCCTGCGCAATTCGTCGATGGCTCGGACGGCATTGGCCCAAACTTACAGTCACGTCTTTCTCGACGAATTTCAGGATTGTACAAACGAACAATACCAACTCGTGAAGGCAGCTTTCCTCGGAACGAGTGCACTCCTTACCGCGGTCGGAGACACCAAGCAAAGATCATGGGTTTCGCGGGAGCACTCGAAGGCATCTTCCAGACTTTCGCAATCGATTTCAATGCAAAGCCTCTGAATCTCTATCAAAATCGTCGTTCGAAGCCCCGGCTCCGGCGCATGCAAAACGAGATGATCAAAGTCATGGATCCCGGTGCCGCAGTGCCTGACGCGGAGCTCGTTGGCGGAGAGGGCGAGGTCGGCTTGTGGAGCTTCGAGACGGATGAACAGGAGTCAGAGTGGCTCGCTCGGCAGATCTCTCATTGGATCGTCGCTCATGAGCTTCCAGCATCCGAGATCGCTGTCCTGGTTGCGAACAAACCAGAATGCTATACACAGAAACTTATGGCACAACTGGCAAGCCATGGTATTCCCTATCGCGATGAGCGCCACTTCCAGACTTGGGAGTGAGCCGTTAGCGGGTGCCATTATCGACACGTTGAAGTGCGTGTTCCTCGATCGAGTACCCAATTCTTACGCTCGAATCCTGGACATCTACGAAGGGAGATGGACGGACTCCAACGACGCGCCCTACAGTCGCCTCTTCGACCAGTATCTGGATACCCACCGTCGCGCTGCATTTGAGCGCCAGCAGGCTCCCACCCTGCAGAACCTACGGGAAATCTTCGAGGGATCGAGGCTAGGTAGGAGCGCGCTCACGTCGCTTTCGCCGCAGTATGAGACAGGTCCACGGTTCGATGAAATTCAAATGCAGGTTTTCGCGCGCCTTGATGAATTGATCCAAGAAGGCGCTTCGATTACGGAGGCTCTCGCGAGGTTCTCGGAGGACAGTTCCGTGCGCATTATGACCGTGCACAAGAGCAAAGGGCTTGAGTTTCACACGGTGATTGCGCTTGGTATCGAACAACAGATGTACTTCGGCACCATCGACGAGAAGCGCTCCACCTTTGTTCAGATCTCGAGAGCGAAAGAAAGGCGATCCTGACTTGCTCCACATTTCGTCCACGCCCTGTGAATTGCTCTGGCACTTGGTATGACAACAGGAATCCGCAACAGGAGTTTATGCACTACGGAGTGCTCGCCCGTGACTCCTAGGGTCTGACGGAGACTCTAATGCGCGTTCCCGACGCCACAACGAGTTCCAGGGCTATTTGTTCATGTCTTGCGCTGCGGAGACTAAATTGGCGCATTCGGGCCGAGTCACTCATCTAGGGCGAGCGCAACGTTCCTGTAGCCACAATAGCCTGGAGGG
>CAWGND010000037.1:0-7546 GCA_963823845.1 Terriglobales bacterium
CCGTTTCTGCGTCGCGCCGGTGAAAGCCCCCTTCTCATGGCCAAACAGTTCTGAAGCGATCAACGAGGGCGGGATTGCGGCGCAGTTCACACCAATAAAAGCCCGTTCGCGGCGGCTTGAACTTTTGTGGATGGCTCGAGCTATCAGTTCTTTGCCGGTACCCGTTTCAACTACAAGATCAGAACTGTGGAATCGGAAGGCGCGACTTTTGCAACTTGGCGGAGCACTTTACAAACGCTTCAGAGGAGCCAACAATTTCCTCAAACATCGAGTCGCGATCGATTTGCTCGCGCAGCGCCAGGTTTTCGTTGCGTGTTCTCTCTCCCGCACGAACGCGGTCATCAATATCTGTTCCCGTCGCGTACCAGCGGATTACTTCGTTCTTCTCATTACGAAACGGGTTGTAACGAATAGGAACCAACGATATTGTCCGTCCTTACGCAGTGCTCGTTGCTCAATCTCAAACGGGAATCCGCGCGCCAAAGCAGAGCTACGAAAGTCGCGAAGCCTCTCCAGATCGTCTGGATGGAAGATTCTTCCACGAAATCCCGGAGATAATACGTCTTCAGCGGTGAGGCCCGTATAATCGAGCGCCGCTTGATTGGCGTAAATCGACGCGCCGGATGGATCCTGAACGACAATTGCCTGCGGTATCGCGTCTGTGATCCGGCGAAGCTCGCGTTCTTCTTCGCGGAGTTTCTCTTCGGTTTGCTTAAGACCCTCGATGTCAGTACTTGTTCCGTACCAGCGCAAGAGTCTGCCAGTCTCATCACGAAGAGGTTCGACTCGTATCAAGAACCACCGATACGCTCCGTCGTAGCGACGGAGACGCGCCTCCATTTCGCCTGACTCTCCGGACGCTAACAGCTCGCTCCACCGTTTCATTAACGGAGGTAAGTCATCGGGGTGAAAGGCTGCTTGCCAACCCCAACCATTCGACTCTTCCGGTGAAAGGCCGGTGTATTCATGCCAACGTTTGTTCAGAAACTCGTTTGGACCGTCCGGCAGATTGCACCAGGCCAGGGTTGGAATAGCGTCGATTACCTGGCGAAGTCTGGATTCCGAGTTCCTTATGCCTTCCAGAGCAGCTCGGAGAGATTCCTGTGATCGTTGGCGCTCAATTGCAATTCGAGCGATGTGCCCTGCGCCTTGAATGAGGGCAAGATCCTCTTCGGTTGGAACTCGCGGTTCGTGTGAGTAGAGCGCGAAAGTGCCGAGCACCTCGTCATCCTTTGTGACGATCGGCTCGGACCACGCAGCTCGTATACCGTTCCGAATGGCAAGGTCACGATATTCGTCGGGCCAGTTAGGGTCTGTCGCGACATCAGGAACGACGACCCGTTCTTTCAGGAATGCGGCTCTCCCGCATAATCCAACTTCATCGATGGGAACCGGAATGATCGCTGAAATCCATTCGTGTGGGACACCAAGGCCGCCCCCATGCCAAAGGCACTCTCGATCAGGGGCCCTCAAAAGAACGGTTGTGACAGATGGCGCGACCTGTACATCAATGGAACTGCACAGTTGATCTAAGACGTCCTTTAGGCTCGCTCCATCAGCGATCAACTCCAAGGTTCGTTGTTCCGCGGCGTGCAGCGTCTCGCGCTGTCTGATGGGTTCAATATCAATTCCTGTTCCAAACCATCGAGTGACCGAACCACTTTCGTCGAGTAGAGGTTCGCGACGAAGCGAGAACCATCGGAATACGCCGTCGAATCGTCGCAACCGCGCTTCGCACATATCGGCGACACAATCGCGGGATTCCTCCCATTTGTTCAGTAGTCCGGGAAGGTCTTCGGGATGGATCGCGGTCTCCCAACCAGCGCCCTGGGATTGCTCTCTAGACTGGCCGGTGTAGTCTTGCCATCGCCGGTTAACGAAATCTACGGAGCCATCTGGTGCACTAGACCACGCAAGCGCAGGAATAGTATCGATAATCGTTCGGAGTTCGCCGAGCGACTTCCGAATCTCACCGGGCAGCGTTTCGCTGGATTCTCTAGCGCTCATAGGGCTACGAACCTAGATTCTCGCACGCTGCAGCATGCATCGGCTGAACTACGCCCAGCATGATCGATGTCCACCGTTACCCTGCGTTCCTTTCCCCACCCATGGATTCCCAAAAGTTCCTGAAAATGCCGTGACAGGGCAGAGGTGCCCTGGAAACTTTCAAGTGGCCGTAAAACCGGCTAATCGGATAGGTGACAAGGCAACCTGCCTGCGGGTTGCGGAGAAATGATCCGCGATAATGTCCTTTATCGAGTAAGAAATGGGGCACGCATTTCGCACACTATGAACTCGGCGATTTGGTCAATATTGCGCCCAGAACAGGATTTTCTACAGAGTTCCACTGATCAACGCAAATCAGTGACGTCTCGACCATTTCCAGAACCTTCACAGAAGACAACGGGGCCGCACATCGTTCAGATGTTCGGAACCAAATGGGGCGCCTACCTTTCGCCTCTGTGTTTGAGCAAAAGGCGAAAATGGGCTGCATAGAGCAGCCCATTTGCTGTCTCCAAGTTTAGATTCGTAAGGGTGGCTCCTCCGTTGCAGTTATAGCTTTCCTCGGGCGCGGTTCTCGTCGCCGTGCCCACGGCCCAGCTCTGCGTACGAACTCCCGCTGCGCTGCATCGAGCGCAAGGCGAGCCTGGTGGAGGTCGTAGAGGGAAAAGCAGGTGGAGCAGCCGCCACGGATGCCGGCGCGGCCATCTTTCTCGGGGTTGTAGCGGGGATGGCGGCTGCACTTGGCCTTGACCCGCTCAGTCAGCTTTAGCTTGTAGGTAAATTGCAACATGGTCTCCTCCGGGGTGGAGCAACGGGGCCATTGCTGGCCCCGACTGCGGGTTAGGCTGCGAGTCGCTTGGTGGTCGTCTTCTTCTTGGCGGATTTGGTCTTTACGGGAGTTGGCTTCTTCGCGGCCTTCTTGGTGGCCACTTTCTTCTTTGCCGCTGGTTTCTTGGGCTCCGGTGGAGCAAAAACCTGCTCTGCCTCGGTCAGAGAATCGATTTCGTTCTCGCGTGGGATTCCTGCGTGGGTGGTGAGAACGAGACGGAGAGCGAAGCTGGTCAGCTTCTCGTCCTCCAACCCATCCACGATTGAGGTCAGCACTTCTTCTGCCGTCTGCTGGTTGTTCTCGTCGGTGACGAAGTACGCAGCTACGTCGTCGGTGAATTGATAGGGGTCGATGTGAACGAGAGCACGGAGCAAGACGCGAAGCTGTGGCGCTGTGAAGGTGGCCGGGGCATTGTCGAGGATGCGCTTGAAGGAATCGGCGCGGCGTTTGAGCAGACGTGTGCGGCGGGCCTGTTCCCTTTCGTGCTCTCGTTGTCTCGCCTCTGCGTCGGGGTCGATTTGAATGACACGGTGCGGATGGTGGACGGGGCACTCGGGGTCGGTACAGACAGTGCGTGTACTTCCTGCGCCTTCGCCGTAGACGACGATTGCGGTTTTGGACGATTCGCAGGGCGTCACAGGTTCGGCGTCTTCGTTCTCATCCTCGGGGCTGGGAATTTCGGTGTACTCGTGGCGCGAGAGCGTACCGGGCCGCCGCTCCTTCGGGTTGCGATGCGCCGTCTCGATCTGTACTAACTCAGGTCGCGCCGCTACCTCCCGGTTGACGTGCTCGGTGAGCTTGGCGTGGTAGCAGGTTGCATCGAGGCACTGATCGCCAGCTACATCCGCAAAGAGCGAAGTGTTGTATCCGCTGCGGCGTGGGCAGGTGGAGCAAGCGCCTGCTGTGGGGTTGAGGGTGTTGTCTTCGCGGTCGAACGGTGCTTCGTCCAGCGGGAGATAGACGTTGTTCGCAATCCATGCTGAGAGGTACTTGGCGGGGAGCAGATGCGGTTCCTTGTCCTGCCAGTCCTTGCGCCAGCATTGCGTGAAGGCTTCTTTTTGGGAGTCCTGCGGGAGACGTGCGATGAGGTTGGCATGGCTGGCGGTGATGCGCTCCTCTTGGAATGCTTCAGCCACTTCGGGGATGAGTTGCAGCAGAGCGAGGCGGGCATAGATGTGGCTTTCGCTCTTGCCGGACTTCTCGAGCAAGCGTGGCAACATCGTAGCCAGGGCAGGTCGAGCAGCCGTTGAAAGCCCTGCGCCTCCTCGTAAGGATGCACGTCGACGCGCTGCGAGTTTTCGACTTATCTTTAGTCCTTCAGAAGCTGTCAATGACGTCTACGACGATGGAATCTTGCACGTTGTGGAATTGTTATCTGTAGTTGTCTATGACGTAGATCAGCCAGCATGGGCGCGGTGAGCGTAGCGAACTGCGCCCATGCTGGCTCGTGCCTGGCTCTGGAGGCAGGGCGTGGTGAGAGTGCAGAGGATCAGTGTGCCGGACACGGGACATCTGAGTTGGATCGTCGTGGATGGGGAGCATCTTCCAGTCACAGTGTTGAACGAGTACCTTCTCTATCTTCATCGGTTGGGGAGATCACCGAACACGGTGAGGGCTTATGCGCACCATCTGCAAGCGTTCTGGGAGTTCCTGGTTGAGCACGGTCATGACTGGCGACGCCTCAAGCTGACGCAACTGGCGGAGTTCGTGAGCTGGGTGCGGCATGCAACGCGCGCTGGTCGGGACCATCGTTCCGATGCCACGATCAATCTGATCCTCGCGGCCATCGGTTCGTTCTACGAGTACCAGGACAGGCTGGGGGTGGAGACTGCGATCAGTCGCTCGCGCCGCTATGGAGCGAAGAGTCCGTACAAGCCGTTCCTGCACCACATCAGCCGGACACAATCCTTCGCCATGCGGTCATTCGTGTTACGTGCGATCAAGCGCCTACCTCGCGTGTTCTCGCCGGTCGAAGTTCAATCTCTGCTGGATGCGTGTACACGGTTGAGGGATCGTCTGCTCTTGTGTCTTCTGCATGAGAGCGGAATGCGAATCGGGCAGGCTCTGGGGCTTCGCCATGCAGACATCCGCTCTTACGACGGCGCAATCGACATCGTACCCCGCGCGAACAGCAACGGCGCTCTGGCCAAGTCGCGCTCGCCGTATGTGGTGCATGTCTCGAAACCGGCGATGGCTCTTTATGCGAACTACCTGGTCCATGAATATGGAGAAGCTTCGCACGACTATGTCTTCGTGAACTGGTGGGGCGGCCAGGTTGGATCGCCGATGCGGTATGCGACGGTAATCGATCTCTTCCGGCAGCTCTCGAAGAGGACTGGGCTGAAGGCAACGCCGCACATGTTCCGTCACACCCATGCGACCGACCTTCTCCGAGCTGGGTGGGATGCGGCTTATGTGCAGCGGCGGTTGGGTCACGCGCACATCCAGACGACCATCGGCACCTATGCCCATCTGTCGCCTGAAGACATGGGCGATATGTTCGAGCGCTATCAAAAGGAGCGTGGGCGATGAGCACCCATCCTGGCTGGAAGCGGACGACGCAGGTCAAGCTCATCGCTGAGTTGCAGGGCTTCTGGGCCGAAGACCTGTGGGACATGCATCACAGTCCCGCTGGAACGCTCTCCCCGAATGCCAGTCAGCGCCGGCTGAGGTTCGACTGCAAATCGGCGGCAATCAATGGTGAGCTGAAGTATGTGTGCTGGAAGAAGTTCTCCGGGGGCGAGTGGCGGAGCACACAGGAACTGACGAAGGTTCATCTGATGATCCGCTGGCTGAACAGTCTGAATGACTTGCCAGCGTCTCTGATGTGCCTCAGCTTCCCGGAATGGCAGGCACTCTATCGCAAATATCTGATGGGCCTGGGAATGTATAAACCGGGCACCACCAACAGGATGAACGGGAACCAGCAGCCAAGCATCACCGCTCGCGATAGCGGTTACATCAGCTTGTTGCGGCAGGCTTCGATCATGCTCGCCCAGGCTTACGATCTGCGGCCGGCGCACGAGAAAGATATCTGGGATCTGAAGCTGATGGGCGCAACGACAAACCTGTCGCGAACCAACGTCCGGCTAGGCTTCCTTATCATCCGGCAGGAGTGGCTGCGTGACGCGGCGAAACTCTACCTGAAGTACTGTCTGCCGCTCTACTCGGCGAGCACCTGCCGGACACGGGTGCAGTCGCTTGCGTGCTTCTCTAACTTCCTTGCAGAGGTGAAGCCTCAAGCCACGGCAAAGGACATCACACGCAGACTGCTGCTCGACTACCTCAACTATCTGCAGAAAAGAGTGCGCCCGGGATGCGCCAAGAACAACGTTCTCAATCTGAGAAACTTCCTGGAGATGTCGCACCGTGAGGCTTGGCTCCCACTCGGACCCGAACGACTGATCTATGACGAGGAGGTGCCTCAGCCTCCCAAGCCTCAGCCACGTTATCTGCCCTCGGCGGTTCTGGATCAACTCAATCGCCATCTTGACGATCTCAGGGCTCCGTGGCGGCGAATGATCCTGATCCTTCAGGAGTGCGGCATGAGGATCAGCGAACTCCTGGAGCTTCCTGTTGACTGTCTCACGCAGGATGCGCGCGGCGTTCACTATCTGCGTTACCTGCAAGGAAAAGTTCGACGGGAGAACGCGATCCCTGTGTCGACCGTAATCGCAAGCCTGGTGCAAGAACAGCAGGCCACAGTGCGCGCCGGAAGGATAGAGTCGGCGCTACTCTTCCCAAACTCAAAAGGAGGGGTTCTCAAGCAGGCCAGCTTCGCTCACAGGATCAATCGCCTTGCCTACGATCACGACATACGCGGAGCGGACGGCAAGCTGTTCCGCTTCCAGGCGCATCAGTTCCGTCACACCGTTGGAACCCGTATGGTCAATCTCGGAGTTCCTCACCACATCATCCAGCGTTATCTCGGCCACAAGGGTCCGGAGATGACCAGCCGATACGCCCATATCCACGACGCCACCATGAAGGACAAACTGTCGGAGTATCTGAAAGGCACGCTGATCGATGTCTCCGGCAAAGTGGTTGCAGAGGATGGGGTCAACGACACGGCCGATCTGCAGTGGTTCACTCGCAGCGTCCTGGCTCAAGCTCTGACGAATGGCTACTGTGCTATCCCAATCGTGGCTGGGCCGTGTCCTCACCCGAACGCCTGCCTCAACTGTGCGCACTTCAGGACGGATGCCACGTTCCTCGAAGTGCATCGCGCCGAACTGCACGAGACCGAGCGGGTCATCGCCAAGGCGGACGCGAACGGATGGGTGCGACAAAGTGAGATGAACGCAGCGGAAACGAACAAATCTCATCAACATCGTCACGACACTGGAGGCTCATCATGGTTAGGAACCTGGCAGGTCTGAAGCGCAGTGCTCAATCGCGCAGCGAGGAGCGATGTCGCGCGCCACCGCAGCGATCCTGCAGATGCAGTCGGAGGAAGTCGAGATCAACTTCCGCAGCGTCGCTACGCGGGCCGAAGCGTCTCGACGGCATGGCTCTACGGAACGAAGTCCTTGCGGGACAAAATCATGAAGGCGCGAACCACCTCGCCGGCTGTCGCCGGCGAGGTTCCGCAACATCGTCAGCGGCTCTCGCATGAACGAGTCGTGGCAACTCTGCGACTCCGCATTCGAGACGTTGGAGGAAGTCAATCGCGAGCTGAAAGAGCAACTCGAAGCCACCTACGGCAGACTTGCG
>CAWGND010000038.1:0-7579 GCA_963823845.1 Terriglobales bacterium
TGCGCGTGCCGAACTCCAGAGCGCCCACCCAGGATTGACCCGGTTCGGATAAAGCTCCAGCATCTCGTCGTAAAGCTCTTGAGCGGTTTTCGTCTGGCTCCGCCAGCCGGTCGAAGTCGCGGATGTAATGCCGGGTTTCTTCGATGATCATGGGATTGTCGTCGTTCTCGGGTCGCTTATGCGAGGCGACAACCGCGCGCGGGTTGAGCGACTCGATTTTGTCGAGCGCGGCAGATCCATTCCTGACGTTTCTGCGCATTCGACTCAGCGAGATAGAGGTGGACGTCGTTATAGGCGGCATCGCCGGCAACCACGAGTCCGATCGAAGGGACATGCAAACAGGTCGTATCATCCGTGTCGGTATGACCAAGTTCCACGGCGACCAATTCATGTCCTTCCAGATCAATGACATTCCCCTTGAGCTCCTCGGCGATCACCAGCTTGTCCGGAATTTGGTTCGGGAACGCTACCTTCCAGACCTTATCCAGGAATTCCGGCGACGCATTCTGATGCATAACCTTCACCGTATCGGGAGCCGCCACCGCTCTGGCGTTTGGAAAACGTTCCAGAAGAGTGCCGACTCCAAACCAATGGTCCCCATGGCCATGGGTGATGTAGATGGTTGTCAGGTTCTTATTTTTAGCTGCAACCCAATCTGCCAGTGCGTTGGCTTGTTTGACCGTCATAAAGGCATCCACCAGCACTGCGTCCCGCGCACCATAAATGAGGGTCGACGCCATCGCTTGAAAATATGCCTGCGTTATGCCGGGAGGCAGGTCAATGGTGACGATGGGTATGCCCGGCGTTACGAACACCTCCCAACCTAGCGCCGGTGTCGGATTCACTGGGGCGTTTGCAGTCTTTTCTGGGTTAGTACCAATTTGCGACATTTTTGACCTCCGGTCTGGACGTATGGCAAGCCTTGCAGGACGGCGACGCCGCCGCGTCGTCACCGTCCCAAACGACAGTTCTTTATCGCCCGGTCGCCTGCGCTGCTTTACCCGTTGTGGATTCTTGAACAGCTTTTGCGGCGGTGCGGATGACGTCAAGCACTCGTTCCGGTTGGGAGAGCATCGGCACGTGGCTGCTCTCGAGCTCATAGGTGGTGGCGTTCATCCGCTTGGCGAAAAAGCGCTCCAGATCGGGATGCACGGTGCGGTCTTTTTGGCCGACGATGTACCAGCTCGGCTTCGACTTCCATGCGGTTCCCCCGGCTTTCGCCTCGAACAGGTCGGGGCGGGAACGCCCTGGGTCGCCCAAACGAGCTTCTGCTCCTGCTCCGAAAGGTCTCCGCAGAAATACTTCGTGCCATCCGGACGCAGCCAGATACGTCCATCCACGACTTCGATGTGGGAGAAGACATCGGTCGTCGGGAACTTGGACTGCTGCGTCTGAGATGATTCATCAGCGTCCGGAGCGAGCGCGCAGATATAAACCAGCCCGGCAACGCGATCGTCGGTTCCGGCGCCGGTGATGACCGTTCCGCCGTAGGAGTGGCCGACGAGGATAACGGGGCTGCTGACCCGGCCGATCGTTGCTTTCACCAAGGCGACGTCCTCTGCCGTTGTGTTGAGGCCGTACTGCGCTGCAATACACTCATACCCCTCCGCCTGAAGGGGAACGATCAGCTTGCTGAAGCACGAGCCATCGGCCCAGAGCCCGTGGCAGAACACGATGCTTGGTTTGGTTTGCGTAGCTGTCATTTTCTCTCCTTTGATTTTTATCGTCGCTTGATATAGCCGAACTTCCGCACGGTCATGCATGATTTGCAAACTTCAGTCTACTTCTTGGTGTGCCTTTTATCTGCCTTGCTCTCGCTGCATCCACTCCCTGATGTAAGGCGAACAGCGCAGTATCGAGATGCCGGTGGACTCACACTCATTTAGAAAACGAACGCCATCGACATCCACGAGATCGACCTCCTCTAAATCCAATACCACCGGTTGTTCAGCGCCTTCGACCTCGGACCTTACTTGCCTGAGGTGCTCGGATCGAAGCTGGCCGCTAAGGCGAATCCGCGTTTCCCGAGCACCAAAAGTCCGTTCGATCTTCAGTGTCATGGACCATCGCCGAGCCGCGCTTCCGAACATGCAATAATTAGCCGTTCCCAATTGCTTGTAAGGAAGCAACTTAGGTTCTGCGGGAATCCTGATTATTCAGGAATTCCTTTGCGATGAGGAAAGTGAGGCGGGTTCGATAAATCAAAAGGCTTCAGGTGGGAGCTTTGAATTTGTATTTGTTTATTTTCAGGCGCTTGATTTTTGAGTCGAGCGTGCGCGATGGCAGCCCCAGTTTCGCCGCTGCCCCCGCCGTCCCTGAGATTCGGCCATTGCTTTCTGCCAGCGCAGCTTCAATAATTTGCTTTTCCTGCTTCACAAGCACGCCATTGAGCGGCTCCGGGCGGGCGAACCTTGGGGGTGACTCTCTCTTTAGCCAGCTTTCTTCCACGGAGAACGTTTCACCCTCGCACAGGATCACCGCTCGCTCAATTACGTTTTGTAACTCACGAACGTTTCCCGGCCAGTTGTATCCCTCGAACAGTTTGAGAGATTTCTTGTCGATGGTCGTGAACTTCTTTCCAGCCCTTTTTCCAAAGCGATCGATGAAGTATTCGACCAGCAAAGGAATGTCAGCGAGTCGTTCTCTCAACGGCGGTATCTCGATAGGTACAACAGCGAGCCGGTACAAGAGATCCTCGCGAAATTCGCCTTCCGCCACGAGCGCGTTTAGATCGCGATGGGTGGCTGCCAGCACTCTAACGTCGACGGGAATCGGCCCGTTGCTGCCGACGCGCTCGATTTCACGTTCCTGCAGGACTCGCAACAGCGCAATTTGAACATCAGGCGGCAGGTCACCGACTTCGTCTAGAAAAACAGTCCCGCCATTTGCGGCTTCGAAACGGCCCAGGCGCCGTTGCGTTGCGCCGGTGAACGCGCCCTTCTCGTGACCGAAAAGCTCGGAGGCAATCAGCGATGGTGGGATTGCCGCGCAATTCACCGCGATGAACGCCCGCTCCGCCCGTGCGGATCGTTTGTGGATGGCCCGCGCGATCAACTCCTTTCCCGTACCGGTCTCGCCCAAGATCAAAACTGTCGAATCGGAAGGCGCAACCTTAGTGACCTGACGCAATACTTTGCGCAACGATTCCGAAGAACCGACGATGTCCTCAAACATCGAGTCACGGTCGATTTGCTCTCGCAAAGCCAGATTTTCGTTGCGTGTCCTGTCCTCGGCTTTGACGCGGTCATCGATATCGGTTCCCGTCGCATACCAGCGAGTAAGCTGACCTTGCTCATTTCGAAAAGGGTTGTAGCGGATTAGAAACCAGCGGTACTCGCCGTCGTTCCGTAAGGCTCGCATTTCCGCTTCGAACGGGAGGCCGCGTTCAAGGGCAGTCTTTCGCTTCTCACGCAGTCTTGGAGGTCCTCCGGGTGGAATATTCGTTCACGAAATCCAGGGCTGACCACATCATCGGCAGTCAGACCCGTGTAATCGAGTGTCGTTTGGTTGGCATAGAGAGGCGCCCCGGCTGGACCCAGAACAACTATTGCCTGCGGTATCGCGTCGGTAATCCGGCGAAGTTCGCGTTCATCGTCCCGCAGTTTCTCTTCGGTTTGCTTAAGCTCCTGGATGTCAGTGCTTGTTCCATACCATCTGATAACTTTGCCCGTCTGGTCGCGTAATGGCTCGACGCGGATAAGAAACCAACGAAACACACCGTCGTGACGGCGAAGACGCGCTTCCATCTCACCTGGTTCTCCTGAAATCAACAGCTCTCGCCATTTTTCCATCAATGACGGCAAGTCCTCGGGATGGAACGCAACTTGCCAACCCCAACCATGCGATTCTTCATGAGAAAGACCTGTGTACTCATGCCATTTTTTGTTGAGGAACTCGTTCGGACCATCCGACAGATTGCACCAAGCCAGTGTGGGGATCGTATCAATCACCTGCCGAAGTTTGGCTTCTGACCTGCGGATCTCGTCGAGGGCGCTTGTGAGAGCTTCCTGTGATCGTTGGCGCTCGACGGTGATGCTTGCGATGTGTGTGAACTGGTCGATTATGGCCTGGTCCAGTGGTGTGGGCGTTTTCGGTTCAGGGTAATAGATCGCGAACGCGCCTAGGACGGTGCCCGCCGAGGACGAGATCGGCGTTGACCAACATGCTCGTACCCCGTGCGCCAAAGCCATAGGGCACCACTCGTACGCTGCCCATCGTGTCTCCGTCGTGAGGTCAGCCGCAATGACTTGTTCGTTCAGGTACGCGGCCATCGCGCACGGCCCCGAATCGGCGTTTAGGGGTCTACCAACAATGGAGGTGACGAAGCTGTCCGGAAGGCTCGGCGCCGCCCCGTGTTCAAGACGCGTGCCGCTCGGATCGACCAACACAACGCTGCAGTAACACCCACTGGTCGTGCTTTCGACAAACTGACAGAGCGCTTCGAGTATTCCCTGCATCGAATGGCCGCTCGTCACCATTTCGAGAAGTCGCTTCTCGCCAGCCGCCAAGTCCTCAGCGCGCTTACGATCTTCGATGTCGGTCGCCGTCCCATACCATCTCACAACTTCTCAGCCTTCGTAGCGGAGCGGCTCGACGCGGCACAGGAACGAACGAAAGGCACCGTCGAAGCGCCGTAACCGCACTTCGCACTCCCCCGGCTTATCAGCGTCGCGGAGCGCCTCCCATTTTTGCATCAGCATGGGGAGGTCCTCGGGATGAATCGCGGCCTTCCATCCCCAGCCGTGCGCCTCTTCCGGGGAGAGACCCGTGTAGTCATGCCATCGTTTGTTCAGGAATTCGTTGGAACCATCCGGCAGGTTGCACCAGGCGAGCGTGGGGATCGTGTCAATGATCCTTCGGAGCTGAGCCTCCGATTCCCTCGACTCAAGGAGCGCGTTCTCTAAGTCTTTTCGGGTTGGATATCGTTTGGAAACATCGGTGACTTCATTTTCCCCAGACGTGCCGGCGCCAACTTCAGGCAAGGCCTCCGCTTTAGCACCCGTGGGATCTGTTATGTGGCTAGGACCTGGTGAACTCATACCCGCTCCACTGGGGCTTAGATTTCACTTGGGGGCATTCGATACAGATTTTGGGCTGAAAATCTCGATTTGGCCAATTATTTCCTTGCCTTCATTCTCAGCCAGGCGAGGCGGCATGAGGCTGCTCAACTCTCGTCCATCAAAGCGGCGGCACGCTTGCCAATTTTCTTGAGCATCACTTCAAGGCTACGAAGCTGCTCTGGGCTTAGCTCGGAGAATACTTTCTTCATCTGCCCGGAATGCTTTCGAAAGGCTGAAACAATGAGATCCTTGCCGCGTGGCGTGAGGGCAACGATCCGAACGCGTCGGTCTTCGGCGCTCTCGACCCGGCTGACCAAGCCCTTCGCGACGAGGCGATCCACAGCGATGCTGATCGAGCCTGGGGTCAGATCGACGATAGGGCCGATAGTATTTACGGGCAAAGGCCCTTTGTGCAGCAAAAGCTCCAGCACACCGAAATCCGAGAGGCCGAGTCCGGTGTCTTCAATATCAGCGGCTGCGTACCTGGTCAGGGCGCGCATCGCCTTCATCATTACCAGCCAGACGTGATCCGTCCCTTGAATGCCTCGGGTCATAAAAAACCTGAATCTCCAGGCAGTATACCATCATCAACTATATTGACGTCAATATGATTTACGCCATGCAATGGCGCCGATCGAAAAGGAGAAACTGATTATGAGAACCGCTTCCGTAGTAGCCCAATATCTGACGGGCGTGATCTTTCTTGTTATGGGGCTGAATGGTTTCCTGAACTTCATTCCTCTTCCGCCGCCGGCGGGTATTGCTGGACAGTTTATGGGCGTCCTTTATGTGTCGCATTACCTGTGGGTGATCTTCGCATTTCAAGTCATCGCGGGTGTACTACTACTGGTCAATCGCTACGTACCCTTGGCGATAGCAGTGTTGGCGCCGGTGATTGTCAACATTCTTACTTTCCACGCCACGATGGCCCCGAGCGGACTCCCGCTGGCCCTCTTCGTGGCTATACTGTGGGCGCTGATCTTCGTCGATGTGAGACCAGCCTTTGCCGGGTTGTTCCAGTCACGACCGGATCCCTCAAGCAAAAGATCGAGGGATTTGACGAACGTCCCTGTCAGAGCCAACTAACGCTGGTTCATAGAAAGGAAAACACCATGACGAGTGATCGAGCGATTCTCATCACCGGAGTGACTGGAAATCAGGGCGGCGCAGTCGCAAATGCGCTGAAGGGCACGGGGTTCCATCTACGCGGCCTGACGCGCAAGCCGGACAGGGAAGGCGCAGCGGCGCTGGCGAGCTAAGGCGTAGACGTTGTTAAGGGCGATCTCTGGTTTGCTTTTTATTCCGAAAGCCGCAGATTAGCTATGGCTCCATGCAAGGAGTACGTTAAATGTCTCCCACTTATTCGATCATCATTACCGGCGGCAATACCGGCCTTGGATTCGAAACCGCCAAGGTCATCGCGCTCGACAAGGATGCGATGGTCGTGATCGCCTGCCGCAATCCGCAGCTTGGGCAAGACGCGGTCGCTCGGCTGACGGCGTTCGGCGGCCACGCGGCATTCCTGCCGCTCGATCTGGCGAGCCAGGCATCGATCCGGGAATTTGCCGAAGCCTATCGCAATGCTGGCCTTCCACCGCTGAAGGGCATCATTTGCAATGCCGGAATGCAAAACGTGGCTGCGCCGACGAAGACGATTGAGGGATATGAACTCACCTTCGCAGTCAATCATCTCGGCCATTATCTGCTGACACGCCTTCTCCTCGACGACATGGAGCAGGATGGCCGGATCACCTTCGTCTCGAGCGGTACGCATGATCCGGCGGAACGGCTCCCGGTGCCTTCGGCGGTCTACGAGGATGCAGAAACGCTCGCGCATGATTTTGAGTCGTCCCAAAAAGCGGGCTTGCGGCGCTATGCAACTTCCAAGCTCTGCAACATCTACTGCACTTACGAACTTTCGCGCCGCCTTTCCGCATCGGGCGATCCCCGCCTGGCCTCGATCAAGGTGAATGCCATCGACCCCGGCCTTATGCCCGCGACAGGATTGACTCGCTCCCAGTCCCGCCCCGATGCAATGGATTGTGCGAAACGTGATGCCATGGCTGCGGCTGATAAACGACAACGTCCACTCGCCGGAAACGTCGGCCAAGCGCGTCGCTGCGCTAACAATTGGCGAAGATGCAGCGCCGGGTGGCCGTTATTTCCGCAATGGCAAAGCAGTTCGTTCGTCGGAAGCTTCATACGACGAGGGCAAGGCTCGCGAATTGTGGGTCTCAAGCGCGGCAATGACCGGCCTGCCTAGCGAAATTACGGATGCATTAAAAGAGTCGCGTTCTGAGCAAAAAGCCAAGTCCTGATAGGTCGTGCCAGATCAACCTGTCGATGCAACCCCATGCGTTGTAAATAATTCTATTGGACTCCATCCGGTTCAAGGAAACCGATTGGGGCACTTTTGCCGGTTCGCGCCTAGTCAGTGTGCAGCTCACGAATAGGACAGGAAGTAGTCTTCCTCATAGCAGGATCACGACTTGACGGCAGAGATGAGGACATAGCCCAAC
>CAWGND010000039.1:0-19523 GCA_963823845.1 Terriglobales bacterium
GACGTTCTCGGCGATGATGAGCAGGATGGCAGCCAGGATCAGCAGGATGATCAGGACGACCGCCGCGACCGCGGCTAGTTCGATCAGCGTAATCCCCGCGATCACTTCTCCGATGCCGGTCAAGGTACCGCCGACACCGACACCCGGGTTCAACAGTGGCAAGGGCGCCGGGATCGCGGCATTGAGGTTGCCGATCTGGGCGTTGAGCTGCAAACGGCGCGGCTCCGAGGGCTTGACATCACCGCCAGCGGCGGCCAGATGCTGGCGTACCTCACTCAAGCGCTTCTGCAATATCGCCTGGGACGTCGCCGCCTTAACACGATCGAGGGCCGCCCCTGGAATCGCCGCAACGGAACTCGCGGCCGCCGCGACTGATTTTCCTGTATTGGTCACTGCGGACGACACCGTTCCCACCACGCTGTCCACAGTGTTTGAAGGCGCGGTCGCGACATCGCTCACGGTAGAGACAACGGCGCCGGCCGCATCGCCGACCGCCTGGGAAGCGGTGTTCAGTACGCCACTGGCCGCATCGCCGAGGCGATCGAGAAAATCGCGCTGTGCGCCCGTTGCAGATGACGTTTGACGCTGGATGAATCTCTGAACCGGAGGAGGTTCGCGGCCCTTGTGCTCATCCTCCATCTGCTCACCATTCGGCGCCCCAATAGAGAACGCTTCAGCCGCGCGATCGGCTTCGATTTCCAGCGTATCGTCGGGAGCTCCGATCTTCACTCCGTGCGCGGATTTGGCCGCGATCGTGGGCTCTTTCCCCGAACTCTGCTGGACCACATGCGCGACTTCGTGGGCTATCAAACGACGGCCGGTCGAACTAGCTGGTGCATACATACCCGCCGCGAAATAAACGTCACGGCCCGCTGTGTACGCCAGTGCATCGACGCTCCGGGCTGACTCAGCCGCCTCCGCGCCTGTATGGATGCGTACACCGGAAAGGTCGGCCTGAAAGTGCGACTCGAGTGGTTTGCGCACACCTCCGTCGAGTGGCTCGCCGTGACCGGTCGGAATGCCACTGAACTCACCGGATCCGTTGCCCGCCGACTTCGTCTGCACCGCGCGCCGCTCTTCTTCTTCCTTGCATTTCGGGCAGGATCCGCAGGCGCACTGACGCTGCAAGACCAGAGCCTGCTGGACGATGCGTTGGGATGCCCGATTGCCGTAAAGACCTTGGGCACGTTGGAGGACCGGCGCTCTTAGGCTTGCCGTGGAAAGGGATCGGGCTGGAGCGTCCGCGGCCCCATGGAAGATCCGCTCCACGAACGGGTCCGAGACCGGCGGCGGCGCGACCACGCCAGGTTGAGGCGCGAAAGTTTCATGACCTCGTGGGTCGGTGCTCTTATCGAGAGCAGCGGATTCTAATGTGGCACCCATGAGATGACTCATCCGGCCTGCCGTCGCGCAGCGGCCTCTTCATCGACTGGAATGCTATGTAGGCATTGCAATGGCCAAACGCGAGATGTTTGGAATGACCGGATTACAGATCCTCACGTACCGTCCTGTAACGTCGGATTGTAACACCAGTGTCTTGCTGTGACAGTGGAACGCTACCTCCTGACGGCTCCTCCTTCGAAACCAAACGATATCGAAAGCGTGCATCATGCCCAGATCCGCTGCAGTACCCGCCAGAGTCGTCGAAGCCATCGCGGCCGAGAGATGCGCGCGTTTTGTGAAGCTCATGTAGGCGCCGCGTTAGTCCGCGAATTCGCCAGATACTTTGTTAGTCGGTTCGGAACAAAATTCGGGCCGATGGGGTTACCGTCGCGTTACCGAAGGCGCCTCAAAAGCCACGGCGGAACCGCTCTAGATTCCGCCTGCTTCAACCGTTCCATGTGTCGAGAGTAGGTCCGCCAGTGCATTCCTTTGGGCTTGAATACCGGGTCATCGATGATGCCCGTTCCGCCTAATTTCTCGTGGATGCCTTGCGCCTTGTGCAACGCGCGGAAATGCGGAGCTTCCCGCTGTGACTCATAGACCAATTGATGACAATGCCGGCAAGCATATATGCTTCCGCAGCCGTACAGGATAGCGACCCGCCTACTACATCCAAGCACCGGGCAATGGAGCCAGGGACGCTCGCCACCATAGTTACACCTCGTCCAAGAAATCCTCACCGGGTATTCTTCGCTCGAAACCTTAACATTTCTTAATAGGCCAGCTCGACGTGTGAATTCTCTTGTTTCCTGCGCCGCTCAGGAGTAGAGCACTCGGCACTAGGCGTTACCGAACCGGAACGCGGACGTCCGCTTTGCTTCATTTTTTCCGAGGACAGAACCCAACCGCCTCCCCAGCCGCCTTCATTCGCGTGACGCCTTGGCTCCCTACCGATGCAGGAGATCTCTGGAGGATGCGCTATGAAATTCCCTCTCTGCCTTACTCACAGGAAGCAGACTGCTTCTCTCAGGATTACGGGCTCGATGCTTGCCATCGCGCCGCTGTGGCTGATGCTGGCCGCGGCCAACACTTCCGCGCGTGCACAGACGTCCGATAATGTTTCGAACGCAAGCGCGACCACCACCCCCGCACCCTCACCCGGGGACTGGACGCAGTTTCACCGAGACAACATGCAGCGCTGGAATCCCTATGAGACGATACTTAATGTCAACAATGTTGGCGGCCTGCAGTTGAAGTGGGGGGGTGGGAGCGGCGGCGACATATTCCAGCCTCCATCATCACCCGCAGTGGTAAACGGGGTGTTCTATTTCACCAACTCCTATGGCCTGTATGCTCTGAACGCCAGCACCGGCGCTCTGGTTTGGGGCTTTTATGCCCCCTGGGTGGATTCCTCGCCTGCAGTGGCGAATGGAGTAGTTTACTTCTGCAACCAAGGCAACTTATATGCGTTGAACGCCAGCACCGGCGCCGTGCTTTGGAGCTATGCCGGGGGAGGCTATTTCACGCCCACTGTGGTGAATGGGGTGGTCTATGCCGGCGGAAATGCGTTGAACGCCAGCACCGGCGCCTTGCTGTGGAGCTACGCGGGAGGCGGGGGCTCGCCTGCCGTGGCGAATGGGGTGGCCTATGTCGGATCCGGCGACGGTAACGTGTACGCGCTGAACGCCAGCACCGGCGCCCAGCTCTGGAGCTTTGCGACCGGAGGTGCTGTGAATTCCTCGCCCGCCGTGGCGAATGGGGCGGTTTATGTCGGCTCAGACGACGGCAACGTGTATGCGCTGAACGCCAGCACCGGCGCCAAGCTGTGGAGCTATACCACCGGAGGCCAAGTGAGTTCCTCGCCTGCAGTGGCGAATGGGGCGGTCTATGTCGGCTCTCAGGACGGCAACGTATACGCGCTGAACGCCAGCACCGGCGCCAAGCTGTGGAGCTTTGCCACCGCCACCGGAAACCAAGTGAGTTCCTCGCCTGCAGTGGCGAATGGGGTGGTCTATTTCGGCTCCGACGACCCTCAATATTGGTCAATCGGAATTGACAGTAGCGTGTACGCACTGAACGCCAGCACCGGCGCCAAACTGTGGAGCTATGTAATAGTCGGCGAGACGTTCGATTCTTCAGGAGCCTTCATTTCCTCACCCGCGATTGTGGATGGGGTGCTTTATATCCATACACAAGACGGTGCAGCAGAGCTTTACGATGGAGCTGGAACTGGCCAAGAAGGAAGTCTTTACGCCTTCGAGCTGGGCAACGCCGATCTGTTCCTGCGGATAAGACCCACTACAACGACGGTGCATCAGGGCGATTTGATCACCTATGCTTTCCCCGTATGGAATTTGGGTCCAAGCAACGCTAATTTCGAAGTGCTGAACACGCAGGTGCCGGCGGGGACAGTCTTTGACTATATCCGCATCTCGGGCACGCCGGGGCTGGGTACGTGCACGCATACGCCCTACCTGGGAGCCGGGCCGATCCCGATCGTCTGCCACGAAAACGCTGCCATGCCGCCGAACACCACGTGGACGGTGCGATTGACGGTGAAGGTAACGGCACCCGCAGGGACGGTGATCACCGAAAGCGCGGCCACCATGGCGGATACGCCCGATCCCAACATGGCCAATAACAAGGCGACGGTGAGCCTCACTGTGGTGCCGTGAAGGTACAGGAAAAGTAGTTCTCGCTGAAAGGACGGAGGCATAGCGGAGCGCGCGCTACTATGTCTCCGTCCTCGTCGATGTGCGAACGCTGCATCTTATTCCTCGCGCTGACTAGCGATTTTTGGAACGCGCAAAAAGAGCCGCTTAGGGGGGTATGTACATCCCGATTGCGCTCTCACCGTCTTAGCATGAGCATCGACCCGGTTGAAAGAGGCTCAGGGTGAGACGCGGCAACGCGATCCAAAACTTCGGGAGAATATCCGCCAATGGCCCGCAGCCCGTCCGCCAGTGTCATCCCTTCGGGTACGGAAACGACGCGCCCCGCTGTCTGCTCTTTGACGTTAACGTGCCATTCCGTTGCGTGAGGCGCAGAGCGGTCACTCGCTGAGCAGGCGAGAATTACCTCCCGGCGTTCAAACATCGCCCGTCTATTCGCCAGCAATGCACGCGCAGCGGCCCGAGATTGGTGAGATCTGAGCGGAAAATTACCCGGGTTCATAAGCCGCGCCCTTCGCTTAGTGGTGGGTCCAAAGGACCGAAGCACCTGCAAAGTGCAACTGTGCCAGCGGGAGGTTTCGGACAGGTGCACTTCTGGTCGGGCTGGGGCGAGTGCCCAACAAAGCGTAGGCGAAGAAGAGTGCCTTCACCCTCAGCCGCCCTTCGGACGATCAAGGCATGGCGAGCAGCGGCCCGCGATTGGCTCGAGTGCAGCGGATAATCACCCGGCTTCATACTGTCTCACTCTCGCTCTCGCAGCGTTTATGCGCGCCGCAAGTCGTCCCCGAACCGTGTTTTCTTTTCCGGGCAGAACGTAGATGAGCGCCCATTGCTTCAACGCTTCTCCACGCTCCTCACACTGTCGGCTACGCTCACGGGCGGCTTCCATCCTTTCTGCAAGTCCGGTGCAATCGAGAGGTTTATCCCAGCCGTCCTCTGCTTCGCTCTCCTGCTGAGCAGTCAAGAGAGCACGTGCAGCGGCCCTGGATTGCGCCGAACCGAGCGGGAGGTAGCCCAAGCCCCTGCCCAAAGCTGTGGCGGACAGCAAGGGCCTTGTATCGCATTCTGTGCGGTTTTTATTCATTCTGACTGTCCTTTCCTGTTGCGGTCTGGGCGACCGCCTCAAACCACTTCGGCAGGGTTCCCCTCTGCGCGTACTCCTCCAATTCTTCCGTGCTCATGCGGTCGAAGAGATCATTCAGGCTCACTTGCTCTGTGCGTTCAATCCACTGGCCCGCCGCATTGATCTTGCTGTATGCCTGGACCGCGGCGACAACTGCGCTGGCGGTCACATCTACTTCCCCAGCCCTTTCAATGATTCGCTCCAGAGCTGCTCGCACGTTGCGCTGGCGTTTGGCAAACAGTCCGAGCGCGTGCGCGTGCCGGTAGACGCTGGAGCGGTCAGTCAAAGCGTACTCCTGTGCAATTGCGGCCGGGCTTTGCCAAGAGACAAAACGACTTTCTATCTCCTGCCGCTCCGGATGTGCACAAACGGCGCAGTTGCGCCGATGCCGTCCCATGCTCACAGTCTTGTTGGAGCTAGTCACTGCACTAATTGATGCCATTCGTTGTGTTCCTTTCCGCTCGTCTCGGCACATGTCCCTCCGCTGATCTAATCGAAATCAATAGCGAGATCGAGGTTTTTCAGCCCCTCCGCTGGCCTGGGCGGGAACCGAAGTCCCCGCACCTTTGGGTTTGCTTTTGGGTGTGCTCAACCTTCGCCCGGCTCAGGCGAAACTTGCGAGCCGTTTTTCCCCTTTCCCGCATGCTGGCCAACCTGATTGGTTGATTGCTTGATTGGGTGACTGCTTGATTTCTGATTCCTGATTAAATGATTTCTGATTGATAGATTCAAGATTGGGAGAGTGCAGAGAGGGACGCTCTACGGATATGATTTCTGTCACGACTGAGTACACCTCCGCGTCGGCTTTGTCTTTTTCGGTTGAGTTCCGTCTGCTGTCCTTCACCTCGAGAGTGAACACCTGCCCTTCCATGAAAACGTCCGGAGACATTTCTTGCCCTTTGCGCGGTAGTTCACCATTCGCAAGTGTCCAGGCTTTGAAATAGTTCCCGCGTCTCCCGATTTTGAGCGCATTTCTGTTATTGCCGAAGTTGTAAAACGCACAGACCTTCGCCGCACTATCGTCTAACAGTTGAAACTCCATTAGCAGTGACCAGCGAGCGAATGGCCGAATCCACTCCGGTCCCTGATGCCGAACTGCCACGGCCTGATAGCGGCCCTCTGGCACACGCGCATAGTTTGCCCCCTTCCAGACCAGCGCCGGAGGGCGCGCCTCATTCTTTGCCATTCCTGCCTCAAGGTAAGTGTGCTTAGAATGACAATTAAGCCATTCCATGAAGGGCTGGGCGTGCTGCAAACACGCTTGGCTCTTTTTCTTTTGGAAAGACTGTGGCTGTCTGCACTGTCTTACAGGCAGCACAAAGCCACGATTCCCGGCGTTCTACCCGGTCAATTGCGCGATAGACACCCGCAACTGGCTCTGAACATCCATCACAGACATACGAGCCTCCAAATCCGCCTCCAGCGAGCGGCATCTGGCATCCGTTAGTTCGGACAAGCGACCATCGTCGCAAAGGGCCATCTGGCCAGATCCGGCGCGTTGAATGAGCAACTGTGGCTGTGACGTTCATTGTGCCGCCTGCTCCGAGCTTGTCTCATCGTGAATGACTCGCTGTAGCTCTGACTCTCGGATCATGGTGCGGCTGCCCACCTTTGTCCGGCGCAGCTTGCCTTTCGCCAGCCAAGCGTGAATGGTCCATTTGCTGATTCCGCCCAGCCTGCGAGCGGCTTCCTCTACTGAAAGCAATGCTTCTGTTTGCGTGTTCATCTAAACCCCTCTGACGATTTATGCTTGCCAAAACGCAAATGCAAGTGCAGCATAATATTTGCGAGGAGACATGAACAAGACACAAATTGTACTTCAAGAAGAAAATGAAGAGAAAAATGTTGTTAATCTCTGGGTCGCTTACTATGGGATTCTTTTCCCGCATAAGGTTCAGACCTACCGACGCGGAAATGAAACGTACTTTCGATTCACTCACCCAAAATATGAAAAGGAACACAAACCGTTTGAATACACTCGGCTTCGCGCGGTCACAGAGGCATTTCTAAGAATAGAAACAAGCAGTCAGGCTCTACAGTTTCTTGAGCAATACGGGCCAATAGACGTTGACAAAACTTTCGAGCCGAAAACGGTTAAGTGGAGCGATCTTCTGACACTTCAGTCGGCTTTTAGGGAAAGCTGGGTCACGAGCTATCGCGATTGGCACAGAGATATCAAGAATCTGGTATTCGATTTCGATCTTAACTTTGATGCGGGTAACCTTGACTATCTCCAACTAAATGCAAATACGGACACAGTAAAGAAAGCACTCGCTGCAGATTTGATTTTCACCGCTCTATCCGAGTTGCCGAGCGCCTTCTGTGCCCGACCCGACTGCCGAAAGCTGTTTCAAAAAGGCACGAAGCATGACCGGAAATATTGCTCGCAAGAATGCGCGCATATCGAGTCAGTTCGCAAGCATCGGGCACGAAAATCGGGAGGTAAATGACATGTCCATTTTCAAGCGCGGTAACGTCTACTGGTATCACTTTCTGCATGACGGACAACACATTCAGCGAAGCACAAAACAAGGCAATCCACGCGTTGCTCGCCAGATCGAAGCGGCCTACCGGACTGCACTTGCGAAGGGTGAGGTCGGCATCACGGAGCGGAAGAAGATTCCGGCGTTCAGAGCCGCTATGGCCGATTTTCTAAAGTGGGCAAAGCAAGATCACCAAATGGCCCCCAGTACGGCGGAACGCTATCGCTACAGCAGCTTTGCGCTCCTCAGTTTCTTTGGCGACAAGTCGCTCGATAAGATCACTCCAGAAGAAGTAGAGCGCTACAAGACCTCACGCGCGGCGGAGTTCAAGACAGTGCGCGGTAAGGATAAGAAGCGTGTCCAGACCAAGCAGCGGCTGCGGCCGGCCACGGTCAACCGTGAATTGGCGTGTTTGCGAGCAATGTTCAATCACGCAATAAAGGGCGAAGTGCCTCTGAGGAATCCGATAAGCAAGACAGCGGCGAAGGCTCTGCGCGAAGACAACGAACAAACACGAGTTCTCACCTATGACGAGCAAGAAAAGTATCTGGAGAAGGCCACTCCAATGCTGTGGGATGTGGCAACGCTGATGCTTGAAACGGGTATGAGGCCAGAAGAGGTCTATAGGATTCAGCCTGCGAACGTCTATCTGACCGAAAACTATTTGTTCAACCCCTACGGAAAGACGAAGGCGGCGAAGCGGCGTATCAAGCTCACGGAGACAGCCAACAGCATCCTAACGTTGCGGATGAAAGCAGCCGCGGAGCGAGCCGCAAAGGACAAAGACAGCGGGGCTTTCCTCTTTCCCTGCGAGACGGATGCCACGCGGCCACTCCCGGGAATCCAGAGCCCACACGCCCGGGCCTTGCGCGAAAGCAAAGTGGCTCAGTTTCGCCCCTACGATTGTCGCCATACCTGGGCTACCCGTGCGGTCGAAGCAGGAATCGACCTCGTGACGCTGGCAGCGATGCTAGGCCACTCCAAGATCAATATGGTTCTCCGCTACGCCCATCCAACGCAAGAGCATCAGACGAAGGCAATGGACAAGATGGAGCAGTATGTCAGCGAACAGAAGATTGCCCATGCGGAGCGAACAGCGCCGCAAATGTCTTACGTGATTCAGTAGGGCGGAGCTGCTGGTCGGCCAATGGTATGCTGCCACTGACTGCATTCAGCAGAGCAGGGGGAACACAGAAAAGCGCGGCACACGCTACATTTTCCGCTACAGTAGAGTGTTCCGCGTTATTGAATCGCTCTATAAGCTATTGAGGTAATTGGAGCACCGGACGGGAATTGAACCCGTGAATACTGGTTTTGCAGACCAGCGCGTTAGCCACTTCGCCACCGGTGCTCATGCTCTGCCGCGCGGAGTTGCGCGGCAGATATTGCAATTATGACTACTTCGGTTGCGCGACTGTGCGCAGGTAAGGTTTCACGGTCTTGTAGCCCGGGAAAATCTTATCCGCCTCTTCATTTGAGACCGCGCCGGTAATGATGACCTCCTCGCCCTGCTTCCAGTTTGCAGGCGTTGCAACTCTATGCTTCGCAGTGAGTTGTATCGAATCGAGCACACGAATAATCTCATCGAAGTTGCGGCCCGTCGTCATCGGATAGGCAAGCGTCAGCTTGATCCGTTTGTCTGGCCCAATGACAAAGACTGTGCGCACTGGCGCATTGTTCGCTGGGGTGCGTCCTTCAGAACTGTCACCAGCGTCACCCGGCAACATGTCATAGAGTTTCGCAACCTTCAGCTCTGGATCGCCAATCAAGGGATAGTTCACCGCGTGTCCGCCTACCTCTTCGATGTCGGCCGTCCACTTGCTGTGGCTTCCTACTGGATCAACACTCAGGCCGATTACCTTGGCTCCACGCTGAGCGAATTGTTTTTCCAGGCCCGCTACCGCGCCGAGTTCGGTGGTGCATACGGGCGTGAAGTCCTTGGGGTGGGAAAAAAGCACGGCCCAGTTATCGCCGATCCACTCGTGAAACTGGATCGTGCCATGCGTCGTCTCGGCCGTAAAATCTGGTGCGAGATCGTTAATGCGGAGTGACATATGACGTTCCTCTTCGGGCAATCCCAATCTTTCCTGTGAAATAGAAAACCCACCTCGGCAGTTCACTGCGGGTGGGCATTGAGCTTCGGCATCTGGGACTTCGCTCTAGAAACACACCCGCATGGCGCAGCAGCGACAGCAGCACATACACATGCAGGTTTGAGCGAGACGGTTCATCCTGAGCTTGAGGATAATCTGCAGCTGCTAAACGTGTCAATCCGCAATGCTTTGAGTTTTCAGAAGACGATAAACGAACAGCAATCCTTGCCGTCTGCGAAACTGATCATCATGCGTCAATTTGAATATCGAATTTGCGATGTCTTTACCGACACCCTTTTTCAGGGAAATCAGCTTGCCATCTTTGAGGATGCTGGAAGCCTGACTCCGGCTGAAATGCAGAAGCTCGCAAACGAGACAAATCTTTGCGAGACAACATTCATCATCCGCCGGTCACCGGAGATGGAGCGGCTGCGCGGCGTGCGTGTCCGCATCTTTACCACCGCGGAAGAACTGCCCTTTGCTGGACACCCGACTTTGGGCACGAGCACATTTATCCGCCAATACCTTCGCGAGTACGCGGACCGCGAAGTCATCACGCTTGAGCTGAACATCGGCGCAGTCAGCGTGCGGTTTTCACATCCTTCGTATGGAGCCATGCACGGCGAAATGACCCAGCCCGATCCTGTCTTCGGCCAGATGCATGATCGGGCCGCCGTCGCGCAGGCCATCGGCGTCGCAACAGAAGACCTTGCCGTCGACATGCCACTGCAAACCATCTCAACCGGACTCCCATATTGCATCGTGCCGCTCCGCTCTGTCGATGCCCTCTCAAAACTGCGCATTTCACTCTCAGCCGCAGAAGAATATCTGCGCGGCCGCGATGCGAAATTCTTCTACTGCATTGCGCCTGAACTAAAAGGCATCTGGCGCGCCCGCATGCAGTTCTATAACGGCGAAGATCCAGCCACGGGCTCTGCCGCGGGCTGCGCGATTTCCTACCTCGTCCGCCACGGCTTCGCAGCGTCCGACGAGCAATTGCATATTCGCCAGGGCATTGAGATCGGCCGTCCCGGCACGATCGACGTGCGCGCAAAACTCGATGGAGTCTCAGTTCGGGAAGTCCGGGTCGGAGGCAGCACAGTTTTCGTAGCAAACGGACGCTTTTTCCTTGAGTGATTCACATGCTTTCAACAGGCCTGATATCGCGCATCACCAATAACCACGCTGCAAAAACAAAATTCGGTGAATCTCCAGTAAATAATTCACGGCCTCTTCGCTTCTCTTTCTCTATTTACAGGCGGCCTCGCGATTCGTACTCTTGGCAGGCATTTCGAAATATTGAAACGCAACTTTCGCCGATTACTGACAACTGAATGAGAGCCAAAGTGCGCAGGCATGCGCGCTTGCGGTCGCTATTGCGAAGCCTGCCACCTTCCGGAACGTAACCCGAGAAACGCGCAAGCACAGCATTGGCTGCCTGGTTATTGCGCCGGCAACCATGCCCCGCCCTTTGGCTCAACCGCATCCCGCTTGAAACGGACGGTGCGGCACCGCGCATGAGCGTGGAAGGTGATTTATTTTCCCAAAAGCCTCCACGCGGCGCGGATCGCCTCACTTCGTCTCCTGACCAATGGATGTTGGCTCAACAATCCCCCGCGTGGGCACGCACACTTAAAGTGTGTCTGCCTGCATCACCGCTTCGCCATCGCCAGCGAAGTCATCAGGATGTTATGAGACCCCGAAAAGTAATTCTCTGCGTAGACGATAACGAACAAGCGCTCTCCGTGCGCAAATTTCTCCTGGAAACCCGCGGCTACCGCGTCCTTACTGCGCTCTCGGCTCAGGAAGCGCTGGCAGCCTTTCACCACGGTGGAATCGATCTCGTATTGAGCGACCTGCTTATGCCGCAAATGGACGGAAACGAACTCGTGCGGCGCATGAAAGAGATCACGCCCGAAGTGCCGATGATTATCGTTAGTGGAACCGTCAAATCTTTTGACCGCGCCAACCGCGCCGATGCGTTTCTCCCCAAAGGCGCATGCACACCACTTGAGATGCTCGAGCGCATCCGCATTATGATTGCCCGCAAGCGCGGCCCAAAGAAGGTGCTGCGCCCGTACCATGAGGTGCCTGAAGTCCAGCCCGCTGCGGCGATCGCATAACCGGGAATCGCAGGGCTGCATTTACAATCAGAGAGTGCAGCCCATCATCACCGCAGAAAACCTGTCGAAGGTTTATCACACTGGAAAAATTGACGTCCCGGCCCTTCGCAATGCCTCCTTCACCATCGAGCCGGGAGAATTCGTCAGCATCGTCGGCCCCTCTGGGAGCGGGAAGTCGACGCTCTTTTATATTCTGGGCGGACTCACTCGTCCCACGTCGGGACGCGTCATCATCGGTGGCGCAGACTTCAGCTCCCTCAACGACTCCGAGCGTACGCGCATGCGTAAGACAAAAATCGGCTTCGTTTTTCAGCGTTTCAATCTTCTTCCGACGCTCACGGCAATACAAAATGTCGAAATTGCGTATGAAATTTCCGGTCGTAACGAACCGCTCGATCGCACCTATCTGGAGCACCTGACGAAGCTGCTGGGTATCAGCGGACGGCTCGAGCATCGCCCGTCGGAACTCTCTGGCGGAGAACAGCAGCGTGTGGCGCTGGCGCGTGCTCTAATCACGCATCCAGCCATCGTCCTGGCCGACGAGCCAACCGGCAATCTCGACAGCAAGAATTCTGACGCCGTGCTCGATATGCTTTCGCGTTCCAACCGAGAGCTGAAACAGACCGTGCTGATGATCACGCACAACCCGGAAGCCGCATGCATCGCAGACCGCATCCTGCACATGCGCGACGGCGAGATCGTCGGAATCGAAGCAGGCAAAGGACAACTGGCCGCGCGGTAGGCGTCTACTTTTTTCTGTCTTTCATCCGGCGCAAAACAGTCTTGCTTACTTCTTCTCCGTAAGCGGCATGTACTGGTCGCGTAGTTGCGTCTGGCGGCTCACCATCGGCACCATTTCGCCATCGATGAATACCTGCTTGACCGAAGTCCGAACATCCAGCGGATCGCCGCTTGCAACGACAACGTTCGCTGTCTTCCCCACATCGAGCGAGCCCAGAGAATCGCCCAGGCCGAACATCTCCGCCGGATTCAGCGTGATCGCCTTCAGCGCCTCATCATAGGACAATCCATACGCAACCGCGTAGCCCGCGGCGTAAGGCAGATTGCGGACGTCACCCGACCCTCCCAGGGACGAAAATGCAATCTTCACGCCGCGCTTCTGCAACTCTGCCGGCAGCGAATAGACGGCGTCGTACCGCTCATCCGGGCGCGGGGCATCGTAGATCGGGCCCACTATCACCGGCACGTGATAGGAAGCAATCTCATCCAGCACGTCCTGCGCGTGCGTCACATGGTTGAGAATGACCTTCAGGTGGAATTCCCTGGCAATGCCCATGGCGACTTCCACTTCGTAGCCTTCGTAGGCGCTCAATACCACCGGCTTCTCGCCTTTCAGATAAGGCAGGAGTGCTTCGAGCTTCAGATCGCGCTTTGGCGGCGGCCCTTTGTGGTCCGGCTTCGCCGCGGCCTGCATCTCCGCCTCGTAGGCCTGCGCATCCAGAAACGCCTGCCTGATCTGCGAAGCGAGCCCCATGCGCGTCGTCGGAAATTTTGCCGGTCCGTTATAGTTCGGCTTTCTGCGAACGCTGCCTTCAAAATTCATTGCCAGCGCGATATCGCTGCCGATCAGCATCGCATCACGATCGCGCCCATAGAGCTGAATCGCCGCATCCTGCCCCGCAACCGAATCCTCTGAAGCCGGCGCCACAATGGCGTTGGTAATGCCATTCAGCCGCGCCACAGGAATGCGCACCGTCTCCGCATGAAAAGCATCGACCACATGCATGTGCGGCATAATCTCGTCGCTCGGCTCCGCCAGATCGTTGCTGTTCGCGTCCGCCGAAACTTCCGTCAGGCCAAGATGCGTCTCCGCGTCGAACAGGCCTGGATAAACCGTCATTCCCTTCGCGTCAAAAACCTGCGCACCAGCGGGCACCTTCGTCGATGCAGCGGAGCCAACCGCAACAATCTTGCCCCCGGACAGGACTACGACGCCGTTCTCGATCGTGCCATGTGTAATGGTCAGCAGCTTGCCGCCCACAATGGCGATCGTCTTCGCAGGCGTCGGCGCCGTGTTGTTCGGCCCCATCTGCGCCGCGCCGTTTCCAGCCAGAGGCAAACAAGACAATAAGAGTCCCTCGATCACGAATCTCCGTCTCATTGGCCGTCTCCATCTTCATCGTCTGCGCCGCTGAAGCCGGCTTCGTGCATCACGCCGTGGAAATGCGTCGTCCCCAGCCCCGGCAATGAGCTGTCAAAGAAAAGATCGCCATCGATATACACTTTCTCCACACGCGCATAGGTCGAAAGTGGATCGGTGTTCCAGATGACAACATCCGCATCCTTGCCCGTATCCAGCGAGCCCACGCGGTCGTCGACGCCGATAATCCACGCGGCATTGAGCGTGATCATCCTCAGCGCTTCATCTTCCGTCGCGCCGCCGTAGTGAATCATCTTCCCTGCTTCCTGATTCAGACGTCGCACGTAATCGTTCGAGTCGCTTTTCAATGCAACGCGCACGCCTTCACGCATGCTCATCACCGCATTCCACGGAATCGCATCCCACGCCTCGTCTTTGAATCCCCACCAGTCCGCAAAGGTCGCGATGCCTGTTCCGGTCGGCGCGATCTTGTCGCCCACCTTGTACATTTCCAGCGCGTGATGGAAGGCGCGAACCTTATATCCATATTCCTTTGCAATCGCCTCTTCGGTCAGGAACTCATCGGCGCGGTAGCAATGAATCTGGACATACAATTTGCCGCGCAGTACATCGGCCAGCGCCTCGAGCTTCAGGTCTTTCTTCGGCGCAACCGCCTCCTTGTCGCCCTTCGCCACCTTGGCGTTGTACGCATCCCAGGAAGCCATGTAGGCTTTTGCGTCTTCAAAGGCCTGCCGCATCACCTCGAAGTTGCCCATGCGCGTCGAAGGCAGCTCATTGCGCGTTCCATAAACGCGTTTGGGGTTCTCGCCACTGGCGAACTTGATCGAACGCGGCGCGTTGGGAAAGAGCATCGCATCGCGCGAGAAACCAAATTTATTCTTGATGACGACAGCCTGCCCGCCAATCATGTTGGCCGAGCCGTGCAGCAGCAGCTCCGTGGTCACGCCTCCGGCCAGAGCCTGGTAGAGCGCCGTGTCGCCGTTATCAAAAGCATCGATCATCATCATCGAAGGCGTCACCGGACTGGTCGCTTCGTTGATGTCGCTACCCAGCGCAGAGTGTGAGTGCGGATCAATAATCCCAGGCGTTACATACTTTCCGGTTGCGTCAATTACCATGGCGCCCGCCGGAGTATCGACCGACGATCCCACCCCGGCGATCTTGCCGTTGTGAAGCCACACGCTCCCATGCTCAATCGTCCCATGCGTCACCGTCATTACGGTGGCGTTCTTGATGACCACGTCAGCCGCGGGAGCACTCTGCGATGCTTGTGCCAAAAGGGCCAGCGGCGGAAGCAACGCCGCAGCCGCAAACAGTTTCATACATCCGCGTTGCGCGGACGCAATAGCAAACATAGGACTTGTCTCCGGAAAGCGCTTCAACAGATTTTGCATGATCGTAACATGCATGCCCCGCTGTACCTCGATTTTCGTACCGGCGATTGCGATGGGCAGCTCGGTTTTGTATTGAAATGCCACTCGGGTGGTTCAAACTGCATTCACTACCCAAGGAAATGGCCGAGGCAAGTCCTTTGACTATCATCTGGGTCGCCGAAAAGCCTCCCAAACACGGGCGGCCGACGAACAGCGCCGTCGTTGACCGTCCGCACCCCAGCCGATATACTCAATAAGGAAATGCGGGAGTAGCTCAGTGGTAGAGCATCGCCTTGCCAAGGCGAGGGTCGCGGGTTCAAATCCCGTCTCCCGCTCCAGTCAGCTGCCGTCGAGGTTCATTCAAAAAACCAAGCGCAGACTGGCTTCATCACCGCCTTATGAAGTAAGATTTCCTGTCCAAGGCGCGGTACCCAAGCGGTAAGGGAGAGGTCTGCAAAACCTTTATGCGTCGGTTCGATTCCGACCCGCGCCTCCAAACATAAGCACAATATAATCAGTGAGTTAGACAGAGATGGTAGCAAGCTGTGCTAAAAGCGTGCTACCATTTGCCACCATGAGCACGTCAACGCTATCCGTTACGACCATTCCCAGCATCGCTATCTTTGTCCGGCATAAAGACGGCTGTCCCAATAAGGATGACGAAGCCTACAGGTCGTGCCGCTGCCCTAAACATCTCCGCTATACGGTCAACGGCAAACAGGTGCGGCAGAGTGCGCGTACCCGGTTCTGGAAAACGGCAGAGGATCGTAGACGCGCTTTGGAATCATCCTTCGCTGCCGATGCGTCGGCGGTCAATATGGAGCCGTCTACACGCGCCACAATCAAGAGAGCCGTCGATCTATTCGTCACGGACAAGCGAACGTCCGGAATGACAGAGCAAGTCATCCGAAAGTATGAACGCGAGTTGGGCCGGTTCGATTCCTTCATGGCGAAGCGTAGCAAATTCTTACCGCATGACATTACAGCCGAGGACATCACAGAGTTTCGTAAGGATTGGGCAGCGCTGTATCCATCGTCAACGACACGCGGCAAGGTTCAGGAGCGTTTGAGGGCGTTTCTGAAGCACTGCTACAACGCTCGGTTGATTGATCGCATCCCGCAAATGGGATCGATTAAGGTCACGTCTGCGCCTACGCTGCCGCTCTCTGCCCTGGAATATGACCGGATGCTGACTGTCATTCCCGAAGCATTTCCAGAAACAAAAAAAGCTACCCGTACACGCGCACTAATACAACTCATGCGGTATACGGGTCTGAGTATTCGAGATGCGGTCACGCTGGAGCGTAACGAGTTTTTCAGGGATGGGAATCTTTACCGCGTCACAACATCCCGTCAAAAGACAGGCACACACGTTTCTGTGCCGATTCCGGATGCGGTAGCCAAGGAAGTACTGGCAGCGATGAAGCTGAACGCCAGCGAGAAATACATCTTCTGGAACACTGGAACGGGGAAGCCTCAGACGGCGGTCACGAATTGGCAACACGATCTAAGAGCAGCCTTCAGGGCAGCGGGGATGGATGAAGGTCATCCGCATCAGTTACGGGATACGTTCGCAGTTGGATTGCTGGAGAAGGGCGTGCCGCTGGAAGAGGTCAGTAAGCTACTCGGTCACACATCAATCAAAACGACTGAGAAGCATTATGCGCCGTGGGTGAAGGCTAGACAGGCAAGGTTAGATGCGTTGGTCGCTGCCACATGGGAACTAAGCAACACGGGACTCGACAATGAAACGCTCTAAGGCTTCTTTGGGGATTCTCAGAGTGCGATATCGCCTCTTATGTCCGCTCTCAGCGCTGCCGATGTCGATAACGCCTGGGTAGCCAGCAAACTTTCGCATGACAGTATCAGTAGAGGTCTTCAAAATCTCTGCTACGTCTTTAGGTGTGTAGAACTGCAATCATCCTCCTGAAATAAAAAAGGCCGCTCTCGAAAGAGCAGCCGGTTCGTTGTCTAAAGTTGAGTTCTTTACTAAGCGTCAGTCTTGGTATTCAACCCGAATCTGCCATCTAACGCTTCCTTGTTCTTTGATCGAGAGTGCAATAGCGAGCACTCGGTACTGAGTGGCGCTCATAGAGTGCTTGGCAGAGTTGCCTGAGTTGCTTGTATGCTTCGTTCCCTGCTAGTCGTAGCTCTGCACAAATCATTTGAAGACGCGAGACGAAGCTGAGATAACAGACGCCGCAAGCGTGTTTCTCGCCGTGTCCGCATTGTTCAAAGTTCAGAAGCGATGCGACAGTTCGATATCCCTTGCCAGTCAGAAGCATCTGCACAGTGACGTTCACTGAGCACCTGAGGCACATGTAAGAGGGTTTGCCATCGATAGCGACGGCGATAACGGGTTGGCTCTCTACGCCCTTGAGTAAAAGGCAGGAGCACATTGCTACGGTTTCATTCAAGTCGAGTTCTCCTTATGAAAACGAAAAGAGGCAGCGGTTAAGCTGCCCCTCTTGGTTATTTGTAACTGTTACGATTACGCGTGCTGAATCAGAGCCGAGGCGTGCTTGGAAGCGCCCATCGGGTTCAGATGTCCACCAACGCGGAACTCTAGAGCGAAGCCGATTTCACCCTGATCGCGGAAACGCTCGTTCAGGCGAACAACGTTGAAGCTGTTGCGAACCGTGCGCAGCGTATAGAGCGCATTCCAGTCGGCCAACACTGCCGAGCCAACTGCGGCAGCCGTAAGCCGGGAAGCTGCTCAACGATTGCAACCGGACGACCGATACAAGTATCAAGGTTTCCTGCCTGGGCGAACCCGCCAACTTGGAAAATTGGCCTTCCGTAGTTGTCCGTCATTCCGAGAACAGCAGCGCGAACCGTGCTGTTGAAAGCCCAAGTGGAGCTATTCAGGAAAGCAGCATCCAGCTTGCCGTACACGTTCAGAAGGTCAGCATAGGCAATCGCAGTGGGAGCAGCCGAAGTCGTAACCGGCAGCGTCGGGGTTCCAGAGAACGGGCCCAGGATAGAGGCAACGTTCAGGCTGTTACCGTTCACGACCGCGTTAGAGATCGTGCGGTAGTAAACTTGCGCGAATCCGTCCTGAATCAAGTTCTCGATGCTGAAAGCCGAGTCCTGAAGTTCCTGCACGGAAATCTTGATGAGTCCGTTCGCCATGTCTGTGTTTGACAGAGCGCCACTTACTGCCGGATCGCTCTCGGTGTAGCCGGTCGCTTCGCTTGCGAAGGTCGCCAGAACACCGGTGAAGTCAACGCCAGAGGTCTTAATGGGTGCGCCCGTCTCGGTCGCGTAGTTGCGAACAAGCTGAGTGATCTGCCCATAGTTTTTCTGTGCAGCAAAAAGCTGCGCGTCGAATGCTTGTTCGACAAACAGACCACCTGAAATGCTGCCCGTTGAGGTCAAAAGGTCACGAACTTCGACAAGGTTGCCGTTCTGCACGGTGCGCAGTTCGGGAGCGGTGATACCGTGGCGGAGATACTGCGCGAAAGCTGCCTTGCGCTTCTCTTCGGTCGTGGCAGTCTTCATGCCGCCGTCAACGTTGGGGCGGATTGCATCGGTCGATACCAGCTTGGCGCTACGCTGCTCAGCTTCGATGACGGTTTCCAAGGAGGCGACATCAGCGAGCATGGCTTTCAGCTTCGCGTTGCGCTCTTCTGAGGTTCCTTCTGTCGAGAGGGCAAGACGCTGTGCTTCACTGAGCAACTGATTACGCTTTTCAATAAGGTTCTGCATTGTAAAAATCCTTTGTTGGTTTTTAGGCACACGAATGCCGACACGTTTTCAGCGTGGGATTGTGTGGCGATAGGTTGTAAGGGAATGGGCAGCGCGTGTTTCAGACGCTCTAAAGCTGCCTAGAAATGGCGAAATCTTGAGAGATGCTGAGGGACTAAAAGCGCATACGCTTGTGCGCCAAAAACGCCCTGGCCTCGCGGCCGCGGCGCTGGGACACCTGGACGCCGCGGTAGAGGACCTGGCCGCGGCCGTTACGACCTGCGACGCCAATGGCGCCCGCGGGTACGCCGTGCAGGCCCGCGTCGAATTCGCCACGGCCCTGGCCCGCCTGGAGGTCCCCGGCGACCTAGACGAGGCCGCGGCCGTGCTTGACGCCGCGGGTCAGCCGAGGACCTGCATGGCTCCTTTACCGAGAGCAGGAACTGAACGAAGAACAACGACAA
>CAWGND010000040.1:0-8201 GCA_963823845.1 Terriglobales bacterium
GGCTAACCGGGTACCGGCAGCCTCGACGATTTCAGCTATCTTCAGGATGACGTGCTGGCGAACCACGGTGAACGCTCCCCAGTCAGCCGTATTAACGAACGCCCACAACTCCAATTCGAAGGCGGAGCCGGCGAAATCCGCCACTCGAATTCTCGAAGTTCCTGTTTCGATCTCAGGGTGCTGATCCAGCATGCTCTGTATGCGATCGAGCACAAACCGCAGCTGTTCGACCTGCGTCTCAATACGCAGTGAAAAGTGCGGATTAAGGAGGCATTTTCGGCGAGGCCCAAAATTCTCGAACTGCATTTGGGCCAGTGCTCCATTCGGAACCACCAGCAGACTTTGATCGAGGGTTCGCAGCTTGACAGAGCGCAGCCCGATATCTTCGACCGTACCGACTTGATTGCCAATTTTGCAAAAGTTACCGACGTGGACCGCTTTGTCCATCAGCAATGTAACCCCACCCAGGATGTTCTCCAGTGATTTTTGTGCGCCCAATGCTAGCGCCAGCCCACCGATGCCGAGGCCGGCGAGCGTGGTCCTCACGTTTACCCCTAATGCGGCCAATGCGGCCACAAAGCCAATTAAGAGCATCAGGACGCGCGTGAGCCGCTGCAGCACGACCAGGATCGACTCTCCGCCTGCGCGTTGCGTTCGCGTGCGGTTGACTGCATGATCAAAGCCTCGGTCTGTCATCCTGCTCACGAACCACGCGAAACACCCTACAAGGAGGGCGGCCAGAAAACGAGCGTAGTAGACGCGATACAGGAGCGGCGGATCAAGCATGTAGACGAAAACGCCGTGCAACAAGATCGCAACGATACATCGAAGCGGCATGCCCAGTGGCGTCTTCCAGACCGTCTTAAAAGGTAGCTTTCGGAGTTTGCACCAGATTCGTTGGGGCGCACTCAACAGAAACTCCAGCAACCAGGCCAGGAACCACGAGATGGGGATCGAGAGCAGCCACCCGAGCCATTGCGCGAGTGACATATCCAGCAGGTGTCTACTGGTCAGAGCGGCAGGCACGAATCGTTCGGCTGTCGTTGGCCCCTCGCTTTTCATTTGGGCGTAGAGCGCGGGGATTCTTGCAACGGTATCTTTCGAAATCAGCCAGATTTTCCCTGAGTCCGGATCATCCACCCGCACCAGGATCACGTCTAGGGTTGTGGCGCCTACCTCGATAACGCCAACACGTACCTCGCCGGGAGGCAGTCCAGCTTCAACCGAGCCGTTGGGTTCATCGCTCAACAAGTCAATGTTGCCTTTGAACTTTGCGTGTAATGCCTGAAGTTCCCTGGCACGCTGCACCAAGTCTGTGTCCTGGGCTGGAGTCGGTTGCAGATAATGAGCGGCGGTCGCGAAGTCGCGGTGTTCTGCGTACCTCAGAAGGCCCATCACGGAGCCTCGGGGAGTTTCACGTCCGAGCGGATCGACTGGCGTCGCAGGCTCGGCTTTGGCTGGAGACGCGGCGGATGTCGAAAGCTGGGCTGCCGAATGCGCCGCTGAGCCTGCAAGTAAGCAGATAGACAGGGCTATGCGGAGAGCGCAAGTCCAGATGAGCGACTTGCTTATCCCACGCCGATTCTCTCTTAGCAAAGGCATCGGTTTTGTCCAGTCAATGAAACTACTACCTGTCAGTCCGCGTCGAGTTTGGTCACTCCACGTACGAGCTCCGCCGCTAGAGGCCGGGGCTGCCCTGCATAATGCCGCCATCGGCGAAGATCGTGGTAGCTGTTATGTAACTTGCGCCGTCTCCGGCGAGAAAGGCGACAACAGTGGCGATCTCCTCCGGCTTCGCCATGCGCCCCAGCGGGATGGCAGCGTCCAGTTTCTTGAGGAGCGCAGGATCCTTCATAGTGGACACGTTGATCGGAGTCGCAATCGCGCCGGGAGCAACCCCCACGACAAGGATGTTGTGCGCAGCCAGTTCCACTCCTGCGGTTCGAGTGAGCATGCGCATGCCTCCTTTCGAGAGGCAATATGCAGTGTTGCCAGGCATCGGCCAATCCTCATGAACCGAAGTAATGTTGATGATGCGGCCACCGCCGCCTTGTTTGATCATCTGCCTTGCGGCCAGCTGCGTGCCGAAGAAGGCGCTCTTCAGATTAATGTCGAGGACCTTGTCGTATTGCTCTTCAGTGGTGTCCAGAACCGAGGTACGGCTCTCGATCCCGGCATTGTTCACCATAACGTCAAGCCGCCCGAGCTTGGCAACTGTGGTGTCGATCAGCCGCTGCAGATCCGAGACCTGCCCAACATCAGCTTGCACACCGATTACCTGGGCTCCCAATGCGACGATCTCCTCTTGGAGCTCCTCCGTAGCCTCAGGATGAGAGATGTAGTCGATGACGATGTTTGCACGCTGACTGGCAAGTTCGAGGGCAATAGCCTTGCCTATACCGCTGTTTCCGCCGGTCACGATTGCAACCTTGTTCTTTAATGACATGTCAACTCCGGTGATGATTGCTCTGCTGCCGCGATGGGACCAGCTCGTCGAGTTGGTTAGACCTTGGCCCCGACTACGTCAGCCTTGGAACGTTCCCTCTGCGCGTGAAAATCAGAGTCCACAGCTCCCTGCGGCCGATCACCTCACCAATCTCTCTGAATCCGAAGAACGGTAGCAACACGACAAAACACATGACAGCCACCGACAGGAGGCCCTTAACACTTCCTCCCATTATTGGCGGAATGCTATCCACGATCGTATTTCCATGCCACACGCCCACGAGGACGCTCTCTATTATGTGAAAGCAGATGAGCAGCGCGGTAAAGACGAAGCACTTGTGCAGGATCGGATAGATGAGCGGCTTATCCTTAAACCGCGTTCCAAGGTGAAAATGCTCGCCGATAAGCAGAACCTTTGCAAAAATGAACGCGTTAATAATCGCAAAGACATGCTCGGGATAATCCAAATGACTTTGCACGAGGACGATGCTCTTGTGGAGCGGACAGCAACCCAAAGACAACCCAAAGGTAGAGGAAGATTACGATGAACCTTTTGAACTCATCGAAGGCTCTCTCCTTCAGGTGGCTCTGGTCCCGAATTGCAATGCCTTCTTCCGCCATTTCAGGACTCCTCTGTTGCGCGTCGAAACGCGGCCAGCGCACAAACTCCGACGCAGTTGGAATGTCCGCTATTGTCTCCGATGGTGGCTGCATTCGGGCTTCGATGCCACAGCTTGCGTTTGCGAACACGATCCTATATGTGCTTCGGCGATGCCTTCTGCAGCACCGCGATCAATGGCTGCGCGGCGGGCGGTATCGACGTGTGCAAATCACGCACCATCTAAATGGCACCGATTTCCTCGCCATAAAACTTGTCGGTCCTCTCTTAACAAAGCCAAGCCGCTAGACAGACACGGGTTCCGCCTCTTGGAGTCGCTCCTTTGTAAAGGCGGCTGTTTTACCGGCATCCAGAAACTGCTGGGCGTTGAGCCGACCGAAAAGCTCGATCAGCTTTGCGACCACACCCGTCCATCCGGTCTGATGGCTGGCTCCGAGACCTGCGCCGTTATCGCCGTGGAAGTACTCGAAGAACAGGATGTAGTCCTTCCATTGGGGGTCGGTTTGGAATTTCTCGGTTCCGCCGTACACCGGGCGGCGGCCGGATTTATCCCGCAGGAAGATCGCTTCCAGACGATTGGCAATTTCCCGCGCTACCTCGAACAGGTTCATTAGCTTGCCCGAGCCGGTCGGACACTCGATCTTGAAGTTGTCGCCATAATAGAGATAGAACTGTAGAAGAGCGCGGATCAGCAACGCGTTCACCGGCATCCAGATCGGGCCACGCCAGTTGGAGTTGCCTCCGAACATGCCGGTGTCAGACTCCGCTGGCAGATAGTTCACGCGGTATTCCTGTCCTTCGACGTGGACGATAAACGGATGCTCGTCGTGAGATTTGGACAGCGCCCGTATCCCGTAAGGACTGAGGAACTCTTTCTCGTCGAGCATGCGGGTCAGAATCCGGCGTAACCTTTTCTCATTCACCAGCGCTGCCATGCCCCGCTCGCCATACCCGAGATGCCCCTTCCCGGTCGCATGAATGCTGTCGCGCAGATCGGGCATACGTTGCAAGCGTTCCTGTAAGACATTCGCCACTCGCGGTATGCGTTCGCGCTGCCATGGCTCGATGACCGTGGTGGCACACAAGGGCAGCAGGCCCACCATGGAGCGTACCTTGAGTCGCCTGGCACTACCGTCGGGAAGGCGCAGGACGTCATAGTAGAACCCATCCTCCTCGTCCCACATACCCTCCGGACCCGTCTGATTCATGGCCCGTGCAATCCAAATGAAGTGCTCAGTAAACTTCAGCGCCATGTCTTCGTACATCGGGTCGTGGGCCGCCAACTCAACGGCGATCTCCGCCATGTTCTGTGCGAACATCGAAACCCACGCGGTGCCGTCCGCCTGTTCGAGGCTGCCACCGGTCGGCAGCGGCGAGCTGCGATCGAAGACGCCGATGTTGTCCAGGCCGAGGAAGCCGCCCTCAAAGAGGTTCTTACCAAACCGGTCTTTGCGGTTCACCCACCAACTGAAGTTCAGCGCAAGCTTCGCAAACGACCGTTTGAGGAACTCGATGTCGCCTTTGCCGCGAAGTGCCTGTTCTGTCCGGTACAGGAAGATGGTGGCCCAGGCGTGTACCGGCGGATTGACGTCGCTGAAATTCCACTCGTAGGCCGGGATTTGACCGGTCGGGTGCAGGAAGAACTCCTGCAGCATGAGGTCGAGTTGTTCCTTGGCGAAGTCCGCGTCGACCGTGGAGAGCGCGATGGTGTGGAAAGCCAAGTCCCACGCCGCGTACCACGGATATTCCCACTTGTCCGGCATCGAGATAATGTGCTGGTTCACCATGTGGAACCATTCGCTGTTCCGCATGAAACGTCCGGTCGGGCTTCATCGGATCGATACCATGCTCGGTGAGCCACATGTCCACATCGAAGAAGAAAAACTGCTTCGACCAGAGCATGCCGCCCAAGCGCCTGGCGCATGACGAGGGCTTCATCTTCGCTAACACGGGTTGGGGTTATCGATTTGTAGAACGCATCTGCTTCGCGCTGGCGAGTCTGCATGATTTCGGCAAAGCTCTTAAAGGGATCGCCCATGGCGGCAGGCGTAAGATCGCTCAGCCGAACACGAACCGTGGCGGTCTTTCCTGCCCCGACATTCACCTGATAGTGTGCTGCGGATTTAGTTCCCGTTTTCGCGGGGTTGACCGACTCGCGATTTCCGTTAACCACGCAGTTGTTGATTCCGTCTTTGACATACGGAGACGGATTGGCTGTACCGAAAATCCGCTCGGTGTTGGTCTCATTTTCCGTGAACAGCAGCGGGACATCTCCCTCGCAGTACAAGTAGCGCTCCCCCAGATCGGCGTGCGAGGCTGCAGCAACCTGCGAGCCTTTCTGGCCAGAGATCTGCTTCAAAGACGGCTTGGGTGCGCCAGGCCACCACGTCCAGATGTTGCGAAACCAGAGGGTCGGCAGGACATGCAATGTGGCCGGCTCAGGACCGCGATTGGTCACGCTGATCTGGACGAGGAGGTCTTCCGGCGACTCCTTGGCATATTCCACGAAAACATCAAAGTAGCGGTCTTCGTTGAAAACTCCAGTGTCCAGGAGTTCATATTCCATGTCGAGGCGGTTACGTCCCTTATTAGTCGCGATCAGATTGCTGTAGGGAAATTCCGCCTGCGGATACTTGTACAGGTACTTCATGTACGAATGCGTCGGCGTGCTGTCGAGATAGAAGTAGTATTCCTTGACGTCTTCGCCGTGGTTGGCCTCGCTGTTCGTCAGGCCGAACGCGCGTTCTTTGAGGATGGGGTCTTTGCCATTCCACAGGGCTACGCTGAAACACAACAATTGCTTGTCATCGCTGATGCCGGCAAGGCCATCCTCACCCCAGTGATAGGCGCGGGATCGGGCCTGGTCATGGGTAAAGTAGTCCCATGCATTCCCATCCTGACTGTAGTCTTCGCGGACCGTACCCCACTGGCGCTCGCTAAGATAGGGCCCCCATTTTCTCCACGGTGTCTTGATGGTGCGGGCGTCTTCCAATCTGGCTGATTCCGGATTCTGGCTCATTTTGTGTCTCTCTTTCTTTGGTTGCCTCGCCTCAATCGTCATGGTGGACGGGCTGGATGAAGGTTCAAAATCATCGAACACGTAAACTTCGATATATGGACTAGCCACTCCCCATCGTGCGGGTCGTAGCGACGATGGCAGTCCCAATTTCCGATGAAGCCGAGTGCCTGCCAGTGCAACAAGCACTGTTGTGACAAACCTCTCGGCGAAGCTCGCTATTCCTTGTAAACCAGCGGCGATCCGCTGATGCGATTCGCCTTGAGGTCGACATCCACCTCGACGCGGTCGGCAATCTTGATGAAGGGAATACTGCCATCTACTCCGTAGTCCTTGCGGTCAAAGGCCATTGTGCCCTTAACCTCGCCGTGGCCTGTCCCCTTGCCGGAAAGCGTCAGTGACAATGTTTCAGGTTTAGAGACTCCGCGTATCGTAAAGGTACCCGGTATGTCGAAGGTGGTTGGACCGGTCTGCACAATCTTCGTTGAATGGAACGTGATCAACGGATCCTGCTGGACGTCGAAGAAGTCTTTGCTCTTCAGCTTGCCGTCCTTCATGCCGCTACCGGTATTCACGCTCGCCGCCTGAACCTTGATGTCCAAAACGCCCGTCGTGACATCCGGAGATGTAAACGTTAGGGTGGCGTCCCACTTGTCAAATTTGCCGACTATAGAGACCGAGGACTTCACATCGAATGTGACCGTGCTTTGTACCGGCGTAACTTCGAAAACAGGAGCTTGTGCATGAATTTGCGGCGCTAGTGATGCGCCAATTGCAAGCAAGGAAACTGCCAGATATCTTGTCTTCATAAATCTTCCTTTTCCTGGTCAAGTGACATCCTGTGCGAGCTGCGCGTTCCTGAGTTCACATGCTCGATGTCACATACCTTGATCGAGGCCCTTCTTGACGAGCACGATCAGAGGATCGCGACTTCAGCAAGAACGGCTCAAGAATGTTGTTTTGGGTTATCGGTGCGCGAGCCACTATCCGCGTACCGCGTCCTGGGCTGGAGAAGATGTTGAACTCGCCCCCAATCAGATGGATTCTCTCGCGCATGCTAATCAGGCCCAGCCCTGCCGAAACCTTTGTGGCCTCGATGTCGAAGCCTACGCCGTCATCGGAGACCTCCAGACCCAGATAACGATCCGTACCATTGAGTCGCACCACGATGTTGGTGGCGCGGCTGTGCTTAATTGCATTGTGAATTGCCTCCTGCACAATTCGCAGGGAGGCCAGCGCGATTACACTATCCGGTTCTTTCTCGACTGTGTCGCAGTGACACTGGATCGGGAGACGCAGCTGCTCGGAGCATTCCCGACAATGTCTCTTCACCGCAGTAGCCAACCCCAGGAATTCGAGCTCCGACGAATGTAGATTGTGCGAAAGGCAGTTCACCTTATGGATGATTGCGTCCAGCCGTCCGGCGAACCCTTCCAGGTCAGACTGCATCTTTTCGGGATGATCGGAAACTTGCTGTTTGGCGCGAACCATATCGATCTTGAATATCGCCAGCGACTGCCCGATATCGTCGTGAAGCTCTCGTGAGATCCGGGTACGCTCCGCTTCCTGGGCATTCATCATCCGGCGACTCAGTTCATCGCGCGCCAATTCAGAGTCTTGAAGCTGCTGGCTGATTTTCCTTAAGAAGGTTATATCGTGGGCGATTACGGTGAGACAGCGGGTGATGTTGGTAGTCTTGTCGCGAACAAGCAAGAACGCCATTTCCAGCCGGACTATTTCTCCATCGGTTCTTCTCACGTTCATTCGGGTCGAGTAACGATCCATTTGGCCAGCGACCAGCCGCCGGATGATCGTCTCGCATTTGGAATCTCGCTCCGCGCTCAAGAAAATCATGGAACTTCCTGCCTATCAGTTCCTTCGTCTGTGAACCGATAACTTCGCACAGTCGGTTATTTACTGTCAGCACGGTACCGTCGAGTGCCAACTGGGCGATAGCCGCATCCAGGTAGTCGAACGCCTCCCCCCAAATGCGCCTTTGCGAGTAATTCAAAGTGCCGCCGAAGTTTTGCGGCAGAATGCTTTTCTCTTCAGTCCCTTCGGCCGGATTTGGAAGCGTGTAAGACACCATGACGGACACCCCTATTGACGAGTACTTTAACG
>CAWGND010000041.1:0-7008 GCA_963823845.1 Terriglobales bacterium
CGGCTTGTTTATAATCGATTCTCCATCTTTGCGGATCAAAGGAACCCATTGGCACTCGACGAGAAAATTTACGAACTGCGGCGTGAGAAGCTGAAGCAGATTGAAGCCCTTGGACAACGGGTCTACCCGACCAAGTATGAATTTACGCACACGATTCCCGCAATTCTGGCGGACTACTCGGGAAAGTCGGCAGAGGAACTCGAGGGATCGCAAGTGAATGTAAGGGTTGCCGGACGTATTATGGCCATTCGCTTGATGGGCAAAGCCGGGTTCGCGCATTTACAGCAGGGCGGGCAGAAGTTGCAGATCTACGTGAAGAAAGATGCGGTCGGCGAGAAGGGGTTCGAACTCTACAAGTTGCTCGACCTCGGAGACCACGTTGGGGTCAGCGGGTACTTGTTCCGCACCCGCACTGGCGAACTCAGCGTTCACGTCGAGGAGATTACGTTCCTCTCCAAGGATCTGCTACCGCTGCCCGAAAAGTGGCATGGCCTGACCGACGTTGAATTGCGATACCGGCAGCGCTATGTCGATCTCGTCATGAATCCCGAGGTGCGCGAGGTATTTCTCAAACGCAGCAAACTGGTGCAATCCATGAGGCGGTTCCTTGATGCGCAGGGCTTCATCGAGGTCGAGACGCCGATGATGCAACAAATAGCTGGCGGCGCAGTCGCCAAGCCGTTTGTCACTCATCACAATACGCTCGACATGGATCTGTATCTACGCATCGCTCCCGAGCTTTACCTTAAACGGCTCACCGTCGGCGGATTCGACCGGGTTTACGAAATCAACCGCAACTTCCGCAATGAAGGTTTAGGCTGGCGCTGGAATCCCGAATTCACCATGCTCGAGTTCTACCAGGCTTATACCGATTACCGCGGGGTCATGAATCTGACCCAGCAGTTGATCGAGCAAGCAGCCATCGACGTTAACGGCACCACGAAATCTAAGTGGGGCGAGCACGAGATCGATTGGGCGGGATCGAACTGGAGGCGCATGACCATGCGCGAAGCGATCATTCATTATTGGCCAGACGCCTCAGGGGCGAAGCCTGCGATGGCAGACTTCGGCTCTCACGGCTCAGTGACAGCGTTGGTAGGCAGATTCAATACAGGTCACGCACATATCGCGTACGACCCCAATGAGCCAGTCGGAAGGACCATCGCTAATCTGTTTGATGCGGTGGCGGAAGAGCATCTGACTCAGCCCACAATCATCTATGAGTTCCCTACCGCAGTCTCTCCGCTTTCCAAGCAAAAAGCCGACGAGCCCGACTGGACCGAGCGCTGGGAGATTTTTGCAGGGCAAATGGAAATTGCCAATGGCTTCAGCGAACTGAACGATCCCGAAGATCAGCGCCGCCGTTTCGAACAGCAGCTTAAGGAACGCGAACGCGGAGACGAGGAGGCTCACCAGATGGACGAAGACTACATCCGGGCGCTGTCGTATGGCATGCCTCCGGCTGGAGGCGTGGGCGTAGGCGTGGATCGGCTGGCGATGCTCTTCACCGATTCTCACACCATTCGAGATGTGATTCTGTTCCCGCTGCTGAGACCGGAGAAAGCATCCAACGCCGAAGAGCCAAAGGAATAGAGCTTGTCGCGCTAGCAAAATAGTTGGTCGCACTAGCAAATAACATGGATTCTTCGCTTCGCTCAGAATGACAGAGTCACTGTATTTTGTGCGCCAGCGCGCTTTGACCGCAAGCTTCGGATAGACTGCTACTTTCACACAGCGGCTAGAATCAAATTGTCATGCGCTTCGACTTCGACTCCGCCACTCGTCGCCGTCTCGGCTATCATCTCATTGACCAAATCGACAGTTTCTTCACTTCCCTGCCCGACCGCCCGGTGCAACTTCCGGCTGAGCAGAGGACGTTCGCTGCGCTGAACAATCTCCTACCCGAGCATGGCGAAGACGCTGACAAGGTACTCGACGAAATCTTTCGCGAGATGGTCGATAAAGGTTTTCACGTTCCGAGCGGAAACTATTTCGGATTGATGAATCCCACGCCCACTTACATCGGCGTGATGGCCGAAGCCCTGGTGGCTGCACTGAATCCGCAGCTGGCCACGGTCAAACGCTCGCAGCTGGCGTCGAAGATTGAGCATGAAACCGTGCGCTGGATCGGAGAACGCGTCGGCTGGCCGGGCGAATTCAACGGCACCTTCACTTCAGGTGGCAATGAGGCGAACTTCACTGGATTGGCCCTGGCCCTGGCCGCGAAATTTCCGCACGCGATCGAGGAAGGCATCGCTTCCATTGGTTCACAGCCCGTCCTCTATGCCTCCGACGAGGCGCACCACTCGATTGATAAGTCAGCCGGCCTGCTCGGAGTTGGACGCAAAGCGCTGCGGCGCATCCCAGTGAATGAGAATGTACAACTAGATCCGCGAATTCTCGAACAGACAATAGCCGCCGACCTGGCTTCCGGAAAAAAGCCTTTCTGTGTAGTCGCTACCGCCGGAACTACCAACACCGGCGCGGTGGACGATATCGTCGCCACCTCCCACATATGCCGGCGCTACGATTTGTGGTTGCATCTCGACAGCGCCTACGGCGGATCGGCGATCTTCTCCGATCAACACCGGAGCCTGCTTCGGGGCATCGAGCAAGCCGATTCGATCACGATCGACCCGCACAAATGGATGGCGATGCCGCTGGCGGCCGGTGTGATCCTGACCTGCCATCCTAAAGTGCTGGAGCGCGCCTTCGCCGTCGCAGCCCCGTACATGCCGAAAGCGTCCGAGTCCAAGGGACTCGACAATTCGCGCATCAGCACCCAGTGGACGCGGCGCATGAACTCGCTCAAACTCTGGCTCACGCTACGAGTCCATGGAAGGAAGGCCTACGAGGAACACATCGATCGCCAGCTCGGTTTAGCACAAAGCTTCGCCTCATGGATAAAGGCCTCGGAGCATTTCGGATTGGCTGCACCTCAAGTTCTGCCCATTGTCGCGTTCCGGTTTAAGGCAAACCTTAGCCAGCAAAATCTTGCCGAGGCACATGCCAGCATCGTTGAGGAAGTAACACGCGACGGCCGGCGCTGGATCTCGGAAACCAGTGTGAACGGACGCAGCGTCTTGCGAATGATGGTGATCAGCTACCTCACCGAAGAGCGCCACCTCCGCGAACTGGGTAATGCGCTAACCGAAGCTGCCACCAGGCTTGCTTTGACCGGAACGCGGAGCGCGTAGGTATCATGAACTGTAAGGGTAAGAAATGATAAACGGTAAACGCATCGCAGTTGTGTTGCCCGCCTACAACGCGGAGAAGACTCTGGAAGCGACGGTGCGCGAGTTGCCGGATCTGGTGGACATTCGCATCCTGGTGGATGATCACAGTTCGGACCGGACAGTCGAGGTCGCAAAGCAACTCGGATTGCAGTTCTTCGTGCACAATGCAAATTACGGCTACGGACGCAACCAGCAGACTTGCTACCGCGAGGCTCTGGCTGCGGGTGCGGACGTGGTCATTATGCTGCATCCGGACTACCAATACACGCCGCTTCTGGTGACGGCCATGGCGAGCATGGTGGCATACGAAGTTTATGACGTGGTCCTGGGTTCGCGCATTCTGGGAGGACAGGCCCTGCGGGGCGGCATGCCTATTTGGAAATACATTGCGAATCGCTTGCTGACCGCGTTCGAGAACTTCTTTTTGAGGGCTAAGCTCTCTGAATATCACAGCGGGTATCGAGCGTTCAGCCGCGAAGTACTCACCCGCCTGCCGCTCCTTGAGAATTCCGACGACTTCGTCTTCGACAATCAGATGCTGGCGCAGTGCGTGCATTTCGGTTCCCGTATCGGAGAAGTATCGTGTCCGACCAAGTATTTTGACGATGCCTCCTCCATCAACTTCAGGCGCAGCGTGAAGTACGGCATCGGCGTGCTGACCACTACTCTGCAATTCGCGTTGCAGAGATTCGGCTTGGCTCGCTTCCGAATTTTCAGTCCGGATGGCCGGCGACTGGAACCGGGAACTCCTGAGTATTACGCCAACGGCGAGACAGTGCATCAGGCTTAAAGCCAGCGCTGTCGTGTGACGTCCGCGCCACGAACAGACTTGGTTAACCGATTGAAAGACATAAGTCGGTTTCCCGTCGGAGACGATAGGAACGCGCTGGTCGTGCCGAATCTGCTAAATGCTTCGGCTCTACCAGGGCTAATGTTTGACGGGGTTTTTCCCGTCGCTTATCTTAAAGATTCCGATTAGAGGCGCGCAGCTCGCAAGAGGCTGCTTCGATCCCGATCGAACTGCGGTCCGTTGACTTCATAAAGATTGAACGCTCGGTCGAATCATGAGAACAAAGGAGGGCTTAATTGAAGGTTTTGGTGGTAGGAGGCGCCGGTTACATCGGAAGTCATACGGCGCGAGTGTTGCGAAGGGCCGGCCTTGAGGTCCTCATCTACGACAATCTGTCCACCGGCTTTGATTTTCTGGCTAAGGGTTTCGAAACCATCGTCGGAGACGTCCTCGACAGCAAGAAACTTTTGCCGGCGGTCAAACAGTCGGACGCCGTCATGCATTTCGCCGCCAATTACTTCGTCGGGGAATCCGTGGTCAATCCCCAAAGGTATTTCTGCAACAACGTGGAAGGCGGCCTTTCCCTGTTGAACACTGTGCTGGAGGCGGGCAAGAACAGCATTATTATCTTCTCTTCAACGTGCGCAGTCTACGGCTCTCCCGCCAAGATACCAATCAGCGAGGATTGTCCGCCCGCCCCGATAAATCCCTACGGAGTTTCCAAACTCTTTTTCGAACAAGCGCTGCTGTCCTATGACACAGCTTACGGAATTCGTTATGCCAGCTTGCGGTACTTCAACGCCGCGGGAGCAGATGAAAGCGGAGAGGTTGGGGAGTGTCACGAGCCCGAGCCGCACCTCATCCCGCTGGCATTGAGCGCAGCCGCCGGCTTCGGTCCCGAACTACAAGTCTTCGGCACCGACTATCCCACCCCGGACGGCACCTGCGTCTGCGATTAGACGAACGTCGTTGATCTCGCCGAGGCGCACGTCAAGGCGCTGCAGCACCTGCAGGCGGGAAATCCTTCTTTTACCGTGAATTTAGGTACCGGAGAGGGTTCTTCGGTGAAAGAAGTGATTGCATCGGTGGAAGACGTGACAGGCAAGAACGTTCCGACAAAAATGGTCCCGCGGCGTCCCGGTGATCCGCCAGCACTGGTGGCAGACCCGCGGCGGGCGCAGCAGCTCTTGCAATGGAAAACTACGCGCTCGCTGGGCGACAGTGTCTCAACCGCGTGGAGATGGATGGAGCGGAGGGGCAAGTAGCGTCAAATTTTCTGCCCGCCACCTAAGTGCCAATTAGGAAACACCGACCGGTGCATTCTTCCTCGATCTTTCCTCGATGTATCTGGGCAGGGCGTCCTTCCAGCACGGAATGGATATACCCAACGCGCGAAGTTTCGCCTTCGAGAGCACCGAATTCGCTGGACGTTTGACCGGACTCGCGAACTGGGAGGAGTTGACGGGCGAGAGTTTTGCGTCGAGGCCGGCGCGCTCGAAGATATAACGGGTAAATTCGTACCACGAGCATTGGCCTTCGGAACTGATGTGATACAGCCCGTAATTTCCGGTCAGGATCAACTGGCGCGTTGCCTTCGCAAGATCGGCCGTGTAGGTGGGAGTAAGAACCTGGTCGTCGACCACACGAATAGCATCTCCCGCCATCGCCTTCTTCAGCATGGTCTCGACAAAGTTGCCACCTTTTCCGCTGCTTCCGGCAACTCCGTAGAGACCGCAGGTGCGGATAACAAAATAGCGGTCGGCATAGGCGGCGACGAGGTGTTCTCCGAGCACCTTGGAAGCACCATACACACTCAGCGGTGAAGGTAGATCGGTTTCCTCGTACGCGGCGTTCTTCTTTCCATCGAAAACGTAATCGGTGCTGAAGTTCACCAAGACCGCTCCGGACCGGTGGCAAGCTCTAGCCAGATTCATCGCACCGATACCATTCACCTGGAAGGCCAGCGCAGCTCTAATTTCACACTCCTCGACGCGGTGGTAGGCCGCCGTGCTTATCACCACATCCGGCTTAGCCTGAGCCATAACTTCGGCCACTCGCTCCTCGGAGCAAACATCCAACTGTGCGTGAGTCACGGGCACGACGGCGTCGCCGGCGGCTTGAAGAACCTTGAGCAGATCGCTGCCCAGCTGCCCGTTGGCGCCAATCAGAAGCATCTTCATCGGATCGCCTCAGCGAGTGCCATGGCTGCAACTCGAATCTTCATTTGCTTCCGCTCCCTGGTGGTCGATTTACAAGGACAATTGGTCCTGGCCTGACTAATATCATCTTATGATAAGTTTACCGAAGATGCGGCCTGCACCAACAGCAAGGCCCTACACTCCGATTCTTATCCTCTGTGGGAATGAGAAGCTTTTGTCGGGATGACACTCGTAACGGGTCGCAGCGACAATGGAAACGATTATTTTAATAAACATCGCGCCTCGAGCGAGCAGGCTGAGATCAGCCACCGAAAGCCCGGCAGCATTCGCCATCGAGGCGCGAGAGGAACGCATCATCACGGTTGAGGAGTTCGAGGAGTTCAGGCTTGCGGGAATGTGCGACTCCCGTGCTCCGGAGGTGGTTTGCTATCAGCGCGCCGTTATTTTCTTGAGCAATCTTTAGGCTAAGCCCCGCAAAAGGCGGCGGTAGTCAAGGGCTTGCCGCACGGTTACTGCTCTGACGTTCCTCACGACATCAGGTGACGATGTCTCGTACGGGCCCTTGCCTGCACCCCGTCCTTCACTTCAGGCCGAAAACGTAGACGTTGCCGTCGTCCGACCCAACATAAACCAGCCCCTTCGCCAAGGAAAGCAAGGTGTAAACTCCGCCGCCGGTGGTGTAGCTCCACAGCTTGGCGCCTGTCTTGTCGGCTCGTACGACAAAAACGTGTACGCGCTGAGCGCCAGGGCGGTACGGCCCCGACTATCTGCTGAATCAGGATAACCTCGGCAAGTACGATGCGAAGCAGGATCTGGTGAGAGA
>CAWGND010000042.1:0-11461 GCA_963823845.1 Terriglobales bacterium
TCATGACCGACCCGGAGCGTCTCGAGGCCGTCCTGGAGATGCTGGATCGGCCCGGTGATCGGTAATCTTCATGATGCCGGTGCGTAGGACTTCCAGGCGCGAATAGCCGAGATTCTGGGCCCGGCTTTGCTGTTCCTTTTCCACATAGGTGTAGTAGTTCGTATTGCTCGACTGGGCGGGAGGAGGCGAATTCCAGAACGTGCTGTTTGCTCCGCCAGGAACCGCGCACCGGGCAGCCCAGCGCATAGAGAGATCCGACGTGCTGCTCTGAGCCGCATTGTTGAATTTTTTGCAGCTCGTTGGATCGTTCCAGTGGCTGACTCCGTTCCAGTCCGCAAGTTCCGTGACCCACTGGTAGATGTAATTCGAGTCGTAAAGATTGATGTCCCAGGGATTGCCTTGCGGATTCTTCACGTAATACACCTTCGACTCGCTCTGATCCCAAATCGTATACACATAGGAAGACGGCAGATTATCGGTCAGCCCCTCCATGTGGTAGCCAGAAGCCAGCCCCGGATCCATCATCATTACGCTCAACACATCCCAATAACCATGTCCTGCCGGACAACTGGTCGTGGACTGAACCTGGCCAAACGCACTGGGCGCGAGCGGCAGCCAAGCTGCTACGGCGAGCAGCGCAAACCGAACAACAAATCTGCTTACACTTATCTCACTAGCCGTCTTCGCGACGGCGGTCGGGGTTGCGACACACGAAGAACGCCGAGAAAACGCCAGGGAGCGTTTCATGAATTGAATCCTTTGAAATGGGTTTGGTCGAGCTCTCTAGAATATATTTCTGTGAAATGTCAATCGGGTAGATTACGGAAGTTCACAGAGGAGAGAATGTAGGCAAGAAGGGGTCAGCAGCTCGGGCATGTCCGCGCGCGGGGAATCGTTAGTTCACGCCAACGACATTCGTGCCGGGCACGGAAAGGGAAATGCCAGAAAGCTAGCTACGTGGAACGAGGAGTTTGACGACTGCCCGGAAGATGACGGGCAGCCGTCTTTTCAGGAATGGAATTCCATCTGGCGGAGGCGTGCGACGCCATCAGCGGCGTCGCACGGACCATTGTCGGCGTTAAATCAGGGCGTTCGCAACACTTGGCGCTGCGCATCCGGAAAGGGAACTGGCGCCAGGAACTCGTGGCCCTCTGTCATTCCCTACTTGCTGACCGCGCCATACGCGAGTGAAAGACGGGGCTGGGCACTTCTCTTTGCGTCTTCCAAAGAGGAGGCATTAGAGGCTTGGTTTGCAGCCGGCCGGCGCTTGAGCCTCCGCTTCGGAAATAGCAAGTCGCGCATCTTCATCTTCGCTTTGTGCAATTGCGATTTTGAATTGCCGATCGAGCAATCCAGCATCTCCGCGATTTCATGATGCTGGTAGCCTTCAACTTCGTGAAGCGCGAAAATCTGTCTGCATCCTTCGGGCAGTTCCTGCATGGCGCGGCGCAATGTGATGCGGTCGACCGCGCCGTTCAGATTCAAGTCAGCTCTCCCCACATCGCGCCTCAGGGAAGGCGTCTCCGACGAAACTGGCTCGTCCAGAGAAACTATCGGAGGAGACTTGCGTCGGCGCAATTTCATCAGCACAGTGTTCACCGCCACGCGATACAGCCAGGTGGAAAAAGCCGACTCGCCGCGGAACGACCCGACGGTGCGAAACACCTGCAGAAAAGCTTCCTGCGTAAGATCCTCTGCTTCGGCGATGTCTTTCGTCATCAGCAGGCAAACCGAATACACGCGCTTCTTATGGCTCTGAAAAAGAGCGGCAAAAGCTTCTTCGTCGCCGCTGCGAGCGCGTTGAACCAGGCTGCGTTCAGATTCAGTTCGGTGGGTTTCGTTACTGGCTGGAATCACGTTGGGTGCTGTCGCGGAAATCACACAAGTCGCCACGGTAGTCTCCTTCGTTCAAACTAGGGTGCGTCTGTGCTCTCGATGATTCGGGGAGCATTCAACTTTCAAGACTGAGACTAGCGACAACCCATGGCGCGGCCCATCAGGATGCTCCTGTAATTGAATGGCAGACTTGCTGTACAACTTGCTGGAGTTAAATACTGACGCAAGGGATTATTTGCGGCGATTGCGAAACTTCTATTCGCTGGAGGTGTTGGGGCCGCTGGGACAAGAAATGCGAATGGACGTGACTAAGCCAGGCCGGGAACGCGCGCTTCCCCGCCTGCCGGTTGCAAATATCGAAACGCTGAACAACTCAGAGTTCAATTCAGAGCTCAGCTCAAAGTTCAACTCAAAACTCAATAGAGCCGGAATTCGACTTGCACACTGATCTGTACATTCACTGGCCGGCCATCCTTCGTGGCGGGCTGAAAACGCCACTCTTTACGGCTTCGATGGCTTTAGCATCCAGCCCATGTCCCAGTCCATGGATCACACGAATATCGCGAGGGCGCCCCTGATCGTCAACAATCAGCCAGAGCACACAGGTCCCCTGCGTCTTCGCGCTGCGGGCTTCTTCGGTGTATACCGGATCCGGCGTCGAAACGGCCTGAGGAGCTGAGATGCCTCCACCAACTTTGAACACACCTCCGCCAATACCGCCACCACTGCCGGCGCCGACACCCGGACCATGACCCACGCCGACGCCACCGCCCGATCCGCTGCCAATGCCGCCTCCCGATCCAATTCCGTTCGAAGGAGGCGCCGCCGGCATCGGCGCTGCCGTGGGATTTCCCAGGTTCGGCATGTGATTCTCGGCCAGACGCACCTGCGGAGGCACAACCACAGTCGGTTCAACCGCAAGCTTAGGATGTTCGTTGCGAACGATAATTGCCGGCGGAGTGATCTGCTGCATGGCAAGTTTCGGCAGTCTTCCTTTTGTCGCGGGCAACCGATCGTGATCGCCTCCGCCTCCGCCTCCACTCACCAGTTTCTTCGCAACCGGCAGCGTGTAAGTATCGGGCGAAGGCGCAATCAGGACTACCGTTTCATGCTGCTGCACTTGCTGCACGACTTGCGGCCCATATATGGCGCTGCCCAGGATCAAGCCCACCAACACAACGTGCGCTACAACCGACACGACAACACCGTTGGATCGATAGTTGTTGAACTGTCCCCAGATGGCGTCCGGGGCGGGCGCACTTTTCTCTCGCAGCTGCGAACTCGCCTTCGCCGGCCGTGCCGTTAGCTGGCGGCCTCGATAAAGAGTGTCGAGCGTTACCGATGAAGAAACTGGGTATGGCGCGTAAGAGGCCTGGCGTAGACTCTCAGGGTTCGGCATTGACGCTCCTCAGTAAAAACGTTCCGATCGAGCCCAACTGCAGATCGCAATCGTCGATCAGGATTGTCGATCAGGATTAAAGAATGGCAGGCCCGGATGCTCCTGCCATTCGCCAAATCACAAAGGCACCGGCTTCGAGAGCTGATCGAAGTCTCAGACTTTAAAGTCGTCCGGCTACAAGCAGCACAAGCAACACCACCAGCACTAATCCGAGCCCGCCGCTGGGGTAATAGCCCCACGATCTGCTATACGGCCAAGTCGGCAACGCCCCAAACAACAGCACCACAAGCACGATGAGTAAAATCAGCGACATAAAAGCCTCCGATCGTCGTTAGTCCTTCGTTGAAGGTTGACCCGGCCTGTCCACCAAGCCGGGCCTCATCGAGCCCACTTAAAACGCGTTGCTATTACCGGCTCGCAGTATTTGAGATCCCAGCGGGCGGCTTCAGCTCGCCATGTTCTCTGGCTTGGCCCGAATATCTCCGGATCGCAGCTAGGAACGGTTCACTCGCGCCTCTGGCAGGAACTTTTCCGCTCAAAATGTCGTTGAACGGCACGAAGGTTCCGTAAAGAATTCGCGTTTCGTCCTTGTCCTGCGTGATCGCCGAGCCATTGAGGTCAATTCCCGCAAAGATCCCGCGCGCTCGGGAATAGGTCAGCACTTCCGCCCTCATCTTCACGTCCGTGTCGGCCGCGGCATCACGTCCCACCGGTCCTGCGGCTGCCGAGGCATCCGCGCCCAGTTTGAACTTGCTCGACAGCAGATGTTGCATTCCATCTTCATTCGTCACAACCATCACCAGGTCGACCGCCTGTCCTCCGAGCTGCAATCCCCAGCTGCCACCGGTAATGGTGATCGGGGCCGGAGCGCTCCAGGTACCGTTCGCCGTCCGGCATGTGGCAATACCCTTGCCATGGCTGCCTCCGAAACCAACTGCGACCTTCACCATCGAAGGAATCACCGCGACGCACTTTGCGTCACTCATCACTTTGTCCGGGATTGCTTTGTCGGGAGTGGCCATAATTTCGTTCAGAACTTTGGCCGACGCATCCATGCGTTTGTCGATGTCCGATCGGTCTTTGTCGTCATCCGCCGACCAAGCCACGCTGGCGCAGAGCAGAGCGCCAGCAGCGAGCACCAGGAGACATCTCGGCAATACAGAGCTGATTCTTGTCATGAGGAACCTCTTCTGTGCTCGATGTGAGCAACGGTTTGAATTGCCTTGCAAAGTCAACCCTAGCTTTTCCGTGCTCGCCGTTCCATCCGGTTTGCGCTGTAACCGGATTGCCGTGTGACGCGGGAGTTATAAGGGGAATCCTTAGAGAGACCTACAGTGCATGGGAGGTCGATGGTGCTGGCGAACTACAGCATCGCCAGTATGGGATGGGAGGGTGGGCTCGAAACCGAAACGAAGTGGAAGTGCGTCGAAGCCTCCGCGTGGAGCCTTTCCTGCGAGGGGTGGTTCCACCGCTTTTAGAGGCTTATAGAATCGACCACCCGGCCGCTCAAAGCCATCGGGAAAACTCCGTAGAAGGGAACTGGACGAACGGTTTGGAATCGTGCTGAAGGGTTTCTACGCGCGGTTACGAAGCAACTTTCATAATTTCCCGGGGAATTTCCGGCGGAGCAATCTCTGAGGGAAACATCGCAGTCACTCGCGTCCCGTCGCTTCCGGACTCAATCTCAAGTGTTCCCCCGAGCTGTCGTACGCGCTCGCTCATACCCTGAAGGCCCACTCCCGCACGAATCGGCATCGGCATGCCCTTGCCACGATCACGAATCTCGAGCGCTACATTGTCTAGTCTGCGCGTAATGACGATGCTTGCAAACCTGCTGCCAGAATGCCGGTGGATGTTCGTGAGGCATTCCTGCACGATGCGGAACATTGCTGTTTCGAGTTCAGCTGGCTGCCGCCCAAGTGCGGGGTCTAATTGGAGGTCCACCTCGATTTTGCTTCGCTCGGCAAACCCTTCAACATACCAGCGCACCGCCGACTGTAGCCCGGCCTCATCGAGCAATGGCGGATGCAGTAGATGAGACATAGTTCGCAAGTCTCTCGACAACTCTTCGATAAGGCGCAGGCTTTCGGTAAGTGGCCTGACGAACTGGGAGTTCGTCAGGCGGAGTTCCTCCTCCACCGGGACCAGATTCAGGCTTAAAGCAACCAGTATCTGACCCGCCGTGTCGTGCAGTTCTCGCGCGATCCGGCGCCGCTCGTCGTCCTGCATCTGCAGCAGTCGCGCCGACAGCATGCGCAACCTCTCCTGGACCTGATCGAGTTCGGATGTGCGTTCCGTTACTCTCGCTTCCAGTTGCTCATGCGCATTCTTCAGTGCTTCTTCTGAACATTTGCGTTCACTGATGTCCCGGCACACCCCCATCAGGCTCTTGGGACGGTTTGTCGAGTCGTAAATGACCTGCCCATGAGTTCCACCCAGCCCGAAGCTTCCATCCGCCTTTACCGGGCGATACTCTACGTGGAGCTCTCCTTCGCCCTCCAGTGCCTGCTGAATGGCCTGCATAACCTTCTGGCGGTCCTCTGGGCCAATTCCTTCCAGAGCCGCCTCAATATTCCCTCCAAACGATCCCGGTGACCGCCCCTGGATTCGTTCCATGTTTTCCGACCAGCTCACACTCCCGCTATCAAGGTCCCAATCCCAGGTTCCGATATTCGCGGCCTCCAGGCAGAAACGCATTCTTTGTTCACTGTCCCGCAGTGCCTGTTCAATCTGCCGGATCCGGGTAACGTCGCGGGCAATCTTGGAAGCACCTACGATCCTGCCGGTCGAGTCTCGAACAGGCGAAACGGTCAGCGATACCAGTACTCGTGCTCCGCCTTTTGTGATCCTCACCGTTTCAAAATGCTCGATGCGTTCTCCCGCTCTGAGCCTGTGCAAAATGTCGGTTTCCTGCGCATGCAATTCGGGCGGGATAATAATCGTGATTGGTTTTCCAAGAACTTCACTTTCGAGGTAGCCGAAAATTCGCTCTGCGCTGCCATTCCATGCAGTGATGATCCCGTTCAGGTCCTTCGCGACAATCGCATCATCCGAGCTCTCTACGATGGCGGCGAGCCTCGACCGCATTTCTTCGGGAGACTTAAGCTCGTCCAGTGGCGGGGTATTTTCCATGTGGCTCCTACCGTATCGCTGCATCGACGAATTTCTGCCGACTTCCATCCGCAAGGGCACTCCTCTGCTGCAGCACCGAACTGGAGGGAATCACCAGTTCGACGAGGGTTCCAGGATGCGCATTGGTCAGCCGCAATTCTCCACCAAATTCTTTGGCCCGCTGTTTCATGCCCCCAATGCCAACTCCAACGCTATCCGGCTGCAGTTCGGCAATTCTCTTGCCGATTCCCTTGCCATCATCTCGCACCGCAACCACGATCATCCCGTCTTTTTGCGTCAAGGTGATCCAAACCTTGGTGTGCTTCGGAATGCCGGAAGACATTGGTCAGCGCTTCCTGCACGATTCGGAAGACTGCGGTCTCCACCTCCGCGGCAAGCCTGGGAAAATCGGCGAGGCTGAACATCGAGAGACGTTTCAATGCCGCTGCGCTTTGTGAGCCCGTCCACGATACCAGGCAAGCGCCGAAAGCAAACCAACTTCATCCAGCAACGGCGGATGCAAAAGGTGAGACATGGTGCGGACTTGCTGAATAGCGCGATCCACAATATTGCTGGCCTGAGCCCACGCTTCTTCCGGTGGTTCGCAGGCTTTTTGCAGGACCATTTTGTCCAATACCATCTTGGCCACGGCAAGTTCCTGCCCCAGACCGTCATGCAGATCGCGCGCGATTCGGCGGCGCTCTTGATCCTGCATGGTCATCAGACGGACGGAAAGACGCCGCAATTCGTCCGTTCTCCGATCGACCATCTTTTCCAGTTCGGTGGCGCTGTCGCGAATCGATTGTTCCAGCAGCTTACTGTCGTGAATGTCGGAGCAGGTTCCGTACCATTTAACGATCTTTCCTTCGATCCCGAATCGGAACGGCACGAGCCCGAAACCAGCGATAGTAGCCGTCTTTGGACCGCATGCGATACTCGGCTTCGTAATTTGCCCCCGATTCAACGCAGAGCAACCAGTCCGCCATAGCCTTATGCTGATCGTCCAGAGTGCACATAATCCAGCCAACCGAAACCTTTCGCCGAACCTGCCGCAGCGCCGGTATATTCATAAAATCGGTCGCTGATGTAGTCGCTGCAGCCGTCTGCCTTGCGGCTGAAAATGATGTCGGGAGCGGTGCTTACAATAGCATCGAGTTCCTGATTCTTTCCTACCAGCTCAATGTTCAGCTGCAGCAGCAATTCCGCCTTGCCGGCCAACTCCTCCGTGCGCTCCAGAACGCGCTGCTCCAGTTCGCGATTCAGAGTTTCGAGCTGCCGCGTCTTGCGGTGCAATTCGGCGAACACTCTTACCTTCGCGCGCAGCAGTTCTGGCACCACCGGAACGGAAATGTAGTCCACTGCGCCGTGTTCGTATCCCTTGAGCTGGTCCAGGTCAGTCAGGTGCACAGCCGAAACAAAAATGATCGCGGTCCTCTGAAAACGCGGGTGCTGGCGAATCATCGCCGCCAATTGAAAACCGTCGAGCTCCGGCATGCTCACGTCCATCAGCACGACGGCAACATCGTTCTTGAGCAGAACTTCAAGAGCCTGCTTCGCAGAAGTGGCTTTGATCAGGTTCTCGCCAAGTCCGCCCAGCATGACCTCATAGCTGAGCAGCTTGGCCGGCTGATCATCCACCATGAGAATATTGACTTTTTCGTTTGTGCCCATGATCCTGCTCTACTCCTCTCACGTCATCGAGGTCAATGTGCGCGATCGCTCGACTGCTATCGGTGAAGCCACATCCGCAGCGACGAAAGCAGTTGCTCGGTATTGACCGGTTTGGCCAGATACTCAGACGCTCCGGCCTCAAGACATTTCTCTCGGTCGCCCTTCATCGCTTTCGCCGTCAGAGCGATGATCGGCAAGCGCCGGAACAGAAGCGTTCTGCCGGATCACCTGCATCGTTTCGTACCCATCCATCTCCGGCATCATGATGTCCATCAAGACGATCGCGACATCTGGAGTCGATTCCAGTTTGGCGATCGCTTCCCTGCCGGTTCCGGCAGTGATCACAGTCATGCCGCGACGTTCGATCACGCTGCTGAGGGCGAAGATGTTGCGCACGTCATCGTCCACCACCAGCACTTTTTTCCCCACCAGGGCATCGTCGGAGTGGTGCAACCGGTCGAGCAGCCTCTGTTTCTCTACCGGAAGATCGGCCACGACGCGATGCAGGAACAATGCAGTCTCATCCAGCAGGCGTTCCGGCGACTCCACTCCCTTGACCACCACGCTGCGCGCCAGCGAATGCAGCCGCGCATCCTCTTCTGGAGAAAGTTCTTTGCCAGTAAAAACTATGACCGGCAGGTCGCCCAGCGAAGGAGTATCACGGAAGCGCTCCAACACATCGAATCCTGATATGTCGGGCAGACGCAGATCGAGAACCACGCAGTCAAACGACTGCTCGTTCACGGTCTCGATTGCTGTCTGCGCCAGTAGAAACAACTGTAACGTCGATGTCGTCATAGCCCAGCAAGCTCCTTAATGCTGAGCTGCTCAGCTGGATTGTCTTCCACGACCAGCAAGCGCTTCCGCCGCGGAGCGGAGTATTCCTTGATGCGAGCCAACGCCGTTTCAAGCCCCTCCGGCGTAGTCGGCTTGGTCACAAATGCGAACGCTCCGCGCGCCAGGCCGTGGTGCCGATCTTCGTCCAGGGTCAGCATCTGAACCGGTATGTGCCGGGTTGCCGGATCCTGCTTCAAGTGGTTCAGCACCGTCCAGCCCAGCATGTCGGGCAGGAAAACATCCAGCGACACGGCCGTCGGATGATATTCATGAGCCAGCGCGAGCGCATCCGAGCCACGCGTTGCCACCAGAACCTTAAACCCCTTATCCCGTGAAAGATCGCACAGCACGCGCGCATAGTGAGGGTCATCTTCAACAATCAGCAACATAGCATCGTCAGGTTGCAGATTCTCGCGATCATCGGGAATCTTTTCGATGGGATGTTCCACCGACAACGGCAGCTGGACGGAATGACCGACGACGGCGATCTTCCTCTCGATCCGCCGCAGCGCTCGACTTGCGATGGACCCACATAAGTTTGCGGCAAATAGAGAGTGAACGTGCTGCCCCGTTCCGGAGCGCTGCGCAACTGGATTTCTCCGCCCAGCAGACTGGCCAGCTCGCGGCTGATCGCTAATCCCAAGCCCGTTCCGCCGTACTTGCGGCTGGTGCCGGCATCTGCCTGCTGAAACGCCTCAAAGATGATGCGCTGCTTTTCGAACGGAATGCCAATGCCCGTATCGGCAACTTCAAACGCGATCACAGATCCCGCCTTTCCCAGAATCGGATGATCCTCGCTCCAGCCACTCTTCGCCGGAGAAACCGACAGGCGAACGCCTCCAACTTCGGTGAACTTAAACGCGTTGGACAGCAGGTTTTTCAACACCTGCTGCAGACGCTTCGAATCGGTGACGACACTCCGCGCTAGGTGCGGATCGGTCTTCACTTCGAAAGTAAGGTGCCGGTTTTCCGCTTCGTGGCGGAATGGCCGTTCCAATCGCATCCAGCATGCTGGCGAAGAAGACTTCGTCCGCCTCTACTGAAACAGTCCCCGATTCAATCTTCGACAAATCGAGAATATCCGTGATCAGATTCAGCAAGTCCGTGCCGGCGCCATGAATCGTGCGCGAGAACTCAACTTGTTTCGGCGTCAGGTTCCCGTCCGGGTTATCGCTGAGTTGTTGGCCGAGTACCAGGATGCTGTTGAGCGGCGTCCGCAACTCATGGGACATATTGGCCAGGAATTCAGACTTGTATTTCGAAGTCAAGAGCCAATTCCTTGGCTTTCTCTTCCAAGGCCCGCCGGGCTTGTTCAATTTCCTGGTTCTTGCGTTCGACTTCGACGTTCTGTTCGGCGAGCTGCTGCGCTTTCTGTGCGAGCTGCTCGTTGGTCTGCTGCAACTCTTTTTGCTGAATCTGAAGTTCCGTGGCCAACTGCTGCGACTGCTTCAACAGTCCTTCCGTCTGCATCGTGGCCTCAATGCTGTTCAGCACGATGCCGATGCTGGCCGTCAACTGCTCAAGAAATGCCATCTGCGAGGCTGTAAAAATGCCCAGCGATGCCAATTCAATCACGGCCTTGACCCGGTCTTCAAACAGCACTGGGAGCACGATCACGTTTCGCGGAACCGCTTCGAACAAACCGGAGCGAATCGCGATGGTGTTTGGCGGCAGGTCCGAAATCAACATCCGCCGTTTCTCCGCCGCACATTGCCCCACCAGTCCTTCGCCGATCTTCAACCGTCGCAGATGTCCGTCCTCTCCATCACCGGCAAACGCCGAGAGCAACACCATCTCCGCCGAGGTCTCGCTTTCCATCTGGTAGATCACACCTTGCTGCGCATTCACCAGCGGCGCGAGTTCCGACAGCAACATGCGGCCCACCGTTGCCAGGTCGCGCTGACCCTGCAGCATGCCAGTGAAGCGCGCCAGATTCGTCTTCAGCCAGTCCTGTTCCGTGTTGCGGTCAGTCGTGAGCCGAAGGTTGTCGATCATCGTGTTGATGTTGTCCTTCAGTTCGGCAACTTCGCCGCTGGCTTCAACCTGAATCGATCGCGTCAAATCGCCCTTGGTCACGGCGGTTGCGACTTCGGCGATCGCCCGACCTGGTTCGTCAAGTTATCGGCGAGCAGGTTCACGTTGCCCGTCAGATCTTTCCAGGTGCCGGCTGCGCCCGGCACATTGGCCTGACCGCCGAGGCGGCCTTCCACTCCCACTTCGCGGGCAACGGTCGTCACCTGATCCGCAAAAGTAGCCAGAGTGTCCCGTCATATTGTTGATGGTCTCCGCGAGAGCCGCGATTTCGCCCTTCGCGTTCACCGTCAATTTCTGTGTGAGGTCGCCATTCGCGACGGCCGTGACCACCTTCACGATGCCGCGCACTTGCTCCGTCAGGTTCACCGCCATGACGTTGAAGCTGTCGGTAAGATCTTTCCAGGTTCCGCCGACGCCCGGCACTTGCGCCTGACCGCCGAGCTTGCCGTCAGTGCCGACTTCACGCGCCACGCGCGTGACTTCAGCGGCGAATGCGTTCAACTGGTCGACCATCGTGTTGATCGTGTTTTTCAGCTCGAGAATCTCGCCCTTCACATCGACCGTGATTTTTCG
>CAWGND010000043.1:0-117231 GCA_963823845.1 Terriglobales bacterium
AAGTGAGTGTCGTCGTATAGGTGAGCTGAAGTATGAGGGGCAAGGAATATATTCAAAGACATACGGATGTAGGGATCGGGGTGACGTTTACGGGCCAGCTCCTCCTCTGCTTTTTCTAATATCGCAGCGAGCGCACGGGGATCGTGAACATTCCTTTGAGAGGGATTTATTATTCTCAGAAAAAAAGGGGGAGGATGGTATGTTGGGAGGACGGAACGAAACGTTACCGATTGCGCTCGAATTCGGCACGGACGGCGCAGGCGCGAGCACGGAAGAGGTCGTAGCGGACGACCCAGTTGCGCTCATTTTCGAGCATGCGCTTGTAGAGAGATTTGACGTAGCGTCTGTGAGCGGCTGTGAAGGGCGATGCAGGACATGGCTCGGCGTTGGGTTGGTTGGTTGGAGGTCAATGGCAGAGGGAGGAAGCTTTGATGACATAAGCATCAACTGTAGATTATCCCATGTGGTGTGGTGAGTTGGTGACTTTGATTTTGACTACCGGACTCGACTCGACTGACTCACTCTTTTAATGGACCCACACTCAAGACTATCGCAGTACAACCAGCGCCCTCCAAAGGCAAAGGCAGGTCCCACCATTCCAAAGCAAAGCAGATGATGGACTCGCTCGGAGGGAAGTCTTCTCCCTCGTTGGACGGCTTTGCCAAGCAGCGGTCACAGCAAGCACGGCGGCGGCGGCAGTCTCGTGCCAGAGGCAGAAAATTGTCCTCGTCCCTCTCCTCGCCCAGCCCACCCCGCCCAGACGATTTCTTCTCCCGGCCCATTCTACGAACTCCAGGATTAAGCAGGGAGAGCGGCTCCGGAAGGACATGTACCTCGCGTTCGTGAACAACGCCCTGCAACAAAAAACCCTCGTGCGCAACCAATTAACCCTATTCTAAATTTTTTTTTAAAATTTTCAATAATGAGGCAGATTTCGGCTTCTGCACTTTTGCTCAGCAGGCATTCTTTGCATTTGCAACCTTCGAACAGGACGCTGATTTCTCCATCGCCACCTTCACGCAAGACGCCCATTTCGTCGGCACTAAATTCCTTCGTCAAGTCGACTTCCAGCAGGCCAACTTCGTCGCTGCCGTCGAATTCCGCGAAACTAAGTTCCGCGAGGATGCCGAGCTTCTCCCCGGTCCCATCTTTTCTCTCGCCCAGTTCGCCCGCCCGGAAGCCGCCATCTTTTATCGCGTATGGCTGGGTCAGGCCCGCTTCTACAATTGCGACGTTTCCCGCCTCAACTTCTCCTCCGTCTATTGGCGAACGCGCCCCAACGGCAAGCAGCAACTCTTTGAGGAATGCATCGATTTCCAGGCCGCCGGCGACCTGTCCCCCGGCCCAAACGAGCCCAACGAGCGCGACTACGGCCTCATCGCTGAAATCTACCAGCAACTGAAAAAGAATTACGATAACCGTCAGGACTACTGGACCGCCGGCGACTTCCACTACGGCGAAATGGAGATGAAGCGCCTGCACAGCCCGCGCAAAAACAAAGCTGTCCGCTGGCTGCACCGGCACCTCGGCCTCGTCGCCTGGTATCGATACGCGAGCGAATACGGCGAGAGCTACGTGCGCCCGCTGCTCGCCCTTCTTGTCGTCCTCGTCGTTTTTACTCTTCTCTTCCCCATCCCCGGCATGGTCTTCAACAAACCCGATGGCTCCAATCCTCCGCCGCCATTCCCACTGCTCAATTACGGTGACTTCTCCACCTACATCCATTCCTACAAAGGCCCGGCGTGGATCGCCACCGTCGCCTTCTTCGGCCACAGCCTCATGACCGCACTCTCCGTCGCTGGGTTCCAGAAAGAACTCATCTACCAGCCTGCCTATCCCTGGGGACGAGCCCTCGCCCTCTTCGAATTGCTCCTCACCTCAACCCTGATTGCGTTATTCCTGCTCGCCCTGCGTCGCCAGTTCCGCCGCTAAGAACCCCGACAACCATGTCCACTTCCGAACACCCAAGCCTCAATTCCGAACACGCAACCAATCGCCCGCCCCAAATAGAAACACCTAAATCACCTGAATCCGCCACCCGTCACCCCTCATCGATTTGGCAAGCCAAGTGCCTCACCTCCCAACAGAGGTGCGCCCGATGCATTCGCTCATTCAGGACATCCGCTTCTGTCTGCGAAAACTCCGCAAGTCGCCCGGCTTTGCCCTCACCGCGATTCTCACCCTGGCCCTCGGCGTCGGAGCCAACGTGGTCGTCTTCAGCGTCCTCAACGCCCTCGTCCTGCGCCCACTGGACGTGCCTGACCCCGGCAATCTCTATCAGGTCTCACGCCTGCACTCGGGATGGGACTCCCAGTCCTACCCCGACTACGTCGACTACCGCGACAAGAACACCACCTTCAAGAGCCTCGCCGGATACAGCTTTACCGGAGCAGGCGTCACCATTCCCGCATCTGGAACGCAGCAGGCCAGCGTCACCCAGCTCTGGGGCTATGAAGCCTCCAGCAACTACTTCGACATGCTCGGAATCCAGCCCGCGCAGGGCCGCTTCTTCCACGCCTCCGACGAGCATGGCCCCAACTCCATATCCTACGTCGTCGTCAGCTACAGCTTCTGGCATAACCGCCTGAACGGCGACCCGCGCGCCATCGGCTCAGTCATCGACCTCGACAAGCATCCCTACAGCATCATCGGCGTCGCGCCAGCATCATTCCACGGCATAGAACTCATGTGGTGGCCCGACTTCTGGTTCCCCATGGTCAATGAAAAAGACCTGGACGGCAGCGACTACCTCAGCGTGCGCAGCGACCACCAGATTTACATCGTCGGACGCCTCAAAGCCGGCGTCACCTCGCAACAGGCCACGGAAAACCTCACCGCCATCGCCCGCCAGCTCGCCAAAATCCACCCCGAAGACGAGACCCTCGACGCCCGCCTCGTCCATCCCGGACTCCTCGGCGGCGGCTTCGGCGGGCCCACCCGCGCCTTTATCTCCGGTGTCATGCTCATGGCCGTGCTCGTCCTGCTCGCCGCCTGCGCCAACCTTGCCAGCATCTTCGCCGCCCGTGCCGCCGACCGCAGCCGGGAGTTGGCCATCCGTCTCGCAATCGGTTCCAGCCGCTGGACGATGGTCCGCCAGCTGCTCACCGAGTCCGTCATCGTCGCCCTCATCGGCGGAGCTGTCGGCACCTTCGTCGCCGCCTTCCTGCTGCAGGGTCTCAGCCGCTGGCAACCGCTCATGGAACTCCCCGTACACGTCGTTGTCGCTCCCGATCCCGTCGTCTTCGCCGTCTCTCTGCTGCTTTCTCTGGCCAGCGGCATTTCCTTCGGCCTGCTGCCCGCCCGCCAGATCTGGAAGGTCGACGCCGCGCATGCCATGAAGTCAGGTCCAGCCACCGTCTCTGTTTTCCGCCGACTCACCCTGCGCGACATCCTGCTGGCTGTACAGATCACCATCTGCACGCTGCTTGTCACCGCGTCCCTGGTCGCGCTCCGAGGCATGGCACGTTCGCTTCACGCCAACTTCGGCTTCAATCCCCAGGGCGTCACCCTCCTCAACACCGATACCAGCATGGCTGGCTACTCTGACGAGCAGTCCGTCGCCCTGCAGAAGCGCCTCATCCAGCAGGCCCAGCAGATTCCAGGCGTTCTCTCTGTCGGCGCCATCGACTCGGTCCCCCTGGGTGTCGATAGCAGCGACTCGCCCGTCTATCGCTCCGACGTCACCGACTTCCGCGACTCCAACAGCTTCGCCGATGCCATGCGCTATGCTGTCTCGCCCGGCTACTTCCAGGCCGCAGGCACGCACCTGATGCAAGGCCGCGATTTCACCTGGCACGACGACGACAAAGCACCCAGAGTCGCCATCGTCAACGCCACCTTCGCCCGCCTCATCTCCTCCGGCAACGAGGCCGCCATCGGACAGCGTTTCAAGCGCAACAACGATACGGTCTATGAAATCGTAGGCATTGTCGAAGACGGCAAATACTTCAACCTGGCCGAAGGCCAGACACCGGCCATATTTCTCCCGCTCTCTCAGGACACACACAGCAACTTCTTTGTCGCGATCCGCTCCGAGATGTTCCGCAATGAGATCGCCCCCTCCCTGCAGCGCCTTATCAGCGGGATCGATCCCAGCCTTCCCTACCACATCCATACGTGGCAGCAGCAGCTTCAATTCGCTCTCTTCCCATCGCGCGCCGCTACCACCGCTCTCGGCATCATGGGTCTTCTTGCAGCCATGCTCGCCGTCACCGGAATCTTCGGCATGGCCTCCTATAGCGTCACCAGGCGGATGAAGGAGCTGGGCATCCGCGTCGCGCTCGGCGCACAGCCCTTGCAGCTTATGCGCGCTGCGTTGGCTCGCCCCGTCTACTTGCTCTTGAGCGGGTCAGTCGCCGGACTCATCCTCGGCGTTCTCGCCAGCGGAGTCCTATCCCACATCGTCTACCAGGCCACCCCTCAAGACCCGGTCGTGCTGCTAGGCGTCGTCCTCACCATGCTGCTGCTCGGAATCATCGCCACCCTGGTTCCAGCAAGGCGCGCGCAATCTGTCGATCCGGCACGGCTCCTGCGCGACGAATAATCGGGTTCTTGGTGTAATACTCGAATAAAATTTGGCAAGTTATTGTTGAATAACAATTTAATATGAGGTTGAATCGGATTTCGGCCATATTGCTAGCTGGATTGCTCAGGCGGGTGGCCCATAGTTCATCATCTCGGCCTCGGTAATGATGGCAACACCTATCTGAGCGCCTTTACGTGCCTTTCCGCTGTCGAACCCTAGGTAGTTGGCGTCGTACGTGACCTCGGGATGGAATCGGGCGTTCGCAGTTGAGTCGATGAGAGCAGCAGCTCTTTACGAGGCAAGGCTAAGGCTCCTGTGATTACGACTCGGAGCATGAATGCACTCTACCAAGGAACACGAGGCAGACGGCAACTGACCAGAGGCAGTTACCCCTACTTCAAGCAACGTAACAATGACCAGCATGAAAAACTGGACCAATTGTGATTTGTTCCCTGCTGGTATCTGTTCAATATTGCTCAGACTCGGGGCGACACAAGACAGTAGGATTCGCGTTAGGAAATCAAAATGGAAGCACATGTTGGGGCGGCTAAACAGGCTGCCCCGTTCTTTGGGCCTTCATCTGTCGGGCGTGGATGGCCTCGAGTTGAGATGAAACTCCGAATCGCGATATGGGCAGGCGTAGGTGCTCTTGTTGTGGTCTTATGGTCTGTCTACATCTCCGGAACGCCAACAGTTCCAGTTCCGTGGACTATCGTTTATCTGACTTGCCCTATTGCGGTAGCTCGGCATTACGCTCTCAGTTCCTACCTTGTTCTTCTTGTGAATGCTGGTACATATGCGTTGGTCGGTAGGATCGTGGAAATCATGCGGGGGCACCGCAAACTCGCTTGAAACGTTCGGTGCCGCCGCCAATCGCGTTTGAAATCAATTAAGGAGGGTACATGAAAAGGTCCACTCCCAGCCTGATTTGGATGAAGCCGCTTTGGTCGTGTTCGGAGTGTGCTTGGACGTTTCTTCCAGCAGCAGAGTCCAGAGGGCGTACGCCCAACCCTCCAGAAGCGTCAAATGAGACTGCTGGCGCATTTCTGGACCACAGATGCGCCAGATACCCGCGTGAGATTCGTAAGCAGACGATTCCCTAGCGCCAAATACCCTTTCTCATTTTGCAGCTTTCTTCTCTTTCGCCCATCGCTTACGTTGAGCATCCCCAATCCGTTTCCTGCCCGCTGCGCTCAACTTTGAACGCTTGGGTGCAAAGGCAGGTGGCCCATTCAAGCCTCCTTTGGCTTGAGTGGGGGCAGTTCCTAAGAGATGTCAAGCCACTCCAGACAAACAAATCCGCTAACTCACACATTCCACAACGAAAATAGCCGCCTTGATTTAGCCGACTATTTCCACCCAAAATGCTAAACTGGATATAGAGAAAAAGCCCGCCAGAAAAGGCGGGTTTCGTGTTTCCGGGGATTGGGTAGGCGAGGGCTTCAGCCCTCGCTATCGGGCAACAAACCGACGGGGCTTTAACCCCTGAGGTATACCTTCTCTCTAACTCACGTCCCAGCAGTAATTTACAGGAAATACCGGGGGACTACCATGCACAACGAGTTTCAAATAAGGGTGCCCCAACCCGCGCATCATGAATTCACTTGTATCCGTAAGAATCCAGACGCACCTAAGCATCAATAAAAGAATAATTTACAAGAAATATACCGTGGGGGTAGAAACACCCTAGCGCGCAACGATTTCCGAGAAGTCCGCGATCGACGAAAATCCAACAAGCACCTTGGCAATCAGCGCCAACCGGTTCTGCCGAACTGCAGGATCATCCACCATCACCATGACCTTATCGAAGAAGAGATCGACATGCGGCCGCAATGTGGCAATCTGCTCCAGCGCCTCCCGGTACTTGTGCTCTGAGCGGAGCTTCTCAACCATCGGAGCCAGCCTGCCCGAGTGCTCATGCAGTCCGCGCTCAGCAACATCGACCAGCGCAGATTCCGTAACCGCATCACCTGAACTCAGCCCCTTCTCCGAAGCCTGCCGAACGATGTTCTTCATGCGCTTGAACGCAGCAGAAATCGCGCCAAAGTCCTCCGAGCCGCGAACGGCAGTCAAAGCCTCGGCCCGAGCAATCGTATCCCGGACATCATTGAAGCCTGCAGCAAGCACCGCATTCACCACGTCGTAGCCGAAGCCGCGCACGTCCCGCAGGTAAAACTCATCCCGCTCCCGGAAGAACGCTGTGAGTGAATCTGAAGACACCCCTGCAGCCTGTGCCAGATCGGAGAAACTAAGTGGCAATTCAGACTCAGCCAGGATCTTGACGACGCCGTTCGCCGCCCGACGCAGCGCAAACGGATCTTTCGACCCGGTAGGTTCAAGCCCGATTGCAAACATGGCCGCAATCGTCTGGAAGCGGTCAGTAATACCAAGAATCTGCCCCTCCACGGTCGCCGGAATCGGATCGTCCGTCGAAGCAGGCATGTACTGCGAGTAGATCGCCTGCGCAACCACCTCACCAAGCCCCTGAGCGCCAGCATAAAGACCGCCAACCACACCCTGCAGCTCAGTGAACTCCTTCACCAGCTCCGCAGTCAGATCGGTCTTGGCCAGCTTCGTGGCCCTTAACAGCAAAAACTCTTCCAGGTCAACGCCGCGCTGCCTCACCAGCAAAGCAAGTTGCTCGGCAATCCGCAAATTGGCCTCGGTCTTGACGAAGTAGCTGCCCAAATCCTTATGGAAAGTCACCGACTTGAGCATCTCAACGCGATCGATCAGCGGAATCTTCTGGTCAAAATCCCAGAAGAACCGGGCATCGCTAAAGCGGGAACGCAGCACGCGCTCATTGCCATGCCGAATGACAGCAATACCCTGCTCGCTCGCCTCCGTATTGAGCACGGTCAGAAAATGCGGAGCCAGCTTGCCCGCAGCGTCTTCAACCGCGAAATACTTCTGGTGATCCCGCATCACCGTAACCAGAACTTCCTCAGGCAGCGAAAGATACTCAGCCTCAAAGTTGCCCAACAGCACCGCAGGCCACTCCGTCAGATGAGTGACCATATCGACCAGCGCCTCATCCTCACGCCAGCGCGCGCCAGCGACAGTCCGCGTCGCAGCGTCCAACGCTTTCTTGATCCGCTGCCGTCGCGCCTCAACATCGACCAGAACTTTTGCCGACTCCAGCGCCGCGACGTATTCAGCGGGCTTATTGATCGTCATCGCACGGTCGCCATGCAAAATGCGATGCCCATAGCTCAGATTGCCCGCATGAACACCTGCAAACTCGACCGGAACAATCGCATGATCGAGAATCGCCAGCAACCACTTCACCGGACGAACGAACCTCTCCGGCTTTCCCGCGCGCCAGTACATATTCTTCGGCCAGTAAAGCGCACCCAGTTCCTTCGGCAAATGCTCGGTCAAGACCTCAGCAGTGGAACGCCCCTTGCGCAGCATCGTCGCCGAAACATACTCGCCCTTCGCAGTCGTAGCTTTCTGAAGAGCCCCAACCTCAACCCCAGCCTTCTTGGCAAACGCCAGCGCCGCCGGAGTCGGCCCGCCATTCTTAAACGCCACAGCCCACGAAGGGCCGGTGAGCTGCTCCTCTGCATCCGCCTGCACCGCAAGCACGCTCCTCACCAGCACGGCCAGACGACGCGGTGTCGAATAGCTGGAGACAGAAGCATCAGCATCCAGCAGCCGCTCGCTCCCAAGCAGTTCCTGGACGCGACGCGTAAGCTCGGCCTGCGCCGCGGCGATCATGCGCGCGGGAATCTCTTCCAGTCCAACTTCAAGGAGAAAATCTGGCATCGTCTAATTCTTCTGGCTTTCTTTGGTGCCCTGCTGCGCAGCGTAAGCCTTGGCCACTCCAACGGCCAAGTTGCGGATACGCGCGATCACGCCCACGCGCTCGGTAACGGAGATAGCACCGCGCGCATCGAGCAGGTTAAACAGGTGCGAACACTTGAGACACAAGTCATACGCGCTCAGCACTGGAAAGCGCTTCATCTCGGTCTCAACGTCTTGATCAGGCTGAGCCGCGCTGTCTTTGTGCAGAAGCCGGTCATGCGCCTTCTGCCCGCGCTCCAGCTTCTTCAAGTCCTGGAAACTAGCCAGCAGCGTCTGGCATTCAGCCTCGTACATGCGCAGATGCTCCCACAGCTTCTCAACCTCAGCAGCCTCGAAGTTATAGACCGAGAACTGCAGCTCCTCCTCGAAGCGCACTTCCCCATACGTCACAGCGCGCCCCAAGATCGGATCACGCGCCCACACAATGTCGTAGATCGACTCCACGTCCTGCAGAAAGGCCGCAATGCGCTCCAAACCATACGTAATCTCACCCGAAATAGGATCGAGATCGATGCCGCCAACCTGCTGGAAATACGTAAACTGCGTAACCTCCAGCCCATCGAGCATCACCTGCCAGCCAATGCCCCACGCGCCGAGCGTTGGCGACTCCCAGTTGTCCTCCTCGAACTTGATGTCATGCTCGCGCAGATCAATTCCGATCGCGGCCAGCGACTCCAGGTACACATCCTGAATATCCGCCGGCGGCGGCTTCAGGATCACCTGAAACTGGGTGTGCTTGTACAGCCGATTGGGATTCTCGCCATAGCGTCCATCCGCAGGGCGCCGCGACGGCTGCGCATAGGCAATGTTGATCGGCTTCGGCCCCAACACCCGCAGAAAAGTATCCGGCGACATCGTGCCAGCACCAACTTCCACGTCATACGGCTGCTGGAGCACGCACCCGCGCTCGGCCCAGAAGCTGTGCAGGCGAAAAAGCAATTGCTGAAAGGTAAGTGGTTCCTTCTTAGTCAGAACGGAGGCTGATGCCACGCGCAAATCTCTCTAAAAAACTGAATTGGCTGCTGAAGCGATTCTAAATTATCTTCTCGAGGTTAAATCCACTTAACCGCCAAGCTTCGCCAGCGCAACCGCGGTCGTCAGCCTTCGCTCCAGATGCCGCTCCAACCCCTGGATCGCGAACCGCCGCAGATCGGCAGCACGGCTGCGCGGCCATTCCTCGCCGGCGAACGCAGTAAGTGGCTGCCGAAAGATGCGCAGCGCCAGTGCCAGCGACTCCGGTGAAAGCGTTGAACTCGCCATCCGCTTATGCTCGACGCAGACGAGACCGTCTGCGTGCGCGTGCCAGTACGCCGGACGCCCAGCAAATCCCTCGCCGCCAACAGTGCAGTGCACGACATCCGGCATCCACCCCATCAGCCGCGTGATCCAGAGGGCGAAATAAGTCACCGGCATCCAGACTCTAGTAGTAGTCGTATGATCGAGTACTGCCAATAGCAGCCGGAAGACGGCGTCATGTGGATCGCGATCAGGCAGAATTTCTTCCAGTACCTCGGCGTAGAAAGCGAGTGCCGCCGCGCGAGTGTAGTCCATTGAGCCGGAAAGCGGCGACGACACAATCTCGAACGAATCGAGGCGCACAAGTTCCTGCCGTGGCTTTTCGGCATAGTTGGCTAGAACGTGCGTCATGGGCTCAAGCGCTCCGCCGAAGCGGCGGCGGCTCTTGCTGGCAGCCTTAGCGACACCTTTGATCTTGCCTTGATCTCGCGTGAAAAGAGAGACGATAAGATCGGCCTCATGGACGGGCCAGGTGCGGAGAACAACGGCTTCGGCCTGATGAACAATCACTCAAAGGCAGGATAGAACAGAGTGGCCGCGCGCTTCCTATCCTGGCAATAGAAAAGGGCACCGCAACCATGCAGCGCCCCGCTATGTCTTCGTTATGAAAACGGATAGAAGTTTCAGTGTGTTAAGAAGCCTTCATGAGTTCACGCTCAGCGCGTAACCAGTCATGTTCGGCATGTCCTTCGGTGTATCCGCGCTCGGCCCAGAACCTCTGCGCGAGAGCGGCAATCTGATCGTGAGTTGGACGGATGACAATCGGCTCCGCCGCGTCAGCGGTAGTAGTCTTCTTTGCGGGAGCCTTACGGGGTTTCGTAGTCTTTTCGCCTTTGGGGGCTGGCATTTCTAATGATCCTCCTGGGAGATATCTTCTATTTTATGATGACAAAGCTCTGGCCGCATCTGCGAGAGGAAAGTGTTTCGCCGGCATTGACTATAAAGGTCCCACGCCGCGCGAAGGAAAAACCGCATATGACAGACAAATCCAAAAATGAACTGCAAAGGCTCGCCTTCGCCAGCCAGAAAACATGGGAGAAGTGGTTGAAAACAAATCATCTCGCATCGCCCGGAGTTTGGTTGCAGTTGGCAAAGAAGGCATCGGGTACGCTGTCTGTCACATATGCCGAGGCCATAGAGACAGCACTGTGTTATGGCTGGATTGACGGTCAGAAGCAGAGCCACAACGCCGAAGCGTGGCTGCAGAAGTTTACTCCCCGAGGGCGCAAGAGCATCTGGTCGAAGATCAACTGCGAAAAAGCCTCGGCGCTCATAGAAAACGGCAGAATGAAGCCCGCCGGTCTCGCGGAAGTGGAACGGGCGAAACAGGATGGCCGATGGGAGCAGGCCTATGACTCTCCCAGCAGCGCAACTGTCCCGCCGGACCTACAGGCTGCCTTGAACAAAAGTCCACGCGCAAAAGCCTTTTTTGCAACGCTCGAAAGCCGCAACCGCTATGCCATCCTCTGGCGCGTACAAACTGCAAAGAAAACGGAAACCCGCTCAAAGCGCATCGCATTGTTCGTAGAAATGCTGGAACGCGGCGAGAAACTCCACCCGTGATGTTAATTCACAGCGCGATTACTCCACTTCCTGCTTGGCTCGATATCCATCGCGCGCAATGATGTCATACTTCAACGGTTTGTGTTTTTCATCCTGCATGCGCAGAGGATGGCCCTCGTTGTCCACTAGCTCTACACGCAGCTTACGATAGGTGCCATCCTGCTTCACGTTGGTGGGGTGGTAGCTCAGCACATACTGGTTGCGTATCGACTCGTTGATCGCCCTGAAATCTTCGGGGAGTTCGGCGGTGAAACGAGGCTCAAAATACATCCCGCCGGTCATGCGGGCAAAGCTTTGCAACTGATTCTGTGCCTGCAGCATTCCGATGCTGTTCATACGCCCACTGGCAAAGTTGCCCCCTCCCATGACCCCGGCTCCTCCTGTGGCAATGGAGAAAATGGTTACGTTCGGCGTTGCTTTGATCTTCTGCAGGCACTTGTCCAGGGTAATTTTTGAGAAGGTATCGCGGCCAGAAGAAACAAGAATCACATACTTCCGGCCATCCACTCGGGTCAAGCGGTCAAGCGTCGTGTAGACCGCGTCGAAAAGATTCGTTTCCTGCCAGGTTGGAATGGTCAACGACTGGATGGCCTGCTGGATCTGCGTTTTGTCCTGGGTGAAGTCAGTCAGGATCGTGGTATGCATGTCGTAGGTGACGACAGCAACATAATCGTCTGGGCGCAACTGGCGTGTGAACGTGATGGCCGTATTCCACATGTCATAGATAAAGTTATAGCTAGTCGCCGCAAACTCAACCAGCAAGACAGCAGTGATCGGCGCCTGGATGCGCTGGAAGCTGGTGATGTCCTGCGCTGTGCCGTCTTCATAAACGCGAAAATTTTCCTTCTGCAGGTTCGGCACGAACTGGTGCGTTTTTTCCAGAATCACGCCTACGTCCACGTTGACGACTGGAACATCCACACGCAGAGAAAAATTCTGCAGTCCGGGAGGGTTCTTCACCTTCGGCTCGGGTGGCGGAGGCGGCGGGGGCGCTGTTTCTGATTCTTTCTTCTTGGGAATCGCAATCGCGCCGTTATCGCCGCCGGGCCCCCCTGCATCAGGCGATGTTTGATCCGGCTGCTGACCTTGCTGGTTCGGTTGAGCTTGCTGCTGTTGGGTCGGCTGGGACTGCTGGGGTTGTTGCTGCGCCGAAGCTGCGCTCTGGCAAAAAACCACAGAAAACAGGGCAATCGAAGCGAAAATCTGACGAATTCGGGGTGCGTCGAGCGGGATGTTCATGCGTTGATTCATTGTGAGACTTCGAGGCGTCCTCCTGCAAGCGCCGTGCGGAACTAAGGTTTCGTCTCCGCGAAAGAAAAAATGCTCTACTCTTGTAGACGTGGATATCCGCCTGAAAGACATCGGCTGTCTGATTTTGTTCGGGGCTTCGGCCATCATGGCGCAGACCGCGTCTTTGCCCGCCAGCCCCCCGCCGTCAACTGCGGGATTCTTTCCAATCGACCAGGTCCATCGCGGCCTGCATGGCGTGGCCTATACCGTTTTTGAAGGCGTAGTGCCTGAACCGATGGGCGTCCAGATTCTGGGCCTCCTGCACAACGCTCTCGGCCCCGGACAGGACATGATTCTGGCGCGCCTCGAAGGCACTAAACCTGAGTACACAGGCGTTGTTGCCGGCATGAGCGGCAGCCCTGTCTATGTCGATGGCAAATTGCTGGGGGCCATCAGCTATCGCATCGGCGCCTTCAGCAAGGAGCCTATCGCGGGCATTACTCCCATCGGCCAGATGCTGGAAGTGGCTCACCAGAGCGCGGACTTGATAGCGGCCAACAATAGCCTGCCGTCGTTCACCCAGACCGCTAGCGCGAAGGGTGCGCCGCCCCTTCCGGGCGCAGCTCAGGATACCGTCGAGACTAGTGCAATTCGTCCGATGGATATGCCGCTGGTCTTCAATGGGTTTAACCCGGAAGCATTGGAGCTGTGGAAAGAACACGCGCCGCTGCTAGGCCTCACAGCCGTTGCCGGGATCGGCGGCTCATCCAGCGATGAAAAGCAGCCTGAGCCGATCATCCCCGGCTCGGCGGTCAGCGCTTTGCTGATGCGCGGTGACCTGGAGATCGCGGCGACTTGTACAGTCACCTACGTCGATCCGAAGCAGCTGCTGGCCTGCGGGCATCCGATTACGCAATTCGGTCCGGTCTCGATGCCGATGACGAAGGCGCAGGTCGTAGCCACTCTGCCTTCTCCGCTCTACGCATTCAAGATCATCAACACTACGGAAACCGTCGGCTCCTTTACGGAAGACCGCGAATCAGCAATCCGCGGCGCGTTTGGCCAGCAGGCGAAGATGATTCCAGTGACGGTCAATATTACGGGTGAACAGGCTCCTCATGCATTGCACATCGAGGTCGTAGACCAGCCGCAGATCACGCCCTCCGCCGTTATGGTTGCAGTCTTTCAGGCCCTGATGCAGCGCAACACCTTCACGGCGGAAACCAGCTATCGAATTCGCAGCACCGTAAACGTCTCCGGCTTTCCCGCAGTTCATTTCGGCGGACTCGCGGCTCCCAGTGAAATGGCACCGGCAAATCTGCTGGCGGCTCTAATGGTAGGTGAGCGGTTCTCGCGCCTCTATGACAACTCCGCGCGTCAGACGCCCATTAGTAGCGTGGACATAGAAGTAGAAACCATCCCCAGGCACCTCGCCGCGCAGCTTGAGAGCGCGCAGAGCACCGCGCCGATCGTGCATCCTGGCGAAACCATCACGATCGAAGCCACTATCCGACCCTGGCGCGGAGAGGTGCGGAATGTTCGCATTCCGGTGACGCTGCCCGCGGTTCTGAGCGAAGGCCAGGTGCGTTTGCTTGTAAGCGACGGCAGCACGCTGGATCGCATCACTCAGGCATCACGCTTCGGCAGCCAGGACCTTGATGTCGCCGCGACCATTGAACAGCTGAACAACCTACATGAGAACGACCGCCTATACGTCACCTTGCTGGAGCCATCGCCTCAGGCCGTGCTCGACGGACGCACCCTGGCAACCGTACCCATGTCCATGGCGAATGTTCTGGAGCCTCTCCGCCAGAACCAGAAGCTTACGCTCAGCGGTGAATCGGCTGTGCCTATGGCCTCCGTCGCCATCGACAACTTACTTACCGGGCAGCAGGTATTGACACTGCGGGTGGAGTAAGGCGCCGCGCACAGTCCTTCGGGCTGAGTTAGTTATCTGCGGTCATCACCCTTCGAGACCCGAGGTAGTACCTGGTCTGGCATTCCGTACGCAGCATCGTCGCTCGCGACAACTAGGTATTGGTTCCCGCCGGAATATTTTGCTCGGTACATGGCAATATCAGCGGCCCGCCAGAGCTGCGCGCCCTCGGTCCCATGGTCGGGATAGAGCGCCACACCAACGCTGGCGGAAAGCTGCATATCCAGATCCCCGACGCTGAATCGACGTCGAAATTCCGTAAGCAGGTCAGAAGCCACCTTCTCCGCGTCGGCGCTGTGCAACAACTCGCCGATCACGATAGTGAACTCTTCCCCTCCCGTCCGCGCCACCGTATCACTCTCGCGCAGGCGCTTCGTTAGCCGCTCGGCGATCTCCTGCAGGCAGGCATCGCCGGTCGCGTGGCCGTAGTTATCGTTGATCTGTTTGAAGCGGTCCAGATCGATGCACAAAACTGCGGCCTTGTGGCCGTAGCGCGACGCATTCTCCAGCGTATGACGCATGCGCTGTTCCAGCAGGAAACGATTCGGCAGGTTGGTCAGCGAATCATGATGGGCCCGGTGTACAAGCTGTTCGTGTAGCCGCTCACGGTCCGTTACATCCCGCACCAGGGACAGGCGCGCATCGCGGCCTTCGAACTCAATCGGGTGCGACGATATCTCCGCCTGGAACTCGCTGCCGTCTTTTCTGCGCTGCGTCCACGGGCCGGTAACTTTGATCGAGCTGTGGGTATCCGCTAGCAGCCGCTCCACACCCGCCAGGGCCGCAACTTCGTGCAAGTCGCCGATCGTCATTTTCAGGAACTCGTTCCTGTCGTATCCATATTCCTGCAGGGCCGCATTGTTCACCCGCAAAAAAGCAAAGCTCTTCGTGTCATAGATGAACATCGGGTGCGGGTTGCTGTCGAACAGTACCCGATACTGCTCGCTTTGCCAGTTCGCCAAATAGATCTGGTCCTCCAGCAGCGTCAGAATCATGCCGAATTCCACAAAATATTTCGGCACGTTCCACAATTCCCCCGGGACATGCAATTGAGGAAAGAAATGAGCAACCGAAAGCGCCACGGGAAATACGGCAGCCCAAACCAGAAGCCCTGCGGACGCAGTGATCACCCCGGCCGAAGGGCGGCGAAAGTCATTCCAGAAAAGAAAGGCGTTTACCAGAAATAATTGCGCCAGCAGAGCATAGATGCCGAGGTCTGCCTGCTGCGTGCCGATCAACCAGAACAACCAGGCACCGCAAACGATAGCTGCAAGAGTATTCGTCCATAAAACAGTGGGTTTGTCCCGGTTGAAGCGCCAGCCTGTCCAGATAGCTGCAGCCTCAATCCCCGTGGCAAAGCAGATAAGCGGCCATACCGTGGAGTAACCGAAGATCACGAGAAAGATATAGATCAGCGGCGGAATGCCGATCGTTACGCCAAGTAATCTCAGGCTCTTGTGCCGAAGAGCAAAGGCCGACGACGCGAGAACAAAGCAAACCCCGCACAGCAGCAGGCCGCCCATGGCCAGCGCAATTTGCATTTCCTGCCAGAATGGCGTCGAGACCTGAGGCAGCAAAATTGCAAAATGGGCCAAAGTAAACAGCCACCCGGCGATCCAATAGCGCAGGCGGCGCGATGCTCGCTTCCGGTAGATCACTCCGAACAGCAGCACCAGCAGACCGAGAATCAGGATATCAAGCAGCCTGTCTTGCATGCGGTCCTCTACCTCACCATCGGCGGCTTCTCACTAAGTATGAAGAAAATCGCAAAAATGCCTGAAAAGTAAAGACAAAGGGCCACAAGGAACGAGACACGACTGCCTGGCTGGCAGTTCTAGGGAAGCTATTACCAAAACAAAAAGTACTTCAACGTACTGCTTCGATCTATCTTCATGGTGGGCAGTGCAGGGCTCGAACCTGCGACCTCCTGCTTGTAAGGCAGGCGCTCTAACCAACTGAGCTAACCGCCCATGAATATTCCCAGTTCTCTAGGGGCCAGAACCGATAGGGCAATTTTACCAGCAAAGCGGCGCAGGCTGAACCCGAAACGCGAAGAGGTATGCACCCCGCTGATACACTTGCCGCTGTGCCCCGCCTGATTGTGAACGCAGACGACTTTGGACTGACTGCTGGAGTGAACCAGGCGGTGATGGAATTGCACCGCGCCGGTGCGCTCACTTCAGCAACAATGATGGCGACTGCATCACACTTTGATCAAGCTGTATCAGCAGCAAGCCAATCTCCCTCCCTCGGCGTGGGTTGCCACATCGTGCTCGTGGATGGAACACCGGCGCTTCCTCGATCAGCGATTCCATCTTTGCTCGACGCCTCGTCCCAAAATGGAACCGCCTTTCGCCCAAAACTAAGCACTTTCGTAACAGACCTGCTCTGTGGTCGCATCAGCGATACCGAAATTGAGGCCGAAGCCACCGCACAAATCAGGAAACTTCAGCAAGCCGGAATCCAGGTCACGCACCTCGACACGCACAAGCACACCCACATGTTTCCCCGCGTTCTGCGCCCGCTGCTGCGGGCTGCTCTGGCCTGCCGAGTTAAGGCCATCCGCAACCCTTTTGAGCCTAACTGGAGCCTGAACGCCACCGCCAGTGCCGGACACGTCCGCAAGATGCAGGTGCGTCTGCTGCGCTCGCAGAGCGCGGCCTTCAGTGAGGAAGTCACCGGCTCCGGGCTCCTGACCACCGATGGCGCCATCGGGATCCTTGCAACCGGCACCCTTGATGCTCTGACCATTCGTAACCTGCTGTCAGCGATGCCCGACGGAACCTGGGAACTGGTCTGCCATCCCGGCTACAACGATGCCGCCCTGCAGCAGCAACGCACGCGCCTGCTCGATTCCCGGGACGTGGAGCGAACTGCCCTGCTCGAAACCATCCCACATGCAAATTGCGAGCTCATCCACTTCGGACAGCGGGCATGAATCTATTAATCCTCCAGTTACGTCCAATGCGGAGACGGTGAGCGAGCATGAAGATTGGAATTACCTGCTACCCAACCTACGGCGGCAGCGGAGTCGTAGCCACCGAACTGGGCATCGAGCTCGCCGCCATCGGCCACCAGGTCCACTTCATCACCTATTCCCAGCCTTTCCGGCTTACCGGACGCGAACAGGGCATCTTCTACCACGAAGTCCCCGTCTCGAATTACCCGCTCTTCGAATATCCGCCTTATGACCTCGCGCTGGCCTCCCGCACCGCCGAGGTCGCCGAGTATTACAACCTCGATCTGCTGCATGTTCACTACGCAATTCCGCATTCGGTCAGCGCATTGCTCGCGCGGCAAATGCTCGCAGCTCGCGGACGCCACCTGCCCTTCGTAACGACGCTGCACGGGACTGACATCACCCTCGTCGGCCTCGACCGCTCCTACCTGCCGATCACGCGCTTCGCCATAGAACAAAGCGACGGAGTCACCTCCATCTCGCACTATCTGCGCGAACGGACGGTAAAAGAATTCAAGATCAAGCGCGAAATCGAAGTCATCTCGAACTTCGTAAATTGCGACTTCTACCTGCCGCTCAGCCCTGAAGTCCGCGCGGTGAAACGCAAACGCTATGCGGCTCCCGACGAAAAGATTCTGATTCACCTCTCGAATTTCCGCCCGGTCAAGCGCGTGAGCGACACGATCGAAATCTTCGCGCACGTCGTAGAAAAAGTCCCCGCGCATCTCCTTCTGATAGGCGACGGACCGGACCGCTCTGCGGCAGAATGGCTCGCCCACAAGAAAGGCATCCAGGACCGCGTCCATTTCCTCGGCAAGCAGGAGAGCGTCAACGAACTGCTGCCACTGGCCGACCTCATGCTGATGCCCAGCGAGCTGGAATCCTTCGGTCTAGCGGCCCTCGAAGCCATGGCCTGCCGCGTCCCAACCATTGCAACAAATGTAGGCGGCGTGCCCGAACTCATTGAAGACGGCGTCGACGGCCGCCTCTTCCCTGTTGGCGACGTAGACGCAATGGCTGATGCCGCTGCGGAATTGCTCCTCGATCCCGAAAAGCTCGCCGCAATGGCCACCGCGGCACGTAAGACAGCGCAGCAGCGTTTCTGTGCCTCGAAGATCATTCCGCTTTATGAGAGATATTACGAGCGCGTACTCGAGCGTGCGGGCAGCAGCGTCGAACCCGTTTCGCCGTCTTCATAGCCTGCCGCGGGCATCTCCATGGTGATGTGGGTTCCGCGTCCCGGACGGCTGGTCACGTCGAACGTTGCCGCATCGCCAAAAAGCACCTCAAGGCGTTCGCGCACATTGCTCATGCCAATACCGGTGCCCTGATGCAGCACACCGCTTGAATGCGGTCGCCCCGGCGCAATGCCTACGCCATCGTCTTCGACTTCGATCATCAACTTGCCGTTATTCAAACGGCTGCGAATCGTGATCGTCCCGCCGCTGATGCGCGGCTCAAGACCGTGCTTGATGCTGTTTTCGATCAACGGCTGCAGAATCATGCTCGGCACAGGCAGTTCCAGCGTGGCCGGATCGATATCCTTCACCACCTTCAGCTTGTCCGCGCCGAAGCGCACCACCTCAATACCGAGATAATCGTCCGTAAAATTCAGCTCGTCGCGCAGCTGCACATACGAGTCGTGGTCTTTAAGCAGCGCCCGCAGAATATTGGCCAGCTTTACGATCAGCTCGCGTGCCTGCTCGGGGCGAAAACGCACCAGCGATGCGATGGAATTGAGCGTGTTGAACAGAAAGTGAGGATTGATCTGGCGCTGCAACGCGTCGAGACGCGCTTCCAGCAGCAGCCTTTTCTGCTCTTCCAGCTTCAGCTCGATGCGGATCGTATTCCATATTTTGAGCGGAATCCCAACCACCATCGCCGCGCTCGCCCAGATGGCAATCCGCACCCACCAATTCTCCGAAGTAAGCGCAAAGAGCCGGTTAGGGTACATGCTGGCCAGCCAGTCGCGGCATATCTCCAGCCCGACGATCAGGACAAGCAGAAGCACCTGGCGGTCAAAGCGCGGCTGGCGCAGATTGCGACGCACCCAGCGGTAGATACTGAGGTCGACAAAGGGCGAAAACGACCAGACTTCTTCCTCTTCGACAAACCCGCCGTAGAGGCTCGCGATCAGGGCGACTGCCAGATTGAACGGCAGCGACAGGTATTCGTGATGCAACATTGCCGGAAGTGACAGGAGCGCCCCGCCCGCCAGGGCTGAGAGCGGCCCCATCAGGATGCCGAGCAGAATGGTCGTCTCAAAGGAGATATCGGCGGCCAGAAAATTCGGCACGGTTACCCGCACCCAGACACCAAGCGTGAGCGGAATGCAGATAAAAGCCAGCAGCCCAAGCGTCTGCCCGGCCTTGCGGTTCTCCGTAAACAGCAGGCGCTGAAACGTGCGCGTTCGGGCCAGCGCGCTCGATACGGCCGCAGCCACGCCAAGCTTTACCAGCAGCGTGATCAGGATCAGCTTCTGCTCAATCACCCTTTAACTGTACCGCTCCTGCATCTTTCAGGTCACAGTTTCATCATTACTATGTAACTCTTTTGCTGTCGGGGAGAATAGATCACCTGCGTTCGTATAATGAGATTTATGCCGTTTGAAAGCGTAAACAAGGTGGCAGATGCCGATTTCCCGACGCGCTGGGGCCATTTCCGCATCCTCGGATTTGAAGGCGTCGTCGCCAATCCTGAATCGTGCAACTCAAACACACCGGCTCCCGCAAAAAGAATTGAGGGCGCGGTTGCTCTTGTAATGGGCGATATCCACGCCGAACCGCCCATCATCCGCATCCACTCGCAGTGCCTTACCGGAGACGTCTTCCACTCCCTGCGCTGCGATTGCCGCCTGCAACTCGAACTGGCTCTTAAGACCATCACCGAAGCCGGCACTGGCATTCTTCTCTACGAGCAGCAGGAAGGCCGCGGCATCGGCCTGATGGCAAAACTCAAAGCCTACGAATTGCAGGACCAGGGATTCGACACAGTAGAAGCGAACATCGAACTTGGCTACAAGCCCGATTGCCGCGAATTCGAACTACCGGCAGAAATCCTAAAGCAGCTTGGCGTCCATGCAGTGCGCCTCATCACCAACAATCCTGAAAAGGTCGAGGCTCTTGAATCAGCAGGCATTCGCGTAGTCGAGCGCATCTCCGCGGCAGTAGAGCCGGAAGAAACCTTCGAGCGCTACCTGCAAGTGAAGCGGGACAAGATGGGCCACATCCACGAAGAGCTGGAAGAAAAGATTCAGTAGAACAACTTCCTTACCTCACCCTTCGATCGTCATTCTGACGAATTCTGAGCTGTGTGAAGAGGGAGAATCCTTCTAGAGGCGCCGTCCTTCTGACGACCAACGGGAGGGAGAATCCATGCGATATTGGCGGTCTGCATTTGTCTCGGTAGCTTTCCGCCACGGATGGAATTAATTGTGCATGGATTCTTTCTCGTTCAGAAAGAATTCTTCAACGTGCCTTCCCCGTCAGCAATATCTTCGCCGTAGTAACAACCTGCCCAACATGTCGCTGCGTATGATCCGCCAGATGCACTAGCAGGCCACCAACACTCGTAGGTATCAGCTTCTTCCCGACAAAGCGCGGTTGCTCCAGATCACCATCAGCAACGGCGCGTACACGCTGCGCAGCGTCTTCCAGCCCTCGGCTAAATTCAGCAAATAAAGCTTCGCGGCTTACTCCCGGCTCCATCTCACTCTTGAGGAGCGCAATCTGTTCAGCCGACAGCTGATTGCCTTCAGCATAGGCAAGCAGCCGATCAAGGCTTCGCGCAATGTGTCGCAGGTGAAACGCAATTGGCGGTAGCTCAAACGGACGAGCATTCAGGTCAGCGTCCCTCAATGACTCGCACCAGCGGTTCGCGTCTTCCTGTGCTAATTCCAGAGCATGTAGAACGCCGCGCGCCACGGCAGGCACCTCCGTCAATGTGCCACGCAGCCAAGGTTCCGGCTGCTGTGCTGGCGCTACTGTCCCCTGCAAATTACTCATCTCTTCAAAGCCCTTTCTTCTGCCGAAATTCGCGCACGACCACCGCCGGATCGCGATGCTCCCCATCGACCGCTTCGTTCATGGCGCGTATGTCGTCTGCTGATACTTTACCCTGAAGCTCATCGATAGCTGTACCCATCGCGGGCCAGCGTTTCAACGATGCATCGCGCACCAGCGGCACCGCCTGATACGGCGGAAAGTAATGCTTATCGTCAGCCAGAACCTTGAGGCCCAGCGCGGCGATCGGGCCATCCGTGGAGTTGCCAGCAATCATATCCACCTCATGCGAATCGATCGCCCGATACAGCAGACCTAGGTCCATCGTGACAGGCGCTTCCTTGAACTTCAGCCCATACTCCTTGCTCAGTCCCGGCAGTCCATCCGGCCGCTGCTCAAATTCATACCCAACTCCCAGAACCCACTGCGGAGTGTAGTGCGCCGCTTCACTCAAAGTCGTGAGATGGTAGCGCTCGGCATCGTCTCCGCGAATGATCATGGCAAAGGTATTCTCAAAGCCAAGTGGGTTCATGACTGTAATACGATACCGTTGCTGATACAAATTTCGGACCGTATTCAATACCCCTTGAGGGTCGCGATTGACAGGCTGCTTCAAAATCGCCGTCAGCGCCGTGCCAGTGTATTCCACATAGGCGTCAATGCGGCCGGAGATCAACGCCTGGTTGCAAATGTAACTGCCAGCCAGATAAAACCGGCGCTCCACCTTCATGCCGGTCTTCGCCTCGATCTGCTGCGCCAGCAATTCGCCGAGCACCACCTGCTCCGTAAAGTTCTTCGCACCGATCACCGGATGATTGGGATGCGGCGGCCCACAATTCGTCAAAGTGCCCCAGGAAAGAATAGTGAGCACAATAAAAACCAGGGTGCCCCAGGTTTGCGGAGCTAACCTGGGAGTTTTCGCAGGGTGCTTGAAACTCACGGCTTGGCAGCTCCAGGAACGCGCAGCCAGTGCTCGACCAACCCCAGCAGCGCATCCGCGCCCAGCGCAAGCACCGCAGCTGGAATCGCGCCAGCCAGCACCAGCCGGTTATCGACCGACGCGACACCGCGAAAGATGAACTCACCCAGCCCACCCGCGCCTACGGCAGCTGCGATCGTCGCAATACCCACGCACGTAACCGTAGCCGTGCGCAAGCCCGCCAGAATCACACCAGCAGCAAGCGGCAACTCCACTTTGAAAAGCCGCTGCATATCCGTCATGCCCAGCGCCCGCGCGACCCCGGTAACCGTAGGATCTACGCCGCGAATCCCCGCATAGGTATTGCGAATGATCGGCAGGAGCGCATATCCGGTAAGCGCAACAACGGCAATACGCGCCGCATTCTCCCCCAGCCACGGCAAGGGCAACAGGAAACCAAACATGGCAAGGCTGGGAATCGTCTGAACGATATTCACAAAGCCAAGAACCGGCTTCGCCCAGTTTGTATGTCGCGTCAGCCAAATCCCGGCAGGCACGCCGATAGCGATCGCGAACAGCATCGCCGCGCCCGTGAGCCACAGATGCTCGAAGGTCAGCGAGAGAATCTGATCGCCGTATTGCGCCAGAAATCCGGTCACCGTCGTGGCTCCTGATCTAGACCATGGTTCAGGTCCTTTTGTCCCCGCCGAAAAGCCCCGGCATAAGCCTTCACCGCAGGCGCATCTGAGCGCAGAAAAGCCTCCGCAGCCAAATCAGCCGCCACTCGGCCCTCTTCCAGCAGCACAATGCGCGTGGCCAGATACAGCGCCTCATCCAGATCATGCGTCACAATCAGCACCGTCTTTTTCAGCCGATTCAGCAGGTCGCGCAGCATGTCCTGCATCTCCGCGCGCGTCAGCGGATCGAGCGCGCCAAACGGCTCGTCCATCAACAGAATCGACGGCCCCGCCGCCAGCGCCCGCGCCAGTCCAACCCGCTGCCTCTGCCCTCCGGAAAGCTGATGCGGATAGCGCCGCGCAAATTTCGCCGCATCCAGACCCATCTGATCGAGGAGTTCATGAACCCTTTCCTTCGAAAGATGCTTCCCCGCAAGCTCTGGAACCACCCCGACATTCCGCGCAACGGTAAAGTGCGGAAACAACCCCGTCTCCTGAATCACATATCCCATGCCGCGGCGCAGAGCGATCACATCATGCTGCTCGCATTCCTTGCCGCGAATGAAGACGGTCCCGCTCGTCGGATCAAGCATGCGGTTCACCAGGCGCAGCAGTGTCGTCTTGCCCGACCCGCTGCGGCCCAGCACCGCCGTCGTCGTTCCCTCTTCAATGCTCAGATTGACGTGGTCAAGCAGCACCCGCCCTTCAGCGGTCTTCAGGCTTACATCACGAAATTCAATCGCTGCCGCCATGATCCTCGTCAGAAACAGAAAAGCCGGGCCACCTGCCCGGCTCTCTTTATCTCATATCAGTGAGTCTTATGCTCCCTCGCCCGCCGCCGGCTCGGCCCCTTCAGGCTGCGAAGCACCCTTCACCCGCACTACTGTGATCTTCGAGAAGCCTTCTTTAAAGTTCGGGGGACGCAGACGTTCAGCCATCTTCTGCATCACCTCGTCGCTCACCACGCGCTCGCGCCGCCGGTTGCGCTCCATGCAAACCTCAAACGGAACATCGAAGAAGACAGCCTGCACTTCATAGCCGAAGCTCTTGGCCATCTTGATCCACTGCCGCCGCTCGTGCGGAGAGAGGTTCGTCGCGTCCACATAGTTCCACGGCATCTTGGCAATCAGCCGCGCACGCAGCAGCGAGCGCAGCGTCGAGAAGACCAGCCCTTGATACCGCTGCTCCGTGATGTCGTCAAACAATATCGTTCGCAGCAGATCACTCGACAGCGGCGTAACCCCGCGCCTCTTGAACCACGTCGTCTTACCCGATCCAGGTAGCCCAATCGTCAACACCACGAAGCCACGCGGACTGCGCTGTGCCGCCGCCTGCTGCTCCGGAGGCGGAACAGAAAGCGATTCCGGCTGCGTCTCAACGACAAGCTTGCCGGCCAGCTCTGGTACAGAAGCTTCAGGCACTTCCGCCACAGGCTCTGGCTCCGGCTCTTCCGCAGCATCCGAAAATACCCCAAACGGCTCAGCCGCAACTTCATCATGCGGCTCTGCAGCCTCTTCTGCCTGAGACTGCGCCTCAGGATAAGTCGGCCGCAACGGTGCGGGTTGGTTGGCAGGTATCTCCTGCCCTATCTTGCCAGTGGACTCGGAAGTATTCGGTCCACGCTTCGAGCGTCTTCTCATTCGTTCGCGCATCCATTCGCGCATGATTGAGGATGTAACACAGTCGCCCACCTCGCCGCAAACTACTGTGTTGAAAAGCCCAAAAATCGCGAATAAATTTTCCTGATCCGCCCCAAAGACTTTCTTGATGTTGACGACAGTGCTAGCATCGATATTTGGTGGTACCCGGCGGTGCCCGCTATGGCCTGCACGCTAGACCTGAAAGCAAAAACAAAGGAGAAAGTTTCAATGGCAGTTAAGGTTGGCATCAACGGTTTTGGTCGCATTGGACGCAATGTTTTCCGCGCCGCTCTCGGCAACACTGAATTGGACATCGTCGCCGTGAACGACCTCACCAGCCCGGCAACCCTCGCCCACCTGCTCAAGTACGACTCGATTCTCGGCAACCTGAAGAACGACATCGTCGCAGGCGAAGATCACATCTCGGTCGACGGCAAAAAGATCAAGGTCTACGCGGAACGCGACCCTGCGAAGCTCGACTGGACCTCTCAGGGCGTAGAAGTCGTCGTCGAATCGACCGGGATCTTCACCGACGCCACCAAAGCCAAGGCCCACCTTCGGGGATCGGTCAAGAAAGTCATCATCTCCGCGCCTGCCACCAACGAGGACATCACCGTCGTCCTCGGCGTCAACGAAGACAAGTACGACGCAGCGAAGCACAACATCATCTCGAACGCCTCCTGCACGACGAACTGCCTCGCGCCCGTCGTCAAGGTGCTGCACGAGAGCTTCGGCATCGTCTCCGGCATCATGACCACGATCCACAGCTACACCAACGATCAGGTCATCCTCGACTTCCCGCACAAGGACCTCCGCCGCGCCCGCGCCGCCGCCATCAACATGATCCCCAGTTCCACCGGCGCCGCCAAGGCCCTCAAGCTCGTCATTCCCGAGATGGCCGGTAAGCTCGACGGCTTCGCGATCCGCGTCCCAACCCCGAACGTCTCCGTCGTCGACCTCACCTTCATCGCCGAAAAACCTGCCACAGTGGATTCGGTAAACGACCGCGTTGAAAACAGCATCCGAAGGCGCATTGAAGGGCATCCTCGGTTACGAGACCGCCGAACTAGTATCGAGCGACTTCAAGGGCGACGCCCGCTCCTCGATCGTCGATTCTCCGCTGACCAAGGTCGTCGGAAGCTCGGTCAAGGTCATCAGCTGGTACGACAACGAATGGGGCTACTCGAACCGCGTTCGCGACCTCATTCTCTTCCTCGCGAAGAAGGGCCTGTAAATCCGTGTGATCTGTGCGCTCCGCAAAGTTTGTCATCCTGAGCGGAGAGCACTCTGTTAATCGGTAGTCCTCGCGAAGCGCGTTCCTTTCTCCGGAGCAGCACCGATGCGTCAGAACATCTCAGGATCGTCGCCTTTTGAACCCATCATCGGCTTCTCCCGCGCCGTGCGTATCGAAAACACCGTCCACGTCTCTGGCACAGGCCCCGTCGGAGCAGACACAGCCGATGCCACCACACAGACGCGCCACGTTCTGGCCATCATCCAGGACTCCCTGGAAAAAGCCGGAGCCAAGCTCGAAGACGTCGTTCGCACCCGCATGTACCTCACCCACGTCGACGACTGGGAAGCCGTCGGCCGCGTCCACGGTGAGTTCTTCGGCACCATCCGTCCTGCTGCAACCATGCTCGTTGTCGCCAAGCTGCTCAATCCATCCTGGCGCATCGAGATAGAAGCCGACGCCGTCATCCCCGATAATGAAAGCTAATGAGCCCCCACTATGTCGAAATTATCGATTCGCGATCTTGAACTGCAGCACAAGCACGTACTCATGCGTGTCGATTTCAACGTTCCACTAACCGACGACGGCCGCGAAATCACAGACGACACCCGCATACGCGAGACCCTACCGACCATCGAATACGCTCTGCGCCATAAAGCGAAGCTCATCCTCGCCTCGCATCTCGGCCGCCCCAAGGGCAAGCCGAATCCGAAATACAGCCTGCGCCCCGTCGTCGATCGACTTCGCGTCCTGCTTGATCATCACCTCGGCGAAAGCATCAATGTCGCCTTTTCTCCCGATTGTGTCGGAGAGCTCGCCACCGAACTTTCGCGCCAGCTCGAGTCCGGCCAGGTGTTGCTGCTTGAGAACCTGCGCTTCCACGCACAGGAAGAAGCTAACGATCCGGCTTTCGCGAATGAACTCGCTTCGCTCTGCGAAATCTACGTGAATGACGCCTTCGGCAGCGCGCACCGCGCCCACGCATCCACCGAGGGCATCACGCACTTCGTCAAGCAATCCGCCGCCGGACTGCTGATGGAAAAAGAGCTGAAGTACATGGGCAAGGCGCTCGCCGATCCGGCCAAGCCCTTCGTTGCCATTCTCGGCGGAGCCAAAGTCTCCGACAAGATCGAAGTCATCGACCACCTGCTCCACAGAGTCGACGCCCTGCTCATCGGGGGTGGCATGGCCTACACCTTCCTCAAGGCCAAAGGACAGGAAGTCGGCAAATCGCTCGTCGAAGCCGACAAGATCGACGTAGCCAAAGAAGCCCTCGCGAAATCCGAAGCCAAAGGCGTACGCTTCCTGCTACCCCTCGATCACATCCTCGCCGACAAGTTCGCGCCCGATGCCAAAACACAGCTCTTCTCCGGCGACGGCCCCTTCCCCGCCGATTGGATGGCTCTCGACATCGGCCCCGAGACAATCAAACTCTTCGCAGCCGAAATCGCAGAAGCCCGCACCATCGTCTGGAACGGCCCCATGGGCGTCTTCGAAATGCCAGCCTTCGCCGCAGGCACCACCAAGATCGCCAAGGCCGTCGCAAAGAACAACGAAGCCATCTCGATCATCGGTGGCGGCGACTCCGTAGCAGCAGTCAAGCAAGCCGGAGTGGCCGACCAGATCACCCACATCTCCACCGGCGGCGGCGCTTCACTAGAATTCCTCGAAGGCAAGAAATTGCGCGGCGTCGAGGCGTTAACGGATAAGTAGCTGATCCCCTCACCCGGCCGTCATTCTGACGACCAACGGGAGGAAGAATCTGAACGATGATCGAGAAAGCCTGGGTCTACATTCTGGCAAGCGACCGAGGCGTTCTCTACATCGGAGTAACCAGCAATCTATATAAGCGGGTGCTGGACCATCGATCCGGCATCCGCTCCAATTTCGCAACAAAATACAAGTGCCACAGGCTGATCTACTACGAAGAATATGCGTACATGACCTTAGCCATCGCAAGAGAGAAAGAATTAAAAGGCTGGAGAAGATCGAAAAAACTAGCTCTCGTCCAGCAAACGAACGGGCGCTTCCGTGATTTAGCGGAAGACTGGGGGAAGCCTCTACAAGGCTTGAATCCTCAGAACGAACCTAAGACTAGCCTTCATTCTGACGACCAACGGGAGGAAGAATCTGAACGATGAGTGCTAAATCAAAATCGTAGGATCTCCCTATACAAAAATTCTTTAAACTTAGCCAGGACCAAAAACAAAATCATGCGCAAACCACTCATAGCAGCCAACTGGAAGATGTACAAAACCCCAGCCCAGGCCGAAGAATACGTCAAAGCCTTCCTGCCTCTGGTCAAAGGTCACGACCGCGACGAAATCGTCCTCTGCCCGTCAGACACATCGCTGTGCGCAGTCGTCCCCGCCGTTGCCGGCTCTAATATCGCCGTCGGCGGACAGAACATGCACTTCGCCGAAGAGGGTGCCTACACGGGCGAAACCTCGGCCCTGATGCTAACCGCGATCGGCGTAACGCACATCCTCATCGGACACTCCGAGCGCCGCCAGTACTGCAACGAAACCGACGAATTGGTCAACAAAAAGCTGGCCACTGCGCTCAAACACAAACTCACCCCCATCGTCTGCATCGGCGAAGCCCTGACCGAGCGCGAAGCCAATCACACCGACGAAATCCTGCGCAAACAGATTTCACTCGCCCTCGTCGGAGTCGAGCCGGAAGACGCGGAAAACATCGTCGTAGCTTACGAGCCAATCTGGGCTATCGGCACCGGCAAAACTGCCACGCCCGAAATCGCCGCCTCCGCGCACCTGCTCATTCGCAGCGAAATCGCCCGCCGCCTCGGACGACACGTAGCCGACACCATCCGCATCCTCTACGGAGGCAGCGTCAAGCCCGACAACGCCACTGCCCTGCTCAACCAGCCCGAAATCGACGGCGCTCTCGTAGGCGGAGCCAGCCTCGATCCCCAAGCCTTTTCGAAGATCGTGAAGTACTAAGTCGTGGCCGCCCATTCTGTCCTCCTCGCGGTTTTTAGAGGAGGAGGGGTGGGCCTGACAAGAGCGCTAATCATTGCAGAGTAGAAGCACCGGGCTTCAGCGCAGTGAAAAATAGGCAGCAAAGGAGAGGGCCTTCAGGCCCGGCTCTAGATCTTGTCAAGCCCATGTGGAAAACTTTTCCCGCAAAGTGCTGAATCGTAAGCACAAATGCTCCACTCCATATGCCGGTTATTTAGCTGAAACTCGTAAAATAAATATAGAGACTATGGAACCGAGAGCCATAGGCGCACTTTAGACTTTTCATGGTCTAATATGTTTAGAATGAATACTTTGCGAGCAAGTCGCCAAGAATCAATACTTTGCAGCGTTAAGAAGCCTAACCCGTTTATTTTGTCAGACCCCGCACACCCTGGGGGGACCCCGCTAGCGAGCCACCGCCGCCTCGCCATACGAAGCCAGCACTGCACCCTTCCTGCTGAGCAGAACCGCCGCCGCCCGCTGGGCGCTGAGCGAAAATTTCAGGTGCGCCCCGCTGACCGCATCGCGAATATTCACCGGCTGATCGTCGAGTGATTCATTCGAGAAGCTGTACAGAACCGCGTCATCCAAGACCGTTGGGAAAGCCAGCACGCCCGGCGAAAGCGTGCCATCGAACGCGGTTGCAACACCAGCATAGTGCAAGGCGTAGCTGTAGAGAGCAGCCGTAGGATCGTAGTCCTCGGAAAACTCCACCGGATCGGCAGCCCAAAGAATTTTCCCCCGACCATGCGAAACGGTCTCAACTGACTTGCCATCAGCAAACCGCATTACCTCGATCGGTGACTGCTGAACCAAGGTCGGAAAACTCACTTGCACCGCAGGCTGTCCGGCAATCTGCAACTCCGACTGCCGCACCGTCAGCGGAACAATGCGCGCCTTCACACCCAGGGGCGTAAGACGATCAACAAACTGCCAATGCTCATCGCGCGAAACCGGCCCTGAAACCAGCAGAGTTCCGCCATTGTCGACATAGGCCATCAACTGCTGCCATGCCGCCTCGGTGAGCGCCTGAGGAGCAGGCAGAATCACCAGCTTCTGCTGGCCCAACTCAGACAGGCGGTTCTCAGCCAACATCCGCATCGGCGCGTGGTCGTAGTAGCAAAGCGCCCGCAGCGCCCGCTTCTGCGTATCTATCGCCAGCGGATTCATATTGCTGTACTGCATCACATTCGACGTCACCATCGTCACCGCAGGAGCTTGAATGTGGGTGAAACTCGCCGGATTCTTTGCAACAAACGCGGCGAATGCGCTCAGAACTTCGGCTTCCGGCTTCTCCGTCCCATCCGGACGAACAGCACCAATCGGAATCTCGTTGTCGTTCGACATGTAACTGTTCACGTTCCAGACCCACTCCAGCGCACCCGTCCCCTGAGCGAAGGCCATCGCAATCTTCCGCTCCAGCTGCCAGCCCTCTTCCTGCGCCGAGAAGCGCAGGTGATCATCCTGCCACAGCCGCCGCTGCTCGCCCGTCTCCTGAATCAACATCGGTTTGCCGGGAAACTTCGCCGCCAGCGACGCCCACAACGAGCCGTCAAAATCCCACCAGGTGTGATCGGCTGTAAAGTCGATCAGCTGCGAATAGAAAGCAGGAGACAGCCGAGAAGCAACGCCATACTCCTCCTGCCCTACGGTGATCAACTGCTGCGATCCAGTCGCGCGAATGACATCTCCCGTCCGCTTCACCCAATCGGCAAAGGTATCCTGCGTGAACAAATAGTAGTCATAAACCTTAAGTGGATTGAACCCCGACCGCACCGAGTCAAAGCCCCATGCCCCTGCCTTCGGCAAAGCGAACGGGTCCTGAGCCGCAACTTCCGGAGAAGTGCTCGAAGGCTGCAATTGCAGATCGCGTCCAATGCCAAACGAAGGCTCAGCCCACGAGTGCAGCAGCGCCGCCTGGTCGGGATACTTCGCCCCGAGCCACTTGCGCCACGCCTGCTGTTCGAACGGATCGCCAATCGGCGATTCCTTCCACAGGTTGCCGTTCGCGCTCGGCTCGTTGATCAGGTCCCACGCCATGAACGGCACATCATGAAACCGCTTCACCAGGGAGTTCACATAGAGCGCCTGCGCGCGCCACGCCACCGGATCGAGATATGGATTCACCCCGCCAAGGTTCTCCGGCAGAAAGGCAAACAGGTTGAACTGAACCGGGAGATTGTTGTGCCGCGCACACATCAGAAACGCTTCGATCGTCCGCAGAGCATCTTTGCTGACCTCGCCATTCGGAGCAATCTCCGGATCCCACGCGCTCCACAGCCCGCTGCGAATCATGTTCAGGCCATCACGACGAATCTGAGCCATGTCCTGATTCCAGACGTATGCATTGGGACGCATGAGGTAAAGTCGCTGCACATCGCTCGACATGTACGTCGTGCCAACAACTGGCAAAGGCTTACCGTCGAGTTCGAAGTAGTCGCTGCCCACGGTGAGCTTTGGCCCCGAGAGCAAATACTTCCAATCCCTCAGCCAGAATCCACTGCGATAGACCCGCAGCGGTTTGCCGTCCCGCAGCAAAGTCGCTTCAATCGTGTGGAAGCCACCTCCGCTCGCCGCATTGGCAGGCAGCGTAATCGGTTGCGATGAGTCCGCTGCGACAGTTTGTTCAACTGGTCGCCCGCCTTCTTCAGCAGTGACACGAATCTTTAGCTGATCACCGGTCGGCTCTTGAGCAAGCGGATTCGCCTGCTCATAGCGCAGCTCAAGCGCTTCTCCCGGCAGGAACAGGGGCACGCGAGGCCGCAGCGTAAAGCGGTCGTTCTGCCGCGTCGCAAGCTCCGCGAGCGCTGCCAGCGCCTGTCTGTTCGAAAAGAAATCGGCATCCAGCTCGCAGGCGGCGAAGATCCAGCGCCCGCCAACGAACCTATATGAATTGTGATCGATTTCGAAGACTGGCGCCGCTAGCTTATGTCCGCTCTTCGATCCCCAAGCCAGCGTCGTTAGGTCTGCATCTTCATCGCCCGTCGAGCCGTCGCGGTTATATTTCGGGATCACCGAGAGCCTCAGAACCGGGCTGAATGCCCGCTTCCAATGAAATGCCGCAACCTCTGGCTGCACGTCGTGATTCGGCTCGAACGTCAGGGAGTCCGACCCGGGTGTCTCCTGATAATTATGGATCAGCAACTCTAATGAAGCGGCTACACCTGAGGATCGCAGGTGCCAGTCTGAACCGCTCGAGTATGCAGCTTGAGTGAACGGCTTGCCACCGAGTGCCAGGAGATTGCCGCCGCGATCCAGATACCGCAGAATCGCAGGCCACGCCGCCTCCGGATACGTAGACCCGTAGGGCATCACCAGCAAGTCCGTCTCGGGCTTGTCGAGCTCAGTCGCAAGCTGCTGCACACCGGCAAAGGCAGCATTCGAAAAGGCCGCATGCAACGCTTCAGCTGAGGCAGTCGCCGAATCCGCGAAAGGAAAGCCGGGCTCGTAGAAAACCACTGTGCGGGAGGCTGCCCACGCGGACGAAAACACCAAAAAACAGCAGCAGGCAAGAAGAAGAGCACGAATGGAACGAGTCATAGTCGGATATCGGTTGAATGATGACGATACCCTATCCACGCCTAAAAACGGAATAGCTCTCAAGGAGCCACGCTATTTTGGCGATGTTGTGTCGGCAGGCAGGGTCTGAACACTCGCGTGGTGGTTCTTGCGATAGTGACGCAGGATATCTGGCCAGAATTCGACCAGCTGCGCGCCGATCGCTCCTTCCGCCGTCACCGTTAAACCATTGCCGAAAACGAGCTCAGGCCCCCGGTCCTCTTTCGGATAGTACAAGTTGGAAATCGCGCCACCAACAAAATTTCCCATAACATTCGCGTAATTCGGGCCCCACGTACCGTTGTCGCGACGACACCAAACTGTCGACAACGCAGCGTGCGCCATGCGGCTCTTGACGCTTCCCGTACCCTTGCGGAAATATCTCGGATCCTCATGCCACCACACTGGCAGGATCGCGTTGCCCCACAGATTACCGTCGAATGTATCGGCGTAGGACGCTCCAAAGCGTTTGAAATACCCTTCGGCACCCTGTCCATACCCAGGGTTACTATTGTTTGCCTGACCATAGCCGGCTACAACACCAGCAACAAAGAAGACATAGGGATCGGTTGAGCTCTTCCAAAAAAGATGGAACTTCTGCTTGGGGCTCAGCGGCGGAGCCTGCGCATTGTCCATCATATTGAAATCCGGCATGATTCCAAGAATGCGCTGCTTCTCTTCCTTCTTCAGGTCTTCCGCCGCCTGGTCTTGCTGTGACTTCGGGGTTGTAGATAAACCGACAGCCAGCGGCGGCGCATCTGGCACATCCGACTGTGTCTGGGCCAGCACTGTGGCGCCATCCAGCGACAATATCGCTACGGAAACCGCAAATACAATGCGGCGCAAAATCTTTAATAAATGCATCTTACCTGTCAGGTCTTCATCCGGTTCAAGAGGTGGCGTTTCCTCTGTATTGCAAACGATGCCATTCAACTGGGCACACTGACCCCTATGTAAGACGGGGATTTCCTCACCCTAGTCGCTCCAAATGCCGGATTTATTGATATCGTCGAGAAATTCCACGCAATGGGCTTTATGAATGCGCAGAAAAAAACTGGGAGATCTCGAATAAGCCCTTATATTCCGCTCTTCTGCAGACTTTCTAGTATTTTACAAGAAAACGGCAGACCTAGAGCATTCTAGGGCGCCGAATTGCTCAAACCTGTTCCAATTCAATGCGTTTTGTCACCGCATCCAGCAGCGTAATGCGAAAGGTGCGAATCTGCCCCGTTTGAAGAGCTTCTGATTTGGAGGCGGTCTGAGCGGCGCCGTTCTTCCAGCGCGCTTTCAACATCGAACTCAGCGACGCCAGATCTACTTTGGCCTCGGGCTGGGGCGTTTCTGCCTCGGCGGCCACGCTCGCAGCGCGGCAGAATCCAATAATACCTTCGCCTAACTCCACACGCACGAGTTCGCTCGAATCAGCACGGGAGTCGCTTACAGTCCGTCCTGAAACAAGATTGCCAACCTTATGCTCGGCGAGGTATTCATCCATGCTGGTAGGAATCAGTTGCTTCATGCTGAGCCGGATCTGCCGCTTTTCCGCGTCAACCGCCAGCACGAGCGCATTCACATGTTCGCCCTTCCGCAATACGTCCTGCGGATGATGAATGTGCTTGTCCAGGCTGATTTCGCTGACGTGTACCATGCCCTCGACGCCTTCAGCCAGCTGAAGGAACGCTCCGAACTTGGTAAAATTCGTAACGGGTCCCTCGACCTGCGAACCCGCTGGAAAGCGCCGCATCACATCTGCCCAGGGATCGCCCAGGGCCTGCTTCAGCCCGAGCGAAATACGCCGCTCTCCCGCATTCATGCCCAGGATCACCGCGTCCACCACGTCGCCTTGCTTCAAAATGTCGTCCGGCTTCCGTACTTTCTTTACCCACGACATTTCCGAAAGATGAATCAGTCCTTCAATCCCGGACTCCAGTTCCACAAACGCGCCAAAATCCGCCAGACGTGTCACCGTGCCGCGGACGCGGTCCCCGGTCCTGTACTTTTCCGCGGCATCATCCCACGGATGCTTCTGCAACTGTTTCAGTCCCAGCGAAATACGCCGCTTTTCAGAATCGATTTTGAGGACCTTCACCTCGACCTGCTGGCCCTCGGAAAGCACATCCGCAGGCTTCGTAATACGGGTCCACGCCATGTCACTTACGTGCAGCAGACCATCCACCCCGCCCAGATCGACAAAAGCACCATACTCGGTCAGGCTGCGCACCGTGCCCTGCACCACGTCGCCTTCCCTCACCTGCGAATAGCGCTGTTCCCGCAGCGACTGCTCCTGCTCCTCGATCACGGCCCGGCGGTCCACGACAACATCTTCGTCAGCCACGTCCAGCTTGATGATGCGGCAGGCAATCTCCTGCCCAACCAGCTTCTCCATCTCGGCCGCATCGCGCACTCCACTGCGCGATGCCGGCATGAACGCCCGCACTCCCACATCGACGGTCAGACCGCCTTTGATAGCACCTGTTACAGTGCCGGTGATGGCAGTCTTCTCTTCAAAAGCTCGTTCCAGTGATGACCAGTCTTTGGGCTGCGCGATCTTGAACAGAGAAAGGTCGTAATAGCCTTCTTCGTTGCGGCCTTTAATCGAAATTGGGAGCCTGTCTCCCTGCTTCGGCAACTCGCCCTCACGGAACGACGCGACCGGCAGCACGCCTTCGATCTTTAATCCGATATCGAGAAAGGCGAATTCCGGCGAGACGGAAATGACTGTGCCTTCTCGCTGCTTGGTACCGTCTTCTGCTTTGTTTGCGTGGCTTTGCTCGAATTGAGAAAGAAGCTCGCCGAACGACTCGCTATTTTCGACGGGGATATCGGGAGTGGACTGAGATTCCGGAAGATTTGAATTGGACATAGCTGCCTATAGTCTTCATTCTGGCACAGGACCCGCCATCAGAAAACAGTAGCCCTAATAGAGATCGATCTACTGAGTGGTTTTCTCCATGGTAAGGATGAATTCGCTTCCGGTGTCCAGACGAACGCTATGCTCTGTGCTGGTCATCAGCGCGCTACACTGTGGTCCTGCCTCGGGAGTCATCTTTATTCCCTTGAGCCCAACAACAATTCCAGGATGGACGGTGTTTGGCGGGCCGCCGGGGTTTAGATTTTCATCTTCTCGCAATCCCATGTTGGCAACGGTCACAGAAATATCCCTTGCTCCGCCGGTAACCTCTGCAGGCATTGCATCATGCGCGGCCTTGCGTTCCCCGGGCGGTCCTACAACGCCGATGAGCCGAAGAGGCAGGTCTTTTTTCGCCTGGCGAAAACAGTCGCCACGGTCAAAGGCGAGGGCCAACTCACCGCCGTTCTTGCTGCCGGACGAAGCCACCACATCTCCATAAAGCATTGCGCCTACCGGCAGCCAGCAATCTTCACTCTTCACCTCATGAACAACCTTCAGAGTGACCGGTTGCCCCGGTTTCGCGTGCGCAGAGTCCAACCAGCCCACCATTTGCGCCTCGATCGTCTCCCTCGCAGGCAGAGCGTCAGTTTGATTCAAAAATGGGTTGCAATCTCCGTGTTGCCCGGCGTTGCCGGCAGGCGAGCCGGAAGCACCGATCGAAGCCCACCGCCTAATAAGAACACTCGATCCCGTTTGGTCAAACTTGACTAATCCGTCACGGTAATTCAGATGAATCGTAAGTGAGTGCAGCATATCGAATCCGATCATTCCAGCCACTTGGAATCCCGTCCCCTCATCGATGACAGTCGGATCGAACTCTAAAATATGTCCCTGATTGTCCAGCGAGAGATTGGCAAACTGAAAATCGAAGTTGTCCCGGTAAAGCTGCACCGTTCCACCAGACACCGTCTGAACAGGATTCGTAAAGTTAACCTTGGTCGATGAGACTAGATGTGCAACGTCCGGGGTCATCGTGCTCATCCGCATTCCTGAGTCCAGCACAAACAGCCGTTTCTCCCGACTGTTGAGCACAACAGGAACAAGCAGAAATTGCTGCCGATGATAGACAGGCGCATAGCCCTGCATCTCCCGCACAATTTGACGGTCTACCGGCAATGCATCCTCTCGCGCACCGGGCAACGGCGGCAAGGGCGCGAGCTCCAGCTTTCCCACTGGATAATCCAGGGTCACTAGGTAGGAGGCAAAAACATCGGTACCGATAAAGCCATCCCCTTTATCGGGAAACGGCGTATCGCTCACCCCCACCATGCAGTCGCGGAACTCCAGCGGCCCGATACGCACGTTGTCAACGTGCACTGTGTTCGCTGGTTCACCAACTACATGCCCAAAGCCGTTCTCATCGGCCAGAGCGCGACTGATGTACAAGCCCGAAGCGGCCGTATCGACAATCAGCTTCGCTTTTCGCTGCGGAAGCTGAACTTCCAGCTGATATCCGGTGATATGCTTCGCGTCCTGAAGCACAGGCATAAACGGTAAAGTAACCGCAGCCGTGATCGGGCTACTTTTGCACGTCTGCGAATTTTCGGTGAGCTGGCCCATCAACCCATGCACGGAGGCCATGGCTTTCTCCCGCAGATCTGCATCCACGTTGCTCATTGTGGAGAGTGCCTTTTCCGTACCTTCAATATCGTTTGCGGGGGAATCAATCTGCAGCCATGTGTGCTTTATGTCGGGGTCGGTCGGGTCGATATCGTAGGCGGTCTGAAGTTCTTTGCGCTCGGAGGCATACATCGAATCAATGCGCAAAATCCTGCTGCGAATCAGATGGGCCCTCGCATAGCAGCCGTCGGCCTTTGCTGCCTCGCTCAGCGTCTGCAATGCCAGCCACGGCTGTCCCTTGCGGAACTGCACCTCGGCCAGCGCTGTCAGTGCAGCGGCTGAATTGGGATCGTCGGCAAGAGCCTTTTTGACCTGCGACTCGGCATCGTTAACCTTGCCTTGGCGCAGCAGAGTGCGCACCAATGCGGAAGACAAGGCGACATCGTGTGGCTTCTGCTGCAAAGCCTGCATGTAGAGAGATTCGGCGGCATCATACTTTCCCTGCGCATACGCTTCTTCCGCTGGAGTCGCATCATGCGGGGCTGCAGGAGTACAACTGTGACCCTGCGCATGAACAGAAGCAGCTACAAGAAAAAGGACACAGGATAAACCAGTGAAACTGCAACAAAAAGGCACTCCAACTCGCATAGGCTGTACGGAAGAATCCTTCAATACCGATCAGCAGGAGTATACGCTGCGAAGGGCGCGATTTCCCTCCGAAATCATGTCAAATGCGTGGAATGCAATTTACTATTAGACCGCACTGGAATCGCTACCATAACGGAGCCTGCATGCAATTCAAGTTCGCGAGCCTTTTCCTGGCCTTTTTCATGGCCTCGTGCCTGCCTGCTGCGGCGCAAACTCAGAACACTATTTGGCGTATCGGGATATTCGATCGCTCCTCTGCTGAGTTTGCAGATGGTTCCCCTCAAAAGCCCGTAACTTTTGTCATCGACAAGGACCGGCCCGACAGAAATTGGTACGGCTACGCGCCTGCTGTTTTCACCGCGGACCACGTGGACCCGGCCTCGGCGCCGCGCACGATTCAGTTTTCTCTCGCAGCTAAGCCTTCCTCTGCCTATCGCCTGCGCGTCTCTCTGCTCATAGAGCATTCCAGCGTGCCTGCGCTGCGCGTCTTCATCAATGGCCGTACTGGTATCTTCTATCTGCATCCTGAGCTGGACTACAGCATGGGCGACACCATGGCCGCCTTCTTTCCCGCATACGCTCACGCTTCCGTCGAATTTGATTTCGCAGGAGACTATCTACATGAGGGAACGAACAGCATCGCGCTGCAGGCCATAGCGACCGCGGACAAAGGTGCCCCCGACGCCAGCTTCAACTACGACGCGATCGAACTCAACCAGTCTCCACAATTGCCCACGGATCCAGCAGCGCATGTAGAGCCCACGATTTTTTATCAGCAGCATGAAGGCTCGCTCACTGAGCGGGTGGATGTCTTCGTCCGCTACGGCGAGCGCCTGCGCTCCGGAGAAGTTGATCTTGAAGTTGCAGGTCACCACCACAAAAGCCCGCTGCACGCCGATCAGGATTTTGGCGAAGAGCGCTTTCCAATGGCGATCCCCGAGTTTCCGGCAAATACGCCAGCCAGCCTCAACGTAAATCTCAACGGGCATTCCACACTTTTCACCCTGACAATTCAGCCGCAAAAAAAGTGGACGCTCTTCCTCGTTCCGCACGTTCATCTTGATGTGGGCTATACCGACTACCAGGCAAAGGTCGCCACCATTCAGAGCCGCATTCTCGATGAAGCCGTCGATTTGACCGCGAAGCATCCGTCATTCCGCTTCAGCACAGACGGCTCATGGAACCTAGAGCAATATCTCAAAACGAGGACCCCGCAGGAAAAGCAGCGCCTGATCCACGCCATTCAACAGGAACAACTTTATATCCCGGCGCAGTACGGCAATCTACTCACCGGTTTTCCTACCGCGGAGACGCTCATCCGTTCGCTCTACCCCAGCGCAAACTTCAGCCGGACCAACAAGACGCCGCTCAACTACGCCAACATCACTGATGTCCCGTCCTATTCATGGTCGTACGCATCGATACTGGCGGCTGCAGGCATCCAATACTTTCTTGCTGGAAGCAACAACGATCGCGCTCCCGTCCTGCTGCAAGGTCATCTGAATGAAAACACCCCAATGTACTGGGAGGGCCCTGACGGTAAAAAAGTCCTCTTCTGGTATTCGCGCCACTACATGCAAATGCAGTTTCTCTTTGGCCTGCCTCCGCTTCCTGAGACAGGTGAAGAGGTAGTGCCGCTCTTCCTGCAGATGTATCGGCGTCCCGATTATCACGCGAGTGCAGCCATCCTCTTCGGCACACAGGTCGAGAATACAGATCTGTTTCCTCAGCAGGCGGAACTGGCCGATCAATGGAACGCTCTCTACGCCTATCCGCGTCTGCTGTACTCCGGTTTTCACGACGCTCTCGCCGAAATAGCAAAGCAGTTCGGCGACAACATCCCAACCATCCGCGGCGATGGCGGCCCCTACTGGGAAGATGGTATCGGCTCCGATGCTTTCTACGCGGCACTGGAGCGCGAAAACGAGAGCCGCGGCCCTTCAGCGGAAAAGCTAGCCACGATCAGCGCGCTCGTCAATCCTCGCCTCGCTGTCGATAACGACGCCGTCAACCAGATGTGGAACAACATGGTCCTGATGGATGAGCACACATGGCTCTCCTGGAACAGCGTCTCCGATCCAACCAGCCGTGAAGCAACCGAGCAGCTGCGAGTAAAAGATTCGTGTGCCGTCACCGCTGCTGGGCTGCGAGATCATCTTCTTCGCAGCAGCATGGCCAGCGGCGCGGATTCGATCGCGGCGGGAGTCGGCAGCATCATCGTCTTCAATCCGCTCAACTGGAAACGGGATGGGATCGTCAACATCGATCTGGACAAGGGGGCCGAAATCGTGGACCGCGCGACCGAACAGCCGATATCTTACTCTGTCGTCCATGAAGGGAATGATTTTCGCCGCGTCGATTTTGTTGCGAAAGAAGTACCGCCGGTTGGATACAAGGTCTACTACCTTCGCCCGTCTACAAAAGCAGTCGCAAAAACTGAAGCCGCCAACAACACAACACTCGAAAGTCCGTACTATCGGGTAGAGCTCGATCCTTCCTCCGGAGCGGTGCGTAGCATCTACGACAAACAGCTTCAGAAGGAATTGGTCAATCAGAGCAGCCCTTATCGCTTCGGCCAATATCTTTATGTCACGGGAGGCGATAAAGAGCCGAATAGCATCCTGCAGTACCGCGTCGTCTCACCGAAACCAGAATTGCAAATTCATGCGGCAGCCCAAGGCCGTCTTGTCTCTGCCGAACGCACAGCTTACGGATGGCGTGCGTGCCTGGAAAGCTCTACAGAAAATACGCCAAAGATCGCCAGCGAAATCCGTCTCTTTGAAAATGAAAAGAAGATCGAGTTTGTAGAAGATGTAACGAAGAAAGAAGTGCTGACAAAAGAAGCCGTCTACTTCGCCTTTCCCTTCGCCATGAGCTATCCGCAATTTCAATATGAAATTCAGAACGGCGTTGTCGATCCGTCAAAGGACATGTACCCCGGCGCTGGCCATGAGTGGTTTTCTGTGCAGCACTGGGTTTCCGTACAACAGGACGGAATGTCCGGAACCGTTATGCCGCTCGATACGCCGCTCATCACACTGGGAAATATCAACCGCGGAGCATGGCCGACGGAATTCGGCCAACGTCTCGGTAGTATCTTTGCCTACGCCATGAACAACTATTGGCACACAAACTACCGAGCCGCGCAGGGCGGAGACTTCCATTTCCGTTACGTGATCACTAGCGCCGCGTCTACAGACACCGCGACACTAAGCCGCATGGGATGGGCAGAGGTCACTCCGCTCGAGGTAGACGAAATTCGCTCTCAGGATAAAGCGCTCGACCTGCCTCGTCCGCTAGATGGCAAACAGGCAAGCTTCCTCGGCATCGACGATCCAAACCTTTTGCTGGATACCTGGAAGCCTGCAGAAGACGGCGATGGAACGGTTCTCCGGCTCATCGATCTCGGTGGAACAACGCGCACGATTGCCATCGCAACACCGCTGCTCGCAGTGAAGAATGTCTTCGAAACGGACGCGGTTGAACGTAACCAGAAAGCTATAGCCACTCATGGCTCAGGCGGATTCCAGGTTGAGATTCATCCACATGAAATTGTTACGATTCGCCTGTCTGGCGATCCAGTGCTGCCCGCGCCGGTCGAATAGCAAGGGAGATCACTACCCATCAGCTTTTTTCTTCTTATGATTTCCTAACGCCAGGTCTGCCGCCACATTTTTGTCAACGTCTTCCAGATCAGCCAGGAGCCCCTCATCGGTCAGATCAATCGGTCTAGAGTTTTCCCAATCCCGATGCACCACTTCATGGATCCGGCTGGCGATGATGTCGTCACGCACCTCAATTGCAAGTTCGCGACGGCTATCGAAACTGCCGGGCGCTAGATTGATTGAGCCAATGATGACCCGAACGTCGTCAGCAAACAAGAGCTTTGCATGAAGCTTCAAACCTTTCAGCTTATGCACCTTGATGCCGACATCATCGAGAATTCGGACGCCACCTACACCTTCGATTAGTTTGTCTTTTTTCAAAGTGTGCGGCGGCCGCATCATCACCTTGATTTTTACTCCGCGCCGGCTTGCTCGCACCAGGCGTTCGATAATCACTGGGTCCTGGTACCGTTCGTTCTGCACCCACAGTGAATGTCTGGCTTCGTCGATGAACTGCGCAATCCTCTGCCGCCCATTACCGATACACCAAATCAGGTGTGACTGATCATCCGGCTTGAATTCCTGGCGGCTCCAGTCGGCATCGAAGCACTCGATCACTTCGTCGACTTCATGCTTGTGTTGAGTCACAACCGCATAGTCACGCGTCCGGGTAAAATTCTTGGTCTGCCAATTGAGCGATTGAATAAATGCAGATTGATCATCGATCACCATGGATTTTTCATGCGTGACGTCGAAAACGGGATTGCTATCAAGTACAGCGACCCCCGCATCAGTCAGAATCTGGTGTGTCGCATCATTCTCCTTCTCACCGCTACGCCTGGAGGGATTGAGCATGACACGGACCTTGACGCCGCGATTGTGGGCCGCAATCACGGCTTGCATAAGAACCGGATCGGAGAAGGTGAACATCTTGATTCGTAATGATTTTGAAGCCAGACGAATGGCGTCCAACAGCGGACGGGCAGAATCATCGGGCAGTACAACCAGTGAACGGGACATTTATTCTCTTTCCTCCAGAGATACGGCCTTCAACTCGGCGTCTGCTGTGCGTTGTGCAAACACTTCATGCTTGTTAGTCTTTTCCGCCTTGTCTTTGAACTGCACCCTATAAAGACCGGAGAAAATACCGCCAAGAGACAGGAGTTCATCGTGCGTGCCGGATTCGGCGACAGTTCCACCACTGATGACGATGATACGGTCCGCGTCTCGAATAGTGCTTAATCGGTGTGCAATCGTAATCACGGTCCTGCCCTTCATCAGCCTCGCGAGCGCGTCGATCACCAGGTGTTCCGACTCGGTGTCGAGTGCCGCCGTAGGTTCATCCAGCAAGAGGATCGGGCTGTTGCGGACCATGACTCGAGCGATCCCGATTCGCTGCCGCTGGCCACCCGAAAGAGTGGTGCCGCGTTCGCCTACCATCGTGTTGTAGCCATCAGGCATTTTTGTGATGAAGTCATCCGCATTGGCCAGTTTGGCCGCTGCAATGATCTCATCGCTTGTGGCGTCAGGTCGTCCAAAGGCAATGTTTTCGGCTACTGTACCGCGAAAGAGCACTGTGTCCTGCAATACATAGCCTATCTGGTCGCGGAGGTCCTTGAGCTTCAAATCGCGGATGTCCTTACCGTCAATTCGCACCACACCGGCGAGCGGGTCGTAGAAGCGCGGGATCAGGCTTATGATTGTAGATTTGCCGGCGCCCGTCGGACCTACAACGCCGATGAATTGTCCGGGCTCAATCTTAAAGGTCACATCGCGCAGCACCGGAACCTCCGGATCATATCCGAAGGCCACATTTTGAAACTCAATGCCGCCCGTGAGAGGCCCGGGCTCAACCGCATCCGGTTTTTCCTCGATGATCGTATCCGTATCCAGAATGGCACGCACTCGTTCTACTCCCACCGCGGCCTGCGCAATCTGATTTGTCATCGTCGCAAGGTCTTTGACAGGCTTGAAAAATTTGCTGAGATAGGCAAGGAAAACGGTGAGCGCTCCGACGGTCATCATGTCGTGCAAGATGAGCCACGAGCCGCGCCACAACACCACGGCGGTGCAAGCCGCGACCGTTATCGTGACGATTGGCGACAGTAGAGACTTGATCCTTCTTGCTCTCAGAGCTGCGTCGACGGTCGCGTGACTCACGTCACCCAATTTCTGTTGCTGCAGTTCCTGTCTGCCAAAAGCCTTTACGACCTGCATCGACTCAAGGCCCTGCTGTACCACGGCGACGATCTCGCTTTGCTCCTTGCGAACTTCGCGAGTGGCCTTCTTCACAGCTTTCTTAAAGCGTGAAATGAAGAGCAGCAGAAACGGAGTGATTCCGAGTGCGATAAGCGTGAAATCCCAGTTGAGCCAGAACATCAGCCCGAGCATGCAGAAAATCGTGAGCATATCGACCAGAATGTCGAGACTGGCAGAGGAGGCGAAACCTTGAATCGTCTGGATGTCTGTTGTAATTGTGCTCAGCAGAGTCCCGCTTTGGTGCGTGTCGTAGAAGCCCAGAGATAGGCGCTGTAAATGATGATAGGTACGCATCCGCAGGTCGTGGGCGACCCATTGTCCAACACTTTCGGTGTAGTAGTTATCGATATAGCTTGCAATGGCTCCAAGCACCGCAATCAGCAGCGCTGCCAGAGCGGCGAGCGCGGCAACCTGCATCTTCTGCCCGCCCTCAAGCATGGGCCGGACGAGAGCATCCAGCCACGGGGCAAGCCCGTGATGCCCAACAACATTGTCAATAATGATCTTGAGCGGCCACGGAGCAGCGAGGCTCATCGCCGTTTCAACCAGCATAGCCAATAGAATGACCAGCAATGAGCCACGGTAAGGCTTAACCAGCTCGCGAATCAAACGCGACATCGATTACCGCTCCGGGATCGTGTACTGAGGTTGAATGCAGCAAAAGTAACAAAGGCAGACAACATAAATTTAGCTATTTAGGTACCCCACTTTCCGATGTGAAATGTCCTTCAGGACAACAGTTGATCCGCAAGAAAGCCCATACGGGCGCTAGCCTTTTGCAAGACCTCTGGTCCCCGGATGGCAACTTTCAGCCGATGGCCCACGAAAGCAACTCCCCTAGATCGGCTACCGAGTTTGAGGCTGTTCCCCGGGCGATGGACGGTCCAATCGCGAGTGCCTGGCTATTGCCTTCAAACCATACCAAAAAGGAAGACTGTTCTGATCCTGGCAGGCGCTGCTGATTGATCCAGTTATAGTAGGCGCCCATATCGGCGTCGATCAAAGAGCCGTCTAAATCGAGCTCAGGATTGTTATTGCTGTTAGACAGCAACTCATTCATAGGTCTCTGCCGTTGCCGCGGGCCGAAGCGCACTAACAACGTAAGCGGTTGCGCCCGCCGCAGGGCCTCCCGCGCGGCCCATTGAGCAAACGTGGTGCTGAAGATTTGGGTGCCAGAACCTTCGGTGAGCAGTTTGATTTGAAAATGGTTCAACACCGCGTCTCCTGACCTGTCCATGCCGAGATCAGACGGCGACATCTGAGCAAGATGCGTGCGCAACTCCTCCGGTCCCATACCGGGACGTTTGATTTCGGCCTGCATGTCGCGTAGCAAAGCGGCACGCACGGGTTCCAGCGCCTGATACGACACGCATGTCAGCAACGGACTGTGATCAGCTTCCTGCCCTCCTTCGATATACCAATGGCCGTAGGGAACAGGATGAGCCCTTGCCCGCGCGGCCACTCCCTTCAGCAAAAGCTCGACTCCGTTATCTGGCTTGACTCGCCCAAAATAGGTGCCGTGCTCACGCAGGTTGCGGAAAAGAGGTGCGTTATTAGACGCGAGACCCTGTCCGATGATCGCAATTCCGAGCCTGGGAGTGAGCGGCGGTTCCGGCGGCACGGCCGATCGCAAACGATCCCCATACTCCGTCGCTGCTTTGCGGAATTCATCCAGCTGGTGAGTAGACCAAAGGTACGCCGACAGTTGTTCGACAAATTGCGCTGGCTGTCCGACCCAGTTGAATTGTTCAAGCTTCGAGGAAAGCGAGAATTGCGAGAAGGCGTGAAACCAGTCCTTCATCTGAGCCGGCGAAAGAGAACTAAGATTGCCAAGTTCCTTACTGATTGCCTGGCGTTCCACCGGAAACTTGTAATCGTAGTCAATAACCTCCCGAAGCAGGCTTGGCAGGAAGCTCAGGGGGAGTTGTTGCAGCGTTGCCAAGTTAGCAACAGCCAGACTCCTTGCCTCGGGAGGATATCCATTGAACTGATCGGCCTTAAGGTCGCTGGGAAGCATACAGCTATAACAACTCCTGAACCGGGCGCCCCTGTGACAGCGAAGGGGAGAACCCCATCATCGCTCCCAGGGTCGGCACGAGGTCCGTCGATTGCATCGGATGGTCGTAGATCACGCCTTCGCGGACGCCTGCACCGAGGGCCATCATCCAGGTGGTCCGCGAAGCCGGATCGCCGGTACGATGATGCTGAAATCCGTTCCCGCCGGAATCCTGGTCGGAGTCCCGCCCAAAATCCGGAAGAATAAAGAGCGTCGTGTTGCCGGCGTATTCGGGCTCGCTTTGAACCGCTTTCCAAAGCTCGGCGCAAAGACGATCCGTGCGTCGGATTCCTTCAATGTAGAGCGAATAGGCACCCGCGTGCGCGATATCGATGTCATGCATCGTGATCCAGAGCAGACTGGGAGCCTGTTGCCGCATCAGTTGCCGCACAATGTACATCGAAAGCTCATCAGGGCTCGACAATGTCTTCGCATGCGCCTTAAAGTCATCGACCGAAAGCTTCAGAATCGTTTCCATTTGCTGCAGTTCAAACTCACTGCCCTCCAATTGCGGCGCATACAGCGGAGTCTCATAATTGTCCCGAAGCAAATGCTCATAATCGGTATTAGTCCCCGACATTGCCGCAGTCAGCAAGTGCTTGGGTAGAACCACTTGCGCTCCCCAACCCGGACCATAGGAGCGGAATCCGCTCTCACCAATCCGGTTGAATCCGTTACTCGGCGCGACCACCCACGCGTCCGTAGGCGGACGCTTCAAATCCTTGCGGAAGTACTCAAAAACTGTGGGATGGTCCGGCGGAACGGCAGAAAAATTATTGAGGGTTTCATAGACTCCAGTTGCCAGGCTTGCGGTCGCCACATAGTGGCCGAGAATCCCTTGATTCACTACCTGCGTGAAAAAGCTGGACTGGGGGATCAGTTCCTGGAGCATGTGCGGAATATTCTCCTGTCCCTCAGGCGCAAATGTCTCCTGATCACGTGCGCCTCCACCGAAGGTGACGACAATGACCTTCCGTCGTTTCGCCGCAGCCGTCCCGCGGACAAAGGGGCTGGCTCCCATCAGCGCAGAGCCTAGCGCCACGCCCGCCGCGTTGCGCAGAAAGTCGCGCCTGCTGCAACTGAGGCGCCGGGCAAATTCCTGAGGAGTAGAGAATCCTGCCTTAAATGCTCCGCCGAATGATGATTCCAATGTCAACTCAAATGCACCTTCAATGAGATTCAGCGTGCCTTCTAGAACGCTTTGGCTTTCACTCTCGTGCCAACGCCTGCATTTTCCTTGCGACCGAACGCAGCAGTCACTGCTTGGCGGACTCGCCTGCCTTCGCTGAGTAGACGAATTGCTGAACTTCTGCCCTTTCCTTATCAACTTCAGCCAAATGCTGCGCCCTGAGCTTTTGATAAACCTCGAATTCCCCCTGGGCTCGATCCTTCTGCCCTGTGTGAACGTAGTCCTGGCCCAAGCGGTAATGCGCGTCTGAAAGGCTCGGATTCAGTTCCAGGGCGCGCACATACTCCGGGATGGACTTGGCATACTCACGTCGATCGGCGTAAAGATTGCCCAACTGAACGTGAGCATCAGCAAGCTTCGGATCGAGCGCTATCGACTTCTGCAGCAAAGACTCCACTTCTTGAAAATCCGTGCCCGGGTCTTCTGCCCTCTTCCCCTTCCATAAGCTCATCGCGTAATAGTAAACGGCAAGCGCGTTGTTGGGTTGAAGCTCAGCAAAACGACGGAATCGCTGAATTACATCTTCCGCCTGGTTCGGCGAACTGTCGTAAGCCTTCGAAAGAAACAGATAGCAGCGCGGGTCAGAAGGGTTAAGATCAGCTGCCGTGAGCAGGGCTTTGACCGCGTCGTCATACTTGCCCCGGGAATAGAGCGCCATTCCTAGCCCGATCAGCAACCGGGGCGAATTTGGATAACGCCGGACCGCCTCCTGGAACACATCAATGGCTGCTTCATAGGTCCGGTGGAGAAGAAGCTCGCTCCCCCAGTCAAACAGGTTGCCTTCGCTCGGATCCATGTGTGCGGCAATCTGATATTCACTGACCGCCGCTACAAACTTTCCATCCTTCTCTTCGATCTGAGCCAGCAGGTTGTGCAGTTCACCGGTATTCTTCTGTTGCAGGAGACCCTGCACCAGCTGCCTCGCTTGACCAAGCCGTCCGGTCAGGAAATACGCCAGCGCCAAATCGTAGCCGTTGTCGTAAGAAGGACGAATTTCCTGCGCTCTTTCTAGCAGAGGAATAGCGTCCGCGATCTTTTTGGATTGAATGTACAGCTCACCCAGATTGTGGTTGGCATCGTAATCCCGAGGTTCGAGTTCGAGCGCTTTCCGGAACTGCTCCTCAGCCAACTCAGGCTTTCCTGAATGAAATAGGCTGGCCGCCAGGTTTGTTCTCGCAGCCGCCGAATTCGGCTTCAATCGGACCGCGATCTCGAGCTGTTCTACAGCCTTCGCATCCTGCGACTGCGCGGCATAGACCAGCCCCAAAAGCTCATGGACGTCAAAGTTCTTCTGAGCATAGGGCAAAAGGCCTTCTAGTTGCGTAGCGGCCTCTGCGAACCGTCCTGCGTCGTATTGAGTTACCGCGGACTGAAACTGGCGGTCCAGAGTCTGATTTTGCTGCTGATTGTCTTGCCCTGACGCAACCCCCGCGCATACCAGAAGAGCCCTAAGAATCACCAGCCGAAACCGAGGCCTCTTGCTCACAGTCCACCTATATCGCTGCGTGAGCGAAGCGCTACGCAGAAAAACACCCCGGAGAGTCACCCTGTAGCGGTGACGCCCCTGGGGTGTTTTCATCTTAGCCTAGAAATACATTTTCAGAGCAAATTGGATCTGTCTCGGATCAAATGGAGCATAGCGCGTTGAACCAATCTCGCCGAAGTTAGAGTTGTTGAAGTTGGTCGAGTTTGAAATCGCGTTGACGCCGTTGCCGCCGAATCCGGGAGCATTGAATGTCGGATGGTTGAAGATATTAAAGAACTCGGTCCGGAACTGGAAACTGATGCGTTCGTTAACAGGAATGTTCTTGAATATCGATAAGTTGTACGTTTTAGATCCCGGTCCTGTGGTCGTTCCCGGACGGAAACCCAGGGCTCCAAACCCAGTCAAAGGAACGCATCCGGCTGGGGAATCTGGTATCGGAACAAGGTTGTTCCCCAGCTGACACGGTTGCTGGAACGCGTTCGGGTTGCCAAACCAACTCAGTTGTCCGTTCGAGTCGATGTGCGTTCCACGCTTTTGACTCTGCCCTTTGACATTCACATCGAAGCAGCCCGTACCGGCGGTTGTTGAGGTCGGGCAATTGAGAGTGAGCGGCTGGCCGCCCTGAAGACCAACGATCCAGTTTAGGCTCCACCCTCCAACCACCGCATTCCCCAGCTTCCCAGTGTCATGCAGGAAGTGCTTGTCGTTGCCGAACGGCAGGTCGTAGCCGCCGCTGAAATGGACGACGTTGGTGATATTGAAAGAGGCCAGTGACCAATCTCCACGGAGACCAAAGCCCGGAACGTCTATGGCGCGTTGGCCGTTCAGACTGCCGCCATTCAGCAAGTCGCCGGCGTCCGTAAATGTTCTCGAATACGTGTATGTAAGGAGGAAATTCAGTCCGTTCGTGAGCTGCTCTTCCAGCTTGGTTTGCAAGCCGTTGTAAACGCTGGCTCCAATCGTTCGCCCGGTCGAACCACCCCCGAAATCTGGAAATGGCTCTGTACCTGCGGTGCCACCACCGACCACACCCGTGGTACTTGCGTTGTACGACAGGAGCTTGGTCACATTGTTTGCGCCAGCATTGACCTGAAGGTTGTTGGCGTCCGTGAGCACATACGCCACCTGCGCCGACAACGTGCGGGTGATCGCGTACTGAACACTGAGATTGGCGCTCCAGGTGCGGGGTGTTATGAACTTGAATTGAAGTCCCTGCAGCCCCAGGCCCGAGCCATTAACCAGAGTCGGCGTAAATTGAAAACAGTTGAAGCCATTGTTAATGCTCGCGGTTCCGCACCCGTTGTACGGAGTGCCGTAGCTTACAGGTGCGACTGTGCTTAACCCGGTAGGAGCGTCGGGAGCAACCTTTATTCCATATTGGAAGTTGTACACAAAGGGATAGTTCTCCCCGATATTGGGGCCATATCCCTGATTCTCAAAGGAGTTGAAAAAGAGGCCTACCCCGCCGCGAACCACGAGCCTATCGGTCGTTTGATAAGCAAAGCCGATACGCGGCGCAAAATTATGCTTTTGCACCTGGAGTAGTCCCTGGCCATACTTGTTGGTCGACTCAAGGGCGATTCCATCCTTCGCCAACAGATCGGTGAAGCCCTGGGGTGTGGTGCCTACCGGGCACGCGGATGTACCCGGGGCTCCAGTTGTGGGAACACACAGACCATTCGTGGCATTCGCCGTCGAAAGAGTCCTATTGTCTTTCCCGGATGCCGGGATGATGAACGTAGGACCGCCGTTCGGGGGGCCGTTTGGAACGAAGTTTGCCTGGCCGCCATTTGTCTCGTTGATTGGCCCAAAATAGTCCCAACGCAAACCGAGATTGAGAGTCAGCTTTGGATTGACCTTCCAGTCGTCCTGGAAGTAGCTCGCGAAGTAATTCTTGGCATCGTAGGTCTTGTTAATGTTGGAGGCGTATACGAAATCAGGGCCTCCCGAGAAATCAACTCCATTCGCAACGGTCGCTGCTTCGGGAGGCACCAGAAACATCGCGATACCCGTGGTGCTGCTGTTGTTACTCGGAATATCCGTAAAGCTTCCGTTATATTCCCATTGGCCTCGCGACCAGGCCGGCTGCAATGTCCCAAACTTTACGTGCTGGTATTCAATGCCCATCTTGAAGCTGTGAGCTCCGTAAATTTTCGAAAAGTCGTCGGTGATCTGGCTAGTCTGCGTGGTTTCATCCGACGGCAGGAAATTATTGCTGCCCAGCGTCGACAGGTTCCATCCCGAGAAGGAGGGAAGACCGCCGTTTTCAGGCACCTGCGGGATACTCGGAATTCCGTATTGCGCCGGAATGCCGAGTTTGCTGCCCTCTGGGCCGAATCGCGTGGTGTGCAGGTGGTCCCACCCGAAACGCACCACGTTGACCGTGGTCGGCGTAAACAGGTGGGTATACGCCGCCACTCCCTGGAAAGATTTCGCCGTCTGGATGCCATCCTGGAAGCCGCCGCCGTCCGCGATTCCCCCAAACGGGCCAGGAATATACTGCGGGTTATCCACATAGCTGACCCGGGCGAATACCTGGTTCTTATCCGAGGGATCGAAGTCTGTCCGGATGTCAAAACTGTTGCTGTCCTGGGTCAGATTGGGACTGGATGTGAAATTTCCAGAGGCACCCGAACTGGTGGGCAGCGGGAAAAGATTCAATAGCGCGACGGCGTTTGAATCCACCCGGTTAGCAGGAAGTTGATTCAGTCCTGGGCAGCTGTCGAGTGAAATCGTCGTTCCGGTGCAGGTTGAGAGGCCGAAAGGATCGCGAACGTACTGACCGTTTCCCACAGGTCGCGTCGTAGCAGGATCCATGACTACGCCGACCGGTATCGATCGTCCCAGGGCGTCGGTTCGCGGCGCGCTCGAGGCATTCGAAGTGATGAGCTCGGAAAGATTGGTGTAACCACTATTGCGCTCCAGCGCCGTCGGCACGGTATTTCCAGACGAAGTATTGCCCTGCACACGCCGAAAACCTTCATAATCGCCAAAATAGAACCACTTGTTCTTTATGACGGGGCCACCAATGGCAACACCGAATTGGTTCCAGCGCAGCTCCCCCTTCTTGAGACCTTCGTGTTCAAAATAATCCGAGGCATCGAGCACATCGTTGCGGAAAAATTCCCAGAGCGTGCCATGGATATCGTTCGTGCCGGACTTGACTGTAGCGTTGAGGACGGCGCCAGCGGCACGGCCCAGCTCAGCGCTGAAGTCCGCAGTCTGTACCTTGAATTCCGAGATCGCATCTGGCGGAGGAAGAACGACAAAGTTCGTGCCGTTCAGGAAGTCAACGTTGTCGGAATTATTGTCAATGCCATCCAGCAGGTAATTGTTTTGCGCAGGGCGTAGACCATTGGCGGAGAAGGCCCCCGAGGCGGCATTGCCTCGTGTGTCCGCCTGCGGCGTGTTCACGCCGGCGCCAAGTTGCGCCAGGAAAGTAAAGTTGCGCCCATTCAAAGGCAGATTAACCACGCTCTGTCCGTTGACCACTTGCCCCGTCGACGCATCCTCGGTCTGCAGTTGCGGCGGCGCGGCGGTTACTTCAACGGTTTGCGTTGCCGCGCCGGCCTTCAATTCAACGTTAACCCTCAGGTTCTGACTTACGGCCACCGACAAATTCTGCTGAGTCGTCGTAGAAAAACCAGCCGCGGAGACGGTCACGGAGTAGCGCCCAATTCTGACTGGCGAGAAAGTATATACGCCACTGCTGTTCGTAGCCGTTTCGAGCGTCAGGCCCATGTCCGTATTGAGGAGCGACACCCTCGCATTCGGGACAACAGCGCCGGTGGTGTCCTGAACGACTCCGGTAATCGATCCCTCGTCTACCTGGGCGAAGCCACGCTGACTAGGTATCAGGAGAAAACACAGAGTTGCCAGGGTTACGCTGAAGAAAGACCGAAACATACTGAGGGCATTACGTTGAAAGGCCATCCCAAAAACCTCCGCTTTCCCGCGCCCGTTATCACGCAGTGGAGAAAATCAGTTCACTTTTACTGGTCTAAGTAACCGCTTACATTTAACTGCGCGGCAATTTAATCCCTGCAAATATGCTTTGTCAAACAAAAAGTTGAAAGCCAAGTCAATCTAAAGATGGAGGCCGGAATATGATCCGTTCAGCGGGCGCCCTTCGGTCCGATAACCACATTGGCTCACTCTATTTAGGATCAATTTCGCCTTAGTGTACGATGCTTTTGACGGGATGCAAACACTTGTCCGTCACCGCCGGAATCTCTGAGGATGTCGCGCCGCAAAGATCGTAGTCAATTCCTTTCCCGCCGCGTGTTCCTCAAGAGGATGGGTTTGGCGCCTGTGCTCTTTTATTCGGCACCCTTCCACGGGTTCCCGTTTGGATTTTCGTCCGGACTCAATCAGCTTCCGCAATTCCCCCTCGCAGACTTTCGACTGACACCCAGCTATCCAACGAAATCTCCGCTCGAAGATGTCCTGCGTCGCGTCGCCCCGGGCAGCGATGAATACGTTACCGAGAAGTATGCCTTTGAAATCGAGCTGATCCTCGGGCAATGGAGCCAGGCCCTGAAGGCATCAGCCCGCGATCAGTCAGCCCTGGAGAAGTTCCTTGCCCCCTCAATCGAAGCCTCCTCTTTCATTCCTGCGAAGGAAATCACGCTGCGCGGCGGAGAAGGAATCGATGTCACGAAAAGGCAGTTCAACACCAGCGTTGTCCCCGGACGTGAGCAGTTTCTCAATGCGTTTCGAGAATACCTGGGGCCGAACTCGCGGGTGGAAACCGCTGAATTCGAAATTACAGGTATCGAAGAAATTGCGAGCAGCCCACTGACACTTCGCCTGAACATCCGCTATGACCTCGTCGTCATGCGGAATGATGACCAGCGTGAGGAGCGCATCGGACATTGGCGCACTGAGTGGTCCCGCGATGCAACGGACGCATGGAAGGCAACGCGATTGGAAGCCAGCGAAGAAACTCGCGGCGTCGCACAAAGTCCCGTTTTCATTGACATAACCTATCAGGCTCTCGGTGCAACGGAATCGTATGGAAACCAGATGCTTCGCGGTGCGGACTATTGGCGTACCGTCCTTGATGGCGCTTGCGGCATCGATGTTTACGGAAACAACGGGGTGGCGGCCGGAGACTTCGATGGTGACGGCTTCGATGATCTCTATGTCTGCCAGCCCGCAGGACTCCCGAACCGCCTTTACCGTAACCGGGGAGACGGAACCTTTGAAGATGTGACGGAAAAATCCGGCGTCGGCGTGCTCGATAAGACGTCGTGCGCTCTCTTTGCCGACTTTGAGAGCAAAGGGCTTCAAGACCTCCTAGTGGTTTGTGGCAGTGGCCCCCTGCTCTTCCTGAATCAAGGGAACGGAACATTCTCCCTCAAGCGCGACGCCTTCAGGTTCGCCCGTCCTCCCGAGGGAACGTTCACTCACGCCGCATTGGCCGACTACGACCGCGACGGGCGCCTCGATATTTACTTCTGCCTCTATAACTATTACCTGGGCCTAGACCAATATCACTATCCCGTGCCGTATTTCGACGCACGGAATGGTCCGCCAAATTTTCTTTTGCATAACGAAGGAAATGCCTCGTTTGCAGACACGACTGAAGCGGCAGGATTGAACGTCAATAACGATCGCTACAGTTTTGCCTGCGCCTGGGGTAATTCCAATTCCAACGGACTACCCGACCTTTATGTAGCGAACGATTTCGGGCGAAGCAATCTCTACCGTAACAACGGTAATGGAACTTTCACCGACGTCTCAACCGAGGCCCACGTCGAGGACGTTGGCGCAGGAATGAGCGCATGCTGGTCTGATTTCGGAAACAATGGGCATCAGAGCGTCTACGCCGCCAACATGTGGTCATCTGCCGGACAGCGAGTTTCAGAGCAAAAACTGTTCCACGAAAACGCGCAGGAAACTATCCGCGCCCTCTACCAGCGGCATGCACGAGGCAATTCGCTCTATCGCAACCATGGAGATGGCAAGTTTGAGAACATTAGTGAACAAGCCGGCGTCGAGATGGGCCGCTGGTCCTGGTGCTCGGATTTCTGGGACTTCGACCATGACGGCTATCCCGACCTCTATGTCGCCAACGGATATATCTCCGGGCCGGAGCGAAACGATCTCGCAAGCTTCTTCTGGCGGCAAGTCGTCGGAAAATCACCTGAAGACAGCACACCCTCGCCAGCTTACGAACATGGCTGGAATGCCCTCAACGAGTTGATCCGATCGGATAGTTCCTGGAACGGCTACGAAAGGAATGTGATGTTCGCGAACAATCGCGACGGAACATTTTCCGAGGTCTCAGGCGCGGTCGGTCTGGACTTCACCGAGGACGGCCGCTCATTTGTGCTTGCTGATTTGGATCACGACGGTCGGTTGGAAATCGTCCTTAAGAACCGCAATGCGCCGCAGCTACGAATTTTGCACAACGGCATGAAAGATATCGACCACTCCATCGCATTCCGCTTGCGCGGGCATAAAAGCAATCGCGATGGCATTGGAACCGCAATCACACTTGAAGCTGGAACCCTTCGTCAGACAAAGAACCTGCAAGCCGGGTCCGGATTCCTCGCCCAACACTCGAAGGAGATTTTCTTTGGAGTTGGAAAGCAGGAAAACAAGCTTCGGGCCACGGTCCGCTGGCCCAGCGGATTGTCACAAGTCTTCGAAGACCTGCCAGTCAACCACCGGATCGAGATTGAGGAGGGTTCCGCGGCATTTGTGGCCACGCCTTTCTCGGCACCACCTCCGTCCTACGCACAGCCAGGAACGCCGCCATCATTGAACTCGTTGCCTTCGGTGGTAGGCACATGGCTCGTCGAACCCTTACAGGCACCGGAGTTTTCCCTGCCCGACCTCGCAGGCAATACGCGAGAACTTCACTCGTTCCTTGGCGGCTTCGTGCTTCTCAACTTCTGGGCAACGAAAGCTCCTCTCTGCCGCGACGATCTGACGCGACTCCATCAGCACCGATCAGAGCTTGCCGCAAGCAAACTGAGCATCGTGGCCATCAACGTAGATAATGCGGCGGATTTTAAAATTGCGAAATCGTACGCTACGCAACTGGCTCTGTCTTTCCCCGTTCTCTTCGCCACTGCGGACGTGGCTGGCATCTACAACATCATCTACCGTTATCTGTTCGACCGTCGCAGAGACCTCGCCATTCCAACCTCCTTTCTGCTGGACAAGGAGGGCATGATCGTCAAGCTTTATCAAGGTCCAGCCGATCCACGCCAAGTGCTGGAAGATGTTAAGTCTGTCCCCGCCACCACAGCGGATCGCATGCGAAAAGCACTTCCATTGGGAGGGGTGCTCTACCAAGACGCGTTCCAACGAAACGACTTCACGTACGGAGTGGCCCTCTTCCAGCACGGCTATCTTGACGCGGCAGCGTCATCCTTCCAACAGGTTATCGCCGAGAAACCCAACGATCCCGAAGCGTATTACAACCTTGGCACTCTCAACCTGCGAAGAAACGACCTTCAGCAGGCCCGCCAATATTTAGAGCAGACGGTGAAGCTGCGTCCAGACTACCCCGAGGCGTGGAACAATCTTGGAATGATCGCGGCCCAGCAGGGACAGGCAGAGGACGCAATCCGAAACTTTCAGGAGTCGTTACGCCTGAGGCCCAGCTACGCCATCCCACTCCTGAACCTGGGAAATTTCTATCGTCGCCAGGGCGCGTTTGATAAGGCGCAGGCACTTCTGCGCCGGGCGCTCGAAATTGAACCCGCCGACCCTGAAGTCAACTACAGCCTGGGCATGTTCTACGCCCAGCAAGATCAAGTGCAGCAGGCACAAGACTATTTAGAGAAAGCAATCGAGCTGCGCCCGGATTATCCTGAAGCCCTGAACAATCTTGGCGTTCTCTTTGTTCGAGGTAAGAACTACTCAAAAGCAGAGGACCAATTCAAGACCTGTATCCGCCTCGCACCAGGCTTCGATCAGTCGTATCTCAATCTTGCCCATCTTTACGTGATGCAGAATGATAAAGAGAAAGCCAGAGAAACATTGCTGGAACTGCTGCGCGTGCAACCTCAGAATCAAGGGGCGCAGCAGGCACTCGAAATGCTAAAATCGCTGCCTTGATGAGCAGTAGAAAATGGTGTTTGTGGATGGTAAGTCGGGCCTCATTGCGGCATGCAATCAGAATCGCGCTAGCATGGTCCGGCGCATGCAGTCTCTTCCCAGTTCTCTTTGTGTGTCAGGCGCTCGCGGCCCAACAGCCACTTCATTCTGCTACGCCCAAGGGTCAGCAAACCTCGCAGATCTCGCTCACACTTCAGCAGGCGGAAGCGCTCCGTGAGCAGCATCTTCTCGATCAGGCCAAAGCAAAAGTACAAGAAGAACTTCAGCAGAATCCCTCCAGCGTCGAGGCGTACAACCTGCTGGGTTTTATCGATATCGACGAAAAGGACTATGCCGGCGCTGTCGAAGCCTTCCAGCATGCCTTAAAACTCGCGCCTGGTTCCACAAAGACTCACAACAATCTGGGAAACGTCTATCTCTCTCTGCAGAAGCCAGACCTTGCTGAGAAAGAATTTCGAACCGTCTTACGCCTTGACCCTGCCAATCGGGACGCGAACTACAATCTCGGACTCCTGTTGATGGGCAAAGGGTCACCCGCGGAAGCCATTCCGTACTTTGCACGCGTTCGCCCTGCGAATATCGCCACGCGTTTTAACCTGATTCACGCCTACCTCGAATCCAACCGCATCTCGGAAGCATTGCGTATGGCAACCGAGCTATCCACCCAGAACAACGATGACATCCAGTTGCATTTTTCGCTGGGCATCCTGCTCGCCTCCGAAAAGCAATACAAGCCTGCCCAACTCGAACTGGAAAAAGCCGATGCGTTGCGACCAGGCACCTTCGAGATCCTTTACAACCTCGGACAAGCCTATCTCCGTGACAGCCAATACTCCAAGGCGGAATTGGTATTGAATCGGGCACTGAAGCTGAAGCCCGAGTCACCCGAAACGCTCTACCTGCTCGCGCAGGTCTATTCGAACGAATCCCGACCGCTCGATGCATTGGACTTGCTCGTTCGCGCCCACAAGATCGCCCCTGAGAACACCGACATCATCTTCCTCATGGCCCGCGTCAGCATGTCTCAGAACTATTACGAGGACGCGATCCCGCTTTTAGAATCCGGTCTGCAGATCGCTCCGCAGCGGTCCGATCTGCAGGCTGCTTTAGGTGAGAGCTACTTCATGGCGGGCAAGGCGGATAAGGCCATCGAAGAATTTCAGAAGCTGATCAAGAGCGATCCATCAGCGCGCTCTTATGTCTTTCTTGGGATTTCCTATCGGCATCTGGGAAGGTTCGATGAGGCAAAGCAATATTTTCAAAACGGCCTCAAGCTCGATCCTCACAACACCTCCTGCCTGTTCAACCTGGGTTTTATCGCGGAACGGCAAGGAGACTCCGCCGGAGCTGAGGCGCTGTTTCAACAAGCTCTCCACTTCAATCCGGATTATGCCGAAGCGCTGTTAGAGCTGGCCAATCTGCGAATCCTCAGCAAGAGATATTCTGAGGCGGCAGATCTGCTAAGGAAATACGTTCAGGTGAGCCGCGATCCTTCTACTGGGTATTACAAACTGGCGATGGTGGAAAGGAACCTGCATGAGACGGCAGCCGCCGATCGTGACCTGAAGGTATTTCAAACACTCTCCAAAGATGCTCCCTCCGGTCCATATCCGTATGAGCACCTTTTTGACTACCTGGATAATCGCTCGAAACTCGCGCCTCAGGCCCAAAACCAAATGGACGTGACGGAACTCAGCGACGAGATCAAAAAGCATCCGGACCAGCCGGAAAACTTGTACCTCCTGGCCGAGGCATATCTGAAATCGCGACAAATAGCGGAGGCTAAAGAGGCGATCGCGCAGCTCGACAAGATTAGCGCGGGCGACTTCCGTACACAGAATGGAATCGGTGTACTCCTCGCGCGCTATCGCTTGTATGACGACGCCATCCAGCACTTTCAGAACGCGCTGCAGGCGAATCCCGGCTCTGACGAAGTATTGTTCAATATCGCTGACGCTTACTTTCGAAAGGGTCTTTACCGTCAGGCGCTCGACGCCGCCGGGCAGGTTTCAGAACAGGGCCGCAAAGACAACGCCTATCTCGCCTTACTCGGAGACATCTACGCGCATCTCGGCGACACAACCCACGCGACAGAGGTGTACCAGGACGCAATCACACGCAATCCCGACAATGATCAGGACTATCTATCTCTTGCCTTGCTCGAACTTCGCGAGAACAAAATTGAAGAAGCAAAACAGACGCTCTTGAAAGGCCAGGCGCGCGTTCCAGGCTCGGGAAAAATCCTCTGGGGTTTGGGCATCGTTTCCGCTTTGGAGGGCAACACTCCGCAAGCCGCCGGGCAGTTGGAGCGCGCGGTGGACCTGTTGCCGGAATGGCCCGGCAGCTACTCCACCCTCGGTGTCTTCTACTATCAAACTGGGCAAATCGCTAAAGCCAAAGAAGTCCTAGACCGCTTCAAGAACAGCAATGCAAATGGCGCTCTCGACGTGAATCGCATCGAACAAACTCTGGCGCAGGCTCCGGAAATTCCCTCCGCTGGCAATCAACCGATGCCGATGGCTAGTAGACAGCAGTTGCTGCAGATGGCGCTAGCTCTCGCAGATCGGACTCTCTGAAACGAATGGGGATGCAATCGCAGGCGGGCAAAGGGTGGGCTATAGGAATCTCAAGCTGCATCGCATTCCTGCTTTTGACTGTCTTGAGCAGGCACGCCTTCGCTCAACAATCCGCGAAGCCACAAGACGCACCTATCCCAGTCCACTACACAGACGTGCGCAAGGCCGCGGGAATCACGTTTGTGCAGGACTCCACGCAAACGGATCAGAAGTATTACCTCGAAACCATGGGCACCGGCGTCGGATGGATTGACTATGATCAGGATGGATTGATGGACCTCTACTTCGTTCAGTCTGCCGCCACCGACCTTTACAAGCCGGCGCATCCATTGCATTCAGCGCTTTATCACAACAACGGCGACGGCACATTTACTGACGTCACTGAAAAGGCGGGCGTCGGAGGCGAAGGCCATTACGGCCAGGGCGTCGCCGTGGGAGACTTCGACAACGACGGCTATCCCGACATCTACGTAACCGGCTATGGCCGTGCCATCCTATATCACAATAACGGCAACGGAACCTTCACCGACATCACTGACAAAGCCGGCGTCGCCGATGAAGGCCAATGGTCAACCAGCGCAGGATGGTTTGACTACGACAAGGATGGCTACCTCGATCTAGTCGTCACCAATTACATCGAATGGTCCCCGAAGAACAATCTCTGGTGCGGCGAGCGCGGCCCCGGCTACCGTTCGTACTGCAATCCCAACAACTACAAAGGACAGAAAACCAAGCTCTATCACAACAACCATAACGGAACCTTTACTGATGTAAGCGACAAGTCAGGAGTGGGACTTCCCGAATCGAAGGGCATGGGAGTAGTCCTCGCCGACTTCAACAACGACGGCTGGCCAGACATCGCCATTGCCAACGACACCTGGCCGAATTTCCTTTTCATTAACAATCACGATGGAACCTTCAAAGACGTCTCCCTGCTTTCCGGAATAGCCGCAAGTGAAGATGGACGCTACGAAGCAGGAATGGGCATAGACGCAGCAGACGTCGACGGAGATGGCTGGCTGGACGTCTATATTACTCATCTTGATTTTGAACTGAACCGCCTTTATCACAACAATGGCGACGGAACGTTCACCGACGACACCTACACCTGCGGAATCGGCCAGAAGGCCGTGCTGCTAAGCGGCATCGCGGCGAAATTCATCGACTACGACAACGATGGCTGGCCCGATATCCTGCAATTGAACGGAGCCATGCTGGACAACGTGAACCTGTATCACAGCGAGGTCTCGTACAAAGAACCGCTGCTGATGTTCCGCAACCTGGGTAAAGGCCATTTCGAAAAGACATCCGATTCACTCGGCCCTGACTTCATGCGCCCCGTAGCCGGGCGCGGCCTCGCTACAGCCGATTACGACAATGACGGAGATATCGACATTGCCGTCAACAGCCGTGGTGATACTCCCGAACTGCTGCGCAACGATGGCGGCAACGCTAATCACTGGCTGGAGGTTCTGTTAATAGGCACGCAATCCAACCGCGACGGCATCGGAGCCGCGCTGAAATTAACCTCCGAAGGATTTGTGCATGTCGAGCAGGCAAAGGGCGGAATGAGCTATATGTCGGCCAGCGATCCACGAATTCACTTCGGCTTGGGAAAGCGGACCAAAATCGAATCGCTCGTCATCACCTGGCCCAGCGGGCATGTCGACAAATTAACGAACGTGCCAATCGATAAAATCATCGCCATTAAAGAAGGCGCCGGAATCGTTCCTCACCCGTTCCCGGTAATCCCATCACGATGAGGCCGCAGACAGTACTGTTGACAATAAGAATGATGCGTATATCAACGAGCGCAAGCTTCGCTCTCTATAATCCCAATCAAGGTCTATGAATTTTTCCCGGCGGCGTCTCCTCGGCTCATCTCTCTTCGTTCTCAGCGGCACGCTGCTGGAAACTCTCACCACCCCACTCTGGAAATGGAAAAATCCACCCCTCGTAGAAGCCGCAGTGTCGAACTCTCCGTCGCCGACTCCCTCTCAGGTCCAGTACGTTGACGTCGCTCAACAAGCCGGCCTGACGATCCCCAACGTGTGGGGCGGGGTCGATCACAAGCGATCCATCATTGAAGCCAAGGGAAGCGGCCTCGCCTTCTTCGACTTCGACAACGACGGATGGCTCGACATCTACCTCACAAATGGCAACCGGCTCGACACGACCTGGCCCCTCGGAAAAGCGCCAACATCCCACCTCTACAAAAATAACCGTGACGGCACATTCACCGATGTCACAGAAAAATCGGGCCTGGGGCGCACCGGCTGGCAAACCGGCGTCTGCATCGGCGATTACGACAACGACGGATGGGACGACCTCTTTTGCTGCTTCTGGGGCCGCAACAGTCTATTTCACAACAACGGCAACGGCACGTTTACTGATGTCACCCACAAAGCCGGCCTTTATCAGGAGCAAGTCCGCTGGGGTGCGGGCTCCACTTTCCTCGACTACGACCGGGACGGCCATCTCGATCTCTTCGTGTGCAACTACATCAAGCTTGATCCCGAAACAATTCCCTCGGCCAGCGACACCAAATTCTGTCAGTGGAAGGGCGTGCCCACGATGTGCGGCCCACGCGGTCTGCCGGGCGACACGAACATCCTCTACCACAACAACGGCGACGGAACCTTCACTGACGTTTCCGAAAAGTCCGGCATTCTCAAACCTGGCCCGCGATACTCCATCACTGCCGTGTCCTATGACTTCGACAATGACGGTTGGCCCGACATTTATGTCGCGGTGGACTCCGAGCCTAGCATTCTGTTTAAGAACAATCATGACGGCACCTTCACTGACGTCGCCGTCATGGCCGGTTGCGCTTACAACGATAACGGACACGAGCAGGCCGGGATGGGCGTCGCGGTCGCCGACTACGACTGCGACGGTTGGTTCGATATTTTCAAGACCAACTTCGCCGACGACACCTGCAACCTCTATCACAACAACGGCGACGGAACGTTCAGCGACATGACCTTTGCTGCCGGCGTTGGCATCAACAGCAACTATGTCGCTTGGGGCTGCGGCTTCGTCGACTACGACAATGACGGCTGGCCCGACATCATCCAGATCAACGGACATGTCTACCCGGAAATCGACAACTACAACTTCGGCCAGACTTTCAAGAATCCGCGGCTGGTGTACAAGAACCTGGCCAATGGCCGATTCAAGGATGTTTCATCCGAAATGGGCCCCGGCATCAGCGAGCGTTTCTCCAGCCGCGGCGCGGCATTCGGAGACTACAACAACGACGGCGGCGTGGACGTGCTGGTTCTAAATATGAACGATCCGCCATCTCTGCTTCGCAACGACCGCGGCAATAAGCAGAACTGGATCAAAATAAAACTAATAGGAACCAAGTGCAATCGCACCGCAATCGGAGCACGTGTACGCGTGACAACCGACAAGCACACACAAATGGACGAAGTCCACAGCGGCTCAAGTGTTATGTCGCAGAGTGACCTGCGCCTCCACTTCGGTCTCGGCAAGGTTGAAACAGTCGATGTGATTGAAGTCAAATGGCCAACGACACAAAAGGTCGAACGATTCACCAAAGTCAAAGCAAATCAGATACTCACCATTCGCGAAGGCGAAGGCATCGTCAAACCCTGATCCACATAGAGCACTCGCACTATTTCTTCAGTAGCGCATCGATGCCAGCCTGCGCAATCTGCTCGTCAATCTCAGACTTCGCTCCGCTGGCGGAGATCCCACCGAGGATCTGGCCATCCACCTTGATCGGCAGCCCTCCCTGGTTCGGAAAAAATTCCGGAAATGCAAGAGCCTCCACACTGCCCTTCTTGACCGTGTCTGCTCCGTCTTTTGACGGGCTCCCATAGAAAGCCGCGTGCCGTGCCTTCTTCTCCGCAAATTGAATGGTATTAAGCGAAGCAGTCTCGCCCTTCTCCAGAAACAGCAGATTCCCGCCTTCATCCACGACGCAGATTGTTACCGAAACATTCAGCTCTTTTGCTTTCTCTTCCGCCGCCGCAACCATGATCTTAATGTTGGCAAGGTTGAGATATTTTTTGGTCGGGAGATCGCTGGCAAACATCGTCATAACTGGAAAAAGTATCACGGCCAGAAGTTTCAGCACGGGAAATCTCCTATCTTTCATCTCCTGTTTATCCTTCACAGACACACAGCGAGCATCATAAACAATTCGGTGACAGCAAATTTCAAGATAATGTTTTTGGTAGAATCATGAGACTTCATCAAGCTAGGATTAGTGAATCACCGGCTTACCTTGCAGGACCACTAGAAACTGCTTAACTTCCTGCCGTTGACGCTCGACAGCAGCCGCCTGCACCTTTTCAATCTCGTCATGCACCTGGAACTCCTGCTTCGCTTCCACCGGCTCCCCGGCCCGCTCGTAGGCCACTCCCAATCGGTAATGAGCTTCCCCGAGTTGTGGATTGACTTCGATAGCTTTCTTGTAAAAGCGAATGGCCTCGCCCGAATTGCGCTCGCCAGCATAGAGATTCCCAAGCTGCAGGTAAGCCTCGTCGTACTTGGGATCGGCGGCTACGGCTTTTGTCAGCAAACTCTCTATCTGTTGCATCTCCTGGGGATTCTCAGTCCCCTTCTGCCGCTTCCAGATCGCCATCGCAGAGTAATAGTTCGCGCGTGCATCTCCTGGCTGCTCCTGCACAAACCGCATCAGCTTCGGCTCAACGCAAGCCAGCGGCGCTGGCGCTGCCATGTCAATCTTGCCCAGAAAGACATAAGGACCGGGGTCTGCGGGATTCAAGTCGGAAGCTTCGCAGAGGCGAAGCGCAGCCTCGTCATAAAGCGCGCTGGCAAAAAGAGCCGCGCCCAATGCAGCCAGCATTCTGGCCGATTTCGGATGCGCTTCAGTTCCTTTTCTGAAAACCTCAGCTGCGGGCCATACCGCGCGATGCAGCAGTAGCTCTGAACCCCACGCGAAGTAATTCTGTTCGCTCGGATCCAGCCTCACAGCTTGCTCATACGCTCGAACCGCGGCCAGCGAGTCTCCCATCTCTTCATCAAGATCGCCTGATACGCGACGCAGATCAGCATTATCTTCATGCGCCAGCAGCTTCTCGATGTGCTGACGCGCCTGCGCAAAATTGCCAGCCTCCTTGTAAGCTAAGGCCAGATTGTATTCGTTGTCATGATTCGCGGGATCGATACGGTACGCAGTCTTAAGCAGCGGAACCGCCTCGCGATAGCTCCCTTTGCGGAAGCAGAATTCGCCAAGCTGATGATTCGCCTCGAAACTATTGGGAGCCTCAGCAAGAGCCGCACGCAATTTACCTTCTGATTCACTCCCGACTCCTGTGCTCGTAGAACCAGCCTCAGTGCCCACAGAACTCTTAGGCTTAAGCGTAGCGGTTTCACGGGCAAGGGCTTCGCTGGTTCGCAGGCTGGAATCCGATCCATGTCCGCCCACCGCCGTCCAATCGGTGATGCCTGCCACGGTGAAATTCGGCTTATCGGCGAAGGCCATTCCTTCAGCGGAAGACGGCGACAGGGCACCAGAATTTGATGGAACATCCGAGGCTTCGAGAACCAGATCGATGTGCGACTCCTCTGTCTGGATCGACGCAGTGACAGCGGTCAAACGACTGCGCAGTTCGGATTTTTCCGCGCTGACAAGATAGTTTCCGGGTCGAAGTGCCTGAAACACGAAAACACCCTGTGGATCCGTCGCCGTCACGGAGTCTGGCCGACCCTCCTGTTCAAGCCGTACCAACACGTCGCCAACAGTTTTTCCGGCCCGGTCGAATACAGTACCGTGAATCGCAATCCCGTCAGGTTTTCGAGAAGTCTCTTGCGCGACCGCAGCGACGATTGACAAGCACAGGGCCATGACAATGAGCACAAAGCCACGGCAACCCCTCCTGCACGTCTCGATTTCAAAAAAAGAGCGCAATCTGTAAGACCCATCCATGGCGGGATACAGCTTCACTACTTCCGGCATTTTACTCGTTCGCGATCGCAGTAAGGATGCCATCTGTTGCAGCTGGCCAAATTGTCGCAGAATGTAGTTGATCGATCTGATTGGTAGCGCCATCGGGGATCGAACCCGAACTCTCCGCCTTGAGAGGGCGATTTTGCAGCTTCTAGCGCCTGCGACTCACTGCGACCGACTGTACCCTAACATGCTTTTTTCTTGCATCTAGATGCAGTTTTTAGCTCGAGACCATCGCAGACAGTCGCATGGAATAACCTCTTGGTGTATCCCTTTTGTATCCCCCGACATGCTATAAGGACAATGAGCAGCGGTTATTTCCCGGAGGTAAGAATGCCACGCGCTCCCCGGCCCGTTTCCGGAGTCTATGAGAAGAATCCCGGAAGCGGGATTTGGTACATGCGTTATCGTATCAACGGCAAGCTTGTCCGGAAGAAAATCGGCACACGCCAACAGGCCATTGACCAACTGGATAAGGTCCGTTTTCTACGCGCGTCCGGAGAGGTGGTTTTCGCAATCTCAGCTAGGCAACATACCCGCACCAAACAGGAACTTGCGGAGCTTGGTGAAGGTGGTATCACGATTCAGCGATTGGGCGACGAATACTTGGCCTACATTCAGGATGAGCACAATCCGAACGGTCCAGCAGACCAGCAGAACCCACCCCAAAGGATCCATGCAATTCAAGCTGCTTTCGGTGATCAGCCGGCAGCATCGATCAAAGCCTACGAAATCAGTGATTGGTTAAGAAGCTTGAAACGGTCACCGGCAACCCTGAATCGATACCGGTCCACCTTTTCGGCAATGTACCGGTACGCCAAGGAACGGGACAAAGTGAAAGTGAATCCGGTTCGCGATTTTTCACAATTTGCGGTCACACTCCCTAAGCCGCGATACTTGACCTTGGACGAAGAACGTAAATTGAGAGCGGTCCTACAGAAATGGATCGATGGATGTCCGGACGATCATCGCCTGACCAAGCTTGTACTCCGAATCGGGTTCATAGATGCCATCCTTCTGTTTCGCCATCACGCCATCGAACCCTGCGCCCTCAAAGCGGAGAAACCAATCCTTAGCTACCTCCAGATCATCCGTCGCAGGTGTGATGTGGAGTGGAGCAGTTGTCGATAATAGTGCAGCCTCCAACTCGCTGCGCCGTTCGCTAAAAGGCCTCTCTCTCTCAGGTCACGATCACCCTCTGAGAGAAGATCGAAAAATACGATAGACGCAGGCGTTGTTTGACTGAGAAGCTTCACTCGGGATGCGGCTGGATGGATACGGAGTTGAAGTGCCTCGAAGTCGAGGGCGCCATTCCTCGCAATTACGATTTCACCATCTAGGACACACTGTGGCGGCAGCTGCGCCTTTAAGGGTGCAAGCAGCTCCGGGAAATAGCGTTCAATGGCTTTTCATCACGGCTCTGGATCAGGATCTCGTCACCATCTCGAAAAATCAGCGTGCGGAATCCATCCCACTTAGGCTCATAAATCCATTCATTCCCCGTAGGAAGCGTGGAAACTCGCTTAGAGAGCATGGGCAAAACGGGCGGATTAACAAGAAGATTCATATTAGGTGGCTAGGTCTAAACCTTCCGCTGAGTTCCATCTTATTACTTGCCCTTCGTCTTAGTACTCGCTTATTCGTATGACAAACGACAGATCGTGCTGGCGTTCATTGTGCAATATTAAGCGGACCTAACGAGTACGGAAACCACACAGGCCATCGGAGATCAATATCGGTGAAGGCCATGCGGTGATCCACCGCGACAGGATAGATGGATTCGCGATAGAAGCTGAGAGATTGCTGGGTGAAGTGACCTAAGCGGTGGAGTGTGATCTCCGCCATCGCAGCATATCCTGGCTCGGTGTTGCCCAGTCGTAAAGATCTCCCCAACGGACTCATCAGGTTGGTGACCGCTTGGAGCGGGCTGTTGATTTCATGTGCCAGCGTACTGCCTGGCGCGTCGGGGAACAGACGATGATGACGGACTAATTGAATTAGCGGACAAAATGGAAAGACCCGCGTCCGCGGGTCTTTCCATCAAGCGACCACTTTGCGAATCACACTTCAACGGTTGCATGTTTTGCTGCGTCTTTCTCCTTCGCTTCATGGAGTGCCTTCTGCTTTTTGCCAACTCCATTCGTCCACTCGCCGACTGGAGTCGAATCAACAGGAGAGGTCGTTTGGGTTCCGGGCTTCGGATCGTGGGGTGTGACGTCCAGAACTTCGCCCCCTTTGATCTCGGATTGCACGGTGTAGAGGCCATGGCCGCTATTCCAGGGTCCTTTGAAGTCAGTCTCTCCATATTGACTCTCCCCAGTCGAGCCATTAAAGAACTGATCCACCAAACCGGGAGTGGGTTGAATAATACCCACCGCGAACTGTGGCTTTTCCATGCTTTCCAAGGCTGCAGTGAGGGCCCTCATGTGGGTAATTTCACGCGTCATCAGGAACTGCAGGGCTTGCTTCGAACCCTGATCCTGCGTGAAGCTGATGAGCCGTTCGTATACGATTTTTGCACGCGCTTCAGCAGCAATGTTGCTGCGCAGATCTACAGCGAGGTCACCGGTGACCTTCAAATAATCAGCAGTCCATGCATTTCCCATAGAATCGAAAAGCGCGCAAGCGTCATGTGGTGGCTGTTTCGCGTAAGAAGGAGCGGTTGCGATTTCCAGACAATCCACTGGGAGGAAGCATCGCATACCACTTCGAAAGCCTGAACTTCAATACAACCGAGCGCAAACTGAACGCCTTCTATGCGGAATTCGAACCGTCTTTGATGGAGAAGGCGTGGCCTCATCAGCATGCGGGGGTGGAGCTGCTGTATCTGGTTTCGGGACACCTGGATATAACGATCGGTTCCGAAGTGTTTTCTCTCCATGCAGGCGATTCCATCTACTTTGATTCGGGTGTTCGTCACAGTTACCAGCGGGCTACCAAAAGTCGATGCGCCGCCGTGGTGGTTACGGTATGACAGTTGCGTACAAGCGTCTCTTGGAAGGCTGAGCTTCTCGTGCAAAGAATTGCCACATTGTGAGGATATTGGCGGACTGAAACTCATCCTCAGTTGACGCGTACAGGCCGATGCGCTCATCGAACTCAGATGTCTCATTCTACCGTGCCGCGACAGGCATTTTGAGCGGGCATACGAGGCCGGATGGAAACAATCTTTCCACACACAGCTGTGGCTCGATCTTATGTAGTCGGTCTCGCGTAAAATAGCGGTCACGTCCGGCATGGGCGTTTTTCAGGACCAATCCGACTCCAGCCTGTTGTCAGTAAATGACCAATCGCCCATGGCAGACTGGTGGGAATCCACCCTCAGTCACTGCTCCCTTGTCGTACCGGAGTCCATCGCGCCTCTTCCTGCGCAGACAATGTCAGCGTAAAACGCGCACCCACGACTGCGCTCAGAGATTTACTGCTCAGTTGATAATGCGTGGCGGCAAAGCCAAGCGCCGACAAATCCACCTTGTATCGCCGTGGCCTGTCAGACAGATTCTTCAATACAAATCCGTCCTGGCTATAGCTGTAACGCAACGCATACTCGGGAATTCCAAACTCCACGCTGCCGTAGCTTGTCAGATGCGGCGCGACGGATACATCCGCGTCTGCGGGAACAGTCAAACCCAGCAGCTTCTCAATCAGCACAGCCGCGAAGACATTGGGATATTCGTAGTACTTCTCGGCCCCATGCGCATCCTTGCCATCGATGTAATACACATGGTCCATGTCGTAGCGTTCGCTCAGAAAGTAGCTATTTTTTGCACCCACTGCGGCCACCTTCTTCAACTGATCCAGGAGCATTCCGCTCTGCCCCTGCGACTCGCGAAACGCTGCATCCCAATACCAGTACCTGCCTGCCGCGCAAAGATCATATGGGCCGCCTGAGCCAATCTCGGCCTTATCGTAGTCGGCAATGTTCGCTGCTACAAAGCTGGGGAATCGCTCGAACTCTTCAGCATGCATGTCGATCAAGTGGCGCACCTGGGCAGCTTGATCCGTGGTTGTATATCCGAAGGTCACCGGCAGCTCATTGGCAAGAAGATGAATGTGATCATGTGCCTTTCCGTCACGGTCCACCCAATCGATGAATCTCCCGTTCTTCGCATCCCAGTACCCCATCGGTAGAGGCGTAATCAGCACATCGGCCATTTTCTTGGCAGCTTCGTCAAACCGTGCGGCCTCATCATGCCGTTCCAGCAAGTTCTCCATACCTGCCAGCAATACAAACGCGCGTGCGGCAAATGCCTGGGCCTGCGTCACGCGACCGTCCTTGATCACCTGGTCTTCGTAATAAACATCCGACCACACGCGTCCATACTGATCAGTGTTCGATAGAATCCAGCCGGCCGCATGTTCCAAGTTCCCGATGTTCGACCGCAGCCACGCTGTATCTTTTCTGGCTTCGTAGTAGCGCCAGGCCTCTTCCATCACTTCAATGTCCCCGGTCAGCGGAAACATGGCCGCGTTCTGCCGGTTATCCAGGCTGTTTCTGCGTATGTGGTATTCGCGCCTTCCATCGGGCTGCACTGAAGTGGGCATGCGGTAAAGGGCTTCCGGATCATCATTTATCAGCTTGAACTGGAGCTCGATCATTCGCCTCACAACATCCAGATCGGCCTCTGAGCCCATCGCCAGCCGTCCTTTGATTTGAAATTCATGATCGACAGCCGGATAGGAGCCCGCATACGAGCTCACATTCAGCGTGCTCAGAACATATCCGCTGTGGTATGGGAAATTAGCCACCATGGTCTTCTCCACAACCGATGGAAGAATGGTGCCCCAGTAGAACGCAGCCAGAGCTTCTTGCAACTCTGCACCACCGGCCATTTCAAGAGAGAATCGATGACCGAAGGGATCACAGTTCGGACGAGCCTCCGCCTTGGAGAGAGTCACATTCTTCGCGTGCAAAGTAACCGTCAATCCTGTTTCGGTCTTCTTCGCACTTAGATCACCGTCTTTCAGCTTGATATGCCATGAGTGATCCTTCGACATCGCATCGAGCGGCAGAATCCACAGGGCTCGGTTCACATCGATCTGCGCGTCCATTGTGCTTACAGGAAGAACCCACCACTGGTTCTCTTCGTACTGAACCCCCATCCCCTGGCAACGCGTAAATACCATCTCAACCGGAGTGCGAGCGTCCTTTTGCGTAACCAGAAGATCTTCTCCGACATGAGTCACGTTGGCGTTTTCGATTGATTGCAGAATCCCATCGGGACTACCCGGCTGGGCTCCATCGATGCCTACTCTGCCTCCGAGTGCAGATACGTGCGTTGACACTCCGAGGAACAGCCAGATCGCGATCAGTATTTTCATATCGTGTTTTGAATCAGGTTCTGGGATCAGTGTAAGTCACACAATAATGACTCGATCGCCCGGCAGAATATCGGCCGATTAGGGGAAACTCCACCGATGGATTGAGTAAGCTATCCATCGACCGGTTCAAGACAGTGCAATGACTTAGCTAGTAACGTTCATCCGTGCAGTCCGCCAAGCGATTTCTTCCCCTGAACGTAGGTGACCCCTGCTTCTGGTGTGTCCCACCAGGTTCTCTAATTTATGGAGCTTTTGACGATGCGGTACGTTCTTTTGAGCACACGTTACGACGATCCATATCAACAGGATGTCACTCGAACCACCGGTGTCACTCTGTTTGTAGTTCCAAGTCTTCTGGGAGACTCGAAAAACAACATGAAAATCGTTTGTAATGTGCTGGCATTTGTATTGGTTGCTTGCCTCAGTTTGTCTGCTCAGCAGATTACGGGAAACATTCGCGGAACAGTTACAGACCCAAGCGGCGCTGTCATTCAAGGTGCCGCGGTTACTGCACGGCAGGCGGAAACGGCCCTGTCGCGCACGACGACCACCGATCGCAATGGTAATTACGTCCTTCTGGAACTCCCGGTCGGACACTACCGCCTGCAGGTCGCAGCGAAAGGTTTCGAGGAATACGTGCAGGATGGCATCACGCTCAACGTGAACGAGACGGCTTCAATCTTGCCACATCTCGCGATCGGATCGGAAAAGGAACAGGTGCTGGTGAGCGCCGATGCCGGGCTGATTGAGCCAACCGTCACCAGCATGGGCGAGGTAGTCCAACAGCGCGAGTTGGAGGATCTACCGCTGAACGGGCGCAACTTTTCGCAACTTGGCCTATTGCAGCCTGGAGTCGTTCCCTTGACGCCCGGGATAGCCGAAGCTGGCGGATCGCTGCGCGCCGGACAGGCATATGCGGTCAATGGCCAGCGACCTGAATCGAACAACTTTCTCATCGACGGCGCGAACAACTTCAACGGGGTCGACGGCGGATTCGTCCTCAAGCCGCCGGTGGACGCGATCAGCGAGTTCCGCATCATCACGCTTAACGCGAATGCTGAGTTCGGAAACGCGCTGGGATCGACGACGAACATCATCACGCGGTCGGGCACGAACCAAGTCCACGGGACGTTGTGGGAGTTCCTGCGCAACGACGTAGTCGATGCCAACAATTACTTCTACTCCGGGCCGAACAAGGAGCCGCTGAAGCAAAACCAGTTTGGCGCCACGATCGGCGGACCGATCAAAAAGGATAAAACCTTCATTTTCGGCTTCTATGAAGGCTTCCGCAATCGCCAGGGCGAGACAGGGCAGACTACAGTGCCATCGGTAGCGCAGCGTAGCGGCGACTTCTCCGCACTCTGCCCGGAGGGCTTCACGGACGGCTTCTGCAACAACCCTGAGAACCAGCTTTTTAACGTCCTCGCCAATGCACCGTACCCGAATAACCAGGTGCCGCAGGACCAGATCAACTCGGTTTCACAAAACCTGTTGAGCTTCTTCCCACTTCCAAACGCCGGCACCAACCTGTTCTCCACGACCCAGATTTTAAGCAATAATACCGATCAGTTCGGCATCAAAGTTGATCACTACCTCACTCCCAGTGACATGCTGAACTTCAATTACATGTTCAACCAGCTCTCCCAGGTCGATCCGCTATCGCCGGGCGGCGCCAGCGTGCCGGGCTTTCCGGTAGGCGAAGATCAGCGCGCGCAGATCTTTGTCGCGCAAGAGACGCACACCTTTTCGCCGACCCTCATCGCGGTGGCACGATTCTCTTTCTTGCGCAACAAGTTCCTCTTCGGCGAGAGCGAGAACCATCAGCCGCCCTCAAGCCTTGGATTCCGATACGAGCCGAGTCTCGATATCGCTGCCGGACCACCGTTCATCCAAGTGAATGGCTATTCCAATGTTGGTGATCCGATCACGGGACCACGCAACACCTACGAAGACGTCTTTGATTACTCCGGATCGGTGAGCTGGGTGCGCGGCCAGCACACGCTGAAATTCGGCGGCGGATATCAGCATCAGCAGATCAACGTGCTGCAAGGGATTGCGACCAACGGCTTCTTTGTATTCGCGCCATTCCCGGTAACGGACGCGTTCGCCAGCTTCCTCACCGGGCAGGCGGTCGTCTTCCTGCAAGGCATCGGCGATTTCTCGCGCGGTATTCGCGGCAACAATGCGAACTTGTACGTGCAGGACACGTATAAGGTCTCGCCGCGATTCACGATCAATGCCGGACTGCGTTACGAGTTGCCCGTCCCGTATACCGAAATCCATAACCGTGTATCGTTGTTTGAGCCGGGGAAGAAGTCCCAGGTCATGCCGAATGCGCCGGTGGGACTGTTATATCCGGGCGATCCCGGTGTGCCCTCAGGCCTGATCCCCACCGACATGAAGGCATTTGCGCCGCGCTTTGGCATTGCGTGGGACCCGAACGGCAATGGCAAAACGCTGATAACTTCGGCGTACGGTATCTTCTATGAGCCTTATTACACCGGACAGGGCGGTCCTTTGCAGGCGCCGATCAGTGCGCCTCCGTTCCTCGGAACGCCACAGGTGAGCCTGCCGGACTTCGCGGATCCGTTCAACGGCAATCCTCCCGTCGTAGGAACGTTTTCCCCGTCACTCACGAACCTGACTCTGTCGCCGACCTTGACACTCCCTTATACGCAGGATTGGGATTTAAACCTGCAGCAGTCGTTCGGGTCCGATTGGCTGTTCGAGATCGGGTACGTCGGCACCAAGGGCACGCGCCTGCCGCGCTTTATCGAAGCGAACCCAGCGGTATTTGTTCCCGGATACGTGGACGGCCAGCCGATTTCGAACTCCAGCAATGCCGATCAACGGCGGCTCTATTCGGGATGCACGCTGGCCGATCCGCCGAGCAGTTGCGTGTTTTCATCAACCGGCGAGATTGCGGGGATTGCCAACTCAGCGTATAACGCGTTGGAAGCGTCGATGCGCAAGCAATTCAGCCATGGGCTGTCATTCCTCCTGTCGTATACGTGGTCGAAGGTGATCGACGATGTTTCGTCATTCAACATAACCGGATCGGAGGCGAAGCCAGTCGCAGGCGAAAATGATCTCGCCCAGGATCCGTTCAATCTCGCAGCAGAGCGTGGGCCGTCGCTGTTCGACGCGCGCAACCGATTCGTTGCGAGCTATGTATGGGATCTTCCGTTCTGGAACCATCCGCAGAACTGGTACCAGCGGGGATTAGGCGGGTGGCAGTTGGATGGCATAGCAACATTGATGAGCGGCACGCCGTTCACCGTGTTCGACTCGAACGACGTCGCGGCGCAAGGCAGCGCGCCGGAGATCACCGGATTCTCCGCGCAGCGACCCAATCTCGTCGGCAACCCCAACAATGGGCCGCGCACGGTTAACGCGTGGCTCAACCCCAGCGCTTTCCAGCAACTCGATCCCACAATCAACGCAGGGCAGTTTGGCACCGAAGGGCGCAACGTGAATCTCGGCCCGGCTTATGCCGACTGGGACTTCGCTGCGCTTAAGAATTTCAAGGTGACAGAATCAAAGCAGATCCAGTTCCGCGCGGAGCTGTTTAACATCCTGAACCGCACGAACTTCCGGTTGCCCGACTGCGACATCAGTTCGCCAACATTCAACAATATTCTTTCGGCGCAGGCTCCGCGCCAGGTGCAGTTTGCGTTGAAGTTTATGTTTTAGCGGGCGTTTACCCGGCCCCTTCTCTCACACGCTGCCCGGACGGGTACGTACCACCACGGCGGGCACCGGCGCGCGGGCAGATTCCAGCAGCCACGTTCAGCCACTCAGCAGGCGCCGCTTCCTCGGCCTGCTTGCCGCTGCGGCCGGCATGCAGGTGGCCGCCCTCCATGCGCCGCCTTTTGTCAACGCGCCGGCTGGCTACTCTCGGATCACCAGCTCTGCGAACCTGGGCAGATCGATATTGCCGCCGCTCACCACGCAGACGACCGTGCCGGCCCCGCATTTGCCGCTGAGGCCAGCTGCTACCGCACAGGCACCGGCGCCTTCTCTGATGACGCGATTTCGCTCCGCTACAAGGCGCATGGCGTTGCGCGTCTCCTCGAGTGAGGAAACAATGGAGCCGGCGAGCAGATGATGCGCGAGGTCCCACATGCGGGGAAAGACGGACTTCCCCCCGCACCCGTCGACAAACTGGCTTGCCAGTTGGGGAAACTTTGGGGCGAGCCCGCGGCGAACGACAGCGCGAGCGGAGCCGCCGTCTCCGGCTCAGCCGCGAAGACCCTGGCCTTGTGCCCACGAGCTCTGAGAGCGGCAGCAATACCGCACGACAAGCCGCCACCGCCGAAGCCGGCCACGACGCAGTCCACATCAGGCAGATCCTCGATGATTTCGAGCCTGACCGAGGCATTGCCCGCGATGAACGCGTCATCCTCGAAGGGATGGATAAATGCGCCGTTCATGGCGATATGCCTGCGGTCGGCCAGAGCCTCCCAGCACTGATCGAAAGAAGCTTTGACAACCTCTCCGCCCAAACGGCGCACGGCGTCGAACTTGGCTTGCGGAGCCGAATCGATCATGAGGATTTTGCAGGGCACACGAGCCCGGCGAGCGGCGAGTGCCACGCCCTGGGCAGCGTTGCCAGCACTGACGGTCCACACGCCGTGCCGCCGCTGCTCGTTGGGGAGAAGCCGAACCGCGTTCCAGGCTCCGCGAATTTTGAATGATCCAATCGGTTGCAGGCACTCTAGCTTCAGATAGATGTCGAAAGGGCCGTCATAGTTCAGACGCACAAGTGGAGTGTGAATGGCGGCCTCGTAGACGTGCCGGAGCGCCTCGTCGATGAGTGCTGCAGGAATGTTCCTCTCACCCGAACGGTCGCCGGACGCTGGATTCGTCGCCATAGCCAAGTCAAATATACGCCCGTGGATCTGAGCCCCTTTTCGCTGATCGAACGCCCTATTGCACGGATGACCGGCAACCGGAAAGTTTCGCAGAGCCGGGCCGAAATGTCCGAGTGGCCGACCACTCACCCAGAACTCAGTCAACGAGTGATTTGCGAACGACCCGGCGGTTACACGTCGCATCCAGTGGAGCACATGCTTCTCTGTCGAGAGTCCGTCTAACGCAGTGTGAGTTCCAAAAACACATCTTGCGCAACTTCTTCAGCCAGAAAGCTGTCGCTCAGAAGCCGTAATGCAATGCTGAAGACCATGGACTGGTGCTCCAGCATCAACGTGCGAAAGGAATGATCTTGAGTGTCCAGGTGATCTCCTGCCTTCACTCATCTATACGACCGCGACAAGCTACGAGGATGCAGAAAGATTGGTTGATGGAGATCATCTATTTGCCGAGGATAGATTGCTCATTAGACGATCTAGAAAACAAAGAGCATCGTATATCGGCGCGTAGTGAGCTAAGGCTCACTCGAAATTGGGTCGCGATTCCCTAGAATCCTCATAGAGCCCGACGCGAGATACAATTCCCGGTAATGACCCGCTTTGTAACCGCTCTTGCCATACTCACATTGGGATCGCTCTCAAGTTTAGCCGCCTCAAAGGATGCTGTGTCGTACGTGAATCCGTTGATAGGCACTCAGCGCAGCGCTATCGGATACGGCGGCACCATGCCTTTTGTGACAACGCCGTTCGGCATGACAGATTGGACGCCGCAGACGCGACAGAACAAGATCAGCGTCGTGTCATACAACTACGATGACACGACGACCTCGGGGTTCATCGGCACCCATCAACCGGCAATCTGGATGGGAGATTACGGCTATGTAACGGTGATTCCGCAGGTCGGCGAACTGCGTACCACACCGGAGTCGCGCAAGCTTTCTTATAGCCACGGATCTGAGACCGCGCGGCCGGATTACTATAGTGTTTCGCTGGATGCTGGCATGGACGGAAAGATTCAGGCGGAGATGACGGCTACCGAACGCTGTTCAATTCTGCGATTCACTTTTCCGAAGACCGCGGCAGCTCGCGTAATCATCGAAGCGTCCCGACCTGGAATTGCAGGGATGGCGTCGGTCAATCCTGAAACGCGGGAGATTACAGGCTATAACCCGCATCGGATGGATGCGCACCTGGGACCGTTTGCACTGCCAAATTTCAAGGGCTACTTCGTGGTCCAATTCCAGCAGCCTCCGGTGGACATGAAAACGTACGGCATGGGCGATGTCAAAGCTGAATCAAGCCGCGGAGCATACGCGGAGTTCAAGCCCGGGCAGACCATTCAGGTGCGCGTGGGTACATCATTCATCAGCATCGAGCAGGCGCGTGAAAATCTTCAGCGCGAAATACCCGAATGGAATTTTCAAGCCGTGCAGCAAAACCTCCGCGCTGTGTGGAACGAGAAGTTATCGCGACTTCAGCTCAGCGGGGCGACCGATGAGAACAGGACGCTGCTCTACACGGCGATGTATCACGCCCTGCTGTATCCGCGCATCTTCTCTGAATATGGTCACTACTACAGCGCCTTTGACGACACCATCCACGCCGGAGAAAGCTATACCGCGTACTCAATCTGGGACACGTTCCGTGCTGAGAACAGTCTGCTGACGCTGCTGGCACCGGAGCGCATCGACGGCATGATCACCGCCCTTCTCCAGAATTTCAAGGAGGGCGGCTGGATGCCCAAGTGGCCCAATCCGAGCTTCACCAATATCATGATTGCAACGCACGCGGACTCGCTCGTCGCCGAAGCGTTCAGAAAAGGGTTCCACGGTTTCGATCGGCAGGTGGCATGGCAGGCCGTCTATAAGGACGCGATGACACCGCCGGATGGAGATACCACTCGCCGATGGCTGGACCGCGAAGAGCATACTCCCTACGAAGCTCGTGCCGGACTCACCTACTACAAGCAGCTTGGCTATATTCCAACTGACAAGATCGATGAAGCGGCTTCGCGCACCCTGGAGGACAGTTACGACGACTGGTGCGTTGCGCAGATAGCGAAAGCTCTCGGACGACCGGAGGATTACCCCTTCTTCCTGAAGCGATCTTTGAACGACCGCAACCTCTACAATCCCGCCCTTGGACTCATGAACGGCAAGACGTCGGACGGCAAGTGGGCGCCCATCGGTGGCGGCAGGGACGACAACGGCACTCGGTCCATCTCCGGATGGACGGAAGGCGACGCCTGGGTCTATACGTGGTCGCCACTGCACGACCAGGCAGGATTGATCCAGTTGATGGGCGGAGCGGAAAACTATGACGCGAAGCTCGACCAGCACTTCAGTGGCGGTCATAACGTGCACAACAACGAGCCGAGCCATCACTACGGCTACTTGTATGACTTTGGCGGACAGCCGTGGAAGACTCAGGCGATGGTGCGCAAGATTGCCGCGAAGGAATATGACGCAACCCCGGGCGGCCTCGATGGAGATGACGATTGCGGCCAGATGTCGGCCTGGCTTCTGTTTACAGCGATGGGCTTTTATCCCGTCAATCCCGCGAGCGGAGAATACATGATTGGAAGCCCGATGTACGGGCAGATCTCACTCACACTGGCGAATGGAAATGCCTTCCACGTTGAAGCGAGCAACAACTCAGCGGAGAATGTCTATATTCAATCGGCGAGCCTTAACGGAAAGTCGCTCGACATTCCGGTTATCACGTGGGAGCAGATCCAGGCTGGAGGAACCCTGCACTTCGTCATGGGGTCGAAGCCGTCGGAGTGGGGCAGTAAGTGGAGGCCTGCCCTCATTTCGGCTAACTAGACAGATTTTCTGACAACCTCGCAGATCATTTGCCGGTACTATCCCTCGGTGCCTTAGCCGAGGCTTTCCGCCCATAAGTTCAAGAACTCAATCAGTTGGTGAGGGGAGTGGAAGCATACGTCGGCTATTGTCTCTCGCATTTCGGACAAGTGACCGTCTTTTCCCGCGCGCAGAGCGGCGGCGGCGAGAGGAAAATGGCTCTCATTGGGGCTGGCGATCACGACCAGATCGACATGCGGATGAGTCGGCACTTCCTCGGCGGAACAGACGAGGAAGCCGGGATACGTTGTCTCCACGATCTCCGTTTGCGGGATCCTATTACACTCAGCGTCAGACCTGGCACCGACTGGATCAGTGGAGCATGGAAGGTTTTTCCAGCCCTACGCGAATCGTCTTATCGTTTCCGGTCATGCATTCAGGGTAAGCTGTCCGGATCTCTCTCGACAGCATCGGAACGACAGGCTCTGCGCATTGTCCCAGGTATGCTGGCCTGCGCGTAAAGTCGATTGATGCCAAATCACCAACTCACTCAACGAGAAACCGAACCACCTCGACGAGTAGTCGCCTTCGACAAAGGAGCAACCTGCTGTCAGCCCAAGATGTGCCGGCCGATAGCTTAAAAAGTCGGATCGAACTAGCGTACGTTGATCGGCGACTGCTTGCCGGGGGGAGTGGTTTGCGGTCTTTTCATGGCCCGCAAGCGCTGCGTGCATTTGGTGTGCGCTGCAACAACAGAACATCGTCGAAACCGTAGATTCTTATAAGCGCCATCGAATCGATTGATCTTATGAGAAATACAAATCGTACTGACATCTGGTCCCGCCGGGACTTCATCAAGGTCGCAGCTCCTGGTGTACTCGGGCATTTCAGTTCAAGACGAGGACTGGCGGCGGGCGCGAAGCACGGCGGAGTATTCGCATATGTGGGTTCCTACACAAATGTAGTCGATGGCGGAGCCAACGGCGAGGGAATCTATCGTTTCGAAATGGAGGCTCGCACGGGCGCGTTGACAGCCCGAAAGCTGGTTGCCAAAGCACCCAATCCTTCCTGGATCGTGATTCATCCTTCGAAGAAATATCTTTACACGGTCAATGAGATCGTCAATCAGGAAAGCGGCGCGGTGAGCGCGTATACGATTGAACCGGCAACCGGTGACTTGACTCTTCTGAACATGGTCAGTTCCGAGGGCAGAGGGCCGGCCCACATGAGCCTGGATGCTTCAGGCAAGTACGCGTTTGTTGCGAATTACGCGGGCGGCACGATCGCTGTGCTTCCGATTCTGGAGGGAGGAAGATTGGGGGCAGCTACGGATGTTCACCACGATCTCGGATCGGTGGGCGCCAAATCCGCAACCAACGCTCCGCCGGGAAGCTTTGCGATCAGCGGCCACGATGCGCCTCACGCGCACATGATCGCGCCTGACCCCGGGAATCGATTTGTTCTTTCTGTCGATCTTGGACAGGACAGGATCTATGTGTATCGCTTCGACAGCGACAGCGGGAAACTGAGTCCTTCGGAAGCCGAGCCTTTCGTTTCCTTTCCATCGGGAAATGGACCGCGTCATTTTGTCTTCCATCCGAACGCCCGCTGGATATATGTGCTCGGCGAAGAGTCGTCCACCATTGCGTTCTTCCATTACGACGCTACGCGTGGAGTCCTGACTTTACAACAAACCATTTCGTCGTTGCCGGAGCGATTTGCGGGGACGAACTTCACCTCTGAAGTGGTCATCTCGCCAGATGGCCGGTTCCTTTATGCTGCCAATCGCCTGCATGATACGATCGCGATTTGTGCCATCGATAGCAACGGTAAGCTCACGCTCATTGGCGAAGTCTCGACGATGGGAGATTATCCTCGGCACTGCACCTTCGATCCAAGCGGCAAGTTTTTTTACGTGTGTAATCAGCGTAGTGATAGCATCACCTGCTTTAAAGTGCAGCGTCAGACAGGACTACTTTCGTTCACTGGCCTGTATACAGCCGTTGGAAGTCCGTCGATCGTGACTTTTCTCTCTTAAATAGTGCTTCCCTGTTGGAATGTCTTCATGTGGATTAGAGCGTGGATTTTGATGGCTGCGTGTTTTCTCTATACCGTGGCGGTGTACAGTCAGACGAGCGTATACCAGCTACGCATCTATAAACTCCACGCAGGTAACGAGCGCACTCCATCAACCCTTCAGCGAGCAGTGCATGCCGCTCATGCGACGCTAAGGTTTCGATATTGTGTTCACGAGCCAAAGCGAAGAGCCAGGGCACGAGGAGTTTGTTCATCTCCTGAGCTGGAAAGATCGCAACACAGAGGCCTCCGCCTAGTGGAACCTCCTTGCAGACCCCGAATGGATAAGGATTAAAAGACGACCTCGGCGCAGTGGGGTGATCTTGTAGATGGTGTTCCGGGTTGCTCGCTGGATATGCTGCCTACACGCCCAAACCATCTCTCGTGCCCTGAGCAGACACTGGATGAAACCTAATAAATTGTTCGATTGTGAACGGGTGGTTTCCATGAGTGGACACATGCTCCTACTTCTTTCGGCTAACTCATTGATTTGAAAGAGCAGCTTTCGGTTGTCGAACTGCTGATTCTAATTTGGAGTCCGAAATGGTTTCGGATGACTGAGTAAATTCAAAAGTAAGAGAGGTCCAACATGCGGCGATTCACAGTCTTTGCGACAACCTTTGCCCTGATAGTTTTCTCCGCTAAATTTCTACCCGGCCATAACCCCAGCATGGGGCATGTGGCATTTGCCGCCGAAAACTGGACCACCGGCGATTGCCCCGATGACAGTAGTCATCACGGAAATTGGAGTTGGAATCATCAGGACCGTGCTTGCGAACTTCGAGCGACGACAATTTCTGGCAGCAGTCATCTGAACGTTTCCAGCGTGAATGGCGGAATACAAGTCATCGGCGAAGATCGGAATGATATTTCGGTTGAGGCGCGCGTGAATGCCTGGGCGGGGTCATCCTCGGAAGCAAAGGATATCCTTCGGCAGGTGGACATCGAAACCTCCAATAATTCCATCCGCGATATCGGGCCCCGTTTTCATACCGGTAACAAGGGCTACAGCATCGACTATAAGCTTCGCGTTCCTCGCAGCCTGTCGGTTGATCTCAAAAGCACTAATGGCGGCATCAACATTGCCCACCTGGACAGCGAGGTTACCTTTGACACCACCAACGGCGGAGTACAACTGGCGGACCTTGCCGGCGACGTGCATGGCCAAACCGTTAACGGTGGCTTATCGGTTCAGCTTACCGGCGACCGCTGGCGCGGCAAAGGATTGAATGCCGAAACAACTAATGGCGGTGTCGTGTTGAGCGTGCCTGAGGGCTATTCAGCCCATCTGGAAACGGGAACGGTGAATGGTGGGTTCGTTCTCACCTTCCCCATCAAAGTTAATGGCGATCTCAGTAATAAACATCTCTCATTTGATTTGGGTAATGGTGGACCAACGATTCATGTAGAGACAACCAATGGCGGCGTGAGTATCAACCACGAAAAAGGTGCTCAAGAGTTCATGTAACGAGAAACCTGTGAGCTGGCTGAGAAGCAATGTCGACGAATAGCTCCAATGGTTGTTTTCGTGTCTACTCGAAACGCTGCCTCTTCGATGGACCGGAAAGGACTCCCATGCCCCTGTCCGCGTCTGAAGGCCTTTGCATTATGGTAGCCGACGACGAAGCGCCAGCTAGGCAACGGATCATCGATCTGTTGCGCCGCGATTCGCAGGTGGCCGCAATCATAGAGGCGTCCGACGGACTCTCCGCGGTGGAGATCATTCTGAACCGAAGGCCCGATCTGGTATTTCTCGACGTACAGATGCCGGAACTGAATGGACTGGAGGTCATCGCTGAAGTGGGAACTGAATACATGCCGTTGACTGACTTTGTGACCGCCTACGATGAGCATGCAATTCGCCTTTCGAAGCAAATGCGCTTGACTATCTCCCGAAGCCGTTCAGCGACGAGCGCTTTGAGATGACCATGGCTCGCGTCAGCGTGCGGATGGATGAACGCAGCGTGCAGGAGTTTGGACAGCGCATTCTTCGCATGGTTTCCGCAGCGCCCGCAGGGACTTTGCCGCTGGACCGTCTGGTGGTGAAATCCGGAGGTTCAACCCGCTTCGCACGGGTGGCCGATATCGACTGGATCGAAGCTGCAGGCGTTTATGCGAAGCTGTACATCGGAGGAAAGGAGCTGTTGTACCGGGCCGCACTGCACGAGCTCGCCGAGAGGCTCGATCCCATTCGTTTTGTCCGCGTCGATCGTTCGGCTATCGTCAATATCGAAAGCATCCTGCGCCTGGAGCCGATCTCCCATGGCGAATTTGAAGTAATCCTGAAAGACGGTTCGAGATCGAGAATCAGCAGAACCAATCGCTCGCAGCTGGAAAAGAGATTGGGACAATCGCTGTAGTCCGCTCCGCGATGCGGGACTGGGAGACATGTCATGACGGAGCGGGGCTGTGATGGTGATGAGAAAGATCTACGTAAAATGCGCGGAGACGGTAATCGAAGCAGTTCGACTGTAGATCAGCACGTCGGCCGGTTAGTGGCAGGATGTAGTCGCCTGGACACGACAACAAGAACACGATGCCAAGGAACATCAGGCGATAGTCGTTGGCTCCGAATCGGCGAATTAGTCAGGACGCCCGTGGCATATACGGCAAAATTGTTGGCATCGCCAAAACTGGCCGGAAGCGATCCAATTCGAAGAAGCGTCGGCAACTCGCGCGATCGATGCTCCGAACACCTAAGTCGCCTCTACTTCCGGCGCTTCTCCTCGGCCGTGCGATGACCCGCTTCCCGGGACTACCCGCCCTGCCAACCTCGACCGTCTCGCTCACAAGGCCGTCGTCGGCCAGATCAAGCCGCATGTCCACACGGCGAGAACCGGACGCTTACTGTTTAATCAGATTTTGGACCAGTTGTTTCGTTTGAGGTCCGAACCAACGGGAACATGTGCGCAACGATTTTCACGAAAGTGAGAGCTACATTCTTCTACATCGGAAATCGAAAGGGGAATGGGAAGATGACAACTGGGAGGGAAAAATTGAAACCGCTAATACTCTATCGACCCGCGGATTCGGATTCTGCCATCTGCCGTGCACTGCGTGTTTCGGAATGATCCGGGCCGAGGGTACTTTGTAGGTGCTCCGCCGCAGAAAGAAACGCGGTGTGAGCTTCATCGCGTTTGCCCTGGGCCTGCAAGGCTCGGCCTAAGACAAGATACGCATGCCCAAGCGTGCTCGAGAACATTCCCGCCTGGGCAGATGCCTGCAATATGCTCAATCCTCGCGCCGCATCGGCCTCTGCCTGGTCCGGACGACCGAGCTGTAACTCCACATCAGATCGGCGGCAGAGAAAGAGGGGAAGATAGTCGCCGCCTAACCGGCCCTCTTTCATGGCTGCCTCTGAGATAGCCACCGCATCATTCGAATACTCCAGGGCTGCCTGTAAATCCCCGCTTGCCTGAGCAATGAGCGCTCGATTCGAGGACAGGGTGGCGAAAGCTATATGTCCAGCAGGAAGACCGCGCCGTAGCCTTGGCTCTACCTCGTCCAGCATCGCGGCTGCACGTGAAAGATCGCCCAAGTCCATGTAAATCAGTGCACGGAGTAACAAAGACTGACCGATCACGACCTGGGCACCCGAATGCTGCGCCTTCGCATAGCCCCGTTCGGCATAGTCCGCCGCTTTGCTGAACTGATGCAGCTCACGTAATGAGCGCGCATAATTCACGAGCAGCATTGGTGCAACTGCATCTTCTGTCTGACCGGCACGACTGATCTCAATTGCGCGGCGAAGAACTATCTCGCTGTCCCGCGGACGCCCGGCCAAAACCAGTACAGTTCCCCAATTGTTGAAGAGTGTCACTGCAGTCTGGGTATCGTCGCGCCCAAACGCGGCTAACTGTGTGGATGCCTGCGCAAAGGCGGCATTTGCCTCTTCGTATCGACCTGCATAGCGATATGACTCCGCCACGTCCATGAGAAGTTGAGATCCTGCAAGTCCAGACTCAAAAGGCAGGCGTTTCAGCACTCGTTGTGCCGCCTCCGCTCGCGCGACTGCTTCTCGCGAATCGCCACGTTCCCGCGCTACTTCGGTGCCGCGTATGAGACAGAACATCTGATCGGAGGCAAATCGCGATTCGTTGCCTAGCTCTTGAAGTCCCTCCTGAGCTAATTTCTCGGCGCGGGCATGCTCGCCCGTTAAGGCTAGCGCGCTCGCCAGCGCGCACGAAGCTCGCGCCCGTATGGAGTGGTCAGTCAGCCCACGGGAGAGGTCGTAGGCCTCAGTCAACAGTTCGCGTGACTTCGCCTGCTCGTCCAATACGTTGAACTGACGACCCAGGGAAATAAGCATCTCCACGCGCTGTGGATCATGCTTATTCTGCTGTCGTTCGACGATATGTTCTGCTCGCACCAGCAGTTCGTTCACTGTAAAAGGCTTGCCTGATGGCGCCGCATCGGAGAGGAGAAATTCATTCAGATCGTTGACTGCTTCTGCTCGCGACAGCTGCCCAAATGCGAAGTCGCGTTCGGCGCGCGCAGTATGACTCTGAATCAGAGTGCCTGATATGCCGGCAAGCGTGGCGACTACCGCCAGCGTCGTAAGAACCACTCCTGTGAGATGCCTGCGCACGAACTTGGTCGCTCGGTAGGCAAGAGTGTCGGATCGAGCGCTGATCGGCTCGCTCCTCAGGTATCGACGCAGATCTTCCGCGAAGGCTGTTACCGAGGTGTAGCGCTCCTTCGGATCTTTCTTTAGCGCTTTCGCGACAATCGTGTCGAGGTCTCCACGCAGTAGACGACGAAGCTTGTCCGATGTGGTGGCTCGTGCCGCTGCATTTGCGGAGGTGATCTCGCCGTTAGTGCGCTTTGCGCCCACTAAGTCGGAAAGCCGTGCAGGATCGGTGTCCACGATGGACTTGACCAGATCCGCAGGCGTGCGGAGCCCGGTACCGGTTGGATGTTGCCCCGTCAGCAATAGATAGAGCAGCACTCCTAAAGCGTAGATATCCGTGGCTGTCGTGACAGCTTCGCCCTTCAATTGTTCAGGAGCCGCATATTCGGGCGTCATGGCTCGCCCGCCTTCCATGGTGAGTTGCGTCGTGTGTCCTGCCTCGCGCTCGCCTTCCAACAGCTTGGCAATGCCGAAATCAAGCAGCTTCACCTGTCCGTCGTTCCGGACCAGTACGTTCGGAGGCTTCAGGTCTCGGTGCACAATCAGGTTGGTGTGCGCCTGCGCCACAGCCGCCAGGACATCGAGGAATAATCGGATGCGCCCTTGTATGTCGAGCTTGTGATGATCGCAATAGCAGTCAATGTGCTCGCCCTCGACATACTCAAGAACAAGATATGGTTGTCCAGTCTGCGAGACCCCCGCATCAATCAATTCAGCGATGTGTGGATGGATGAGCAGGCCAAGGATTCTGCCCTCGCGCTTGAACCGCTCCTCGCCGACCTTTCCCATCAGTGCGATATTGAGGAACTTGACTACGACTTGCCGCTCAAATCGACCGTCGGCTCGTTCTGCGAGCCAGACGCTGCTCATACCACCTTGGCCGACCTGCGATAACAGTCGATAGACGCCAACAATCTGATCAGCCAAGCTCGACGCTCGCGGCAAATCTACTGGACGTCTTTCTAAGAAACCTTCCCCGGCTAGAACTTGATGCTCGTAAAGGAGCGCTTCGAGTTGGAGCGCTACATTCGGATTCCTGGAGTGTAACCAGGATAGCCAGATCGAACGCTCCTCATCGTTCATTCCGAGGGCTTCGTCCAGGTGAGGACTTAACGCGTGCCATTCATCTGGGTTTAGCATGGCCTCATCAGCTCCTTAGAATGACAATTGTTTACTAACGCCCTGGTGAAGGTAGATACGCGCCTTCTCCCATCTTCTCTGAATCGTACGTTCAGACAGTTTCTGCATTGCAGCGATCTCACCAAAAGAGAAACCGCAGAAGAACTTCAAGTCGACGACTTCTGCTAAATCTGGTTCAACCTTCGCAAGTTGGTCCAGGGCGTCACCGATCATGGATAGTTCAGTCGCGTCGGCAGAATTCGCGGCAACATCGGTTTCGAGGGGCGTAATTTCGAACTCTCCACCACGTTTCGTAGCTTTGCGGTTGCGGGCGTGATCAATTACGAGGCCGCGCATCACACGCGCGGCGTATCCGATGAAGCGCGCAGGATCGGGAAAAGAGAGGTCGCTGCGCCCCGCCATGTCGAGATAAGCCTCATGCAAAAGCGTGGTAACGCTCAAGCTCAAAGGACCCCATTGCCTGGCTAATTCCCTTTTTGCCAGCCGGTGCAATTCAGAATACAGAGTGCTAAACAGTGCATTGGTGGCTGTATGGTCGCTGCCAGCCACATTCTCTAGCGAGAAAAACATCGAATTCTATCCTCCAATTTCTGTTGGTCGTGTCAACCTCATGCTGTAAGCAAATGGCACGAGGTTAATCAAAAGCCCTGGGATGCACCCCTGCTGTGCCTTAACGACAGAGCTGAGGTGGATTCCCTGATCATTAATTGGCCCGGAATTACGATTTGAGTCTTTGTCGGCTTCTTGTTTTCTTTGTGAGAGGGAGCGACCAGGCCAAGCAATAACTTCATCGCCTGTTCGCCCATTTCGCGCATCGGTTGACTGATGGTGGTCAGCGATGGCTCCAGGTAAGAGGAAAAGAAAAGGTCATCGAAACCCGCAACCGAAATGTCCCTTGATACTTGAAGGTTAGCGGTGCGGATCGCCTTATAGGCTCCTAGAGCGGTCATGTCGTCGTAGCAAAAGACTGCGGTGGGCCGCGCCGGCAAGTCCAATAGTTGTTGCATGCCAAGGTAGCCTCCATCCAGCGAGCTTTCGGAATGAATGACCAGCTCCGGTGCATACCGGACTCGCGCTTTCTTGAGCGCCGCTCGATAGCCGCGATAACGGTCTTGATCAGCTTGCCCCCCGAATTTGTTGCCGATGTATCCGATCTGACGGTGGCCCAGCTCAAGCAGATGCTTTGCTATCCGCTGTGCTCCATCAAAATTGGCCACACCGATGGAGTGTACGAAGTTGCCGGGATGGTGGTTATTTATGAGCACAATTGGTATCTCCCTCTCCGATAAATAGGGAGACGGCGGTCCGCCCGCCATTGCAGCGATCACGAGAACGCCATCAATAGCCCTCTCAACCAAAGAACGAATCGCTCTCGTTTCTCGATCGGGGTCGCCTCCGGAATTTGTGAGGATGATCGAGTACTCATGCTGCGCCGCAACCTCTTCGACACCACTGATTACTTCACCGATAAAAGGATCCGCAATATCTGTTACCACGCAGCCGATGAAATTGGATCGTTGGGTAACCAGGCTTCGCGCGTTCCTGTTCGGCTGGTATCCATGCTCGGCTGCGATCCTGCGAATTAGGTCTCCGGTGCTCTGGCTGATCAGGGGGCTGTTTTTGAGCGCACGGGACACGGTGGGATGGGAGACATGGGCCAGTCGCGCAATTTCCTTTAGAGAGATCGGCTTTCGCATGGCGTTCAATGAAAACTGCTAAATTTTCCCCTAGCTGGTTAGTGTCTTGTATGTGTCGAACTCAGAAAATACGTCCATCCCCTAAAGTTAAATGCCCTCTTGGTCTGTCTGGCTGTCATGCATTTTCGAGTAGAGGCCGCCGCGTGAACACACGTGTGCATGTTTTATACACACGTGTGCATAACTATTAGATCCGGCGTCCTGCAATTTCTCATAAACCTTTCTCATAATCAAGACAAACGAATTGCCTCAGAGTTATCCCAAGAATAGAAGCGAAGGAGCCTATATTACAAGATGGCAGATTTGCCATTAAAGGTAGGCGATTCAGCCATGCGATATAAATTTTACCGATCTTCTAACCAGAATTTCTAGGCCGATCGGCGCACTCGACTCTCACTCAGATCAGAACAGCAATCAGAGCCATGAAGCGTCCGCCTTATCTTCGCGAGACGCGCCAAACAAAAGTCATACTACCGGATACTCCCCAAAAATTTGTCACAAGTTTGTCATCTTCATGCCAAGACTCGGTGAGGCGATTTTTGCCGACGATGTCAATTTCTTTTCTGCTTCAGTGTCGTCTTTTCTTTGCTGTTTTCGATAGCTCAAGTGAGGCGCGATAGATTGACTTCTCGCTGTTGTTGGAGAGAGCGAAGATCCACCATCTGGCAATTCCTCAAGCAGCCATTCCGATGTCCTTGTATGTCTCGGCTCCACTGACGTTTTCGATCTGTAATTTTCTGGAATCGACCGCCTGATATGGAATGACTGGGTCAATTCTGCAGCAATAGTGGGGTTGTTTTGTAGTTGTCTTGACCTTTCCCGAGCACAGAGCGAGGAGCAGCCAGAACAGTTTTAAGCGACGATTGATCAGTCTGATATTCGCGGGTCGGAACCGCATAATCATGATCCGTCGGGAGCTGCCTCTGACTGTTATCGCGAGTCCGGCTGAGCCTGTCGCATAGGGCAAACGAGGATTCTCCTTCGTACTTGCCTCGGCTGCTGCTGGCTCTGTGCTCGAAATTGGCGACGATGTTCATTTCCATTTCTTAGGAACGTTTTGTTTCTGTCTTTCCTTTTGTCAGGCCGCGATCCGCTGCTTGACGATAGTCTCTGCTCTGGTTGCCAATGGCCCAGATGAAGCCCAACAGTTCACGAGCAACTGCAATTGTGATCTTTTTCTTGTCCTTGCCGGCTGCTGCCAGGCTCATGTAACGCTTGTGGAGCCGGTGTTGCGCCTTCCATGCAATCTCTTTAGTCTCTTCGGAAATACTCTGCTGTCGTTTGCGCAGGCCGTACCAGATGCATGGTGGACGATGATAGCTCCAGGCAGCTTCGACGACGATTCGTCGCAAATGCGCGTTGCCCGTTTTGGGGATGCTCCCGCGCCGGGTCCGCTTGCCACTGGAGTCTTCGCTGGGCACGGCACCGCAGTAACCCATCAGTTGCCGAGCACAGTCAAAGCGGGACACCTGGCCCAACTCGGCCGCGATGGTCACAGCCGAGATATCTGCGATACCCTGCAGTGCCTACAGATCGTTGATGACTTCCTGTAACGCAGGCGAGGCTAGCTTGACCGCCTCCGTGATGGCTTGTTCCAGTCGCGCCACCCGTGCACACATGTGTTCGACTTCGTGCAGATAATCTAGCCGCGTCGCCTCCTGAGCCATCTGGGTGAAGCGTAACTGCGCAACCCAATCAGATAGGGGCGCGTCCACGGCCTGACTCCGGACGGTGGACGCTGGCCCGAGCGCAGCAGGAATTTGCTCAGCCGATGACGAGCACGCAACTGATCCTGCTTGGCTGCTTCGCGCGTACGCACCAGATCGCGCAATGCCTCGGAGCCCTCATCGGGAACCCAGACCGCAGTCAGATCGCCAGATCGGTGACTGCGCGTCAGCTTCTCGGCATCACGCCGATCTGTCTTCACCCGATCGCCGGCCTTCACTGGCACCAAGCTTGGCGCTACAACCTCGCACTTAACGCCCAGCTCTGCCAACTGCCAGTAGACGACATACCCGGTCGTCCCGGCCTCGTAACAGACTCGCAACTTCTCTGCTGGACCCAGCTTCTTGATCAGCTTGCGTACCGATTCCAAGCGGTTCGGAATCGTTCCCAGGCTTCTCACCTCACCATCCGGCTCCGCAATCGCGACGGCGATCGTCTCGGCATGGACATCCAAACCCCAAAATCGTAACTTTTCCTTCATGACCGGCTCCCTCCCGCTTGTGGCTCTGAGCTGTGCGTCCTTACAAACTCACAGCCTAACCCACGATCAGCGCATCGGCGCCAGTTACTCCATAATGACTGTTGGCGACGGTTGATATTTTTAAGCGGTGATGAGGCCGCGCCCGCGCCCACGCCTTGGGCGCCCACGTTCTATGAATGAAGGCAGCGCAAGCACGCCACTCAATTCACTGGCTACGGACAAAATGAGCCTTGCGTGATATACACTTCGCTTCGGGACCAGCGCCCATAAGAGGTCCGGTGGATGGCACTTACGTCTAAAGATGGGTTTTGGCTAGGCAGGAATTATGTGCTTTGCCCGCTGCTTGGAGCATCATTGGTGGCGTCATTTTCAACTCTGCGGAGCAAAGCTCAAGATGCTGCGCCAGGATCGCCGCAAACGGACACCGCCTGGTCGCTCTCGACCACCCGCTTTGACAACAGCTTTGAAAGAGAACCGTACGTCAAGCCCTGAGGGCTGAGGTGCGCCCACTTTCTCCTTGACAGCTCAGGAGAGGCGACGCTAGCCTCCTAATCACCTTAGGAGGGAACGTGGCCGAACAAGCGCAGCTTCTCCCCGGAACCCTCGATCTTCTTATCCTCAAAGCGGTCTCTCTCGGTCCGCTTCACGGCTACGGTGTTCTGCTCCGCATCGGGCAGATCTCTGACCGCGCGCTGTTGATCGAGCAGGGAGCCCTGTATCCGGCGCTGTTTCGCCTTGTCCGCCAAGGCCTGCTGAAGGCAAGTTGGGGGACCTCCGAAAACAATCGGCGAGCCAAGTTCTACGAGCTGACCGCCGCGGGCCGCAAACGACTGCACGATGAAACGGAGGGCTGGAATCGCCTGGCCACGGCGATCGCCTCCGCCCTCGCCGCGCGACTGGAGAAGATATGAAAATCCTCTCTTACTGCCGTTGCCTTTTTGCGAAGCTCTTTCATGGCTCGCAGGTTGCCGATGAGATGAATGAGGAGCTTCGCGCTCACATCCTGCTGCGCGCCGACGATCTCGAGCGTTCAGGCCTCAATCGCGCGGAAGCGGATCGACGCGCGCGAATCGAGTTCGGTGGCTATGAGCGTTTCAGGGAGGAATCTCACGAAGCGCTGGGTGGCAATTTTCTTGAGACCCTCCTGCAGGATGTTCGCTTCAGCCTCCGGATGTTACGGAAATCACCCGGTTTTACCCTAGTTGCTGTCTTTACGCTGGCATTGGCCATCGGGGCAAACGCCGTGGTCTTCAGCATAATGAATGCGCTGATCCTGCGACCGCTCAAAGTACCACATGCCGAGAGCCTCTATGCGATCGAGCGGGGGAGCGGTCAGGACATCAATCACTCTTTCCCGGACTATCTTGATCTCCGCGATCGCAACCGCAGTTTTGAAGATCTGATTGCCTACAACGTCACGGGCGCGGCACTGGATACGGGTAACAATCCCACCTCCGCCTGGCTCTTGGAGGCGACGGGGAATTATTTCGACGCGTTAGGCATTCAGCCCTACCTCGGCCGCTTCTTTCATCGTTCTGATGAGCACGGTCCCAACAGCGCTCCTTATATTGTGCTCACCTATTGGTATTGGCACAGCCAGTTTCACGATGATCGTGGCGTGGTGGGCCGTATGGTTCAGCTGAACAAACATCCTTTTACGATCCTCGGCGTAGCGCCTCCTGACTTTCAGGGAACCTTGTTGTTTCTCGCTCCTGATTTCTGGGTGCCGATCGTGAACCAGGAGCAGGTGGAGGGATTGAATGTCCTGAATGAGCGTGGCAACCGCGGCATCCTGATGGTAATGGGACATCTGAAGCCGGGTGTCACTCAGGCGCAGGCCGCTGCTGACCTCGACTCGATTGGCTCCTATCTCGAAAAGTCCTACCCCAAAGACGATAGCCATATGACGTTTTCCCTTACCAGTCCCAGCCTGGCCGGCGACTGGCTAGGGGGCCCGATGCGGGAATTTCTCACTGGCCTTATGTTGCTTGCCGGGTTGATTCTGCTGGCGGCTTGCGCCAACCTGGGCAGCCTGTTTGCCGCACGCGCCGCCGACCGGTCGCGCGAGATTGCCTTGCGCCTGGCGCTCGGATCGAGCCGCAGACGCATCCTGCGCCAGGTTTTTACCGAGGCAGTGCTGATTTCACTTGTCGGAGGAGCGGTCGGATTAGCGGGCAGCGTAGTGCTGCTGCGCGGGCTGAGCGCCTGGCGGCCGCTTTCAGCCACGGCCCCCAACCTGAGCGTTCCTGTGAATCCCGATGTGAAGGTTTATCTGGTTGCGTTACTGCTGGCGGTGGCGAGCGGGCTGCTCTTTGGCGCGGTGCCGGTAAGGCAGATACTCCGCACCAATCCGTATGAGGTCGTCAAGTCGGGATTGTCACGCAGAACGGGCAGGCGACTCACGATTCGCGATCTTCTGCTCGTTGCGCAGATCTCGATCTGTGCGGTGCTGGTCACCTCTTCGATGGTCGCCGTGCGCGGGCTGGTCCGCTCGCTGGACAGCAATTTCGGATTCGAACCGCGGAATGCAATGTTGGTAGGCGCCTCTCTCAGTACGGCTGGTTACACCGGCGACAGCGTGCCCGCAATGCAGAAGCGCTTGATTGATACGGTGCACAACCTTCCCGGCGTAAATGCGGTGGGGTCGGTTGATCGGCTGCCATTGTATTTCGGGGCGAACGCGGCCATTGTTTTTACCGACAAAACGACAGATCTGCGCCCGTCGAACGCCTCTGCTGAAGCCATGACGTATAACATCTCTCCCGGATACTTCGAAGCAGCCCACACAGCCTTGCTGGCGGGAAGAGACTTCACCTGGCATGATAACGAGAACGCACCACGCGTGGCGGTAGTGAATCGGGAGTTTGCCTCCCGGATCTTTGGCTTAGCAACGAACGCCGTGGGCGGATATTACAAGAGGCGAGATGGAACGCGCATTCTAGTCGTGGGTGTTGCGGAAGACGGAAAGTACGCGAGCGTTACCGAAGCTCCCCAGCCGGCGATGTTTCTGCCGACCATGCAATCTCCATATGTCCGCGGAACGCATATGACTGATTCAACCCTGGTGGTGCGCTCGTACCGTGATCCGCAGCAGATGGCCGCGAGCATCAAGACCGCACTGAGTGACCTGGATCCGGGGATGCCGGTGACCGTCCAGGTGTGGGACAAGGCGCTGAACGACAGCGCTCTGTTCGCCTCGCGTATAGCGACGCTGGCGCTGGGCGTGCTCGGCCTGATGGGCGCCGTGCTGTCGATCACCGGCATCTTTGGAATGGCGGCGTACTCTGTCAGCAAGCGGCTGCGCGAGCTGGGAATTCGCGTGGCTCTCGGCGCGCAGCGGAAGGAAGTGCTGCAGGCCGCACTCGGGAGGGCGTTCAAGTTGCTGGCTTTCGGTTCGGCAGCGGGACTGGTCCTCGGACTGCTAGCCACTCGCGTTCTCGCGTACATCGTCTACGGGGCAACTCCGCGCGATCCGTTGGTGCTGGCCGGTGTCGTTCTGGCGATGGCGTTGCTGGGGCTTGTAGCCACGTGGATTCCGGCGCAGCGGGCGTTGTCGGTTGATCCCCTGATCCTGCTGCGCGAGGAGTGAATCTGAAGCGGTCCTGAGCTCCGTCAGGATCGTGCTTCTGAACCTGAGGTCGGCGGCTACAACGTTTCCGCTGATTCGCCCAAACTGGGACCTTCGCTGTTGATCTCTACCTGTCTCATCCTTGCAATTCGCACGGCGAAATGGTCAGCCACATTCGAAAACACAAGTTCTAATTCCCGAGCTTGATAGAGAGATCGAATACGCCACATTTCTAGCCAGTCGAGTGATGGCTTCATTGGTTTCCAAACGCGAAGGACTGTTTCCACAGAAACGCGAACCTTGGTATCAGCCAAGGGATGAAGATGTGCCGAAGTGATCAGGTAGAGCCTTTTGAGATCTTCAGGCGGGTAACTTCTTGTTGATTACAAGTGGGTACGGCCAAGAAACCAAAGAGGAGTTTCAGAGACGTGCAAGAACGATTAAATTTCAAACCGTTGAGTAGCACTTGGGGGAGGGCTACTGAATTGTGGCGCCAGTGGACCAACCGTTCACTGGCGTTTTGCATTGAAACAAATGCACGATTCCCTTCCCTGTAAATGTGAGGACGCCATGGGGCGAAACGCAACGATAGCGCTCGATAAGGAACTTCACTTCTGTGAAACCGGAAACCGTCTGGCGTTGGAGTATCTGAAAATCTCGCGCGATGTATTGAACGATGTCGAAGCCGATGAGAGCGCGGATTACATGAAATGTCGAATCACGAACTCATTCGATGCCCTCATTAACCATACAAGTCGCTGCCCGAATTGTCGGGATCACTAAATAATAAAGCGAAAGGGCGAAATCCCTTTCGAGACGTCGCCCTCTGCCCGTCCGATTCTCGAAGATCCGGTTCGGCAACCGGATCACAGCGTCGTCATGCCAGAACTAATCGGGACCTGCGAGCGTCAGCCCGCTTCCCCGCGCCGTTTCGCCATCATATCCGCTGTGAGAGCCTTCTCAGGCTGTCCGTAAGTATCCAGTTTCCTGAATCCATCCGCGGGTCACGTTGCCGGTTCCCTCGACGGCCTTGTCTGCTCTCTTCTTCTGGAAGATCGCTCTTCCGTTGAGTTGAAGCATACCGCTTATGCTCCGTGTCGCAAGACGTCTGCGAAGATTTTTCGGTGTGGAAATGGCGTACCCATTGTGGAAACGAGGGCCAGAGAATATACGCTTAATGCATGTGCGGCCGGTATCAGAGACGCAGCGATAAACAGAAGATCGTCGAAGCCTTCCATCTGGGAAATGTCGATGGCCTGACCCTGGAGTTTGCACCGGACTACAACGCAGCGCCACAGTCCATGCAGCCGGTCATCGTGTGGGACAAACAGTTTGGATCGCGATCACTGCATATGATGTTCTGGCGCTTCTTACCACCGTATGTCACGGATCCGAAAATTCAGACTCGACACGATCAATGCCAGAGGCGAAAGCCTGATGGACAGCAATGTCTGGCGCGATGCTTTCCTGCACAGCCGCTGCCTCGTGCCCGTGGATTCGTTCATCGAGTGGGTGCGACCTGTAAGTCGCTCCGATGATTGTCCGGCATGGTCACATGACCGGACCTGCCGTCCCATCGGCAGTACCCCAGGAGGTCAGGCGGCTTGGTAACGAGCCGTTGAGAAGCCCTCTGACAATGTACCTGCAGCCGTAAGGTTGCTAAGTGAGCCGCGAGGTGAGCTTGGGTCTGCCAGCATCAGGGCGGATAGGGGCAGGGTGAGTGGCATGGCCAGCATATGCGAACTCTCGTAAGCATCGAGATGAAAGAAGGAGCCAAAGATGCTGACAGGCTCCGGATGCAGTGGGCGCGGAAGCTCCATTCTCTTCCGTCATGGGCAAACAACACTGCCGGTGTAGTAGAGAGGGCCTAAACCACATCTGTCATCGGAACGAAACAGGGTAAGCCCGTATCGCTCCCGTAAGGGTAGGAAGGCCGCAAGGCTGGACGATAGCAATGCGGGTAGAGGAGGAGAGAGGAAGCAAATGCCACCCGGTAATCGGATGGATACAGATCTGATGTCTGGCGCGAAAGCGAGCCGACTTCTCTCTGGTCTTCGATCACGAAAGAACCTGATTAACCAGCATAAGGAGGCAAAGCAGATGATGACGGAGCGATCCGTTGGTGCGGCATCCCATGCTTCGCTTCATTGGGGCGAAATAGACTGGCGCTCCGTGAATCGGAATGTGCGCAGGCTCCAGGTGCGTATCGTGAAGGCTGTAGAGGCAAACAGATGGGGCAAGGTGAAAGTCTTGCAACGGCTGCTCACACACTCGCGGGACGGTAAGCTGTTAGCCGTACGGCGGGTGACTGAGAATCAAGGCCGGAAGACTGCTGGTGTAGACGGCATCATCTGGAATACACCAGCAAAGAAGGCAGCTGCTGTATATGCAATGAGAGGCAGAGGCTATCGTCCACTGCCACTCAGACGCATATACATTCCGAAGTCGAACGGCAAGTTGCGTCCGCTCGGTATCCCGGCCATGAAGGATAGAGCGATGCAGGCGCTGTATCTGCTGGCACTCGATCCCGTGGCGGAAACGACAGCGGACGTAAACTCTTACGGATTCCGCAAACGGCGCTCCTGCGCGGATGCGATTCAGGGTTGCTTCACAGCCCTAAAGCATCGCAATCCGCACTGGGTGTTGGAAGGCGATATCCGTGGCTGTTTCGACAACATTAGTCATGCGTGGCTGATGGCCCACGTTCCTATGGACAAGGGCGTCCTCCGCAAATGGCTAAGAACTGGCTACATGGAAAAATCCATCTTCCATGCGACCGAGCAAGGTACACCACAGGGCGGCATCCATCTCGCCTGTGTTGGCCAATATTGCGCTCGATGGTCTGGAGCGGTGCTTGCGGGAAAAGTACCCGCAGCGCGGCAAAGGATCGGAGAAAGGTCGCTATGCTGGCGTCCATCTTATCCGCTATGCCGACGACTTCATCATTACCGGCAGGACAAAGGAACTGCTGGAGCAAGAGGTGAAACCGCTGGTGGAAGAGTTCCTTCGCGCTCGCGGGTTGGAACTCTCGGCAGAAAAGACGAGGGTCACGCACATCGAAGAGGGCTTTGACTTCCTCGGACAGAACTTGCGAAGGTACAGCGACGGAAAGTTGCTGGTCAAACCATCTCGTAAGAATATCCATACGTTCCTGGAAAATGTTCGGGAGGTTATCAGAGGAGCGCAGGCTATCCCGACGTGGCAACTGACCACAAAGCTCAATCGGATCATACGCGGTTGGGCGATGTATCACGGTCACGTCAACAGCAAGCGCATCTTCAGCCATGTAGATCATGCCATCTTTAAAGCCTTGTGGCAGTGGGCGTTGAAGCGGCATCCCCGCAAGGGAAAACGTTGGGTCATGCGGAAATACTTCGCACGACGTGGCGGCCGCGGATGGTGTTTCTTTGGAGTGAGGAAGTATGAGGACGGACGAAAGGAGAACGTGTGGCTTTTCCATGCGGCCTGCTTGCCAATCCGCTTTCACGTCAAGATCAAGCGAGAAGCGAACCCATATCACCCTGCATGGGAGATGTACTTCGAAGCTCGCGAGAGCAGGCATATGGCTCGCACACTGTGGGGTCATCGAACCCTGCTCTATCTCTGGCGAACCCAACGGGGAGTATGTGCCGCATGTGGCGAACCCATCACTCAGGAAACCGGATGGCACAGCCATTACGTGATCCCCAAGGTGATGGGTGGACCCGGCGGTACAACCAACCGTCAACTTCTTCATCCTCAATGTCACCGACAACTGCACAACCAATTCTGTGGCTTTGAACAACCGCGTCTCTCCCGAGGCGTTATGAAGGCTTGAGCCGTGTGAGTTGGAAACTCTCACGCACGGTTCTTAGAGGGGCGGTCGGCGGCAACGTCGCCCGCCTACTCGACAAGCGCGTAGATGCTAAAACGAAGCTGCCGTGGGTTTTCGCCATGAAAGACGAAGAGCCCTTCGCTCTGGCGGGCGTCTACCGGCGCTGGCGCTCACCCGATCGTAAATCGGATATGGACACCTTCGCCATCATCACGACAGAGCCCAACGAATTGCTTGCAGAAAAGACCGGACATGACCGTATGCCCGTCATCATCAAGAAACAAGACTACCAGCGCTGGCTTGAGCCCGGCGACGAAGCACGGCCGCCAATCGACCTTCTCCGGCCCTTCGACTCAGACAAGATGAAGGCATGGCGGGTAGATAAGCGGGTTAACAGTGTCCGGAACAATGAGCCTTCGCTTATTGAGCCGGTGAAGGATGAAGTTCCTCCCGAGGAGCCCAAGCGCGCCAAACAACCACAGCGTAAGCCGAAAACAGATGAGAACGGCCAGCTAAGTATGTTCTAACCTCCGAGTCGACAGACCATTGTTCCTTAAGTCTCTTTCACGACTTTGCGCGGATCTTTGTCATTTCGCAACGTCACGAATTTCGCATGACGCAAATGATCTGCACCTGTCCATTCCAGGAATGCTATCTGCGCGACCGTTTCCGGCTTCACCCACTATGTCGAACGCCCGACTATGCCGCATCGCTCCTGCGGGTCCACGGATCAAAATCAATCATTCTGGGAGGTTTGTTGGCAACAGGAAGTTGGCAGGTTGCATGATCCCCAGTGGCCTGATATAAGATTCGGTCTTCCCGAGATCAAAGTACACCAGCTTCCTTTCCGAGATGATGCATGCCAATTAACCGTCCTCGTGTTCTGATTGCTGACGCTCACACTCTCATTGCAGAGCTGTGCAGTAAGCTGCTCGAAACAGATTTCAACGTAGTCGGCACTGCGACTGATGGACACACCATGGTGCAATTAGCTTTGCAGTTACGGCCGGACCTGATTGTTGTTGATATTGCAATGCCGATTCTCAATGGTCTGGACGCAGGTTGGCAGGTGAAAAAAGTACTTCCAGAAACCAAACTTATATTTCTAACCATCCATGACGGGCCTGAACTTGTAGCAGAAGCGTTCCGTCGCGGAGCTTCCGGCTATTTGCTCAAGACTTGTACCGCGTCCGAATTGCTAACGGGGGTACAACAAGTATTGCGTGGCAAATCGTATGTATCGAAGATTCTTTGCAAAGACGAGGTCAGCTACATCCGTTGCGGCAAAACGAAATTCGCGCAACCGGACGAGAGGCTGACAGATAGGCAGCGTCAAGTCCTGCAGTTACTTGCAGAAGGTAAAGTGATGAAGGAAGTTGGATTCATTCTAAACTTGACCACCCGGACCGTTTCTTTTCATAAATATCGGATCATGAAAGCGCTGGGCGTCACAAGCAGTGCAGAGCTCATACGATATGCCATAAAGAATTACATGGTGTAGAAAGCTGCTAGCCTCGTGACGATGATCTCCCAGTACCTCCGGTATCTACGCTAGCGATAGTCCCAAGCTGCGTGTTATTGATTGCAATGGAAGCGTCTTGGCTCCGGTAATCCTCCTGGTCTTCAAAACGGTGGTAGCCCGCACGGGCGACGGTGTGTTCGACTCACATACGCTCCGCCATTCCACCAGATCAAACTAGACTATCGAGAAGTTCAAGAGTACTGGCGCCTTTGACAGGTCTCGTTCTCTTAATTTTGTGGTAGCCTTTATTCCAATTATTCCTCTTGGAACGATTCTCTGTCCCCGAGGATTCTGCTGAGGAGGCCGAATGCAAGTTTCTCGCAGAGATTTCATTTGCTCGATGGCTGGAGCCGGTGCGGTCGTGTTCGGAGTGGATGTCCAGCCTCTGGTAGCTCAGGCACGTACCCTAAAAACTTCAAAGACAACCCAGACCCGCTCGAACTGCCCATACTGTTCCGTATGCTGCGGTGTCATTATCCACACAATGACTGATGGGTCGAAGAATGTGATCCCTCAGGTTGTGCATGTTGAGGGCGATCCAGATAACCCGATTAACCGCGGCACTCTCTGCCCTAAGGGCGCTTCTCTGCAACAGGATTGCGTGAATGAGCGGAGACTGACCAAGCCTCAAGTGAGACGGCCCGGCAAGTCCGACTGGGAAGACATCTCGTGGGACCAGGCGCTCGATGAGATCACGCGCAAGGTGAAAGCTACACGCGATTCCGGATTTATGCACCTGGATGAACAGGGGCGGGTTGTCAACCGATGCGAGAATATAGCGTTTCTTGGGGGCGCCACTGATACGAATGAATTCTGCTGGACCGTTGTGAAGACAATGGCAGCTTTGGGGGTTGTGCGCCACGAAAACGTGGCGCGTACATGACACGGCCCTTCGGTTCCCGGTCTGGGAACCACGTTTGGCCGAGGGGCCATGACCAACAGCTGGAATGACATCGCTAATACCGATGTCATGCTGATCATCGGCGCGAATCCGGCGGAGAACCATCCCTGCGGCTTCAAGTGGGCGATTGAAGCAAGGCGTCTACGCAATGCGCGAATGATTGTAGTCGACCCGCGATTTACGCGAACGGCGGCGACGGCAGACTTCCACGTGCCCATCCGGGCGGGCAGTGATCTTGCCTTTGTCGGCGGATTGATTCGCTACATCATCGAGAACAATCTCTATGCACGCGAATACGTGCTCAACTACACCAACGCGTCTTTCCTCGTGAACGAGGACTTTCACTGTGCGGATGAGGGCCTTTTCTCGGGATTCAATGCGGTGAATTCCAACTACGACCAGACCACCTGGAACTACCAGCCGAAGTCAGGAGCGGCGACGCCGGGCCACCTGCCGGAAAATGTTGCGGTCGACCCTACCCTGCAGAACCCCCATTGCGTATTTCAGCTTCTGCGCCAGCAGTATTCACGTTATACGCCGGAGATGGTCGAACGAATCACCGGCGTTCCTCAGGCTAAGTTTGTGCGGGTTGCCGAAGAGTTTGCCGGGATGCGCCGCAACGGCGACATGACCAGGACCGGCACTCTCATCTATTCGCTGGGTTGGACGCACCACTCCATCGGCACGCAGATTATTCGCTCCGGAGCTATTCTTCAGCTCCTGCTCGGCAACATTGGACGTCCCGGCGGAGGCGTAAATGCGTTGCGGGGACACGCCAATGTACAGGGAGCAACGGACCTCGCCATCTCCTGGGACAGCTTGCCGGGTTATCTGAAGCCGCCGAGCGCTGGCGACGACAACTTCGCCGCTTGGATGAAACGCACAACTCCTACCCCTTCCAAGCCGAGCGAGTGGCAGTCAATGAACTACTGGGCTAACACTCCTAAATTTGCCGTTTCGCTGCAGAAGGCGCTCTATGGTCCTGCCGCTACGGCAGCGAACGAATGGGCTTACGATTACATGCCCAAGCGCCCGGATGGGCGCGGCTGGTGGGCGATTTCGGAAGAAGCGATGAGAGGCAAGGTGAATGGCGCATTCTGCTTCGGCATGAACGCGCTCGCGCTGGCGCCATCGGTGGATCGTACCCTCGCTGCCTTGAGTCAGCTCGACTGGCTGGTGGTCTGCGAGATTTTTCCGGATGAAACCAGTGAGTTCTGGCGTGCCCCAGGCATCACGGCCGAGCAACAGGCAAAGATTGGCACCACTGTCTATCGCCTTCCGGGAGCCGGTTTCTCCGAAAAGTCAGGGACGATGGTCAACTCATCCCGTTTGCTGCAGTGGAGAGATGCTGCGACCCCACCGCTCGGCGATGCGCGAATCGATCTGGAGATTCTGGCGCAGATTTTCTGGCGTGTGCGCCGAATGTACAAGACTCAGGGGGGCGCTTTCCCGGACCCGATTCTGAATCTTTCGTGGGATTACGAGGACCCGGAGCGGCCCAGCGCCGAAGAACTAGCTAAAGAATTGAACGGACAAGCGCTCGCACCCGTGACCGAAGGAGGCAGCACGCTCGCCGCAGGATCACAATTGCCGGGTTTCGCCTGGCTCCGCGACGATGGCTCGACTGCAAGCGGATGCTGGATCTACTGTGGCTCGTGGCCAGAAGGGGGTGCCCTGACAAAGCGGCGCGGCACGGAAGATCCGTCAGGCATGGGAATTCATCCGAACTGGGCCTGGAGCTGGCCGATGAACCGTCGTAATTTGTACAACCGTGCTTCTTGCGATCCGGAGGGGAAGCCCTGGGATCCAAGCCGAGCTTCGGTCTGGTGGGACGAATCAGCCGGTCGATGGAAGGGTCATGATGTCCCCGACTTCATGGTGACATCCGCTCCCAAAGAGCACATGGGCCCCTTCATCATGGCTAACGAGGGGGTCGGCCGGCTCTTCGCGCCGCTGTCGTTGTTGGTAGATGGACCATTCCCCGAGCATTATGAACCCATCGAGAGCCTGGTCGAGAATGCTCTTCACCCGACTGTACCGACCAATCCCCTGGGCAAGAAAATAGAGACTCCATTCGATAAATTCGGAACAGCGGCTGAGGGCTATACGGCGGTCGCATTCACCATGCGTCTCACAGAGACCTATCACTTCTGGACCAAGAACAATCCTGCCAACGTTCAGTTGGCGCCGGAACCATTCGCCGAGATCAATGAGCAAATGGCAGGGGAGCTTGGGATCAGCGGCGGCGATTTCATTCGCATCTCCAGTGCACGCGGCGCGCACATTTGCAAGGCAATGGTCACCAAGAGGCTTCCGGCGCTCGAGGTGAACGGAAAACATGTGTACCAGATCGGCATTCCCTTTAGTTGGGGATTCCGCGGAATTGCTGAAGATGCCGGACGAACTTCGCGCACTCTCGTCAATCTGATCACGCCAACCAGTTACGACGCCAATACGCGAACCCCTGAGTACAAGACATTTCTCGTGAAAGTCGAAAAGGTCGACAAACTATGAGCGAAGAGTCACGTCGCATCCAGAAGATCTCCGCACACGCTGGACCCGTGCCAGGCACGGGAACCGTCCGCGAGCAGACGGTCGCCAAGCTGATCGATGTGACCACTTGCATCGGCTGCAGAGCATGCGAGATTGCATGCCAGGAGTGGAACGATCTCCCCTTTGCCGATACGGTCTTTCAAAACAACCATCAGACCATGCCGGATACATCTTGGAATCTGTGGACGTTAATCAAGATGAACGAGGTCGAGCGCGAAGACGGAACACTGCAATGGCTCCTGCGAAAGCAAGGCTGTATGCATTGCGCCGATCCAGGATGCCTGGCGGCCTGTCCGGCAGAGGGTGCCATCGTCCAATACGAAAACGGGATCGTTGATTTCGATCACGACAAATGCATCGGGTGCCAGTACTGCACAATCGGTTGCCCGTTCAACGTGCCGAAGTTCAATCCGGCGACGAAGAAAGTCTTCAAGTGTTCTCTTTGTTCCGATCGCGTGGAGCATGGCCTTGAGCCGGCTTGTATTAAGTCCTGCCCAACCGGGTGTCTGCAGTTCGGAGCAAAAGAAGAGATGCTCCACGTCGCCCACAAGAGAGCGGAGCAGTTGCGAGAGCACTTCGGATACGAGAATGCCGGGGTTTATGATCCTCCGGGCGTTGGCGGCACTGGCGTGATCTATGTCCTGCACGACGTGACCCGCCCTGAGCAGTACGGCGGTTTGCCGAAAGATCCTCGAGTCCCGCCCGCCGTCGGCCTATGGAAAGGCCCGCTGAAGTGGCTGGGCAGCCTGGCGATGGTAGGTGGCTTGATGGGGATGATCGCCCACTTCCTCCTCTTCGGCCCGAAGCCAGATCCCGGCGAGGAAGAAAGTCATAGCACGGAGAAGCCCCAATGATTAAGATCCGGTGGCGCAAATTAGATCCGGAGCATGTTCGTCGCTATACGTTTCACGAACGTGCCGTTCATCTCATTGTTGCAGTCAGTTGCGTCTACCTGATCTTGAGCGGGTTGGCGCTGCATACTCCTTATCTCTTCTGGATGTCGTCGGTCCTGGGCGGCCCGGCCTCGATGCGCTTTTTTCACCCGGTTTTGGGCCTGTTCTATTTTGTATTCCTCGTCTACATGTGGTGGATGTGGCGGCGCGACCTGCGTTTTAACCAAGCCGACAAAGGCTGGATGCGAAACATGGAAGCGTACATCACCAACCATGACGACGACCTGCCGCCGATTGACCGCTGGAACGCTGGCCAGAAAATCTTCTTCTGGATGATGATGACATCGGGTGTGGGCCTGGTGATTTCAGGCATGGTACTGTGGTGGCCCGAGTACGTACCCTGGAAGCTGCAATGGATCAAGTTCCTCGCGATCATCCTTCATGCTGCTTGCGCCTTTGTCAGCATCGGTGGGCTAATGATCCATCTCTACATGGGGATCTTTCTTGTGAAGGGCGGCTTCGGCCAGATCGTTACTGGGGAAGTTACGCGGGCCTGGGCCTACCATCATCACCGTCTCTGGCTTGCGCGGGTCACGAAGGAACACACCGATGGCTAGCTGTCTCAATCCTGTATGGCGTTCTGCGCGGGGACAACGAATCTGGGCCGACTACCGTGAGCGCGCGGAGAAGCTGAATACTGGGACGGTGAACCCGTTGCTGACCAGGTACATTGAACTGGTTTCGCTCCAGGCGAGACTCAGTTCCATCCTGATCGAGACACTGGATGTTCCCCACACGGATAGCGATTGCGCTCTTCTCGGCTATTTCAATGGAGAAGCACTTCGTCCGCTCCTCGCTCTTGCCGTGCGCGAGGTGAGCGCGAAGGGCCAGATGGAGCCGCCCGGTGAATCGCTGAATCTGCTTGAAGATCTGTGGAATCAGGTAGAGGAGTTCCAGTACCCCCGGGACTTTGCGGCACGCCTTGTCCTGGAAGTCTTTGCCACCGAGCTTTCCGTCTTGCCACACAGGGAGATGGAAACAACACCGGATCGCTGCCCGCATTGCGGCTTTCCTGTCCTGTGTTCGATCGCGCGAGAAGAGGGCATGGGCAAGCGGCGATCGGCTCTGTGTTCTCTTTGCTCAAGCGAATCGGCGGTTGCGCGTCTCGGATGTCTGCGTTGCGGAGAGCAGGAAGCATCCAGGCTCCCGGTTTTCAGCTTCGATGCCTGGGTTTATATTCGAATCGAGGCTTGTGATTCATGCGGTGGCTATCTGAAATCCATCGATATGACAAAGGACGCCGAAACGCTGCCCGTACCCGACGACGTCGCTTCGAGCGCGATCAATATCTGGGCCTTCGAGCAAGGTTACCAGGCCATTGGGAGACATTTCTTCAATTTGTGAGTGCCGACGCAAAAGATCCATTCTTCCTTTTTGCATAAGTTTTATGGCTTCGTTCCTTGAGACCACCCGAATCAATTTTGTGTTTGCCAAAGCTCTTCTTTATGTCAGGTGCAAATTCACCGATGCTGCTTATAACGACTCCAACCCAAGCTTGGTAATTACGCTCTGATATCCCTTGACCGCAATCGCGAGATTGTTTGGATTCCAAGTTGCACCGATTACTCCGGCTCCGAATGCCGCTGCAAAAGGCATGATATTGGGCGTACGGATTGTTCACTGCGGTCATAAGTTATGAAGTTTCGAATGAACGCGTGACGAAAACGTAGCCAACCCAACCCCCTGTGCATCGGCAACGGTCATAGCGCGGCTCCCAGCCAACTATTCCTTGACCAAGCGAGGTGAACGAGTTCTGAATGATGTTCACCGCTTGATTGGAACCCATGCGTTCGGCAAAACCAGAGAACCCCTCCCCACGCCGATGGTGAATCCGCCACTTGGTCGTGCAGAGCAAAGAATCCGGTCTTGATATAAATCCCCGGAGTTGTGTATGTTGCCGAACATAGAGCTTGAAACGCTCCGCACCGTTCAGGCCAATAAGAGGAGCATTCTTCGGGATGTACGCACCATACAGCCAGTTGACTGGAAGCTGAGTGTTTACTGAAGGCGGGTCCGGAGGGTTCGACGGTTGACTTGTTTCCTGAGGGTGGGAAGCCGTAACGAGAGGTAGAAGAACGAGTGCTATCGCGCAGCCTCTCCAATTAGCTGGTCGCGCCAGCCATGAGACACCAATCTCGAAACGAATTTGCAAACATCGCAGGATGCACCCAAATAACTCGCGAAACCTTCGCGCTCACCACACGGGTGAGCGACGATTCGCGCATCTTTATTTGAAGCGCTCCGTATGCGCGAGGGGGAATCGGGCATCTTTGATGTTATCGCGTTAATTTACAAACCAACTTGAGCAGCACATCGGCGCTCTCCGCTAGAATGGGACTGCGCGATGAGCGAGCTGATCAAAGCTGCCAAGCTGTTCGCCAATAGCCGTCACCAGCGGATCACCGTACAGCGTAATCCCGCGCTGCAAAGCCCCGAGGTTCATCTGAAATCCGTAGCGCAAATTGTTTCATCCGTTAGTGAGGATGAACAAGTGATTGCCACTGCGTGGCTCCACGATATTGTAGAAGACACGGGGATCACGGTTGACGACGTGGAGCGTCAATTTGGTGTTCAGGTCGCAGAACTTGTTCGCGAACTCACCGTTGTCAGCCACCCTGCACGTCGTCATCGCGCTACCAGCTTTGCACTTTCTAAACTGCATTTCGCCAAGGTTTCTGATGCCGCAAAGACGGTCAAACTAGCTGACCTCATCGACACTTGTCGAGACCTCTACAAGAACGACTGGGCAATGTTCCGTACCTACGCGGAAGAAGCGAATGAACTGGCACTTGTGCTTAAAGGAGGCAATACTCAGCTTCTGGCCAGGCTGAAACGCGATCTGAATAAGTACGCTTCCAGCACTCAACCTGCCAAGCCCAGCGAACAGATGTTACAACCGCAGCGTTTTGAAATTCCCATCGCGACCTTGCGAGTACTGGAGGACGGATTCACTGCGCAAGATATTGCTCAACCCTTGATCACTTTTGATTCAAGCCGCACGCCAACCGAGATACTCGAAGCAATGACCGTAGCTAGCGTTGAAGTCGCAGGACTCCAGAGAGATGGAATCCTATGGGGATTTGTGGAAATTGCCAGCTTGAGTAAGGGGGCTGGTAAAACCTGGGGGCGGGAGTTTGCGGCGAGCCAATTGGTTTATGCAACAAGCGCCTTCACGAATGTCATTGAAGTTCTGACGCGACATGATTGGTGCTTCGTGAAGGAACTAGGAAACGTTATCGGAACAATCTCGCGAATTGATATGCACAAGCCGGTAGGGCGAATGTGGCTATTCGGAATTCTCACTCTTGCAGAGCTTGAGTTCACAGAACGAATTAGACGAAAATGGCCTGGCGAGAGTTGGAGTAGGCTCTTGTCGCAGCAAAGAATGGACAAAGCCAGGCAGTTGCTCGCCGAGCGTGAACGTCGTAAAGAGAAATGCCATCTAATCGATTGTCTTCAGTTAGCCGACAAGATAGACATCCTGATTGTAGATCCTTCAGAATTGGCTGCTATCGGCTTTCCCAGCCAAAGTCTGGCGCGGCGGGTCGGCAAGCAGATCGAGAGTTTGCGTAACAGCCTGGCGCATGCGCAAAGCTTCGTTGAGCAGGATTGGCCACAAATCGTCCGATTGGCCAGACGCATCCACAAGATGTCACAGGAGTTGTAATTGGCCAAACCGTGACCCGCCTGCTTGCTCTGGATGTCATCGCGTTGGGCGCGGGATCTTAACGGGAGTCTCGGTGGGGCACGTGCCGGGGAGTTCCCGGACGGTTGCATGAATCGTGCGATGCAGCCCGGCCTTTCATCCTTCGTGGCGCGATAGGTGTGTCCGATTCCTCGGTAACCACGCCAATGGCGACGCTGGCACTCACCTGTCCCTGCCGTTCAGAGTGCGCAGATCGCACAAGTCTTCGAGCAGCGCACGCGCCAGTAGCAGGGCGCAGTCGTCGCACAGGTGAAAGGGGTCTACCTCGGTGTAACCGTGCATGCGGATTTCTGCCGGACGCTTGCGACAACTGGTGCAGGTGGGGATATTCAAACTTAACTTCTTCTCTAACTCTTTCATCAGCATTTTTGTGCCTCCTTTAGAACGGGGCTGTTCGCTGGTGTACGCGAACATATCCAAGCCAGCCCGACTTCCGGCTGACCTTTGGCTGACTTTGCTAAGAACAGAGCATCTCAGAAATAAAGCTATATTCCTATCGCCCTTGAGGGTTATTCCCTCCCGTTAATCGCCCAAAAGCTCCGGACGCCAGCCCAGCAATGCGGCTTCCGAATCTGTAAGCTCAAGTTCCCCCATCCAGCCTTCAATGGATTGAGCCTGATCAAGAACCTCCGCAACATCCGCTGTACCGTCCAAGATTCGTTGCAGGACTCCGACGACCTCGGATTCATCGTTATGCCATTTTTCACAAAAGAGAGAGCCTTCCGTTGCTCGATCAGCGGGGAAGATGACGCTTCGATACGGATCGCCTCCCTCGTTCTTGACAGCGAAAATTTGCACAAAAAACTTCCTCTGCATAGGCAAACCCGAAGATTGTCCGTGCGTTCAGACTCGCTTTCGATGGTCAGTGAACTGCTGAGTGAACAGACGTATCAGCGCACCAGAAGAGAACTTCAGTTCCTCAAAGAAGATTCTTGCGAATCAAAAATTAAAGGAAGCTTAAGGTCATTTCTCGCGGGCGCATCAACGATAACACCAATTGCGCTAGAACTCGTTGACGGTCAGGCGAGCGTGAAAGTTCCCTGTTGCCGGAACAACGGATTGATTGACAGAAGGGAGTTTTGCCCACCGCTGCCGATGTCCTGCTGCACGTGATGACCTGCGTCGATGTCCGTTCTTGCTCGACGTCTTGTCTATTCCGACAAGATCACGATCCGTTTCCGCCAGTCTCACGGCACCACCGTAAGGCTCACCGTCGCTGTGTTGTTGGCCATATTCGGATCAAACGTATCCGCCATCGTGGCCGCATTTTCGGTGATCACCGTGCCGGACGGAGCCGTCACCTTTACTGTCAGCCGCACAGTCCACGTGGTATTGAGGGCCATGGCGCCGTTTTCGTGGCAGACGATTTGTCCCATTCCCTGATAGGGCGGAGTCGTGCACGTGCCCAGTCCCGGTATACCAGAGATGCGGATGTAGTCGAAGGTCGATCCCGCCGGGACTTGCGTGGTCAGCACTTCCTGATCGGCGTTGGCTGGTCCCAGGTTCCACACCGGGAAGGCGTATGTGATCAGATCGCCCTGATGGACCGTCGTCGACGATGGTTGCACTCGCAGGAACAGATCGGCGCTGCGCAGCACGGTAGTACTCACCGTCGCAGTATTATTGGCGAAGTCGCGATCAGGCGTATCCATAGTGGTCGCATTCTCAGTGATCACGGTGCCTGACGGAGCAGTCACCTTTACGGTCAGGCGCACCGTCCACGTGGTGTTCGGAGCCATGCTGCTATTTTCATGGCAGACGATCGGCCCGGTATCCCCATATCCCGGATGCGTGCAAGTGCCTAGCCCCGGCGTGCCGGAGATGCTGATGCTATCGAAGGTCGTGCCCGCCGGTACTTGCGTGTTCAGCACTTCCTGATCGGCGTTGGCTGGTCCCAGGTTCCAGACTGGAAAGGCGTAGGTGATCAAAGCGCCCTGACCGACGGTCGTTGTCGATGGATTTATCCGCAGGAGAAGATCAGCACCCACGAAGCTCTCCAGCGAAAACGCGGAAAGATTACCAGCTCCAGACGAAGGGTCTATGGCATGGATATAGACCACTCCATTCGCCACGACGGGGGAGCTATTCACAGGACCTCCACCCGAGCTCCACAACTTGGCACCAGTGCTCGCGTTGAGTGCGTACAGGTTGTGGTCCGCGGAGCCGATATACACCACCCCGTTCGCCACGGCGGGCGACGAGGACGGCACATTAGCTCCCGCGGTAAAGCTCCACAGCTTGGCGCCGGTGCTGGCGTTCAGCGCGTACACGTTGCTGTCCGTGGAGCCGAAATAAACCACCCCATTCGCCACTGCGGGCGAGGAATACAGGAAGCTTCCGGTCGAATAGCTCCATAGCTTGGCGCCGGTGCTGGCATTCAGCGCATACAGGTTGTTATCGAGAGAACCGATATAGACCACCCCATCCGCCACGGCGGGCGAGGAAACCACCCAATCTCCTGTGGCATAGCTCCACAGCTTGGCACCGGTGCTGGCATTCAGCGCATACACGTTGTGGTCCATCGAACCGAAATAAACAACCCCATTCGCCACGGCAGGCGAGGAAAACACACCGCCTTCCGCGCCAGAGCCCCACAGCAGGGCGCCGGTGGTGGCGTTTAGCGCATACACGTTACCATCGTCGGAGGCGATATAGACCACCCCATTCGCGACGGCGGGCGAGGAATACAGGAAGCTTCCGGGGGTGCCGCCGATCGAATAGCTCCATAGCTTAGCGCCGGTGCTGGCATTCAGCGCATACAGGTTTCCATCATTAGCACCGACATAAACCGCCCCATCCCCCACGGCAGGCGAGGAAAGCACCTCATTGTCGGCGGTGTAACTCCACAGGGCGACACCGGTGTCGGCATTCAGCGCATACAGGTTGCTGTCGCCGGAGCCGACATAAACGACCCCATTCACCACGGCGGGTGAGGATACGAAGAAATTGTCGAGGTCGTTGACTTCGCTGCCCAGAGAGTTCCTCCACTTCAGTTGCAGGCTGCCAACATTGTTGACCCCGAGCACGGTCTCATACGGATTCCAGCGCTGCATGTTGTCCCGGTGGAATTGTGTCCAGTCCCCGGGTGAGGGATTAGACGTCTGAGCGTGCGCAGACGTGTTGGCTGCGGCCAGCATCAGCAACAGCGGCGTGATGGCAAGCATCAGGCTCAAAATCCTGAAAGAAGCAGTTTGCTCCCTGTTCGTGCGGAGAGATTTCATGGCACAGGCTCGCAGACTTCTTACATCTGTAGAGAGCGAAGGCGTCGCGCGGGAGGAGGCGTTGGGTTGTGGCCTCGCGAGGGAGTGAGCAAAGCAGACGTCGGCGTTCCGGGTTCGGTGGACCCAATGCGCAAGATCATACTCTTTGCCTGCGGACCTCGCCCGTTTTTTTCCCGTGAAATCCGCGATCGGTTTCACTGCACCGTAAGGTTCACCGTCGCTGTATTGTTGGCCATATTCGGATCAGTCGTATCCGTCATGGTGGCTGCATTTTCTGTGATTACCGTGCCTGCGGGCGCCGTCACCTTCACCGTCAACCGCACCGTCCATGTGGGTGAAATCGAAATCAACTTCCGTTTTTCTTCCAGATCGTGACGACTCTCTTAACCGGAAGTGCACAGGCAAAATGTCACTCGCGATCACGGCTAAGCGTCCCTTTCACCATTGGTTACGGCTAAACGCCAGCTATTCGAGCGCGACGGCCATATCCTCTGTTCGTCGTAAGCTATAGCAGCGTCTGATTTTACGACTTGACGCCCCCATCGTGGTCTTACTTGGTAAGGCTTTTCCCGAGTACCTGCCGAGAGCGCAAGCGTATACTTCTCCAGGAAAGTCTTGACCAACCCCGATGTGTATTGGCTGGACTCTCCACGCAGCCTTCGGGCAGTGTAACTGTCCGACTCTCCAATCCCGAGGAAACTCGGACCTCGCAAGTGCTCCGAGTTGGTGTCCTAACTCAAATCATCAGAGATCCAAGGAGACTTATTATGAATCTGACTGCTGAAGAACGTGAACAGGTCGCGACTGAACTAAAGCGTTTCGCTGCGGACCTCAATCTAAACGAAGAGCAGAAAGAGAAGCTCCACGCCGCTCTGGCGGAAGGCCGAGAAAAGATTGCAGAGTACCTCAAGAACAATCCCAACACAACAAGAGCCGATATCATCGCCAAGGTGAAGTCGCATCGCGCCGAGATTCGTCAACGCGTTGTCAACTTTCTAAGTCCTGAGCAACTCACCAAGTGGGACAGCGAGGTTGCCAAAGCCAAGGAGTTCCTGGGCCAGAAAGTTGACGCATAGGAACTCAACCTAAACGAGCCAACGCCTGGTGGCCGACGACCGAACGTGTCGGCCGCCCAAATGTTGGATGTGTGTTGACGCTTGTCAGTAATTTCCCTGGGGTTGCTCGGTGTTCTCGTCCAACAAACTCGCACACGTTGCGCCAACTTCCGTCAAACTCACACTTACGAGTTCAACACCGCGTAGAATCACTTCCATGTAGGAGTGCTCGCGCATCATGTCGTCCGCCACACTATTGATCCACTCCCTGATCCAAGGTTCGTCTGCATGGGCCATCGGCTCCCTCCTCGGAATTCCATAATCCAGCATCCCCTTCTGTGGAAGAGTATCCCTTAGACCGGCTTGCTAGTCGAATCGATAGTTTTTATTGACACCATTTAGTACCTCCCGTTCAGCATGAGCCTTCCATTTTAGCCAAGGCGCAGCTTGAGCCTCTTCTTTTACCCTTGCGATGATGCGACGCAGCCGAAGAATCGATCCGAAGTCGTTCGACCTGACCACTGAATGCCCGGAGTGTCACTATAAGATTCTGCCCACCGAACTGCTGCGCGTCGATGGTGAAAGGATGCGCTGTCCGAACTGTAAGCAGGGATGTGCTGGTCCTGACAAAGGGAGCACGAACTGGAACGGCTGTGCCCTAGTAGCGAAGCAGCTTCATATACATAGCCCGTGCATCGCGGGCGCATAGAGCATAAGCCATATTGCGCGAGCACAATGATGATGGTGCCGAATCGAGGAGCCCAAGCGCGCCAAACAACCACAGCGTAAGCCGAAAACAGATGAGAACGGCCAGCTAGGTATGTTCTAACCTCCGAATCGACAGACCATTGTTCCTAAGTCTCTTTCACGACTTTGCGCAGATCTTTGTCATTTCGCAACGCCACGAACTTCGCATGACGCAAATGATCTGCACCTGTCCATTCTAGGAATGCTATCTGCGCTACGGTTTCCGGCTTCACCCACTATGTCGAATGCCGGACTATGCCGCATGCATTGGGACTCGAACAGTCCCCTTGCAATTTTGTGGGTATGGTCCCGATTCTCATACGGCATAGTCCGACGTGTTAGATGTGCGCATTGCCCTGAAATCACTAAGAGACGATCTCTGAGAGAAGTTCTGCCCATTATTGGATCTGCCGAAGAATGCTCTCTTCAGCAATGCGGTTTGGCCTTGCAGGCGATATTCATTCAATCCAGATGAATACTCGAGACCCGCGGGGTGGAGTCACTCATATCTCAGGGCCACCGATGGATCCACCTGCATTGCCCGACGCGCTGGTATATAGGCAGCCAACAATCCTGTTGTCGCCACCAGTACGCATACACCTGCCAGCACCAGCGGGTTGCGCGCACCGGTTCCGTAAAGGTAGGACCGCAATATGGATCCGGACGCCAGCGTTGCCGTGATTCCGATTCCGATTCCGATGATTACCAGCACGGAGGCCTGTTGTAATACCATCCGGAATACCATCGCGCGCGGTTCTCCCAGCGCAAGCCGCACGCCGATCTCGCGCCTACGCCTCGCGACTGAGTACGCCATCACTCCGTAAAGGCCAACGAGTGTGAGCACAAGTGCAAGTCCGGAGAACGCACTCAGCAGCACCATGGCGAAACGAGGCTGCGCGAGCTCGAGCCCGATCCGGTCCTGCATCGTGCGCACATCGGTCACCGGAATATTGCGGTCCATCGAGGCCACAAGGTTCTTCGCTGCCGGCTCCAGGCTCAATGGTTCGACTTGAGTGCGGACGACCGAATACATGCAGCACGCTCTCGGAAACTGGGTTGCTGGCAGATAGTAACCAGGGTCGAGATCCCGCGAGGTAGCGCCATGCCGGACGTCCCCGACCACTCCCACGATTTCACGCAAGACAGGGCCATCGTTGCCGGCTTCGGGTTTCAGCTTCTTGCCAATCACGTTCTCGGTGTGAAGAAACTTCTTTGCAAAGCCCCGGCTCACGATCATCACCGGTGGCGCCTTCACTGTGTCCGCATCGGAGAAGTCGCGTCCTGACAGTAGCGGTATGTTCATTGTCCGGAAGTAGTTTGGAGAAACGAGATCGAATCTCGCATCCTCCAGTTGCCCTGGCGGCAGAGGATGCTCAGGATTTTCGAAGCTGATGTGCATGCTGTTGTCGGTCATTGGCAGAATCAGCGATCCGCCGGCCGCTTCCACGCCGGGCAGCGCTCTCAGCTTCTCGAAATATTGCCGATAGAAGTCCGACCGATTATTCATGTATCGCGAGTCAGGAGTTTCGAACATGAATGTCAGCAGATGATCCGGTCTAAAGCCCTCGTCGCTGTGCGCGAGATGGGCGTAGCTTGTAACAAGGAGCCCTGCGCCGGCGGTCAGGACAATTCCCAGAGCTACCTGCCCCACAATGACCAGAGAGCCGAGCCGATTTCGCACGTCCGACTCGCTTCTGCCGCCCTCCTTCAGTGGCGATAACAGGTCGCCTCGCGCGGAGGTAATGGCAGGGATGAGACCAAAGATGAGGCCCGATGCCAGCGAAACCGCAAGGGCAAATCCGAGCACGGGTAGATTGACGCCTACGTCGGCAGCTCGCGGCACGCTGTCGCCAATGAGGCGCAGCACTGCGGGCGTGGACACAAAGGCGAGGGTGCATCCTGCCATACCGCCCAACACACTCACAATCAGGCTCTCTACCAGAAGCTGCCGAACCAAGCGCGCACGGTTCGCACCAAGAGCGGAGCGCATCGCCATCTCCCGCGCGCGTTCGCGCGCCCGCACCAACAACAGGTTGCCGACGTTGCCGCAGGCAATGAGCAGCACTAATCCAACCGCTCCAAGAATGACCAGCATCAGGGTGCGCGTATCGCCCAACATCGCGGTTAGCTCGCTCTGCACATGTGCCGAGTTATTCTGAGTATTGCTGGCGGGATATTTCTTCGAGAGCTGCGCGGCGATCGTCTTCATCTCAGCATCCGCCTGCGCCTCGCTGATGCCTGGTTTCAAACGTCCCATGGCCGCAAGCTCATGATCGCCGCGATTGCCCGTGGTTGCCCCCGGCGTCCCATTGTTGTCAACGGCGAGCGTCGTCCAGAATGTGTTCTGCGGCGCATCGGCGGGGAACCGGAACGATGACGGCATGACTCCTTCAATCGTGTATGCTTCACCGCTGAGGTGCATCGTATGGCCAACTATTCGGGGGTCTGATCCAAATTGCGAGACCCACAGTGCGTGACTGATGAGAACCACCCGAGCGCCGAGCTTTTCATCTTCTGGCCGGAAGCCCAGTCCTAGTTCAGGGTTCACGCCCAGCAGCGGCAGCAAGTTCCAACTCACTACTTCGCCGTCGAGATGAGCCGGCCGCTCCACGCCCGTCAGCGTGAGTGACTCGCCGTGATACGACACCAGTTCAGTGAAGCTGTGGTTCTGGGCACGCCAGTCAAAAAAGTCCGGATAGGAGACTGCTCCGTCCTGCAACGCTGCCGAATGCTGCGACCGCACCTCCATCAGCCGCTCCGGGTGCGCGTATGGCAAAGGACGCAGGAGGACCGCGTCCACAATGCTGAATACGGTGGTGTTCGCGCCGATGCCCAGGGCCAAGGCGATCACCATTGCCGCATACAGTCCTGGCTTTTTGGCGACCATGCGCATGCCGAAGCGCACATCGCGACCCCACTCAGCAGGGGAAAGTATGCCCCTCTGCCATCGCTGCCGTTCTTTCAATTGAGTGACGTTGCCGAATTGACGGCGGGCCGCACGGGTCGCGTCTTCGGCACTCATTCCCTGCGCTCGATAGTGCTGCGTCAGGAGCGTAATGTGCTCGCGGATTTCGTCGGTGAACGCATCGTCCTCGCGGCTTTGCACCGCCTGCCCTTTAAGTTTCGCCCACATGGTTCGCAGTCTGCCCACCGTGTCACCCCTGTCTCTCGAGCTTCAGCATGCGCTCAATGACGCCCGCTACGCGCTGCCAGTTCTCGGCTTCCCGATCCAGCTGCTTCGCTCCCTGCTTTGTGATGGAGTAGAAGCGCGCCCGGCGGTTGTTCTCACTTGTTCCCCATTTCGAAGCGATCCACCCCTGCTGCTGCAGCCGAAGGAGCGCGGTATATACGGTTCCCTCGTTTAGATCCAGAACGCCTTCACTGACCTGTTCGATTCGCCGCGCGATTCCGAATCGTGCTGTGGGCCCATGGCATAGAGCGTCTTTAATACCATGAGGTCCAGCGTTCCCTGCAACACTTCTGATTTACCTTTGCCCATGGGGCACTCCTTTGGACATTCCATAGAAGTTAACACATTTCCCTATGCAGTGTCCATAGGAGAGACGGGTTCATGGATCCTGGGCTGATGCCAAATAGCCAACTCACTCATTGAGCTTCGTACAAGCCCAACACTTCCGCGTTGCTCCCGAGTCACAGGCCAACCGAAGGTTGAGCACAACATTCCGACCCGGCGCAGTCACGTGACGCGTGCGCCCATCTCACCGATATTCACGCCGTGATGAACGCCTGAGCTCGGTCCGCTGATAGCTGATTTGCTCTCACCAGTGGAATGGCAATCGGTGTTCCTGTGCATGAAAACTCAGACTAATCATGCCGAACAAAGTAGCGTTCAATGGAGTGACGGCAACTCCGGCTGCAACCATGCGGCATAGTCCGGGATTCGACATAGTGGGTGTTGGACTAAACCGCTGCGCGGTACTCGGTAGCGCCGGCAGGCTGTGGCCGAGGGGGTAGCGTCAGGTTAGGCTTTCCTGTTGACAGTTCTTTTCACTCGATCTCTTTTGCGAGAGTAGAAGTCGCTGCTTGCAGCGCATTCCATCTCGCAAAGGAGTTTCCCCAAATGACATCGCTTCGCCTTCGCATGACTGAAGACATGCAAGTGCGGAATCTCGCGCTCAACACGCAAATGTCCTATGTGCAACAGGTCTCTCTGTTCGCACGCCACTTCAACAAGTCCCCAGAACAGTTGGGTCCAGAGGACATCCGCGCCTACCAGGTCTACCTGACTAACGAGAGGAAGTTGGCGCCCAGTTCCGTGCTCATCGCGGTATCGGCACTGCGCTTTCTCTACAAGGTTTCCTTGAAAAAGGATTGGCAGTTTGACGAGGTGATTCCCGCTCCCAAGAAGCCGTTGAAGTTGCCGGTGGTTTTGAGCCCAGAAGAGGTCATGCATTTTCTCGGCTGTATCGACAACAATAAACACCGCGCGATCCTGACTACCTGCTACGCCGCGGGTTTACGCATCTCCGAGGTCATCTGCTTGAAAACTGATGACATCGACAGTCAACGTATGGTGATCCGTGTCGACCAGGGCAAGGGCCAAAAGGATCGTTACGTAATGCTCTCGCCCACATTGCTGGAAATCCTGCGCACCTGGTGGAGAGTAAGTAAGCCCCGGCATTGGCTCTTTCCCGGCGACATCCCCGACAGTCACATTAGTAAGGATGCGGTTGAACTGGCTTGCCAGAAAGCCCGCAGGCTCTCTGGCATCCGCAAGCCTATTACACCTCATCTACTTCGACACGGATTTGCCGTTCATCTTCTGGAATCGGGTACAGATGTCCGGACCATTCAACTGCTACTCGGTCACCGCAGTCTGGCGACCACCGCTCGCTATCTGCGGATCGCTACCAACAAGGTTTGCTCGACTTCCAGTCCGCTCGATCTGCTGCCTCATCCAATCTGCGCTGATTCCAAACCCGCCGCGCCCCAGTACTTCTAAACCGCGCGGCCATGGATGGTCCGAAGCTGGAAGTGGCGGACATCTTCCGCCGCTACGGCCAAGCCTATCGAGAGATGCACGGCGCGTCGATGTCTACAGCGCAGCGACGTGTCATGACCGCCATTGAAGTGTGCCGGACGGCGGCTCTCGGAGGACAGATCGAAAAGTGCGATGCATGCGGTCAGCAACGCGTTTGTTACCGATCATGCCGCAATCGCCATTGCAACAAGTGTCAGTCGCTGGCGCGTGCAGAGTGGATCGAACGTCGCCAGGCAGAACTTCTCAACTGCGAGTACTTCCACGTCGTTTTCACTGTGCCGGATAAGATTGCCACGATCGCTTATCAGAACAAGGAGGTGGTATACAACATCCTCTTCCAGGCCACCTCCGAAACCCTACGCACCATAGCCAATGATCCCGAACACCTGGGCGCGGAGATCGGCTTCTTCGCCGTTCTACACAGCTGGGGATCGAGTTTGCTGCATCACCCGCATTTGCATTGCGTGGTCCCCGGCGGCGGGCTCTCGCTCGACGGCGCCCGCTGGGTTCCTTGCACGCCTGGATTCTTCTTGCCCGTGCGCGTGTTGTCGCTACTGTTCCGCCGCCTGTTTCTGGAGCATCTCCAGAACGCTTTCGACTCAGGCAAATTGGGATTCTTCACCACGCTGGAAACTCTCCGCGATCGCCGTGAGTTTGCCTGTTACCTGGGATCTGTAAGCAAGGTAAAGTGGGTCGTCTATGCCAAGCGGCCCTTCGCTGGACCTGAACAGGTGCTGGATTACGTTGGCCGCTACACCCATCGCATTGCGATTTCGAATAATCGCTTGCTGGACATTGAAGGCGGCC
>CAWGND010000044.1:0-5351 GCA_963823845.1 Terriglobales bacterium
CCAGAACGGTGACCGGGGCATAAGAACCGGCGTCTGGAACGTGCCTTGCCATTTGTTGCATGATGAGTGGATTGCCCATGATTAGGCGCGCCATTCGGGGCTTGTCACTCCCCGTCGCTTTCCTAATGACGGCGCCGTGGTCGAGTTCCATGAAGAGCATCAGGCCCGTCGTACCCAACCCCTCGCGAACAATGCTTTCGAACTCTGGAAAGCTCGGCGCAGCCGCTGTTCTTTTGGCAAACTCAACCATGTCCGGATGACCAACAGCAGCTTTAATCGCGGCCAATATTTCGTCGAATGGCCGGGACGAAGTCAGACTGAATCGCTCGATCTGAACGGTGGCTATCATCGCGACCCACCAGCGCTTTCCGGCTCGCCGAGAGCGCCAAGGGTCTCTGGCCAATCCTTTTCGAAGTCGGCATCACGTTGCAGTCCGCGTTCCAACACGGCTCTTATGCGGTTCTGGGCTGCGGGCCACCCGAGAGCGGTCCCGAATGAAGTGAAAGCTGCCAGGAGCCGATCGGACGTCGGCAACGAGACCTCGTTAACGAGATGTTTTGCCGCAGCGAGGGCGCGCCGATCAAAAGAGGCGATCCGACGCGCCAGGGCATCGACGAAGCCGTCCAACTCGGCGTCCGGTAGTGACCGGTTCACATATCCGTATCGCTCCGCTGTGTCGCCATCAAAGTCGTTGGCACTCAAAACGATTTCTAGCGCCCGCCCACGCCCCACCAGATGGGGAAGGCGCTCTGTGCCTCCACCGCCTGGATGCAGCCCGACTCCGAGTTCGGGATGACCCAGTTTCGTGTTCTCGCGCGAGGCGAAGCGCATGTCGCAGGCAAGAACGAACTCGCTGCTCACGCCGCGCACGCAGCCACGGATTCTTGCGAGACTGACGACCGGCACCTTCGTAAGCCGCACGAACGTGTCCATCAGAATGGGTAAGCCCGAGGGTCCCAATCCCGTCATGACGTTCCCGAGCTTGCCCGTGAGATCGAAGTGCGAGAGATAAAAGTCGGGAAGCGCACTCTCGAATACAACCACCCGCAGAGTTTCAGTCATCTCCATCCGGACAAGAAGGTCCTGAAGAGCCTGAAAGACATCCCCATCGACGACATTGAAGGGTGGATAGTCGAACACCGCTCTCCAGTACCCAGCTGTTTCCTCGATCACTCGGATAGGTGTCGTATTCGGATTGGCCACGATTATCCTCCTTTAAGCTTCAAGCGAGCGGGACGGGTCTGTGATCTTCTTTTCTTCGTATGAGCGCATGCGCGCGAGCGCCTGGTCGGAGACGCACAATCTCATGAAGAGATTTCGTTCGAGAGCCAGTCCTTCGGCGAGAGGCGTGTCGATCGCATTCCGGACGAGACGCTTGATGTAGCCGAGCGATTCCGGCGTGTGCGAGCAGAACCGCTTTGCGATCTCCATCGCGCGATCGATGGCCTTGCCGCTTACGGTTTCGTGAACAAGGCCCTTCTTTTCGGCCTCGCGCGGATTGAGCGGCCGCCCCATAAGGATGTGCATGAGGGCCGCCGCCGGTCCGATCGTGCGTGGCAGTCTTTGTGTGCCGCTGGCGCCAGGCAGCAGGCCGAGCTCGGTCTCGGGCAGACCGATCAGATAGTCGCCGTCCTCGGCGATGCGAATGTCGCACGCAAGCGTGAACTCGAAGGCCCCGGCTAGAGCGGTCCCGGAAATCGCGGCGATGACAGGCTTCGGCATGGTTTCGCACAGCGCCATGGCTTTGTCGAAGAATCCGCCGTGGTAGGCCGCGTTGTCCGGCCACTGCCGCCCGGAGGCGCGCACGGCTTCGGCGAATTCGATAAGGGCAGGAATGCTGAAATGACGGTTAAAATATCCCGGCGTGCCGCCAGTCACAATCACAACGCGGATGTTCGGATCGCCAGCAAATTCCTGCAGGCGCTCTGTTAGCGCGTCGCCCATTTCGGCGTCGAAATACATGCGTTTCGCGCTGCCCAAAGTGATGACAGCAATTCCTTCTGTGACTTTTGTCGTCAGCACATCCGCGTTCATCGGTGGCTCCTTACGGTTTCCCGTGTGAAGACTATGGAGAGTTGCGGTCAGCAATCTTGCTTCTTTGAATGAAATTTGCGCATTACTGCCAAGAAAGAGCGGTCTTGCCCCGCCCCCTCCGATCACGTTCTTTCACGGGGACCGGGGCAACACTTTGCTCACGGTTCGCTTTTGAGATCTGTCCGTGGCGGAAACAATCGACCACATGGTCATTTACCATTCCAATGGCTTGCATATAGGCGTAGATCACGGTGGGGCCGACGAAGCTGAATCCCCGGCGCTTTAAGTCTTTACTGAATGTCTCGGATTCGGGGGAACTTGCTGGTATTTCCCGTGTCGTCTTCCAACGGTTGAGTTTCGGCCGCCCGCCGACGAACCGCCAGCAGTAAGAATCAAAATCGCCAAACTCTTCCTGGACCTTCAGCAATGCGCGCGCGTTGCGCACTGCACCTTCGATCTTCATGCGATTGCGGATGATTTCGGCATCGCCTAAGAGTGTTTGAATTTGCTTTTCGGAATAACGCGCGACTTTTTGGGGATCGAATTTGTCGAAAGCACGACGATAGCCTTCTCTCTTTTTCAACACCAGGGACCAGTTCAATCCTGCTTGCGCACCCGAAAGTACGAGCCCCTCGAAGTGTTTTCGGTCGCTATGAACGGGAACGCCCCACTCCCGATCGTGATATTCGAGCAACAATGGATCGTCTTCGTTGACCCAGGAACACCGTTTACTTGTCCTAGGCGCGCTTTGCATAAAAGGGTCCTCGTCGGCTACGAAAATGAAATTTCTGAAGGATCGATCGAGACCATTAAAGGTGCTCGTACCGCATTGTCCAAATGGCCCGAGAAGCCGGATCATATTCGTGATCCTCCCAGGGCGAGCGTCTTGCGAATCCTGCTCAATTTGCCACGATCTGCCCGTGTGGCGAATTGTGATTTCTGCACTTCACCGACCAAACATTTCGTCGAACATCGGAAGCTATGAAGCAAATCCTCGTCATGGACCTTGCTTCTTTAGCTCGCTTTGCGCGGCAGCAAGAATATCCTCACCAGTGTTCGCATGCCCGTTGATTCCCCAGCCTCCATCGGGTGATTCCGTGATCAGGACCCAGGTTCTGTCTACGAGAGTTGGGTCATTTGCCGCAGCAGCAACCAGGTCCGTCAGTTCTCGTACGACACCAAGTTGCTTTTCCCGATTCAATACACCGACGGGAGTGAGTACCTGAACCCGCACATAGTCGCTGTCGCCGGCCGCATTCGAAATTGCATCCGGCGACAGCTCATGAACAAACGCAGCCGTGTTCTTCTTGAAGAGGTTGATCGGTGGAACCTTCTCCCACTTCATGACGGCGTTGGCTAGATCCTGGGCCAATTTGTGCTTATCGGAGAATTTCCCGGCTGCAGCGTAAACGTCGATCATTGGCATGGCGTGATGCCCCTTTTTTATTGCCCGATTCACGTTGGAGGTTGGAGACCAAAAAGCGTCAGGCTGTCACGGGCGATTCACGAACAGCTTTGGCGGCGGCACGGATCACGTCCAGGACGCGTTCCGGTTGGGAGAGCATCGGCACGTGGCTGCTGTCGAGTTCGTAGGTGGTTGCGCCCATACGCTTCGCAAAGAAGCGTTCCAGATCGGGCTGAACCGTGCGGTCTTTCTTGCCGACGATGTACCAGCTGGGCTTTGATTTCCAGGCCGTTCCTCCGGCTTTTGCGTCGAATAGATCGGGTTTCGGAACACCCTGTGTCGCCCAAACCAGCTTCTTCTCCTTTTCGGGCAAATCGCCGGCGAAATCGTCGATGCCGTCCCAAAGCAGCCAGATACGTCCGTCCTTGACGTCAATATGGGCGAAGACCGGTGTTGGCGGGAAATTGGCCTGCTGCGTCTGCGAACTCTCGTCCGCGTCCGGAGCAAGCGCGTTGATGTAAACCAGGCCGGCAACGCGATCGTCGGTCCCGGCGCCGGTGATGACGGTTCCACCGTAGGAGTGGCCGACAAGCACAACTGGGCCGCTGACTCGGCTGATTGCTGCTTTCGTTAGGGCGACGTCCTCTGCTGTTGAGTTGAGGCCGTACTGTGCGGTAATACACTCGTGCCCCTCGGCCTGCAGGGGAACGATTAACTTGCTGAAGCAGGAGCCGTCTGCCCAAAGTCCATGGCAGAACACGATGCTAGGTTTGGTTTGCATGGCTGTCTTCATTCCTCCTTTGTTTTCGGATTGCTTTGTTCTTCACGCTCCCGGAACATCCACGCTTTGATGTAGGGCGAGCAGTGCTCCACCGGGACGCCGTTCGCCTCACACGCGTTAAGGAAACGGACACTCTCAACGTCGACTAGATCGACTTCCTCAATGTCCAAAACCACCGAGGTTCCGCAGCAGTCGATCTCAGCTTTGACTTGGTCCAGATCCTCGGACCGCAGCTCTCCGCTGAGCCGAACCCGCGTTCGGAACCGATCAATCTTGAGGGTCATGGATTGACGGCTCCCGACTCCGACAATTTGAGGAGCAATCCGGATGCCGTTGGGAAGGCTTTGAAAGGAAACAGATTACGCTTTACCGGAGTCCTGATTTTTCAGGAAATCCTGATATACGAGGATTCATTAGGAGGCTGGGAGCGGTTCGTTCAAACAGATTGAGGGTCTTTGAACCGAAATTTGTTGATTCCGAGACGCTTGATTTTCGAATCGAGGGTCCGCGTTGGAATGCCGAGCTTTTCCGCTGCGCCGCCGAGTCCAGAAACACGGCCAGCAGTTTCGGCCAGGACGGATTCAATCATTTCTTTTTCCTGCCGGTTCAACACCTCGTTCAGTGCAATCTTCGGATCTCTGGATTGCGGAGACTCCCCAGCCAGCCATGCTTCGTCCACCAAGATGGTGTCGCCCTCGCTCAGGATTACGGCCCTTTCAATCACGTTTTGAAGTTCTCGGATATTGCCGGGCCAACTGTAGGTTTCGAACAGTTCGAGCGTCCTCTTGTCGATCGTTCTGAACTTCTTGCCAACTCTCTTTCCGAAGCGACCAATGAAGTACTCGACTAACAATGGAATGTCATCCGCGCGCTCGCACAATGAAGGCATCTTGATCGGAACGACATTAAGCCGGTACAGGAGATCCTGACGAAATCTTCCTTCGGCAGCCAGCAGGTTCAAGTCTCGGTGTGTAGCGGCGAGAATCCGCACGTCCACAGGGATCGGCTTGCTAGCGCCGATGCGTTCGATTTCACGCTCTTGCAGAACTCTCAAAAGTGCAATCTGAATATCTGCGGGTAGGTCGCCGACTTCGTCAAGGAAGATTGTGCCGCCATTCGCGGATTCAAAGC
>CAWGND010000045.1:0-14979 GCA_963823845.1 Terriglobales bacterium
GCAAATTGCTTTTCAACGCTTTCGATGCGTCGACTATTTGTTCTATCCTTAACTACAACCAGACTGAAGAGTAGTGAATCCAGACAACGTGAAGGCCGCTTGACGATGGATGAAAATAGAACTCGGGTTCGCGGCTACTTCCATTTCGAGAACGAGACAGAGCATCACTGGCAGGATTCGGTTAGCAATTGGCTCCGCGCAGAGCACGAGGAACAGTCTCTCATTTTCTTTGTGGAACTCGGTCGACGGGTCGCCTTCATTAGAAACGTTTACGCGAGGCATCATATCCCCCTAAGGCCTACTGAGGGTTTGGCTCGCGCGCTAGCTGAGGCTGAAGCACTCGGTTCTGGGGAGAAAGCGGCCTTCCCGTACTCTCGCAGTTACCTTATTCAGCTCACCAACGATGCTCACATCATTTACGCATTCGGCGGTGACCTTGAAACCGCAGTAAACGGGGGTCTTGATGTCTCGCATCACCTTGCAAATCTGACCACAGGAACAACGGACTACGGTGTTCCTTCAAGTCGCAACAGCACGATTTATTTCAAGGATTTCGAGTTCGAATTGTTTTTGGCGTCAGCCCTACTGCGAGCAGGCCTGAACCCAGCATTCACCTCGCCCGGCAATCCTTCTGGGAACTCGTCTGCCGCGAAATTAGAATCGAGGCAAAGCATCCGAATTCGATTGGGCAGTTGACAAAACTGCTCGGCAAGTTTCAGAGATGCCTGGACGAAGTTGATGCTTTCGGGATTTTTGCCGTAGCTCTCGAGGATGCAATGACCCTTGGGGATGTTTCTGAATTCGAGTCTCAAACGGAATATGACGATTGGTTGGAGGCGAAGCGCGACGGCATGGAAGCACTTGGCCAAGGCTCCTTTCAACGGCTGCACGACTGCCTCGTATCGCTGCCTTGGTCCAAACCCAAACAAAAGTTGAGATCGTCGACGGTTTGACAACTTTGCGCAGGTTGGGCAACTCGATCCTGTTTGACCATCGGCCGACGTTTCCTGCGTATGCTAACGCCGCAAGAGCGATTGCGTCGGTGTTCAATCCTGTTCCGCTTCGATTTTCGGAGTTGCTCTAGTTGAGGACAGGCCCGTGTCCAATTCGATTTGTCCCTTGAAGTCGGCGAGGGTTCAGCGATCCGCCGGCAACTGAGATCTCAGTTGTTGCTTCCAGGCCTTAGCGCTTATTGAGATTGCCGCACGTCTGATTGTGACAGGGTTCGCGGAACACTTCTTCCCGGGGAATCTCCGATCGGCAGGAAAGCGTCTCGCTCACTATTGATGACGAGGAGGACTTTTCTCTGAAGAAGCTTCGTCGTAACGTAAGCGTCCGGGGAGCGCCGTCTTGACGAAGCTAGAGCAGGTGGTAGAAGACCTCAGTTGAGGTCGCAAGTGTCCACGTATTTGCTTGATGGACACTTAAGCTGGAGCGAGATGAGCCGGAAGGACGGCGGCGAGATTCCAGGGCAGGAGTTCCTGGAGCCGGTTCACGGGATGATCGGCGATGCGTTCGAGGACATGGCGCAGGTAGAGTTCCGGATCGAGTCCGTTGAGTTTCGCCGTACCGAGCAGGCTGTAGATGGCCGCAGCACGTTCGCCGCCGGCATCCGACCCAGCGAAAAGGTAGTTCTTGCGACCCAGAGCAACGGCGCGCAGGGCGCGTTCCGCCGCGGAGTTGTCCATTTCGATGCGACCGTCATCGAGGTAACGCGAGAGCGCACGCCAGCGGGAGAGCGCATAGCGAATCGCGAGCGCAGTATCCGACTTGCGTGAGAGCCCTGCGAGTGTCTTGTCCAGCCAGCGATGAAGTTCATCGAGCAGAGGACGAGCGCGTGCCTGCCTGATCTCGGTCCGGACCTCGGCAGGCTTGCCGCGAACTTCGCGTTCGATGTCATAGAGGGCGCCGATACGCTGGATGGCTTCGGAAGCGATCGATGAGCCGTTGGCTACCTGGATGTCATAGAACTTGCGCCGCACATGCGCCCAGCATGCGGCTTCGACGATCCGTCCGCCTTCGTAGAGATGATGAAAACCCGCATAGCCATCGGCCTGCAGAATGCCGGAGAAGCTGGAGAGGTGCTGCTTCGGATGTTCGCCCTTGCGATCTTGCGAGTAGGCGAACCATACCGCAGGTGGCGCATCGTCAGCAGCAGCGCGATCATCGCGCACATAGGTCCAGAGCCGCGCCGTCTTCGTCTTGCCCGTGCCTGGCGCCAGCACCGGCACCGGCGTGTCATCGGCATGCAGCTTCGAGGCCGCGAGCACATGGCGCCGTAGCTGATCGACGAGCGGACTCAGTAAATGGCTTGCTGCTCCGACCCAATCGGCAAGCGTCGAGCGATCGAGATCGACGCCTTCGCGCGCGTAGATCTCCGACTGCCGATAGAGCGGAAGGTGATCTGCATACTTCGCAACCAGCACATGCGCCAGCAGACCAGGTCCGGCAAGCCCACGCTCGATCGGCCGCGACGGCGCTGGGGCTTCCAGGATCGCGTCGCACCTGGTGCAGCACATCTTCGGTCGAACATGGCGGATGACCTTGAAGCTTGCGGGGACGTACTCCAGCATCTCCGAGACATCTTCGCCCAGCTTGCTCAGCTCGCCACCGCACGCAGTGCAGGTGTCTCGGTCAGGCATATGCGTATGCACTTCGCGCGGAAGATGCTCTGGCAGAGGTTGCCGCGATGGTCGCTGTCTTGGCGGTGTCGCTTCCGGTCGCGCGCTTCAGGCGCGTTCTGCCTTGCGCACTCTCCAGCTCTTCCAGCTTCAGCTCCAGCTGCTCGATCTCGCGTGTGATCTTTTCGCTCTTGGTGCCGAACATCATGCGCCGCAAGCTTGGCGATGATCAGCTTCAGGTGTTCGATCTCGCTGTCGCGGCTGAGCAGCTTCTCTTGCTGGGCAAAGACAAGGGCTGCGAGCGCCTCTCGATCTAGAGAACTCAGATCAGCAGCAACGGCATGGGCATCCGCCATGGCACGGAGTATGCCATAGCTACGTCGAAGATCAGAGATAGAAAAACTATCCACTTATCCTGCTGACTTGTGGTTCCCACGTTCTCTGCGGCTGACGCCAGTCGATGCCTTCCAGAAGCATCGACAACTGCGCACGCGTCAGCGCCACCGTTCCGCTCGTTGCCTGCGGCCAGATGAAGCGTCCTCGCTCCAATCTCTTCTGAAACAGACATAGTCCGTCGCCATCCAACCACAGCAACTTGATCAGGTCACCCCGCTTGCCGCGGAAGACGAACACATGGCCGGAGAAGGGCGCCTGCTCCAGCACCGTCTCAACCATCGACGAGAGTCCCTGAAAGCCGCGGCGCAGATCCGTGAACCCAGCAGCAATCCAGATCCGGGTCCCGGTGCGAAGCTCGATCACCGCAACAGGCTCTCCAGCACTGTTCGCACCAGTGAGGTGTCAACGCCCACTCTCTACGCTGATCACGGCGCGTCCTGGCAGTTCAATATGGATCGATCCTGACGGCGCGTTGGGGGACAATACTTCAGCCATGCTCGGCCTGCTCGGCTCTGCCGACCAACGGTGACCGGCAACAACTCCGCCTTCGCTTGTGCGGGCTCCCGAGGTCTGCTTGCGATACTCGTAGCGCCACTGAAAGACCTGGTTCGCATTTACTCCATGCTCGCGTGCCACACGCGCAATCGAAGCTCCCGGCACCAGCGTAGCCTCCACAATCCGCCGCTTCTCCTCAGCCGATCGACGCTGCCGCTTCACCACCGGCTGAACTGCTCCACCCTCAATCGTCTCACTCACTACAACAGCTTCTACTCCATGCTGACCCATCGTCTAGACGGTGAGAACCGGACGCTTACCTCGTAAACGCGCTTCTCGTCATCGAAGCGCCGCAGGCAGTAAAGGGGAAAGGTGCAGGAAGGGCCCCTCCTGCACATTCCCTAATCACAAGCTCAAAACACTAAAAGGCTTTTCGAGCCTTTCTCGGTTGATACCGGGACGTTTCTCGGGTCTTGGGGAAGGTCATCGCCCAATCGACGAGCGTCTTCATCGCCGGACAGAGCGTTTTCCCAAACTCGGTAAGTTCATATTCCACCTTTGGTGGAAATTGAGGATGAACGGTTCGCTTCACCAACTCGCACTTCTCAAGGAGACGCAGCTGTTGCGACAGCATACGTTGTGAAATGCCCGGGACGGCGCGTTCAAGCTCAGAGAATCGCCAGACAGGGTGCGCGAAGAGTCGGTTCAGAATAACGATCTTCCATTTGCCTTCGAGAATTGAGAGCGCTGCCTCAACCCTCTTGGCTCTCTCGAACTCGAAGGGAGTCGCCCTGAGATCTGAAGATTCGGCGATTTCCTCCGTAACTAACAAGTCCGTTCGTATACCCATCGCGCATCCAATCCTGAGTTTGAGAAGCTTCTCCAGAATATCCGGGTGGTTGGCTTCGATACAGGAGGATGAATGGCGCAGGTATGGTTAGTCACCGGCAGCTCTCGTGGTCTGGGTCGCGCAATTGTTGAAGCGGGCCTTGCTGCGGGCAATAAGGTGTTGGCGACAGCTCGGGGCATTGAGTCGCTGGCTGATCTGTCGGAACGATATGGTGATCAGGTCAAGCTCTTCGCGTTGGATGTTACCGACGAAGCAGCAGCAGCAAACGCGGTAATGTCGGCGATCGATCTATTTGGCTCGCTGGATGTGGTCATCAACAATGCGGGATATGGCAATCTTTCGTCCATCGAAGACACGCCTCTATCGGAATTCCGGGCACAGATCGAAACGAATCTCTTCGGAACGATTATTGTGACCAAGGCGGCTCTTACGTATTTTCGCGAAAAGAAAACAGGCCACTTCATTCAGTTTTCATCGGTGGGCGGAAGGATCGGCCCTCCGGGACGTGGGCCTTATTCGGCGGCGAAATGGGGTGTCGAAGGCTTCTCTGAAGTGCTGTCGCGCGAAGTAGCACCACTCGGCATCAAGGTCACAATTGTTGAACCCGGTGGGTTTCGCACGGACTTCGCGGGGAGTTCCACCGAACTGAGCGAAGGTCATCCCGCATACGACTCGACTGTTGGAGCTACCGCAAGATTTCAGCGCAATTACAACGGGAAGCAGCCTGGTGATCCGAAAAAGGCGGCTCAGGCGATCATCCAGCTGACGCAGGAGCGAAACCCTCCGTTGCGACTGTTGCTCGGCAGCGATGCGTACGCCGCGGCGGAGAAGAACGATCTCGCGCGATTAGAGGAAGCACGAATATGGAAGGAACTCAGCGTCTCCACCGATTTTGAGACGAAGTGACGTAGCGGCGGACATCAGCCCGTAGTTGCAAAGCGCGGCACGAGCGGAACACCACTCGGTACGATCAATCACATCCCGCGAATCAGCCGCATGAAGGCGTCGATCTTCTTCGTAATTCGCGCCCGGTCGGGCCCGAGGTTCTGCTCCAGGCAAATTCCGCTAAAGAACGTGACGATCAAGCCAGCGAGGGAATCATTATCGTCACGAGATCCACGCGCTGCAGCTAGATTGTCGATGAGCAGCTGATGGGCTTTCATTACGCTCGCGACCATGATCTGGCGGGCTTTTGGGGGGAGGTCTGCGAACTCGCGCATAGAGTTCACCGAGAAGCAGCCCTTCTGCCCCCAACTCCCATAGCAGACCTTCAGAAAACTCTCAACATTGGTCCAACCCAGAGGCTGTTTCGTCAGGTGTCCGCGTGCCATCAGGACGTCGAAATACCTGCGCAGGCTCTCCACGAACAGGTCTTCTTTGTCCTTGAATTCCGTATACAAGCCAGATTTGCGCACACCTGTGGCCTGTTCAAGGTCCTGAACACTCGTCTCCGCGAGGCCATGCTTCCAGAAGACCGGGATTGCTTTATCGAGGACATCCTCTCGGGTGAACAGTTTTCGTCGTCCCATTGCAACATTATCGGTCAGTTCACTTGAGGACTTGCTGGAGTGCCCGATCTTTTGTGCCGTTGGATGAGTTAGTGTAGCGCAGCTATTTCTGAGTTCAAGTAGCCGCCGTCGGGGGTGTGGGGAAGTGGGAAGCGCGTAGCGGTTTCCACTTCTCCATGCCCCGTGTTGTTGGTCAGCCATGCCTCGGGTGCCGGTGGTCTGTAGCCCAGCGAGGAGTGTGGCCTGATGGTGTTGTAGTGGACGCGCCAGCGTTCGGCCAGCACGCGCAGTTCTTTCATCGAGTAGAAGATTTCTCCGTTCAGGAACTCATCCCTGAGCTTGGAGTTGAAGCTCTCGCAGTAGCCGTTCTCCCACGGAGAGCCGGGCTCGATGTACAGCGTCTTTGCTCCTGTGTTGGCCAGCCATTTCCGTAAGTCTTTGGCGACGAACTCCGGCCCATTGTCCGAGCGAAGATGTTCCGGTACTCCCTTCATCACCATCACATCGGCCAGTGCGCTGATGACCCTGGCGATGACCATCGGCGTTCCGCACGCACCAGCAGGCTTTCGCGCGTGTGTTCATCGATCAGGTTGAGGAGCCGTACGCTGCGGCCATCATGCGTCCGCGCACTGACGAAGTCGTAGCTCCACACATGGTTGCGTGCTGCCGGCCGGAGCCGCACGCACGAACCATCGTTGAGCCACAGCCGTCCTCGTGGCTTCTGCTTCTGCGGAACCTTGAGCCCCTCGCGACGCCAGATACGCTCCACCCGGTCTTTGCCCACCTTCCAGCCGGCTCGCTTGAGCAGCGCCGTGATCCGGCGATACCCATAACGACCGTATTGACTGGCAAGCTGGACGATCTCCTGCGTGAGTGCATCTTCGTCTTCACGCCGTATCGCACGATAGCGCTGCGTGCCGCGCGGCTGGTTGGCCAGCCGGCACGCCCTGCGCTCCGTCATCCCATGCTTTTGCTGGGCATGGCTGCTGCGATACGCCGTCGCTCAGGGCTTAGAAGTTTCCCGAGGCGAAATCCTTCAACACAAGGTTGTCCAGGCTCAGGTTCGCTACCAGCCGCTTCAGCTTCGAGTTCTCCTGCTCCAACTCCTTAAGCCGCTTCGCCTGGTCCACCTGCAGACCGCCGTACTCCTTGCGCCAACGGAAGTACGTCTGCTCCACGATCCCGGCTTCCTTGCATGCCTGCGCAGTCGTCTTCCCGTTCGCTACTGCCACTTCGATCTGCCGCAACAGATTTACCACCTGCTCAGGCTGGTACTTCTTGCCTCGTCCCATATGCTCTCCTTGTCCAGTGTCTCTCTTCTCCACTGGCACATTTCAAGCCGGGCACTCCAATGGCAGGTTGACCATTGTGACGAACCAGGAAGCGTCGGCAGGATCTTCGTAGCCTCGTTGCACATCGGAAATATCTGACAGATTTCAGAGTTCGGCGGCCAGAGACGATGGGCGTGTCTCGGATCTTTTCCAGATCATTGAGTGCGCCATCGAGGCGGATATACACCTGTTGGTTTTGAGTATCGATCGAACCAGATGGGGTCACAGCATTCTGCCTGACAAGTGCATCGAAGATGTCGCGCGCACGCACTCCCAAAGTTGCAATCCGGTCATAGGAGAACTCGAACAAATATCCTCTCTGGTCGTTCTCCGAAGACATTGACCTTCTTGACTCCTGGAACATGCAGCAAATCCTGTCTCAGAGTCTCCGCCTCTCGCGAGAGCGTTCGAAGCGGTAGTGCCAGGGTGCTTCCAATGCATATACAGAGAACGTGACGTCTGTGTATTCGTCATTCAGGACCGGCGGCAAGACTCCTTGCGGCAACCTCGAGGCTTCGTCTTGAATCTTCTTGCGGCCTTGATAGAACTCTTCCTGAACATCATCGGGAGGTGTGTAGTCCTTCAGCGTCACTGTCAGGAATGCCAGGCCGGGTCGGGTAAATGTATCCACGTGGTCGTAGTAAGTGAGTTCCTGCATCCGCTTTTCCAGCGGCTCCGCTACGAGATCCTGCATCTCCTGGGCAGTCGCGCCTGGCCACGCCGCCGTCACGCGTGAACACCTTGATCGTGAAGCTGGGGTCTTCAGCTCGCCCCAGGTTGAAGTATGCAAATGCTCCGGCAATGATTACCGCGAGGAGGAAGAAGAGCGTGACGGATCGCTCACGTACGGCAAGCGCCGAGAGGTTGATTCCGCTCTTCGCATTCCTTTCCTTTTCCAAATGCGGTTCCTGGATGTTGAATTTGCTCATCGGGATGCCACCTTCTCGTCTGCCACACGGACGTGCTGCCCGTCGCTAAGCAGATGTGCGCCCAGCGCGACTATCTGCTCTCCCGGCTGAAGACCAGCAACAGCACCCGGCTGAAATCCCCTCTCACGGAAGAGATCTCCAGGACTGATTGCTTCACTACCAAGAAGCCCTGACAGTGAAACCCGGGGATAATACTCCGCAATCGCCTGGCCAATTCGCGCGTTTAACGCGGCAAATCTTCTTTCTGCGGCGACAATGTCTGGCCTACGGCGAAGGAGATCACTTGCGTTCGCTGTCGTGGAGATCGACGGAACAGATGGAATTTCCCCAGGAGCCTTCAATTCGGCCGCGTATGTACCGGCCTGGGCTCCCATGAGCACATCCAAGCGATTCAACTGCGCCTCCAAAATGATGGCTAAGAGAGGCACCGTGGCCTTTGCCTGAGCTGCAAAAGAGCCTCCGCCTGAGCAAGCTCTCTGTCGGATGCGACGCCGGCAGTTCTTCTTTGGGAGACAAGAGCGAACAGGTGTTCATCGGTAGTAATTTGCTCGTTCGCCACCTTAAGACGGACCTGCGCGCCACGAATTTGCATATACGCATCCGCTGCCTCGGCAACTACGGAAACACGAACTCCGAGTCTTCCGCCTCGGCTGCCTGGGCTTCCACGGAGTCGCGTCAGGCGCCATTCGGACAAGTGATTCCTTATGGAAGCGGCTTAGTTAGAACCCGCTTCCCTTGCTTAGATCTTCACTTACCAGACGCACAGAACGAGTCAGTGTCCGGTTTGCCGGTGACTCGGGCTCAATCTGAGAGCTGACTGCTACCGGTTCTGGCAAGACGTAGTTTCCGAAAACCCCGTTAATGAGATGGTCCGCCGCTTGATCCTGCACTGAGCCGTAGAGGATCGTGTTGGCAGGTAAGGAGGATCATCGATATGCAGATACATTCGGTTGGTATTGACCTCGGCAAGACTACGTTTCATCTCGTGGCACTGAGCGCGTCGGGCAAGGTGCTGTTGCGGAAGAAGTTCACCCAGAAGCAACTCATCACGTTTACCGCCAACATGCAGAGCTCTCTGATTGGCATGGAGGCGTGTGCGGGGGCTCACTTCCTCAGCCGTACCTTGCGAGAGCAAGGCCATGACGTGAAGCTGATCCCGGCCCAGTTCGTAAAGCCCTTTGTAAAGTCGAACAAGAACGATTTCCTCGATGCCGAGGCCATCGCGGAAGCTGTAGACCGGCAGAACATGCGCTTCGTCCCGATCAAGACGGACGACCAGCTGGACCTGCAAGCCATCCATCGCGTGCGCGATCGGCTCGTCGCCCGACGAACGTCCGTGATCAACCAGCTGCGAGCTTTCCTGCTTGAGCGCGGCATGACCTTCGCGAAGACTCCGTTCAAGCTGAAGCAGGCGATGCCCGAGATCCTCGAGAACGCTGATGCGAACCTGACGCCACGCATGCGCAACCTGGTCAGCCTTGCTCTGGAGCGAGTGGAAGGATCTCGAACAGCAGATCGTTGCCATGAACCAAGAGATAGAACAGATCGCCTCGTCCGACCCGGCCTGCCAGCGACTAAGACAGATCCCTGGTATCGGCCCGCTGGTGGCAACCGCCATCGTGGCTGCGATCGGCAACGGCGCGGCCTTCCACAAGGGCCGCGAGTTCTCCTCCTGGCTGGGGCTTGTGCCGCGGCAACACTCGACCGGCGGGAAGGCGAGGCTATTCGGCATCAGCAAGCGCGGCAACAGATACCTGCGCAAGCTGCTCGTGCACGGCGCCCGCTCCGCTGTCCTCCGCGTCAAGCGAGAGCGATCCCCATTCGGTCCGTGGCTCGATGCGCTGGAGACCCGGGCGCCGATCAACGTGGTGGTCACGGCGGCAGCCAACAAGCTGGCTCGCATCGCCTGGGCCGTTCTAGCAAGCGGCCAGGACTATCGCGCACCGGTAAACTCTGTGGCTGCCTGAGACGGTGCGGAAAAGACGCCTTCGGCTTGGAAGCGCAAAATCGCGCTCCCACTTTACCGCACCACGGCGACGACTATTTAGAGTTCCCACCAAGGTCTGCACTGGATCGCTAAGACGACCGAACAGTTCCCAACGGCGTGCTCGAAACCTGCTCCCTGAAATGGTCTTTAATGACCGTCCCGTTTATCAGGAAGAGCACGCAGCGCATCTCATCATGGCCAGGAGATCCAACTCTCCACTACAGGCCGAATACATTTGCGCAGACCTGTCGATCGCCCCTTCGCTTTTCCCTTGCAGTCGGGCGGCGGACCATACATTCAGGGAACTATAGGAACCAGTTGTCCGGAAAGCCGACTAATGAGATGGTCCGCCGCTTGATTCACCTGCGCGGGCAGGTTGATCGTGGTGGCAGCTTCTAATAAGGAGGATCATCGACATGCAGATACATTCGGTTGGCATCGATCTTGGCAAGACAACATTTCACCTGGTAGCGCTTGGTGCAGCCGGCAAGGTGCTGGTGCGGAAGAAGTTCACGCAACGACAGCTGCTGACGTACACCGCGAACATGCAGACGTCGCTGATCGGGCTGGAGGCATGTTCCGGAGCGCATTTTCTCGGACGCTCGTTGCGCAAGCAAGGCCACGATGTGCGTTTGATTGCAGCCCAGTTTGTGAAGCATTCGTAAAGTCCAACAAGAACGACTTCATGGATGCAGAGGCTATCGCCGAAGCCGTGGAACGCAAGAACATGCGCTTCGTTCCGATCAAGACCGATGATCAGCTCGATCTGCAGGCCATCCATCGAGTTCGCGATCGCCTGATCTCTCGACGCACTGCGGTCATCAACCAACTGCGTGCGTTCCTGCTCGAGCGAGGCCTGGTTTTCGCGAAGACTCCAGCGAAGCTGCGGATGGCAATGCCGGAGATTCTGGAGAACGCTGACCTTGACCTAACAACGCAAATGCGGGACCTGATCGATCTCCTTTGGAACGAGTGGAAGACTGTCGAAGACCAGATTAAAGGACTCAGCCTCGAGCTGGAACGGATCTCCGCCGCCGATCCGGGTTGTACTCGCATCCGGCAGATTCCAGGGATCGGACCTATCGTGGCCACGGCCATCGTTGCCGCCATCGGCAACGGCGCAGCCTTTCGAAAGGGACGCGACTTTGCTGCGTGGCTCGGTGTCGTGCCACGGCAGTATTCGACTGGAGGCAAGGCGAGGTTGCTCGGCCTTAAGGTCGAGCACGCCGTCGCCGAGTTCCAGAAACTGTTCACTTAGCACGACGGGCTGCTGTATGAGGAGCGCTACAACCACCTCAACGCCTTCTTTGCCACGATCGCAGGCAATGCTAGTGGTGGAGAAAAGGTGCAGGTCCTGCGTAATCCAGCGCGTCTTTCGACGTCTGTTATCGACGTGGGAGAAGTCCTCTACATTTTGATAAAAATATCGGCGAGCAAAGAGCGCTTCACTGCATTCCAGTTCTCCAACGTGGAGTGACGATAGTCGAGGCAGACATAAGCCAGACAATTCAGGCGGCGACATTGAAGCATCAAGTACAAACTTGGCTGCGCAGATAGTTTTGCTCCTGCCCTGGCCATGGCTTCAAGGGCCACACCCGTTTCTGCAGATCCTTCCTTCGAGAGCATTGGCAAGTCTCTCAAATGGATGAGGCTCCCCACGTTTGATCCACGGAACCTCTAGTACTCCCTATCAACGTAAAACGCCTAAGAAACTACGACCCCCATCAAACTGGTTCATCGCTAACGCAAAAGTAGAGTATCGATGCAATATCCTGTAACCTTTCGCGAACCTGGCTCGTCTGATTGCGCCGATGTACCGCGTGCACGACGGTCATTCGCGTCGACCGCGCGTGCGATGAGCGATTCCGTTTTCAATAGTTCGGACAAGAAGAAGCGTTAGTCATGGGCAAGTTGGACGGTAAAGTGGCGGTGATCACCGGAGAGCGCCGCGTTAGCGAACTGCCAGTCCGATCGTGCCGGGCTCCAGGCCGCTGATGCCAGTTGAAATCGATGTAAGCGATCCTCCCGCACCGATCGAAAATCCCACGATCGCCCCCGGTGAAGCGCCGGAATAGGAATCGAGAACGTAGAGGTAAGCGCCGCTCGACTCCACAACGATGTCGATCGGGCCCGTCGTGCTGCCTAGCGAAGCGGTGACGCCGTTGGAGGTCAACAAGGTCAACGCTCCCGTCGATCCGACCGTGTAGCTCGAGATCGTTCCCGCCAGTGTGTTGCTCGTATAAGCGTACTGCCCGTTCGGAGCCAGGGAAATCCAGCATGTCGCGGTCTGGTTGTTCGGCACCTGATTGCTGATCGGGGTCAGCGTGCCGGTCGCGCTTGGGGTATAGGAAGAGACCGTAGAAGCGTTCGGAGCGCTCAGCGACTCCACATTGGTAACGATCAGCGATCCTGTCGAAGTGAAGCTAAACCCGAACGGAATCGTGCCATCCGAGGCCACAGAAACCGGCGCGCCCGCGACCCCGTTCGTCAGCGGATAAATATCGACCAGCGAAGTCAGCTTCTCCGTGACTACCAGATACGTTCCATCCGGCGAGAATGCTATCTCCGAGGAATCCACATAGTCCGTCTTCGAGCTGAGCGGCTGCGTCGAACCCGCAAGCGCGGTCAGCGCGCCGGTCGTACCCACCGAGAATCCGGTGATGCTACCGGGCACGTTGTTGCCGTTCAGAGACCGATCCTGAGTTCATACACATACGGGTCGCTCCCCGTGTTGTTCAGCGCAATGCTCGACGGCGACGTGCCGCCCGTCGGATAGCGGCCGATCAACGTCAGCGAGCCGTTTGAAGCCACCGAGAAAGCCGCCACATCCGCGCTGCCCGCGTCGACCGCGTAAAGGAAGTTGCCGTTCGGGCTCAGTGTTCGGCGCCCGTTGCTCCGCCGATCGGGAAAGGTAACGCTCCAGCATACGTAGGCAAACCAGTGCAGCCCCTCCGGTTGGATAAGTGCCGATCAGGGTCAACGAACCGTTGCTCGCCTGTGAATACGCGAGTACAGCGTTCGCAGTCGTGTCGTTGTTTTCCGTGTACAAAGAGGGAGTAACGGTCGGCGTCGGGCTCGTGGAACCTCCGCCCGAACTTGAACTTCCCGAACCGCCGCAGCCAACTGCGAGAATCAGGCTTGAAACCAGCATTGTTGCAAATACATTACGTAACGACATACGGGCCTTCCCCTTTTTGGACAGAAGAGAACCAGCGCCTCGGGGAAAGTCGCGCTAATGTGCCTGCAGCCGCCAACCCGCGTGAGGTTACCTGTGCTTTATATGAAGCTGTGCCTGGGAAAAAGTTATAAGGCCGCCCTCCCAAGCATTCTGTAACCTTTCGCGCATCCGGGCGTCCGATTGCTGCGATTCATCGCGCATGCGGCGGTCGTTCGCATCGACGGCTCGCTCGATGAGCGAGTCAGCTTTCAATATTTCCGAACTTCCGAAGCGAACGAGAAGGAGAGTATAGATGGGCAAGTTGGACGGTAAAGTGGCGGTGATCACCGGAGCAACCTCCGGAATGGCGCTGGCGTCGGCCAAGCTGTTTGTCGAAGAGGGCGCGTACGTGTTCATCACGGGCAGGAGGCAAGACAATCTGGACAACGCGGTCACAGCGATCGGACGTAATGTGACCGGAGTGCAGGGCGATTCGGCGAAGTTGGCTGATCTCGATCGGCTCTACGAGACGGTCAGGTGGGAGAAGGGCTATATCGATGTGGTGTTTGCCAGCGCCGGTCATGGCGGTCGCGCGCCGCTGGGGGAGATCTCAGAAGAGCAGTTCGACAGCACTTTTCCCTGAATACCCGCGGAACACTATTCACCGTGCAGAAGGCGCTTCCCATGATGCGGAATGGCGGATCGATCATCATGAACGGATCGATCGCTCATCTCAAGGGCATGCCGGGGATGGGCGTTTATGCGGGAAGCAAGGCAGCGCTGCGGTCGTTCGCGCGATCATGGGCGGTGGAACTCGCAGAGCGCAGGATTCGCGTGAATGTGCTCAGCCCGGGACCGATCGCCACCAACGCTATCGCGAACGCCCCTGCGGAAGTGAAGGAGTACTTCCTGTCAGCCATTCCTCGCAAGGAGTTCGGACGCTCGGAAGAGATCGCGACGACGGCTCTGTTTCTCGCTTCCGACGACTCCAGCTTCGTGAACGGCAGCGAGATCTGTGTTGATGGCGGATTAGCGCAGATCTGATTATCGAAAAAATGACAAACTGGTATGAGCGAAACGCCACTCGCGACATTGCCCATCCTCGTTGGAATGTTTTTTGTGCTCTTTGGCGAGTACAAGGTCTTCGGGACAGACTGCACCCTGCGTGGCGGATTCGAGGAGTCGGGTCCGAAGCTTCCTCGCCCAGGGCGCTTACCCGTGGATGAAGCCTGTTCTGGAAAGCATTATCTTGCAGCACGCGCGGGTATGCGCATTTTCACTGCCTACGGCGAACTAATGATCGGTCTGGGACTTGTGGCCGGCGTTCTGGCCCGCATAGCGAGCGGTTTCGGCATCATCTTGATGGCGCTCCTGTGGGCGTCTGTCCGGCTACCCAGGCCCGCATGTCGTCCCATGGCGTTACTTCGGCGCTTCGCTTCAGTGGTCCGTTTTTATCGCGTGCTTTGGCTGCGTTCATCCTTGGCGAACCGGATGTACGGTGGTCGCTCATGTCGCATTTGCGCCGCTGGTTCAGATTCGGCGACTGAACGGCTACACATCACAGTTCATCGTCATTTCGTGCGATCACTCTTCATGAGTAAAACAGAATTGTGATGATCACGGTCTACATTGCGAATGTCTTCATTCATCTAACCAGCGCCTAGAAGTGATTGCGCCGTTAGGCAATAGTCTCCCTTTCTGGACG